>NZ_JABRPL010000001.1:0-420217 GCF_013249015.1 Rathayibacter agropyri
CCGTTGTAAAGGCTGGTAGGAGTGGTCAAGGATTGCTTGCGTCCACTTTGTGGTTCCCAGAAGACGGGCACCCCGCGTCGATCGTGAAGATCGTCCGGAACAATTGAAAACACGCACGGCGTGTAACCCAAGATTTGACCATCGACCCGTTTCGCGGGTGGGTGTGTCGCCAGGGTTACGGCGGCCATAGCGAGAGGGAAACGCCCGGTCACATTCCGAACCCGGAAGCTAAGACTCTCAGCGCCGATGGTACTGCAGGGGGGACCCTGTGGGAGAGTAGGACACCGCCGGACACCATTCACGATGGCCACCCACACACTGGGTGGCCATCGCTGTTTAACCGGTCGCCACGATTTCGTGGGCGAGACCGACGGCCGGAGCGACGTCGCTCCCGTCGTCGCCCCACTCCCGATCAAGGAGAAACGGTGAACCAGGACCGCACTCATCAGGACCAGACCGAGCAGCACGGCGCCGGCCAGGAGCGCGCTGACGCGGTTGCTGACGATCTCGGAGCGACGCTCGAGGACATTGAAAACGCTCCGCTGGCGCAGAGGGCGGCTGCGTACTCGCAGGTGCAGGACGAGCTTCGGCTACGGCTAGAGCACGCCAATCGCGCCCGATGATGGACAGTTCACGACTTGACTCGGCTCTCGCTGTTCGGGGGATCGCGCGCTCTCGGACTCATGCCGCTCGGATGATCGCCGACGGTCTCGTCACGGTCGACGGGATTCCCGCGCTCAAGTCCTCGCTCCGTGTGCGCGACGATCAGGAGGTGGCGGTCGCCGGTCTCGACCATTACGTCAGTCGTGCTGCCCACAAGCTTCTCGCAGCGCTGGACACGTTCGCGGTCCGGGTGGAGGGTGCGAACGCGCTCGATGTGGGCGCGTCGACCGGCGGTTTTTCGCAGGTCCTCCTCGAGCGGGGTGCGGCCTCGGTCATCGCCCTCGACGTCGGGCATGCGCAAGTGGCGCCGCGTATCCGCTCCGATGACCGAGTGCACGTAGTCGAGGGGTTCAACGCCCGGGACATGACTTCGGCACGATTGGCCGAGGCCTCCGGTACCGATGTTGTGCCCGACCTGGTCGTCTCGGACGTCTCGTTCATCTCCCTGACGATGGTGCTGCCTCCGGTTGCCGCATCCGTGTCTGCGTCGGCCGACTTCGTGCTGCTGGTGAAGCCGCAGTTCGAGGTCGGGCGAACCGGTATCCGCGAGGGGATCGTGCGCGATCCGGCGCTGCGGCGTGAAGCGCTCTCGGACGTTCTGTGGTCGGCCTGGGATGTCGGGCTCGGTGTTGTTGGTCTCGTTGAATCGCCTCTCCCCGGGAGCGCTGGGAATCACGAGTATCTGGTGCACCTCCACCGCGGCCATGGAACGATTCCGACAGAATGGAGGGACGCGGTCACCGCGCTCACCACCGGATGACGCGATCGTGTCCGCCGCCGTCGATCGATCCGAAGGACACCTCCTCGATGCAGTCCCCTCCTGACGAGCGCAATATCCTCGTCGTCGCCCACACCGGACGAACGGACTCCCTCGACGCGGCGATCCTCGTCGTCGAACGCCTGCGCAATTCCGGTGCGCGGCCCATTCTCTGCGCGGATGACAAGGGCGACATGGTCGCCGCAGCCGCCGACCTGGCCGACGTCGACGTGCTCGGCGTTGATGTCCCCCTTGAGTCAATCGAGTTGGTCTTCGTGCTGGGCGGCGACGGCACCATTCTCCGGGCCGCGGAGATCGTCCGCTCGGGGACCGCGCCGCTGCTCGGAGTCAACCTCGGCCATGTCGGGTTCCTCGCCGAGAGCGAGCGCGACGACCTCGACGACGCCGTCGCGCGAGCGCTGAGCGGCGACTACCGCGTCGAGGAACGAATGACGCTGCAGGTGCGGGTCAAGATCAATGACGTGGTCGTCTATGAGACCTGGGCTCTGAACGAAGCGACGGTCGAGAAGGGTAGCCGCGAGCGGATGCTCGAGGTGATGGTCGGCATCGACGGGCGTCCGTTGTCGAGCTTCGGCTGTGACGGGATTGTGGTATCGACTCCGACCGGATCGACCGCCTACGCGTTCTCGGGCGGCGGTCCCGTGGTCTGGCCGACCCTGGAAGCGATGCTGCTGGTGCCGCTGAGCGCGCACGCCCTCTTCGCCCGGCCTCTGGTGGTGGGGCCGGATTCGAGCCTCGCGGTCGAGGTAAAGGAACGGACCGACGGCGTGGGCGTGCTCTGGGCCGATGGGCGGCGCACGTACGAGCTGCCGACGGGTGCGCGTGTCGTCTACCGCCGCTCTCCGGTGCCCGTGCGCTTCGCGCGCCTGCACGACGCCTCCTTCACCGATCGCCTCGTGCACAAGTTCGGTCTCCCCATCCGTGGATGGCGGGGGTCGGCGGAGACGGAGTAGGGACCCATGCTCGAAGAGCTACAGATCCGCGATCTCGGAGTGATCGCCGAGGCGACGCTTCCGCTCGGACCAGGCTTCACGGCGGTGACCGGGGAGACCGGTGCCGGCAAGACCATGGTCGTCACCGCGCTCGGTCTGGTGTTGGGCGCGCGGTCGGACGCGTCCGCAGTTCGCTCGGGTGCACGGCAGGCCTGGGTGTCGGGGCGCTGGCTGGTCCCGGAGGTAGGGCCCGTCGCCGACCGCGTGCACGACGCCGGAGGCGACCTGGACGGGCCGGAGTTGCTGCTGGCGAGGTCAGTCTCGGCGGAGGGGCGCGGGCGCGCCGTCGTTGGGGGCCGCAGCGCTCCGGTGAGCGTTCTCAGCGAGCTCGCCGACCAGCTGGTCGTGGTGCACGGGCAGTCTGATCAGATCCGCCTCCGCTCAGCCGCCGCGCAGCGCGAGGCGCTGGATCGCTTCGGCGGACCGGACCTTGCCGAGGCGATTCGCGAGTACACGAGCGCGTTCGAGCGTTGGCGCGCCAACCGCGAGGAGCTCGACGGTCTGAGCGACGCGCGCGAGGCACGCGCTCGCGAGGCGGAGCGGCTCCGCGCCGCCCTCGCGGAGATCGAGGTGATCGCTCCGCAGCGGGGCGAGGACGTCGAACTCGCAGCGCAGTCGGCCCGCCTCGGGAGTATCGAGCAGCTTCGGCTGGCCGCGGGTGATGCGCGCGAGGCCGTGTCCTCGGAGGAGCTGGACGGGCGTGACGCGCTCGGGCTCGTCGAGACGGCGCGGCGCGTGCTGGAACGGGCCGCCGAGCACGACGCGGCGCTGCAGCCGACGGTGCAGATTCTCGGCGAGGCCTCCGTGCTGCTCGTTGATGCGGCGGGCGCTCTCTCCTCCTACTTGGCCGAGCTGGACCTCGACGGGGCGCACGACCTCGAGCTCATCGAGAACCGGCGCGCCGAGCTGACGATGCTCGCCCGGACCTACGGACCGACGTTGGACGACGTGCTCGACCTGGTCGACTCCTCCGGCCTGCGCCTGCTCGAACTGGATGGTGACGACGAGCGGATCGCGGCTCTCGCGGCCGACACCGCGGCCGACGCCGATCTCGTTGACCGGCTCGCGACCCGGCTGACGCAGCTACGCACGGCTGCGGCGGCGGAGCTGGGGGAGCGAGTGAGCGACGAGCTGACGGCACTCGCGATGACCGACGCGCGCCTGCAGGTGCAGGTGACGGCGGCGGGCGAGCCATCGATGTACGGTCGCGACGTGGTGGAGATGCTGCTGCAGCCGCACTCCGGTGCGACGCCTCGACCACTTGGTCGCGGCGCCTCGGGCGGCGAGCTCTCGCGGGTGATGCTGGCGATCGAGGTCGTGGTCGCCGCCAACGACCCCGTGCCGACGTTCGTGTTCGACGAGGTCGATGCCGGAGTGGGTGGTGCCGCGGCGATCGAGATCGGCCGACGGCTCGCGCGCCTCGCTGAGACCTCGCAGGTCATCGCTGTCACGCACCTGGCGCAGGTCGCGGCCTTCGCGACCAATCACCTCCGCATCGAGAAGGGATCAGACGGCGCAGTGACGTCGAGCGCGGTGACGCAGCTCGACTCCGAGGAACGGGTCTCGGAGATGGCGCGGCTACTCTCCGGCCTCACTGACTCGGCGAACGCCCTCGCCCACGCGCGGGAGCTGCTGGAGACGAGCCGGCGCGGCTGAGCCGGGCTCCGATCCGGGCGAAGGACGACGGTCGCTCCGAATGTGCTGTTAGGGTGGAAGCCCGTGGTGGACTTTACGAACACGGGCCTTTCCCCTTCTTCTCCCGCGGATTCCGGGAGATTCTCCGACCCGACGCGTGTCACGTCGTCGGCCGGGCAGGACACTCCTCTGAAAGTCACGAAGCACATCTTCGTCACGGGCGGAGTCGTCTCCTCGCTCGGCAAGGGCCTGACGGCCGCCAGCCTGGGCAACCTCCTCACGGCGCGCGGACTCCGCGTGGTCATGCAGAAGCTCGACCCGTACCTCAACGTGGACCCGGGCACGATGAACCCGTTCCAGCACGGCGAGGTCTTCGTCACCGACGACGGGGCCGAGACCGACCTCGACATCGGGCACTACGAGCGCTTCCTCGACATCAACCTCGACCAGGCGGCGAACGTCACCACCGGGCAGATCTACTCGCGGGTGATCGCCCGCGAGCGCGCCGGGGAGTACCTCGGTGACACAGTGCAGGTCATCCCGCACATCACCGATGAGATCAAACGGCGGATGCGGCTTCAGGCCGAGGACGACCCGCAGCCGGACGTGATCATCACCGAGATCGGCGGCACGGTCGGCGATATCGAGAGCCAGCCGTTCATCGAGTCGGCGCGTCAGGTCCGCCACGAGCTGGGCCGCGCGAACGTCTTCTTCGTGCACGTCTCACTCGTCCCGTTCATGGGCGCGTCCGGTGAGCAGAAGACGAAGCCGACCCAGCACTCCGTTGCCGCCCTGCGCTCGATCGGGATTCAGCCGGACGCTCTCGTCCTGCGCAGCGATCGACCGGTGTCGGAGTCGAATAAGCGCAAGATCGCGCTCATGTGCGACGTGGACGAGCAGGCCGTCGTGAACGCCAGGGATGTCGCATCTATCTACGAGATCCCGCAGATGCTCAACGAGCAGGGCCTTGACTCCTACATCATCGACCAGCTTCGTTTGCCCGCCGGTGAGGTCGTCTGGGACGGCTGGGCGCGCCTGCTTGAGGCTGTGCACGAGCCCAAGCACGAGGTGACCATCGGCCTGGTCGGCAAGTACATCGACCTGCCGGACGCCTACCTGTCGGTGACCGAGGCGCTGCGGGCCGGCGGATTCGCGCAGCAGACGAAGGTGGTCATCCGCTGGATTGCGTCTGACGGGCTCGAGGACCCGGAGGTTGCGGCACGGACGCTCTCAGAGCTCGACGGCATCTGCGTGCCCGGCGGTTTCGGCATCCGCGGCATCGAGGGCAAGCTCGGCGCATTGCGCTTCGCCCGCGAGAACGGAATTCCGACGCTGGGTCTGTGCCTGGGGCTACAATGCATGGTGATTGAATACGCGCGCACCAAGGCGGGACTCGAGGGCGCCTCCTCGACGGAGTTCGACCCGGACACCGAGTTCCCCGTGATCGCGACAATGGCCGAGCAGGTCGAGATCCTCGCGTCCGGCGATATGGGCGGCACCATGAGACTCGGGCTCTACACGGCGACCCTTGCCGAGGGCTCGATCGTGGCCGAGGTCTACGGAGCGTCCGAGGCGGCCGAGCGCCACCGTCACCGCTACGAGGTCAACAACGCTTACCGCGATCGGATCGCCAAGGCCGGCCTCTGGTTCTCGGGCACATCGCCAGACGGACACCTCGTCGAGTACGTCGAGCTGCCGCGCGACAAGCACCCCTACTACGTCGGCACCCAGGCGCACCCGGAGCTGCGCTCGCGCCCGAACAATGCGCACCCGCTGTTCCGCGGTCTGGTAACCGCGGCGCTGGAGCGCCAGGAGTCCTCGCGGCTGTTCCCTGTCTCGGAGGCGGGCGACGATGAGTGAGCCGCTGTCCGATGAGCTGATCGAGCCCGAGATCCTCACCAGCGAGCGGATCTTCGACGGGGTGGTGTGGGATGTCCGCGCCGAGACCTTCCGCTACGGGGGCGGCGAGTTGCGACGGGAATTCGTCGACCACACCGGCGCCGTCGCGGTGCTCGCGCTCGACGACGACGGCCGGGTTGCGCTCATCAAGCAGTACCGTCACCCGATTCGCAGCCGTGAGTGGGAGATCCCCGCGGGGCTTCTCGACATCGAGGGTGAGAATCCGCTCGTCGCCGCGCAGCGCGAGCTGGGGGAGGAGACCGACCTGCAGGCCGAACGCTGGGATCTGCTCTCGGAGTTCGTAACCTCGCCCGGCGGCAGCGACGAGGTCATCAGGATCTACCTCGCCCGCGGGCTCTCAGCCACCGCTGCCGCTTTTGAGCGCGAGGCCGAGGAAGCGGACATGGAGCTGCGCTGGGTGCCACTCGACGAGGCTGTCGAGGCGGTGCTGGCCCGGCGGGTGCAGAACCCGTCGCTGACGATCGCTGTACTGGCGGCGCACGCATTTCGGGCCCGCGACTGGCGCGGGCTGGGCGACGCCGCCTCGCCGTGGACGCGGCACCCCCGGGTGCGCCACCCTCGGGTGTGACGCCGCGCGCCTGCGCCGACGCTTACCTCCGCCAGGCGAGCGTCGAGCGCGGGCTCTCGGCACACACGCTCGTGGCGTATCGGCGCGACCTCGCGCTCTACCTCGGCTGGCTGGAGGAGCGCGGGGTCAGTGAGTTGGCCTCGCTGCGACGAGCGGATGTCGGCGAGTTCTCCTCGTGGCTCGCGGCGCGTCCCGACAGGCCGCTCGCGCCGAGTTCGAGGGCGCGCGTTCTCTCGAGCGTGCGCGGGCTGCACCGGTTCGCGCTGGAGGAGGGCCTCGTCGCCGACGACGTTGCGCACGACGTCGTGCCGCCCAAGCTGCCGATGACTCTGCCCAAGGCGATCACGATCGAGCAGATGACGGCGCTGCTCCAGGCCGCGCGCGGCGAGGAGCTGGCCGACCTACGAGACCGCGCGCTGCTCGAGCTGCTCTATGCGACCGGCGCGCGCATCTCGGAGGCGGTCGACCTGAATGTAGACGATGTGCTGGACGCCGAGGTGGTGCGTCTGACGGGCAAGGGCTCGAAGCAGCGCATGGTGCCGCTCGGGCGCTACGCCCGAGAGGCGGTGGACGAGTACCTGGTGCGGGCGCGGCCGGAGTTGTCGCGGCGTGGGCGGGCGACTCCTGCGCTCTTTCTCGGGATGCGGGGGAGCCGGCTGTCGCGGCAGAGTGCGTGGCTCGTGATCCGGGCGGTGGCCGAGAAGGCGGGGCTGGATGCCACGATCTCGCCGCACACATTCCGGCACTCCTTCGCGACGCATCTGCTGGCGGGCGGAGCGGATGTGCGGGTGGTGCAGGAGCTACTCGGGCACGCATCGGTGGCGACGACGCAGATCTACACGCTGGTGACAGCAGACACCCTGCGCGACGTGTACACGTCGGCGCATCCGCGCGCGCGGCGCTGAGGGGCCGCCCCTCCGGGGCTCGGCGGGGCGCGGCGGCGGGGGACCGGGGCGCCGGTACACTCGACGCAGGCCGCGCGGGAGCGCTCGCCGACACGGAGACGAGGTAGACGCAGGTGACACGCAAGACGGACGACAAGGCCGAACTCACCGGTCTCGAAGCCCCGACGCTCGGCCCGACCGGCCGTCCTCTGCGCGACTTCCCCTTGCCTGTGGAGTTGACCGGCCACGGACCCGCGCGGATCATCTCCCTCTGTAATCAGAAGGGCGGAGTCGGCAAGACGACGACGACCATCAACCTGGGCGCGACGCTCGCCGAGTACGGCCGCCGCGTGCTGGCGATCGACTTCGACCCTCAGGGCGCTCTGTCCGCGGGCCTTGGGGTGGCGACCTACGACGCGATCACGATCTACGATCTCCTCCTCGGCACGGTGAAGGACCCGGCCGAGGCGATTCGCAGCACCCGCGTCCCCAACCTCGACATCATCCCGGCCAACATCGATTTGTCGGCGGCGGAGGTCCACCTCGTGAACGAGGTCGCCCGTGAGCAGATCCTCGCGCGCGTGCTGCGCAAGGTGAGCGCCGACTACGACGTCATTTTGATTGACTGCCAGCCCTCACTGGGTCTGCTGACCGTCAACGCACTCACCGCGAGCCACGGGGTCCTCATCCCGCTCGAGTGCGAGTTCTTCGCCCTGCGCGGTGTCGCGCTGCTGATCGAGACGATTGATAAGGTGCGCGATCGGTTGAACCCGGTGATCGAGCTCGACGGCATCCTGCCCACGATGTACGACTCCCGCACGCTGCATTCGAGGGAGGTGCTCGACCGCGTGGTCGACACGTTCGGTGACAGCGTTCTCGAGACGGTGATCGGCCGGACGGTGAAGTTCCCGGACGCGAGTGTGTCCGGTGTGCCGATCACGCAGTTCGCTCCCGAGCACAACGCCGCGAAGGCGTATCGCAAGCTCGCCAGGGAGCTGATCTCGCGTGGCGCGGTCGCCTGAGGTCGTCCTCGAGGGGCGTCCCGCGCCGACCGGATTCCGCGTCGCCCTGAGCAACTTCGAGGGACCATTCGACCTCCTCCTGAGCCTCATCGCGAAGCAGCAGGTCGACATCACCGAGATCGCGCTGAGCGCGGTGACGGACGAGTTCCTCTCTTACCTGCACGGAATCGACACGCTCGAGGGACTGGACCGCGCGTCCGAGTTCCTGGTCGTCGCTGCGACGCTCCTCGACCTCAAGATCGCCGGGTTACTGCCGCAGGGCGAACTCGTGGACGCGGAGGACGCCGCACTGCTGGAGGCCCGTGACCTGCTGTTCGCGCGACTTCTCCAGTACCGGGCGTTCAAGCACGTCTCGTCGTGGTTCGCCGAGCGGATGGCGGTTGAGACCGGCCGCCACGTGCGAAACGTCCCGCTGCAGGAGGAGTACCGGGCAACGAAGCCGGAACTCGTCTGGACCCTCTCGGCCGAGGACTTCGCCGCGCTGGCTACTCTCGCGCTTGCGCCCCGGGAACTGCCGACGGTCGGGTTCGATCACCTGCACGCGCCGCGGATCAGCATCCGGGAGCAGGCCGCCCACGTCGTCGTCGTGCTGCGCTCACGGGAGTGGGCGACGTTTCGCGAGCTGATCGCGGGCGCGGACGAGAAGGGTGTGGTCGTGGCCCGCTTCCTCGCCGTGCTCGAGCTGTACCGGCACGGTGCCGTGTCGTTCGAGCAGCCCGAGCCGCTCGGCGAGTTGACACTGCGCTGGATCGCCGAGTCGTGGAGCGACGAGAACCTTGCCGCGCTGGGGGCGGACTATGACTCCTGATTCCTCCGGTCGGACGGACGCCGATCCCGGTGCGGTCGCCGTCGAGATCGACCGGGCGATCGAGGCGATCCTGATGGTTGCCGACGAGCCGCAGTCGCTCGCCGCTCTCGCTACTGCCCTCTCGCGACCGATCGCGGTGGTCCGCCAGTCGATCGAGCGGCTCGTCGCCGACTACGACGGCATCGACGGCTCGATCCGCCGCGGATTCGAGTTGCGCGAGGTCGGCGGCGGCTGGCGTATCTATGTGCGTCGCGAGTATGACGCGGTGGTCTCGGACTTCGTGCTGACCCAGAATCCGACGCGGCTCTCGCAGGCCGCGCTCGAGACGTTGGCGGTCATCGCGTACAAGCAGCCTGTCTCGCGCGGCCAGGTTGCGCAGATTCGCGCGGTCAACGTCGACTCCGTCGCGCGCACCCTCCTCGGCCGCGGCCTGATCGTGGAGGTCGGCCACGATCCCGAGACGGGCGCGGTCCTCTACGGCACCACCGAGCAGTTGCTCGTGCACCTCGGCCTCACCTCGCTCGATGAGCTGCCGAAGATTTCACCCCTACTGAGCGACGGAAGAGACGGATTCGATGAGCGCCCCTGACAGCGGCCCCGATGGCGAACGACTGCAGAAGGTCCTCGCGGCCGCGGGGGTCGCCTCCCGCCGGGTCGTTGAAGAGATGATCGTCGCGCGACGGATCCGCGTGAACGGCACCGTGGCCGACGAACTCGGTCGGCGCATCGACCCGGCGACCGACCGAATCGAGGTCGACGGCGTCGCGGTGCAGTTGGATACCTCGCGCCGCTACGTGATGCTGAACAAGCCGGTCGGAGTGGTCAGCTCGCTGGCCGACGAGAATGGCCGGGCCGACCTCAGCACCTACACGAAGAATTTCGAGGAGCGGCTGTTCAACGTCGGCCGTCTCGACGCCGAGACTTCCGGGCTCCTGGTGCTGACCAACGACGGCGAGCTGGCACACGTGCTCGCGCATCCGTCGTTCGGAGTGACGAAGACCTACATCGCGAAAGTGCACGGGCAGGTTCTCCCGCAGACGATCGCGGCGCTGACCGCCGGGATTGAGCTCGATGACGGACCGGTGGCGGCCGACAAGGCGCGGCTGCTGGGGCGGCCGGAGGGGCGCTCGAACGCGTCGCTCGTTGAGATCACGCTGCACTCGGGGCGCAACCGCGTCGTTCGGCGGATGATGGCCGCAGTCGGGCACCCCGTGATCGAGCTCGTGCGGCGGCAGTTCGGGCCGCTGCACCTGGAAACGCTGCGCTCGGGCGATCTGCGCGATCTGACCCGCGACGAGCTGGGTGCACTGCTCACCATCGCGAGGCAGGGCGGGGAAAAGGTGGCAGCCGCGACGCCGGCGCCGACTCGGAAGGCGAGTGCGGGGGCTCGGCGGCCACGGCCGGACAGGGGTGAGCGCGGCACGGGCGGGGGGCGTGGCTCCGGCGCTCGCGAGGAGGCTCCCGGTCGCGGAGGCTCCTCCACAGGCGGTCAGCGGCGGGATGCTCCACCGCGTCGCTCGGGAGCGGACAAGCACCGTCGCCCCGATCGCTAGGCTGTCCGGGTGAATGAGCTCCTGCACCCCGCCGCGCCCGCGATGCGGACGACCGGCACGGTGCGGGTGGTCGGCTCCGGCCTACTGGGCGCCTCCATCGGCCTTGGCCTCGCCTCGCGTGGGATCGATGTCGTGCTCGACGACGCCTCGCCGGCCAGCCTCTCGCTTGCCATTGACTACGGTGCCGGCCGTGCTGCCTCCGCCGATGACCGGCCTTCGGTGGTGGTGGTCTGCGTGCCGCCCGACGTCACAGCGAGCGTCGTCGAGCGCGAACTCGCTGCGCATCCGGAGGCGGTAGTCACCGATGTCGCGAGCGTCAAGACCCAGCCGCTGCGCGAGTTGCGCGCCCGCGGTGTCGATCTCTCCCGCTACATCGGCTCGCACCCGATGGCCGGCCGCGAGCGCGGCGGACCCGTCTCGGCGCGCGGCGATCTCTTCGTGGGCCGACCCTGGGTGATCTGCCGTGATGGTGAGACGAGCGCCGAGGTGCTCGCGCGGGTCGAGGGCCTCGCGCTTGATCTCGGTGGGACGATCGTCGAGATGGACCCGGAGGAGCACGACCTCTCGGTCGGCCTCGTTTCGCACGCGCCGCAGGTCATCTCGTCGCTGCTCGGGCAGCGCCTGCTTGACGCGCCAAACGCGGCACTGCGCCTGGCCGGGCAGGGCGTGCGGGACGTCTCGCGCCTCGCTGCCTCTGCCCCCGAACTGTGGATGCAGATCCTCGCCGCGAACCGCCACCACGTCGTCGCGGTGCTCGACGCCTTCCGCAACGACATCGCCGAGGTCGCTGACGCGCTCCGCGACCTGGATGCGCCGGGCTCGCGCCGCGTCCTCGCCGAGCACCTCGCAGCAGGGAACGCCGGAGTCGCGCGGCTGCCAGGCAAGCACGGCCAGGACCAGCGCTTCTCGACACTGATCGTGCTCATCGACGACTCCCCGGGCGCGCTCGCGCGCCTGCTCGCCGAGATCGGCGAGGCCGGCGTCAACCTCGAAGACGTGCGCCTCGAGCACGCCGAGGGGCGCCGCGTGGGCCTCGCCGAGATCTCGGTACTGCCCGAGGCGGTCGCTCCGTTGACGGATGAACTGACCGCACGCGGCTGGAGGATCGCCGGATGAGCACCGAGCAGAACAGGCAGGAGGGTGGCCTGAACAGAATGACACCCGCCCGTCGAGCGCAGCAAAGCATCCCGGAGGACGGCGGTGCCGCTCCCGTGCGTGCTTCCCGCACGGAGGCGGCCGAGCAGGGCGATTTCGGTGAGGCCGTTGTCGTGGCAATCGACGGCCCGGCGGGCAGCGGTAAGTCGAGCGTGTCGCGCGAGGCTGCACGCCGGCTCGATTTCGAGTTTCTCGACACGGGGGCCGCCTACCGGGCGCTCGCCTGGCACGGACTCGACCGCGGGCTCGACTTCGCCGACGAGGACGCGATTGTCGACGCGCTCGATGGCTTCGACTACTCCATCGGCACGGACCCCGAGTCGTACTCGGTCTGGGTTGGCCCGACCGAGGTGACCGCGGCAATCCGTGAACCCCGCGTCACCGCGCAGGTGTCGGCCGTCGCGAAGGTGCCGGAGGTGCGGCGGAGGATCACCCTGCTGTTTCGGCGGATCATCGGCGAGACGCGACGCGAGGGCATCATCGTCGAGGGGCGCGACATCACGACCGTGGTCGCACCGACGGCACCCGTGCGGATCCTGCTGACGGCAAGCGAAGAGGCTAGGATGGCCAGGCGTTCGCGCGAGGTCACCACGCAATCCGCCGAGGCGACGGGTCAGGCGCTGCGGTCCAGGGACCGCGCCGACTCGCAGGTGGTCGACTTCATGAACGCCGCAGAAGGAGTCACTCTTCTCGACTCCACTCATCTCGACTTCGAGCAGACCGTCGATGCGGTCGTCGCCGAGGTCCGAACTTCGAGAGCAAGGGCCGATCATGGCACAGGACACGCACGTCGGTGACGACGAGCTGAACTTCCCCGACGACGATCTCGTCGAGCGTCTCGGCGACCTCGACGAGCAGCTCGCCTCCTCACGCGCTCAGGCGCTGCGTAGTGGACTCGAGGACTACGACCTCGACGAGGAGGACCGCGACCTCCTCGAGTTCGCCGCTGAGGACTCGAACGAGGTCCGCTACCTCCCGGCCCTTCCGGTCGTGGCAATCGTGGGCCGTCCGAACGTGGGCAAGTCTGCGCTGGTGAACCGCATTCTTGGCCGCCGCGAAGCCGTCGTTGAGGACACCCCCGGCGTGACCCGCGACCGCGTGTCGTACAGGGCCGAGTGGATCGACCGCTCCTTCACCATCGTCGACACTGGCGGCTGGGAGCCGGACGCCCGCGGCATCGACGCCTCCGTCGCCATGCAGGCCGAGATCGCAATCGACCTCGCGGACGCCGTCATCTTCGTGGTCGACGCGAACGTCGGCGCCACGGCAACCGACGAGCACGTGGTGAAGCTGCTCCGCAAGACGAAAAAGCCGGTCTTCCTCGCGGCGAACAAGGTCGATGACGCGCGGCAGGAGCCGAACGCTGCTTCCCTGTGGTCGCTCGGCCTCGGCGAACCCCGCCCGGTCTCGGCCGTACACGGCCGCGGTGTGGCCGACCTCCTTGACGCGGTGCTCGAGACGCTGCCGCTCGAGTCGGCCGTCGCCAAGCGTGAGGTCGGTGGTCCGCGCCGCGTCGCGATTCTCGGGCGCCCCAATGTCGGCAAGTCGAGTCTGCTGAACAAGGCCGCGGGGGAGGAGCGGGTCGTCGTCAACGAGCTGGCCGGCACCACGCGAGACCCGGTCGACGAGCAGGTCGAGATTGCCGGCAAGGTGTGGCGCTTCGTTGACACCGCGGGCATCCGCCGCCGCGTTCACCTGCAACAGGGCGCCGACTTCTACGCGTCGCTGCGCACCTCGACCGCGCTCGAGAAGGCTGAGGTCGCCGTCGTCGTCCTCGACGTCTCGCAACCCATCTCGGAGCAGGACGTCCGGATCATCGACCTGGTCCTCGAGTCGGGCCGCGCGCTGGTCCTCGCCTTCAACAAGTGGGACCTTCTCGATGACGAGCGCCGCCGCTACCTTGAGCGCGAAATCGAGACCGACCTGGCGCACGTCGCCTGGGCGCCCCGGGTCAACATCTCGGCGCGCACCGGTCGGCACCTCGAGAAGCTCGTGCCCGCCCTCGAACTTGCCCTCGAGTCGTGGGACACGCGCATCCCGACCGGCAAGTTCAATGCATTCCTGGCCGAGCTCACCGCGGCGCATCCGCACCCCCTCCGCGGAGGCAAGCAGCCGCGTGTGCTCTTCGGCACCCAGGCGTCCTCGCGGCCACCGACCTTCGTGCTGTTCACGACCGGGTTCCTCGACCCGGGCTACCGCCGCTATATTGCGCGGCGCCTCCGCGAGATCTATGGCTTCCAGGGGTCGCCGGTGAATGTCAACATGCGGGTGCGGGAGAAGCGCGCGCGCTGACGCCGCTCCGGCTCCTCATTCTGTGTGCGGCTCGCAGGAATCGTCGGATCCTGCGAGCCAGACGTGCGTGTGGCGCCCGAGCGTGATTCTGCCTGCCCGGGGGCGACAGTCGAGGCGTCAGGCGGCTGTCGCGAAAGGCCACCACGGCGGCAGGAGCCGGCGGTAGGCGGCGAGGTAGCTCTCGGTCGAGCGGGGCGCGGGCAGGCGTAGCCACGCCTCCATCAGCCCGGTCGAGCCGGCCGCGAGGAAGGACGCCGTCCCCTCGAGAAGGAAGCCGCGGGGACCCTCTCCCTCGGGGACGTCGAGCACCCCGGCTTCGAGGGTCGCGGTGACCGCCGAGCGGAAATGCAGCGCGAGCATCGCCCGCAACCCCGAGTCACCGGCGGGTGCATCGAACGCGCGGAGGTAGAGCTCGCGGTGGGTCTCGAGGTGGCCGAGCACCTGCGCGGTGGCCTCGCGGATGCTGATGTCGGTCGCCGCGCCCTGGTGCAGACGCTGCAGGAAGCCATCGCGGATCGCGTCGAGCTCCCCGCGCAGCGCCGCGCAGAGCAGCTCGGCGGTGGAGGTCGCATGGGCGTAGAAGGTCGAGCGATTCACACCGGCGAGGTCAGTGATCTCGGTGACGGTGAGGCTTGCGATGTCGCGGTTGGTCGCGAGTTCGATGATGGCTCGGTGCAGGGCCACCTGCGATCGCTTCTGCCGCGCATCCACTACTGCTGCCTCCTGTGCTGTTCCTGGCGCGTCGACCTGTGCCGCCGCGTTCCGCCCGGTGATTCTACGGTGCCCGCCCGTTTTCGCTTCCGGCCGCGGCATCCGCTAAGGTAGTCGAGTTGCCCGGGCTTCGGCCTGGACTGCCACGGGCTGTGGCGCAGCTTGGTAGCGCACTTGACTGGGGGTCAAGGGGTCGCAGGTTCAAATCCTGTCAGCCCGACTGATAAGGCCTGGTGAGACGGCAATCTCACCAGAGCGTTGCCATGTTCTGGGGTCGTTTCTGTGGTCCCCCTGCGGTGCTCCCGGACGGTCGCCTGCGGACGACTGGGACGTCTTGACCCCTTTTTCTCATGAGGACTCCGGCTAATGAGTGATCCCCGATCGGCCTCCGCGCAGGAAACCGCTACCGGGCTAGTCAGCAGTCAGATGCTCGGTCGCCCGATCCGCCGGAGCCCGTGCCAACCAGTGCGACCACACGTCTTTTTCAGACGAGGGCTGATCTAGCATGGGGCCGCAGACCGACGGGCGTCCGGTCCGCGTGGACGACCTGAATGGCGGTACAAGAATGATGACTGAGCGAGGCATCGCGACCCTCGTCGGGAATGGATTGTCAATCGCCTTCAACCCGGAACTGAACTTGCAGAGCATCACTGAAGAGGTTCTTCGTCGCATTGAGAAGGCGGACGGCGGAGACGTTGTTGTTGCGATGAAGGAGATTGCCGAGCGCGCCCTTCCCGATGGCGCGACGAGCGCCGAGGACTTCGAAGTTCTTGTTGGCGTGTTCGGGGCGGAGTCCCGCACGCTGGATGTCTTGGGCACTCTCGCGGTTTTGACCAAACCGTCGGACAAGGACCTCAGGGACGCGATCAGGCGAGTCTCGACGTTCGCGAAACAGATACGAGACACGGGCGTATCGCACGTCCTCGAAGTGATTGCAGAGCGTTCACACGCATACGTTACGGAAGCGCAGAGTCTCTACGACTTGATAACGGCGATCACCGAGTCGTTCGACGGCAGGGTTGTCATTGGGAATCTCAACTACGACACGCTCTTGCTTGCTGCGCTTTTGGCGGTCTGCCAATCGGACGTCGCTGACATGGGGCACGGGAACCGTCCCGTGAACATACTCGTTCACGACGGCGTTGAACGCGAAGTGCAGCGGCTCAGATCAAGTAGCGAAGACTTCCCGGGAAACAAGCGAGTGCAGTTGCTGCATATCCATGGTTCGCTCACCTACTGGGCAACACAAGACAAAAATATTTATGCCAAGTTGCCCAAGGAGATACTCAATGGTCGCGACCAGTGGCGTGCAATCCGCGAAGAGACAACGAATGTCCGACCAGTCGTCGTTCTTGCGAATCGGAAGGACAAAGCGGAACACGTAGCTCGGTATCCTTTCAGTCTGGCGTACGAAATGTTCTCAGGCGGATTGGCCGAAGTGGATCACTGGCTTATCATCGGCTACTCTTTTAGAGACGATCCTGTAAATTCCGCACTACGAGCGAAGTTTATCAATCGTGATCGGAAGCCTTACGTTCTCGTCGTGACTTACGGCCGCGAGTTGCAGCAGCGAGACGTAGAAAGGGCATTCGGTTGGCGTGCTGAAGACGGCTCGTCCACTTCATGGCTCACCATCAACCGGGGCGGTGCCCGCGGCGTGGAGAATACTGACGACTGGCAGGACTTCGTCAAGCGGCGGCAACCCCGCCGAGATTCTACTCGGTAACTACCCACCTACTGAGTGTTGCATTTTCGATGCGCATGTTGGCTACAAGTCTCTTCAAATCTGATATCCGCACTCGATCGCGTTGTTCTACGAACTCCTCCTGCAACGGTGGTCGCAGCTACCTAGCGCCGCCAAGCGCAGTGGAACCGGAGCTTCGTCCGCCGTGCGAAGACCTGCTCTCACTGGAGTTCTGACCGAACTGGTTGCGACGCTCATCACGCAGGTGCAAGAGGGCGGGCAAGTCGATGCTGTCAAAGTCCTTACGAACGAGATTTCACACGAAATCGGCAAGGAGCTTGAGATGCATCTCACCGGCGGCGGTCCGGATCATCGGAGCAACCGGCACCTCTGGTGCGTCGCACTCTCCACGATCTGCCGCGTCTACGACGAAATCGGCGGTTTCACCCAGCAGTCCATCCAGGATCTCACGAACCGCATCATGCAGAAGATCCGAGACGAAATCTCGTTGGAGCGGGGTGAGAAGATCAGTTGGTGGGCACATCGCAGGCGATTACTCTATGGTGTGCGCATGAAGGTCTCCCTCGCGGCTCCAACTGACCCACGTACGACTTTGATCGCGGAACGCAATTTCGTGTAAGGCATGCGGTTCTATCCGCAACAAATTGGTTTATTGATGACTACGACATCGTTGAAGTTGAAGATGTGCTGGAAGTGATCGCCTGGGCGAAGAGCGAGTTGCGGGACGGGCAGTTTGCTGTGTACGTCGTCACACAGAGCAGCGCGGAGGGGCCTAACGGATTCTTCGACGATACGCATTTCACGCGAATATTTGGTGATCTTTTTGATGAAGACGAAGGCGCTGGCGCAACGTCGGTGGAGATTCGCGAGGACTGAGGCGACGGGTAAGTCCATCCCGCCGCCTCAGCCGCTCTTAATTGGCGGTAATCGAGATTGTTTGTGTACCCGGCCCTCCAGCGCTCATGGTGGTGTCCTGAGGGGCTACGCGGGACGAAAAGCCGCATGCTATGGAGGTCCATGCCGAGTACGTGGTTCCTGTCGAGTAGGAGGGGTCGTAGTCTGCCGGAGCGTAGAGCACCCATGGAGGCTTATTCGCGCGGCTTGTTTGAGAAAGTGAAGTGCCACGACCGCCGAGATTGTTTGGGTGAAGGTAGGAAAGGGTCGCCGGTAGTCGGTGTGGAGGATTCGCCAGTTTTTTGCGCGTGTAAATCGATCAAGCTGATCGTGAACGGGCCAGTCACTGTAGTACTGCTGCTCCGTGCCTGCATACGAGTGGCGGTCGCCCGGCGCCGAGGGCGACGGGCCGATTACGACCGACCCCACGAGTGCGCCGAAGTCCATCCCTGACCGCTCATCGGAACCGTCGTCTCCCAATGGAGGTGTCGACGGTCGCTCGTGCTGAGAGCAGTCACTACCTTCGCGTCGTGTGAAGGTGCTGACGAGCTGCTCAGCGGCTTCACTCGTGATCCCCGATTGCCTGGCGTATAAAAGCGACCGTGCCGGGCGCGTCGATTGCTAGACGGTCGAGCACGTCACCGGGTTCGGCACCGTCGTCCCATGCCGCGGCGATTGCGGCGACGATCCCGCCGAGCGCATCCGGGCGGTCTTGGTGCAGCTTGGTGAGGAAGTCGTCGGGATGCTGCGCTTCCACGCCCCACGTCTTCAACCGTTCCGAGGGGAAGTCGCGGAGATTTCGGATGACGATCACCTGGGCTTCGGCGTGGATCGCGGCGGCCACGACGTGCCGGTCGTCGGCGTCGGGGAGGTCGAGCTGGTCGATCAGGTGTTCGTAGCCGGTCACCGTCACGTCACGGATCGCGTCGTTCATCAGACGGCGGGTGCGACCCAGGCGTGCGGGGTCGAGGTCGGGGCGGTTGGCGCGCAGGTTGTGGAACACCTCATCGAGAATCCGATCCGTCCACTTCGGCTGCACCAGTCGCGCGAGGCCGACGCGGATCAGCAGATCCCGCAGAGTGGACGGGTAGAGCACGTTGGCGTCGTAGACAACGACCACCGGCATCAGGCGAATCCGAACTCGCGAGTCTCCGCTGTCAGCGCGTCGGCTGCCGACCGGCGACGTGCGTCGTCGTCGCGTAGGTAGTGGATCAGCGACGCGGCCTTGACGCGGCGGTGGGTGCCGACCGTGCGGTACTCGATCTGCCCCGCGTCGAGCAGCCCGATCAGGAACGGGCGTGACACGTGGAGCGCATCGGCGGCCTGCTGAGTGGTCAGCTCCGCCTGCGCAGGAAGAACCGTCACGCCCTCGCCGTGCGCGAAGCTGTCGAGCACCTGCGCCAGCGCGGCCAACGCGGACCGGGGCACCTCCACCTCGCCGGCCTGATCGCCGAGTCGCAGCCGGACCGGCCCCTCCGTGCCGAGCGCGGCGTCGAGCCCGCGCAGGGCGGACGCCGACAGCTCGGTGTCTGCCGGATCGGGCACCAGCGTTGCGATGTCGCTCATCGGACCGTCCTCCTCATCGAAACAATCGAAGCAGTCGAAACAAGTGTATCTGGGACGAGTTGGTCTGGGGTGGGGCGCAGTCGGGCGCATCGTGGGCATGGTGTCTATCGATGACCGGCCCGAGGAGGCGATGGATCGGCGGTTTCCCGGGGCGGGGGAGGGCGACCTGATCATTGGAGCGCACGGCAGGACGGCCGCGATCACTGTGCTGGAACGGCATTCGCGTTACGGGATCATCCTGGGCCTGCTCCGACGGCGTCGCCGACGCCCTCATCGACCGGAACAGCGACCTGCCCGCGCACCTCCGCGGCTCGCTGACGTGGGATTAGGGCACCGAGATGGCCCGCCATGCGCAGCTCACTCTCGCGACCGAGCTGCCCGTCTACTTCGCGCACCCGCGGTCCCCGTGGGAGCGGCCCTCGAACGAGAACACCAACGGGCTGATCCGCGAATACCTGCCCCAAGGCGTCGAGATCACCAACCATCAGTCCTACCTCGACGCCATCGCCGACGAACTCAACGACCGACCCCGCCACACCCTCGGCTTCCGAACACCACGCGAGACATTCGAGAAAATCCTCACCGACCACACCGTTACTTAGACGACTTGACACCGCCGGGTCCAGTGGAGAGTTCATCGAGCGCATCTGTAGCGAGGTCACCCTCCGGGTCGGACCTCGTCGGTCGCAGTAGATCGCTGTGCTTCAGAGGTGCTTCTCGTAATGAGGATGCCAGTCGGGACAAAGACGTACTACGGCTGGCCGGTAGTTGCGGGTAACGCCCGGAGTACCATTTTCGCCGTATTCGGGAGAGCGGTGAACTATCGGCATCTGGCGAGGGAGATGGTGTTGCGGGTCAGATCTCGTTCGCGGCGGTAGGCGCAGTGGCCTCACCAAGCTCATCGGGGGCGGCGACCCGACTCACGGGGTTCCGACTTTCCAGAGTGCGCGCAATCTATCACGGGAGTTCAGTGCATTGGCTGGGTCTTCGGCCCAGAATTTAACGAAGTCATCGTTCACGCCCTCGTACGTGGGAAGTGTCTTCATAACGAGATCATTGGTCCGTCGTTCCTGCCACCGAGACCGATCGGGAAGAGCGCGTTTAAGATCTCTCCGATTGCGGTTGAGTCGTCTGGGTGCCCCTTCGTAGATATACATTGCCGCAATCGCGCATGCCTTGGCGATCAGCATTGACCCTCCCGACGCGGCCGTGGGACCGAAGAAGAGCACAAAATCTGCGACGTTGCACACGCGAACGAATTCTTCGTCTGTGCAGGATTCGATCCAGGGTGCAGCTTCATCTTCGCCGTAATGCCGCAGATCCATCGCGACTACATTAACGTCAGTATGCAGCGACATAACGGGACTTGCTGGTTAATCGACGCGAGGTCTGGGTGCGAGGATGCGGTGAATCTGACGTCGGTTCAGACACGGTGGGGAGCGCCGGATGAAAGATGACACTCATTCATACACGGCGCCACGACTTGCCGCAGCGCGCTGGCAGGGTGCGTTCGCGGCGCGTGCGCTCCATTAGCGGCGCAAACGGTCCCGATAGTGCGGCCGCCTGCCGCAGCGGTCTTGACGCTCGCTCGCAGAGCCCCAGGTCGACGAAGGCCCAGGTCTCCGAGGGCAGAGGCGCGACGCTGGCGTGCGCCCGTCCGCGCACCCCCGCCCCTCCGCCTATCCTGGAGGGCGATGTCGAACTCCCGCGCCGAGGCCGCCTACTTGCGCTCGCTCGGCGCCTTCCGAACGCCGACTCTCGACCTCCTCCACGGGCGCTATGCCCCCTTCGTTGTCGCCGCCCTCTCGCTCGTGTTTACCGTGGACCGGCAGGTCGTCGCGGTCTCGGACGTGCACGCCGAGGTCGGTGAGATCCTCGATGAGCTGCGCGCCTCCGGCTATGACGAGGGGGAGCGGGCGTTGCCGAACGGCACGGCGCGCGAGGTGTGCCGGTACTGGGTCCGCGTCGGCTGGTTGGTGCCGCAGATCGAGGGTGAAGCCGAGGTGTACCGTCTCAGCGCCCACGCCGTGAGCGCCCTCGAGATCACCGGGCGCACGGGCGGCGGTCGCACCCGCGTCTCGAACTCGCGCGTTCGCACGCTGCTGGAGGCGGTCGAGCGACTGGCTGCCGACGTCGATTCCGATCCGGTCACTCGCCTGGTGCGACTCCGCGAGGAACGGGCGCGCCTGGACGCCGAGATCGTCGCGCTCGAGGAGGGCGGCGGCATCGAACCCGCCGACGACGAGCAACTGCTCGAGGAGGCCGAGAACGTCGTGCATCTGGCGCGCGAGCTACCGGCCGACTTCGCCCGCGTGGCGGAGTCCATCAAGGCGATGCAGCGCGACGTGGTTGCCGATCTCCGCCGCGACGTTCGGCCCACCGGCGAGGTGCTGCGCGAGTACCTCGAGCGCGGTCAGCACGTGATGCAGTCCACGAGCGAGGGGCGCGCCTTTGCGGGAGCGTTGCGGCTCCTCGGCGACCCCGAGCGGATCGACGCGCTCGCTGAGCAGCTGCACACGGTCCTCGTCCAGCCGTTCTCGCGCCTGATGGATCCTGCCCAGCGGGCGGAGCTTAGCGCGATCGGTCGGCGAGTGGAGCTGGGCGTGCAGGAGGTTCTCACCGCCCAGCGGCGCGCCTCCCATGTGATTACCGGACAGGTGAGGACTCACGATCCTGCCCGCGATCGGCAGGTGGACGAGTTGCTGCGCGAGGTAATGGCGGGCCTGCAGGAGTGGACGGCCTCGGATGCACCGGTCGTGCCGCTGCGGCACCTACCCGTCGCCGCGATCGGTCACCTTCGCCAGACTCTGGGCGATGTGCGCCCGGCCGACGGACCGGCTCCGCTCACCGACGACGACGGTGCGGCGGAGTTCGTTGACGAGGACAGCCGTGCGTGGGGCGGTCCGCGCTACGCCGAGCTGGAGGCGTATATCGCGGGGCTCGGCGACGAGTTCGACCTCGGCGACGCGTTCAGCGCTGCACCGGAGGAGACACGCCGTCCCGTCGACCTGCTCGGTCTGCTCGAGATCGTGCACCGCACGGGCCTCCGTGAGGCCGACGGCTACTCGGTCGTGCGCGCCCGCCGACCCGACGGGACGACCCGCCGCTTCGCCTTCGGCTCCATCACTGCCCATATCGACAAGGAGACCGAGGATGACTGAGAGTGCCGCGACCGAGGCTTCGGCGGCGACCGAGGAATCCGCCGTCGATCCGTTCATCGCGCCCGTGGCGATGGAGGAGGACCCCGACCAGCTTTTCCCGGGCGACCGCGGTGTCCTCGACGCCGAGGTGCGCCGCGTCCTGGTGCACGTGTTGCAGCGACGGTTCCTCCTCGCCGACCGCCACCGGGAGCAGTGGGCCGTGCTGCTGGAGCATCGGCAGCTGGTCGAGTCGCGGCTCAACGACGTGTTCGTCCGGCTGATTGTCGACCATGAGCGCGGAGTCGCGTACAAGCAGCAGGTGCGCTCCGACGAGATCGAGATGCCGGTGTTGCTGCGTGATCTGCCCTACACGCGAGCCGAGACGCTGGTGCTCGTGCACCTGCGCACGGTGCACCAACGGGAGTCGGCGGCGGGGGAGCCGTCGGCGCGAGTGGATGTCGAGGAGGTCGAGCAGACCGTGCTCAGCTACTTTGCCGACGCCGAGCGGGACACGGCGCGCCGGCAGCGGATGGTGAGGAAGGCGCTGGAGCGCCTGGGCCGGGATGGGATCGTCGAGGAGGAGTCGGCCGGGCGATACCGGATCAGCCCGGTCGTGGAGATTGTGTTGAGCGCGCCGAAGCTGCGGGAGCTGAGCGACTGGCTGCGCGGGCGCGAGGAGGCGCAGGGCGGCTCGGGTGCGGTGGATCGCGGCGATTCCGACGAGGGCGCTGATCCCTTCGACCCCGCGGACTCGCTTGAACACTCCGACGACTCCGCCGCCCCGGACCAGGAGGACGACCCCCGATGACGATGCTCGAGACCCTCTTTGGACTCATCCCCGCCGCCTCGCGCGGGCAGCAGTGGCTCGCCGAGGACCTGCAACTGGTCAACTGGGGCGGCTACGACGGCGCCCACCGGGTGCGCTTCTCGCCCGGCGCGACGCTGTTCTGCGGCGGCTCCGGCTCCGGCAAATCGACACTGATGGACGCCTACATCGCCCTGATGATGCCGCACACCGCGCCGTTCAATGGCGCCTCCAACGGTGGAGTGACGGGGCGGCCGCGCGGCGAGGACCAGCGGAACATACTGTCCTACGCCCGCGGCAAGCTCGACGAGTCGCGCACGGAGGAGGGGACGGCCATGCGCGTTCTCCGCGGCGACGGTTCCGACACCTGGACCGCCGTCGCGATGACCTGGGTCGACCACGACGGCACGCGCTTCAGCGCCCTCCGCGGTTGGTATGTGCCCGCCGGAGCGCGCGTGCTCGAGGAGACCGTGCGCGTCCGCGCGACGGCCGAGGGCGCGATCGACCTCGGCACGCTGCAGGCGGCGGCCGCGCACCGGCTTTCGGACGCGTCGTTGCGCGCGGCTGGCCTGGATCCGCTGGCCACCGACCGCGAATTTTCGGCGCGCCTGCACGCGGTGCTCGGCATTGGCGCGGCGGGCGCGGGATCGAAGGCGATGAGCCTACTCGCGCGCATCCAGGCCGGCCAGCAGATCACCACGGTCGATGACCTCTACAAGCGGCTCGTGCTGGAGGAACCCGAGACCCTTGCCGCCGCCGACGCGGTCGTCGCGCACTTCGATGAGCTGGAGAGCACACGGCTCCGGATGCTCACCGCCAGGCACCAGGTCGCGGCGCTCGAACCGCTGCGCGGACTCCGCCTGCGCATGGCCGCCTCGGCTGAGCGCGTGCGTCTGATCGACGCGCTCGGCGACCTCGACGCCTCCGTCTCCCCGGCCGCGGTCTGGCGGGCGGAGCAGCGGCTCGGCCTTTTGCGCGACGTCGAGGCCGAGCTGCGCGACCGTACCCGAGCGGTCGATGCCCTGCTGCGGGAGAAGCGTGCACTCGCTGAGGCTGCGGAGACGGAGCGTGACGGGCTCGCTGAGGTACTTCGCGTCTCCGGAGGGGATCGGCTCGAGACGGCGCAGCGTGAGCTCCGCGACGTCGAGCGACGCCTCGGGACGGTGCGGGAGAACCGAGCGCGGCTGGACGAGGATCTGCGGGCGCTCGGTGTGACGGAGACCACGCGGGAGCAGTTCGAGGCGGTTGTGGCGAGTGCCATCGACAGCACGGGTACTGCGGAGGCGAAGCGGGACGCCCGCGCGACCTGGTCCGATGCGGTGGCCGAGCGCAAGGCCGCGGCTCGCGACCTCGCCGAGCTCGAA
Source organism: Rathayibacter agropyri (assembly GCF_013249015.1). Taxonomy (GTDB): domain Bacteria; phylum Actinomycetota; class Actinomycetes; order Actinomycetales; family Microbacteriaceae; genus Rathayibacter; species Rathayibacter agropyri. Next base: position 24,456 of record NZ_JABRPL010000001.1, read on the forward strand.
GCGGAGGAGCGCGCCGCCGCACAGCGCCGCGACAGCATTCCGAGGCCATTGCACGAGGCGCGCGAGCGGATCGCGGCGGCGGCGGGGCTCAGCATCGACGACCTGCCCTTCGTCGGCGAGCTAATCGAGGTTCGCGCCGAGTTCGAGCCGTGGCGCGAGGCGTTCACGCTCGCCCTCGGCGGATTCGCCACGACGCTGATGATCGACGTCACCCACCTCGAGCGCTTCCGCGCGGCCATCGACGCGGTTCGGCTCCCCCTCCGACTCCGCTACGAGGGCGTGCAGAGCGGGCTCGAGGAGGTGCGCGGTCTCGATCCGAAGACCCTGCCCGGCCGCCTGGACTATCGGGTCACCCCCTTCACTGGCTGGCTGCAGGACCGCCTCGAAGACCGGTTCGGCTTCGTGTGCGTGGACCGGGCGGACGAGCTGGGCCGGCACAGGCTCGCGCTGACCCTCGCCGGTCAGCTCTCGCAGGGAAAGCGCGGCGCGCACGGCGGGCATGGCGCAGCCAACGTCCTCGGCTTCTCGAATGCGCGGCGTGTGAGCGAACTCGGCGCTCTGGTCGCGACGGCACGCGCCCGCAGCGCTGCCGCAATCGCGAGGGCGCAGGCGGCGGAGGAGGCGCTCGACGCGCTCGATGACCGCCTGACCCGGCTCGCCCGCGTTGCGCGCATCACCTGGGATCAGGTGGATGTCGAGTCGCTGCTTGCCGAGCAGGAGCGATGGAGCGTCGTGGGCGTCGAGGTGGCGGCGGCCACTCCGGAACTCGCCGGGCTGCAGGAGCAGATCGCCGACCTGCGCACGCGCATCGAGCGCCTGCGACAGGAGATCGCGCGCGCCGGCGTCGAGCGCGAGCGCATCGAGGCGGAGTGGGCGATGGTCGTCGATGACGTGGACGCGAGCCAGGCGACGCTCGACGCGGCACAGCGCGCCGAGCGCGAGCTCGACGATGACCAGCGCGCGTTCCTTGACGCGCGCTTCACGCTCACCGACGCCGCGGCATCCGGGAGCGCGAAGGACGTGCTGGTGCGCTTCGATGCGGCCCTCGCGACGGCGGCTCAGCGGCTTGAGGAGGACCGTCGATCGGCCGCGGACGCGCACGAGCAGCAGCGCGAGAGCGCCGGTCGGATCATGGCAGGGTTCCTCGACCGCTGGCCGAACCCCAACCTGCTCGCCGACCCCGACACCTCCGCGGGCGACTTCGAGCGCCTGCTCGACGCGCTCGAGACAAGCGGCCTGCACCGGCTCGAGAGTGAGTGGCGTGACAGCCTGCTCACTCTCTCCGGCAACGACCTGACCAGCTTCGACTCCACTCTTGGCCGCTCGCTCCGCGAAATCCGGGAGCGGATAGAGCCGATCAACGTGATCATGCAGGATCTGCCGTTCTCCGACGACGCTCACCGTCTCCAGATCACAACCCGCGAGAACCAGTCGGAGGTGCGTCGGCGCTTCCGCCGCGAACTCCGCGACGTGCGCGCGCAGATCCAGGCGGTGTCGACGGAGGAGGAGCGCGAGCAGGTCTACCGGCGCATGTCGCGACTCATCCAGCGGCTGCGGCGCACCGCGCCCGACTTCGGCGATCTCGTCGACGTGCGCAACCACGTCCGCGTCAGCGCCGAGCGCGTTGATGCCGTCACCCGCGAGCACGTCGCGCTCTACGACCACATCGGCGAGAAGTCGGGTGGGGAGTCACAGGAGTTGATCGCGTTCATCGTCGGGGCCGCGCTGCGCTATCAGCTCGGGGACGCCGGGGCCGACCGCCCTCGCTACGCCCCGGTCTTCATGGACGAGGCTCTGATCAAGGCGGACGCGCACTTCACCAAGCGCGCGATTGGGGCCTGGCGCGGGCTGGGTTTCCAGCTGGTCATTGGCGCTCCGAACGACAAGTACAGCGCCATTGAGCCGCACGTCGAGGTGGAGTACGACATTCTCAAGGACACCCGCGGCCGCTCGTGGGCGCGGCCGAAGGTGGGCCTGGCGGGGTGAGCCCTACTTCCCGATCTTCGCGTGGCGGCGCGAGTAGGTGAAGTAGATCGCGAAGCCGACCAGCAGCCAGATCAGGAAGCGCAGCCAGGTCTCGACGGAGAGGTTGAGCATCAGGTAGATGCAGATCAGGGCCGAGAGCAGGGGCAACCACGGATTCAACGGGACTCGGAAGCCGCGCGGGAGGTCCGGGCGTTTGCGGCGGAGGACGATGACGCCGATCGAGACCAGCACAAACGCTGACAGCGTGCCGATGTTCACCATCTCCTCCAGCACCCCGATCGGGGTGAGCCCCGCGAGCAGGGCGACGACGATCGTCACGATGACCGAGGTGAACCACGGCGTGCGCAGGCGCGGGTGCACCGCGGCTAAGCGCTGGGGGAGCAGCCCGTCGCGGGCCATCGCGAAGATGATGCGCGTCGCTCCGATCATCAGTGTGAGAACGACAGTGGTGAGACCGGCGACTGCGCCGGCCGAGATCACGGTCGCCATCCAGGTCTCCCCGTGGTACGAGAAGGCGTTGGCCAGGGCGGCGGAGGGGTCGAGTTCGTTGTAGGGGACCATGCCGGTTACCACGAGGGCGACGGCGCAGTACAGGACGGTGCAGATGATCAGAGAGGCGATGATGCCGATCGGCAGGTCGCGCTGAGGGCGGCGGGTTTCCTCCGCTGTGGTCGCGACGACGTCGAAGCCGATGTAGGCGAAGAAGACGAGCGACGCGCCGGCGATGATGCCGCCGACTCCGAAGGTCGCAGGCTCGATGCCCGAGAGGAACTGGAGGAGCGGCTGGGTGAGGCCGGAGGCCGACTGCGACGGTGCAGCCTCGGGGATGAAGGGTGAGTAGTTCGCCGTGTCGATGAACTGCAGACCGGCGATGATCACGAAGAGAACGATGAAGAGCTTGATCGCGACGAGCACGAGGTTGACGCGCAGCGACTCCTTGATGCCGACCGTCATGAGTGCGCCGAGGGCGAGGACCAGGAGGATCGCCGGCACATCGATCGCTCCGCCGTAGGAGAGCGCGGGTGGCAGGACGATGCCCAGCTGCTCCAGCAGCGAGCCGAGGTAGGCGCTCCAGCCCTGAGCAACCACGCTTGCGCCGAGAAAGAGTTCGAGGATCAAGTCCCAGCCGATGATCCAGGCCACCAGTTCGCCAAGGGAGGCGTAGGAGAAGGTGTAGGCGGATCCGGAGACGGGCACCGTGGAGGCGAACTCGGCATAGCACATCGCGGCGAGGGCGCAGGCGAAGGCGGCCACCACGAAGCTGAGCACGATCGCGGGACCGGCGATGTCGTGCGCGGCGCGACCGGTCAGCGTGAAGATCCCGGCGCCGATCACGACTCCGACGCCGAAGACGGTGAGGTCAAGAGCCGTCAGCGATTTCTTGAGCCGGTACTCCGGCTCATCGGTATCGGCGATGGACTGCTCGACGGACTTGGTGCGCAGAACGCTCACGGGCACTCTTTCTGTCGAAGGCGGGGCAGAGGCGCGGAGGCCACTCCGAAGAATAGTGCGGCGGCAGCACCCGCCGTGCCGATCGCGCGCGGCGGTGCCCGCGAGTACTCTCCCTGGCCATGAGCAAGTTTTTCACCACGGCCTTTGGACGTGTATCCGCACGACGTGGCACAGGCGGAGCGGAAGGGCCGCAGGCGGGCCGACGTGGACGAGGCGGTGTGGCTGGCTTACCGGGTTCGATGAGCTCGCGAAGGGACGGCCGCTGGCGAAGGTAGTGCGGCCTGCTCCTGCGGCGGTGTCACGGCGCTGCGCGGGTGCGGGCTCGGGGGTCTGAGGCTCCTCCACAGGTGCGGATCCGCTCGAGCTCTCCACGGATCGCGCTCCGTTCTCTCGCGCACCAAGCCGGCGGAGGAGGGTGTCGGACATGACATCGACTCACCGCATCCCCGCCCATTCGTTCCCCGCCCACTCGTCCACCGTCCGCCGTCGGCGCGACCCCGAGGTCGTCCGCGCAGGCGAACTCCAGGACCTCCTCGCCGCGGTCCCCTCCATGATTGGCATCCGACCGGTGGAGTCCTTGATCGTGGTGCCGTTCCTCGGCACACGTGCTGGCGGTGGCTTCCGCATCCCGATTCCCGAGCGCCTGCACCGAGCGGAGGTCGAGGCACTCGCGCGGGGCTGCACGGCCATGATGGAGACGATGCCGCGTGCGACCGCGGCGCTGGTCGTGCTCTACACCAGCGCGACCTACGCCGAGTCGCGGGGCATCCCTCTGCTCGACCTCGGACGTGCGGTGCTGCGTCGGCTCGAGCGCACGCAGCTCGGCATTGTCGCTGTGGCGTGCGTGGCGGGCGACGGCTGGGGCCGCTACACCGAGCCGTCGGAGTGCCGACAGCCGCGCCCGCTCCTCGAGATTGAGCGGAGCGAGACCGGGGTGCTCGCGAGGGCGGTCGCCGATGACCCGCTCGATCTCGCCGCGTTGGCCGCTCTCCCCGCGGTCGACGAGGCTGACCGGGCGATCGTGGCCCAGGTCCTCGACCGGCCTCCCCTGATTCCGGACACCGTGCCGCTTGTCGAGAGCTGGCTCACCGGGCCGCACAACCCTCGCCGCGAGGGCTTGATCATCCGGATCCTGCAGTCAGCACCGCTGCGTGATCAGGTCACTCTGCAGATCGCCCGCGGGGCCGAGCTAGGTGCGGAGGAGAAGCTGCGCCAGTCACGGCTCGACGCTCTGAGCGCAATACTGGGTGAGACCGTGTCGGACATCGCTGGTCGGGAGTATCTGGCCCGGTCGAGCGACGAGCACGATCTTGAGGCATCGATGGTGATGCTGGGGACCGGGCCGGCCCCGGACCGCGACCGCCTGGTGGTGGCGACCGGCTTGCTCGCCCGCGCCGCGGCACTCGCGCCCGATCAGGCGCGGTCGCCGGTGCTCACCGTGCTCGCGTGGTGCTGGTGGGCGCGGGGCGTGTCGAGCCTCGCGGGGCTCCACCTCGACGAGGCACGGAGGCTTGATCCCGCGAACTCGATGGCTCAGCTCTACGCATCTGTGTTCGAGACTCGGCAGCTACCGGAGTGGGTGCTCGACGCCGCTGCCGAGGCGCTTGCCGCGGTGACCGTCTGAGACGACGAGCGTCTTGGGCAAGAACAGACGCACCTCTTGCAAAGACTGGGGGCGCGCCCTATTTTCCAACCACATGGTTGTAGGTCGTGGTGCGCCGCGCATCCCGCCTGCTCGAGGACTACGAGAAGCTCTGCACGGGGAGGATCCGCCGGATGGCCGAGCTCCTCGACAACGAGGAACGAGCGTCCGGGAGCCGGCCGGCTTTCGGGGACCGAGGAGAGGGAGACGCACGATGACCGTGCTGGAGTCCGTCAAGGACGTCGAAGAACTGACTCTGACCATCACTGCGGAGTTCGAGGCGGGCGTCGACCGCGTCTGGCTTCTCTGGACCGATCCGCGCAAGCTCGAGCGCTGGTGGGGTCCGCCGACCTGGCCCGCCACCTTCGAGCGCCACGAGCCCGTCGAAGGTGGTCAGAGCAGTTATGCGATGACTGGGCCCGACGGCGAAATGGCTCGAGGCTGGTGGCGCGTGACCCGAGTGGAGGAGCCGACGCTGTTCGAGTTCGAGGACGGTTTCGCCGACGAGCACGGTGTTCCGATCGATGCGATGGGGATCACGCGCGCCGCCGTCACGTTCGACGACATCGCTCCGGGCCACACGCGGATGACGATCCGCAGCAGCTTCGAGTCGCGCGAGCAACTCGAGCAGATGGTGTCTATGGGGATGGAGGAGGGTATGCGCCAGGCGATAGGCCAGATCGACGCGGTGCTGCTCGAGGGCTGAGCCGACGGGCGGGGAGGGCGACCGGCGCGCTACTCCTCGTCCGCACCGTCCGTCAGGGCGGCGGCGTACGCGCGAACGGACCGCTGATACCGGGGGAGGGCCGGCGCCAGGGCCTCCAGCGCGGTGCGCAGCGCCTCGTCCGCGCGCCCGGCGCTGTGCAGGGCGAGTGCGAGGAACACCTCGCGTGCGGCGCCGACCGCGGGGTGCGGCGCGGCTCCGGCCAGCAGGGCGATCGCCTCGTCGGTGCGGCCGAGGTTGCGCAGGGTGGAGGCGTACTGGATCGTCAGGCGCGCGCGTCGCTCCTCATCGAGGCCCGCGGCGAGGGCGCGCTCATACTCGACCGCCGCCTCCGCCTCGTGTCCGGCGCTGTCCAGGGCGCCACCGAGCTCGAACGCGGCGACCCCGTCGGTGCCCGGGTAGCGGGCGGCGAGGACGCGCATCCGCTCCACCACGCCATCGGGATCGTCCTGCGCGTCACGGCGATCGACGGCGGCCTGCCACAGCGCGAGCGCGTCCGCGTCGCCCGACTCGGAGGCGGCGAGTTCGGAGGCGCTGATCTGATCGGTCACGGCTTCGACGCTACCGCGGCGCGGCGTCAGCTACGAACCGCTGGTTCGATCACTCCCACCGCGACACCTGCGGTCGGTGCGTTGAATGCTGACGCCGCGCGAACAGGACGGACAGCCATGCGCACCGCTGTCGCGCACCGCTGTCGCTCACCGCCGAGCAACGACACCAAGGCCGCTCACCTCCTCGCTGCGGCCGAGTGACGAGGACGCGACTAGTCTGCCGCGCCGTCGCCGTCCGGCTCGGGGTCGTCCGCCGCGATGACGCCCTCGACCGGGGCAGCGCGACGGCCTGCCTCGATCAGCGCCGTCGAGGCCGCGGCGCCGCCGACGAGGGCGAACAGCGCCCAGCCGGCTCCCCATTTCCGCTTGCCGATCAGTGCGTCGAACGAGAGCGTTCCGGGTCCGTCGGCGACGATCGCGGCCACTGCGGCGACCAGCACGCCGTTGTACTCCCAGCCGCCTCCCGTGTTCCAGAGGCCGTTACTCCAGTGCACCTTGCGCACCGCGGTCACCATCGTCGCGATCAGGCCGGCGGCGGCCAGCGGAGTCGCGGCCCCGAGCGCGAGGGCGGCTCCTCCGGCCGTCTCGGTAACAGCCGCGGCGACCGCGTTGCGACGGGCCGGATGCAGCTCGAGGCTTGTCATCATCTGCTCGGTGCCGTCGAGACCGGGGCCGCCGAATGAGCCCCGCAGCTTCTGCAGCCCGTGACCGACGAAGAGCCCGCCGACGGCGAGACGGAGAATGAGCGAGCCGACCTTCATAGTGACCTCCGGATGGGTTCGGAACGTGTCATGCGAGGTTGGCGGGTCGACCAAGCCCCGGTCAAGGGGTCGCGCGGCGGCCTCAGAGGAGAGTGTAGGCGGAGGCGTCCATCATCACGGTGCCGTCGGTACAGACCTCCAGCTCGGCGGGCGCGCGGACCGCGCCGTCCGCGGCATCCACAACTTCAGCGACCAGGTACGCGGAGGTGCCGACCGTGCAGCCGTACGCGCCGGGCGAGTGCCAGGCGATCCGGACATTCGCTCGCGCACCGGGGAGGAGATCGACCGGGCCATCGGGGTTCGGCCCGGAGGCGTCGGCGACCGCGCTGATCCGAGTGCCGCCGGCATCGGTGGCGTAGACGCCGGGGATGCCGACCAGTGCGCACGCGACCGACGCGGTGTTGGTCAGCACCAGGTCGAAGGCGCTGCTGCCGGCGCCGGACGCTTCGGGGTCGGGCCGGTACTCCATCGCTAGGTCGGATCCCTGGCAGCGCCTCGTCGACGCGGCGGGGGAGGACGCTGGGGCGCGCGATGCGGTTGCCTCGGGAGTGGCCGCGACGGTCACCGTGACCGTCGGCGTCGGCGTCGGTGCGCCCGTCGCGGTACTCGGCGTCGGGAGGGGGCTCCTCAGCGTGGTACCACCAGTGCCCGCGCAGCCGCCGAGAAGGAGAGCCAGTGCTGCTGCCGCCAGCGCTGGGGCGACCATCCGAGACGAGAACATGCTCATCTGCGCAGTCTGCCACCGCGGTCGGCGGTCGGGGCGTTGGATCAGCGACAGCTGTCCCACCCGCGGGGACATGCTGTCCTGACGGCTACGCCTCGGTGGGCGCAGCCTCCTCGCACCGACCATACGAGCTAGAGACGGACGACCATCTTGCCGGTGTTGCCTCCACGCATCATCGAGAGGAACGCGTCGACCGCGTGGTCGATGCCGTCCACGACCGTCTCGTCGTAGGCGATCTGCCCCTCGGCGAACCAGCCGGCCATCAGCCGGTTGAACTCCGGAGCGTGGTCGAGGTAGCCCGAGAGCGTAAAGCCGCGCAGGGTCAGCCCGCGGGTGATGATGGTCGCCATGTTGTCGGGGCCCGGCGTCTTCTCGGTGCTGTTGTAGCCAGCGATCGCCCCGCACAGCGCCGCGCGCCCGCCGTCGCGGAAGGCATCAAGAGCCGCCTCGAGGTGGTCGCCGCCGACGTTGTCGAAGTAGACGTCGATCCCATCGGGCGCGGCCTCGGTCAGCTGCTCGCGCACAGGGGCGGAGTGGTAGTCGAAGGCGGCGTCGTAGCCGTACTTGTCCCTCAGTAGCGCGACCTTCTCGGCCGAGCCCGCGGATCCGATGACGCGCTTCGCGCCGAGTAGGCGCGCGATCTGACCCGCTGCCGAGCCGACCGCCCCCGCGGCGCCCGAGACGAAGACGGTGTCACCCTCCTTCATCCCGGCAATCGCGGTCAGACCGACGTAGGCCGTGAGGCCAGTCATGCCGAGAATCCCGAGGCGGAGGGAGAGCGGGACGCCGGGGATTTCGGGGACGACGCGGAACTGCGACGACTCCGCCTGTGCGATGTCGCGCCAACCGAGCTGGTGCAGGACCGCGCTGCCGACGGGGAACGCCGGGTCGTCTGAGACGGTGACCCGGCCAACCGCCCCGCCGGTCATGGTCTCGCCGAGCGCGAAGGGCAGGGTGTAGCTCTTCACGTCGTTCATCCGGCCGCGCATGTAGGGGTCGACCGAGAGGAAGGCGTTCTCGACGCGGATCTCGCCGGCGGCGGGGTCGCCGTACTCGACGGTGGCCGTGCGGAAGTCTTCCGCAACGGGCCAGCCGTCGGGGCGGCGGGCGAGCTGGATCTGGGTGCTGGTGACGGAGGTCATGGAGCCTTTCGGAATGGAAATGGAGCGGAGAGGTGTTAGAGCGCGAGGCCGACCGCGAGCGCGATCACCGCGAGAAGCCCCGGGGTCATTTGGGTCAGCGCGGCGCGCCGCTTGGTGGGTGCGGAGAGGAGGAGGACGAGCGCGGCGGCGACCATTGATCCGGCGCCGGCGAACACCAGTGCGGCGCCGACCGCCGTGGCTCCGCTCGCTACGGCGATGATGCCGACCGCGATGAGGATCGCGAGGAAGAGATTGTAGAAGCCTTGATTGAAGGCCATGTCCTTCGTCGCCTCGGCCTCGCCCGCGGTGGTACCGAAGGTCGATCGCGCGCGGGGGGTGGTCCAGAGGACCGACTCGAGCACGAAAATGTAGACGTGCAGAGCCGCGGCGAGAGCGGCGAGCACCAGTCCGAGAGCGATCACGACGAGGCCTCCAGGCGATGTCTGCGGCTCGGAGGGCTCCGGGCCGATTGTGTAACGACCAGTGCACAATATACTGAGGCGAGTGGATCGCGCCAGCGCGGCGTGAGACACCGGCAAGGAGGAGGCACCGTGGGTCGCACGCAGGGCTTCGAGACCGAGCAGGTCGTCCGTGCCGCGCGCGCCGTGTTTTGGGAAAACGGCTTCGAGGAGGCGTCCCTCCCGGCACTCGAAGCGGCAACCGGGCTCGGCCGCTCTAGCCTCTACCACGCCTTCGCCAGCAAGCGTGGGCTCTTCGACGCCGCCGTGCAGAGCTACCTTGACGAGGTGGTGCGGCCGCGGCTGGTACCCCTCGTCGCTGCCTCCGGAGCATCGCCGTCGGCCCTTGAGGACTACTTCATCGGACTGCGCGCGGCGCTCGCCGACGCGCGGAACCTCTCGGCCCGCAGCGGCTGTCTCCTCCTGAACGCCGCGGGCGCGCCGATCGCGCGAGACGAGGCGGTGCGCGACGTGATCGCCGACTACCGTGCGGAGTTGCTCCGTGCACTGCGGGCCGGTGCGCTGGCACGCTGGCCGCAAGCGCCTGACTGGGCGTCCGGGCAGGCGGATGTCTTGGTCTCGCTGGTGGTGGCCGCGCTCGTGCTGGCGCGCGTCGATCCGGCGCAGTCTCTCGCGACGGTGGACGCGGCGCTCGCGCTGGTGCGTGCCGCCGCCCCCTGAGTGCTCCTCCGCGAGGCGGAGCCCTCCGCGGATGCCGCGGTACTCGGCGGATGCCCGGATGCACGGTGGCGTCCCGCGGCGTGCGTGCGCAGGGGCGTCGAGCGTGCGCCGCGACCGAGCGCCGGAGACGACGGACGCCGCGTCCAGCGAAACACCGGCCCAGGGGTCCGCGTCAGTCGGTACCGGCGTCGAAGGCGGCGCCCTCGGAGGCGAGGTCCGTCGCCCGGCCGAGCGCATCGGCGGCCGCCGAGCCGCCGCCCTCGGTGATCGCGTCGGCCTCGCCGATCTCGAGTTCGCCGACCAGCTCGGCCGTGGGCCCGCCGACGAGCCCGGCCGCGGCGTACTGCTCGAGGCGCGAGCGGGAGTCGGCGATGTCGAGGTTGCGCATCGTGAGCTGGCCGATGCGGTCCTCGGGGCCGAACGCGGCGTCGCCGACTCGCTCCATCGAGAGCTTGTCGGGGTGGTAGCTCAGTGCAGGTCCGGTGGTGTCGAGGATTGTGTAGTCATCGCCGCGGCGTAGGCGCAGGGTGACCTCGCCGGTCACGGCGGAGCCCACCCAGCGCTGGATGGACTCGCGCAACATCAGCGATTGCGGATCGAGCCAGCGTCCCTCGTACATCAGGCGGCCGAGGCGGCGGCCCTCGGAGTGGTACTGGGCGACGGTGTCCTCGTTGTGGATCGCGTTGAGCAAGCGCTCGTAGGCGATGTGCAGGAGTGCCATGCCCGGTGCCTCGTAGATGCCGCGGCTCTTCGCCTCGATGATGCGGTTCTCGATCTGGTCTGAGACGCCGAGTCCGTGGCGGCCACCGATCGCGTTCGCCTCGAGCACGAGCGCGACCGAATCCGACAACTCGCTGCCGTTGAGCGCGACCGGACGGCCGGCCTCGAAGCGCACCGAGACGACTTCGGAGGCGATCTCGACCTCGTCGCGCCACGAGGCGACTCCCATGATCGGCTCGACCAACTCGAGGCCGCTCGAGAGCTCTTCGAGGCGCTTCGCCTCGTGGGTAGCGCCCCAGATGTTGGCGTCGGTCGAGTACGCCTTCTCGGTGGCGTCGCGGTAGGGGAAGCCGCGGGCGACGAGCCACTCGGACATCTCGGTGCGGCCGCCCAGCTCGTTGACAAACTGCACATCGAGCCACGGCTTGTAGATGCGCAGGCGCGGGTTCGCGAGCAGGCCGTAGCGATAGAACCGCTCGATGTCGTTGCCTTTATAGGTGGACCCGTCGCCCCAAATGTCCACGCCGTCCTCGCGCATCGCGCGCACCAGCAGCGTGCCGGTGACCGCGCGGCCCAGGGGAGTGGTGTTGAAGTAGGTCTTGCCGCCCGAGCGGATGTGGAACGCGCCGCACTGTAGGGCGACGAGTCCCTCCTCCACTAGCGCGCTCTTCGCGTCGACCAGGCGCGAGATCTCGGCACCGTACTGCGCCGCGCGAGACGGGACACTCTCGATGTCGGGCTCGTCGTACTGGCCGATGTCAGCCGTGTAGGTGCAGGGCACGGCGCCTTTCTCGCGCATCCAGGCGACGGCGACGGATGTGTCGAGGCCTCCCGAGAATGCGATTCCGACACGCTCGCCCACGGGCAGACTGCTCAACACTTTCGACATGGCTCCGATTTTAGGAGACGCGCGGACCCGCTCCGCGCCGCCCGGTCGCCGAGTGGCAGGGGGCGGGGCCCGGAGGAGTGCGGTCCGGCCAGATGGGACCCGATGTCCCGTCAAATCGCGCCGCCGTTGTGTCGGGATGTGCCGCAGCGTTTACCGCGATCATATAGTGAGTCCACGTCGTATCGGGCAAAAAGCGGCCACGACCCTGCTGTTGAGATGACGCACAACGACGGGTTGCGGCGGGGTCTTATGGTTCCGCGTCCGAGTGCCGGATGGTCGATGCGTGCGCATGAAAAGCTCCGCTCGCTCCTGAGCGGTTCCGCAGACACCGCTTCTCGAAAGGAACACCAGTGCCACAGCCACCCACTCGCCGCCTGGCGGCGATCACCCTCGCCTGCCTCCTCGCCTCCGGAGGAGCGGCCGCTCTCGCGCCAGTCGCCTCTGCCCTGCCCGCCGCTGTCTCCGACTCGCCGGCGTCCGTGTTCGTTCCGGGCACCTCCTCCACCGCCCCGACCGCTCAGGCGCGCGGCACGCGAACCTACTCCAACGCACTTGTCGCCGGCGAATATCTCGACCCCGGAGAACAGATTGTCTCGGCGAACGGCTCCTACAGCCTGAAGATGCAGGGCGACGGTAACACCGTGATCGACGACTCGAGCGGGCACACCGCCTGGAACACCGGGACCCAGGGCGTCGGCTCTTACCTCCGAATGCAGGATGACGGCAACCTCGTCGTCTACTCGGCAGACGGCGCTTCACTCTGGAGTTCCGGGACGGAAGGCACTGTCGGCGCGGTGGCTATGATCCGCGACGACGGGCGGCTCGTGATCGTTCGCTCGGACTCCTCGACTGCGTGGAGTTCTGACAGCGAGCAGTCGGCGACTCAGGATGTTCTGGCGAGCGGCCGGTCGCTCTCGGCAGGTCAGCAGCTCACCTCCCCGGACGGCCGCTCACGCTCGATGATGCAGGGTGACGGCAACTTCGTCGTGTACAGCGATGGCGTTGCGCGCTGGAGTTCCCTCACCTTCGGAGAGGGCAACCGCCTCGAGATGCAGTCTGACGGCAACGCTGTCGTCCACGGGCCAGGCGGAGGTATTCGCTGGGCTTCGAACACCTCGGGCAACCCCGGGGCGCGGCTGGTCATGCAGAACGACGGCAACCTGGTCGTCTCTGCGGACTCGGGCCGGCTTCTGTGGGCGAGCAGCGACCAGGCCGGGCCAGTGATCGGCGATGTCCTCGCGGGCGGTAGCGAGCTGCACCGCGGCCAGCAGCTCATCTCGTCCGACGGCGGCTCCCGCGCCATGCAGCAGAGCGACGGCAACTTCGTGGTCTACGCGCGCGGGGGCGTCCGCTGGGCCGCAGGCACGCTGGGCGAGGGTGACCACCTCGTGATGCAGAGCGACGGCAACGCGGTGATTTACGCCACGGACGGCCGTGTGCTGTGGCAGTCGGGCACGGGCGGAAACAGTGACGCTCGGATGGTCATGCAGAACGACGGCAACCTCGTGATCTCCTCCGCCTCGGGCCGGGCACTCTGGGCGAGTGACACCCTGCCGTCTCCGGTCGTCAGCGACACGCTCCCGGGGGGCGACCGCCTGACCGTCAACCAGCGGCTGCGTTCAAGCGACGGGGGCAGCGAAGCGATCATGCAGGGCGATGGCAACTTCGTCGTGTACTCGGGAGGCGGCGTCCGCTGGAGTACCGGCACGTCCGGGGGCGGCAACCGCCTCGAGATGCAGTCCGACGGCAACGCTGTGATTTACGGGCCCTCCGGGGTGCGCTGGCAGTCGGCGACCGGTGGCAACCCGGGCGCTCGGATGGTCATGCAGAACGACGGCAACCTCGTGATCTCTTCCGCTTCGGGTAGTGCGCTGTGGCAGAGCAACCAGCCTGCACCTGCACTGCCCCGTCCCGCGGATCAGGACTGCAAGGACTTCCCGAGTCGAGCCGCGGCTCAGAACTTCTTCGAGTTCTGGGCGCAGTGGTACGGCGACTTCGCCGGCCTCGATGCACACAACACCGGCGACGCATGCGAGGACTACCGCTACTAGGTTCGTCTGCACGGTGACTGAAGGCCCGTCTCCCCGTCCCGGGGGGCGGGCCTTCGTCGTCCCCGCCCGCGCACGGCATCGCCGTTGCCCGCCAGGTGCCCGGGCTCAGACAGACGCGCGCACTCCGGCCGCCGGCAGCAGCACCGCGTCGACCAGCGAGATCAGGTAGTCGCGGTTCACCGGCTCCCGCAGCAGCAGCACGCGGTAGGCGGTCATCGAGGGCGCGATCAGCGCCAGCTGCTCGACGTCGATGTCGGCCGAGATTTCGCCGCGGGCAATCGCCCGATTCAGGAGAAAGCGGATCGCCCGCGCGCGCGGCTCGACGATGACAGTGCGGACCGTGTCCGCCAGCTCGGGCGCCTGAGAGATCATGGCGACCACTCCGGACATGATGCGCAGTTTCCGCTCGGTGTCCTCGATGGCGTGCGGCTTGATCAGCGCGACCAGATCGCCCCGGAGGGAGCCGGTGTCGGGAAGGGATTCTTCGGACAGGTCCGCGCCCTTGAGGCAGGCGAGCGCGTCGAGGACGAGCTCGGCCTTCGACTCCCAGCGCCGGTAGACCGTGGCTTTGCCTGCCTTGGCGCGGGCGGCGACCATGTCGATGGTCATTCCCTCGTAGCCGGTTTCGGCGAGCACATCGAGGGCGGCTGTCAGAATCTCGAGGTCGCGGTTGGGGTCGCGGCGGCGGCCCGGGCGGGCAGTTTCGCAGGCGGTGGGGGGAGTGGGCGGCGTCATTGCGGCTGCTCCTGTCTGTTTCGGCGGTGGGTCGGACCGGCCCCGTGTGAACACCATGCTAATTGAAGAACTACGCAGTTCCGAAACTGCGGCGTCTCGTATATGGTCGCTGGCATGACACAGACCTCTCTGCAGCCGGCGACCGCCGCTCCGGCTTCCTCGAACCGCCGCTGGTGGACCCTCATGGCTGTCGGCCTGGCCCAGCTGATGGTCGTGCTCGACTCGACCGTCGTGAACATCGCGCTCCCCGCCGCGCAGGCCGACCTCGGCTTCTCCGACGGCGACCGCCAGTGGGTCGTGACCGCCTACTCCCTCGCCTTCGCCAGCCTCCTCCTGCTCGGCGGACGCCTCTCCGACCTGATCGGCCGCAAGCGCACCTTCGTGATCGGCCTGATCGGCTTCGCCATCGCCTCCGCCCTGGGCGGAGCGGCTCCGAACTTCGAACTGCTCATCGCCGCTCGCGCTCTCCAGGGCGTGTTCGGCGCGCTCCTCGCCCCAACGGCGCTCGCCGTGCTGACCACGACTTTCACTGTCCCCAAGGAGCGCGCCCGCGCGTTCGGCGTGTTCGGTGCCATCGCCGGTGCGGGAGGAGCCGTCGGCCTGCTCCTCGGCGGCGTGCTCACCGAGAGCTTCGACTGGCGCTGGAACCTGTACATCAACGTAATCATCGCGATCGTCGCCGTGATCGGTGCCATCGTCTTCGTGCCGCCGATCGAACGCTCCGGCCCGCGCCCCCAGCTCGACGTGCCGGGCACCCTACTGGTCTCGGCTGCGCTCTTCGGCCTCGTCTTCGGCTTCGCGAACGCCGAGACCGACGGCTGGGATTCGCCTCTCACCTGGGGACCGCTCGTGGCCGCCGGCGTCTTGCTGGCAGGCTTCGTCCTCCGCCAGCGCACCGCAGACCATCCCCTCCTGCCCCTGCAGATCGTGCTCGACCGTGACCGCGGTGCCGCTTACCTCTCGGTACTCATCGCCGGAGCGAGCATGTTCGGCATCTTCCTGTTCGTCACCTATTACTTGCAGGTGTCGCTCGGCTACTCGCCGATCCAGACGGGGCTGTCTTTCCTCCCGATGATCGGGATGCTCGTGCTCGCCGCGCAGCTCGGAACCAACCTGTTGCTGCCGCGCCTCGGCCCAAAGATCATGGTCCCTGTCGGCATGGTGCTCGGTGTCATCGGCATGCTGCTGCTCACGCGCCTTGACCTCGGTAGCGGCTACGCGGCCGACGTACTGCCGGCGCTGATGCTGCTCGGTCTCGCGATGGGCACGATCATGCCCGGATCGATGCAGACCGCCACCCGTGGAGTGGATGTGCAGTTCGCCGGAGTCGCCTCCGCGATGGTCAACACCAGCCAGCAGGTCGGCGGTTCGATCGGGACTGCGCTGCTGAACACCCTCGCCGCGACGGCTGTGACGGACTACCTCGCGTCGCACGCTCCCGTCACGGCGACGATCGCCGCAGAGGCCGCGGTGCAGAGCTACGCCGTCGCCTACGGCTGGGGTGCGGGCTTCTACGCGGTTGGCGCGGTGCTCACGGTGCTGCTGTTCCGCCGCCGCCGCCCGGTCGCAGTCGCGGCGCTGGCGTCTCCGGCACCTGTGCTCGCCCACTGACCTGCCGCCGCCCACTGACCTGCCGCCACTGTCCAAAAGTTGTCGCACTCGACCCCCGAGTGCGACAACTTTCGGCTTCTCGGCGGCGCCGGGTATCCCCGCGCGTCAGCGACTGTCCACAAGTTGTCGCAGTGGGTGCCGAGTGCGACAACTTGTGGACAGTCGTGGCGGCAGTGGCGGCACTCAGCGCAGGCGGGAGTGCTCGCCGAGGTGGTGCCAGGTGCGGTTGTGATAGACGAGCGGAGCCGTGGCCTCGGAGTCATCCGGCACGTGCGCCTCGAGGGCGTGCACGGCGACGATCGTCGACGCCCCCGCCTCCATGCGGTTGATCACCGTGCCGCGGATCCACGCGGACGTCCCGGGGAAATACGGCTCGCCCGTGGGCAGCCGCGACCAGAGGGACGTGTCGGCGAAGCGATCAATCCCGCTGGTCGAGCCAAGTCGCGCGAGATCGAGTTGACTCGCATCGAGGAGGTGCACGACAAGCGTCTCGGACGCCTGGATCGCCGGAGAGCTTGACGACGCGGACGACAGAGAGAAGACGAAGAGCGGAGGCTCGGCGCTCACCGAGAAGACGGAGGTCGCAGTCAGTGCGACCGGCCCCGTGCCCGGATCGGCGGTGATCAGTGCGACCCCGGCCGCGTGGTTGCGGAACGCGAGCTTGAACTCTTCCGGGGAGAGCCCGGCGAAGGCATGGTGCTTCGGCTCGGTACCCCCCGGCTCGGCGTTCGGGGTGGTGGCGAGGTTCTCACGGCTCATCGGAGCTCCTGATCGTTCGAGGGAGCGACGAGCGTGATCCTGCATCGCACCGCTGGGTGACCCCTCCAGCCTGACGCACCAGGAGGCGGAGGGTGACTCTATTTCGCGGAATGACGGCCCTCTGCGTCCCGCGCCGCTGCCAACCTCACTCCGGGGCGCGCCTCTCGACGACTGAGGCGGAGGACGTTCGATGTGCAGTTGTGATGTGCAGGTACGACGGCTGTGAGAACGATCTCCCGCCCGCCGAACTAACGCGTCGGTCGAGATCCCCTGCGAATCGTGCGCACCCCTGCACATCGTGCATACCCCTGCACATCGTGCACATCGCAACGATGCACCGCCCGCAGCGCAACCCGTCGCGCCCCGTAGCCCGCCGCGTGCACACTCGGGGGTATGGCTCACCGTCCCCGCGCCTCCTCCGCGCACCCCGAGAGCAAGACCTGCGCCTCCTGCGGCCGCGAGATCGAGTGGCGCGCGAAGTGGGCGCGCGACTGGGATGACGTGCGCTACTGCTCCGAGACGTGTCGGCGCCGCGGGGTCGGTCCGGAGGAGGAGCGCCTGGAGGACGGCATCCGCGCCGTCCTGCTCGCCCGGGCTGCGTCCTCGACGGCGTGCCCGTCCGAGGTTGCGCGCAGGGTCGGCGGTGAGGAGTGGCGCCCGCTGATGGAACCGGTCCGCCGTGCCGCCCGCCGGCTCGTCGACCGCGGTGAGATCGACATCGTCCAGGGCGGTCAGGTCGTCGATCCCTCCCGGGCCAAGGGCCCGATCAGGCTGCGGAGGCGCCCCGGAGGCCCCCTGTCGCCCGGCCGCACCGCGGGCTAGCCTCAGCAGATGCCCAGCAGCGACGCCGTCGTCCTCACCGTCCCCGGACCGAACGGCGATCGGGAGGTGCGAATCTCGAGCCCGGGACGCGTGCTCTTCCCGGAGCCGGGAATCACGAAGCTCGAGGTCGCCGAATACCTCGTCGCCGTCGGCGAAGCGTTCGTCGCGGCGAACGGCGGCCGCCCCGTGTCTCTCCAGCGCTTCTCCTCCGGAATCGACGGTGACCAGTTCTTCTCGAAGAACCCGCCGAAGGGCGCGCCAGAGTACGTGCGCTCACTCGCCGTCACCTACCCGAGCGGACGGGTGCATCCGCAGCTCGTGATCGACGAGCCGGCCGTCGCCGTCTTGGCCGCGCAGATGAACACCGTCGTCTTCCACCCGTGGGCGTCTCGCGCCGAGGCGTCCGACCTGCCCGATCAACTCCGGATCGACCTCGACCCGCAGCCGGGAACTGACGTCGCCGACGCGGTTGTCGCCGCGCACGCCCTTCGCGAGGTCCTCCGGGAGGCGGGCCTCGATCCCTTCGTGAAGACCTCGGGGAATCGTGGGCTGCACGTCTTCGCCCCGATCGTCCCCGAGCACGAGTTCCTCGACGTGCGGCACGCCGTCATCGCCGCGGCCCGAGAACTGGAGCGGCGGATGCCCGAGCAGGTCACGACCGCGTGGTGGAAGGAGGAGCGCGGCGAGCGGATCTTCGTCGACTTCAACCAGGCGAATCGCGATCGCACGATGGCCGGCGCATACAGTCCTCGGCCGCTCCCGCACGCGCCCGTCTCGACTCCGCTGGAGTGGGACGAACTCGACGGAGTCGACCCGCGGCAGTTCACCATCCGCTCGGTGCCGGCACGACTCGCCGAGCGGGGCGACCCGTGGGCGCGGATGCACGACGTGCCGGGTCGCCTCGAGGCGCTGCTCGGCTGGTGGGAGCGTGATCTCGCCGGGGGACTGGGCGAGCTGCCCTTTCCCCCCGACTTCCCCAAGATGCCCGGGGAGCCGCCCCGCGTGCATCCGAGCCGCGCCAGGAAAAGCTGACGGCTCGATCAGCCCAGTACATCCCCGAGGTCGTACGCCGTGGGTTGTTCTAGCTGCTCCATCGTGCACGATGCGGCCTCGCGGTCTGGCCGCCACCGCTCAAACTGCACGGTGTGCCGGAACCGGTCGCCCTCGCGCTGGTCGTAGCGCACCTCCAGCACGAGCTCGGGACGCAGACGCACGAAGGAGGTGTCTCGGCCGCCCGAGAACCGGCTCCGCTCGCCGTCACCGCGCACCGGCTCGCCCGCCTCGTTCCGCTCGACCGCGGGCGCGAGCTCGTCGAGCAGCTGCACCCGCCGCTCGTCGCTGAAGGCGGAGGCGCCGCCGACCTGGCGCACCTCGCCGTCGTCGCCGTACAGCCCGAGCAGGATCGAGCCCACGCCGACCTTAGAGATGTGTGCGCGGTAGCCGATCGCGATCACGTCGGCCGTGCGGTGGTGCTTCACCTTGAGCATCGTGCGCTTGCCGGGCGAGTAGTGGGCGGCGAGCGGCTTCGCTATCACTCCGTCGAGCCCCGCGCCCTCGAATCGCTCGAGCCAGTCGCGGGCCAGCGCCTCGTCGGCTGTGGTGCGCCCCAGGTGGAGCGGATGCGGCATGCCCGCAACTAGCGCGGCGAGCGCCTCCCGCCGCGCCGAGTAGGGCTCCTCGAGAAGGCTCCTGCCGTCAACGGCGAGCAGGTCGAACGCGACGAGCATCGCCGGAGTCGACTTCGCCAGCATCGCGACGCGGCTCGCTGCCGGGTGGATGCGCTGCGAGAGAAGGTCCCAGTCGAGTCGTTGTGCGCCGGTCTCGCCGGTCGCCAGGACGATCTCGCCGTCGAGCACGCAGCCGTCCGGGAGGAGCCGCAGGAACGCCTCGACCAGCTCGGGGAAGTACCGCGTCAGCGGCTTGGAGCCCCGGCTCCCGATCTCGCATACTCCCTCCGTGACCGACACGATGGCGCGAAATCCGTCCCACTTCGGCTCGTAGGAGTAGCCGCCAGCGACCGCGTCCTGCTCGGGCACCGCCGGCACGGCCCGAGCGAGCATGGGAGCGAGGGGGAGCGCGAGGTCCATTCCCCGATCATCCCGGGCGGGCGGGCGGGCCGCATCCCTTCGATTCTGTTGTAATGCCCTGCATGACCCTGTTGTAATGCCCTGCATCACCGTCCTTCGCAGCCGTCTCCGCGTTTCGGGGCGTAGCGTTGCCCCTTATGAGTCACTCTTGGAAGCGCTGGACGCCCGTCGTCATCGTGCCCGCGGTCGTCGTCGCGGCCGCCGTCGCCCTCCCCCTCTCCGCGAGTGCCGCGGGAGACCTCCCCGAGAAGTCCGCCGCGGACCTCCTCTCCTTCGTCGCCGAGAGCGTGCCGACCGCTTTCTCCGGCGAAATCCAGCAGACGTCAGCGCTCGGCCTGCCCGACCTCTCAGCGCTGGGCGGATCCACCGGCGCGGCCAGTGGCGACGCCTCCGGCACCGACGCTCTCCTCGAACTGGCCACCGGCTCGCATCAGGCGCGGGTGTACGTCGATCCTGCGCAGGGAGCCCGCCTCCAGATCCTCGACCGGCTCGCCGAGCGCGATGTGATCGCCTCCAAGGCCGACGGGGTCTGGATCTACGATTCGAGCGCGAATGCGGCGACCCACGTCGTCCCGTCCGAGGCCGGTGCGGAGCCGGACCAGCCAGGCGATCGGGTGGTCACCCCGACCTCCGCCGCCGAGAAGCTGCTGGCGGCTGTCGACCCGACCACCACCGTCGCGGTGGGCTCCAACGTCCGCGTCGCCGGGCGCGACGCCTACGAGCTCGTCCTTACCCCGCGTGATAGCGGCACCCTCGTCGGTTCCGTGACCGTCTCGGTCGACGGTCAGACCGGCCTTCCCCTCGGCGTCGCCGTGACCGCTCGCGGAGGAACCGCTCCCGCATTCAGCGTGGCCTACACGAGCATCGACTTCTCCACTCCCGATTCCGCACTCTTTTCCTTCACGCCCCCTGCGGGCGCCGAGGTGAGTGACGAGGCGGCCTCCGAGCACGAGCCGTCTGGCGCTCCGTCCGCGGAGGCCGACGACTCACAGGCGCCGAGCGCCGAGGACGTCAGCGTGACCGGCACCGGCTGGAACACCGTTGTCGAACTGCCCGCCGGCGACATGGAGGCGGGCGGCTCCCTCAATGCGATCACCACGCCCACCGACGGGGGCCGCGTCCTCTCCTCCGCACTCCTGACCGTGCTCCTCACCGACGACGGCCGCGTCCTCGCCGGTGCAGTGCCGGTCGAGGCCCTGCGCGCCGCAGCCGACGCTCGGTGACCACGAGCGAGCTAGCGGTCGAGACCCGCGGCCTGACCAAGCGCTTCGGGCGCCAGGAGGCCGTCTCGGGTCTCGACCTCGCTGTCCCGCGTGGAGCAGTATTCGGCTTCCTGGGACCCAACGGCTCAGGTAAGACCACGACCATCCGGATGCTGCTCGCGCTGGCCGCGCCCACCGAGGGCAGCATCACGGTCCTCGGCTCGGAGATGCCGCGACGCTCCGCCGACGTTCTCCCGCGGGTGGGCGCTCTCGTCGAGGGCCCCGGCTTCTACCCGTTCCTCTCTGGTGCCGCCAACCTCCGCCGGTTCGACGCCGCGGAGCCGGGCACCTCCTCCCGCACCCGCACGGCCCGGGCGGAGGAGGCACTGGCGCGCGTCGGCCTCTCTGTCGCCGCCCGCAAGAAGGTCGGCTCCTACTCCCTCGGGATGAAGCAGCGGCTCGGCATCGCCGTGGCGCTCCTCTCCCCCCGCGATCTGATCGTGCTGGACGAGCCGACGAACGGTCTCGATCCGCAGGGCACGCGCGAGGTGCGCTCTCTCGTGCGCGGACTCAACGAGGACGGCACAACCGTTCTGGTCTCCAGCCACCTCCTCGCCGAGATCGAGCAGCTCTGCACTCACGCCGCGGTCATGCGGACGGGCCGCCTGGTCGCGCAGGGCGGGCTTGACGAATTGCGCGGCGACGCCGCCTCCGTCGAACTGCTGACCCCCGACCGCGAGCGCGCCGTTGTCGCCCTCCGCACGCGGGGACTCGAGCCGCAGACCGCTCCGGGAGCGCATCCCGCCGATCCGCCGCTCGTCACCGCTGTACTGCCGCCCGGACTCGCCCCCGAGGCACTGGTCGCGGCACTCGTCGAGGCCGACGTGCGTGTGCGCGGCTTCTCCGTGCGCCGTCCTTCTCTCGAGGAGCGTTTCGTTGAGTTGACCGGGGAGGGCTTTGATGTCGAGCGCTGAGGTCACCGAGCGACGGGGGACCGGAGTCGGCTCACTGCTCGTGTCGGAGCTTGCCCTGCTCTTCCGCCGCCGCCGAACCTGGGCTCTGCTCGCGGCGCTCGCCGCGATCCCGGTCCTGCTGGCGGTCGCCGTGCGGCTCTCTGGCGAGGGCGGCGGCCCCTCCTTTGTGGGAGCGATCGCCAGCAACGGGCTCTTCACGGGTCTCGCTGCGATCACCGTCGCCGTGCCGCTCTTCCTGCCTCTCACGGTCGGAGTCGTCGCGGGCGACGCGATCGCGGGGGAGGCCTCGCTCGGCACCCTGCGCTACCTCCTGGTAACCCCCGTCGGCCGGGTGCGGCTTCTCGCCGTCAAATTCGCCGCCACCCTCGCCTTCTGCCTTGCTGCGGCGCTGACGGTGATGGTCACCGGGATCCTGATCGGCCTGGCGCTGTTCCCGGCGGGGCCGGTGACACTGCTCTCCGGAACCACGGTGCCGCTGCTGGACGCGATCGGGCGGGCGCTGACGATCGCTGTCTACGCGGCTCTCTCACTGGTGGGGCTGGCCGCGATCGGTCTCTTTATCTCGACGCTCACCGACGTACCCGTCGGTGCGATGGCCGCGACCGTCGTGGTGTCGATTGCCGCGCAGATCGTGGGATCGCTGTCGCAGCTCAGCGTTCTGCACCCGTTCCTGCTGACTCATCGCTGGTTCGACTTTGCCGATCTGCTGCGCGACCCGATTGCCTGGGGTTCCTTCGGCGAGAACGCTGTACTGCAGCTCGCCTACGTCGCGGTGTTCGGTTCCCTCGCTATCGCCCGTTTCACCACGCGCGACATCCTGTCCTGACCGGCCGGAACCGCAGGGTCTGAAAACATTGAGGGCCGCCCTTCCGACGAGCGGAAGGGCGGCTCTTGCTGCGCCACTCAGTCCTGCGGAGTGAGGTCGAAGCTGACGGCGCCGCCCTCGTCGACCTGGGCGTCGAGCACCTTGTCGCCGAGTGCGTCCGAGGCCGCGACGTCGAGGAAGACCCGCGCCCCATCCTGCTCGACGACGGCGTCCGTCGTCTCGGGCGCCGCAGCGACGGCGACCGCGAAGTTGCTGGCGTCGAGGTCGTTCCCGCTGATGCGCAGGCCGCCCTCCACGGGGGTCTGGGTCTGTCCGGTGATGGTCTTGACGACGGTGCTGGCGTTATCGGTGAGGGTGAGCATCGGGTCATTCCTTCCGTCGGTGATCGATGAGGGGGCCACGTTGCCGAGAACGGCGGCGGACCTCAAGAGGGGGGCGCCGATGTCGAGGGGATACGGAGGCGACGCACACCTGGGAGCGCGTGGACGCGCGCGGTGCCACACTGACCGGATGCATCCCGCCGACTCCTGCCCGTGCGGAAGCCGCCGCCACTATGCCGACTGCTGCCGTCCCGCCCATCTCGGAGAGGAACCGTCGCCGAGGGCGGAGCGCCTGATGCGCAGCCGCTACACCGCCAACGTTCTCGGCAGCGCCGGATACCTGCTGGCCAGTTGGCATCCCTCCACGAGGCCCGCCCGAATCCACCTGGACGAGAACGTGCGCTGGCGTCGCCTCCAGATCGTCGACACGGTTCGCGGAGGCGAGGGCGACGACGAAGGACTGGTCGAGTTCCGCGCGTCCTACCGCTCGCCCGCTGGCCTCGGACTCGTGCACGAGCGCAGCCGGTTCGTGCGGGAGGACGGTCAGTGGCTCTACCTCGACGGCGAAATCCTCGACGACCACGCCTGAGGCGCCTCGATCGTTCTACGCTGGACAGATGGCCAAGGACTTCCGCCGGGCGGACGACGCGTCGCGCTACGAGCTGCACCTGGACGGCACTCTGGCGGGCGTCCTCGACTACCGCGAGAGCGGCGGGACAGTATCGCTCGTGCGCTCCTTCACGACTCCGCCCTTCCGCGGCCGCGGCCTCGCCGGCGAACTCGTCGCGTTCGCCGTGGCCGACATCGAGGCGAGGGGTGGGCGGACGGTCGTGCCCCTGTGCTGGTACGTCGGTGAGTGGTTCGAGCAGCACCCCGAGAAGGCGCACTTGCTCGCTGCAGCCTGACGATCAGGCCGGTCCGGGCGCTCACCTCCGGACAGCGGGCTCCACATCGGCGAGGTCGGGTCCGAGGCCGAGGTCAACGAGGCGCAGCCGGCCGGCGTAGGAGTCGCCAGGCGGCACGAGCAGGCCCGCCTTGATCGCGCCGAAGGTCACCGTCACGTCGGCGCGCAGGACGGTCGGATCGGGCACCGAGCCGTCGTCGGGATGGATGCCACTCGGCAAGTCGACCGCGACGACGACGGGTCGCTCCGTGCGCTGCTCGAGCGCCGCAAGGACCGCCGTGACCACCTCGCGCGGACGTCCGCGCAGGGCCGCCTCGGTGGTGCCGATGCCGAGAATCCCATCAACGAGCACGTCGGCCCGCGCGACGGCGGCCGAGAGGGCGCTCGCGTCGTCCGGAGCGACGCGGTCGCAGCCCTCGTCGAGGGCGATGGCGAGGCCCCGTCCGTGCGCGTGCTCAGCGGCGAGGACGAGAGCGACGTCGGTACCGGAGGCCGAGAGCTCCGCGGCCGCGTACAGGGCGTCCCCTCCGTTGTTACCGGGACCGACCAGGACGAGCACGAGGGCGGGGCGCGAGCGGTCGTGTCGGTTGGCGAGGACGAGTCGGAGTTCGCGGGCGAGCCCATTCGCTGCACGCTGCATCAGCGGTTCGCGTCGGGCCAGGTGCGGGGCTTCGGCGGCCCGGACCTGCGCTGAGGTGTATCCCTCGACCATGCGTCCACTGTGCGCGCGTGATCGCGCACCTGCAACCCCGGCTGCGTAGCCGTTTCCGCGAGCCGAACCCCCTGCGGCGGTGTCATCGTCTCCCTCATGTCCCCTGGACCGCCCGGTCCGCCTCCACGAGGCTGGCGCGCATCGCCGTCTCGGCGGCGAGATTGGCGGCCTGATCGGCGGTGCACGAGTGCTTCGAGAGCGTGTCACCCGCCTCGGACCGGCTGGTGAAGGAGCACCTCGGGCTCAGCATCGGCCAGACTCTGAAGACCTGGACAGTCAGGGAGGGCCTGGTCTCGGTGACCGGGCTCGCCGACGTCCTCGTGATCGGTCTCGTCGTAGGAGGTATCTGATGCCCGCTCTGCCCACTGTGTCCGTCCGCGCCCCTGTGCCCGTCCGCGCCGTCGTCGTGATGGGTGTCTCCGGCAGCGGCAAGTCGACGGTTGCGGCGCTGCTCGCCGAGCGGCTGGGCTGGGAGTTCCTCGAGGGGGACGGTCTGCATCCGGCCGCGAATGTCGAGAAGATGCGCGCCGGCATCCCGCTCTCAGATGAGGACCGTGCGCCGTGGCTCGCCGAGATTGCGCGCGTCGTCGACGAGCGGATCCGCGCGGGCCGGCCGGTGGTCGTGACCTGTTCGGCCCTGCGGCGGCGCTATCGCGACGTGCTACGCCGGGACGACCTCGTCTTCGCGCACCTCGCCGGCTCGCGCGACCGCATCTCGGGACGCCTCGCTGCCCGCGTCGGCCACTTCATGCCGACGACGCTCCTCGACTCGCAGTTCGGCGCTCTCGAGCCCCTCGGGGAGGACGAGGCGCACGTCACGGTCGACGTCGGTCGATCGCCGGAGGAGGAGGTCGCCGAGATCCTCGACCGGCTCGGCCTCTCGCCGGCCGCAGGCTAGTCCAGCAGCGACTCCACGGGTGTCGCGGGCAGGTCGAAGGCTGCCGCAACCGTGGGAGCGACGAGCCGACCATCGTGCGTGCTCAGTCCGCGGGCGAGCGCGGGGTCAGCGGCGAGCGCCGCCTGCCAGCCGCGGTCGGCCAGTGCGATCGCATAGGGCAGGGTCGCGTTCGTTAGCGCCCGGGTCGAGGTCTCCGGGACCGCGCCCGGCATGTTGGCGACGCAGTAGTACACGCTGTCGTGCACCGCGAAGATCGGGTCGTCATGCGTGGTGGGGCGAGAGCCCTCGAAGCAGCCGCCCTGGTCAATCGCGATGTCGACCAGCACCGAGCCGGCCTTCATCGAAGCAACCATCTCGTCGGTCACGAGCTTGGGGGCTTTCGCGCCGGGGATCAGCACCGAGCCGATGACGAGGTCGGCGTCAGCGAGTTGCGCCGCAATCTCGTAGGCCGACGAGGCGCGCGTCTGGATCGCTCCCTGAAAGCGGTTCTCGAGCTGCGCGAGGCGGGGGAGCGAGAGGTCGACGATCGTGACATCCGCGCCCATCCCGAGGGCGTTCGCCGCAGCGTGCTCGCCGGCCACGCCGCCGCCGATCACGACGACCTTCGCCTTGGGAGTGCCGGGGACGCCGCCCAGGAGGGTGCCGCGTCCGCCGACCGCGCTCATCAGGTGGTACGCGCCCACCGTGATCGACAGGCGTCCGGCGACCTCGCTCATTGGCGAGAGGAGCGGGAGCCGACGGTCGGCCAGTTGCACTGTCTCGTAGGCGATGGCGGTGGTCCCGGCCGCGAGCAGTGCCTCCGTGCACGGCCGCGAGGCCGCGAGGTGCAGGTACGTGAACAGCATCTGCCCGCGCCGCATCCGCGGATACTCCGCCTCAACGGGCTCCTTGACCTTGAGCACCAGTTCCGCCTCGGCCCAGACCTCGTCCGCGCTGGTCACGATCCGCGCTCCGGCGGCGGCGAAGTCCTCGTCCGAGACGCGCGAGCCCAGGCCTGCTCCCGCCTGCACGAGCACCTCGTGTCCGCGGCGGACGAATTCGTGAACACCGGCCGGGGTCGCGGCGACCCGGTTCTCGTTGTTCTTGATCTCGGTGGGGATTCCGACGCGCACGAGGGCTCCTTCGCTGTGGCCCTGAGGCGGGCGGGGACGCCGATCCTGCGCCGACGCTGCCCCTATCGTGCGAAGATCGTGCCCAGAGCGGGACACATTCCGCAGGATCATTCAGCGAACTGTGGTTCTCCCGCAGGACGAGCGGCGAGGAAGAGGAGCCGGCGTATGCGGCCGAAGGATCTGCACGACCTCGATGACCTCGATCCCGTCGACCGGACGCTGGTGCGCCTGCTCAGGGCGGACGCGCGCACTCCCAACAGCCGCCTCGCCGAGCGCGCGGGCATCGCTCCGTCGACCTGCGTCGCCCGTGTGCGCGGGCTGCGTGAGCGGGGGATCATCACCGGCTTCACAGCAGAACTCGACCCGGCCGCACTCGGACTCACGCTGCAGGCGCTGATCAGTGTCAACATCCGCGTGGGGCAGCGCCAGGCGATCACGCGGTTCGCGGAGGAGATCCGGGCGCTTCCCGAGGTGGTGCAGTTGTTCTTTCTGGGCGGCTCCGAGGACTTCATCATCCACGTTGCCGTCCGCGACTCGAACGATGTGCGCGACTTCGTGGTCTCGAACCTGTCGGCGCACCCCGCTGTGGCCTCGACGCGCACGAGCCTGGTGTTCGACCACCACCGGATGGGCCCGTCGGTTCCAGAGTAGTCAGTGTGCCCCGGGGGTGAGATCGCCGCCGCCGCGCTGCATCAGGCCGGGGATCCGCTTCGCGAGGCCGGGGATGCTCTCCTCCGAGATCGCGATCTGGGTGTCGCGGAGCCGCTGGCGCAGCAGCGCCTCGACGTCTTCGTCCGGCCTCAGCTCGGCGTCGCCAGCGACCTGGAGCAGGACGCCGCGCAGTTTCTCGTCCAGAGGCGCGTCGTTGCTGCCGTGCTGGATGGGGTGGTCCTGGGATGCGTTCGTCATGCGCCCATGCTGGCACCGGCGGCCGGTGGGGGAGAGGACTTGCGCGGGATACGGGGACCTGCACGCCAGGATGAGGGCATGCCGTTCACCCGCGCCGAGCTCGCCTCGTTCCAAGGCCGCACCGTCGAGGATCTGCTCGGCGACGAGGTTCGCCTCCTCTTCGTCGGAATCAACCCCGGCCTGTGGACCGCTGCCACCGGCGCGCACTTCGCGCATCCCGGCAATCGCTTCTACCCGGCGCTCGTCGCCGCAGGCATCCTCGACCGGCCTCTCCGTGTGTCGGAGGGGATGAGCGACGCCGATCGAGAAGCTCTGCTCTCGAGAGGGATCGGCATCACGAACCTCGCCGCGCGGGCGACCGCGCGGGCCGACGAGCTGACCCGCGAGGAGCTGCGCGCGGGGGCCGAGCGCCTCGTCACCACCGTGGAGCGCGTGCGACCGGCCGCCGTCGCGCTCGTCGGGATCACCGCGTACCGCGCCGCCTTCGGCCGCCGCACAGCGAAGCAGGGCCGCCAAGCGGAGGATCTCGCGGGAGTGCCGCTCTGGGTGCTGCCGAACCCGAGCGGGCTGAACGCGCACGACACGGTTGCCTCGCTCGGCCGCGCCTACCGCGAGCCTGCGAGAGCCGCGGGAATCGTCGCTCCCGACCCCGAGGAATAGCCGTCGTCACTCGGCGGTTGCAGAAGTCCATGAGTATGCATGAAGTTACGTTCGGAGTCGACACCTTCGGCGACGTCACTGCCGGCCCGGATGGCGTGCCGCTGCCCCACGGCCAGGTGCTGCGCGATGTGGTCGAGGAGGGGGTCCTGGCGGACGCCGTCGGCATCGACTTCTTCGGCATCGGGGAGCACCACCGTGCCGACTTCGCGGTCAGCGCTCCCGACGTCGTGCTCGCAGCCATCGCCGCGCGCACCGAGCGCATCCACCTCGGCTCCGCCGTGACCGTTCTGTCCTCCGACGACCCGGTGCGCGTCTACCAGCGCTTCGCCACCCTCGACGGGATCTCCGGCGGGCGCGCCGAGGTCATCCTCGGCCGCGGCTCCTTCACCGAATCGTTCCCGCTGTTTGGCTACGACCTCTCGCAGTACGAACTCCTCTTCGAGGACAAGCTTGACCTCTTCCACGCTCTGGTGCAGGGCGGCCCGGTCACCTGGCAGGGCACCACCCGCCCCGCGCTGACCGAGCAGAGCGTCTACCCAGCGCTGGAAAACGGAAAGCTGCGCACGTGGATCGGCGTCGGCGGCAGCCCCGAGTCTGTCGTCCGTGCCGCGCGCTACGGCTTCCCGCTGGTGCTCGCGATCATCGGCGGCTCACCCGCTCGCTTCCGTCCCTACGTCGAGCTCTTCGGGCGAGCGCTCGACCAGCTCGAGCAGCCCCGGCTCCCCGTCGCCGTACACTCGCCCGGCTTCGTCGCCGACACCGACGAGGAGGCGCGTGAGCTCTACTACCCGCACCACAGGGCGATGATGGACGCGATCGGCCGAGAGCGCGGCTGGTCACCGATGACCCGGGAGCGCTTCGATGAGGAGTCGGGCCCCGAGGGCGCCATCCACCTCGGCTCGCCCGAGACAGTCGCCCGCAAGATCGCAGGGACGGTCTCGGCGCTCGGCATCGACCGGTTCGACCTGAAGTACAGCGCGGGCACCCTTCCCCACTCGGCAATCATGCGCACCATCGAGCTCTACGGCACGCAGGTCATCCCGCGCGTGCGGGAGATCCTCGCCGGGAGCTGATCGGGCGGCCCGGTGAGCGCTCCCGTCGGGTGCCCGGGCGGCGTCGATACACTCGAACACCCGGTGATCCCGCCGCCCGACCCTTCGGAAGCACATGCCAGACAGCCACGCCGCCCGCACCCCCTACGAGGTGCTGGGCGTCGCCGCCACCGCGTCCGACGACGAGCTCAAGCGGGCCTACCGCCGCCTGCTCCGCGAGACGCATCCCGACACGGGCGGTGACGCCGCCGCCTTCCACGCGGTGCAGGTCGCCTGGGAGCGCATCGGCAGCATGTCGGCGCGCGGCGACTACGACCGCGGCGCCCCGGCGCCCGGCGCCTCCTCTCCTCAGACGCCGTACACCGGCTCGCCGCGCCCGCACAGCGCGTCGGCCGTGCGAGCCCGCTCGTACGGCCATCCCGGAGGCGCGGCACGCGAGTATTACCTGCGCCTCGTCCGCGAGTGGCTGGGCCGCGGCGCCGCTGTCGATGATCCATTCGACCCAGCCATCGTCCGCTCCGCCCCTCGCGAGGTCCGTTCCTGGCTCGCGAAGGCGCAGGCCGAGGAGGCGACCGCCGCCCTGGTCGGCGCCCTCGGCATCGCCTACACGATCTGGAACGACGTCGCGGTGGGCGATGGCGGCCTCAAGATCGACCACCTCGTGCTCGGCCCCTCCGGTCTGCTCGCGATCACCTCGGCTGACTGGGGCGACCCGGTCCGCCTCCGCAAGGGCGAGCTGGAGGGGCCGAGCATCGCCGACGACGAGAAGCCGATCTCGTCGCTGGCCAAGGCCGCGCGGCGGCTCGGGCGCGATCTCGGCGTGCGCTTCTCCGCGAGCGTCGTCGTGGTCCCTGATGATGCGCTGGAGCAGCCGTTCGAACAGGTGGAGCGCGGCCGGCACCAGGGCGCCGTCGTCATCCGCCGCTCGCTGCTGCCGCAACTGCTGCGTTCCGGAACCGACGATCCCCGGCTGGGAGGCTACGGCGAGGCGTTCGAGGTCCGCACCCGGGTCCAGAACCGCATCCGCTTCGTCTGAGCCGGAGCTAGCCGCCGGTTGCCGCCGGGGCAAGGGGTTAGCGCACCTCCGCCCCGCCGCCCCAGCATGGAGTATGCCCGCGGGCATCCCACGACGAGCGGAACGAGGACGGACGATGGTGCGATTCGGCTACACCCTGATGACCGAGCAGAGCGGACCCAA
Organism: Rathayibacter agropyri; assembly: GCF_013249015.1. Taxonomy (GTDB): domain Bacteria; phylum Actinomycetota; class Actinomycetes; order Actinomycetales; family Microbacteriaceae; genus Rathayibacter; species Rathayibacter agropyri. Next base: position 55,018 of record NZ_JABRPL010000001.1, read on the forward strand.
GCAGCTGGTTGGCTACGCGGTCGACGCTGAAAGGCTCGGCTTCGAGTTCGCGGTCTCGAGCGACCACTACTCGCCCTGGCTGACCGAGCAGGGGCACGCCTCCTACGCGTGGACTCTCCTCGGCGCGGTCGCCCAGGCGACGTCGACCATCGACCTGACGACCTACGTCACTGCTCCCACCATCCGCTACCACCCCGCGGTCGTCGCGCAGAAGGCGGCGACCCTGGCGATCCTCTCGGACGACCGCTTCACCCTGGGCCTGGGCTCAGGGGAGAACCTGAACGAGCACGTCGTCGGCGAGGGGTGGCCCTCGGTCGCCGTCCGGCAGGACATGCTGGAGGAGGCGGTGCACCTCATCCGCGAGCTGCACACCGGCGAGTTGGTCACCTGGGAGGGCGACTACTTCCGTGTCGACTCAGCGCGGATCTGGGACCTCCCGGACAAGCCCGTCGAGATCGGTCTGGCCGTCTCCGGGACGAAGTCGATCGAGCGCTTTGCCCCGATCGCCGACCACTTCATCACCACCGAGCCCGACCCCGAGCTCATCTCGCAGTGGACTGCGGTTCGCGGAGCCGACGCCGCTCCGTCGCGCACCATCGGGCAGATCCCGGTCTGCTGGGCGCCCAGCAAGGAGCAGGGGGTGACGCTCGCCCACGAGCAGTTCCGCTGGTTCGCGGGCGGCTGGGCGGTCAACTCCGACCTGCCGACGCCCGCCGGTTTCGCGGGCGCGAGCCAGTTCGTGCGCCCGGAAGACGTCGCCGAGCAGATCGCCTGCGGACCGGACCTCGACGAGCTTGCCGAGAGCGTCGTGCCCTACATCGAGGCGGGCTTCACCGACATCGCGCTGGTTCAGGTCGGCGACGAGCTGCAACAGCGCTTCCTCGACGAGGCGGCAGAGGGGCTGCTCGAGCGCCTGCGCTCCCTCGCCCCCTGACTGAGGCGGGCGCTTCCCGATCAGAAGCCGCGGAGGCGCTCGATGTCGCGGCGGTCGCGCTTCGTCGGCCGTCCGGCGCCGCGGTCGCGCACGATCACAGCGGGAGCCGACTCCCGCGGCGGAGGCGGAGGCGTGCGGTCCTCCACGCACTCGGCGGCGACCGGGGCGCCGACCCGCTTGACCACCAGCCCGCGCACGACGAGTTCTCGGTCGAAGCCACCGATTCGGGCTCGCACCTCATCGCCGACACGCACCGTCTGCGCCGCCTTCGCCCGCTCCCCGTTCACGCGGATATGGCCGGCCCGCGCGGCGGTCGTGGCGGCGGAGCGGGTCTTGTACACGCGGACCGCCCACAGCCAGGCGTCCACTCGCACCGAACCGGTCACCGGGATCTGCATCCCGCCAGTCTACGAAACGGCCCGCTCCCTTCTCCACGGCCCACCATCCACCCCGCGGCCCGCCAGAGGCCGCCGACAGAAGGATCGACATGAACCGAGACGACAGCATCTACTCCGGGTCCGACGACGCACGAGGCGACGACGCCCTTCGTAGTGACGACAGCCGCATGGTCGCCGCGAACGACAGCTCCGGTGCCGGTGGCACGCGCGGCGACGTCGGGATGAGCACCACGAGCGGCGCGGACACCGGCGTCCCCACGCGGGGCGCACCGCCGCACAGCGGCTCGCCCTCGGAGCTGCGGCCGACAGCCTTCCCGCATGCGGGCCTCGAGTTCTCGCTTGTCCCGTCGGGTCACGAGGAGTGGCGCATCGAGCACCCTGCTGGTCGCGCTGTCGGTGTGCTCGCCGTGATCTCCCACGCGGGCGAGGAGGCGGAGGCTGTGTTCGTCACGCGCCGCGTCGGCTCCGAGGATGCCGTGGCCGAGGGCACGGACTGGCGCGGCATCGTGTCCGCCGTCATCAACGACGAGGCCGCCGATCAGCGCGACGCCGTGCAGCCCGACCCCACCGTCTCCCACGTGCGCGGCGGCCTCATCACCCGCGCCCCGTCCGCCCCCGACGCCCTCTCCTGACCCCACTGCCCCTCCGCGAGATGCCACTCGAGGCCACCGTCACCCGGCGTGTCGCGTACCCAAGTGGCATCGCGGAGGGGGTCAGCGGGCGCCGCTGCGGTGCGGGTGCGCGTCAGCGTCGAGGGAGGGGCGATCGAGGAGAACCGTCAGCAGGGCGCCGAGCAGCGAGCCGCTGCCGTTGGACACGAGGTCCTGCACGTCGGCGACCCGGGTCGGCAGCCAGAGCAGCTGCGCCGTCTCAAAGAAATTTAATTTTGCATAAGCCTTAGTGAGGAAGCGATGTTCTGGCCTAATAGCATAGGAAGCCTATTCAAGGCCCCGACGGGTCACTACTAAACCCCTGATCAGTGAACATTTCCAAGCTGGGAATCGCGTGGCCTGAATAAGCTCTACGGCAACCCTCGTGTAAAAAGCAGTTGCGGAAATATTGGCGTGGAGTAGGCTGCTCGCCCAAGCACACCAACATTTACAAGCATGAAAGAAGATGAAATGAACAACGCGGGAATTTTTGCCATCGAGTTCGATCTGGATAATATCGAGGTCATAGACGTGGCAAAGGGCCTGGATGACCGTGCACTTGGAGTTTCAGCTTCCGACACTTGGGCTTACACGTCCTCGTCTTCGTCTACGTGCAGCTCCACCTGCTAGAAGACGCATGGAGGCTTAGCAGAGCGCGGCAGGGTCAGTACGAAATCCTAGATCAACGCTTATTCCCAAGCCGTGGATCGTATGCTCGGCATAGATCTCATGATAGCGAAGTAAGGGTAATAAACCGGAGGCCGTCCGGCCCGGGCGAGGATCACGATCAGTGAGTGACACCGATGAATCATACGTCGCGTTAAATCTTGAGTTGCGGATTCCCAACTTTGATCCGCGCATCGGTGACGAGGTCATCACCCGCGTTGCTCAAGATGTCGGTGGTAGACCGTGGTGGTTTCTCCGATACTGGCAATCGGGGCCGCACATCCGCTTCAGGGCCTTGCGCGGCGAAGACGTGGAAATCATCATGCAGTCGGTAACGACCAGCTATATGGATTGTATGACCTCATCCTGGAAGGGTGTTACAGTACTGACAGATCGGGAATACCGGGACGCCACATTCAGCGCTGCACGACAGGGTGAAGGGCATGGTGAACTGGAGTCTCTGCCGCTCGCGCCCCTCGGAGTGCATGTGCGTCCGTTCGAAAGCGAAGAGACCCGGTATGGGGGAGTGCAGCGCTATCGCGCAGCCATTAGGGCATTTGCTGAGATAGTCAATCTAGATAAAACCACGGATGGCGACGAAAGAATACGACCGTCCGCTCCTCTGTCGAATAGCCCTGAGTTCGTTCCCGGATCGGTTGTGAAGATGATGGACCGGATAATTGGGAACTCTCGTCCAGACGGTTTCGAGCACGTGGACCCGCGTCTGGCTGGCCCGACGGTGACGGACGTGCTGAAAACCGGATTCGCGTCGATACACGGAACGTACCTCCGCTCGATAATTCACACCACATGCAACAGACTAGGGCTTGCAGTAGAGGCGGAGAGGTCGTTGCGCCGGACGGCCCTCGATCTAGTGGATAAACACCGTCGACCTTTACGCCGAGACGATATCAAATGACCCGGCCTCGATTCGGTGGAAAAGTAAACCTATAGTAATAGGCAGGAGCAGTACATGTCTGATAGATCGCGCGTGAGTACACCTAAATCGAAAATTGTGATGGGTGCTCTCAACGTCGCGGTCCCGGTTGCGCTATATTATTTGTCCCGCGCTCTCGGCGCGAGTCAGGTTGTGGCGCTGATGACGGGAGTCGCCTGGTCTCTTGTCTCCACGACGTACGTCTTCGCGATCACCCGGCGGATCAGTGCAAGTTCCGGCGTTGTCGGTTTTCTCCTCTTGCTCAGTGTGATCACCGCATTAGTCACAGGGGATGCCTCGTCGGTCCTCGTCGCCTCCGGCATCGTGCCCGCGGGCATCGGTGTGCTCATGATTGTCTCTGCCGTCGCAGGACGACCCGTAATTCAGGGCCTGATCGCCCCGGCCATCGACGCCGCTGCGAAGAATGAGCGAGTTTCTGCTACGTGGATGTGGAACAACGAACCGACTTACCGACGCGCCATGATCGTGTCCACGGCTCTGTGGGGGTTCTTGGTCCTCGCCGAGGCAGTGGCCGGTGTAGTCCTGGCTGTGACTTTGCCGGTCGACGAAGTGGTGGTCATCCGTCCGGTGGTCGGCATTCTAATCGTCGGGGTAGCTGGCGTCTGTCAGTACCTGCACATACGCCATCTGAAGAAGTCCGTACCCGAAGAACTACGTGAGGGTGGGAACGCCGAGTGAAGCAACCGCGGCTCGTGAATAATGTACGACGCAAGGCCATGAAATTCGGAGTCTCGTTCCTGCCGGACGTCGATCCTGGCCTACGGTCGCCGGTCCAGTACTTCCGCGACCTCATTCGACTCAGCGTTCAGGCAGAAACGCTCGGATACGACTACGTCAAAATGACAGAGCACTATCTCGGGGACTATGGTGGCCATTGCCCGTCACCGATGATGTTCCTCTCAGCCGTAGCGGTCGAGACTCAGGACATCAGACTCATGACGGGAGGCATACTCCCGGTCTTCCATCACCCGATTCAGATCGCATCGCACGCGGGCATGCTCGACGCCTTGAGCGACGGTCGCTTAGAGCTGGGATTCGCACGCGGCTTTCTTCCCTACGAATACGCAGCATTTCAGATCCCGATGAGCGAGAGTCGTGACCGTTTCTGGGTAACCGTTGACGCAGTTCGTCGGTTGCTGAGCTCCGAGGACGTTTCCATAAGCAATAAGTACTGGGAATTCGCGCACGTTACGACGCGCCCTAGACCGCGCGGTATCGAGGGAATTCGTTCTCTGGTGGCGGCGTCTACGTCGGAGGAGTCGTTTGTCCGCGCCGGAATGCAGGGCGTGGGCTTGATGATCAGTCCCGGTCTCACCGCGCCATTGCCGCATCTCGTCAACACATACAGGAAAAGCTTTTTCCCGTCTGGCCACGATGCCGCCCCGCGGGTTGTGGTGCGGCGGTTTTTGCCGAGGAGGGCGAGGTGGGGGTCGTCAGGAGCTTCATCGGCGCCGGCTGGCACGGCTATGGGCATTGCGTGAGCGCCACGCTGTCAGGTCGTGTCCTGCGACCCGTCGGGGAGTTCGATGACTTCGAGGTGGCCGAGCTGTTGAATTTGCCGCGCGCGACGCACGTCTTGCTCGCGGGATTTGGCGGCCTCGATCGTGAATTCGGTGCGGTTCACAGCTTGGTCTGACGGGATCACCTTGGTGGCGATCGGGTGCGCATGCGGCTCACCCGGCGTGTCGCGTACACAAAGTGCCATCTCGCGGAGGGGGTCAGCGGGCCGGAGGGGGGTCAGCGGGCGAGGAGGGCGGTGTTGATGCGGGTCGAGAGGTCTCGGTCGACAGGGCGATCTACTCCGTTGACTGCGCGGATGGGTGCTGCGTTGCGGGCGCTTGAGACAAGCCAGGCCGCGTTCGCTGCGTCGAGGTCTGGTGCGCGGAGGGGTCGTACGGCGGTTCGTAGACCCAGGCTGGGCGCCAACTCGAACAGGTCGCTCTGCGTGGTGCCTGGCAGCAGCCCGAGGCTTGGTGGAGGTGTTACCAGTTCCTCGTCCGTCAGTAGCACGAGGGTGGAGGTCGGTCCTTCGAGTAGGTAGCCGTCGCTTGAGACGAAGACCGCGTCGTCCGCTCCTCGCCGCGCTGCCTCCCGTGTTGCCGCGCGGTTGACTGCGTAGGAGAGCGTCTTCGCTCCCGCGAGCAGCCAGGGTGACGTCTGCTGCACGTCCGATCGCAGTCCGCGGTCCAGGAGCACCACCCGAACGCCGTCGCGTCGTGCGGGACCGAAGTCGGGGCTGGTCTGCACGAAGACCACGCCGGTCGGTCGTCCGTCGCCCTCTACACCGCGGGTCAGGATCGTCTTCACCATCGCCTCGGCGACAGGCGGATGTTGGGCGACAGCGGTCGCGATCGCGCTCAGCCAGGCCGCGCGGTCCGGGCGGGGAAGCTCTAGCATTCGCGCCGATCGCTCGAAGCGGTCGAGGTGCGCGTTCACCGCCTGGAGACGGCCGTTGACGAGGTTGATCGTCTCGAAGACGCCGTCGCCTCGGGTGAAGCCGAGATCGGTGACGTCGATGTCGCCGCTGCGGTGCGGGTGCGCGTCAGCGTCGAGGGAGGGGCGGTCGAGGAGGACGAGCGTGTCAGCGGGCATGGGCGGTGCGGTCCTTCCGGGGGCGGCGGGGGTAGCGGATGAGGAGAACCGTCAGCAGGGCGCCGAGCAGCGAGCCGCTGCCGTTGGACACGAGGTCCTGCACGTCAGCGACCCGGGTCGGCAGCCAGAGCAACTGCGCCGTCTCAATGACGGCCGAGACGCCCAGGCCGATGAGCGCGGCGAGCAGGCGGCGGCGCGGAGGCAGTTGCGCGGCGACCAGCGCCCCGAGCGGCACGAACAGCAGCACGTTCGCGGTGAACTCCGCCACGGTGAAGTCAAACCAGCGGGTCAGCGGAGTCGAGCCGAGGAAGGCGATGATCCCGCGGATCAGGTCACTCGGCTCCCCGGAGGGGTATGGCGCGGGCGTCAGCGTGATCGAGGCAATCACCGCGAGCCACGCCAACGTCGCGACGGGGAGCAGTCTCGAGCGGCGCATCGTCCGATTGTGTCAGTCCGTCGCCGTCAGCACGTCCGACGCCGCGGGTCCCGTGTGGGAGGCTGGAGGGCATGACGAGCGAGGACACCGGCGGCGCCTGCGTGCCCTCGCGCCCTCCGTTCGACTCCGCCCTCGGGGATGGGTGGGTCGAGATCGGCGACGGGCGCCGCTTCTGGGGTCGGTTCGGCGCCGCGGGCCTGCTGCTGCGTGATCCGGCCGACCGCGTCCTCCTCCAGCACCGCGTGAGCTGGAGCCACTTCGGCGACACCTGGGGCCTCCCCGGTGGAGCTCGGCATCCGGAAGAGTCAGCGTTCCAGGCCGCGCTCCGCGAGTCGGAGGAGGAGGCGGGCGTCCCCGCCGAGCTGATCGTCCCCGTCCTCTCCAGCGTGGTCACGATCGGACCCTGGAGCTACTCCACTGTCGTCGCCGACGCTCTCGAGCACTTCACCCCGCGCATTACCGACGCCGAGAGCACGGAACTGCGCTGGGTCGCTCCTGAGGACATCGACGCCCTCCCTTTGCATCCCGGATTCGCCGAAGCCTGGCCGGGCCTGCGCTCGCTGGCCGCGCCGTTGCCCGTGCTCGTGATCGACGCGGCGAATGTCGTCGGGTCGCGGCCCGACGGGTGGTGGCGCGATCGCGCTGGGGCCGCGCAGCGCCTCCTCCTTGCCCTCGCGCGGCTGGCGGCCACCGGGGTCCCGGGCGCGCTGCTCGGGATCGACGCCGAGACGGTCTGGCCGCGCGTCGTGGTCGTCCTCGAGGGCGCTGCCCGCGCCGCCGATTCGACCGCGGCCGTCGAGGCGGCACCCTCCGGACGCCTTCTCGTGGACTCCGCCGAGGGCTCCGGCGACGATGCGATCGTCGACCTCGTCGCAGGCTTCGATGCCGTCGTCGTCGTGACCGCCGACCGCGGACTCGTCACCCGCATCGAGGCGCTCGGGGCGACCGCGACGGGACCACGATCCGTCCTCGATCTGCTCGACGCGGCCCGGGAATAGGCCGTCGGGCACCCCGGTTGCATCCCCCATGACCACGACGCCGATGACCCTCGACTCCCATGACCAGACGATCGCCGACGGCATCGTTTTCATCGACTTCTGGGCCGACTGGTGCGGCCCGTGCAAGCAGTTCGCGCCCGTCTTCGAGGCGACGAGCGAGAAGAACGCTGACATCACCTTCGCCAAGGTCGATACGGAGGACCAGCAGCAGCTCGCCGCGAGCTACGGCATCTCGTCCATTCCGACGCTCGTCGTCTACCGCGACGGCATCCCCCTGATGGCCCAGCCGGGCGCCTTGCCGGCCCCCGCCCTCGACAACCTGATCGAGCAGGTCCGCGGCCTCGACATGGTCGAGGTGCGTCGTCAGTACGAGGAGGCGAAGGCAGCCCAGGAGGCGAGCGCCGCCTCGCAGGTCTGATCCCGCAACGGCGTCGTTCGAGATCAGCCCGTGTTCTGCAGGCCCGCCGCCACGCCGTTGACGGCCAGCAGGAGCAGGCGCTGGTTCTGCTCGGTGCCCGAACCGCCCGGGTCGGTCCGCAGGGCACGCAGGGCACGCAGCTGAAGGAGCGAGAGGGCGTTCACGTAGGGCGTGCGCAGCCGCACCGCCCGGCCGAGCACCCGATGCCCGGTGAGCAGACTCTCCTCTCCCGTGATCGAGAGCACCCAGCGGCGGGTCAACTCCATTTCGCCGAGCACGAGGCCGGCGAGATCGTCGCGGGAGTCGAGCGCGAGGTAGCGGCGAGCGATCCCCTCGTCGGTTTTCGCGAGCGACATTTCGACGTTGTCGATCATCGTCGTGAAGAGCGGCCAGGAGGCGTAGGCCGCCTGGAGCAACTCCAGGTCCCCGACCGCCTCAAGGGCGCTGCCCAGGCCGAACCACCCGGTCAGGTTGACGCGTGCCTGCGTCCACGCGAAGACCCACGGAATCGCCCGGAGGTCCTCCAGCGACTCGACCGAGAGACCGCGGCGGGCCGGGCGCGAGCCGAGTGCGAGCAGCCCCACCTCCTCCTGCGGGGTCACCCGGGCAAACCACGGGGCGAAGCCGTCGGCCTTGACCAGCTCGAAGAACCGGCGACGGGATTCGCGGTCCATCGTCGCGGCGACCTCGGCGAAGCGGTCAGCGGCTGCGGCATTGCGCTCGCCGACCGCGGGGGAGGAGGCGAGAAGCGTCGCTCCCGCGACCTGCTCGATGTGTCGGGTCGCGATGTCGGGGTTGCCGTAGCGGGCGAAGATGACCTCGCCCTGCTCCGTGAGCTTGAACCGGCCGTCGACCGAACCCGGCGGCTGCGCGAGGACCGCGCGGTTCGCTGGACCGCCACCGCGACCAAGCGCACCGCCGCGGCCGTGGAACAGTGTGAGCACGATCCCCTCGCTGGCGGCCCACTTCGCAATGCGCGCCTGGGCGTCGTAGAGCGCCAGCGTCGCCGACACCGGTCCAACATCTTTCGACGAGTCCGAGTAGCCGAGCATCACCTCGAGGCGGTTGCCGGTCTCGGCCAGACGCTCGCGGACCTGCGGGATGCGGATCATCTCGGCGAGGATGTCGGTCGACGCGTCCAAATCCGCGAACGTCTCGAACAGCGGGACTGCGTCGATGATCGGGGGAGTCCCGTCGGTCGCCGCCTCCGCGAGCTCGAAGACCGTGCGCAGGTCGTCGGCCGACTGAGTGAACGACACGATGTAGCGGCGAGCCGCCTCCGTGCCGAAGCGCTTTTGGACCGTGGCGATCGCGCGGAAGACCGCGAGCACCTCGAGGCTGCGCTCGTCGAGCTCGCCGCCCGCACGCACCGCCGCGATGGTCTCGCGGTGCACCTTCGAATGCTGGCGCACCTCGATCTCGGCGAGGTGGAAGCCGAAGGTCTCGAGCTGCCAGACGAAGTCTTGCAGGTCGCCGTAGGCGGCACGGACGTCGCCTGCAGCGACCAGCGACTCCTGCAGCGTGCGCAGCTCACCCAGCAGTTCGGCGGCGTCGGAGTAGGCGAGCGGCCCCTCGGAGCGCGTCGCGGCGAGGCGGTCTGCGGCGAACAAGAGCACTCGGCGGTGCGTCTCGTTCGGCGAGCGCTCCGCGATCACTGCGGCGAGCTCGGGGGCTCGCTCGGTGCACGATGCCCAGAGAGCGTCGACGGCGGCCGACGGGGGAGTCGTCGAGCCGTCGAGCGTCAGCGCGCGGCCGACGCGGCGGGCGACCCGCTCGAGTCCGATCAGCACGTGTTCGGAGGCAATGTCGACGGCTTGCAGGGTCGTCTCGGCGGTGACGAACGGATTGCCGTCGCGGTCGCCGCCGATCCAGGTGCCGAGGCGCACGAAGGCAGGAGCGACTGGCGAGCGCATGCCTGAGCCTTCGCCGAGTAGGGCGTCGTCGAGGCGGCGGTAGACGCGGGGCAGCACAGAGAACAGCGACTCGTCGAAGACGCTCATCGCGGTCCGCACCTCGTCCAGCGGACTCGGCTTCGACTCCCGCAGCGGCGCCGTGCGCCAGAGGGTGTCCACCTCGGCCAGGAGGCGGCGGCGGATCTCGACCAGCACGACCCCGCCCATCCGCGGGTCGTCGCGCTGCTCGAGCAGATCGCTGATGCGCCGGATGGTCGACGCGACCGCACGGCGGCGGGCTTCCGTCGGGTGCGCCGTGAGGACGGGTCGGAACTCCAGGCGCGAGAGGCGGTCGAACGCCTCCTCTTCGCCGAGTTCCCCGGTGAGACGGCGCATCGACGCGAGGATCGAGTCCTCCGGCGATTGGGCGCCCGCGTCGGCTTCGCGGCGGCGCAGCACGCGTACCCGGTGGAACTCCTCGGCCACGTTCACGAGGTGGAAGTAGCAGGTGAACGCCCGAGCCACCTCTTCGGCGCGCTCGAGCGAGAGCGAGGCGACGAACTCCTCCGCCTCTGCCATCGTGGCGGCGGCGCCGCTGTCGTAGGCGCTGATGGTGAGCGCGCGCAGGCGTTCGACGTCCTCGTAGAGCGCCGGCTCCCCCGATTCGCGCAAGACCTGGCCCAGCAGCTCGCCCAGCAGGTGGACGTCGCCACGGATCCGCTCATCCAGCGGGGGAGAGGTCGTCCCGTCGGCGGAGGAGAGGGACGAGGAGGCAGGTGCTGCGGTCGCGTCTGACGCGTCGGAGTACGGAGGCACGGGACAGACCTTAGCGGCGGGGCCGATCACGCGCGTGAATCCACCCTCATGATCGAACCTCTCTCACGATCGAAACTGGAATGATCAAGGGGTGACCGTGACACTCGCATCTCCCGCCTCCGCTGTTCAGACCGAGCAAGCGGCGCCCCACGTCGTCGTTCTCTTCGGCGCGGTCGGCGACCTGGCTCGGCGCAAACTCATTCCGGGGATGGCCCACCTCGCTCTGTCCTCGCTTGCTCCCGACTTGCAGATCGTCGGCACCTCACTGGAGGAGCACGACGATGATTCCTTCCGCGCCTTCGCAAAGCTCGCCTACGACGAGTTCGGCAGCCGCTCGCTCACGACCGCCCAGTGGGACGAGTTCGCCTCGAAGCTGCGCTACGTCCCTCAGTCGGCCGGTCCCGCCGCGCTGGCCGAGGCAGTCACCGCCGCCGAGGCGGCACTCGGACCCGACGTCAGCCGCCTGCACTACCTCAGCGTCCCGCCCAAGGCCGCGCTCTCGGTCGTGCGGATGCTCGCCGAGGCGGGTCTGGTCGAGCGCTCCCGCATCATCATGGAGAAGCCTTTCGGCGTCGATCTCGACAGTGCCGTGGTGCTCAACGCCGAGCTGCACGAGACCTTCAGCGAGGAGCAGATCTTTCGGATCGACCACTTCCTGGGCAAGGAGCCGGCGCAGAACATCCTCGCGTTCCGCTTTGCCAATGGGCTCTTCGAGCCGATCTGGAACCGCAACTTCATCGACCACGTTCAAATCGACATCCCGGAGAAGCTCACCCTCGACCGCCGCGCCGAGTTCTACGAGTCGACCGGCGCCTACAAGGACATGGTCGTCACCCACCTCTTCCAGGTTCTCGCCTTTATGGCGATGGAGCCGCCGACGGCCCTGGAGCCGCAGGCAATTAGCGAGGAGAAGAACAAGGTCTTCCGCTCGATGCGTCCGCTCAATCCCGAGAATGTCGTGCGCGGCCAGTACATCGGCTACCGCGACGAACCGGGCGTCGCCGCCGACTCCGAGACCGATACCTTCGTGGCGTTGAAGTGCGAGATCGACAACTGGCGCTGGGCGGGCGTGCCGTTCTACCTCCGCACCGGCAAGCGGATGGCCGAGGGGCAGCGCATCATCTCGATCGCCTTCCGCGAGCCGCCGAAAAGCATGTTCCCGCAGGGCTCCGGAGTCGGCGCCCACGGGCCGGACCACCTCACCTTCGATCTCGCCGACGCCTCGAAGGTCTCGCTGTCCTTCTACGGCAAGCGGCCCGGTCCCGGCATGCGGCTGGACAAGCTGAGCATGCAGTTCGCGCTGCAGGAGACCGACCGAGCCGGCGACGCGCTGGAAGCCTACGAGCGCCTCATTCTCGACGCGATGCGCGGCGACCACACGCTGTTCACCACGGCCGAGGGCATCGAGCGCCTCTGGGAAGTCTCGGCGCCCCTTCTGCAGGACCCGCCGCCCGTCCGCCTCTACGCCCCCGGCTCGTGGGGCCCGAATGCGATCCACCAGCTGATCGCCCCGCACGCCTGGCGGCTTCCGTTCGAACGCGTCTGGCGCGACAAGCGCTGACCGCGCCGCCGAACGCCCGGCCTAGGCTGGGGCGCATGATGCGCACGGGGGAGGACCGGATCTGGACGGTCCCCAACGTCCTGAGCATGGTGCGCCTGGCGCTCGTCCCGGTGTTTCTCGTGCTGGTCGTCTCCGGCCAGGATGCGCTCGCCCTGCTCACCCTCGTCGTCTCGAGCCTCACCGATTACCTCGACGGATGGATCGCGCGCCGCTTCGACCAGATGACGCGCCTCGGCCGGATCCTCGATCCCGCTGCCGACCGGCTCTACATCTTCGCGACCGTCCTGGGCCTCGCCACTCGCGATCTCGTGCCCTGGTGGCTCGTCGCTGTGCTGCTGGCTCGCGACCTGATGCTCGTGGTCCTCGCCGTGATCTTGGCGAACCACGGCTACGGGCCACTTCCGGTGCACCACCTGGGGAAATTCGCCACTTTCTGCCTCTTCTACGCCCTCCCGCTGATCATGCTCGGGCAGGCGTTCCCCGCTCTCGCACCCGCCTCGCTCCCTCTCGCCTGGGCGTTCGCGCTGTGGGGTGCGTTCCTCTATTGGTGGGCGGGGATCGTGTACGCCGTGCAGACGCGCGGACTCGTCCTGCAGGTGCGCACAAGGGATCAGGGGTCCGGCGAGGGTCACGATTCGGATACGCTGGGCCGGTAGGAGGTACCTCTTGGTCGAGCCAGTCGGTGGAGCATCATCCGCCCAGCACAAGTCCGTTCCCGACGAGCCGTCGACGGAGACGACGCTGACGTTCACCGACGACATCGGTGCCCAGCTCGCCGCTCTCGATAACCGCGCCTCCCGCGAGGAGGCCGAGGCCGTCGGCGCCCTCCCCTCCGGTTCGGCGCTGCTCGTTGTGCGCCGCGGCCCCAACACGGGTGCCCGCTTCCTTCTCGACACCGACTCGACCACGGTCGGCCGACACCCCGAGGCGGGCATCTTCCTTGATGACGTCACGGTCTCGCGTCGTCACGCCGAGTTCGTCCGCCGGGGCACCTCGTTCGAGGTGCACGATCTGGGCTCGCTCAACGGCACCTACTTCGACGGAATCCGGATCGAGTCCGCGCTCCTCACCGACGGCTCCGAGGTGCAGGTCGGCAAGTTCCGTCTCACCTTCTACGCGTCCCGCGCCGACCTCGTCGCCGCTCCGGACGCGTGAGCCGTGGGCCGCTCGTCCGCGCGCGCCCTCTCCACCGGCTCCGCCGCTCTTCTGAGCATCGGGCAGGTGCTGGCCAGGCTCACCCCCGAATTTCCTGACGTCACTCCCTCGAAGCTTCGCTTCCTGGAGGAGCAGGGTCTTGTCTCGCCCGCCCGCACCGAATCCGGCTACCGCAAGTTTTCCGCCTCCGACGTGGAACGGCTCCGGATGATACTCGCGCTCCAGCGCGATCACTACCTCCCGTTGAAGGTCATCCGCGGGTACCTCGACGACATCGACGCTGGTCGCGAGCCCACCCTGCCCGCCGGTGTCGGCGGTGGGGGAGCCGCCCTGCTCGGCCCGGCCACTCGGCTCAGCCGCGAGGGGCTCTCGAGCGAGTCCGGCGCGAGCGCCGCTCTCATCCAGGAGGCGATAGCCGCGGGCCTCGTCCGGGGCGGCGACGTTTTTGGCGACGAGGCGGTCACGACGCTGAAGGCTCTCGTCGAGCTCGGCCGCTCGGGCGTCGAGCCGCGGCACCTGCGGCCCTTGCGCGTCGCCGTCGAGCGCGAGATGTCGCTGATCGAGAGCGTCGTCGCCTCGAGTTCTCGGCGCGGTGAGGCCTCAGGAACAGCGGGCGCGGCCGAGAATGCGATGGGGCTCGCGGCCCAGCTGGGCACCATCCGTGGAGCGATGGTACGCAGTGCCCTGTCGCGGATCGGACGATCATGAGCCACGGCGAGTGGGGCGCTGACCGCGGACGACACGCCGCCGCCGGAAGGCCGATGTCGTTTACTCGGCCTGCCGCGGTGAGTACGGTAGGGAGCGCGTTCGGAGGATCCGGCGTCCGGATCCGAGAGGCACAGGGATGAGAGAAGTCAGCCGCGACGTCAGCGGCCAGCGCGACCTCCTCCTTTTCACCGACGGGCTCCCCGATCTCGACGCGGATGCGGGCTACCGTGGCGCCGTCGCCGCTCGCGCCGCAGGAATCACGTACCGCCAGCTCGATTACTGGGCGCGTACCGAACTTGTCGAGCCGACTGTCCGTGGGGCGTCCGGGTCCGGCACCCAACGCCTCTACGGCTTTCGGGACATCCTCGTGCTCAAGCTGGTCAAGCGCCTGCTCGACACCGGCATCTCGCTCCAGCAGATCCGCACCGCGGTCAACCAGCTCCGCGAGTCGGGTGTAGATGATCTCGCCCAGACCACGCTGATGAGCGATGGCGCAAGCGTCTACCTGTGCACGTCCAACGACGAGGTCATCGACCTCCTCAGTCGCGGGCAGGGCGTCTTCGGCATCGCCGTCGGCAAGGTCCTTCGCGAGGTCGAGTCCAGCCTCGTCGAACTCGACCACCAGTCTGTCGACCCGACAGACGAGTTGGCCCAGCGCCGCGCCTCCCGCCGCGTCGGCTAACGACGGCGATCCATACGGCGCGCCGCTCGGCGCCCCGGACCTACTTCGCGGCCGGAACCTGCTCGCCGATGCGGCCGGTGCGGATCACGCGGTCGAGCAGCAGATCGAAGTTGTGCGCCATCTCCTGAGCGCTCTCGCCGGGCCACACGTGGACCGGCTTCGCTGCGCCCTGAGCCTGCTGGAGCGACGTGCGCTCGGGAAGCTGCGGGCTCAGCACCAGGGGACCGAACATGTCGCGCAGCTCCTTGATCCGGAACTGGTGCTCGAGTGACTGCACGCGAGCGCGGTTCACGATGATGCCGAGAGGCTGGAGGCGCGGGCTGAGGCCGCGGCGAATCTCTTCGATCGCGCGCAGGGCGCGGTCGGCGGCGGCCACCGAGAAGAGGCCGGGTTCGGTGACGACGGCGACGCGATCGCTCGCTGCCCACGCCGTGCGGGTGAGCGCATTGAGAGACGGTGCGCAGTCGATCAGGACGAGGTCATAGTCGGCCTCGACGCTAGCGAGCGCTTCCTCGAGCTTCCAGATGTCGCGGATGCTGGGGTGGGGCCCGTCGAAGTTGATCGCGGACGGGCTGCCGATCAGCACGTCGATCGTGCCGTGGTGCTCTTTCGTCCAACCGGACGGGGCGATCGCCGAGCGGACGATCTTCTCCTTCGGCGACGTCAGGACATCCGCGATGTTCAGGTGCCCGGCGACGTTGATGTCCATCCCGGTCGACACGTCGGACTGGGGATCGAGGTCGACGACCAGCGTTCGCAGGCCCTTCGAGAACGCCGCGGATGCAAGGCCGAGGGTCACCGTGGTCTTGCCGACGCCGCCCTTAAGGGAGCTCACGCTGAGTACATGCATGGCTGACTACTTTACGGTCCCCCGGGCGGCAGAACCTAACCGTCCGCCGCACACGCCGCGCGTGCGTGTCGCGCAGGCGCCCCCATTAGCAGCCGCGGCAGCGCCGATCCAAGCCACCCCGCACCATCCCGGCCCGCCGGTACACTGACCGCAAGCGGAAGGAGGCTCGTTCGCATGGATGAGCGCAACGACGAACAGCCCGACACCGGCCCGACGCCTCGGACCGCTCTGGACGCGGCGCGGGAGTTCGAGCAGTACGCGCCTCGCGCGAGCGATACTGCGCCGACCCTCCTTCCGGATGGCGTGCGGTCGTCCTCGCCCGGCCCCCGCCGGCGATCGACCGCCCCCGCACCGGTCGAGGACGAGAACGCGATCGACGTGGGCCGCCTCGGTCTTCCGACGACGCGTTCGCACGCTCTCCCGCCGCCTGAGCCCGCACCGGATCCCGCTCGGCCTGTCCCCGGCGGTCCCGTTTCTGCAGGGACTCCCGTGAACCAGGAGCAGTCGCAGGCCGACGAGACCTCCGGGCTGTCCGTCCCCACCCGACGCGACCGCCTCCGTGCGGAATCCTCCGGATCGGGGGCACCGACGACTCCGGGCGCTCAGGGTGGCGTCACTCCCGAGTCGGCGTCGATGCTGACGCCCGACCGCCTCCTCGAAGTGAACCGCAAGACGCGTCCAGCGCCCACGGGTGGCTGGAACCGCTTCCTCTACGGCCTCACCTTCCGCACCGTCAACCTCGGCGACTCCGCGAGCGTTCGAGCCTGGAAGGCGATGGACGTCCGCATCGGCCGTCAATTCGAGGGCGGCACGCGCTTTGTGCCCGTGATGACGCGCAAGGGCGGCGTGGGCAAGACCACGGTCACCACACTCCTGGGCATGGCCCTCGCCGACTCGCGGGAAGACCGGATCATCGCGGTCGACGCCAACCCGGACCGCGGCACGCTCGCCGAGCGGGTGCCCAAGCAGACGCGGGCGACCGTCCGCGACGTCGTGAACCGCGCCTCCGGAGTGACGGGTTTTACCGAGTTCTCGACCATGGTCTCGCGGGATGAGACGCGACTCGACGTCCTCGCCTCCGACACCGACCCCCAGCTCTCGGAAGCGTTCGACGAGAACGACTACAACGTGGTCGCGGATCTCGTCGAGCAGTTTTACTCGATCATGTTGACCGACTGCGGGACTGGGATCGTCCACTCGGTGATGCGGCCCACCCTCCAGCGCGCGGATACCGTGGTGATCGTCTCGGGCGGCAGCGTCGATGAGGCGCGACTCGCGTCCGAGACCCTGACCTGGCTGGACGCGAACGGCCACGGCGCTCTGGTCCGCAACGCGGTGGTCGCGCTGAACACCGCTACCCCGGGGACGAGTCTGGTCAAGCTTGAAGAGATCGAGTCGCACTTCCGGTCCCGGGTGCGTGAGATCGTGCGGATTCCCTACGACCCGGTGCTCGCCGCCGGTTCCATCGTGAAGTGGGAGCAGCTGCGCCAGGGTACAAAGGAGGCGGCGCGGCTGCTCGCAGCGCACGTCGTCGAGGGCATACCGGTTCGGCGTGTCTGAGGCCTCCGGGCAGGAGCAGTCCGTTCGAGCCTTCGACCTGATCGTCATCGGAGCGGGCTCGGGCAACGCGATCGTCGGGCCGGAATTCGACGGCCTCCGGGTCGCGATTCTCGATGACGGGCAGTGGTTCGGCGGAACATGCCTTAACGCCGGATGCATCCCGACGAAGATGTTCGTGCACGTCGCCGATGTGCTCGCGGATGTCGACCAGGGCGACCGAATCGGCGTTCACTCCCGCCTCGCGCGGCCCGAGTGGGCGGAGGTCCGTGACCGGATTTTCGGACGCATCGACGCGATCAGCGAGGGCGGCTTCGAGTACCGCGATCAGCGCTCGCCGAATGTGACCGTCCTGCGCGAAAGCTTCGGCTTCGAATCCCTCGGCGACGGCACAGGCCCGCACATGCTAGTCAGCGCGAGCGGCGCCCGCATTAGCGCCCCGCAGGTCGTGATCGCCGCCGGCTCGCGCCCGGGGCCGCTCCTGGCGGCATATGAGCCCGACCCACGCATCCATGACTCCTCATCGGTCATGCGCCTCGAGGAGCTGCCCGAGCGGATGCTGATCCTCGGCGGCGGCGCGGTCGCCGTCGAGTTCGCCCACGTCTTCTCCTCCTTCGGCACCTCGGTGACCGTCGCCGTCCGCGGCGACCGGCTCCTCCGCGCCCTCGACGAGGATGTCGCCCGCCGCTTCACCGCGATGGCCGCCGAGCGCTACACGGTCCGCACAGGAGTCACTGTCGAGAGCATCGACGCCCGCGACGACTGCCTGTACGTCGTCCTCGACGATGGGAGCACGGTCGAGACGGACCTGCTCCTAGTGGCGCTCGGGCGCGACCCGAACAGCGACACGCTCGCCGCCGCCTCCGTCGGGATCGACGTGCACGAGGACGGACGGATCAGCGTCGACACCGAGCAGCGCGTTCTCTCCGGCGGGCACCCGGTGCACGGCCTCTTCGCCCTCGGCGACGTCTCGTCCCGCTGGCAGCTCAAGCATGTCGCCAACCACGAGGCTCGGCTCGTCGCGCACAACCTACTGCACCCGGGTGCGCTGCTCTCGAACACGCTCGTCCCCGTTCCCGGCGCGATCTTTGCCCATCCGCAGATCGCGCACTTCGGGCTCACCGCGGCCGAGGCCCGCCTGCAGGGGATCGACATTGTGGCTGTGACGCAGGAGTACGCGTCGACGGCCTTCGGCTGGGCACTCGAAGACGACTCGAGCGCGTGCCTGCTGGTCGTCGGCCTCGACGGCGCGCTCCTCGGCGCGCACATCATCGGACCGCAGGCCAGTATCCTCATTCAGCCGCTCGTCCAGGCGGCCAGTGCCGGCATCGGCATCCGCGGACTCGCCCGCAGCCAATACTGGCCGCACCCCGCAGCGAGCGAAGTCGTCGAGAACGCCCTCCTGAGCGCGGAGGAGGCCCTGAGGGAGCGAACTACATGACCGAACGCCAGATTCGCATCTTCGGGGACCCGGTGTTGAAGACGCCGTCGGCGTCGATCGAAACGGTCGATGAGGGTGTCCGCGGCCTCGTCGAGGACCTCGTGGACAGCGTCCGTCCGCCCGGTCGGGCCGGCGTCGCTGCTCCGCAGATCGGCGTCAATCTGCGTGCTTTCAGCTACAACGTCGACGGAGTCGTTGGCTACATCCTGAACCCCGAGCTCATCGAACTGAGCGGTGAGCCGCAGCCCGTCGACGAGGGCTGCCTCTCGGTACCGAACCTCTGGTACCCGGCGATCCGTTACCCGCACGCGAAGGCGCGCGGCATCGACCTCGACGGCAACGAGATCGTCCTCGAGGGCGACGGCCTCATGGCTCAGGCTCTCCAGCACGAATGCGACCACCTCGACGGTCGGCTCTACCTCGACCGCCTCTCCAAGGACGACCGCCGAGCTGCCATGAAGGCCGTCCGCGAATCCGACTGGTTCTGAGTGTGATTCCGAGCCGGTCCCTGCCCGGCTCGGCGCGGTTGGCGTGGCGGGGTGGCTGGGGTGGGGGGAGCGGGTTGCGTGCGCCGACGGGAAAGCGCTGGACGCGCTTTTCCGGATACGGCTGTGCTGGTGTCGAGCTGGTCGCTGCCCGGCTCGGCGCGGTTGGCGTGGCGGGGTGGCTGGGGTGGGAACCCTGGGTCATTGAGGGGGCCCGCCGTGGCGGGATGGCTCGACGGGTGGGGTTCCCTCGGGGTCAGCGCAGCGAGATGCCCTCCGTGGCGGGAGCCGCGGAGTAGACGGCCGCGATGGTCTCGGCGTAGTCGGCGAGGATCACTGACCGCTTGATGCTCATCTTGGGGGTGAGGTGGCCGCTTGCCTCGGTGAACTCGGTGGGAAGGATCACGAACTTGCGGATCGACTCCGCGCGCGAGACCCGTTCGTTCGCCGCATCGACGGCGCGCTGCACCTCGGCCAGCACGGCAGGATTCACCGCCGCGTCCTCGAGAGTGAGCGCCGCATCCTGGCCGTTGTTGGCGAGCCACGTCGGCAGCATCTCGCTGTCAAGGGTGATGAGCGCGGCGATGAAGGGCCGCTGGTCGCCGACGACGACGACCTGGCCGACCAGGGGATTCGCGCGGATCGGGTCTTCAAGCGCCGCCGGAGCGACGTTCTTGCCGCCCGCGGTGACGATGATCTCCTTCTTGCGGCCGGTGACGCGGAGGTAGCCCTCGTCATCGAGCGCCCCGAGGTCGCCAGTGCGGAACCACTCGCCGTCGAACGCCTCCGCCGTGGCCTGCTCGTTGTTCCAGTAACCGCCGAAGACGTCGATACCGCGCACCAGGATCTCGCCGTCGTCGGCGATCCGCACTGACACTCCGGGCAGCGTCGGCCCGACGCTGCCGATCTTGAAGCGCTCCGTGCGGTTCACGGTCGCCGGCGCTGTGGTCTCGGTCAGACCGTAACCTTCCAGGATCTTGATGCCGAGGCTGTGGAAGAAGTGGCCCAGCCGGTCGCCGAGTGGTGCGGATCCCGAGACGGCGTACCGGACGTTCCCGCCCATCGCCGTGCGGAGCTTCGAATAGACCAGCCGGTCGAACAGGAGGAACTGCAGCCTTAGCGCGAGAGGCACGGAGCCGGCCTCGACGGCGATCGAGTGCGCGACGGCGACATCCGCCGCACGCCGGAAAATCTTCCCGCGCCCGGCGGTCTCGGCCTTTTGCTCAGCCGAGTTGTAGACCTTCTCGAACACCCTCGGAACCGCGAGCAGGAACGTCGGCTTGAACGAGGCGAGCGAGGGGAGTAGCTGCTTGGTGTCTGGCTGATGCCCGACCTTCACGCCTCCGTGCACGCAGAGGATCGCGATGAAGCGGGCAAAAACGTGTGCTGTAGTGATGAAGAGGAGTGTCGAGGCGCCGGGCTGGTGAATGAGTTCCGTCAGAGCGACCGCGGCGTTGCGGCTCAGCTCGACGAAGTTCGAGTGGCGGATGATGCAGCCCTTGGGGTGGCCGGTCGAGCCGGAGGTGTAGATGATCGTCGCGATGTCGGAGCCGGTGGCGAGGGAACGCCGGCGCTCGATCTCGGCGTCCGGCACCTCGGCGCCGCGAACCACGAGCTTGTCGAGGTCGCCCAGTCCGATCTGCCAGGCGAGGCGGACACCGGGAAGATCGGCGCGCACCTCATCGAATCGGGCGAAGTGCTCCGCGGTCTCGACGATGACCGCGTGCGCGCCGGAGTCGGTGAGGTTCCACTGCACCTGAGCAGGGGAGGAGGTCTCGTAGACAGGGACGAGGACACCGCCGGCGAACCAGACGGCGAAGTCGATCAGGGTCCACTCGTATCGGGTCTTGCAGATGAGCCCGACTTTCTCGCCGGGCTCGAGGCCCACGGCGACGAAGCCTTTCGCCAGGGCGGTCACCTGGTCGAGGAACTCCTGTGCGGTCACGTCCCGCCAGCCCGCCCCGTCCGGCAGGGCGAAGAGCGCCCGGTCGGGCGTCTCGCGGACCCGGTCGAGCAGGAGCGCGGTCGCATTCGCCTGTGGGTCCGCGGGGACCACAGGGGGAGAGTCGAACTGGTTCATGGCAACTCCTTCGGTACCTGAATCAACGTCGTCTCCACCTTACCGGTGCAGAGCAGGCTGTGATTCTTTTCAGGTAAATCGACTGGGCATATCGAGTGGGCACATCGAGTGGGGCATATCGGTCGCGCACATCCGCGGAGGAGGCGAGCGAGCGTCGGGCGGGTCGGGTCACTACACTCATTCTGGTCGCCGCTGAGGCGGACCCGCCGTCGCGTCCGCGCCGGTGGCATCGTGAAAGGCGGTTCGCGTGCACGCGATCGGGATCGACATCGGCGGCACGAAGATCGCTGGAGCCCTGGTCGATGAGTTCGGCGGCATCCTCCGCGAGGACCGTCGGCCCACTCCCGCGGGGCATCCCGAACTCATCGTCGACGTCGTGGTCGAGATGATCGAGCACCTGCGCGAGGGGCTGTCCGCGCAGGACGTCGCCGCGGTCGGAGTCGCCGCCGCCGGCTTCATCGACGCGTCGCAGTCGATCGTCTACTACGCCCCCAATATCAACTGGCGCAACGAACCCTTCCGCGAGAAGCTGTCGGCTCGGATCGACCTCCCGATCATTATCGAGAACGACGCCAATGCCGCGGGCTGGGCTGAGTTTCGTTACGGAGCAGGGCGCCTTGTCAGCGACATGCTGATGCTCACCATCGGCACCGGAGTCGGCGGCGCGATCGTGATCAACGATCGACTTCTGCGCGGCGGCTTCGGTGCGGCCGCCGAGATCGGGCACATGCGCGTCGTTCCCGGCGGCCTGCCCTGCGGCTGCGGAGCCCGCGGCTGCATCGAGCAGTACGGGTCCGGTCGTGCCCTGCAGCGCTTCGCCGGCGAGTTCGCCGACGCGGGCGGGATCGGACAGGGTATCGCCGACGCCCGCGCGCACAACGGCGGCGTAATGAACGGGCAGCTGATCTCGGAGCTGATCATCGCCGGCGACCTCGGGGCGCTCGCCGCCCTGCGTCAGCTCGGCCACTGGCTGGGGGAGGCGGCCGCCAGCCTGAGCGCTGTGCTCGACCCGCAGATGTTCGTTATCGGCGGCGGAGTCGCGCAAGCGGGTGACCTCTTGCTCGACCCGATCCGCCAGGCTTACCTCGACAATCTCCCGGCCCGGGGCTACCACCCCGAGCCCGAATTCCGCATCGCCGAACTCGTCAACGACGCTGGAGTCGTCGGGGCCGCCGACCTCGCGCGCCTGCACGCGAGTTCCCTCTAGCCGGCACCCGCCGCGCCCGATCCACCGCACCGCCGAGGAGCCCGATGTTCTACTGGTTCATGAAGCACATCGTCGCGGGCCCGCTCCTGAAGACGATCTTCCGCCCGTGGGTGATCGGCGCCGAGCGCATTCCGCAGGAGGGAGGTGTGATCCTCGCGAGTAACCATCTTTCGTTCATCGACTCCGTGATCCTCCCGCTGGTGATTGAGCGCAACATGGTGTTCCTCGCCAAGAGCGATTACTTCACTGGCAAGGGCCTCAAGGGCTGGGCGACGAAGATGTTTTTCACCGCGACGGGGATGCTGCCGATCGACCGCTCGGGAGGCAAAGCGTCGGAGGCGTCGCTGAACACGGGCCTGCGTGTGCTGGCCGGCGGCCACGCGCTCGGCATTTACCCCGAGGGCACTCGGAGCCCCGACGGGCGCATGTACCGCGGGCGTACCGGCGTCGCCCGGATGGTGCTCGAGGCTCGCGTCCCCGTCATTCCGGTGGCGATGATCGATACTGCCCGCATCATGCCGATCGGCAAGCGGATGCCCAGACTCGGCCGGATCGGCATCGTCTTTGGCGAGCCGCTCGACTTCACCCGATTCGAGGGAATGGAGGGCGATCGCTTCATCCTCCGCTCGATCACCGACGAGATCATGTACGAGCTGCTCACCCTGAGCGGCCAGGAGTATCTCGACGTGTATGCGACCTCGGTCAAAGAGAAGCGCGCCGCGCTCACCCGCTGAGCGGACATTCGACGCCGAGCGGACATTCGACGCTGAGCGCCCCTCCCGATTGATCCCCCCGCAGACGATAAGCTCGTCAACCGCTGCCGTCCGTCCGGGCGGCGGCCCTCCACGCGCCGCTGGCGCCCGTCAGAACCGGGAACACCTCGTGGTCATCGATCCGAACGAACCGTCCGTCCTCGCTGCCCCCTCGGTGGTTGCCGGTCTGGACTCGTGGCGGGAGCTCGAGATCAAGCAGCAGCCGCAGTGGCCGGACCCGGAGGCGGCGAAGGCCGCGTCCGCCGAGGTAGCCGCTCTGCCTCCGCTGGTGTTCGCCGGCGAGGTCGACCAGTTGCGTGAGCGCCTCGGAGCCGCGGCCCGCGGCGAGGCGTTCCTCCTGCAGGGCGGCGATTGCGCCGAGACCTTCGCCGGAGCGACAGCCGAGCAGATCCGCAACCGCGTCAAGACGGTGCTGCAGATGGCCGTCGTGCTGACCTACGGTGCGAGCATGCCCGTCATCAAGATGGGGCGGATGGCCGGGCAGTTCGCGAAGCCGCGCTCAAGTGATCTCGAGACGCGCGGAGACGTGACGCTCCCCGCTTACCGCGGCGACATCGTGAACGGCTACGACTTCACTCCGGAGTCGCGGACCGCCGACCCGCGCCGCATCGTGCAGGGGTACCACACGGCCGCGTCCACTCTGAACCTCATTCGCGCCTTCACCCAGGGTGGCTTCGCCGACCTCCGGTTGGTGCACTACTGGAACAAGGGCTTCACCGAGAACCCGCAGAATCAGCGCTACGAGCAGTTGGCTCGCGAGATCGACCGTGCCGTGAAGTTCATGATCGCGTGTGGGGCCGACTTCGAGGGCATGAAGCGGACCGAGTTCTACACGGGCCACGAGGGTCTGCTGATGGACTACGAGCGGCCGATGACGCGGATCGATTCGCGGACCGGAACTCCCTACAACACGTCGAGCCACTTCATCTGGATCGGCGAGCGCACCCGTGACCTCGACGGTGCCCACGTCGACCTACTGTCGCGCGTGCGCAACCCGATTGGCGTGAAGCTCGGCCCCACGACGACTCCCGAGACGATGCTTGAGCTGATCGACAGGCTCGACCCGGAGCGCGAGCCCGGACGCCTCACGTTCATCACGCGGATGGGCGCGGGCAAGATCCGTGACGCCCTGCCGCCCCTGCTCGAGGCCGTCAAGCGGAGCGACGCGCTGCCGCTGTGGGTCACCGACCCCATGCATGGCAACGGCCTCACCACGCCCACCGGCTACAAGACCCGTCGCTTTGACGACGTGGTGGACGAGGTGAAGGGCTTCTTCGAGGCGCACCGCGCAGCGGGGACGCACCCGGGCGGCATCCACGTCGAGCTCACGGGCGACGACGTGACCGAGTGCCTTGGCGGCTCGGAGCACATCGATGAGGCGACGCTGGCCACCCGCTACGAGTCGGTCTGCGACCCGCGCCTCAACCACATGCAGTCGCTGGAACTGGCCTTCCTCGTCGCGGAGGAGCTGCGCGGCAGCGCGCTCTGACCCGACCAGCGGGACCGGGGCGCCGACTCAGGTCGTGATCGTGAGGGACAGCTGGACGGTGGTGCCGCGCTGTACGAGGTCGCCCGCCTTGTTCGACTGGTTGGTCACCTTCGTCCGCTCGTTCTGCGTCTTTGGGTCGTCGACCAACGGCCCGTAGCTCCAGGAGAGGCCGACGGCGCCGAGCGCTGCCTTCGCCTCGTCGCGGGTGAGGCCGACGACGTTCGGCACCGCCACCGGTTTCGGTCCCTTCGACACGACCACCGAGATGGAGTTGCCGGGGACGGCCGGAGACGTCGGATTCGCCTGCGTGAGCACGATGCCCGGGGCGACGGTGTCGCTCCAGTCGTCGCCCCTGCGATCGAGTGCGAGGCCCGCGGCCTCCGCCTTCTGGGTGGCGGCGTCCACCGACAGGCCCACCACGTTGGGGATCGGCCCGAGACTGACCACCATCGCGATGGTGGTGGCCTCGGACATCGTCTCGGGGAGAGCGGAGCCATCGGGCAACGCCGCGGAGATGACGACACCCGCATCGACATCAGCGTCGAAGACCTTCGAGACCTCGCCGACGGCGAAGCCTCCGCCGGTGACGGCATCGGACGCATCCCCTTCCGAGAGTCCCGCCAGCGCCGGCACCGGCAGCTGGCGCGGCCCGCTTGAGACAGTCAGCGTGATGACGGTGCCCTTATGCACGCCCTTACCGCCCGGAGGATCCGAATTCATCACGGTCCCGGCCGGCACAGTCAGATCGGGTGCCTGCTGGGGCTGGACCTCGAAGCCCTGCGCCTGCAGCTGGGCGGTGGCCTCGTCCTGAGACCGGCTGACGACGTCCGGGATCGACACGATTGTGCCCGGACCCTCGCCAAACCACCAGGCCGTCCCACCTCCGATCAGCGCGAGCAGCAGGATGACGACACTCAGCAGGACGCCGCGGCGCCGACGGGCGCGGCGCTTCTCCGCGAGGCGCGCGACGGTGTCGTCACCGTCGTCGACCACGGCTACCGCGCCCGGTGCCTCGAACGCGGATGTCTGATCGGGTACCGCCGGATCGAAGAGATCGGTCATCGGTTCCGCGTCGGAAACGGGACCCGGGAGCGGAGTGACCGCCTGCGTGTCTCCGCGCCGGTCGCTCGGCGTGATCCCCATCAGCCGCTCGGCCTCGAGTAGCTGCGCGAGCATCACGCCTGCATCGCGAGGACGCATGTCCGGGTCGCGCTCCGTCGCCCAGAGCACGAGTTCGTCGAGCGACGTGGGCACCGAGGGCACGGTGGCGCTCGGGTAGGGAACGGAGTCGTTCGCGTGCTGGTAGGCAATCTGCATCGGCTGCTCACCGGTGAACGGCTGCTCGCCCGTGAGCATCTCGTAGATCATGATGCCGATGGCGTAGATGTCGCTGCGGGTGTCAGCGGTGCCACGAGTGACGAGCTCGGGGGAGAGGTAGGCGATGGTGCCCAGCAGCGCCTGCCCGGAGGCGGTGTTCGCGGTCGCCGCACGCGCGAGGCCGAAATCGCCGATCTTGATCCGGCCGTCGTCAGCGAGTAGCACGTTCTCGGGCTTGAGGTCGCGGTGCAGAATGCCAGCACGGTGCGCCGCTGCGAGCCCGGACAGCACCGAGTGCATGATGTCGACGACCTGCTGAGCCGTCAGACGCCCGCGATCCTTGAGGAGATCGCGGAGCGTGATCCCGGGCAGGTATTCCATGACCAGGTAGGCCATATCCGAGTCCTGGCCCTGGTCGAAGACGCTGACCACGTTCGGGTGCGCGAGCCGGGCGGCCGAGCGCGCCTCCTGAACGAAGCGGTTCTTGAAGGTCGCGTCGTCCGACAGGTGCCCGTGCATCACTTTCATCGCGACGCGTCGCTCGAGGCGCTGGTCATGAGCGAGGTAGACCGTGGCCATGCCGCCGCGCGCGATCCGCGAGCGGACCTCGTATCGGCCGTCGACGAGACGGCCGAGGAGGGGGTCGAGTTGGCTGGTGGTCACGCGATGAGTCTAGGCAAGAGGTCCCGGTGAACCGGTGAGCGACGCCCGGACGGCGCGGGAGCCGGGCTTGGCCCCGCTTGGCCACTCCGCGGCACCGTGGCAGTCTTGGCGGGTGACCGACTCGTCCGCTTCCGCCTCCTCCACCACCGACTCCGAGTTCGACTGGCTGACCATCCCCGACCTCGTCGAGTTGACCGGGCTCGGTGTCAGCCGTGTCCGCCGCCTCCTCGAGGAGCGCCACTTGCTCGGCACCCGCCGGGACGGTGTCGTCGTGGTGCCCTCCCTTTTTCTGCGCGACGGGGAGCCGATGACCGAGATCCGCGGTACCGCGATCCTCCTCTCGGACTCGGGCTTCACCGATGAGGAGGCGGTCGAGTGGTTGCTCAGCACAGAGGACACCCTCGGGACGAGCCCGATCCTCGCCCTCCGCGCCGGTCGCAAGGCGGAGGTGCGCCGCGTGGCGCAGGCCCTGGCCTGACCAGCCGGTTCGCGGCGGCGCCCTAGGAGGTGCGGACCGTGACCCGCTCGGCCAGCTCGCGCAGCTCGGCCGCTCCCTCCGGCCGCAGCGGGGCGTCAGGCAGAACCGCCATCGCCGCGGCGACCTCCCGCGCGATCCGCTCTTCGAGCCGCTTGAGCGCTCCGCTTCTTTCGACGATCTCCTGAGCGCGGGAGATGGCTGCCGGATCCGCGTCGCTCCGGCCGACGACGGCGTCGAGTTCGGCCCGCTCGTTCGGGGAGCAGGCTTCACGCGCCAGCCCGAGCAGGACGGTTCGCTTGCCCTCGCGCAGATCGTCTCCCGAGGGCTTACCGGTGACGGCCGGATCGCCGAAAACGCCAAGGATGTCGTCGCGGAGTTGGAATGCGATGCCGACGGGGAGCCCGAAGTGCCGTAGCGCGTCGAGTTGCGCGTCGTCTCCGCCCCCGAGCGAACCACCGATCGCCAGCGGGGCCTCGATGCTGTACTTCGCGCTCTTATAGACGACGACCCGTTCGGCGCGCTCGAGGTGTTCGTGCTCGGGGTGCCGAATCCAGGCGCTCTCCTCGAGGATGTCGAGGTACTGCCCGAGTGTCACCTCGGTGCGCATGAGGTTGAACTCGGCGCGCGCGCGGGCTGCCGCGACTCGGTCCTCCAGCGACCACTCCGCGCCGGCGAAGATCTCGTCGGACCAGACCAGGAGGAGATCGCCCAGCAGGATCGCGGAGGAGCGGCCGAACTCCTCTCGGTCGCCCGTCCAGCCTCCCTCCTCGTGGAAAGAGGAGAAGCGGCGGTGCGCAGCGGGGGCGCCGCGGCGAGTGTCGGAGTTGTCGATCACGTCGTCGTGCACGAGTGCTGCCGCATGGAACAGCTCGAGGCTCGCTCCTACCTGCGCGATCGGATCGGATCCGCTCGAATACGCGTCGCTCGGCACACTCGAGACGGCGTTCCAGCCCGCCTCACAGAAGCGCGCCCGGAACCGCTTACCTCCGCTGAGAAAGTCCCGCGAAAGGTCGCCGAGGGCCCAGACGTCCTCACCGATCGAGCGCAGAATTGGCATGCGTCCGACGAGGAATTCATCGATTCGGAGCTGGACGCGATCGACCAGTCGAGAGCTGTGGGTCACCTGACCAGCCTATGCACCGGCGGCGCCTGGCGCCTGTGCTGGACTCGGTCTACACTGAAGCGCCGCCGACCGGTCGTGCCCAGTGCCGCCAATTTCGTCGCCGACCCCCGCGGGGCTCGGCGTCACACCCTGAAGGGGTCAAGATGCCGCTTTCGGAACACGAGCAACGGCTCCTCGATGAGATGGAGCGGAACCTCTATCAGAATGACGCCGATTTCGTGGCAGCGGTCGGCAAGGGTCGCGGTGGTACCAACTATCGGGCTCTCGTTCTGGGCATCCTGCTCGGCATTCTTGGTCTCGCGGTGCTCGTGGCGGGTGTCGTCGTCCGACAGCCACTCGTGGGCATCCTCGGCTTCGCCGTCATGCTCGGCGGAGTCGTCGTCGGTCTGCGCCCGGCGCCCGGCGGCTCCGTCGAGGCTGGGCTGGCCGACGCCGGTCGGCCGTCGAAGCCCCGCTCCAGCAACCGGCAGGGTTCCGGATTCATGGACCGCCTGAACGACAGGTGGGACAACCGCGGAGACGGGCGCGGCTAGCCCGCTCCTTTCCGCTCCACCACAGGGTCGATCCTTACGGATCGGCCCTTTTTTCATGCCCGGACTCTCCCTTTTCCAGCAGTCTCCCTCCACTTCGCCCCACCCTCGCCGATCCGCACCGTGCCGGGGATGTCACGGGCTTCATAAACGCGCCGTGGGGCACGCCGGGGTTGTTGGTGGGGGGAAGTGGAGTACTGTGGAGGACACGCCATCCTTGGCCAGAAGAAGTGGGGGGCATTACGTGTTCCTCGGCACCCATTCCCCCAAGCTCGACGAGAAGGGCCGCGTGATCCTCCCCGCCAAGTTCCGCGACGAACTCTCTTCCGGAGTCGTCGTCACGCGCGGCCAGGAGCGGTGCCTCTACGTGTTCAGCCAGGCCGAGTTCGAGGTGATGCACGAGAAGATCAGGCAGGCACCCGTCACGAGCAAGCAGGCGCGCGACTTCCTCCGGGTGTTCCTCTCGGGAGCGAGTTCGGAGACGCCGGATAAGCAGAACCGCATTACGCTCCCGGCTCCGCTGCGCTCCTACGCAGGTCTTGACCGCGATCTGACCGTGATCGGAGCGGGCAACCGCGCCGAGATCTGGGCTCAGGACGCCTGGGAGAGCTACCTCCAGGAGCAGGAGTCCGTGTTCTCTGACACCCAGGAGGAGGTGATCCCCGGCCTGTTCTAGCTCCTGTCGCGCGACTCCCAGCCACTCGGCGCCCGGACGCACCTTCCCCGGTGTCCGGACGCGAGGTGGATGGGGATCGGACGACAGGAACGGGACGGCGGGACCGCCATGGCAGAGAACACTCCGGACGACGGCGTGCGCCCGACCGAGCAGCGACACCTCCCCGTGCTGCTCGAGCGCTGCGTCGAGCTCCTCGCCCCGGCGCTCGGGCGTGAGGGCGCCGTCGTCGTCGACGCGACGCTCGGCATGGGCGGCCACTCGCTCGCGCTGCTCGAGCGCTTTCCCGGCCTGCACCTCGTCGGGCTCGACCGCGACCCCGAGGCGTTGCAGCTGGCGGGGGAGCGGCTGGCGGCTCACTCGTCTCGGATCGACCTCGTGCATGCCGTGTACGACGAGCTGCCCGACGTGCTCGACGAGCTGGGCATCGACGCGATAGACGGCGCGCTCTTCGACCTCGGCGTCTCCTCGCTTCAACTCGATGAGACCGAGCGCGGTTTCTCGTACTCGAGGGACGCGCCGCTGGACATGCGGATGGACTCGACCGCTCCGCTGACCGCGGCAAGCATCCTCGCCGACTACACCGAGGGCGACCTGCGCCGGATTTTCCACGAGTACGGCGAGGAGCGGCTCGCCGCGCGCTACGCCAAGAAGATCGTTGAGGCTCGCCGCGAGGCTCCGCTGGAGCGCTCCGGTCGGCTGGTCGAGATCATCCAGGCCGCGACCCCGGTCGCGATCCAGCGCAACGGGCACCCCGCCAAGCGGGTGTTCCAAGCGCTGCGGATCGAGGTCAACCAGGAGTTATCGGTGCTCGAGCGCGCCGTCCCCGCCGCTCTCGGGCGGATCAACGAGGGCGGACGCATTGTCGTGGAGGCGTACCAGTCCCTGGAGGACCGCATCGTCAAGCGCGCGCTCCAGGCCGCGTCCTCCTCGACCGCCCCAGCCGGGCTCCCCGTGGAGTTGCCCGAGCATCGACCCGAGTTCCGACTCGTCATCCGCGGCGCTGAACTCGCCTCCGACGACGAGAAGGCCCGCAACCCCCGAGCGACACCCGTGCGATTGCGCGCGGCCGAGAGGATCAGGAGCACCGCATGAGCGCCACCGCCGTCATCGACCCCGCCGTCATCGACCCCGCCCGCCGGACACGACCCGAGGAGGCGACGCCTCGTCCCCGGATCGAGGCCGTCCCCGCGGGCACGTCGCGCGCGCGTCCCAAGCTGGTCCACGGGATCGTCGCTGTCGCCGGCCTCTTCGCGATCATCGTGGTGCAGCTGCTCGTCAGCGTCGGCCTCTCGCAGGGGGCGTACCAGATCTCGGCTCTGCAGACCGAGCAGCGGACGCTGAGCCGCAGTAATGACGAGAAGCAGGACGCGGTCGACACGCTGAGTTCGCCGCAGAACCTCGCGAACGCCGCGCGGGGACTCGGCATGGTGGCGAACACGGCCCCCGTCTACCTTCGCCTGTCCGATGGAGCGGTGCTTGGCGACCCCGCATCGGCCGCCGCGAGCGAGGTGGGCGGTTCGGTCGCCGCGCCCCTGGTGCCCAACGCCCTGGTGCCGGCTCTTCAGCCGGGAGCGGCCGCCGCGAGCGCGTCCTCCCCGGGTCCGGACGGAGCGGCCGTACCGTTGCAGGGCGAGCTGCCGGCGCCGATCACCCACTGACGCACCGAGCCGCGGACAGCCTCCGGGTGGCCGCTGAAGCGCTCCATGACGATCATCTGGACCCGACGAACGGCGGCCCGACCGCCCGGAGCAAGAAGGACACCGCCGCAGTGAGACACCACCGCTCGAGCAAACGCCGCACGGCAGTCACGTTTGTGATCATCCTCGCCGTCGTCGGCCTCTTCGTCGGCAAGCTTGTCGACATTCAAATCGTGCGTGCGGACGAGCTCACTGACGCCGCAGCGGAGAACCAGTCGAACAGCGTCGTCACCTATGGCACCCGCGGACCGATCGTCGACCGGGCAGGCACGGTTCTCGCGGACACGACCACTCGGTACCGGCTGACCACCTCGCCCAAGAACGTGGCGGAGTTTCCCCGGGTGCTCGGCGACGGGCAGAAGGTGATCGTCAGCGTTCAGCAGGCCGCCGCCGAGATCGGCGCGATCACCGGCCAGTCGATCGAGCAGATCACGGGCGCGGTCAGCGCGGCGCTGGCCAAGGACAGCAAGGCCAACTACCTGGTGCTTGTCGACGGCCTGGACCTCGACGCCTACCAGAAGCTCGTCGCGCTCGACATTCCGTGGACCTACTTCGAGACGCAGCAGGGACGCAGCTACCCCAACGGCGCGGTCGCGGGCAACGTCGTCGGCTATGTCGGAGCCGACGGAGCAGCCCAGGAGGGAATGGAGTACGGCGAGAATACGTGCCTCGCCGGGCAGAACGGCTCCGAGAGTTACGAGCGCAGCGCCGACTACGTGCGCATCCCCGGCAGTACCGTCTCGGAGGCCCCGGCAGTCGACGGCGGCACGCTGAAGCTGACCCTCGACTCTGATCTCCAGTACTACTCGCAGCAGGTCCTCTCGAAGCGCGTCGCCGAGGTGGGAGGCAGCTACGGCATCGTCGTCGTTCAGGAGGTGAAGACCGGCAAGCTGCTGGCCGTCGCCGAGACCCCCACCGTCGATCCGAACAACGTCGAGGCCAGCGCCGCCGCGGATCGTAGCTCGCGTGCCTTCCGCGCGCCGTTCGAGCCGGGCTCCACCTTCAAGCCGATGACCGCGGCGATGCTGATCGACCAGGGTCAGGCGGACCCGACGACCCAGGTCGTCGTGCCGGACAGCTTCGAGAAGGACGGGGCGTCGTTCAGCGACGACTGGTCGCACTCGCCGACGAACTACACGCTGACGGGCATTCTCCGGGACTCCTCAAACGTCGGCATCTCGATGCTCGGCTCGCGCCTCTCGGCCGAGAAGCGTCACGACTACCTGCAGAAGTTCGGCCTCGGCACGCCGACCGCCAGCGGCTTCCCGGGGGAGGAGGGCGGCCTGCTCTCGGACTACCAGGACTGGGACAACCAGACGAACTACACGACCATGTTTGGCCAGGGTGTCTCGGCCACCGCCGTGCAGGTCGCCGGCATCTACCAAACACTCGGTAACGGTGGTGTGCGGATCCCGGCACAGTTGATCGATGGCTGCACCACGGCCGACGGCTCGGTCGTCGATGTACCGGATGCGACGGGCACGCAGGTGGTGTCAAATTCGGCCGCGAAGCAGGTTGTCGACATGCTGCAGACTCACTACGCCGAGGGCTGGCTCGCGAAGGACGTCCACGTCGACGGCTACAACATCGCCACGAAGACGGGTACCGCGCAGCAGCCGGACGGCAAGGGCGGCTATTCCAAGAGCTACACCGTGTCGCTCGCCGGGCTCGCCCCGGCGGAGGACCCGAAGTACGTCGTGACGGTCACCATCGCGGATGCGGTTAAGATGAATACGTCCAAAGCCACAGCTCCGGTCTTCCAGCAGGTCATGACCCAGGTGCTTAAGAGCAACCGGGTAGAGCCCTCCACCGTGCCGCCGGTGAACTACCCCAGCACGTGGTGACGGCGGCCAGGACCGACCCCCGGTACGCACTAGCACGAGAGAAAGAGCGGGCATTGCACGACCCTCGCCCGCAGTCCTCCCTCCGTCCCGAGCACCCGGTGCCGCGGAGCCTCTCCCAACTCGTCTCCGAGTTCTCCCTCGGTCCGGTTCGCGGCGTCGAGGGCGTCGAGGTCAGCGGGATCACGCTCGACTCGAAGCAGGTCGAAGCCGGTGATCTCTACGTCGGAGTCGCAGGACGACATGCACATGGCGCGGCCTTCGCCTCGACCGCCGCCGCGTCGGGAGCGGTCGCCGTGCTGACGGATCCTGAGGGAGCGGAACTCGCCGCCTCCAGCGGACTGCCCGTCCTGATCACCCCTGACCCGCGCGCCGCCCTCGGCGATGTCGCGGCCTGGATCCACCGCACCGGCGAGGATGTGCCGACCCTTTTCGGCGTCACGGGCACCAACGGGAAAACCAGCGTCGTGTACCTCCTCGATGCTCTGCTGCGTCGCCTCGGAGTCGTCTCGGGCCTGAGCTCGACAGCCGAGCGTCGCATCGGCGACATCGCTGTCGTGAGCTCGCTCACCACTCCCGAGGCGACCGAGTTGCACGCACTCCTCGCCCGAATGCGCGAGTCTGCGGTCCGGGCCGTGTCGATCGAGGTCTCGGCGCAGGCGCTGAGTCGGCACCGGGTCGATGGCCTCGTTTTCGACGTCGTCGGATTCACGAACCTCAGCCACGACCACCTCGACGACTACGCCGATCTTCGGGAGTACTTCGAGGCGAAGGCCGACCTCTTCGACCCGGAGCGCGCCCGCCGAGGTGTCGTCACGGTCGACAGCGCGTGGGGCCGCGAGCTCGCTGAGCGCAGCCGCATCCCGGTCGCCACCCTGGCCAGTTCATCCGCCGTCGGGGTTGCCCCCGCGACGCCGGCCGACTGGGCGATGACGGTCATCGACGCCGCCGCGGACAGCACTACCTTCCGCCTCGACGGGCCAGAGAACCGCTCCGTCGTCATCACCGTGTCGCTCATCGGCTGGTACATGGCAGCCAACGCTGCGCTCGCGATCGTGATGCTGGTCGAGTCCGGTTTCGACCTCGACGCGATCACCCACGCGCTCGAGGAGAGTCGCCTCGACGTCTACATCCCCGGGCGCGCGGAGCTGGTGTCGGGAGAGCGCGGCCCTCGCGTGTACGTGGACTACGGTCACACTCCCGACGCGTTTCAGAACGCCCTCGAGGCGCTTCGTGCGCTGACCCCCGGGCGTCTCGTCATGATCTTCGGTGCGGACGGCGACCGCGACACCACCAAGCGGAGCGACATGGGCGCCATCGCGGCACGGCTCGCGGATGTCGTCATCGTTACGGACTTCCACCCGCGCTGGGAGGACCCCGCGGCAATCCGGGCCGTCCTGCTCGAGGGAGCGCGCACCGCCGCGCCCGACAAGGAGATCCACGAGATCGCCGACCCGCGCGCCGCCGTGCGGGCCGCCGTCGCGCTCGCGCGCGAGGGGGATTCGATCCTCTACGCCGGCCCCGGCCACGAGGACTATCAGGAGATCGCAGGAGTGCACATGCCCTATTCGGCCAGAGACGATGTCCGGCAGGCCCTGCGCGAGGCGGGCTGGTAGATGATCGCCCTCACCCTCACCGAGATCGCCGAGGCCGTCTCGGGCCGCCTGCACCTGGCCGGTTCCTCGGCCACCGCCGCGACCCTGATCGACGGAGCGACCGAGACCGACTCCCGCGAGATCGCTCCCGGCGGCATCTTCGTCGCTAAGCGCGGCGAGCACACCGACGGCCACCTCTTCGCTCCGGCCGCCCTCGAGCGCGGAGCCGCCCTGCTGATCGTCGAGCGCCCGCTCGACCTCGATGTGCCCCAGGTGCTCGTTGACGACTCCGTCGAGGCGCTGGGCGCCCTGGCGACGGAGGTCGTCCGCCGCGTTCGCGAGAGAGGTGTGCTGACAGTCCTCGGCGTGACCGGCTCGAACGGCAAGACGACCACGAAGAACCTTCTTCGCACCATCCTCGAGCGCACCGGCGAGACGGTCGCCCCGCGCGGCTCGTTCAACAACGAGGTCGGCGCTCCGATCACGATGCTCAAGGTTTCGGAGTCGACCCGTTTCCTCGTTGCCGAGATGGGCGCGAGCGCTCTCGGTGAGATCCGCCGTCTCGTGCGGATGGCGAAGCCGGATGTCGGCGTGGTCCTCGCGGTGGGCCTCGCCCACGCTGGAGGCTTCGGTGGGATCGAGCGCACGCTCGAGGCTAAGACCGAGATGGTCGCCGACCTCACGGCCGATGATGTCGCCGTGCTCAACGCCGACGACGGGCGGGTCGCCTCGATGGCTGGTCGCACCGCGGCACGCGTGGTCTGGTTCGGACGCGGCGAGAGCGCCGACGTCCGCGCCGTCGACATTGAACCGGCCGCGGATGGCACGCGCTTCACCATCGAGGTCCGAGCGGGGGAGGGTCGCGAGGCCGCCCGCGCCGACCTGCTCCTGCGCGTCCTCGGCGAGCACCACGTGATGAACGCCCTCGCTGCCACCGCTGCCGCGCTCTCCGTCGGAGTAGCGCTGCCCGCGATCGTCGAGGCGCTCGCGACGGTCACGCTTGCGGAGCGCGGCCGGATGGAGGTCCTCGGTGGCGAGGACGTGCGCGTCATCAACGATGCCTACAACGCCAGCCCCGACTCCACGGCCGCCGCGCTGCGCACCCTGGCGCAGATCTCGAAGCCCGAGGGGCGCACTGTCGCCGTCCTCGGCGAGATGAGCGAGCTGGGCGAGTGGGCGGATGAGGAGCACGACCGGGTGGGACTGCTGGCCGTCCGTCTCAACATTGCCCAGATCGTGGTGGTCGGCCGCGGTGCTCGCCGGATCCATGTGGCCGCCGAGCGTGAAGGGTCATGGAGCGGGGAGTCCGTCTTCGCCGAGACCTCCGACGAGGCGTTCGAGTTCCTCGAGGGGTACCTGCGCCCCGGCGACACGGTCCTGGTGAAGTCGTCGAACTCCGCAGGTCTCCGCTTCCTGGCCGAGCGTCTCGGGGAGCGCCACCGATGAGGGCCCTGCTGCTGTCCGGCGCGTTCTCGGGAGCCTTCACGCTTCTGATGACGCCCCTATTCATCCGACTCTTCCATCGCCTTCAGTGGGGGCAGTTCATCCGCGAGGACGGACCGAAGTCGCACCACGTGAAGCACGGCACGGCGACGATGGGTGGCATCGTCATCATCTTTGGCACGGTGGTCGGCTACTTCCTCGGGATGCTGTTCGGCAACCGCTCGCTCGCTCCCTCCGCTTTGCTCGTTCTTTTCATGATGGTCGGGCTGGGGCTCGTCGGATTCATCGACGACTTCCTCAAGACGCGCAATCAGCGCAGCCTCGGCCTGGGTGGCTGGGCCAAAGTCGCCGGCCAGGTGATTGTCGCGGCCGCCTTCGCCGTCATCGCGATCATGGTGCGGGACTCCAATGGACTCGCGCCGGCGTCAACCTCGATCTCGTTCATCCGCGACCTGCCGTTCGACTTCGCAGCGCTCGGCTGGATCGGCATCGGCCTGTTCGTACTCTGGATCTGCATCATCGTGACGAGCACCTCGAACGGCGTGAACGTCGCGGACGGTCTCGATGGTCTCGCAACGGGCGCGTCGATTCTCGCGATCGGGTCCTACGTCATCATCGGATTCTGGCAGTCGAATCAGTGGTGCTTCGACCAGCACCTCAACCCCGAGGTCCTCGACAAGTGCTACCAGGTGAGCGATCCGTTCGACCTGGCGATCATCGCTGCGGCGGTGTCGGGCGCGCTCGTGGGCTTCCTCTGGTGGAACACCTCGCCGGCGCAGATCTTCATGGGTGACACGGGCTCATTGAGCCTGGGCGGCGCGCTCGCCGCTCTCGCGATCCTCACCCGCACGGAGCTGCTCGTCATCCTGATCGGCGGCCTGTTCGTGATCGTGACCGGCTCGGTGATCCTGCAGCGGATCTACTTCAAGCTGACGCGGGGCAAGCGCATCTTCCTGATGAGCCCGCTCCACCACCACTTCGAGCTCAAGGGCTGGGCCGAGATCACCGTCGTGGTCCGTTTTTGGATCATCGCGGGAATCCTGGTCGCGGCCGGCGTCGGGCTCTTCTACCTGGAATGGCTCTCGCTGGCATGACCGAACCCGCCCGCCACGAGTCGGCCCGTCTCGACTCCCTCCGTAGCTGGCACGACGACTGGCGGGGACTGCGCGTGGCCGTACTGGGCCTCGGGGTCACCGGCTTCTCCGTCGCGGACACGCTGACCGAACTCGGCTCCGACGTGCTGGTCCTCGCCGACCGCGCGGACGAGGAGCGCGAGCACCTGCTCGAGGTCATCGGCGCGCGCCTGTACCGGGCCGAGCGCCTTGATTCCGTGCCGGACGAGCTGAGCGCCTTTGCACCGGAGCTCGTGGTCGTTTCGCCCGGGTTCCGGCCGACGCACCCGATCCTGCAGTGGGCAGCGGAGGCGGGCATCGCTGTGTGGGGCGACGTCGAGCTCGCGTGGCGCGTGCGCGACAAGGTCGTCCGCGCCGACGGCACGCCCGCCGACTGGGTGGCGGTGACCGGCACGAACGGCAAGACCACGACGGTGCAGCTCACCGCGACGATGCTCGTCGCCGGTGGCCTGCGCGCCGCCCCGTGCGGCAACATCGGGGTCCCCGTGCTCGATGCCGTCCGGGATCCTCAGGGCTTCGACGTCCTCGTCGTTGAACTCTCGAGCTATCAGCTGCACTACCTCGGCGCGATCGAGCCGATCGCGAGCGTGTGCCTCAATTTCGCTCTGGACCACCTCGATTGGCACGGCTCCGTCGAGGCGTATCGCGCCGCCAAGGGCAAGGTTTACGCCGGAACCCGCGTGGCCTGCGTCTACAACCGTGCCGACGCCGCTACCGAGCAGATGGTGCTCGACGCGGAGGTGACCGAGGGGGCTCGCGCGATCGGCTTCGGCCTCGGCGTGCCCGGCCCCAGCGATTTCGGGATTGTTGACGGAATCCTCTGTGACCGCGCTTTCCTTGAGGACCGCCGCACGAGCGCGCTCGAGATCGCCACGGTCGATGAGCTGGCCGAGCGGCACCTCGCGGCGCCGCACATCGTGCAGAACGTGCTCGCCGCCGCCGCCCTCTCCCGCGCGTGCGGGATCGAGGTCGGGGCGATTCGTCGGGCGCTGGCCACCTTCGAACTCGACGCGCACCGCATCGAGGTTGTGGCCGAGCACTCCGGAGTGACCTGGGTCGATGACTCGAAGGCCACCAACACCCACGCGGCGGATGCCTCCCTGCGGGCGTACCCGTCGGTGGTCTGGGTCGTCGGCGGGCTGCTGAAGGGCGTCGACGTCGATTCCCTCGTGGCCGCTCACGTCGACCGTCTGCGCGGTGCCGTCGTGATCGGTGCCGATCGCTCGGCGCTGCTCGGAGCATTCCGACGACACGCGCCCGCCCTCCCGGTCAGCGAGGTGGTCCCGGATGACACTGGTGCGGTGATGCAGGCGGCCGTCGAGGCCGCCGCGGCGCTCGCCCGATCGGGCGACGTCGTTCTGCTCGCACCCGCCGCAGCGTCGATGGACCAGTTCCACGACTACGCGGCTCGGGGTCGCTCCTTCGCGGCCGCCGTGGCGACACACCTGGGAGAGGGAGCCGATGACCGCTCCGACGACGAGCCGCCCCACGGGCCTCTCGCGCACTGAGCCGCGCGAGAAGGACCGGAGCGGAGCCCGCACTGCGCGGATCGTCCTCTCGAAGGTCTTCGCGTCTCAGTCGCCGAACTTTTACCTGCTCTTCGGCACCACTCTGTTCCTCGTCCTGTTCGGACTGACGATGGTGCTCTCCTCCTCGTCGGTAACGTCTTTCGTGGCGAGCGACGACTCCTTCGGTGGATTCCTCCGCCAGGGCGGGTTCGCGCTGCTGGGCATCCCGATGATGCTCGTCGTCTCGCGCATGCCGATCTCGGTCTGGAAGAGGGCGACACCCGTGCTGCTCATCGCCGGGTGCGTGCTGCAGTTGCTGGTCCTCTTCACCCCGCTGGGCGAAGCGGTCGGCGGAAACCGCAACTGGATCCGGATGGGCGCTTTCAGCATGCAGCCCTCCGAGATCATCAAGCTCGCTCTCGCGCTGTGGCTGGGGTTGCTCCTCGCACGGCGCTACCGCGATCCGAAGGACTGGAAGGACGCTCTCGTTCCCGTCCTCATCGTTGGCGGTGCCGCGATCGGGCTGGTCTTGCTCGGCGGCGACCTTGGCACCGTCGTGATCATGGCCGGGATCCTGTTCGCCGCGCTGTTCTACGCGAATATGCAGCTGCGGGTGCTCGTCCCGCTGGTGGTCGCCGCATCGATTGGCGCACTTGTGTTCGCCGTGTCGAGCGCCAACCGCCTCACGCGCATCATGTCCTTCCTCGGTGACTGCTCGAACGTCGACGAGTACCAGAATTCGTGTTGGCAGCCCGTGCACGGCACCTGGGCAATGGCCTCCGGTGGCATCTTCGGAGTGGGTCTGGGTAACTCCAAGGCCAAGTGGTCGTGGCTTCCCGCGGCCGACAACGACTACATCTTCGCGATCATCGGCGAGGAGCTCGGGCTGATCGGGGCGATCGTCGTGCTCGCGCTGTTCGTTGTGCTCGCGGTCGCGTTCTTCCGGGTCATTCATGCGTCGACCGATCCGTTCGTGCGCATCAGCACCGGCGCGATCATGGTGTGGCTGATTGGCCAGGCCTTCGTCAACATCGGAGTCGTGCTCGGGGTCCTCCCGGTGCTGGGTGTCCCTCTGCCGCTCATCTCCTCCGGAGGCACCGCCCTGCTCAGCTCGCTCCTCGCCATCGGTGTCGTCCTCTCCTTCGCCCGCACCCAGACAGCTCCGCTGCCGGGCGCGGCGGCGCGGCGTACGAAGAAGGCGGCAGAGTGACGCGCCACCTGCTGGCCGGAGGCGGGACCGCCGGCCACGTCAATCCGCTGCTCGCGACCGCCGACGAGATCCGCGCGCGCGACGTCGGCAGCGAGATCCTGGTACTCGGCACGGCCGAGGGGCTGGAGGCGCGGCTCGTCCCGCTGCGCGGCTACGAACTCTCGGTGATCCCGCGGCTGCCCTTTCCCCGCCGCCCGAACACTGCCGCCCTGCGCTTCCCTGGCGCATTCCGAGCCACGATCGAGGACATCGTGCGGACGATCCGCGAGCGGAGGATCGACGTGGTCGTGGGCTTCGGCGGGTACGCGGCGGCCCCGGCCTACCTCGCGGCGCGGCGGGCGCACGTGCCCTTCGTCGTGCACGAGGCGAACGCTCGCCCCGGCCTTGCGAACCGGCTCGGCGCGCGCTTCACCCCGTTCGTCGGCGTCGCCTTCGAGGGGACGCCCCTCCCGCACGCCCGCGTGGTCGGCATGCCCCTGCGCCGCGAGATCGCGCAACTCGATCGTGCCGCCGGGCGTGAAGAGGCGCGGGCCGCCCTGAGGCTTGACCCGGACCGTTCCACGCTGCTCGTGACCGGCGGATCCCTCGGTGCGCGGCGGATCAACGCGACGATCCATGACGCCGCGCCCGCCCTCCTCGCGACCGGTTTTCAGATCCTGCACATCACCGGGAACCGCGCTGAGATCACCGATCCCGGCATCCCCGGCTACCACCTGCTCTCCTACTGCGACCGGATGGATCTCGCCCTCGCGGCGGCTGATCTCGCGGTCTCGCGCGCGGGAGCGGCGACAGTCAGCGAACTCAGCGCCCTGGGCCTGCCCGCGGTCTACATCCCGTATCCGGTCGGCAACGGCGAGCAGCGCTTCAACGCACGAGGTGTCGTCGACGCCGGGGGAGCGATCCTGGTCGAGGACGCGGCTTTCGTGCCCGGCTGGGTCGAGCGCGAACTCGTGCCGCTGCTGGCTGACCCTGGTCGCCGCGAGGAGATGGCTCGCCGCGCCGCGCGCGTCGGTGTCCGCGACGGGTCGGGGAGGCTTGTCGACCTCATCGAGGCGAGTCTCGCCGCGCCGCGATGAGCACACTCCGCGCGGCTCCTGAGCGTGCTCGCGCCCACCGTCTACACTGATCCGGCGCGCGACGCGCGGCCCCTCCCGTGTCGAGCCGACCATCCGAAAGCGAGACCCCCGTGATCAAGCCCGACCTTGACATCACTGTCCCTGACGAACTTGGATCGGTCCACTTCATCGGCATCGGCGGCTCCGGGATGAGCGGGATCGCGCGCCTCTTCCACCACGCCGGCCACCGGGTGACGGGATCGGACGTGCGCGAGTCGCACCCGATCGAGCAGCTGCGCGAACTGGGCATCCCCGTTGCGATCGGTCACGACGCGGCGAACCTGGACGATGCCGAGGCCGTCGTCGTCACCTCCGCACTCTGGCCCGATAACCCGGAGTATCTGCTCGCGAAGGAGCGCGGCCTGCCCGTGCTGCACCGCTCGCAGGCCCTCGCCTGGCTGGTGCGCGGCAAGCGGCTCGTCGCTGTGGCCGGCGCTCACGGCAAGACCACTTCGACCGGGATGATCGTTACCGGTCTGCTCGGCGTCGATGCCGACCCGAGCTTCGTCAACGGCGGCATCATCGAGAGCCTCGGCACGTCCTCCGCGGCTGGCTCCGGCGAGACCTTCGTCGTAGAGGCCGACGAGTCCGACGGCAGTTTCCTGCTCTACGACGCCGCGGTCGCCCTGATCACCAACGTCGATCCCGACCACCTCGACCACTACGGCTCGCTTGAGGCGTTCGAGGAGGCGTTCGTCACCTTTGCGTCGTCCGCGAGCGAACTCGTCGTCATCTCCTCCGACGATCCCGGCGCGGTCCGCGTCACCGAGCGGCTCACGGGCCGCCGGGTGCTGACCTTCGGCGAGGCCGAGGGTGCGGATGTCCGTGTTGTCGACCTTGAACTGATCGGCCCCGTCGGCTTCTCCGTCGAGTACGAGGGCCGGCGCTACTCCGCCCGACTGCGCATCCCCGGCCGACACAACGCGGTCAATGCCGCGGGTGCCTTCGCGGTGCTGGTGGGCCTGGGCTTCGATCCGGCGGCGTCCCTCG
The DNA here is from genome assembly GCF_013249015.1 of Rathayibacter agropyri. GTDB lineage: Bacteria > Actinomycetota > Actinomycetes > Actinomycetales > Microbacteriaceae > Rathayibacter > Rathayibacter agropyri. Next base: position 97,083 of record NZ_JABRPL010000001.1, read on the forward strand.
AGGCCGTGTCGGCCTTCGGAGGCACGGAGCGCCGGTTTGAACTGCACGGCTCGGTCCGCGGGGTCAGCGTCTACGACGACTACGCGCACCACCCGACCGAGGTCGCCGCCGCTCTCTCCGCCGCGCGCACCGTCGTCGGCTCGGGACGCATCATCGCGCTGCACCAGCCCCACCTCTACAGCCGCACCCGCCTCTTCGCACAGGAGTTCGCCGAGACGCTCGAACGCTACGCCGATGAGACGGTCGTGCTCGACGTCTATGGAGCCCGAGAGGATCCCGAGCCGGGTGTCACCGGCGCTCTCGTCAGCGACAAGTTCGCCGATTCGTCGCGCGTCTCTTTCGTCCCCGACTGGGCGGAGGCGGCGCGCCGCACCGCCGAGATCGCGCGCGAGGGCGACTTCGTCATCACCCTCGGCTGCGGTGACGTGTACCGGATCATCCCGCAGGTGCTCGAGTCGCTCGGCGCGAGCGAGGACGCACCGGTCGCACGATGACCGCGGCCAGCAGGCGGTCGGCGCGCGGAGAGCGCTCGTGAAGCGGCCAGAGGGGACGCGGCCCCAGGTAGAGGAGCAGCCCACCGAGCCAATTCACCTCTCATCGCCGCTCCAGGTGACGGCGCAACCGTCGCCGCCACCCGCAGCGCACTCCGGTGGTGTCGGGGCTCGGATCGCCGCTGCTCGCTCAGCGTTGGCTAGCGTCCGCCTGCCCAGCGTTCGCCTGCCCGGGGCCGAAAACCGTGCCGTGAGGCGCGCCGCACGCGAACGGAGACGCTTCGAGCGCGGCGAGGTGCGCCGCTTCACGAAACGAGCCCGTCGTCGCCGCCTCGTCGCCCTCGTCGTCGCCGGCTCGCTTGTGGCGCTGGCCGCGGTGGTCGGGATCGCCGCGTACTCGCCGCTGATGGCGGTGAGGAGCATCGAGATCTCGGGTACCCAGCGAGTCGACGCCGCCGCCCTGCAGGGCGCGCTGGGCGACCAGCTCGGTGTGCCGCTGACGCTCGTCAACCGGGATGAGGTCGGCCGGGTGCTCGGAGCGTCACCGCTCATCCAGAGCTATTCGGTGCAGACGAGACCCCCCAGCACGCTCGTGATCGCCGTCGTGGAGCGGACGCCGCTCGGAGTGCTCGCTAAGGACGGGCGGTTCGATCTGGTCGACGCCGCAGGGGTCGTCATCGAGTCGGCCGATGCTGCCCAGGCCGGCTACCCGGTGCTCTCCACGCCGTCGGGCGACGCCTCCGGAGCCGGTTTCCGGGCCACAGCTCGGGTCCTGCAAACTCTGCCCGCGTCGCTGGCAGGTCAGGTCACCGTAGCGACGGCAACGACAGGCGACGACGTCTCGCTGACGCTCGCGAATGGGGCGAGGATCGTCTGGGGCGGCTCGAATGAGTCTGCTCTGAAGGCCGTCGTGCTCGAGAAGTTGATGGCCACGACCGATCCCGCGACGATCGCCTCGTATGACGTGTCCTCTCCCCAGGCCGCCGTGGTCGCCCCTCGGCCGTGACCTCCCACGGATCCGCTCGGCTCTTTGGCGATTGCGGGCGTGTCTGCTGGGAGCGCGCGCCAACTCCGCCTACCGTCGGAGCCGAACCCCAAATGCATACTCAGCATAACTTTAAGCCTCAACTACAGGTTTAAGGTTCAGCCCGGAGGCCGGAGACGTGACTTCAAACCAGAACTACCTCGCCGTGATTAAGGTCGTCGGCATCGGCGGTGGCGGCGTCAACGCCGTCAACCGCATGATCGAGCTCGGCCTGCGCGGTGTCGAATTCATCGCGATCAACACGGACGCCCAGGCGCTCCTGCTGAGCGATGCCGACGTCAAGCTCGATGTCGGACGCGAGCTGACCCGCGGACTCGGCGCCGGCGCCGATCCGGAGGTCGGCCGCCGCGCCGCCGAGGACCACGCCGAGGAGATCGAGGAAGTCCTCGCAGGCGCCGACATGGTCTTCGTCACCGCGGGCGAGGGTGGCGGCACCGGCACCGGAGGCGCGCCCGTCGTCGCGCGCATTGCCAAGTCGATCGGCGCGCTCACCATCGGCGTGGTGACCAAGCCCTTCGGGTTCGAGGGTCGCCGTCGGCAGACGCAGGCCGAGGCGGGCGTCGCGACGCTCAAGAACGAGGTCGACACCCTCATCGTCGTGCCGAACGACCGCCTGCTCGAGATTAGCGACCGCGGCATCTCGATGCTCGAGGCTTTCGCGACCGCCGACCAGGTGCTCCTCGCCGGTGTCCAGGGCATCACCGACCTGATCACGACCCCCGGCCTGATCAACCTCGACTTTGCCGATGTCAAGTCGGTCATGCAGGGCGCTGGCTCCGCGCTGATGGGCATCGGATCCTCCCGAGGCGCCGATCGAGCGATCAAGGCGGCCGAGCTCGCCGTCGCCTCCCCGCTGCTCGAGGCGAGCATCGACGGCGCGCACGGAGTGCTCCTCTCGATCCAGGGCGGGTCGAATCTCGGCATCTTCGAGATCAACGACGCCGCCCGCCTCGTGCAGGAGGCAGTGCACGCCGAGGCGAACATCATCTTCGGCGCCGTCATCGACGACACGCTCGGCGATGAGGTGCGGGTCACCGTCATCGCCGCAGGCTTCGACGGCGGGGAGCCGGGTGGTACTGCTCCGGCTGCCATCGCCCAGCCTCGGCAGCAGCAGAGCGCAGTGACCGAATCGACGGCTGAGCCCGCTCCGACCCCCGTCGCTGCGCCCCCCGCCGGGTCGATCTGGTCGAGCACTCCCGTCGCGGCCCCGGCCCCCGTCGCCGACCCGTCGTTCGACGATGATGAGAGTGACCTGGACATCCCCGACTTCCTCAAGTAGCCGTGTCCGATCCGGAACTCGCCGCGCGCTGGGCCCACGTCTCCGAGCGGGTCGTCGACGCGACCCGCTCGGCTGGTCGGGACGCGAGCTCGATCACGACGATCGTGGTGACGAAGTTCCATCCGGTGTCGCTGATCCGTGACCTCCTCGCCCTGGGCGTCACCGACTTCGGCGAGAACCGGCACCAGGAGGCGCAGGAGAAGTCGATCGAGCTCGCAGGCACCCCGGCGGGCTGGCACTTCATCGGCCAGCTGCAGAGCAAGAAGGCGCCGCACGTGCGTCGCTACGCCCGAGCCGTGCATTCCGTCGACCGCCTTTCCCTGGTGCCGCTGCTCGACGCCGGAGACGGCACGCTCGACGTGTTCCTCCAGGTCAACCTCACGGACGACCCCGAGCGTGGCGGGGCCGCGCCCGTCGATGTCGAGCCGCTCGCCGAGGCCCTCGCGGAGGCGCCCGGTCTGACTTTTCGCGGCGTGATGGCGGTCGCTCCGCTGGGGGAGGAGCCGCGCCCGGCCTTCGCCCGTCTGCGTGGCGTCTCGGATCGTGTCCGTGCGGTCGATCCTGCTGCGACAGCGATCTCGGCAGGCATGTCGCACGACTTCGCTGAGGCGATCGCGGAGGGCGCGACACACCTGCGAATCGGGTCGGCAATCACCGGAGAACGCCCCGCCCGCACCTAACCTCATGGTGACCCACCTGTGGGCGCAGACACGACACGGAGGACCCCCATGGCCAACCCGCTCAAGAAGACGATGGTCTACCTCGGACTCGCCGACGAAGAGGTCGGATACGAGCGAACCGAACCCGTCGAGGCGGCTCCCGCGGCGACGAACCGCTCGCCGCTCTCACCAGTGCACCCCGTCCCGCCCGTCGAGGCGGTACCGCAGCCCCGCGCGACGGTCACCCCGCTCCGCAAGTCCACCCCCCAGACCCCGAAGGCGACGGCACACGCCGAGATGAATGAGATCCTCACCGTCCACCCGAAGCAGTACCGCGACGCGCAAATCATCGCCGAGAACTTCCGCGACGGCATCCCCGTGATCATCAACCTCTCGCAGATGAGCGACGCGGATGCCCGCCGTCTAATCGACTTCGCGAGCGGTCTCTCGCAGGGCCTCTACGGCCGGATCGAGCGCGTCACGAGCAAGGTCTTCCTGCTCTCCCCCTCGCACATCACGGTCGCCGGCGACTCCGCCTCCGCCGAGAGCGACGCCGACGCGTCGTTCTTCGCGAAGTCCTGATCCTGGGGAGTCCTGACTCTCGGTGAACTTCATCGTCTCGCTCCTCGGGAGCGTCCTCTACTTCCTGCTGCTTCTCTACTTCCTCGCGATGTGGGCGCGCTTCGTGCTCGATCTCGTCCGAGTCATCCGACGCGACTGGCGGCCCCGGGGCGTCGGTCTCGTCGCGGCCGAGGGTGTGTACACCGTCACGGATCCGCCCATCGGCTTCTTCCGTCGGCTCATCAAGCCGGTTTCGGTGGGGCCGATCGCCCTCGATTTCGGCTGGAGCCTCACGATGCTCTGCGTCATCGTGGGCATGTACGTCGCCACGTGGCTCCAGCGCGCGTGACTGTCCCTGTATCGTTGACGGCGACCGGACGTTCTCCGCGGTGCCAGCACTGCGCCGTGCGCCTGAAGTTGCTAGCTTTAGTCGAACGTTGATAAACGTGTACCTACTTGAAATCGAAGGTGGAAAGCCATGGCGCTCACTCCCGAAGATGTTGTCAATAAGCGGTTCCAGCCGACCAAATTCCGCGAGGGCTACGACCAGGACGAGGTCGATGACTTCCTCGACGAGGTCGTCGTGGAGTTGCGTCGCCTGAACCAGGAGAACGAGGAGCTGCGTCAGCGCCTCTCCTCCGGTGACACTCGCGGTTCGGACGCGCCGCGCGACAGCAGCCCCGCGCCCGTCGTCGATGAGGCTCCTGAGCCCGAACCGCAGCCCGAGCCTGAGCCGACCCCCGCGCCTGCTCACGTCACCGCCCCGGTCGTTGCTCAGCAGCCAGCGCCGGCCGATGAGGCCGAGAGTTCCAGCGGGCTCCTGCAACTCGCGCGCCGTCTCCACGAGGAGCACGTTCGCGAGGGTGCCGAGAAGCGCGACGCTCTCGTCGCCGAGGGTCGTGCGACCGCTGCGCGTCTGGTCGCTGAGGCCGAGGTCAAGCAGCGTCAGCAGATAGCGAAGCTCGAGGAGGAGCGCGCGACGGTCGAGCACCGCATCGACGAGTTGCGCACCTTCGAGCGCGAGTACCGTCAGAAGCTGAAGAGCTACATCGAGGGCCAGTTGCGCGACCTCGACACTCAGCCGGCACAGGCGGAGTCCTCGATGTCGGGCTTTGGGGCGTAGTCCCGCCGCAGCGGACGTCAGGCCGAGGGTGCTCGTCACCCTCGGCCTCGTTGCGCTCGCGGTCTTCGCGATCGATCAGACCGCGAAGCTCCTGGTCACGACGACTCTCACTCTCGGCGAGGACGTGCAGGTCCTTGGCGACGTTCTGATCTTCCACTACGTGAAGAATCCGGGTGCGGCCTTCTCCCTTGCCAGCGGATCGACGTGGATCTTCTCGATCATCGCGGCGTGCGTCGTCGTGGCCGTCATCTGGTTTTCGCGCCGTATCCGCTCCACCGCGTGGGCGATCTTCTTCGGGCTGTTGCTTGGCGGCACCCTCGGCAATCTTTTCGACCGCCTGTTCCGCGAGCCGTCGTTCGGCCTCGGGCACGTGGTCGACTTCCTCTTCACGCCCTGGCTGCTACCGGCGATCTACAACGTTGCCGACATCGCGATCTGCACGGCCATGGCCCTGTTCGTCCTCCTCAGCCTGCGCGGCGTCGGTCTCGACGGGTCCCGGGCGGAGCGCGAGCCCCGTAACGCCGCCCGCGGCGGCGGACGCTAATGGTGCAGTCGCGTTCCCTGCCGGTTCCCGACGGTCTCGACGGGCTTCGGGCCGATGCCGCGGTGGCCAAGCTGCTCGGGTTTTCGCGGAGCTTCGCGGCCGAGGTCGCCGAGGCCGGCGGAGTCAGTGCAGACGGCCGCGTGCTCGACAAGAGCGACCGGGTGCACGCCGGTACGTGGCTCAGCGTCGAGTGGAGCCCTCGTGAGGAGCCGACGATCGTGCCCCTCTCTGTGCCCGATCTCGGCATCGTGTACGACGACGACGACATCGTGGTGATCGACAAGCCGGTCGGTGTCGCCGCTCACCCCGCCGTGGGCTGGCAGGGGCCGACCGTCCTCGGCGCTCTCGCCGCCGCGGGATTCACGGTCGCCACCTCCGGTGCCGCAGAGCGCGCGGGCATCGTGCACCGGCTCGACGCCGGCACGAGCGGCCTGATGGTCGTTGCCAAGTCCGAGCGTGCCTACACGCACCTGAAGCGGGCTTTCCACGATCGCACCGTCGAGAAGGTGTACCACGCCCTCGTGCAGGGCCATCCGGATCCACTCGCAGGCACCATCGACGCGCCGCTCGGCCGCCATCCCTCCTCCGACTGGAAGTTTGCCGTCCGCGCCGATGGCAAGCCCTCCGTCACGCACTACGAGACGATCGAGGCATTCCCGTTCGCCTCGCTGCTCGAGATTCACCTCGAAACGGGGCGGACCCACCAGATCCGCGTGCACATGGCGGCCCAACGCCACCCCTGCGTCGGTGACGCGATGTACGGAGCCGATCCGACGCTCTCGAAGCGGCTTGGGCTCACCCGCCAGTGGCTCGACGCGGTGCGGCTTGGGTTCACGCACCCGGGCACGGGGGAGTGGGTGCAGTTCGAAGCCTCCTACCCCGACGATCTTTCGCACGCGCTCGAGGTGCTGCGCGAGGAGTGAGCGTGGATCCGCGCATGCCCGGCTCCGGTCGCTCCGACCCCGGTTAGACTTTCTGCCGCCGTGGTCGCGGCCTCCTACGAGGCCCGCGGCCCCCCCGCCCGCTGTCCGTCGGAGGCGCATCCTTGCCGAGTAACGATTCCTTCGTCCACCTTCACGTGCACAGCGAGTACTCGATGCTCGACGGCGCCGCGCGGGTCAAGCCGCTGATCGACGCGGCGGTCGAGGAGGGTATGCCGGCCATCGCCGTGACCGACCACGGCAACGTGTTCGGCGCCTTCGACTTTTGGCGCACGGCGACGGCCGCGGGGATCAAGCCGATCATCGGCACGGAGGCGTATCTGACGCCGGGGACGCACCGCTCCGACAAGACGCGGATCCGCTGGGGTGACGGTGGCGGGGACGACGTATCCGGCTCCGGCGCCTACACGCATATGACGCTGCTGAGTTCGACCACGACGGGCATGCACAACCTCTTCCGCCTCTCCTCGAAGGCATCCATCGAGGGCTACTACTTCAAGCCGCGGATGGACCGCGAGATCCTCTCGCAGTACTCGGAGGGCCTGATCGGCACCACCGGCTGCCCGAGTGGCGAGGTGCAGACCCGGCTCCGGCTGGGGCAGTACGAGGAGGCGCGCCAGGCCGCCGCCGACTACCGCGACATCTTCGGCAAAGAGAACTTCTTCGCCGAGATCATGGACCACGGCCTCGACATCGAGCGGCGCGTTATTGCCGACGTCATCCGGCTGGCAAAGGACCTCAACCTGCCCCTCGTGGCGACCAACGATCTGCACTACACCCACGCGCACGACGCCACCTCGCATGCGGCGCTGCTCTGCGTGCAGTCCGGCACGACCCTGGACGACCCCAAGCGCTTCAAGTTCGACGCCGACGAGTTTTACCTCAAGTCGCCCCGCGAGATGCGGCAGGTGTTCCGCGACCATCCCGAGGCGTGCGATAACACGCTCCTGATCGCTGAGCGCTGCGACGTGCAGTTCGACACCTCCGCGAACTACATGCCCCGTTTCCCCGTCCCCGAGGGCGAGACGGAGGACACCTGGTTCGTGAAGGAGGTCGAGGCTGGCCTGCGTGAGCGCTACCCGGACGGGATCTCGCAGGAGGTGCGCGAGCGCGCCGACTACGAGACCACCGTCATCCTGCAGATGGGCTTCCCTGGCTACTTCCTCGTCGTCGCCGACTTCATCAACTGGTCCAAGCGCAACGGCATCCGAGTGGGTCCGGGTCGTGGCTCCGGCGCTGGCTCGATGGCTGCATACGCGATGAAGATCACGGACCTTGATCCGCTGCGTCACGGCCTAATCTTCGAGCGCTTCCTCAACCCCGACCGCGTGTCCATGCCCGACTTCGATGTCGATTTCGATGACCGTCGCCGCGGCGAGGTGATCCGCTATGTCACCGACAAATACGGCGACGAGCGCGTCGCTCAGATTGTCACCTACGGCACGATCAAGGCGAAGCAGGCGCTCAAGGACGCCTCCCGAGTCCTCGGCTTCCCGTTCGGGATGGGCGAAAAGCTCACGAAGGCGATGCCGCCGGCGATCATGGGCAAGGACATTCCGCTCAGCGGGATCAATGATTCCGCACACCCGCGTTACAAGGAAGCGGTCGACGTCAGGAACGTCATCGCCGAGGACCCGCAGGCGAAGCTCGTCTTCGACACCGCGCTCGGACTCGAGAACCTCAAGCGCCAGTGGGGAGTCCACGCGGCCGGCGTGATCATGTCGAGTGACCCGCTGCTCGACATCATCCCGATCATGAAGCGGGAGCAGGACGGCCAGATCGTCACGCAGTTCGACTATCCCGCGTGCGAATCGCTCGGCCTGATCAAGATGGACTTCCTGGGGCTGCGCAACCTCACGATCATCGATGACGCTCTCGACAACATCAGGGCGAATCGGCAGCAGAACCTGGTCCTCGAGGATCTCGACCTCGATGATCAGGCCGCCTACGAACTCCTCGCCCGCGGCGACACGCTCGGCGTGTTCCAGCTCGACGGCGGACCGATGCGCGGCCTCCTGCGCCTGATGAAGCCTGACAACTTCGAGGACATTTCTGCGGTCCTCGCGCTGTATCGGCCGGGTCCGATGGGCGCCGACTCCCACACCAACTACGCGCTGCGCAAGAACGGCGTGCAGCAGATCACGCCGATCCACCCTGAGCTCGAGGAGCCCCTGGCGGAGGTGCTCGGCGGGACCTACGGCCTGATCGTGTATCAGGAGCAGGTCATGTCGATCGCGCAGAAGCTTGCCGGGTTCACCCTCGCGCAGGCCGACCTGTTGCGGCGCGCGATGGGCAAGAAAAAGAAGTCCGAGCTGGACAAGCAGTTCGAAGGTTTCTCGGGCGGCATGACCGCCAACGGCTACTCGATGGAGGCCGTCAAGACCCTCTGGGACATCCTGCTGCCCTTCTCCGACTACGCCTTCAATAAGGCGCACTCCGCCGCCTACGGAGTCGTCTCGTACTGGACCGCTTACCTCAAAGCCCACTATCCCGCGGAATACATGGCGGCACTGCTCACGAGCGTTGCCGACTCCAAAGACAAGATGGCCGCCTATCTCAACGAGTGCCGGCGCATGGGCATCAAGGTCCTGCCGCCGGATGTGAACGAGTCGATCGGCTTCTTTACCGCGGTCGGCACGGACATCCGCTTCGGTCTTGGCGCCGTTCGCAATGTTGGGACGAACGTGGTCGAGGGTATCCGCGCGGCGCGCGAGGAGAAGGGGCGCTTCGAATCGTTCCACGACTTCCTGCGCAAGGTTCCGATGCAGGCCACCAACAAGCGCACGGTCGAATCGCTGATCAAGGCCGGTGCGTTCGACTCGCTCGGCTCGACCCGGCGCGCGCTCGTCGAGGTGCACGAGGACGCTGTCGAAGCGGCCGTGGGGGAGAAGCGCAACGAGGCCAACGGCCAGGTCGGTTTCGACTTCGACAGCCTCTGGGATGAGCCGCAGGCCGCGATCCACGTGCCGGAGCGGCCAGAGTGGGCCAAGCGGGACAAGCTCGCCTTCGAGCGGGACATGCTCGGCCTCTACGTCTCCGACCATCCGCTCGCCGGACTCGAGACCGAGCTTGCCAAGCACTACAGCACGACCATCGCCGACCTGTTGATCTCGGAAACGATCGCCGACGGCGAGACCGTCGTCGTCGCTGGACTCGTCACGAGCGTTCAGCACCGCATGGCCAAGACGTCCGGCAACCAGTACGGGATGATCCAGGTCGAAGACTTCGGCGGCGAGATCACCTGCATGTTTATGGGCAAGGCATACCAGGAGTTTGCGCCGGCCCTGACGAACGACTCGATCGTCGTCGTCCGCGGACGCGTCAGCATGCGCGATGACGGCATGAACCTGCACGCGTTCAGCCTTTTCGCCCCCGAGCTGAACCAGGACGGTGACTCCGGGCCGCTGACCGTGTCGATGCCGGAGTCGCGCGCGACCACCGACACGGTCTCGCAACTCAGCGACGTCCTCATCCGCCACTCCGGCCAGACGGAGGTACGCCTCAAACTGATCAAGGGCGAGACGGCCCGCGTGTTCGAGGTCCCCTTCCCGGTACGGATCACCCCCGACCTCTTCGGCGAGCTGAAGAGCCTGCTGGGGCCCAACTGTCTGTATTGAATTTCGAGATTGAATTTCGAGCCGGTCCCTGCCCGGCTCGGGCGCGGTTGGCTGGGGTGGATGGTTGGGTTTTGTAGAGCGGGGTGCGTTCGGCTACGGCGATCCGCTGGCACGCGGATCGGCGGTTCGCCTCGGAGAGAGCGCGAAAGGGTAGCGCCCCATGGGGGTCGCGGAGGCGAGGGGCGGCGGAGTGAGACTCGGTGGGGCGCGGGGGGAGTGGGTGGGGGCGGCCGGTAGGCTAGGGCGGCCATGATTCAGACTCTCGACCTTCGCGGCAGTCGTCCCTCCGCCGCCGAGCTGCTCGCGCTTGTGCCCCGCAATCCGGGGACCTCAGCCGCCGTGGGGCCCGTCGTCGCCGAGTTGATCGCCGATGTGCGCGCACGCGGAGCCGAGGCGCTGCGTGAGCAATCCGAGCGCCTGGACGGCGTCCGACCGCCGCACCTCCGGGTGCCGGTCGCGCAGATCGCCGAGGCCCTCGACCGGCTTGACCCCAGCATCCGCAGCGCGCTCGAGGAGGCGATCACTCGCGTCCGCCGCGCCAGCGCCGCGCAAATCCCGCCGCCCCGCACCACCGAACTCGATGACGGCGCCACCGTCACCCAGCGCTGGCAGCCCATTGCCCGTGCCGGGCTCTACGTTCCCGGCGGCAAGGCCGTCTACCCGTCCAGCGTGATCATGAACGCGGTGCCCGCCCAGGTAGCCGGAGTCGCCTCCATCGCCCTGGTCTCACCCCCGCAGAAGGCGTTCGGCGGATCCGTGCACCCGACGATCCTCGCGGCCGCTGCCCTCCTCGGCATCGACGAGGTGTACGCGGTCGGAGGCGCGGGCGCCGTCGCCGCGCTGGCCTTCGGCGTCGACTCCATCGGCCTCGATCCCGTCAGCATCATCACCGGGCCCGGCAACATTTGGGTCACCACCGCCAAGCGCCAGGTGCTCGGTCAGGTCGGCATCGACTCCGAGGCCGGCCCCACCGAGATCCTGGTGATCGCCGACGCCTCCGCCGACCCGCGCCTCATCGCTGCCGACCTGGTCAGCCAGGCTGAGCACGACGAGGCCGCCTCCGCCGTCCTGGTTACCGACAGCGCCGAACTCGCCACCGCCGTCGAACGCGAGGTCGCGGAGCAAGCCGCCGCGACCTACCACGCCGAGCGCGTGGCGATCGCCCTCGACGGCCCGCAATCGGCGCTCGTGATCGTGGACGACCTCGAGCTCGCGTGCGCGTTCAGCGACGCATACGGCCCAGAACACCTCGAGCTGCACACAGTAGATCCCGAATCCACGGCCGAGCGGATCCACGACGCCGGCGCGATCTTTCTCGGCCCGACCACGCCGGTCAGCCTTGGCGACTATCTCGCGGGCTCCAACCACGTTTTGCCGACGCTGGGTCAGGCACGTTTTTCCTCCGGACTCGGTGCGTACACCTTCCTGCGTCCGCAGCAGCTGATCTCCTACGACCGCGCGGCGCTCGAACGGGTCGCCCCGCATATCCGTGCCCTCAGCGACGCCGAGGCGCTACCCGCTCACGGTGACGCCGTCGACGCCCGCTTCGCCTGACCTGGAAAGGCCCCGATGTTCTGCCCCTTCTGCAGGCACCCCGACTCCCGCGTGATCGACTCACGCACGAGTGATGACGGCCTCTCCATCCGCCGCCGCCGCCAGTGCCCCTCCTGCGGCCGCAGGTTCTCCACCACTGAGACGGCGAGCCTCGTCGTGATCAAGCGCAGTGGTGTCGTCGAGCCGTTTAGCCGCGAGAAGATCGTCAGCGGGGTGCGGAAGGCCTGCCAGGGCCGGCCGGTCACCGATTCCGACTTGGCGGTGCTTGCGCAGCGGGTAGAGGAGAACATTCGCTCGACCGGGGCCTCGCAGATCGATGCGAACGACATCGGCCTCGCGATTCTCGCACCGCTGCGCGAGCTTGACGAGGTCGCGTATCTGCGCTTCGCCAGTGTCTACCAAGCCTTCGACTCCCTCGACGACTTCGACTCCGCGATCACCCTGCTCCGCGCCGAGCGTTCCGCGGCACTCGACGGCGACGACGGAATCTGACGCTTGTGTATCCGCTGCTGTTCCGTACATTCCTCAGCCGCCTCGACCCTGAGCAGGCGCACCACCTTGCCCTCCCGGTGATCCGTGCCCTCGAATTCGTTGCTCCGCTGGCCCGCCGCTTCACCGTGCCGAAGGCCGACCTCTCGGTCGAGACGCTCGGTCTGCGGTTCGAGACGCCGTTCGGCATGGCGGCAGGATTCGATAAGGATGCGACGGCGGTCCTCGGCCTCGGTGCGCTCGGATTCGGGCATGTCGAGGTCGGCACTCTGACTGCTCGCGCGCAGCCGGGCAACGATCGTCCACGTCTCTTTCGGCTCGTCGCCGACCGGGCTCTCATTAACCGCATGGGCTTCAACAATCATGGGGCCGAGGAGGCCGCCCGTCGTCTGACGCGCCTCCGAAACACCCGCCGCCGACCCGTCATCGGCGTGAACATCGGGAAGAGTCGCATCGTCGCCGTCGACGACGCGATCGAGGATTACCTGATCAGCACCCGGCTGCTCGCGCCACTGGCTGACTATCTGGTGGTCAACGTCAGCTCGCCGAATACGCCGGGACTGCGCGGCCTGCAGGAAATCGACAAGCTGGAGCCGCTGCTCACCGCGGTCAAGAACGCCGCAGATCCAACGCCCCTCTTGGTGAAGATCGCCCCCGACCTCGTGGATGACGAGGTCGGCCGTGTGGCGGAACTTGCGGTGCGCCTGGGCCTTGGCGGCATCATTGCCACCAATACGACGATTTCGCGCGAGGGCTTGAGCGCCGATCCCGCTGTCGTCGAGGCAGCCGGAGCCGGCGGTCTCTCAGGCGCTCCGCTCGCCGCTCGCTCGCTGGAGGTGCTGCGCCTGATCCGCGCCGTCGTCCCCGACGACTTCTGCGTCATCTCGGTTGGCGGAATCGAGACCGCCGCCGATGTCCGTGAGCGCCTCGACGCGGGAGCCTCCCTGGTGCAGGGCTACTCTGCCTTCGTCTACCGCGGCCCTCTGTGGGCACGCGAGATCAGTCGAGGGCTTGCCCGCACTGCGTCCTCGGTCGTTCCTCCTGCCCCCAACGGCTGAGGCGAAGCCCGTCACTCGGGAAAAGCGCCGCGCTTCACCTGGGGCTTGGGAAGGCGCATCACACGCAGCTGGAGGGCGCGTGTCGCCGCGTACCAGCGGATTCCCTTCTCGACCTTGTCTGCACCGAAGCGCTCGGCGAGTTTCCGGCGCATGCGAGTGCCGAGGAAAATGCAGTCGATCACCGCGATGAGGAAGAAGACCCAGATGATGAGGAGCGACGCGGACTGCAACTCGGGCTGCGGAAAGAAGCTGAGCAGGAGCACGATGACCATGACGGGGATGAGGAACTCGCCGAGGCTGAATCGCGCGTCGACCCAGTTGCGGACGAACGTGCGCTGCGGACCTCTGTCACGCAGCGGGAGGTAGCGCTGGTCTCCGGCTGCAAGGCCGAGGCGGGCCTGTTCGCGTGCGACGGCGGCCTTCTCGCGGGCATCGCGAGCGGCCTGCTTGCGATCGGTCACGACCAGCGGACGCTTGCGGGCTAGCTCCTGCTCGCGCCGCGTCGGCGTCGGCCGCCCCTTGCCGACGCCGGGGGTGTCGGCGTCATCGGGCGTGTCGGTTGCGATCGGGTGCTTGGCCACGGGAACGTCCTTGGAATCGGGGGTCTCTTAAGATTACCTCCATGGCTCACGACGCTCTCACTCCGTCCGTCCTCTCCTCGGCCGAGGAGGCCATCCTCACCGCGGTGCAGGATGACCTGCCCCGCTCACTCGCCCAGCTTGGGAAGCTCGTGCGCATCCCGTCCGTCTCCTGGGACGGCTTCGACGCGACGCGGGTGGCGGCCAGCGCCGAGGCGATCGCCGAGCTCGCCCGCGAGACCGGTGTCTTCGAGGAGGTCTCGATCCGCAGCTCTGAGATTGGCGACTCTGGTGTGCTTGGCCAACCGGCCGTGCTGGCGACTCGTGCCGCGCGCAACGGAGCGCCCACCGTCCTCCTCTATGCGCACCACGATGTTCAGCCGCAGGGCGCCGAGGAGGCGTGGGAGACACCTCCGTTCGAGCCGACCGTGCGCGGCGATCGTCTGTACGGCCGTGGTGCCGCCGATGACAAGGCTGGAGTGGTCTCGCACCTCGCCGCCGTGCGCGCGCTCCGCGAGATCGCCGGCGACGCCCACGACCTTGGGCTCGTCCTCTTCATTGAGGGGGAGGAGGAGTTCGGTTCCCGGTCTTTCCCCACGTTCCTGCGCGAGCACCACGACGCCCTCCGGGCCGACGCGATCATCGTTGCCGACAGTGATAACTGGGACATCGACACTCCGGCGTTGACCGTGGGGCTGCGCGGCAACGTCACCCTCACCCTGACGGTCAGCACGCTCGACCACGCCTCCCACTCGGGGATGCTCGGCGGCGCCGTGCCTGACGCAATGCTCGCCGCGGTGCGCCTGCTCTCGACGCTGTGGGCCGAGGACGGCTCGGTGGCGGTGCCGGGCCTCACTGAGCACGACGGAGCGGTCCCTGAGATCACGGAGGCCGACCTGCGTCGCGACTCCGGCCTGCTCGATGGCGTCTCGCCGATTGGGACCGGGCCGATCCTCTCGCGCACGTGGTCGAAGCCGGCGATCACCGTGACCGGAATCGACGCTCCCAGCGTCATCGACGCCTCGAACACCCTCGCCCCCTCGGTGCGCGTCAAGATCAGCGCACGCATCGCCCCCGGCCAGGATGCGAGGGAGGCCTTCGCCGCCATCGAACGACACCTGCGCGCGAACGCTCCGTTCGGAGCACACCTCTCCCTTGACGACGTCGACATGGGGGACCCGTTCCTCGTTGACACCTCGGGGTGGGCCGTCGACCTCGTCAAGGGTGCGATGACGGACGCCTGGGGGCGGGAGCCGCTCGAGACAGGCATCGGTGGCAGCATTCCGTTCATTGCCGACCTCGTCCGGGAGTTCCCCGAGGCGCAGATCCTGGTGACCGGGGTCGAGGACCCGGACTCACGCGCGCACAGCCCGAATGAGTCGCTGCACCTGGGCGTGTTCAAGCGGGCCGCGCAGACGGAGGCGCTGTTCCTGCTCCGCGCCCTCGCTCATCGACACTGACGGCCCCCATCGACACTGACGGCCCCACTTCGGCCGGAATACCCCGGGCGGCGTACGGGTTGCAGACGTAGAATCCCGGAAGCACGTCGACCGTTCCGCCCGTTCCCCTGAGGAGTGACATGACAGACACGACACTGATCGACCAGACAGTGGCTCCCGTCGCCCAGCCCAGCGCGGCCCACGGCGTCTCGATGACCCCGACCGCGGCAGCCAAGGTGAAGAGCCTGCTCGAGCAGGAGGGCCGAGACGACCTCCGCCTGCGGGTCGCCGTGCAGCCTGGTGGCTGCTCCGGCCTCATCTACCAGCTCTACTTCGACGAGCGGACTCTCGACGGCGACGCCGCAGTGGAATTCGAGGGCGTCGGCCTCGTTGTCGACAAGATGAGCGTTCCGTACCTCGATGGTGCCTCGATCGACTTCGAGGACACGATCCAGAAGCAGGGCTTCACTATCGACAACCCCAACGCCGGCGGCAGCTGCGCCTGTGGAGACAGCTTCCACTGACGCGTCCCCGCACTCCTTCAACGGCGCCCGACCGGCCACACACGTGGTTCGTCGGGCGCCGTTCCTCATGACTGCACCAGTCGGACACGAGGTCACGAGCACCTTGCCCTGCGTCGAGGCGTCGGAGGGAAGGGTAGGCTAGGGCCGGTCTAATACAGTTTCGTGTGAACTGGTCCCCAGTCTTCCGAAAGGTCACCGGTGCGCTTTAATCGCCGAATCCGCAGATGGGTCGCTGCCCCCGTCGCAGGAGCCCTCGCCCTCGTCCTCGCGGGCTGCACCCAGGAGCAGCTCCAGGGCTGGCTGCCCACCGAACCCGGTACGACGGACCACGTCGATCGAGTCATCGGGCTCTGGGTCACCTCCTGGATCGTCCTCCTCGCCGTCGGCGTCGTCACGTGGGGCCTCACCATCTGGGCGGTGGTTGTCTACCGCCGCCGCAAGGGGCAGACCGGTCTTCCGGTTCAGCTGCGGTACAACATGCCGATCGAGATCTTCTACACGATCGTGCCGCTGATCCTCGTGATCGGCTTCTTTGCCTTCACCGCCCGGGATCAGGCTGCCATCGAGCAGCCCTATGACGACCCGGACGAAACCATCCAGGTGTACGGCAAGCAGTGGGCGTGGGACTTCAACTACGTGGACGAAAACGTCTACTCCGCCGGAATCCAGGGCCAGTACAAAGATGGCGGCGATGCGGCCGGCTCCCTCGTCGAGTCCGAGGTTCCGACGCTGTACCTGCCGGTCGGCAAGAAGATCAAGATCCAGCTCGACGCGCGTGACGTCATCCACTCCTTCTGGGTCGTCGACTTCCTGTACAAGAAGGACATGATCCCCGGCAAGACGAACTACATGTACGTCACGCCGCTCGAGGAGGGGACCCACAGCGGAAAGTGCGCTGAACTCTGCGGCGAGTACCACTCCGCGATGCTCTTTAACGTGAAGGTCGTCTCGCAGGCCGAGTACGACGAGTACATCCAGTCGTTGCGCGATGCGGGCCAGACGGGTCAGCTCGGCGCCGAGTACAACCGCAACAACAACCTGCCCGGCACTGGCGCGCCGGCCCGCACCGAGAACGAGGAGTAAGGGAGCATGAGCACCGCTACGGCACCCGCCCCGACCCGCACGTTCGGCACACCACCGGTCCAGCGCAAGGCGAACGTCCTGGTTCGGTGGATGACGTCCACCGATCACAAGGTCATTGGGTACATGTACCTGATTACCTCGTTCATCTACTTCTGCATTGCCGGCGTGATGGCCCTCGTTATTCGTGCGCAGCTCTTCGAGCCCGGCCTCAACGTGGTCGAGACCCGGGAACAGTACAACCAGCTGTTCACGATGCACGGCACGATCATGCTGCTGATGTTCGCGACACCGCTGTTCGCAGGCTTCGCCAACGTCCTCATGCCGCTTCAGATCGGCGCCCCCGACGTCGCCTTCCCCCGGCTCAACGCGTTCGCCTACTGGCTCTACAGCTTCGGATCGCTGATTGCTGTCGCCGGCTTCGTCACTCCGCAGGGCGCAGCGTCGTTCGGATGGTTCGCCTACGCGCCGCTGTCGAGTACGACATTCTCGCCTGGTTTGGGCGGCAATCTCTGGGTTTTCGGCTTGGCCCTCTCGGGTTTCGGCACGATCCTGGGCGCCGTCAATTTCATCACCACGATCATCACGATGCGCGCTCCGGGCATGACCATGTTCCGCATGCCGATCTTCACGTGGAACATCCTTGTGACGTCGATCCTCGTGCTGCTCGCTTTCCCGGTTCTCGCCGCTGCGATGTTCGCCCTCGGGGCCGACCGCGTCTTCGACGCCCACATCTACGACGCGGCCAACGGCGGTGTCCTCCTCTGGCAGCACCTCTTCTGGTTCTTCGGGCACCCGGAGGTGTATATCATCGCGCTGCCGTTCTTCGGCATCGTCTCCGAGGTCTTCCCGGTCTTCAGCCGCAAGCCGATCTTTGGCTATAAGACACTGATTTACGCGACGATCTCCATCGCAGCGCTCTCCATCACTGTGTGGGCACACCACATGTACGTCACCGGCTCCGTCCTGCTGCCGTTCTTCTCGCTGATGACGATGCTCATCGCGGTCCCGACCGGCGTGAAGATCTTCAACTGGATCGGCACCATGTGGCGTGGCTCGGTGACGTTCGAGACCCCGATGATCTGGGCGATCGGCTTCCTGATCACCTTCACGTTCGGGGGTCTGACGGGCGTCATCCTCGCGTCGCCGCCTCTCGACTTCCACGTCTCTGACTCCTACTTCGTGGTGGCGCACTTCCACTATGTGGTCTTCGGCACCGTCGTCTTCGCGATGTTCTCGGGCTTCTACTTCTGGTGGCCCAAGTGGACGGGCAAGATGTTGAACGAGACGCTGGGCAAATGGCACTTCTGGCTGCTGTTCATCGGCTTCCACACCACCTTCCTCATTCAGCACTGGCTCGGCGTCGTGGGTATGCCCCGCCGCTACGCCAGCTATCTGCCTGAGGACGGTTTCACCTGGATGAACCAGGTGTCGACCGTCGGAGCGATGATCCTTGCGGTCTCACTGATCCCGTTCTTCTTCAACGTGTACATCACGGCCCGCAAGGCGCCCAAGGTGACGGTGAACGACCCGTGGGGCTTCTCGCGATCGCTCGAGTGGGCGACGTCGTGCCCACCACCCCGGCATAACTTCACGTCCATCCCGCGCATCCGCAGCGAGGCTCCTGCCTTCGACCTCAATCACCCCGAGGCGGGCATCCCGGTCGGTATCGGTCCGGCCAAGGATGCTCCGGACGCCCCCACGTACGACAAGTCGGAAGGCACGGTGAAGTAGGGCCATGCGCGCGAACGTCTCTCTGTTCTGGCTCCTCGCCGGTTTCTTCCTCCTTGCCGACATCGTCTACATAACGTGGTCGCTGATCGATACCGGCCAGGTGGAGTGGGTCGGAGCGGTCGCCATCGGCCTCTCGTCCGTGCTCGGCGCATTCATCGCGTTTTATGTCGGCCGGGTGCATACCGCGCAGGGCGCTGAGCTCCCCGAGGATCGCCTCGACGCTGACATCGACGATGGAGACCCCGAGCTGGGCTTTTTCAGTCCATGGAGCTGGTGGCCGCTGATCCTCGGCGGTTCCGCCGCACTGGGCTTCCTGGGCCTCGCAGTGGGCTTCTGGATCACGTACATCGCCGTGGGACTGTTCCTGGTCGCCATAGCGGGCTGGGTGTACGAGTACTACCGCGGATACTTCGCCCGGTAGGGCTACCCGCTCGGCTGAGGGCCGGGTGCACGAGGCTTCGGCCGTCGCGCACCCGGCCCTTTCACGTGCTCGGTGTCCGCGCACGACCCGCTACTTTCTTTGTACCCGCTTCGGAGTGATCCGGTTCGTCAAGCTCGCCCCGCGGATCGGGCGGCGTCTCGCGACGCAGATCCTTCAGGCGCTGTCGGAGCGGCAACAGCTTCGTCACCGCCGGCCACCTCGCCTCCTACGCCGGCCTGGCACCCGTTACTAGGCGATCCGGGTCCTCGATCATCGCCCTCGCAGGTCGCCGCTCCTTGGAAAACCATATAAAGACACCCCGCGCCCGCGCGATTGTTCTGTAGGTCCGCGAGCGAGCTGCTTCAATGGACAGGCCGAGAACGACAAGCCGAGAACGGCGATGGGCCCGGACGATCAGATCGTCCGGGCCCATCGCCGTGCTGTCAGTGCTCGCTGTGCGAGCTTTCGAGCTCCTTCTGAGTGACGGGAGTAATGCGATCCTCGAAGAACCAGCGGGAGAGGCCGGCGCGCACGCGTTCCGGGGCGGTGATACGGCCGCGGGAATTCGGGCGAATCATCAGCGGCTCGTACTCGTCCTGGCCGACCAGCTTCCAGCGCTCGTACTCGTCGAGCTGCTGGTGCACCTCGATGAATTCGCCACCGGGGAGGCGGACGATGCGGCCGGACTCGAAGCCGTGCAGGGCGATCTCGCGGTCCTTCTTCTGCAGCGCGAGGCAGATGCGCTTGGTAATGAAGTAGGCGATGAACGGGCCCACGATGAGCAGGAACTGCAGGCTGTGGATCACTCCCTCCATGGTGAGATGGAAGTGCGTCGCAATGATGTCCGACGACGCGGCAGCCCAGAGAACGGCGTAGAAACTGACTCCGGCAGCGCCGATCGCAGTGCGGGTCGCGGCATTGCGCGGGCGGTCGAGCAGGTGGTGCTCGCGCTTGTCACCCGTGATCCACGCTTCGATGAACGGGTAGAGCATGACCGCGACGATAAAGAGTCCCAGGCCACCGAGCGGGATCAGGATGTTGAACGAGAGCGTACCGATCCCGGGGATCGCCCACTCGAGTCCCGGTGGGATCAGGCGCAGCGCACCGTCAGCGAAGCCGATGTACCAGTCTGGCTGGGTTCCCGCGGAGACGGGGGAGGGATCGTACGGGCCGTAGTTCCAGATCGGGTTGATCGTGAACAGGGAGGCGATGAGGACGACGACGCCGAAGACGATGAAGAAGAATCCACCGGCCTTCGCGGCGTAGACCGGGAGCACCGGGTAGCCGACGACGTTCTGCTCCGTCTTGCCTGCACCGGGGAACTGGGTGTGCTTGTGCACGACGACGAACACGAGGTGCAGCGCGATGAACGCGAGCACCAGAGCCGGCAGGAGCAGGATGTGCAGTGTGTAGAGGCGGCCGACGATGTCGGTGCCCGGGAACTCGCCGCCGAAGAGGAGGAACGAGATCCACGTGCCCACGATCGGGATGCCCTTGACCATGCCGTCGATGATGCGCAGGCCGTTGCCGGAGAGCAGGTCATCAGGGAGGGAGTAGCCGGTGAAGCCCTCCGCCATCGCGAGGATGAAGAGGACGAATCCGATCACCCAGTTGAGCTCCCGCGGCTTACGGAACGCACCGGTGAAGAAGATGCGGAGCATGTGCAAGCCGATGGAGGCCACGAACAGCAGGGCCGCCCAGTGGTGAATCTGGCGCATGAGCAGGCCGCCGCGGATATCGAACGAGATGTCGAGCGCCGAGGACATGGCCGCCGACATCTCGATGCCCTTGAGCGGCAGGTAGCTGCCCTCGTAGTGCGTCTCGACCATCGAGGCCTGGAAGAAGAAGGTGAGGAACGTGCCCGACAGCAGGATGATGACGAAACTGTAGAGCGCGACCTCGCCGAGGAGGAAGGACCAGTGGTCGGGGAAGATCTTGCGACCGAACTCCTTGACGACCGCCGAAATGCTGGTGCGCTCATCGATGTAGTTCGACGCCGCTCCGACATAGCCCTTTTGGAACTTGCCGCTTCCGAGGATGACGCCGTCCTCGGGCTCCGCGGGGGAGCTGGAGGGCCGTGAGGGTGTGGTGGTGGACATGTGAGTCATCGCTCCCAGAAGGACGGTCCGACGGGCTCCGTGAAGTCGCTTCTGGCGACCAGGTATCCCTCGGCGTCGACGGTGATGGGGAGCTGCGGAAGCGGACGCTTCGCCGGGCCGAAGATGACCTCGGCCTCGCGCTTAATGTCGAATTGCGACTGGTGGCACGGGCACAGCAGGTGGTGGGTCTGCTGCTCGTACAGCGCCACAGGGCAGCCAACGTGCGTGCAGATCTTGGAGTAGGCGACGATTCCGTCGTAGTTCCAGGTCTCGCGACCCTCGCTGACGGTAAGGTCCTCAGGCTTGAGGCGCATGAGGAGAACAGCGGCTTTCGCCTTCTCCTCCAGCTTGTCTTCGACGTCGTTGAGGCCCTCGGGAATGACGTGGAACGCGGAGCCGATGGTGACGTCCGATGCGAGGATCGGCGCTCCTGACGGGTCAAGGGTGAGCCTCGTGCCCTCTGTCCACAGCGTGGTTTTCAGCAGGTCGACGGGGTTCTCGTTCTGCGGGCCGAGACCACGGAACAGGATCACGGCGGGCAGGGGGAACACGACGAGAGACGCGATCAGGCTATTCCGCACGAGGGAGCGGCGGCCGAAACCGGACTCCTTGTCGGACTGGTCGAAGATCTCAAGCGCACGGGCGCGGGTGGGCTCCGCGCTGCGGACGGGGTGGCGGATGTCGATGCCCTCGTGGTCCGACATCAACTGCTTGCCCCAGTGGACAGCGGCGATGCCGAGGGCGAGAAGGGCGAGGGACATGCCCAGACCGATGAACAGCGTGTTCAGACGGACGGACGAGACGTCCTCGGTGATCGGGAACGCCATGTACGCGGCGACCGCGAAGAGTGAGCCCGCGAAGGAGAGATAAAAGAGCGTGTACACCGTGCGCTCGGCACGCTTCTCGACCGTGGGGTCGAGATCGGTCATCCGGGGACGGTGCGGCGGGAGACCCGGGTCTTGGACGCGGTCTCGCGTCACGACCGCGGTGCCGGCCTGAGCCGTCCCGTGCCCGGTGGCCGACGAGGTGGCGAGGTCGCTGCCACCCTCATCGTGCTCTGCCATGGTTCTCCTTTTCACGCCGTGTCGGCACCAGTCGGTGCCGTGGGTCACTCGCGCCCGTCAGGGCGCAGAAATCGTCTAATTGGATCGAGCGGTGATCCACACCGTCAGGGCCACGATTGCTCCGAGGCCGAAGATCCAGAGGAAGAGGCCCTCCGCAACCGGCCCGAGGGAGCCGAGTGCGAATCCGCCGGGGGAGGGGTTGGCCTCGATGTACTTCAGGTACGAGATGATGTCGCGCTTGTCCTCCGGCGAGATGTTGAGGTCGTTGAAGACCGGCATGTTCTGTGGTCCGGTGACCATCGCCTCGTAGATGTGCGCCTCGGTGACTCCATTGAGCGCAGGAGCGAACTTCCCCTCGGTGAGCGCACCGCCTGCTCCCGCCACGTTATGGCACATGGCGCAATTGATCCGGAACAGCTCGGCGCCATTGGCGCTGTCGCCCTGTCCGTCGAGGACTTCGCCCTCGGGGATAGCGGGACCGGGGGCGAGCGACGCGACGTAGGCCGCGAGCTGCGCGACCTCGTCATCGGTGAACTGGACCGGCTTCTCCAACGCCTGCGGGCCGTGCATCTGCATGGGCATGCGGCCGGTACCGACCTGGAAGTCGACGGACGCAGCGCCAACGCCAATCAGAGACGGAGCGTTGTCGGTACCCGCGGCATCGAGTCCGTGACAGGTGGCGCAGTTTGCGGCGAAGAGCTTGGAGCCCTGATCGATCGTCTGCTGGCTGGTAGCGGAGGTCTCTGCGGAGGCTGCCGTGGCGACGCCGACGGCTGCGTAGGTGCCGCCGGTGAGCCCGAGGCCGATGGCGATCAGGGCCAGAGTGGCCAGCGGATGACGGCGACCCTTCTTGGCTCGGCTCTTCGTCTTCGGGGAGCCCATCGAGGCGTCCTTCCTGCGGGTGTTCGGGGTGTGGTGGTTCATCGGCGAGCGCGTCACTTGAGGAAGTAGATGACGGCGAAGAGGCCGACCCAGACAACGTCGACGAAGTGCCAGTAGTAGGAGACGACGATGGCGCTCGTCGCCTCCTTGTGGCCAAAGTTCTTGACCGCGAAGCCACGGCCAATGACGAGGAGGAAGGCGAGGAGTCCACCGGTGACGTGCAGGGCATGGAAGCCGGTCGTCAGGTAGAAGGCCGAGCCGTAGGCGTTGCTGGAGAGCGTGACGCCCTCCGAGACGAGCGTGGCGTATTCGAGAACCTGACCGGAGACGAAGACCGCTCCGAGGGCGTAGGTGAGGAAGAACCACTCGACCATGCCCCACTTGAACGGGCTGAGGCCCGTCGCACGCGGCTGCAGGCGCTCAGCGGCGAACACGCCGAACTGGCAGCTGAACGACGATGCGACGAGGATGACGGTATTCACACCCGCATAGGGCACGTTCAGAATCTCGGTCTCGGCGCCCCACAGTTCCGGTGAAGTGCTGCGAAGGGTGAAGTAAATCGCGAAGAGACCCGCGAAGAACATGACCTCACTGCCCAGCCAGACGATCGTTCCGACCGCGACCGGGTTGGGTCGGTTCACTACGGGCGCGGTGGCCGTGGGGGAGAGAGAGGTGCTCGTCACACAGACCATTATGGCCGATGGCCAAGGAGGGAAGTCGCACTTCCCGGGAGGCGATCGTCGTCGCATAATCTGTGAGCCATGTCGGAAACCCTGTCCTGGCCGCACCTTCTCAGCGCACTCCTCGAGTCCTCCGATCTGAGCGTCTCGGAGGCGACCTGGGCGATGGAGCAGGTCATGGAAGGGGAGGCGACCCCCGCGCAGCTGGCGGGACTGCTCGTGGCTCTGCGGGCGAAGGGCGAGACGGTGGACGAAATCGTGGGCTTCCGTGATGCAATCCTCGACCACGCGGTGCCGCTGGACGTCGATCCGATGGCGCTGGACATCGTGGGCACGGGCGGGGACCGCTTCGGCACCGTCAACATTTCGTCAACTGCGTCGATCATCGCGGCGGCGGCGGGGACGCCGGTCGTGAAGCACGGCAATAAGGCCGCATCCTCCTCCTCCGGGTCCTCGGATGTGCTCGCCGCACTCGGGGTCAACCTCACCCTCTCGCCGGCGGGGGTCGCGGAGGTCTTCCGGCGCACGGGTATCGCCTTCGTCTTCGCGACGGTGTTTCACCCCGGGTTCCGGCACGCGGGTGCGGTCCGCGCCGAGCTGGGCGTGCCCACGGTGTTCAACTTCCTCGGCCCGCTCTGCAATCCGGCACGACCGGAGGCATCGGCCGTCGGCGTCGCGCACCTCGACCGCGTCCCGCTCGTCGTCGGCGTCTTCCAGACCCGCGGAGCCACAGCTCTCGTCTTCCGTGGGGACGACGGACTCGACGAGCTGACGACGACCGGTCACAGCCACATCTGGGAGGTGTCGCGCGGTTCGGTCGTCGAGCACGATCTCGATCCGCGCGATCTGGGCCTTCGTCGCGCCCGCATTGACGAGCTGCGCGGACGCGATGCCGCCTACAACGCGAGCGTGGTGCGCTCGGTGCTCGGCGGCGACGGCGGCCCTGTGCGCGACATCGTTCTCCTCAACGCGGCCGCCGGCCTCGCCGCCTTCGACCTCGCGCGCGACCCCGACCTCGTCAGGACGCCGATCCTGGACCGCCTACAGGAGGCGATGACGCGCGCCGCCGACGCCGTTGACTCCGGTGCTGCCGCGGCGAAGCTCGATGAGTGGGTGCGCGAGACGCAGCGTCCCGAGCACAGGGCGTAACGTGGGAGCGCTGTCCGCGAGGGTGCGGGCGGTGCCCCATCACATGCCGGATCGCCCGCAGGACGGGACGCCCGAGTGGTGGCCCGATCCTGGAGGAGACCTCAATGAAGAAGCTCATCAACGACCCGAAGAATGTCGTGGCGGAGTCGGTGGCCGGCTTCGGCCTCGCTCATGCCGACCTAGTGCGTGTGGAGGCGGATCCGCTCGTTGTCGTGCGGGTCGACGCGCCACGGCGGGGCAAGGTCGGCATCGTCAGCGGCGGCGGGAGCGGGCACGAGCCCCTGCACGCAGGCTTCGTGGGCGTCGGGATGCTCGACGCAGCGGTTCCCGGGCCTGTCTTCACCTCGCCGACTCCTGATCCGATCGTGGCAGCAACCCTGGCGGTTGACGGCGGCGTCGGCGTCCTCCACATCGTGAAGAACTACACCGGTGACGTCCTGAATTTCGAGACCGCCGCCGATCTCGCCGGCGCGGAGGGCGTCGAGGTGCGTTCGGTCATCGTCGATGACGACGTCGCCGTTAAAGACTCGCTCTACACGGCCGGCCGACGGGGCGTAGCAGGGACGGTGCTCGTGGAGAAGATCGCGGGGGCGGCCGCCGAGCGCGGCGACTCTCTGGACGAGGTCGCGGTGATCGCCGAGACCGTCGTCGCGAACGTGCGGTCGATGGGCGTGGCCCTCACGCCCTGCACCGTGCCGCACGCCGGTGAGCCGAGCTTCGAGCTGGGCGAGGACGAGATCGAGATGGGCATCGGGATCCACGGTGAGCCCGGGCGCGAGAAGATTCGCCTCGAGCCAGCCGACCGCATCGTGGACCGCACCCTTGAACCGATCCTCGAGGACCTGCCCTTCTCTGCCGGCGACGACGTGCTGCTGTTCGTCAACGGGATGGGCGGGACGCCGCAGATCGAGCTGTACATCGCCTACCGCCGGGCAGCCGAGGCGCTGGCCGAGAAGGGCATTACTGTGACGCGGAGTCTGGTCGGGAACTACACGACGTCGCTCGAGATGCAGGGATTCTCGCTCTCTGTCCTCAAGCTCGATGACGCGCTTACCGCGCTGTGGGATGCTCCGGTGCAGACCGCGGCGCTGCGGTGGGGACGATGACGGGGACGACTACCGAGAAAAAGGAGATGACGATGCAGGACGGACCGGGAGTGTTCGACGCACCGTGGGCGACGGCGTGGATCCGGCGTGCAGCGGAGGCGATCGCGGAGCACCGGGTCGAGCTGATCACGCTCGATCGGGCGATCGGCGACGGCGATCACGGGGAGAACATGGACCGCGGCTTCCAGGCCGTGCGCGCGAAACTGGAGGCTGCCGACCGCCTTGCCACGCCCGCCGATGTGCTGAAGCTGGTCGCGACGACGCTGATCTCGACGGTTGGCGGGGCGTCCGGGCCGCTGTTCGGAACGGCGTTCCTCAAGGCCTCGGGGGCGGTCGCGGGCAAGGAGTCGCTGGACAGCTCCGATGTCGTCGCTCTTCTCACAGCGGCACGCGATGGCATCGTCCTGCGCGGCAAGGCCGAGGTGGGCGACAAGACGATGGTGGACGCCTGGACCCCGGCCGTGGAGGCCGCCGCGGAATCGGCCGGCGAGGGAGCCGCTGCCTCGGCCGTCCTCGCCGCTGCTGCCGACGCGGCGCAGAGGGGAGCCGAGTCCACGGATCCGCTCGTCGCCCGAAAGGGCCGCGCCAGCTACCTCGGCGAGCGGGCGATCGGGCATCGCGATCCCGGCAGCGTATCGACCGTGCTGCTCCTGCGCGCAGCGGTCGAGGCGACCGCATGAGCGTCGGCCTGGTCCTCGTCTCGCACAGCGCTCGGCTGGCGGAGGGGCTGGTCGAACTCGCCGAGCAGGTGGCTGCTTCGGTCGCACTGATTGCCGCGGGCGGGACGGACGACGGTGGCATCGGCACCAGCTTCGACCGGATCACGGCAGCACTCGGCGAGGCGGATTCGGGGGACGGCGTCGTCGTCCTCTGCGATCTCGGCTCGGCGATCATGACGGCTGAGACGGCGCTGGAGTTCCTTGACGACGACGCGCGAGAGCGCGTGCGGATCGCGGATGCACCCCTCGTCGAGGGGGCGGTGGCGGCTGCGGTAGCCGCGGAGACGGGTGCGCCGCTCGACTCCGTGCTGGCGGCGGCGGAATCGGCACGCGGAGAAGCGGCACATGGAGAGACGGCCGTCCCCCTCCCAGGTGAGGAGTCCGCAGCGGCGCCTGCGCAGCGGCGCGCCCGCCTGATCAACCCCAACGGGCTGCACGCGAGGCCGGCCGCCGACTTCGTCACGGTGGCGACGACGTTCGACGCGCGCATCGACGTGAACGGCAAGGACGCGACGAGTCTGCTCGGCGTGATGGCACTCGGGCTCGACCGGGGCGACGAGGTCGTTGTGTCGGCGTGGGGGCCGCAGGCGGAGGAGGCGGTCGGCCGCCTCGCGGCACTCATCGAGTCGGGCTTCGGCGAGGTGTAGCGCAGATCCAGCGACCGCGGAGGCGCTGGCTCCTACTGTGGGCAGATGGCCCTTCGCGGAACCCGCCCCTCATCGGTGCTGCTCCGTCGGCTCGTCACCATCCCGCGGGTGGTGCGACGAGCGGATGCACGCGTGGCACGGCGTCTGAACGCGCGTCACCCCTCCGCGGTGGCCGACGGCGCGCTCGTCGTACTGTCGCGGGCGGCTGATCACGGCATTCTCTGGCTGGGCCTGGGTGCCGCGCTTGTGCTCGCCGGGCGACCGCGCGAGGCGTTGCGTGGCGCCGCTTCCCTCGCCGTCGCCAGCGCGACCGCGAATGTGGTGGGCAAAAAGCTGTTCGGAGGCGATCGGCCGCTGCTGGTCGACGTTCCCGTTGGCCGTCGGCTCGTGACAGTGCCCACCTCGCCGTCGTTTCCGTCCGGCCATGCGGCGAGCGCCGCAGCCTTCGCTGCGGGAGTGGCGCTGGAGTCGCCGCGGGCCGGCGCGGCCGTCGCTCCGTTTGCCGCCGCGGTCGCCTTCTCGCGTCTGCACGTCGGGGTGCATTGGCTCTCGGATGTGCTCGGCGGAGCCGCTCTCGGCGCCACCGTCGCCGCGGTCGGCAAACTCGTCGTCCCCGCCCGCCCGCGTCACGTCCCGGTGTCGGAGCGCGCAGGCCGCCCGCCTGTCGACCGCTGTCCGCTGGGCGACGGTGCCACCCTCCTGGTGGTACTCAATCCCGGGGCCGGGCGCGACTCGCACCGACCGGATCCGGAGCCGTTGATCCACTCCCGCTTCCCTCGGGCGCGCGTGCACCGGCTAGTCGATGGCGAGGATCTCGGCGACGTGGTCCGCTCCGCGCGGGCCGGCGCGACACCTCCCGAGGTCCTCGGCATCTACGGAGGTGACGGCACGATGTCGGTCGGGGCCGCCGTGGCGCGCGCCGAAGGGATGACGCTGCTCGTCTTACCCGGTGGCACGATGAACCACTTCGCCAAGGCGCTGGGGCTGCTCACCGTCGAGGACGCGCTGGACGCGGCGACTCTCGGCGAGCGCCGCGACGTCGATGTGGCCGAGGTGGTCGCCGACGGTGGGGAGCCGGTCACGGTGCTCAACACGGTGTCGATTGGCGTCTACCCGGAATTCGTCGCCGCGCGAGAGAAGCGCGAGAAGTCGATCGGTAAGCCGCTCGCCGCCGTGATAGCCGCCCTCTCGGTCGTGCGGAGCACCGATCCGTTCGAGCTACGACGTGATGGGCGTATCGACCGCGTCTGGTCGTACTTCGTCGGGGTGAACCAGGAGCATCCGCGCACAGCGACGCCGCTCGCCCGCCGCCGACTGGACGACGGGTGTCTCGATGTGCGGATCCTGCACTCCGGACGCACGCCTCGCACACGGGGCGCCTTCTCACTCGTCCTCGGACGCACTGCCACCCCACTGCTCGGGCGCGTCCCCGGTTGGCGAGCGCCCGTGGTCGAATCGTTCTCGACCCGCGAGATCACCGTCGGCGCTCGCCGTCCCGCGGGTACGGCTCCGGAATGGGCGCATGACGGCGAGACCGAGTGCTTCGACGGCACCTCAGACGGGTTTGACGAAGCGACGGTACGCATCATTCCACTCGGTCTGCGCGTCTTCGCGACGGCCGACTGACCACCCGCACGGCCGACTGACCATCCGCACGGAGAGGCGCATGAGCGACACCGACATCCTCCCTCGGCTCGGCGACGAGCTCGGTCAGCGCCTCGTCACGGGCGGTCCGGCCTTCGAGGCGGTCCACTCCGATAAGTCCGGCTGGTCAAGTCCGGGGCGTGCTCTCGCTCTGGTACAGGCCGAGAGCGTGGCGGATGTCCAATCGGCTCTGAGGCTCGCCGCCGAGTTCCACGTGCCCGTGGTTCCGCGGGGTGCCGGAACGGGACTGGCGGCCGGGGGAGTCGCGAGCGAGGGAGCCCTCGTCGTCTCGACCGCGGCTATGGACCGCATCCTCGAGATCTCACTGGAGGACGAGCTGGCAGTAGTCGAGCCGGGCGTGCTCAACCAGGCGCTCTCGGACACCGTGGCTCCCTCCGGGCTCGTGTTCTCCCCCGACCCGGCGAGCAAGGCCATCTCGAGCATCGGTGGCAACATCGCCACGAACGCGGGCGGCCTGCTCTGTGCCAAGTACGGAGTCACCCGCGAGGCGGTGCTCGGCCTCGCCGTCGTCCTTCCCGGAGGTCGCCTCCTGCGCACGGGTCGCCGCAGCGTGAAGGGCGTCACCGGCTACGACCTCACGGCGCTGCTCACGGGGTCGGAGGGCACTCTGGGCGTCATCGTGGAGGCCACGGTGAAACTCCGACCGATCCCCGCCGGGCCCGTGGTCACTCTCGGCGCGTACTTCCCGAGTGTGGTGGCTGCGGCCGCCGCGTCCGCCGCGATCACGGCAGCGCGCCTCCGGCCGGCGGTGATGGAGCTGATGGACGAGGCGGCGCTCGCCGCTATCGCGCGTTACACGGGCATTCGCCTCGATCGCGGGGCTGCCTACCTACTGGTGCAGACCGACGGCGGGGGAGCAGCGGGGGAGGCGCGGCAGATCCTCGAGATCGTTACGGCCTGCGGGGGCGAGGCGGAGGCCACCGACGACCCCGCGGAGGGTGAGGCGTTGCTCGCCGTGCGCCGCGCATTCCATCCGGCGCTCGAGGCCGAGGGCGAGGTGTTGATCGAGGACGTCTGCGTGCCCCGCTCGGCGCTCCCCGCGATGTTCGCCGCGATCCGCCGGATCGAGGAGCGGACCGGGCTGAGCATCCCCACGGTTGCTCACGCCGGCGACGGGAACCTGCACCCGAACTTCGTGCTGCCGACGGGTTCTCATGTGGTCGATGAGGGCGTTTGGGAAGCAGCGGCGGAACTGTTCCGCACGGCGCTGGCCCTCGGCGGGACTCTTACCGGGGAGCACGGCGTTGGCCTGCTCAAGCGGCGCTGGCTTGCGGAGGAGCTGGGGGAGGATTCGTTGGCCCTCCAGCGGGGGATCAAGGCGGTCTTCGATCCGCTCGGGATCATGAATCCCGGGAAGGTGTTCTGAAGGGTGCTCCTGCTGGAGCACCGTGAGTCGCAGGACAGTGGGCGATACCGGACTCGAACCGATGACCTCTTCCGTGTGAAGGAAGCGCGCTACCAACTGCGCCAATCGCCCGCAGGGTCATGACTGGACGACCCGAGAATCGATCGTAGCGGATCCCTCGGCGCCGGATGCACCACGACGCCACGCCACGCCCGCACTCCGCTCGATTTGGAAACTCGACCGCGGGTCGTATACATTCTTCTAGGTCGAGTCGGGCAGCGAAAGCGTCGGCCAGACAACGACCACCAGTACGACTTACATGCGGATGTGGCGCAGCGGTAGCGCATCACCTTGCCAAGGTGAGGGTCGCGAGTTCGAATCTCGTCATCCGCTCGAACGCCGGTCTTCTGACCGGTGTCATCGGGACGGCACCCTCGGGCCGCCGACACCGAATCCCGTGCACGGTGGATTGGCCGAGAGGCGAGGCAGCGGCCTGCAAAGCCGTATACACGGGTTCGAATCCCGTATCCACCTCGATCGTTCACCGAGCGAGGCGCTCCGCACGGAGCAACGGGCGATTGGCGCAGCGGTAGCGCGCTTCCCTGACACGGAAGAGGTCACTGGTTCGATCCCAGTATCGCCCACCACCAGAACCCCCGGCTTCGGCCGGGGGTTTTTGCCGTTGTGACGGTCGCCGTCGAGTCAGCTCGTCTAGGGTGAGCGACGCCGGAGCACGGGCGGCACTCGGAGCGGGAGGGACGGCCCATGACCACGCGGAACATCGGTGGACGCGACTTCGACTTCGAGCGGCAGGTCGCCGTGATGGCGGTCGTGAACCGCACCCCCGACTCCTTCTACGACAGGGGTTCCACCTTTGCCCTGGACAGCGCCGTGGCGGCGGCCGTCCGCGCGGCCGAGCAGGGCGCCGACTGGGTCGACATCGGCGGAGTGCCCTTCGGCCGCGGACCGGCCGTCTCGCCGCAGGAGGAACTTGACCGAGTGGTGCCGGTGGTGGCCGGCATTGCCGAGCGGAGCGACGTGGTCGTCTCCGTCGACACGACCCGTGCCGAGGTGGCCCTGGCGAGCATCACCGCGGGAGCCTCCGTCATCAACGACACCAGCGGCCTGCACGACCCGAGGATGCTGGCCGTGCTTGCCTCCTCCTCCGCGTCCCTCGTGATCACCCACAGCCTCGGCGCACCGCGCAGCGAGCCTGCCCGGCCCGAGTATGACGATGTCGTCTCGACCGTCCTCGAATACCTGGGCGCCAAGGCGGAGCAGGCCCGGGCCGCGGGTGTGCCGGCAGAGCGGATCATCGTCGATCCGGGGCACGACCTCAACAAGAACACGCTGCACACGCTCGAGTTGACCCGGCGTCTGGCGGAGCTGACGCCGCTCGGGTACCCGGTGCTCGCCGCGGTGTCAAACAAGGACTTCATCGGCGAGACCCTCGACCGGCCGCAGGGGGAACGGCTCGAGGGCTCGCTCGCCGCGGCCGTGATCTGCATCCTCCACGGTGCGCGGATTGTACGGATGCACGACGTGCGCCAGGCGGTCGACGCGGTCCGGCTCACGGAGGCGGTCCTGGGCTGGCGAGCGCCGGCGTTCCTCCGCCACAACGTGGAACCGACGGCGTGAGCGCCCGGATCGACGGGCTCATGCCGGCCGCGCCGGACCTCTCAGACGAGGCGTTGCTCAGGCTTTACACGGACGGGGGGAGCGAGGAGTGGCTGCGGGTCAACTTCGTCTCGAGCGTCGATGGAGCGGTCACGCGCGATGCTGTGTCGGGGGACCTGGGCGGCGAGGCCGACCTGCGCGTCTTCGACCTCCTCCGCCGACTCGCCGACGTTGTGCTGGTCGCTGCCGGGACCGTCCGCGCCGAAGGCTACGGTCCGATGGTCCTCGGGGACGAGGCCGCGGCGGCGCGAGGCGCCGCGGGCCTGCCACCGCATCCCGTGTTCGCGATCGTGTCGGGTTCGCTCGATCTCGATCCCGCCTCTCGGGTGTTCACCGAGGCTCCGGTGCGCCCGGTGGTCGTGACCACCAATTCCTCGTCGGCACACCGACGCTCAGAGCTGGCTGAGGTCGCCGACGTTCTCGTCTGCGGCGAGCAGGCACTCGACGTCGGGCGGATGCGCGCGCAGCTCGCCGAGCGCGGTCTCGGCCGGATCCACTGCGAGGGCGGACCGTCGCTGCTCGGCGCTCTGCTCGCGGCGGACGCCGTCGACGAACTCTGCCTGACGATCAGTCCGACGCTCGAGGCGGGGGAGGCGGGGCGTCTGGCGCACGGGCCGGTTCCGCAGGCGCGCGAGCAGCGCCTTGCGCATGTCCTCACGGCCGGAGACGTCCTCCTGTTGCGCTATCTGCGTCGGCGCTGAGCTACTCCTCCCGAGCAGCTGCTCCCGCGCTCCTACTCCCGCTGGCGTACGTTGTCGTCGCGCTTCGCCTCGGCGGCCGCTCGCGCGGCAATGACGGGGTTTGCCCCGGTGAAGCCGTCGCGGGCCGCGGCGATCGCCAGGATGCGCGGCTTCGCGACCTTCCAGCCGATGACGAGTGCGGGCACGCCGACGACCGCGACGATGCCTACCGTCCAGGTGCCGGTCGGGAAATCGGCCGCGATCAGCAGCACCACCACGACCAGGAACGTCAACGTGATCCACGAGGTGACCGGGGCTCCGGGCATTCGGAAGCTCGGACGCGTGAGCCGCCCCTGCGCGGCCCAGCGCTGCAGCTGCATCTGGCAGAGCACGATCATCCCCCAGCCCGTGACGATGCCCAGAGCGGAGACGTTGAGCACGATCTCGAACGCCTGCTTGGGGACGAAGAGGTTGAGCACGATGCCGATCAGGGTGATGCTCGCGGTGAGGAGGATCCCCCCGAAGGGCACTCCCTGCGCGTTCATCTTCCCGGTGAAGCGCGGGGCGGAGCCGTTCAGGGCCATCGAGCGCAGGATGCGGCCGGTGGAGTAGAGCCCGGCGTTGATGCTCGACAGGGCGGCGGTCAGGACCACGAAGTTCATGATCGAGCCCGCGATCTCGCCGAAGGAGCCGTCGCCGAGGCTGCTGAAGAAGGTGACGAAGGGGCTTTGGTCCTTCGAATAGGCTGTGAAGGGCAGCAGGAGGGTGAGGAGCAGGACCGAGCCGACATAGAAGACGGCGATGCGCAGGATCACCGAGTTGATCGCGCGCGGAATGACCTTGGCCGGTTCGGCCGTCTCGCCCGCCGCGGTGCCGACGAGTTCGACGCCGGAGTAGGCGAAGACGACACCCTGCACGACGAGGACGCTGGCGATCAGGCCGCCCGGGAGAATGCCGCCGTTGTCGTCCCACAGGCTGATGCCTGGCTCCACGGTCGTGCCACCGGCGTGCAGCGGCCAGCCCGCGGTCAGTACGACCACTCCGACGATGAGGAACACCACGAGGGCGGTGACCTTGATCAGCGCGAACCAAAACTCGAGTTCGCCGAAGACCTTCACCGAGACCAGGTTGAGCGAGAGCACGACGACCAGGGCGATGAGCGCGAGGAGCCACTGCGGCACCGAGGAGAACAGCGACCAGTACTTCACGTAGAGGGCGACGGCGGTGACGTCGGCGATCGCGGTCATCGCCCAGTTGAGGAAGTACATCCAGCCGGCGATGAAGGCCGCCTTCTCGCCGAGGAATTCGCGGGCGTAGGAGATGAAGGAGCCGGAACTCGGCCGGTGCAGCACGAGTTCGCCGAGCGCTCGAAGGATGAGGTACGCGAAAACGCCGCAGATGGCATAGACGATCACCAGCGAGGGTCCCGCCGAGGCGAGGCGACCGCCGGCACCAAGGAAGAGGCCCGTGCCGATGGCGCCTCCGATGGCAATCATTTGCAACTGCCGGGGCTTGAGTCCCGGGCGGTAGCCCTCCTGTTCCCTCGAGTAGTCGGGCTGCGAGGGCCCGTCGTGGTCGGCGTCGCTCTGCATCACGGAGGCTCCCTCGTCACCGGGTCGCGCCGAACGGGTGCTCGGCACGCCCGACAGGGTACGACCGCGAGTCAGAGAGGATGCAGGTGGCGTGAATTGTAGGCCGTGAATCCTCTCAGATTCGCGCTTTTCGGGCCCCTGGGCTGGTCCTCGCGCCGCCAAATCAGTCCTTTCGCGCCACTTCGTCGCCCTCATTCGGGGCCGAGCCGTCGCGGTTCTCGCTCGTGAGCCGTATCCAGCGTCCGTCACGCACGTCCTTCTCGTGCACAGTCGCCTTCTTGTCGCTCGCCGCCGTGTCGCGAGGAGGTAGCTGGATGGTTTCCTCCGCCTCGATGCCTGCCTGCAGCTCCCGGCCGCGCTCGAGTTCGGCGTCGAACTCGGCGCCGAAGAGCAAGGCGATGTTGGTGATCCAGATCCAGAGGAGGAAGACGATCACCGCGCCCAGGGACCCGTACGTCTTGTTGTAGTTGGAGAAGTTGGCCACGTAGAAGGCGAAGCCGGCGGAGGCGACGAGCCAGACCACCAGTGCGAGGATCGAACCGACGCTCATCCAGCGGAACTTCGGCTGCCGGATGTTAGGGGCCCAGTAGTAGAGGATCGCGACCGTCAAGACGGCAATGATCACGAGCACCGGCCACTTGGCGATGTTCCACACGGTCAGTGCTGCCGAGCCAAGTCCGATGACGTTGCCCACAGCGGTAGCGACCGGTCCGCTCAGCACCAGGATCAGCGCGGCGATCACGATGAGCACGACGGTGACGACGGTGACACCGAGCATCGTGGGCCGGAGCTTCCAAAATGGGCGCCCCTCGTCGATCTGGTACACCCGGTTCATGGCGCGGCCGAAAGCTCCGACATAGCCGGAGGCGGACCAGAGGGCGCCGACCACACCGGTCACGAAAGCGAGGCCCGCGGCGGAGGACCCGGTGAGCGCCTGGATCGGCTCACGCAGCAGGTCGACCACCTGAGCCGACGCGAGGTTGCCGACCAGGTCGAGGACGAGGTCGGTCGTAGCCTGCGCCTGCCCAAAGAGGCCGAGCACCGAGACGATCGCGAGCAGCGCAGGGAACAGGGCGAGAACCGCGTAATAGGTCAGCGCGGCGGCAAGGTCGGTGCACTGGTCAGCGCCGAACTCGCGGGCCGTTTTCTTCAGCACGTAGAACCACGAGCGCTTCGTGATATCAGTGATGTCATCCGGCTTGCGGGCGTCGTCAGGGTCGGGAGCGGTCTTCTCGCGGGTGGTGCTCTGCTCGGACATGCGCACACGCTACGGCGCGGTGGAAAGCGACGTGGCCCCCTTGACGAGAAGGGTGAAGACCTGTTGATGATCCTCAGCGCACGCGGGCATGGCGGGTGGCGGCGAGGGTTCCACAGACGAGGAACGAGCAGGTAGCGGCGAGCACGGTGAGCAGCGGCGCGTCCCAGCCGCCGCTGGCGTCGTGGGCGAACCCGATCACTGTCGGTGCCGTCGCGGCGACCGCATAGCCGATGCCCTGCACCGTGGCCGAGAGCCGTGAGGCGTGTGCATCCGAGCGCGACAGTCGCACGACGAGCACGAAGACAACCGTGAAGCCGCCGCCCTGCGCCACGCCTCCGAGCACGCACCAGAGAGCCCAGAGCTGCGGCGCCAGCAGCAGCCCGATCGGAACCGTGCACCAGAGCAGGCCGACCAGGAGGATGCTGCCGCGCGGTCCAAGCCGACGCACCAGGAGGGGGATCCCCACCGCTCCTGCGACCGCCGCGAGCTGGAAGACCGAAGAACTCGCTCCGGCCGTGGCTATCGAGAAGCCGTTGCGGTCGACCAGCAGAGACGGGAGCCAGGCGGTCACGCCGTAGTACGAAAAGGCCTGGCTCGAGAAGCACAGCGCGAGCGCCAGGACCGTCGCGCTGCGCCAGATCCTCGGTGCAGGTTCCGCTGGTCCGCTGCCGCGCACGAGCCGAGGCGCCGGTCGCAGAGCCGCCCGAGGGCCGACGGCGAGGAGCCAGCCGACGAGGGCCAGCGCGTTCAGGCCGAGCCAAATCACCAGGGCGCCGCGCCAACCGAGCGCGAGAGCCAGAGGTGCCGTTCCGAGTGACGTGATCGTTGAGCCGAGGTTAAGTGCCGCGGTGTAGACGCCCGTCGTCAGATCGATGCGCTCGGCCGAGACGTCGCGGCGGATCACGACGGGCAGCACGACGTTCCCGATCGTGATGAAAACCCCGATCAGAACCGTGCCCGCGACCACGGCGACAACATCGCCGGCCGAGCGGACGATCGTGCCCAGCGCGACTCCGAGGATCGTCACCGTCACGGCCGCGTCCGGACCTGCCCGGCGGATCACCAGGAGGGCGAGCGGAGTCGCGAGGGCGAAGCACAGCACCGGGATGCTCGTGAGGACTCCCGCCTGGCCGGAGGAGAGGGAGAGATCACCGCGGACGGCGTCGATCACCGGAGCGACGGCGACGATCGGACCGCGCAAGACCAGGGCGGCGAGGGCGACTGCGACGACGAAGAGCCAGGGCGCGCGCACCGGGATCAGCCGGAGAATCCGGAGGCGATGTTGCTCGCAATGGTGACGGCGCCCGAGACCAGGCCGAGGATCCCGGTGACCAGACCGGCTGTGGCGAGTCCTCGACCGCCTCCCACGACCGCGGCGGCCGCCCGGCCGCGCGCGGCGAAGAGGATCGCCAGGATCGAGGGCACCAGCAGCGGGTTGATCAGGAGGCTGATGATGCCGAGGACGAGGCTGGCGACGGCCATCGGATTGCGGCCGGCTGAGGAGGACGGAGCGGACGGGTAGGCGTACAGCTCCTGCTCAGGAGCTGCCTCGGGAGTGCCAGGCGCGGGCAAAGGGGCGGAGTCGTCGGGCATGCGCCGAGTCTAGAGCGGAGCGGAGTGCTCGCCTGCGCCCGGCCCACAGCGGACGGACGGCAGAATGGGCTCGACCAGGGGTCGGCCCCGAGAAAGGATGACGACGCATGGAAACCAGCGAGCACAGTCTCGCCGCCCGGGACACGGTCGCGATCATTGCGATCCTCGCGATGCTCGAGGGGGCGCTCGCCGTCGGTACGGTGCCGCAGTCGCTCGAGCGGATCCTCCTGCACGAGCTAGAGCGCAACGCCCTCGTCCTTCCCGGTGCCGAACGGGAGGAACTCGCCGCCGCTCTGCACGCGCTGGGTTCCCGCGTGCGCTGGACGCTCGGGTAGGGTCCCACCGCCGACTACAGTCGAGGGGTCAACCGAGCCCGAGGAGTGTTTGCCCGTGTCGAATGAACCGTCGAATCCCGCAGAGATCGAGTCCCACTCGGTCGTCACCGAGGCGGGTACGGGATTCACGCACTTCAGCGATCGGGCGGTCGTCGCGATCCGTGTCAACGGGGAGCTGAAGGACTTGGCGGCGGACGTCGTCGCGGGCGACCGCATCGAGCCCGTGCTGATCTCCTCGCCCGACGGGCTGAACATCCTCCGCCACTCCGCCGCGCACGTGCTCGCTCAGGCCGTCCAACAGGTCAACCCGGAGGCGAAGCTGGGTATCGGCCCGCCGGTCACCGATGGCTTTTACTACGACTTCGACGTCGAGGAGCCATTCACGCCTGAGGCGATGAAGGGGCTCGAGAAGGCCATGGACCGGATCATCCGTCAGGGCCAGCGCTTCGTGCGCCGCGTGGTCACGGAGGAGCAGGCGCGCGCCGAACTCGCCGGCGAGCCGTACAAGCTGGAGCTGGTCGGGCTCAAGGGCGGCGGAGCCGACGACGAGAACGTCGAGGTTGGCGGCGCCGAGCTCACCCTCTACGACAACGTCGACCCGCGCTCGGGCGAGACGGTCTGGAAGGACCTGTGCCGCGGCCCGCACCTTCCCAACACCCGCATGATCGGCAACGGCTACTCCCTGACCCGCAACGCGGCGGCGTACTGGCGCGGCTCCGAGAAGAACCCGCAGCTCCAGCGCATCTACGGCACGGCCTGGCCCACCAAGGACGAACTGCGCGCGCACCAGGCGCGGCTCGAGGAGGCGGCGCGCCGGGACCACCGCAAGCTCGGCCACGAGCTGGATCTCTTCTCGTTCCCGGACGAAATCGGGTCCGGATTGGCGGTGTTCCATCCGAAGGGTGGCATCATCCGCTACGAGATCGAGCAGTACATGCGGGAGCAGTTGCTCGCTCACGACTACGAGCTGGTCTACACGCCGCACATCACCAAGGGTGACCTGTTCATGACGAGCGGGCATCTGCAGTGGTACTCAGAGGGCATGTTCCCTCCGATGCACCTCGACGAGTTGCAGGACGAGGACGGCACCATCACTCGCCAGGGCCAGGACTACTACCTCAAGCCCATGAACTGCCCGTTCCACAACCTGATCTTTCGCTCACGGGGACGCAGCTACCGCGAGCTGCCGCTGCGCCTGGCCGAGTTCGGCACCGTCTACCGCTACGAGAAAAGCGGCACCCTCCAGGGCCTCACCCGGGTGCGCGGGCTGACGCAGGACGACGCGCACATCTACGTGACCCAGGAGGACGTCGCGGCCGAGTTGACCCGCAACCTCGAGTTCGTGCTCCAGGTGCTCCGCGACTACGGCCTGAACGACTTCTACCTCGAGCTCTCCACCAACGAGGAGGGCAACCCGAAGTTCGTCGGCGCACCCGAGCAGTGGGAGGACGCGATCGAGTCGCTGCGGGCGGTCGCCGTCGCCTCCGGCCTGGAACTCGTGCCCGACCCGGGCGGAGCCGCGTTCTACGGCCCGAAGATTTCGGTGCAGGCCCGCGACGCGATCGGCCGGACGTGGCAGATGTCCACGATTCAGCTCGACTTCAACCAGCCCGAGCGCTTCGAGCTCGAGTACACAGCGTCCGACGGATCGAAGAAGCGCCCCGTGATGATCCATCGCGCGCTCTTCGGCTCGATCGAGCGCTTTTTCGCCATTCTTACCGAGCACTACGCGGGTGCGTTCCCGGTCTGGCTGTCGCCGGTCCAGGTCGTGGGCATCCCGATCGCCGACGAATACCTGCCCTACCTCGAGGAGGTCGTGGGCGAACTCAAGCGCTCCGGCATCCGTGCCGAGATCGACTACTCCAGCGACCGGATGCAAAAGAAGATTCGCAACGCCACTCTGGCGAAGGTGCCGTTCCAGATCATCGTCGGCGAGAAGGACCGTGACGCTGGGGCCGTCAGCTTCCGGTTCCGCGACGGCACGCAGGAGAACGGGATCCCCGTCGCGGACGCCGTCGCGCGCATCCGCGACGCCGTCGCCACCAAGGCGCAGGTCTGAGCGTGACCGACCCTGTGCCCGAGGGAGCGGAGGGCTCGGCGCATCTCGCCGGCGTGCCCGACGAGTTCCAGCGCCTGTGGACACCGCACCGGATGGTCTACATCCGGAAGGGGCAGCCGGGAGCCGACAACTGCCCCTTCTGCGTCGCTCCCATGCTGAGTGACGAGGAGGCGCTGATCGTCGCCCGCGGCGAGCACGCGTACGTCCTGCTGAACCTGTTCCCGTACAACTCCGGCCACCTGCTGGTCTGCCCGTACCGGCACATCCCGTTGTACGACGAGGCCACTGACGAGGAAGTGGCTGAGATTGGGGCGCTCACGCAGACGGCCATGCGGGTCGTCCGTTCCGTCTCGAACAACGACGGCTTCAATCTCGGGATGAACCAGGGCGCCGTGGCGGGTGCCGGGATCGCCGCGCATCTGCACCAGCATGTGGTGCCGCGCTGGGCGACCGACGCCAACTTCTTCCCGATCATCGCGAAGACCAAGGCGCTCCCGCAGCTGCTGGGCGACGTCCGGGCGAGCCTTGCGGCGGCCTGGCCGAGCGAGTAGAACCGCCCGTATCTCGTAGACTCGCGAGCATGACCGACACGACCACCTCGTCCTCGTCCGCCTCGGAGCAGTTCGGCTCGAGCCGCGTCAAGCGCGGTCTTGCCGAGATGCTCAAGGGCGGCGTCATTATGGATGTCGTCACCGCCGAGCAGGCCCGCATCGCGGAGGACGCCGGTGCTGTCGCCGTCATGGCACTCGAGCGCGTTCCCGCCGACATCCGCTCCCAGGGCGGCGTTGCGCGGATGAGCGACCCCGACCTGATCGACGGCATCGTCTCTGCCGTCTCGATCCCCGTCATGGCGAAGGCGCGCATTGGTCACTTCGTCGAGGCGCAGGTCCTGCAGGAACTCGGTGTCGACTACATCGACGAGTCCGAGGTCCTCTCGCCCGCTGACTACGTGAACCACATCGACAAGTGGAAGTTCACCGTCCCCTTCGTCTGCGGAGCCACCAATCTGGGCGAGGCGCTGCGCCGCATCACCGAGGGCGCCGCCATGATCCGCTCGAAGGGTGAGGCCGGCACCGGCGACGTCTCCGAGGCGACCAAGCACATCCGCACCATCTCGGCAGAGGTGAACCGCCTCAGGGCTATGACGAAGGACGAACTCTACGTCGCGGCCAAAGAGTTGCAGGCCCCGTACGACCTGGTCGTGGAGATCGCGCAGACCGGCAAGCTCCCCGTCGTGCTCTTCACCGCGGGCGGGGTCGCCACTCCTGCCGATGCAGCGCTGATGATGCAGCTCGGCGCCGACGGTGTGTTCGTCGGCTCGGGCGTCTTCAAATCCGGCGAGCCCGCCAAGCGCGCCGCCGCGATCGTGAAGGCGACAACATTCTTCGATGACCCGAAGGTCGTCGCGGAGGCGTCACGCGGACTGGGCGAGGCGATGGTCGGCATCAACGTGGCCGATCTGCCCGCGCCGCACCGCCTCGCCGAGCGTGGCTGGTAACGAGCGGCTCCTCGTCGGCGTACTCGCGCTGCAGGGCGACTTCCGCGAGCACGCCAACGTACTGCGCAAGCTCGATGCCGACGTGGTGCTCGTGCGGCGTCCGCAGGAGCTCGCCTCCGTCGCCGGGCTCGTTATTCCGGGAGGCGAGTCGACGGTGATGGACAAGCTTTCACGACTCTTCGGACTCGCGGAGCCGGTCGTCGCGGCAATCGAGGCGGGTCTTCCCGTCTACGGAACCTGCGCAGGGCTGATCATGCTCGCCGACCGCGTGGTCGACCGCATCGACGGGCAGCGGAGTTTCGGCGGGCTCGACGTCTCCGTCCGCCGGAACGCGTTCGGCAATCAGCTCGACTCCTTCGAGACCGATCTCGACGTGCCGGCCCTCGGCGACCCTCCCGTGCACGCTGTGTTTATCCGCGCGCCCGTCGTGGAGGAGCTGGGGGAGCGGGCGACGGCGCTCGCCTCGGTGTCCGACGGCAGGGTTGTGGCCGTCGAGCAGGGCAACCTCCTCGGAACGGCGTTTCATCCGGAGATCACCGGTGACTACCGTTTTCACGAGCTCTTCCTGCGGAAGGTTGCGGCCACTCGCTTCGGCGCGTGAGGGTTGTTGCATGCCCGAACTCCCCGAGGTCCAGGCGCTCGCTCTCGACCTTGATGCTCGCC
This sequence comes from Rathayibacter agropyri, assembly GCF_013249015.1. Lineage (GTDB taxonomy): Bacteria > Actinomycetota > Actinomycetes > Actinomycetales > Microbacteriaceae > Rathayibacter > Rathayibacter agropyri. The sequence continues at coordinate 138,931 of NZ_JABRPL010000001.1, forward strand.
TCGGCGGCCGCGTGCTCGAAAGGCTCGACGTTTTCGCGATTTCGGCGCTGAAGACGGTAGCGATCCCGCCATCCGCTCTAGCAGGGCAGATGGTGCACGGCGTGACACGGCACGGCAAGTTCCTCGATTTCGCCGTCGGCGATGCGCACGTGCTTCTCCACCTTGCTCGCGCGGGCTGGGTGCGCTGGCGGCCAGAGCGACCGACGGTGCCCGTGAAGCCGGGGCGGGGTCCGCTTGCCGCGCGGCTGATCCTCGATGACGGTTCGGGCTTCGATGTGACCGAGGCCGGGACCAAGAAGAGCCTCGCGCTCTCGATCGTCGCCGATCCGCTCGACGTGCCGGGCGTCGCCCGATTGGGCCCGGATCCGCTCGATCCCGCCTTCACCCAGGAAATCCTCGGCGCGATCCTCGCTACGGCGGGCCGGGCGCAGCTTAAGGGTGTCCTCCGAGATCAGTCCCGGATCGCGGGCATCGGCAACGCCTACTCCGATGAGATTCTGCACGTGGCCCGTCTGTCACCGTTCAAGCCCGCTGCACTGACGTCCGATGAGCTGGACCGCCTGTACTCGGCGCTCCGCTACACGCTCAAGGAGGCGCTCGCACGAGCCGAGGGCCTGCATGCGGTGGACCTTAAACGCGAGAAAAAGCTCGGAATGCGCGTCCACGGGCGCACCGGTGAAGCCTGCCCCGTCTGTGGTGACACGGTCCGCCAGGTGATCTTCGCCGACTCCACCCTCCAGTACTGCCCCACCTGCCAGACGGGAGGCAAGGTCCTCGCGGACCGTGTGCTCTCCCGGCTGGTGAAATAACTGTGGCGGTGCTTGTTTCCGCGCCGGTTCCTGCCCGGCGCGTGCGCCTACGGTGATCCGCTGGCACACGGATCGCCGGTTCGGCTCGCAGAGGCCGCTCCTCGGTGAAGGGCGCGGGAGGGGCTGGTGAAAGGGGGCGTTGTCAGAAGGGCGGGGGTGAGGCGGTGGAGTGGGGCTGCCGTGGTGGTTGTGGGGGAGGGGCGGGCGGACGGCCGTGCAGCGTTGGTGGTCGCGTGGTGACGCGTCGGCCGGTCGGAGTGGTCCAGTCTGCGGTGCCGTCGGGGTGGAGCACGTAGGTCCATCGGTCGCCGTGCCGGACGTGGTGGTGCGCGACGCACAGGCAGGCGAGGTTAGTCAGTGCGGTGTCGCCGCCGTTGCGCCACTCGATCGTGTGATCGACCTCCGATGTCGCGGCGGGCCGGGTGCAGCCGGGGAAGCGGCAGGTCTGATCCCGCAGCTGGAGGTGGAGCCGCATCCGTGGCGGCGGTACCCGGTGCGTGCGTCCAACGGAGACGACCATCCCCGTGTGCGCGTCGGCGAGGACCCGGGTGAAGGACGGTGCGACGCCCGCGAGTTCCCGCGCGACGCTGGCGGGGATTGGCCCGTAGCCGTCGAGGTCAGCGGTGGCGTCGTCGAGACCCGCGGCTGTCCTTAACGCGAGGGTGAGCCTGACCTCGGCTCGCACTCCCGGCACGAAGGTCGCTGCGACCCCGGTGCCGTCGCCGACGGGGGTTGTGCCCGAGACGTCACCGTCGCAGAGCAGATCGGCGAGCGCATCGGCTCGAAGCTGGGCCAGCGTTCGCTCGTCGCCCTCGCGGAGCGTTCGGGCGATACGATCCAGCCGGTCATACGCTCCGAGAACGAGAGGCGCCGGGAGCTGTGCGCAGAGCGTCGCCATCCCGTCCACGTCTGGAGTCACCCAGACGCGCCGGTCTTCTTGGGCACGTGAATGGCGGCCGGCGAGAGGTTCCTCATGCAGCTCCTCCCGCAGCCGAGCCACCACGCGGCGCAACTGTGTCGGGGTCATCGAGACGGCTGCCTCGACGGCCCGCTGGTCGAACAGGGCCCGGGAGTCGACGGGCAGGGTGCGCGCGATGACGCAGATTACCTGGCCCGCCTCCCAACGGATGCGCGCCGCGGCCAGTGCGGCCCGTGTGCAGGGCAAGTCCTCGACGAGCAACTGCGCCTGCTCCAGCTCGCGCGACACGACCCGCTCCGACACTCCCAGTGCTACCGCGAACTCTGCCCGGATCGACCGCTCCACCAGATCGCCCGCCTCGCTGCGTGAGAGGGATCGCCCTCGTGCGAACGACTCCGGGCAGGCGAGCGCCGCGCGGTACCCCGCGTACAACTCCTCGGCCGCCGCGAGAAGCACGGGGGCAGCGGACCGGACGAGGCCGGCCGCCCGATCGCCACGCGACCGCACCTCCTCCAGCACAGCCTCCGCCGCGCCTGTCTCGCCTGCATCTGTCATACAAGTATTGAATCAGCGACCACCGACACCAGCGCGACTGTGACCGCTCACACGGGACAACTCGGCCGGGGTGGTCGCCTGTGGAGGAGCGACGTCCCCGCTTCCCGGTACTGCCCTCGGGCGCGGCTCCGGCCGCCCCGGCAGCGCCCGATTACACTGGTCGAGCCATCAGCGGCGTCCTGCGGGAGTCGCACGAAACGAACTTTCCGAGGGAGCACCGTGTCCGGGCATTCCAAGTGGGCCACGACCAAGCACCAGAAGGCGATCAAGGATTCGCGCCGCGCGAAGTCCTTTGCCAAGTTGATCAAGAATATCGAGGTGGCCGCCAAGATGGGCGGTGCCGACCTCTCCGGCAATCCGACGCTCGTCGATGCCGTGCAAAAGGCGAAAAAGACCTCGGTGCCGAACGACAACATCGACCGCGCGATCAAGCGCGGCGCCGGCCTCACCGGCGAGGTCATCGACTACACGACCATCATGTACGAGGCCTACGGACCGAACGGCATAGCCCTCCTGGTCGAGTGCCTCACCGACAACAAGAACCGCGCGGCAGCGGACGTCCGCACCGCGATGACCCGCAACGGCGGCACCATGGCCGACCCGGGCAGCGTCGCCTACAACTTCGCGCGCAAGGGAGTCATCTCGGTGCCGCACGGAGACAGCGTGACCGAGGACGATGTGCTCGGCGCGGTCCTCGACTTCGGTGTCGACGACGTGATCGACCACGGCGAGAGCTTCGAGGTCCGCACCGAGCCGAGTGAGCTCGTGCCTGCACGCTCCGCCCTCCAGGACGCGGGGATCGACTACGACTCCGCCGACGTCGAGTTCGTCGCCTCGCTCCAGGTCGAGGCCGACGCCGACACCGCCCGCAAGGTGTTCCGCCTGATCGACGCACTCGAGGACTCGGACGACGTGCAAAACGTCTACACCAACCTCGACATCACCGCAGAGGTCCGCGCCGAGCTCGAGAACGAGGAGTGACCCGGTGAGCCCGGCCTGCTCCGCGAGGATGCCCTGATGCGCGTCCTCGGGATCGACCCCGGGCTCACCCGGTGCGGTGTTGGCATCGTCGATGTCACGCGGGACCGCCGAGCGACCCTTGTGCACGTGAGCGTGCTGCGCACCCCGGTCGGTGACCCCCTCGAACGCCGCCTCCTGGCCCTCGGCGACGGGATCGAGGCGCTGCTCGATGAGCACCGGCCGGATGCGGTCGCTCTCGAGCGCGTCTTCGCGCAGAACAACGTGCGCACGGTCATGGGCATCGCGCAGATCAGCGGAGTCGCGCTCGTCGCCGCCGCTCGCCGCTCCCTCCCCGTGGGGATGCACACGCCGAGCGAAGTGAAGGCCGCGGTCACCGGCTACGGAGCGGCCGACAAGCGCCAGGTAACTGCGATGATCCAGCGGGTGCTGCGCCTCGACACTCCGCCGACTCCTGCCGACGCTGCGGACGCCCTGGCGCTGGCCGTCTGTCACGCCTGGCGCGCGCCCCTTGTCGCCGCGCCCGGCGCGGGCGACGGCGAGACCGCGGCGCAGCGGGCTTGGCGCGCCGCGGAGGCCGCGACTCGAACGCCTGTTCGAGCATCTAGACTGGCGCGGTGATCTCCTCCCTCCGCGGCACTGTCCTCTCCGCTCGGGGGAGTCTCGCCGTGCTCGATGTCCACGGCGTCGGCTACGCGGTCAATGTCACTCCGCAGCACGCCCTCGACATGCGCGTCGGCGACGAGACCACCGTCAGCACCGTGCTCGTGGTGCGCGAGGATTCGCTGACCCTCTACGGCTTTCCGGACGAGGAGCAACTCGAGATCTTTGAGCTGCTGATCGGAGTCACGGGTGTCGGCCCGAAATCGGCGCTCGGCGTCCTCGGTGCAGTCGAGCCGGATCGCGTCGCGCAGGCGGTCGCCGAGGAGGACGACGCGGTGTTCCGCAAAGTCAGCGGCATCGGCCCGAAGACGGCGAAGCTGATCGTCCTGTCGCTGGCGGGCAAGCTCTCCGTCCGCCCGCGAGCCGCGCGGGGCTCCGGCGCGGGTGCGACCGCTGCGCAGAGCGTCCTGTCGGCCCTCGTCGGTCTCGGTTGGCCCGAGCGCACCGCCGCCGACGTGGTGGACGAGATCCTGCTCGACGCGCAGGCCTCGGACGCCGCGAACGTGCAGGCCCTGCTCCGCCTCGCCCTCGCCCGCCTCGGCCCTGCGGCGCGCTCGTGAGCGACGACGACGTGCTCGGCCCCGAGGTCGCCTCCGAGGCCGAGATCGCGTTCGAGGGCGCGCTGCGGCCCAAGAGTCTCAGCGAATTCGTCGGTCAGCGAAAGGTGCGCGGTCAGCTCGAGCTGCTGCTGAAGGCGGCCTCGATGCAGGGACGCACGCCCGACCACATCCTGCTCGCCGGCCCGCCTGGTCTCGGTAAGACCACGCTCGCGATGATCGTGGCGGAGGAGAGCTCCTCGCCGCTGCGTCTTTCGAGCGGACCGGCGATCCAGCACGCGGGCGATCTCGCTGCCGTGCTCTCGTCGCTCTTGCCAGGCGAGATCCTCTTCATCGATGAGATCCATCGCATGGCGCGCTCGGCGGAGGAGATGCTTTACCTCGCGATGGAGGACTTTCGGATCGACATCATGGTGGGCAAGGGCGCGGGAGCCACGTCCGTCCCGCTGGATCTCGCTCCGTTCACCCTGGTCGGGGCGACGACCCGCTCGGGTCTGCTGCCCAATCCGCTTCGCGACCGTTTCGGCTTCACCGCCCATCTCGAGTTCTATGCGGAGGACGAGCTGCGGCAGGTTCTCGCACGCGCGGCGCGACTGCTCGAACTCGACATCGACGCCGACGCGGTGGCCGAGATCGCCGGCCGCTGCCGGGGCACCCCGCGCATCGCGAACCGCCTGCTGCGGCGGGTGCGCGACTTCGCACTCGTGCACGGGGGACGAGCCGACGTCACCGCCGTCCGCGCCGCCCTCGACCTCTACGACGTCGATGCGCTCGGCCTCGACCGGCTCGACCGCGCCGTGATGGAGATCGTGCTGACCCGCTTCGACGGCGGTCCCGTCGGGTTGAACACCCTGGCGGTGTCGGTGGGGGAGGAGGCCGAGACCGTCGAGGCGGTCGTCGAGCCGTTCCTGGTGCGGATCGGCCTGCTCACCCGCACACCCCGAGGGCGCGTCGCGACGTCGGCCGCCTACCGGCACTTCGGGATCGATCCGCGTGGAGCAGCGTCTCCGCAGTCGCTGTTCGAGGATGACCTATAATTTCCTAGGCCCGACGGGCCGCTCGATTCGCTCCTCCTCGACCCGAGGCCGTGCGGCGGATCGCCACTCCACTCCGGAAGGCCCACCCATGGATCCGACGATCATCCTGCTCGTCCTGCTGCTCGCCGTGATGATGATCTTCATGTTCCGCAACAACAAGAAGCGCCAGCGCGATGCGGAGAGCATGAAGAACAACCTCGTCCCCGGGGTGGAGTTGATGACCGGTTCCGGGCTGTTCGGCACTGTCGTGTCTATCGATGACGAAGCGAACAAGATCGTCATCGAGTCGACACCCGGCACGCTGCTCACGATCCACCGCCAGGCCATCGCCCGCCTGATCGACCCGAGCGAGAACGTCGCAACAGAGACCGAGGTCGAACCGCTGACCGCGACCACGTCGCCCGAGTTCGGCGAGCGCGACGCAGCGCATCGCGACCCGCTGGTCGACCCGGTCGAGCGCGATCGCCGACCGGACGCGCAGTAGTCTCCTGGGCGGGTAGGGCGCTCCGGCGCCCCGCCCGCCCTTCTCCGTGTCCGGGCGACTCCGGGCCGATCACCAACGAACGAAGAGAAAGCTGAGCCCTGGGTGGCCGCATCAACCCCCGTCCGGAAGGCCCGCCGCTCCCTGAGCTGGCTCGGTGTCCTGATCCTCGCTCTCGTTGGTCTCAACACGGCCGCTGTCCTGTGGGGTGGCGGGTCGTGGATGCCGAAGCTCGCGCTCGACCTCGAGGGCGGCACACAGATCGTCCTCCAGCCTCAGCTCAACGACGGCGACGCCGTCTCCTCGGAGCAGCTCACTCAGGCCGTCTCGATCATCCGTCAGCGGATCGACGCGTCGGGCGTCTCCGAGGCCGAAATCACCACGCAGGGCTCCAGCAACATCGTCGTTTCGATCCCCGGCACCCCGGACGACGAGACGCTCCAGCGCATCGAGGCCTCGGCGAAGCTCGACTTCCGGCCCGTGCTCGTCGCAAGCCAGGCCACGAACACCGCGGTCGGAGGCGACGCCACGTCATCGCCCACACCGACTCCCGTCGACCCGTCACTGGCCACCGAGCCGACGTCTCCGCCGGCCAACGCGAGCGACCTCGCCTACCTGACGCCGGCGCTCCAGGCGCAGTACACCTCGTTCGACTGCGCCTTCTTGAACAACCAGGACCCGAACCTCGCCCCAGCGGATCAGCCACTGATCACGTGCGACCCGAGCGGCGCCGTCAAGTACGTGCTCGGCCCGGTCGAGATCACCGGCGAGGACATCTCCGACGCCTCCAACGGCCTGATGACCACGTCCTCCGGAGCCAGCACCGGCACCTGGGCCGTCAACCTGTCGTTTGACGACCAGGGCACCCGCGCCTTCGGCGACGTGACCTCGCGCCTCGTCGCGCTCCAGGGAGCGCAGAATCAGTTCGCGATCGTCCTCGACGGCCGGGTCATCTCGGCGCCCTCGACGAACGCCGCGATCACGGACGGCAACGCGCAAATCTCGGGATCGTTCACGCAGGCGTCGTCGAAGACCCTCGCCGACCAGCTGAAGTATGGTGCGCTGCCGATCGGCTTCCAGGTGCAAAGCTCCGACAGCATCTCCGCCACGCTCGGCTCGGCCCAGTTGGCCAGCGGCCTTCTTGCAGGGGTGATCGGTCTCCTCCTGGTGATCCTCTACTCGATCGCGCAGTACCGAGTGCTCGGCGCCGTCACCATCGCGTCGCTGATGGTCGCCGCGATCGTTACCTACCTGGTGGTGACTCTGCTCTCGTGGCGGGAGGGACTGCGCCTCTCGCTCGCAGGAGTCGCGGGCTTGATCGTCGCGATCGGCATCACGGCCGACTCCTTCATCGTGTACTTCGAGCGGATCCGCGACGAGCTGCGCGATGGCCGTGGCTTGGAGTCGGCGGTGGAGGCGGGCTGGCGCCGTGCGCTGCGCACGATCTTCGCCTCCGACATGGTGAACCTGCTCGCCGCCGTCGTGCTGTTCCTGCTCGCGGTGGGCAGTGTTCGCGGCTTTGCGCTCACTCTGGGCATCACGACGCTGATCGACCTGGTCGTGGTTGCCCTCTTCACCCACCCGATCCTGCAGTTGATGGCGACGAGACCGTTCTTCGCGGAGGGGCACCGGGCGTCCGGGCTCGATCCGCGAGCGCTCGGAGCGGTCTACCGTGGTCGCGCGGCGTTCCGTCCGCAGGACCAGGTGGTCGCAGGCAAGCGCGCCTCCGCTGCCCGCGAGGCGGCCAGGCGGCAGACCATCGCCGAGCGCAAGGCCGCCGAGGCGGCAGGCACGCGCAACGCCACCGAATCGACCGGGAAGGACGCGTGATGGCCAGCTTCTCGCAGTTCGGAAACGACCTCTACACCGGTGCGCGCTCGGTCGACTTTGTCGGGCGGCGCCGCACCTGGTACCTGATCTCACTCGTGCTCATCCTGATCACCGTGCTCGGTACGGTCGCGCGCGGCGGGTTCAACTTCGGCATTGAGTTCACCGGCGGCTCGCAGTTCACGGTCTCGTCGCCGTCGAGCCTTGACCAGGCCACGGCGACGGATGCCGTGACCGCCGTGGCTCCCGAAACCGTGCCGCGCGTCTCGATCGTCGGCGACGACTCCATCCGCGTGCAGACCGGCCAGCTCTCGACGGACGAGTCAACCTCGGTGCGCAACGCGCTTTCGGAGGCTTACGACGTGCCGCCCGAGCAGGTCGCCTCCTCCTTCATTGGCGCGGCGTGGGGCAACGACATCACGCAGCAGGCGATCCGCGGCCTGATCATCTTCGTGGTCCTGGCCGCCCTGGCGATGTGGGCGTACTTCCGCACCTGGAAGATGTCGCTCGCCGCCATCGTCGCGCTGCTCCACGACCTCGTGATCGTCGCCGGCGTCTACGGCATCACCGGCACCGAAGTCTCGCCCGCGGCGGTGATTGGTCTGCTCACGATCCTCGGCTACTCGCTGTACGACACGGTGGTGGTCTTCGACAAGATCCGGGAGAACACGGCGGCGGCGATGGACAGCACGACGCGCACATTCTCCGAGACGGTAAACCTGGCCGAGAATCAAACCCTCGTCCGCTCGATCAACACGTCGATCGTCGCCGCGCTCCCGGTCGCCGCGATCCTCGTGATCGGTGCCTTCGTCCTCGGAGCCGGCACGCTGCGCGACATTTCTCTTGCGCTGCTGATCGGCATCATCGTCGGCACCTACTCCACCATCTTCGTCGCGGCTCCGCTCTACGCGCAGCTGCGCAGCCGTGAGCCGGAAATCGTCAAGCACGACAAGCGGGTCGATTCGGCGCGCGCGAAGGCGACCGCACCCGCCGCGCCGGCAGTGCAGGGCTAACCGATGGCCGACTACTCTCAGGTCTCCGCCGCCGACGCGGTCGGCCTCGTCGCGCGCGATGAGGTCTGGCTGCTTGATGTCCGTGAGCCGCACGAGTGGGCACTCGGCCACGCTCCCGGCGCCCACCACATCCCGATGGGCGAGATCGGACAGCGGCAGGCTGAACTGCCTGACGGCGCCCCGATTCTCGTTGTCTGCCACTCGGGCGTCCGCTCGGCGAGAGTCGCGCAGGCTCTCGCCGGCGCCGGCTACGAGACAGCGAATGTCGAGGCGGGAATGACCGCGTGGGCCGCGGCCGACGGCGCCGTGGTCGACGACGACGGTCGGCCCGGCCGCATCGACTAAGAACCGGTCTGTTCGTGAGAGGCGCAGCGGTCATCCGCATCCCCCGCACGGGCGATAATGGGGCGATGGAGACTCTCGCGTGACGGAAACGACGACGACGTCCTCGACCGCTGCTCTGCGCAGACTGGTCCCCCGGATCTTCTCCCGCGCGCAGCCCTCGGGCGCTGTCGACACCCTCGTCCGCACCGTCAGGACTCACCATCCCAAGAGCGACATTGCTCTGATCGAGCGTGCGTACTCGGTCGCGGAGCGCGCGCACGCGAGCCAGAAGCGCCGCAGCGGCGAGCCGTACATCACCCACCCGCTCGCGGTGGCGCAGATTCTCGCCGATCTCGGGATCGGCTCGAAGACGATCGCGGCGGCTCTGCTGCACGACACCGTGGAGGACACGGACTACACGCTGGATGAACTTCGCGCTGATTTTGGCGATGAGGTCGCGATGCTGGTCGACGGAGTCACGAAGCTCGACAAGGTCAAGTACGGTGACAGCGCCCAGGCCGAGACGGTCCGCAAGATGATCGTGGCGATGTCGAAAGACATCCGTGTGCTGATCATCAAGCTCGCTGACCGCCTACATAACGCCCGCACCTGGGGTTTTGTGCCGGCCGAATCGGCCGCCCGCAAGGCCACAGAAACCCTCGAGATCTACGCGCCGCTCGCGCATCGGCTCGGTATCCAGGCGATCAAGTGGGAGCTCGAGGACCTGTCGTTCGCGGTGCTGTATCCCAAGATCTACAACGAGATCGAGAACCTGGTGAAGCGGCGGACACCGCAGCGCGAGGAATTCGTCCAGAGCGTTATCGACCTCATCAGCGAGGATCTTCGTGCGGGGCGGATCCGTGGCCGCGTCGTCGGTCGGCCGAAGCAGTACTACTCGATCTACCAGAAGATGGTCGTCCGTGGTCGCGAGTTCGATGAGATCTACGACCTGGTCGGCATCCGCGTGCTCGTCAACTCGGTGCGCGACTGCTATGCCGTGCTCGGTTCGATTCACGCGCGTTGGACGCCGATGCCCGGCCGCTTCAAGGACTACATCGCGACTCCGAAGTTCAACCTGTACCAGTCGCTGCACACCACGGTGGTCGGGCCGAAAGGCCGGGCGGTCGAGATTCAGATCCGCACCAACGAGATGCACCAGCACGCCGAATTCGGTATTGCGGCGCACTGGAAGTACAAGGAGCAGATGGCCACCGGCAAGGTGCCCATCTCCGGCTCGAACGACAACGATCTGGCCTGGCTTGCGCACCTCTCCGACTGGCAGTCCGAGACGACCGACCCGAACGAGTTCCTCGACTCCCTCCGCTTCGAGATCGGCGCGAAGGAGGTGTACGTCTTCACCCCCAAGGGCCGGGTCATCGGCCTGCCCACCGGAGCAACCCCGGTCGACTTCGCCTACGCCGTGCACACCGAGGTCGGTCATCGGACGATGGGAGCCAAGGTCAACGGACGCCTCGTCCCGCTGGAGTCATCGCTGACCACGGGCGACGTCGTTGAGGTCTTCACGTCGAAGAATCCTGATTCCGGTCCGAGTCAGGACTGGCTGCAGTTCGTGCAGAGTCCGCGCGCGCGCAACAAAATCCGCCAGTGGTTCACGAAGGAGCGGCGCGACGAGGCGATCGAGCAGGGCAAGGACTCCATTGCCCGCGCAATGCGCAAGCAGAATCTGCCGCTGCAAAAGCTCATGAGCCAGGACACCTTCACTGAGGTAGCCAGCCAACTGCGCTACAACGACGTCGAGGCGCTGTACGCAGCGGTCGGCGAAGGCCATGTGTCGACCCAGTCGGTGCTCGAGAAAGTCGTGTCGTCGATTCAGGGCGATCCGGAGTCGGATGAGAACGAGGTCACGCTCCCGCGCTCGCCCCGGCCGCGCAGCCGTAGCAGCGAGTCGGGCGTGCTGGTCAAGGGTGCGCCGGACATCCTGGTGAAGCTCGCGAAGTGCTGCACGCCGGTGCCCGGCGACCAGATCGTCGGCTTCGTCACCCGGGGCGCCGGAGTCTCGGTGCACCAGGCAAACTGCCACAACGTGCAGGAGTTGCTGAAGGAGCCGGAGCGAATCGTCGACGTCGAGTGGGCGCCCTCCTCGAAGAGCATCTTCCTCGTCCAGATCCAGGTCGAGGCGCTCGATCGCTCCGGCCTGCTGAGCGATGTGACCCGCGTGCTCTCGGAGCACCACGTCAACATCCTCTCGGCCACGGTGTCGACCTCGAGTGACCGACTGGCGATCAGCCGCTTCGTCTTCGAGATGGGGGACACAACCCATCTCGACCGTGTGCTCAACGCCGTCCGCCGGATCGATGCGGTCTACGACGTGTACCGGGTGAGCGCGGGCTGAGCCCCCGGCGGCGCGGGGGAGAGCGCCGCCCGCAATCGGCGCTCGATCCGGTGCGGCGCTGCGACCGGTCCTCCGTTTTCGAGTCGCGCGAGCACCGCCTCGAGTCCGGTCCGTGTCGCAAGGGCGACGGCGCGGATCAGGCTCTCGCCTCCGACGGTGCGGGCCAGATCAATCAGGGTCCGGACGGCGGTGGTCACCGCAGTGTCGTTGTGGACCAGGACATCGCCGTCATCGAGAAGCACCTCGTGACAGCGGAGCCGGGAGCTCAGTGGCGGACGCAGTCGGTGCCGGCGGTCGACGGAAGCGCTGTGCACCTGAGGTGGGTCGTGCAGTGCTCCGTACACCCAGGCCGCGGAGAGACGATCGGCGACCGCACCCCGGGGGAGGATCGCAGCGAGTGCGGCCAGCCGTTCAGGAACGCCCAGTGGCAGGTCCGCGACGAGGAAGCCCTCGTCGAGACCGACGACTTCGCCGTCGAGTCTCGCGGCGCAAAGCTCGGCGAGCGGCAGATGCCCGGGAAGAAGAACGGCGGGAAGGCGCATCCAGCCAGGATGGCCGACGCGCGCGACCCGCAGATCGCCCGCGGCGGATCTGTGGAGGGATCCGCCGCGGACGTTCTCAGCCGATCGCGTCGAGCCACACCTTGCGGGCGTCGAGCGCCTCCTGAGCCTGGGCGATCGCCGCGCGGTCGCCGCGGGCCTTCGCCTCGTCGAGCTCGTCCTGCAGCTTCTGGATTGCCGCGGTCAGTTGCGAGGCGAGTCCCTCCGAGCGCGCCTTGCGCTCGGGGTTGCTGCGGTTCCAGTGCTCCTCGTCGAGCTTGCGGACATGCGCTTCGACTGTGCGCAGGCGGTCTTCGACGACCCGCACCTGTTCGCGCGGCACACGCCCGACCGCATCCCAGCGCTCCTGAATCGAGAGCAGCGCGCGCTTGGCCTTCTCGCGGTCCTGCTCCTCGAGCAGCGGCTCTGCCTCGGCGAGCAGAGCGAGCTTGAGGTCGAGGTTCTCGGTGTACTCGACGCTTTCCTGCGCGACGACCTCGGCTTTGGCGCCGTAAATCGCGTCGCCCGCGGCTTTGAATCGCGCCCAGAGTGCGTCGTCGAACCGCTTGCCCGCGCGGCCGGCGACCCGCCAGCGCTCGAGGAGCGCCCGATACTCCCGAATCGCGTCGGCGCCCTGGGGCACCAGTGCCTCCGCCTGGTCGATGAGCGCCTGCTTGGCCTGCTTCGCCTCACGGTGCGCCGAATCGAGATCGGCGAAGAACGCCTTGCGGTTTTGCTCGATCGTGGTCCGGGCACTGCGGAACCGGCGCCAGAGTTCGTTCGCGTCGTTCTTGGGAAGACGAGGGCCCTGCTGCTGGTGGTTCTGCCAGCGGGCAAAGAGTTCGTCGATTGCCGCACTGGCCTGCTTCCACTGGGTCTTTGCCGGATCGACGGCGGCGAGCGCCTCGGCCTCGGCGACGATCGCCTCGCGGTAGGCGAGGGCATCGGCCAGCGCGGCCTTGGCCTCGGCGGCCTGCTGCTCGGTGAGATCCTCCACGGAGCCGCTCAGAGCATCGACGCGGGATTGGAGCGCCGCGAGGTCGCCGACCGCGTTGGCCTGGGCGATGGCGGCAGACAGAGACTGCACGGTGCGCGCGACATCGCCGGCGGGCGCGCCGCGCTTGGCGCGCTGCTCGAGCAGGGAGACCTGCCCGGCGAGCTCGGTGTACTTGCGCTCGTAGTAGGCGAGCGCCTCCTCGGGACTCGCATCGGGGTATTGGCCGACCTCGCGCTCCCCGTCGCCGACGCGGACGTAGACCGTCCCGTCGTCGCCGACCCGTCCCCACGGCTGCTGGTCACTCATCGCTCGGAGCCTCACCTTGCTGTTCGATGTCGTGCTTCTCGGTGCCCGCATCATCGTCGGCCGGTGGGGCTCGACGGCCGGAGGGCCGAAGACCGCGCTCGGCGGCGAACGGGCAGTGACGACCAGCCTATTGCACTCCCCGCACGGGCGGTTCGTGCCCTGCCCGGTGCTTGCTCTCGGGGCTCGCGCTACTGGAGCGTCACGGAGGCTATCGAGACGGGTTCCGCGGGTGCGCCGTCGCCGGAGCCGTCAGCCGTGCCCTTGGCGACGACATCGTTCACGAGAGCGTCGAGGCCGGAGGTGATCCGGCCGATCACGGTGTAGCCGCCGGCAGCGTCGGCCGGGAGGCTCGTGTCCTGATACACGACGAAGAATTGGCTGCCCTGGCTGTAGCCGTTGCCGCCCTGGCGCGCCATCGCGATGGCGCCTGCCGGGTACACGCCGTCTGCCGGAGCATTCTCGACCGGGCCGTAGCTGTAGCCCGGGCCACCGGTGCCGTCGCCGTTCGGGTCGCCGCACTGGAGGACGTAGAGGCCCTCAGTGGTGAGGCGGTGGCACGAGAGTCCGTCGTAGAAGCCGGACCGGCTGAGAGAGATGAAGGAGGAGACGGCCTGCGGAGCGGCGCTGCCCGTCAGCATGATGCCGAGGGGATTTGAGCCGATGGTGAGCGTACCCGTCCAGTCGCGGCCCTCGGCGATGTCGGAGGAGGGGACGTCGCCGGTGTTCTCTCCGGTCGGCGCCGGCGTCGGCGACGCGGTGTCAGAGGAGGAGGCAGCAGCCACCGGAGCGCCCGGTCCCTCGGAGAAATAGAGGAGCTGGGCAACGACGGCGAGGGTGATGACGACGACGGCCGCGATCGCGGCGACGGTGTTGTCACGGACGCGACGTCTCTGCCTCATCCGGTGCAGGCTCTGGCGGGCCTGGTACGCCCGGAGTCGGGTGCGCGCCTCGCGGTCGGTCGCCTTTCCCCGGTCGTTCGACTTTCCCTGAGCCACGTGTTCCTCCGACGTCGTCCTCCGCGCTTGGACGGCGCGGCGACCCGCGCGTGCAGGCCGGGTCGAGCCTATGAGACTCCTCGGAGGCTGGACAAACGCTGTTCCGTCGCGGTGTCGGAGGCCGTCGTTACGCTGGTCGCATGACCATGCAGCAGGCCGGGCTCCGCTCTGGCGCGACTCCGCTCGCCGTGCGGATGCGCCCGCGCAGCCTCGAGGAGGTGGCGGGGCAGCGCCATCTGCTCACCCCGGGTTCTCCGCTGGTCGCCCTCGCCGCCGACACGACGGGCGAGCGGGGAGCCGTTTCGGTCATTCTCTGGGGTCCGCCGGGCACGGGTAAGACGACGCTCGCCCAGGCCGTTGCGCACTCGAGCGGGCGGCGCTTCGTCGAACTCTCCGCGGTCACTGCGGGAGTGAAGGACGTGCGGCAGGTGATGGAGGAGGCGCTGTCCACTCGCGACCTGTACGGCACCTCCACGGTGCTGTTCCTAGACGAAATCCACCGCTTCACGAAGGCGCAGCAGGATGCACTGCTCCCCGGGGTCGAGAACGGCTGGGTCATCCTCATCGCCGCGACGACGGAGAATCCATCGTTCTCGGTGATCGCTCCGCTGATCTCGCGCTCCCTGCTGCTGACGCTGGAGCCGCTGAGCGATGACGATCTCGGCGTGCTGGTCGACCGCGCGCTGCATGACGAGCGCGGGCTGCGCGACTCCGTCGTGCTTGAGGAGGAGGCGCGCGCGAGCATCGTGCGCCTCGCGTCGGGTGATGCACGGCGGGCGCTCACAGCCCTCGAGGCGGCTGCCACGTCGGCGCGGTCCGAGGCGCGCGAGGCCGAGCGCGTAGCGCGGGCATCTGCCGCCGAGGAGGAGGACGACGAGGCCCCCGCCGACGAGGCTTCCGCCGACGAGGCTTCCGCCGACGAGGCCCCCGCCGACGAGACCGCGGAGCCGGCGCTGCCCGTCATCACGACGGAGGTCGTCGCCCGCGCGGTCGACCGGGCGCTGCTGCGCTACGACCGCAACGGCGACGAGCACTACGACGTCATCAGCGCCTTCATCAAGTCGATCCGAGGCTCCGACGTCGACGCCGCCCTGCACTACCTCGCGCGGATGATCGA
Organism: Rathayibacter agropyri; assembly: GCF_013249015.1. Taxonomy (GTDB): domain Bacteria; phylum Actinomycetota; class Actinomycetes; order Actinomycetales; family Microbacteriaceae; genus Rathayibacter; species Rathayibacter agropyri. The sequence goes on from NZ_JABRPL010000001.1 coordinate 154,401, forward strand.
GGCGGGGGAGGATCCGCGTTTCATCGCTCGCCGCATCATCGTCTCGGCCTCGGAGGACATCGGCATGGCCGACCCGCAGGCCCTCGTGGTCGCGATCGCCGCGGCCGACGCGGTGCAGTTCATCGGCATGCCGGAGGGTCGCATCCCGCTGGCGCAGGCCGTTGTGCATCTCGCCACGGCGCCCAAGTCGAACGCCTCCTACTCCGCCATCGACGCCGCGATCGCCGATGTCCGCGCGGGCAAGGCCGGCCGGGTCCCGGCGCACCTGCGCGACGGGCACTACCCGGGAGCCAAACGCCTCGGCCACGGCAAGGGTTACCGCTACCCGCACGACGCTGACCTCGGCGTGCTTGAGCAGCAGTATCTGCCGGATGCGCTCCAGGGCGCCCGCTACTACCGGCCCACCGAGCACGGCAACGAGCGAGACGTCTCGGCGCGGCTCGCCAAACTGCTCCGGATCGTCCGCGGGTCGCGGGGCTGACGCGCTCCCTCCGATCCGTGCCTCCCAGGCGCTGCGGCCTGATAGTCTTGCGAGGTTGCCCACCGCTCTGTAGCCGAGCGGAGCAGCACATCCCTCTGAATCGCGCAGTTCGCCACTGTGGTCACCCTTCCCCCGCACCCGCGGAGGACACGACCGCGGCGTCCGCTCTCCTTCCGGAGCCGGCGGACGAGAGCTGCGACCGAACCTCTCAGACCTTGGAAGGACCACAGTGTCGACCACCTCACGTACCCGATCGAAGACGCGCCTCTCGCGCGCCCTCGGCATCCCCCTGACCCCGAAGGCCGCCCGCTACCTCGAGAAGCGTCCCTACGCTCCCGGTGAGCACGGCCGCTCGAAGCGCAAGGCCGACTCCGACTACGCGGTCCGCCTGCGGGAGAAGCAGCGTCTGCGCGCCCAGTACGGCATTCGCGAGAAGCAGCTGCGCATCGCCTTCCAGGAGGCGCGACGCACCCAGGGCCTGACCGGTGAGAACCTGGTCGAGCTCCTCGAAATGCGCCTCGACGCCCTCGTCCTTCGCTCGGGCTTCGCTCGTACCACTGCACAGGCGCGCCAGTTCGTCACCCACCGTCACATCATGGTGGACGGTAAGACGGTCGACCGCCCCTCCTTCCGTGTGAAGCCGGGCCAGGTCATCCACGTCAAGACCCGCTCCGAGGGCACCGAGCCCTTCCAGGTCGCGGCCGCCGGCGGTCACGTCGACGTCCTCCCCAAGACCCCGGGCTACCTCGAGGTCGAGATCGACAAGCTGCAGGCGACCCTCCTGCGTCGCCCGAAGCGCGCCGAGGTCCCCGTGACCTGCGAAGTGCAGCTCGTCGTCGAGTACTACGCGGCTCGCTGAGTCCAGCCCCGCACGAGGCCCCGGTGTCCGCACCGGGGCCTCTCTCGTTGCCTGACGTATAGGCTGGACTGCCGCATCTGGCGTCGAACGGAGGTCACCGTGTCCGGTGGAGACATCGCAGGGCTCATCGCCGCGGGGGTGTTCGCGATCCTGGTCGCGATCGCCGCGATCCCGCTCTGGAAGCTCGGGCGGGTCTTCGACAGCACGAGCGAGGCCATTAAGCAGGCCAGTGACGGCCTGACCCCCATCCTCGACGAGTCGGCCTCCACCCTTCGCGAGGCAAACCAGCAGCTTGCGCGGGTCGACACGATTACGAAGGACGTGGCCGAGGTCACTGGGAACGTGAACGCTCTCGTCGCCCTCACCGCTGCGACCATCGGCGGACCACTCATCAAGCTCGCGGGTTTCACCGCTGGAGTCCGCGCCGTGCTCGTCGCCAGCCGCACCGCCGGGGACGCCGGCGCCGCCGTCGGACGAACCGCGGCGAAGCGCTCGAAGCGCGCGCGCTCGAAGTAGCCCGGCGACCGCGCCCTACAATCGAACGGGTTGTGGCGCCTCCGCGCCCGCCCCACTGCCGTGGAAGGAACACCCGTGAAGAACATCCTCCTGATCGTCATCGGGATCGGCCTCGGATTCGCGGTCGCCCATCAGATCTCGCGCACTGAGGCGGGTGCTCGCCTGTTCGCCGACCTCAACCGCACGGCGAAGGAGCTCGGCGAGGCCGTCTCCGAGGGTTACCACCAGCGCGAGGCCGAGTTGAAAGCTGCCATCGGCGAGGGCTGATGCCTCGCCGCCCGACATCCGCGTACCGACCGACCGTAACGGAACCCATGCAGACCGCAGACATTCGCACCCGCTGGCTCGACTACTTCGGGAGCCGCGGCCACACCGTGGTCCCGTCGGCCTCCCTTGTCAGTGAGGACCCGAGTCTCCTCTTCACTGTCGCGGGCATGGTGCCGTTCGTGCCGTACCTCACCGGAGTGGTGCCTGCGCCATATCCGCGCGCGACGAGCGTGCAGAAGTGCATCCGCACCAATGACATCGAGGAGGTCGGCAAGACCCCCCGTCATGGAACGTTCTTCCAGATGAACGGCAACTTCTCCTTCGGCGACTACTTCAAGGAGGGCGCGATCGGTTACGCCTGGGAGTTACTCACCGGCGCCGAGAGCGACGGCGGCTTCGGCTTCGACGAGAAGGACCTGTGGGTCACCGTCTATAAGGACGACGACGAGGCCATCAGGCTGTGGAAGAAGATTGCGGGCCTACCCGACGAGCGGATTCAGCGCCTGGACAGGGACACCAACTACTGGTCCACCGGCCAGCCCGGCCCGGCGGGCCCCTGCTCCGAAATCTTCTTCGATCGCGGCCCCGCCTATGGCAAAGACGGGGGTCCCGCTACCGACGACGACCGCTACGTCGAGATCTGGAATCTCGTCTTCATGCAGTACCTCCGCGGGGAGGGCACGAGCAAGGTCGACTTCGACATCCTCGGCGAACTGCCGCGCAAGAACATCGACACGGGCATGGGCCTGGAGCGCGTCGCGTTTCTCAAGCAGGGCGTCGAGAACATGTACGAGATCGACCAGGTGCGCCCGGTCCTGGACCGCGCGGCCGAACTCTCCGGCCGGCGCTACGGCGCCGTCCACGAGGACGACGTGCGGATGCGTGTCATCGCCGATCATGTGCGCTCCTCGCTGATGCTGCTCTCGGACGGCGTGACGCCCTCGAACGAGGGTCGCGGCTACATCCTCCGCCGTCTGATGCGCCGGACGGTGCGCGCCATGCGCCTGCTCGGAGTGGACGCCGCGACGTTCCCCGAGCTCTTCACCGCCTCGCGCGATGCCATGGCGGCTGCCTACCCGGAGGTCTCGACCGAGTTCGAGCGTTTGTCGACCAGCGCCTACGGCGAGGAGGAGGCGTTCCTGCGCACCCTGGCCGCCGGCACCGAGATTCTCGACCTCGCCGTCCTCACGACCAAGAAGGCCCAGGCGCCGACGCTGCCCGGCGACACCGCGTTCCTCCTGCACGACACCTTCGGCTTCCCGATCGACCTCACCCTCGAGATCGCGGAGGAGTCGGGCCTCTCAGTCGACCGTGAAGCATTCGACTCGCTGATGACCGCGCAGCGCAACCGGGCGAAGGCCGACGCTCGGTCGAAGAAGTCGGCGCTGGCTGACCTCTCGGTCTATGCCGACTTCCGCGCGCACGGCGAAACGCTTTTCACGGGCTACGACGTGCTCGACACTCCTTCGCGGATCGTCGGCCTCATCGTCGGCGGCCACGCCGTCTCGAAGGCCGTCGCCGGCGACATCGCCGAGGTAATCCTCGAGGCCACGTCGCTCTACGCCGAATCGGGCGGACAGGAGGCCGACGCCGGTCGCATCATCGGATCGGGTTTCGACCTCGAGGTGCTCGACGTGCAGAAGCCGGTGAAGGGACTCATCAGCCACACGGTGCAGGTGGCCAGCGGCGAGGTCGGAGTCGGCGACGCCGCCACCTCCGTTGTCGATCGCGACTGGCGTCGGGGCGCACAGCAGGCGCACTCGGGCACGCACCTGGTCCACGCCGCGCTGCGGCAGGTGCTCGGCCCGCAGGCGCACCAGTCCGGCTCCTACAACAAGGCCGGCTACCTTCGCCTCGACTTCTCGTGGAACCAGGCCCTCTCGCTCGACACACGCAGCGAGATCGAGGACATCGCCAACACCGCGATCCGCGACAACCTCGAGGTTGTCACGCGCGAACTGCCGCTTGACGAGGCGAAAGCGCTCGGCGCGATGGCGCTCTTCGGCGAAAAGTACGGCGACGTCGTGCGCGTGGTCGACATCGGCGGACCGTGGTCGCGCGAGCTGTGCGCGGGCACCCATGTCGGGCGTTCCGCTGAGGTCGGGCTGATCAGCCTCGTGAGCGAGTCGTCCGTCGGGTCGACGAATCGCCGCGTGGAGTCGCTCGTCGGCCGCGAGGCCTTCCGGGAGCTCGCCGCTGAGCGCGCCCTGGTCAGCACGATCTCGTCGTCGCTGAAGACACCGCGCGAGCAGCTCCCGGAGCGCATCAGCGAGCTGGTAGCGAGCCTCAAGGCTGCCGAGAAACGCATCGCCGCGATCGAGGCGAGGGCCCTTGCCGACCGTGTCCCGGCGATCGCCGCGAACCGGCGCAGCATGAACGGCACCACCGTCGTCGCCGAGAACATCGGCACCGCCGGATCGACCGACGAGCTGCGCTCGCTGGTCGTGTCCGTCCGCGAGCGGCTGGGCCAGGATCCGGCCGTCATTGCCCTCGCGGCGGACGTCGCAGGCAAGCCGGCCGTCATCGTCGCGACCAACCAGGCCGCACGCGACCAGGGCCGCCGTGCGGGAGTGCTCGCGAAGCGCGCCGCCGGGATCCTCGGCGGTGGTGGCGGTGGCAAGGACGACCTCGCGCAGGGTGGAGGGTCAAACGTGTCGATGATCGGCGCGGCCCTCGAAGCCGTGGTTCAGGAAGCGACGAACTGAATGCCGCGGTTCGGCGTCAGGCTCGGGATCGACGTCGGTCGCTCCCGGATCGGGGTCGCCCGCTGCGACGCCGACGGTCTGCTCGCCGTGCCGGTAGAGACTGTTGCTCGCTCGAGTGCCGAGGGGGATTCGTCGGACATCATCAGGATCGTTCACCTCGCGGCCGAGTACGATGCCCAAGCGATCATCGTCGGATTACCGTTGTCCCTGTCCGGGGCGGAGACGGCCTCTACCCAGGACGCGCGCAGCTTCGCTCGACGGCTGGCCGAGGCGGTGCCAGCCGCTGCGGTTCGGCTCGTGGACGAGCGGCTGTCGACGGTGACCGCCCAGGGCGCTCTGCACCGCTCTGGACGCAGCACACGCGGCTCCCGTGCCGTGATCGACCAGGTCGCCGCCGTGGTGATCCTGCAGCATGCCATCGATTCCGAGCGCTCCGCCGGCCCTCCGGCACCTTCGGCGCTCGAACCGAACGAAGGACCGATACGTGACCGACGTCCCCCCGAGCCGCCGCGACGCCCGCGCCGCAGAGTCCGCGCGGTCGACTCCGCCGCCCTCGAACCTGGAGCAGGCGCCGACTGAGAATGCGGTGCACGATCAGATCCACCGCCTCTTCACCGGACCCGAGGTCCCGGAGGCGAGAGGCCGCGGCGAAGCGGTCGCCGGCCAGGACGCCCGCGCCGCGTCCTCCCGCCGTCGCGGCTCCCGCGGTACCCGCGTCGCGAAGAAGCGCCGTAGCCACCGAGGACTGATCGGCGGCCTCCTCGCCTTCGGCGTCTTCGCAGCGCTTGTGGCGATTGCCGTCACGATTTTCATCGAGCCCGTCCGGGGCCTGTTCGCCGAGCCCGAGCCCACGGACTACACCGGCACGGGCACGAGCGAAGTGCTGTTCACCATCCACCAGGGCGACGTCGGCAGCGACATCGCCAACAATCTCGTCTCGGACGGTGTGATCAAGTCGTACAAACCGTTCTATAACCTGCTGCTCACCCGGAGTCCGGAGCCGGTGTTCCAGCCCGGCGCTTACTCGCTCAAGGCCGAGATGAGCGCGAAGGCCGCCCTGTCGGCGCTGCTCGACGCCGAGTCCACCCGCCTCGCCAACACGTTTGTCATTCCCGAGGGAACGGCGCTGAAGGCGGCGCTTCCCCTGATTGCGGACGGCACCGGCGTTGCGCTGGCCGACCTTGAGACGGCCGCCGCCGACTGGGGCTCGTTCGGTCTCCCGGCCGGAGCCACGAGCCTCGAAGGTTTCCTCTTCCCGGCGACGTATGACATCCAGCCCTCGACCTCGGCCCACGACATCCTGAAGACGCTGGTCGACAGGATGTACAAGGCGCTCGATCAGGCCGGCGTGCCGGTCGATGACCGCTACCGTGTGGTCGTCTTCGCCTCCCTCATTCAGCGCGAGGCCCGCGTCGCGGCGGACTTTCCCAAGGTCGCGCGGGTGTTCCAGAATCGGATCGACCAGGGCTGGCGTCTGCAATCGGATGCGACGGTTGCCTACGGCACCGGAGCCACGAACCGGGTCTCGACGACCGACGCGGAGCGCGATGATGTGAACAATCCCTACAACACCTATCAGCACGACGGACTGCCGCCCGCGCCGATCTCGAATCCCGGTGACGTCGCCATCGCCGCGGCCCTGCGGCCTGCCGACGGTACGTGGATGTACTTCGTCACCGTGAACCTCCAGACCGGGGAGACGGTGTACTCGACCACTGACGCTGAGCACACCGCGGCCGTGGCCCAGTGGCAAGCGTGGATGCGGGACCACCCGGAGTACCAGTGACGGCCGGGTGCCGGCTGGCAGTCCTCGGTTCGCCGATCGCGCACTCGAAGTCACCGGCGCTGCACGTCGCCGCCTACCGAGTGCTCGGTCTGGACTGGACGTACACGGCCGTCGAGACGACCGAGGCGACGTTGACGGCGGTCCTTGAACGCGCCTCCTGGCACGGTCTCTCGCTGACTATGCCGCTCAAGCACGCCGTGCGGCCGCTGCTCGCCGAGGAGGATCTCATCGCGCGGGCGACCGGCGCGGTGAATACGGTGCTGATCGACAGGTCCGGCGCTGCCCCCATGCTCCGCGGCTTCAACACCGACGTGGCGGGGATCGTGCGCGCCCTGAGCGAGGCGGGCGTCGTGAGCGCCGAGAGGGTCGAGATCCTGGGCGCAGGTGCAACCGCCGCCTCCGCTCTTGCCGCCGCGGCCGAGCTGGGAGCGACCCAGGCCGTCATCACGGTGCGGACACCCGCGAAAGCCGCTGCCCTGGCTCCGGTCGCGGCCGCCCTCGGCCTCGTGCTCGAGGTCAGGTCCTTCACCGAGTGGGGCGCGGGGGAGCCCGCTCCGCTCGTGATCTCGACCCTCCCCGGGGGCGCCGCCGACGGAGTCGACGTGCCCGACGCGGTCGTCGCGGCCTCAACCCTCTTCGACGTCGCCTACTCTCCGTGGCCGAGCGCACTTGCCCGGCGGTGGGGATCGGCCGGCTCACCGGTCGTCTCGGGCCTGGGGATGCTGCTGCACCAGGCACTCGTGCAGGTGCGCATCTTCGTCGGGGGGGACCCCGCTGTTCCACTGGCCCGGGAAGCTGAGGTGCTGACCGCGATGCGTCGGGCCGTGGCGGCGGGTCCGCTGGGCTGAGCGTGTGTGCCAGAATCGGAGGATGCTCCGTTGGCTCACGGCCGGGGAATCCCACGGTCCCGAACTCGTCGCCGTCCTCGAAGGACTGCCGGCGGGCGTTCCCGTCTCCCTCGACGACATTCGCGCCGATCTTGCACGTCGAAAGCTCGGCTATGGTCGCGGTGTCCGGATGAACTTCGAGCAGGACGAGCTGACGATCTCCTCCGGCGTCCGTCACGGCGCCACGATGGGCAGCCCCATCGCGCTGCGGATTGGGAACACGGAGTGGCCGCGCTGGGTCGACGTGATGTCGGCCGAGCCCCGCGATCCCGAGACGCTGCCCAAGGGCCGCGGCGCCGCGCTGACCCGCCCGCGTCCGGGTCACGCCGATCTCGTCGGCATGCAGAAGTACGGCTTCGCGGAGTCGCGGAACGTTCTCGAGCGTGCCTCCGCTCGAGAGACCGCGGCCCGTGTCGCGCTCGGCGCCATCGCCCGCCGCTTCCTCGGCGAGCTGGGCATCACTCTTGTCAGCCACACCCTCGCCATCGGCCCGGTCCGCGTGCCCGAGGGTTCAGCGCTGCCGACGCCGGCCGACGTCGACACGTTGGACGCGGATCCGCTGCGCTGCCTCGACGCCGCCACGAGCGCCCTGATGGTCGCCGAAGTGGACCGAGCACACGAGGACGGCGACACCCTCGGCGGTGTCGTCGAGGTGCTGGCTTACGACCTGCCGCCCGGACTCGGCTCGTACGTGCACTGGGATCGTCGGCTCGACGCGCAACTCGCCGGCGCGCTGATGGGCATTCAGGCCATCAAGGGCGTCGAGGTCGGCGACGGGTTCTTGACGACGACGCGCCGCGGCTCAGAAGCGCACGACGAGCTCTTCCAGGGCCCGGATGGCATCGCGCGTTCCAGCGATCGAGCCGGCGGCACCGAGGGCGGGATGAGCACAGGCACCGTCCTGCGGGTGCGCGCCGGCATGAAGCCCATTGCGACTGTTCCGCATGCGCTGCGGACCGTGGATATCGCCACGGGCGAGGCGGCGGGCGCGCAGCACCAGCGCTCCGACGTGTGCGCGGTTCCGGCCTCCGGCGTCGTCGCCGAGGCTATGGTCGCCCTGGTGCTCGCTAACGCCGTGCTCGAGAAGTTCGGCGGCGACAGCGTGGGGGAGACGCGCCGCAACCTCCAGGGCTATCTCGCGGCCCTTCCGGATGAGTTGCGCACCGTCGCCGCGACCGACCCGGCGCTCGGCCTCGCGTGATGCCGAGTTGCTCGGCCACGCGCTAATGGCGGGTCACGATACCGGCGCGGCCCGCTCCCGCCTCGTCCTCATCGGACCGATGGGTGCGGGAAAAACGACGATCGGCAAGCGGGTCGCCCGAGCGCTGAACGCCGATTTCATCGACTCCGACGCCGAATTCGTGCGACTGCACGGGCCGATTGCTTCCTACTTCGAGGCACAGGGGGAAGCCGCTTTCCGGCGGGAGGAGCGGAGTGTCGTCGAGAGCGCCCTGCGGCGCTCCGCCGTGCTCAGCCTCGGCGGGGGAGCGGTCCTCGATCCGGCGACCCGCGTCGATCTCGCCGCCGTCCCCGTCGTCCTCCTGACCGCGACCGCCGACGCCGTGCGTGAGCGTCTCGGTTCCGGCACTCGCCCCCTGGTCCGCGGTGGGATCGCTGACTGGACTCGGATCATGGAGCAGCGGCGACCGGTCTACGAGGCACTCGCCGACATCGTGATCGACACCTCCCGGCGACCGATCACGCTGATCGCCGCCGAAATCACGGAGTGGATGCTCGCGCAGCGCCCCTCCGCATCATCATCGGACCAGGCGGCCTCGGGCTGCCCGAGCGGAAGACAGTCATGAACGACGGCACCACCGCCCTCACCGTCAGTGGAGAGAACGGCTACGACATTCACGTCGGGCGCGGACTCCTCGACGGACTCGCCGACGCGATCGGCCACCGAGCGACCAAGGTGCTCATCGTGCACCCGCCGACCCTCGCTGTCCTCGCCGCCGAGATCCGCGAGAGCTTGCTCGAACGCTATGAGGTACTGCTCGCCGAGGTGCCTGACGCCGAGGCTGCCAAGAGGGTCGAAGTCGCTGCTTTCTGCTGGCAGGTGATGGGGCAGTCCGATTTCACCCGCACCGACGTCGTCGTCGGCTTCGGCGGCGGGGCGATTACCGACCTCGCGGGCTTCGTGGCGGCAACCTGGCTCCGCGGTGTGGACGTGGTACAGGTCCCCACGACGGTGCTCGGGATGGTCGATGCAGCCGTCGGCGGCAAGACCGGCATCAACACGGCCGAGGGCAAGAACCTCGTCGGAGCGTTCCATGCGCCACGATCCGTCATCGCCGACCTCGATGTGCTCACCAGCCTCCCGCGCAACGAGATCCTCGCTGGCTTCGGCGAGATCGTGAAGTGCGGCTTTATCGCAGAGCCCGAGATTCTCGACATCATCGAGGCTGACGTGGAGCTCGCGACGGACCCCACATCTGAGGAATTCCGCCGCCTGGTCGAGCTCTCGATCGGGATCAAGGCGCGGGTCGTCGGCGAGGACTTCACTGAGCAGGGCGTCCGCGAGATCCTGAACTACGGCCACACACTGGGGCACGCGATCGAGCACGCCGAGCGCTACCAGTGGCGTCACGGCGCCGCGATCTCGGTCGGCATGGTCTTTGCCGCTGAACTCTCGCGCCTCACCGGCACGCTGAGCGATGCGGCGGTCGACCGTCACCGCAGCGTGCTCGAGTCGCTGACCCTGCCGACCAGCTACCCGCTCGGCCGGTGGGAGACGCTCCTCGCTGCGATGCAGCGCGACAAGAAGTCGCGCGCGGGGATCCTACGGTTCGTGGTGCTGGACGACATCGCGCGGCCGAGCATTCTGCAGGGGCCGGAGACGTCGCTGCTGTTCGCGGCGTACCAGGAGATCGGGGTGTAGGGCCTTGCGGACCGAACGTCTCTCCGGCTCGCAATGAGCGGAGACGATTCTGGCCCCGTGCGCGCTCACCGCAGGCTAGCGGCCGCGCTCCGCGATAAAGCGCTCGATAGCCACTCTCACCTGCGGTAGAATAGGCCTTCCTTGGAAGTAGTCCTCCACCCGCGAGCCTACGGAAGACCTCATCCGCTTCATGTCTTTCTCCGAAACAGTCCAGGACCGCCCTCTCCGGGTAAACAAATGCATATTGGCAGGAATATCTGCCCACCGTCCGAGGCCATCGTTTCCATAGGAGTAGTCAACCGTCGAATTCACTCCGGTGACTGTGATCTTTACCGTTGGGGCGAGAGTGCCACCGCGCGAGAAGTGACTGCTCGTTCCCACGGAGTCGATGAACGACTCCACGAGCCCTCCCGGCATGACGTAATGTGAGTACGCCGCAAACTGGCCGGCGGGCTGATTGTTGCTGGGTGAGTACGGCCTACCACCCGGAAAATTCAAGTTCGTGGGGTTTCCAAGCGCAAGTCCGGAACCACTGTTCAATGGTTGGAAATCGCTCCGGATACCATTGCCGACGAAAGCATAAACACCCTCTGGGCCGTCCATCCCCGAGGCGAACGTCTGACGATGACTGATGGTGAAGAGATACGCTTTTCCGCCTGTGAAAACAAACTGGGGGCGCTCGGTCTGATCGGTGACGCAGTTCGCCGACAGGACGGGCGGCAGAAACTCCCACTCGGTCAACGCTTTATTCTTAGCCCTCGCTAATCCGACGTTACCGATATAGTGTGCGGCACCAGACTCGTTCACCGCGTCAACGCTTTCGGCAAAAGGATCACCATCCCGGTAGCCAAGATCGCCCTTCGTGCATCGAGCTTCTTCTCGAGACAAAGCCGAGTTCCCCTCGAACACCATGTAGGTGTCGTCAGGGTGTGCTGGGTCCTTGAAAGTGAAGGGATCACGAAAGTTGAGATAGCGGTGTTGTTGCGCGTTTTGATAAAAAACACCGTCGGGAGTGAGTAGTTCATTCACATGATCGAATCCGTCGAATGAAACACCGTAAGCGTCCGCCTGGACGTGACCCACGCTCAGGACTAGACGGGGGTCGTAGGGTTTGATGTCCCGACCGGCGTCGTCCCAGTAAAAAGCGACATTGGTGAAAAATAGCTTGACTTCACCATTTTTGAATATGCGCGCGGAGCCTGACCACTGGGTTTGATGGCTGAAGGACCGATCGGCGAACATTTGATCTGTCACTCCCTCGTGGAAGACGAGACCACCGTAGGTCCAACCGCCGTTCTTTTGCCTTTTCGTCTCGGGAAGATTCGCTGGACGGTAGAAGTAGCCGATTTTGGCGGAAGTGTGGCGGTCATCGAAGCGGATGCTGCGATCAGCGACGAGCGAATAAATGATCTCCCACCCGTTCACCGAATACTGGTTCCCGTCTTCGTCCGTCACAGGCCAGGTATCCCACACCCAAACTTTTCCGTTCGACATGTCTGGGAAGGCCTGCGGAATAGTAGGCATCGTCAACGAGGTCGGCATGGAATTTTCCTGCGGCGGGGCAGACGAGTCTGACAGGCGCTTAAGTTGGCCGGCATCCGCACGAGTCCACTTCGACGTGAAGTTGTCCTCTGGAGCAAAAGCCTGTTGTGAATGATCCGTCGGCTGCGGCCCCTTTTGAAGTGATTCCGCAGCTGCCGCCGGCCCGCCCCCGACGAACATCGAAGCACACAGCGCACTACAAGCACAGATAATTAGAAGGGAACGACGTCGCCGACGTGCCCTCATTTCCTTAGTCATGACCGACCCCTTCATAGTGACCACCGCAATCTTAGGGGGCTGTGCCGGTCTGGGTAGGACGGCGGAGCCGTTAGACGCCACGAGGTGTCCCTCTGTGGTTTGTCAAGTGGTGGCGGCGGGTGGGTTGGAGTGTTTGTCCTTCAGGGACGGTCGCTCGTCGTGGCGCCCGCGTTACTCCTGAGCGTGGTCGTCGTCGCCCGAGAAGTTGTGCGCGCGATAAGTCGCTCCGGCTCACGACGATCGGAGATCATTCTGACCTCGATCCGACATCTCCATGATGCGCGCGAGCTCATGGATCCGATCGAGAAGCAGAGCGGGGACTCTCGCGTCGGAGTCGTAGAGGGCATCAACGACCGTCTCCAGGCAGAGCACGAACTCCGTGTGCTCGTTGTACTCTCGGCACGAGGAGAACCATTCGGGATCGAAACGCTCCTCCAGTCGATCGAGCAACTGACCGAGGGCGAGTTCCATTCGGGTGGAGTAGAGAATGCCGAGGCTCTTGCGCAGGATGCGCACCGTTTCCGGACGAATCGGCCCGCGGTACTTTCGGCGCCAGAGGCCCCTCGCACGGATGGGATCAGGCGGCCCGGCTCCCTCCTCCCATGTCCCGGACGAGGCATGGGCACCGGCACACCGCGGGACTCGATCCATGACTGTGCCGAGGTTCACGATGTACGCGACAGGGTAGTTTCGGGTTAGCACGTCCGGCCAGTTCTCGCTGTCCAGCCCGTGGAGGAGTTCATCCAGGCAGAGCGCGAAATCTTCGCGGCTCAGGGGATGCCGCAGGTACACCTCAGTCTGGGGATCGAGTCGCTGGCGCACCCGGTGGAGCACAGTGCGGAGTTCGGTGCGCACACGGCGGAGTCGCTGGTCGTAGATGGGTTCTCCTGTTCATGATGATGTGTGAGGTGACCGGAACTGCTGCGCCACCGGTCCGCGACGGTACAACCCTGGTGGTGAAGTGTACAGACCATTCACGACGCAGAGGCCGGATAAGCCCAGTTCTGCTTGAGCTTCATCATTGGCTATTGCGCTTGTTGCGCTCAATGGTACTCACCAAAGTCCACATGTGGATCAATAATCCAAAGATCCACTATCTTATTCCCACGGAGTCCCAAGGCACCGCCTTGACAAAATCGGTACGCAGTCCTGCTTTCCTCAACATCCACTTGTGCAACTCTAACAAGGTTTTTTGCGGAATCGTATTCTATGCGAAAATCGCCGAACCCGACTGATACGGACTCCGCGTGATAGGCCATCCCTCCGGGGGGAATATCGTCCGTGTACAGGCTTCGATCGACAAATTTTGGCGGAGTGAGAACTCGTGGTTTCCAACTCACGGCAGGCGCAAATCCGTCTATGTACTGCAAGCGGCCGTCGGAGACATCAATCTCGATAGAAAGTGTATCAAAAGCTAGCATTCCCCCGCCGAAGACATCTGGAGCACGATCGAGGAAAATAAAAGAATGCTCTGTTGTTCGGTAGACAAGCCGTCCTCTCGTTGGCTCTACGTCGTCGCCAGGTCTTATCACGATAGCCTTCACCTCCTCAACCAGTAGTGGTCAATTAGTTCTGCGTTTTGTTTCTAGGCAAGGTAAAGGGCAATCTCGTAGAGCCGATTCCGCAGCAAGTCGAGTTCCTCATTAGGGCCGCGCGGGTAAGTGCCGTTGGTGTAGATGAGGACGTCGTTGAAACTTCCCATCCCTCTATACATGTGAAGAATCTTCCTTGATGCTTCACTGACGTCTGCGGAACTGTTTGAGGCCTTGACTTCCTCGAGTAGGGCTTGAAACGCTTTGGCCCAGGATGCGTCTCTTGCGTCGACAAAAAGCTTCTCCAGCGCCGAAAGCGTTTCGAGCATCGCTTCAACACTCATGTGAGTGACGAAGCGCCGAGAACTTCCACGCCATCGGAAAGCGACGGCTTGCCAATTGGGGTGGAGCTTCCGCCAAAAACTGCTCAAATGATCCCGTTTCATTTCCTGTCCCGCAACTGCCTGCTTTTGATACTTTATGCAAAGTCACTCGCGAACTAGGTCTTGCCATTCGCTGGGGTCGACTTTCAAGGCTACTCCAAGCTGCTCTACCTTATCTACTACGCGTCTCGGCAATGGTATCTCTAATTCATCCAGCTCGTAGGCTATCTGCTCGAGGCACACTTTGAACTCTTCGTGCTCCACATACTCACGGATATATTTCTCCTGCTGTGGCTTCACATAGTCCTTGATTTCGTCGATTAACCACAGGAGTTCACGCGTGTAGAATCTGTAGATTGTTCCTTCTCCCTTCCTGTCAACTTATCAGAAATTTAGTAATTGTACCTCACGCGGTGAGGCTCATCCAGAACGTTTTAAATGGTCGGTGAGAATGCTTGTCACCAGGGAGCTTGTCACCAGGGATTTTGCTGCGCTTAGCTGGGTTGTGAAGAGGCCTCTGTGTCTCCTTCTGGCGAGGCATAGAGGACCGGTTCGAGGCCGTGTCGACCCCATCTTTCCTGGACGCTCGCGAGGGCCTCGAACTCGGAGAAGAGCGTGACGATCAAGGGGAGAGCTGGGCGGTCCGAGGAGTGGCCTTCCGCAATCGGCTCGCTCCAGATCTTTCCGGTGCGCTGGAGGGAGCCGGCGAAAAGCTCCGTCTCCGCCTCGGGTCGGTCGCGCAGGAGATGTTCTGACTCCATTACCGCGAGGAAGATGCCTGAGCCGACGTCTTGTTTTCCGAGGTCGCTCAGGCATGCATCGAAAGCGTTCGCGTCGCCGTCGCCGTCGTACGGCAGCTGCAAGGCGGCGGAGATCTGATCGAAGACACGTGCGATGTCCGGCATCGCTCGGCCGCGCAGGAGTCGACTGGTGAAGCCGCGGCGCTCGTATTCGGCGACGAGACTTCCGGCCGCACCAGGTGTGTCATGGACAAAGCGGAAGGAAAAGCCAGGCTTATCAAGGGTGTCCCATGACAGGGCGCGAGGTGCTTGAATTGTTCCGAAAGGGTTGAACGGAGTCGCCGGGTCCGCGATCAGATTGCTCCAGATCGTCGCAGGGAGTTCTAGCTTCTGGGTCGTATCGACGATGACGTCTAACACCCAAGCGTCAACGGTTCGGTAAAGGTCGTTCAGCCCGAGAGCGATCTGCTCGAGGCAGAGTCTGTACTGATCGTTGTCGAGAGAGACCCGGGCGGATCGAGCGCGCGGTCCGGGGATTACGTGCTGTGTGGCGGCGAGGACGAGCTCAAGGTCCCGGGCGATCTGTTGCTGTTGTTCTGCATTCAGGCGCATAATTTCTCTCTGGTGAGTTGACGGGTTTGCGTGGTGGCTAGCTACTGTCGCATCGACGTCGCGCTTTTGATCGGCGGTCGTGTCGTAGTGAGTGCCGGTCCTTATTGGGGTAGATAAGCCGGAGGTCGACGATCCTTCTCGCTGTTGGTGCCCATTGCATTGAGGCTTATGCAAAATCCCCTCGCACGCCCAGCGAACAAGCCTCTGACCAGGGCTTTTGTGAAGCCCTACCCGGATTTTGCATAAACCTCATTCTCGCTGTTGGTGCCCATTGCACCGTTTTCGGAGAACCGATACGCCGTCGTAATCTGGGGTAGCCCTTTCCGCGCGATTCTCAGACGAATTCTAGACGGGTCCAACTCGACGACGAGTATCACTTCGGAAGGATCGGTCCGAGATCGTTCGCAAATACTCCTATGGGCTGCCCGGCGCGGGACGGTTCGCGTCCACCCATTCACAGCAAACGAGTATTCGAGTCGGTTGACGTCGATGGCGATCTTGCCTTGACGGTCATATACATTCGCATGCGCGGACTGGTCTCCTTTGACAAGGCGCTTACACCTCGTGGTCCGGAATCGGTAACTGAATGAGGTCTATTTGCTGCTCTGCCCATTGACGTATTACCTCGCCATACTGTTCGACGGGAGAGAAAAGGGTAACGATGAACGGTTTGGCGTCTCTGTCCCATTCTTGTGCTTCATTTATCGGAGTTGACCATATCCGGCCCGCGCGGCGTAAGCTGTCGGCCAAGAATTCGAAGACGTCGGGTGGCGATTCGCTGAGTAGCAGGTGCGCGTCCGTGAGCGTCATGCAGACTCCTTTTCCGACTTCCTGATCGCCGAGATCACTGATGCACTCGTCAAAGGCATTTCGATTGTACCCAAAGTAGTACGGAAACTGCATTCCAGCGGCGAATTCATCGTAAAGGGCGTTTTCGGACAGCATCTTATTTCCTCGAAGTCTTTTTGAAAAGTAGCCTTCTTTCTTATGGTGGTCGGTCAACTTTTGACCGAAGTCTGCGCCGGCGTTGATGAAATAGGTCTGGAACTGGGGGTCAGGTCCTAAAGACCATGGTGTTGGACAATTCATTGGGGCCCTCTCATGATGAAGAATTTATGGTAATGATCTCTGGTGTAGTAAGCGCTGCCGTCATCACCCGTTACTAAGCGGGGACTTGGTCGTTTTTGTCCTGGTATCTTTGGCTCTAATTCATATTCCTTATATGCTATTGGTCTGCCGTCGGCTGTCGATGTTGGAAGACGCTCGCGCCCTGGTTCCGGACGGTTGTGCCACGGTTGACCACCCTTAATGTTAGGGAATTTCTCACCAGTTGTGTCGAGCCGCTCCAAGAGTTGCACTGGTTTCTCGGGTATCGGACCCTGGAGAAATTCAGACCGAGCGGGCGCAGGGCGCGGATCGAGTTCGCCGAGTGCCTCTCGGGCGTGTGACACATCTGACTCAAGGGCTCCTGCGGCGCGAGCTCCGGCTCCGGCGAGGCCGTGTCCGAGGAGTGGTCCGCCGGCTCCCATGGCGGCGCCGGAGAGTGCGCCGCCGCCGGTGGCTTGGAGGAAGCCGTCGAGGGTGTGGGGTCCGGGTCCGGTGGCGTAGGCGTACGCGTCGCCGGAAGCGCCGGACGCGGCGCCGGAGGCGGCTTCGGTGGCGACTGCGGCTTTGAGGCCGTTGATCCCGGCGGCGCCGAGGCGGGCTGCCATGAGGCCGCTGCCGAGGCCGCCGGTGACCGCCATGAGCGCGGTTTGTCCCCAGTTGACGGAGCCTGTGGTGGCTTTTTGGACGATGACGTCGATTCCGGCGCCGACGAGGGCGGCACCGAGGGGGCCGCCGACTCCGGTGAACATCAGGGCGCCGCCGGCGAGAGCCATGGCGCCGCCGGCGATGTACTCCCAGTTGTCCGCCAGGAAGTCCCCGGCGGCGGCGAAGGCCCCGTTGTGGCCGTCGCGGTAGGCCTGGAGTTGCGCGTCGCTGACGGGGCTGAGACCTGCGGGGTCGAGCGCGTGTACCGGATCGTTGCCCGCGAAGGAGTAGGGGTTCCCGGACCAGGCCGCATCTTAGGTTTGCGGAGGGGAGCGGCCGAGGGGAAGCCGTGGGGAGCGGCGTCCTGGGCTTGGTGGTTCGGCAATTCCAGGCCGGCGGGCGGTGGTCACAAGCTGTCTCTGAAGAGCGGATCAATGATCCACAGGTCTGCAACGACATCGCCTTGGAATCCAAGTGCAGCGCCGTCGCAGAATCGAACAGCGGTTTTTGATGGTTTGACTCCCTTGCGCGCTAAACGAAGCAGATTCTTATTTGCATCGTATTCGGGAAAAAATTTCCCGGCTCCTGCCGCGAATTCTTCCATTGGGTATGCAGCACCGGTCATGGGTATAATGTCCGAGTATAAACTCCGATCGAGTAGATCCGGCATCAAAAGAGATCGTGGTCGCCAACCCCCCATTGATAGGTATCCCTCCGGGTATTGCAGCCTCCCGTCTTCACTGTCTATTTCTATCACAAGAGTGGAAAGCACCAGCATCGATCCGGAATCGAGATCGGTCTGTCGATTCTCAAAAGCGAATGAATGATCCTCCCCGATGTAGACGATCGAGCCACTTATTGGCTTGCTCTCTGGTCCAATGGCGATCATTTTTTTGACCCGCTTGTGTATAGGTAGTGGACGATTAACTTGTTCTTCTTGTCTACTACCAATTCCCAGTTGCCCGAGCTTCCATTGAAGCCCCCGGGTGCAACAAATTTGGTCATCCTAGGGTTTATGTCCGGCACTTTAGTACCGCCTTCCACAATTTGTTGCATTACGAGGCGTTGTTCATTGTATGGCCGATCAAAGTCGCCGTTGTTTTTCAACTTTGTTGAATATTTGAGTATGGATTTGCTCAGCGTGTATTCGAAGAGATCGGGCTTGGGAGTAAGGCGGGATATTGCGCGGGAGAGTCCCCCACCGAGTGCTCCGCCTGCGGCGCCGAGTGCTCCGCCGGCGAAGGCTCCGTCGGCGGTGGCTGCGACGAATTCGCCTGCGGTGTGGGGTCCTGGGCTGGTGGCGTAGGCGTAGGCGCTTCCGGCCCCGCCGCCGGAGGCGCCTGCTGCCGCGTTGACGGCGAGGGTTGCTTGTGCTCCCTTGATGCCGAGGGCGCCGAGGCGTGCGGCTGCGAGTCCGCCGCCGACTCCGCCTGCTACGGCGGTGAGGGCGGTTTGTGTCCAGTCGACGGAGCCTGTGGTGGCTTTTTGGATGATGGCGTCGGCTCCGGCGCCGATGAGGCCGAGGCCGATGGGTCCGCCGATTCCGGTGTACATCAGGAAGCCGCCGGCGATGATCAGCCCGGCGCCAGCAAAGTACTCCGCGTTTTGTGCGAACCAGTCCCCGGCGGCGGCGAAGGCTCCGTTGTGGCCGTCGCGGTAGGCCTGGAGTTGCGCGTCGCTGACCGGGCTCAAACCCGCAGGGTCGAGCGCGTGCACGGGGTCGTTGCCCGCGAAGGAGTAGGGGTTCCCGGACCAGGCCGCGCCCCACACGGGCGCCACAGGGTCGGTGGAGAGGAACCCCCGCGTCGAGGGGTCGTAGGCGCGTCGCCCCATCCATTCCAGTCCGGCGAAGGTGAGGGCGCCGCCGGGGGTGAGTCCGACGCCGTCCGCGACGGTGGTCGCGGCCGACGGGTTCCACGGGTCTCGTGTGCTGGTCGAGCGTTCGCTGCGCCAGCCCGGGTCGGTCCACTGGTCGCCGATGCCGGTGACTCCACCGGGCGTGCGCAGGACGGGGGAGTCGCCAATAGCGAGGAGGTCGGGGGCTCCGCTCGCGTCGTCCCACCACACGTCGGCGCCCTGCACGGAGGCAAGTTCGCCGAGCACGTCCACCCATAGCGACGTCGTGCTCGGCGCGGAACCCGGGTGCGACTGAGAGACCGACGCCAGGTTGCCAGTCGCAGACCAGGCGTACGTCCGCTCCGAACCATCGGAGGACACTTCGCGGATGCGGCGACCGAGCCCGTCGTGCACATACTCGACCCGCGAGCCGTCGCTGGATGCCGTCGCGACCAGTTGACCGCCAGCGTCGTAGTGCCTCGTGCGGGTGATCCCGCCTTCGCGCTCGTGCACGAGTCGTCCGGCCGCGTCGAAGGTCCACTCGATGGGGTCGCCGGAGTCCGGGATCGCGGCCACGAGTTGGTGCGCTTCGTCGTAGCGGTAGGCGACGGACCCGTCCGGACCGCTCACCCCCACGAGACGTCCCTCCGTGTCGCGCTGGAGTCTGGTGGCGGTGGTGCGCCCGCCGCCGCTTCGCCGGTGCTCGACGAGTGCGCCGTCGCGGAAGAGCCACTCCTGGGCCTGCCCGCCCGCGGAGGACCGGACGAGGCGGCCCGAGCTGTCGTGGGTGAACGTGGCGCGACCGAGGCGCGGATGCGTGATGGCGGTGACGAGTCCGCGGACGTCACGCTCGTACTCGGTGCGCTGTCCGTTGGGGTGGACGACGGCGGTACGGGAACCGTCGGCGTCGTACTCCCACGAGACGCCGCTGCCGCCGCGGCGACGCTCAATGAGCTGACCGCGGCGATTCCAGCGCAGCTCGTGCTCGACCGGTCCGCCCGGCGCGGTGTGGTCGGTGACGCGGAGAGCACGGCCGCGAATATCGCGGTCGGTCTCGGAGACGACGCGACCGTCGATCAGGAAGCTCTTCTCGCGGCCGTCGGAGTCGTACTGCCGTTCCCAGCGTGATCCGTCCCGATCCCGCTGCCAGATTTGGCGGCCTGCGGCGTCGTAGCCGCCGGTCGTTGTGCGCCCGAGCGGATCGGTGGTCTCGACGGCACGGTCGGAGGCGTCGAAGCGCCGGCGGGTGACGCCTCCCATCGGGTCGATGATGACCGTATTGCGACCGCGCTCGTCGTACTCGAAGCGGGTGACGCCTCCGACCCCGTCGACGGCCTCGACCAACTGGCCCGCGGCGTCGTAGCGGAACCGGCGCCGGCCTGTCCACGGGTCGCTCGAACGGACGACCCGCCCGAGAGCGTCGTAGGCGAATCGGGCTGTGCCCAGGCCGGGGATCGAGCGCACCAGCACGCGGCCGACGGCGTCGTACTCGATGCGCTCGACCTCGCCGGTGGGGAGGATGGTCCGCACGCGGCGCGAGTCGCGGTCGTACTCGATCGCGGTCCGTGCACCGAGTGGATCGATGACGGCGGCCGGTCGACCGCAGCGGTCGTACTCGAAGGTGGTCACGGCTCCGGTGGGGGCGACGCGCTCGATGATCCGTCCGGCAGCGTCGCGGCGCAGGACCGTGACCGAACCCTCGCCATCGACCAGCTCGACGGGTCGACCGCAGAGGTCGTAGGAGGCGAGAGCCACGGTCTCGCCCTGCTCCTCGACGCGGATCAGGCGGCCCAGGGAATCGAAGCGGGTCAACTCCTGCGCGCCGCCATCGTCGATCCGGAGGGACTGCGGTTCGTGGTGGAGGCCGCGTCGGACGCCGGTGGGATCGATGGTGGCCGTGAGGGCGCCCGTCGCGCTGTGCTCGCGGCGCCACACGCCTCCGCTGGGGTCGACCGTCTCGGTCAGCCGGGAGAGTGCGTCGTGACCGAACCGCCAGGACGAACCGTCCGGCAGGATCGTCTCGCTGACGAGGCCGACGTCGTCGAGGACGCGGGTCACGGCACGGCCGAGTGGGTCGACTGTTCGGACCGGGGCACCGTGCTCGCCGTGTTCGATGGTGGTGCGCCCGCCGAGCGGATCGACGACGGCGACCCTGCGCCCGACGGCGTCGTACTCGTAGCGCCAGGTCGCCCCAAGGGCATCGCGCGTCGAGACGAGTCGCCCGGCCGCGTCGTAGCGGAACTGGGAGACCGCTCCCGACGGGGTGATCGCGGCGATGACCCGGCCTGCCTCGTCGCGCTCCAGCCGGGCGCTGGCTCCGTCGGCGTCGGTCGTGGCGATGAGGTCGCCGTACTGGTCGTAGGAGAAGCGCAGGCGGACGCCGACCGGATCGACGATCTCGGTGAGCAGGCCGTCGAACCAGGTGAGGATCGTGTGCCCGCCCTCGGGGTCGACGACGAGGCTCGGGTTCCGGTCGGACTCTCGTGCGTACTCGTAGGTGGTCACCGCGCCGGACTCGGCGACCACTGCGGTGACGCGGTCGTGCTGGTCCCAGCCCACGGTCACGTCGGCGCGGGAGGGGGTGACCGTGCGGATGCGGCGCCCGCGGTCGTCATACGCGTGCGCTGTCGTCGCTCCGTCGCGCTCGATGGCGGAGAGGATGTTGCCGTGCCTGTCGAGGGTCATCGACTGGCGGCGGCCCGTGGGGTCGAGCACCCCGACCAGCCGGCCGCGGGTGTCCGAGATCCAGCTGTTGCTGCGGGAGCCGTCCTCGTCGGAGGCGACGGTGATCCGGCCGGGGAGATACGCGAAGCGGGTTGTGCGACCGAAGTGAGAGGTCTGCGCGATGACGCGGCGCCGCGAGTCGTAGCGGTTCTGAACCTCGGCGACGCCCGCCACATCGCTGACGGTCGTGAGGAGCCCCGCATCGCTCCAGCCGTAGCGGCGGGTTCCCGCGAGGCCGGTCGCCGCGATCAGGGCATCGCCCTCGTACTCGAAGACGACGCGCCGTCCGTCCGAGGCTTCCAGGGCGATGATCCGCTCGCCCTCCCAGATCACGTCGATACGGCGGCCCCGCTCGTGCTGGAGGGCGCTGAGGCGGCCCTCGGCGTCGCGCTCCCCGCCCACCCGTGTGCCTGGGCCGTTACTCGACGCACGCCAGAGCCCGGTCGCCGAGAACTCCCAGCGGCCGCCGGCGTTGTCGGAGACGAGGAGGGCGTCGCTGATCCGCTCAAGCCAGAGGTTCTCGCCGTCGGCTCGGTCCCAGCCGTCCCCCAGCCGCGGGAACACGGTCTCGCGACCATCGGCGAGCACCAGCGTCGCGCCGTCGTCCTCCAGGCGAAGACGCACCTCGGCGTCGGAGGACCAGCCGCGCCCGAAGGCGCCGACCCGTTCATCCAGCGAGTTGTACGTGCGGGCGAAGCGCAGCGAAGCATTTCCGCCGCTGAAACCCAGGTCGACCTCGGTCTCGAGGAAGTTGCCGGTGGCGGTGTTGACGGGATCGTCGGCATAGCCGGTGGTCGGGGGAGCACCGAACGCCTGCGGAGGAGCGATGACGATGTCCTGGCGGACCAGGGAGACGCCGGCCGAGTTCAGGGCAGTGGCGAGCGCCGCGTCGGGGAGAGTCGTCACCGACCCCGCACCTCCGGCCGCAGCGAAGGCGTCGGCAATTGTGCCGGCCCAGGCAACGTCCTGGTCATTGGCGGACAACCACTGCTGGAAGCCAGCGACCACAGTGTCGGCCGAAAGTCCGCCCCACTGGCAGGACGCGGCGAACTCTTCCAGCCAACCCCGCACCGACGCGAGCTTCCCGCGCAACTCCTCGTTTGCCGTCCCCGACGACGCGGCGAAAGAGCGCAGGTCTTCCGGGCGGGCCGAAGTCGTACCACCGCCCGTGCCGCCGCTGCCGGGGAACGGATTCTGCCGAGCGCCACTCGTCGACGGCTCCACACTGAGAGACAACGGCGTGGCAGGCGGACCCACGGGCGGCTCCTCCTCGCCGAAGAGGCCATCGTGCATCTGCTCGAGGACGTTGCGCGCATCCTGCTTGCGCTTCCACTCCCGAGCGATCAAGCGCCGCTTCTGCTCGGCGAGCGCCTCGCGCGCCAACTGCTGCACGGCGTCCGCGACCTCGCGGAGGCGGACCACGAGCTCGTCCGAGTCGGACTTCGCGACCCGTGCGTTCTCGGCGAACACCTGGGCGAACAGCCCGCGGAACTCGGCGCTTGCCGCCGAGACGAGGGCAGCGCGCGAGGCTGCCTGCGCCTCGATCGCGGCGGCGGCCGAGATGGCCGAGCCGGTCAGTTGCTCGGCGGTCGCATGACTGAAGCGGACGTTGTCCTCGATCGCACCCAGATCTGCCACAGTGACTCCTCCTGCACCCGGCGCTGAGACCGGTGCTCGAAGCACGAGCGGGAGCCGGCGCCCTGCTCCCGCTGTGCCCAGGGGCAGAGGCGGGTCGGATCGGCCGAGGAGCGCACCGAGGAAGGCTCGCCAACGCTAACCAGGCGAGCGTGCAGGAGGCGGAGATTGGCGCTTCGCTGGCGCGGATCGTCGGGGGCCGCGTGGTCGGGGGAGGCAGCGGCCAGAACCCTCTGCCGCAGCGGGCTCTTCGACTACACTCGACGGGTCAGCCGGACCGGCCGATATCGCCGCGCCCGCGTACCGGGCTGGCGGGCGCAGACTTCCACCGAAACGGATTTTCCTTCGCATGGCCTCTACCACCGACATCAAGAACGGCACCGTCCTCAACATCGACGGCCAGCTCTGGAACGTCATCGACTTCCAGCACGTCAAGCCGGGCAAGGGTGGCGCCTTCGTCCGCACCAAGATGAAGAATGTGCTGACCGGCAAGGTCGTCGATAAGACGTTCAACGCGGGCGCGAAGATCGACACGGCGAACGTCGACCGCCGCGAGTTCCAGTACCTCTACCGCGACGGCGCGGACTTCGTGTTCATGGACACCTCCGACTACGACCAGATCACCGTCCCCGAGGCGGTCGTCGGCGACGCGGCGAACTTCATGCTCGAAAACCAGAATGTGACGCTTGCGCTGCACGACGGCGACCCGCTGTACATCGACCTCCCCGCCTCCGTCGTGCTCGAGATCACCTACACCGAGCCCGGTCTGCAGGGCGATCGCTCGACCGGTGGCACCAAGCCGGCGACCGTCGAGACCGGCTACCAGATCCAGGTCCCGCTCTTCCTCGAGCAGGGCACGAAGGTCAAGGTCGACACCCGCACGGGTGACTACCTCGGCCGCGTCAGCTGAGCCGGGCTGTCCGTGAGTGCTCGCACGAAGGCGCGCAAGCGTGCCCTCGACATCCTCTACAACGCCGACGTCCGGCAGATCCCCTTCTCGGAGTCCCTGCGGGCTGAAGCGGAGCGCGCGGTGAACGAGCCGGCGCGCGAAGCCTCCTGGCTGTACGCCCGCGAGATCGTCGATGGCGTCATCGACCACGCCGATGAGATCGACGGGCTGATCGCGCAGCTCTCGAAGGGGTGGACCCTCGCGCGCATGCCGCTCGTTGACCGGGCGATCCTGCGGATCGGTGTCTGGGAGATTCTGCACAACGACGAGGTCCCAGACGGCGTCGCCATTTCGGAAGCGGTGGAGGCGGCGACGGCGCTGTCGACCGACGACTCCGCAGGCTTCATCAACGGCCTGCTCGCCTCCGTCGCAGAGACCCGCGCTACGGCCTGACCTGCGGCCGGGTCGCGCCGGGCGGCTCCGGTGCGGCCCTATACTCGGGACGGCTTTTCCTTTAACAGCCGTCCAGTGAGGCGGGGAAGGAGGTCGGTGTGACGGCACGTCTTGTGCTGAACGGCGCTGACATCACGCGTGCGCTCACGCGCATCGCTCACGAGATCCTCGAATCGAACCGGGGCGCCGCGTCGCTGGTCATCCTCGGGATCCCTACCCGCGGTGTTGCCCTCGCGCAGCGCATCGCCGAGGCAATCGCGCGGATCGAGCCCGACGCGGATCGGGTCTTCGCTGGGTCCCTCGACGTGACGATGTACCGCGACGACCTCGCCCGGAATCCCGTCCGCACCCCCGCGCGCACCGCCGTCCCGGCGAGCATCGACGGCCGCACCGTGGTCCTCGTCGATGATGTCCTCTTCTCGGGTCGGACCATCCGCGCCGCCCTCGACGCACTGAGTGACATTGGCCGTCCGCGGGCCGTCCGGTTGGCGGCGCTGGTCGACCGCGGTCACCGCGAGCTGCCGATCCGCGCCGACTTCGTGGGCAAGAACCTGCCGAGCAGCCTGAGCGAGCGGATCAACGTGCGCCTGGTCGAGACGGACGGCGAGGACCTGGTCGCGATCGAGTCAGGCGACGAGGAGGCCACCCGGTGAAGCACCTACTCTCGACCCGCGACCTCGATCGCGCAAGCGCGATCGCCCTCCTCGACATCGCAGAGGACATGGCCGACGTGCAGAACCGCGAGGTCAAAAAGCTGCCGACTCTGCGCGGGAAGACGGTCGTCAACCTCTTCTTCGAGGACTCCACGCGCACCCGCATCTCGTTCGAGGCCGCGGCAAAGCGGCTGTCGGCCGACGTGATCAATTTCAGCGCGAAGGGCTCGAGCGTCTCGAAGGGCGAGAGCCTGAAGGATACGGCGCAGACGCTCGCGGCGATGGGCGCAGACGGGGTCGTCATTCGCCACAGCGCCTCCGGAGCCCCCGCGGTGCTGGCGGCGAGCGGCTGGATCGAGGCGTCAATCCTGAACGCGGGCGACGGCACGCACGAGCACCCCACGCAGGCGCTCCTGGATGCGTTCACCATTCGCCGCCGCCTGCACGGCGCCGCAGCCTCGCGCGGGAAGAGCCTGGATGGAGTCGCGGTCACGATCGTCGGTGACATCCTGCACTCGCGGGTGGCGCGCTCGAACGTGTGGCTGCTGACGGCCCTCGGCGCCGAGGTGACTCTGGTCGCGCCGCCGACCCTGGTGCCGGTGGACACCCGCGCCTGGCCGGCGACCATCCGCTTCGACCTCGACGAGGCTATCGACGCGGGCCTGCCCGACGTCGTGATGCTGTTGCGCATTCAGTTGGAGCGGATGTCGAGCGGCTTTTTCCCCACGGGGCGCGAGTACGCGCGCATCTGGGGGCTTGACGACGAGCGGCTGGCCCGCCTGGGTCCGGATACCATCGTCATGCACCCGGGGCCCATGAACAGGGGCGTCGAGATCTCGTCGGCCGCCGCCGATTCGAGCCGCTCGACGGTGCTGGAACAGGTCAGCAACGGAGTGTCCGTCCGGATGGCCGCGCTCTACCTGCTGCTGTCCGGCGAACGGGAGGTTTACCGATGAGCACTGCGCCGACACCGAGCACTGCGCCCACACAGAGCACTGCGTCGACACAGCGGTACCTGATCTCGGGGGCGACGCTCGCCGACGAGTCGACCGCTGACCTGCTGATCGACCGGGGCGTGATCGTGGAGATCGGTGCGGACCTCGATTCGAGCGGCGCCAGCGTGATCGACGCCGACGGCCTGCTCGCGCTCCCCGGCCTGGTCGACCTGCACACCCATCTGCGCGAGCCTGGCTTCGAGCAGAGCGAGACGATTCTCACCGGCACTCGTGCGGCCGCGGCCGGCGGGTTCACCGCCGTGTTCGCGATGGCCAACACCTCGCCGGTGCAGGACACGGCCGGTGTGGTGGAGCAGGTGCAGAGCCTGGGCGAGGACGCCGGCTACGCGACCGTTCGCCCGATCGGCGCGGTCACCGTGGGCCTGGCGGGGGAGTCGCTCGCCGAGCTCGGCGCGATGGCCCGCAGCCGCGCGGCGGTGCGGGTCTTTTCAGACGACGGGAAGTGCGTCTCGGACGCCCTGCTGATGCGTCGCGCGCTCGAGTACGTGAAGGCGTTCGACGGAGTCGTCGCCCAGCACGCGCAGGAGCCGCGGCTGAGTGTCGGCGCGCAGATGAACGAGGGCGCCGTCTCGAGCGCCCTCGGACTCCAGGGGTGGCCGGCCGTTGCGGAGGAGGCGATCATCGCCCGCGACGTGCTGCTCGCCGAGCACGTGGGCTCGCGTCTGCACATCTGCCACGTCTCCACCGCCGGCTCGGTCGACGTCCTCCGCTGGGCGAAGGGGCGCGGGATCGACGTGACCGCCGAGGTCACTCCGCACCACCTGCTGCTCACCGAGCAGGCGGTCGCAGGCCAGGAGGGGCCGAGCTACGACGCCCGGTTCAAGGTCAACCCGCCGCTGCGCCGCGACGAGGACGTGCTCGCCCTGCGGGAAGCGCTCGCGGACGGGACGATCGACATCGTCGCGACCGATCATGCCCCGCACCCGGTCGAGGCGAAAGAGTGCGAGTGGGACGCCGCCGCGTTCGGCATGGTCGGCCTCGAGAGCGCGCTGAGAGTCGTGCACGCCGCCGTCATCGAGGACGGCCGGATGAGCTGGGCCGACGTCGCGCGCGTCCTCTCCTCGGCTCCCGCTCGCATCGGCCGGCTCGACGGCTACGACCGCGGTGTGGCCGTCGGCGCCGCAGCGAACGTCGTGCTCTACGACCCGGAGGCGCGCCGACAGTTCTCGGCCGGTGACCTGCGCGGGCGCAGCGTCAACTCCCCGTATCTCGGGCGCGAGTTGCCCGGCCGCGTCGTCGCGACGCTGCACCGGGGCTACCCGACCGTGCTCGACGGCGAGCTTGTCGACGCCGCTGTCGTCGCCGCGTCCGCGAAGGCCTCCCGTGGATAGGGCCACGATCACGATCGTCATCGCCGCGGTCGTCGTCCTTGTCTTCGTCGGCATGCTGCTGTCGTGGCGCGCCCGGCGCCGCCGCTCCGCCGCTCTCGCGCCGGAGCCGGTGCCCGCCTCCGCTCTCGGCGCCGAGCTCGAGACCGTGGAACTGCCCTACGTCGCCACGACCCGATTCGAGCAGCCGCTCGAGCGGGTTGTGCTCCCTGGCCTCGGCTTTCGCGGCCGGGCGACGCTGCGCCTGCACGAGCGCGGAGTCGTGATCGCCCCCGTCGGCGAGCGCGAGACCGTGATCCCCGCGGCGCTCCTGCGCGGAGCCGGGCAGGGCAGCTACGTCATCGACCGCGTGGTCGAGGAGGGCGGTCTGCTCGTGATCTCGTGGTCGCCGCGTGGCGACGAGATTGTCGACAGCTATCTCCGCGTGGCCGAGCCGGCCCTCCGCGCGCACATGGTCGCCGAGCTGCAACGCCTCGCCGACTCCGATTCCTCCCCCTCCCGCCCCGGGCCCGCCGATGGCGGCCCCGACACGACCCAGAAGGGCTCCTAGTCCGTGCCAACGACACGCCTCAGCACCGAACCCACCGCTGTCCTCGTCCTCGAGGACGGGCGCCGATTCAGGGGTCAGACCTACGGCGCCCGAGGCCGCACCCTGGGTGAGATCGTCTTCGCGACCGGCATGACCGGCTACCAGGAGACGCTGACCGACCCGAGTTACGCCGGCCAGATCGTCGTGCAGACGGCGCCGCACATCGGCAACACGGGCACCAACGACGAGGACAGGGAGTCGCGCCGCATCTGGGTCGCCGGCTACGTCGTGCGTGATCCCTCCCGGGTCGTGTCGAACTTCCGCGCCGAGCGCTCGCTCGATGACGACCTCGAGTCCGACGGCATCGTCGGGATCTCGGGTGTCGACACTCGGGCGATCACCCGACACATCCGCTCGGCGGGGTCGATGCGCGCCGGCGTGTTCTCGGGCGAGGACCTGGCTCTCCCCGAGCAGGAGCAGCTCGCCCTGGTTCTCGGCGGTCGGCAGATGCAGGGGCTGAACCTGTCCTCCGCGGTGTCGACCGACGAGCAGTACACGGTCCCCGCGCGGGGCGAGCGCGTCGGCTCGGTCGCGGTGATCGACCTCGGTGTGAAGACCTCGACGGTGAACTACCTGTCGGAGCGCGGCTTCGACGTGCACGTCCTGCCCGAGTCGGTCACGGCGGAGCAGGTGCTCGCGCTCGACCCGTCCGCGCTGTTCTTCTCGAACGGCCCCGGCGACCCCGAAGCCTCGGACCGCCACGTCGAACTCTTGCGGACCACGCTGCGCGCCGACCTGCCCTTCTTCGGTATCTGCTTCGGCAACCAGCTTCTGGGGCGCGCGCTCGGCTTCGGCACCTACAAGCTGCCGTTCGGCCACCGTGGGATCAACCAGCCCGTGCTCGACAAGCTCACCGGCCGCGTCGAGATCACCTCGCAGAATCACGGCTTCGCTGTCGATGCGCCGATCGAGGGCGAACTCGACTCGCCCGAGGGTTTTGGCCGCGTCGAGGTCAGCCACTACTCCCTCAACGACTCGGTCGTGGAGGGGCTGCGCTGCCTCGACATCCCCGCCTTCTCGGTGCAGTACCACCCGGAGGCGGCGGCCGGCCCGCACGACTCCAACTACCTCTTCGACCGCTTCCGGGCGATGGTCGTGCAGCGCACGGCCGAGCAGGGCGGCGCGACCCCCACGACGACCACCACCACGGGAGACCAGAACTGATGCCGCGCAGGGAAGACATCCAGAGCGTCCTGGTCATCGGCTCCGGCCCGATTGTTATCGGGCAGGCCGTTGAGTTCGACTACTCCGGCACCCAGGCGTGCCGCGTGCTGCGTGCCGAGGGGGTGCGCGTGATCCTCGTCAATTCGAACCCGGCGACGATTATGACCGACCCCGACTTCGCCGACGCCACGTATGTGGAGCCCATCACTCCGAAGGCGATCGAAGCGATTATCGCCAAGGAGAGACCGGACGCGATTCTGCCGACCCTGGGCGGCCAGACCGCGCTGAACGCGGCCATCCAGTTACACGACCTCGGGATCCTCGAGAAGTACGACGTCGAGCTGATCGGCGCGAGTTTCGAGGCGATCAACCGCGGCGAGGACCGTCAGATCTTCAAGCAGCTTGTCCTCGATGCCGGTGCCGACGTCGCCAGGTCACACATCGCGCACACAGTGGAGGAAGCGATCGAGTACGCCGAGGACCTCGGCTATCCACTCGTCATTCGCCCGTCCTTCACGATGGGCGGCCTGGGCTCGGGCTTTGCATACACCCGGGAGGAACTCGTGCGGATGGTCGGCGACGGCCTGCACCAGAGCCCGACCACCGAGGTCCTCCTCGAGGAGTCGATCCTCGGCTGGAAGGAGTACGAACTCGAACTGATGCGCGACACGGCCGACAATACGGTTGTCGTCTGCTCGATCGAGAATGTCGACCCGGTCGGCGTGCATACCGGCGACTCGATCACGGTTGCCCCGGCGCTCACCCTCACCGACCGCGAGTATCAGAAGCTGCGCGACATCGGCATCCGCATCATCCGCGACGTGGGTGTCGACACCGGCGGCTGCAACATCCAGTTCGCGATCGACCCCGCCGACGGCCGGATCATCGTGATCGAGATGAACCCGCGCGTCTCCCGCTCCTCCGCCCTCGCGTCGAAGGCGACCGGCTTCCCGATCGCCAAGATCGCTGCCAAGCTCGCGATCGGCTACCGCCTCGACGAGATCCCGAACGACATCACCAAGGTGACCCCGGCGAGCTTCGAGCCGACGCTCGACTACGTGGTCGTCAAGGTGCCGCGGTTCGCGTTCGAGAAGTTCCCGGCCGCCGATAAGACGCTCACGACGACCATGAAGTCGGTCGGCGAGGCAATGGCGATCGGCCGCAACTACGCGCAGGCGCTACAGAAGGCGCTTCGCTCGCTGGAGAAGCGCGGCTCGTCGTTCCACTGGGGCACCGAGGCGCGCTCGGTCGAGGAGCTGTTGGAGATCGCGCGAACGCCCACCGACGGCCGCATCGTCACCGTGCAGCAGGCGCTGCGCCTGGGCGCGAGCGTCGAGCAGGCGTTCGAGGCGACGAAGATCGACCCGTGGTTCCTCGACCAGATCGTGCTGATCAACGAGATCGCCGAGCTGGTGCGCGAGCGCGACGGGCTGGACGCGGGGCTGCTCCGGCTGGCCAAGGACCACGGCTTCTCGGACGCGCAAATCGCCGAACTCCGCGGTCTGGACGAGGCGGAGGTGCGCAGCGTGCGCCACGCGCTCGATGTCCGCCCGGTCTATAAGACGGTCGACACCTGCGCGGGGGAGTTCCCCGCGCTCACGCCGTACCACTACTCCTCCTATGACGAGGAGACGGAGGTCGTCGCCGCCGACCGCCGCAAGGTCGTCATCCTCGGCTCCGGCCCCAACCGCATCGGACAGGGCGTCGAGTTCGACTACTCCTGCGTGCACGCCTCGTTCGCGCTCTCGGCCGCGGGCTTTGAGACGATCATGATCAACTGCAACCCCGAGACCGTCTCCACCGACTACGACACGTCCGACCGCCTCTACTTCGAACCGTTGACGCTCGAGGACGTGCTCGAGGTCATCCACGCGGAGTCGCAGTCGGGCGAGCTCGTCGGCGTGGTCGTCCAGCTGGGCGGCCAGACCGCGCTGGGCCTCGCGTCCGGGCTCGAGGCGGCCGGCGTGCCCATCCTCGGTACCACTCCCGCGAACATCGATCTCGCGGAGGAGCGTGGCGCCTTCTCGCGCATCCTCGACGAGGCGGGCCTGCTCGCTCCGCGCAACGGCACCGCCACCGACCTCGACGGCGCCCGTGCCGTGGCGGTCGAGATCGGTTACCCCGTGCTGGTCCGCCCGTCGTTCGTGCTCGGCGGCCGTGGCATGGAGATCGTCTATGGCACTCCGCAGCTCGAGGACTACTTTGAGCGGATGGCCGGCGAGGGCATCATCGACCACACGCACCCGCTCCTGGTCGACCGTTTCCTTGACGACGCGATCGAGATCGACGTCGATGCGCTCTACGACGGTGAGCAGCTCTATATCGGCGGAGTGATGGAGCACATCGAGGAGGCCGGCATCCACTCCGGCGACTCGGCCTGCACCCTGCCGCCGGTGACGCTCGGCCGCCGCCAAATCGACCAGGTTCGGGAGGCGACCCTCGCCATCGCGCAGGGCGTCGGCGTCCGTGGCCTGCTCAACGTGCAGTTCGCGATCGGCCAGGGTGTGCTCTACGTGCTGGAGGCGAACCCGCGCGCGTCCCGCACGGTGCCCTTCGTCTCGAAGGCGCTCGGTATCCCGCTCGCGAAGGCCGCCTCCCGCTTGATGGTCGGCGAGACGATCGCGGCGTTGAAGGCCGAGGGGCTCCTCCCGGAGCGCGATGGTTCCGACGTGCCGATGGACTCGCCCATCGCTGTCAAGGAGGCGGTCCTGCCGTTCAAGCGCTTCCGCACCAAGGAGGGCCAGATCGTCGACTCGCTGCTCGGACCCGAGATGCGCTCCACCGGCGAGGTGATGGGGATCGACCGTGACTTCCCGCGCGCCTTCGCGAAGAGTCAAGAGGCGGCGTACGGCGGGATGCCTGCGAGCGGCACCGTGTTCATCTCGGTCGCCGACCGCGACAAGCGCGCGATCGTGCTGCCGGCGCTGCGCCTGCGCCAGCTTGGCTTCGAGATCCTTGCGACCGAGGGCACCGCGGAGGTGCTCAACCGCAACGGCATCCAGGCCCGCGTGGTGCGCAAGTACAGCGAGACGGCCGACGACGACGCGCCCTCGATTGTCGAGTTGGTCAGCCGTGACGAGGTGGACGTCGTGATCAACACGCCGAGCGGAGGAGCGACCCGCGCCGACGGCTACGAGATCCGCGCCGCCGCGGTCGCCGCCGATAAGCCGCTGTTCACGACGATCGCGCAGCTCGCGGCGGCCGTGGCGTCGCTCGACGCGGCGAACGAGCCGTTCGACGTCACCAGCCTCCAGGACTACGCGCTGCGCCGCGCGGAGCGGACGGAGTGAGCACCGACGCGGCGGGCACCGCCTCCTTCGGCTCACGCCTTGAGGCGGCGTTCGCCGCGTACGGCCAGCTCTGCGTCGGGATCGACCCGCACGCGTTCCTGCTCGACGCGTGGGGGCTCGCCGATGATGCGGCCGGGCTCGAGAGCTTCGGTCGAAGCGTCGTCGAGGCCGCCGCGGGACGGGTCGGCATCGTGAAGCCGCAGGTCGCGTTCTTCGAACGTCACGGCTCCGCGGGCTACGCCGCGCTCGAGCGGGTGCTCGCCGATGCGCGTGCAGCCGGGTTACTTGTGATCGCCGACGCGAAACGCGGCGACATCGGAACCAGCGTGACCGCCTACGCCGAGGCGTGGCTGGCCCCGGGCTCGCCGCTCGAGGCCGACGCCATGACCGCCGCCGCCTACCACGGTCTCGGCTCGCTTCAGGGCATGCTCGCTCTGGCAGAGGAGGCGGGTAAAGGCGTCTTCGTGCTTGCGGCCACCTCGAATCCCGAGGCGCGCCCCGTGCAGCGCGCGGTGGTTCAGGACGGTGAGCGAGCAGGGACGACGGTGGCGCACGCCGTCCTCTCGGACGTGGCATTCTGGAACGAGGGACACGCGCGCTCGCCGATCGGCTCGGTCGGCGTGGTGCTCGGTGCAACACTCGCCCTGGGCGACTACGGCATCAGCACCGGTGAGCCGCTCCGGCCCGCACTCCCGGTGCTCGCGCCGGGCTTCGGCCACCAGGGCGCGGCCGTTGCGGATGCACGTCGGTTATTCGGGGCGATGAGCGCCACCACCGTCATCAGCGAGTCGCGCAGTGTCCTCGGCGCCGGTCCCACGGGGATTGCCGCCGAGATCGACCGCCGCGCCACCGACATCCAGGAGAGCCGTGTCCGCTGAAGCCGTCAGCCCCGTTCCCGGATCCGATGCGGCGCACGAGCTGTGCACGCAGGTCGTGCCCGCTGTCCGCCGCGCGTCGCCACCCGAGGTCGACCGGCGCGCCGCCTCCGAGGCCGCCGTCGCCGCCCGCCGCGCGCGCGCCGTGGTGAAGAAGGCGGTCGCCTCCGGTCACCGGCCGGCGACGTCGGTGCTTGCCGCGGCGCAGGCCGAGCCGCTCGGGATCGAGGGACGGATGCGCGTCAGCGAGCTGCTGCGGGCGGTGCCGTCCCTGGGCGTGGTCAAGACGCCCCGGGTGATGGACCAGTTGCACATCGCGGACGCGAAGCGGCTCGGCGGCCTCGGTCGGCGCCAGGTCGAGGGCCTGCGCTCCTTCCTCGAGGAGCGCGAGTCGCGCCAGCGCCGCTCGGGCCGGAATCGCCTGCTGGTGCTCGCCGGTCCGACCGCGGTCGGCAAAGGCACGGTCTCGACTTACATCCGCGAGAACTATCCCGGGGTGCTGCTCTCCGTCTCGGCGACCACCCGGGCGCCGCGGCCCGGCGAGGTGGATGGTGTGAGCTACTACTTCGTCGATGACGCCGAGTTCGACCGGATGATCGAGGCGGGGGAGTTCCTCGAGTACGCCGTCGTGCACAACGCGCACCGCTACGGCACCCCGCGAGGCCCGATCGACGCCGCGCTGGAGCAGGGCCGCCAGGTCATGCTCGAGATTGACATTCAGGGTGCGCGCCAGGTGCGCGAGCGGATGCCGGACGCGCGGCTCGTCTTCCTTCTGCCCCCCAGCTGGGACGAGTTGGTGCGCCGTCTCGTCGGCCGCGGCACCGAGAGCGCCGAGGAACAGGAGCGCCGCTTGGCAACAGCGAGGGTCGAGATGGCCGCGCAGGACGAGTTCGATGTCGCCGTCGTCAACACGACCGTGCCCGAAGCCGCCCGCGAGGTCGTAGAATTGATGTCGCCTCGTGCCGACGGCGTACCCGATCACCCGGGTCGCTGAGCCCGGGCCACCGACCATCTCCGGGCCGACTTCCCGGACACCTCAGGGCACTGCCCTCCGGCGTCCTCGTGCCATTCCGGAGCCGCAGATCGGCGCTCATGCGCCCCGCAAGGAGACCCTCATGGCCAATAACCTCGGCATCATCGACCCGCCCATCGACGAGCTGCTCTCGAAGGTCGACTCCAAGTACGCGCTGGTGATCTTCGCCTCCAAGCGTGCGCGCCAGATCAACGACTACTACGCCGACCTGCACGAGGGCAGCCTGTTCGACAACGTCGGCCCGCTGGTCGACTCCACCATTGACGACAAGCCCCTCTCGGTCGCGCTGCACGAGATCAACGAGGACAAGCTCGTCGCCCAGCCCCTCGCCGAGTAACTTGGCTCGGGTGCGCTCCTCGCGCAAGGCCGCTCGGCGGCTCAACGTCGTCGTCGGCATCACCGGCGGCATCGCCGCATACAAGGCGGTCGGAGTCGTGCGCGCGCTGGTCCTCGCTGAGCACGACGTGCACGTCGTCGCCACGGAGGCGGCGCTGCGCTTCGTGGGCATGCCCACGCTCGAAGCGATCTCGCGGAACCCGGTGCACACGGAGCTCTACGAAGGGGTTGCCGAGGTGCGGCACGTCGCGATCGGTCAGGCCGCCGATCTCATCGTGATCGCTCCGGCCACGGCGCACACCCTCGCCAAGCTGGCAGCGGGGCTCGCCGACGACCTGCTCGGTAACACGGTGCTCGCCAGCACCGCGCCGATCGTCGTCGCTCCGGCAATGCACAGTGAGATGTGGGCGAACGCCGCGACCGTCGCCAACCTGGCGACCCTCCGCTCGCGCGGGGTGCACGTGATCGGCCCGGCGGTCGGCCGCCTCACCGGCGCCGACTCGGGGCCAGGACGCATGGAGGAGCCGGAGACGATCGTCGCCGAGGCCCTCGCCATCCAGGCCCGCGCGGCAGGTGCGCGCCGCGATCTCGAGGGCCTACGGGTCCTCGTGACCGCCGGTGGCACCCGCGAGCCGCTTGACCCGGTGCGCTTCGTCGGCAATCGCTCCAGCGGGCGTCAAGGTGTCGCGCTGGCATTGGCCGCCGCTGCACGCGGGGCGCGGGTCACCCTCCTCGCGGCCAACCTCGACATCGAGGCGCCGCAGGGCGTGTCGGTGCAGCAGGTGGGCACCGCGCTCGAGCTGCGGGAGGCGGCCCTCGCGGCGGCTCCCGACGCCGACATCGTCATCATGGCCGCGGCCGTCGCCGACTACCGGCCCGCCGCCATCGCCGACGCGAAGATCACCAAGGAGCAGCAGGGCGACCGGCTGACCCTCGAACTGGTGAAGAATCCAGACATCCTCGCCGAGATCGCCGCAGTCAAGCGGGAGGGACAGCTCGTCGTCGGCTTCGCCGCCGAGACCGAACCCGACCGTGAGGCGATGCTGGCGCTCGGCCGCGCCAAGATCGCGCGGAAGGGCTGCGACCTGCTCGTGGTGAACAGGGTCGGTTGGGCCGAGGGTTTCCAGAGCGACAGCAATACCGTCGTGGTGCTCGATCGGGCCGGCGATATAGTGAGCGAGGCTTCCGGCAGCAAGGCGTCGGTGGCTGATCGCGTCCTCGACGTGGTCGCGCGCTAGGCCTCTCCTGACTGCTCGCGGAGGCATCACGCGCCCGCCCGTCCCGCCGTCACCGGCACGAACGACCCCGGCCAGCACGACGCCGGGACGAGAAGAGAAGCATGATCTCCGGTCCCCTCCGCCTGTTCACCTCCGAGTCGGTCACCGAGGGCCACCCGGACAAGATCTGCGACCAGATCTCGGACCGCATCCTCGACGCTCTGTTGCGCGAGGACCCGCACAGCCGGGTCGCGGTCGAGACGCTGGTCACCACCGGCCTGGTGCATGTCGCCGGTGAGGTATCGACCACCGGCTACGTCGAGATTCCCACGATCGTCCGCGACACCATCGTCGAGATTGGCTACGACTCGTCCGACAAGGGCTTCGACGGCCGCTCGTGCGGCGTCTCGGTTTCGATCGGTCAGCAGTCGCCCGAGATCGCTGCGGGCGTCGACACGGCGCTCGAGGTTCGCTCGTCCAAGGCGGGTGAGGACGCCTTCGACCGCCAGGGCGCAGGCGACCAGGGCCTCATGTTTGGCTACGCGACCGATGAGACCCCCGAGTACATGCCGCTGCCCAGCTGGCTCTCGCACCGCCTGGCCGAGCGGCTTGCAGCCGTGCGCAAGTCGGGCGAGCTTGACTACCTCCGTCCCGACGGCAAGACCCAGGTCACCGTCGGCTACGACGGCACGACCCCCTCGACCATCGACACCGTCGTGCTCTCGACCCAGCACGCCGAGCACGTCAGTACCGAGACCATTCACGCGGAGATCGAGGCCCGCGTCATCCGCCCCGTCCTCGAGACCGTCGACCTCGACTCCTCCGCGGTGCGCCTGCTGATCAATCCGACGGGCCGCTTCGAGATCGGCGGCCCCCAGGGCGATGCTGGGCTCACCGGCCGCAAGATCATCGTCGACACGTACGGTGGCGCCTCCCGTCACGGCGGCGGAGCCTTCTCAGGCAAGGATCCGTCGAAGGTGGACCGCTCGGCGGCCTACGCGATGCGCTGGGTCGCGAAGAACGCGGTCGCCGCGGGTCTCGCCTCCCGGATGGAGGTTCAGGTCGCCTACGCGATCGGCAAGGCCGCGCCCGTCGGCCTCTACGTCGAGACCTTCGGCACCGGCACTGTCTCGGACGAGACGATCACCGCGGCGATCCGGTCGGTCTTTGATCTGCGCCCGGCCGCGATCATCCACGCGCTCGATCTGCTCCGCCCGATCTACGCGCAGACCGCGGCCTACGGCCACTTCGGTCGTGAGCTTCCCGACTTCACCTGGGAGCGTCTCGACCGCGTCGATGACCTGCGCTCCGCCGCGGGCCTCTCGTAACGGGCTCCGAAGCGGCGGCCATGGCGACAGCACCGGGCAACGCCGTCGCGCGTGTGCTCCTGGACTCGCCGCTCCCGCAACTCGACCGGCTCCTGGACTACGCGGTGCCCGAGCGGATGCGCGCCGAGGTGCGCCCCGGCGTCCGCGTGCGCGTGCCGCTGCGCACCGGGGGGCGGATCGCCGACGCTTTCGTCGTCGAGACGGGAGAGGGGTCGGAGCATGTCGGCGCGCTGAGCGAGATCGAGGAGTTGGTCTCACCGCTCGTCGTGCTGACACCGGAGGTCTGGGCGCTCGCGCGGCGGGTTGCCGACCGCGCGTCGGGCGGAGCGAGCGATGTG
The DNA here is from genome assembly GCF_013249015.1 of Rathayibacter agropyri. Classification (GTDB taxonomy): domain Bacteria; phylum Actinomycetota; class Actinomycetes; order Actinomycetales; family Microbacteriaceae; genus Rathayibacter; species Rathayibacter agropyri. Next base: position 192,306 of record NZ_JABRPL010000001.1, read on the forward strand.
CTGCGCGTGGCCATCCCGCGGCGGCACGTGCGTGTCGAGAAGGCGCGCCTCGCGGCGGGTCCGGCGCCCGCGACTCCCGCGATCGAGGCGAGCGGAGTGACGGGGTACGCCGCCGACGCCTGTGCGGGCCTCGCGGACGGCGCGCGCCTCGCCGTTGGAGCCGTCCCCACACCGGTGCAGCTCGTCTCAGGAACCTGGGTGGGCGGCTGGGCCGTCACCCTGGCCGAGCTGGCGCGCGACACGCTCGCGGCCGGTCGCGATGTGATCCTCGCGGTCCCCGACTACCGCGACCAGGAGCAGCTCGAACTCGCCCTCGCCGCCCTCGTCCCCGAGGAGGCGGTGGTGCGGCTCGACGCGCGGCAGAAGGGCGCCGAGCGCTACGCCGCATTCCTGCGCTGCCTTGATCCCGGGCCCCGGATCGTCGTCGGCAACCGCTCTGTGCTCTACGCGCCCTCTGCCGCCCTCGGTCTGATCGCACTCTGGGACGACGGGGACCCGCTCTTCGCCGAGCCGCTCGCGCCGTACGCGCACGCCCGCGACGTGGCCCTGGTGCGCCAGGAGCAGAGCGGAGCGGGGCTGGTCCTGCTCGGCAACACGCGCACGGTCGAGGTCGAACGGCTGGTCGAGATCGGTTTCGTTTCCGAAGTCGAGCCGCGGCCCGCTCGGCGCCCGCACGTGGTGCCGACGGCGCAGCAGTGGGCAGCGGACGAGCACGACGCCGGCGCGCGCATCCCCTCGTCCGCCTGGCGCGAAGCACGGAAGGGGCTCGACTCCGGTCCCGTGCTGGTGCAGGTCGCGCGTCCCGGCTACGCGCCGGTCGTCGCGTGTGCCCGCTGCCGCACGGTCGCGCGATGCAACCGCTGTCAGGGTCCGCTCGCCGTGCACGCCGAGGGCGGACATCCGAGCTGCGGCTGGTGCGGGCTGATCGCGGCCGACTGGACCTGCTCGGTCTGCGAGGCCACGAGCCTGCGCCTGGTGTCGCTCGGTGCCGGTCGCACCGCGGAGGAGCTGGGCCGGGCGTTCCCGGGCGCGAAGGTGATCGTCGCCGACGGCCAGCGCCCCGTCCTGACTCTCCCGGACGAGCCCGCGCTCGTGGTCGCCACGCGCGGCGCCGAGCCGCGAGCCGACGGCGGCTACCACGCGATCCTCCTGCTCGACGGCGAGCGGATGCTGGCGCGCGAGAGCCTGCGGGTCGCCGATGATGCGCTGCGCACCTGGTCGAACGCCGCCGCCCTCGCCCGCCCAGGCGCTCCCGTGCTGCTGGTCGGAGTCGGCGGTCGGCTCGCCACCGCGCTGGCGACCTGGCGGCAGGCGGAGTACCTCCGTGCGGAGCTGCACGAGCGGCGGTCCCTGCGCTTCCCGCCCGCCGTGCGGCTCGCGACGGTGACGGGCGACGCGCACGCCGTGGAGGAGGCGCTCGAGGCGCTCGAGGAGAGCGACCGCCACGAGGTGCTCGGCCCGGTCGGGCTCGAGGACGGCTCGGTCCGGGCCATCGTGCGCTTCGACTACGCTCGCGGTGCGGAGGTGGCCGCCCGCCTCCGGTCTGCCGTCATCCGCAATGCGACGCGGCGCCGCCGACCGCCCACCACGCCTGGCCGCTTCCGGCCAGCCCCGAAGCTGCGGGTCCGCCTCGACGATCCCGACATCCTCTGACGCTCCTGGAGAACCCCGTGCGCCTCGTCTTCGCCGGCACCCCTGCCGCCGCCGTCCCGACCCTCCGAGCCCTCGCCGCCTCCGCGCACGAGGTCGTCGCCGTGGTTACGCGGGCCGACGCCCCGGCCGGCCGCAAGCGCGTGCTGACCCCGTCGCCCGTGGCCGTTGCCGCTCAGGAGCTGGGGCTCCCGATCCTCCGCGCGAACCGCCTCGACGAGGAGACGACCGATCGGATCGCGGAACTCGCGCCGGACCTCGGTGTGATCGTCGCCTACGGCGGCCTCGTCCGCGCTCGGCTGCTGGCGGTGCCGCGGCTCGGCTGGATCAACCTGCACTTCTCGCTCCTGCCGCGCTGGCGCGGGGCCGCGCCGGTGCAGCGCGCTCTGATGGCGGGCGAGACGCGGATCGGCGCGAGCGTGTTTCAGCTCGTCGCCGAACTCGACGCCGGCGACGTCTACGCCGAGCTGGCGGAGGAGGCAGGGGAGCGGACGGCGGGCGAGCTGCTCGAGGTGCTCGCCCGCGGGGGAGCCGACCTCACCCTCGGCGTGGTCGACGCTCTGGCGGAGGGCAGCGCGGTCGCGACTGCGCAGACCGGCGAGGTCACGCTCGCTCCGAAGCTGGACGACACCGACGGCCGGATCGACTGGAACCTGCCCACCGCGCAGGTCCTCGCCCTGGTCCGCGGCGTGACGCCCGAACCCGGCGCCTCGACCGCCGTCGGAGACGCGCGTCTCAAGGTGCTCGCTCTGCGCGCCGCCGAGGGCGGGCTCGAACCAGGGGCCGTCCGGCTCGACTCCCGGCGCGCTCTGGTCGGCACGGGTGACGGCGTAGTGGAGCTTGTGACCGTCCAGCCCGCAGGGAAGCTGCCGATGCCCGGGGTCGACTGGGCGCGGGGCCTGCGCGAGAGCACGGTGCTCTCGTGAGTGAACGCCGCGACGCCGCTCCTGCCCGGCAGGTCGCCTACGACGTGTTGCTCGCGGTGAGCGGATCGGACGCGTACGCGAACCTGGTGCTGCCCGCCCGCATCCGCGCGGCCGACCTCTCGCCGGCGGACGCCGGGCTCGCGACCGAACTCTGCTACGGCACGCTGCGCATGGCTGGCTACTACGACCGCGTGATCGCCCTCGCCGCGGGGCGCCCGGTCGACAGCATCGATGCTCCGGTGCTCGACGCGCTGCGCCTGGGCGTGCACCAACTCCTGGCAACCCGGGTCGCTCCGCACGCGGCCGTGAACGAGAGCGTCGCGCTGGTCGCGGCGGTCTCCTGGCGAGGGGCCGTCGCGTTCGCGAATGCAGTGCTGCGCACGGTCTCGCGCTCCAGCGCTGAGGAGTGGCGCGAGCGGGTCTCGGCTGCCGCGACCTCGGGTGACGAGCGGATCGCCGCGCTCAGCTCCCATCCTGTCTGGATCGTGCGCGCCCTGCGCCGAGCCCTCGCCGCGGAGGGAGCGGCCGATGAACTCGAGGCACTCCTCGCCTCGGACAACGCCGCGCCGCGGGTGAACCTCGTGGCGCTGCCTGGGCTCGCCTCGGCCGGCGAGGTCCCCCACGCCGAGCCCGACCGCTTCTCTCCCGTCGGCCTGACCGGATCGGGCGGCGATCCTGAGACGATCCCCGCCGTCCACGAGGGTCGGGTGCGCGTGCAGGACGAGGGCTCGCAGCTCGCCGCTCTCGCGCTGTCGCGGGCCCGCCCGGTGCAGCCAGGTGAGCGCTGGCTCGACCTGTGCGCCGGTCCGGGCGGCAAGGCGGCGCTGCTCGCGGCGGAGGCGCGCACTCAGGGCGCGACGCTGCTCGCCAACGAGGTCGTGCCGGGTCGCGCAGGACTGGTGCGACAGGCCCTGGCGGCCGTCGATCCCACCGTCGAGGTTCGAACCGGCGACGGGCGCACCCTCGGCACTGAGCAGCCGGGCGCCTTCGACCGCATCCTGCTCGATGCGCCCTGCACCGGCCTCGGGGCACTGCGGCGCCGTCCGGAGGCGCGGTGGCGCAAGTCCGCGTCCGACGTCGAACCGCTGGCGACGCTCCAGGGCGAGCTACTCGACTCCGCCGTGCGGGCGCTGGCGCCTGGCGGACTTCTCGCCTATGTCACGTGCTCGCCGCACCTGGGGGAGACGCGACGGGTGCTGGCGCTCGCCCAGGAGCGGCACGCGCTCGAGTTCGTCGACACCCCCGCGGTGCTGCGGGGCGTGACATCCGTCCCGCTCCCGCTCCCCGACGGCACGCCCCATGTGCAGCTCTGGCCGCACCGCCACGGCACCGACGCGATGTTCATCCAGCTCCTCCGCCTCCGCGCTGTCCCGCTCCGCTGAGGGGGAGAAGGGGGAGGGGGCGCCTAGGGTGGAGGCATGCGCGCGCGAATCAGTCCCAGTATTCTGGCCGCCGACTTCGTGAACTTCGAGGCCGAGTTGCAGCGCATTGCGGGGGCGGATCTGGTGCACGTCGACGTGATGGACAACCACTTCGTGCCGAACCTGACCTTCGGGCTGGCGATGGTGCAGCGCCTCCAGGACGTCTCGCCCCGCCCGCTCGACCTGCATCTGATGATCGAGGACCCGGATCGCTGGGCCCCCGACTATGCCGAGACCGGCGCCTACTCGGTCACCTTCCATGCCGAGGCCGCGCACGACGCCGTGGCCCTGGCCCGGCGCCTCCGCACGATCGGTGCACGCGCTGGCCTGGCGCTCAAGCCGGGGACGATGGTGGATCAGTATCTCGATCTGCTGCCCGAGTTCGATCAGGTCCTCGTGATGACGGTCGAGCCGGGCTTCGGCGGTCAGTCGTTCCTGGCGGAGACGATGCCCAAGCTGCGCACGCTCCGCCATGTCGTCAACCGCACTGGGCTCGACGTCTGGCTCCAGGTCGACGGAGGCATCGCCCCGGGCACGATCGAGATCGCGGCGGAGGCGGGGGCCGACACCTTTGTCGCCGGCTCCGCGGTCTTCGGCGCCGACGACCCGGAGGCGGCGATCGCGGCCCTGCGCGACACGGCAACCGCGCACCTGCACTGAGGCCTCCGATCGTCCGCACGTGCGATCTGCAGGGGATCGGCGCTGCCCGCCCCGATCCATAAGCCACACCACCTGTTCACGGATGAATCACCTGCACACCGCACACCTGCCTCCTGAGCGGTGCACGCTCAGGGGGCCGTATACACTTCCAGCGTGAAAACTTTCGACGACCTCTTCGCTGAGCTGGGCGAGAAGGCCGCCAGCCGTCCCGAAGGATCGGGCACCGTCCGCGAGCTCGACGCCGGCGTGCACGCCATCGGCAAGAAGATCGTCGAGGAGGCCGCCGAGGTGTGGATGGCCGCCGAGTACGAGGGCGACGAGCGCACCGCCGAGGAGATCTCGCAGCTGCTCTACCACCTTCAGGTGCTGATGCTCGCCAAGGGCCTGACGACGGCCGACGTCTACCGACATCTGTGAGCCTCGCCCCGCTCGCCGGGGTGCGTCGCCGATCCGCGCCGTCGCGCCCGCACGCTCCCCGCGGAGCCGTGCCGCCCCTCGAACCGCCGTTGAGTCCTGAAGGACATCCTGTGACCACGATCCCCGCCAGTGCGCTTCTGCGCGTCGCCGTCCCCAATAAGGGCTCCCTGTCGGAGACCGCCGGCCAGATGCTTGCGGAGGCGGGCTACTCCGGCCGCCGCGACCCGAAGGAGCTGCACGTCGTCGATGAGCGCAACGGCGTCGAGTTCTTCTATCTGCGTCCGCGCGACATCGCGACCTATGTCGGCTCCGGCGCCCTCGATGTCGGAGTGACGGGCCGCGACCTGCTCATCGACTCCGGCTCCGAGGCGCGCGAGATCGCCAGCCTCGGCTTCGCGAACTCGACGTTCCGCTTCGCCGGACCGGTCGGCCGGTACACGGAGCTCACGCACATAGACGGTCTCCGGGTCGCCACCAGCTACCCCGGTCTGGTTGGCAGTTTCCTCCGCGAGCACGGCGTCGAGGTGACGCTGATCCGTCTCGACGGCGCGGTCGAGTCTGCGATCCAGCTCGGCGTCGCGGACGTGATCGCCGACGTCGTCGAGACGGGCACCACGCTCCGCAAGGCGGGGCTGGAGATCTTCGGCCCGGTCATCCTCGACTCCACCGCCGTGCTTGTCTCAGCCGCAGGTGAGCCCGAGGGCATCCCGGTGCTGCTGCGTCGCCTCCAGGGCGTGCTCGTCGCGCGCCAGTACGTGCTGCTCGACTATGACTGTCCGGTCGCCCTGCTCGAACGCGCCACCGCGCTCGCTCCCGGCTTCGAGTCGCCGACCGTCTCGCCGCTGCACGATCCGGAGTGGGTCGCCGTGCGCGTCATGGTTCCGCGCGCCGACATGAACCAGGTGATGGACCGCCTCTACGACCTCGGCGCCCGCGCGATCCTGGTCACTTCGATCCACGCCGCACGTCTGTAAGAGAGGAGGAGCGATGAGTCTCGCCGTCCGCGTCATTCCCTGCCTCGACGTCGCCGCCGGCCGCGTCGTCAAGGGCATCAACTTCCAGAACCTGCGCGATGCCGGCGACCCCGTCGAGCTCGCCCGCCTGTACTTCGAGCAGGGTGCCGACGAACTGACCTTCCTCGACGTCACGGCCACCGTCGATGACCGCTCCACCACCTATGAGGTGGTGCGGGCGACCGCCGAGCAGGTCTTCATCCCGCTCACGGTCGGCGGAGGCGTCCGCAGCACCGAGGACGTCTCCCGCCTGCTCGCGCACGGCGCCGACAAGGTGGGCGTCAACTCCGCCGCGATCGCCCGCCCCGAGCTCCTTGGCGAGATCGCCGACGTCTTCGGCGCGCAGGTGCTCGTGCTCTCTCTCGATGTCAAGCGAAGCGACGCCACGGCTTCCGGTTTCGTCGTTACCACCCACGGCGGTCGTCGCGAAACCACCCTCGATGCCCTGGCGTGGGCGGCCGAGGCGGTCGAGCGCGGCGCGGGGGAGCTACTGGTCAACTCCATCGACGCAGACGGCACCAAGCAGGGCTTTGACCTGAAGCTGATCGCCGCGATGCGCGAGGTGAGCAGCGTTCCGGTGATCGCCTCCGGAGGCGCCGGCGCCGCCCGGCACTTCGCCCCAGCGGTCGAGGCGGGCGCCGACGCCGTGCTCGCCGCGTCCGTCTTCCACAACCGCGAGCTGAGCATCGGCGACGTCAAGCACGCGCTCGGCGCCTCCGGAATCGAGATCCGATGACCCCCGAGGACCTTAACGCCGTCCTCGACCGGGCGGCCTTCGACGCGAGCGGCCTGTTGCCCGCGATCATCCAGCAGCACGACACCCGAGAGGTGCTGATGGTGGGGTGGATGGACCGCGAGGCCCTCCGACGCACTCTCACCGAGGGCCGGGTCACCTTCTGGTCCCGCTCCCGGCAGGAGTACTGGCGGAAGGGTGACACCTCCGGCCACGCGCAGTTCGTGCGCGGAGCCGCGCTCGACTGCGACGCCGACACCGTGCTCGTGCAGGTGGAGCAGGTCGGAGCCGCCTGCCACACGGGTGAGCACTCCTGCTTCGACGTCGATCCGCTGACTCCGTTCACGGCTCTCGGCATCGACGGATGAGCGGGCGTCGGCTGAAGTACTCGGCGATCCTCGGGATCGTCCTCCTGGCCGCGCTCGAACTCACCGCGTCGACCCAGCCGTGGTTCGCGCTTGTCCTCGCGGCGGCGGCGGAGGGCGACGGCCAGCGGATCGACGTGGTCGGGACGGTCGCCGCTCCCGCGCTGTCGGCTCTCGCTCTTGCTGGCTTGGCTCTCGCGGCCGCGCTGGCCATCGCCGGGCCCGCCTTTCGCATCGTGCTCGGGCTGTTGCAGGCGGTCCTCGGTGGCTCTGTGGTCCTTGCCGCAGCGACGGCGCTGGCCGATCCGGTGCGGGCGGGAGCCTCGCTCGTCACCGACGCGACGGCGATCGCGGGCGAGCAGTCCGTCGCGGCGCTGGTCGCCTCCTCGAGTTCGACCGCCTGGCCGGTCGTCGCGCTGGTCTGCGGCGCGATCACGGCCCTGCTCGGCGTCGGGGTGCTGGTCACGGTGCGCCGCTGGCCGGGCGCCGCGAGGAAGGGTGCGTCCCGCTTCGAGCCCGCTGACGGCTACGGCCACGGCGCCTCGACGGTGACGACCGAGGACGGTGACATCGACCCCGTCGTCTCCTGGGACGAACTCTCCCGCGGCGACGATCCGACCTCCGCGCGCTGAGGCCGAGTCGGCGTTCGCAACCGAGGTCGAGAGCGCCGAGGCGTCCCGGTAGGCCCCGTCCCGCCCTGTGACAACGGGTGCGAATGTGACCCCTCACGCAGCGCCACGGGACCGGGCTCCCAGGGAGCCGCAGGCTAGACTGCTCTGGTTCCGATGCACCCCAGGAGGAGACCCATGAGCAGCGAGCACGACGACGACAACCACGGCCACTCTCCCGCAGCGTGGACGGCTGTCGTCATTATGCTGGTCGGCTTCACGATCGGCACGATCGCGTTCTGGTTCGACGTGCCCGTGGTCGTGTGGCTGTCCGCCGGCCTTGTCGTGGTGGGCTTGCTCGTCGGAATGGGTCTCGCCAAGGCGGGCTACGGCGTCGATGGCGCGAAGGCCAACCCGAAGGCGCGGGTCTGACATGCTCGCCGATCTGACTGCTGGTGCCCTCGCCGACGCGGCTCGACGCCGCGAAAGTGCCCCGTTCGAGGTCGTGGAGGCCCGTGCCCTCGCCCAGAAGCCCGCGCTCGACGCGTTGGCTGCCCTGGCCCCCGCCGACCGCGTGAAGATCATCGCCGAGGTCAAGCGCGCGAGCCCGTCGCGCGGAGCCCTCGCCGACATCCCCCACCCCGCTGAGCTGGCCGCCCAGTATGAGCGCGGGGGAGCGAGCGCGATCAGCGTCCTCACCGAGGAGCGCCGCTTCAAGGGGTCGCTCGCCGACCTTGAGGCGGTCAGGGAGCGTGTCTCGATTCCGGTCCTGCGGAAAGACTTCATCGCCGAGCCCTATCAGGTGCTCGAAGCGCGCGCCGCCGGGGCCGATCTCGTCCTGCTCATCGTCGCCGCGCTCGAGCAGCCCCTCCTCACCGAGTTGCACTCGCTCGTGCTCGAACTGGGGATGACTCCGCTTGTGGAAACCCACTCGGCCGAGGAACTCGAGCGGGCTATCGACCTCGGCGCGCGACTCATCGGAGTCAACGCGCGTAATCTTCAGACTTTCGAACTCGATCGCGACCTCTTCGGCCGTCTCTCCGACCGCATCCCGGCCGATGCGGTGAAGGTGGCCGAGTCGGCGGTCAAGACGGCCGACGACGTCGCGCACTACCGCCGCTCGGGCGCCGACGTCGTCCTCGTCGGCGAGGCCCTCGTGACCGGTGGCGATCCCGTCTCCACTCTCGCCAGTTTCCTGGCCTCCTGATCCCCGTAAGGCGGTACCCCATGGCACTCCGGGATGAACTCGGTCCCTACTTCGGCGAGTTCGGCGGGCGCTACGTCCCCGAGTCCCTCGTCGAGGCGCTGGATGAGTTGAGCGCCGAGTACGAACGAACGAAGGTCGACCCCGAGTTCGCGGCCGAGCTGATGGAGCTGCACCGCAGTTACACCGGCCGACCCTCGATCATCACCGAGGTGCCCCGGTTCGCCGAGCACGCCGGCGGCGCGCGGATCATCCTCAAGCGCGAGGACCTCAACCACACCGGCTCGCACAAGATCAACAACGTGCTCGGCCAGGCGCTGCTGACGAAGCGCATCGGCAAGACGCGTGTCATCGCCGAGACGGGAGCGGGTCAGCATGGCGTGGCGACCGCGACGGCCGCCGCCCTCTTCGGCCTCGACTGCGTCGTCTACATGGGCGAGGTTGACACCGAGCGTCAGGCGCTCAATGTCGCTCGGATGCGTCTGCTGGGCGCCGAGGTCATCCCCGTCACCACCGGTTCGCGCACTCTCAAGGACGCGATCAACGACGCGATGCGCGACTGGGTCACGAACGTCGGCACCACCAACTACATCTTCGGCACGGTCGCGGGCCCGCACCCGTTCCCGGCGCTCGTGCGCGACTTCCAGAAGATCATCGGCGAGGAGGCGCGCGAGCAGGTGCTCGAACTGACCGGCGCGCTGCCCACCGCCGTCACCGCCTGCGTCGGTGGCGGCTCGAATGCGATGGGCATCTTCCATGCGTTCCTCGACGACGCCAAGGTGCGCCTCGTCGGCTTCGAGGCCGGAGGCGACGGGATCGACACTCCGCGCCATGCGGCGACCATCAGCAAGGGTCGCCCCGGTGTCCTGCACGGCGCGCGCAGCCTCCTCCTTCAGGACGAGGACGGCCAGACCATCGAGTCCCATTCGATCTCGGCCGGCCTCGATTACCCGGGCATCGGCCCCGAGCACGCCTGGCTCGCCAGCATCGGGCGCGCCGACTACCGCGCCGTCACTGACTCCGCCGCGATGGACGCGCTTATGCTGCTCAGCCGCACGGAGGGCATCATCCCGGCCATCGAGTCCGCGCACGCCCTCGCCGGCACCCTCGAACTCGGCCGCGAGCTGGGAGCCCAGGCGACGATCCTCGTCAACCTCTCCGGTCGCGGCGATAAAGACATGACCACGGCCGCGCACTACTTCGGCCTGATGGATCAGGGGGCGGTGCAGTCGTGAGTGGCCGTGGGCCGAGCGTCGCTGAGACCGTTCGGCGCCGGAACGAGGAGGCGGCGGGCGCCCTGATCGGGTACCTGCCCGTCGGCTTCCCCGACCTGCCCACCAGCATCGATGCCGCGGTCGCCATGGCAGAGAACGGCGTCGATGCGATCGAGTTGGGCCTGCCCTACTCCGACCCGGTGATGGACGGGCCGGTGATCCAGGAGGCGACCCAGGCCGCCCTCGCTGGCGGCTTCCGCCTGCGCCACGGCTTCGAGGCGGTCCGCGAGATTCGGGCGCGCGTCGACGCGCCGGTCCTGGTGATGACCTACTACAACCCCGTGCTGCAGTACGGGGTCGAACGCTTCGCGACTGACCTGGCCGAGGCGGGCGGCTCCGGCCTCATCACCCCCGACCTCATCCCGGACGAGGGCGCGGAGTGGCTCGCCGTCTCGGAGCGGCTGGGACTTGACCGCGTGTTCCTCGCGGCACCCTCCTCGACCGACGAGCGTCTGCGCCAGGCGGTCGAGCAGAGCCGCGGATTCGTCTACGCGGTCTCCACGATGGGCATCACGGGCGCGCGCACCGACGTCGACTCGGCCGCGCGCACACTCGTCGACCGGCTCCGCGCAGCCGGCTCCGAGAGCGCCTGCGTCGGCCTCGGCATCTCGACGGGCGACCAGGTCGCCGAGATCCTCGCTTACGCTGACGGCGCGATCGTCGGTTCCGCTCTGGTGCGCGCTCTCGCCTCCGGAGGCGTCGACGCCGTCGCTGAGACGTCGCGCGGCCTCGCCGAGGGCACCCGCTCCGAGCGCTGATCGCCTCCCGCTACAATCGGGATGCCCGCCGGGGCACGGTCCAGCCGTGCCCGGGGACCCCCTCTTTCGAAAGGTCGAGTACCGGTGTCCGTACCGCTGAGCATCCCGAGCCCTCCCGACGCGTGGAGTCAGTACGACCTCACGATCGGCAACTGGACGCTCGCGATCCACACCTACGCACTGTGCATCCTCGCGGGGATCATCGTGGCGACGATCATGACCAACCAGCGCCTGAAGCGCCGCGGCGCTGAGCCGTGGGTCGTGCTCGACATCATCATCTGGGCGGTGCCGCTCGGCATCGTCGGCGCCCGCGCGTACCACGTGCTGACGCATCCCGGCGACTACTTCTCCGCGGGGGCCGACCCGTGGGAGGTCATCCGCATCTGGAACGGCGGCAACGCCATCTTCGGCGGTCTGATCGGCGGCGCTGTCGGCGCGTTCATCGGCTGCCGCTGGACCGGCGTCCGCTTCTGGACCTTCGCCGATGCCCTCGCGCCCGGCATGCTCGCCGCGCAGGCGCTCGGCCGCCTCGGCAACTGGTTCAACCACGAGCTGTTCGGTCTGCCGACGACGCTGCCCTGGGGCCTCGAGATCGAGCCGACGAACCCCGCCTTCCCCGTCGGCCTGCCGGTGGGCACGCTGTTCCACCCGACGTTCCTCTACGAAATTCTCTGGAACGTCGTCGGCATCGCCGTCATCCTGCTGCTGGAGCGCCGACTCAAGCTGCAGTGGGGCACCGTCTTCGCCGCCTACCTCATCTGGTACGGCATCGGCCGCGTCTGGTTCGAGTCGATCCGGATCGACCCGAGCGAGTTCTTCCTGGGCATCCGCACCAACGTCTGGGCTGCTCTGCTGGCGGTGGTGATTGGCCTCGTGATCGTCGTGATTCAGAAGCGCGAGCACCCCGGTGCAGAACCGTCGGCGTACCGGCCGGGTCGCGAGTGGACGCCCGCTCCCGCTGAGATAGAATTCGAGGACGTCGAGTCCGACTCTGACGACGCCACTACCCCTTCTTCCGGCACCGACGCCGAGAAGTCGACGGTCTCCCGCACCTGACGGAGGTCGCGGAGCCTCCGCGACCTCCACCCGGGTGCCCGATACCCGCACGACCGCTCACCTGCGGCGCAGCCACGAGCGCTGCCGCGGGCGGGCTGTCGCGCAGGCACCGCCGATGGCGCGCGACGCTCGCGCCGAGGCAGTCCCGCGGCCCTCCCGATCGGGGAGCCGCCCCTCCTCCACCACCGCGGGCCAGCGACGTCCCGATCAGCCATCACCCCCGTGAGGACGGTTCCCATGGCCTCCGCCCAGCCATCGCCCCAGGTCCCCGTCGTGCCCTTCCTCGGCGCACCGACGGCCCAGGGGATGTACGACCCGTCCGCCGAGAAGGACGCGTGCGGTCTTGCGATGGTCGCCACCATGCGCGGCACCGCCGGCCACGACATTATCGATGCCGCCCTGAACGCACTGCGCAACCTCGAGCACCGCGGAGCCGTCGGCTCCGACGCAGGGACGGGCGATGGCGCGGGCATCATCACCCAGATCCCGAATGAGTTCCTGCGCGCGGTCGCTCCGTTCGAGTTGCCGCCGCTCGGCCAGTACGCGGTCGGCAACGCCTTTCTGCCCGTCGACGTCTTCGAGCGCGAGCGCGTCAAGGCGACGATCGCCGAGATCGCCCGGGAAGAGAACCTCTCGGTGCTCGGCTGGCGCTCCGTCCCGGTGCAGCCCGACGAGATCGGCACGCTCGCCCGCGCGGCGATGCCCGCGATCGAGCAGCTGTTTCTCACGAGCGACCTGACCGACGAGAGCGGCGTCCCCCTCGCCTCCGTCCGCCTGGACCGCCTGACCTTCCGCCTGCGCAAGCGCGTCGAGCGCGAGCTCGAGGTGTACTTCATGTCGCTGTCGAGTCGCACTCTCGTCTACAAGGGCATGGTGACGACGCTCCAGCTCGAGCCCTTTTACCCCGATCTCTCGGACGAGCGCTTCGCCTCGAAGCTGGCGTTGGTGCACTCGCGCTACTCCACCAACACGTTCCCGTCGTGGCCGCTGGCGCAGCCGTTCAGGATGATCGCGCATAACGGCGAGATCAACACGGTGCAGGGCAACCGCAACTGGATGCGCGCCCGCCAGTCGCAGTTGAAGAGCCGCGAGCTGGGCGACCTCTCGCCGCTGTTCCCGATCGTCTCGCCTGGCCGGAGCGACTCCGCCTCATTCGACGAGACCGTCGAGCTGTTGAACCTCGCCGGCCGCTCGCTCCCGCACGCCGTGATGATGATGGTGCCCGAGGCCTGGGAGAACCAGGACGGCGCCCTCGACCCCCAGCGCCGGGCCTTCTACGAGTACCACTCGATGCTCATGGAGCCGTGGGACGGTCCGGCCGCGATCGTCTTCACCGATGGTGAACTCGTCGGCGCGACCCTCGACCGCAACGGCCTCCGCCCCGGCCGCTACGTCGTCACCGACGACGGACTCGTCGTGCTGGCGAGCGAGATCGGCGTGCTCGACATCGACCCGGCGACGGTGGTCCGCAAGGGTCGCCTCCAGCCCGGTCGGATGTTCCTGGTCGACACCGAGCAGGGCCGCATCGTCGAGGACGAAGAGATCAAGGGGCAGCTCGCCGCCTCAGGCCCCTTCTCGGAGTGGCTCGAGAAGGGCCGGATCAATCTCAAGGACCTGCCAGAGCGCGAGCACATTGTGCACACGCCCGCGTCTGTCAACCGCCGCCAGCGCACCTTCGGCTACACCGAGGAGGAGGTCCGCCTCCTGCTGCTGCCGATGGCGCGCGCCGGTGCGGAGCCGCTCGGCGCGATGGGTTCAGACACCCCGGTCGCGGTGCTCTCGAAGCGCCCGCGCCTGCTGTTCGACTACTTCACCCAGGCGTTCGCGCAGGTGACCAACCCGCCGCTCGACTCGATTCGCGAGGAGGTCGTCACGTCGCTCCGCCTCGGGCTCGGGCCGTCGCGCAACCTGCTGGGCGCTGGCGCTGAGCACGCGCGCCAGGTGGTCCTCGACTTCCCGGTGATCGACAACGACGAGTTGGCCAAGATCCAGCACATCGCGCCGCGTCCGCTCAGCCACATCACGACGACCATCCGCGGCCTCTACCGGGTCGACGCGGGTCCGCGCGCCATGCAAGACCGGATTGACGCGATGTGCGACGAGGCCGATGAGGCGATCGCCGCGGGCGCGCAGTTCCTGGTGCTCTCGGACCGCGACTCCACCAAGGACCTCGCCCCGATCCCGTCGCTGCTGATGGTGGCCGCTGTGCACCACCACCTCATCCGCACCGAGAACCGGATGCGCGTGGGCCTCGTGGTCGAGGCCGGCGACGTCCGCGAGGTGCATCACGTCGCCACGCTCATCGGCTACGGCGCCTCCGCGGTGAACCCGTACCTCGCGATGGAGACCTGCGAGCAGCTGGTGCGCAGCGGCATGATCTCGGACCTCTCTCCCGAGAAGGCCGTGAAGAACGTGATCAAGGCGCTCGGCAAGGGCGTGCTCAAGATCATGTCCAAGATGGGCATCTCGACCGTGTCGAGCTACGCCGGTGCGCAGACGTTCGAGGCCGTCGGGCTCAGCCAGGCTTTCGTCGACCAGTACTTCACGGGCACCGTCTCGAAGCTCGGCGGCATCGGGATCGACGTGGTCGCGGAGGAGAACGCTGCCCGTCACCGCGCGGCCTACCCCGAGGACGGCGCGGTCGTCGCCCACGAGCGCCTGGCGGTCGGCGGCGAGTACCAGTGGCGCCGCGACGGTGCCCCGCACCTGTTCAACCCGGACACCGTGTTCCGCCTGCAGCACTCGACCCGCAACCGCCGCTATGACGTGTTCCGCGAGTACACGAAGATGGTCGATGACCAGGCCGGCTCGCTGATGACCCTCCGCGGCATGTTCCGGCTCGACACAGCAGGGCGCACCCCCATCCCGATCGACGAGGTCGAGCCGGTGGAGGCGATCGTCAAGCGCTTCTCGACGGGAGCGATGAGCTACGGCTCCATCTCGCCCGAGGCACACGAGACGCTCGCCATCGCGATGAACCGCCTGGGCGCGAAGTCGAACACGGGTGAGGGCGGCGAGGACACCGAGCGCCTGCTCGACCCTGAGCGCCGCTCCGCGATCAAGCAGGTCGCCTCGGGCCGCTTCGGTGTCACGAGCATGTACCTGACCCACGCCGACGACATCCAAATCAAGCTCGCCCAGGGTGCCAAGCCTGGCGAGGGCGGGCAGTTGCCGCCGACCAAGGTCTACCCGTGGATCGCCCGCACCCGGCATGCGACCGCCGGCGTCGGCCTGATCTCGCCGCCCCCGCACCACGACATCTACTCGATCGAGGACCTCAAGCAGCTGATCTTCGACCTCAAGCGGGCGAACCCGTCAGCGCGCATCCACGCGAAGCTGGTGAGCCAGTCGGGCATCGGAGCGGTCGCCGCCGGCACCGCGAAGGCCCTCGCCGACGTCATCCTCGTCTCGGGGCATGACGGCGGTACCGGCGCGAGCCCGGTCAACTCGCTCAAGCACGCGGGCACTCCCTGGGAACTCGGCCTGGCCGAGACCCAGCAGACGCTGATGCTCAACGGCATGCGCGACCGCGTGGTGGTGCAGGTCGACGGCCAGATGAAGACCGGCCGCGACGTCGTCATCGGCGCTCTGCTCGGAGCCGAGGAGTTCGGCTTCGCGACGGCTCCGCTGATCGTCGAGGGCTGCATCATGATGCGCGTGTGCCACCTCGACACCTGCCCGGTGGGCGTCGCGACGCAAAATCCGGAGTTGCGCAAGCGCTTCACCGGGAAGCCGGAGTTCGTCGTCAACTTCTTCGAGTTCATCGCCCAGGAGGTGCGCGAGTACCTCGCGCAGCTCGGCTTCCGGAGCATCGACGAGATCGTCGGGCACCGTGAGCTGCTGGATGTCGACCATGCGATCGAGCACTGGAAGGCGAGCGGCCTCGATCTCACGCCGATCCTCGTGGGCCCCGTGTTCACGGCGGAGGAGCCGCGCCGGCACGGCCGCGCGCAGGAGCACGAGCTCGAGCAGCACTTCGACAACGATCTGATCCGTCTCGCGGCGAACGTGCTCGATCATCGCGGCACCGTCGCCATCGAGCGCGAGATTAAGAACACGGAGCGCGCGGTCGGCACGATGCTCGGCCACGAGGTCACCGTCCGCTACGGCGAGAACGGTCTGCCTGCCGACTCCATCGTCGTTTCGCTGCGCGGTTCCGCTGGTCAGTCGCTCGGAGCGTTCCTCCCGGCGGGCATCACGCTGCGTCTCGAGGGCGACTCGAACGACTACGTCGGCAAGGGGCTCTCGGGCGGCCAAATTGTCGTCCGCCCCGACCGTCGCAGCACCTTCGACGCCTCCGCCAATGTGATCGCGGGCAACGTCATCGGGTACGGGGCAACCCAGGGCACGATGTTCATCCGCGGGATGGTCGGCGAGCGCTTCCTGGTTCGCAACTCCGGTGCGACAGCGGTGGTCGAGGGAGTGGGCGACCACGCGCTCGAGTACATGACGGGCGGCCTCGCGGTCATCCTCGGCGAGACCGGGCGGAACCTCGGCGCCGGCATGTCGGGCGGCACCGCCTACATCCACGGCCTGCGGCGTGAGCTCGTCAACCGCGACGCCCTCGCCTCGGGCGAACTGACCCTCTCCGAGCTCGGCAGCGCCGATGCGGAGATCCTGCGCGACCTGCTAGAGCGCCACGTCGCCGAAACCGAGTCGACCCTGGCGCAGGGGATGCTCGACGACTTCGACGGGACCGTCTCGCGTTTCGTCAAGGTACTGCCCCGCGACTTCGCCGCGGTGCTCGCGACGCGCGCATCCGCTGCCGAGGAGGGGCTCGATCCTGACGGCGACGTCGTGTGGGGACGAATTCTGGAGGTAACCGGTGGCTGATCCCAAGGGGTTTCTGAAGGTGCAGGACCGGGAGTTGCCCAAGCGGCGCCCCGTGTCCGTGCGCCTGATGGACTGGAAAGAGGTGTATGAGCAGGGCGACTCCGCCGTACTGCGCCGCCAGGCGGGCCGCTGTATGGACTGTGGCATCCCGTTCTGCCACAAGGGCTGCCCGCTCGGGAACCTGATCCCGGAGTGGAACGACCTGATGTGGCGCGGCGAGGGCCGACAGGCGATCGAGCGCTTGCACGCGACCAATAACTTCCCGGAGTTCACGGGTCGGCTGTGCCCGGCGCCGTGCGAGTCGTCCTGCGTGCTCGGCATCAACCAGCCGGCCGTCACCATCAAGCAGATCGAGGTCTCGATCATCGATCAGGCGTTCGGCAATGACTGGGTGCAGCCGCACCCGCCCGAGCGTCTGACCGGCAAGACCGTCGCGATCGTCGGCTCCGGTCCTGCGGGCCTCGCCACCGCGCAGCAGCTCACCCGGGCCGGGCACACCGTTGCGGTCTACGAGCGCGACGACCGCATCGGCGGGCTCCTGCGCTACGGCATCCCGGACTTCAAGATGGAGAAGAAGCACCTTGAGCTGCGACTGAACCAGATGAAGGCCGAGGGCACCCGCTTCCGCGCCGGCGTCGACATCGGCTCCGACATCACCTGGAACGACCTGCGCGCCCGCTACGACGCGGTCGTGATTGCCACGGGCGCACTCGTGCCGCGCGACCTGCCCATCCCGGGCCGTGACCTCGACGGAGTGCACTTCGCCATGGAGTACCTGGTGCAGTCAAACCACGCCATCGCGGGCGACCGGGTCTTCGAGCAGATCTCCGCCGAGGGGAAACACGTCGTGATCCTCGGCGGAGGCGACACGGGAGCCGACTGCATCGGGACGGCGCACCGGCAGAAGGCCGCCTCGGTGACGAACCTGGCGATCGGTCAGCAGCCGCCGTCGGAGCGCCCGGACAGCCAGCCGTGGCCGATGGACCCAACGGTGTTCGAGGTCTCGAGCGCGCACGAGGAGGGCGGCGAGCGGATGTTCCTCGCCTCGACGGTGGAGTTCCTCGCGAACGAGGGCGGCGAGGTCCGCGCCGTGCGCGTGGCCGAGACCGAGTACCTCGACGGACGCCGCGTCCCCAGGGCCGGCACCGAGCGCGAGATCCCGGCCGATCTGGTCCTGCTCGCCCTGGGCTTCACCGGCCCGGAGTCGGACCATCTCGGTCGCCAGCTCGAGGTGCCTTTCACCGAGCGCGGCAACGTGGCGCGCGGGGACGCCTTCGAGACGAGCGCCCCCGGAGTCTTCGTCGCCGGCGACGCCGGTCGGGGACAGTCCCTGATCGTCTGGGCGATTGCGGAGGGCCGCTCGGTCGCGGCCGAAGTCGACCGCTATCTCGAGGGCACCACGCAACTGCCCGCGCCTGTGCGTCCGAACGACCGCGGCTTCACGCTCTAGTCCCGTGGACGCGATAGTCTCGCCCCGCCAGAAAACCAGCTCACCCTCCCTGCTAACCACGCGCCTCCGGGCACAGAACAACGGAGCACCCCCTCAATGAGACGAGCGAAAATCGTCGCCACCCTCGGCCCCGCCACGTCGTCGTACGAGACCATTCGTGCGATCATCGACGCCGGCGTGGATGTGGCTCGCATGAACCTTAGCCACGGCAGCTACGACGTCCACGAGGGCGTCTACCGCATCGTTCGTCAGGCGGCGGACGACGCCGGTCGCGCGGTCGCGGTCCTGGTCGACCTACAGGGTCCGAAGATCCGCCTGGGCAAGTTCGAGGGCGGCCCGTACGCTCTCGCCGAGGGTGACGTCTTCACGATCACCACGGAAGACGTCCTCGGCACCAAGGAACTCTCCGGCACCACCTTCAAGGGCCTGCCGGACGACGTGAACCCGGGCGACATGCTCCTGATCGACGACGGCAAGGTCGCGGTCCGCGTCACCGCCGTCGACGGCCCGCGCGTCGTCACCGAGGTCGTGGTCCCCGGCAACGTCTCGAACAACAAGGGCATCAACCTGCCCGGTGTCGCCGTCAACGTCCCTGCGCTCTCGCAGAAGGACGAGGACGACCTGCGCTGGGCGATCCGCCTCGGTGCCGACATCATCGCGCTCTCCTTCGTGCGCAGCGCGAGCGACATCGTCCGCGTGCACGAGATCATGGCGGAGGAGGGCCGCAAGGCTCCCGTGATCGCCAAGATCGAGAAGCCGCAGGCGGTCGACAACCTGCAGGAGATCATCGACGTCTTCGACGGCATCATGGTCGCCCGCGGTGACCTGGGCGTCGAGCTTCCCCTCGAGGCCGTGCCGATCGTGCAGAAGCGCGCCGTGGAACTCGCACGGCGCTGGGCGAAGCCGGTCATCGTCGCCACGCAGATGCTCGAGTCGATGATCGAGAGCCCGCGCCCCACCCGCGCCGAGGCCTCCGATGTCGCGAACGCGATTCTCGACGGCGCGGACGCGGTCATGCTCTCGGGCGAGACCAGCGTCGGCGCGTGGCCCGTCGTCACCGTGCAGACCATGGCGCGCATCGTCGAATCCACGGAGGAACACGGCCTGGAGCGGATTCCGCCGCTCGGATCGAAGCCCCGCACCCAGGGCGGATCGGTCACCCTGGCGGCCGCTGAGGTTGCGGAGTTCGTCGAGGCGAAGTTCCTCTGCGTGTTCACGGAGTCGGGCGACTCGGTGCGCCGGATGACCCGCCTGCGCCACGGCATCCCGATCATCGGGTTCACGCCGGAGCCCGCCGTCCGGCGCCGGATGGCGCTCAACTGGGGTGTGCAGTCATTCGTCACGCCGCGCGTGAACCACACGGATGCGATGTTTGCGCAGGTGGACGCGGTGCTGCTGCGCGAGGGCCTCGCCCAGCCCGGCGAGATCGTCGTCGTTGTCTCCGGGTCGCCTCCCGGACGCGCCGGCACCACCAACGACATGCGGGTGCACGTCGTCGGCTCGTCCAGTTCGACCGACCGCGTCGAGAACTGGGACCACTGAGTCCACAGCAGGTCGTTTCCGCCGCGCCTGTTCGAGGTGACGGTCGTGTCGAGTCGTCGCGAGCGGTTGCTTCAGCACGACGAAGGCAGCCCTTCGTGACGAGTCGATCCGGCTGTGGTGCGAGGGTGCTAGACGAGTGTGATGCTGAAGGACTGCCTCCGCTGCTCGCCGGGGGCGAGGACGAGCTGGCGTGGCTTGTCGATGATGTCGCCGTCCCAGCCCTCCGGGGTTGGGATGCTCTTCCAGGGTTCGAGACAGACGAAGGGCGCGCCGACCGGCTTCCAGATGCCGACCACATCGAAGTCGCCGGTATCGACCTCGATGGAGTGGGCCGCTCCGTCCGCTTCGAGGCGGAGTGAGCGGCGGCGCGGCTCGTCGAAGATCATTACTCCCTCGTCGAAGTGCGCATCGGTGACCGTCAGCACTCCGTTCGTCAGTGGTGCGGGGTGGCGTTGGGCGACCAGCAGGTTCTCGGGGGCGCGGCGGTACCCCTCCGGTTCGGGCTGGGCGAAGCGGATGCGGTGCTCGCCGTGGCCGCCCGGGAGCGGCAGGGCGAACGCGGGGTGGTTGCCGACCGAGACTCCGAGCGTGGTCGTTCCGCGATTCTCGACGGTCTGGGTGATCCGTAGCGTCGATCCGGTGACCGCGTAGGCGACGAGCAGTGTCCAGTCGAAGGGGAAGACCGCCCGGGTCGCGTCGTCGCTGCGGAGCCGGAAGACGGCCTCGTCGCCCGAGACACCGGCGAGGTCGAAGACGCGGTCGCGCGCAAAGCCGTGCTGTCCCATTTGGTAATCGACCCCCTGGTGATGCAGGGTGTCGCCGGGCAGGCGTCCGATGATCGGGAAGAGCACCGGTGCGTGCCTGCGCCACTCGGGACCCGCCTGCCACAGGTACTCGCGGCCCTCACCATCGCGGAGCGACGTCATCTCGGCTCCGGCGGTGGTCAGCGCGAGACGGAGGCTGTCGCTGCCGAGGGTGAGAACGGTGGGCTCGGAGGAGTCGCTGCTGCTCATCCTCCGATTCTGCCCGCCGCGGCCGTGGGGGCGGGTGCCCGGGGAAGTGTGTCGGAGGTGCGTGACAGCATGGGGCGATGCCCTCCGAGTCGCCTTCCCCGTCCTTCTGGCGCGCCCGCGTCGGTGAGCTCAGCGGCTCGGTCGATGACGGCACAGCCCCCGTGCTCAGGCCGACCGTGCTCACGCCGATCGGTCTGCAGTTCGAGCTGCGGAGGCTCGTGCGTCGGGCTGACGATCCGTGGCGTGCACCGGCGAGCGAGCGGGTCACGGCCAGGGGGTACGACCCGCAGGAGCGACGGGAGCACCGCCTTGCGACGCGCCCCGTGGTCCAGGGCAGGGGAGGAGCCTGGAACCGCACGACCCTCACCTGGAAGTCGCTGAACTTCCAGACCCATCGGCTCTCCCTCGACCCGGGGCACCAGCGCTGGTTCGCCGAGTTCGCCGCCCTGCACCGCGCGACCCGCACGGTACATCTGGGGCAGGATCCCGACTGGATCCACCTTGACGACTACGAGAGCCCGCTGCTCTGGCGGCTCCTCGAGCAGGCGCAGGAGTCGGGCATCCGCTTGCTCGCGCCCGAGAAGGGCAGCGTCCGACTCGGTGGTCTTGTGCACGTGGGGGTGAGCGTGTCCGACGACTCCGGCACCCTGCACCTGCGGCCCGTTCTCCGCATCGACGGGGAGGAGTTTCCGCTCGAGTCGGCGCGGCCCGTCGCGCGACACGGCGTCTACGCGGTCGAGAGCGGCGACCCGTCGTCACTCCTCCTCGCCCCGGCACCCCTGCCCTTCGGCGACGAGGAGCTGCGGCTGCTCGATCATCCGGACGCGACCGCGGTACCCGCGCAGGATGTGCCCGAGTTCATCCGCGAGCATCTGCCCGCCCTGCGGAGCCGTGTCGCGCTGCGGGAGGAGGCCGTCGACCTGGTGCTCGAGGAACCCGAGCCGCCTCGCCTCGTCTGCACGGTGTCCTTCGAGCCCCGGCGGGTGGTGCGGGTCGGCTGGCACTGGCGGCGAACGCCGGATCGCGCGAGCGAGCTCGATGGCACGGCCGACCCCGCGCGTGAGCGGGCGGTCCTGCGCCGGGTGCGCTCGGTCCTGGCCGAGGCGGGGTCGACGCTCGTGCCGGAGCCGGGAGCGACCACCGTGCTGCGGGGCGCCGACGCGGCGGTGTTTGTGGTCGAGCAGCTCCCCGCACTCGAGATGGTGGGCGGTGTGCGCGTCGAGCGGGAGGGAGCCGCTCCCGACTACCGCCTCCTGAACGGGCCGCTCACGCTCACGATCACCGCCGTCGACACCGAGAACGCTGACTGGTTTGACCTCGGCGTCGTGGTGACGATCGGTGACGCGACCGTGCCGTTCCTCCCGCTCTTTCGCGCTCTCGCAGCGGGCGGCGACCGCATCCGACTGGTCGACCACTCCTACCTCTCGCTCGCGCACCCCGGTCTCGACCGGCTCCGCGAGCTGCTGGCTTGCGCCGACGAGCTCGACGAGTGGGAAACGGGTCCGCGCCTCGGCCGGCACCAGAGCGCCCTGTGGGACGAGCTGGAGGAGTTGGCCGACGAGAGCATCGCGTCCGACGCCTGGCGCGATGTGCTCGCCGCCGCCCTGGCCGCCGGCTCCCCGGAGGACGTGGCGCCGCCCGCGGGGCTGATCGCGCGGCTCCGCCCCTATCAGCGTGAGGGCTACGCCTGGCTGGTGCACCGCCTGGGCGCCGGGCTCGGCGGGATCCTCGCTGACGACATGGGGCTCGGCAAGACTCTGCAGGCGCTCGCGATGATGCTTCACGCGGTCGAGGAGGCGCGCCGCACCGACACGCGCAGGGCGCCGTTCCTCGTGGTCGCCCCCACCTCGGTCGTGTCCGGCTGGCGCGCGGAGGCCGAGCGTTTCGCTCCGGGCCTCAGCGTTCACGTCGTCGGCAGCGCGCGGGAGGAGTCGATCGCCGCGATCCCCGCCCACGCCGACGTCGTGCTCACCAGCTACGCGGTGCTGCGGCTCGGCGGCGAGCAGTGGGCGGCGCGGGAGTGGTCGGCGCTGATCCTCGACGAAGCGCAGTTCGTGAAGAATCCCGCGTCGCAGACCCATCGTGCGGCCCGAGGCATCGGCGCCCCCGTCACGATCGCCCTCACCGGCACGCCGCTCGAAAACTCGCTGGACGAGCTGTGGGCCGTGCTCGCGCTGGTCGCCCCCGGGTTGCTGCCTCCGCTCCGGAGGTTCCGGGAGGAGTACACCCGGCCGATCCTGCACGCCCAGGTGCCGATCGGCATCGTCTCGCCTCGATCGTCGCTTCGGCCGGGCCGGTCGGACGGGCGGACGCTTCCCCACGCGGAGGGCGCGCGACGCCGCCTCGAGCGCCTGCGCCGCCGGATCCGCCCCTTCCTGCTTCGCCGCACGAAGGAGGCGGTCGCCCCGGAGCTGCCCGAGAAGCAGGAGCAGACGATCGAGGTCGTGCTCACCCCGGCCCACCGCGTGCTCTATGACGGCTACCTCCAGCGCGAGCGGCGCAAGCTCCTCGGGCTTGTCGATGATCTCGACCGCCAGCGGTTCACCGTGTTCCGCTCGCTCACCCTCCTGCGCCTGCTCGCGCTCGACGCCTCGCTGGTCGATCCTGCCTACCGGCACGTGCCCTCCGCCAAGCTCGACGTGCTCGTCGAGCAGCTGGACGACGTCCTTGCCGAGGGGCGTCGGGCGCTCGTGTTCAGTACCTTCACCTCCTACCTGGAGCGGGCCGGGGAGCGGCTGCGGCGCCGCGGCATCCCCTTCGTCCAGCTCGACGGCTCCACCCGTGACCGAGCCGGAGTGATCGAGGAGTTTCGCTCGGGGGCGGCGCCGGTCTTCCTGATCAGCCTCAAGGCGGGCGGCACCGGCCTCACCCTCACCGAAGCCGACCACGTCTTCGTCCTCGACCCCTGGTGGAATCCCGCCGCCGAGGCGCAGGCCGTCGATCGAGCGCACCGGATCGGTCAGGAGCGCCGGGTCAACGTCTACCGGCTGGTCGCGAAGGACACGATCGAGGAGAAAATTGTGCGCCTCCAGGAGCGCAAGGGGCGGCTCAGTACCGCGGTGCTCGATGAGGGCGAGCTCTTCGCGCGGGCGCTGACAGCGGATGACGTGCGCGAGCTGCTCGCGGAATGACCGCGACCCCCAGGCCGCTCTCGACCGCATCGCGCGGCTGGATCGCGCGCCGGCCGGTGCCTCCTGAGCTGATTTTCCGAACACCTGTCCGGGAAGTGGTATGGTAGTGATAATGTCTTCCGTTCGCCTCGCCCCCGTGCACCCGGCGGACCATTCCTCTTCTTCGGGTGTTGCACATCCCGGGTCCGCAGATCCGCGCAGTCGGCGCACGCGCGGCCGGGTGTTCGACGCGGTCGAGCGCCTCGTCATGCAGAGCGGAGGAGAGCGGGCCGAGGGTATCGCCGTGAGCGACATCGTCCGCGAGGCGGGTATCAGCCGCAGCTCCTTCTACGCGCACTTCGACGACGCGGCCGCGGTCGCATCCGCGCTGCTCCGCGAAGACCTCCTGGTCGCCGACGTCACCGCGGGCGATGCTGGCGACCGCACCGGCGCGCAGGCGCTGCGCCGTGGCTACTCCCGCCTTGTCGAGCGCCTGGTCGACCGCCACGCGTTCCACGCTCGCCTGCGCGCTCGCGCCTCCGCCCGGGTCGCCTCCGACGACGCCGTTCTCGACACGGCCCTCGCCCTGCACCGCGCTGTGCTCGCCCGGGCCGACGTCCCGAGCACCGTCGATGCCGAGTTCACCGTCACGTTCGCCGCCGGCGGCGTGCTGGCCGTCGTGGGCGCCTGGCTCGCCGGCTCTCTCGACGGCACCGACGAGGAGCTGGTCGAGCACCTCGTCTCCCTTTTGCCGACGTGGCTCGTCGCGGCTCCGCTGTGCCACCCTGCCTCCCCACCCCCACTACGCCCCACGATGAAAGGCACGACATGATGACATTCGAGGTCGGCGAGACCCTGGTCTACCCGCACCACGGAGCGGTGACGATTACCGGGCTCGAAAAGCGCTCGGTCAAGGGCATCGAGAAGACGTTCATGACCATGAACGTGCACACCAGCGAACTGACGATCACCCTCCCCGTCGAGAACGCCGAACTCGTCGGTGTCCGCGAGATCATCGACGACGCTGGGGTCCAGGCCGTCTATGACGTCCTGCGCAGCGATGTTGCGGAGGAGGCCAGCAACTGGTCGCGCCGCTTCAAGGCCAACCAGGAAAAGATGGCGAGCGGCAGCGTCTACCGCGTCAGCGAGGTCGTCCGCGACCTGTGGCGTCGCGAGCAGGCGGGTGGCGTCTCGGCCGGCGAGAAGCGGATGCTCCTCAAGGCCCGTCAAATCCTGGTGTCCGAACTCTCGCTCGCCCTCAAGGGCACGGACGAGGAGGCCTCGGCCACCCTCGACGAGGTCCTCGCTTCGGCGATCTAACCTCCTGTCGCGGCGGGCCGGCTCACTCGGGTCGGCACGCCGCGAGGATCCGCGCGGCCACCTCGTCCTGCGCGGCCGAGCCGTCGATCCGAGCGAGCAAGCCTTGCTCGTCGTAGACGTCGGCCAGCGGAGCCGTCTCGCGCTCGTAGACCTCGATGCGATTCCGCACCACCTCGGGGTCGTCGTCGGCGCGGCCCTGCTCGGCTGAGCGTGCGTGCAGTCGGGCGAGGACGATGTCCGGGTCTGCCGTCAGCAGCACGACGCGCGAGAGCGGAGTGCCGCGCTCGTCGAGCATCGTCGAGAGGGCGCCCACCTGGGCGAGAGTGCGCGGATAGCCGTCGAGGATGAAGCCGTCGCGGGCGTCCGCTTCGTCGATGCGCTCGGCGACCAGGGCGTTCGTCACCTCGTCCGGCACGTACTCCCCGGTCTCGACGAGCGCGCGCAGGCGCCGACCCAGTTCGCTGCCGTCGGCGACGTGCGCGCGGAACAGTTCCCCCGTGGAGATCGCTGGCACGCCCAGCTCGCGGGCCAGAATGGCCGCCTGGGTGCCCTTGCCCACGCCGGGCGGGCCCATCATAATGACGCGCATCGCTCGTCCTCCTCGGTGTCGTCAGGTGATCGTAGCGGTGCAGCGCGGCGAAAGCGGTGCTGACGACGCCCGTAGGCTGGCGGGACGAGCCGAGGAGGAACGATGCCCGGAGCACTCGGTGCCGCGCAGGCCGCAGCGGATCTCGCGGCACTCCTGCACGAGGTGTCCGCCGAACTCGACGCTCGCCACGTCGCCGATCAGGCACTCGCCGAGTTGCGCACCCCCCGCGCGATCCTCGGCTTTCGTCGAAAGCCCGTCATGGCTCCGGTCACTCGCGCCTGGCGCCTCGGCGTCGTGCTGCTTGGTCACGGGGGCGAACTCTTTGCCACTGGCTCCGTGACGCGCGCGGTCGCTCCGCTGCACGCCAACAATCAGTCGGAGTCGCAGGAGGAGCGTCGGGAAATTCGCCGCGCCGCCTTCGACGGTCCGTTCCGCGAGGGCGAGATCGTCAACTACGGCTGGCGTCGCCTCCGAACGGACGTTGCCGCCCTCGAAGCCGGTGAGGAGCCGCTGGCACTGCGCGATGCCCAGGTGATGGTGCGCTGGGCGCCCCGCCTCGGCGAGCAGGGCCTGATGCCGCTGCGCCGCTATCTCGCTGAACGCCTCGACCTGTTGGACGCGGACTAACGCAGCGTCACTCCTCCTCGACGACCGGGTGGAACCACGGCGGGTACATCGCGACCCGGGGCGAGGCATCGACGCCCTCGAAGAGCGCCTTGACCCGTTTCCGGGCGGCGACGGAGGCGACGCCGACGGTCGCGACCTCGTCGAGGGGGAAACGCTCGGGCACGAGAGCCTCGGCGCTGCGCAGCGCCGGCTCATCGACCAGGAGGCGCGCGAAGGTGCGCACGAGGGCGTCGCCCTCGCTGAAGCGGGTGAGCACGTGCGAGGCGTCGCCATCAGTCAGCACGGAGGCGGAGGCGAGAGAGCCGACGAGGATGACGAACTGCGAGGCCGTCGTCTCCTGAGCGCTCGGCGACCAGTGCGGGGCGACGCGTTCTCCGCGCAGGTCGGCCCAGAGCGCGGCGTCGGGGGAGAGGAAGAAAGGGACGAAGCCCGCGACGCTCCTGCCGTCCTTCACTTGCACGGCTCGGCGGTGCTCGCGGGTGGTGTCGGCGCTCACGTCGACCGCCGGACGCTCGGTGAGCACCTGGTCGGCGAGGATCGCACCGGCGGCAACGATCGCCTCGAGGTTGTCGAGGTGGGTGACGTGGTAAATCCGCTGGGCCGCGATGTCGACCTTCGGCAGGGGCTTTTCCTTGGCCGTGCCGCGAGCCGCAGCACGAGCAGTCGCTGCGCGGGAGGTGCCGGGCACCCGGGCGGGGGCGCGCGTGGCGCGACCGACGGGCTCGGGGAGCTTGGCGGGGGAGCAGACGTCGCAGAGCGCGATGTCGAGGCCGTGGATGCATTCGGTGGGCACTCTGGAATCCTTCTGTGCGCGGTCTCGGGATTCCGGCACAGGGACGACGTTACGCGACCGGGGCGAGGCCGCGGCTCCCGGGCGGCGATCAACGGATGCTCAATCGCCCTGCAGAGCATCGCCTGGGAGGGGCCGGTCACCCATAACCTGGCGCGTAGCGTGATCGGGATGAAGCGTGTGCCGCCCGCCGAGGGCCAGGAATCCGTCTGGGACTACCCGCGACCGCCGAGGGTCGAGACCACCGGCGAGCACGTCGTCGTCCGGCTGGGCGGTGCCGTCGTCGCTGAGACGCGCGAGGCGCTTCGTGTGCTCGAGACGAGCCACCCTCCCGTCTACTACCTGCCCGCTGCATCGTTCGCGCCGGGCGCTCTCGAGCTTGCGCCAGGCCGCAGCTACTGCGAGTTCAAGGGCACCGCCGCCTACCTCACCGTGAAGGGTGGCGCGGGAGCGGTGGCCGAGGGCGCGGGCTGGACCTACCCGGAGCCGGCGCCCGGCTTCGAAGCGCTCCGTGACATGGTCGCGCTCTACCCCGGGCGGATGGGTTCGTGCACCGTCGACGGCGAGATGGTGCAGCCGCAGCCGGGCGTCTTTTACGGTGGCTGGATCACCTCCCGCGTGGTCGGCCCCTTTAAAGGGGCGCGTGGAACGCTGGGCTGGTGAGTGGACTGTGGCGGCTCTCTGTGCCCCTGGCAGCGCGTGGGACGTCACAGCGGGTAACACCGCGTTGTCGTAGCTCCCGCCGTGGAACCCTGGCAGCATCGCCGGTGGTCGGCGGTGAGGAGGCGGGACTCATGGCGGACGTGGCGAGCATTGCGAAGGAGTGGGGCTTCGCCACCCGGCAGTTGCACGCGGCAGGAGTCGAGGATGCTCTGCACGCGCGGCGCACGCCGATCTACCTCACCGCCGGATTCGGCTTCGACTCGTTCGAGGAGGGGCGCGAGCGCTTCGCCGGCGCGGACGGATACACCTACACCCGCGTGGGCAATCCGACGACGGACGCCGTAGAGCGACGCCTCGCTGCGCTCGAGGGCGGCGTGGAAGCGCTCGTCGTCGGGAGCGGGCAGGCCGCGATCACCGTCGCACTGCTGGCACTCGCCTCGGCGGGCGACCACGTCGTCGCCGCGGCCAGCCTCTACGAGGGCACCCGCAACCTCCTGCTCGAGAATTTCGCTCGCCTGGGCATCACGACGACCTTCGTCGCGGACGCCGGTGATTCCTCCGCCTGGGCGGACGCGATCACCGAACGCACGCGGGCCGTGCTCATCGAGCCGATCCCGAACCCGCGCAACGACCTGGTCGACATCGGTCTCGTCGCCGACGTCGCGCACCGCGCCGGTGTCCCTTTGGTCGTCGATAACACGTTCGCTACTCCGTATCTGCTCCGACCGATCGAGCACGGCGCCGACGTGGTCGTGCACTCGGCGAGCAAGTTCCTCGCCGGGCACGGCGCCGTCATCGCCGGAGTCGTCGTTGACGCCGGTCGTTTCGACTGGACGGCCCGCCCCGCGGCCTTCCCGCACCTCGCCGCACACGGTCCTGACCCCGCCCGTGCCTTCCTCCGCTACGCCCGCGACGTGGTCGCTTCCCGGATGGGTCCAACCGTCTCGCCGCTCACCTCGTTCCTGCTCGAGCAGGGTCTCGAGACCCTGTCGCTCCGTGTTCGGCACCAGTCGCGGAACGCCCTGCGCATCGCCCGCTGGCTGGAGCGGCGACCCGAGGTCGCACGCGTGGACTACAGCGGCCTCGCCTCCAGTCCGTCGCACGCGCTGGCGCGGCGGCTCCTGCCGCTCGGGCAAGGCTCGGTCTTCTCCTTCACGCTCCGCGGGGGTGAGGAGTCGGCGCGCCGCTTCTCGGACTCGCTCTCCGTGTTCACGCGGATGACCCATCTCGGCGACGTCCGCTCACTGGTGCTGCACCCGGCGAGCACCACGCACACTGGACGCCCCGCGGAACAGCTGGCCGCCGCCGGGATCGGGCCGGGGCTGCTCCGGCTGTCCATCGGCATCGAGGACGTGCAGGATCTGCTGGCCGATCTGGCCCGCGGCCTCGATGCCGTAACCCTGGCGCGAGTTCTGGCGGAGGCGTCGTGAGCGTCCCGCAGCACTTCGCCTGGTTCCTCTCTCGCGGTTTTGGCCCGCAAGCGTGGGGGCAGCCCGCCTGGGAGTGGGACCATTCCTGGACGACCTCCGACCTCTACCGCCGGGGTGCCCAGGAACTCGAGCAGGCCGGGTTCGACCTCGTCCTCATCGAGGACGCGCTTTCGCTCGGCTCCGCGAGCACCCTCGACCTTCGGGTGCGCCGTGCGTACGGCGGACCCAAGCACGACCCGCTCTTGCTCGCGCCCTCGCTCTTCGACGCCACCCGGCACCTCGGAGTCGCTCCGACCGTGAATCCGATGGCGTACAGCCCCTACCAGGCCGCCCGGCAGTTCGCCACGCTCCAGCATCTCGGTGAGGGCCGGCTCGGGCTGAACGTCGTGACTGATGTGGGCAGCAGTCGCCACTTCGGCATCGACCCGCTCCCGCATGACGGCGCCTACGACCGCGCTCACGAGTGGCTGGACTCCATCCGCGAGCTCTGGCGTAGCTGGGACCACGGCGCCCTCGTGCAGGACGAGGCGACAGGCCGTTTCGCCGACGGTGACCGCCTGCGCGCCGTTCAGCACCGCGGGCGCCACTACTCCTTCGACGGACCGCTCAACGCTCTGCCCTTCGACTCCGGAGAGCCGGTGATCGTGTCGCCGGGAGGGTCGCCCCGCGGCATCGACTTCGCTGGCGCGCAGTCCGGCGTGCAGCTGGCCCTCGCCCCGCTCGACACCGCCGCCGTTCGCGCCTACCGTGAGCGGGCGCGCGCCGCGGTCGCTGCCCACGGACGAGACCCCGACGACCTCACCGTGCTGTTCGTGGTGAAGCCGGTCGTGGTCGCGAGCCGGGAAGAGGCGGAACGTCTCGTCGCCGCCTCCGCGCACCCCGATGAGGAGGCGCTGCTGACCATCGCCGTCGGCCAGTCGAGCGACCTCGAGACCGATCTCACCGCGCTCGACCTCGACCGGCCGGTGCACCCCTCGGCCTTCGGCGAGCACGTGTCGCGCGGCAGCGTCGCCGGCCTCTACGGGAAGGCTGGCCCGGATGCTCCGCTGCGCGAACTCCTCACCGCCAAGGCCCGGCTCGGCCTGATCGCCGACCGGAGCGGCTTCGTCGGCACCGCGGAGGAGGTAGCGGACTTCGTTCAGGAGCTGGGCGAGGACGCGGACAACGATGGTCTCGCCTTCTCGGGCGACTTTCACCCGACCACGCTGCACCGGATGCTCGACGAACTCGTGCCGATCCTGCGTCGTCGCGGGATCCTCCGCCGCGGCTACCCGGGCGGCGGGCTGCGGGGGAGTCTCGCGGAGTTTTAGCTGGAATTGGTTCTGGCTGCTTCGCTAAGGTCGGGGCGGGCGTAGGCCCATTCGGTGGCGAGGGCGCGGTTGAGCAGTCGCTGATGAGATCAATGAGCGCGCAGCACTTGAGTGAGCGCGGCCTGTAGAGGTGTGAAGGAAGCTACTCTGCGTACACAGGATATTCCTGACACACAGGATAGTCAGGCGCGAGATACCTGGAAAGTACTGGGTTTGGAAAGTACTGGGTTTGTTTCTTGGTCTTCTGCTTCTCGCCCTTGGTCTGGTGGTAAATGGCTGAGCTGTAAGCTTCTGGGATGCGAGTGAAGAGTGTCGGACGCTCGGTGCGGGACCGGTCGTGGCGCAATTTAGCCTCCCCGCGAAGGTAGTCTGCCGGGACGGCTCTTCCCTCGTACCGCCCGGAACTACTGCCCTCATTGTGGTCAGCCTGAGCGCCAGCGTCGGTTTTATCGCCTTTGCTCTTGCGGCTCGAATTCGGTCTATGAGCCTGGCAGCTCGTGTCCTTCTCTCCGTGGGAGTCGCTTTCGTCTCCGCTGTACTTCTGCTTGTTGAGGTGTAACCCACGTCGTCGGGGAGGTCGTCGCTCAGGCCACCCGCCCATTCTCCCCCGGGGAACTACACCGAGACGAGTAGCGCGCGTGCCCCGTCGATCCCCGTCCCGTCGAGTTGCCAATCTGGGCGCACCAACGTCTCCGGAGTAACGCGGAAGCGTCTCTCCTCGACGCCTTTACCGTCCGGCCCGACGACGCGGTGGACGCCGTTCGGACGATAGCCGAGCGCCTCCGACACGCGAATCGACGCGGTATTCCACGACAGAGCAGCGCTTTCCGCGACCTCTGCCCCCAGGTGGTCGAAGGCGAAGAGTAGCGCCGCTGCCCGCATCTCGCGGCCGAGTCCGCGCCCCTGCGCGGAGTGCGTGAGCCACGAGCCGGAGGCGAGCGTGCGCGTCGCCGCGAAAGACTCGGCGACGATGTCCTGGCAGCCGATGACCACGCCGTCCTCGATCACCGCGAAGGCGACGCGCCAGGAGCTTGGCAACGTGTGCGCGCGCAGCGACCAGTGGTACCGGGCGAGCTCGGCGGGCAGCCGCTCTGCCGGTGCCTGCGCCCACGGCGAGGGAAACGGCGAGCGGTCGGGCTCGTGGATCCCGGCGACGGCCGCGGCACCGAGTCCTCCGAGATCGGCGTCGCGCACCGGATGCAGCACGAGCCGCGGCGTGCGCAACTCCAGCGAGAACAGGGGCCAGGGGTCGATGCTCATTCGAGCACGGTACAGCGGCGCGCTGGTGCTGGCCGATGCCACTCTGCGTGCCGCGGCGGGGCAGTCAGCGCATGACGTCCGTCATCCGCTCTCGCTGACAGCGCTGCGTGTGAGCCGGTGATAGGGGGCAGTGCTGCTCGCGACCGGCGGCTTCTACCGTTGTGAACATCCGGACGACGGGCGGCGGAATGGCTGCTCGGCCCGAGGAATCCCTCCCCATTCCGGACACCACCCCCTCCGTCGACTGCACGTCGACCAACCTCAGAAAGGTCCAGTCATGCCCAAG
This sequence comes from Rathayibacter agropyri, assembly GCF_013249015.1. Lineage (GTDB taxonomy): Bacteria > Actinomycetota > Actinomycetes > Actinomycetales > Microbacteriaceae > Rathayibacter > Rathayibacter agropyri. Next base: position 224,614 of record NZ_JABRPL010000001.1, read on the forward strand.
AACATCGCACTGAACGACATCGAAATCGAGACCCTGGTGAGCACCGAGGATCTCGAGGCTGAGACGGGCGGTGGAACCTTCGGAACCTTCGGCAGCGCGGGCTGCCCCGGTAGCTTCGGCACCTTCGGCTGCGGTAGCTGATCGGCGGGCGCTCGGGGGCCATGGGAGTTCGCATGCTCCCCGCCCCCGAGTTTGTCCAACCACCACGCACGTCGCCACGACAGCAACTCCCCGTGCGACGGAGTTGCCGCGGTTTCGGATCGCCATACCACGAGCGCAAGGAGAAGGGGCACGTGATGACTCCCGGTCGAGAGGCCCGACTGCTCGCCCATCTGGGTCTTGGCGGCCCGCGCGGTCGCCGCCTCCGCCAACTTTTCGCAGAGGCAGCCAGCGATCACCTTGTGCTGCGCCGCGGTCGGCTCGTCGCTGTGTATGGCGCGGACGAGATCCGCGCGATCACCGCCTCCGACGCGGTCCAGATGCCGACTCCGCGGTTCCCGCAGGCCGTGCGCGACGCCGTGCCCTCCTTCGTCGATCTCTTCGCCGAGACCCTTCCCTTTCGCGAGCCGGAGGCACACGCCCGGCTGCGCGGCATCCTCCTCAGCCATTTCACTCCGCGGAACGTGACGTCCCTCGACGCGCAGATCGCGGCTCTCGCGGCCGAACTCGTCGACGCGGCAGCGACGGGTGACACGGTCGATCTCGTCTCAGCCGTCGCCGATCCGCTCTCGACTCGAGTCATTGCGACCCTGATCGGCGCCCCCCGTCCGCTCTGGGAGGCACTCGATCGCGCGGGTCACGCGATGCTCGCGCGCGTCACCACCACCTACCTCGGAGAGGGAGCGGCCTCCACCCCGCCCATCGATGAGAGAGGCTTTACCCAGGTGTGCGCGCTGCTGCGGGAGATCCTGAGCGCGCCGACCCTGCCCGCGCACTCGGTCGGCGCCTCTCTGCAAGTGGCCGTCGCTGCTGGGGATGTGACGGCGCGCGAGGCACTCGGTCTCCTCATGCTGCTCTACATGACCGGCGTCGACACGGTGGCGGCCGCGGTCGCCACGGCCGCCCTGAACCTGCTCGAGCACCCCGATCGGGCAGCCGAGATCGCGCGCGACCCCCGTTGTGCGGGCCCGTTCGTTGACGAGGTACTCCGCTTGGACCCGCCGCTGCCCTACTCCATCCGCGCGGTGCGCTCGAAGGCGGAGGTCGCCGGCATTCGGCTTTCCCCGGGCGACCGCGTCGTGCTCTGCCAGGCGTCGGCCGGACTCGACCCGCGGCGTTTCCCCGATCCGCTTGCCTTCCTCCCCGGCGAGCGCCCGCCCTCGCTCTCCTTCGGTCACGGCCTGCACCGCTGTCTCGGGGCGGCTCTCGCTCGGCAGCAGGTGGCGGCGGTCGTCCTGCGACTGGCGACTCTCGGCGTGAGCGCGGAGTTCGACGACCTCGCCTGGACGCCTCTCCCGAGCATCCACACGCCCATCACGCTGCCGGTGCGGATTAGTGTCGCCGCGGGAGGAGCCGCATGAGGGCGCCGTTCGTCCCTCAGTCGCAGGAGGCCGATTGCGGTCCGGCTTGTCTCTCCTCCGTGCTCGCCGCGCACGGGCGCCTCGTTCCGCTCGGTGAGCTGGTCGCTGCCTCCGGCACGGGTCGCGGCGGCACCAGCGCGGCCGGACTTCTCCGCGCCGCCGCCGGACAGGGGCTCGAGGCACGCGCCCACCGCTTGATCGGTGACAGCGGAGTCCTCGTGGCCCGCCTGACCCTGCCGATGATCGCCCTGCGAGCCGACCATCACTTCGTTGTCGTCGATCGCGTGACGACGCACTCGGTCTCGGTCGTCGATCCGGCCTCGGGACGCTCGCTGCTGCCGCGCGGCCAGTTCATCGACTCGTGCACGGGCCTTTTCCTCTGCTTCACCCCCGGTTCCGCATTTCGCCAGGGCGGTCGCGCTCCCGCTGGCGCGTTCGGGCGACTGTGGCGGATGCTCGCTCCGGGCCAGCGCGTCATCGTCGCTCTCGCGATTCTCGCGAGCGCCGTCGCTGCCGCAACCGTGCTCGGCATGGCGGTCCTCCTGCGCGCAGGCGGGGCGCTGGAGTGGCCGCGGGATGCGCTCGTCGGTTGCCTCTTCGCCGCCGCCGCGGCCTCCGCGCTGGCCGGCTGGTGGGGAGCCGCAACCGTGACGGCGATCAGTGACCGCACGGTTCGGCCTGCCGCTCGTGAACTCGTCTCGCGGCTCATCCGCGTGACACCGGAGTTCGCCCGTGCTCGGTTCCTGGGCGAGGTGGCCACGCGTCCGCAGCGTCTTGACTCGGCCGTGGAGTCCTCCGCCGCCCTCGCCGTGCGCGCGGTCACTGCGGTGCTCACGGCCGTCATCTCCGTCGCGGCTCTCACGGTCATCGCGCCGCGCGCAGGGCTCGTCGCCTTTCTTGTGGCGGTCGCGGTGAGTCTCCTAGGCCGCTGGCGAGGGGAGGGCGCGGCGGCGCTAGCCCGTGCCGTCTCGTCGGCCGAGGCAGCCAGGGACGGCGAGTTGATGCACTCCCTCGGTGCCCTCGACGTCCTGCGCATGGAGGCGGCGCCCGAGGCCCTGCTCCGGCGCTGGCAGAACGAGCAGGAACAGTGCGATGCACTGGGCGAGCGCCTTGGGCGGCGCCTCATGCTCGGTGATCGCGCACACCAGGCGGTGAGCGGGCTGGGTGTCTCCCTGGTGACGGTCGTCGCGTGGCTCGACACGGCAGATTCCCTCGCTGTCGCGGTGATTCCGCTGCTCGCGGGCGTCGTCCTCGCCGGCGTCACTGCCGTTCTCGAGGTCGTGCCCTCGGCCGCGACGCTCCGGCAGGCGTGGGGCGTCCTTGATGACGTCCCGCCGATCACCCAGCGCGTCGAGCAGAGAGACGATGCGTTAGTTCCCGGAGCGCTGCGCTGTACCCGCGCCGTCTCCGCCCTGGGCGCCATCGCAATCGACCTCGATGTGGAGCCGGGGGAGCACCTGGTGATCACCGGTCGCAGCGGTGTCGGCAAGTCGACGCTCCTGCGAATGCTCGCCGGTGTGGACGTGCCCGCAGCCGGCCGTGTCGCTCGCGGACCAGGACTGGTCGGCTACGTCCCGCAGCGACCCCTCTTCCTGGACGGCACCGTCCGCGACGCGCTCGCCTTCGGGCGCGAGCTTGACGACGACGCGCTTGCCGTGGCGCTCAGGCTGGTCGAACTCGATGAGGTCGTGCGTTCACGCGGTGGTCTCGACGCCACCGTGGTGCACGGCGGTGCCAACTTCAGCGGAGGCGAGCGCCAACGCCTCGCTCTCGCTCGTGCGCTCGCGGGTGCGGCGCCGGTCCTCCTGCTCGATGAAGCTCTGAGCGCCGTCGAAGACGGGCTCGCTGCCCGCATCCTCGCCCGCTTGCGCGACCGCACCGTCGTCTCGGTTGCTCACCGCGTCACCGACGTCCCGGAGGCGCGCCTTCTCGTGCTCGACGGGGAGGGCCTGCACGAGGCCGCGGGTCGGTCAGGAGCCGCGCGGGTGGACGCGCGATGAGCGCCACGCGCGAGGCGCAGGGGTCGGTCTTGGCCCCTCACCTTCGCTCGGCCGCGCGCGACGTGCGCTGGACTCTCCTGCTGGCGGCGGCGGCGACTCTCGCCGCGACCCTCCTGACCGGCTCGGCTCTGCTGGCCGCGATCGTGCTGGTCCCGCAGGGGAGGCTCGCCGAGGCACTGACAGCGGCAAGTGTTCTCGTGCTCATCGGTGCGCTCGTTGGCATCGTCGCCGATCGGGCCGGACTCTCGGCGCAGCGGCGACTCCTCGCCCGGCTGGAGGAGTCGGTGTGGTCGGCGCTCCTGCGGCAACCTCTGCACTTCTTCACGTCGCGCTCGATCCGCGAACTGCTCGGTTACGCGGGCAGCATGAGCATGGTCCGTCGCCTCCTGGGCCCGCACTCACTCGAGGCGCTTCTGGCCAGCCTCTCGGTCGCGGCGATAACGATGATGCTCGCCGTCATCGATCCGTGGCTGGCCACGCGGGCGCTCATCGTTATGACGGGCATCGGTGCCGTCGCGCTCCAGCTCTTCCATCGTCAGCAGAAGCAGGACCTCGCAGTGATGCAGGAGGTGGAGTCGGCCCAGGCCACTCTCTACCCCGCCCTGATCGGACGCGACGAGGTCGAGGTCTTCCGGGCGCACAGCCACGTGCAGGCGCAGTGGCAGGCGAGCTTCACCCGCCAGAAGGACGCCGACCGTGCGGGCTTGCGTGTCGCCGACCCGGCGACCGCGGTGCTGCAGGCGACGCCGGCGATCTTCCTCGCTGTGCTCTGCCCGGCGGTCCTTGACTCGGGCGGGGGAGCGGTGGGGATCGGCACTCTGGCGATCCTCGCCGTCCAGCTGGGATCGGCGGTCGCGCGGCTCATTCCCGTGGTCCCTGCGCTCTTCTCGCTCGCGCTTGCCGACCGCCGCCTGCGGCCTGTCCTCGGCGGGGAGCGGCAGACCCGCACGACCGAGTCGGCCGCTGTGCCCCAGCCGCAGGCGGCGAGCGGTGCCGCCGGGCGTCTCGACCTGCAGGACCTCCACTTCCGTTTCCCCGGCGCTTCCACTCCGCTGCTCTGCGGCGCGAGCGCCAGCGTGGCCCCTGGCGAGATGGTCGCCGTCATCGGTCCGTCAGGATCGGGCAAGTCAACGCTCCTGCACCTGGTACTCGGCCTCGCATCACCCGAGGGCGGCGCTGTCCTCCTCGACGGTGTCGATGTTTGCCGACTTCCCGAGCAGGATCTGCGCCGGCGTCTCGCCGTCGTCGCGCAGGGCGGTGGACTCCTGCGCGGCACGCTCCGCGAGGCGGTGACCGGCTTCCGGGAGGGGATCGACGACGCGGCGATCCGACTCGCACTGCGTCGCGCCGGGTTGGATGACCTCGTCGCGAGCCTCCCGATGGGCCTGGAGACGAGGATCAGCGACGGTCGCAGCGGTTTCTCCGGGGGAGAGGAGCAGCGGATCCTGCTGGCGCGAGCACTGGTCGGCGCACCCTCCGTTCTGCTGCTCGATGAGGCGACGAGTGCCCTCGACCCGACGACGGAGGCCGAAGTGGTCGCGGCGGTCGCGGAACTCCAGGTGACGCGGATCGTGGTGGCCCACCGCCTCAGCACGATCCTGTGCGCCGATCAGGTGCTGCTCCTGCGCGACGGTCGTCTCCACTGCGTCGCCACCCGCGACCCGCACCGTCTCGCCTCGCTCGTCGCGTCGGCCTCCCGCCGCGATCTCGAACCCTGCCCCCTTCTCACCCCGCAAGGAGTCCGTCCATGACCGTCCCCGTCCTGCGTTTCCGCCGCGACGAGAGCATCACTCCCGTTCCCGGTGACGGCGTCTTCATCACCTCTGAGCGCGGCGCAAGTAAGCGACTGCACGGTACGGCCGTCTCAGCCGCGTTTCCCCTCCTGGATGGCACGCTCAGCCGCGCCCAGGTCGTGGATCGGCTCGGCGCAGTGCTGGGCGAGCGTGCGGCGCACCACGCCGTGGAAGCACTGCTGAACTCCGGCCACGTGATCGAGGCGGACCCGGGAATCGACAGCGCGCGCGCTGGCTACTTCGAGCAGCTGGGCTTCGACGCCGACGACGCAGTTCGCCGACTCGACGCCGCGACGCTCGACGTCCTCGCCCTCGGTCGTGCCGGTGAACTCGACATCGACGCCGCCCTTCGGGGGACGGGCCTGCCCGTCACCCGCCACCGCGAGCTGCGCGAGGTACCGGAGTCGGCTCGCTTCCTCCTGGTCGTGACCGACGATTATCAGCGTGCCGAGCTCAGGAGCATCAATCGCGAGGCATGTCGACGGGGCCTGCCGTGGATGCCGGTGCGTCCGTACGGTGAGTCGGCGTGGTTCGGCCCGATGGTCACCCCGGGTGAGACTGCGTGCTTCGAGTGCCTGCACGTGCGCCTGCACAGCAAGAATCTCTCCCAATCGTACTTCCGACAGCGAGGGGCGCTGTGCGGTGACCCGGTGCCCACTGCTCTCGGGCTCGCCTCCGGGACAACGGCGGCCCTCGCGCTCGCAGCGCACGCGGTTGCTGTCCGGCTGGCTCGTCCGGCCGAGGTGCCCACGGAGGATGCCCGCCGGGCGGGCGACGTCACGACCGTGGACCTGGGCACCCTGCGCTCCGTCCGCCACCGACTTGACCCACGTCCGCAGTGCGCCGTCTGCGGCGACAGCACCCTCCAGACCGACAGGATGGCCGCGCCCGTGCGGTTGCAGTCGCGAGCGGCCGTGACCACGGGCGATGGGGGCCATCGCGCGATGAGCCCGGAGGACTTCACCGCCCGCTACCGGCACTTCGTGAGTCCGATCACCGGGCCCGTCAGCCACCTCACCGAGATGCCGCGCCACGGCGAGGACCTTTTCGTCTATACGGCCGGTCAGAACTTCGCCGTCCCCATGCGGGGTCTCGCCGATCTCCGGGCGGGGCTGCGAAGCCTGAGCTGCGGCAAAGGCAAGTCACGCGCTCAGGCCGAGGCGAGCGCCCTTGGTGAGGCCATCGAGCGCTACTCCGGCCTCTTCCACGGCGACGAGCCGCGGGTACTCGCCCGCTGGAGCGAGCTCGGCCCCGACCGCGCTGTGCATCCCAACACGCTGCACCACTTCAGCGAGGCGCAGTTCCGCAACCGCGACGACTGGAACGCTCGCCCGTCGCACTTCCACTGGGTGGGCGATCAGCTCGACCCGGACGCACAGATCGAGTGGACGCCGGTGTATTCGCTCACCCGCGAGCGCCACATCCTTGTCCCCACCTCCGCACTGTTCTACGCCTTCCAGCCGGAGGCGAGCCCGTTCAACGCCTCATCGAACTCCAATGGCTGCGCAGCCGGCTCGTCGCTGGAGGACGCCGTGCTGCAGGGCTTCATGGAGCTAGTGGAGCGCGACGCGACCGCGATCTGGTGGTACAACCGCCTCCGCCGGCGCCGGATCGACCTCGACAGCTTCGATGATCCGTACGTCTCAGCGTGGCGGGAGCAGTACCGTCGGCTCGGACGGGAAGCCTGGGTACTCGACATCACGACCGACCTGGGCATCCCCACGGTCGTCGCCGTGAGTCGGCGGACGGACAAGCCGGCGCAGGACATCCTCTTCGCCCTCGGCAGCCACTTCGACCTGGGAATCGCCGTGGGACGCGCGCTCAGCGAGATGAACCAGTTCCTCTCGCCGGTGGCCGATATGCCGTCGGACGGCACTGGTAGCTACCGCTTCGATGACGTGGCGCAGGTGGAGTTCTGGAAGACCGCCACCATCGAGGACAACCCTTTCCTCGCGCCAGACGACTCCCTTCAGCCGGTCCGCTCTGGCGACTACGAGGACCTGTCGACCGGGGATCTCGCGGCGGACGTGCGAACCGCCCAGCGCATCGTCGAGGAGGCGGGGATGGAGATGCTTGTACTGGACCAGACCCGCGTCGACATCGGCCTGCCCGTGGTGAGGGTGATCGTCCCGGGTCTTCGCCACTTCTGGCCGAGGTTTGCGCCGGGACGGCTCTACGAGGTCCCCGTGCGGAGGGGATGGCTCGACTCGCCCACTCCCGAGGACGAGCTGAACCCGATCGGGATCTTCATCTGATGGGCACCTTCACCGCCCGCGCGCAGAGCGTCCCCACGTCGCCGATGGGCAGCCGCACTCGGTCCCTCGGCCTGCGACCGGGAGTCGCGTTCGCCGATTCGGGAGACGGTCGCCTCACGGTGAGCGTCCGCGGCACCCCGGTAGCCCGTCTGACGGGGCTCTCGTCGGCTCTGTCCCGAGCCCTCGCCGACCTCGACTCGGCCGCCACCTCGATCCTGGACGAGGAGTCACTCGCCGCCGAGTTCGCTCGTCTGCCGCAGATGGTCCGCGGATGTGTCCTCACCGCCGTCCGACTCGGGAACCGGACTCTGGCGCTCGCCGAGCCCCTGCGGGCGGGGGAGTCTCCGATCGAACCGGTGCCGCTCGAGCCGGCTGACCTCGTCCGTTCTAGCCCCTTTTCGTACAGCCATCGACAGAACGACGAGCTGCTTATGGAGTCGCCCGTCGCCGGGTCTCGCGTCATCGCCCTCGATGACGGCCTGGGCCTCCTCCTCGCCGCGACCGCGCGTGCCTCTCGCGTCGATGACCTCGAGGGGCGGCTCGCCTGCGTCCTCCCCGCCTCGGCCGCGCGCGAGATCCTGGAGCTGATGCTCGGCGCGGGCGTCCTTGAGGTGGCGGAGCGCACATCCGGGACGTTCCCCAGCGAGACCGACCCGGTGTTGCGCCAGTGGGACTTCCACGATCTGCTCTTTCACTCCCGGTCCCGGTTCGGCCGCACGGCGGAGCCGTTCGGCGGGATTTTTCCGCACACCGGTCGCATCGAGCCCCGGCCAGCCGTCCGGGAGCGCCATGCGGGGCCGCTCATCGATTTGCCGGCGCCGTCGTTCACCGACGTCCTCCAGCGCGATCCGTCTCTCCTCCTGGCAATGGAGACCCGACACTCCTGCAGGACATTCGGCGAGCAGCCGCTGACCCTGGATGAGCTCGGCGAGTTCCTGTTCCGGACCGCGCGGGTCTCGGCGGTCCGTGAGCCTGGCCCGGGCCTGCTCTACCAGGCGTCCCATCGCCCGTATCCCAGCGGAGGCTCGGCCTACGAGCTCGAGCTGTATCTCACCGTGCGTCGTGCGGCAGGTCTCGAGCCCGGTAGCTACCACTACGAGCCCGACGCGCACCGCCTTCGACGGCTCGATACCTCCGGGACCGATCGTGAAGCACTGCTCGCGGCCGCCTCGCTCTCGGCCGGGGGCACCGTGCAGCCGGACGTGCTCCTCACCATCACCTCGCGGTTCCAACGGTTGCAGTGGAAGTACCGCTCGATTGCCTACGCCGTCTCGCTCAAGCACGTCGGGGTGCTGTATCAGACGATGTATCTCGTCGCCTCAGCAATGAAGATCGGGGCGTGCGGTCTGGGCAGCGGCGACAGCGAGGCGTCGGTTCGGGCGTTCGGTCTCGATTACCTCGAGGAGTCGTCGGTCGGCGAGTTCCTCCTCGGCTCCGCTCCGAGCGCCTCCCGGTCGCTGCCGTCTCCGCGCGACGAGGAAGACGATCAGGGCTTCCCGGGCGCCGACTGGGGCATCAGGGCCGCTCGCGCCCGCGCCTGAGAGGTGCGCGCGCAGGGCCGCGGCTCAGAGCCAGCCGGCGGTTCGTGCTGCGGTGACGGCCTCGGAGCGGGTTGTCGCGTTCAGTTTCGTCATGGCGTTCGACAGGTAGTTGCGCACGGTGCCCTGACTGAGGTGCATCGCTGCCGCGATCGCTGCCGTCCGCCGGCCCGCGGCGACGTGCCGGAGTAGCTCGATCTCGCGCTCCGTAAGCGGGTTGGCTCCCGCGCGAAGCGCTTCTGCCGCGAGCTGCGGGTCGATCGCCGTGCCGCCGGCGGCGACGGTCCGGATCCCCTCGGTGAGGCGCGAGCCGGTGGTCGACTTGACCAGGTAGCCGTTCGCGCCGGCGCTGAGCGCTCGCGGCACGTGTCCATGACCGGGAAGGGCAGTCAGCAGGAGAATCGCGCAGTCGACCCCCGCCGCCCGCAGATCGGCCGTGGCCTCGATCCCGTTGCGGCCGGGCATCTCGACGTCGAGCAGCGCGACGTCGGGTCGTAGCCGGAGGGCCGCCTCGACGACGAGGTCGCCGCGCGTCACGCGTCCGACGATCTCGAAGTCCGGTTCGATGCCGAGCAGCACCTCGAACGCCTCCGCGACGAGGTCGATGTCCTCGGCGATGAGAATGCGCAACGTCCTCACGTCAGCTCTCCCGATCGATCCGAGTGGACGGGGGGAGTCGATGGGGGTGAGGTCCGCCCATCGACGCCGACCGCAGCTGAGGAACGCAAGCCGCTGATGCCGACGGGGAGCCGCGCGAGCACACGGAACGTCCCGGGCTCCGGACTGCCGGCCTCCAGCACGCCCCCGATCGCCTCCCAGCGCGAGCGGAGGCTTTGCAGCCCCGTCCCGCGCGTGTTCCTCGCCGTGTTGACCGGGCAACCGTCGTTCGCGATCGAGAGTTCGAGCACCCCGTCATCCTCGCTCACCCGAACCCAGCAGCGCCGAGGGCGTGAGTATTTCAGCATGTTGGTCACCGCCTCGCGCACGATCACGGCAGCCAGTCGCTGCGTCTCTGTGTCGCCAGCGCCGTCGATTCGGCTGTCCCAAGCGATCCCGACCTGCTCGCAGAGTTCCTGCGCGCAGCGCAGCTCGACGTGGAGGTCGGCGGAAACGGGTCCGTTAGTGAGTGAGCGCAGCGCCGCCTGACCCTCAGCCACGATCGCGCTTGACGCACGCAGCTGCACCGCAGCCTCGTCAGTGCTCCCGAGCTCGAGGAGGCGCAGCACGGCCTGCTCGCGCAACGAGACGGCGACAAGAGTGCGGCCAAGGATGTCGTGCAGATCCCTCGAGATCCGGTAGCGCTCCTCGTCGACCCTGAGTCGCGCCACCTCCTCGCGGGTGTAGACGAGGCCGTCGGTGACGACGGCGAGGCGAATGGGGATGTACATCGCGAAGACAGTGAGCACGGGCATCGTCACGAGCAGGCTCAGATCGTCGACCGACCAGTCGGGCGTGCTGAAGACCTCAAGGACGAGGTTCGTCAGGACTGCGCAGAGCGCGATCAGCCCCGGCCCACCGCCGTAGGCGAGAAAAACGCACGCGGCCCAGACGCAGCTCAGAGTCCAGTCCGCCATCCATCCGCTTGCGAGGACGAGGGGCCCAACGACGATCAGCGCCAGGAGGAGAGAAGTTGTGCGGGGAGCACCGGACGCTACTCTCACCGACGCGACGGTCACGATCGCCACCACGATGATGAGGCCGAGCTGCGCAGCGACGGAGGTTGGCGACGGAGGGGTACTCGGCTTGGTAGCAATGATCATCGACACGATGAGGAGGAAGACAGCGATCAGGACGCTGCCAACGAAGCTGACGCGCGATTCCGCCGACAGCCGTCGCCATCGGATCACTGGTGTTCCCTCAAGTTCGTGCACTCGTGCAGCATACGGAAGCAAAGCTCGCCTCCGGCCGTCAAGAGATGGCGACAGCATCACCGAGAGATGCTGTGACCAGATCAGAACTCGCCTCTCCCGTGTCGTTCCTGGTCAGGGGAGTCGATGCTGGTCGCGTCGTGTCCGTTTTTGACGTGTCGCGAGTGGTGGCGCACTGCGCTGTGAGGGGGGAGGGTCAGCGTTCGCGCCGACGACGAGCGAGATTGCGCACCAGTCCGATCGCGCCGGCGCAGACGCCGAGAGCAATTCCGGCCACGAAACCGAACTGGTTGAGGAAGGTGGAGATGTCCACGGTGAGGTCCTTTCCGATCGGGGACGAGCAGTCACCGCGTCCGCGGGTCCCACCGAAAGAAGGAGTTGAAGAGCATGAGCCCGAGTCCCGCCCAGACCCCCAGAAGCACGAGGGCATGCCAGGTCGAGCCGAAGCCCTCCATCACGCCCAGTTGCCCGCCGACCGAGGAGCCGGAGACGTCGTAGCCGAGGTAGGCCGTGCGCACGGTGTCCACGATCTCGGCCGAGGGAACGTAGGGCCTCACAGAGTCCAGGACTGGCGTGTCCGGCATCGTGGCGAACGCGCCGGAGAAGAAGAGCAGGGCCGCCAGCACGGGCGTGACGATCCACGTGGCGATCTCGCCCGAGGGCAGCAGTCCCGACACTCCGAAGGCGAGCATCGCGAGGGCAGTGAGCCCCACCAGTACGACCACGATGAGGAGCGGCCAATTGGCCGGCCACTCCACGCCGAGCCAGAGGCGTCCGGCGACGATAACCACTGTCACCTGCACGACCGCCGGGATCGCGCTAGAAATTGCCTCCCCGAGCAGCACTGCGTGCGCGGGGACGGGAGCGCAGCGCAGGCGTTTGTAGATGCGCTGCTCCCGCCTCCTGGCCGCCGAATTGATGACGTTGTAGACGACGAAGACGAGGGCGACGGCCAGGCCGCCTGAGAGCAGCCATGACCGCGCCGACACGCCCTCGATCCGCGCGTCGACGTCGGCGAGGGCGGCGGGAAGAAGCCCGAACGCGAGCGGCATGACTGCTCCTACCAGGGCGAAGGCGACGTCCTTCCAGTACACGCGCTGGCTGAGGGCCACGTGCGCGGCCAGGAGGCGGAGGGTGCGCATCGCGGGAAGGGCAGAGTGCGTCGCAGCAGGGGGGGTCATCAGTGTCCTCCGTCGTGGGGGTTGTCCTCGGTGGCCAGCGTGAGGAAGAGGTCTTCGAGCGAGGAATGCGAGACCGTGATCGCGTCCAACTCGAGGCTCAGCCGCGACGCGCGCTCGAGGAGCCGGGTGAGGTCGGCTTGTGGGCCGGTGCTTGCGAAGCTCACCGCGCTGCTCCCAGCGCTCGGGCGCACGTCAGCGGCGAATCCTCGCAGCAACTCCTCCAGCTGTGTGCCGAGGGCCCTCGTCTCGAAGGCGACCGTGCTGGTGCGGTGAGAAGCAAGCACCTCGGTCAGCGTGCCCTGCACGCGGATCGTGCCGCGGTGCATGATCGCCACGCGGTCGGCGAGCTGCTCTGCTTCGTCGAGGTAGTGGGTGGTCAGGATGACGGTGAGTCCCTCATCGACAAGCGAGCGCACGATCTCGAGCGAGCGGCGACGGCCCTCCGGATCCATGCCCGTCGTCGGCTCGTCGAGGAACAGCAGCTCGGGGTGGCCGAGCAGCGCGAGAGCGAGGTCGAGTCGACGGCGCTCGCCTCCAGAAAGCTGCTTCACCCGGACGCGCGCTCGGTGTTCGAGGCCGACGAGATCAAGCGACTCCCCGATCGTCCGCGAGCGAGGGTAGAAGCGCCGCCACGAGCCCACAGTCTGCGCCACCGTCAGGTCCTCGAAGAAGCCTGCGTCCTGCAGCATGATCCCCTGGCGTGGTGCGATGCGATCGTGGTCGACGAGCGGGTCGGCGCCGAGGACCCGGACCGAGCCCTGCGTCGGCGCCCTGAAGCCCTCCAGCACGTCCAGGGTTGTGGTCTTGCCCGCCCCATTCGTGCCGAGCAGGCCGAAAACCTCGCCCCGGCGGACCGAGAAATCGATACCGTCCACAGCGCGGGAGCGCCCGTACTCGACGACCAGTCCTGCGACGGTCACGGCGGTGTCCTCGTCGTCGGCATCGCCGATCAACGGAGGCGAGAGTGGATTCGACGCGATCATCAGCCCAGGTTGGCTGGACTGCCGGTCCTCGAGCAGAGTGGGGTATCACCGGTATGGCATGACAGTTGTCATCTCTCGCGGCGGACCCGAGGTGAGACGGCGCCGTCAGCCGCCTGCGATGCGTCACGGGAGATCGGCGTCAATCCGCCCCGCGGTACCGGTGGTGGGACTCGAACCCACACGCCCTCTCGGGCAGAGCATTTTGAGTGCCCCGCGTCTGCCATTCCGCCACACCGGCTCATCACGACCCTGCTGAGAATACCGTAGGCTTCCGTGCGTGACTGACCAGGAACCCTCGTCGACCGCGCCCCGTCGGGTCGTCGTCGCCGAAGACGAATCGCTCATCCGCCTCGACATCGTGGAAATCCTCCGCGATAACGGATTCGAGGTCGTCGGTGAGGCCGGAGACGGCGAGACCGCTGTGGCACTCGCTACCGAGCTTCGTCCAGACCTCGTCATCATGGACGTCAAGATGCCTCAGCTCGACGGCATCTCCGCTGCCGAGCGCCTCTCGAAGGCGCATATCGCGCCGGTCGTCCTGCTCACTGCTTTCAGCCAAAAAGAACTCGTCGAGCGCGCCAGCGAAGCCGGTGCCCTCGCCTACGTCGTCAAGCCGTTCACGCCCAGCGATCTGCTTCCCGCGATCGAGATCGCTCTCTCGCGCTACGCCCAGATCCTCACCCTCGAAGCCGAGGTCGCCGACATGGTTGAGCGCTTCGAGACCCGCAAGCTGGTTGATCGCGCGAAGGGCCTGCTCAACGAGAAGATGGGGCTCACCGAGCCCGAGGCGTTCCGCTGGATTCAGAAGGCGTCGATGGACCGCCGCCTCACCATGCACGACGTCGCCCAGGCGATCATCGAGCAGCTCAGCCCGAAGAAGGCGTAGCGCCCGTTCGTTCACGGCCAGAGGCGGGTGCGCTCCCACGGGGAGTCGCCCGCCTCCGATGTTCCCGCCCGGTATTCGAGGCGCACATGGTCCTGCTCGGGCGCGGCCGACCCCTGCCAGAACTCGATCCGCTCCGGCACCACGCGGTAGACGGCCCAGTCGCGGTCGAGGGTCGCGGGGGAGCAGCCGACGGCGACGCTCGTCTGCAGAGTCACGAGGCCGAAGTCCTGAGCGGTCCGCATCGGCTCGCTCTGACGACCGACGAGGAGCGCCGTGCGTGCGGCCTCGGACCGGCGGCGGAAGTCATCGGCCGACTCCCGCGCCGAGGCCCGTTCGACGGTGCCCTCGACGCGGACTTGCCGACCCTGCACGGGCCAAAAGAAAGTCAGGGCCGCATGCGGGTTCTCGGCCAGTGCGCGTCCCTTCGGGCTCGATGCGTGCGTCGAGAACGCCCAGCCGGTGGTGTCGATGTCGCGCAGCACGAGAATCCGCGCCGAGACAGTTCCGTCGCCGGCGGCCGTCGACAGGGTGGCACCGTGGGGGAGTAGCTGCCCGGCGTTCTTCGCCTCCTCGAGCCACTGCGCGAAGAGCTCGATCGGGTCGGCGGGCGCCCCCTCCGCATCGAAGTCGGGCAGCTCCCGCGGCAGGGACGGGAGGCTCTTGAGGAGATCACGAACAGTCATCGCACCAGTGTCACCCCTGCTCGGGACTGCATAGTACGTATCTTCTCTGTGCTTGACAGCGTTGACGGCTTGACAGCGCCGACGGTTGCCGCTGGCAGCGAGACCTCCGCCTCCCGGCGCGGAGGAGAAACCCGGCCCTAGGTGCTCTCGGGACGGACGACTTACCGATCGCGGAGAATGTTCGTGATTCGTACGGTCGAGAGGCGGCGGCCTGCCTCGTCGCGGACGACGATTTCGTGCGTGGTCAGCGTCGAGCCGAGGTGAATCGCGTCGCACGTCGCGACGACGAAGCCGGAGGCGATGGAGCGGCTGTGGCTCGCGTTCAGCTCGATCCCCATCGCGAATCGGCCAGCACCCGCGTGCACGTTCGCCGCGATCGAGCCCATCGACTCCGCCAGCACCACGTGAGCACCGCCGTGCAGAATCCCCACCGGCTGGCGGTTGCCCTCGACGGGCATCGACGCGACGGAGTGCTGGGGGCTCATCTCGTGCCAGACGATGCCCATTCGCTCGGCGAGTTCTCCCATGCCGCGACCGATCGCGGTGACCAGATCGAGGGCCGGCGGGCGGATCCAGAACGTCTCGCTGGGGGGCTGCTCGGTCACGGTACTCCTCGTCCTGGAGCCTCGGAGCCGGTGCGGCGGACGGTCGCGACCGGGCCCGATCCGGTGTCGGAGGCGCTGTGTAGTCTGGCCCTGTGTCAGATCCGGAACAGCCTACCCTCCTGCTCGTCGACGGCCATTCCCTGGCGTTCCGGGCGTTTTACGCGCTCCCGGTCGACAGCTTCCAGACCCGCGACGGCCAGCACACGAACGCCATTCACGGCTTCCTGTCGATGCTCATCCTGCTGCTGAAGAACGAGAAGCCCACGCACCTCGGCGTCGCGTTCGACATCTCGCGCTACTCGTTCCGCACGCGGGAGTACCCCGAGTACAAGGGCACTCGCGGAGAGACTCCGCCCGAGTTCAAGGGTCAGGTCCCTCTTCTCGAGGAGGCCCTGCACGCCATGAACATTCGCACGGTCTCGAAGGAAGACTTCGAGGCCGACGACATCCTCGCGACGCTTGCGCGCCAGGGTGCCGAGGCGGGCTTCCGGGTCCTCGTCGTCTCAGGCGACCGCGACACGATCCAGCTGGTCACCCCCGAGGTCACCCTGCTGTACCCCTCCACCCAGGGAGTGTCGCAGCTCACCCGCTACGACCGCGACAAGGTGTTCGAGAAGTACGGAGTCGAGCCGCACCAGTACCCCGAGATTGCGGCGCTCGTCGGCGAGACCAGCGACAACCTGCCCGGAGTGGACAAGGTTGGTCCGAAGACCGCGGCGAAGTGGGTCAACCAGTACGGCACTGTCGCCGACATCATCGCCCACGCCGAGGAGATCAAGGGGGTCGTGGGCGAGAAGCTCCGCGAACAGAAGGAGAACGCGCTCCGCAATCGTCGTCTCAACCGCCTCGTGACCGACGTCGAATTGCCGCTTGGCCCGCACGACCTCACTCGCCGTGCCATCGACCCCGACGCGGTGCGCGAGATCTTCAGCCGCCTCGAGTTCAAGACGCTCCAGGAGCGCGTGCTCACGATCGCCGCCGAGGAGGGGGTCGATGGAGCAGCCGCTGCTCTCGCGGGCGATGTGGTCACGACCGCTGCCCCTGCCGTGCGCACGCTGGTCGACGAGGAGCTGGCGCACTGGCTCGACCGTGTCTCGGCGCAGGGCTCGGCGCCGGTTGCGGTGCAGGTGCAGCTCGGCGCCGATGGGCTCGAGGGCGTCGGTCTCGCGGTAGAGAAGGAGACGGCGTTCGTGCCCTGGGCCGCCGAACGCCCCGACTACACCGCGCTGGAAGACTGGCTTGCAGGTCCGGCACCCAAGTACTTCGCCGATGCGAAGCCGCAGATCAAGGCGCTTCGCGGTGCCGGCCTGCCGGTGGGGGGTCTCGCCTTCGACACGCGGGTCGCCTCCTGGCTGCTCCAGCCCTCCGGCCACCCCGCGACCCTGGCCGGGCAGGTCTCGCAGCACCTCGACGAGACGATGGCACAGGGCGACCCGAATCAGCTCGTCCCCACGGTCGAGCCGATGGGCCCTGCCACCGAAGCGTGGTACGCATTCCGGCTGGTTGGCGCTCTCACCGAGCGGCTCGGCGAAGGAATGCTGTCGGTGCTTGTCGACATCGAGCTGCCAATCGTGCAGGTGCTCGCGACGATGGAGCTCTCCGGCGTCGCAATCGACGCCGATGTTCTGGAGCGCCTGCGCGGGGAGCTGACCATCACCTCCGCCGAACTCGCGAGCCGCGCCTTCGCCGAGATCGGGCACGAGATGAACCTCGGCTCACCGAAGCAACTCCAGCAGGTCCTCTTCGAGGAGCTTGATATGCCGCGCACCCGCGCGACCAAGACCGGCTACACGACCGATGCTTCCGCCCTCGCCGACCTCCAGGAATCGCATCCGCACCCGTTCCTCGGCCTGCTGCTTGAGCATCGCGATGCGACAAAACTCAAGCAAATCATTGAGACGCTCGAAAAATCGATCACCGACGACCACCGGATTCACACGACCTACGACCAGACCGGAACCGCGACGGGCCGCATCTCGTCCAACGACCCCAACCTGCAAAACATCCCCGTCCGCAGCGAGGTCGGTCGCCGCATCCGCACCGCCTTCGTGCACGGAGCCGACGCGAGCACCCTGCTCACCGCCGACTACTCACAGATCGAGATGCGGATCATGGCGCACCTTTCCGGCGACGCCGGGCTGATCGAGGCATTCCACAGCGGCGAGGACCTGCACCGTTTCGTCGGCTCGCGCATCTTTGGCGTGGAGCCGGGCGAGGTGACCTCGGCCATGCGCAACAAGGTGAAGGCGATGTCCTACGGCCTCGCCTACGGGCTGAGCGCGTTCGGCCTCTCCAAGCAGCTGCGCATCTCGAGCGCTGAGGCCAAGCAGTTGATGACCGACTACTTCGTCCGCTTCGGTGCCGTGCGCGACTACCTCCGCAGCGTCGTCGAGCAGGCGCGTGAGACGGGATACACCGAGACGATCTACGGGCGCCGCCGGCCCTTCCCCGACCTGCAGAGCGGCAATCGGGTCCTCCGCGACAACGCCGAGCGAGCGGCTCTAAACTCTCCCATCCAGGGGTCAGCGGCCGACATCATGAAGTTCGCGATGATCCGGATCCAGTCCGATCTCAACGAGCGCGGGCTCGGCTCGCGGATGCTCCTCCAGGTGCACGACGAGCTCATCTTCGACGTCGCTCCCGGCGAGGAGGAGTCGCTCGAGGGCATCGTCCGCGAGCGGATGGCGGGCGCCGCCGATCTGAGCGTGCCCCTCGAGGTACAGGTGGGCCACGGCGCGAACTGGGACGTGGCGGCCCACTGACCGGCATGCGGCCGCCCGAGGAGCGCGCGCCCCTGGCTAGGCTCGAAGGCATGAGCACCGACATCCCCCGCGAGCCCACCGCAGTCGACCGGGTCGCTGAACGCTGGGTCGACACGCTCGTCGACCTCGACCCGACCCTCGGCACGGCGATCGGTCGGCCCGAGGCGAACAGCCGTCTGGGCGACTACTCGCCTGCGGGTCTCGAACACGTACGCGCCGCCTCCGCCTCCGCCCTCGCCGATCTCGAGCGCGCCGAGCCCGTCGATGACGTCGACCGCGTGACGCTTGCCGACCTCGGCGCCGAGTTGCGCCTCTCCCTCGAGAGCCACGAGGCCGGACTGCCGTTGCGCGACGTGAACGTCATCGCCTCACCCACGCAGGAGGTGCGCGACGTCTTCGACCTGATGCCGACCGACGAGGTCGCCGACTGGGAGGCGGTCGCCGAGCGGATGCTCGCCGTACCCGCCGCGCTCGCGGGGCACGCCGAGACCCTGCGCGAGGGCATCCGTACCGGAGTCGTTCCGGCGCGCCGCCAGGTGCTGCTCGTCGCCGAGCAGGCCGAGAAGATCGGCGCACCCAGGGGTTTCTTCGCCGCGCTGGCCGCCGAGGCCGCGCCAGCTGCGGGCTCGCTGCCCGCGTCGCTCGCGCAGCGGCTGGAAGACGGCGCCCGCCGGGCCTGCACCGCGTACGCAGGGCTCGCCCGGTTCCTGCGCGCCGAACTCGCGCCCGTCGCCTCCGAGCAGGACGCCGTCGGGCGCGAACTCTACGCACTGCGCTCGCGCCATTTCCTCGGTGCGGTCGTCGACCTCGACGAGACGTACGAGTGGGGGATCGAGGAACTCGCTCGCATGACGGCCGAGCAGGAGGCGATCGCGCGCGAGATTCTGCCCGGCGCCTCCGTTGCCGAGGCGATCGCGCACCTCGACACCGATCCGTCACGCACCCTGCACGGTGTCGACGCGCTTCAGCAGTGGATGCAGGAGACGAGCGACCGGTCGGTCCGCGAACTCGCCGGCACCGCCTTCGAGATCCCGGAGGAGGTGCGCCGTCTCGAGTGCCGCATCGCACCCACGCAGGAGGGCGGCATCTACTACACCGGCCCGAGCGATGACTTCTCGCGTCCCGGTCGCATGTGGTGGTCGGTGCCGGCCGGCGTGACCGAATTCGCGACCTGGCGCGAGCTGACCACGGTCTACCACGAGGGCGTGCCGGGCCATCACCTGCAGATCGGGCAGGCCGTCTACAACCGCGCGCGGCTCAACACCTGGCGCCGGCAGCTGGCCGGCACGTCCGGGCACGCCGAGGGCTGGGCGCTCTACGCCGAGCGACTCATGGAGCGCTTTGGCTACCTCGATGACCCGGCCGACCGCTTCGGCATGCTCGACGGTCAGCGGATGCGCGCCGCCCGCGTCGTCGTCGACATCGGGGTGCACCTGCAGAAGCGGATGCCCGGCTCCGATCACCTCTGGACCGCGGACTCGGCGCTGGAGTTCATGCGCGCCAATGTGAACATGGATGACGCCTTCGTGCGCTTCGAGGTCAACCGCTACCTCGGCTGGCCGGGGCAGGCTCCGTCCTACAAGATCGGGCAGCGGATCTGGGAGCAGCTGCGCGACGACGCCGAGGTCCGCGAGGGGGCAGCGTTCTCGCTCGCAGGCTTTCACCGGCGCGCGCTCGACCTCGGTGGAGTGGGCCTGGACACTCTTCGGGCGAGCCTCGCAGGCTGAGGGCGCACGGGCGAGTGTCGGCAGATTGCCACGCACCTCCCGGGATGACTAAAGTTGGGGAGTCACATCCGTGGCGCCGCTGTGCCTGTAGCGCGCGAGGAGGACCGGTCCGCCGGCCCGACGAGCGTCACCCGTCACGCGGGAGGCACATCCCTCACCATCGCGGTGGTCACCGTGTACGCGTGCCATCAGGCCCGCCGGTAACCGCCGCCCGAGACTTATCCATCCTGGAGCATCCCTTAATGACAACCGCAACGACCGACAAGGCAACCAAGCAGGTCGCGATCAACGACATCGGGTCTGCTGAAGACTTTCTTGCCGCGGTCGAAAAGACTCTGAAGTTCTTCAACGACGGTGACCTCATCGAAGGCATCGTCGTGAAGATCGACCGCGACGAGGTCCTCCTCGACGTCGGGTACAAGACCGAGGGCGTCATCCCCTCGCGCGAACTCTCTATCAAGCACGACGTCGACCCCTCCGAGGTCGTCAACGTGGGTGACAGCGTCGAAGCCCTGGTTCTCCAGAAGGAGGACAAGGAGGGTCGCCTGATCCTCTCGAAGAAGCGTGCTCAGTACGAGCGTGCGTGGGGTGACGTCGAGAAGATCAAGGAGTCCGACGGCGTCGTCACCGGTTCGGTCATCGAGGTCGTCAAGGGCGGTCTCATCGTCGACATCGGCCTTCGCGGCTTCCTCCCGGCCTCGCTCATCGAGCTGCGCCGCGTCCGCGACCTCACGCCATACCTCGGCCAGGAGATCGAGGCGAAGATCCTCGAGCTCGACAAGAACCGCAACAACGTGGTCCTGTCGCGTCGCGCGCTCCTCGAGCAGACCCAGTCCGAGAGCCGCACGACGTTCCTGAACAACCTGCACAAGGGTCAGGTCCGCAAGGGCGTCGTGTCGTCGATCGTCAACTTCGGTGCGTTCGTCGACCTCGGTGGCGTCGACGGTCTCGTCCACGTCTCCGAGCTCTCCTGGAAGCACATCGAGCACGCCTCCGAGGTCGTCGAGGTGGGCCAGGAGGTCACCGTCGAGATCCTCGAGGTCGACCTCGACCGCGAGCGCGTGTCGCTCTCGCTCAAGGCGACCCAGGAGGACCCGTGGCAGGTCTTCGCCCGTACTCACGCGATCGGGCAGGTCGCGCCGGGCAAGGTCACGAAGCTGGTTCCGTTCGGTGCGTTCGTGCGCGTCGCGGATGGCATCGAGGGCCTCGTCCACATCTCCGAGCTGTCGGGCAAGCACGTCGAGCTTGCCGAGCAGGTTGTCTCGGTCGGTGAAGAGGTGTTCGTCAAGGTCATCGACATCGACCTCGATCGTCGCCGCATCTCCCTCTCGCTCAAGCAGGCGAACGAGGGTGTCGACCCGGAGAGCACCGAGTTCGACCCGGCTCTCTACGGCATGGCGACGGAGTACGACGACCAGGGGAACTACAAGTACCCCGAGGGCTTCGACCCCGAGACCAACGAGTGGCGCGAGGGCTTCGAGTCGCAGCGCGAAGCGTGGGAGCTGGAGTACGCCGCTGCACAGGCTCGCTGGGAGGCCCACAAGGCGCAGGTCGTCAAGTCGCAGGAAGAGGCGGCCACCGTCTCCGAGGGCGTCTCGGTCGGTACCGGCTTCACCGGTGAGTCCGCCGTCGGTGGCACGCTCGCCGATGACGAGTCGCTCGCCGCGCTCCGCGAGAAGCTGTCCTCGACCAATTGATCACGAGCACATCGCATCGAACGGCCGGTCCCTCGGGGCTGGCCGTTCGGCGTCTCCCGACCATGCCGTGTGCTGGATAGGGTGGCTCCGTGCACCTCGTCGCCCTCACCGGAGGCATCGCCTCGGGCAAATCCACCGTCGCCCGCAGACTCGCCGAGCACGGGGCCGTCGTCATCGACGCCGACCGGCTCGCGCGCGAAGCCGTCGAGCCGGGGGAGCCCGCGCTCGCGGCGATTGCTGAGCGGTTCGGCCCGACCGTCATCCGCCCAGACGGGGCGCTCGACCGCGCAGCACTCGGCGCGATCGTGTTCTCGGATGCGGCCGCGCGGGCGGATCTGAACGCGATTACCCATCCGGCGGTGACCCTCCTCTCGCAGCGCCTCTTCGCGGCGGCGGCGGAGGCCGACCCGGACGCCGTGGTGGTCTACGACGTCCCGCTCCTCGCTGAGGGCCGCGGCTCGGGGGAGTTCGACGAGGTCGTCGTTGTGCACGCCCCGCAGCAGGTCCGCGTTGAGCGCCTGGTCTCCTTACGCGGCATGACGGAGGAGGACGCGCGCGCCCGGGTCTCCTCGCAGGCGAGCGACGAGGAGCGTCTCGCCCTCGCCGACGTCGTGGTCGACTCCTCCGGCACCCTGGACGAGACGCTCATGCGCACCGACGCGCTCTGGGAGCACCTCGCACGCTGACCCCGTACGATTCGCAGGGCCTCGTGCGATGTGCAGGACTTCTGAGCGCGGGAGCGCTCTCCGCCGCATCCCCGTGACTGATGGACGCCGAAACCCCTGCAAACCGCGCAGTGTCGGGCCCGGGGAGCACCGTTCGCCGGGAGCGCACCGCGCCCGCAGTGTCGGTGGTCGCGGCTACGCTTCAGACCATGGAGCCAACCCGTGCCGTGCACCCGTTCGAGGTCGTCAGCGAGTACAAGCCGAGCGGTGACCAGCCCGCGGCGATCGCCGATCTGAGCGCTCGGATCAACGCTGGCGAGACCGACGTCGTTTTGCTGGGCGCCACTGGCACAGGCAAGTCGGCCACCACGGCCTGGCTGGTCGAGGCGGTTCAGCGCCCGACCCTCGTGCTGGCCCACAACAAGACGCTCGCCGCGCAGCTCGCCAACGAGTTCCGCGAACTCTTCCCGAACAACGCGGTCGAGTACTTCGTGTCGTACTACGACTACTACCAGCCAGAGGCCTACGTCCCGCAGACCGACACCTTCATCGAAAAGGACAGTTCCGTCAATGCCGAGGTGGAGCGCCTGCGGCACTCGACCACGAACTCGCTGCTGAGCCGCCGCGATGTGATCGTTGTCTCCACCGTCTCCTGCATCTACGGCCTCGGCCAGCCGGAGCAGTATCTCGAGGCGATGGTGGCACTACAGGTCGGCCAACGTGTCGACCGCGACCGTCTGATCCGCAAGTTCGTCTCTATGCAATACGCGCGCAACGACGTCGATTTTGCGCGCGGCACTTTCCGGGTGCGCGGTGACACGATCGAGATTATCCCGATGTACGAAGAACTCGCGATCCGCATCGAAATGTTTGGCGATGAGATCGAGGCGCTGTACACGCTGCATCCGCTCACCGGCGACATCGTGCGCAAGCTCGAGTCCGTGTCGGTGTTTCCCGGCTCGCACTACGTCGCCAGCCAGGACGTCATGCACCGCGCGATCGACACCATTCAGCAGGAACTTGAGGTGCGTCTCGCCGATCTCGAGAAGCAGAACAAGCTGCTCGAGGCCCAGCGGTTGCGGATGCGCACCACTTTCGACCTCGAGATGATGCAGCAGATTGGTTTCTGCTCCGGCATCGAAAACTACTCCCGCCATATCGACGGGCGTGAGTCTGGTGAGGCTCCGCACTGCCTGCTCGACTACTTCCCCGACGACTTCCTGGTCGTCATCGACGAGTCGCATGTCACCGTTCCGCAGATTGGCGCGATGTACGAGGGCGACGCCTCCCGCAAGCGGACGCTCGTCGAGCACGGCTTCCGCCTGCCCTCGGCGATGGACAACCGCCCGCTGAAGTGGGAGGAGTTCAAGGCCCGCGTCGGTCAGACCGTCTACCTCTCGGCGACGCCGGGTCGTTACGAAATGGGGATCGCCGATGGCATCGTCGAGCAGATCATCCGGCCCACGGGCCTCATTGACCCGGAGATTGTGGTCAAGCCGACCAAGGGCCAGATTGACGACCTGCTCGAGGAGATCACGCGCCGAACCGAGCGCGACGAGCGCGTCCTCGTCACCACGCTCACCAAGCGCATGGCGGAGGAACTCACCGACTTCCTCACCGAGGCCGGCGTCCGCGTGCGCTACCTCCACTCCGACGTCGACACCCTCCGCCGGGTCGAATTGCTCTCCGAGCTGCGCGCCGGCGTCTATGACGTCCTCGTGGGCATCAACCTGCTCCGGGAGGGACTCGACCTGCCCGAAGTCTCGCTCGTCGCGATCCTCGACGCCGACAAGGAGGGCTTCCTCCGCTCGTCCACGTCGCTCATCCAGACCATCGGCCGCGCGGCCCGCAACGTGTCGGGTGAGGTGCACATGTACGCCGACCGGGTCACCGACTCGATGCGCCTCGCAATTGACGAGACCGATCGCCGGCGCGAGAAGCAGGTCGCCTACAATCTCGATCACGGCATTGATCCGACGCCGCTGCGCAAGAAGATCGCCGACATCACCGATGCCCTCGCTCGCGAGGGGGCCGATACCGCGAAGCTCCTCGCGGGGCGCGACTCGAAGAAGAAGAGCCCCACGCCCAACCTGCGCCGACAGGGTCTGGCGGCCAACGGCGGCAACGATCTCGAGGCGATCATCGCCGACCTCAACGGGCAGATGCTCCAGGCCGCAGGAGAACTCAAGTTCGAACTGGCGGCGCGGCTGCGCGACGAGGTCCAGGAACTCAAGCGCGAACTCAGGCAGATGGAGAAGGCGGGCCACCTCTCGTGATTCACAGGGATAGGGGCTTCGCGATCAGCGGCCAGCGAACGCTCCGAGCGATGTCGGTGGTGCCGCATACACTTTCGGAGTGTCGATCCTGAACGCCGTTACGGACCCTTCCTCCACCCCCTCTCCCTCCTTCCACCGTTTCGTCTCCTCACTTGACGAGTCGGTATCGAAGCTGGTGGTGAGTGGCGCGCGGGTACACAACCTGCAAAACGTCGACCTCGAGATCCCGCGTGACTCGATGGTGGTCTTCACCGGCCTCTCGGGCTCCGGCAAGTCGTCCCTCGCGTTCGACACGATTTTCGCCGAGGGACAGCGGCGTTACGTCGAGTCCCTTTCCGCCTATGCCCGCCAGTTCCTCGGGCAGGTGGACCGGCCCGATGTCGACTTCATCGAGGGCCTCAGCCCCGCAGTCTCGATCGACCAGAAGTCAACAAACCGCAACCCGCGCTCCACCGTCGGCACGATCACCGAGATCTTCGACTACATGCGCCTGCTCTGGGCGCGCATTGGCGTGCCGCACTGCCCCATCTGCAGCGAGCGGATCTCGGCGCAGACGGTCCAGCAGATTGCCGACCAGCTGATGGAACTCGAGTCCGGCACCCGCTACCAGATCCTCAGTCCCGTCGTTTCACAAAAAAAGGGCGAGTTCGTCGACCTTTTCAAGGAGCTGACCGCCGGCGGCTACTCCCGTGCGATGGTCGACGGGACCCTCGTCCAGCTGAGCGACCCGCCCACGCTCAAAAAGCAGTACAAGCACGACATCTCGGTCGTGGTCGATCGCCTCGTCGCCGGCCCCGACATCCTCGGCCGCCTCACCGATTCCCTCGAGACCGCCCTGCGCCTCACCGACGGGATCGTGCAGATCAACTTCGTCGACGGCGAGGGCGAGGGCGCCTGGACCACCTACTCCGAGAAGCTGTCCTGCCCGAACAACCACCCCATCTCCTTGACCGAGATCGAGCCGCGCACATTCTCCTTCAATGCCCCGTTCGGCGCCTGCCCGGAATGCTCCGGTCTGGGCACCCGGATGTCCGTCGATGACGAGTTGCTGTTGGGCGACCCCGACCTCAGCATCGCGGAGGGCGTCATCATCCCCTGGACCACGCAGGGCAAGGGCCTCTTCCAGTACTACGAGAAGCTGCTCGACGGCCTCTCCCGTGACCTCGGCTTCTCGCTCGCGACACCCTGGAAGCGCCTCAGCACCGAGGTGCAGCAGGCCGTCCTCCACGGCGACAACTTCGAAGTCAAAGTCAAATGGAAGAACCGCTATGGCCGCGAGATGAGCTACACCTCCGGCTTCGAGGGCGTCGTGCCCTATATCGAACGCCAGTTCGTTCAGGCCGAGACCGATGTCCAGCGCACCCGCTGGTCCGAGTTCCTCCGCGAGGTCCCCTGTCCGGTCTGCAAGGGCTCCCGGCTCAAGCCCGAGGTTCTCGCCGTCCTGGTGCACGGCGCAAGCATCGCGGATGTCGCCGACCTCAGCCTCGGCGACGCACAGGACTTCATGAGCCGGCTCGAGCTGACCGACCGCGAGGCCCACATCGCGGCGCAGGTGCTCCGCGAGATCCGCGCCCGCATCGACTTCCTCATCGAGGTCGGCCTCAACTATCTGAACCTTTCGCGCGCCGCCGCTTCCCTCTCGGGCGGTGAGGCACAGCGCATCCGGCTGGCGACGCAGATCGGCTCCGGGCTCACCGGCGTGCTCTACGTCCTCGACGAGCCCAGCATCGGCCTGCACCAGCGAGACAACCGCCGCCTGATCGACACCCTGATCAAGCTGCGCGATCTCGGCAACACACTGATCGTCGTCGAGCACGACGAGGACACCATTCGCACGGCCGACTGGATCGTCGACATCGGCCCGGGTGCAGGCGTCAACGGCGGCAAGGTCGTGCACTCGGGCTCCTATGCGTCGCTGCTCGAGAACACGCACTCCCTCACCGGCGACTACGTCTCCGGCCGCAGGGCGATCGACGTGCCGAAGAAGCGCCGCACCATCGACCGCAAGCGGATGATCAAGGTCGTCGGCGCGAACGCCAACAATCTGCAGAAGGTCGACGCGGAGTTCCCGCTCGGCACGTTCGTCGCAGTTACCGGAGTGTCCGGATCGGGCAAGAGCACGCTTGTCAACGACATCCTTTACCGGGTGCTCGCCAACCAGCTCAACGGCGCTCGCAAGGTGCCGGGCAAGCACACCCGCGTCACCGGTCTCGAGAACCTCGACAAAATCGTCCATGTCGATCAGAATCCGATCGGCCGCACCCCCCGCTCCAACCCCGCCACCTACACCGGCGTCTTCGACCGCATCCGCACCCTCTTCGCCGAGACGACGGAGGCGAAGGCGCGCGGCTACCTGCCCGGCCGTTTCAGCTTCAACGTCAAGGGGGGCCGCTGCGAGGCGTGCTCGGGCGACGGCACCATCAAGATCGAGATGAACTTCTTGCCCGACGTCTACGTCGCGTGCGAGGTCTGCGGGGGAGCGCGCTACAACCGAGACACCCTGACCGTGCACTACAAGGGCAAGAACGTCGCCGAGGTGCTCGACATGCCGATCGCCGAGGCGGCCGACTTCTTCGAGCCGATCACCGCGATTCACCGGTTCCTGAAGACGCTGGTCGAGGTCGGCCTCGGCTACGTGCGCCTCGGTCAGAGCGCGACGACCCTCTCCGGCGGCGAGGCCCAGCGGGTCAAGCTCGCGACCGAGCTCCAGCGCCGCTCGAATGGACGCAGTGTCTACGTGCTCGACGAGCCGACCACGGGTCTGCACTTCGAGGATGTCCGCAAGCTGCTTCTCGTGCTGAACAGTCTGGTCGACAAGGGCAACACGGTGATCACCATTGAGCACAACCTCGACGTGATCAAGTCAGCCGACTGGCTGATCGACATGGGCCCTGAGGGCGGCGCGGGTGGTGGCCAGGTTGTTGCGGTCGG
Source organism: Rathayibacter agropyri (assembly GCF_013249015.1). GTDB lineage: Bacteria > Actinomycetota > Actinomycetes > Actinomycetales > Microbacteriaceae > Rathayibacter > Rathayibacter agropyri. The sequence continues at coordinate 251,984 of NZ_JABRPL010000001.1, forward strand.
CACCCCCGAGCGCGTCGCCAAGGTCAAGGGCAGCCACACCGGCATGTTCCTCTCCGAGATCCTTCGCTGACCTCGGTGACAGGCGAGCGAGAGGCATGACGCAGACAGTCGACTTCCGACCGAAGCCGGGCGAAATCCCGACCCTTCCTGGCGTGTACCGCTTCAGGGATGCCCGGGGCCGGGTGCTCTATGTGGGCAAGGCGAAGAACCTCCGCGCACGGCTGAGCAACTACTTCGCTCCGCTGCCGAGCCTGCACGAGCGCACCCGGCGGATGGTCACGTCGGCGTCCGGTGTCGAGTGGACCGTCGTCGGCACTGACGTCGAGGCGCTCCAGCTTGAGTTCACGTGGATCAACGAGTTCGACCCGCCCTTCAACGTCAAGTTCCGCGACGACAAGTCGTACCCGTACATGGCGGTGACGCTCGGCGACGAGGCGCCGCGGGTGATGGTCACCCGCAACGCCAAGATCGGAAAGGCCCGCTACTTCGGCCCGTACCCGAAGATCTGGGCGATTCACGAGACGATCGACCTGATGATCAAGGCGTTCCCCATCAGGACCTGCAACGACTCCAACTACAAGCGCGCGATGCAGAGCGGCAAGCCCTGCTTCGCCTCCCAGATCGGGCGCTGCGGCGGGCCCTGCTCCCACCGCGTCACTTTCGCGGAGCACCGCGAGATGGTCGACCGCTTCGTCGCCTTCATGGGCAGCCACGACCGGCGCATGATCGGCGAACTCGACAAGGAGATGCGCGAGGCCGCGGCGGCGATGGAGTATGAGCGCGCGGGCAAGCTGCGCGATCAGATCGCCGCTCTCGATGCGGTGCTGGCCAAGAGCGCGGTCGTGCTCAAGGACAACGTCGATGTCGACCTCTACGCGATCGTGCACGACGAGCTCGCTGCCTCTGTGCAGCAGTTCCGCGTGCGTGGGGGCCGCATCCGCGGCGAGCGCGGCTGGGTCGTCGACAAGGAACTCGACATGAGCACCGCCGAGCTCGTCGACACCGCCCTTCAGGCGGCGTACGAGACCGGCGACATCCCGCCCCGCGAGGTCGTGGTGCCGGAGCTCCCGGAGGACACGGAGGCTCTCGAGGAGTGGTTGGGCGGGATTCGCGGGGCGAATGTGCGCTTGCGGGCCGCGCAGCGCGGTGACAAGGCGGCGCTGCTCGAGACGGCGACGCAGAACGCTCAGCACTCGCTCATGCTCTACAAGACCCGCCGCTCCGCTGACTTCACCGCGCGCACCCAGGCTCTGGAAGACATCCGCGACGCCCTCGGGATGAGCGAGGCGCCACTGCGGATGGAGTGCTACGACGTGTCGCATCTCAGCGGCACGAACATTGTCGCGTCGATGGTGGTCTTCGAGGACGGTCTCCCTCGAAAGGACCAGTACCGGCGGTTCTCGATCGCGGAGTCGACCGACGACACCGAGTCGCTGCACCAGGTCTTGACGCGGCGGCTCGCCTACCTGCGTGAGCCCGTCGAGCCGGCAGCGATCGACCCTGAGACCGGCGAGGCGAGGCGCCGCAAGTTTTCCTACCCGCCGCAGCTGCTCATCGTCGACGGCGGTCAACCGCAGGTCGCGGCGGCGCAGCGGGCGCTAGACGAGTCCGGTGTGACGGGCATTACGCTGTGCGGCATCGCCAAGCGGCTCGAAGAGATCTGGCTGCCCGACTCCGACTTCCCCGTGATCCTGCCGCGCAACAGCGACGCACTGTTCCTCTTCCAGCGGATCCGCGACGAGGCGCACCGGTTCGCCATCACGCATCAGCGACAGCGGCGCAAGCGCGACATCTCGTCGCAGCTGGCCGAGGTGCCGGGACTCGGTGGCACGCGCGTGCGCGACCTGCTCAAGCACTTCGGCTCGGTCACGCGGCTGCGCGAGGCCAGCGAGACCGAGATCGCCGAGGTCAAGGGGATCGGCCCGGCGCTAGCCGGAGCGATCCACGCCTACCTCCACGCCGACCGGTCGAGCGTCTGAGCCACGCTCTAGGCTGGAGGCCGTCCTCCCGGGAGGCCGGCGAGCGCCCGGCACCCATCGCGGACGACCTTGATCACCTACGTCACAAGCCAGACGCTTCGCACAGCAGACGAGCACGGAGAGCACATGAGCACGGAGAGCGAGCAGCAGGATGTGCTGATCGTCACGGGTATGTCCGGTGCGGGCCGGTCCACGGCCGCCAACGCGCTGGAGGATCTCGGCTGGTACGTGGTGGACAACCTGCCGCCGCAGATGCTGCGGCCGCTTGTCGACCTCGCGAAGCGCGCGGGCGACACACTGCCCAAGATCGCGGCGGTCGTCGACGTCCGCGGACGCGACTTCTTCGAGGACCTCGGCGAGATCGTCCGCGAACTCCGCGCCGGAGTCGACCTTCGGATGGTCTTCCTCGAGGCAACGGACGCGGTGCTCGTACGCCGCTTCGAGCAGGTGCGGCGGCCGCATCCGTTGCAGGGGCACGGCACCCTGCTCGACGGCATCACGGCGGAGCGCACGCGACTCGCGCAACTGCGCGAGTCCGCCGATATCGTGATCGACACCTCCGACCTCAACATTCACCAGCTGGCCACGAGCATCACCGACCGCTTTGCTGAAGCCGGCCGCGCCGGGCTTCAGGTCACCGTGATGAGCTTTGGCTTCAAGTACGGACTCCCGACCGATGTCGACATGGTCGCTGATGCGCGCTTTTTGCCCAACCCATACTGGATCCCGGAGTTGCGCCCGCACACGGGCCTCGACGAAGAGGTGAGAGACTACGTGCTGGCCCAGCAGGGCGCCGAGGAGTTCATCGACTTGTACTCGCACGCTCTGCGCCCCGTGCTCGACGGTTACCAGCGCGAGAACAAGCGCCACGCGACCATCGCCGTCGGCTGCACGGGAGGCAAGCACCGCTCCGTCGCGGTCGCCGGCCGCATCGCCGCCCGGCTCGCTGAGCTGCCGGGAGTTGCCATCAGCGTGGCGCACCGCGACCTCGGCCGAGAATGATCCCCGCGCGCTCCGCCGCGCACCCGACGTAAGGAAGACTCCGTGGCCCTCACCGCAGACGTCAAGGGCGAACTGGTCGCGATCGTCTCGCGCAAGAACACCGTCCGTGCCGCCGAATTGGCGACCATCCTCCGGTTCTCCGGCGGACTGCACATCATCTCCAATCGCCTCGCGGTCGAGGTCGAACTGGACTCCGCCCCGCTGGCGACGCGCGTCCGCCGCGACCTCGCCGAGCTCTATGGCGTCCGGAGCGACGGCAGCGTCGTCTCGGCCGGCGGCTCGCGTCGCACAACGAGCTGGCTCGTCCGGGTCGTCGAAGGCGGCGATACGCTCGCCCGCCAGACCGGCCTGCTCGATCAGCGAGGCCGCCCGGTGCGCGGCCTGCCCAACCGGCTCACGACGGGGTCGCGGGAGGAGTTGGCTGCTCTCTGGCGCGGTGCCTTCCTCGCTCAGGGTTCTCTGACTGACCCCGGGCGTTCCGCCGCGCTCGAGATCGTCTGCCCCGGCATCGAGGCGGCGATGGCGATCGTCGGAGCGGCCGGCCGCCTCGGTGTGCAGGCCAAGTCGCGGGAAGTACGTGGCGTGCACCGTGTCGTCATCCGCGACGGTGAGAGCATTAGCGCGATGCTCACGCTCATGGGAGCAACCGCGACGGTGGCAAGCTGGGAAGAGTTGCGCCAGCGCCGGGAGGTGCGGGCAACGGCGAACCGTCTCGTCAATTTCGACGACGCGAATCTCCGCCGGTCGGCGCAGGCCGCGGTCGCCGCCTGCGCTCGGGTCGAGCGGGCAATGGAGATCCTCGGCGACGACATTCCCGAGCACCTCCGCTACGCCGGGCGCCTGCGCCTGGCCCACCGCGACGCGAGCCTCGACGAGCTCGGCCACCACGCGGACCCGCCGATGACGAAGGACGCGGTCGCCGGTCGCATCCGCCGCCTCCTCGCCATGGCCGATAAGCGGGCCTCGGACCTTGACATCCCGGGCACCGACGCGAACCTGCCCGCTGAACTCCGCGACCTCTAGGGCCGGAGAGGAGGCATCCGACGAACGCTGAGCGTCGGCTGCGTGAAGAGGGCAAGCCCTCCGAACGCGCGAGGGGCCGCTCGCTAGACTGAACGGGTTGCTCAGGACACTCCCGGCCCTCCTCCGCCTCGCAGCGGACGCCGAGACGCCGGCGGGTCGCACGGGAACGACGACCACGAATAGGAGATCGCACATGGCTGACTACACGCTCGCCGAACTGCCCTACGACTACTCGGCCCTCGAGCCGAACATCAGTGGACGGATCATGGAGCTCCACCACGACAAGCACCACGCGACGTACGTAGCGGGGGCAAACACTGCCCTCACCGCGCTGCAGGAGGCTCGCGACGGCAACACCCTCGCGAACGTCAACAAGCTCCAGAAGGACCTGGCATTCAACCTCGCCGGTCACGTGAATCACACCGTGTTCTGGAACAACCTCTCGCCGGACGGCGGCGACAAGCCCGTCGGCGAGCTTGCCGCGGCCATCGACGACAATTTCGGGTCGTTCGACAAATTCCGCGCCCACTTCACCGCCTCCGCCCTCGGCATCCAGGGTTCAGGCTGGTCGATCCTCGCCTGGGATTCGCTCGGCGAGAAGCTCATCATCGAGCAGCTGTACGACCACCAGGGCAACCTCGCTGCGGCGACGGTCCCGGTCCTCCTGCTCGACATGTGGGAGCACGCCTTCTACCTCGACTACGTCAACGTGAAGGCCGACTACGTCACGGCATTCTGGAACATCGTGAACTGGGCCGACGTCTCCGCGCGCTTTGAAAAGGCCCGCGAGAGGACCTCGGGCCTACTGCTACTGTCGTAGCGATCTCGGCGTCCCGGGCCTCGAACCCGGGGCGCCCGGTTGCCGGCTTCCACCCCTCCACTGCACCGTCGAGGTGCCTTCCCTCATCAGGAGATATCTGTGTCCGTCAAGATCGGCATCAACGGCTTTGGCCGTATCGGCCGTAACTTCTTCCGCGCGGCCCTCGCCAAGGGCAGCGACCTCGAGATCGTCGCGGTCAACGACCTCACCGACAACAAGGCCCTCGCGCACCTCCTGAAGTACGACTCCATCACTGGGCGCCTCGACGCCACCGTCGAGCTCGATGGCGACCGTATCGTCGTCAACGGCAAGCCGATCATCGTTCTCGAGGAGCGCGACCCCGCCAACCTCCCGTGGGGCGAGCTGGGCGTCGATGTCGTCATCGAGTCGACGGGCCGTTTCACGAAGTCGGAGGATGCGCGCAAGCACATCACCGCTGGCGCCAAGAAGGTCATCGTCTCGGCTCCCGCGACCGGCAGCGATGTGGCGACCCTCGTCCTCGGCGTCAACGAGAACACCTACGACCCCTCGACGCACGACATCATCTCGAATGCGTCCTGCACGACGAACTGCCTCGCGCCGCTCGCCAAGGTGCTGCTCGACACCTTCGGCATCGAGCGCGGCCTGATGACCACGGTTCACGCCTACACCGCCGACCAGAACCTCCAGGACGGACCGCACAGCGACCTGCGTCGTGCCCGCGCCGCCGCCGTCAACATCATTCCGACCTCGACCGGTGCCGCCAAGGCTCTCGGCCTGGTCCTCCCTGAGCTCGTCGGCAAGCTCGACGGCTACGCCCTCCGCGTTCCGGTGCCGACCGGTTCGATCACCGACCTCACCGTCGAGCTGACCAAGCAGGCGACAGTCGAGGAGATCAACGCGGCGTACAAGGCCGCGGCCGAGGGCGACCTCAAGGGCATCCTCAAGTACACCGAGGACCCGATCGTCTCGAGCGACATCGTCACCGATCCGCACTCGTCCATCTTCGACGCGGGACTCACAAAGGTCATCGGCAACCAGGTCAAGGTCGCCTCCTGGTACGACAACGAGTGGGGCTACTCCAACCGCCTCGTCGATGTCGCCGAGTTCGTCGCCGGCAAGCTCTAAGGCTCGGCGCAGTGACGCTCCGCACCCTGGACTCGCTGGGCTCACTCGCCGGCACGCGCGTCGTCGTCCGCTGCGATCTGAACGTCCCTCTGAAGGACGGAACGATCACGGACGACGGCCGCGTGCGCGCGTCGGTGCCCACGCTCCAGCGTCTCGTCGCCGAGGGCGCCCGAGTTGTGGTCATCAGCCACCTCGGCCGTCCTGACGGGAAGCCTGAGGCGAAGTACAGCCTGGCTCCGATCGCAGCCCGCCTCGGCGAGCTTCTCGACGCCCCCGTCTCGTTCGCGGAGGAGACCGTCGGTGACTCCGCGTCCGAGGCCGTCGCGGCCCTCCAGGACGGCCAGGTCGTCGTGCTCGAGAATCTCCGCTTCAACGCCGGCGAGACGAGTAAGGACGAGGCCGAGCGCCGCGCCTTCGCCGAGAAACTGGCCGCCTTCGGTGAAGCCTTCGTCTCAGACGGCTTCGGTGTCGTGCACCGCAAGCAGGCAAGCGTCTACGAGCTAGCCCAGCTGCTCCCGAGCGCTGCCGGCACGCTGATCGCGGCCGAGCTTGAGGTGCTCGAGCGGCTGACCGAGAAGCCCGAGCGCCCCTACACGGTGGTCCTCGGCGGTTCGAAGGTCTCGGACAAGCTCGGCGTCATCGAGCACCTGCTGCCCAAGGTCGATTCGATCCTCATCGGCGGCGGCATGCTCTTCACCTTCCTCAAGGCTCAGGGCCACGAGGTTGGCGCGAGCCTTCTCGAGGCCGACCAGGTCGGCACTGTCCTCGGCTACCTGGCGAAGGCGGAGGAGCTCGGGGTCGAGATCGTCCTGCCGACGGACGTGGTCGTCGCCTCGTCGTTCGGCCCCGACGCCGAGCATCACATCGCCGCTGCCGACGCCATCGAGAGCACGCCATTCGCGGAGAAGGGGCTCGGCCTCGATATTGGACCGGACACCGCGAGGCGCTTCGCCGAGATCGTCGCGGCGTCGAAGACGGTGTTCTGGAACGGCCCCATGGGTGTCTTCGAGCTCGAGCCGTTCGCGGCCGGCACGAAGACTGTCGCCCAGGCGCTCACCGAGGTCGACGGGCTGAGCGTCGTCGGCGGAGGAGACTCCGCCGCCGCCGTGCGCGCCCTGGGCTTCGAGGACGACCAGTTCGGCCACATCTCAACGGGAGGCGGAGCGAGCCTCGAATTCCTCGAGGGCAAACGTCTCCCCGGACTGGAGGTCCTCGGATGGTAGAAAGCACCCCCGCCCGCATCCCGCTCATCGCGGGCAACTGGAAGATGAACCTGGACCACCTCCAGGCCATCGCGTTCGTCCAGAAGCTCGCATGGAGCCTGAAGGATGCCGACCACGACTTCGACTCGGTCGAGGTTGCGGTGTTTCCGCCGTTTACCGACCTCCGGCCGGTGCAGATCCTCGTTGACTCGGACAAGCTGCCGCTGAAATACGGAGCCCAGGACCTCTCCAAGTTTGACAGCGGTGCCTACACCGGTGAGATCTCCGGGCAGTTCCTGAAGCAGCTCGACTGCGACTACGTGATCGTCGGCCACTCGGAGCGTCGGACGCTCCACGGTGAGACGGACGCGGACATCGCTGCCAAGTCGGCCGCTGCGGTCAAGCACGGCGTCGCTCCGATCATCTGCGTCGGAGAGACGGCGGAGGACCTTGAGAAGCACGGTCCCTCTGCGGTGCCGGTCGCGCAGTTGAAGGAGGCCCTCACCGGCCTCCCGGCGGACGCCGACCTCGTGGTGGCGTACGAGCCGGTCTGGGCCATCGGCTCCGGCCAAGCGGCGACGCCAGACCAGGCCCAGCAGGTCTGCAAGGCGTTGCGCGACGTGATCGCCGACGTCCTCGGGGCCGAGACCGCGGCGAAGACGCGCGTGCTCTACGGCGGGTCGGTGAAGTCCGGCAATATCGCCGGTTTCATGCGTGAGCCCGACGTCGACGGTGCGCTCGTCGGAGGCGCGAGCCTCCAGGTCGACGAGTTCGCGGCAATCGCTCGATTCCGCAACCACGTCGGGGTCTGAGTTTCTGCGACGAAGGGGCGGGCACATCCGGGCCCGCCCCTTCGTCGTCCCCGCCGCTCCCTGCGCGGCGGGGCGCGGTTGGCTTTGCGACGGGGAGCGTTGTGCAGAGCGGGGTGCGGTCGGCTACGACGATCCGCTGGAACGCGGATCTCCTCCAAGGGGGCCGCAATTGCGCCGTCTAGGGTGGGACGACGGTCTCTCCACTGGCCGATCTAAGGTGGGGCTCTGTTCTATCGCTCAGGCAGGAGAGTAGCTTCCCGTCGGAGTCAGCTTCTCGCAGGATGCATGCCGGAGAGCGGACCCGGTGCCGCCAGCAGCGAACGCGGCCGCACTCCGTGCTACGTCGATGCACAGAGGTCGGTCCCGCCCCGTGTCCCAGGCTGCGCGGAGATCCGAGTCGACGACGTTGGACTGATTGATTTCGTGCCGGCTGCACAGGTAGAGGACGAAGTCCTGGATCCGTGCCCGACTCATGCTGCCGTCAAAGCGGAGGATCTCAGCGATGTCGACCGCGCTGGTTAGGACCTCTCCTGAGCCCGTGGAGGCGCTCCCGATCAGCATTTGCGTGGACATCGGCTCGTCAACACCGGAGAGACGGCGACCTGCATCAGCCGGAAGCTCGACTTGAGAACTTGCACAGCGGTTGATCTGTCCGGAGACTCGGAGCTTTGAGTCTGGGTCGATCCGCCACTGCGACACGTAGACCTTCCACACGCCGATGCCGGTCTCGGTCGCGACGGCATGAGTGATCTCTTGTGTCGTGTCGGGACTGGTGAGCTCGAACGTTCCGTTCGCTCCCGGTCCGGCACTACGGGTCTCATGCGCTGAGTGCGAGGTGCGCGAGAACGGGCCTCTGGTCACCAGTGCTCCGGAGGCGTCCGCCGTCGCCGCCAGCATCGAGTAGGACTCGTCGCGGACTCGGGCGACGGTGAAGACCGTCGTCGTGCGCTGGAAGCGGAGAGCCGACGCGAGGGTCAGCTGGTCCTTCCGCCCGCGTGAGAAACGGATCGCCGGTGCACCGGCCGGTCCGTTCGCGAGGAAGGCTGGCCGTCGAGACGCGTTCGTCTGGACGAGTGTCAGGGGCGATGTCGCTCCCGGCGTCACGGGCACCTCCGCGACGGGATCACCGTCGTTCAGGTCGAGATCGCTGGCGCGGAACCAGTGCGTCGGGTTGAAGTTCCTCGGCGCAGCGACCACCTTTGGGTGGCCACTGGTCATCGTGACCGAGTTTGACGCCCAGGACGTGCCGAAGTTGTTCCGCGCGAAGATCACATAGGAGCGGCCCGTCGTCGTGTGGGAGTTCCTGTCTACGAATCCCACGATCCCCGGCGTGAAGACCGCGATGTCCGGAGAGATGCTGGTTGCCTTCTCCGGCGAATCCGCGGAGTGCAGCACGTACTGCCAGATGGCGGAGCCGGCGTCGGAGGGCGGAGCATCCCAGGTGATGTTGTTCCCGGTGGAGAGGGATTCGGCCCTGAGGACCGGTCGGCCAAGATGCTTGTCGCGTATCGCGACGGTGGTTGCAGGGACGGGTATCTCCCAGACCTCCGCCCTGCTTGGCGCGTTAGGAAAAACGGGATAGATCCGCACGACGTTGTCGCGGTCGAGGCATTCTGCGTCGGTATAGGCCCCCGAGGTACCCGTGACCGTCGCGGCAGTCAGCAGCGTGCCGGGTCCGACTGTCGAATCGGTCCAGTCTCGTCCGTCCTTCGTGACGTATATATGGAGTGCGGCGTCGGCGGAGAAGGAGGTGGATCGGCCGTCGTCCGAGATCAGACCGTAGTTCTCCCTGCCGGCTCGGTGGTCGTGGTCGTCGTGCGTCGATGCCACGATGACGAGCGTTCCATCGAGAGCGGTGACGATGGACGGCAGCCCGGCGTGGTGATCGGACGACCAGGTGCCGGCGGCATCCTTGCTGCCCGGGTTGTAGAGGCACGTCCGAGTCGTTGTCTTCGTGGCAGGATCCCACACCGCGCGCCACAGAGAGCGGTAGTCGGCCCGCTCTGGTGCTCCAAGCGCGCGACCGGTGTCGGATGCGTCCGCCGGTCGACGCGCCCAAGTGGCGACCACCACTACACGGCCTTCCCCGGTGACTCCAATCCTCGCGCCGACGCTGTCGTGGTTCGCGTCGTCTCCGGCGGTCTCGTAGGCGGGCCCCTCGAAGATCGGGAGGACGTTGGTGGCCCTGCCGTCCGCCGTGGTCGGCCGGAAGAGTTCGGTGATCTCGCTGTCGTCCTGCGGGTTGCGCCAAGTCGTCCCGCCGTCGGTGCTGCGCGCAAAGCCGATGTCGCGGCGCGGGAAGCCGGACTGCTCGACATCTTTATTGACCCGGAACTCGGTTGCGCAGTACATGATCGACGACCCCGCAATCGCACCCGCGCTGAAGGCGATCTCGTGGCCGTACGCACCGACCTGCTGACCGTCCGAGGGGTGACTGCTCAGGCCGTCGTTGAGTCCGTAGCTGCCGGCCTTCGACGTGTCGTAACGTGTCGTCGCGCGATGCACGGGCTGGAAGATGCGGCGGCTCTCATCCCAGGTGTAGAGGAGGGCCTGGTAGTCGGTGCCGCGCACCAGCAGATAGGTGGTCCCCGTAATGGGATCGCGGAAAAACCGACGGTAGGACGATGCGGTTCGGCCTCCCGCCGGTGACGGAACCGGCGTGAACGGAGCCGATCCGTGCTGCTCGAGTGAGGAGAAGCACGACAGTGGCGTGTTCGCCCAAGTTGACGACTTCGACACGTTGGCCAGCATGTGGAGTGGAGGATGCACGAGCACCGTTCCCTGGTCGCTGATGGTCACGCTCGCGCCCCGGTGTCCGGGGTTCGCGCCGTCGAACTCCCACCCGTTCGATCCGTCGGCGGGCTGAATCACGCGATAGCTCGCCGTCGATCCGTTCTTGGGGAGGCGCCAGAGCCCGAGTTCGGTGCGCGGGTGTTTCAACTTCGCGTCCCGGACCGCCATCCACGACCTGTCGGGGATCGAATCGGCGATGAAAATTGAATCCGCGTCGGACCAGATAGGTGTATAGAGAGCGACGCTCTGGGGCAGTCGCATCCCATCGAGCGTTCGCTCGCTCGCGGCGACAGAGATGACCTTGGTCACTTCAACGGTGCTCGGCGTGGGAGCACCACCCGTCACCTCCTGCCGAAGAGGTTGCGCGGAGGCCGCAGATAATTGGCCGAACGCGCCGACGGCACCGAGCGCAGTAGCGGTGACGACTGAGCGTCGCGAGATTGAGCAGTCCATGAGTGAGACCTTTCCGGCTCGGACGTTAGCGTCCGCCTCAGGATCGACCAAGGGTGGCGCGATCTTCCGTCGTGAAGGGCTGTCTTTCCGGGTAACTGCGGCCGGGTCGGCCGAGCCCATACAGCGGCCCGGACATGGGACGACGGATTCCTCGGGGATTCGCAGCCGCCGTTATACTCGTCGGGGCGCGCAACGCGCCGGAACTTCGAAAGGTACCGCGTGGACATCCTCCAGGTCGTGCTCCAGGTCATCCTGGGCATCACGAGCCTCCTGCTCACCATGCTGATCCTGCTCCATAAGGGGCGCGGCGGCGGTCTGTCCGACATGTTCGGGGGCGGAGTCACCTCTAACCTCGGCGCCTCGGGCGTCGCGGAGCGCAACCTCAACCGCATCACCGTGATCCTCGGCCTCGTCTGGCTCGCCTGCATCGTGGTGCTCGGCCTCATCACCAAATTCACTACCGGAGCATAGGGGTACTCGCAATGGCATCAGGCGGCAGTGCAATCCGCGGTTCGCGCGTCGGCGCAGGACCCATGGGCGAGCAAGACCGAGGCTTTCACGCGGAGCGGGTCGCGGTCTCCTACTGGGACGCGCTCGGCAACGAGACGGTTCGCCACTTCTCGGCGGCCCTCCCCGAGGACGAGATCCCCGAGGTGATCGACTCCCCGCAGTCCGGTCTTCCGGCCGGACGCGACCGGGCGAACCCGCCGCAGGTTGCCAAGGCCGAGCCGTACAAGACGCACCTCGCGTACGTGAAGGAGCGGCGCACCGAGGCCGAGGCGGCTCAGCTCCTCGAAGAGGCGCTGCAGCAGTTGCGTGCCCGTCGGGGCACCGCGACCCCCTCGTGATCCGCAGCGATAGCGAAATGCCGGAAGGCCCGCCCCGTGGGGGACGGGCCTTCCGGCGTTTCTGAGCCGAACCTCAGTAACTCGGCGCGATGAGCGACTCAGGAACCTCTGCCGCCGCCTCCTGGTCGACGAAGAACACGGTGCGCTTGCGCCCGAAGGCGCCCGAGGCCGGGACCTCGTTGGTGTTGGCGCCCGCAAGCGCGAGGCCGAGTGCCGACGCCTTGTCAGCGCCCGCGAGCACCATCCAAACCCGGTCCGACTGGTTGATCAGCGGCAGCGTGAGGGTGAGCCGCTCGGGCGGCGGCTTGGGCGAGTTCCGCACGGCGAGGACTCCGGGGACCGTCGAGCGGATGGCGGAACGCTCGGGGAACAGGGAGGCGATGTGCCCGTCCGGTCCCACCCCGAGGAAGGTGATGTCAAATCGCGGATAGTCCCGACCCTCGCCTGCATGTGCGCGAAGCTCTGCGTCGTAGGCGGCCGCCGCGGCGTCGAGGTCGAGGCCCTCGTCGGACGCCGGGTAGCGGTGCACGTTCTCGTCGGGCACGCCGAGGACGGTGAAGAGGTCGCCGGCCTGGACGTCGTTGCGGTCTTCGTGGCCGCGGGGAGCCCAGCGTTCGTCACCCCACCAGAAGTGCACGCGCGACCAGTCGACGTTCCCGGCCGCCGACGAGGAGGCGATCTCGTGGAGGGTCGCCGCGCCCATCGTGCCGCCGGTGAGCACGACGTTCACCGAGCCGAGGTCGTCGAGGACATCGATCGTCTTCGTGAGGAACCGGGCGGCGACGGATCCGGCGAGCGTCTGCTTGTCGCGGTGGACCAGGACGCGGCGTTCGGTGGTCATCTGAAATCTCCTTCGGGTTCGGGGCCAATCGGCGGATCGGCGCCGTATCGGGAAGCGCTGGGCGGTGTGTCCGTCTCCGGGTGCCCCGCCCCTCGGGAGGCATCCGGTACCTCAGGAGGCGCTGCGGGCCTCGGACTTCTCGGTGAGCATGTCGACCCCGCGAGAGATCACTTCACCGTACAGGTCATCCGGGTCGAGTCGGCGCAGTTCCTCCGCCAGGCAGTCCCGGAGGCTACGGCGGGGGAGCGAGATGTCGTGCACCGGCTGATCGGGCTGGGTGAGCGTCGCGACATTGGGCACGGAACGCTCAAGCTCGATGACTCCGGAGTCACGGATCATCCGTACGCCGTGGATCCCACTCGAGCCCGTCGCGCTGATCGTCAACTCGTGGTCGACGGGGATGTCGAGCTCGAGTTGCAACCAGGCGGCGAGGAGGATCGTCGAGGGCGAGTCGGGTGCGCCCGAGACCTCGACGGCTGTGATCGGCTCGTACGGCGGCTGGTCGAGTACCGCGGCGAGCTGAGCACGCCAGAGCGTGAGCCGCGTCCAGGCGAAATCGGTGTCGCCGGGAGCGTAGGTGGAGGCGAGATGATGCAGCGCCTCCGCCGGGTTCGACTGTGCTGACGCGTCGGTGATGCGGCGGGTAGCGATGCGACCGATCGGCGAGCGGGAGGCGTTCTCGGGCGCGCTGGTGGGCCACCAGGCGACGACCGGGGCGTCGGGAAGCAAGAGCCCGGTGACCAGGCTCTCCTCATCCTCGGCGGCATCCCCGTAGGGGCGCAGGACGACGACTTCGCTTGCCCCGGCATCGCCGCCCACCCTGATCTGGGCATCCACTCGGGCGGTCGCGTCGACCGGGACCGTCGTGGTTCCGTCGTCCTTCGAGACGACGATGACGCGCATCGGGTGCTCTCGAGAAGCGTGGTTCGCAGCCTCGATCGCCTCCTCCTCGTGGCCACGGGAGGTCGCGATAATGAGGGTCAACACGCGGCCGAGGGCGACAGCTCCACCCTCCTCGCGGATTTTGACCAGGGTCTTCGAGACCTCGCTGGTCGTGGTGTCAGGCAGATCGACGATCACGGGCGCCTCCAGGTGCGGCCGTCGCGAGCGAGGAGCTCGTCGGCGGAATCGGGGCCCCAGGTTCCGGGGCGGTACTGCTCGGGCTGACCCTGAGTGGCCCAATACTCCTCGATCGGATCGAGGATCTTCCAGGACAGCTCAACCTCTTCGTGCCGCGGGAACAGCGGCGGCTCGCCGAGGAGGACGTCGAGGATGAGGCGCTCGTACGCCTCGGGGCTCGCCTCCGTGAAGGCGTGGCCGTAGCCGAAGTCCATCGTCACGTCGCGCACCTGCATGCCTGCGCCGGGAACCTTCGAGCCGAAACGCATGGTCACTCCCTCGTCGGGTTGCACGCGGATGACGAGTGCGTTGTGACCGAGCGATGTGGTCTGACTCTCGGCAAAGAGCTGCTTCGGCGCGCGCTTGAACACGACCGCGATCTCGGTGACCCGTCGGCCGAGCCGCTTGCCGGCGCGCAGGTAAAACGGCACACCCGCCCACCGGCGTGTGCCGATGTCGAGTCGCATCGCCGCGTAGGTCTCGGTCGTCGAGATCGGGCTCATGCCGTCCTCCTCGAGGAAGCCGGGAACCTTCTCGCCGCCCTGCCAGCCGCCGGCGTACTGACCCCGCGCGGTGGCCTTCGACAGATCGGCAGGGAGGCGGACGGCGGCGAGAACCTTCTCCTTCTCCGCGCGCAGGTCGGCAGCGTTGAACGAGATTGGCTCCTCCATCGCGGTGAGGGCGAGCAGCTGTAGGAGGTGGTTCTGAATGACGTCGCGCGCCGCTCCGATGCCGTCGTAGTACCCCGCACGACCGCCGACGCCAATGTCCTCGGCCATGGTGATCTGCACGTGGTCGACGTAGTTCGAGTTCCACAGGGGCTCATACATCATGTTGGCGAAGCGCAGCGCCAGAATGTTCTGGACCGTCTCCTTACCCAGGTAGTGGTCGATCCGAAAGACGGAGTCGGGCGGGAAAACCGATTCGACCACATCGTTGAGCTCTCGGGCGGTTGTGAGGTCGCTGCCGAAGGGCTTCTCGATGACGACGCGGCGCCACTGGCCGTCCTTCTGCTCGGCGAGGCCGGAGTTACGCAGCTGCTCGGTGACCTGCGGGAAGGACTTCGGCGGGATGGAGAGGTAGAACGCGAAGTTGCCATTGGTCCCACGCTCGCGGTCGAGGTCGTCGACCGTCGTCTTGAGGCGGGCGAACGCGTCCGGGTCGTCGAACTCGCCCTGCACGAAGCGGATGCCCTGCGCGAGCTGTGCCCAGACCTCCTCGTGGAACTCGGTTCGAGCGTGCTTTTTCACGGAGTCGTGGACGACCTGTTCGAAGTCCTGGTCATCCCAGTCACGCCGGGCGAAGCCGACGAGGGCGAAGCCGGGGGGCAGGAGGCCGCGGTTGGCGAGGTCGTACACCGCCGGCATGAGCTTCTTGCGGGAGAGATCACCGGTGACGCCAAAGATCACGAGCCCGCTGGGTCCGGCGATCCGGTTCAACCGGCGATCGAAGCTCAGCCTCAGCGGGTTGAACTCGGGGGAGATGTCCACAGACATGTGCAGTGTCCTTCTGTGTGCCGGGAGGACCGGCGCACTGCTCTCGAGGAGGGAGGGGGAGGAGGGGACCCGCCGGGACGTGGTCGGCTCCGCATCCGGGAGACGATGCGGGCGTGACCGCGTGCTCGCCGCTGCGTGTCGGAGACCGGGAGCGGCGAGCACGGCGGCTCAGGTGTTGAGAGCCTCGAAGAGCATCTCGAGGTCCGTGTCCGGATCCGTCAGCGTCAGAGTCAGCACCGGGCGGCCATGCTCGGCGAGCACGCTCGCGTCGCCCGCGGCCTGCGCGAGGATCAGCTGGCCGAAAGTGAAGGGACTCTCCGGGATCTCGAGATCGACGTCGGCGCGTTCGGTGATCTGGAGGAACACGCCCGTCGGCGCGCCACCCTTGTGATACTGGCCGGTCGAGTGGAGGAAGCGCGGGCCCCAGCCGAAGGTGACGGGGCGCTGCGCCTGTGCGGCGAGCAGGTCGCGGACGCCCTCGAGCTGCGGGAGCGCGAGGCGGTCGACGTAGGCCTGGATCGAGACGTAGCCGCCGTCGCTCAGCTGGGCGAGGAGGCGATCGACGGCTGCGGAGACGGTGGAGACACCCTCGGTCACGCTGGCGGTGCCGGTGACCTCGATGCCCGCGTCCGTGAACGCCGGGGCCTCGGGCGCGGGCCGCTTCTCGAGCAGGGCACGGGTCGCGATTTTGGCCGACTCGACGTCGGGCTGGTCGAAGGGGTTGATACCCAGCAGGCGGCCCGCGACCGCGACCGCGTATTCCCAGGTCAGCATCTGCGCGCCCAGCGAGCCCGAGAGGAGGATCTCGCCCTCGTGGCGGTCCCGCGGGAACAGGTGCAGCGCGGTGGCGTCCTCGACCAGACGGACGACCTGCACGTCAGGCAGGTTCTCCGAGAGTTCCGGAGCGAGGGTGCCAAGGACGACGGGGAGGATGCCCGTGCCGTCCTTGCCGGTCGACTCGGCGATGAGCTGCTCCGCCCAATCGGCGAAGCCGACGATGTCGGTCCCGTCGGCGACGATCGCGAGCTTGTCGCGGCGCGGGCTCGTTGCGGCGATCGCCGCTCCGAGGACCAGGCCCGGGTTCTCCGGGCTGTCGACGGCGAGCCCGAGCGAGGCCTCGGCGGCCTCGTCGAGGAGAGCCTCGATGTCGGCGCCGGCCAGCCCGGAGGGCACCAGTCCGAATGCTGAGAGCGCCGAGAAGCGCCCGCCGATGTTCGGGTCGGCGTTGAACACGCGGTATCCCGCGTCGCGGGAGGAGGAGTCCAGCGGCGACCCCGGGTCGGTCACGATGACGATGCGCTCGAGCGGGTCGATGCCTGCCTCGGTGAATGCCCTCTCGTAGGCCTTCTTTTGACTCGCGGTCTCGACGGTGGAGCCGGACTTCGACGAGATCACGACCACGGTCGAGGCGAGACGGTCGTTCAGGGCCGCGAGCACCTGCCCGGGAGCGGTGGAGTCGAGGACCGTGAGCTCGACGCCTGCGGTCCGGGTGATGACCTCGGGGGCGAGCGAGGAGCCGCCCATCCCGCCCAGCACGACGTGGTCGACGCCCTTGGCCTGAAGCTCCTTCCGGAGGGCGAGGATCTCGGGCACCAGCGGACGGGAGACCGTGGTCGACTCGGTCCATCCGAGGCGCTTCGCCGCCTCGTCCTCCGCAGCGGCGCCCCACAGCGTGGGCACCTGGGCGGTGATACCGGAGGCGACCTCGTCGGCGACGAGTTCAGGAACGATGCGATCGACGGCCTTCTCGGCGTCTCCGCTGACGTGGATCTGGATCGACATGATTAGGCCTGCTCCTTCGCGCCCTCGAGAGCCGCGGTGACGGTGTCGAGCAGCTCGTTCCAGGACACGACGAACTTCTCGACGCCCTCCTTTTCGAGCAGCTCCGTGACGTCGGCGTACGACACGCCCTGCGCCGCGACGGCGTCGAGGACGGCGTTTGCGTCGGCGTAGGAGCCGGTCACGGTGTCGCCGGTGATCGTGCCGTGGTCGAAGGTCGCCTCCAGGGTCTTCTCGGGCATCGTGTTGACGACGCCGGCTGCGACGAGCTCGGTCACGTAGAGGGTGTCGGGAAGATCCGCCGACTTCACGCCGGTCGAGGCCCAGAGCGGACGCTGGCGGTTGGCGCCGGACTCCTGCAGCAGCAGTGCGCGCTCGGTGGCGAACGCCTCCACGAACACCTCGTAGGCGAGCTGCGCGTTGGCCACACCCGCCTTGCTCTTCAGCGCACGGGCCTCGTCGGTGCCGACGGCGTCGAGCTGCTTGTCGATCTCGGTGTCGACGCGCGAGACGAAGAACGAGGCGACGGAGTGAATGGTCGACAGGTCGATGCCCGCCTCCTTGGCCTTTTCGAGGCCGGCCAGGTACGCGTTGATGACGGCGCGGTAGCGGGCGAGCGAGAAGATCAGGGTCACGTTGACCGAGATACCGGAGCCAATGACCTCGGTAATGGCCTCGAGCCCCTCGACGGTCGCCGGGATCTTGATCATCGCATTAGGGCGGTTGACCTTGGTCCAGAGCGCTCTAGCCTCTTCGATCGTGCCTTGCGCGTCGTGCGCGAGACCGGGCTCGACCTCGATCGAGACGCGGCCGTCGTAGCCGTTGGTGGCGTCGTAGATCGGGCGGAAGATATCGGCTGCCGCCGCGACGTCGTCGGTCGTGATCTCGAAGACGGCGTCGGTGACCGACGTGTCGGCAGCGGCCAGCTGGCGAACCTGCTCGTCGTACGACTCCCCGTTGGTCAGGGCCGCCGCGAAGATCGTGGGGTTGGTGGTGACTCCGACGACGTTCTTCTCGTCGATGAGCTTCTGCAGCCCGCCGGAGGAGATCCGGGAGCGCGAGAGGTCGTCGAGCCAGATGCTGACGCCGGCGGCGGAGAGGTCTGCGGTGGGGGTGTTCTCGGTCATGTCTCTTCTTCTTCTGGGTAGGTGGTGCGTGGCGTGGGAGGGAGCCGGGGCTCCGACGGCGAGGGCCGCGTCCGTGACGGACGCGGCCCTCGGGGTCAGGAAGCTGCGAGCGACTCCCGAGCGGCGGCCAGTGCCGCCTCGGTGGTAATCCCGAACTCGCGGAACAGGGTCTTGTAGTCGGCCGACGCGCCAAAGTGCTCGATCGAGACCGAGCGACCGGCGTCTCCGACATACCTCTCCCAGCCGAGGCTGAGGCCGGCCTCGATGGAGACGCGGGCCTTCACGGAGGAGGGCAGCACCTTCTCGCGGTACTCGGCGTCCTGCTCCTGGAACCATTCGAGCGAGGGGGCCGAGACGACGCGGGCGTTGATGCCCTCGCCCTTCAGGGTCTCGCGTGCCTCGACGGCGATCTGGACCTCCGAGCCGGTTGCAATGAAGATCACGTCCGGGGTGCCGTTCGGCGCCTCGGCCAGGATGTAGGCCCCGCGTGCGACGTTCGAGGCGGACGCGAACGTCTCGCCCTCGGCATCTCCCTCGCCGCGCTCGAACACCGGAATGTTCTGACGGGTGAGCGCCAGGCCGGCCGGGCCCTCGCGGCGCTCGAGAATGGTCTTCCAGGCGTAGGCCACCTCGTTGGCATCGCCGGGGCGGACGATGTCCAGGCCCGGAATCGCGCGGAGGGTCGACAGCTGCTCGATCGGCTGGTGTGTCGGGCCGTCCTCGCCGAGGGCCACGGAGTCGTGCGTCCAGACGTAGATCGTCGGCGCCTTCATCAGCGCGGCGAGACGGACCGCCGGGCGCATGTAGTCCGAGAAGATCAGGAACGTGCCGCCGAAGGGACGGGTGTTGCCGTGCAGGACGATGCCGTTCAGGATCGCGCCCATGGCGTGCTCGCGGATGCCGAAGTGCAGCACCCGGCCGCCCTTCGTGCCGGTCCACTCGTGCGTCGAGAACTCCGACGGGACGAACGAGCCCGCTCCCTCGATCGTCGTGTTGTTCGACTCCGCGAGGTCCGCCGAGCCGCCCCAGAGCTCGGGCACGACGCCGGCGAGAGCGTTGACGACCTTGCCGGACGCGGCGCGGGTCGACACCTCCTTGCCGGGTTCGAAGACGGGAAGCGCCTCCTGGACTCCCTCGGGCAGCCCACCCGAGAGCACCCGGTCGAGCAGCTGCTTCTTTTCCGGGTTCGCCGACGCCCACGCGTCGAACTGCTTGGTCCACGCAGTGTGCTGCGCCTGGCCGCGCTCGACAGCCTTGCGTGTGTGCTCGAGGACCTCGTCTGCCACGTCGAAGGTCTTCTCCGGGTCGAATCCGAGCACCTCCTTGAGGCCGCGGAGCTCGTCGGCGCCGAGTGCCGAACCGTGGATCTTGCCGGTGTTCTGCTTCTTTGGCGAGGGCCAGCCGATGATCGTGCGCAGGATGATGAGCGAGGGCTTGTCGGTCTCGCCCTTCGCGGCCTCGATCGCGGTGTACAGCTCCGCCACGTCCTCGTGGTACTCGCCGGTCTTCTTCCAGTCGACGACCTGGACGTGCCAGTCGTAGGCCTCATAGCGTGCCTTGACGTCCTCGGTGAAGGCGATGTTGGTGTCGTCCTCGATCGAGATCTGGTTGGAGTCGTAGAGAACGACCAGGTTGCCGAGCTGTTGGTGGCCCGCGAGCGAGGACGCCTCGCTGGTCACGCCCTCCTGCAGGTCGCCGTCACCGGCGATGACGTACACGAAGTGGTCGAAGGGTGAGGTGCCAGCGGCCGCCTCCGGGTCGAACAGGTCGCGCTCGAAGCGGGAGGCATAGGCGAAGCCGACGGCGGAGGCGAGGCCTTGGCCGAGCGGTCCGGTGGTGATCTCGACGCCGTCGGTATGGCCGTACTCAGGGTGTCCGGGGGTCTTCGAGCCCCAGGTGCGTAGCGCCTTGAGGTCGTCGAGCTCGAGGCCGTAGCCGCCCAGGTAGAACTGGACGTACTGGGTGAGCGACGAGTGGCCAACCGAGAGGATGAAGCGGTCGCGCCCGATCCAGGTCGCGTCCGAGGGGTCGCGGCGCATCACCTTCTGGAACAGGAGGTAGGCGGCCGGCGCGAGGCTCATGGCCGTTCCGGGGTGGCCGTTTCCGACCTTCTCGACCGCATCCGCGGCGAGAACCCTCGCCGTGTCGACTGCCTTCTCGTCAATGGATTCCCATTGCAGTTCTGACACTTGGTACTGACCCTTCTCGAGACGTGGGGCGTACGGGGACCGTCCGCCCTCTCGCATGGTGGAGCACGCCGCATGACGACGTCGACACGATGCTCCGGCGACGACCCTCTCGGCCTCGTGCCGATGATCATCGGGCGGACTCGGGCGCGTGCCGTGTGCTCTGGCGAGCGATGTCGAGTATACGGAGGGGGTACCCCACCGACCGGGGGTTGCGTGGTCGCATATGTCCGCTCCTGTTTGGACAAGCGTGCACGCGGGCCCTCCTCGCCAGCCCTCGCATTACACTCGTTCGGGATCGTGGATGTTAGAGGAGCAATGGACGTAGCCGTAGAGACCACCGCCGTCGAACGAGGCGGGCCGTCGCGGACGGTGCTCTCACGCAAGCTGAAGGCCTTCGTTGCCCTGACGAAGCCCCGGGTGATCGAGCTGCTCCTCGTCGTGACCGCTCCGACGATGATTCTGGCGCAGGGCGGTATCCCGGACCTGCTTCTCGTTGTCAACGTTCTGATCGGTGGAGCGTTGAGCGCGGGTTCCGCAGGAGCGTTCAACTGCTACTTCGACCGCGACATCGACCGGATCATGAAGCGGACGAAGAACCGTCCGCTCGTGACCGGCGAGATCTCGGACCGCTCGGCTCTCGTTTTCGCCAGCGCGATCGGCGTCTTGTCGATCCTCTGGCTCGGTCTCACCGCGAATTGGCTGTCGGCAGGCCTCTCTCTCGCAGCGATCCTGATTTACGTCGTCTTCTACACGCTCTTTCTCAAGCGCCGCACCCCGCAGAACATCGTGTGGGGCGGCATCGCCGGTTGCATGCCGGTCTTGATCGGCTGGGCGGCGGTCACGAACTCGCTCGACTGGGCGCCCGTCATCCTCTTCTCGGTGATCTTTCTGTGGACTCCGCCGCACTACTGGCCCCTCTCGATGAAGTATCGCGACGACTACCAGGCGGCCGGCGTGCCCATGCTCGCCGTCGTTCGAGGGCGCACCATCGTCGGTCTCCAGGTGATCCTTTACGCGTGGGCCACTGTTGCCTGCTCGCTCCTGCTGATCCCGGTCGCCGAGATGGGCATCCTGTACACGGTCGTCGCGCTGGCCGGGGGAGTGTGGTTCGTCGCCGAGACTCACCGGCTGTACAGCCTCGCGATTCGTCACGAGCACGTCTCGCCGATGCGCGTGTTCCACGGGTCGATCGGATATCTCACGTTGCTGTTCCTCGCCGTCGGCATCGATCCGCTGCTGCCCTTGTGATGGTGACGCCCTTCTCGCTCTTGGCCGAGCGCATCACCCTCGGGCCGCGCGCCCTGCGCTGGGGTTCGACCGCGGCGCTGGTGGCGAGCATCCTCATCATCTTTTTCGGCGGAGTCGTGCGACTCACCGGCTCGGGGCTCGGTTGCCCGACCTGGCCTGCGTGCGACGCGGGGTCGCTCACCTCGACGCCCGAGCTCGGGATTCACGGATTTATCGAGTTCACCAACAGAGCCTTCACCGGCGTCCTCATCGTCGCCGTCGGCTGGGCGATCACCGCCGCTCGCCTGCAGAAGCCGCGCGACCGCACCATGACGCGCCTCGCCTGGTCGCAGTTCTGGCTCGTCGTCGCGAACGCCCTCGCGGGCGGCGCGACCGTGCACTCCGGACTCAATCCGTACATCGTCGCCGGCCATTTCGTTCTCGCCATCGCGCTGCTCACGACCACGGCGCTGACATGGCACCGGGCGCACCGCTCGCAGTCGACCTCGTTTGAGCCGGGCGGGGTGACGCGTGGGACGAGCATCGTTCTGGTCGCGGTCACCCTGCTGGTGATCCTCGTCGGGACCCTTGTGACCGGGACGGGACCGCACGCGGGCGACTCGGCCGAGGTGCCGAGAATGCACTTTCACTGGGAGAGCGTGACCGTGGTTCACGGTGTGCTCGGCTCGGCCCTGGTGGTCCTCGGTGCGGTACTGCTGGCGCTGCTGACCCGCGCCGAGCAGTCCGAGCTCGCCCGCCGCAGGGTCGTGACCTTCCTCGTTGTGGTGCTTTTGCAGGCGGTCGTCGGCGTCGTGCAGTCGCTGACGGCGCTTCCGGAGACGCTGGTCGCCGTGCACCTGCTGGGCTCTGCGCTTGTCTGGGTCGGAGCCGTTCGCGTGCTGCTCGATGTCAACCCGGGGCTCTTCACCGTTCGCGCTCAGCGACGAGAGGCGGCGCGGGAGCTCCAGCCCGTCCGGTGATCGGCCGCGCGGCGCTCGGAGGAGCGCAGATGCTGGCGCAGCCGTAGCAGCGCACCGGGGAGTGCTCGCGCGGGGAGCCCGCGGTACAGCGCCGTGGCGAGCGGGCCGAAGCAGAGAGCGGTCTGTGGCGCGAGGCCGAGCGTGAGCAGAGCGGTCAGGAGGCGGAGGGGGAGCGGAGTCCAGTCGTCGTTCGTCATGATCCGATCCCATCACGGACCACCGACACTCGTATGGCCATGCGAGTCTGGCAGTGCATTAGCCACCTCTCCGGGCGACACCCAGCTGCAGAGGTTCCGCTGGGAGCTGCGGGACCGTAGAATGAGAAGCTGGTTCAGATCCAGCGTGTGGCGCGCTCGACCGCGCAGAGGGCGCGGGGATCGACTCCGATGGCCCGACGAAGCGCCGCAGCACACCTCCGGAATCCCAGGGACACTCATCACCCCTCCGCACATCACATCGATCGTGCGACCGGCCGGAGAGCACCCGCGGGTCATCCCCCGGGGGAATGACTCCGGGACCCGACCGGTTAGCAGTGGGTAGGAAACGAGGTACACATGTCAGACATCCTGATCGACCGCCCCGAGCTCGAGAGCCTGGGCGTCTACGAGTTCGGCTGGTCCGACTCGGACTCCGCCGGGGCCTCCGCACGACGCGGGATCTCGCCCGAGGTCGTCTCCGACATCTCAGCGCTCAAGAACGAGCCTGCTTGGATGCGTGACCGTCGCATGAAGGCGCTGAAGCTGTTCGAGCGCAAGCCGATGCCGACCTGGGGCGCCGACCTCTCGGACATCGACTTCGACAACATTAAGTACTTCGTCCGCTCGACCGAGAAGCAGGCCCAGACCTGGGACGACCTTCCGGATGACATCAAGAACACGTACGAGAAGCTCGGTATCCCCGAGGCGGAGCGCCAGCGCCTCGTCGGCGGCGTTGCGGCCCAGTACGAGTCCGAAGTCGTCTACCACCAGATCCGCGAGGACCTGGAGGAGCAGGGCGTCATTTTCATGGACACCGACACTGCGTTGCGCGAGCACCCCGAGATCTTCGAGGAGTATTTCGGCACCGTCATCCCCGCGGGCGACAACAAGTTCGCGGCGCTGAACACCGCGGTCTGGTCCGGCGGCTCGTTCGTCTACGTTCCCAAGGGCGTCCATGTCGACATCCCACTTCAGGCGTACTTCCGTATCAACACCGAGAACATGGGCCAGTTCGAGCGAACCCTGATCATCGCCGACGAGGACAGCTACGTCCACTACATCGAGGGTTGCACGGCGCCGATCTACAAGTCGGACTCGCTGCACTCGGCGGTCGTCGAGATCATCGTGAAGAAGAACGCCCGCGTGCGGTACACGACGATCCAAAACTGGTCGAACAACGTGTACAACCTCGTCACCAAGCGCGCGATCGCGCACGAGGGAGCGACGATGGAGTGGATCGACGGCAACATTGGCTCGAAGGTCACGATGAAATACCCGTCGATCTTCCTGGTCGGTGAGCACGCCAAGGGCGAGACTCTCTCGGTCGCGTTCGCGGGCCCCGGCCAGCACCAGGACGCCGGCGCGAAGATGGTGCACATGGCGCCGTACACGCAATCGTCTATCGTCTCGAAGTCGATCGCGCGCGGAGGCGGCCGGGCTGGCTACCGCGGCGAGGTCCGGGTGGATGCGAATGCGCACCACTCAGCCAACACCGTGCGCTGTGACGCGCTCCTGGTCGACACGATCTCGCGCTCCGATACCTACCCGGCGATCGATATTCGTGTCGACGACGTGCAACTCGGACACGAGGCCACCGTCTCGAAGGTCAGCGAGGAGCAGCTCTTTTACCTGATGTCGCGCGGCATGCCGGAGGACGAGGCCATGGCCATGATCGTCCGCGGCTTCATTGAGCCGATCGCGCGTGAACTGCCCATGGAGTACGCCCTCGAGCTGAACAAGCTCATCGAGATGGGGATGGAGGGCAGCGTCGGTTGACGTCTGCCTCCCCCCTCGAAGGGGCGTCCGGACGGGGCGCCCCGCACCCATCGAAAGGAACCACCGCCTGATGACGGTCCCCACGAGCGCCGCGACGACCCCCACGATCGACGGCGCGGCCGCCGCCGAGCGTCTGGGCATCAGCGCCCACTCCGACGGGGCGTTCACGCCTGTGCAGACACGCTCTGAGCGCTTCGCGTCGGCCGACGTCGCGGCCTTCGAGGCGGTCACCGGTCGTGAGATCGCCTGGAAACTGACGCCCGTCGCGCGTCTGGGCGACCTGATTGACGGCCCGCTCGACGGCTCGCCGACTCCGATAGAGCACACCGCCGTCGAGGGCATCGATGTCTCCTGGGTCGGCCGCGACGACGAGAGGATTGGCACGGCCGGTCTGCCCGAGGATCGCGCGGCAGCGAACGCGTGGTCGAGCTTTGAGCAGGCACTCGCCGTGCGCGTCACGGGCGAGGGGGAGAAGGTGGTGACCCTGGTTCGCTCCGATCTCGGTTCCGCTCCCCGCGCCGCGCACACGATCATCGAGGCAACCCCCTACGCGCGCGCCGTGGTCGTGCTGCAGAACGAGGGCGAGGCCACACTCGCTGAGAACGTCGAGATCCTCGTCGGCGAAGGTGCCCAGCTCACCGTTGTCACCGTGCAGGAGTGGGCGGACGACGCCCGACACCTGGCGAACCACTTCGTCCGAGTAGGGCGCGACGCGAAGGTGAAGCACATCGTGGTCACCCTCGGCGGCTCCATCGTGCGCGTGAATCCTTCCGCTCACCTCGTTGAGCGAGGTGCCGATGGCGAACTGTTCGGTCTGTACTTCGCCGACGGCGGCCAGCACCTCGAGCAGCAGGTCTACGTCGATCACGACGCCCCCGACACCCGTAGCCGCGTCACCTACAAGGGTGCACTGCAAGGCGAGGGCGCGCGCACCGTCTGGATTGGCGATGTGCTGATCCGCAACAGCGCAACCGGCACCGACAGCTACGAGCAGAACCGCAACCTGGTTCTCTCCGACGGCACGCGAGCAGACTCCATCCCGAACCTCGAGATCGAGACCGGAGACATCGCCGGGGCGGGCCACGCCTCGGCGACCGGCCGCTTTGACGACGAGCAGCTCTTCTACCTGCAGTCGCGCGGCATCCGCGAAGACGAGGCGCGTCGACTCGTCGTCCGCGGCTTCCTCAGCGAGATTGTGCAGCAGATCAAGATCACCGAGCTGGAGGACCGGCTGCAGCGTGCGATCGAGGCCGAGCTCGCCGGCAGCGCCGGCCAGACCGGGTCCGCGCGGAGGATTCCCGCATGAGCAACGCTGCGATGATCTGCTCGGTGTCCGAACTGATCCCCAACCAGGCCATCCGCGTCGAGGTTGATGGAGTAGCGATCGCGGTCGTACAGGACTCCGCCGGCGACATCCACGCGATCGGCGATACCTGCACGCACGGCGAAATTTCCCTGTCCGAGGGCTTTGTCGAGGGCGAGAGCCTCGAGTGCTGGGCGCACGGCTCCCAGTTCTCACTCCGCACCGGGGCCCCGCTGAACCTGCCGGCCTACGAGCCGGTTCCCGTCTTCGTTGTCGAGATCATCGACGGCGACGTCTACATCGACCCGACCGTCACAAAGGAAGTCTGAATGTCCGTTCTCCAGATCAGCGATCTCCACGTCAGCGTCGAGACCGAGCAGGGGACCAAGCAGATCTTGCGCGGCGTCGATCTCACTATCAACAAGGGTGAGATCCACGCGATCATGGGCCCCAACGGGTCCGGCAAGTCCACCCTTGCCTACACGATTGCCGGGCACCCGAAGTATCACGTCGATGGCGGCTCCATCACGCTCGACGGCGTCGAGGTGCTCGAGATGACCGTCGACGAGCGCGCTCGCGCCGGCCTCTTCCTCGCCATGCAATACCCGGTCGAGATACCGGGAGTGACCAACACCAACTTCCTCCGAACAGCCAAGACTGCGATCGACGGCGAGGCGCCCGCCATTCGCCACTGGACGAAGGACGTCAAGACTGCGATGGCGAACCTCCGCATGGACCCGTCTTTCGCGGCGCGTAACGTCAACGAGGGCTTTTCGGGCGGCGAGAAGAAGCGCAACGAGATCCTCCAGCTGGAGTTGCTCGCGCCGAAGTTCGCCGTGCTGGACGAGACCGACTCCGGACTCGACGTCGATGCGCTCAAGATCGTCTCTGAGGGTGTCAACCGCGCTCACCAGAGCACCGGACTCGGTGTGCTGCTGATCACGCACTACACGCGAATCCTGCGCTACATCCAGCCCGATTTCGTGCACGTCTTCGTCGCCGGACGCGTCGCAGAGCAGGGCGGCAAGGAACTCGCGACGCGACTCGAGGACGAGGGCTACGACCGCTTCCTTACCTCGGCGACGGTGTAACCGTGGCCGTCACCACACTCGATCCCAAGCTTTTCGACCAGGTCGAGGAGGCGCTCAAGGACGTCATGGATCCGGAGCTCGGCGTGAACGTCGTCGACCTGGGCCTCATTTACGACCTGGGCTGGGACGACGAGAACGACGCCCTCGTCATCCACATGACGCTCACTTCTGCGGGTTGCCCTCTGACCGACGTGCTTGAGGAGCAGACTGCGGAGTCGCTCGACGGCATTGTCGAAGCTTTTCGGATTAATTGGGTGTGGATGCCTCCGTGGGGTCCCGACCGGATCACGGAGGACGGCCGCGACATGATGCGTGCCCTCGGCTTCTCCATCTGAGCACGACCCGACGAACGTCGAAGGGCCGGGAGGAATCGTCCTCCCGGCCCTTCGACGTTCGTGAGGTGGCTGCTCAGCGGCGTCGCTCAGCGAGCGCGTCGGCCCCACGCCATGCGACAGGAAGGAGGACCGCGGCGATGACCGCTTTGACCGCCCCACCGAGGAGGAACGGGTAGAACCCGCCGACGAGGGTCGCCTCGATATCGCTCGGGTAACCGAGGGCGTGCAGGCTCACGGCGAGCCAGGGCAGGCCGACGGCGAACACGACCAGCGAGCCCCCCGCGAAGGTTGCCAGCGCCTTCGGGAACCGGCGCTCCCACGACCGCTCGGACAGCCAGCCGACGACTCCGGCGGCGACCACAAAGCCCACGATATAGCCGAAGCTCGGCGATGCGGCGGCTGCGAAGCCAGTGAGATGCCCGCCGTCGCTCTGCGGAGCGTAGACGGGAAGGCCGACGAGGCCGAGGACGAGGTAGAGAGCGAGGGACGATGCACCGCGCATCGCGCCGAGCGCAGAGCCAACGAGCAGCACCGCGAGTGTCTGCCCAGTAATCGGCACCGGCCACATGGGCACCGTGACTTGCGCCAGGCCCGCGGTCAACGCGGCACCCCCGAGCACGAGAGCCAGGTCGGTCGTGAGGGAGCGTGCGACGATCCGGTCGGCGAGGACCGGCCGGGACAGACCGAGCGTGAGTGTGGACATGGGTCCTCCAGAGACCGGGCCGCCGGGGCGACGAGGAGCGAGAGCGTCGAGCGGGACCGGAACTCTGTCTGCCCGGCGGCGCAGCATTTATACTATGGGGCTGCTGTCTCGCAGCCCCTTCCCTCACTCCTCCCGAACCGAACGCCATTTCTTGGCGGGAACGGACAGAACTGTGCTCAGCGTGCACGACCTCGAACTCCGAGTCGGCGCCCGACTCCTGATGGAGAATGTCTCCTTCCGGGTCAGCGACGGCGACAAGGTCGGCCTCGTCGGCCGCAACGGAGCAGGGAAGACGACGCTGACGAAGGTGCTCGCGGGCGACGTCATCGCCTCGAAGGGCACGGTCGACCGCGGCGGCGAGATCGGCTACCTGCCGCAGGATCCGCGCTCGGGCGACCCGGAGGAGCTCGCGCGGACGCGCATTCTGGACGCGCGGGGGCTCGGCCAGCTCGTCCTCGGCATGCAGGAGGCGACGATTGCCATGTCGAGCAGCGACACCGCCGTCAGCGAGGCCGGGATGAAGAAGTACGGCAACCTCACCGACCGCTTCCTCGCCCTGGGCGGGTATGCGGCGGAGGCGGAGGCTGCGTCAATCGCGAGCAACCTCAATTTGCCGGACCGTATCCTCGACCAGCCGCTGAAGACGCTCTCCGGTGGTCAGCGTCGCCGGATCGAGCTGGCCCGGATCCTGTTCTCGGACGCGAGCACACTCATCCTCGATGAGCCGACGAACCACCTGGACGCCGACTCCGTTGTGTGGCTCCGCGAGTTTTTGAAGAACTACCGCGGCGGCTTCATTGTGATTAGTCACGACATCGAGCTCGTCGGCGAGACCGTGAACCGCGTGTTCTACCTCGACGCCAACCGCCAAGTCATCGACGTCTACAACATGAACTGGAAGAACTACCAGCGACAGCGCGCCGCTGACGAGGAGCGCCGTAAGAAGGAGCGCGCCAACGTGGAGAAAAAGGCCGGGGCCCTGCAGCTCCAGGCCGCCCGCTTCGGTGCCAAGGCCTCGAAGGCCGCCGCCGCGCACCAGATGGTGGCGCGTGCCGAGAAGATGCTCAGCGGCCTTGAGGAGGTGCGCGCGGTCGACCGCGTCGCCAAGCTACGCTTCCCGACTCCGATGGCCTGCGGCCGCACGCCATTGCACGCCGAGAACCTCTCGAAGAGCTACGGCTCCCTCGAGATCTTCACCGCTGTCGATCTCGCGATTGACCGGGGCTCGAAGGTCGTCATCCTCGGGCTCAACGGTGCGGGAAAGACGACGCTGTTACGCATCCTCGGTGGAGTCGATCAGCCGGATACCGGCGTGATCGAGGCGGGCCACGGCCTCCGCATCGGCTATTACGCGCAGGAGCACGAGACCATCGACGTCAAGCGCTCGGTGCTCGAGAACATGGTCTCGGCCAGCCCGAACCTCACCGAGACCGAGGCGCGCCGCGTGCTGGGCTCGTTCCTGTTCACGGGAGATGACTCCCACAAGCCGGCGGGCGTGCTCTCGGGCGGCGAGAAGACGCGGCTCGCTCTGGCGATGATCGTCGTCTCGGGCGCGAATGTGCTGCTGCTCGACGAGCCCACCAACAACCTCGACCCGGCGAGCCGCGAAGAGATCCTCGACGCTCTTGCACACTACGAGGGAGCGGTCGTCCTGGTTAGTCACGACGAAGGTGCCGTCGAGGCGCTGAACCCGGAGCGCGTCCTGATCATGCCCGAGGGCACTGAGGACCACTGGGCGGCCGACTACCTGGACCTCATCACGTTGGCCTAGCAGTACTGCCCTGCGGTGAATCGCGGTGGCCGCGCGGGCGCGGAGTGAGGGTAGTGGCCGATCCGCGGGGAGCGCTGGCCCGCTGACTCCGATGCGTCGCGCAGGGAAGATGGCGCTCTGCCGATGAGGTTCGGGCAGGCGCCGTCGCGGCGCCGCGCTGCCGTCGCCGCGTCCGGTGAGGACGCGAGGGACTCTCGGTCAGTGCCGGAGCGACACCGAGCGCGACATGGGCATGATCGGCCCCGACGGCGCTGCAGCACGTGCGGGGATCGGCTCATGACGGGGAAGTTCACGGCTTTCGCGCCCGAGCGCGCCCGCCGTCCTAGGTGAAGACGCCTCTGTCGCCCCTCAGCATCGGCGTGCCAACTCGATACGTATACATCTTAACTTGACTCACTCTGTGGTCTGGGTACGCTCTCGTCGTTCGATAGTTAGACGCACATGAAAATTAGCGAGAGGCGGCAGCGTCATGAGTCGAGATCCCCGTGCAGGCCGCCCGCAACGAACCGCTCCACTCGCAGACCGGCTCAGAACTCTGACGTCGGGACGGCGCACCATCAACTTCCATGCGCTCCCACTACGCGGCGTTCGACGGTCACTGCCGCCGGAACTGGATGATCGCTACGCCGCGCTGCTCGACGGGGGCACGAGTGATGTGAGCTTCTCTGGTCGTGCTCTCGATTCGTTCTTCGCTCCGGTCGGCCCGCTCGCGGCTGCTCAGGAGGCGGCGGCCGTCGCCTTCGGCGCAGACTCCACCTACTTCGTCACCGGAGGCACGACCCAGTCGAACCGCATCGCGCTGGATGCACTCGGCGGGCCGGGATCCCGGCTGTTGCTCGATGGCTCCTCCCATCAATCGATGACCTTCGCCTCGACGGCTCTCGGAATGGAGGTGACGACGGTGAACGAGGTTCAGCGTGGCTCCGTCATGAGCCCGGATCTGGACAGCATCGCCGAGCAGCTGCGATCCGCTTATCGCGCGGGGCGCCCGTTCACCATCGTTGCCATCACTGCCTCGTCCTACGACGGTCGCATCCTGCGGTTCGATCATGTTCTGCCCCGACTCATGGAAGCGTCCCCGGGGACGGCGATCCTCATCGATTCTGCCTGGACAGCCATCCATTCGTTCCACAAGGACGTCGTCCAGTACACAGCGTTACGCGCGGCGCGGGATCTCCGACTGCGGGGAGCCACACTTCCTCGGATCATCGTCACCATGTCCGCGCACAAGTCCATGTGCGCTCTGCGGCAGGGCTCCTATCTCCACGCTCTCGGTACCGAGGTCGACCCGAGCATCCGACGGGCGGTCTTCACGAATCACACCACCTCGCCCTCCTGGACAATGCTCGCGTCTCTTGATCTGGCACGCCTGCATGCGGAGATGGTGGGGCAGGCCGCCGTGTCGTCCGCCATTCGGCTCCGCGAAGATTTCGCGTCCTCGATCCGGACGGATCCCCTTCTCCAGCAGGTGATCCGCAATGCCAACACGGTCGATGAATCGTCCGGCGTCTTCTTCACCGATCCGATGCGGATGACTCTGGACGTCAGTGATCTGGGCGAGTCCGGTCGAATTCGACAGCGGCTCTTCGACGAGTTCGGGATCTACATCGCGCGCTGCAGCCCCGCCGGTCTCACCCTCCACTTTCACATCGGAGTGGACGCGTCCGATGTCGCTGCTCTGCTCGGGGCGTTGCATTCGCTGGCTCGCGAGCGACGGATGGCGGCACAAAGCGAGATCAGCCGCTTCGCGATCGGATCCCTCGTCGACTGCCATGTCATCCCTTACCCGCCCGGCGTTCCTATCGCGGGCCCGGGTGATGTCTGGACCAGCGCGCACGATCGGACGCTGCGCGAGGAAGGCAGCGCCGGAGCCGAGATCTTCTACATCCCCACCCGTGATGTCAGGGGAAATATCGAATGATCACTCTCGACGTCATCCGCCGCCATGCCCGCGCCATGCCGACTGCCATCGCCCTGGAGCATGCGGACACTCGGCTTACCTGGCGGGATTACGCCGCAGAGGTCGAACGGATCCTCCCGTGGGTCGACGCTCAGCTGCACTCCGACCTCGACGTTGTCGCTGTCGAATCCGACGTCAGTGCCGCCGTCTTCGTTTGTACGAGTGCGGTGGCCACTCTGGGGGTCCCCTGGGTCGCGCTCGACCCCGCTCAGTCGCCGGCAGTCAGGGAGGAGCAGCTGCGGGCGGTCGAACCGACGATGCTCCTCCGTACCCTTGACGAGCGGCTGGTCATCACGACCAGCGCCGGAGCGGTGAAGTACGCGGACATCCCGACTCTGACGGGGACGCCGATATCGCGCCAGCGAGATTTCCGAGCCATCGGGTTCACCTCGGGCACGACCGGCACGCCCAAGCTGGTACTTCGCGACACACCCAGCGAGAAGCGACGCACTGCGATGTTCATCGCGCGATTCGGCTTCAACAGGACCGACCGGTTCCTTCTCTGCCTTCCGCTCTCGCACGCTTCTAGTCACGGCTGGGCCAGAACCTTTCTCACGGCCGGGTCCTCGGTCGTCATCGAGCAGCCGGATTCGACCGCGGTGGCGACTCAGATCACGGAGAACGCGATCACCGCCACGCTCCTCGTGCCGCCGATGCTCACGCAGGTCCTGGCGGAACTGGCGAGTCGCAGTCACGGCCAGCGCCTGCGCTCCAGCCTGCGTTTCCTCCTGACCGGAGGGCGACATGTTCCAGCCACGCTCGTTGGACAGGTGCACAGCGCCCTCGGCCCCGTCCTGCACTCCTACTACGGCACGACCGAGACCGGCGTGAACGTCATGGCCGATCCCACCGACCTGCTCATAGACCCGCGCACGTCTGGTCGAGTCCTTGACGGCTCTCACGTCGCGGTTCTCGACGACGACGATCAGCCGCTCGCTGAGCCGGGCGACGTCGGCCGAATCGCTATCGCGAGCTATATGAGCGCCCAACGCTATGCGAATGCGGCGATCCCGTCGGTCGACATCGACGACCGGCACTACGTCCTCACGACTGATGTCGGTCGATTTGAGCAGAACGGCACCCTCCGCATCCTCGGCCGATCCAGTCGGTGCGCCAGCGCCACGGCATGCGGCGACCTCCTCGGGCTCGAAGACGATGTTCGCCTACTCCCCGATGTCACCGACGTCGCCGCCCAGGTGGCCGCTGACGGGACCTCGCTGTCGGTCGTCCTCGCGCTCCGCCGCCAGCCGACCACGGAGCCCGCACTGCTGAAGTACCTCGCCGCCCGAATCGCGGTCCAACGCCGGGTGCAACTGCCCGTCAGCGTCCACACGGTCGAGCGACTCGTTTTTTCCTCCACCGGCAAGTTCGATCTGACCACAACCCTCGCACCAACCAGCCTCGTCACTGAGTCACTCCCGAAGAACTAAGGAGCACCGTGAAAAACACATCGTTCGCAGCAGTCGTCTACTGCCTCATTCCACCGCTGATCTGGGGCGGCATGTTCCCGATCGCAAACAGCCTTTCCCCGACGGTCAATGCTTTTTACATGACGCTCATTCGGTATGGCCTCGCCGCCGCGATCCTTATCCTGATGCTCCTGCGCGCCGAAGGCCGCCCTGCCTTCGGCACCGAAGGTAAGACCGTTCGACTCTTTCTTCTCGGCGCTTCCGGATTCGCCGGATTCGGCCTTCTTGCTTTCACCGCGCTGAGTTACACGAGCGCTCCGAATGTCAGCCTCATCATGGCGATGATGCCTGCCATCGGGGCCATTGTCGGGGCCGTCGCCACGCGGAAGGTTCCCCCGCTCTACACCGTCGGCAGTATCGTGCTCGCCTTCATTGGAGTCGCGCTCGTAATCACTCAGGGCGACGTCGGCAAGCTGGCCAGCGGACAGCTCGGACTGGGTGAATTCCTCGCGCTCCTCGGCGCGATCTGCTGGGTCAGCTACACCCGAGGTGCCGGGGCATTCCCCGGATGGTCCGCTCTCCGGTACACCACCCTGACCACGGCGCTCGGATGCATCTCCATCGCCGCCGCGGTCATCGTCGCGACGGCCGTCGGCTACGTGTCTGTGCCCACCGTCGAGCATGTCCTCGCGGGCTGGCCGCAGTTGGCCTACCTCATCATCTTCGCTGGAGTCGTCGCCGTCCTGTCGTGGAACAAGGGCATCGGCATGCTCGGTGCGCTCAACGGCACGCTCTTCATGAACCTGGTCCCCGTCACGACGTTCACCATCAGCATGATCGGCGGCTTCCGCCCCGGTCCGGTCGCTCTCCTCGGCGCTGCGATCGTCCTCACTGCGCTCCTTCTCAACAACTGGCTGAGCCGTCGAGCAGCGGCGCGAGTCACCCCCTCGGCCGTCGTTCCGGCACCCCGCGAGCCTCTCAGCCAGTCGAGGTAATTGTCGTCGTCTCGAGAGAGTCGAAGTAGTGTGAGGGGGCGAATACGACCAGTATTGGCCCCCTTTCATGAGAGGACGTCATGGCGCCCCGGACCTTCCACCCAGAACTCGGCTCCGTCGATGTCATTAACCTTCTCCGCGCCGTTGCCGATCCCGTCCGTCTCCGCGTCTTTGACATTCTCGATGACGGCAATGAATACACGTGCTCCGCGCTCGCTCAACGGCTTGACATCCCTCTGCCAACGATGAGCTACCACCTCAAGACTCTCCGTGAAGCCGGATACACGCGGAGCCGCAAAGACGGCACCACGCGGTGGACTTCTCTTCGATCAGACGATCTCGACGGCGCCTTCCCGGGACTGCGTTCCACTCTCTCGACTCTCGCCGAGGCGAGCGCGCGTCAACGCTGACTCCGTCAACGGCAGTGTCTGTGTGACCTCTCGCGTTCCCTCGTTAGAGGCTGAGTCCAGGCAGAAGGGCTACTCACGCCTCGTCCACCTAGCGGGCGTCGAGCAGTTCGTCCTCAACCTCGGCGTCGCTGCGTCCCCGACGGCGGCGCCGTGCTTCGCGGCGCTCCTCTGCCGCGACCACCTCGGGGTCGTCGGCGTTGCGGAGGCGGTACTCGTGCCGAATCGCCCAGCCGAGCCCCCCAAACCCCATGACAGCGAAGAGCACCCACTGAATCGCGTAGCTGATATGCAGGCCCTCGTCGGCGACAGGTTTCATCGCCGCCAGCGGGGGAGCATCGAGGGGAGCCGGCGCCTCGGCGACAAGCAGACCGTATGCGGCGGTGCGCAGCGGCTCCTCGAGCTGCGCCGAGAGGTCGTCCAGCTGGATCGTGGCGATCTGACCGGCCGGAGCGGAGCGGCCCTCGATGCGGCCTTCCGCCGGCTTCAGCCGGGCGATGACCGTGACCTGGTCCTCGGGCGGAGCGGGGACCGTATCGGGGGAGTCCTGGTTCGAGCCAACAGGCACCCAGCCGCGGTCCACGATGAACACGCTGCCGTCGCCGAGACGGAGCGGCGTCAGGACCTCGAACCCCGGATTGCCGTTGTAGGGGCGGTTGCGCACGAGCGTCTGGCCGTCGACCTCGTACACGCCGCTGACCTCGACGGGACGGTACTCGAGCGAGTCGTCCCAGGCCGCGGCAGCGGGCAGCAGTCCGTCAAGCGCGACCGGATCGGCGGTCCAGTTGGCCGTCACCAACCGGTTGGTGGAGGCCGCCTGGTCCAGGCGAGCGACCTGCCACCGCGAGAGCAGCACACATGCGACGGCGAAGACGACGGCCAGTGCGAGGTAGCCGAACCACCGCCGTGAAAAGACGAAGCGCCAGGACGGGTGAGGCGCGTCCTCACTCATTGCGCGGCCCCGCGATCGACGGTGTAGAGCGGCTTTACCTCGAGCGGAAACTCCCGTGCAAGGAGGAATTCGCGCAAGAACTCAAGGTGCTCGCCACAGGCGAGCCAGGTCTTCCGGCGATCCTCCGCGTGAAGACGGGGATTGCGCCACTCGATGGCCCAGGTCGCGGTGTTCGGACAGCCGGCCCGAGAGCAGGCGTGAACGTCCGGTACCCGACCCAGCGGGATCACGAGTGCTGTCCCGCGGGGTCGCCGCCCTCGGGCACGTCGGTGCCGACACCGCTGTTCGTGGCAGCCGGGGCGTCGGCAGCCGGCCGCGGAGCGGGCCGGGACAGCACAATCGCTCCCGGTCGTTCGACGTTGCCCCTCTCGCCCGCACTCCCGACATTGGCGAGCACGACGGCGAAGTACGGAAGGACGACGGCTCCGATCGCGAAGAAGAGCAGCCACCAGCCGTGCGCGAAGAGGAGGCAGATCACGCACAGCAGGCGGATGCTCATCGCGATCGAATATTTGATCGCACGGGAGCGCCGCTCGGCGCTCGGCGACGGCGGGAGGGAGGTGAGTGTCTCGCGTGATTTCACAGCCCTGTAAGCCTACGTCCCACGGGGTGGGGGCAGGCCGGGTGGCCCGCATCCTCGGATCTGTTGCGCTGGGCGCCTCTAGGATGTACGGGTTGTCCGGCGCCGCCCGCGTGCCGGCAGGAGGGACACCATGACCACGCCGCGCACCGTCCTCGTCACCGGGGGCAACCGGGGGATTGGGTACTCCATTGCCCAGGAGTTCGTGGCCGCCGGTCACCGGGTCGCCGTCACGGCGCGCTCGGGCTCGGGTCCGGAGGGGTCGCTCACCGTGGTCGCCGACGTGACCGATGCCGCCTCCATCGACGCCGCTTTCACGCAGATCGAGGCCGAACTCGGTCCTGTCGAAATCCTGGTAGCCAACGCCGGCATCACCCGCGACACTCTGCTGCTGCGCATGACGGAGGAGGATTTCACCTCCGTCATCGACACGAACCTCACCGGCGCCTTCCGCGTGGTCAAGCGCGCATCCAAGGGCATGCTCAAGCAGCGATTCGGCCGCGTCGTGCTTATCTCGAGTGTGGTCGGCCTGTACGGCTCGCCCGGTCAGATCAACTACTCGTCGTCGAAGGCCGCCCTGGTCGGCTTCGCTCGCTCGCTCACGCGGGAGTTGGGCGCCCGCAATATCACCGCCAACGTTGTCGCCCCGGGCTTCATCGAGACCGATATGACGGCCGCGCTCCCGGCCGAACAGCAGGCCGAGTACCGCAAGAGCATTCCTCTCGCGCGCTATGGCACGGCGGCAGAAGTCGCGAAGGTCACCCGCTGGCTCACCAGCGACGAGGCGGCCTACATCTCCGGCGCTGTGATCCCTGTCGACGGCGGCCTCGGGATGGGGCACTGATTCGATAACCCTCTTGGGCTGAGACAGACGAAGATAAGCTGCGCTCGTCAGCTGAGCGCTGGCCCTCGGCTTCCCGGGGCTGGTCGCGATCGCCGGCCGTGAGAGCTCAGCCGCGGAGGCCGAGGACCGGCAGGAGCTGCGCGAGGTCGAGGCCGCCGACGACGAGGTCGGCGCGCTCGCGCACGAGAGGCTTGGCGTTGAAGGCGACGGCCAGGGCAGCGACGGCCATCATCTGGAGATCGTTGGCCCCGTCGCCCACAGCGATCGTGCGCTGCGGAGGGACGCCGGTCTCGGTTGCCCACTCACGCAGTGCCTTCGCCTTCGCCGCCGCGTCGATGACCGGGCCGTCGACGGCTCCTGTCAGGAGGTCGTCAGAGCAGCAGAGCCGGTTTGCGCGGACGAAGTCGAGGCCGAGGGCATCGGCGACCGGGTCGAGGATCTCGTGGAAGCCCCCGGAGACGACTCCGACCCGACCGCCAGCGACATGAACCGCGGCGACCAGTTCCGCCGCCCCGGGGGTAACTCGGACGCCTGCGCTCACCCCGGCGAAGACCGCCTGCGGGACACCCGCGAGTGTCGCGACCCGCTCGCGCAGGCTCTCGCCGAAGTCGAGCTCGCCGCGCATCGCCCGCTCGGTGATGGCGGCAACTCGCTCCTTGGAGCCAGCATGCACCGCGAGGAGTTCGATGACCTCGTCTTGCAGGAGGGTGGAGTCCGCGTCGAGGACGACGAGGAAGCGGGAAGGCGTCGCGGAACGCTCACTCAAGGGCCGGGCCAATCGGTTGGGTGGGCGTGCTGATGAGCACCCGCGGGGATGCTACGGGTGGACGACGACCCCCTTGCCGACAACGGTGATGCCCGACTCGGTGACGGTGAACCCGCGCTCGCGATCGTGACCGTGGTCCACACCGACCCGAGCGCCGGGCTCGACGACGACGTCTTTGTCGAGGATAGCGCGCACGACGAGCGCGTCCGGGCCGATCCGTACCTTGTCGAAGACGACGGAGTCGGTGACCGTGGCGTTCGACTCGATGACAGTCCACGGGCCGACGACGCTGCGCTCGATGTGCGCACCCGAGATCACCGTGCCCAGCGACACCACCGAGTCGATCGTCGAGCCCATGTTGCCCTTACCGTCGCGCACGATCTTGGCGGGCGGCGAGTTGAGCTGTGAGGAGAAGATCGGCCACTGCTGGTTGTACAGGTTGAACACCGGCAGAGCCGAGATGAGGTCTTGGTGCGCCTCGAAGAACGAGTCGATGGTGCCCACGTCGCGCCAGTAGTAGCGGTCGCGATCGGTCGAGCCGGGGACCTCGTTGAGCTTGAGGTCGTAGACGCCGGCTTCTCCGCGGGCGACGAAGTCCGGAATGATGTCGCCGCCCATGTCGTGATCGGAGGTGGAGAGTTCGCCGTCGCGGATGACCGCGTCGATCAGCGCGTCGGCATCGAAGACGTAGTTGCCCATCGAGGCGAGGACCTCATGGGGTGCGTCAGCGAGCCCCACCGCGTCCTTCGGCTTCTCGAGGAACTCCGAGATCATCGTGGGGACGATTCCGTCGCCCGCCTCGTCGCCCGCGAGCTGGATCACGCCGAACTGGTCGGCGAGTTCGATCGGTTGGCGGATAGCCGCGACCGTGGCTTTGGCGCCCGACGCGACGTGCGCGTCGATCATCTGCGAGAAGTCCATCCGGTAGACGTGGTCGGCGCCGACCACGACGACGATGTCGGGCTTCTCGTCGCGGATCAGGTTGAGGCTCTGCAGGATGGCGTCGGCCGAGCCGCTGAACCAGCGCTTGCCGAGGCGTTGTTGCGCGGGCACCGAGGCGACGTAGGAATTGAGTAGTCCGGAGAGGCGCCAGGTCTGCGAGACGTGGCGGTCGAGCGAGTGCGACTTGTACTGGGTCAGCACAACGATCTGGGTGAGACCGGAATTGATCAGGTTGGACAGCGCGAAGTCGATAAGCCGGTACTGGCCGCCGAACGGCACCGCGGGCTTCGCTCGGTCGGCCGTCAGGGGCATGAGTCGCTTTCCCTCGCCGCCGGCGAGGACGATGCCGAAAATCTTCTTTGACTGCATGGCCTAACAGTAGGGGCTGGGGCTGGTGAGCGGACCCGTCTGTCGCCGGACCAGTGCGCTGTACTACGGTTCGGGGGTGCGAGTCGATTTGCTGACCAAGGAATATCCGCCCGAGGTGTACGGGGGCGCCGGTGTGCACGTCGCCGAGCTGACGAAGGCGCTGCGCAGCGATCTGGAGGTCGTGGTGCGCTGCTTCGGGGCGCCACGGGAGGAGGAGGGGACGTTCGCGTACCCCGTCCCCGCAGAGCTGGCGCAGGCGAACGGCGCGTTGCAGACGCTCGGGGTCGACCTGCAGATCGCGCAGGACGCGTCAGGAGCCGATCTGGTTCACTCCCATACCTGGTACGCGAACGCGGCGGGACGCCTGGCTCAACTGCTGCACGGCATTCCGCATGTGGTCTCGGCGCACAGCCTCGAGCCGCTGCGGCCGTGGAAGGCCGAGCAACTCGGCGGCGGCTATCGCGTGTCGAGCTGGATCGAGCGCGAGGCGTACGAGAACGCCGACGCCGTGATCGCGGTGTCCGGCGGCATGCGCACGGACATCCTCCGTTCCTACCCGGCGCTGGACCCGGCGAAGGTGCACGTCGTCTACAACGGCATCGACCTCGATGCATGGCACCCGATCGAGGACGAGGCCGTCCTGGCGGAACTCGGCATCGACCCGTCGCGGCCGTCCGTGGTTTTCGTCGGTCGCATCACCCGGCAGAAGGGCCTGCCCT
Organism: Rathayibacter agropyri; assembly: GCF_013249015.1. GTDB lineage: Bacteria > Actinomycetota > Actinomycetes > Actinomycetales > Microbacteriaceae > Rathayibacter > Rathayibacter agropyri. The sequence continues at coordinate 291,900 of NZ_JABRPL010000001.1, forward strand.
ACCTCCTGCGCGCCGCGGCGACCCTGCCGCCCGACGTGCAGCTTGTGCTCTGTGCAGGTGCGCCTGACACTCCCGAGATCATGGCCGAGGTGACGGCGCTTGTTCGCGGTCTCCAGGAGGAGCGCACCGGCGTCGTCTGGATCGACCGGCATCTGCCGCGACACCAGCTCTCCGCCGTGCTGACCGCCGCGACCACGTTCGTCTGCCCGTCGATCTATGAGCCGCTCGGAATTGTCAACCTCGAGGCGATGGCCTGCGGTGCGGCCGTGGTCGGCACGGCGACCGGCGGCATCCCTGAGGTCGTGGTCGATGGGGTGACGGGTCGGCTCGTGCCGATCGAGCAGGTGACCGACGGAACCGGCACTCCCGTGGATCCCGAACGCTATGTCGCGGATCTGGCCGCGGCACTCGCTGAGGTCGTCGCCGATCCCGAGGCGGCGAAGCGGATGGGCAGGGCCGGCCGCGAGCGCGCGCAGAGCCACTTCAGCTGGACCCAGATCGCACGGGATACCCGAGCCATCTACGAGTCGCTCGTCTGAGCTGCTCAACTCCCTCCCTTTAGAATGGCTGCCATGCCCAGCGTTATCTCGTTCGTTGATGTCTCCTTTATCCGGAATGGCAAGCGGATCCTCGATCACGTGTCCTGGGACGTGGCCGAGGACGAGCGCTGGGTGATCCTCGGTCCCAATGGCGCCGGTAAGACGTCGATCTTGCAGATCGCCGCCGCGCAGAACTACCCCTCGACCGGGGCCGCGCACCTGCTCGAGGAGACCCTCGGCCGAGTCGACGTGTTCGAGCTGCGGCCGCGCATCGGCTACGCGTCTACCGCGATGGCCCGTCGTCTACCGGCCGGCGAGACGGTGCTCGATGTTGTCATGACAGCGGCGTATGCCGTGACCGGGCGCTGGAACGAGGGCTACGACGCGATCGATGAGCGCCGTGCCCGCCGTGTCCTGGCCGAGTGGAGGCTCGAGCACCTCGCTGAGCGCACCTTCGGCACCCTCTCGGACGGCGAGCAGAAGCGCGTCCAAATTGCCCGCGCGATCATGACCGACCCTGAGCTGCTCCTGCTCGACGAGCCGGCGGCCAGCCTCGACCTCGGTGCCCGCGAGGAACTCGTGCGACTGCTGGGCGGCTTCGCGAAAGACCCAGCCTCGCCCGCGATCATCATGGTCACGCACCACGTCGAGGAGATTCCCGACGGATTCACGCACGCGCTGCTCCTGCGCGAGGGCGCGGTCGTGGCGGCTGGCCCGCTCGAGGAGTCGCTGACCGAGGCGACCCTGGGCGAGACCTTTGGGCTCGACATCGCACTCGCGCGCGAGAACGGGCGCTTCTCGGCCCGCGGTCGCGGCTGAGGATTCATGACGCGCGCGGTGCGCCTTCTCCGTCCGTTCCCCGTCTGGTATTCTCGATAGCTGGTTCGGGCCCGTGCCCACCTCCTTCCACCCGTTCCCGTCAACGACAGGTGCGGTTCAGGACTATCGACGACAGGACACGACCATGAAGACCGACATTCACCCCGAGTACTCCGCGATCGTCTTTCGCGACCTCGCGTCCGGTGAGACCTTCCTCACCCGTTCGACCGCGAAGAGCAGCAAGACGATTGAGCTCGACGGCGTGACCTACCCCGTCATCGACGTCGAGATCTCCTCCGCCTCGCACCCGTTCTACACGGGCAAGCAGCGCATCATGGACTCGGCCGGCCGCGTCGAGAAGTTCAACCTGCGCTTCAAGAATTTCGGCAAGTAGCACGTCCTCGAAGGGCCCTCGACCTCGCGGTCGGGGGCCCTTCGTCGTTCTCGGGGCTGGTTCTGTCAGCAGCGGCTTCGAGTCGACGGATGCGCACGTCGGTCGGTGCAGCACGACGTAGCCGCCAGCGGCGGTGGTCGGGGCTGGAGACTCGCGGGGACTCGGGAGGAGCGGTACTTCGGGTATCCCTAGCGCGATGGGGGAGCGGACGCGGTAGCGTCCCGGCATGGTGTCTTTCGCGGACAAGCCGATCTTGCCGTTTAGCACAGCCGACGAGTGGGACGAGTACCTGCGCGGGGAGCCCGACCGGGGAGGTGTCCGGCTCAAGCTGCGAAAGAAGGCGGCCACGGATCCGGGAATTACCTATGCCGACGCGCTGGACGTCGCGCTCTGCCACGGCTGGATCGATGGGCAAGCGGGTGCCTTCGATGAGCAGTTCAAGCTCCAGGCGTTCACTCCAAGGCGTCGGGCGAGCCCGTGGTCGAAGGTCAACCGTGACCATGTGGCTCGGCTGCTTGTGGAGGGGCGAATGCTGCCCGCGGGGCTCGCGGAGGTCGAGCGGGCCCGGGCAGACGGGCGCTGGGACGCGGCGTACCGCCAGCGCGACGCAGAGGTGCCGGCCGACTTCCAGGCGGCGCTCGACGGCGATCCGGTGGCGCAGACTTTTTTCGCGACGGTGGGCGGGCAGAAGCGGTTCGCGTTCCTGTTCCGGCTCTCGCAGCTCAAGCGGCCTGAGACGCGAGAGCGGCGGATCGCGGAGTACGTGGCGTTGCTGCGGGAGGGGCGCACCCTCACCTAGGGAGCGTCAGTGGCGGACGGGCCAGGTGCCATCAGCGACGAACGAACCGTCGCGCGCTCGGCGCATGTACTCCTGGAACGACTCGGCCTGGGTGCGGCACCAGTCGATTTGCAGGTTATGCAGGGCCTCGGCGTCGACGCCGAGTTCGTCGGTATAGGCGCGGCCGAGGGCTTGGGCGACGCGGCCAGCGGCGATCGCATCGGACCCGGCGTCGTGGGCGTCGGTGAGCGCGACTCCATAGTGCTCGGCAGCGACGGTCAGAGTCCGTTTGCCCTTGCGGAAGCGGTCGACCGCCTTGTCGATGACGAGCGGATCGATCACCGGGCTCGGATCGAGTAGCACGGGCACGCCCCAGCGGCGCGCTTCATGTGCCAGGAGCGAGAGATCGTAGGGAGCGTTGTAGACGACGACCGGGATGCCGCGGGCGAGAAGTGAGCGCAGCGACTCCGAAATCTCGGCGACGACCTCGCCGGGAGGGCGACCGTGCTCGCGGGCGTGGTCGGTGGTGATGCCATGCACGGCACTCGCACCAGGCGGAATCTCGACCCCGGGATTGGCCAGCCAGGTCGTCCCCTCGAGGGGCTCGCCCGCAGCGTCGAGCACGCCGACGTACGCAGTGACAATGCGGCTCGTGCGGACGTCGATGCCGGTTGTCTCGAGATCGAACACGGCGAGGAGATCGAACCAGCACGCCCCCGCGGCCGGGGCGATTTCGCCCGGCCTGTCAAGCTCGGGATCACTCTCGAACTCGGCATCGTCGAACAGGGTGGGCTCGGTCTGCGCGGTGGTGCTCACGCGGACAGCATAAACGGGGCCTCTGACATCGGCCCGAGGCCCGTTCCGTGCTGCCGGCTCAGCGCGCCACGGGCGCCTTCGCAACGTGCAGCCAGAAAAAGCCCTGAGTGCCGAGGGTCATCGTGAGCGTGCCGTCCTCGGAGAAGCCGGGGAAGCGTCCACCGCCGAAGAGGTCGTTCAGAGTCGATCCGGGGTTCTCGGGGTCGGTGATCGTCACCGAGACCGGGTTGTGGTTGAAGCTGAAGACGCAGAGCACCTCCTCGGGCTGGTCGCCCATCTCGCTGCCCGAACCGGCGTAGTCGCGCACGAAGGCGAGCACCGACTCGTGGTCGGTCTCGAGCACACGCATCGAGCCGAGGCCGAACGCCGGGTGTCCGCGACGCACGTGCAAGACGTTTCGCATCCAGTGCAGGAGCGAGCGGGACTGCGCGAGCTGCGCCTCCACGTTGACCTGGTTGTAGTGGTAGACGAGTGACTGCACGATCGGCTGCACGAGCTTGCCCGGATCGGCGGCGGAGAAGCCGGCGTTCCGGTCGGGCGTCCACTGCATGGGCGTGCGTGAGGCATCGCGGTCGTTGAGCCAGATGTTGTCGCCCATCCCGATCTCGTCGCCGTAGTAGAGGAAGGGGCTGCCGGCGAGGGAGAAGAGGAGCGCGTTGATGAGCTCGAGCTCCGCGCGCGAATTATCGAGCAGTGGCGCAAGGCGGCGCCGGATGCCGATGTTGGAGCGCATCCGCGGGTCGTAGGCGTACCAGCCGTACATCGCCTGGCGGTACTCCTCCGACACCATCTCGAGAGTCAACTCGTCGTGATTGCGAAGGAACACGCCCCAGGCGGCTCCGCTGGGGATATCGAAGGTCTCGGAGAGCACTTTCTTTAGCTCATTCGCTGTCTGCGCGCGGAGGGAGTAGAAGACGCGCGGCATCACCGGGAAATCGAACGCCATGTGGCATTCGGGCTCCTCCTCGGTGCCAAAGAACGCGGCGACCTCGCGCGGCCACTGGTTCGCCTCCGCGATCAGAATGCGGCCCGGGTAATCGCGGTCGACCATTGTGCGCAGGTTCTTGATGAAGTCGTGCGTCGGAGGCTCGCCCTCACCGTTGCCCTCGTCGGATTCGTAGAGGTAGGGGATTGCATCGAGGCGGATGCCGTCGACGCCGAGGTCGAGCCAGAACTTAACCACGTCGTGGATCGCCTCGTGCACCGCCGGGTTCTCGAAGTTGAGGTCGGGCTGGTGCGAGAAGAAGCGGTGGAAGTAAAACTGGCGGCGTTCAGCGTCGAATGCCCAGTTCGAATCCTCGGTGTCGACGAAGATGATGCGGATATCGGGCCACTTGTCGTCCGTGTCGTTCCAGACGTAGAAGTCGCCGTACGGGCCCTCCGGGTCCGAGCGCGACTGCTGGAACCACTCATGCTGGTCGCTGGTGTGATTGAGCGGGAAGTCCATCACAATGCGCATATTGCGCTCGTGGGCCTTCCGCACCAGGTCGCGGAAGTCCTCCATCGTGCCGAACTCGGGGAGGATCGCAGTGAAGTCGGAGACGTCGTAGCCGCCGTCGCGCAAAGGAGACATGTAGAAGGGCGGGAGCCACAGGGCGTCGATTCCGAGCCACTGCAGATAGTCGAGCTTGGACGCGAGTCCGTTGATGTCGCCGGCGCCGTCCCCGTTGGAGTCGTAGTACGACCGGATCATCACCTCGTAGAACACCGCCCGGCGGTACCACTGGGGGTCGAGGGCGAGTCCGGGGAGTTGGATCGGCGACGTGAAGCTCACGGTGCTCCTTCTGCTGCTGCCTGAGCGGATGACCGTCTCGCGAGACGGGGGCGGTACGCCGCGATGCGAGCGCGTGCTCATGGTTGCGGCTTGGATCAGGGCCACGCAAGGCGTTGCGGCGAGAAGTTCCACGGGCTTTCCCTACGATGGGGAGCGTCATGACGTCACCCTCCCCCTACGCCGCCGACCTCGGCCGTCTCCTGATCGAGGAGGCCTCGGTGGACGTCGCGGGAGCGCCGACCGCGTACTGGACCTACGGATCGTCGACCGCGTCGACCGTGCTGGTTCTGGTGCACGGGTTCCGCGGTGAGCACCACGGCCTCGAGCCGGTGATCGCTCGCCTCCTGGGTGGGGGAGCGGACGTCCGGGTTGTGGCGCCCGACCTGCCGGGTTTCGGCGCTTCTCCGCCAATGACCGCGGAGCCACATGACGTTGACGGGTACGCCTCCTGGCTGAACGGGTTCCTCGACGCGCTCGGGTTGCGCGGTCTGGCTGTCGTGCTCGGCCACTCCTTTGGCTCCATCATCGCGGCGGCGGCGGTTGCAGACGGGCTGCCGACGCCGCTCCTGGTGCTGGTGAACCCCATTGGGGCGCCGGCGCTGGCGGGACCTCGCGGCGTTCTGACGCGCCTCGCCGTCCTCTACTACAGGCTTGGTGCGGTGCTGCCGCGCCCGCTCGGCGACCGCCTGCTCAGCGCCCCACCGATCGTGCGGGTGATGAGCCTGGCGATGGTGAAGACACAGGATCCGTCGCTGCGTCGGTTCGTGCACGACCAGCACGATCGCTACTTCAGCGCGTTCGCCTCGCGGGACACCGTGCTGGAGGCGTTTCGTGCCTCGGTCTCGCACGACGTTGGCGAGTACGCCTCTCGCATCGCCGTCCCGACGCAGCTGATCGCGGCGGCGCAGGACGACATCACTCCGCTCTCTGCGCAGTACCGTCTGCTCGAGCAGTTGCCCCACGGTCGACTGCACGTGATCGATGGTGTCGGTCATCTGATTCACTACGAGACGCCGGACGAGGCCGCCGCAGTCCTCCGCGCAGCCCTCGAGGAGGGGATCGACCGATGAGAATCGTCGTCGACTGCCGGTATACCCGGCTCGAGCGCCACGACGGCATCAGTAGATATACGGCCGAGCTGGTCCGTGAACTCGCGCTGCTGCACGACGTGATCATGTTGATCAGCGACCGCCGCCAGCTCACGATGCTGCCCGCGCTGCCGTGGGAGCGGGTGACCGGTCCGAGCAGCCCCTTCGAGCCGTTCGTCGCGCTGCTGGTCAACCGACTACGGCCAGATGTGGTGTTCTCGCCGATGCAGACGATGGGGTCGCTCGGCCGCCGCTACCGTCTCGTTCTCACCGTGCACGACCTCATCTACTACCGCCACCGCACGCCGCCGCGCGATCTGTCGGCGCCCGTGCGCGGACTCTGGCGCCTCTACCACCTGGCCTGGTGGCCGCAGCGCAGACTGCTCGAGCGGGCGGATGCCGTGGTGACCGTGTCGGAAACCACGCGAGATCTGATCCGCGAACACCGCCTCACGACGCGGCCCGTGGTCGTCGTGCCGAATGCGGCGACCGAGCCGGACGAGGCGAGCGCCGCACTCGCCGCGTCGCTGCCCGACCGGTCGGAGGCGCGCTCCCTGGTCTACATGGGCTCGTTCATGCCGTACAAGAACGTCGAGTCGCTGGCGCGGGCGATGCGCCTCCTGCCCGACTACGAGCTGCACCTGATGAGCCGGGCGAGCGACGAGACGGTCGAGACGCTGCGTGCGCTGGCACCGACTGCGAAGCTGGTGTTTCACCAGGGGGCTCCGGATGCGGAGTACCGTGCGGTCCTGGCACGGGCGACGGCGCTCGTCACGGCGAGCCACGACGAGGGATTCGGAATCCCGCTGGTCGAGGCGATGGCCCTCGGGACGCCGGTCGTCGTGAGCGATATCCCGATCTTCCGCGAGATCGCGCAGGATGCGGCGGTCTACGTCGATCCGTCAAGCGCCAAGGCCATTGCCGACGGCGTGCGCTTGCTCGAGGACGGCGCGGTGTGGCGCAGGCAGTCGGACCTAGCGCGCGAGCGGGCGGCGGCGTACTCGTGGCGCGACTCCGCCCGGGTGCTCTTCGGGCTGCTCGGCGATCTCAGCGGCCGCTGAGTCTTAGGTGCCCGCGGTCGGGCTGAGAACGTCATCGAGGTCGACGTCGGCGACCACGACGTCACCGGAGTCGTCACAGCCGACGACGCGCAGTGCACCGTCGACCATCGCGAAGTCGTGCCGCGAGCCGTTGCCCACCGAGATGCCGTGCGACGGCAGGTCGTCGCTGCTCAGAGCGCGGAGGAGGCTGCCGATCACGGCGCCGTGGGTGGCGACGACGACGGAGGAGCCAGGGAAGCGCTCGGCGAGTTCGAGCAGCGCTGCGGTGGCGCGCTCGACGACCTCGGCCCGAGTCTCGCAGCCGGGGACCCGCCCGCCCTCGATGCCACCGGGGAACCGCTCAGTGAGTTCGGGTCCGGTCATCCCCTCAGCGTCGCCGTAGGAGCGCTCGGCGAGACCGGGCACGGCCAGCGGCTCGTCAAGGCCGAGGCCGCGGGCGATGATCCCGCCCGTGTCGTAGGCGCGCTGGAGAGGGCTTGCGACCACGGCGTGCCAGTGCCGGTCTCCGAGGAGGCGGGCGGCTGCGCGGGCCTGCGAGCGGCCGACCGGGTTGAGGGGGATGTCGCTCCTGCCCTGGATGCGGCGGGCAGCGTTCCAGTCGGTCTGGCCGTGTCGGACGAGGGTGAACTGGGTCACGGGGGCCTCTCGGGAGGTCGGGGTCGGGCGGGTCGGAGCGGCCGTAGCGGAGTCAGAGTGCCGCGGAGTGCGGTGCGGGCAGGCGTTGGGCGAACTCCTGGAGCACTTCGCTGGTGCCGCCGTCGATCTTGATCGAGGCGCGAGAGTCACCCTTGGTGGCGCCTCTGTTGACGATGACGATCGGCATCTTCGCCCGGCGTGCGATCTCGAGGAATCGGATGCCCGAGTTCACGACCAGGGAGGATCCCGCCACGAGGAGAGCGTCGGCGCCCGCGACGATGGCGCGCGCCTCCTGAAACCGCTCGGTGGGGATGAACTCGCCGAAGAAAACGATGTCGGGCTTGAGGATTCCGCCGCACACCGTGCACGCGGGCACGGACATCGCCGAGACGTCGTGCACCTCCGCGTCGCCGTCGGGGTTGAGAGAGGAGACGCCCGGATCGTCCAGCCAGGGGTTGAGGTCCTCGATTCGCTCGGCGACCGCGTCGCGGGCGAAGTACTGGCCACAGGTCATGCAGCGCACGCGGTCGGCGGAGCCGTGCAGGTCAACGACGCGGCGGGAACCGGCCCGCACGTGCAGTCCGTCTACGTTCTGGGTGACGACGCCCGCGAGCAGGCCGCGTTCCTCCAGGCGTGCAAGCGCGCGATGCCCGGCGTTCGGGACGGTGCTCGTGAAGCGGCGCCATCCGAGCTGACTGCCCGCCCAATAGCGGCGGCGGTAGTTCGGGTCGGCGACGAACTGCGAGTACGTCATCGGGCTGCGCACCGGGGCGCCCGCACCACGGTAGTCGGGGATGCCCGAGTCGGTGCTCATGCCCGCACCGGTCACGGCGGCGATGCGTCGCCCGCTGAGGAGTTCAACGGCCTGCTCGATCGCCAGAGCCGCGGGGCCCGTGGCGACCGATGTCGGACTCGACTCCATCCGCGCCTCCTTCGACAGCCGTTCGGGCGGCCCCTGGCGAGTTTAGTCCGCGGCGTGCCCTAGATTGCCGGGATGCCGATCGTGCCCATCGACAACCTCGACCACCCCCTCCTCGCCGACTACCATCGCCTGACCGATGTGGCGCTGCGGCGGGTGCTGGAGCCGGAGGGTGGCCTCTACATCGCCGAATCGGCGAAGGTCATTGGCCGTGCGCTCGACGCAGGGCACAGGCCGAGGTCTGTCCTGGTGCAGCACAAGCGGCTACCGGACGCGGCCGCCGTGCTGGAGCGCTTTCCCGAGGTACCAGTATTCGTGGGGCCTGATCCGCTGATCGAGGAGTTGACCGGCTTCCACCTGCACCGCGGTGCGCTCGCCTCGATGCATCGTCCGCCGCTGCGACCGATGGCCGAGCTGCTCAAGGGTGCCTCGCTCGTGGTGATCCTCGAAGACCTCGTTGACCACACGAACGTCGGGGCTGTCTTCCGCGCGGCAGCCGGGATGGGCGCGGATGCCGTGCTGGTCACGCCGCGATGCGCTGATCCGCTCTACCGACGCAGCGTCCGCGTCAGCATGGGTACGGTTCTGCAGGTGCCGTGGACCCGCACACCGGAGTGGGCGCCCGCGCGGGAGACGCTGCTCGCGGCGGGCTTCTCGGTTGCCGCGCTGGCGCTCGCCCCCGACGCGGTGCCGCTCGATGAGTACGCGGCGGCGCGGCCGGAGCGCGTCGCCGTCGTGCTCGGAGCAGAGGGGGACGGGCTGAGCCGTGCAGCGCTCGACGCTTCGGACACGGTGGTGACGATCCCGATGCTGCACGGTGTCGACTCGTTGAACGTGGCCTCGGCCGGGGCCGTGGCGCTGTGGGCACTGACGCGCGGGCACTGAGGCGGCGCACCGTCAGCCGAGACCGCGACCAGATACCGCCCGTTTCGTGCCGGATCCGCAGGAAGTCCTGCGGACGGGAAGAGCCTTGATATATGTTTGCGCTAATCGACCCCCTCCCAAGCCTCTCGCAGACGCTCACATGGGAGGGGCCTTTCTCTTTCCTGGATGACCCGTGAAGCCGTGCCTGTCCGTCGCCCAGCAGGTCGACCTGCTGATCAGACGCGGGCTTATCGTCGATGACGAGTCGGACTGTGCCGCCTTTCTCACGGCGACGAACTATTACCGATTCTCCGGCTACGCCCGGTACTTCCAAAAAGCGCCGCATCTCGGCGACGACTCCTTCCGAGCGGGCACCTCGTTCCTGGAGGTCCGAGCGATCCAGGAGGCCGACGAAGCGCTCCGTTCACGATTGGCCGGACCACTCGCCCAGGTCGAGCTTGTGCTCCGCACTCATGTCGCTCGCTGCATCGCGGACCACCACGGCGCCTACGGTCGCTTCCTCCAGGCGACCTTCTACACCGACATCGGTGATCGTGAACCGACCGTCGATTCTTGCCTGCGGGATATCGACCGCAGCAAGGACCACCACATCCTGCGCTTCAGAGCCACCGTGGATAAGGGCCTCGATTACAGCGCCCTGCCCGTCTGGTCGGCGGTCGAAGCGTGGTCCTTCGGAACCCTCTCCAAGACGATCGAACGGGGAGCGCACGGTACCCTCGGCGACGTGGTCGCCTCAGGTCTCGGAGTTGGCAAGACAGGATTTTCCTACCGTGTCCGGGCACTGGTCTATCTTCGCAATCGCTGCGCTCACCACGGCCGCCTCTGGCATCACTCGGTGCTCGACGCCGGCCCCACGCCGAACAACGTGCGAGGAAAAGCGAAGAAAGCCGTCGGGCAGTTCGACCCGCGATCGGTCGTCGATATCCTCGCGTCGCTCGACGACATTATGACGCGTGCAGGGGTGTCCGCTCCTGTGCTCCCTGCACTCGCACGTCACTACGGAGTGACATCCCCATTTTGGGAAGGACTGCGACGACCACAGAGTCCGCAGGACCACACCGCTGCGTGATGACGGGTTCCGGCTGAAAGCCTTGTCGGTGAAGTGAGGCAGGAGGCGCCAGGGCTCGGCCTCAAGGAGCGTGCGGCAACGCCGCCTTACGATGACGGGATGACCTCCGTGACCCGGCCCGACGATGCGCATGAGCTGCCCGGGCACGCTGCGAGCCGGGTGGGGCGTCCGCGTCGTCGTGGGCCGCTCGTCGTGGGCGTGGTGCTCGCCACCGTTCTGGTCGGCGCAGGCGGCGCCTACGCGACGAATGCAGCGACCGCGGAGCTCCCCGCGGCGACCGCCGTTGTCGTCGAACCCGTCCCGAGCACCCTCGATACACCGGCCGTGGCCTGGCCTGCCTACGGCTCCGGCGCGGTGGCGGCCGTCGGCATCGAGGGCGCGGAGGAGGACGGGCTTCTCGCGCGCTACGGCTCCCAGGAGGTGTTGCCCACCGGGAGCATCGCCAAGGTGGTGACGGCACTGATGATCCTGGCCGCGAAACCTCTTGCCGACGGCACCGACGGTGCGACCATCACCTTCACCAGCGCCGACGTGCAGTACTACAACGAGACCCTCGCTGAGAACGGTTCGAGCGCGCCGGTGACGGACGGCCTGCGCCTGACCGAGCGGCAGGCCCTGACCGCCATGATGCTCCCCTCCGCCAACAACTATGCGAAGTCGCTCGCGATCTGGGCCTACGGCTCCGAGGCGGCGTTCCTCTCCGCCTCGCGGGCCTGGCTCGACGGGCAGGGGCTCGAGCACACCTCACTCGCTGACACGAGCGGATTGTCGCCGGCGACGGTCAGCACGACCGCCGAGATGGTGCGGCTCGGCGAGCTGCTGGTCACCGATCCCGTGTTGGCGCCGATCGTCGCGATGCCCGCCGCGACCCTCCCGGGTGTCGGGACGCTCGAGAACACGAATTCGCTCCTGGGTCGCTCCGGCATCGACGGGATCAAGACCGGCACGACCGACGAGGCCGGCTCCTGCCTGCTCTTCTCGCTGGATGCCACCGTCGAGGGGCAAGCGGTGACCCTGGTCGGCGTTGTGGTCGGGGCTCAGACGCATCCGCAGCTCGCGGCCGACGTGCTGACACTGATCCCGAGCATCGAGGCCGGGTTCCGCACCGTCCCGCTGAGCGCCGAGGGGCAGGACTACGGCAGTCTGACCAGCGCCTGGGGAGAGACGGTGACGGCGGAGACTGCCGAAGCGCGGTCGGTGCTGGTCTGGGGTGGCGTCTCCACGACCACCACCATCGCCCTGGATCCCGTCGAGATCGTCGCCGACGGCGAGCGTGTCGGAACGGCGACGATGCAGGTGAACGGCACGCCCTATGAGCTGCCGCTCGTCGCGGACGGCGCGATCGAGGATCCCGGCTTCGGCTGGCGGATCACTCACCCGGGTGAACTCTTCCGCTAGTCGCCGGGGACCTCGATCCGGACTCCGGCCGTGGCGATATCGGCGGCGACCTGCTCCGGAGTGGCGTTGCCTGGCGCCTCGCCGCCGGGAGGGGTGGCGCCGACATGCCAGAGCTGCGCCGACGGGCGTTTCGCCGTGATGAAGTCGCCGGAGGACTGGTGCCGCACTCGGCGCAGCACCCACGGCACGAGGTATTCACGGGCCCACTGCAGATCCTCCGTGCGTGCCGCGCGCCACGTACGAGCAGGTAGCGGCGCGGGAGCGAGGGGTCGCAGGTCGTTCTCGACGTTCAGAGCCTCGAGCACCATGCGAGCCACCTCGTGGTGCCCGTGCGGGTTGAGGTGCAGGCGATCGGGCGCCCACATCCGCACATCCTGAATCTCGTGGAGTGACCACTGGTCGGCGACGATGCAGTCGTACTGCCGGGCCAGCGCCCGCAGATTCTCGTTGTAAATGGCGACCTTCCCGCGGATGCGGCTGAACACGGGGGAGAAGCCGACGTCCACACCGGTGAAGAGCACCACCGTCGCTCCGTTCGAGCGCAGCCGTGCCAAGCCCGACTCGAAACGTGCCGCGATGTCGTCGGGGTCGGTGCCTGGGCGGATGACATCGTTGCCGCCGGCGGAGATCGTGATGAGGTCGGGCCGCAACTCCAGGGCCGGCTCGACCTGCTCATCGACGATTTGCTGCAGGAGGCGCCCACGAACGGCGAGGTTCGCGTAGGCGAAGTCGTCGTTTTGGCTGGCCAGAACCTCGGCCACCCGGTCGGCCCAGCCGCGGTGCCCGCCGGGGCTGGCGGGCTCGGGATCGCCGATGCCCTCGGTGAAGGAGTCGCCCAGGGCGACGTAGCGGGACCACGGATGACGCTGCTCGACCATTCCTCCATTGTGCTCCGACGTCACTTGGGGCGCCGCGGGAGGCGCGGTATGGAGCGACACGCCGGGCCTGCCGAAAGGCGCCGCGGAGGACCGTCCGCTGTCGGAGGGGTCGGCTAGATTCGATCCACGTGAGCATTCCCACGAGCTTCGGTCATCAGGTCGGCACGTCCGCCGCTGAGCACCTGTCCCCGTCGTTCCCGGGGCGGGCCCCGTGGGGTACCGCCAACAAGCTCCGGGCGTGGCAGGCCGAGGCGCTCGAGGCCTACTTCCAGCACGAGCCGCGCGACTTCCTCGCTGCAGCGACCCCGGGGGCGGGAAAGACCACATTTGCTCTGCGCCTGGCCGCGGAGCTGTTGCACAACCGTACGGTCGACCGCATCACGGTCGTCGCCCCGACAGAACACCTCAAGCGCCAGTGGGCCGAGGCCGCGCACCGCGTCGGGATCCGCCTCGACCCCACCTTCACGAACCGCATGGGCCGGCATGCCCGGCACTACCACGGGGTCGCCGTCACCTATGCGCAGGTGGCGGTTCGCGCCGAGTTGCACCGCGAGCTCACCCTGTCGGGTCGCACCCTGGTGATCCTCGACGAAGTGCACCACGCAGGTGACGCGCTCAGTTGGGGGGACGCGGTCCGCGAGGCCTTCGAGCCCGCCGTGCGTCGGCTCTCGCTGACCGGGACGCCGTTCCGTTCGGACACGGCGCCTATTCCGTTCGTCAGCTACTTGCCGGACGACGAAGGCATCCGCACCTCTCTGACGGACTACGCGTACGGCTACGGCCGTGCGCTCGCCGACGGCGTCGTGCGCCCCGTTCTCTTCATGGTGTACGCCGGCCAGATGCGCTGGAAGTCAAAGGCCGGCGACGAAATGGAGGCGCGACTCGGCGAGGGCAACACGAAAGACATCACCTCGCAGGCGTGGCGGACCGCGCTCGACCCGAAAGGCGAGTGGATCCCCTCGGTGCTGCGTGCAGCCAACACGCGTTTGACCGAGGTGCGGCGCGCAGTTCCCGACGCGGGCGGCCTCGTTATCGCGACCGACCACTACTCCGCCCGGGCTTACGCCGCGATGCTCCGCGAGATCAGTGGCGAACCGGTCACCGTCGTCCTCTCGGACGAGAAGGAGGCGAGCGAGCGGATCGAAGAGTTCGCACAGGACACCGGGCGCTGGATGGTCGCCGTGCGGATGGTGTCGGAGGGTGTCGACGTGCCGCGGCTCGCCGTGGGGGTCTATGCGACCTCGGCGTCGACTCCGCTGTACTTCGCGCAGGCGATCGGTCGGTTTGTGCGCGCCCGGCGACGCGGCGAGACCGCCTCGGTGTTCCTTCCGAACGTGCCCGGCCTGCTCGCCTTGGCCGGGTCGATGGAGGTGCAGCGCGACCACGCACTCGATTGCCGATCGTCGGAGGACGAGGAGTACCCCGAGGCCGACCTGATGGCCGACGCCGAGCGCAGCGAGAAGGCCTCGTCCGAGTTGCTCGAGGAAGGACGGTTCGAGTCGCTTGGCTCTGCCGCGACCTTCGATCGCGTCGTTTACGAGGGTTCCGAGTTCGGGATGGAGGTCGAGGTCGAGAGCGAGGAGGAGCTCGACTTCATCGGATTGCCGGGCCTGCTCGAGCCCGACCAGGTGCGCGAACTCCTGCAGAACCGGCAGCAGCGTCAGGCGAAGCGGGCAGGTGCCCGTACGGGTGCGGCGGCCCCGGCGGAGACGGCGAGCGAGATCCCGGCGCCGCTCTACCGCACCCTCAAAGAGCAACGGAGCCTGTTGAACTCGCTGGTCGGGCTGTGGGCCCGCGGGAGCGGTGAGTCGCACGGGCAGGTTCACACCGAACTGCGACGGCTGTGCGGCGGTCCGGCGGTGGCGCAAGCGAGCGTCACGCAGCTGCAGGCTCGGATCGACCTCCTGCGCCGCAGGCTCGGCTCCCACTGACGTCGGCGTAGCCGATGCACCGGGCGCGGCGCCAGCCCTCCCGGGGGGCATCGGGCCGCCCGTACTGTTCCATCGTGACCCACCGGAACGTCCTCCTCGCCCTCGCGCATTCAGGACATGCCGGACGGCTGCTCCGGCCCTCGGTCGAGACCGCCGAAGGAGGAACGTGCGATGAGCGCTGACCAGCAGGGGAATGCACGACAGCCGCTCGCTACAGTGGGCAGTCGGTCCGATGCGGAAGTGCCGGACCACCACCCCCGACGTCGGGCATCCGCAGACCGCACCTCGGCCTCTCCTGGATTGCCCGAGCATGATCCCCTGAGGAGTCTCGTGGAGACCTGGCCCGGAACCGCTTACCCGCTCGGCGCGACTTTCGATGGAAGCGGCACGAACTTCGCTCTGTTCAGCGAGATCGCCGACCGTGTCGAACTCTGCCTGTTTGATGACGACGGCATCGAAACGCGGGTGGAGATCCTGGAGTCTGATGCGTACGTCTGGCACTGCTACCTCCCGCAGGTGCAGCCCGGCCAGCGCTATGGGTTCCGGATCCACGGCCCGTACGACCCCGCGGCAGGCCATCGCTGCAACCCGAACAAGTTGCTGCTCGACCCCTATGCCAAGGCCGTAGCGGGCGAGATCGACTGGGATCAGTCGCTCTTCTCGTACACATTTGGTGACCCGGACTCCAGGAACGACGAGGATTCCGCCGCCCACATGATGATGGGCGTCGTCATCAACCCGTTCTTCGATTGGGCGGGAGATCGCCGACCGCGCACGTCGTACGACAGCACGGTGATTTACGAGGCCCATGTGAAGGGGCTGACCCGGAGCCACCCCGAGGTCCCGGAGGATCTGCGCGGCACGTATGCGGGCGTCGCCCATCCTGCGGTCATCGACCACCTCAAGCACCTCGGTATCACGGCGATCGAGCTCATGCCGGTGCACCAGTTCGTGAACGATTCGACGCTGATGGAGAAGGGCCTCTCGAACTATTGGGGCTATAACACCATCGGATTCTTCGCTCCGCAGAACACCTACGCCTCGATGGCCGGCCAAGGCCAGCAGGTGCAGGAGTTCAAGAGCATGATGAAGGCCCTCCACGCCGCCGGAATCGAGGTCATTCTCGACGTGGTCTACAACCACACGGCCGAGGGTAACCATCTCGGTCCGACCCTCTCCTTTCGCGGCATCGACAACGAGGCCTATTACCGCCTGGTCGACGACGACAAGCGTTACTACATGGATTACACGGGGACGGGCAACACCCTGAACGTCCGTCACCCGCACTCGCTCCAGCTGATCATGGACTCGTTGCGCTACTGGGTGACAGAGATGCGCGTCGATGGCTTCCGCTTCGACCTCGCTTCGGCTCTCGCACGAGAGTTCTACGACGTCGACCGGCTGTCGACCTTCTTCGAGCTGGTGCAGCAGGACCCGGTGGTCTCGCAGGTGAAGCTGATCGCGGAGCCGTGGGATGTTGGCCCAGGCGGCTACCAGGTCGGCAACTTCCCGCCGCAGTGGACTGAGTGGAACGGCAAGTACCGCGACACTGTGCGGGACTTCTGGCGCGGCGAGCCGTCGACGCTCGGCGAATTTGCCTCCCGGCTGACCGGCTCGGCGGACCTCTATGCGCGCTCGGGCCGCTATCCCGTCGCCTCCATCAACTTCGTCACGGCCCACGACGGCTTCACGTTGCGCGACCTGGTCTCGTACAACGAGAAGCACAACGACGCGAACGGCGAGAACGGCAACGACGGCGAGTCGCACAATCGCTCGTGGAACCACGGCGCCGAGGGGCCGACGGACGACCCGCACGTGCTCGCGCTGCGGGCGCGGCAGCAGCGGAACTTCCTCGCGACGATGCTGATCTCGCAGGGCGTGCCGATGATTCTGCACGGCGACGAGCTGGGCCGCACGCAGGACGGCAATAACAACACCTATGCCCAGGACAGCGAGCTGACCTGGATCGATTGGACGCATGCCGACCGGCCTCTGCTCGAGTTCACGGCGGCGCTTATTCGCCTCCGCGCCGAGCACCCGACCTTCCGTCGGATGCGCTTCTTCGACGGGCGTCCCGTGCTGCGAGGGACGGGCGAGCCGCTGCCGGACATCGTGTGGTTCACGCCGGCCGGAACCGAGATGACGCCGTCCGACTGGGATTCTGGTCTTGGCCGCTCGGTGGGCATGTATTTGAACGGAGACGGAATCCGTGAGCGCGACGAGCGTGGCCGTCCGGTGACCGACGACAGCTTCCTGCTCTACTTCAATGCCGACGACGTGGACGTGGAGTTCGCTATCCCGAGCGACGAGTACGCGCTCCAGTGGAGCGTTCTGGTCGATACGGCCGGCGCTGAGGCGGATTCGATCCCGCGCCCGGCCGGGGCGATGCTCACCGTTCAGGCGAAGTCGCTGGTCATCCTGCAGGAGCACAGCGCCCCCGAACCCGAGGTCGACCACTCGGTGGCCGCATCGCTGGCGTCGCTCGCGGCGACCTCGGCGATCCCGATCGTGACTTCGACCGGCCCCACGAGCCCCCATGCCGAGTCGACCGACTCCGCGACCGCCCCTTCGACAGGAGTGTGACGTGCGTCTGCCCGCCTCCACCTACCGCCTCCAGATCCGCTCCGCGTTCGGCCTCGATGAGGCCGCGCGCGTGGCCGACTACGTGCGGGCCCTCGGTGCCGACTGGCTGTACTTCTCGCCGCTGCTGCGGGCGGAGCCGGGCTCGGACCACGGCTACGACGTGGTCGACCACACGCAGGTCGATCCTGAGCGCGGTGGAGCGGCGGGCCTCGCACACGCCTCCCGTGCGGCACGCGCCGAGGGCCTTGGCGTGTTGATCGATATCGTGCCGAATCACATGGGAGTCGCCACGCCGAGTGAAAACTCGTGGTGGTGGGACCTGCTGAAGAACGGGCGCGCCTCGCGCTACGCCTCCGCGTTCGACGTCGATTGGGAGGCGGGCGGAGGCAGACTGCGCGTCCCGATCCTCGGCGACGGGGCGAGTGAGGGCGACAGTGACAGCGAACTCGATGCGCTCGAGGTCGTGGGCGACGAGTTGCACTATTACGAGAACCGCCTGCCGATCGCGCCGGGGACGGCTGAACCCGTCGACTCGGGTCGGGCCGTGCACGCACGGCAGAACTATGAGCTCGTCAACTGGCGTCGCGCCGACGCCGAGCTGAATTACCGCCGCTTCTTCGCAGTGAACACCCTCGCCGCCATCACGGTGGAGCGCCCCGAGGTGTTCGACGCATCGCATCGCGAGATCATCCGCTGGTTTACCGAGGGGCTCGCAGACGGTCTCCGGGTTGACCACCCGGACGGTTTGGCCGATCCGGGCGGCTATCTCGACGATCTTGCGCGTGCCATCGGTGGCGCACCGGTCTGGGTCGAGAAGATCCTCGAGGGCGACGAAGAGCTGCCGCCGCACTGGGCGACGGTTGGCACGACGGGCTATGACGCCCTCGCAGACATTGATCGCATCCTGGTCGATCCCGATGCGCGCCCCGTGCTCGAGGGGCTCGACGCGGAGATGAGCGGCGGAGGCTCTCCCGTCGCTTGGGCCGATCTGATCCACGACACTAAGCGGGGCATCGCCGATGGCATCCTCCGCTCCGAGGTGCTCCGCCTCGCGCGTCTCCTGCCCAGCATCGAGGGTGCCGATGACGCACTGGCCGAGCTTCTGGCCACCTACCCCGTCTACCGCAGCTACTTGCCCTACGGCGCGGAGCATCTCGAGCACGCCAGGATCGACGCGATCCGCCGCCGGCCCGAAATGGCCGCAACCATCGACGAGGTCGCCGCTGCGCTGGGCGAGACCGGCACTCCCGTGTCGATGCGGTTCCAGCAAACGTCGGGCATGGTCATGGCGAAGGGAGTCGAGGACACGGCGTTCTACCGCTTCAGCCGCCTCACTTCGCTGAACGAGGTCGGAGCCGACCCGGACGAGTTCGCGATCGACCTCGTCGAGTTCCACCGCCGTCAGGGCGTGCGGCAAGCGTCGTTCCCGGCGTCCCTCACGACACTCTCGACTCACGACACCAAGCGGGGCGAGGACACTCGGGCCCGGATCACGGCGCTGGCCGAGGATCCGGAGGCCTGGGCAGCGGCGCTGCGGGAGCTGCACGGTCTGGTCGGCTTCGGCGACGGTCCCGTCGAGCACCTGCTGTGGGAGGCCGTGGTCGGCACGTGGCCGGCGAGTCGTGAGCGTCTGCACGCCTACGCCGAGAAGGCGTCGCGCGAGGCCGACAGCTCGACGCACTGGACGGCTCCGAACGAGGCGTTCGAGGAGCGGATGCATGCGGCAATCGACGCCGCCTTCGACCAGCCTGCCGTGCGTCGTTTGGTGGAGGAGACAGTCGAGCGTGTCTCGGCCGCCGGCTGGTCGAACGGACTCGCGGCCAAGCTCGTGCAGATCACGGCACCCGGAATTCCCGATGTCTACCAGGGCAGCGAGCTCTGGGAGACGTCCCTCGTGGATCCGGATAATCGCCGCGAGGTCGACTTCGACCGGCGCCGTGCACTGCTCGAGCGGATCGACGGAGGCTGGAAGCCGGCGATTGACGCCGAGGGTGCGGTGAAGCTGCTCGTCACCTCCCGTGCCTTGCGGCTGCGCCGCGACCACCCGGAGTTGTTCACCCGCTACGTGGCCGTGCCGGCGATTGGCCCCGCGGCCGAGCACGCGATCGCGTTCGATCGTGGTGGGGCACTCATCGTGGCGACTCGTCTGCCCGGGGGTCTCGCCGCTCGGGGCGGCTGGGACGACACCGTCATCGTGCTCCCCGGTCACCCCGTTGAGGACGTCCTCACTGGTCGCACCTTCGCCGGCGGAGTGACGCCGGTCGCCGCGCTGCTCGTCGACTACCCGGTGGCGCTGCTCGCTCCGATCGCCTGACCGGCCGACCCGCCCTTCCGTCGTCCATCCCGACCCCTTCAGGAGACCGCCGTGACCCGCACGACTTCCTACCGCTACGCCCTGCCCTCGTCCGGGGCGACCCGCTTCGATGTGTGGGCTCCCGAAGCGTCGACCGTCGAGCTCGTGCTGGGCGCCGACTTCTCTGTCACGATGACCCGTTCCGGCGACGAGGGCTGGTGGCGTGCTCCGTCGTCGGCGCCCGAGTCGGGTGACGTCGACTACGGCTATCGGATCGACGGAAGTGGACCGTTTCCCGATCCACGGTCGCGGCGGCAGCCGAAGGGCGTGCATGAACTCTCGCGCACGTTCGATCCCGCGGGCCACGAGTGGGAGGACCAGTCGTGGACGGGTCGGGAGCTGGCGGGCGCGGTGATCTACGAGCTCCACATCGGCACTTTTACCCCGGAGGGCACTCTTGACGCCGCGGCCGGCAAGTTCGAGCACCTGCGTTCGATCGGGGTCGATTTCGTCGAGATCCTTCCGGTGAACGCTGTCAATGGCACGCACAACTGGGGTTACGACGGCGTTCTCTGGTACGCGGTGCACGAGCCGTACGGGGGACCGGAGGCGTATCAGCGGTTCGTCGATGCGGCTCACCGTGCCGGTATCGGTGTCGTGCAGGACGTCGTCTACAACCACCTCGGACCGAGCGGCAACTACCTGCCCGAGTTCGGTCCCTACCTCAAGAACGAGAAAGCCAACACCTGGGGAAGCTCGATCAACCTGGATGGCGAAGGCTCGGACGTGGTCCGCGGCTACATCATCGACAACGCGCTGATGTGGTTGCGCGACTATCACGTCGACGCCCTGCGGCTCGATGCGGTGCACGCCCTCTCGGACGAGCGCGCCGTGCACGTGCTCGAGGAGATGGCTTCGGAAGTGGCCGTGCTTTCGGCGCATGTCGGGCGTCCGCTCACGTTGATCGCGGAGTCGGACCTCAACGATCCGACGCTCATCACGCCGCGCGAGGCGGGCGGCTACGGGCTCGATGCACAGTGGAGTGACGACTTCCACCACGCGGTTCACGTTGCGCTGACCGGTGAGACGACGGGCTACTACAGGGACTTCGCACCGCTCAGTGCTCTCGGGAAGGTGCTGACGAAGGGCTTCTTCCACGATGGCACCCTCTCGACGTTCCGCGGCCGGCATCACGGACGTCCTGTCGATACGGAGCGGATGCCCACCTGGCGCCTCGTCGTCTGCAGCCAGAACCATGACCAGATCGGCAATCGCGCGATCGGCGACCGGCTGACGGCAACCCTCGACGAGGGTCGTCTCGCGATTGCGGCCGCCCTCACCCTGCTCGGCCCGTTCACCCCAATGCTCTTCATGGGCGAGGAATGGGCCGCGTCAACGCCGTGGCAGTTCTTTACCTCGCACCCGGAGAAGGACCTCGGCGAGGCCACCGCACAGGGCCGCATCGAGGAGTTCGCCAAGATGGGGTGGGATCCGGAGGTCGTGCCTGATCCGCAGGATCCCGAGACCTTTGCGTGCTCACGGCTTGACTGGTCGGAGGTGCAGGAGGGGCGCCACGCGCGCATCCTGGCCGTGTATCGCGAGTTGGCGGTGCTGCGGCATCGCTTCCCGGAACTCACCGATCCGCGGTTTGGCTCGGTACACGTCGAACTCGATGAGCAGGCGCGCTGGCTGACTCTCAGTCGCGGACGCGTCACCATCGCGATCAACGTCGGTGATTCGGCCGCTCGGGTCCCGCTACCGGAGGTGGCGGAGTCACTTCTCGGCGTGGGCGAGTACGCGGTCGAGCCCGGCGGCATCGAGGTCGCCCTCGGTGCCTCCTCGCTGCTGGTGACCCTGGGCGCCCCCGCCTGAGTGCTCATGTCGTGACCGCGCCGTACTCCGTCGCGTGCACGACGCGGACGCCCTCGTCGTGCACGAGGAGCAGGGCTCGCAGCAGGATCGCGCGTCGGTGGCAGGCTGCGGCGAGGTGCCGAGCGAGGAACCGGTCGTTTTCGCTGAGGAATGCCTGCCCTGGTCGCTCCAGTGCGAAGGCGAGTGAGCCCACGTCCTGATGGGCGACTGCCTTCGCGAGCATGGCGACGATCCGCTCGGTCTTCTGCTCGTCGGGATGCACGGGAATCCCGTCGACGGGGTAGAGGATAGGCAACTGCACTCCGGCTCGATCGAGGAAGATCGGCCAGAGCGCTCGGCGGTAGGCCGGTCCAATCAGTGACGAGACGCGATCGCGCAGCTCGCGGTCGTTGAGAAGTGGTGCGTCGAGGTGCGGGGATGGAGCGGCATGGTCGAGGGTCGTCATGGTGTCGCTTTCTCGTGGCCAGCGGCTGGTGTCGTTGGCGGATCATCGGAAGTTGCGGGACGTGGTGCGGGCGCCGACCGCCAGGGTCTCGAACCGGTCGGCGAGGAGGTTCGTTACCCCCTCGCCGGAGCGCTCGAGGATTCCCCTGACGAGCAGGGCGGGTGCCTCGCGGGCTACACGGCGGTAGCGGTTCCATACTCCGACGGAACAGATCACGTTGAGGATCCCGTGCTCGTCTTCGAGGTTAAGAAAGGTCACTCCGCCGGCTGTGGAGGGACGTTGACGATGGATGACCACCCCGCCGACCTCGATCCGTGTGCCCGAGGGGGTTTGGGGGAGATCGGCCGTCGAGCGGGCTCCGCGGTGCTTAAGGTTCTTGCGGAGATGCCGCAGCGGATGGTCATCGGGTGAGATTCCGATGGCCCAGAAGTCGAAGACGACGCGCTCCTGCGGGGAGAGCATCGGCAGCAGGGGAGGCTGCACGACGACCGTCGAGCCGGCGAGGAACTCCTCGCGGTCTCCTGCCGCCGTCCCCGCCTCCCACAGCGCCTGCCGACGTTCAAGCCCGAGGGAGTCAAATGCGCCCGCGGCACCGAGCGCCTCCAGCTGGGTCGCGTTCGTGCCCACTCGCCTCGAGAGGTCGGCCATGCTCGCGTAGGGGCCATCGCGCTCGCGCTCGGCCACGATGTGCTCGGCCAGAGCGGTGCCGATGCCCTTCACTCCCGCCAGTCCGAGCCGGATCACGAAGTCGCTGTCCCGGCGGTGGTCGTCTGTGTGGAAGTGCTCCGAGCGGTTAAAGAGACCCGTCGGGGGCTGATCGGCCGAGAGGCACTCGTCCTTCCCATAGGGTGCGTCTGCCCGGCGCTGTGCTGGTGCGCCCTCCCGCGCCTCAAGGCCCGGGTGCGCCAGCGAGCGGTTGACGTCGGGGGAAGCGACGTCAACCCCGTGTCGCCGGGCGTCTGCGACCAGGGTGTGCGGTGCGTAGAAGCCCATCGGCTGGGCCCGCAGCAGTGCCGCGGTAAAGGCGGCGGGGTAGTGCAGACGGAGCCAGGCGCTCGCGTAGACCAGCAGAGCGAAGCTGATCGCGTGGCTCTCGGCGAAGCCGAAGTTGGCGAAGGCCTGGATTCGCAGGTAGATGTCGTCGGCGACTTCGCCGGTGATCCCGTTGCGCGCCATCCCCTGGTAGAGCCGTTCGCGGAGAGTCTCGATCTTCTCGGTGCCGCGCTTGGAGCCCATCGCGCGGCGGAGCAGGTCGGCGTCTTCCGCGTTGCAGTCACCGACCGCCACGGCGACCTGCATGAGCTGCTCCTGAAAGAGAGGCACCCCCAGGGTGCGCTTGAGCGGGGTCACGAGCAGAGGGTGCTGGTAGACGACCGGCTCCTCGCCGAGCTTGCGGCGGATGTACGGATGGACCGCTCCGCCCTGGATCGGCCCGGGGCGGATCAGGGCGACCTCGATCACCAGATCGTAGAAGCGTCGCGGCTGCAGCCGAGGCAGGGTCCCCATCTGGGCACGGCTCTCGACCTGGAACACGCCAATGGAGTCGGCGCGGCAGAGCTGGTCGTAGACGCCCTTCTCCTCGCGCGGGATGGTCGAGAGGTCCCACTTTTCGCCAACGTGCTCGGTGACGAGGTCGAAGGTGTATTGCAGCGCGGCGAGCATCCCGAGCCCGAGCAGGTCGAACTTGACCAAGCCCATCCAGGCGCAGTCGTCCTTATCCCACTGCAAGACGGTCCGGTTCTCCATCCGCGCGGGCTCGATGGGGCACACCTCGCCCACGGGGCGGTCGGTGAGGACCATTCCTCCGGAGTGGATGCCGAGGTGACGCGGGGTGCCGAGCACCCGGGTGGTCAGCGCCACGACATCCTCGGGGATGTCATGGTCGGTGCTCTCGGTGATTGAGCCCCACCGCTCGACCTGCTTTGACCAGCCGTCCTGCTGACCGGCACTGTAGCCGAGGGCCTTAGCCATGTCGCGAACGGCGAACTTCGGCCGATAGGTGATCACATTGGCCACCTGAGCCGCGTTCAGCCGCCCGTACTTGCGGTAGACGTACTGGATTACCTCCTCGCGCCGTTCGGAGTCGAAGTCGACATCGATGTCGGGCTCCTCGTCTCGGATGCTGGAGAGGAATCGCTCGAACGGCAGGTCGTAGAAGATCGAGTCGACCGCGGTGATCCCGAGGACGTAGCAGACCGCGGAATTCGCGGCGGAACCGCGCCCCTGGCAGAGAATCCCCTTGCGTTTGGCGTAGTGCACGATGTCGTGCACGATCAGGAAGTAGCCGGGGAAGTCTTTTTCCTCGATCACCGCGAGTTCCTTGTCGAGCCGAGTGAAGACGTCAGAATCGGCGTGCGGGTACTTTTCGGGCACGGCTTCGCGGACGAGTTCGCGCAGCCAGCTCATCGAGGTGTACCCCTCCGGTACCTCCTGCCGAGGGAGGCGGGGACGGACGCGGCCCAGTTCGAAAGCGATCTCGTCGGCGACGCGCACGGTGTTCTCGACCGAGCCCGGGTAGCGGGCGAAGCGCTCGGCCATCTCGGCGCCTGAACGTAGGTGCGCGCCGCCGGCCGCGGGCAGCCAGCCGTCCATCTCGTCGAGACTCCGCCGCGCCCTGACCGCCGCGAGTGCCGTCTGGAGGGGGCGCTCCTCGGGACGGGCGTAGTGCACGTTGCCGGTCGCGACGACGCACAGCCGGAGGCGCTCGGCGATGCCGGCCAGCAGATCGTTGTGTTGCGAGGCGAGCGGATCACCGTGATCGTAGAGCTCAACGAGCACGTTGGCCGATCCGAAGAGCCGGACGAGTTCGCGGACCTCGCGTTCGGCGGCGGCTTCACCCGAGGTGGTCAGCGCCTGTCGGACCGCTCCCTTGCGACAGCCGGTGAGCACGATCCAGTGCCCGTCGGCCGCGCGAGCGAGCTCGTCCAGGTCGTAGCTCGGCTTGCCCTTTTCGGCGCCGGCGAGCTGGGCGGAGGTGATGGCGCGGGCGAGGCGATGGTAGCCCTCTTCGCGGCGAGCGAGAACCAACAGGTGCGAGCCTTGCGGGTCTGCGACGCCGTTCTGGGGCGCGCTAAGCCCGAGCGAGAGTTCGGCGCCGAACGCGGTGCGCACTTCCTGGCCCTGGGCCGCCTCGGCCATCCTGACGATGCCGTAGAGCCCGTCGTGGTCGGTGAGGGCGAGAGTGTCGATTCCGAGCCGGACCGCCTCCTCGACCAACTGCTCGGGCTTGCTGGCTCCGTCGAGGAAGCTGAAGTGGGAGTGGGCGTGCAGTTCGGCGTAGGGCACCTTCTGCGCGGGAGGGCGCACGTCATCGCCCGGCATATAGGCGGGTCGTTTGTGCGACCATGCGGGGCTGTCGCCGCCGTCACCGCGGACGATCCTGCCGTCGGTGCGTTGGCCGCTAGAGAGGCGGCGCTCGAACTCCGACCAGGGGATCGGCGGGTTGTTCCAGCCCATCGGGGCTCCTTCGGTGCTCGTTGGTGGAGGATCGCTCGTGCGTGGAGGATGCGCTCGTTCGTGGAAGATTCGGGAGTGCGGGGCGGAGGATGCTGCCCGGTTTCAGTCGTAGCGGGCTTCGGCGGTCCACTCGCCGTCGAGGCAGACCAGCAGCCAGGCGACGCCCGAGGAGTCGATCACCTGGAAGCGGTCGTAGCGAACGGCCGTGCGCGCATCCCACCACCGTTCGTCGATCGGCCAAGGTCCTGCCCATCCCGCCACCGGCTTGAGCCGGGCCTGCGAAGTGCCCACTGTGAAGTAGGCGGGCACGGAGGTGAGGGCGCCGCGCTCGTCGACCGAGACCGGCTCGCCCCGCGGCCCTCGTACCAGCACGGCGGCGGGTTCGGCGAAGACGGTCGGGGGTAGCGGTGGCGGCAGTGACCCGGGCCACGGCAGACCACGAGGCTGGGCGTCGCCGGGCTCGCGGTCGCCCCAGGGGATCAGCTGTTGACGGTCGCGCAGCGCCCGTCCGCCCCCGATCGACGCGGTCGTGACGGCTTCGTGCCCAAGCATGCTCTGGATACGGCTCAGCCCGTGGTGCACCCGCTCCTCGGGGGCCGTTCCCCAGAGGCCCTGCTCGTGGTGCCCGATGGCATCAACAGCCTCCGGTTCGATGCGGAGGCGCGAGATCGGGGCTCCGAGTCCGGTGTCGACCGCTCCGCTGCCCTGTAGCTGCCAGCGCACCCGGTCGAGCACATCGCCCGGGGTGAACCAGCGCGGGTGCAGCCAGCTCCGTGACGAGACTTCTCCTCGCTCGCTGACGACCTCGATGCGGATCGCGGTCGCGACCAGCTGCGCCCGGGTGAGCCCGGCAACGAACTCCTCGGCGTGGACGCGGAAGGCGAACGCCACCTGGTCGATACGATCCAGCGGAGGTTCGAACTCCAGGGCGCGGTCGAGGCGCTCGGGCGGCAGCCGTGGCACCACAGTCGCCGTTTCGGCGCCCGCCGCGAGGAGGTGTGCGCGGGCG
Source organism: Rathayibacter agropyri (assembly GCF_013249015.1). Taxonomy (GTDB): domain Bacteria; phylum Actinomycetota; class Actinomycetes; order Actinomycetales; family Microbacteriaceae; genus Rathayibacter; species Rathayibacter agropyri. Next base: position 318,543 of record NZ_JABRPL010000001.1, read on the forward strand.
CCGTCCGGTCCGAACCGCGCGGCAACATCGTCGCGGGGGAGGGCGGCGAAGGCTCCGATTGTGCGCACGCCGAGCTTGCGCAACAGGGCCACGAGGTCGTCTCCGCGGGTCGGCACCCGAGCCGGGGCTGCGACGGCCTCGGTATCGAGCACGTCGAGAGGGAGCGGAGCGAGGAACTCGGCCGCCGCGCCGGCGGGCACGATCGCGATGGCTCGGTCGGAGTGCTTAGCGGCGAGTTCGGATGCGAAAAGCCCGTCGGCGATCCCGATCCGCGCTTCGGGAAGGCCCAGGTCGGTGAGCCGTTGCAGGATCGCCTCGGCCGCGGCCTCCTCACCGCCGTAGTACCGCTGAGGCCCCCTGGCGCGGATGGCGCAGAGACCGGGGCGGATCAGCTGCACCCCCGGCGTGATTTCCTCGAGTGCCTGCATCAGCGGCTCGAACGCCCGGTGATCGAGCACCGGATCGTACGGCAGCACCGCGAGACCGGTACAGCGGGACTGCGCCTCGCGGATCCGCATCCCCCGGCGTACCCCCTCGGCCCGGGCAGCGGGGGAGGAGGCGAAGACGAGACTCTTCTCGGTGAGGGCCAGGGGCTGCTCGGCGCCGAGCCCCGCATCGGCGGCAGCGGCGAGGAGGGGCCAGTCGGGGCACCAGACGAGGATTGTCCGGCGCAGCTCGGGTGCGCTCGCCATCTCACACCGCCCGCTCGTGCAACCGGGCGTGCTCACTCCGGGTGTGCTCACTCAGAGTGCCGAAGGCATGCTCAGTGCCCGGCATATTCATCCGCACTGTACGGATCCGTGTGCCGGCGCGACCAATGACATCGACCATTGCCTCGCGAGAGCGGAGGTAGCCATGACCGGTTCCGAGCCCCTCCCAACGGCTGCTGCGGATGCTCAACCGAGCTTCGGCCTGCGGCCACCCCCCGAGGATCACGAGCGCCGCTCCCCGCTGCCGTAGCCGCGCCCCCAGTCGGGAGACATCGGCAGAAGAGACGGAGGTGGGTGGACGGGTGAGCACGACGGTCAGGACGTCGACCAGCGCGGCCGTGACGGTGAGCCAGTGTTCGGCGGGCGCAGGCACCAGCACCAACCGCTCGAGGTCGATGCCCATGCCCTCCGCCGCTTCGGCTCCGAATTCGGGGACCCCGACGACACCGCACCACGAGCCTTCGGACGAGGGGCCGGCGAGCAGCCCCATCGCGAGGCTCATCGAGCCCTCGACCGAGTAGGCGGCCCCCTGCTTGAGCGAGCCTCCGGGGAGCACCGAGGCGAACGCGGGCAGGGTGGCGAGGCTCTTCGTCTCGAGGGTGGTCGCCTGCATGTCGCGGATCCGCGACTGCAACTCCTTCACCGACGCGAGCTGGCGCAGGAGGGGACCTGCGACCTCGGTCGTCTCCGCAGAGAGAAGGGAAAAAGGGGGGCGCATCTGCCCATGTTCGAACATGTGTTCGAGTATGTCAATCGCCACCGACATCGTTGGCGGGTCGGGTAAACCGGTGGAGAAATGAGTAATAAGCCCACCTGTGGAGGAGTGTCCGCGAAGCGCGGAGGCGACGGCTGAGGCCCGCTCCGGCAGTCTGACAGCCGCCTCCGACATACCCGCTGTGCCGCGTCACGGCGCCAAACCGTCTCCGCCCGCGCCTCTACCATGAGAGCCATGCCCGCCGATCTGCCCGACCTCGCCGCCCATGACGTCTTCGTTCCTGGTGCCTCGGCGGCCCCGCGCAGGCGAACTCTCGTGGTCAAGATGGGCTCCAGCTCGGTGACCAAGCAGTCCGGCCCCGACCCCGTGCTCCTCGCGAGCGCGCTCGAGAGCGCCTTCGCCGCTCGTGCGCTGGGCTGGGACGTCGTGCTCGTCTCCTCCGGCGCTGTCTCCTCCGGTCGGGCACTCTTCGCCCGCACCCAGCAAGAGCCGATCAGCCCGCGCCTGGCTGCAGCCGTCGGGCAGACCGTTCTCATGGGCTTTTACCGCTCCGTTGCCGAACTCTCGGGTGCACTGGTCGCGCAGATCCTGATCGGTGAGTCCGATCTCGCCTCGCCTCGGCAGATGTCGCACGTGGCGGAGGCGATCCGGAACGCTCTGGACGCCGGCGTCGTTCCGGTGGTCAATGGCAACGACACGATCGACTCCGCCGGCTCGGACAACGACGGCGTCGCAGGCGGTCTCGCGATGCTCCTCGGCGCCGACCTGCTCCTGCTGCTCACCGACGTGCCGGGCGTTTTCGCGGGCAGTATCGCCGAGGGGGTGCACCTGGAGGAGCTCGGCATCGGGGAGCTGCGCCGGATCGGTGTACAGAAGGGGGGTACGGGCCGCGGCGGGATCCGCTCGAAACTGCGTGCCGCCGAGCTCGCCGCGCACAACGGCGTCTCGACCAGGATCGCCGGAGCACGGACTCCCGAGGTCGTCCTGAGCGCCTTGAACGGTCCGGGGCCCGGCACTCTCGTCCGCGCTGTGCACGCGCATCCGCCCGTGGAACAGCGCTGGATCTCAGGGGTCGCCACCAGCCGTGGCCGCGTCGAGATCAATCTCGAGGCCGAGCGGAGCATCGCCGCCGGCTCGAGCTTGTTCGCCTCCGGTATTAAGCGCGTCTCGGGCGATTTCGGCGGAGGAGACGTGATCGAAGTGCGCGCGCTCGGCGGCGAGCTCCTCGCCCGCGGTATCTCGCGCGTCTCCTCTCGCCTGCTGACCCTGGTCAGGGCCCTGCGGGTCGACGAGATTGCCCGCGTCTTCGTGGCGGTGCTGGGCCACGCAGCCGCACTTCCCGCCGGTTTCGCTCCCGAGGCGGAGGAGCGTCCGCAACTGACCCGCGCACTCGAATACGCCCGCGCGCTGTCTCCGGAGCACGCCCGCGCCGTCGCGATGGAGATCGTCTCGCTCTTCCCCGCCGAGAGCATCTCCGCGCTGCTGGGCCAGGGCGCGGGGGAGGATGAGTTGGTCGAGCGCTATACCCGTCTCGTGCGCACTCTCGCCATTGTTGAGAACGCGGACCTCGCGGTCTTCCGCCCCTGATCTCGCGGTTCTCCGTCCGCGACTTCACCGTCTTCTCACGCGATTTTGCCGACGTTCAGTCCCGACGCGTGGTTCCTGTCGGCAAGGTAGCGCGCCACTTCGTGACGAGTTTCGCGCCGCCGCGTCATGATCGCCGTGCTCGGAAGTCTCTCTTGTGAAGGCGCCACTCATGGGCGCCCCGACGGAATGGAAGATGATGAGCGTTCCTACTTTCACCGCTGACCGCCCCTCCGAGAACCACATCTCGGTCGAGAGTTTCGAGTCCGAACGGCTCGCCCGTCGGCTCGCGCTGCTCGAGGCATCGATTGCTCAGGGTGAGCGCTCGCTGCGCGGCCGGCTCGATCCAGGAACCGGTGCGCCGATTCCTGGCGCCTGCGGCGCGCACCGTGCCCAGATCGTCAGCAATCTCGCAACAGAGCGCGCTCTGGCCGAGCGCATCCGCTGCATAATCCACTCTCGGGGCTGATGCGGATCGATGCGGCACGATGGTGGCATGGTCACCATCACCGTCGCGGGCACCGCCCAGCACTTCCATCCTGCCGAGCGGGGAACGGTTCGACTCGAGATCCGCCGCGAGTCGCTCTCGCGAGCCGAGTCGCTCGCCGAGGTCACCTCGCTGCACGCGAGGGTGCGAGGGGAGGCGGCGGCCGAGCAGGCTTCGGGAGTCGCGACGTGGTGGTCGTCCGACCAGATCTCCGTCTCGACGGTCCGCCGGTACCTCAAGGACTCCGATGTCACGCAGTTGTTCCACGTGGCTGCTGCCAGTGTGCGGGTGAAATACCGCGACTTCGCGGCGCTCGGCCATTGGGTCGGGTCGATCTCGGAGGTGCCGGGGATCCAGGTCTCCGGTGTCGACTGGGACGTCACCGCCGTCCGACGCGCGAGCATCGAGCGTGATGTTCGCGTCGCCGCGGTGCGCGATGCTCGGGAGAGGGCGGAGGCCTATGCCGCCGCCCTCGGATTCTCGGACGTGCGCGTGTTGACGCTCTTCGAGCCGGGACTGCGCCCGCACACGCGCGTCGAGGGCAGTTCGGCGATGATGAGCCGCGCGGCGGTGTTCAGCGCGTCGGAGGAGCCGCTCGCCCTCAAGCCGGAAGACATCGCGGTCACAGCCTCGGTCTCGGCCGATTTCGAAGCGCTCTGAGACCGAGCCGGGGGTGCCGCAGGGTCGCGGCACCCCCGGAACCGTGACGATCACCGTCGGCATGACGTCTTCCTCCGCTCCCGGCGAGCACGGTGCTCGTCGTACGGACACCATATGAGTATTGAGTAGTTCTCGCGCGTTTTGACGCGGATTAGCGGTCATCCCGTGCCACGACGGGGAATACCCGCGACCGCCGAGGCGCTTCACGAGGCATGGTCTCGCGCATTGGCTTCCTCTCCTTTGGTCACTACCAGTCGGTGCAGGGGTCACTGACGCGAACCGCCGCCGACGTCCTCCTGCAGACAATCGAACTCGCCGAGGCTGCCGAGGAGATCGGGCTCGACGGCGCGTACGTCCGCGTGCACCACTTCGCGCCGCAGCTGGCCTCGCCCTTCCCGCTGCTCGCTGCCATCGCCGCCCGGACCCGTCGCATCGAGATCGGCACCGGCGTCATCGATATGCGCTACGAAAATCCGCTTTACATGGCGGAGGAGGCAGCCGCGACCGATCTCATCTCGGGCGGCAGACTCGAGCTCGGGGTGAGCCGGGGATCACCCGAGACAGCCTTGCGCGGTTCCGAGGCCTTCGGTTTCGTCCCGCCCGAGGGCATGACCGACGCGGATCTCGCCCGCCACAAGGTGCAGATGTTCCGCGAGGCTCTCGCCGGGGCTCCGGTCGCGCAGTCCGACCCTGCGATGACCCGCCAGTCGCTTCCGCTCGCGATCGAGCCGCGCTCGCCCGGACTCGAGGACCGCATCTGGTGGGGTGCGGGCAGTTTCGAGACTGCACGCTGGGCAGCGCAGCAGGGTATGAACCTCCAGTCCTCGACGCTGCTCCTCGAGGAAGAGGGCATTCCCTTCGACGAACTCCAGGCACGCCAGATTCGCGAGTACCGCTCGGCCTGGGCGGAGGCGGGCTGGGAGCGCACGCCCCGCGTCTCCGTCTCGCGCAGCGTTCTCCCGATCACGAGCGATCTCGACCGCCTCTACTTCGGCGGTCGCGACGAACAGGACCAGGTGGCATCCCTCGAGGGCGTCCGTGCCCGCTTCGGCCGCAGCTACACGGGCGAGCCGGATGCGATCGCCGCCGAGCTGGCCACCGATGTCGCCGTGCAGGAGGCGGACACGCTGCTGCTCACGATTCCGAACCAGTTGGGGGTTGCTTATTATATAACGCTCCTCGAGAACTTCGCGAAGCACGTCGCACCCGCTCTTGGATGGCGGCCGAACACGGAAGGTCCCGTCGAGGGATACGCCATCTAGGCGCCCAGGATCGCGCGATGGTTCGATGATGCGTCGGGATTGCGCGAGCGCCTGACACTGTCGCCTATCGCCGCTGAGCGTTGCCCGAACGGTGATGCGAGACTCGCGCTTGCGCTCGCGGCTGGCATCGGCGCACTGGACAAGCCGTCCCGACGCTACTATCAGTGCAACAATGCGGTGGGGATCGTCGCCGTCGCTGAGCAGGGGGAACAGTTGCACACTCTTACGGGCAAACGTGTCGCCAAGTTTGCGCGCGACTTTGGCTTCGAGGTATCGGAGGATAAGCAGTTCGAACTCTATGTTGCGGCCAACTACCTCTATGCCTACCTCCGAGACGATGTGGAAAAGATCGAGCGGTCGGTGCGCGGAGGAGGCGGGGACGAGGGGATCGACATCGCCGCTGTCGTCGTGAACGGGCAGCTCGTGTTCGAACCTTCGGAGATCGAAGAACTGATCTCAGAGCAGGCTTCGAACACCGCGCGGGTCTGCTTTATCCAGGCCAAGACGAGCGAGTCTTACGACGCAAAACTGATCTCGAAGTTCCTGCACGGCATCGAGTCAGTCACGAAATATGCGATCGACCCGCAGAGCATTGCTCTCCCTGCCGAACTAGTCGACCTCGCAGCGTTGATCGACAAGATTGCCGAGAACGGTGACAAGTTCCAGGAAACGCGAATCCCGTGTGAAGTGCTCTACGTCACGACCAGCGGCCACGACGGGGCTGATGCGCGCAAGGAACTCCAGGTCACCGAGGCTGTTCGCCGGATCAAGGAACTAGGGGTGTATACAGAGCCCTTCGAGTTGAAAACTCACGGGCACGACGCACTCTCAGCGAAGTTGAAGGAACGGCACGGACCGCAGAACATCCGGTTCGACTTCACTAAGCGTCAGACCATCCCCGCGACGGAAAGGGTCAGCGAGGCCTACATAGGACTGTTGTCTGGCACGGAAGCTCTGAAGCTATTGACAGACGAGACTGGTTCCATCCGGCCCGGTATTTTCGATGACAACGTGCGGCTCGATCTCGGAGCGCACAACACAGTCAACCTGCGAATCACTCGAACCCTCGAAAGTGAGGAGCGTGCGCAGTTTCCGTTCCTGAACAACGGTCTCACGATCATCGCTAGCTCACTCAGGGGAGCAGGAGACAAGTTCTTCATATCTGGCTACCAGATCGTGAACGGTGGGCAGACGAGCCATCAGCTGGTGAGGTGGGCGGCGAGTCAGAAGGTCAAAGAGAACCCGGAACTCCTGTCGGATCTATGGATTCCAGTAAAGATCGTCAGTTCAGACGATGCAAGCGTGCGGACCAGTGTGGCCATTGCTACGAACCTCCAAACTGCGATCGGTTCGACGGACATCCAGGCGAGTTCGCAGACCGCCAAGGACGTGGAGGAGTATTTCACTCAGTCAGGCGCCGATGGTCTGCGATACCTGCGTCAGATCCAGCACGCTGCACTTGACTTTCCGAGGACACGGGTCGTCACCACGCCGGAGCTCAACCGTGCCGTCGCCGCAACCCTCTTCGGCGAGTCCTTCCGAGCGATCGGTTCGCCCAAGGAACTCGAAGCCGAGGATTCCTTCGTGTGGGGAAGCTACTCGGTCGAGGCGTATTACTACGCAGCCTGGATCCTCTACCGGGTGGATCGATACTTTGCTCGCACTCCCGACTCCACAACTCTGAAGGCGGCGAAGTATCACATTGCGATGATGGTCTCCGTCATCATTAATCCGCAGATAGCACCGGTGTTCGAAGCGGGCGATCTCGAGTCCGCGAGGCGCAAGCTTGTTGCCGTCAAGAGGACTCAGTTCAAGGTCACTGATTCTGACCGGATCGAGTTCGCCATCTCCAAGGCGATGGAGCTTGCCACGGACCAGTTCCAGACCGTTCTCTCCGAGGGGCGAAGCCTCCGGAAGGACGATGTGCGAAACCGACGCCATCAGGAAGCCCTCCTGCAGAAGGCGAAAGCGGTGAAGCCGCAGGCGTAGTGCGCTGATGACATAAGGAAGGCCGGGGACCGACCCTCAATGAAAATCCCCGGCATTCTTGTCTATCGCATCAGCCCATAGCGACCTCCCTCGCTGCCTCGGCGTTGACCTGTTCCACGGCCTCAGCCATGACTCGGGACATCTCCTCCATCAGCTCTGAGTTGATGGCTTCGACGTCTGGCTGGGAGCCATAGGTCAATTCGTCGGAGGTGTCCGGTGGTCACGTCTAAGGGGGTGGCCAGGTTTAGATCGGTTAAGCAGGGATCGTGAACAGCGCGTCCTCGTCGATCTGAAGCGATTCGCACATCGCAGCAACGTGTTTGGGGTCATTTGCCTTCATCCGCAGGAAAAGCGATCGGAGAACCACGGTCGCCTCGCTCGGGTCGATCATTGCCGAGATATTTCCCTCCTCGTTGTGGGAGTAGGCGTGCAGGTAGCGTTCGACGTGCGTCCGCACTGATGGCTCATCGAGCTCGCTGATTGCCGCTTTCATGCCTGCGTGGAAGTTTCCGATATGCTGTGGATATCGGAAGCTAAGGAACGCTTCGACCATCTTTCGAGCCGCGTTTGGCGCCAATGCAAGCAGATCCATCCGCTCGGCCAGCCCTAGCTCCGGTGTCGCTTCCAAAATGGCGTTCGCGACTCTCGCAAAAAGGAAGTGGTACAGCGATCGCAGGCGTCGGCTCTGCAGCTTGTCTTTCGTCCAGGGGTCGAACTGGGGAAGACGTCTTGGGGCTGCTGTTCCCCGCGAGCGAAAGCGCATCCGGACCTCGTGAATGGTGAATCCACCAGGAACATGCTTACCCGCATTCTCAAGCTGGAGGACCCACTGCCGGAAGAGCTCGAAGTTGTGCGTGAGCAAGATGACCTGGCTGGCGTAGTCGTTCTCGACTAGGGTTGCCCATAAAAACGATGAAACGCCGAACAAGATGCCCTCGTCCATGCTCGAGACGGGATCGTCAATCACAACAATCGGCGCGTCGCCCGCAACAGCGTTGCGCTGAACGCTCGCTAGGAAGTGAAGAAGTGCGATCGCAGTCCGTTCACCTTCACTGAGGTGGGTGGCGGGCTGGTTCGACCGCTCGATCTTGTAATGCTTGCCGTCTGCTGTCGGCTGGAACCGCAGCTCACCGCGTCCGAGGAGGCGGGCCACATCGTCTGTGAGCTCCGCTGCCTTCGGGACGGGGTCCGCATCGACGTTGCTCAGAGCGATGATCTGGTCGCTGACTGTTTGAAGCTCGTCTTCGAGTTGATCAGCTAGCTCCTTCTGGTTCTCAAATTCCGCCGAGCGATCGTCAAACTCTTTCGCGAGGACCTTCACGCGCGCCAGCTCAACTCGGCGGGCGGCCGCCGTCGCCTCAGAATTGTGTGACGTCCGTCTATGTTCGTGGCTTGCAACGACCGCGGCAACTTCGTCCATCGAGGGCGCCTCAATGTGAGGTAGCACCACTTCAGGTTCCGCAAACGGGTTCGCGGCTTTATCCTTGAGGGCAGCGATGATCGTCTCAATTCCGCTTCGATATCGGTCGGATTGATCTCTGAGGGTGCTACGCGCGGTTCTAAGTTCACCAGCGAAGTCTGGGTAGAGGTCTCCATCACGGGGAATACTCTCGGCCATCTGCTGCGCGGCGGAGAATGCCTGCGAAAGCTTCGAAATGAGGGTATTGATATCTTTCTGCAAGTTGATTAGAGAGCTATCGAAGTGTGCAGCAAGCTCAGCGCGGCGGTTCGCGGTGATGGCGCCTCCACAGAAGAGGCACTCTTCTCTGTGGTCGTGAAGATCAATTCCGTCTTGAACCCATTTGGCCTCTCGTGGACGACCTGCAAGAGTTTCAATGACCTTCGATGTCACGTCGCGCATAAGGAGTTCGTTTGCAGCAACGAGCACTTCGGGTCCGTCTAGCAATCGCGCGCGCGAAAGTTTGGTGAACGCATCCATCGCGGGTGACGTGGCTGTCGCTCGATCCGCGGCGACATCGCGCGAGGCGTCGTCGAACACTGTTCGATCTTTCTTTAGTAGAGTGCGTACATTCGCGCGCGTATAGGAGTTTGTTGCCCGATAGGTAGCGACAGGGGACGCGCGCAGGTCCTCAACGACCTGCCCTGCGACCGCCGTCAATCGCTCTCCGAGCGCTCGCTCCAAGCTAGTCGTTTTTATGCGCGCCTCTCGCGCCAATGGGGCGAGCTCGCTCTTGCGATTCTCGGCGAGGCGAAGCTTTTCCTCGGTGTCGACGTTCGCTTCGCCCAGCGTGAGCACGCTCTCCGACTGCGGGCCGCCGTCGTCATCGAAGCGCAGGTTTTCGCGCACGTAGGCTGCATTGAAGACCTTCGTACGTGCCCAGAAGTCAGAACTTGACTCCGTGATTACGCTCGCGATTCCATCAACCGTCGCGTCGAACTCGACGCCAACTGCCCGGGTGGGCCCGGCAGATCCTGCTCCTGCGCAGTGGCGGAAGAGGTTGGCTAACGTACTTTTCCCGCTGCCGTTAGTGCCGTAAATGAGATTAACTCGCTTGAGCGGAGCGGCTCGCGATTCATCGGTCCAGGTCTGGAAGGCACGGAAGTCCGCGATTTTCCGCATCCGTACGATGTTTGCGCGCGACATTGACACCCCTTAACTGGACCTCACCCTGGTCGGTGGTCTTCAGCATGCAGTCCGCTCGAGCAGACGTGCGGCTGTATGCCCAAGCATGGTGCATCGTCCCTCGAACGCAGCGCGTCAAAGGACGCGATCCAACTTACCTCGTAGCTCTGTGCTGGCTGCGATGCCGCGTTCTATGAGCGTCCCGCATGGGGATCGCTGAACGGTCGCCTGAGGGACGGGCGACCTCCCCGCGGATTTCCGCGGGTCGCACCGTCCCGTGAGACCCGCCCGTTGAAATGTCCGGTGTCGGGGCGATTATCGAGACACTTGGGGTGTGGATCGGATGGTGAAGCTGTGCACTCGCGCCGAGGTCCTGGATGACCTCGAGCAGCAGGTGCGACCGAACGACGCCTTTTTTGGGGATCGGATCGTGCGAACGGAGCATGGCTTTCGACTGCAGAAGACGGGAAGGATCTCGGTCGCGGTCTGGAAGATGCTGGACAACTGGCGACTCGTGGTGATGCCGCCGCTGCAGGAGGTCGAGGTGACTCACGACTACTGCTACTTCGGCACCGGGCTTGAGAGGCTGGCGCGCGCGGTCGCCGCTGGGCTGCAGTGGGTGGATCCGCTGAACACGGCTCCAGAGGGCTTCGACAAGCAAGCGTTCTGACGCCTCTGGAGAGCCAAGCGAACGCGAAGACTCGACCGGCGAGCGAGTGCTCGGCGTGAAGCGCAGGTCCGCCAGGGCGAGCGCTGCGGGCGACGCACTTCTCGCGGACTCGGTACCTGAGACGGCGGAGCGTCCGTCGAGGAGCCCAGTCGACTACCAGCGCTCTTTCGTCTCATGGTCTGTCACCGGTCTAGCGCTGGGTGAGGCGGGTTGTGCCGGATGCTCGCGGTCATCGGGGCGTGTTAGCGCCCGGAGAAACAAGAATCCCCCCGCCATGCGGGGGGATTCTGAGGTAATCACGCCGGTCCAAGCCCGACGCTTGCGTGTAGAAAATTACGCTCGTTCGCATGCCAAGTCAAACAGCGCTGGAGCTGCTCCTCGGTCGGGCTCGCCTCGCTCCCTACGTGTTGGCCGCGAGCGGTGACCTCACTCGCGCGACGGACCTCTACCTCTGGGCGACGCAGCGGTCGGGTGCTCTGCACGGTCAGATCTCGTTCGTCGAGATCGCGGTTCGCAACGCGATGGACGTGCAGCTGGCGTCGTGGAACGACGCTGCGGGCCTCGGACGCGATTGGTCCGCGGACAACCACACTGCGGAGCCGTTGTACTCGCTGCTCCGCAAGGCGTTGAAGGAGGCTCGCGGCCGAGCCTCCCGGGAGGCGGCTGAGCGTGATTCAGGGCACCCCGGTCCGGGACCTCCGTCACACATGACGACGTCGTCACACAGCTCATGTTCGGGTCGTGGGTCGTCGTCGTTCGTCCTAGGTCTAGGACGGAATCGTCGCACCGTCAGGAACAGCCGTGGAGAGAGGCGTTGGCGCAGGCGTTTCCTTACGCCACGGCCGACGATGCAGGTCGAGTGGACATTGGCAACCAGCTCGAGACGCTTCGGCGGCTTCGGAACCGGGTCGCTCATCACGACAACCTTCTGAGGGTCAACGTGCAGCACCGCTTCAACAGCATGCTCTCGCTTCTGTCGAAGATGGACCCGAGCTACCCGACGCTGGCAACAGGCCGTAGCACCATCCGGCGGCTACTCAGAGAGGATCCGCGCCGCTCCTGGTGAGCGACGATGTCCGCTTCGGCGAGCACACGCCCTGCTACTTCGCAGCGGCCCTCACTCGTCCGTGTGTGGCTTCCCCGCTTGTATGTGTCGATGGGCTCGAACGATGGGTGAAGTAGCAGAGCGCCACGAATCACTCGACGCCCGCGTGATCGACCGCGCAGAGACCCCGCAGGCCCCGTACGCTGAACCGCATGGGTGCGATGGCCGACCGCAAGCTGCTGACAGCGCGCTCCGCTGCCGCTGCGATCCGCATCGAACTCGCTGCAGACGACGAAGCCGCTGCGATCCGCCTCGCCACCGAAGCGCTCGCGCACCTCGCTCGAGCGACCACGTCCGAGGAGATCCAAGATTTCGTCCGAGCGCCGGGCAGCACGGGTGATCAGCGCTTCGACACCCTCCTGGCGACACTCACCCGCCTGCACCTGAGCGAACGTGGCGATCCCGCCCCGGAGTGGACTGATGCGCCCCCACTGGCAAGGGAGTGGCTACCCGGCGCAACCGGCGAGCCCGTCCCTGAGTGGCTTGCCATCGTCCGAGCGCAGACGCCGGCGCTCCTGCTGCGGAAGAACATCCTCTCGCGCGTGCATGACTGGACGGCCGCATGAGCGCCGACGCTGGGCGTCTGCTCACTCGGGACGAGATCCTGTCGCTGCTCGAGGAGGTCGCGGACCGGCTCGACGCCCGAGGCGTCGGTGTCGAGGCGTACATCATTGGCGGGCTCGCCATGGCGGTGCAGCTCGACGCACGACGCGTCACAGCGGACGTCGACGGGCTGTTCCAACCATGGGAGGACGTTCGGGCCGTCGCCGAAGACCTCGCCGCCGAGCGGGATCTTCCAGCGGACTGGCTGAACCGACGTGCGTGGTCGTTCATGGCTTTCGACGTCGACGGCGATCACGACGCCACGAAGGTCCAGATCGGCAAGATGCGGGTCCGAGTCGCATCTCCTCGCGTGCTCCTAGCTATGAAGATCGCCGCCGGGCGCCGCAAGGACACGGACGACATCACCGCTCTCATCCGGCACCTCGAGATCCACGACCCACAGCAGGTCGTCGACATCGCGTTCGACATCTTCGGCGACGAGTCCATGACCTTAACCGATTCCCGGGAGAGCATCTTCTGGCAGGCGTCGGAGGCGATACGGCAAGCCTGGGATGCTCCGGCGACAGCGAGACCAGCAAGCACCTCCGGGCCCGCGCGCCGTCCTGCAGGCAGCCCTGCCGCCACTGGGGGACAGCTCACGAGCCGGGATCACAGCGAACCCGAGACCAGCCTGTAGGAGCGCGGCCCCGCCCGTCATCGCCTCGCCTCGCTTGCTCCCCGCGCCCACAGCGCTGAGACGAACGCGAGGGCCGCTTCCGGTGACGATGCTGCCTGGCGGCGGAGTGTTCACGCTCGCCAGCCTGCGACGCGTCCTCGACAACTCCCAGCACTCCGGTGAGACCCTCGACGTCGTCCTGATTCGCTCCGACGAGTGGGAGTACGTTCCCGGCCCCACGGCAACGCTTCCGCTCATCGAAAACGTCGAGCTCGAGACTGCCGCCTGAGCCGCGCACATCGAGGGTATGAGCATCGGCGATGAGCGGCACCCGCGCGGCCACTCCTCCCGTCCTGGCCGTTTCTCCACGAAGCCGCAATCGGACCAGGAAGGCTCCCTCTCAGAGCAGTCGCGGCCTGCCCAGACCGGTTCTTCGTGGTCGGGGCAGGAGAGGAGAGGAGGTGGAGCCCGCGGGAACAACGTTCCGGACCGAAACGACGACGTACGCCGACGGGAAAGGGGCCTCTGGCTCATCGGCCCGCGCGGCAAGGCCTATCAGTTCGTGCCCCGGTCAGCCGACGGCACCCGCGGGACCCTGTGCTCGTTCCTCACCCGCACCGTGTTCTCGAAGCGTGGGAACCCGGTGACTGTGACGAAGATCGGCGACACGATGGAAGTCAGTCGATGATGAGCACGAGGGTGCCGCCGCCGCGTACATGACCGGCATGACCATCTTCAATCCGTCGCTGCATCCGCGCAACCACGCCTCTCACTCCGGCCGTTTCAGCGAGAAGCCGCAGTCCGCCCCTGAGACGTCCTTCACCACGCCTCCCGCGCGGCCTGTCCTGTCCGAGAGGGAGTACCGACTCGTGTGGCCCGACGGGACACCCGTTGGAGTCCCGGTCGATGCGCACGCCACCGTCGAGGAACGCCTCGAACAGCAGCGCACCTTCGACGCATCCAGCACCGGCCGCACCCGCATGCAGCTGCGCGCCGTTTCCGTCCCCGAGGACGTCGATGTGGACGACCCCGCACTCAGCCTCTCGAAGGCGGAAACCCAGACCTACCGGAACGGGAAACCGTGGCTGTGGATGTCTGCCGAGTCCGGAGACGAGCCGGTCGACATGCTCCGGAAGTTGATCGCTCGCGACTCCCGCCCGAGCGACACCATTCGCGTCGAGGTGAAACGCACCGGCGCGTGGGAGAACACGACCGCGACCACCCCGGGCGAGGTGAACGCATGACCGGATTCGACGAGTATCAGCACCCGCGCGGCCACCCGTCGACCCCGGGCGCCGTCGCAGAGAAGGACAACACCTGCCCGGAGACGGACCTCGCCGGTCCCACCCGTGCATTTGTCAGCGCGCCCCAGGTCTGCTATCGCGCTCGCCGGGCGATCCAGACGACCACCTACCAGGCTGGGTATGGCGGAGCGATGCCGGGCGTGCTGAACGTGCTCGTCGACCGGTACCGGGACGATCCCGAGATGCTCGACCGGCTCGCTATGATCGACGCCGCGGACGTCGAGCACTGGTACGACATCCACGTCGGCCCGGCGCTGGACCAGATCGAGGACGACATCCGATCCCGCTGACGCTCAGCGGGCGCCGCGCAGACGAGGAACCATGACCGATGCCATCCTGGCGGCGCTGCCCGCTCCCTCCGGGCGTCCGTTGCTCGTGCTCGACCTCGACGGCGTCCTGAACCTTTTCGGGGCCTACACGGCCAGCACGACCGTCATCGTTTCGACCGACGGGCACGAAGTTCGCCGCCTGCACTTCACCCCGGCTGCCGCCCCACTCCTTGACGCTCTGACCGTGGCCGGCCACATCGACGTTGTCCGCTCCCGGAAGCACTCCCGTCTTGGGCTGCGCAGCTCTGTTGCGACGACGCCGGGGCTGAGCGCGGCAATCGCGGACGGGACCGTCGCGGCGACGACGGAGACGCTCGTGCGCACCGCCGACGGTCAGAAGTTCGTCATCACCTTCCGCGAGGACGTCGTCGACGCTCTGCACGCCCTGGTGGCATCCGGCGCCGTCGAGTTCGGTTGGTTGACCACCTGGGGCCCGAACGCTCGGGCGGTCGTCGAGCAGGCCTTCAGCGGCCGTCTCGCCGGCGGGTACGTCCTCGCGAAAAAGCCCAAGAAGCTCCGCGGCTACCGCAACCCCGACTGGAAGCGTCACGCGCTCGAGAACCGCGTCGCCGAGCTCGGAACCCGGTGGGTGTGGGCGGACGACGAGGAGGTCCCGCGCGCCCGCGCTGACGGGTCCCTCGACGACGACACCCTCGCCGGAATCCCTGGCCTGGCGTTCGGGACTGAAGAGAGCGTCGGACTGACGCCGGCGGACGTCGCCCGGGCGACAGCATTCCTGCTCGGTTGACGCGCACCGCCGCCTACATCCTCGGTATGAGTTCCTTCTCCGAATCCGACCACCCCCGAGGCCACGCCACCAACCCCGGCCGCTTCGCCGCCAAGCCGCAGTCGGACCCGGAATCGAACCTGCTCGACGTCGTGCAGGCAGCCCAGGAAGCGACTGGCAGCGCACACGCTAACGAAACCCGCATCGCCGCCCGCGCGATCGCCGCGTCGATCCTGGCCAAATACCCGACCGCCGACCATCTCCGGATCACCCCGTTCCTGGAATCCGTCGAAGGCTACTTCCCCGAGGACGTCTTCGACGCGGACGGGAAGGAACTCGGCGCAGCGCCGGACGAGGTTGCCGACATGCTCTACTCGATCCCGCAGCACGTTCCCGCGCTCGACTACGATCTGGCGACGAAGTCCTACCCGGCGGATCCCGCGTTTGCATGGCTTACCACTGCTGACGGAGAGTTCGACAGTGGACGCATCTCGCTCCGGCACGAGGCGATCGCACCGCCCGCCACACCGGAGGAGCGCATCGCGGCTGCCAAGGAGCGCGCAAAGGCAGCGCAGCTGGCTGCGTTCGAGGCAACGGTTCAGGCCGGCCTCGCGACGCGAGAGATGGTGAAGCTGACGTACCAGGCGTCGTACCCAGACGGCACGCAGGTCCTCCTCGCGCAAGCATGGGACGACGACGGGCCGCAGGTCCTCGCCGTCATCGGTGACGACGGGGTCCTCGCCGACTTCACCCAGGACAACTACCTGCCTGGCGCCGACGTCCGCTACAACATGTCCGAGTACCCGGACCGGCTCGACGACGGCGACGCCTTCCGCCAGCACTTCACAGAGTTCGGCTACGGCGAGGAGTGCAACGTGTTCGTGATCCCGCTGCGGTAGAGACATCTGGTGACGGAGTCGGACAGTACGGGGCGCGTTCGGGCGGCTGCGTTGTTCCGTTACGGGTCCCGACCGACCACGCCGGTAGGGCGCCTGACAGCTGAGTCGAAGGACCGCGCATAGCCCCAGGGTCGGCTGTCTGATCTAGGGGCCGACCCGCCGTCGCAAGACGTGCTGATGGTGTGAGACACGTTGAACGGGAGCCGCGCACGTGAAGGACATGAACACGAAACTCGATCAGACACGTTCTCGGCCACCATTGAGAGGCGCGCGCCAGATCCCTCTCGGCGATAATGAGCGCGCGTTTGCCCAACCAGCCGACTCTGGTGCAGGCGATCCAGGATCACCCGACCGGCAGGGACTCCGCTTGGTCGACGAGAGCGTCATGTCTGCCCGTGGGCACGACCCCGTTCGAGATACTGTCGCATTGAACCTCCCCGGAGTGCCCGTGCTCACCCCGGCAGCGGCTGAGGCGCTGCGTCGACTCATCGACGAGGCCGTCAGCCGCAAGCGCAGCGCAGAGATGAAGGACGCGGCATGATCGAGACCACTTCCGACCCTTGGGCAGAATTCGACGCCCACGTCGGTACGGAGATTGTCGATGTGCTGCCCGCGAGCGGGCGGTTTGCCTTCTACGGCCGGTGCTCGACTGAAGACAATCAGGATCCCGAGACTTCCCGGCAGTGGCAATTGCGGGCTGCGGAATCGCTCATCGGGCCGGCAGGAGGAAAGGTCGTGGCTAGCTACTTCGACATCGGTTTCAGCCGCTCGCTGCCGTGGCGGCGGCGGCCCGAGGCGCTTCGGCTACTGACCGAAATGTCGTCGCCGAATCGTGAATGGGACGCAATCGTCGTTGGCGAAGGACAGCGTTGCTGGTTCGGATCGCAGTTCAGCGAGGTCGCCCCGCTCGTCGAGCACTCTGGAGTCAGCCTCTGGGTGCCCGAGCTCGGTGGCGAGTATGACCCGCGTAACTCCTCGCACTACATCCTGATGACCGTCAACGGAGGTATGAGCAGGGGCGAACGCCAACGCGTTCAGGAACGCGTGTATCTGGGCATGGCGGCGCAGGTCGAGAACCAGGGCCGGTTCCAGGGCGGGCGTGCGCCTTACGGCTACTTGGCAGTGCCAGTCGGGCCACATCCGAACCCGAGGAAGGCCGCCGAGGGCTTCCAGCTAAAACGTCTCGCCCCGAACACGGACACGGCCCCTGTTGTGAGCCGAATCTTCCAGGAATACCTCGAGGGACGCAGCATTCGTGAGATAGCGTCACGGTTGAACTTCGAAGGAGTCCTGTGCCCCTCAGCCGCAGATCCGGGTCGAAACCGGCACCGTCTCCAGGACGGCTGGCAGATTTCGACGATCAGCACGATCCTCAGCAACGGCCGCTATACCGGTTACGAATTCTGGGGGCGATTCAAGAAGGAGGAGGTACTCATCGACGCGACAGACGTGTCGCTCGGCTACCAAACTCGGCTCGCGCGGTCGGACAAGCCTTTGGTCCGTAGCCGCTGTGTTTCGCACGATGCCATCATTTCGGTCGAGACATTCGTTAGCGCGCAGTTGCGCCGGCGCGAAGCCAAACGGCTGAGCATGCGGCAACTCGGAGCGACCCCGAAGCGCGCGAAGGCCGCGAAGACTGTGGCGAAGGTTCCGTCATCGCTGTGCGGCTTCGTTCGCTGCACGCAATGTGGGCGTCGAATGGAGATCTCCCGCAGTCACGGCACGGCGTGGCTCCGGTGTCGCGCACGCGACCTCACGCCCGGGACGAAGGCCGCCACCCGGCATCCGTCGAACATCAGTGTCCCCGAGGCGGCCTTCGTCGACAGCCTCTCGAAGACGATGGCTGCTCTCTTCTCACCGGCTAACCGTGAGCAGACGTTTGCTGATCTCGAGTCGGCGGGACAACCGACGGCCTTCGAGCGAGCAAGGTACGAGCGCGCCAAAGAACAACTGGCGGACGCTACCGCTCGGCTGAACCGGCTTTACGCTGCCCTCGAAGACGGCGAGATTAGCGTCGATCGCTTGAAACCCCGCATAGTCGCGCTCGATGCAGAAATCGAGCGCCTCGAAGCCGAGATGCAGGACGCATCCGGTTCGGCACCGCGCGCTCACGATGCTTTGGACATGCGGGCTGCCATCGAGTCGCTGGGCGACCTCGCGGTCTCCGTATTCCAGACAGCCGAACCGAGCTCGTTGCACTGGTTCTTCACTGCCATTGGCCTGCGCCTGCAGTACGACCACACTCAGAGGGCCGCGCAGGGCTCCATCGAGATCCCTGGGCAGCCGATTGAGGTCGCCTCAGCCGGCCTCGCCAATGCAAAAATCCCCACCGAATCTTCTGACGAAGGTTCGGTGGGGATCAGCGTTCGTGTCCGAGGGGGGACTTGAACCCCCACGCCCTATACGGGCACTAGCACCTCAAGCTAGCGCGTCTGCCATTTCCGCCACCCGGACGAGTGATGCTTCTGGCCTGCGTTTCCGCGGCCGAAGAAGACTTTAGCACGGTTCCGTAGCCTTCCCCGCCATCGCGAAGACCGGCCGAGAACCGCGCACGCCGCTGCGTCCAGTCCCGGCGACAGGCCTGCGCCGGTACCGTTGCTCGCATGTCAGACAGCGCAGATCCGACCGAATCTAGCCTCGACGAGACCGCGCTGATTGCGCGAGACCTCATCCGCTTCGACACCAGCAATTATGGCGACGGCAAGGCGGAGCCGGAGCGGGAAGCCGCGGAGTACGTCGCCGCGAAGCTGCGCGATCTCGGCCTCGAGCCCGAGCTGATCGACTCCGATCCGGGGCGCACGAGCGTCGTCGCTCGGGTCGCGGGGGAGGACCGCGACCGAGGGGCTCTCGTCGTGCATGGGCACCTGGACGTGGTACCTGCCATCGCGGGCACGTGGAGCGTCGACCCGTTCGGGGGCGTCATCAAGGACGGCATGCTCTGGGGCCGCGGTGCGGTCGATATGAAGAACATGGATGCGATGATCCTCGCGTCGCTCGGTGACATCCTCCGCGAGGGACGCCGACCCTCCCGCGACCTCGTCGTGGCCTTCTTCGCCGACGAGGAGGCGGGTGGCGTGCGCGGCTCCGCTCATCTCGTCCGCACCCGGCCCGAGCTTTTCGCCGGCGCGACCGAGGCGATCAGCGAGGTCGGCGGCTACTCGATCGAACTCGCGGGCAAGCGGGCCTATCTCGTTCAGACGGGCGAGAAGGCCCTGATGTGGTTGACGCTGCGCGCCCACGGAACTGCCGGTCACGGGTCGCAGATCAACCCGGAGAACGCCGTCATCCGCCTCGCGGAGGCCGTTGCCCGCATCGGCAGCGAGGAGTGGCCCACGCGGCTGACCGAAACGACCCGTGAACTGCTCGACCATGTCGCGCGGCTGCTCGGCCACGACCCGCAGCGCAGCACTCCTGAGGAGCTCGCCCTCGCGACCGGCACCGCCTCCCGCTTTATCGCAGCGACCCTGCGCACGACGGCGAATCCGTCGATGCTCTCGGCCGGCTACAAGGCGAACGTCATCCCAGACACGGCCGAAGCGACGATCGACGTCCGCGTGCTCCCCGGAGAGGAGGACGCCGTGCTCGAGCGCGTGAAGGTCCTCGCGGGCGAGCACGTCGAGATCCTGGTGCAGCACCGCGACATTGGGTTGGAGGTTCCCTTTGCCGGACCCCTGGTCGAGAGCATGGCGGCCTCGCTCCGCCGCTTCGACCCGGACGCCGAGGTCCTCCCGTACCTGCTCTCAGGAGGAACCGACAACAAGGCCCTCTCGACCCTCGGGATCACCGGCTACGGTTTCGCGCCACTCCAGTTGCCCTCGTCGCTGGACTTCCCGGCGCTGTTCCACGGCGTCGACGAGCGCGTTCCACTCGACGCACTAGTCTTTGGCAGGAAGGTCCTGACCGATCTCCTGCTGCGATCCTGAGGCTGCTGCAACCATGAGGTTGTTACAACCCTGAGGATGCTGCGATCGTGTGGTCAGCGCCGACCGACACTGACCGCCTGCTGGCCGACGACGCCCCAGCTCTTCTTGAAAGTGACGCATGGGCCTGCTCGACGCGCTGATCCTGGGACTTGTCCAGGGTCTGACCGAATTCCTCCCTATCTCCTCGAGCGCACACCTCCGGATCGTGAGTGAGTTGCTGCCCGGTCTGGGCGGGCGCGACACGGGAGCCGCGTTCACCGCGATCACGCAGCTGGGGACCGAGACCGCGGTCATCATCTACTTCTGGCGCGATATCGTGCGGATCGTGTCGAGCTGGGCTCGATCGCTCGTCGGCCGCGTCCCGCGCTCCGACCCGAACGCACGCATGGGCTGGCTGATCATCCTCGGCAGCCTCCCGATCATCGTGCTCGGTCTCGTCTTCCAGGATGCGATTGAGACGACTCTGCGCTCGCTCTGGGTCGTGGCGACCACGCTCATCGTCTTCGGGATCCTGCTCGGCATCGCCGATGCGGTCGGAGCGAAGAAGCGCCGCTTGCGCGACTTGGGCGTGCGCGACGGCCTGATCTTCGGAGGCGCACAGGCGCTGGCCCTCATCCCGGGCGTCTCGCGCTCGGGAGGCACGATCACGGCCGGCCTCTTCCTGGGGTACGAGCGCAAGGCTGCGGCCCGCTACTCCTTCCTCCTCGCGATCCCCGCGGTGTTTGGCAGCGGTCTCTACCAGCTGTACAAGAGCATCAGCGACCCGGAGATTCTGCCCAACCAGGTCCAGGTCGGCGGACTCGAGACCCTGGTCGCCACGATCGTGGCGTTCGTCGTCGGATTCGTTGTCATCGCGTTCTTCATGAGCTACATCTCGCGTCGCAGCTTCCTTCCGTTCGTCATTTACCGGATCGTGCTCGGAGTCGTCCTGATGGTCGCGCTCGGCACGGGCCTTATCGCCGCCTAAATGCGCGCCTGGACCGCCGTCGACATCCCGGCGCTGCCTGGCCGAGGGCGGGCCCCACGTCTGCACGACACCGCGACCGCGGCTCCCGTCGAACTCGACGCACCGAGCGGAGTCGCGAGCCTCTACGTCTGCGGCATTACGCCCTACGACGCCACCCACCTCGGCCATGCCGCCACCTATCTCGCCTTCGACATCGTGCAGCGCGTCTGGCTCGATGCGGGCTACGCGGTTGAGTACGCCCAAAATGTCACCGATGTGGACGACCCGCTCCTCGAACGCGCTACCGCCACGCGTGTCGACTGGCGCGATCTGGCCGAGGAACAGGTGGAACTGTTCCGCGGCGACATGCAGGCCCTTCGCATCCTGCCGCCGCAGCACTACGTGAGTGTCACCGAGACGGTGGCGCCGATTGCGGAGGCGGTAGCCCGGCTCGAGCGGGAGGGAATCGCCTATCCCGTCCCCGCTCCCGATGCCGCAGCCGATGGAGCGAGCGATCTCTACTACGACACCGCCGTGGGGGAGAGCCCGCTCTGGCACCTCGGCAGCGTGAGCGGTCTCGATGCGGAGTCGATGGCCCGATTTTTCGCCGAGCGCGGAGGCGACCCGGGCCGGGCAGGCAAGCGGGATCCTCTTGATCCACTGCTCTGGCGCGCTGAGCGTACCGGCGAGCCGGCCTGGGACGCCGAGGTGGGTCGTGGTCGGCCGGGCTGGCACATCGAATGCTCGGTGATCGCGCTCGATCGCCTCGGAGTGGAGTTCACGCTTCAGGGCGGAGGCAGCGACCTGGTGTTCCCGCACCACGAGTTCAGCGCGGCTCACGCCTCCTCGCTGTCGGGTCGACCACTGGCCCGTGCCTACGCGCACGCCGGGATGGTGGCCTACCAGGGCGAGAAGATGAGTAAGTCGCTGGGCAACCTGGTGCTGGTCTCCCGGTTGCGCGGCGAGGGGGTCGACCCGCGGGCGATCCGCCTCGCGTTGCTCGCCCACCACTACCGGTCCGGCTGGGAGTGGCTGCCCGAGGATCTGCCGACCGCGAAGGCGCGCCTGGCCCGCTGGGAGGCGGCGCTCACTGCCGTGGGACCACGCTCGGCGCTCGAGGTTCTGGCTCAGCTGCGCGAGGTGCTCGCCGACGATCTGAATACGCCGGCGGCGCTGTCGGTCGTTGACGCAGCGCTGGTCGAGGGTGTGGATGACCCCTCGCTCCTCCGTGACGCCCTGGACGCGCTGCTCGGCGTCCGTCCCGCCTGAGCCGCCGGACGGTTCGGGGATCCTTCAGGACAGTGGTGCCTGGGTCACGGGCGCCACGGCTCGTCGCCTGGACGGCCGTCGCCCCGGCGGCGGAGGTAACGCTCGAACTCCTGTGCGATGGCTTCGCCGCTCGCCTCGGGGGAGTCGACCGTGTCGCGCGCCTGCTCGAGCTGCGCGATGTACGCCGCCATCTCGTCGTCGTCGGCGGCGAGCGCGTCGATTCCACGCTCCCATTCCTCGGCCTCCTCGACCAGGTCGCCGCGGGGGATCGCGAGGCCGACAACCTCCTCGAGCTTCTCGAGCAGTGCCAGCATCGCCTTGGGCGAGGGAGCGTTGTGCACGTAGTGCGGCACAGAGGCCCAGATCGAGACAGCCGGGATGCCGACCTTGTGGGCAGCCTCGCCGATCACGCTGAGGATGCCGACGGGCCCTTCGTAGCTGGAGCGTTCGAGTTCGAAAGTGGTGCGCAACTCGGCGTTTTCGCTGGAGGCGAAGATCGAGATCGGACGGGTGTGCGGCACATCGGCGAGCATGGCGCCGAGGAACACCACCGCTGAGATGTCGATTGCGAGCATGGCGTCGACGACCTCAGCCGCGAAGCTCTTCCAGCTCCGCGAGGGTTCGGTGCCGATCATCAGGTAAAGCGCGCTCTCGGCGTCGACCGAGGTGTCGGCCGGTCCGAAGATCTGCGTGCCGGGCCAGGACAGGCTGCGCCTGCCGTCCTCGCCGATCGAGAGCATCGGACGCGTGTACTGGAAGTCGTAGTACTGCTCGGCGTCGACCGCGAAGAGGGGCACGAACTCCCCGGCGTCCTTGACCAGGCGCAGGGCTCCGCTCGCGGCGTCGCCGGCGTCGTTCCAGCCCTCGAAGGCCACGACCAGGACGTTCCCCGTGATCACGTTCATAGGCAGTGTCTCCGCGTTCGGCTCGATGTCCGGGGAGAGCACAGTGCGCCTGCCCCGTCCGTCAAGGATAGGACCCGCCCCGACCGCGCCTGTCCGGTCAGCGGTATTGCGGACGCAGTTCGCTCAGGGCTCGCGCCCCACCTGCTGCACCCGACTTCTGACGAGCCTGCCGGTACCATGGTCGCTCGTGACCTTCGAGACTCCCGCCCGGACGCTGACCACCGACCGGCTTCGAGAGACGCCCTCTGCCGTGCTCCCGGCCGCCGTCCTCTGGGACATGGACGGCACACTCGTCGACACAGAGCCCTACTGGATGGCGTCCGAGCATGCACTCGTCGCCTCGTTCGACGGCGAGTGGACGCACGAGGACGCGATGAGCCTCGTGGGGTCGAGCCTGCCGAACGCGGCACGCATTCTGCAGGGCAAGGGCGTCGACCTGTCCGTCGACGCAATCGTCGACCGGATGACCGACGAAGTGATCGCGCGCCTCGCCGAGAACACCCCGTGGCGCCCCGGAGCCGTCGAGCTTCTGAAGGCTGTGCGCGACGCCGGCGTCCCACAGGCTCTCGTCACCATGTCGATCGGTCGGATGGCCGCGGCGGTCATCGAGCGCCTCCCCTTCCCCGCCTTCGCTGCGGTGGTGAGCGGCGACATGGTCGAGCACGGTAAGCCTGATCCCGAGGCGTACCTTGTGGCCGCGAGCATGCTCGGCGTCGAGATCACCGCCTGCGTCGCGATCGAGGACTCCTATGCCGGTCTGGGCGCGGCCGTCGCCTCCGGCGCAGCGGTGATCGGAGTCCCGCACCAACTCGAACTCGATCCGGCCGCTCCCTACGCCCTCTGGCCCACCCTCGCGGGCCACACCGTCGCGGATCTCGCCTCGGTCTCCGCCGAGCACCGCCGCTCCGGCCGGGTCGCGGTCGGAACACAGGCCCGCTCATGAGCGGCGAGGCGCTGCAGCATTCCGGCCCCTTCCGGGCGGGCGACCGCGTCCAACTCACGGGTCCGAAGGGGCGGATGAACACCATCACGCTCGTCCCCGGCAGGGTCTTCCACACCCATCGAGGAGGCATCGAGCACGACACGGTGATCGGCCTGCCCGATGGTTCCGTGGTCACCAACACCGTGGGCGTCGAGCATCTGGCATTGCGACCTCTCCTCGCCGACTTCGTGATGTCAATGCCGCGCGGCGCGGCCATCGTCTACCCAAAGGACGCCGCGCAAATCCTGGCCCTGGCCGACGTCTTCCCGGGTGCTCGGGTGGTTGAGGCGGGTGTCGGCTCCGGTGCCCTCTCGCTGTGGCTGCTGCGAGCCGTCGGCCCCTCCGGCCGGCTCTCGTCGTTCGAGCGAAGGGAGGAGTTCGCCGAAGTGGCGCACGCCAATGTCGAGACCTTCCTCGGCTACACCCCCGATAACTGGACCGTCACCGTGGGCGATCTCGTGGAGGCGCTTCCCGCTACCGTGCAGGCGGGCGAGGCCGACCGTGTCATCCTCGACATGCTCGCCCCGTGGGAGTGCCTCGACGCAGCCGCCGACGCACTCACGCCCGGGGGAGTGCTGCTCTGCTACGTCGCCACCGTGACGCAGCTCTCTCGGGTGGCCGAGGCTATCCGCGGCTCTGGTCTGTTCACCAACCCGGCCTCCAACGAGACGATGGTGCGCGGCTGGCACGTCGAGGGTCTCGCGGTCCGCCCCGATCACCGGATGATCGGCCACACCGGCTTCCTGATTACCGCCCGCCGTCTGGCTCCGGACACCGTTCTCCCCGAACTCAAGCGCCGTCCCTCCAAGACCGACTTCAGCGACGAGGACGTCGAGGTGTGGACTCCCGGAGCCCTCGGCGAGCGTGCCGTCAGCCCGAAGAGCCTGCGTAAGCGGGTGCGCGAGTCGGCGACCAGCGCCGAGCTGTCACGCGCCAGGGGGTTCGCCGAGGAGGAGGCCGCCGCTCCCGGCAGTGACGAGGGCATCCTCTAAGCTGTTCCCGGCCTCCGGGCCGTCCGCCTTCGGGCGTCACCACTCACTCCCGTCGAATCGAGGACCCGTGCGCAGGACCACCGCGCTCATCGCCAGCATCGGCATCGTTGCCGCCCTCACCGGATGTTCCGCGTCCACCTCGACGGCCGACTGCGACGCTCCCTTCTCCTCCGGGGACTCCTCGTCGGCGATCAGCGCGGCCGGTGACTTCGGTGTCAAGCCGGACGTGTCTGTCCCCACTCCGCTCAAGGCGAAGGGCACTCAGGTGAGCACGCTGATCCCGGGCTCGGGCACCCCGCTCGAGAAGGGCCAGCTCGTCACGATCGACTACACGCTCATCAACGGGGCCGACGGTACCGTGCTCGAGACCTCGCCCTACGACGGATCGCGCCCTGCGCGTTTCGGTGTCGGCGGTGCCGGCCTAGTCGGTCTGAACGAGGGCCTGCTCTGTACACAGGTCGGCTCGCGGGTGGCGATCGCCATTGCACCGGAGGACGGCTTCGGCAACTCCTCGGCACAGCTCGGCATCTCGCCGGACGACACCCTCGTGCTCGTGGCCGACGTGCGCTCGGCCTCGCTTGCCCGCGCGAATGGCGCAGCGCAGCCCACGCCCGACGGAGTCCCCACCGTCACCCTCGGTGATGACGGCCGACCCGGCCTCGCGAAGCCCTCCGGCGATGCTCCGACCGATCTGCGCATCGCCCAGCTTAAGAAGGGCGAGGGCGAGGTGATCGCGGAGGGCGATCAGGTCGTCGTGGCCTACACCGGCTGGAAGTGGAGCGATGGCACGGTGTTCGACTCCAGCTGGGAGAAGGGCGCCCCCGCTGTCTTCACCGCCGCCGACGGATCGACCACCAAGGGCGGCGTCATCCCCGGATTTGCGAAGGCGCTGATCGGCCAGCCTGTCGGCTCCCAGGTGATCGCGGTCATCCCGCCGGACCAGGGCTACGGCGCCCAGGGCTCGCCCCAGGGCGGGATCCCCGGTGGCGCAACCCTGATCTTCGTCGCCGACATCCTCGGAAAGGCCTGACCCGGCCCGGCCCTAGACTGGAGGGCGTGCCTGCCGACGCCCCGTCCTCGAGCCGCGTCCCGGCCGAGGAGCGTCTGTTCAACCTCGTGCTCGCTCTTGTCGCGGCTGAGAACGGGCTCACCAAGACCGACGTCCTCTCGACGGTCCAGGGCTACCGCCAGCGGTCGGGCCGGGGAGACCGGGCCGCGCTCGAGCGCCAGTTCGAGCGCGACAAGGACGATCTGCGCGAGCTCGGCATTCCGATCGAGACCGTGGATGCTCCTGGCGATCCCGGTAATACGCAGACCGTGCGCTACCGCATCGCGAAGCGAAGCTACGATCTCCCGGCCGACCTCACGTTTGACCCGGAGGAGCTCGCGCTACTCCGCCTCGCCGGGGCGGTCTGGCGCGAGGGCACCCTGTCTGCAGAGTCTCGGCGCGCGCTGATCAAGCTCCGTTCGATCGGGGTCGGGTCGATCGACCCGGTCATCGGGATCAGCCCGTCGATCCGCGTCAGGGAGGCGTCCTTCGAGCCGCTGAATGCCGCTCTGGATCGCGGACAGGTCGTGCGCTTCCCCTACCTCAAGCCCGGAGGCGACAAGCCGCGTGTGCGGACCGTCCAGCCTCGCGCGCTCGTGAACCACCAGGGCCGCTGGCATCTGCACGGCTGGGACGAGGCGGCCGAGGGCACTCGAACCTTCCTCCTCTCGCGCATCGTCGGACCGGTCGTGGCGACGGGGCGGGCTGCCCCGGCCATCGAGGGCGACCATGCAGCGACTGCACTCGCTCAGCTCGACGAGATCCTCGAACGCACGAGTGCGCTGCTGTGGGTCGCCGCCGACTCCGACGCCGCGCTGCGCCTCGGCGGACGGGCGGAAGCCGCGGGCGAGGGCCAGGACACCCTCCGGCTGCACTACACCGACGCCGACGTGCTCGCCGACGAGCTCGCCGGCTACGGGCCGGAAGTGCGAGTGGTCGAGCCGTCCGAGCTGCGCCGTCGCGTGACAGACCGGCTCCGCCGCATCCTGGCCGATCACGGAGGTAGCGACGATGCCTAGACCGCGCACCCTCCAGGCTCGCGACCGCCTTGCCGTGCTGCTCTCGCTCGTCCCCTACCTTCTCGACCGCGGGCGCGTCTCCGTCAGCGAAGTCGCCGAGCACTTCGAGATTCCGGAGGAGGAGGTGCGGCGCGCTGTCCGCCTCATTGCCGTCTCCGGCATCCCGGGCGAGACCGCGCAGTACCAGGCGAACGACCTCTTCGACATCGGCTGGGACGACTTCGAGGAGAACGATCACATCGTTCTGACCCAGCAGGTCGCGATTGACGACTCGCCTCGGTTCTCGGCGCGGGAGGCGGCGGCACTGATCGCCGGGATGCAGTACCTCGCAGCCCTGCCCGAGAACCAGGGCAACGACCGCATTGCCTCGCTGATGGGCAAGCTCTCGCGGGGCGCCTCCAGTGCACCGAGCGCGGTCGCCGTCTCGCGCGGCATCGGAGCGGACAGCTCGGTGGCCCTCCTGCGCACTGCGATGGCCTCGGCGACCCAGGTCGCTTTCGACTACCGCAGCGCGCGCGGCGACACAGAATCGCGCCTCGTTGACCCCTTCGTCCTCGAGTCCGTCGACCGAGACTGGTACCTGCGGGGCTGGGACCACCTGCGCGAGGGGGTGCGGACGTTCCGGGTCGACCGGATGCGCTCGCTCCGGGACATCGGAACTCCGATCGTGCGCCGGCGTAACGAGGTCACGCTGTCGGAGCGGTTGTTCGAGGCCTCGGCGACCGACCTGGTCGTGGAGCTGAGAGTGGCGCCGAGCGCCGTCGTGCTGCTGGGCGACTACGTGGCCGACGCCGAGTTCCCCGACCCGGCGGCGGGGGAGGAGGACCGCGGTGTCCTCGTGCGCCTCCGAGTCGCGCATCTACAGGGTGTGACCCGGCTGGTCGCCTCCCTCCCCGGTCTGGTGACGGTCGTTGCGCCCGCGGAAGCGCGGGCCGCGGTAGCCGAGTGGGCACGAGCCGCGCTGGTCGCGAATGAGGAGGAGCAGTCGTGACGTGGTGGTCGTGGATCGTGATCTGGCTGGGTCTGGCACTCGGCGCGATCGCCATGCTTGTTCTCTTCGCGCTCTCCTACTGGCGCAGGGGACGTGCCCTGCTCAGGCAGATGTCAGAGGTGACCGAGATGCTCGAGGCGCTGAGCCCCGGGAGCATCGACCCTCTACCGCCGCGGCCACCGTCGTCCCTGTTCGTCGATCGCAACGCCGTCCGGCGGGCTCATGAAGCCCGGCGCGACTCCCGGCGCGACAGGATTGACCTTCGCCGGTCCGCGACGCTCGAACGGGGTAAGCTCCTGGTACACCGCAACCGACAAATGAAGTGAGTCTGCAATGTTCGCTGGCCTCCAGGGGTGGCACCTCCTCATCATCCTCGCCGTGATCCTCCTGCTGTTCGGTGCTCCCAAGCTCCCGCAGCTCGCCCGCAGTGTTGGGCAGTCGATGCGGATCTTCAAGAGCGAGGTCAAGACCATGAAGGACGAGGACGGCACCGAGCGCCGTGAGTCGGCCGACGGTTCGACCGGCACTGTGCCCGGCGCCTCGGGGACGACCACCGGCTCGACGTCTGGCACGGGTTCGACCACGCCGCCCGAGTCCCCGCTCAAGTAATGACGTCTGTGGCATCGAAGAAGCCACGGACGAAGCGGTCGAAGAATCCCGATGGACGTATGTCGCTCGGGTCTCATCTGATCGAACTTCGCAATCGGCTTTTTAAGTCGGCGATCGCGATCGTTGTCGCATGTATTGCCGGCTGGTTCGTGTCGGAGTGGGTCTTCGAGTCGCTGAAAGCACCTATCTCCGAGGTGGCTGCCAGCCAGGGTAAGGAGGCGATCCTCAACTTCCCGACGATCGCCGGCGCCTTTGACCTGCGTCTGCAGATTGCACTTACCGTCGGCCTCGTGCTGGCCAGCCCTGTCTGGCTCTACCAGATTTGGGCCTTCCTCGTCCCCGGGCTCACGCGCAAAGAGATGAAGTACGGCCTCGGCTTCATTCTGACGGCGATCCCGCTGTTTTTTGCGGGCTGCGCTGCCGGCTGGTTCGTCTTCCCGCACATCGTCGAGCTGCTGACGAGCTTTACGGGGAGCGATGCGGCGAGCTTCCTCGACGCGAAGATCTACTACGAGTTCGTGCTCAAGCTCGTCTTGGTCGTCGGCATTGCGTTCGTGCTGCCGGTGTTCCTCGTTCTGCTCAACTTCCTCGGCGTCCTGTCCGGAATGCTGATTCTCAAGTCGTGGCGACTCGCGATCATGGCCATCGTGTTGTTCACGGCGGTGGCCACTCCGGCCGCTGACCCGATCTCGATGTTCCTGCTGGCGATCCCGATCATCTTCCTGTTCTTCCTCGCCTGCGGGATCGCGATCCTGCACGATCGGCGTGTCGCCAAGCGTCAGCTGGTGTTCGACGGCAGCCCCTCCGACCTGCCGGCGTGACCGATCTGTCTCCCGCAGAGCGCTTCGCAGCGTTCCGAACCCGACAGGGTCACGCGAGGGTCGAGGCGTTTCGCTCGACCCTCGCTTTCGACCTCGATCCGTTCCAGTACGAGGCGTGCTGCGCGCTCGATGACGGTCGCAGTGTTCTCGTTGCGGCCCCGACGGGCGCAGGCAAGACGGCCGTCGCCGAGTATGCGATTCATCTCGCAATGCAGGATCCATCGGCGAAGGTCTTCTACACGACGCCGATGAAGGCGCTCAGCAATCAGAAGTTCCAGGAGTTCGTAGGCGACTACGGAGCATCCGAGGTCGGGCTGCTCACGGGCGACTCGAACGTCAACGCCCGGGCGCGGATCGTCGTCATGACGACCGAGGTGCTGCGCAACATGCTCTACGCCGATTCCGATCTGCTGCGCGATCTCGCGTATGTGGTGATGGATGAAGTGCACTATCTCGCCGACCGCTTCCGCGGCGCTGTGTGGGAGGAGGTCATCATTCACCTCCCGCAGCGAGTTCGGCTGGTCTCGCTGAGCGCGACAGTGTCGAACGCCGAGGAGTTCGGGGACTGGCTCCAGACGGTACGTGGCGAGACCGAAGTGATCGTCTCGGAGGAGCGGCCGGTTCCACTCGATCAGCACGTGCTCGTCGGCGGCAAGCTCGTCGACCTGTTCGATTCGTCGGGGCGCGCAGCGACGAATCGCGTGAATCCCGAACTCGCCAGGATGGCGCAGGGGGGCTCTCGAGTCGAGCGCGGGGCCCGGGGTGGCCGTGGTAGTGGACGCGGCGGCCGTGGACGTTATCCCGAGGCGCGGACCGAGGACCTCGTCCTGCGCTCGGACGTCGTCGAGATCCTTCGAGGAAAGAACCTGCTGCCGGCCATCTTCTTCGTCTTCAGCCGCGCGGGCTGCGATCAGGCGGTCCGCCAGGTGCTCCGCTCGGGTATCCGGTTGACGGAACGGCACGAGCGCGAGGAAATCCGGGCCATCGTCGAGGAACGCTGCCGGACGATCCGCGACGAGGACCTGGCCGTTCTCGGCTACTGGGAGTGGCTCGACGGCCTCCAGCGCGGCGTCGCTGCTCACCACGCCGGCATGCTTCCCGCGTTCAAGGAAGTCGTCGAGGAGCTGTTCCTCCGCCGGCTGGTCCGCGTGGTCTTCGCGACCGAGACCCTCGCGCTCGGCATCAACATGCCGGCTCGCACCGTCGTGCTCGAGAAGCTCGAGAAGTTCAACGGCGAGGCCCGCGTGCCGATCACGCCGGGGGAGTACACCCAGCTCACCGGCCGGGCCGGGCGTCGCGGTATCGACGTCGAGGGCCACTCCGTCATCCAGTGGCGCGGCGGGATGGACCCGCAGGCGGTCGCGTCGCTCGCGTCGCGCCGTACCTACCCGTTGAACTCGAGCTTCCGGCCGAGCTACAACATGGCGGCGAACCTCATCGAGCAGTTCGGCCGCCTCCGCACGCGCGAGATCCTCGAGTCGTCTTTTGCGCAGTTCCAGGCCGACCGCTCCGTCGTCGATCTCGCGCGCCGGGTGCGGCAGCAGGAGGAGTCGCTGGAGGGCTACGTCACCGCGATGCAGTGCCATCTCGGCGACTTCGAGCAGTACGCCGCGATTCGCCGGGAGATTGGCGACCTCGAGCGCAGGGGAGCGGTGCGGGGAGAATCGGCCTCGCACTCCGAGCGCGAGAAGCGCCAGGCGCAGCTGACGAGCCTCCGTC
The DNA here is from genome assembly GCF_013249015.1 of Rathayibacter agropyri. GTDB lineage: Bacteria > Actinomycetota > Actinomycetes > Actinomycetales > Microbacteriaceae > Rathayibacter > Rathayibacter agropyri. The sequence goes on from NZ_JABRPL010000001.1 coordinate 350,011, forward strand.
GGCGGATGAAGGCTCACCCGTGCCACGCGTGCTCGGATCGGGAGCAGCACGCCCGCTGGGCCGAGCGCTGGTGGAAGCTGCGACGCGAGACCGACGAGATCGAGCGCCAGATCCGTTCGCGCACCGGAGCGGTCGCCCGCGTCTTCGACCGCATCACCGACGTGCTGCTGGAGTTGGGCTACTTCCGGCGGGATGACGTCGGCGAATTCTCACTCACGCCGAACGGGCGAACGCTGCGTCGGATCTACGGCGAGCGTGATCTGCTGGTCGCCGAGTGCCTCCGCAAGCAGGCCTGGACCGAGCTCGATCCGGCGGGCTTGGCCGCTATGGCCTGCTGCCTCGTCTTCGAGCCGCGCCGTGAGGAGGGAACGCTCGGCGAGCAGTTCCTCCCTCGCGGGACCTTTCCCGACGCGCTCGAGAAGACGCAGCTGCTCTGGGCCCGCCTTGATGACGTGGAGCGCGAGCACCGGCTGCCGGGCAGCACCCCGATCTCGACGAGCCTCGCGCTCGCGATGAACATGTGGGCAAAGGGCATGCCGCTCGATACGGTGCTGCGCGAATCCGACATGGCTGCCGGCGACTTCGTGCGCTGGGCCAAGCAGACCATCGATCTGCTCGACCAGCTCTCGGTGGTTGCCGAGGGCAAGGTCGGTCGGGCCGCCAGGACGGCGCTCGACCTGGTGCGCCGCGGCATCGTTGCATACTCGACGGTCGCATGATGCCGCTCTTTCCTCCGCCCGACGGGCGGATCGTTCCTCTGTGGGTCGCGCTTCCCCTCGCCGCGCTCGGTGGTGCCGTGCTCGACCGCGGATTCCCCGACTCCGATATCTGGCCGCTCGCGATCGTCGGCGCCGCAGCGATCCTGTTCGCCCTCGGAGGGCGCGGCTTCTGGAGCGGGGCTCTCGTGGGCTTGGTCGGTGGCGGTGTCTTCTGGGCCGTACACATCTCGTGGCTCACCCTCTATCTCGGCCCCGTCCCGTGGGCGGCCCTCGCGGGTTTGCAGGCGATTTTCTTCTCGCTCTCGGCGGGTCTGATGGCCGTCGTCTCGACGCGCGGTCATCGGGTCTGGACAGGCCCGCTCGGCCGGATGGTCGGCATCCCCGCCCTCCTTGCTGCGCTATGGATCGGGCGCGAGACGATCACGAACGTCTGGCCCTACGGTGGCTTCGCCTGGGGTCGACTGGCGATCTCACAATCGCTGAGCCCGCTTTCAGGCCTCGCGGCCTGGGTGGGCTTCGCCGGCCTCGGGTTCGTGGTCGCATTCCTGGCTGCCGTGCTGGCGCAGGCCGTGCGCGACGTCTCGGTGCCCGCCTCCGCCAGGGTGACCGCCGTCGCCGGATTCGCCGTTGCCGCGATGGTCTTTCCGGCTTGGCCGGCACCAACGGAGGGGACGACGCGCATCGCAGCCGTGCAGGGCGACTCCGACGCGGGACTGTTCTCGCAGAGCTACCGGGGGCAGATCCTCGAAGACCACACTTCCGCGACGCTGCCGATCCTCGATCAGACCGTCGACATGGTGGTGTGGCCCGAGAATGGCGTCGACATTGATCCGACCCAGAACGCCCGGTCGGCCGCCGTGCTCGATTACCTCAGCCGCAGCATGAACGTGCCGTTCATCGTCGGGACGATCACGAACCCCTCCAACGATGTCTTCTACAACAGCTCGCTGCTCTGGAAGGCGGGGGAGGGGGCGGTCCAGGTCTACGACAAGGCGCATCCGGTGCCCTTCGCCGAGTACATGCCGGACCGGGCCTTCTGGCGCCTGTTCGCGCCCGACCTCGTCGACCTCGTTAGCCGCGACTACTCGATCGGGACCCGGTCGAACGTCTTTGACGTGAACGGCGTGCTCGCGGGCATCGCGATTTGCTTCGATATCTCGGACGACGCACTGACGAACGCCATGATCGACGGGGGAGCGCAGGTCATCCTCGGGCAGACCAATAACGCCGACTTCGGACGGACGGACGAGAGCGTCCAGCAGCTGGCGATCGCGCGTCTCAAGGCCATCGAGACCGGGCGCAGCGTCGTCAATATCTCGACGGTCGGGACCAGCGCCATCATCGGCCCGGACGGCGCGACGATCGACTCCCTGACCTGGTTCGAGCCCGGTGTCATGGTGGACGACGTTCCCCTCGCCTCCACCACGACCCCGGCTGTGGGGTGGGCGCGACAGCTGGGCTGGTATTTCCTGGCCGCCGGTCTTGTCGGTGTGGTGTCGTTCGTCCTACGGACTCGCGAGCCGCGACGCCGTTCCCGCTGACGGGTGAGAAACGGCTCCTCTGGGCACGCATCACACAGGATGGGCGTGAGGGAAATGCGGAAGGCCTCCTGAGTTGGTGCGAGTCCTTCGACTCGCATCGTCCCGGAGGCCTTCTCGTCGTCACCCTGACGGCGACGTCGTAGGCACCGGCTCTAGGCGCCGATCTTGTGCTCGCCGCGGCGGGCGCGAAGGTAGGCGAGTCGCTCTTCGAGCAGCTCCTCCAGTTCGGCGCGCGTCCGGCGCTCCAGCAACATGTCCCAGTGGGTCCGCGGAGCCTTCTGCTCGCCCTTATCCACGTCGACCGGCTTCGAGTCCACCATCAAAGTAGCTTCGTGACCGCAGGAGCGGCACTCCCAGGTCTTTGGCGCCTCCGCATCGGCCGAAAACACCATGTCGGTGTCGTGGCCGCAATTGGGGCAGTGGTATTCGTAGGTCGATCGCGGGGAGAAGACGACGCCTTCTTCGCTCTGCAGGCTCTGTGATCCGAGCCGCATTCCTCGCAAGCTTCGATCTGCCATTGTGTGGTCTCCTCTCGCCGTGTTTCCCCAGTGTCAACGTCGTACCTGAAGGTGATCTTCCCGTCCTGGTGTTTGCCAGAGAATCCTCAGGTCGGAGGCACTTTCCGGCTGTGCGAGGAAGACTTTTCTCAGTTCACGAAGAGGGGCTTTGTGGCGAGCATCGCCGGCCTGGTCATGCGGAGAATCAGATAGACGGCGCCGGGGGAGTGGGCGCTGAATCCTGCGGTCGGGCGTCGGGTGCGGCCTGGCTCCGCTGGCCGAGAGCGCCGCCGATGCCCTTAAGCGCCTCCGTCAGTTCGCTCGGAATGAGCCACAGCTTGTTGGCGCTGCCCTCGGCGATTTTCGGGAGAGTCTGAAGGTACTGGTAGGCGAGGAGCTCACTGTCGGGACGGCCCTCATGGATTGCGTGGAAGACCGTGGTGATGGCCTTCGCCTCACCCTCGGCACGCAGGACCGCCGCCTTCGCCTGTCCCTCCGCGGCGAGGATGGCGGCCTGGCGCTGTCCCTCCGCATTCAGGATTTGCGACTGCTTGGTGCCCTCTGCGGTGAGGATGACAGCGCGGCGATCGCGTTCGGCGCGCATCTGTTTCTCCATCGAGTCCTGAATCGACAGAGGCGGGTCGATCGCCTTGAGCTCGACGCGTCCGACGCGGATGCCCCACTTTCCGGTGGCCTCATCAAGCACGATGCGCAACTGGCCATTGATGTTGTCCCGCGAGGTCAGCGCCTCTTCGAGGTTCAGGCCGCCGACGACGTTTCGGAGAGTCGTGGTGGTGAGCTGCTCGACGGCGCCAAGATAGTTGGCTATTTCATAGGTCGCAGCGCGAGCATCCGTCACCTGGAAGTAGACGACAGTGTCGATCGACACCACCAGATTGTCCTCGGTGATGACGGGCTGAGGCGGGAAAGAGACGACCTGCTCGCGCAGGTCAATCAGTGGGCGGACACGGTCAACGAACGGCACGACGAGGTTGAGGCCGGGCAGGAGTGTCTTGTGATACTTCCCGAGGCGTTCGACGACTCCAGCCGTCGCCTGCGGGATAATCCGGATCGCCCGAAAGAGGACGACGAGAACGAAGACAACGATGACGGCGACGATGATCAGCGTCACGAGTGCAGAGGGTGTCACGTGGTGCTCCTTTCGGCGGGAACGACGACCGCGGTCGCGCCCTCGATTGCGGTGACGACGACTCTCTCGCCGACGCCGAGTATGCGGTCCTCGACGAGTGGGGACAGGCGAATGGTCCAGGTTTCGCCGTTGGCAAGCTTCACCTGGCCGGGACCGGGGCCGGCGAGCACGACGCTTCCGGCGAGACCGAGGAGCGCATCCGCTCCGCTCGGTGTGGGATCACCACCGCGTTTGAGGAGGCGGAGAAGCGGCGGTCGGACCGTGAACAGCAGCAGGCCCGCGAGGACCGCGGCAACGAGCACCTGGATCCAGAACGGCGCACCGAGGACGCCGCTGACCAGGCCGCCGACGCTGCCGACGGCGAGCATCAGGAAGGTGAACTCGAGCGTGATCATCTCGACGATGATGAAGATCAGGATCAGGGCGAGCCAGAGGACCCATGCGTCGTGAGTGACAGCGTCCATGCTGAGTTCTCCTTCCCCTCGACAAGCGCTCCCACGGTAGCAAGGCCCCCCGGATGAGGGCTGGGAGGACCGGGGCGAGCGGCCGGGCGACGCGGGCGGGACGAGGCGGTTGCTAAACTCGCCTGTCGGGCCGTGGCCCGTCACCGTGCCCGATCCGGCTGTACGCCGGCATCCTGGAGGAGATTCCTCGTGTCCAACCCCCTCGCTCCCGGCTCGCTCGATGGCAAGCGCGTTCTCGTTACCGGATCATCCCGCGGCATCGGCGCCGACACGGTGCGCTACTTCGCTGAGGCCGGCGCCCGGGTTGTCGTCAACTACCGCTCGAAGGCTCCGCGTGCCGACAAGCTCGTCGCGCAGATCATCGACGCGGGCGGAACTGCGATCGCAGTGGGCGCTGACCTCACGGACGCGGCGTCTCGGTCCGAGATGTTCTCGCGTATCGAGCAGGAGTATGGCGGACTCGACGTGCTCGTTCTGAACGCCTCGGGTGGCATGGAGAGCGACAAGGGGCAGGACTATGCGATGGCCCTCAACCGCGATTCGCAGGTCGCGACGCTGGAGGCGGCGCTGCCGCTGCTTGGCGAGGGCTCGCGCGTCGTCTTCGTGACGAGCCATCAGGCCCACTTCATCCGTTCGACGCCGACAATGCCCGAGTACGAGCCCGTCGCTCTCTCTAAGCGTGCCGGTGAAGACGCCCTCCGCGAGCGGATCGGCGAACTGGCCGAGCGCGGCATCGAGTTCGTCGTCGTCTCGGGCGACATGATCGAGGGCACCATCACGGCAACGCTGCTTGAGCGCTCGAATCCGGGTGCGATCAGTTCACGTCGCGAATCTGCCGGAAAGCTCTACAACGTGCAAGAGTTCGCAGCCGAGGTTGCTGTGGCGGCGGTTGAACCGATCCCGGCTGACAACACCCGCTTGGTCGGCGACATTTCTGACTTCGTCTGAGTCCGCGTTGCCGCGTGAGCGGTCCATCCGTCGCGTGCGAGCCGTGTCCTCATCGCGGACGGGCTGATGGTGACGGATCGGCGTGATAGCTGGATTGCGCGCTTTCGAGCGAACCCCTGGAGTATCCGATAATGCACATTATGTCAGGTTGCTCGGGGGGTGAGGGCAGAGCCGACCTGGTCGGGAGCACGGCTCACGCGTGCTCCCGACTCAGGACTCCGATCACTCCAGGACGTATGCCGTGAGAGTTTCCTCTCGTGCCGTCACCGCTGTCGCCGGGCGGACGGCGCCGCCGATCACTCCTGCGGACGTGATGGCCTCGAGCACGGGTCCGTCAAGGAGGACTCTGACCGAGCCGACCTCGTGCGGGGCGCTCCACGCCTCCTCCCCTGCACGCTCGAGTACGACCGCGTCTTCGGTCCAGACGAGTGAGGCGACGAGGTCGTCGCCGTCGAGGAAGTCGATCCGCTCGCCGGCCGAGATGGGCGTCCACTCGAGATCGACCACCCGTCCTCCGAAATCGGTCAGGTCGGCCTTGCCGGTGCGTGCAGCCTCGAGCGACGGGTGGGCGGTCGTGACGAGCCGGCCGTCGCGGATCTCGAGGACGTGCGGGACGCTGAGTGCGCTGCTCCAGCCGGCATCGCTGTCCTCGACGCCGCGCATCCAGAACATCAGGCATGGCCGGCCCTCGGCGTCCCGGAAGAAGGACGGGGCATAGTAGGACCCGCCGAAGCTCAGTTGCCCCCAGGTGTCGGCCTCGAAGCGGCCGTCGGAGTAGCTGCCGACGCCGTAGCCGGCGTAGTAGAGCACGTCGTCGTTCCAGACCGAGCTGACCAGGACGTGCTGCCCGTCGACCTCGATGATCTGCGGGCATTCCCAGAGCGCCCCCACCCAGACCGGCTCGCGCTCGGCGGTGTTGCGCCGTGCGGCGACGCCGTCGAAGGCCCAGTCCTCCAGATCCGCCGAGGTATAGGTGACGGCGAGGGCGTCTCCGCCCGCGGTTCCGGCGCCGACGAACATGCGCCAGCCGTCGTCCTCCCGGACGATGAACGGATCGCGGAAGGCGATCAAATCGAGATCGTCGGGGGTCTCGAGCAGGACCGCTCCCTTCTCCCAGTCGTCCCAGGACCTGTCCGTCGCGCGGGCGATCCGGATGCGTCCCCGGCCGAGGTCCGGCTGCACAGTCGAGGTGTAGAGGATCACAGCTCCGTCGGGAGTGTCCACGAGGCTGCCGGTCCAGATGCCGTCGTCGCCGTCGCCGGGCGCGAGCGCGACGGGCCGGCGGTTCCAGTGCAGCAAGTCCGATCCGACCGCGTGCCCCCAGTGGCAGTTCGGGGCCCACACCGTGCTGGTGGGGACGTACTGGTGGAAGAGGTGGTACTCGCCGTTGTGGAAGGTGATGCCGTGTGGGTCGTTGATCCAGCCGGTCTCAGCGGTGAAGTGGATCAGTGGGCGGGTCACGCGCGGCCTCCGTCGTAGCGTCGGCGAATCTCGGCCGCCTGCTCGCGGTTGCCGCGCTCCCACTCGGTGATCTGCGTGCGGCGCTCGTCGCGGAGGGCGTCGCGGGCGGACGTGAACGCCTTCATCCGCTCGGCGGCTGCCTCCCGCGCTGCCCGTTTCTCGTCGTCTAACGGCGGGAGGTCGGTCGTGATGACCCGGTCGACGGGGCGCAGCGGGAGCCGTTCCTCGACCGGGGGGACCTCGAGGATCGGCGAGGGCAGCGTTTGGTACCAGTACGCGGTCGAGGACCAGTCGTCGGAGAGGTGGTTACCGTGTCCGTGCTCGAACGTCACCTTGATCCGCTTCTCGAATCGGATCGGGTCGACCAGGTGGAAGCGATAGCTGTGGTGGAAGCCGGGGACGTCCTCCTCGTGGACGATCGTCCCGTTGAACTGGTACGCGTTGTGCTGCATGCCCCAGGCGTGGCCGAAGTAATCCTCCATGCCGGTACCGTGCAGGCTCGGCGGCCAGGTGTCATCGTCGATGAAGATCATGTCGTCGCCCTCGCCCCACCAGGAGCCCTGGAAGTGCCGGACCGCGAGGGTGCAGCCGACGTAGTGGCCACGGCCCTCGGTCTCCAGTGCGACGTAGTTGTCGTCTCCGGTCAGGTTCGCGACCGTCGTCTCGATGCTGTTCGCCTGAAGGTCGGGGCCCCAGCCGACATTGGGGAGCGCGCGCCGCCAGTGCGCGTGGAAATAGACGGTGTCCTCGGGCAGCGGCTCGGGCGAGAGCTCGTAGTCGATGTAGAAGTACTGGAGGTAGGGGATGTCGTTCTGGTTCTCTACGACGACTCGGGCGCGGGATCCGAACGGCATCCGGAAGTAGCTGTTGAAGGCGGCGCTCCCGCCGAAGGAGTGCAGCTCCGGCTCTTTCGCGGATACGGAGAGCGGCAGGGAATCGTAGCTGCCCGAGAGTGAGTTCATCAGGCCGAAGAAGTCACCGAGGGGCGCGATGACGCTCGGCGTCTCCTGGTCGTCCCAGTAGATCTTGAGCAGGATCTTGCGGTAGTAGTCGGGGTCGACGACCTCCCAGCTCACGCCGAGCGCGTTGTGGATTTCGAGCATCGGCACGCCGACGACTGCCGGGTCGATCTGGCCCGGTCCGGGTTGGATGCGGCAGGACTGCGTCATCCAGATGTGGGTGATCGCGCCGGGACCCTCGATGTCGGCGAGGGTGCGCTCCTCGCCGGGCATCACGATCCAGTTGTCGCGGTTGCGGCCGGTCTGGTCGAAGCTCGACGCGCGGGCGGAGCGTCCGGGACGGGTCCTGGTGAGATCGCCCAGGAGGCCTCCGGGAGTGATCGGGTCGGTCATCGTCGTCCTTCCTGCGAAGCGGCAGTGCTTCGTCTGGTGCGAGAGTCGGCATCGAAACGTTTGCGCGACGTTGGCGATCATAGGCAGGTCGGCAGGCGGCCCGCAATGGCATCGTCTCGACAATCTGAGTACGGTGTGGCAACGCGAAAAGGTTTGATTGGAGCGAGATGGCGACGATGGTGCAAGTAGCGAGACTGGCGGGAGTGTCGATCTCGACCGTCTCCCATGTACTGAACGGCACCCGCCCGGTCGATCCTGCGACCCGACGCCGCGTGATGGACGCCATCGAGAAGACGGCATACCGCCAGGACACCCTCGCCCGCTCCCTCCGGCGCTCCCGGACTGACAGCATCGGTCTGGTGGTCTCGGATGCCGGGGAACCGGCTTTCGCGGCCATGGTGCACGGCGTCGAGGACGCCGCGGCGGCCGAGAACATGACCCTGATCCTCGCGAATTCCTCCGAGGATCAGGTGCGCGAGAGCAGGGCGGTGCAGACGCTCCTCGGTCGGCGAGTCGACGGGCTGATCCTTGCCCGGTCGGCCGACTCCGGCGAGTCGGGACTGAGCGAGTTCGGTGAAGCCGCGCCTCCTGTGGTGCTGCTTGACCGCATCTTCGACTCCGCCCCGTACGACCAGGTCGGCGCGGACAATCGCGAGAGCATGCGCCGCCTGGTCGAGCATCTCCGCGCGGCCGGCCATCGACGGTTCGTCGTCCTCGCCGGTGACCAGCGCGTCCCGACCCTCCGCGAGAGGGCGGCGGGGTTCTGGGACGCTGTTCCCGGGTCGGAGCGGGACGACCAGACTGTCATTGAGGACAGCGACCGCGAGTCGTGTCGGCAGAACCTCGACGCAGCGCTCAGCCTCCCTGCACGCCCGTCGGCGGTGATTGCGGCGAGTACTCCCCTGGCGATCCAGGCCCTCGAGTGCCTCCGCGCGATCGGACTCGGGATCCCCCGGGACATCGCCTTCGCGACGTTCGACGGCTTTGACCACTCCGATCTGTTCGAGCCGGCGCTGACGACGATCCGACAGCCCGGCTTCGACATGGGGGCTGCCGCAGTGAAGCTGCTGCTCGAGCGCATCGCGCGGCCCGCCGGGAGCCCGAGGATCGTGCGCCTGCGGCAGACCCTCGACCTGCGCTCCTCGACCGAAGCCTTCCGATTTCCGTCATGATCGGTACTTGACAGGACGAAGGCGCCGCTCCTACTGTCAAGCAAACGATTCGCGCAAACGTTTCGATGTGCAGTCGTTCCCGACGCCCCACTCATCAAAGGAGATGCCATGCTCGGTCATCGGACTGACCCCACGAAGTCGAGGATCGCTGCGGCGATCGCTCTGACTCTCGCCAGCACTGTCGTCCTCGCCGGCTGCTCCACGGCCAGCGGCGGAGGCTCCGCCGACGGCACGACGACGATCACCCTATCGATGCAGAACCCCGACGTGGAGACCGCCGATCCCGCGACCTGGGCGATCGTCGAGGCGTTCGAGGCCGCCAACCCCGACATCACGGTCGACGTGACCGGCCAGGCCGTCGCCGAGCACCTGCAGAGCCTCTCGATCGCTGCACAGAGCGACACCCTTCCGGACGTCTTCTGGGTCTACAAGGCCACCGCCGAAGACATGCTCGACGCGGGCAGACTCCTCGACCTCTCCCCCGTACTGGAGAAGGTCACGGACCGCTTCCCCGAAAGCACGGTCGAGAACTTCACCAAGGACAACGTGATGTACGGCGTCCCGTATCAGGGGCTGCTGACCGGCCTCTGGTACAACAAGAAAATCCTCTCGGACAACGGACTGTCGGTCCCGACGACGTTTGACGATCTCCTCAAGGTCGCCGACGCTCTCAACGACAAGGGGATCGTGACGATTTCCAACGGTGCGAACCAGTCCTCGTTCAGCGTCTGGTCTTTCCTCGTCTGGCTCGACCGGTTTGGGTACGAGGACAAGATTGACGGGATCCTCGACGGCTCCGAGAGCTACTCGAACCCGGACTTCCTGCGCATGTACGAGCACATCGCCGAGCTGCGCGACGCCGGAGCCTTCGCCTCGAACGTGTCGACACAGACCTACCAGCAGGCCGTTGACCAGTTCTTGCAGGGCAAGGCAGCCATGCTGGACGCCGGCGTCTGGGCGTCCAGTGCCATCCAGGAGTCCACAGTCGCCGCCGATACCGGCTTCTGGGCCGGACCGCAGTTCAGCGACGGCGTCGGCGAGCAGAACATCATCATGAACGTCGCCTCCGCACCTCTCGTCGTCAGCCATAAAGTTGGCGACGATAAGGCCAAGCTCGCCGCCGTCGAGAAGTTCCTCTCGTTTTACTACAGCGACGACGCTCAGCAGCTGATGGTCGACAACGGCCAGCCGCCCGTCACCGACTACCAGCCCCAGCTCGACGCGGTCAAGCAGAGCGCACTCAAGAGCGCCCTCGACGCCACGACCGCCGACGGAGTATCCAGCCCGAAGACTCAGCCCGACCTGCTCGTCTCGACTGCCGTCTCCAGCGCCATGTACGACAGCATCTACGGCGTGATCCAAAAGCAGCTCAGCCCGCAGCAGGCCGTCGATCTCGTGCAGAAAGCCATTGACGCAGGCCAGTGACCTGCCCAGGGCGGAGCCGCCCGCGCGGCTCCGCCCTCCTCCCGATCACCCCTTTCGAATCGAGATCACCAATGACCTGGGTCAGCTCCCGCTGGAAGATCACGCTGATGCTCCTCCCGGCGCTCGTCTTCTTCACCGCATTCGTCGTCTACCCCGTCCTCTACTCCCTCGGCTACAGCTTCACCAGCTTCGCCGGCTTCGGCGCCGCGACGTTCAATGGACTCGGTAATTACATCGCCCTCGGCTCTGACCCGTTCTTTTGGCAGGCCCTGTCGAACACCATCGTCATCCTGGTCGTCAGCCTCGTCATCCTGATCCCGGCCTCGTTCGCCCTGGCGCTACTGCTACAACGGCAGAAGCGTGGTGGCGGACTGCTCCGAGCCCTCGTCTTCGGACCCGCGATCATCGCGCCTATCCTCGTCGGCCTCATCTGGGTGTTCATCCTCGACCCGAAGATTGGGCTGCTCAACCGCCTCCTTGCACCGCTTGGAGTTCCCGAGATCCAGTGGATCGGTGGCGACACCCTCACTCCCTACGCGGTCTCGCTCGTGTTCATCTGGAGCAGCATCGGCTTCGCGATGACGATTTTCTACGCCGGATTGCAGCAGCTCCCGGAGTCGATCATGGAAGCCGGCGACATCGACGGCGCCTCCGGTTGGCAGCGGCTGCGTTTCATTACCGTGCCGATGATGAACGAGACCTTCGGCATCGTCACCCTCCTTCTCATCACGAATGTCTTCAAGATCTTCGAGCTCGTCTACATGCTCACCGGCGGTGGCCCGGTCCACCGCTCCGAAACCCTGGTGAGCTACATGTACTTCGTCACGTTCACGAATCAAAACTACGGATCGGGCATGGCCATCGCCGTGATCGTGTTCGTCCTCGGCGCCCTCGTCTCCGGCGTCTATCTCGCACTCGCACGCCGACGGAGCATCGCATGAGTACTCTCACCCCGCAGCACGACGCTGTTTCGACAACCGTGGACACGGAGCCGAGAGGAGCGGACCGCGGACCCTGGCGCGCCCGAGCCCGCCGCGCCTCGATCATCACCGGGATCGCCGCTTACCTGGTGACCTTCCTCATTGTTCTGCCGATCCTCTGGATCGCCCTGCTCTCACTGCAGCCCAGCGACAAAATCCTCTCCGACCCGTTCTCGCTGCTCTCGCTCACCCTGGACAACTACGTCAACGTCGTGGGCTCGCTGCCACTGTTGCAGATGTACGCAAATACTCTCCTTATCGCGGTCATCTCGGTCCTCGTCGGAGCAGTCGTCTCCTTTATGGCCAGCTACGCCCTGACGCGGATGATCTTTCAGCGGCCGAGGGCGCAGTCGGCGCTGCGCTTCTATCTGCTCGCCGGGCTCGCCGTCCCCGTCTACGTGCTGCTCTTCCCGATCTACCGCCTCGATCTCGCGCTGGGTATCTTCGGCACATTCGCCGCCGTGATCCTGCCCTACATCGCCGTCTCCATCCCCTTCAACACGCTTCTGCTCACCGGGTTCCTGCGCGAGTTCCCGACCGAACTCGAAGAAGCGGCGATCATCGACGGCGCAGGATTGTTCCGCATCTGCCGATCGGTCGTCCTGCCTGTCATGCGGCCGGTCATCGCCACCGTTCTGATCTTCAACATTGTCTACGTGTTCAACGAGTTCCCCTTCGTCTCGATCCTTCTGAACAATCCCGACATGGCCACCGTTTCGCTCGCTGTCTCCCGTTTCCAGGGGCAGTACACGGTCGATTACGGAGCGATGATGGCCGCCGCGACCCTCGTGCTCCTCCCCCAGCTGGTGATCTACGCGCTCTTCCAAAAGCAGGTCATCGCCGGACTCACCGCCGGAGCGGTCAAGGGATGACCGCCTCTGTGCTCGTGCTCGGCGACGTCCTCGTCGACGAACTCCGGACAGCCGCAGGGTCGGTCGACGTGGCGGGCGGCTCAGCCCTCAACGTCGCCGTCGGCCTCGCCGTACTGGGAGTACCCGCCGTCCTCGCCGGAATGGTCGGCGAGGACGAGTCGGGTGACCTCCTCCGTCGGCACGCGGCCGAGCACGGCGTCACCCTCCTCACCACGACCGCTCCGCTCGGGACCGGGCGAGCCGTTTCGGACCGGACAGCCGGGGAACCGCGCTACTCCTTCTCTCCGGCCTCTCGTTCTCGCACGCTCGTGCCGACCGATGCCCTCCGGCACGCAGCCGCGCGCGCGGAGCTCGTGGTCGTCAGCGGATTCCCCTTCGACAACCCCGCGGAAGTCATCACGCTGCGAGCCCTGATCGCCGACGGTGCACGACTGGCAATCGATCCCAACCCACGACCCGGCCTCCTCAGGGACCACGCTGCCTTCGCCACCGGCCTCCTCGAGGTCGCGGCCGGCGCCGCACTCGTGAAGCTGGGCGCGGACGACGCAGAGCTGATCTTTGAGGTGAGCCTCGCGGAGTCGACGGCCCGAGTCCTCGACGCGGGAGCGGACACGGTGCTGGAGACAGCGGGGCGTGACGGGGCAGCGGTCGTCCGGCGCGGCGAGCGCATCGCCGTGCCGATCGCCCGGGCCGACGGTGCGATCATCGACACGATGGGGGCCGGGGACGCCACCTTCGCCACCGTTGTCGCGGCCCTCGCACGGGGTACTCTCGATCCGCTCCCGGTGCTGACGCGAGCGATGGCCGTCGCTGCTGTGACGATCCGCTCGAGCGGCGGACTCCTCCGCCTTCCCGACTGACCAGGAGTCGTGCGCGCTCCTAGAGCGACCGGATCGGCAAGGAGCAGGAAGGGTTCACTTCGCGAACCCCGACCTTGACGTCCCTCGAGTCAACCTGCACGAACGCCAGCACATCGACGTGTGTACAAAAAACCATCGGGTCATCGATGCAGCAGGGGTGCAACTGGTGACGACCCTGATAGTTATCTCGTCTCTAGCCCTCTATTGCCGATAATCGGGCGGTTCGTCCCGCAGGTACTGCGCTGAGATCACGCGGAATGATCGCGTGAAGAGCGCCGCTGTGGCTGTGATCGCCGTGATGATTCCGCCGATGAGGAACACGAGGGCGATTCCCCGCCCGGTTCCGTCGCCGAGCAGCCATCCGTAGGACGACTGCCCGGCGGATGATGTCATGTACGGGATGAGGGCGAATTCGGCGATCGGTGCGATGAGGAATGCGGTGATCGGGGCCGCAGCTGACTCGAGTGCTGCCGCGAAGCCAAAAACCCGTCCCTGTGTCTCGAACGGAACGACCTTCTGGATGACTGTCTGCTCGGCGGCCTCGATTGCGGGGATGAGCGTCATATACAGCCAGATACCGACAGCGTACAGCCACCACCAATCGCGGAGAGTGAATACCGCACCGATGAGACCCATCACTATCACGAGCAGCAGCATCGTCCGGATCGGGTTCGTCCCGAGGCCGTATCTGGCAACCAGCAGCCCGCCGATGATGAAGCCCGTCGCGGTTACGCCGAGCACGATCCCCCACAGTTCCACCGAGAACAGCTCGAGCCCGTACGGATCCATCAGCGCCACGTAGACGCCGCCGATCAAGTTGTTGAACGTCGAGAAGACAATGAGCGCAAGGAGGCCCGTCGCCGCCCGCACCGCAGTGACGCTGCCGCGCAGATCGATGAGTGGGGCACGGTCGCCTGTCGATGCGGGCTTGTCTTCAGGGATGCGCAGGAATAACAAGTGCAGGAGCGCGGCGGTGGATGCGCTGATCGCAATCAGCATCGTCCACCCCATGCCGAGCAGGCCGATCGACAATCCGCTGAACACGCTCGTGACGACGAACGCGAGCCCCTGAACGGTGCCGACCAGGCCGTTCGCACGGGCATGGCGTTCCACCGGAACCAGCAGCGTCACCGTCGTGGACAGTGCGATGTTGCGCATGTTCTCGACGACCGCGCCGAACAGAATGATGCCGGAAAACATCCAAAACCAGGGACCGCCGAAGTTCAGCAGCGCCGACTCCGGAAGCGCGAGATACAGGATGCCTGCGAGGCTGAAGGACGCGAGCGTCACTGCGCCGACGAAGACCATCACTTGGTACTTGCGGTGCCGGTCCACAATGGTGCCGAAGGCCATTGCGAAGATCGCGACAAGCAGCATGTACGCCCCGCCGATGATGCCGGTCGCGAGCACCGACCGGGTTTCGAGGTACACCCAGAACGTCAGCGCGAACCAGAGGAAACTCGTTGTCACATTCGCGACGGCGGTGTTCACGAGGATCTGGTGGAAGGTGCGCAGGCTCGTCGTGCTCACAGACGCGGACTCGGAAGCTGGAGCAGTCGAGGACATGTCTTCCTTCCGCTGGAAGACGGCGCTTTCTGACGTCGAATGTTCCGTCAAGCGTGTGCCGACCTCGCAGCCACTGTAGGCCCCCGTTGTCAACCAGTCGAGGAGAATGTGCGATCACCTCGTCATCGAGAGGGAGCCAGGCGATCTTGCCGTTGCGACTGACCGAGCCCGGCGTTCAGAAGCGGGAGGCGACCTCGTAGAGGACGTCGTCGTCACCGGCATAGATGCCGTCGCGGCGGGGCCAGTGTGAGACGACATCGGTGAAGCCGAGCTGGTCGGCGCGACCTGCCATGTCCTCGAAGCGGGCGACGCTGTCGAGGGAGTAATCGCCTCCGGAGTCCAGCGAGAGGTGGCGCTCGATGTCGCGCGGGTCGCGGCCGGCGGTCTCGAGTGCCTGATCGAGGCGGCTGGCCAGCGTGGCGAGGCCGGTCCACCACTCCTCCCCCGTCGTTCCGGCGGGGCCGGTGGTGACCCAGCCCTGAGCACGCTCGGCGACGAGAGCCAGCCCCTTCGGGCCGTTCGCGGCGAGGACAAACGGGACGCGTGGACGCTGAGCCGGTTCTCCCACCATTCGGGCTCCACGCGCGGTGAACCAATCGCCGTCGATATCGATACCACCGGAGTCAGGCTTCTCGTGGCGCAGCAACACGTCGAGCGCCGCCACGAACTCGGAGAAGCGCTCGTGGCGCTCGCGCGGCGTGTATTCGCGCTGTCCCAGCACGGTGGAGTCAAAGCCAGTGCCACCCGAGCCCAGGCCCAGGATCACTCGCCCGGCCGAGATCTCGTCGAGCGTGGCAACCTCCTTCGCGAAGGGGACGGGATGACGGAAGTTGGGCGACGCGACGAAGGTACCCAGTCGCAGGGTCTCAGTGACGAGGGCCGCCGCAGTGAGGGTGGGCACGGTCGCCTGCCATCGCTCCCCCGCGAGGGAACGCCAGGAAAGGTGGTCGTAGGTCCAGGCGTGGTCGAAGCCGAGCCCCTCGGCCGATTGCCACGTGCGTCGCGCCTCAACCCACGGGTCCTGCGGAAGGATGACAATTCCGTGTCGCATCGTCTGAGTGTAGGTCGGCGCTCCGGAATGCGCCGCTCATCCTTCCGTGCTCTCTCCTGAGCACCTGTCCCCTGAGGTGCCCGAGAACGCTCGTCGCCACGCCGGTCGGGAGCACTCCCGGGCACCTCCATCGCTATCCGGAGAGACTCACGAGAGAGCCGCTTTCTCGAGTGTGTACAGCTCCTTGACCTGTTCCGCTGTGAGAGCCCGATTCCAGACCCGCACCCGCGCGAGAGTCCCCCGGTACTGGTTGATAATCACGCCGTTGCGGCCGTTCGCCCCGACCACGAAGTCGCCGGGAGCGGCATTCATCCCGTCTGGATAGACGTAGGGATTTTTGGCGTAAGTGGCCCCGAGCGCGTCGGTGTATTTCGGATAGGCCGTGGCCGTGCCGTCGAGGTACGACACGGCGACCGCTCCGTCATAGGTGCCGACGTGTAGCTGCCAGACCCCCCGGCTCAGGCGCCGCGGTTCGACCGAGTAGTCCCGCGAGAACGGGTAGCCCGGCGTCGGTCCCCCGAGCTTCGAGACGTGCATGCACACCCGCTCCCAGCCGCCGTACTCCGGGAGATTGTTGAACAGGGCGTAGGAGCGCAGCGCTCCGACTGTCGACTCCTCCCAGACTCCGGCGAGGCAGGCGCTGTTCGGATCGGAGTTCAACACCCAGGCAGCGACCGTGACCGCGCCGGTCGAGGCGCCGAGATTGAGCGGGCCGAGTTCGGTCCTGGGCACGATCAGGTAGTCGGTGCTGCCGTTGAAGTTGACGCCCGAGCCGAAAGGAGTCGTGACTCGCCGGGCGGTAGAGCCGGTCCCCTGCCGTAGCGCCGGCGCTCCTGCGGTGGCGGACGCGAACGGCGCGCTGCCCTCGGCGAAGGACCAGTCGGCGATCGGGGTCGGCACGGTCGTAGCAGGCGGTGGCGGCTCCTCCGCGAGCCAGCGCTGAAAAGTCTCGAGCATCTCCTTATTGGTGAAACTCGGAACGGCGTGGCCGCCTGTCCCCTCGCCCGCGTGGACGCGGATGGTCGCCTCCCGTGCGAACGGGAGCGCGGCGGCGCGCAGGGCCATGCCGTGCTTCGCAAACGGGACGACCGTGTCGTCGGAGGATCCGGTAATGCGCAAGCGCGCGTCACGCCACACCGACGGAGGCAGGCGAGCGGGGTTGGCGGCCGCCACCGCCGCGAGGTCGTCGTAGTACGGGAGAACCTTGTCCGGTTCGCTGGCTGCCCGCTCCTCGAGATCGTACGAGCTGTTGCAGAGGTAGGCGCCGAGGATGTTCGGCAGCATTCGAGTGCCGTAGGCCCAGGTGAGCAGCGGTCCTCCGCCGGAATCCGAGCGCAGCAGACTCGCGTCGATGCGCCAGACCGACGACGCCCAGGCGGCCACGGCGGCTTGAATCTCGAGCGCCCGTGTGCTCGTCCATATGCTGCCGCCGTAGGTCGGGCAGATGCTGACGACTCCACGGTCGACGGCGAGGTCGGCGGAGTAGGCGAAGGCGTTGGAGAGCGCAGTGTGGTTGCCGTTGCGTGAGTGGTAGTACCAGAGCATCGTCGCTCCGGTGCTCCTCGAGGGTGGGGTCGCGTGCGGGACGAAGAGCCGCGCCCGGTCCCCCGCGACGACCACGTCGATGATCTCGTAGCGCCGTTTCCCTGTGCGTGACGTCGCGGTCGCGCTGCGGGAGACCTCTCCGGGGAGCTTCGGCACCGCACTCATGTCGCCCGCCGCCAGCGCAGGAGTCGCGAAGGCGAGAGCTCCCGCGCCGGCGACGGAAGCGGTGAGGATCGCCCGTCGAGAGAGGGCGGAGAAAGCGTTCTTCTGGGTATGCATCATCGCAGAACCTTTCCGATTGTGACCAGAGTGGGGACACATATCGAATAGAGAGGAGAAAGCGTGCAGGTATCCGGCTCTACTGCTCGAACTTCTGTATTCCCACGCCTGTCCGAGGAGTGTAGGCGCGAGGCGGCGCAGGTGTCACTAAAGAGGAGGTAAGTTATTCGGATATTCTCTCGTCTCCTGCTGTGAAAGATGGCGCGGAGGGCAGGTGCAGGGCAGGTGCAGGGCAGAGTTCTTCTCACGAAGACGGGGTGGGCTTGGGAGTCCGTTCGGCCCGGGTGCGTCGGCGAGGCCCGTGCGCGACCCCTGAGACGCCGGCCCCTCCGGTCCCGGAACTCCGCCATCGCAAACGGATCTTGCGCCACCGCGTCATCGTGGAGCCCCAACCCGGTCTCCTCCATATGCACCTTCTTCACTGCGCCCCCGTCACGTCCATTCGCCCCACTGCCGCCCGCGGCCGCGGACGTCGCCTCGACGTACTCGCCATCGCCGCCGCGGCCCTCGTTAACGAGCGCTACACCGACCGCCGATTCACACTGCTGGGTCTTGCGACCGAGCTGCGCGTCAGCGTCCTGGGGCTCCGGATGCGGTTTCGCCGCTTCTACGGTCTGAGCCTCGACGAGCACCTGGCGCTGCGTCGCCTCGAGCTCGCCGCCGTGATGATGGCGAGCACTCCCGTCACGCTCGGCGGCCTCGATCACATCGCCCGTGTCTCCGGCTACCGCGGCATCGCCGAGCTTGATCGCGACCACCGGCGCTACCGCCGCACGTCCGCCCTCGCCGCGTGGTTTCGGGCCTCCCCGCGTCACGCCCCGCACGAGCTCTCAGCCGTCACGCTCCCGCCGCACGGGACCTCCGGGAAGGGCCTCGCGCCCGTATACCCGTTCCCGCACCGCGATTGACCCCCGCGCCGGAACGGTACAGTGCGTCGATGCACTCCTGGAGATACCGCCGATGACGACCGTCCGCTACGTCGCGATCGGCGACTCGTTCACCGAGGGAGTGGGCGACGAGTTTCCGGACGGCGCCCCTCGCGGCTGGGCCGATCTCACCGCGCAGGGCTGGGCGGAGGCAACTGGCGAGCAGATCGAGTACGCCAACCTGGCGATTCGCGGCCGCCTGATCGCCCCCATCCTCGCCGAACAGCTCGAGCCTGCTCTTGCACTCGGTCCGACCCACCTCTCCTTCAACGGCGGAGGCAACGACATGCTCCGCCCGCGCGCCGACATCGAGCGGATCGCCGACGCCTACCTCCGCGTCCTCGAACGCTGCGACGAGGAGGGAGTGACGCTGATCTCGCTCGCTGGCGCCGACCCCTCGTTCCAGCTGCCGCTCGGGCGCCTCATCCGACGTCGCGGGGACGCGTTGGCTGACGCCGTTCTGCGCCGGCTACGGCACCGGAGTGACGTCGTCATCGCGGACAACTGGCACGACCCGGCCTTTGCGGATCCGTCGCTCTGGTCGGAGGACCGGTTGCATCTCGGTCCGACGGGGCATGACCGGGTCGCAGGCCGCGTCCTCCGCTCGCTCGGATTCGCTCGCCCGGCCTACTCGGCGCAGACGCCGCGGCAGCCACTCCGTGCGCGCCGCGGGTCCGTGCAGTACTACCGCCAGCACGTGACGCCCTGGCTGCGCCGCCGGCTCACCGGCACCTCGTCGGGCGACGGTCGCGCGGCGAAGTACCCGGACTTCGTGCCGATCGACCCGGCCTGATCCTCCGGGTACGGGTCAGCGCCAGCCGTAGCGGGCGGTGAGCACTCGCGCCACGGCGTCGTATCGTGCCCGCTCGAGGGCTGCGCCTTCTCGCCGCATTCCCGCCGGGTGCACGCGGAACACGCGCTCCGGGTCGACCCAGCTCGGGCGTCCGTCCGGATCCCATGCGCCGGCGCCGACCGCGAGATACTCCGCGTGTTCCTTCGAACTCAGGCGCACCGCGAGCACCGTGCCGGTCTTCTCGACGGCGAGTACCAGGACCGGCCGGTCCTTGCCGCGGCCGTCGTCCTCCTCGTAGGGGACCCAGGTCCAGACCACCTCGCCAGGGTCAGGATCTCTATCGGGGGTGGGGGCGTAGGCGAGGCGCACGCCGCGCAGTCTGGACGGATCTACCTCGACGGTGCGACCTACTCCGCTGGCGCCGGGCGTCGGCGCGGTCGTTGACAGGTAGGGCCGCTGCGGGCCGGCGTCGGGTCGGGCAGCTCTCGTGCGCCCGAGAAGTCGGAGGAGCAGGGACACGACCGAGCGCGAGGAGGGCACCCACGGAACCCTAGCCGGGATGCGGCCAGCGCGGCACGAACGGCGCGTGAACGATGACGGGGTGCCGACTCCGGAGAGCCGGCACCCCGCTGGGCGCTGTGTCGGAGACGTCCTAGTCCGCCAGGACGTAGCCCGCCTCGCCGTGGATCGCGGTGTCGATGCCTGCGATCTCGTCCTCGTTCTTCACGCGGAAGCCCATCGTCTTCTGGATGATCCAGCCGATCAGGAGGGTCATCACGAAGGAGTAAACCAGGACGGTGACGGCCGCGAGAGCCTGCTTGCCGAGCTGGCTGGCGTCGCCCGTGAGGAACAGGCCCACGTTGGTGCCGAAGAAGCCGATGTACAGCGTTCCGATCAGGCCGCCCACGAGGTGCACGCCGACGACATCGAGCGAGTCGTCATAGCCGAGGCGGTACTTGAGGTCGATCGCCAGGGCACACACCGCACCGGTGATGACTCCGAGCACGATGGCCCAGAACGGCGACAGGCTGGCACAGGCCGGGGTGATGGCGACGAGGCCGGCCACGGCGCCCGACGCGGCTCCGATCGACGTGGGCTTGCCGTCCTTGATCTTTTCGACGACCAGCCAGCCGAGGATCGCAGCGGCCGGCGCGGCGATGGTGTTCAGGAACGCGATCGCCGCGATCCCGTCCGCAGCGAGTTCGGATCCCGCGTTGAAGCCGAACCAGCCGAACCAGAGCAGACCGGCGCCGAGCAGGACGAACGGCGGGTTGTGCGGCTGGTGCGCGCCCTTCGTGAAGTTCACGCGCTTGCCGAGTACCAGGGCGAGGGCCAGAGCGGCCGCACCTGCGTTGATGTGCACGGCGGTGCCGCCGGCGAAGTCGATCGCTCCGACACCGTAGGCAATCCAGCCGCCGTCGACGACGCTGGCGTCGTCACCGAGGGTGAAGTTGAAGACCCAGGAGGCCACGGGGAAGTAGACGACGGTCGCCCAGACGCCGGCGAAGACCATCCAGGCCCCGAACTTGGCGCGGTCGGCGATGGCGCCCGAGATCAGCGCGACGGTGATGATCGCGAAGGTCGCCTGGAAGGCGGCGAAGGCGAGGGTCGGGTAGGCCGACGACTGCTCGCCGAGCGCGTCGTTGTACACGCCCTGCAACCCGATCTGAGCGGTGTCGATGCCGAGCACGCCGTCGATGCCGACGAAGGTGTCGGTGCCCGCGGCTCCTCCTGGACCATTGCCGAACGCGATCGCGTAGCCATAGAGCACCCAGAGGACGCCGATGAGTCCCATTGCTCCAAAGCTGAGCATCATCATGCTGATGACGCTCTTCGCACGAACCAGACCGCCGTAGAAGAAGGCGAGTCCGGGGGTCATGAGCAGGACCAGCGCGGCTGCGATGAGCAGGAACGCGGTATTGCCTTGATCCATAATTGAACCTCTCGTGAATGTGCAGAGAAAAGCCCGGAGCAAGGACGCGGAGTTGGTGTACGTCCTCGAGACACGCGGGTGTCGGGTCACCTCGGGTAGCCGACAGTCTGGCGGGGGGACGTTTCGACCCGTGCGGCAGCACGTTTCGCGGAGGTTACGGACCAGCCCCTCAGGTAAACAGCGCATTACAGGACCCCGGTGATCGGCACGAACCGGGCCTCAGGGGCCCCGGGTGTCAGGGGTGAGAGCGCGGCGCGCTAGGCGCGGAGCGGCATCGACGTCAGCGCGATCAGACGAGACATCGAGCGGAGGTACTTCTTGCGGTAGCCGCCGCTGAGCATGTCGCCGCCGAAGACCTCGTCCAGCGGCGTTCCTGAGGCGAGCACCGGGATCTGCGCGTCATAGACCCGGTCGATGAAGGCAACGAGGCGCAGCGCGTCCGTCTGGTCGGTGAGCGCTTCGACGCCGCGGAGCACGATGGCGTCCACTCCGTCGATCACCTTGATGTAGCGGGAGGGGTGCACGGTGCCCAGATGGCCGACGGCCGCGGCGAAGGAGTCGTCGGTGACGACGGAGCCGGACGGCGCCGCTGCCACGAGCGCGTCGAGCTCGTCGTCGGTGCGCACCAGGGCGTGGCCCTCGATGTCGCGGCGGCGGTAATCGGTGCCGTCGATCCGCATCGTCTCGAAGTGGGCGGCCATCGACTGGATCTCGCGGAGGAAGTCCGCGGCGGCGAATCGGCCCTCGCCCAGGGCGTTGGGCGGTGTGTTCGAGGTGGCTGCAATGCGGGTTCCGGAGGCGACGAGTTCGCCGAGCAAGCGGGTCATCAGCATCGTGTCGCCCGGATCGTCCAGTTCGAACTCGTCGATGCAGAGCAGAGCGGAGCCCTTCAGCAACGAGACGGTCGCCGCATAGCCGAGCGCACCGACGAGCGCGGTGTACTCGATGAAGGTGCCGAAGTACGTGCGTCCCGGAACGGCGTGCCAGATGGCGGCGAGCAGGTGCGTCTTGCCGACGCCGAAACCGCCGTCGAGGTACACGCCGGGCTTGCTGGCCGGCACCTTCCTCCGACCGAAGCCCAGGAAGCCGCCGCCGCCCTTCGAGCCGCCTCCCGCGGCGAAAGCACGCAGGACCTCGACGGCCTCGGCCTGCGAGGGGTACTCCGGATCAGGACGGTAGCTCTCGAAGGTGGCGCCCTCGAACTGGCGTGGCGGCACCAGCGTCGACGCGATCTCGTGCCCGCTGATCTGCGGCGAGCGCGCGGTCAGGCTGCTCGTTGATCGGACGTCCTCGTGGCTCACTCGCGTCTCGCATCCTGCGCCGGCTGGGGCTCCGCGCGCTCAGTGTCGGCGTCCGCTTCGCGCCAGGGCGCGGGGCGCGGATTCGCCGCGGTTCCGTGTCGAGCCGGTTCGCTGCTGAACCGGTTCGGTGTCGAACTCTTACGGCGCCCTCCGTGCGGCGCTGTCCGCGGGCGCGTACTGTCGCTGGAGGGCGGGCTCCAGCGTAGCCCGCCGTGGAATCACGCCCGCGCTCCGCGCATCATCCTGGAGGTTCTCTCTTGCCCGTCGAAACCGATCCGTCGCCCACGTTCGCCTCCTACGCGCACCCAGAACGACTCGTGAGCGCCGACTGGCTCGAGCAGCGTCTCGGCACTCCGGGTCTCGTCGTCGTGGAGTCCGACGAGGACGTCCTGCTCTACGAGACCGGCCATATCCCCGGCTCGGTCAAGATCGACTGGCACACCGACCTCAACGACCCCGTGCAGCGCGACTACATCGACGGCGCGGGGTTCGCGGCGCTGGTCGGGGGCAAGGGGATCGCCCGCGACACCACCGTCGTCATCTACGGCGACAAGAACAACTGGTGGGCCGCCTACGCACTGTGGGTGTTCACTCTCTTCGGTCACGAGGACGTCCGCCTTCTCGACGGCGGGCGCGACAAGTGGATCGCCGACGGGCGTCCCACGACGACCGATGCCTCCTCGCCCTCGGCCGTCGAGTATCCGGTCGTTGATCGCAGCGACGCCGACATCCGCGCCTTCAAGGATGACGTCCTCGCGCACTTCGGCAATCCGCTGATCGACGTCCGCTCTCCAGAGGAGTTCACCGGGCAGCGGACGTCCGCACCGGCCTACCCGGAGGAGGGTGCCCTCCGTGCCGGTCACATCCCGAGCGCCCAGAACGTGCCCTGGGGCAAGGCCGCGGCCGACGACGGAACCTTCCGCCCGCTCGAGGAGCTGAACGGCATTTACCGCGAGGGCGCGGGTCTGAAGGACGGCGACTCGGTGATCGCTTACTGCCGCATTGGCGAGCGTTCGGCGCACACCTGGTTCGTGCTGACCCACCTGCTCGGCTTCGAGGGTGTCCGCAACTACGACGGGTCATGGACCGAGTGGGGCAGCGCCGTGCGCGTCCCGATCGTTCAGGGTGCCGAGCCCGGTGAGGCCCCGGCCGCTCGCTGAGCACTGTATCGAGGGCGAGGGGCCCGGCCGTCCGTCAGCGGGCGAGCCAGCCCCTCGCCCTTTTGCGCGAATCCGACGACCGACTCCCTGATGAGACACTGGATGTGATGACTGACCCAACGCCCGCGCTGCCCGACGCGCTCCGCGACATCCGCGATGAATTCCTCGCTCTCGAGAAGCCGGAGCGCCTCCAGCTCCTCCTCGAGTTCTCGAACGAACTTCCCGAGCTGCCCGAGCGCTATCGCGACCATCCGGACCTCTTCGAGCGGGTCGAGGAGTGCCAGGCGCCGGTCTTCATCGTCGTCGACGTCCAGGACGGAGCCGTTCACCTGCACGCGACGGCTCCACGCGAGGCACCGACGACTCGCGGCTTCGCGTCGATCCTCGCGCAGGGCCTCGACGGGCTGACCCCCGAGCAAGTGCTTGCGGTGCCAGACGACTTCCCGCAGACCATCGGGCTCTCGGAGGCAGTGTCACCGCTCCGCCTGCGCGGCATGACCGCGCTCCTCGGCCGCACCAAACGGCAGGTCCGCGCCCTGCTCGCCGCATGATCCTCCAGCCGCTCGTCCCGCCGGGCCCGCCGATCCGGCTGGGTGAGGACGGTGCCCGTGCGGCGATCGTCGAGGCCTACCGCCCGGGTGACGGGGTTCGGGTGCGCCTGAACATGATCGCGAGCATCACCGGATCCAGCACCGGTTCGGACGGCACAAGCGAGACCCTCACCAACCGGGTCGACCGGATGATCCTCGGCGTGATCCGCGAGCACGCGGATGTCGTGCTCGTAGGGGCGGCGAGCGTGCGCGCCGAAGGCTACCGGGTTCCCCAGCGAGTCCCGCTGGCCGTGCTCTCGGCGTCGGGCGATCTGGCCGGGCACCGGCTCGAGTTGCAGGAGGGCTCTCGTGTCCTCCTCCTCGTTCCGGAGTCGCTCGGCGCGGTCACCGGTCTCCCCGAGGGAGTGGAGGTGGTCGCGGTGCCCTCCGCCGATGGCCGCCTTGCTGTCGACGCCGTCCTGCGCGCTCTCGCCGACCTCGGGCTGCACCGGGTGGTGTGCGAGGGAGGCGCGTCGCTCGCCGGCCAGTTCCTCGCCTCCGGCCGCGTCGATGAGCTCTGCCTGACGACCTCGCCCCGCGTCGTCCTGCCGGGGCTCCCGATCGCGACCGGCGATGCAGTCGTCGACGACTCGTTCGCCCTCGCGCTTCTCGCGGTCGACGACTCCGGCTCCATCTACGCGCGCTGGAGTCGCTGACGCTGATGTCCGCCGCGCGCTCACTCCCCTGACGCCGGCCGCCACGGTGCTCGGCGTGCCTCCTGGCCGCAGGCGCGCCAGAACCCTATTCTGCGGACGTGCCCGAATTCCCAGCGTCGTCCCAGCTACCCGAGGAGTTCCGGATCGCGACACAGTCGATCCGCGCGGCCGTCACGCGCGAGGAACTCACCGTGTCCGAGATCGCCTCGCCCGCCGGACTTGCGCCCTGGGCTCTTGCCCTCGCCGGTGACGTCTCGCCGCGCGCCCACGGCCGCGACTCCGAACTGGGCACCGGGCGCTTCATCCTGCTCTACGATCCCGAAGAGCCCGAGCAGTGGGGCGGCCCTTTCCGAGTGGTCTGCTTCGCTCAGGCACCACTCGAGGTCGAGATCGGCACCGATCCCTTCCTTGCCGAGGTGGCCTGGTCGTGGCTGATCGATGCGCTCGAGGTGCGTGGCGCCCGGTACTCCGCCGCCTCTGGCACGGCGACGAAAGTGCTCTCGACCGGGTTCGGCGAGTTGGCGGCCCAGGGCGACGGCGCGCAGATCGAGATCCGTGCGTCCTGGAGTCCAGAGGATGCGCAGCTCGCCACACACGTGGAAGGGTGGGGGGAGCTGTTGTGCATGCTCGCGGGTCTCCCGCCCGTATCGGGCGACGGTGTGACCTCGCTCGCCCTCCGACGGAACAACCGTGACTGATTATCGAGTCCTTTCCACACCCGACGAGTTCCTCGCCGCGGTCGACGCCATCGCTGCCGGCGAGGGTCCCGTCGCTGTGGACGCCGAGCGCGCTTCTGGATTCACCTACTCGCAGCGCGCGTACCTGATCCAGGTCTACCGACGGGGCGCCGGTGCGTTCCTCCTCGACCCGCCGGCCATCGGTCGGCTGGACGCGCTTCAGGCGGTCATCGGCGAGGAGGAGTGGGTCCTGCACGCCGCGAGTCAGGACCTCGCGTGCCTGCGTGAGGTCGGTCTCGATCCCGTCCGCATTTTCGACACCGAGCTCGCGGCTCGGCTCCTGGGTCTGCCCCGGGTCGGTCTCGGCGCCGTCGTGGAGGATCTGCTCGGCGTCCACCTTGCGAAAGAGCACTCGGCGGCCGACTGGTCCACCCGTCCGCTCCCTCAGAGCTGGCTCGTCTACGCCGCCAAGGACGTCGAACTCCTGGTCGACCTGCGCGATCGGATGGAGGAGTTGCTCATCGAGGCTCGGAAGATCCGGATCGCGCGCGAGGAGTTCGAGGCGACCCTGGCTCGCGCGCCGAAGGTCGTTCCTGCCGATCCCTGGCGGCGCCTCTCTGGAGTGCACTCCCTCCGCGGTCAGCGGCCTCTCGCCGTGGCGCGAGAACTGTGGCTGGCTCGCGACGCCTTTGCCCGCGAGCGCGACATCGCGCCCGGCCGCCTCATCCCGGACGCCTCGATCATCGCCGTCGCCCGCAACGTCCCGACCAGCATCGGGCAGCTCTCGGGTCGCCGCGATTTCACGGGTCGCGCCAGTCGCGGCGAGGTGGAGCGCTGGTGGGCCGCGATCGAGCGGGGTGCCACGACCGAGGATCTGCCAAGCCCCACCCGACCCACCGTCGATACCCTCCCTCCGCCGCGCGCCTGGGGCGACCGCAACCCGGCAGCCGACGCCCGGCTCAAGGCCGGTCGCGCGGTGGTGACCGAGATCGCCGAACTGCTCACCATGCCGGTGGAGAACGTGCTGACGCCCGAGTTGCTGCGCCGGGTGGCCTGGAATCCGCCCGAGCCGCTGGACGCGGCGACCGTCGCTGCCGAGCTCGCCCGCGCCGGAGCCAGACCCTGGCAAATCGAGGCGACGTCCGGCTCGATCGCGACAGCGTTTGTCGAAGCCGCCCAAGCGCCGCCCGAGGGCACCGAACCCCCTTCGTAGGAAGCGGCAAAGGATTCCGGCCAGGCGGTGCTGGTTCCTACGATCGACGGGACCGTGAGTTCCTGGGAGGCATTGTGGCCGAGAAATCCGAAGTCGTCTTCGTCGACGGAGTCCGTACTCCGTTCGGACGTGCCGGCGAGAAGGGCATGTACTGGCAGACCAGAGCCGACGACCTCGTCGTCAAGGCGATGATCGGCCTGCTCGAGCGCAATGGCGCGCTGCCGAAGGAGCGGGTGGATGAGGTGGCCATCGCCGCGACCACCCAGCAGGGCGACCAGGGCCTCACCCTCGGACGGACCGCGGCGATCCTCGCGGGTCTACCCACATCGGTGCCCGGCTTCGCCATCGACCGCATGTGCGCCGGAGCGATGACCTCGGTCACCACCACGGCCGGTGGCATCGCGTTCGGCGCCTACGACGTCGTTCTCGCGGGCGGAGTCGAGCACATGGGCCGCCACCCCATGGGCTTCGGTGCCGACCCCAACCCGCGCTTCCTCTCGGAACGCCTCGTCGGCGAGGACGCTCTCAATATGGGCCGCACCGCAGAGCGGATCCACGACCGCTTCCCGCACCTGACCAAGGAGCGCGCCGACCACTACGCGCTGCGCAGCCAGCAGAAACTTGCCGCCGCCTATGCCGCGGAGAATATTCAGCCGGACCTCGTGCCTGTCGCCACCCGCAGCGCGTCCGGGTGGGGCCTCGCCACCGCCGACGAGGCACCGCGCCCCGAGACCACCCTTGAGGGGCTCGCGGGGCTGCGTACCCCGTTCCGCCCGCACGGCCGCGTCACCGCAGGCAATTCCTCCGGACTCAACGACGGCGCGACCGTGTCGTTGCTAGCCAGTGCCGAGGCGGCGAAGGAACTCGGGCTGAGCACGAAGATGCGGATGGTGAGCTTCGCCTACGCCGGAGTCGAGCCCGAGATAATGGGCATCGGCCCCGTTCCCTCCACCGAGAAAGCGCTGCACAAGGCGGGCCTGGGCATCGATGACATCGGGCTGTTCGAGCTTAACGAGGCGTTCGCCGTGCAGGTGCTCTCCTTCCTCGACCACTTCGGTCTCGACGACGACGAGCCCCGGGTCAACCAGTACGGCGGAGCAATCGCGGTCGGCCACCCGCTCGCCTCCTCCGGGGTACGGCTGATGATCCAGCTCGCCCGTCAGTTTGAGGCGCACCCCGAAGTGCAGTACGGCCTGACCGCGCTCTGCGTCGGCCTTGGCCAGGGCGGCACGGTGATCTGGGAGAACCCGCACTTCGACGGCAAGCAGTCACGACGGAAGGGACGCTGACCTATGCTCGACGGATTCGAGAATCTCGTGGACCTCGCTGAGGGCGAGATCGTCACCCACTCCTACCTCCGCGACGTACCGCTGCCCAGCGGTCGCACGCTCGCCCTGATCACACTCGACAACGACCGCGATCACACCCGGCCCAACACCTTTGGACCGGCATCGCTCTGGGAGTTGGCCGATGTCCTGATCGCACAGAAGGAGCGGGCCTCGCGCGGCGAGATCCACGCGGTCGGCGTCACGGGCAAGCCGTTCATCCTGGCCGCCGGGGCCGACCTCAGCAAAGTCGGGCAGATCCCGAGCCGCGAGCTCGGCCGTCAGCTGGCGCGCCTCGGCCACCGGACGCTCGGGATGCTCGCCGAGCTGGGTGTGCCCTCCTTTGCCTTCATTAACGGACTCGCGCTCGGCGGTGGCACCGAGATCGGTCTGAACGCCAACTACCGCACCGTCGACTCCTCCATCCCCGCGCTGGGGCTGCCCGAGGTGTTCCTGGGGATCATCCCGGGCTGGGGCGGCGCGTGGCTCCTGCCGAATCTGATCGGAATCGAGAACGCCCTCAGGGTCGTCGTCGAAAACCCGCTCAAGAACAACCGCACGCTCAAGGGCCAGGAGGTATTTGACCTTGGCATCGCCGACGCGATCTTCGCGCCCGCTACCTTCCTCGAGGATTCGCTCCGCTGGGCCGATGGCGTACTGGGCGGCACCGTGACGGTACAGCGTCCGAATGCCCCCGGGAAGCTGGAGCGCCTGGTCAAGTGGGACGCCGCGATCTCGATTGCCCGCAAGCAACTCGAGTCGCGGATTGGCACCGTCGCGGCCTCGCCCTACCGCGCACTGGAACTGCTTAAAGCAGCAAAGAACACCACCCGTGAAGAGGGGTTCGCCGCCGAGGACGAGGCGCTGGCCGATCTGATCTCGGGAGATCAGTTCCGCGCGAGCATGTACGCCTTCGACCTGGTGCAGAAGCGGGCCAAGCGCCCGGCAGGCGCGCCGGACAAGGCGCTCGCGAAGCCGGTCACCAAGGTCGGCGTGGTCGGAGCGGGGCTGATGGCCTCGCAGTTCGCCCTGCTCTTCCTGCGTCGCCTCCAGGTCCCGGTGGTCATCACCGACCTCGATCAGGAGCGTGTCGACAAGGGCGTGGCGGGCATCCGCAGCGAAATCGACACCCTGTTGGCGAAGGGTCGCGTCTCCCCCGATGACGCCAATCGCCTCCGCGCGCTGATCACCGGCACGACTGACCGCTCCGACTTCGCCGATGCCGACTGGGTGATCGAGGCGGTCTTCGAGGAGCTGTCGGTGAAGCAGGAGGTGTTCGCCGACATCGAGCGCTACGTCTCACCGACCGCGGTGCTCGCCACCAACACCTCGTCCCTCTCGGTCGAGCGGATCGGTGAGCGGCTACAGCACCCGGAGCGCCTCGTCGGCTTCCACTTCTTCAACCCGGTCGCGGTCATGCCGCTGATCGAGGTGGTCCGCACACCACACACCGACGACAAAACCCTGTCGACCGCGATGGTGACCGCCGCAACGCTCAAAAAGAACGCGGTCATCACGCGCGACACCCCGGGCTTCGTCGTGAACCGTGTGCTTGCGAAGGTCCTCGGCGAGGCGATGCACGCCGTCGATACCGGCACGCCGTTCGAAGTGGTCGAGCGCTCGCTTACCCCCTTCGGCCTGCCGATGACCCCGTTCGAGCTGCTCGAGCTGGTCGGCCTCAAGGTTGGTGCTCACGTGCTCGACACGCACCACGCCGCCTTCCCGGACCGCTTCTTCGCCAGCCCCAACCTGCATCGCCTCGCCGAACTCGGCCACGTGTTCGAGCGGGACGCGAAGGGCCGCGTGAAGGGCGTGGACAAGCGCGCTGTCGCGATCGTCGCGGGCGGTACCGAGCCGATGACGGCGGAGCAGCTTCGGCTGCGCGTCGAGACAGGTCTCGCCGACGAGGTGAAGCGGATGCTGGACGACGACGTCGTGCACGCCGCCGAGGACATCGACCTCTGCCTCATCCTGGGCGCGGGCTACCCGTTCCAGATGGGCGGGCTGACGCCCTACCTCGACCGTGTCGGCGCGAGCGAGCGCGCCTTCGGCGACACCTTCCACCACCCCGCCATTCGCGGCGTGTCCTGACAGACCCTCCGTGCGATCTGCAGGAGATCTGTTCCCTCGGACACGATCATTCCACCGGCGGGAAAACCCTTGGGGCGAGGAAGTCCTGCAGATCGCACCCAGTCCTGCAGATCGCGCCCAGTCCTGCAGATCGGCCGCGACGCAGAGGTCAGTCGCTGCGCGCGTCGTCGCGTTCCGCGACCTCGTCCGGTAGAGG
Organism: Rathayibacter agropyri; assembly: GCF_013249015.1. GTDB lineage: Bacteria > Actinomycetota > Actinomycetes > Actinomycetales > Microbacteriaceae > Rathayibacter > Rathayibacter agropyri. The sequence goes on from NZ_JABRPL010000001.1 coordinate 380,754, forward strand.
CCGTGCAACCGGGATCTTGCTGCCGAGCACCTGTGCCACCACGTCGCGTGCGATGTGCTGCGGAGTGAGCCCCACGTCCTCAAGGATCTCGTCACGCTTCGCGTGGTCGAGGAACTGGTCGGGGAGCCCGAGCTCGGTCACCGCCGTGTCCACGCCGGCTTCGCGCAGATCCTGACGGATCCGGGTGCCGATCCCGCCGACGCGCACTCCGTCCTCAATCGAGACGACGATGCGGTGCTCGCGGGCAAGTTCGATGATGCTCGCCGGCACCGGAACGACCCAGCGCGGATCGACGACCGTCGCTCCGATGCCCTGCGCGCCCAGACGCCGCGCGACGTCGAGCCCCGTTGCTGCCATCGGTCCCACGGTGACGAGCAGCACGTCCTGCCGCTCGCCGCGAGCGAGAATGTCGACCCCGTCGCTCAGGCGCTCGACGGCCTCGATCTCCTCGCCGACGTCGCCCTTCGAGAAGCGAACCACGGTCGGCGCGTCGGCCACGCCCACGGCCTCGCGCAGCTCTTCGCGCAGTCGAAGGGAGTCGCGGGGGGCGGCCAAGCGGATGTTCGGCACGACCTGGAGGATCGCGAGGTCCCACATGCCGTGGTGGCTCGGACCGTCAGGTCCGGTCACTCCCGCGCGATCGAGTACGAAGGTGACCCCCGCGCGGTGGAGGGCGACATCCATCAGCACCTGGTCGAAGGCACGATTCACGAATGTCGCGTAGAGCGCCACCACGGGGTGGAGCCCGCCGAAGGCAAGACCCGCGGCCGAGGTCACGGCGTGCTGTTCTGCGATACCGACATCGAAGACCCGCTCGGGGTACTTCTCCGCGAGTCGGTCGAGCCCGACCGGGCGGAGCATCGCCGCGGTGATGCCGACGATGCTCGGGTCCTCGTCGGCGAGCGTGACGATCTCCTCCGCGAACACCGATGTCCAGGAGCGGGCACCGGGAGCCGCGAGCGGCTCGCCGGTCTCATGGTCGATCTGCCCGACGGCGTGGAACTGGTCGGCGAGGTCGTCTACGGCCGGACCAAAGCCCTTGCCCTTCTGCGTGATCGCATGCACGATCACCGGCTGGCCGTAGTCCTTGGCCTGCTGGAGCGCCTCCTCCATCGCCGTGAGGTCGTGGCCGTCAATCGGCCCGAGGTACTTGATGTCGAGATTGGAGTACAGCGCCTCGTTATTGATGAAGCGGCTGAGGAAGCCGTGCAGCCCGCCGCGCACACCACGGTAGACGGCGGCGGCCGGTCCGCCGAGTCGCTCCGAGACTGCGCGCGAGCCGCGGTGCATCGTGCGGTAGCCGGGCCGGGTCCGTACTCCGTTGAGGAACCGCGCCATGCCGCCGATGGTCGGGGCATAGGAGCGGCCGTTGTCGTTGACCACGATGACGAGACCGCGGGAATTGTCGTCGCTAATGTTGTTCAACGCCTCCCAGGTCATTCCTCCGGTCAGCGCTCCGTCACCGACGACGGCCACGACGTGGCGGTCCTTCTGACCGGTCATGGTGAACGCGCGCGAGATCCCATCCGCCCACGAGAGCGAACTCGAGGCGTGCGAACTCTCGACGATGTCGTGCGGCGACTCCGACCGCTGCGGGTAGCCCGCGAGGCCACCGCGCTGACGCAAGCGTGAAAAGTCCTGCCGCCCCGTCAGAAGCTTGTGCACGTACGACTGGTGCCCGGTATCGAAGATGATCGCGTCGTGCGGCGAGTCGAAGACCCGGTGGATCGCGATGGTCATCTCGACCACGCCGAGGTTCGGACCGAGGTGACCGCCCGTCTTCGACACTTCGAGCACAAGGAAGTCGCGGATCTCGTGCGCCAAGGTCTCGAGCTCGACACGGGTCAGGCGATCGAGATCGCGAGGACCGCCGATGGTCTCGAGAACAGCCATGCGCGCCGCCTTCCGGAGGGGAGTCGAGGGTGGGGACGTCTCCCGAGTCTACGCACGGGCTCGCCAGGAATACGGGTGCGCCTCCCCTTTAAGGGGAGGCGCACCCGTTCTGCAGCTGATCAGACGAGCGAGCGCAGCACGTACTGCAGGATGCCGCCGTTGCGGTAGTAGTCCGCCTCACCGGGGGTGTCAATGCGGACGACCGCGTCGAATTCGACGGTCTGCTTTCCCTCGGCGGAGTGCTCGGTCGGCTCGGCGACCACGTGCACAGTCTTGGGAGTGACGCCCTCGTTCAACTTCTCGATGCCCGAGATGCTGATCGACTCGGTGCCGTCGAGTCCGAGCGACTCCCAGCTCTCCCCCGCCGGGAATTGCAGAGGCACGACGCCCATGCCGATGAGGTTGGAGCGGTGGATCCGCTCGAAGCTCTCGACGATGACCGCCTTGACGCCCAGGAGGCTCGTGCCCTTGGCGGCCCAGTCGCGCGACGAGCCGGAGCCGTACTCCTTGCCGCCCAGGATGACGAGCGGAGTCCCCGCGGCCTGGTAGTTCTCGGAGGCGTCATAGATGAACGACTGCGGAGCATCGGCCTGGGTGAAGTCGCGGGTGTAGCCGCCCTCGACGCCGTCGAGCAGTTGGTTGCGCAGGCGGATGTTCGCGAAGGTGCCGCGGATCATCACCTCGTGGTTGCCGCGGCGCGAGCCGTAGGAGTTGTAGTCCTTCCGGTCGATGCCGTGGGCATCGAGGTAGCGTCCGGCGGGACTGTCGGCCTTGATCGAGCCGGCGGGGCTGATGTGGTCGGTGGTGACGGAGTCGCCCAGCTGGGCGAGCACGCGCGCGCCAGCAATATCGGTGACCGGGGTCGTCTCCATCGTCATGCCGTCGAAGTACGGGGGTTTGCGCACGTAGGTCGATGTCTCGTCCCACTCGAAGATCGAACCCTCAGGCGTCTGGAGCGCACGCCAGCGCTCGTCGCCGTCGAACACGCCCGCGTACTGCGTGTCGAACATCGACTTGTCGATCGAGGAGTCGATCGTCGCCTGCACCTCGGCCGCGTCGGGCCAGATGTCCTTCAGGAACACATCATTGCCGTCGGAGTCGGTGCCCAGCGCGTCGACCTCGAAGTCGAAGTTCATCGATCCGGCCAGTGCGTAGGCGATCACGAGCGGCGGGCTCGCGAGGTAGTTCATCTTCACGTCGGGGTTGATGCGGCCCTCGAAGTTGCGGTTGCCCGAGAGCACCGCGGTCACGGCGAGGTCGTTGTCCTGCACCGCGGCCGAGATCTCCTCGAGCAGCGGGCCGGAGTTGCCGATGCAGGTGGTGCAGCCGTAGCCGACGGTGTAGAAGCCGAGAGCCTCGAGCGACTTCGTCAGGCCCGCCTTCTCGTAGTAGTCGGTGACAACCTTCGAGCCGGGAGCCAGCGTGGTCTTGACCCACGGCTTCGCCTTCAGCCCCTTCTGTGCTGCATTGCGGGCGAGCAGGCCGGCCGCGAGCATGACCGAGGGGTTCGACGTGTTGGTGCAGGAGGTAATCGCGGCGATGGCGACCGCGCCGTGGTCGATCGTGAAGCGTTCGCCTTTCTTGCCCAGCTCGACGATGGTCGGCTTGGAGGCGCTGGCTGGTGCATGCGAGCGGTGGACGTGCTCGTGGCTGCTGTGTTCGTCCTGCGGCTGAAGCTCTCCGGGATCGGAGGCCGGGAACGATTCCGTCAGAGTGAGGTCGACAATGTCGTGCGAGACATCCGCGTAGTTGGTGAGGTCGGACTCGAACTGAGTCTTGGCCGACGACAACTCAATACGGTCCTGCGGGCGCTTCGGACCGGCGATCGAGGGCACGACCGTGCTGAGGTCGAGCTCGAGGTACTCGCTGAACACAGGCTCGACTGCGGGGTCGTGCCAGAGCTTCTGCAACTTGGAGTACTGCTCGACGAGGGCGATCTGCTCGTCGTGGCGGCCGGTGAGGCGCAGGTAGTCGAGAGTCACGTCGTCGATCGGGAACATCGCGGCGGTCGAGCCGAACTCGGGGCTCATGTTGCCGATGGTCGCGCGGTTCGCCAGCGGCACCTCGGCGACACCGGCTCCGTAAAACTCCACGAACTTGCCGACGACGCCGTGCTTGCGCAGCATCTGGGTGATGGTGAGGACGACGTCGGTCGCGGTCACGCCGGTCGGGATCGCTCCGGTCAGCTTGAAGCCGACGACCTTGGGAATGAGCATCGAGACGGGCTGGCCGAGCATCGCCGCCTCGGCCTCGATGCCGCCGACGCCCCAGCCCAGCACGCCGAGACCGTTGACCATCGTGGTGTGCGAGTCGGTACCGACGCAGGTATCGGGATAGGCGCGCAGCGCTCCGCCGACCTCGCGGGTCATCGTGACGCGGGCCAGGTACTCGATATTGACCTGGTGGACGATGCCCGTTCCCGGCGGAACGACCTTGAAGTCGTCGAAGGCGGTCTGGCCCCAGCGGAGGAACTGGTAGCGCTCGCCGTTGCGCTCGTATTCGAGCTCGACATTGCGCTCGAGGGCGTCTTCTGTACCGAAGAGGTCGGCGATGACGGAGTGATCGATGACCATCTCGGCGGGGGCGAGCGGATTGATCCGGTTCGCGTCGCCGCCCAGGGCCGCCACGGCCTCGCGCATGGTCGCGAGGTCGACGATGCAGGGCACACCGGTGAAGTCCTGCATCACGACGCGGGCCGGGGTGAACTGGATCTCGGTGTCTGGGTCCGACTCCGGAACCCACTCGCCGAGCGCGCGAATGTGGTCGGCCGTGATGTTGGCGCCGTCCTCCGTGCGGAGCAGGTTCTCGAGCAGCACCTTGAGGCTGAACGGGAGCTTCTCGTGACCGGGGACCCGGTCGATGCGGAACACCTCGTAGTCGGTCGAGCCGACCGTCAGGGTGTCTTTCGATCCAAAGCTGTCTACCGCGGACACGTCGCCCTCTCCTTCGCTGACTGCAGCGTCCGCCGACGGGCGGCGCCGCTCTCCGCCCTCATCTTGACGACCGCGCACAGCGACCTGCCACCAAGGAGGACCTAACTCGACAACGTCGCCGCTCCCGGTCATCCCCTCCGCGACGATGCGGGGAGGCGGGTGCTATTTATCTCGACGTCGAGACAATTCTACGCATGTTCCGAAGGGCCGCCCGCATCCTTGTGCTCCGCAACTCCGCGATACTCCGCCCGGACCGCGAGAACGGTGAGCACCAGCAGCGGTGCGTAGAGAGGAAGGCCGAGGACGAGCTTCCAGGTACCGAGCGCCGTCGTGTCCTCGGCAAGGAACAGCGGGTACTGCACTGCCAGGCGCAGGAGAAACAGTCCCGCCCAGGCGAGGGTCAGCACGGCGAAGAGGCGGCGCTTGCGTCGGTCGTTGCGCCAGGCGGTCCCGTCCCCCATCAGGTAGCCAGCAGCCACGCCGATCAGCGGCCAGCGCACGAGCACCGAGATCAGGAACACCAGTCCGTAGGCGAGGTTCGTGATCAGGCCGGGCACGAAATTGTCGACAGCGCGTCCGGTAAACAGCGCGAGGGCCGCCGACACCACCACTCCGAGTAGGCCGCCGACAGCCTGGATGACGGGGGTGCGACCGAGGACGCGTGCGACGGTGAAGGCCAGTGCGAGCCCGACCGACGCGGCGAGCGAGAGCACGAGATCGGCCGTGATCGTATAGAGGAGGACGAAGGCGATGCCCGGAACGACGGCCTCGAGGATTCCGCGCACCCCGCCCATCGTGCGCAGCAACGCGCGGCCGTCGAAAGGCTCGCCCGTCGCAACGACTCCGAGCCCAGAGCGGCGGGCCGCCTCGGCGATCGCCTCACTCACCTCGGGGCGCGCCGGCTCGGCGGGCTCCTCGCGCTCGGATCGGCCCGGCTCCATGGGGATCAGCTCGCGCTCTGCTGAGTCTGGCTGCCGGTGGGCACCTTGAGCGGGATGAGGTCGCGCGGGGGCATCGGGCCATTGCCTCGGACCACCACGATGCTGCGGAAGAGCTCCTCCACAGCGGCGGCGGCCTGCTCATCGACCGCGCCCGCCCCTGCGATCACTCCGCGGAGGAACCAGCGGGGACCGTCGACGCCGACGAAGCGCGCTACTCGCGTCTGACCGCCGGCGACCGGCAGTTCGGCGACCAGCTCGGGGCCGAACACGCCGTCGCGCTCCGTGATCGCGCCGCCCTGGCGGCCGATCTGCTCTCCGATCTGCCCGCGAATCTCGTGCCAGAGCCCAGACGATCGTGGCGCCGAGAAGGGCTGCACCTGCAGCGTCGAGCCCGCGTAATCCAGGCCCACGGCGATGACGCGCTTCGTGCCCTCCTCGACCTCGAGGCGGATGTGCATCCCCTCGCGCGGGAGCACCTTCACCCCGCCGAGGTCGATGTACGGGCGAACCGGGTTCGCCTCGCGCTCGTCGAGGGGGCCCGCCTCCGCGCGGTCCTGCGGAGCGGACTTCTCGAAGTCCTGCTGGACCGGCTCGAGTGCCTCGTCGGCGGTGGGTTGGATGTCGCTCATGCGCTCTCCTCGTGAGTTCTGGGATCTCGGGCGCCGACGGCGTATCCGGTGGATCCGAAACCGCCCGTGCCTCGGACCGATTCGGGAAGCTCGTCGATGGCAGTGAAGCGAGCCCGGACGATGGGGACGATCACGAGCTGCGCGATCCTGTCGCCCACCGAGACGCGGTAGCTCGCGCGGCTGTCGGTATTCAACAGTGCGACCCGGATCTCGCCGCGGTAGCCCGCGTCGATCGTGCCCGGGGCGTTGACGATGGTGACGCCGTGCACGAAGGCCAACCCGCTGCGCGGGACGACGAGGCCGGCGTGCCCTTCTGGCAGAGCGATCGCGACACCGGTGCCGACGCTCGCCCGTTCACCCGGCGCGAGTTCGACGTCTTCACTCGAGTGCAGGTCGGCTCCGGCATCGCCCGGCAGAGCGTACGTGGGCGGCCGATTAGCGCGGATGGGGACGTCGACGGTTGCAAGCACGTGACGAGGGTAGACCAATCGTCTGGTGCAATAGGGTCATGCCGTCCTACCGAGAGAGGCTGTGGCCTGCGCCGTGGCTCTTCGTCGCCACCGCCCTCGTCATTCCCGCCAGCATCCTGGTTTTCGCACCGATCGACCTCGTGGTCGGGGCGATCGTGGCGGTCGTGCTCTACTCCGGCTGCGTGCTCTCGCTGCTCGCCCTCTCGCCCACGATCGAGGTGGCGGAGGGAGAGCTGCGCGCCGGTCGCGCGCACATCCCGCTTGAGCTGGTGGGCGAGCCCAGTGCTCACACCGGTCGGCAGGCGTTCGCCGAACGCGGCCCCCGGCTCGACGCACGGGCCTACCTGGTCATCCGCGGCTGGGTGAAGGACGTGGTGCGGGTGCCGATCGAGGACCCGGAGGACCCGACGCCGTACTGGCTGCTCTCGAGTCGGCGCCCCAACGACATCGTCGCCGCGATCCGGGGATCACGGCGACGGAGCGGTCGTCCTTCAGGTTTGCCAGGCGCCTAGGCGGCGCACTCCAGGCAAATCGGTCCGAGCTTCTCCTCGTGGTCGATCTGCGAGCGGTGCTTCACGAGGAAGCAGCTCACGCACGTGAACTCGTCCGCCTGGGGCGGAAGGACCACGACGTCCAGATCGAGGTCGGACAGATCGGCGCCGGGCAGTTCGAATCCGCCAGGGTTGTCGGCGTCATCGACGTCGACGACTCCGGACATCTTGTCGGGGACTCGCTCCTTCAGGGCCTCGATCGACTCGGAGTCGTCATCGGTCTTGCGGGGGGCGTCGTAGTCCGTAGCCATTCCCATCCACTTCTTATTTAGCTGTTCAACAAATCGGCGGGGTCAGTGTGCATCACGATTGATCAATTCGCAAACTACGTCGTGCGGCTCTTGACACCATCCACTCCGCTTCCTCCCCCACCAACTTTCGACCCGCCCGGGGTATTCCCGGCCGATCGCAGCGGGGCGTGGCATCCTTGGCCCGTCCGCGTCCAGAAGAGAGGTCTCCCACGATGATGGAACTGAAGGTGATCGGCGTCGAGGGCGGATCTCTGGTCCTCGTGTCGGAGGGTGGCGAGCGGTTCTCCGTCCGCATCGACGAGACGCTGCAGAGCCAGCTTCGGCCCCGCGTCCACTCTCTCCCGCCACGGGAGAAGCGTGTGTCGCCGCGCGAGATCCAGGCCCATATTCGTTCGGGGCTCTCGGCTGACGAGGTCGCCGAACTCACGGGCGCCGACCTCGACTACGTTCAGCGTTTCGAGGGGCCGGTGACCGCCGAACGCGAGCACGTCGTCGCCTCCGCCCTCGCGGTCCGCGTGTACACGAGCACCGATCCTGACCCCCTCGAAGAGGGGACCCCGTTCGGGGACGTCATCCGCGAGCGCCTCGTCGCCCTCGGCGCCGAGGGCGAGCAGTGGTCGAGTTGGAAGGAGGAGGAAGGCTGGATCGTGAAGCTCCTCTTCCGTTCGGACGAGATCGACCACGACGCCCGCTGGCGCTTCGACCCGCGCAAGGCACTCCTCTCGCCCCTGACCGCCGAGGCGGTCACCCTCTCGCAGCAGGGCGAGATCCGGCCGACGTTGATCCCGCGCCTGCGCGCCGTGGTCCCCGCCGCGGTCGACGAGTTGGCGACCCGCTTCGACCCCGATTCCAGCGCCCCGCAGTCGGCGACGCGGTCGTCGCGAGCCGATCACCCCACTGCGGGTCGCCCGGCCGCGATGCCGCATGCGCGTCCCGCCGCCGTCCGCCCCTCCGACACGGAGCCGCAGCCGGCCCTGGCCGAGACCCCTCGTCCGATCTCGACGCTCCCCCGCCCCGTCACGAGCACCACGGAGCAACGCGAGCGGAATCTGAACGACACCGCCGATCTGCTCGACGCCCTGCGCCGCCGCCGCGGTGAGCGCGATCACGCCTCCTCCCTGCGTGTCCGCGAGGAGCCCGAGCACGACGCCGAGGTGCCCGTCGTGGAGAAGGCGCCGGAGCTGCCGCGCGCCACTCCGCCGGCGCCCGAGCAGCCGACGGCCGCGCGCGGGAGCGTGCGACGGGGCCGAGCATCGATGCCGAGCTGGGACGATATCGTCTTCGGGGCGCGCAGCGACGACTGACGTGGTCGTTCTTCGCGGGACGGTCCCGGCTCAGCTCGTCGCGAGCGCCCCGAAGCAGAGCAGGGGGACCTGGGTCTCCTCGGGCGTGAGCGAGCCGTGCTGGCCGATCATCGAACGACCGGAGGAGTCGCTGGCCGCGTAGTAGGCAATCGCCTTGCGAGCGGCGACGAACACATCACCCATCCGCTCGGCCGCCGCCGGACCGACCTCGCCGAACCAGCCACTCGCCGCGATGTGTGACCGGGTGCCAATCCAGGCCCGCTCGCCCTCGGCCTCGGCCCAGCGTCCCGCGACCTCGTCGGCGTCGACGCCCGCCTCGAGGTGCAACTGGAGGCAACGCGGCTCCCCGCCGAGGTGGCGGACACCGTCGAGCAGCGGGCGCTCGAGAAGGACGTGCGACGAGGCAGGCACATCGATCACCCCGTGATCGGCCGTGACCGCAAGCCCCTCGCGGCCTCGGAGGAGGCGAGTGGCGGTCTCGAGTTCGCCGTCGAGCTGCTCGAGCGCCGCGGTCCACTCCGGCGATTCCCAGCCGCGTGCGTGTGCGACCTGGTCGAGTTCGGGGACGTAGAGGTAGACGAGGTGCCGGCCGCCCTGGTCGAAGAGCGCTCGCGCCGCGGCGAAGCGCTCGGCGATGGTGCCGGCCGAGTGGTACTCCGCACCGCGGAGGATGGCCCGGGTGAGACCCGAGCGGGCATAGCGCGGGTGGCCGATCACAGCGGTACGAATGCCCTCGGCGACTGCTCGCTCGAACACGGTCGGGCGCGGCTGCCACTGCTCGGGAACCATGCGGTCGTCCCAGCCAGAGAGCTGGTTCACGAGGCGGTCCGAGGCGCGGTCAAGCACGCGATAGCCCACCATCCCGTGTTCCCCCGGCCGCAGCCCGGTGGTGAGGCTGGCGAGGGCGGATGCCGTGGTGGTCGGGAATCCCGAGACCATCGTGCTGGCGCGATTCAGCGCGGGCGCGAGTACCCGCGAGTGCCCGGAGCGCTGTCGGAGGTTCGCCGCACCGAGGCCGTCCACGAGGACCAGCAGGATCCGCTCGACGTGAGGAGACCCCAAGAGCCCGGGGCGGCCGAGGAGCGCGTCGAGCGCTCCCGGCAGGACATCGGCGAGGCACCGCCGCCCGGCAGGGGCGGACGGTATCATGTGGGTCATCGCGCCCAGTTTCGCACAGCGTCGCCGTCCCCGCCGGGCCGACGCTGCGGAATGGACGGGCAGGACTGCGCGCCCGGACCGGCACAGTGCCGCCTCCCCACCGGTACCTCGATCCTCCGTCCCGCTTGTCGCCCGTGGCTCCCTCTCGGGAGTCGTCCGTTCGCCAGGCGCTCCCCGCCGTCCGCGCCCGCCACCGAAGTGAGTCATGAACGCAGCAGCCCCCTCCTCCGGATCCTCGCTGACCGAGCGAATCGAGGACGTCGACGTTTCGGCCGAGATGGAAGGCTCGTTCCTCGAGTACGCGTACTCGGTTATCTACTCCCGAGCGCTGCCCGATGCCCGCGACGGCCTGAAGCCGGTGCAGCGCCGCATCCTCTACATGATGAGCGAGATGGGCCTGCGTCCCGATCACGGCCATGTGAAGTCGGCGAGGGTGGTCGGCGAGGTGATGGGCAAGCTGCACCCGCACGGCGACGCGTCGATCTACGACTCCCTCGTGCGGCTGGCGCAGCCGTTCACGATGCGGGTGGCGCTCGTCGATGGGCACGGCAACTTCGGCTCCCTGGACGACGGTCCCGCCGCGGCCCGATACACGGAGGCGCGGCTCGCCCCGGCAGCCACAGCGATGACCGAGCACCTCGGCGAGGACGTCGTCAACTTCGTGCCCAACTACGACAACTCCCACGACCAGCCCGAGGTGCTGCCGTCGGCCTTCCCCAACCTCCTCGTCAACGGCGCGAGCGGCATCGCCGTGGGCATGGCGACCAACATGGCGCCGCATAATCTGGTCGAGGTCATCGGAGCAGCGCGGCACCTCATCGCGCATCCCGACGCCTCCCTCGATGACCTGATGTCGTTCGTGCCCGGCCCCGACTTCCCCAGCGGCGGCACAATCGTCGGCCTCACAGGGATCCGCGATGCGTACGCGACCGGCCGGGGCAGCTTCAAGACCCGTGCGCGCGTCTCCGTCGAGAGCATCACTGCCCGCAAATCGGGCCTCGTCGTGACCGAGCTGCCCTACCTCGTCGGCGCCGAAAAGGTGATCGACAAAATCAAGGACGGTGTGCAGAACAAAAAGCTCAGCGGGATCTCAGACGTCACCGACCTCACGGATCGCGACAACGGCCTCCGGCTGGTCATCGGCATCAAGACCGGCTTCAGCCCGGAGGCGGTGCTTGAGCAGCTCTACCGCTACACGCCGCTCGAAGACGCCTTCGCGATCAACAACGTCGCGCTGGTCGACGGCGGCCCCCGCACGCTCGGCCTGAAAGAGCTCCTGCAGGTCTACATCGGCCACCGCGTACAGGTCGTCACCCGCCGCTCCCGCTACCGGCTGCGCAAGCGCCAGGAGCGCCTGCACCTCGTGGAGGGCCTGCTCATCGCGATCCTCGACATCGACGAGGTCATCCAACTCATCCGCACCAGCGACGACACGGCCGCCGCACGCGCCCGGCTCATCGAGGTCTTCGAGCTCAGCACGCTGCAGGCCGACTACATCCTCGAGCTGCAGTTGCGCCGCCTGACCAAGTTCTCGCGCATCGAGCTCGAGGCCGAACGCGACACCCTGCTGGCCGAGATCGCCGAGCTGGAGGCGCTACTCGCCAGCCGCGCGCGGATTGATGAACTCGTGTCGGACGAGCTCGACGAAGTCGCCCAGCGCCTGGGCACCCCTCGTCGCACCCTCCTGACAGAGGCGCGCCCCTCGATTGCCACCACGGGGCGCAAGGCGGCAGCCGTGCTCGAGATCGCCGACGTGCCGTGCCGCGTCCTGCTCAGCACCACCGGCCGGATGGTGCGCGTCGACCGTGACCCGGAGGCGGCTCCGCACCCCGAACGCGCCACCCGCCGCTCGAAACACGATGCCATCCTCAGCGTGCTCGACACGACGACACGCACGGAGATCGGCGCGGTGACAACTGCCGGGCGCCTCCTGCGATTCTCCCCCGTCGACGTTCCGGCTGTGCCTTCCTCCTCGGTGCAGCTGGGGGCGGGCGTGCGCATGGCCGAGTACCTCCCGCATCTGGCGAAGAACGAGCGCGTGCTGTCGCTCGTTGCTCTCGATGACCCGCGGCCCATCGCGCTCGGGACACTGCAGGGCGTCGTCAAGCGCGTTGCCCCCGGCGAGCTGCCCAACCGGCCCGATAGTGAGTTGATCGCCCTGAAGCCGAAGGATGCCGTGGTCGGCGCAGCCGGGTCGACCGACGACGACGAACTCGTGTTCATCACCGGCGAGGCGCAACTCCTGCGATTCAGCGCCTCCGCTGTCCGGCCCCAGGGTCGCACCGCGGCGGGCATGGCCGGAGTGAAGCTCGGCGAGACCGACGGCGTCGTGCACTTCGGAGTGGTCACGGCGCAGGACCGCGAGAACGCTGTCGTCGCGACCGTCGCCGTCGACAGCTGGGCACTGACAGGCACCGACACCGGTAGCGCCAAGGTGACGCCCTTCTCCGAGTTCCCGGCCAAGGGGCGGGCGACCGGCGGAGTCCGCGCACAGCGCTTCCTCCGTGGGGAGACGGCTCTCGGGGTCGCGTGGGTCGGTCCCGGCCCGGCTCACGCCCTCGAGGCCGACGGCTCGGTCGCATCGCTCCCCGATTCGGGGATGAAGCGCGACGGATCCGGGGTCGCCCTCGCCGCACCGATCGCGTCTATCGGAGCAGCACCTGAGCTGTTCTGAGCGCTCGCGCCGCTTTGAGCGCTCGCGCCACCGACCTCAGACGTCGATGCGATCCCGCGAGAGCGACTCCGAACCGCGCACGATGAACTCCTTGCGTGGGGCGACGTCATTGCCCATCAGCAGCTCGAAAACGCGTCCCGCATTCTCGGCATCGGCCACGCGGACTCGGCGGAGCGTGCGGCGGGCGCGGTCCATTGTGGTCGTCGCCAACTGGTCCGCATCCATTTCACCCAGGCCCTTGTAGCGCTGGATCGGGTCCTGGTAGCGCCGGCCCGCCTTGCCCAGCGCGGCGAGGACGCTTTGCAGCTCCTTCTCGGAGTACGTGTAGATCGTCTCGTTCGGCTTCTTACCGGCGTTCATGACGACGAGCCTGTGCAGTGGCGGCACGGCCGCGAAGACCCGGCCCGCCTCCACGAGCGGGCGCATGTAGCGGAAGAACAGAGTGAGCAGCAGGGTGCGGATGTGCGCACCATCGACGTCGGCGTCGCTCATCAAAATGATCTTCCCGTAGCGGGCCGCCGGAAGATCGAACGAGCGGCCGGATCCCGCGCCGATCACCTGGATCATCGATGCGCACTCCGCGTTCGAGAGCATGTCGGCGATGCTGGCCTTCTGAGTGTTGAGGATTTTGCCGCGAATAGGCAGCAGCGCCTGATATTCGCTGTTGCGGGCGAGCTTCGCGGTGCCGAGAGCGGAATCGCCCTCGACGATGAAGAGTTCGCTGTTCTCGACGTCGTTGCTGCGGCAGTCCACGAGCTTGGCCGGTAGCGAGGACGATTCCAGTGCGTTCTTGCGGCGCTGCGTCTCCTTGTGCGCGCGGGCCGAGATGCGCGACTTCATCTCGGCGACGACCTTCTCGAGCAGCTGCGACATCTGCGCCTTGTCCTCTCGGCGGGTCGAGGAGAAGACTGCGCCCAGCGTCGAGGCGAGTGTGCTCGCGACGATCGCGCGCACCGCCGGCGTTCCGAGAACCTCCTTGGTCTGGCCCTCGAACTGCGGCTCGGGGAGACGCACGGTCAGCACCGCGGTGAGGCCTGCGAGCACGTCGTCCTTCTCGAGCTTGTCCGAGCCGACCTTGAGGCGCCGGGCGTTCGCCTCCACCTGCGAGCGGAGCAGCTTGAGCAGGCCCTGCTCGAACCCGGTCTGGTGCGTCCCGCCCTTGGGCGTCGAGATGATGTTGACGAAGCTGCGTAGGACGGTCTCGTAGCCGGTCCCCCAGCGCAGGGCGATGTCGACCTCACAGGTGCGTTCGACCTCGGTGGGCACCATCGCACCACCGGGGGTGAGCACGGGGACGGTCTCGGTGAAGGTACCCGAGCCGGTCAAGCGCAGGACGTCGGTCACCGGCGCGTCGGGGGCGAGGAACTCGACGAACTCCGAAATGCCGCCGTCGTAACGGAACATCTCGGCGCGGCGCTCCTGCGCCCGGTCGTCCACGATGTCGATAGTGAGCCCGGGGACGAGGAACGCCGTCTGGCGCGCTCGAGTGACGAGGTCGTCCGACTGGAACGTCGCGCCCTTCGTGAAGATCTGGCGGTCGGCCCAGTAGCGCACGCGGGTGCCAGTGACTCCCTTGGCGACTTTTCCGATGACCGTGAGCTCGGAGCCGTTCTCGAACGGCGTGAACGGCGCGTCCGGAGTCGGCTCGCCGGCATCGGCGAAGCGCCCCGGTTCGCCGCGGTGGAAGGACATCCGGTACGTCCGGCCGTTGCGATCGACTTCGACGTCGAGCCGCTCTGACAGAGCGTTAACCACCGAGGCGCCGACGCCGTGCAGCCCGCCGGACGCGGCGTAGGAGCCGGAGCCGAACTTTCCGCCTGCGTGCAGCTTCGTGAAGACGACCTCGACCCCGGAGAGCCCGGTCTTGGGCTCACTATCGACGGGAATTCCGCGGGCACGGTCGCGGACTTCGACGCTCCCGTCGGCGTGCAGCAGCACGCTGATCTCGTTGCCGTGCCCCGCAAGGGCCTCATCGACGGAGTTGTCGATCACCTCCCACAGGCAGTGCATCAGTCCGCGCGAATCGGTCGAGCCGATGTACATACCCGGCCGCTTCCGGACCGCCTCGAGACCCTCGAGGACGGAGAGGTGCCGGGCGTTGTAGTCGGTGGAGGCCATCCGTCGAGTCTACTTTCGGGCGGCCGCTACGCCCGCTGCGGCGCGTCCGAGGCACTCAGCACGTCGCTGCGCCGATCGACCCGCCTACGCGCAGAGCGAAATGCAGTCTGATCGACTCCGCCAGGAAACATCCGCATGCTTTGATGGACACTCAGCAGAGATCGAAGACCGAGCGCAGGAGGCCAAGTCATGTCGACCACAGCAACCCAGAATGGCGTGGACGAACTCGCCGGTGCCCACCAGCTCTCCGGCGCCGACCGCTGCGACAGCTGCGGTGCGCAGGCATACATCCGAGTGGTGGTAAACAACGGAGAACTGCTGTTCTGCGCGCACCACGGTAAGAAGTACCAGGAAAAGCTCTCCAGCATCGCCCAGAGCTGGCATGACGAGTCCGCCCGGCTCTTCGAGGAGCAGCGCCCCTAGCGCTCCCCTAGACTCAGCCAGGCGAGCGAGCGTGTGCTCTACCGACCCACACCGAGCTACCGACCGACACCGAGCCGCTTCGCGATCACATTGCGGGCGGCTCGTGCCGTGTCATCCACCGCGCGAATCCGCTCGTCGCTGGTCGCGTAGGCGTCGCCAAGGGCGCGCCGAAGGATGATATCGGCCAGCACGGGGTTCTTCGCCAGCAGGGGGCCGTGCACATGCGTACCGAGCAGACCCCCCACGGAGTAGCCCTCGTAGCCTGCTCCGTCGCCGGTCCCGTGGAGGACACGGCCGAGCGCCTGCTCCGCGGAGATGCCGGTCATTCGGCGCTCGTGGTTCTCGAAGCCGATGAGCACGCCATCCGCCGTCTCGACCACGAGGTCGTCTGCGACCCGATCTCCGGCGACTGAACGGCCTGGAAACAGTCCAATGCCCTCGAGTACGCCCGAGGGCGTGACGAGGGACTGCGCCATCAGCTCCCAGCCGGCTCCGACGGCGACGACCTGAGTGCCCTCGGCAACCCAGGCGTGCAGGGTCGAGGCAACCGTGCGCAGAAACTCGAGGACGGCCGGGAGGTCCTCCTCTGCACCGGTGCCCGCGACCAGCACGTCGGGTCGCACCTCGGCGTCCTCCGGTCTGGCGAGCGGGACGACCTCGGCATCCGCTCCGGCCCAGCGAGCGCGAGCGGCGAGGACACGCGCGTTCGCGGCGTCGCCATTGGTATCGAGGACGTCGGGGGCGAGTACCGCGATGCGCAGTGTGGTCATTCCGTCTCCTCACGGTTGCTGGTGAGTTGAAGGTGGGAGCGTGTGCGGCGCATCGAGTCTGCCGAGAAGACGATCGTCTTGCGCCCGATCGTCGGCGTCGGCAGGGCGAGGAAGCCGTCGAGCGCTCGTCCGAGGTCCTCGTCCACCGCGTCGATTGCGACTCCGTCGTAGCGCAGATGCAGCGCGGCTTCGTGGGCTTGTGATCCGGAGACGACGCGGACGCGCCGCAGAACGGAGGTGTCAACGGGCCAGAAGTACGACGGATCGCGGACGTCAGAGCCGATCGCGAGCATGATCTGCTCAGTGCCCTCCGGAATCTCGGCAATGTTGAGACGGTAGCTCGCCGGGTTCTGCACCAGGACGAACTCCACCTGCTGGCCGCGAACGGTCACAACTTCGCCCCGGCCGAAGACGGGGGCGATCGACGAGAGGGCGTTGGCGGTCGCGGCGGGATCGAAGCGCTCGGCGAGCACCGCCCGAGCGGTCGAGATAGCCGCTGCGGCATCGACGGCGTAGTGGACGCCCCGGGCCGGGAGGCGGACGGTGAGCGCGTCCCCGTCACTCCTGATCTCAGCGGCATCCCCCTGGGTCGACTCCACGACAGTGGTGGCCCGGGCGCCGCCCTTGGCGTCGGACGCGGAGCCGAGACCGCCCGGGAAACCGGCGCGGACCGAGTCGGAGACGCCGTACCAACGGACCATGTCGTCGGAGAGACCGCTCGCGATGTCAGCGACGTGCCGATCGTCGGCGTTCAGCACCACCCGTCCGGTCGCCCGGGCAGCGATCACCGCGAGCATTCGCGCGACCATCGCGGGGTCGAAGAAACGGTCGATCTGATCGACCACCACATTCGTGAGCAACACCACGCGAGGACGCAGACGTGGCGCGAGCCGCGCACCGTGCCCCTCGTCCATCTCGAGAACGGCGATGTCCGCATCGATCCGGCCGCGGAGGTCGGCTCGCTCAAGCAGGGCAGAGGTAAGCCCCTGGGCGATATTCGCGGTCGAGGGATTGGTAAACACACGGACGCCGTGCGCGCGGAGCACGGCGACGAGCATCTTCGTCGTCGTCGACTTGCCCGCGGATCCCGTCACGACGACGAGTCCCTCCGGAAAGCCGTTCAGCACAGCGGGAAGGAAGCCTGGTGCGAGGCGGTTCACGACGAGCCCGGGTACGGCGGATCCCCCGCCTGGCTTTCGCACCCGCGCTGCGAACCGGGCGGCCCTTCCCAGGAGGACCGCCGGAGCGTAGCGGATCACCGGCCTACTCGAGGTAGTCGCGGAGTGACTGCGAGCGGGACGGATGGCGCAACTTAGCCATCGTCTTGGACTCGATCTGGCGGATCCGCTCTCGCGTGACGCCGAACGTGTCGCCGATCTGATCGAGCGTCTTGGGCATGCCATCACCGAGGCCGAAGCGCATGCGGATAACGCCCGCTTCGCGCTCTGACAGCGAGTCGAGCAGCGACTCCAGCTGCTTCTGCAGCATGGTGAAGCCGACCGCGTCGGCCGGGACGACAGCCTCGGTGTCCTCGATGAGGTCACCGAACTCGCTGTCGCCGTCTTCGCCCAGGGGTGTGTGCAGCGAGATCGGCTCACGGCCGTACTTCTGCACTTCGATGACCTTCTCCGGAGTCATGTCGAGCTCGCGCGAGAGCTCCTCGGGAGTGGGCTCGCGGCCCAGATCTTGCAGCATCTGGCGTTGCACGCGGGCGAGCTTGTTAATGACCTCGACCATGTGCACCGGGATGCGGATGGTGCGTGCTTGGTCGGCCATCGCGCGGGTGATCGCCTGGCGGATCCACCACGTGGCGTAGGTCGAGAACTTGAAGCCCTTGGTGTAGTCGAACTTCTCGACGGCACGGATGAGGCCGAGGTTGCCCTCCTGGATGAGATCGAGGAACTGCATCCCACGACCGGTGTAGCGCTTGGCGAGGCTGACCACGAGTCGGAGGTTCGCCCCGAGGAGGTGGCTCTTCGCGCGCTGGCCGTCCTTCGCGACCCAGCGCAACTCGCGGACGAGTTCAGGACTGAGCTCGGACGAGTTCGCAAGCTTGTCCTCGGCGAAGAGACCGGCCTCGATGCGCATCGCGAGCTCGACCTCCTCAGCCGCGTTCAGGAGCGCGACCTTGCCGATCTGCTTCAGGTAGTCCTTGACCGGGTCGGCCGTCGCGCCCGTGATCGCGGTCGAGTAGACCGGGACCTCGTCGTCCTCGCCGCCGAAGGAGAGGACGAGCGCGCCGCTCGGAAGCGGCTCCTCCGGCGTCGTCACGGCGGCGACGGGCGCGTCCGGAATCTCCACGTCATCCTTGGTCTCGGTGTCCTCGACGACAACCTCGGTCTCGTCGTCCTCAGCCACCTCGGCCTCGTCGGGCTCGACCGCCTCCGTTGGCTCCTCGTCAGCGTCGGCGGGAGTAGCGGCCTTTGTGCTCGCGCGCGATCGAGTCGTCTTGGCGGCGGTCGTCTTCGTCGCCGCATTCTTGGCCGCGGGCTTGCGCGTCGCGGGCTTCTTAGTGGTCGTCGTCACGTCGTCATCGACGGCGTCGAGCGTTGCGGTCTTGGTAGCTCTGGTGGCCATGGCGGCACCTCTCCATCCGTTGCGTCCCGGAGGCGGACGACGCCGGGAATGCGTCGTTCGTCGGTGGGCATTACGAGGACCCATGTCAAGTCGAGGACGTTGCACGCCCGACGTGGGCCTGGTGCTCCTCGACCCGAACGGGTCCTATTGACAATTATTGCACGTCTGAGTAGTGCAGCAGTGCGGTGGGGTGCGCTTGCGCCCCTCGCGGGCCGAGAACAGCCTGACCAGGCCGCTTCGGGATCACGTCTCTCGGCGAGCGATGGGAGGCAGATGACAATCAGCGCCCCGCGCGGCCGCGGCGCAAACGGTCATTCAGTGCAACCCAGAGCGGTGCCACGGTTATTCCCTCATCCTCTGCGAGGCGGCGTCGGGTGCGGCGCCGAGAAACAAGCAGCCCCACGATCCCGGCGCCAATCACGACGTACTGGACGCACCAGGCGACGCGGAAGTGCTCGAGGGAGTAGGTCTGCTCCGACGACGCGCCAGGGCCCGCGAGAGCGTCCAAGATCAGGCCGATCGCGAACATCATCGTGAAGCTCGCGAGGAATCCGCCGACGTTGACGACACCGTTCGCCGCACCCAGACTCCGCGACGGGTTGAAAGTACGGGCGAAGTCGAAGCCGATCATCGAGCCCGGGCCGCCCGCTCCCACGACGATGAGGAGGAGCACGACAAGCCAGTACGGCGGGACGCCCGGCCAGAGCAGCACCGCGGTCCAGGCAAGGCCCATCGCCGAGACGATCCCCAGCACCAAGTTGCTGCGGCGCGTCGGGTAGCGCGCGGTGAGCACTCCCAGGACAGGGCCGACCACCATGCCGGCAACGACAACGATCGTCAGGGTGGGTGCCGCGACCGCCGGAGGCAGCTGGATCGCGTAGACGAGGAACGGGTAGCCCCAGAGCAGCGTGAAGACCGTGCCCGAGGACTGCGTCGTGAAATGCGACCAGAAGCCGAGCTGTGTCCCGGGCCGGCTCAGACTCACTCCGAGTTGCGCGACAGTCGCCCGCAGCGTCGTCGGTACCGGGACGACGTGCTCCGCGCGCGGTGGCACATCGCTGATCAGGAAGAGAACGGCGAGGAACGCGAGAGCGCCGAAGCCCGCGGCAGAGAGGAACGCAGGAGTCCAGCCGAAACTGTGCAGAACGGCGGCGAAGGGAAGGGCTGAGAGGATTTGACCCATCTGACCGATGTTTCCGGTCCACTGCGACAGCTGGGGGACGATCGGGCCGCTGAACCAGGTCACCGTGAGGCGGATCACGGAGGTGAAAATCGCGGCATCGCCCGCTCCCAGAAGAACGCGCCCGAGGACAGCGACGCTGATGCTCGGCGCGACCGCCACCACGACCTGTCCCGCCATCATCAGCGCCGTCCCGCTGAGGATGAGTGCGCGCGGCCCGAAGCGGTCGATCAGGATCCCGATAGGGATTTGCATCCCCGCATACACGATCAGCTGGACGACCGCGAGGGTCGAGAGGACCGCCGCAGTAACTCCGAATCGCTCCGCCGCATCAATGCCCGCCACGCCAAGGGTCGTGCGATTGAGAACGGCAACCAGGTACGCGAACGCTCCGGTGCCGAAGACGAACCAGGCTCGACCATCTCGCACTCCGCAGATCCTACCGACGCCAGAGAGCGTCGGCCTGCGGTCAGGAGGCGGTGGGCTCGTCGCCGGGTCGGCGGATGGCGAGGAACTTCTCCAGTTCCGCGGCGATGGCGTCCGCGCTCGGTACGAAACCGTCCTCGTCCGTCAGCGGCGAACGGAGGCTCGTTCCCTCCATGTAGGTGTCGTGCCTGGCTTCGAGGGCCGACACCAGCTTCTGCAACTCCTCGTTCCCGGCAACCTGTTCGTCGACCTTGGCCAGGAACTCTCGACCACTCTCGCGGAGTCGGTCGGTGGGGAAGATCAAGCCGGTCGCCGCCGAAATGCTCTCGAGAGCCGCAACCGCGGCCTGCGGGTACTCCGTGTCCGAAAGGTAGTGGGGAATGAGCAGAGCGAAGCCGACGACGACGAGCCCGCGCTCGGAGAGGCGAAGCTCGAGCAGGTGCAGGACGTTGGAGGGCACCTGCGTGTGCGGCTTCCACACGGACATCGCATCGACCAGGTCCTCGCGGGTTCCGCTGACGGTCACGCCAACGGGCCGAGTGTGCGGAACCGGCATCGGGATCGCCTGCACCCAGGTAGTCGACGCAACGTCGAGACGGGTGGCCAGCGACACCACGGCACGGGTGAACCGTTCCCATTGGAAGTCGGGCTCGAAGCCGGTGAGCAAAAGGAAGGGCTGATGCAGTTCGTCGTGGGCGAGCGAGAGCCGCAACATCGCCGGACGGTAGTCCGTGAGGTGGTCCTGGTCGAACGTGATGATGGGCCGCCGAGCGCGGTAGTCGAGAAGCTGGTCCTGGTCGAAGACGGCGACGGAGCGGTGCTCGAGCGTGTCGAACAGGTACTCCCCGAGCTGACCGACGGCGCCGCCCGCATCCGCCGATCCGGTGAGCCCCGCGACCAGTTGCAACCCACGGGGGATCTCGGAGAGGTCTCCCTCGATCTCGAACAGGTCTTCCGGATCCAGCATGCGGACAAGCTTAGACGGGGCTCTGTCCCGCCCGGCCGGCTCCGCTGAGCCCTGAGCGAACAGCGCCTAGCATTGCCGCCATGCCCCTCTCCTCTCTCGAATACTCGACCGTCCCCGCCTCCGAGATCGACACCGACGCCCTCGTGCTGGGCGTTGCTCCGGGACCGGACGGACCGCGACTCATCGGCGTGGAGGGCTTCGAGGAGTTGGCGTCCTCGCTCACCGCTCTGGGAGCGACCGGCGCGGCGGAGTCGGTCATCCGCGTTCCCTCGCCGGTGCACGCCGGGGTCGTCGTCCTGGTCGGATTGGGCTCGGCCGAACCCGACGACGCCGCCCTGCGGTCCGCTGCCGGTCTGGCCGTTCGCTCGCTCGCCGGTTGCGCGTCCGTCGCGCTGTCTCTTCCCGCCGGATCGGACGGCACTCTCGCCGCGGTCGCCGAGGGTGCCGCTCTCGGTGCCTATGCCTTCACCGCTTTCCGTGGCGGCACCGCTTCCTCGGTCAAGCCGCCCGTCGAGCACGTCGTCCTTCTGGGCTCCGGCGAATCCGCTGACTCGAACATTCTCGACCGTGCCCTCGTGCTCGGGCGCGCGGTGTCGACGGTGAAGGATCTCGTCAACACTCCGCCCTCTCATCTCTACCCGCAGACACTCGCCGAGGCCGTGCAGGACGGGATCGAGGGGTTGCCCCTCGAAGTAACCGTCTGGGACGAGAAAGACCTCGCCGAGGGTGGTTTTGGCGGCATCCTCGGTGTCGGCAGCGGATCCTCCCGCCCGCCGCGTCTGGTGAAGGTGGCCTACTCCCCCGAGGGTGCTCGTACCCACCTCGCCCTGGTCGGCAAGGGCATCACCTTCGACAGTGGCGGACTGTCGCTCAAGCCACCGGCTTCGATGATCGGGATGAAGACCGACATGGCGGGTGCCGCAACCGTGTACGCCGTGGTGCGCGCTATCGCGGAACTCGCCCTGCCGGTCCGCACCACCGCGTGGCTCTGCGTCGCCGAGAACCTGCCCTCGGGCACCGCAATCCGACCGGACGACGTCCTCACCCTCCGCGGGGGGACGACGGTCGAGGTGTTGAACACGGACGCCGAGGGACGGCTCGTGCTCGCTGACGGCCTCGTCGCCGCGAGCGAGGAGCAGCCTGACGCGATCATCGACGTCGCGACGCTCACCGGGGCGTCCGTCGTCGCCCTCGGCAACCGCACGGTCGGCGCAATGGGCGACGAGAAGCTCGTCGCCGACGTGCTCGAAGCCGCGCGCATCGTGGGCGAATCCTTCTGGCACATGCCACTCCCCGCCGAGCTGCGGCCCCTCCTGAACTCCGACATTGCCGACATCGCGAATATCAAGCCGGGCAACACCGCCGGCGGCATGCTGCTCGCGGCGCACTTCCTCCGCGAGTTCGTCGGAACGCGGGGCGAGGGTGACGAGGCGACCACCATCCCGTGGGCGCACCTCGACATCGCAGGCCCGGCGAGCAACGGGGGCGGCGCCTACGGCTTCACCGGCGTCGGTGCGACCGGGGTCTCCGTCCGGGCGCTGATCGCGCTGGCTGAGCGCTTCGCACGCGCGTAGTAGGGTCGTGGGGGCGGGAAACTCCGCCTCGTCCCCCTTCCCGATCCGCTGGGCGCTGCGCGCCGGAGCTGGTTGACGAGGCAGCGGGACCGCACGTCGCGAGGGAGTCACTGGGTGTCGGAAGAGCGCTACGACCTGGTCGTGCTCGGAGGTGGCAGCGGCGGGTACGCAGCAGCCCTGCGGGCGACGCAGCTCGGGATGAGCGTGGCGCTCGTCGAACGGGACAAGCTCGGCGGCACCTGCCTGCACCGCGGTTGCGTGCCCACGAAGGCGCTCCTGCATGCCGCTGAGCTGGCCGACGGCGCGCGCGACGGAGAGAAGTACGGCGTGCTCTCGAGCTTCGCCGGGATCGACATGCCGGGCGTCACTCGCTACCGCGAGGGCGTTGTGGCGGGCAAGTACAAGGGTCTGCAGAGCCTCGTGTCCTCGCGAGGGATCACCGTGATCTCCGGTGAGGGCCGGCTGACCGCCCCGGGCACCGTGACGGTGGGCGAGCACACTGTGCACGGTTCCTCGATCATCGTTGCGACGGGGTCTGCTTCGCGCACCCTTCCCGGTATCGAGATCGGCGGACGCGTCCTCACGAGTGATCACGCCCTCGAACTCGACCACGTGCCCTCGCGGGTGGTGGTCCTCGGCGGCGGAGTCATCGGCGTCGAGTTCGCGAGCGTGTGGCGGTCGTTCGGCGCCGAGGTCACCATCATCGAGGCGCTCCCCCACCTCGTGCCCAACGAGGATGAGAGCGTCAGCAAGCAGCTTGAGCGGGCCTTCCGTCGTCGCGGCATTGCCTTTCAGCTCGGCTCGCGCGTCGCCTCGGTGTCGCAGTCGAATGAGGGCGTAAGCGTCTCGCTGGAGAGCGGAGCGACCATCGAGGGCGAGCTGCTCCTGGTCGCCGTGGGCCGCGGACCCGTGACCGCGGGTATCGGCCTCGACGAGGTAGGGGTCCGCCTCGACCGCGGCTACGTGCTGACGGATGAGCGCCTGCAGACCTCGGTGCCCGGGGTCTACGCGGTGGGCGACATCGTGCCTGGCCTTCAACTTGCGCACCGGAGCTTTCAGCAGGGCATTTTCGTCGCGGAGGAGATCGCCGGACTCGGTCCGCAGGTCGTCTCCGACGTGAACGTTCCGAAAGTGACCTACAGCGACCCCGAGGTCGCCTCGGTCGGTCTCAGCGAGCAGCGGGCGATCGCGGAGTACGGCGCCGAGCGCGTAGCGACCTACGACTACGGCCTGGGCGGCAACGCACGCAGCACCATCATCGGCACCACCGGTTCTGTCAAAGTCGTACGGGTGCTGGATGGTCCCGTTGTGGGAATCCACATGGTTGGCGCCCGGGTGGGCGAACTGATCGGCGAGGCGCAGCTCATCGTGAACTGGGAGGCGCACCCCGAGGATGTCGCCCCTCTCGTCCACGCGCATCCGACCCAAAACGAGGCGCTCGGCGAGGCGCACCTCGCTCTGGCAGGCAAGCCGTTGCACGCACTGTAGAACTACTGCGGTGCGGCGACCCGCCGTTTCCGCATCAGTAAGCTGAACATCGAAGCACAAGCGTTTTAAGGAGACAGGCTCATGAGCGAATCCGTCAGCCTCCCGGCACTCGGAGAGAGTGTCACGGAAGGAACGGTCACCCGCTGGCTGAAGAACGTCGGGGACCGCGTCGAGGTGGACGAGCCCCTGCTCGAAGTCTCGACCGACAAAGTTGACACAGAGATTCCGTCGCCCGTCGCCGGCGTGATCGAGGAGATCCTCGTCCAGGAGGACGAGACCGTCGAGGTTGGCGCTGAGCTTGTGCGCATCGGCGATGGTTCCGGTACGCCCTCCACGTCCGAGCCCGCAGCGCCCGCTGAGCAGGAGCCGGAGGTTCAGGCCGCCGAGACCGAGCCCACCGAGGAGGCGACCCCATCGGTCGACGCCGACAGCGATGCCGAGGTGCCCGCGCCGGCCGAGCCCGAGCCCGCTCCGGCGGCCGAGACGCCCTCTGCGCCGGAGGCGGCCGCGCCCGCCCCCTCGGTTCCCGCGCCCGCTGCGGCCGCTCCAGCTCCGGTCGCCGCGGCTGCCGCGCCCGCCACGGCTCCTGAGCCCACCGACTCCAACCCCGGCTACGTGACTCCGCTCGTCCGCAAGCTCGCGAGTGAGCATGGCATCGACCTCGCGGCCCTGACCGGCACCGGCGTCGGCGGTCGCATTCGCAAGCAGGATGTCCTCGACGCCGTCGAGGCCGCGAAGTCGGCTCCCGCCGCTCCGGTGTCGGCTCCGAGCACCGCTGCCGCCAAGGCTGCGCGCACTCCGCTCGAGACCTCTCCCCTGCGCGGCACTACGCAGCCGATGTCTCGACTGCGCAAGGTCCTTGCACAGCGAGCCGTCGAGTCGATGCAGACGAGCGCTCAGCTCACGTCGGTCATCGAGGTCGACGTGACCGCGATTGCGCGCTTCCGCGATTCGGTGAAGAAGAGCTTCCAGGAGAAGACCGGCGCGAAGCTCTCCTTCCTCCCGTTCTTCGCCCTCGCCGCAGCCGAGGCCCTCAAGGCCTACCCGGTCATTAACTCGACCCTCGACGGCGAGTCGATCGTCTACCCGGACCACGAGAACATCAGCATTGCGGTTGACACCGAGCGCGGCCTGCTGACCCCCGTGCTCAAAAACGCTTCCGAGCTGAACCTCGCGCAGATCGCCAGCACCATCGGCGACCTCGCAGAGCGCACACGCAACAACAAGCTCAAGCCCGACGAGCTCGCGGGTGGCACCTTCACGCTGACCAACACGGGATCGCGCGGTGCGCTGTTCGACACGCCCGTCGTGTTCCTGCCGCAGACCGCCATCCTCGGCACCGGCATTGTCACGAAGAAGCCAGCGGTCGTGCAGGTCGATGGTGCAGACGCCATTGCCATCCGCTCGACCGTGTTCCTCGCACTTTCGTACGACCACCGCACGGTCGACGGTGCCGACGCCGCGCGCTTCCTGGTCGCCATCAAGGAGCGCCTCGAGGAGGGCTCGTTCGAGGACGACCTGGGCATCTGAGGCTCCCGCGCTGAGTCGGCTCGTCACGGTGCCGCTCCGGCATAGACGTCGCGGATGAGCCAGCCGGCCTCCGTCCTCATGATGAGGACGGAGGCCGCTGTCATACCCGGGGCCGTCTCGAGGTCGACCACCGCGGAGGAGCCGTTCACGTCAGCGAGGATCACCCCGACACCGGCCTGCGCGGGGAGTCGCTCGGCGAGTGCACCGGCGGACGTGCGCAACGGCGACTCCGCTGTGGTCAACGCTCGACGGCAGTCGGCGTCGGAGCAGGCCAGTGCCGCCTCGACGAGCAGGTGCGCCGCCGCCTCCGCTTCGGCCGCCACGGGAACCGTGCCCGTGGGCTCCGGTGACGACGGCAGACCTCCGGAGGACGCCGGCATGGCTGGGGGCTCGGGCGCCGGACTGCGAGAAGGGGACGCAGCGATCGGGGCGCGGGGATGATCCGGCCGACCGGACGGCGACGTCCCGAGGACTCCCGCAACTACCGCGCCGAGCACGATGACGGCGGCCGCGAGGAGAGGGCCGCGACGGCGCACCACGACATCCTGGAGCCGGGACCGCCAGCCGTCGAGGGGATGCCGCCGCCGGTGGCGTGCGGCTGAGGCAAGAGTGCGCTCCTGTCGTCGGACCAGCGTGGTGATCATCCCCGCTCTGAGGCGGACATCGCCGATGCCCTCGGGATCTGCAAGACCGTAGAGCCGCCCCTCGAGCGCGAGGAGGTCGCCCTGCTCGGTGAGGAGCGTGACGGGCAACTCGGCGCAGTGTTCTCCTACCTGGGTGATCAGCCGCCGCAACGCAGCGCACGTCTCCCGAGCCGACGGAACGGAGGGGGTCGTCAGGAGTAGCAGGGGCCGCCCATCCGAAGTCAGCCCGATGTCGGCGGCCGTCGGGGCTAGATGTACGCCGAGGGCTTCTGCGGAGCGGACCGCTCCGATCACCGGGCCGAGGAGAGTAATCGCGGCCCCCAGCCGCAACGGTCGCTCCAAAGTGAGCAGCTGCTCGCCGGTGGTGACCGTGGACGGCGTGGCGACGACCGCGCGTCGACCACGGGAAGGGACGATCCTCACGAGGGCTTCCCGATGCCGATGGGCCGGGAGGCGGGCAACCGGGGATTCCCTGACCACCTCGGCCTCGCGCCGCCTGAGCCGCCGCGCGGTGAACTCGGCGCCGTCGTCGTCCACGAGGAGAAGACCATGCGGCGTCCGCTCGACGACTCGGCAGCCGCCGATCCTGCCGCGTCGCCCGGCGCTCCTCGATCTCATAATCCGAGCGTGGCCCGCTCCCCGAGGCAGCAGACGGTCCCGGCGTCATTCTGTGGACGAATCGCACGAGCGTTCGCCTGTGGAGGAGCCCGATCACGCTCACGGGTCCGCCGCCTCGTGTGTGCTCGGTATCCTTGAACGCATGGCACGCAGCACGGAACCGTCAACGAAGGCGGCCAAGGAACCCGGACGTCTCAAGCAGATGTGGCAGGTGTTCCAGATGACCCGCCGCTACGACAGCAGCGCCGTCTGGGTCATTCTCCTCGCGCTCCTCCTCCCGATCCTTCTCGGCGTCCTGCTCGGCATAGTGCTCGGGAACGGCAACGGTTTCGTCATCGCTCTCTGGATTCTGGTGGGCGTCATGGCGGGTCTCGTGGCCGGCCTCGCGGTTCTCTCCCGTCGTGCCGAACGTGCGGCCTACGGTCAGATTGCCGGGCAGCCCGGCGCGGTGGGCGCGGTCCTGCGCAGCGGCTTGCGCGGCACCTGGACCGGCGGCGAGATGCCCGTTGCGGTCAACGGCAAGACTCAAGACGCGGTGTACCGAGCGGTCGGTCGCGGCGGTGTCGTGCTGATCGCCGAGGGCCCCGCCGGTCGCACCAAACGGATGCTCGAGGACGAGCGACGCAAGGTGACCCGCATCCTGCCGAACGTGCCCGTCACCTTCGTCATCGTCGGCCCGGATGCTGACGCTGTGCCGCTGCACCGGGTCCCGAGCCGCCTTGCGAAGACAAAGAAAGTCCTCACCAAGGCGGAGGTCATCGCGGTCAAGAATCGTCTGGCCTCTCTCAACACCTCGCTGCCCATCCCCAAGGGCGTCGATCCCTTCAAGGTTCGGCCGCAGCGCTCGCGCTGACCGTTGTATGAACGGGCCGATCGGGGTCATCCCCCGTCGGCCCGTTGTCACGAAGGGCGGTCAGTACCGCACCAGCACTGTGCCGGCCACTTTGTCGTGAAACCCCCGCTGGTCCGAATCCCAGACGAGAGCGGGCACCAGCACCGCCAGCAGCACCGAGCGCACCAGCGGACGCCACACACCCACCCAGCCACCGCCGAGACGGATGACGCGCATCCCGAGCAGACGATGGCCGACGCTGCCGCCGATGGTCGGGATAAAGACCGCCTGCAGCAGAACGAACAGCAGGAGACTCGCCCAGCGGTCGTAGTCGAAAAACGCGAGCGAGAGCACGGCCGAGACAGCGAAATCAACGGCCAGCGCGGCGATGCGGCGCCCGGACCGGCCGATCGAAAGACGGCCCTCCCGCGGCAGACCCAGGCGCTCCCCCGGGTACTCGCTCGGGGCTGCGTTAGCGAAGGTCCTTCGGTCGGCTCCTGGCATCCTCCAATTCTATCGACGGAGGTGCGGCACGATCGACACGGCCAGGCGCGCACCCGTGCGGGCACGTAACATAACGGAAACAGAAGGGACACGGTGGGGAAACCCCCTGTCACTACCCTGAAACGGCTGCGCTCTGCAGCCACCCGTTACGCCATTGGAGACCTTTGCATGTTTAAAGATTCTTCCGAGGTGCTCACGTTCATCAAGGACACGGACGTCAAGTTCCTCGACATCCGGTTCACCGATCTTCCCGGTGTCCAGCAGCACTTCAACATCCCCGCCTCGACTGTCGACGAGGAATTCTTCTCCGTCGGCCAGCTCTTCGACGGGTCGTCGATCCGCGGATTCGCGAACATCCACGAATCGGACATGCAGCTGATCCCTGACGTGACCACCGCCTACGTGGACCCGTTCCGCGTCGAGCGCACGCTGATCCTCGTCTTCGACATCTACAACCCGCGCAATGGTGAGATCTACTCCAAGGATCCGCGCCAGGTCGCCAAGAAGGCCGAAAAGTACCTCGCGTCGACCGGCATCGCCGACACCGCGTTCTTTGCCCCCGAGGCCGAGTTCTACATTTTCGACGACGTCCGCTACGAGGTCACGCAAAACTCCGCCTTCCACTCCGTCGACTCGGTCGAGGGCGCCTGGAACTCGGGACGCGTCGAGGAGGGCGGCAATCTCGGCAACAAGACTCCGTACAAGGGCGGCTACTTCCCGGTCAGCCCGGTCGATAAGCAGGCCGATCTCCGCGACGACATCTGCCTCAAGCTGATCGACGCCGGCCTCATCCTCGAGCGCTCCCACCACGAGGTGGGCACGGGCGGCCAGGCCGAGATCAACTACCGCTTCGACACGATGGTGCACGCGGCCGACGACATCCTGAAGTTCAAGTACATCGTCAAGAACACGGCCGAGCAGTGGGGCAAAACCGCCACGTTCATGCCCAAGCCCCTCTTCGGCGATAACGGCTCAGGCATGCACACCCACCAGTCGCTGTGGAACGACGGTACGCCCCTGTTCTATGACGAAAACGGCTACGGCGGACTCTCGGACGTCGCGCGCTGGTACATCGGCGGCCTGCTCAAGCACGCCCCCGCGGTCCTTGCGTTCACCAACCCGACGGTCAACTCGTACCACCGCCTCATCCCCGGATTCGAAGCGCCGGTCAACCTGGTCTACTCGGCTGGTAACCGCTCCGCGTCGATCCGCATCCCGATCACGGGCACGAACCCGAAGGCCAAGCGCATCGAGTTCCGCGCGCCGGATGCCTCAGGGAACCCGTACCTCGCATTCGCCGCGCAGCTGATGGCGGGCTTAGACGGCATCAAGAACCGCATTGAGCCGCACGAGCCCGTCGATAAGGACCTTTACGAGCTGCCCCCTGAGGAGGCCAAGCTCATCCCGCAGGTCCCCGCGACCCTCGGTGAGGCACTCGACGCTCTCGAGGCTGACCACGACTTCCTGCTTCAGGGGGGCGTGTTCACTCAGGAGCTCATCGACACCTGGATCGAGTACAAGCGCGAGAAGGAGATCAAGCCTCTCGCGCAGCGCCCGCACCCGTTTGAGTTCGAGCTGTACTACGGGGTCTAACGAGATCCGGCGGAAGTAGCGGAGTTAGTCCGCACGGAGTCCGCACGAGCGGCCGGCACCTGTGCACCGGCCGCTCGTGCGGATTCGTCTTTGTCGGGTGACTTGTGCCCGTCGGTGCCGAGCGTCATCTTCGCCGACCCGTGTCAAAGGCGGGCCTAGACGACCATCACGTCGAGACCGGGCACAATCAGCAGCGACGCGAAGTAGTGGCGGCGGCTCATCGAAAGCCCTCGCGCAGACCATCGATGGTGGCGTGGAAGGCGGAACGGTCGCGTACGACGCGAGGGGGACACCGTAGGCGCCGACGACGAGCGTGCCGCTTTCCCAATTCACCAGCGCCCGGCTCAGTACGAGTTCAAGGTCGGACCCGTGGCTGCTCGCGTGGAAGGGCGGGAAGTCATGGTCAGCCCACACCCCGACCGCTAGCTCTACCGCCACGAGGTGCCTCGCCAGCACGGAGACCTGGAGCGCGGCCTCGGCGGACGGAGGCATTGACCCGCCGCTGCGCCAGGGGGATGATGATCGAGCGGCAGGGCTCGCCTGCCTCGAGGCTGTGAGGGGCAGAACCTGATAACGAAGAAGACGCTGTGCTACGGGGGCACGACGATTGAGCTTCCGGACGATACCGACATGAAGTCGATTCGACAGAATAGTGCGAGCATTCTCGCGGGCGACATCGCTAACCCACTGCTCCACATCGATGCGCCTGGAGACGACCAGTGGATTCTGATCGCTCCCGGGATCCCTACACGTCTCGTCGAGCGCGAGGTTCACAAAAGCTCGGGTCGAAAGGCATTCGTCCTCTAACTCGGAGCTCGATCCGCAGGAGTCCCATTCGTGCCCAGCATCGGCAACTATTGAGAACCATCGAATTCCGCCCTATCGCTGGGTTCGCGACATCATCCCGTCATAAACGACCAGGCGCGGAAAGCTCGAGCCGCACTTACGGGGTCTGATCCTCGGTGCAGTGCCTTCACCATAGCCGGGCTCCAGCATGCCTGCCAGCGGGTACGAGCGCTACTCCCCCGCTGAAGCGGCGGACCTTCTCCTGCGCAACCGGGCCGCCCCACCGCGCCAGCTAAGCGGTGATACGACGGTAGCCGTAGGTGCCGTCGGACCCCCCGTCCGCGGCCTGGATGAGTGGGGTGATCGGGGCGCGTTGCTCGCGATGAATGAGTTCGAGCTTGACGGAACTTCTTCGTGAAGAACATCGACGCTTTTCCGAGAAAGAGATTCTCCTCTCGCGCAGCGTCCGCGACGGGCAGTGTCTTATCGATTACTTCGCGCCCCGCGTCAACACGGCACTCCGGGTAACATTCCCCACGAGGACCTGAGATTCCGGTTCTTCCTTTCAGACAACGTAGAGACATTACCAATTCCAAGGTAGTCCAGAAAGAATGGGGCGTGTCAGTCGAGGCGCGCACAGTGTTCCAGGGTCGGCCCCAGCTCGGCTGCACCGCACCGCTCCTCGTGGACACCCTCGAGCCGAGACACGTCCCGCACATCGCGCCGCGGCGATCGGCACCGTCACGAGGGGCGATATCCTCCTCGACTAGCTGCCCATGTGGCAGCAGCGGCTCATCGTCGCCCACTCCGACAGCGACGGATGCTCTCCGTTCCGGACATCCGCCAGCTGAGCACTACTTCGCCGCGTCCTGTCGTCATCGTGCAGACCGAGTCGGTTGCGCCATCTCTCTTGAAAGGACTCCTCGATGAGTAACACCAACGTTGGCGACTGGCCATACACATTGCCCGCCGGATCCCCGTTCGTGAACCCTTACCACTCGATTCATTTGCCGCCGCCTTCCGCTCTGCCTCCCCTGATGGTCCCCGACCCGACTCGCGTGATCGTCCGAGGCGAATCACACATGGTCGGCCGATCCTCGCCCAGCGGTGACGTCCCCTACGAGCAGACTTGGCCGTACTTCCTCGACCAGGAGTTGCCCACCTCAACGGTGGTCGTGCGCGCGCTCGGCGGGAGTACTGCGGAGGAAGCGGCGCTCCGTGCGGGCGCGATCACGCCCGTGTTCGCACTGCAGGGGACGACGCAGACCTTCCCCGCGACCAACAACCCCTACGCGAATCTCGTCGCGGATGTCCGCTTCCGCACGACCTCGGGGCCCACACCTGCGGATGCAGGGGCCCTTTTCGTAGCAACCTCGACGGGGACCACCGTGATTCGCGGAACCCTGCAGCGTCAAGGCTTGGGCGACGGCAGCGTGTACTCCTTCTGGCGTTCCGCCGCAGGCATCGACATCCCGAACGTGACGTCCATGTGGTTCGTGAGCGATGATCGAGACCTCTACGGAACCGCTGTCCAGATCATCGGCTCCGCTGTCAACGACTCCGTGGCAATACCCGGCGAAACCATCAAGCAAGCGGTCGGTCGATGTGTCACCGCGACCTGCGCAATGGTCGAGGCTCAACGCTCGACCGTGAAACGGACACTGCTGGTTGGATCCCTGATCCGGGCAAATGACGGCGGTCCCACCCCGTGGCTGATCGACGGCAACCTGCCAGCACTGAATGATGTCAACAAGAACCGCCGCGAGAAGCACTACGTCGTGTGGAACGTGGAGCACGAACTCGCCCGCATGTACCCCAGCCTGTACTACGACCTTCGCCACTGGATCCAGGACAGCCTCATGGGCGTCGCTGGCCTGACCGAGGGCACGGCACCGGTGACCATCAACGGATACACCTACAAGTCCGACCGAGACAACCGCCTCGAAGACGCTCTCGCCCCGCAGCTCACCCACGACGGCCAGCACATTAAGACGCAGTTCGCCTCCCACATCGGGGCCCGCCTTGCCGCAGAACTTAAGAGCCGAGGATGGGTGTAGCCGATCGGGTTGTGCCGCAACTGGCGCAGACGCGCGCCCTCCGTTCGTGGGTGTCCTCAGCGGTAGGTGGGCTACTCTCCTGCCGCAGGCCCGTAGAACAGCCGCTCGAAGACGGCGCGCGAGCGTCGGGTCACGCCGAGGTAGTCATCCTCCAGGGCCGTTGCCGAGCCGGCCGGGTACTCAAGCAGGCGCGCGACCCCGTCGAGCTGGCGTCGGTCGGTCGGGAGGACGTCGCTCGTCCGATTCGACCAAAGGGTCGTCGCCGAGCGCACCCGGGAGGCGAGCAGCCAGGCCGCGCGAAGGCGCTCGGCGTCCTGCGCGCCAACCAGGCCCTCCTTCTCCGCAACGGCGAGGGCCGTGAGTGTAGAGGTCGTGCGCAGCGACGGCGTCCGGCGCGCATGCTGCAGCTGAAGGAGCTGTACCAGCCACTCCACGTCGCTCAGCGAGCCGCGGCCGAGCTTAAGGTGGCGGCGCGGGTCAGCGCCCTGGGGCAGCCGCTCGTTCTCGACGCGGGCCTTGATCCGCTTGACCTCGCGGATATCTCGGTCCGAAATCGTGCTCGGGTAGCGGACGCCGTCAGCCAACTCCTCGAAGTCGTCGATCAGCGCCCGGTCGCCCGCGACTCCCCTGGCTCTCAACAGTGCCTGCGCCTCCCAGGTCAGTGACCAGCGGGCGTAATAGGCACGGTAGGAGTCGAGCGAACGCACCAGAGGTCCGTTCTTACCCTCGGGACGCAGGTTGGCGTCAAGGTCGAGCGGGAGGCGTGAGTCCTCGGTCAGGCGCACGAGTTCGGCGACGAGGAACTGCGAGTAGAGCTGCGCCGGGTGCGGCTCGGCGGTGCCGGGGCGCTGGACATACATCACGTCGGCGTCGGAGCCGAAGCCGAGTTCTGCTCCTCCGTAGCGCCCCATGCCAATGATCGCGAACTCCACCTCCGCGCCTGGCCGGGTCGCACTGCCGCGCCGGATTGCCGTCAGCACGCCGCTGAGCAGTGCGCTGATGATGTCGGTGAGGCTCGCCGCGATCTCCTCGATCGTGCTCAGTCCAAGCACGCCGCCCATCGCCGTGCGCAACACCTCGCGCCGGCGCATCGAGCGCAGGACGGAGGCCACTGCATCGGGAGTCTCGTGGCGGGCAAGCACTGCTCGCACCTCCTCATCGAGCTGCGTGGCGCCCCGCGGGCGGAGGGCGTCGTCGTCCTCGAGCCACGCAGCCGACTCGGGAATGCCGTCCAGCAGCTCGCCGACGAAGCGCGAGCCCGAGAGCACCGTGGTGAGTCGCTTCGCTGCCCCGGAGGAGTCGCGCAGCATCCGCAGGAACCATGGCGTGCCGCCGAGGGCATCACTGAGCCGACGAAAGGCGAGCAGCCCGTAGTCGGGATCGGCGCCGTCGGCGAACCATTGCAGCATCACCGGCACCAGGTGGCGCTGGATACTCGCGCGCCGGGAGACGCCGGATGTCATCGCCGCGATGTGGGCGAGAGCGCCTCGCGAGTCTGTGAAGCCGATCGCCGCGAGGCGCGCCTCCGCCTGGCTCGTCGAGAGCTCGGCGCCGCCCTCCGGGAGCGCCGCGACGGCCGAGAGCAGGGGGCGGTAGAACAGGCGCTCATGTAGATCGCGCACCCGATGCTTGATGCCGTTCCAGACCGTGAGCAGTTCCTCCGCCGTGCGGGCGAGGCCACTGGAACGCGCCAGGGTGCGCAGTTCGTGCTCGTCGCGCGGCATGAGGTGCGTGCGCCGGAGCCGACGGAGCTGGAGGCGGTGCTCGAGCAGGCGCAGCGCGCGGTAGTCGTGCGCGAACTCCTCCGCCGCCGACCGTCCGATATAGCCACGGTCGGCGAGTGCGCCCAGGGCGAGGAGCGTGCCGGGCATGTGGATTTCGTCATCGGTTTGCCCGTGCACGAGCTGGAGCAGCTGGACGGTAAATTCGATGTCGCGCAGTCCGCCAGGGCCGAGCTTGATCTGGTGGTGCACGTCGTCGTGCGGGATGTGCTCCGTGACTCGCTCGCGCATTCGCTGGACGGACTCGACGAAGTTCTCCCGGGAGGCGCTCGACCACACCTTCGGGGCGACGGCGTTGACGTACGCGCGGCCGAGCTCGGGGTCGCCGGCGAGCGGGCGCGCCTTGAGCAGGGCCTGGAACTCCCAGCTCTTCGCCCAGCGGTCGTAGTACGTAATGTGCGACTCGAGAGTGCGCACGAGCGCGCCCTGCTTGCCCTCCGGACGGAGGTTAGGGTCAACCTCCCACAACT
Organism: Rathayibacter agropyri; assembly: GCF_013249015.1. Classification (GTDB taxonomy): domain Bacteria; phylum Actinomycetota; class Actinomycetes; order Actinomycetales; family Microbacteriaceae; genus Rathayibacter; species Rathayibacter agropyri. Next base: position 415,896 of record NZ_JABRPL010000001.1, read on the forward strand.
CGGGCTCCATCGCGGGTGCGGAGGTGCCCCGCATCAGCAGGACGGCGAGGCGTGTGGCAATGTCAAGAGCACGCGCGTTCGAGAGCTCGTGCTCGGGATCGCCCTCGGCGACGAAGATCACGTCGACGTCGCTGACGTAGTTGAGTTCGGAGGCGCCGGCCTTGCCCATGCCGATCACGGCGAACCGGGTCGCCGCCACGTCATCCCGCGGAAACCGACCGGGACCTGTGCCCTCGACGAGCTCGGTGCGAGCGACGGCGAGTGCGGCCTCCAGTGTGGCTCCTGCCAGGTCGGCGAGTGCGCGCGTGACGCGGTCGATTGCCGCGACCGGGTCGGGCCTGCTGAGGTCGTGCACGACGATGCGGGTGAGCAGGCGCCGGTACCGCACGCGCAGCGCAGCCCATCCCACCTCGTCCCGCAGCGTCGAGAAGCCGTCAACGGCTCCTACCGAATCGAGCAGTTCGCTCGTGAACTCGGCGCGTCCGGGCAGGGTCGGCACTGGCTCGAGGAGGCTCGCGATTTCGTCCGGCCGGCGCTGCAGGAAGTCGGCGAGACCGGAAGAGGCACCGATGACGAGCAGGAGCCGGGTGAGGGCCTCGTCGTCGGCGAGAACGTCGTCCATCCGGACGCGATGCTGACGCAGCAGACCGATCAGAGCGCTCAGCGCAGCATCCGGGTCGGCGACAGTGTCGAAGGCGGGCAGCACGGACTCGAGGTCGCGTCCGGCCAACTCCTCCGCCTCCGCCAGGCGCGCCCCGGTCTCGCCGAGAGCGGCGAAGCCGAGACGCGCGATGTCGCGGAGTGAACGTTCGCGCGGCATGACCGAGGGGTCAGAGCATCTCGAGGTTGCTGCGCAGCTCATACGGAGTGACCTGCGCGCGGTACTCGGCCCAGTCCTTCCGCTTGTTGAGCAGCACGAAGTTGAACACCTGCTCGCCGAGCGTCTCGGCGACCAGCTCCGACTCCTCCATCAGCGAAATGGCGCGGTCAAGGCTCGCGGGCAGAGCGCCGTATCCCAGCGCCCGGCGCTCGGCGTCCGAGAGCGCCCAGACATTGTCCTCGGCCTCGGCCGGTAACTCGTAGCCCTCTTCGATGCCCTTGAGACCCGCGGCGAGAAGCAACGAGTAGGCGAGGTAGGGGTTCGCAGCGGAGTCGAGCGCGCGGTACTCAATGCGCGAGGACTGGCCCTTGTTGGGCTTATAGAGCGGTACCCGTACCAGGGCCGAACGGTTGTTGTGGCCCCAGGAGACGTAGCTCGGCGCCTCGTCGCCGCCCCACAGCCGCTTGTAGGAGTTAACGAACTGGTTCGTCACCGCCGTGATCTCGGGAGCGTGCCTGAGCAGCCCCGCGATGAACTGGCGGCCAAGCTTGGAGAGTTGGTACTGCGCGCCCTGCTCGTAGAACACGTTGACGTCGCCCTCGAAGAGCGAGAGGTGGGTGTGCATGCCGGAGCCCGGGTGGCCGGAGAGCGGCTTGGGCATGAAGGTCGCGTACACGCCCTGCTCGATCGCCACCTCCTTGATGACCGTGCGGAAGGTCATGATGTTGTCGGCCGTCGTCAGCGCGTCGGCGTAGCGGAGGTCGATCTCGTTCTGGCCGGGGCCGGCCTCGTGGTGGCTGAACTCGACCGAGATGCCGAGGTCCTCCAGCATTCGAACGGAGCGTCGGCGGAAGTCGTGCGCGGTGCCACCGGGGACGTTGTCGAAATACCCTGCGGAGTCGACGGGCTCGGGCCCCTCGGCGCCAAACGTCGAAGACTTCAGGAGGTAGAACTCGATCTCGGGATGTGTGTAAAACGTGAAGCCGCGCTCAGCCGCCTTGGCGAGGGTGCGCTTGAGCACGTTCCGCGGATCGGCGACCGCAGGCTGACCATCGGGCGTGGTGATGTCGCAGAACATCCGCGCCGTCGGATCGATCTCACCCCGCCACGGCAGGATTTGGAACGTGGACGGGTCAGGATGCGCAAGCACGTCGGCCTCGAACGAGCGGGTCAGGCCCTCAATGGCTGAGCCGTCGAACCCGAGGCCCTCGGCAAACGCCCCCTCGACCTCGGCGGGCGCGATCGCGACTGACTTCAGCGTGCCGACGACGTCCGTGAACCAGAGGCGAACGAATTTGATCCCTCGCTCTTCAATCGTGCGAAGAACGAAGTCCCGTTGCTTGTCCATCCAGACTCCTTCTGTTTCGCCCTTCAGGCTACTGCCTCCGACCGGCGCCCGCGGGTCGCGGCGGGGGCGCCGGTAGAGTGGCGGCCATGTCAGCGCAGCCCGTGAAACGCGTTCGAACCCGCCACTTCCAGAACGCGAAGGAGTCGGGCGTGCGCATCACGGGTCTGACCAGCTACGACCAACTGACCGCGAAGATCTTCGACGAGGCGGGCATCGACTTTCTCCTCGTCGGCGACTCCGCCGGCAACACCGTCCTTGGTTACGACACGACCCTGCCGGTCACGGTGGACGAGCTGATTCCCCTGGCACGAGCGGTGGCGGGGGCCGTCGAGCGCGCCTTCGTCGTCGCGGACATGCCGTTTGGCTCCTACGAGTCCGGAGCCGACGACGCGCTGCACACTGCGTTCCGCTTCATGAAGGAGACTCACGCCCACGCGGTGAAGCTTGAGGGGGGCGTGCGCTCGGCGGAGCAGATCCGCCGCATCGTCGAAGCGGGCATCCCGGTCATGGCTCACATCGGATTCACGCCTCAGAGCGAGCACGGACTCGGCGGCCACATGGTGCAGGGTCGCGGTGAGGGGCTGGAGCAACTGCTCGCGGACGGCCGCGCTGTCCAAAACGCAGGCGCTTTCGCCGTTGTCCTTGAGATGGTGCCGGCAGACGCCGCTCGCCAGGTCACCGAGGAGTTGCGCATCCCGACGATCGGAGTCGGCGCCGGCCCCCACGTCGATGGCCAACTGCTGGTCTGGACCGACTTCGCTGGCTTCACCACGGGACGCATCCCCCGCTTCGTCAAGCAGTACGCCGACCTCCGCGGAGTGCTCACCGGAGCAGTGACCGCCTACCGGGAGGACGTCGAGTCCGGCACCTACCCCGGCACAGAGCACAGCTACGAATAGTCGGCCCTAGTCCTCGGCAGCGTCCTCCTCGGCCCACCTGCGGCTGTTTTCGTGCAGCCGCTCGAGCGCGTGCGCCGCCTCCTCCCGTGAGGAAAAAGGTCCGACCCGGTCAACGGAAGGGGACACGAAGCCCTGCTCCACCGCGCCGGCTTTGAGGTTGTACCACCAGGAGTTCGCGTCGCCGTCAGTCATGCGGCGATCCTATGCCGGCCGCCAGCGCGCCGCTTCCTTCGCGCTTCGCTAGCATGACGCGTATGACAGCTGAGGCAACGGCCATCGGGATCGACATCGGCGGAACAGGCATCAAGGGAGCCTCGGTTGACCTGGGCGGCGGGTCACTGCTCAGCGACAGGATGAAGCTCCCCACCCCTGTAGGCGGTCGGCCGAAGGACATCGTCGCGACAGTCGAGCGGATCCTGGAGGCGATTCCGGATCTGCCGTCGAGCGCCCCCGTCGGAATCTGCTTCCCCGCCGCCGTTGTGCACGGGCGAACCATGTCGGCGGCGAATGTCTCGGACGAGTGGATCGGCCTGGAGGCCGAGAAGCTGTTCGAGGACGCGATCGGGCGCACCATCTCCTTCGTCAACGACGCGGACGCCGCCGGATACGCCGAGTCGCGCTTCGGAGCTGCGAAAGACAAGGACGGACTGGTCGTCATGACCACGCTCGGCACAGGTATCGGCACCGCCCAGATCTACAACGGCGTGCTGATCCCCAACGCGGAACTCGGTCACCTCGAAATCCACGGCGGCGACTACGAGAAGAAGGCTTCGTTCGCGGCGAAGGAGCGGGACGACCTCGACTATAAGCACTGGGCGAAGCGGCTTCAGCGCTACTACTCACACCTCGAGGCCCTCCTCTGGCCAGACCTTTTCATCGTCGGCGGAGGCATCTCGAAGCACCACGAGGAGTTCCTCCCCCTGCTGGAACTGCGCACCCCGATCGTCCCCGCGGCTCTCCGCAACAATGCCGGCATCCTCGGCGCCGCTGCCCTCGCCGGAGTCGGATCGCGCTGAGCGGTGCTTGTCTCCACGGCGGTCCCTGCCCGGCGTGGCGCAGTCGGCTCCGCGACGGGAGACTTTCGCAGAGCGGGTCGCGAGCGGCTGCGGCGAAACGCTGACACGCGTTTCGACGGATCGCCTTGAGCGGTGCTTGTCTCCACGGCGGTCCCTGCCCGCCGTGGCGCAGTCGGCTCCGCGACGGGAGACTTTCGCAGAGCGGGTCGCGAGCGGCTGCGGCGAAACGCTGACACGCG
>NZ_JABRPL010000001.1:420317-1192474 GCF_013249015.1 Rathayibacter agropyri
TTTCGACGGATCGCCTTGAAGGGGGCGGCACGTCGGTGGACGTGTCATCTCCAGCGACACGCGAGGAAGGGCGTCCCGAGAGCACACGCTGAGGAGGTGGAGACGGGGGGTGCCCCGCCGGGGCGGGGCACCCCCCCGGCGAAGGGGTCGGCTGGTACGCCGGGTTCTGTTCACGCCGCGCCTCTCGGCGGGCGCTGGACGGCCATCTCTCTCGGAGTCGCGTTGCCACGACCCTCCAGCGGTCTACCCGAGGACCCGACGAGCAGCCGCATCGTCCTCTGTCTGACCTTGCTCCGGGCGAGGTTTACCGAGCGGACCGGATCGCTCCGGCCCCTGGTGGTCTCTTACACCACCGTTTCACCCTTACCGCGGACCGGAGTCTGCGGCGGTCTGTTTTCTGTGGCACTGTCTCGCGGGTTACCCCGGGTGGGTGTTACCCACCGCCCTGCTCTGCGGAGCCCGGACGTTCCTCGGCACCGGAACTCTCGCTCCGGTGACGCGACCGTCTTGCCGGCCCGTTCGCCAAGCCAGTGTACGGCTCACGCGAGGGTGGACTCCTCACCGCGCACGAGAATGCAACCGCTGTCGGGGCAGAGGACGACCTCGTCGGGCGCGGTCGCACGGATCCAGGACAGGTCGGACTCCGTCAGCGTGACTCCGCTACCCTCGGAGACCTTCCCGCGAAGGAGGGCCGCGCCGACGCCATAGCGGGCGCGCTGCTTCTCGTAGAGCTCGACGAGGTCCTCGGGAAGAGTAGTGACAAGCGACGCGCGATCGCGGGCGAGCGCGTCCTGCTTGTCACGCAGCTTCTCGGCCTGGGCGTCGCGCTCCTCGGCGAGGGCTGCCAGTGCTGCCACGACATCGTCGCGCTCGGCCTGCGCCGCGGCGACCTCGCCTTCGATCCCCTCGATCCGCTCCATCAGCGTGAGCTCGATGTCCTCGAGATCGCCGCGGCGCTTGACGAGGGAGGTGATTTCGCCCTCCAGCGCCACGATGTCTTTTGCGGACGACGCGGTCTGAAGGCGGTCGCGGTCGCGCGCGAGGCGCTTCTCGACAACGGTGACGTCGGACTCGATCCGACCAAGCTCTGTGCGCACGTCCTCGAGCCGTCCGACCTTCTCGGCGAGAGCGCGACGGGTGTTGTTGTCACGGGCCTGCATGGCCTGGATCTTCGCGATGTGCGGGAGGGTCGCGAGGGCATGGCGAAGCTGCGCGCCCCTCGTATCCAGACTCGCCAGAGTCAGGAGTTGGCGCTGGTCGGCGGGGGTGGCGTTCACGTCACTGTCCTCGTTCCCGGCACGGAGGGTGGGCGTGCCGCGTCTATTCTCCCGTGCCGGCCACCGCTCAGTGCACGATCGCGAAATCCCACGGGTCGGTGCGCGTCTCGCTCACCTCGACGGTGACCGTCGGCAGCGCCTTCCGCAGCGCGGCGGCAGCGACGTCGAGCCAGAGCCACTCGCTCGCCCAGTGCGAGACGTCGATGAGGGCGGGACCGGTACCGTGTATGGCCTTCTCACGTGCCTCCGACGCCGGGTGGTGCCGCAGGTCGGCCGTGATGTAGACGTCGCTTGTGCGCACCGCGGGGGCGCTCAGGAGGGAGTCGCCTGCTCCACCGCAGAGGGAGACCCTCCGCACGGGCGTTTCGTAATCGCCGGCAACGCGCACTCCCACGGCCGTCGGAGGCAACAGTTCGGCGACGGCCGCGGCGAGGCGGCCGAGAGTGAGCTCCTCCGGCAGATTGCCGACGCGACCGAGCCCGACGGACGGGTCGGCACCCGGGATGACAGGCGTCGCTCCGGTCAAGCCGAGCCGGCCAGCGATCACGTCTGAGACGCCGTCAGCCACGATGTCGGCGTTCGTGTGCGCCGAGACCAGGGCGCAGCCACCGCGGATCAGGTCGGCCAGCAGACGGCCCTTGTAGCCATCCTCGGCAATGGAGGTCACGCCTCGCAGGAGGAGAGGATGGTGCGCGAGGAGCAAGTGGAAACCGCCGTCGACGGCCTCCGCCACGGTGTCGGCGACCACGTCGATCGTGAGGAGGATGCGCTCGACAGAGGCGCCGGGGTCGCCGGTAACGAGGCCTGGCGCGTCCCAGTCTTCGGCGGCCGCTTCGGGCCAGAGTCGGTCAATGACGGCGTGGACGTCGCGCAGAGTGGGCATGGGTCCAGGGTAGGGGGGCTCAGTGGGGGTCCTCGGTGTCGACGGCGCGGATCGCTGAAGTGCCCTCTGTGGCGCCGTCCAGCTTCGCATCGAGAAAGTCCGTCGACTCGGGCAGGTGGACCGTCATGCCCCCGTACTGCTCGACCGCGAGCTCGCCCGTGATCCCGGAGGCGGCGAGCACGTGGCCTCCCACAGCGCCGGTGGTGTCGACGAAGTGGGTGTGCAGGCCAGCGGCGGTGACGCCCTGAAAGAAGTGCGGACCGATAAAGCCGAGGAGCGTGCCCTCGACCTCCTCGACGTGGACTTCCCGCTGATCGTCTTTCACCTCCTCGAACGCCTGGTACGGCTTCGTTTGAGCGGTCAACTGGCGCAGAACAAGAGCCTTGACCCCGGCACGAAGGCGCATGCCGACGATGACGTTCGGGCTGGGGACCAGCGCTCGGACCGCCGCGAGGAGAGCGTCGAGGGAAGCCAGTCCTGCGACGGGCACGACATGGTCGGGCTCGAAGCGAGCGACCTCGGCGAAGGCGATTCTGTCCTCCTCGCCGAGGACCGCGACCGAACCGTCACCCCGGAACAGGCGGTGCACGCCGTCCAGGACGACGAGTTCGCCATCCATGTGCTCGCCACAGCCGAGGCCGAAGTCGCCGTGCGCGTTCACCTCCTTTTTCGTGACGGTTCCGTCGAAGAGCCCTGCCAGCAGAGCGTCAACGATCGAGAATTGCGTGACGAGGTTGCGAGTCGAACGGGTTGACATGGGGGTCAGTGTGGCCGAATCACCGTGCAGCATGTCGCGCCAAGGCGCGCGACGGTGGCATACCCGTCGTTACCGGTGGCGCGGCAAGGAGCACGATCGCTCCACTGCGGAGCTCACCCTGGACCATGAGGAGCGGCTGGCCGGTCTTTCGTACGCGAACGGCCTGGCTCTCGCCTCAGTTCAGGAGGAGCTGGCTGCATCGCGGCACGAGGCCGAGCAGTGTCTCCGAGCGCCAGGTTCGCAGGTAGGGCCAGCGAGCCGCGCCTAACGACGAAGGTCCGCACTCCCGGCGGAGTGCGGACCTTGTGGTGGATCCGAGGGGATTCGAACCCCTGACCCCCTGCATGCCATGCAGGTGCGCTACCAGCTGCGCCACGGACCCGCGGGTGGTGCTGTCGTCGATTTCTCGTTGCGGTGCTGTCGCCGCCCAGCGGAAGCAACTCGAATAAAGTACAACACGATCTTCGTGAAGCGAAATTGACTCCCGCCGCCGGGCGTGTTCGTCAGTTCGTTGCAGCCGAGGAGTCTGCCGAGACAGGCTGGTCGAGGGTGAACGGGACTGTCGGGCAGTCCTTCCACAGGCGCTCGAGGGAGTAGTACATCCGGTCCTCCTCGTGGAAGACGTGAACGACGAGATCGCCGAAGTCGAGCAGGATCCAGCGTCCCTCGGCTCGCCCCTCCCTGCGCAAGAGCTTCGCTCCAGACTCGTGCAGTCGGTCCTCGACTTCGTTTGCGATGGCGACCACGTTTCGCTCCGAGCGACCTGTGGCGAGGAGGAAGATGTCGACCAGAGGCAGCGGCCCCGAGACGTCGAGCGCGACGAGATCCTCTCCGCCCTTGGAGTCGGCGGCGGTGGCCGCGAGTTGAAGCAGGGCGCGGGCGGAGTCGGTCGCAGTCATGAAGCCTTCAGTGTCGGTGGTGGAGATCAGAAGATGTTGAGCACGAAGCCACCGACGAACAGCGCGATGGAGGCGACGAGGAGGACGGCTGCCGTGATCGCCAGGACAACGGGCACGCTGATGCCTGCGCGCTTCTGCGGCGCGATCATCGACGTGCCGGCGGCGTGGGTCGACACGGCGCTCGAGGCGCGGACCGGCTCGGATTCGCCTTCGGGCTGCTCGCGGTCGATGCGGTCGACGTAACGGTCGACGTCCGGCGAGTCGTAAAGATTGGGGTGCTGGCCGGTCGAGCCGAGGCTGCGGGGCAGATCGAACGAGCCGGTGACCAGGATTTCTCCCGTGTCCGTGCTGGCGGTGGCACCCGAGCCGGTCGACGGCAGGATCAGGGCGTTGGTGGTCGTGACGGCGCCGGTAGCGGCGACTCCGCTCGCGATGAGCGAGTCAAACGAAGCATCGACCTCTTCTTGTGACTTGCTGTCGAGTTCCTCGGTAATGGCGAGGTGCTCGATCGGCGGGTGGAAGTTGCCGGTGATCTCGGTCGCCTTCTCGTCCGCGATGTCGAGGGAGCCGCCGACGGCAGCGAAGAGCGCGGTGTTCAGGTGTGGTTGCCCGGACTCGTCCTCTGCCGCGGGCTTGTCGGCCTCCTCCGGGCTGTCATCCGTCTCGGAGGCGGGGTCATCCGACGGCGTGGGACCGGAGGGGTCACCGGCCGACAACTCCTGCGCGGTGCCCGTCTCGACGTCCCCGGACACGGGCTCAGCGTCGCGCGTCTCGTCCGCGGTCTGTTCGACGGCAACGGTTCCGGCCGGCGGGACCGAGGAGGTGCGCTCGAAAGCGTCCTCCACGTCCCCAAAGCGGGAGGACCGCTCGGTCTCTGGTGCGGCGGCGACATTCTCGGCCTGCTGCTGCGCGAGGAGCGCCCGCAGTTCCCGCCGAGTGAGGGGACGACCGGTCGCGTTCTCGGTCGCGACGATGTCGAGCGACGACGTCCGCAGATCGGGTTCGCTCGCGGGGCTCGGGGCGACGGGGGTGATCCGCATCGCCTGGGTAGGGGTGAGAACCGGCATGTCGCCGGCGGTTGTCGCGGAGGCGGTGGCAGCCCGGCGGGATGTCGTCGGAGCGGCGGCGGGGGCCGCACCGGCCTCGCGCCTTTCTCGCTCGCGGATCTCGCGCCGGGTGAGCGGCTTCTCCTCGGGCTGAACTGTCATGACGTACTCCGATACAGGTGGTGCTTCGAGATGTACTGGACGACACCGTCGGGAACCAGATACCAGACCGGATGACCCCGGTTTACGCGGCTCCGACAATCCGTCGAGGAAATCGCTAGCGCCGGAATTTCCAACAAGGATACGTCTTGGGCCGGCAATCCCGAAACGTTGAGAACATGGCCAGGCCGGCTGACCGCGACGAAGTGGGCTAGCTCCCAGAGTTCGTCGTAGTCCTTCCAGCTCAGGATTTGGGCGACTGCGTCGGCGCCGGTGATGAAGAACAGTTCGGCGTCGGGACGGGCGGCGTGAATGTCACGAAGAGTATCGATCGTGTAGGTCGTCCCCACGCGGTCGACATCGACGCGGCTCACGGTGAACGTCGGGTTGGACGCCGTCGCAATCACTGTCATCAAATAGCGGTGCTCAGCCGAGGTGACCGTCTTCTTGTGCCACGGCTGACCGGTGGGCACGAAGACGACTTCGTCAAGATCGAACGACTGCGCGACCTCCGAGGCGGCAACCAGGTGTCCGTGGTGGATCGGGTCAAAGGTGCCGCCCATCACGCCGATACGGGGACGCCGAGTGTCTCCGCTCGGGGCGGATGTCACGATCGCGAGGCTCCCGGGCTAGTGGCCGTGACCGTGCTGGTCCTGCGACCCTGCGCCGGTCTTGTGCGAGTGGCGGTTGGCGACATCGCGGTAGCTCCAGGTGACAAAGCCGAGGGCGGTGAAGGCGATCGCGGCAATCAGGCCGAACACGATCGGGGGGAACGGAAGCTCCGCGTGGGCCGCTGCTTCGGCGAGGACGGTCGTCGCGAGGGACATGCAGTGCTCCTTGGAGGTCGTGGACGCCCCGGCGGGGCTCCGTCGAGTGTACCCGGATGGCACGGGCGACGGATCAGCCCACCTGCCACCCCGCGTTCAGGCTCGGATCTGCCCTGCTCCACGCAGCAGCCACTTCGTCGTCGTGAGCTCGGGCAGCCCCATCGGCCCACGCGCATGCAGCTTTTGCGTCGAGATGCCGACCTCGGCGCCGAATCCGAATTCACCTCCGTCGGTGAAGCGAGTGGAGGCGTTGACCATCACCACCGCGGAGTCGACTTCGGCGAGGAAACGCTCGGCGCTGGCGAGGTCGTTCGTCACGATCGATTCGGTGTGGTGCGTCGAGTACCGGTCGATGTGCACCAGTGCGGCGTCGAGGTCATCGACGACGGCCACGGCGACGTCGAGCGAGTAGTACTCGGCCGACCAGTCCTCCTCCGTCGCCGGGACCGCAGCCGGGTGCAGGGCGAGCACGCGTTCATCGCCGTGAACGGTGACGCCCGCCTCCGCGAGGCGGCCCAGGACGGGTGGGAGGAGGCGCTCGGCCGCGTCGCGGTGCACCAGAAGCGTCTCGAGGGCATTGCAGGTGCTCGGCCGCTGCACCTTGGCGTTGTGCACGATGTCGACCGCCCACTGCTCGTCGGCACTCGCATCGAGAAAGATATGGACTACTCCGGCGCCGGTCTCGATGACCGGCACGGTCGACTCCGTGACGACCGACTCGATCAGGCCGGGACTCCCCCTCGGCACCAAGACATCGACGTAGCCGCGCGCGCGCATCAGTGCCTTCGCGCCCTCGCGGCCGTGGTCATCGACCGTCTGCACCAGCGCAGCCGGTAGCCCGACGGAGGCGACGGCATCCTGGAGCAGCTCCACCAGCACGCGGTTCGTGTTCTCGGCGGCGCTGCCTCCGCGCAGGATCACGGCGTTGCCGCTCTTCAGTGCGAGCGCCGCGATGTCGATGGTGACGTTCGGCCGCGCCTCGTAGATCGCTCCGACGACGCCGAATGGCACCCGTACCTGTGTCAGCGAGGCGCCCTGTGGGAGGTTCGAGCCGCGAACGGTCTGCCCGACAGGATCGGTCAGCCCCGCAACAGCCAGGACGGCGTCGGCGAGAGACCCCAGGCGGGCCGGGTCCAGTCGGAGGCGGTCCTGCAGGCCCGCACTCATGCCGCTCGCCCGGCCACGTTCGAGATCGAGCTCGTTCGCCGGGACCACCCGCGCGGCGCTCGTGCGCACCGCCTCGGCGATGGCCACCAGCGCACGGTTCTTGAGGTCGGTCGTCGCACTCCTGAGGGAACGGGAGGCGGCGCGGGACGCGGCGAAGCGTTCGGTCAGCACGCTGCTGTCGTGGGTCGTGTGCGGCATCCGGCCAGTGTATTGGCAGACGCCCTATTGGCAGACGCCCTGACGGCCGAGAAGTCAGTCTGCCTGGCCATCCTCCTCGTCCGCGACTCGCCAGACCCCGCCTTGGCGCTCACGCTCGAGTTCGGCGCGGGCCTGTGCCTTGGCGTCCATCCGCTCGAAGTAGTCCTCGCGGCGCTCGTTGCGGGTCTTGCGCTGGTTCTCATCGAGCCGCATGTCGGTACCCCGAGGGGCGGTGATCAGCTCGGCGGTCGAGGTGAGTGTCGGCTCCCAGTCGAAGACGACTCCGTCGCCCGGTCCGATGACGACGGTGGAGCCGGCGACGGCTCCGGCCGAGAACAGGCCGTTTTCGACGCCCAGCTTCGCCAGGCGGTCGGCGAGGAATCCCACGGCCTCGTCGTTGGTGAAGTCGGTCTGGGAGACCCAGCGCTCGGGCTTCGTGCCCAGGACGCGGTAGACGTTCCCGTAGGACCCGCCCTCGACCTTGATATCAAAGTCCTTCTCGTCGACGGCGCGCGGGCGGATCGTCATCCGCTCGACGCGGGGCACGGCGGCGAGCTCAAGGCGGTGCTTTTCCACGATCTCGGCCAGAGCGAAGGTGAGCTGTCGGAGCCCGGAGTGGCTGACGGCGGAGATCTCGAAGACGCGGTACCCGCGGCCCTCCAGGTCGGTCCGGACGAAATCGGCCAGCTCCTTTGCCTCAGGCACGTCGATCTTGTTGAGGGCGACCAGTTGCGGACGCTCGATCAGCGGGACCTGGCCGTCACCGACGGGGTAGGCGGCGAGCTCGCCGAGGATGATGTCGAGATCTGTCAGCGGATCGCGGCCCGGCTCGAGCGTCGCGCAATCAAGCACGTGCACCAGCGCGGTACAGCGCTCGACGTGGCGCAGGAACTCCAGACCCAGGCCCTTGCCCTCGCTGGCTCCCTCGATCAAGCCGGGAACATCGGCGACGGTGAAGCGCGACTCCCCCGCCTGGACCACGCCGAGGTTGGGAGCGAGCGTGGTGAAGGGGTAATCCGCGATCTTGGGCTTCGCCGCCGAGATGGCCGCGACAAGGCTCGACTTGCCCGCGGAGGGGAAGCCGACCAGAGCAACGTCCGCGACCGTCTTGAGCTCGAGGACGACGTCGCCCTCCCACCCGGGCGTCCCGAGCAGTGCGAAACCGGGGGCTTTGCGCTTCGTCGTGGCGAGCGACGCGTTGCCCAGCCCGCCCTGACCGCCCGGGGCGATCACAAAGCGCAGGCCCGGCTCGTCCATGTCGATCAGTTCCTCGCCGTCGGGCGACTTGACGACCGTGCCGATGGGGACGGGGAGTTCGAGCAGTTCGCCGTTGCCGCCGGCGCGGTGGTCGCCCATTCCCGGTCCGCCGTTCGCGGAATTGCGGTGCGGGTGACGGTGGTAGCCGAGGAGGGTCGTGGTCTGCGGGTCGGCGACGAGAACGATGTCTCCGCCGTGACCACCATTGCCGCCGTCCGGGCCGGCCAGGGGCTTGAACTTCTCGCGACGCACGGAGACGCAGCCGTTCCCGCCGTGGCCGGCACGCAGGTGCAGCGTGACGTTGTCGACGAAGGTGACCATGGGTGTGTATCCGTCCGATGAAGAGGTGTGCGGCGTCGAGATGCCAACGCTACGGGGAGCCGAAGCTCCGGAAAACGCGCAAGGGGCGAGCCGAAGCCCGCCCCTTGCATCCTGTGCCTGTGCGGCCGAGGAGGTCGACCCTACTGGGCGGCCGCCACGATGTTGACGACCTTGCGGCCGCCCTTCTGACCGAACTCGACAGCGCCCGCCGAGAGGGCGAACAGCGTGTCGTCGCCACCGCGGCCAACGTTCGCGCCCGGGTGGAAGTGGGTTCCGCGCTGGCGGACGATGATCTCGCCCGCGCTCACGACCTGGCCGCCGAAGCGCTTGACGCCGAGACGCTGCGCGTTCGAGTCGCGACCGTTGCGAGTGGAACTCGCGCCCTTCTTGTGTGCCATTTCTCATCTCCTCGAGACCGGGGGGCCGCAGCCCCATGCTGATGCCCGCGTGCGATGGCTCGCCTCACGGGTCAGCTCAATTACTGTGCAGGACTACTTGATTCCAGTGACCTTGACGCGCGTGAGGTCCTGACGGTGCCCCTGGCGCTTCTTGTAACCGGTCTTGTTCTTGAACTTCTGGATGATGATCTTCGGACCGCGCAGGTCCTCGAGCACCTCGGCGGTGACGGTGACGCCCGCGAGGGTCGCCGCATCCGAGGTAATCGATTCACCATCGACGAGCAGCACGGCAGGAAGCTGCACGGTGCCGTTCTCGTCGGCCTTGACACGGTCCATCGTCACGATGGTGCCGACCTCGACCTTCTCCTGCCGACCGCCGGCGCGCACAACTGCGTAAACCACTTCTCGTACCTGTTTCTCGTCTGGACGGAGCGGAGGCGCCATCCGGGGCTTGTAGGGACGGGGCTCTGCCCCGGTCTTCCGGTTCGTACCCGTCTCCTCACGATGAAGAGGGAACCGGCACCGCGGCCGGCACCCCCGGAGGGGCGGAGCGACAACGGAAATCTGCGTGAGCACATGGATCGCGCCACACCAACGGTCAAGAGTACGGGTTCCGCACTCCGCGGTCAAACGCACGCACCCCTGGGGCTGCGTCCTCCGACCGACGACCTGGTCACGCTAGCGGAGCTGCGGGCGGGCGTGGCGGCGACGCGCCGCCTACGATCAAGGCGTGGCCATCCTCGTCGACACAGCACGCTGGCCGGCTCACGGCGCGCTCTGGGCGCACCTCGTGAGCGACGTCTCGCTGGAGGAGCTGCACGCGTTCGCTCGACGCGCCGGAGTACCGGAGCGCGGCTTCGACCTCGACCACTATGACGTGCCGGAGGAGCGGATCGCGGAGCTGATCGCCGCCGGCGCGACGCACGTCAGCATGCGGGAGCTGGTCGAGCGGCTCCGAGACAGCGGCTTGCGGGTCAGGGGGCGCGACCGTGAGGAGGCCCGGTGCCGACTCTCGCCGGCCACCGGGCCCTCCTAAGCGCTTCCCCGGCAGCTACTGCTGGTCGGCGCGCCGCGGGGTCTGCTCGGGGATGACGGCGACGCCGGTGAGCGCGGCGGTGGTGACGCGGCGGCTCCTGGCCCGACCCTGGCCCGGCTGTTTGGGCGCGGGCAGCGCATCGAGCACGGAGTCGAGCAGGTGCTCGGCCACGTCGCTGCGAACCCGACGCGGTGGCGTCACAGGAGCCGGCGGGATCGGGATGTCGAGGAGTGCCGCCGCGGCAAGCTCGGCGACCTGCTCGTCGGGCGCCTCTGCGCTCTCCTGGCGAGGCTCGCGGTCACGGCTGCGGCGGCGACGCTCACCCCGAACGGGACGGTCCCCACGGGGCGCCGGCTCGGCGGGTGGCTCCTCTACCGCCTCCTCTGGGGCTGCGATCGGCTCGGTTCCGGTGGCGTCCTCGACCAGCGCGGCCACGTCCTCCGCCGCCTGGCGCATCGCCGGCGGTTGGATGGTGCTTGCGGCGATCTGCGCGAGGGCGTTCTTGGCGTCGTCAGTGATGGCGTGCGTACTCACCGGCTTCGCGGCAGCCGTGGACGTCCCATTCGAGCGACCGGAGGCGGACTGCTGATCGCCGCCCCTGCCGCGGCGGCGCTGCTCCTGCTGCGGCGCGGCGGTCGAGCGGTGCTTCAGCACCGGATCGTGGTGCACGATGACACCGCGGCCGGCGCACACCTCGCAGTTCTCACTGAACGTCTCGAGCAGACCGAGCCCGAGCTTCTTGCGGGTCATCTGCACGAGTCCGAGCGAGGTGACCTCGGCCACCTGGTGCTTGGTGCGGTCGCGGCTCAGGCACTCGACCAGGCGCCGCAGGACGAGGTCGCGGTTGGACTCGAGCACCATGTCGATGAAGTCGACGACGATGATGCCGCCGATGTCACGCAGCCGCAGCTGGCGGACGATCTCCTCCGCCGCCTCGAGATTGTTCTTCGTGACCGTCTCTTCGAGGTTGCCGCCCGAGCCGACGAACTTGCCGGTGTTCACATCGACGACGGTCATGGCCTCCGTGCGGTCGATCACGAGCGAGCCGCCGCTGGGCAGCCACACTTTGCGCTCCAGAGCCTTCTCGATCTGCTCCGTGATGCGGAACTCGTCGAAGGCGTCCTGCTCGCCGGTGTAGATCTCGACACGCTCGAGCAGATCGGGAGCGACCTGGCTGAGGTAGAGCTCGATCGTCTCGCGGGCATCGTCGCCGGCGATCACCATCTTTTCGAAGTCCTCGTTGAAGACGTCGCGCACGATCTTGATGAGGAGGTCAGGCTCGCTGTGGAGAAGCGCCGGCGCCTGGCCCGTCGCGGCCTTCTCGCTCAGCGCGGTCCACTGCGCGGTGAGGCGCTCGACGTCCACCGTGAGCTGCTCCTCGGTGGCGCCCTCGGCAGCCGTGCGGACGATGACACCGACGTTCTCGGGCAGCACTTCCTTGAGGATCTTCTTCAGGCGCGCGCGCTCGGTATCGGGAAGCTTGCGCGAGATGCCGTTCATCGATCCGTTGGGCACGTACACGAGGTAGCGGCCGGGCAGCGAGATCTGGCTGGTCAGACGGGCACCCTTGTGACCGACCGGGTCTTTCGTGACCTGCACGAGGACACGATCGCCGGGCTTGAGTGCGAGTTCGATCCGGCGGGGGCCGCCGGCGTTGTTCGCGGCGTCCCAGTCGACCTCGCCGGAGTAGAGCACGGCGTTGCGGCCGCGCCCGATGTCGACGAAGGCGGCCTCCATGCTCGGCAGAACATTCTGCACGCGACCGAGGTAGACGTTGCCGATGAGCGACGCCTCCTGGGAGCGGGCGACGTAGTGCTCAGCGAGCACGCCGTCCTCGAGCACACCGATGCGGATGCTGTCCTGCCTCGAACGCACGACCATCACGCGGGCGACGGCCTCGCGGCGAGCGAGGAACTCAGACTCGGTGACGACAGTCCGGCGGCGGCCCGCGTCGCGGCCGTCGCGACGGCGCTGTTTCTTGGCCTCGAGCCGAGTCGAGCCCTTGATGCGCTGCGGCTCGGTAATCAGCTCGGGTTCGCGCGCCTCGCGGGGTGCGCGCGGTTGGCGGACCCGGACGACGGTCTGCTCAGGGTCGTCCGATCCGGCTCGATCGCTCTCGCCGCTCCGGCGTCGCGAGCGGCGTCGGACCGAGCCCTGCTCGTCCGCAGGGGCGTCCCGCTCCTCCCGCTCGTCGCGGACACCGAGGGGGGCTCCTCGCGGAGGCAGCGGGGTCAGCTCGACGTAGTCGGGCAGGACAGGGGCCTGGAACAGGAGCGACGTGGAGGGCAGGGCGGGCCGGCGCGGCTCCTCCTGCTCAGCGGCCGCCGGTGGCAGCGCAGGAGCGAACGCGGTACCGGTCGGCGTCGACGGGTCGGACGCCGCTGTGGACACGTCCGACTCCTGCGTGGACACACCACGTGTCTGCGTCGACTCATCCTGTGTCTGCGTCGACACGTCGGCAGAAGCCTCCGCCTGCCCGGTGCCGTCATTGCCGGTCTGGTCGGTCTCGTTGCTGTCGATGATCGTCTCCCCTGTCGCTGGCGCGCTCGACTCGGCCCGCCGGGTCGTCCGGCGGGCACCGAAGAGGCGGCTGATCTTTCTGGCCCCGCTGCGGGGCTCGTCGCGGTCCTGATCGGATCCGCTCGTACTGTTGTCTTCCACCATTCCTGGTGCACTCCTCGGCCGGGTCGTTCGCCGCGCCGTTTCCCCGGATGCTTCTCTCGTGCGAGGGGCCTCGGCCCGTCGCGAATCCTTCCGCTCCCCCGGTCCCATCGCTCACGTGGCGCAGACTCCGGGTGCAGCTTCACTCTCGGAACTGACTATCCGACACGTACTCCACCGTCGTGCGACCAGCGGTCGTCTCTCGGTGGAGCGGAGACCGGGCACGTCCATTCGCGGAACGCTATCGATCTCCTGTGGCCCGGTACTCGCCCGGTAAACCTTCTTCGCGTCGGTGCGGAGTCTCCCGGACCGACGGCTCCGATTATCGCACGCATTCCCAGAGGCGTTGATCCGGCGCATGCCATAATCCCCCGGTGTCCAGCAATCCCGGGGTGCCCGGCACCCCCACCCAGCAGCGTCCCGTCGTTTTCGCCGTCCTGCTGATCGTGCTCGGGATCATCGGCTGGACCGCCGCGTTCGCCCTGACGAATGACAAGTTCGCTGCCCTTGAGAACCCCGACGCGAGCCTCGGCTGCGACTTCAGCCTCCTCGTGCAGTGCAGCGCGAATCTGAACTCCGCACAGGGCGCGATCTTCGGTTTCCCGAATCCACTGATCGGGCTCGCCGCATGGATCGCGCCCATCGTTGTGGGAGCAGGTCTTCTCGCGGGCGCTCGTTTTGACCGGTGGTTTTGGGCAGTGTTCAACGCCGGCTTCGTCCTGGCGCTGGTCTTCGTCGGCTGGCTCGTCGCGACGAGCATCTACGCTCTCGGAACGCTGTGCCCCTGGTGCATGCTCACGTGGGCAGTCGTCATTCCCGGCTTCTGGCTCGTGACGCTGCGCAATCTCCGCGAGGGCGTGTACCCGGTTCCGTCGGCGGTCCGCCGCGTCGCGCGGGCGGCCTACGGCTGGACCCCGTTCCTCACGCTGCTCTGCTACCTGCTCATCGCCGTCCTGGCGCAGGTGCGGCTGGACGTGCTCGCCTACCTGTGACGGACACCGTCACGGTAAGCGGATCGCCTCGGGAGACCTGAGCGCCGCAGGCCAGCTACGCTCAGGCCGATCAGAATACTCAGGCGAACCAGAGAGCGAGTTCGCGAGCGGCGGATTCCTCGGAGTCGGACCCGTGCACGAGGTTCTGCTGAACCTTGAGACCCCAGTCGCGTCCCAGGTCGCCGCGGATCGTGCCCGGCGCCGCCGTGGTGGGGTCGGTGGTTCCGGCGAGGGCGCGGAAGCCTTCGATGACGCGGTCGCCGGCGATGCGGAGGGCGACAATCGGGCCGCTCTCCATGAACTCGACGAGGGGTTCGTAGAACGGCTTGCCCTCGTGCTCGGCGTAGTGGGCGGCGAGTAGCCCGCGGTCGGCCTCGACGAGCTTCACATCGACGAGGGAATAGCCCTTCGCCTCGATGCGGCGAAGGATCTCACCGGTGAGGTTGCGGGCGACGCCGTCGGGCTTGACGAGGACGAGGGTCTCCTGGGTTGCCATGGTTCAGCGGTCTCCTTCGGTGGGATCGGTGGGGTCCGCCGCCCGGCGGGTCTGTGCGTCGAGGCGGGTGCCGGTCACCATGCAGTACGTCCACAGCGCCACGAAGGCGCCACCGACGACGTACATGATCGGGACCAGCAGGCCCGAGGCCACGATAACGAACTGGAGCACCCAGCCGACCCGGAACCCGACCAGGCGATTGAGAAGGCCGACGGTGGCGACCAGCGCAAGGCAGAGCACCGCTCCTGAGACGAGCACGACCACCGGATCAGCGACCTTCAGCCCGAAGCCGACGAGCGTCGCGAGGACAACGATGACCGCCTCGAAGCCGAGCACGATCGAGCCGAGGCTCTCACGCACGGTTCGCGTGCGGCGTGAGCGTCCGGCTGTCACGACCCCAACCACTTCTCGTCGCGGGCGACGGTGATCGTGCTGCCAACGAGCGTGATGGAGCCGGTGACCAGCAACGCGCCCTTGTCAGTGCGACTGGCGAGGACGCGACCCGCGGTGAGCGCTCCGTGCGGGTCCTCGGCAACGCGGACCGCCTCCTCCGGGAACACCGTGCGGGCAAGGGCCGCGAGTTCGGCGGCGGGCAGGGCGCGGTCGCTGGGCGCCGTCGTGACGATCAGTTCGTCCACGACCGGGAGCAACGCGCGGAGAATCCCCTCGGCGTCCTTCTCGGCCAGCACGCCGAGCACGGCCGTCACCCGGTCGAAGTCGAAGTAGCGGTCGAGCGCGGCGGCGAGGGAGGCGGCGCCGTGAGGATTGTGCGCCGCATCGACGATGGTGCGCGGCGCGAGTCCCACCACCTGCAGGCGTCCGGGCGAGGTGGCGGCCGCGAAGCCCTCGTCAAGGACGTCGCCGGTCAGCTCCTGCGTGCCTCCGCCGAGGAAGGTCTCGACCGCCGCGACGGCGACCGCCGCGTTCTCGGCCTGGTGGTCGCCGAAGAACGGCAGGAGTAGCTGCTCGTAGGTGGTGACGAGGCCGCGGACGGTGATGACCTGGCCGCCGACGGCGACCGTGGTCGATTCGACGTCAAACTCCGCGCCCTCGATAGCGAGCGAGGACTCGGTCACCTCGGCCGCGTGGCGCAGCACCGCCTCTGCCTCGGGGACCTGCCTCGCCGAGACGACGGCTGCGAGCGGCTTCACGATGCCGGATTTCGTGCGCGCGATCTCCTCGATCGTGGAGCCGAGGCGGGCAGTGTGGTCGAGGGCAATCGGCGTGAAGACAGCTACCTGAGCGTCGGCGACGTTTGTCGAATCCCATTCGCCGCCCATCCCGACCTCGATCACGGCGACATCGACGGGGGCGTCGGCAAAGGCTGCGTAGGCGAGCACCGTGAGCGCCTCGAAGTAGGAGAGCGGCGCCTCGCCCTGTTCAGCGAGTTCGACGTCGGTCATCCGCAGGTAGGGCTCGACGTCCTGCCAGTTCTCGGCGAGTCTGCGATCCGAGATCGGCTCGCCATCGAGGACGATCCGCTCATTGACGCGCTCCAGGTGCGGGCTGGTGAACAATCCGACGCGCAGCCCGTGAGCGCGCAGAAGGCTCTCGATCATCCGGCTGGTCGAGGTCTTGCCGTTGGTGCCGGCGATCTGGATGACCGGGTAGGCCCGCTGCGGGTCGCCGAGGATCTCGACGGCGCGGCGGGTCGGCGCCAGGCGCGGGCGGATGCTCGCCTCGCCGAGGCGCGCCAGGAGCGCCGCGTAGACGGCGTCGGCGGCCGCGCGGTCAGCGTCATCGTTCTCGAGCGGATCAGACATCCGCGGCCTCGACCTTTTCAATGCGAATGATGGCGGTGCCGGCGGGGCCGAAGGTGATCGCTCCCTCTCCGCCCTCGAGCGGCACGGTGAGCGGGATGAAGGCAAAGCCGGTCGCGAGGGTCTCCTCCGCGATCCAGAGCGCGTGCGGCTCGAGCGTGTGCAGACTCGGCTCGTCAAGGACGATCTCCAGCACGATCCTGTCGCTGACCTCGAGGCCGGCCGCCTTGCGCGCATCCTGCACGGCGCGGATGAGGTCGCGGGCGAGCCCCTCCGCTTCGAGCTCGGGGGTCGTTGCAGTATCGAGCAGCACGAAGCCGCCGCGCGGGAGCAGCGCGATGGCGCGGTCATCGCCGGCGGAGCCACTGACCTCGAGGGTCAGCGCGTACTCGCCCTCGACCAGCTCGACGCCGCCAGCGGTGACGACGCCGTCCGTCTCGCTCCAATCGCCGGCCTTCGCCGCTCTGATCACGGTCTGCACGCCCTTGCCCAGGCGGGGACCCGCGACGCGGGCGTTGACCGCGAGCCGCGACGTCACTCCGTAATCGGCGGCGCTGGAGTCGACAAGCGGCACCAGCGACACCTCCTTCACGTTCAGTTCGTCACGGAGAATCGCCTCGAACGGCGCCAGTTCGTCGGCGTCGGCGACGACGACGGTCAGACGCGCGAGCGGCAGCCGCACCCGGAGTCCGGCTTGCTTGCGCAGCGAGAGGGCGGTCGACGAGAGAACGCGCACGGCGTCCATCGCGCGCACAAGGGACTCGTCGAAGGGGAACTCGTCCGCCTCGGGCCAGTCAGTGAGGTGAACGCTCCGCCCGCCGGTGAGGCCCTGCCAGATCTGCTCGGTGATGAGCGGGAGGAGCGGCGCGGCCGTGCGGCAGACAGTCTCGAGGACGGTGTACAGCGTGTCGAACGCCTCTGAGCCGTGGCCTTCGGCATCGACGCCCCGCCAAAAGCGGTCACGGGATCGGCGCACGTACCAGTTGGTGAGCACGTCCGAGAAGTCGCGGAGCGCGGCCGCCGCGAGCGTGGAGTCAAGCGCCTCGAGGTGTCGGGTGACGGTCGTTACGAGATCGTGGGTCTTCGCCAGCAGGTAGCGGTCGAGCACGTCCTCGGAGTCGGTGCGCCGGGTCGCCTCGTAGCCCCCTTCTGCGGAAGCATTGGCGTAGAGCGAGAAGAAGTACCACGTGCTCCACAGCGGCAGGAGCACCTGGCGAACGCCCTCGCGGATGCCCTCCTCGGTGACCACGAGGTTGCCGCCGCGCAGCACCGGGCTCGACATCAGGAACCAGCGCATCGCGTCGGAGCCGTCGCGGTCGAAGACGTCGGCCACATCGGGATAGTTGCGCAGCGACTTCGACATTTTCTGCCCGTCGTTGCCGAGCACGATGCCGTGGCTGACGACGTTGCGGAAAGCGGGGCGGTCGAAGAGTGCCGTCGAGAGCACGTGCAGCGTGTAGAACCAGCCGCGGGTCTGGCCGATGTACTCAACGATGAAGTCCGCCGGGTTGTGGGTGTCGAACCAGTCCGCGTTCTCGAACGGGTAGTGCACCTGCGCGAACGGCATCGAGCCGGAGTCGAACCACACGTCGAGGACGTCGGAGATGCGGCGCATCGTGGAGCGGCCGGTCGGGTCGTCGGGGTTCGGGCGGGTCAACTCGTCGATGAAGGGGCGGTGCAGATCCTCCGGGCGCACGCCGAAGTCACGCTCCAGCTCGTCGAGCGAGCCGTAGACGTCGATGCGCGGATACTCGGGGTCGTCGCTCTTCCACACGGGGATGGGCGAGCCGAAGTAGCGGTTGCGGCTGATCGACCAGTCACGCGCGCCCGAGAGCCACTTGCCGAACTGGCCGTCTTTAACGTTCTCCGGGACCCAGGTGATCTCCTGATTGAGCTCCTCCATCCGGTCGCGGATCGCCGTGACACGAACGAACCAGCTCGAGACGGCCTTGTAAATAAGCGGATTGCGGCAGCGCCAGCAGTGCGGGTACGAGTGCTCGTAGCTGGCCTGGCGGAGGAGGCGGTGCTCCGCCCGCAACAGCCGCGTCAGTGGCTTGTTCGCCTCGAAGACCTGGAGGCCGGCGACCTCGGCGATCTGAGGCAAGAAGCGTCCGCCGTCATCGACGGAAATGATGACGGGGATGCCCGCCGCCTCGCACACCTTCTGGTCGTCCTCGCCGTAGGCGGGGGCCTGGTGCACGATGCCGGTGCCTTCGCTCGTGGTGACGTAGTCGGCGACCAGGATGCGCCACGCGTTCTGCGTGCCCCAGGCCTCGGTGTCGGCATAGTGGTCCCAGAGGCGGTCGTAGCTGATCCCCTCGAGTTCGGCGCCGCGGTGCGTGCGCGAGACGGCGGCCAGGGCCGACGCGGCGTCGGGGTAACCCAGGTCCTTCGCGTAGGCCCCGACCTGGTCGATGGCAAGAAGGTACTCGGCCGAAAGTTCGCGCTCCTCCGGCTCGCCCTTGCCGTCGGCCGCGCCGTCCGGGCCCGCGGGCACGACGGCGTACTCGATGTCCGGCCCGACCGCGAGGGCGAGGTTGGTCGGCAGGGTCCACGGAGTCGTGGTCCACGCCAGTGCGCGCACTGCCGTGAGCTGCAACGCCTCTGCGGTCTCGCCGACCAGCGGGAAGGTGACGGTGACCGTCTGGTCCTGGCGCATCGTGTAGACGTCGTCGTCCATCCGCAGCTCGTGGTTTGAGAGCGGAGTCTGGTCGCGCCAGCAGTAGGGCAGCACGCGGTAGCCCTCGTAGGCGAGGCCCTTGTCATAGAGCTGCTTGAACGCCCAGATCACCGACTCCATGAAGGAAGGATCGAGTGTCTTGTAGTCGTCGTCGAAGTCGACCCAGCGAGCCTGGCGGGTGACGTACTCCTGCCACTCCCCCGTGTAGCGCAGCACCGACTCCTTCGCAGCCGCGTTGAACGCCGCGACGCCCATTTCTTCGATCTGCGATTTGTCGGTGATGCCGAGCTGCCGCTCCGCCTCGAGCTCGGCCGGGAGGCCGTGGGTATCCCAGCCGAAGCGACGGTGCACTTGCCTGCCACGCATGGTTTCGAAGCGCGGAAAGACGTCCTTGGCGTAGCCGGTGAGCAGGTGGCCATAGTGCGGCAGGCCGTTGGCGAAGGGCGGTCCGTCGTAGAACACCCACTCCGGAGAGCCCTCGCGGGCCCGGATCGACGCCTGGAAGGTGTCGTCGGCCTTCCAGTAGGCCAGCATGCGCTCCTCGATCTCGGGGAAGCGCGGCGACGGGGTCACGCCCCGGCTGAACGCGGAGTTGTCGGCGGGTTCGGCGCCGTCAGGGGTGGGCGGGGTCAGGGGGTAGGTCACGTGCGATCTCCTGGCAGTGCTGCTGGTCTGCACGAGGACGGCCCGCCCGGATCTCAGACCCCGGGCCGGGTCGCGGTACCACCTCGCTTGGACCGGTCGGCCAGACGCTCCTCACGGAGTGCCCGCTAACGCGTTCCCACTCGATCGGCTGTCACGGGCCGCACCCGTTCGGGTCTACTGGGCATCGGCCGGAGCCGACGCCGTTCTTCCGAAGACTCACCGGTGATAGCCGGGTCTCAGTCATCCACCGGGTATCCTAGCGCGTCGGCGGATACGGAAGAAGGAGAGATCATGACAAAAGGAGAGATCATGACAAGAGGAGCGAAGCGGGGACGGCCGCGCGCCTCGTCGCGGTCGATGCTCGAGGACGCGGCTCTCGACCTTTTCATCGAGCAGAGCTACGGCCGAACGACGGTGGAACAGATCGCTCTGCGCGCCGGAGTCTCGCGCAATACGTTCTTCAACTACTTCGAGTCGAAGAGCGACGTCTTCTGGGTCTTCGTGGATGACCGCCTTGCGCAGCTACCGGAGGCGCTCGCCGAGACCGACGCCGACCGTCCCGTGATGGACGCGCTCCGCGAGGCTCTGCTCGTCGTCGGCTCCGGTTTCGGTCCCGCAACGGTGCCGTGGGTCCTCACCCAGTCCGAGCTGATCGGCGGCGTCCACGAGCTGCAGGCCTCCGCACTCTCGCGGCTCGCGCGACAGGCGGCAGTCATCGCCACATTCGTGGAGGAGCGGAGCGCGCATCCGCTGCCCACGCACCTCTCGCGCTCCGTCGCCTACGCGAGCGTCGGAGCAGCAGTGGCGGCCGTACAGTCGTGGGGCGCCGCCGGCTCTACACGGGGCGAGCTGGTGCCCTATCTCGAGGAGGCGCTGGCGCCCGTCTGCGCCGGCTTCGCCTCCGTCGTCTCCTGAACCCGTCGCCGCACCGCGGGATATCCATCGTGTCGCCCTCCCTCGGTGCGGCTCGGCTGACATCCCGCGAGGGGCGTGTGTGCGGCCCGGTAGGATTGGCGCGGCTGAGAGCCGCCATCCAGGCACCATCACCACCGACGCGGTGCCGCCCACAGTGAACCGGAGCATCATGACCCTCGCCGACCGTCTCCCCGCGAAGCCCGCCCTCGAGGGCCTGGAGTCCAGGTGGGGTTTGCGCTGGCAGACCGACGGGACCTACCGGTTCGACCGTGCCGGACTCTCCCGTGCTGACGTCTACTCGATCGATACGCCGCCGCCGACCGCGTCCGGCTCGCTGCACATCGGGCACGTCTTCTCCTACACCCACACCGACGTGATCGCGCGCTTCCAGCGGATGCGGGGAAAGAGCGTCTTCTACCCGATGGGCTGGGACGACAACGGCCTGCCCACCGAGCGCCGCGTGCAGAACTACTACGGGGTGCGCTGCGATCCCACGCTCCCCTACGACCCCGAATTCGCCCCTCCGTTCGAGGGCGGCGACACGAAGAGCAGCAAAGCTGCCGATCAGAAGCCCATTTCGCGCCGCAACTTCATCGAGTTGTGCGAGCGTCTAACCGTTGAGGACGAGAAGCAGTTCGAGGACGTCTGGCGGTCTCTCGGCCTATCCGTCGACTGGTCGCAGAGCTACCGAACAATCGGCGACGAGTCGCAGGCGGCGTCACAGCGCGCGTTCCTCCGCAATCTCGCTCGCGGGGAGGCTTACCAGGCCCAGGCACCCACCCTCTGGGACATCACGTTCCGCACCGCGGTGGCGCAGGCTGAGCTCGAGGACAAGGACCAGCCCGGCGCCTACCACCGCATCGGCTTCCACCGTGACGGAGCCAACGACGTCTTCATCGAGACGACCCGGCCTGAGCTGCTCCCCGCCTGCGTCGCGCTGGTCGCGCACCCGGATGACGAGCGCTACCAGCCGCTGTTCGGCACCACCGTCCGCACGCCGCTCTTCGATGTCGAAGTACCGGTACTCGCGCACCACCTCGCGCAGAAGGACAAGGGGTCGGGCATCGCGATGATCTGTACCTTCGGCGACGTGACCGACGTGGTCTGGTGGCGCGAACTCGACCTGCCCAATCGCGCGATCATCGGCTTCGACGGACGCCTCATCCCGGAGCCGCCCGCCGCGATCACGGGCAGTGCCGGCCGGGAGGCCTACGCTCAGCTCGCTGGCAAGACCGTCTTCTCTGCCAAGCAGGCCGTGGTAGCGCTGCTGAAGGAGTCGGGCGAGATGGTCGGCGAGCCACGTCCGATCACGCACCAGGTGAAGTTCTTCGAGAAGGGCGACAAGCCGCTCGAGATCGTTTCGACCCGCCAGTGGTACATCGGAAATGGTGCGCGCGATGCCGCCCTCAAGGAGCGGTTGCTTGAGCTCGGCCGCGACATGCGCTTCGTGCCCGAGTTCATGCGGGTTCGCTACGAGAACTGGGTGAACGGCCTCTCTGGCGACTGGCTGATCTCGCGACAGCGCTTTTTCGGCGTGCCGATCCCGGTCTGGTACCCGCTCGATGGCGACGGCACTCCGCTCTTCGACTCCCCGCTGGTACCGGAAGAGGCGGCGTTGCCCGTCGATCCGTCCAGCGATCCCGCCCCGGGCTACTCCGAGGACCAGCGCGGCGTACCCGGCGGGTTCCAGGGTGAGCTCGACGTGATGGACACCTGGGCGACGTCCTCCCTTACCCCGCAGCTCGCGGGCGGCTGGGAGCGCGACGACGAACTGTGGCAGCTGGTCGCGCCCTACGACCTGCGCCCGCAGGGTCAGGACATCATCCGCACCTGGCTCTTCTCGACGCTCCTGCGCTCGCAACTCGAAGACGGCCGCGTTCCCTGGCTCACGGCAACCGTGTCAGGCTTCATCGTCGACCCCGACCGCAAGAAGATGTCGAAGTCGAAGGGCAACGTCGTCACCCCCGCGGCGATGCTGGAGCAGCACGGCTCGGACGCGGTCCGCTACTGGGCAGCCTCCTCCCGCCTGGGCACGGACGCCGCCTTCGACCCGCAGAACCCGACGCAGATCAAGATCGGCCGCCGCCTGGCGATCAAGATCCTCAATGCGGCGAAATTCATCCACGGCTTCCCGCTCGCCGAGGGCGCCACGGTGACGAATCCGCTCGACCTGAGCATGCTCGCGACGCTCGACGCGGTCATCGACGAGGCGACGACCGCGCTCGAGAACTACGACCACGCGCGGGCCCTGGAGACGACGGAGGCGTTCTTCTGGACGTTCTGCGACGACTACCTGGAGCTCGTCAAGGAACGCGCCTACGGCGAGGACGGCGCCTCGGCGGCAGCAGCATTACACCTCGCACTCGACGCTCTGCAACGCCTCTTCGCTCCCTTCCTCCCCTTCGCGGCGGAGGAGACGTGGTCGTGGTCGCACGACGATTCTGTGCACCGTCAGCCCTGGCCGACCACGGGAGATCTCGGAGGCGACCCCTCGGTGCTGACCGCCGCGAGTTCAGTGCTCACGGCCATCCGACGCGCGAAGACCGATGCGAAGGCATCGCAGAAGACGCCGGTGGTCTCCGCCGTCGTCACCGCTCCGGCCGATCTCGCCTCCTCGCTCCGGCTCGCCGCGAACGATCTCGCGGCCGTCGGGCGCATCGCGGAGCTGACGTTCGAGGAGGGCGACGCGCTCTCCGTCGCGATCGAGCTCGAACCCGAGGCCTAGGAACCCCGGGAGGAGACTCCCGCCGTGCGAGAGGACACTTCATGCAACTCGGAACCCGATGGGCGGTGGGCGATACGCCGCCGCAGACCCTGCCGGAGATCGTGGTGACCGCGGTCCACGAGGTGGAGGGCGAGCTCGCCGGCTCCGGAGCGGCGACCGCCACCTGGCGCTGGACGCTCACCTGGCTCGAGGGCAAGCCGGTTCTCGAACTCGATGACGGCACCACCATCACGTACCGGCCGGAGGAGGACGCCGCCCTCATCACGCAGCCCCAGGGTCGCGTCGAGGACGAGGACGAGGACGACTGGGGCTAATCGGACTGTCCTCGCCGGCGAAGGCGTCTCTAGACCCGACGGCCCGGCACGAGCCACGCCAGAACGATCAGCCCGACGACGAGTCCCCAGAACGCCGAGCCGATCCCGGCGATCGTGGTACCCGAGGCCGTCACGAGAAGGGTCGCGGCGGCGGGCAGGCGCAGCGTCACGTCCGCCACAGCCGCCTGCACGGCCGCGACGAACACACCGAGGAGCGCAAGCCCCGCGACCGCCTCGATGAGGAGCGGGCTCGCGGAGGACACGAGGGCCGCGGCGGCGCCCGCGAACAGGCCGAGCACCAGGTAGGACGCGCCCGCCGAGACGGATGCAACCCACCGCTGCTCCGGCCGCGCGGACGCCTCGGGACCTGCGGTCAGCGCCGCGCTCAGGGCGGCGAAGTTGATCGGCACACCGCCGAACACGGCTGCAATTCCCGACAATGCCCCGCTCGAGACGATGCCCGGCCGAGAGTGCGCCTCGTAGCCGAAGCTTGTGAGCACCGCGATACCCGGGATGTTCTGCCCCGCCATCGTCACGACGTAGAGCGGCAACCCGATCCCCACCATCGCGCCAATCTCGAACACCGGAGCGACCAACTGCGGCATCGGTAGCAGCCGGGCGCCGGCCAGGGCCGCCCCATCCGTCACCAGCAGCAGCACGATGGCCAGCGCGATAGCCGCGGGCGCTGCCCAGCGCGGGAGGAGCCGCGCCAGAATCAGCCAGAGCACGATTACCGGCAGTGCCAGTGCGGGGGTCTCGACAGCGGCCCGCACAGGCGCGAGGACGAGCGGGAACAGGATGCCCGCAAGCATCGCGTTCGCCAGCGGTCGAGGAATGCGCGCGACCAGCCTTCCCAGCGTCGGCCACAGGCCGGTGATCACGAGCAGGGCGGAGGCGAGGAGGAACGCCCCGACCGCGCGATCGAAACCACCAGGGAGCGTCGCCGACGCGGCGAGCAGCGCGGCGCCCGGAGTGCTCCAGGCGAAGGTCATCGGCACCCGATAGCGGACGCTGAGCAGGATGCACAGCAGGCCCTGGAGCACGCAGACGGCGAGGAGTCCGGAGGCGGCCTGGGAATCGGTGGCACCAACGGCGACGACCCCACCGAGGACGATCGCGAAAGAGCTGGAGAAGCCGGTCAGCGCAGCGACGACCCCGGCAAGCAGCGGCTGGATGATGGCGGTGCCTCCCGGGCGCGAACCGCGGGCCAGGGCCGACGGACACGCCGATAGCGCGCTCCGCCAGAGTAGGGAAGACACAGGATCGCGCGGGACGACGCGAGGGGCCAATCACAGCGAACTGGCGCGGAAGGCCGATCCGCTCGCTCGGTCAGCGACAAGACCTGCGCGTTACGCGCTCTTTTCCTCGCGGCGCGGCGTGTGCGGCACGATCGTCGGCGCGGCGTTGTCGAGGACCGCGGCACGAGTGACGACGACGCGGGCGACCTCGTCGGACGACGGCACCTCGAACATGATCGGGCCGAGCACCTCCTCGAGGATCGCGCGCAGGCCACGCGCCCCCGTCTGGCGCAGGACGGCAAGGTCGGCAATGGCCTCGAGCGCGCCACGGTCGAACTCGAGCTCGACCCCGTCGATCTCGAACATCCGTTGGTACTGCTTCACGAGCGCGTTGCGCGGTTCGGTCAGGATCTGCATGAGCGCGTGCTGGTCGAGCTGAGTGACGGTCGTCACGATGGGCAGGCGGCCGATGAATTCGGGAATGAGCCCGAACTTGTGCAGATCCTCCGGCAGGACCTCGCTGAAGATATTGATCTCGTCGTCCTTGTTGTGCAGCGGAGCGCCGAAGCCGATCCCTCGCTTGCCGGCGCGCGACGAGATGATGTCTTCCAGCCCCGCGAAGGCCCCCGCGACGATGAACAGCACGTTCGTCGTGTCGATCTGGATGAACTCCTGGTGCGGGTGCTTGCGGCCGCCCTGCGGCGGTACCGAGGCGATCGTCCCTTCGAGGATCTTCAAGAGCGCCTGCTGTACTCCCTCACCCGACACGTCGCGGGTGATCGAGGGGTTCTCGGCCTTTCTCGCGATCTTGTCGACCTCGTCGATGTAGATGATGCCGGTCTCGGCCCGCTTGACGTCGTAGTCGGCGGCCTGGATCAGCTTGAGGAGGATGTTCTCCACATCCTCGCCCACGTAACCCGCCTCGGTGAGGGCCGTCGCGTCGGCGACCGCGAACGGGACATTGAGGCGCTTAGCCAGGGTCTGCGCGAGATAGGTCTTGCCGCAGCCGGTCGGACCGATCAGCAGGATGTTGCTCTTGGCGATCTCAACCTCGTCGTGGATCGCGTCCGCCGCCGTGATGGTGTTGCGGGCTCGGACGCGCTTGTAGTGGTTGTACACCGCGACGGCGAGGGTCTTCTTCGCCTGCTCCTGCCCGATTACGTACTCCTCGAGGAAGCCAAAGATTTCCTTGGGCTTCGGGAGGTCGAACTCGTGGCTCGTCTCCTCGTTGGACTCGGACAGGCGCTCTTCGATGATTTCGTTGCAGAGCTCGACGCACTCGTCGCAGATATAGACACCAGGTCCCGCGATGAGCTGCTGAACCTGCTTTTGGCTCTTACCGCAGAAGGAGCACTTCAGCAGGTCGGCGCTCTCGCCAATACGTGCCACGGGAATGCCCCACTTCCTTGTCGTGCGTCTGTCGTGCTGAGTTCGAATCATGCGCTGGAGCGACGAGGCTCCGGCGTGCCCAGACGGAAGGTGCGACTGGACGACTCTTCGAGCCTAGCCGTTGAGCCGCGGAGGCTCGGGAGGCGGGCCACATTTGCCGTCCCTTGCGCGGTGGGTGGCGCTTTGCTACGGGCGACGGGAGGTCTCGACGGCGCAGGAGCGTGATACCGCGGCAGGGGCCGGGCCGCGGATCGCTCCGCCGCCCGGCCCCTGCCGCGACGATCGTCAGGCCGTGAGAGCGGGAAGGCTCTTGCGACTCGTGAGGACCTGGTCGATCAGCCCGTACTCGAGCGCGTCGCTCGCACCGAGGATCTTGTCGCGGTCGATGTCCTTCTTGACCTGCTCGACTGAGCGGTTGGAATGGCTCGACAGGGTCTCCTCCAGCCACTCGCGCATCCGCATGATCTCGGCGGCCTGGATCTCGATGTCCGAGGCCTGCCCCCCGCCCTGCTGCACGGCTGGCTGGTGGATGAGGATGCGCGCGTTCGGCAGCGCGAGGCGCTTGCCCGGCGTGCCAGCGGCCGTCAGCACCGCCGCGGCCGAGGCCGCCTGCCCGAGCACCACGGTCTGAATGTGCGGGCGGATGTACTGCATCGTGTCGTAGATCGCCGTCATCGCCGTAAAGGAGCCGCCCGGCGAGTTGATGTACATGACGATGTCGCGGTCCGGGTCCTGGCTCTCGAGCACGAGGAGCTGGGCCATGATGTCGTCCGCGGAGGCATCGTCGACCTGCACGCCGAGGAAAATGATGCGGTCCTCGAAGAGCTTCGCGTACGGGTCCTGGCGCTTGTAGCCGTAGGCCGTGCGCTCCTCGAAGGTGGGGAGGATGTAGCGCGAGGACGGTGCGGCTCCCGAGCCGAATGCCGTTCCGCCGAAGGTGGGTGTGGTCATTGTCTGTTCCTGATCTCTCGGCGCGTTCGCTGGACTACTCGTCGATGGCGGTTCCGCCACCGCCGGTCACGTCGGACGCCGACGAGCGGATGTGGTCAACGAAACCGTAGGCCAGAGCCTCCTCGGCGCTGAACCAGCGATCGCGGTCGCCGTCCTCGTTGACCTGCTCGACGGTCTTGCCGGTCGCCTTCGCGGTGATTTCGGCGAGACGCTTCTTCATGTCGAGGATGAGCTGCGCCTGGGTCTGGATGTCGGAGGCGGTGCCCCCGAAGCCGCCGTGCGGCTGGTGCAGGAGCACTCGCGCGTTCGGGGTGATGTAGCGCTTGCCCTGCGTTCCGGCGGTGAGAAGGAGCTGCCCCATCGAGGCCGCCATCCCGATGCCCACGGTCACGATGTCGTTCGGGACGAACTGCATTGTGTCGTAGATCGCCATGCCCGCGGTGATGGAGCCACCGGGCGAGTTGATGTAGAGGAAAATGTCGCGCTCGGAGTCCTCGGCTGCCAAGAGCAGGAGCTTCGCGGCGATCTCGTTCGCGTTTTCGTCGCGCACCTCGGAACCGAGCCAGATGATCCGGTCCTTCAGCAGGCGGTCGAAAACACTGTTGGGCATAACCATGTCGGCCATGTATTGCTCCGTTTCAGTTGTCGCTTCGGAGGTGAATCTATCGGACGGTGCCGCGCCGATCCGACCGTGTTCGCCGGGGGCGGAGCCGAAGTCGTTCGTGTTCGCCCGCGGCGGACCGGCGGGCCGATGACGACAGAAGCCGCCCTCCGACGGATCGGGGGCGGCTTCTGTTCGTGCTGCGAGGACTACTCGGCGACCGGGGTCTTCTCGGCGGGAGCGGCGTCCTTCTTCTTGGCCGGGGCGCGCTTCTTCTTGGGGGCCGCTACGGGCTCCTCCTCAGCGGCGGGCTCGGCGGGTACCTCGGCATCCTCGGTGGCCTGCGTCTCCTCCACGACCTCGGCCTCGTCCGAGACGGCGGTGTCGGGCTCGGCGGTGTCGGGCTCGGCGGAGTCGTCGTCGCCCGGCACCGCGGTGAATGACGTGAGGTCGACCGGGTTGCCCTCCGTGTCGGTGACCTTCGCCTTGCCCAAGACGATCGCGAGGGCCTTGTTACGGCCGACCTCGCCGACCATCTGGCCGATCTGGTTGTTCTCGGACAGAACCTTAATGAACTCGTTGGGCTCCATGCCGTACTGAGCGGCACCCTGGATGAGGTATTGCATGAGTTCGTTCTGGCTGACCTGCACCTTTTCCTGCTCGACGACGTGGTCGAGCAGGATCTGGGTCTTGAAGGTCTTCTCGCTGGCCTCGGTCACCTCGGCGCGGTGCTCCTCATCCTCGAGGCGATTCTCGCCCTCGAGGTGGCGGTGCACCTCGTCCTCGACGAGGGATGCGGGCACCGGAACCTCAACGAGCTCGAGCAGCGCGTCGACGAGCTTCTCGCGGGCTTCGCCGCCCTGAGCGAACGTCTTCTGCTCGGCGGCACGCTCCTTGAGGGAGGCGCGCAGCTCGGCGATGGTGTCGAACTCGCTGGCGATCTGAGCGAAGTCGTCGTCGGCCTCGGGGAGCTCGCGCTCCTTCACGGCGCCGAGCGTGATGGCGATCTCGGCCTGCTCGCCGACATGATCGCCTCCGACCAGCGGAGCCGAGAACGTCGTGCTCTCGCCGGCAGTCAACGAATCGAGCGCCTCATCGATGCCCTCGATGAGCCGACCCGAGCCGAGTTCATACGAGACGCCCGTCTCGCTGTCGACCTCGACGCCGTCAATGGTCGCGATCAGGTCGATCTGCACGAAGTCGCCGAGAGCCGCGGGGCGGTCAACGGTGACCAGAGTGCCGAAGCGTCCGCGGAGCGTGTCCAACTCGGCCTCGACGTCGGCGTCGGTGACCACGTCAGCGTCGACCGTCAACTCAATGCCGTCGTAATCAGGCAGGGTGATCTCGGGCCGGACATCGACCTCGATGGAAAGCTCGAGGTCGCCGGTGAAGTCCTTCTCGCTCGGCCAGGTGACGATGTCGGCCTGCGGGCGCCCCAGCGGGCGGACCTCGGTCTCGCGGACGGCCTCGCGGTAGAAGCCATCGAGGCCCTCGTTGACCGCATGCTCGAGAACGGCTGCCTTGCCGACGCGCTGATCGACGATGGCCGGCGGGACCTTGCCCTTGCGGAAGCCGGGGACGTTGATCTGCTCGGCGATGTGGCCGTAGGCGTGCGTGATGCTGGGGCCGAGTTCGTCCGGGGTGACCGAAATCGCGAGCTTCACGCGCGTCGGGCTCAGCTGTTCTAGCGTGGTCTTCACGTGAGGGGATCTCCTGTGCTGGTTGGTGTCGGCGCCGGATGACCGGTCGTCACGGGTCGATGTCGTCACGATGAGGTCTCGTGGTCGGGGCGACAGGATTCGAACCTGCGACCTCCCGCTCCCAAAGCGGGCGCTCTAGCCAAGCTGAGCTACGCCCCGAATGCGCGGGCCTGGGCACCGTGCTGATGAGACTCTCATCGAGCCGTCCCCGCACGTCCGCTCGCGCAACACGCCGAAATGGCCTTCGCAAGTGTACTGCACGGAGGCTCCGACGATCCGAACCGCGTGACGCGGACGAACGGAGTGTCCGCGGTTCGCCGTCGATGTACTACGCTGTCCTGGTGCCCGGTCAAAAGACCCGGACACGCCGAATATCCGCCGATAAGGGCCGGAATTCGGGGCTGTAGCTTAGTGGTAAAGCCTCTGTCTTCCAAACAGATGATGCGAGTTCGATTCTCGTCAGCCCCTCCACCACCTCACAGTTCCTCCATGTCACTCCGCGCCGCGGTGCTCCTCGGTCAGCGTGAGGTACGAGGCAGCGTTGTGGCGGATGCTCGCACGCTCGTCCTCGGACAGTTCTCGGCGCACCTTCGCCGGGACGCCAGCCACGAGGGAACCGGGCGGCACGATCACACCCTCCAACACCACGGCGCCTGCCGCGACGAGCGATCCCGCCCCAACGACGGCACCGTTCAGAACCGTCGCGTTCATCCCCACGAGCACGCCGTCCTCGAGAGTGCAGCCGTGCAGGACGGCGTTGTGCCCGACCGACACGCCCGCGCCGATCGTGGCGTCGAAGCCTTCATCGACGTGCACGATGACACCGTCCTGCAGATTGCTGCCGTCACCGACCTCAATCCGCGCATTCTCCGCGCGGAGGACGGCTCCGTACCAGACGCTCGCCCGCTCGCCGAGGACCACCGAGCCAACGACGACGGCCCCGGGCGCTACCCAGGCCGAGCCGGCGATCACCGGCGTGCGCCTCCCGGACAGGGAGAGGACGCGAGCGCCCTGCGCAGGAGTCGATGACATCGGATAATCCTTTCAAAAGTCTTTCAGCGCCCCGAAGTCTTTCAGCGCCCCGCGCGCAGCCACGCGAGCACGGCCAGGACGCGCCGATGGTCGGAGCCCGAGTCCTCGAGTCCTAGCTTCTGAAAGATCGCGGTCACGTTCTTCTCGACGGCACCGACGCCGACGAACAGGGCCGTGGCGATGCCGGCATTCGTCCTGCCCTGCGCCATCTGCTCGAGCACCTCCCGTTCCCGGGGCGTGAGGGCGGCCAGCGGGTCACGATTGCGTTGCAAGAGGGAGGCGACGACCTGCGGATCCAGCACCGTCCCTCCGGCGTGGACGCGCTCGACAGCGTCGCGCAGCTCGTCCACCGACGCGACCCTGTCCTTGAGCAGGTAGCCGAGGCCACCGTCGCCCGAGCCGAGCAACTCCTGGGCATAGGTCACCTCGACGTACTGGCTCAGCAGCAGGACGGCGATCGCGGGGTGACGGCGGCGGATGTCCAGCGCCGCACGCACGCCCTCGTCCCGGAAGGTCGGTGGCATGCGGACATCGAGGACCGCGACGTCGACGGCTCCCGGATCGCGAGCGAGGTCGGCGAGCAGGCTATCGGCGTCGCCGAAAGCCCCGACGGACTCGAAGCCTGCGTCCTCGAAAAGGCGGACGAGACCCTCGCGGAGAAGAACCGAGTCCTCGGCGATGGCAACGCGGATCACGGGCACCTGCTCAGGATAGGACTCTCGGACGGAAGGGGACGTGGACGCCGATCGTGGTCGGCCCGCCGAGCGGCGAGTCGACCGTCAGCAGCCCCTGCAGTCCCCGGACCCGCCCGCCTATCCCCTCGAGGCCGTGACCGGTGACCGCGGTGGCGCCGCCGACTCCATCGTCAACGACCCAGGCGTCAAGCCAGCGCTCCCCCGCCGGCCCCGCATCGCGGATGTCGAGGTGCACCCGGATCGAGCGCGCGGAGGCGTGCTTCGAGGCGTTCGCGAGCAATTCGGCGAGGACGAAGTAGACGCTGCGCTCTACCTCGGGCGGCACGTCGGCCACGGAGTGCTCGGTCAGCACCTCGACGGGGACCGGGCTGAGTGCCGCGAGCGAAAGCACGGCAGCCTCGAATCCGCGGTCCTGGAGAATCGGTGGCGCCACACCTCGGGAGAGCGCGCGGAGCTCATCGAGCGCAGCCCGCACGTGCTCACGCGCCTCGTCGACGAGAGTTGCGGCCGAGTCCGGGTCGGCGGCGATCCGGGTACGGGCGGAGGCAAGATCCATCTGCACGCGCAGGAGCCGCTGCTGGGGTCCGTCGTGAATGTCGCGCTCGAGCTGCCGCAGTGCTCGGTCCTCGGCGGCGACCGCCGCGCCGCGAGAAGCGCTGAGTTCGGCGACTTCGCGCTGGAGCGCCTCCGACTCCCACGGCCCGAGCAGCAGACGGTCGACGAGGAACCGCGCGAGGGTGAGACCGCGGGTCACGAAGGGGAGCGTCGTGACGAAGAGCACTGTGACCGCGACAGCGGCCGCGGTGACGAATCCGTCTGGCGGCTCCGGTGCGCCGAAAAGGTCCGCCGCCTGCGATGTCACCACCTCCACCACCCGTGAGCTGCCACCGTCGAAAGCTGAGACGAGGGTGCCGGGACCCGCTCCGACCCACAGCACCAGGACGAGACCGAACAGGATGGCGAGCAGCGGAGCGACGACGAGCGTGTGCAGGAGCGCCAGCCAGTAGTGGCCGTCGATCACCGGACCGTAGAGCGCGAAGGTGGCGGGAGTGACGGAGGCAGGCGCCCTCCGCCACTGTGGCTGCTGCACGGAGGGTCGACCGGCCAGGACGTCCAGGCCGACCGCCGCCCGCGAGAAGAACCGTGCTGCGTAGAGGGCGGCGGGGAGGAAGACCAGCCCGATGAGGACGCCGAGCAGTCCGAGCGAGAGCACGAGCGCGACTCCCGCGCAGAACGAGCCGAGGATGGCGAGCGGGACGGCGAGCACCAGAGAAAGCACTTCACGGGGCACTCCGCGCCACAGCCGGAGGTAGGCGCGGGTGGCCTCGCCGAGAGCCGATCTCGCGTCGCTCATCCGCTCCTCCGATCCGTCTCCGCGCGCCGCGGTAACCCGGTCGAGCGTACCGGCGTGCAGACCAGCGGTCCCGGCGGCGGGCCCACGAATCGCAGGCGGGTGAGCCTCACCTTCGCCCGACTGAGCCGAGCCTGCGCTTGCTTGCGGCGGCTCAGGATCTGCGTAGTCTCGACAATCAATCACCCCCTTTCGGAAGGAAGACGATGTCCACCACATCCGTCCCGTCGCTCACCTCGTCGAACCCGGATGTCGCATCCGGAGTCGCGCAGTTCCTCAGCCCGGTCGTCATCGAGATGACCGCCCTCGCCGTCAACGGCAAGCAGGCGCACTGGCACGTCCGCGGCGCAAACTTCATCGGCGTGCACGAACTGCTCGACGCGATCGTCGCCCGTGCGATCGAGTGGGCAGACCTGGCCGCCGAGCGCGTCGTCGCTCTGGGTCTTCCCGTCGACGCGCGCATTCAGACGGTCGCCTCGGCCACGCAGTCCGAGCCACTCACCCCTGGTTTCCAGCGCTCCGAGAACGCCATCGTCGAGATCATCCGGCAGATGGACGTCGCAATCGCGACCGTCAATACCGCCATCGCCGAACTCGCCGAGATCGACGCGAGCAGCCAGGACGTCGCAATCGAGATCGGCCGTGGTCTCGAGAAGGACCGCTGGTTCCTCTTCGCCCACGTCAGCGAGAGCTGAGCGCGCTCCCTCGGACGGCCTGCCGGATCTCTGGATCCTGCAGGCCGTTCGTCATTCCTCCGCGGGATGCCACTTGTGACGCCGTTCTTCGGCGTGTCGCGTACCCAGGAGGCATCTCGCGAGAGGGAGAACCCGGGCGCGTCAAAGTTCGTGAGTGATGCGCCCGGCCAGGAGGGTCGCGGCGACCGGCATCGAGCGCAGGGCCCCCGCGTCGGCCGTCAGAGGGTCGCGGTCGACGACCACGAGGTCCGCCACGTCACCCGGCTGCGGGCACAGGCGGCGCACGCGCGTGGACGCGGCAATCGCCTCCTCGACGCTCACCCGCTGCTCTGGGTGCCACGGCTCGTCACCGGGGAGCGCGCGGGCGACGGCCGCCGAGATCGCGACCCACGGGTCCAGCGGAGCGACCGGCGCGTCCGAGCCGAGCACGACCGTCGCTCCGGAGTCGAGCAGGGAGCGGAGC
Organism: Rathayibacter agropyri; assembly: GCF_013249015.1. Lineage (GTDB taxonomy): Bacteria > Actinomycetota > Actinomycetes > Actinomycetales > Microbacteriaceae > Rathayibacter > Rathayibacter agropyri. The sequence goes on from NZ_JABRPL010000001.1 coordinate 453,846, forward strand.
GCGAACGCGCGGCCGGTACGGCCCGCCCAGTACCGGTCCGCCACGTCGTGGTCGTCGAGCGCGTGAGCCGGCTGAACCCCCGCCTCCACTCCGAGCGCGGCGAAGCGCGGCAGGTCTGCGTCGGAGAGCAGCTGCGCGTGCTCGATCCGGCCGCCGCCGATCCGGCCGAGCGCGTCGAGGGCGATGGTCGCCGCGGCGTCGCCAATCGCGTGCACGGTTGAACGAATGCCGCCCGCCGCCGCCCGGGCGAGCAGCGCGTCGAGTTCGGCCGGGTCGACCGTGAGCGCACCGCGCCCGTCGTCTCCGGCATAGGGATCAACGCAGTACGCCGTACGGGTGTTCAGCGATCCATCGATCAGGACCTTGAGCGGACCCATCCGCAGGAGGCCGGCGCCGCCGGGGAGCTCGTCGCCCGAGCGGAGCCCCTCGGCTAGCGCGCGGTCCAGGTGGTCGCGGTAGACGCCCGTCTCGACGCGCAGGGAGCGGATACCGCTGCCGACCCGCCGGGTCCAGTCCTCCGCGTTCCAGCGCATCTCGAGATCGACCACTCCGACGACGCCGCGCGCCGCCGCCCGCCGCGACGCCGTATCGGCGAGCACGTCGAGGTCTTCGTCGCTGAGGGCCCCGAGCGCGGTCACCAGCGCGAAGCACGGGTCCTCGCGGAGAAGGTCGTCGTGCACGGGGAATCCGTAGCGCCGGTAGGCGGCGGTGTTGAGCCACGCGCAGTGCAGGTCGCCGCTGATCAGGACGACGGGTCGCTCCGCGGAAACCTCGTCGAGCAGCGCCGTCGTCGGCGGCTCGGCCCAGAGCCCGTCGCGGAAGCCGAAGCCCACCAGAGTCGCGGGTCCAGGAGCGGTGATCAGCCTCGCGCGCACCGACTCCGCGACCTCGCGAGGGGAACCGGCGGTCGACACATCGAGCCGCGGCGCGGTCATCGCCCACTGCGAGAAGTGCACGTGCTCATCCCAGAGACCAGGCAACAGCCAGCGACCGTCGAGCTCGCGCACATCGTCGCCGCGGCCAGCCTCGACTCCCGTTCCCATCGCCTCGATCCGCCCGCCGCGCAGCAGCACCGACACCGGCTCCGCCGTCCCGGGCAGGCGCGCGCCGCGCAGCACGAGCCCGGAGCCACTCCGCTCATCGGGGGCGCGGTCCTGGGTCACCGGCTCTTCTGCTCCACTCATGACTGGCACACTGGGCACCAGTACAGCTTGCGCGCGCCGATCTCCTCGAGCAGGACGTTCGTCCCGCAGACGCGGCACGGCAGTCCTTCGCGCTTGTAGACGTAGTGACGTTCGGCGCGACTGCGCACAGCCGCGGAGCGCTCGGAGGCGGTCAGGCCGCGCCGGGTCATCATCAGCCCCGTGCGGATGCCATCCTCCAGCAGGTGCGCCCAGTCGGTCCACAGTTCGCGCGCTACCTCGAGCGGCACCTGCTTGCCCGGCACGTGCGGGTCGAGCCCGGCACGGTACAGCAACTCGGCACGGTAGATGTTGCCGATGCCGCTCACCACCGACTGGTCCATCAGCACCAGGCCGACCGGAGTGGCGGTCTTGCGCAGCCGGTTCACGAACCGGTCACGGGCCTCGTCAGAGGCGTCGGTCGCCGGATCCGGGCCGAGTCGAGCGATCAGGGCCTCCACCTGGGCAGGGTCCATCACGTCGCAGGCGGTGGGGCCTCTCAGATCAGCCACGGTCTCCTCCGTCTGGAGGCGCACGCGCACGGCACCCACGGGCGGCGGCGGGAACTCCTCGAGGTCGTCGTCGGACTCGTGCTCGGTCTCGGAGAGGCGCACCGCGCGGCGACGGCGCGGCGCCCCGATGCTGCTGCCCGCCGTACCGTCCGGGAACAGCGGCGAGACACGGCCGAGGAAGTCCCACGCTCCGTAGAGACCGAGGTGGACGTGCAGGGTGAGCTCACCCTCGAAGCGCAGCAGCAAGTGCTTGCCGACCGCAGTCGACTCCTGCACCTCGCGGCCGTCGAGGAGCGCCGCTCCCTCAGCGAAGCGACCCTGCGGACTGCTCGTCGCGACTCGGTGGCCGACGACGTCGCGCTCGAATTGCAGAGCGATCCGGTGGACGGAGTGGCCCTCGGGCACTCAGCGCTCCTTGGCAGCGGAGTCGACGACCCGGCCGGCGATGTCGCCGGTCGCCTCGTACTCGGCCAGCTGCGCGATCCGGCGCACGTGCCGCTCCTCGAAGCTGAACGGCTCGGCGACGAACGCATCGATGAAGCTCGTCGCCTCTGCGACCGAATGCTGGCGGGCGCCGATCGAGATCACGTTCGCGTCGTTGTGCTGACGGGCCAAGACCGCTGTGCTGAGGTTCCAGACCAGCGCGGCCCGCACTCCCGCCACTTTGTTCGCGGCAATTTGCTCGCCGTTGCCGGAGCCGCCAAACACGACGCCGAGGGCCTCGACGCCCGCCTCCTGATCGCGCACGACCGCCGCCGCGGCGTTGATGCAGAAGGAGGGGTAGTCATCGAGCGGGTCGTAGGACGTCGGTCCGTGGTCGATCACGTCGTGACCGGCGGCACCGAGGTGCTCGATCAGGTGCCGGCTGAAGTCCAGCCCTGCGTGGTCCGTTGCGATGTGGATGCGCACGCGCTCGTCCTCCGAAAAAGCCGTCTGGGGCCCGTGGAGCCGGGGCCGGGAGTCAGAGTACCGCGGGCGCGGTCAGTCGAATTGCGGGTCGCGTGTGCGCGAGCGCTTCAGCTCGAAGAAGCCGTCGTACGAGGCGGCTGCGACAATGCCGTCCCATAGGGTCAGCGCCTGCTCGCCGCGCGGGGTGGGTGAGATCACCGGGCCAAAGAACGCCACATCACCGATCGCGATGACGGGCGTGCCGACGTCCTGGCCGACGCGGTCGATGCCGTCGGCGTGGGAGGCACGCATCGGTCCGTCGTACTCGTCCGAGTCTGCGAACGCCGCGAGGTCGGCGGGCAGGCCGACCTCGGCGAGCGACTCCGCGATGATCGCGTCCACATCACGGCGGCCGCCCACGTGGATCCGCGTGCCGAGCGCGTCGTACAGCGGCTTGACGTGCTCTCGGCCCTCGCGCTCGGCGACGGCAGCGACCAGGCGGGTGTAGCGCAGCGCCCGCGGGAAGAATGCGCGGTACGACTCATCGACATCCTTGTCCTCGTTGAGGACGGCGAGGCTCATGATGTGCCACTGCACATCGAGATCGCGGGCGGGGGCTACCTCGTCCACGAAGCGCGAGGTCATCCAGGCCCAGGGGCAGGAGGGATCGAACCAGAAAGTCACGGAGGTCATGAGGCAACGCTACGCCGCACCGACGACTGCCGCTCCGCGTGACGTCCACCGATCGCGGCCCGCGAGGAGCCGCCGGCAGGGCCCCGCGGGCTCCTCCCCGCACCACCGGCGGCTCTAGGCTGGATCGGCGGCGTCCGTCCTCAGGCGCCCCGCGGCAGCGCCCGAGACGAACGGATGGAGCACCCCTGTGCCAGGAGACAACCTCACCCGGAGCGAGGCGCAGCAGCGCGCCTCGCTGATCCAGGTCCACGACTATGACATTGCTCTCGACCTGACCCGGGGTGCCGAGACCTTCTTGAGCACGACCACGGTGCGCTTCTCCGCCACCGAGGGCGCCGCGACCTTCCTCGACGCGATCACGCGGACGGTCCACTCCGTCACCCTCAACGGCGTCGAGCTCGACCCGGCCGACGTCGCCGACGGAGTGCGCATCCGCCTCGACTCGCTCGCACAAGAGAACGAGCTGCGGGTCGTCGCCGACGCGATGTACACCAACACCGGCGAGGGTCTGCACCGCTTCGTCGACCCGGTCGACGGCGAGGTCTACCTGTACTCGCAGTTCGAGGTTCCCGACTCCCGCCGCGTCTTCGCGGTGTTCGAGCAGCCGGACCTTAAGGCGGCTTTCCGGTTCACCGTCACCGCTCCGACCACCTGGCAGGTCATCTCGAACCAGCCGACTCCGGAGCCGGTGCCCGCGGGTGAGGGTGCCGCGACCTGGAGCTTCGAGCCCACTCCGCGCATCTCGTCGTACATCACCGCCCTCATCGCCGGACCGTACGTCGTCAAGACCGACTCGCTGGTGTCGTCCGACGGCCGGACGATCCCCCTCGGCGTGTTCGCACGCGCCTCCCTCGCGCCCTTCCTCGACGCGGACTATGTGTTCGAGAAGACCAAGCAGGGCTTCGCCTTCTACGAGGAGAAATTCGGCGTCCCGTACCCGTTCACCAAGTACGACCAGCTCTTCGTCCCGGAGTTCAACGCGGGCGCGATGGAGAACGCGGGAGCGGTCACCTTCACCGAGACCTACGTGTTTCGCTCCAAGGTCACCGACGCGATCAAGGAGCGCCGGGTCGTCACGATCCTGCACGAGCTCGCGCACATGTGGTTCGGCGACCTCGTCACCATGAAGTGGTGGAACGACCTCTGGCTGAACGAGTCGTTCGCCGAGTACGCCTCCACACTCGCTACCGCCGAGGCCACCGAGTGGACCGAGGCGTGGACCACTTTCGCCGCGATGGAGAAAAGCTGGGCGTACCGCCAGGACCAGCTGCCGTCGACGCACCCGATCGTCGCGACGATCAACGACCTGGAGGATGTGCAGGTCAACTTCGACGGGATCACTTACGCGAAGGGCGCCTCCGTGCTCAAGCAGCTCGTGGCGTGGGTCGGCGAGAAGGAGTTCCTCGCGGGCGTCCACGAGTACTTCGTGAAGCATGCGTTCTCGAACACGGAACTGCGCGATCTGCTGGTCGAGCTCGAGGCCACCAGCGGCCGGGATCTCACCGAGTGGTCGGCGCAGTGGCTCGAGACCGCCGGAGTGAACACGCTGCGCCCCGAGATCGCCGTGGATGAGAACGGGGTCATCGCGTCGTTCGCGATCCTGCAGAGCGCCGTCGAGGACTATCCGACCATTCGGCCGCACCGCCTGGCGATCGGCCTCTACGACTTCGAGGGAGAACGCCTTGTGCGCGTCGACCGACTCGAGCTCGACATCGACGGAGAACGGACCGAGGTGCCCGAGCTGATCGGGCGCTCCCGTCCGGCCCTCGTGCTGCTGAACGACGATGACCTCGCCTACGCGAAGATCCGTCTCGACGAGGCCTCGCTCGCCATCGCCATCGAGCACCTCGCGGGCATCGAGAGCCCGCTTGCCCGCTCGCTGGTCTGGGGCTCGGCCTGGGACGCGACCCGCGACGCCGAGTCGTCCCCGCGCGACTTCGTACGCCTCGTGCTCGGCAACATCGCCACCGAGACCGAATCAACGACGCTGCGCACCGTGCTCAACCAGCTGGTCATCACCGCTACCCAGTACGTCGCGCCCCAGTACCGGGCCGAGGTCGTTCAGGAGGCCGGCGATGCGCTGTGGACCTTCGCCCAGAACGCCACGGGCGGCAGCGATGCGCAATTCCAGTTCGTGAAGTTCTTCGCCGCGATCGCATCGACGCCTGCACACCTCGAGGCCGTGCAGGCGCTCCTCGACGCCAGCACAGCCCTTGAGGGACTCGATATCGACACGGACCTCGGCTGGGAGCTGCTCATCGCTCTCGTCGCGGGAGGACGAGCCGGCACCGACGAGATCGACGCGGCCCTTGCGTCCGACAACACCGCAACCGGGCAGCAGTCGGCCGCGCACGCACGCGCCGCGCTGCCGACCGTGGAGGCGAAGCGCGCGGCGTGGGAGTCGGTCACCGCCGACGACTCGGCGCCGAACACGATCGTCCGCTCGACCGGCCTCGGGTTTCAGCGCGTGTCGGATCCGCATCTACTCGACGCGATGGTGCCGGTCTACTTCGACGCTCTGCGCTCGCTGTGGGAATCGAAGAGCTACAAAATCGCGGAGTACCTGATCGTCGGGTTCTACCCGGCGGCGACGCCCACACCGGCGATTGTCGACGCGACGCGCGAGTGGCTCGACGCGAACCCGGACGTGCCGGCACTGCGCCGTCTCGTGATCGAGAACCTGGCCGCGGTCGAGCGCGCGCTGCGCGCTCAGGCGCGCGACGCCCGCGACTGACCGCCGCCGCGGCTGATCCCTGCTGCTCGAGGACCCCGCGCAGCGGTCGAGTCCCCCCGCCTAGTGCTTCGGCACCGGGCGGGGGGCGGGTCCGTCGTACGCGGACAGCGGTCGGATGAGCGCGTTCGATGCGCGCTGCTCAAGGACGTGGGCCGTCCAGCCCACCACGCGTGCCGCAACGAACAGTGGGGTGAAGATCTCGGTGTCGAAGCCCATCAATCGGTACGCCGGTCCCGACGGGTAGTCGAGGTTCGGCAGGATGCCCGTCCGCTCGGCCATCGCCTCCGCCAGCGCGTCGTACAGCTCGATCAGCGCGCCCGCGCCCTCGTGCTCCACCAAGCGGCGCAACGCCGCCTCCATCGTCGGCACGCGCGAATCGCCCGACTTGTACACCCGGTGCCCGAAACCCATCACCTTGCGCCGCTCGCCCAGGGCCGCCGCGAGCCACTCCTCCGACCGCTCCCGCGCCCGCGGACCCGGACCAATCTCATCCAGTACATGCAGGACCGCCTCATTCGCGCCGCCGTGCAGCGGACCCTTGAGCGCGCCGACCGCCGCGGTCACGGCCGAGTAGACGTCCGAGAGCGTCGAGGTCACCACTCGCGCCGTGAAGGTCGACGCGTTGAACGAGTGCTCGGCGTACAGCACCAGCGAGACCCGGAAGGCGTCGACCACGACCGGCTCGGGCACCGCGCCGAAGGTCGTCCAGAGGAAGTTCTCGGAGTAGTCGAGGTCGTCGCGCGGCTCGATCGGCTCGAGGCCGTGCCTGCGGCGCTGGGCGTAGGCGACGATCCCCGGTAGCGCCGCCCACAGCCGCACGGAGCGCTTGAGGACGGCCTCTGACGCATCGGCATCGGCGTGCGGATCGAGAGCGCCGAGGACGCTGACCGCCGTCCGTACGACGTCCATCGGGTGCGCGGACGCGGGGAGCAGGTCGATCACCGCGCGAACCTCAGGGAGGAGAGGGCGATACTCCCGCTCACGAACAGCGAGCTCGGCCGATTCCGCCACCGAAGGCAGCTCACCGTGCCAGAGCAGCCACGCCACGTCCTCGAAGGAGCACTGCGCCGCCAGCTCCTGCACGGGGTAGCCCCGGTAGAGCAGCGAGTTCGACTCCGGATCGACCTTCGAGATCGCCGTCGTGTCGACGACGACCCCCACGAGTCCCTTGCGAATGTTCTGGTCGGTGGTGCTCATCCTTCGCTCCTTCGAGAGTGTCGGCGGCGGCGCAGGAACGCCCCCGGGTCAGGCGCCGTAGTGGTCGGCGAGGGAGAAGTCGAACACGCCCTCGTCGAAGCGGCTGTAGGACGCGTAGTCGAGCAGGTCGTACAGCTCGGCGCGGGTCTGCATGCCGGGCACCTCGGAGCGGAGTGAGCCCTCGGCTTTCAAGGTGTCCAGAGCGCGCATCGCCGCGCCCATTGCGATCCGCAGCAAAGAGACCGGATGGATGACCACATTCACGCCGACGTCGGCCAGTTGCCGCGCGGTGAAGAGCTCGCTCTTCCCGAACTCAGTCATGTTGGCCAGGATCGGCACGTCGATCGCCGCGCGGACCGCCTCGAACTCGCCGAGATCGCGCATCGCCTCGGGGAAGATCGCGTCGGCACCGGCATCGACGAGGCGCTTCGCCCGGTCGATCGCGGCGGGCAGGCCGTCGAGAGCGCGGATGTCGGTGCGGGCCATGATGACGAGGTCCGGGTCGCGCCGTGCATCGACCGCGGAGGCGATTCGGCGCACCGAGGTGACGTCATCGACCACCGCCTTGCCGTCGAGGTGCCCGCAGCGCTTGGGATTGACCTGATCCTCAATGTGCAGCCCCGCCACTCCCGCGTCCTCGAGCATCTGCACCGTCCGCGCCACGTTCAGCGGCTCGCCGAACCCGGTGTCGGCGTCGACGAGGACCGGTAGATCCGTCAGCCGCGCAATCTGCTGCGAGCGGCTAGCCACCTCCGTGAGCGTGGTCAGCCCGATGTCCGGCAGGCCCAGCTCGGCCGAGAGGACGGCTCCGGACACGTAGATTCCGTCGAACCCTTTGGCCTCGATCAGCCGCGCCGAGAGCGGAGTAAAAGCACCGGGAAGGTGCAGGAGTTCCCCGGAAGCGAGGCGCTCGCGGAACACGCGCCGCTTCTCCGTAGGAGTCCGGGTGGAGTGCAGCATCAGCGGTCCTTCCCCTGGGGGGCGAGAGTGGGGGCCTGGGAAAGCCCGCTTCGAATCTATACGCGCGGCGGCGCCGGTGGCCCACGACGACGGATCCGCCTCCGCAGGCGCCGCGAACCGACCGCTTCTCGGTCTCGTCAGCGGTCCGCCGGACTCGCAGCGAGGCGTCCCGTAGCCTGGTCTGGCCATGCTGTTTCTCGAGACCTCCACCCCTGATCCCGTCGCTGCCACCGTGTCGTTCTTCGACTCACCCGCCTTTTGGAAGATCATCGCGATCCTCGCGATCGTGCTCGGCGCGTTGCTCGTACGTCTCGTCGCGCACTTCGTCATTGGGCGCGTTGTCGACCAGATCGTCTCGGGCGTCAAGCGCCGTCAGCGGGCCGAGGACACCCAGGCGATCGCCGCCTCACCGCTCGCCGCCGTGCGAGTCGTCCAGCGCACCCGCACACTGGGGTCAATCCTCAACAACATCAGCTCGATCCTCATCGTCGTGATCGCTCTGGTGATGATCATCAGCACCATCGATAAGGACCTGATCGGCTCCTTCGCCCTGCTCACCGCCGCACTCGGCGCAGGTTTGGGCTTCGGAGCCCAGAACATTGTTAAGGACGTTCTGAACGGGCTCTTCATGGTCGCCGAAGACCAGCTCGGCGTCGGGGACGTCGTCGACACGGGCCAGGCGACCGGCGTCGTGGAATCGGTCGGAGTGCGCGTCACACAGATCCGCGATGTCAACGGGACCCTCTGGTTCGTCCGCAACGGCGAGATCGTGCGCGTGGGCAATATGTCGCAGGGCTGGTCGCGGGTCATCGTCGATCTCGCGGTCCCGTACGAGAGCGACCTCGAGCAGGTGCAGTCGAGCGTCCTCGCCACCGCGAACGAGCTGGCCGCCAGCAGTCGCTGGCGCGCGCGCGTCATCGACAAGCCGGAGCTGTGGGGCCTGGAGTCGATCGCCGACGATGCCCTCGTGATCCGCGTCGTGATGAAGACCCGCACGACTGCCAAGGACGACGTCGCCCGCGAACTGCGCCTGCGCCTGAAGAAGGCACTCGACGCGCTCGACGTCAAGCTGCCCTCGCTCTCGACCGTAGTTCTCGAAGGCTTCGAGGGAGCGACGAGCGTCGGCGGCGCGAAGCCGCCACGGACGACGCCCTCGCCGACCGTCACGACCGAGCACGGCAAGCCGGTCCGTCTCCCCCGCCCCCTCCGGCGCTCCGAGAATTCGCAGTCCCGTGACGACGGAGGTACCACTCCTCCCGCCCAGGGACCACGCTCATGAGCGGCATGCAGATCAGCGGAACGCCTGGGCTCCGCAGCTTCTGGGAGCACATCGGCGGCCGACCGACGTTCGAGCGGCTGGTACGCCGTTTCTACGAGGGCGTCCGCGAGGACGACGTGCTCTGGCCGATGTATCCCGAGCACGATCTCGAGGGCGCGATCCACCGCCTCACGGGGTTCCTGGAGCAGTACTGGGGCGGCCCCAGTACGTACAGCGCGGAGCGCGGGCACCCGCGCCTGCGGATGCGACACCAGCCGTTCCGCGTGAACCCCGAAGCGCGCGACCACTGGTTGCAGCACATGCGCATCGCGGTCGACGAACTCGAATTGGCACCGGCAGACGACGCTCTGCTCTGGGACTACCTGGAGCGCGCCGCCCACGCGATGGTGAACACCTTCGAGGAGTAGAGGCTCCTGGCAAGCGGGCCCCAGACCACCTGCGGCGTCGGGGCCTTAGCCCGGAGTGCGCACGAGGACGTGCCCGCGACGCGAGGTGAGCCGGCGCCACGCTCCGCTCTCGAGCAACGCCACCGGATCGTCTGGACCGAGGAAACCGAGCGCGAACAGCGCGAACGCCGCCCCCGCAGGCACGTCCTCGAGCCCGTCCAGCGGACGTCCCCACACGGTAGATCGCACACGACCGACGATCTGCTCCCCGGTCTCCGAGCCCACGGCCGCCGCGATCTCCTCGATACCCTCGCGGGCGACGCGCTCGAGGAAGAGCGGATCCACCGGCTCCCGTCGCGTCCAGCCCCCCCGTGGCGGAGACACGCCCGCCCAGGGACCAGCAGTGGCGTCGTCGCCATCGGGCAGTACGACCGGCTTCCCCGCGGCTCCGCCCGGCTCCCACTGCAGGCGCGCCAGACGGTCGGAGAGAGCGCGGATCGGCACGACCCGGTCGAATGTGGCGGACTCGTCGAGTGCGAACACCCGGAGCCCGAGAACAGTGGCCGAACGGTCGAGCAGACCGCGGGGCTGCAGGATCGGCGTGTAGGCGGCCAACACGTGGTCGTCGGCGAGGAGTCGGACCGCGCCGTCCTCGACGCGCGCCGAGCGACCGAGGAAGACGCGCAAGTCTGAGAGGCTCGGCGGATCCGCCAGAGAGAAGGACGAACTCATCGCGCCCATAAACTTACCCGAGGCCGCGCGCCCCGCTGCCCGACACCCCGGAGGTCCCGTGCCCGATCCCCTCTCCTCGTTCCTCACCGCGCTCGACCTTGTCGACACGGGTGCCCGCACCAGCGAGGACATCTCGACGGGCCCCTCCCAGTGGATGCCTGAGGGACGGGTTTTCGGCGGGCAGGTACTCGCGCAGTCGCTGATCGCTGCCGGACGCACGGTCGAGAACCGCGCGGTGCACTCGATGCACGGCTACTTCCTCCGCCCGGGCGACGTCACCCTCCCGATCACGTTCTCGGTCGATCGGATCCACGACGGCCGCTCCTTCTGCACCCGGCGGACGCAGGCCTACCAGAACGGCCAGCCGATCCTCTCGATGATCGCCTCGTTCCAGACGGAAGACTCCGGCCTCGACCACCAGGCACCGATGCCCGAGGGCGTCCCCGACCCGGAGTCCCTGCCGACAACGGCCGACGTGCTCGCCGAGGTGAATCATCCCGTCGGCAGCTTCTGGGCGACGCAGCGGCCGTTCGACGTCCGCCACGTCGAGCAGCCCGTCTACCTCCGCGCCGATCCCCACCGCATCGCCCACCAGAGTGTCTGGATGCGCTCGCTCGGGCCTCTCCCCGACGACCCGATGCTGCACCGCGCAGCCCTGGCCTACGCGAGCGACTATACGATTCTCGAATCGACCCTCCGCCGGCACGGAGCCTCCTGGACCACGCCGGGACTACGGATCGCGAGTCTGGACCACGCGATGTGGTGGCACCGTCCGGCCCGCGTCGACCAGTGGCTGCTCTACGTGCAGGAGGCGCCGAGCGCGTCCGGCGGGCGCGGCCTCTCGCTCGGGCGGATCTACACGCACGAGGGCACGCTGATCGCGAGCGTGGCGCAGGAGGGCATGGTGCGGGTACCGCTCGAGTGAGCGCTCAGCCGCGCTTCGAAAACGCCACCGGCTCCTCGACGTAGGGAGCCCACGCCTGGCGCAGAGCCTCCGGGATGCGCTCAGGACGCCCGGTGGCGGCGGTGACGAGAACCAGGGTCGTCGCCGCCCTGGTGTAGAGCACGCGCGGAACAACCCCCTCGGGTGAGTAGAGCTGGTAGCAAACCTCGAGGCTCGCTCCCCCGATCCGCCCAATCCACAGCTCGACGTCGATCGGCGCCCGCATGTACGGGATGGGAGCTAAGTACTCCACCTCCTGCCGCGCGATCAGCGTGATCGACGCTGCGCCCGGACGTGCGTCCAGCACCGCCGTCGCTCGCCCGCCCGGCTGGGGAGAGTCGGGTCTCCAGAACGCCTGGATGCGCGCCTCCTCGAGCAGGCGCAGCATTTCGGCATTGTTGACATGCGCGTAGGCGTCGAAGTCCGACCAGCGCAGCGGGATGGCGACGTGCAGGCGCATCAGTCGCGGGTGAGCTTGCGATACGCCGACCGGTGCGGCTTAGCGGCGTCGGGGCCGAGCCGCTCGATCTTGTTCTCCTCGTACGCCTCGAAGTTGCCCTCGAACCAGTACCAGTTGGCCGGGTCAGCCTCGGTGCCCTCGTAGGCGAGGATGTGGGTCGCGATCCGGTCGAGGAACCACCGGTCGTGAGTGATCACGACCGCGCAGCCGGGGAATTCGAGCAGCGCGTTTTCGAGGCTGCCGAGGGTCTCGACGTCGAGGTCGTTGGTGGGCTCATCGAGCAGCAAAAGATTGCCGCCCTGCTTGAGCGTGAGCGCGAGGTTGAGGCGGTTGCGCTCTCCGCCGGAGAGGACGCCGGCTTTTTTCTGCTGGTCCGGGCCTTTGAAGCCGAACTGGGAGACGTACGCTCGCGACGGGATCTCGGTCTTGCCGACGGTGATGTAGTCGTGGCCGTCCGACACGACCTCCCAGAGGTTCTTCTGCGGGTCGATGCCGCCGCGGCTCTGATCGACGTACGAAATGTCGACCGTCTCGCCGATCTTCAAGTCGCCGGAGTCGAGCGGCTCGAAGCCGACGATCGTCTTGAACAGCGTGGTCTTACCGACGCCGTTCGGCCCGATGACGCCGACGATGCCGTTGCGGGGCAGGGTGAAGCTGAGGTCGTCAATGAGGACGCGCTCGCCGAACTGCTTGTGCAGCTTCTTCGCGTCGATCACCTGGGCGCCCAGACGTGGACCGACCGGGATCACGATTTCGTCAAAGTCGAGTACCCGAGTCTTCTCGGCCTCGGCCGCCATCTCCTCGTAGCGCGCCAAGCGCGCCTTCGACTTGGCCTGACGGCCCTTCGCGTTGCTGCGTACCCAGTCGAGTTCGGTGGTGAGGCGCTTGGCAAGCTTGGCGTCCTTCTTGCCCTGCACCTCGAGGCGTGCGCGCTTCTTTTCGAGGTAGGTCGAGTAATTGCCCTCGTAGGGATAGAGATGGCCGCGGTCGACCTCGGCAATCCACTCCGCGACGTTGTCGAGGAAGTACCGGTCGTGGGTCACAGCGAGCACGGCGCCCGGATACTTCGAGAGGAACTGCTCGAGCCAGAGCACGCTCTCGGCGTCGAGGTGGTTAGTGGGCTCGTCGAGCAGCAGCAGGTCGGGCTTCTGGAGGAGGAGCTTGGTGAGTGCCACGCGGCGCTTCTCGCCTCCGGAGAGATTCGTCACGAGCGAATCGCCCGGCGGGGTGCGCAGCGCATCCATCGCCTGTTCCAGTTGCGAGTCGAGGTCCCAGGCATCGGCGGCGTCGATCGCCTCTTGCAGCGTGCCCATTTCGGCAAGGAGGCTGTCGAAGTCGGCGTCCGGGTCGGCCATCGCGAGCGAGATCTCGTTGAAGCGGTCGATCTTGCCCTTGATCTCACCGACGCCCTCCTGGACGTTCTCGAGCACCGTCTTGGTCTCGTCGAGCTCCGGCTCCTGCATCAGGATGCCGACGGAATAGCCCGGGCTCAGCCGCGCCTCGCCGTTACTGGGAGTGTCCAAGCCCGCCATGATTGTGAGGATCGTCGACTTGCCCGCGCCGTTCGGGCCGACCACGCCGATCTTCGCTCCGGGCAGGAACGACATGGTCACGTCGTCCAGGATCAGCTTGTCGCCGACCGCCTTACGCGCGCGCACCATCGAGTAAATGTATTCAGCCACACCAAGTCCTCAAGTTCCGAAGGTCTGCGCGGAGTCACGTCGCCCACTCGGCCGGTGCTCCGCGCGAAGACGGAGATTCAGGCTGGGGCGGAACGCCGGGCCTGACCCGCACGCGGAGCGCGAGGCGCGGGACCGTCCGCATGTTCGAGGATAACGGGAAGTCTGATCGCTGGGTCGTCGGCGGCCGGTCGGCCGCGAACGTGCTGACTCGCCCTCCCCCGCTGACCGGGAATCGGAGGGGAGGGCGCGTCAGCGACCGGACTGGCCGATCAGCCGCAGGGAGTCAGCCTGGCGACCGAGTCGGACAGCGTGTTCGTGCTGCCCAGCAGGACGACCTCGCGCGCGCCCACTGCGCTGATGTCAGCGAGGACGGCTTTCGGCACACAGGTCGGCTGCACGGCGAACAGCGGGCTGCCCGTATAGCCGGCGGCCGTGGCGCCCGCGAGCGCGTCGGGGAAGTTCTCCCCCGTGGCGAGGTAGACGGTCTTCGCGCTGGTGAAGGCTGCCTTATTCAGTTTCTCGGACGTGTCGTAGCGATCGATCCCGCCGATCCGGGTGATGACCGGTCCGCGCAACGAGCGCTCGATCCCCGCACTCACCGAGAGCTCGGATCCCGCGATCGTGAGCGACGTCACGCCCAGTCCACTGATGATCCCGCGGGTGACGATGTCCGCCGAGTCAGAGGTGCCATTGACCAGCACGACCGGAGCATCGACGGTTCCCGCCGCCGCGCTCGCGCTGAGGGCATCGGGGAACTTCTCCCCCGTCGCAAGCCACGCCTTCGAGGAGCCCCCCGAGAAGGCGTATTGCATGATCAGCTTCGACGTGTCGTAGCGGTCAACCCCGCCCAGGCGACGGATGTCGCGGTTCTTCGCGTAACCAGCGAGGTCGGAGTAGACCTGGCTGCCGACACTGAGATCGGAGCCGACGACGACGATCTTCGCCGGCTTGAGGCGGGTCAACTCGTCGCGGACGGCCTGACTCATCGAGTCGCGATCGACAAGCAGAAGCGGCCCGCCTTGCTTCGCCGCGGCGGGTCCGGCGCTGAGTGCGTCGGGGAAGTTCTGGCCTGTCGCGATGTAGACGACGGGGACGTTCGCCGGGAAGGTGCGTTGGGAAACCGCGACCGCCGTTCCCTGGCGGTCGGTGCCGGCGATTCGGCTGACGGCGGGGCTGGTGACCGGCGGCGCGGTCGGAGGTGCGGTGGGGGTCGCTGTCGGAGTGGGCGTGGGAGTCGACGACGGAGGCGGCGCGGTCGGTCCGGCACTCGTCACGCGGACGGACGCGTCGACGTTTACTGTCGCGCCCGCGGGCTCCACTGTGCCCCGGCTGATCCCGGAGACCTGGATCACGCTGCCGAGGCGGTCCTTGTAGGCGTCATAGGCCGTGGAGGGGACGGTGACGGAAATTGCGGACTTGTCGCTGTCGACGGAGGTCTGGGCGGGGACGCGCTCGGAGCGATTCGGCCCCACGCTCGCACCGATGCCCTGAAGGTCGAAGAAGCCGGCCTTGTTCGACTCGAGGACGACGACGTCGCTGCCCGCGACGGCGGTCGCGGTCGCAGTGCGACCCCAGAACGAGCCCCCGCGCTGCAGGGACGCGGCGTCGGCAGACAGATCGACACGGCCGACTCCGCCGCCGGCGGGCGAGCCGACGGTAAGAGTGGCGGTCGTGAAGAGCTCGTACCCGACATCAAATGGCTGGCCCGAAGGAATCGAGGCCGCGGCGACCGGCTCCTTCTGCGCCGAGAGCGCAAGAGCGACGCTTCTGCCACCGAATGAGGACAGAGCCCGCTGCATCGGGATGCGGAACGTGCGGCTCCCCGACGTCAGCGTGCTGCTGCCGGTCAGCTCGTTGTCGCCGAGAGTCCAGGTGACGGTCGAGAAGTTCGGGTACGGCGAGCTCGGTCGGGCCGAGGCGGACAGCGTGACCTCGAGTTCCGTGGCGTCCCCGGGGACCGGCGCGACCTGGGATGCCCCGTACTGCTCAGTGACCGACCAGTTGTAGGGAGAGGTCGATACGTCAATTCGCCGGGTCTCGGCTGACGCTGCTCCAGCGCCGTTTATCACTCCGACGACGACAGCGGCGGCACTGGCAACGGCGACCGTGGAACGCAGCCACCTCGCTCGCGTCGTCTCGTGCGCTCGGTTAGCGATCATTCGGTGGTCCCCCATCGTCGTGGTTGTCGTGCCGATCTCACTCGCGAACGGTTGTTCTCGAGGGTCAGGAAAAGCATTCCCCGATGATCAGCCGTCGAAGCATATCCGGCGTCACTATTCTCTGCAAAAGAGAGGAAGAGGCCCTCCGACTGCCCGTCCCCACTGCTTTCCCGTGCTTGCTTTCCGGCTTCCCGGACACTCCGGCTTCGAGGGCTTTCTGGCCTCTCTGGCCTCTCCTCCGCTCCGGATGAGGGACTCCCCTACTGCCCGCCCTTCGGCCTCTGGACGTCCCGGATGCGCTGCAAAACCCAAAGAGGCTGTGGCGCGAAATCATCTGCCGAGCCTTGATACTCCGCGAAGCCGACTGTGCGGCGTTCAGGGTCGTGCATGATCGCGAGGCATTCCGATGAAGAAGCCGCACCTCTCCGAGAGCACCGTTGAGTCCGCCCGAGCAGCAGACGACCCAGGTCGGGCTGAGGCGGGTTAACCGTCGAGAGGCACCGTACGTCCGACGAGGCACGCCCCGGTCGCGATCGGAGCCGCGACGACGGCGTGCACGCCGCCGCTCTTGGGTCCGTATTGACCGAGCAGGCACGAGTCACCGAGCCTGACCGACACCTGAACCGAGTCGGCGTCCAGTCCCACGGACGTCTCGTCCGCCGTCACCTGCATCGCCTCGCGAGAAAACCCTGCCGACGTCAACGCCTGGACCACCGTGGCGCCGGGTACCTGCGGATCGGGCTCGGCGACGGCTCGCAGGACCTGATCGAAGACCGGCAGGTTCTGCTCGGCGGTACCGCCGGGAACGTATACGGCAGGAGTGGGAGAAGCACCCTCGGAGCCGGTGTGCGTAGCGACCGGCGCACGGGGAGCGGGCTCCGTGCATCCGCTGAGAACCGCAGCGAGTGCACACGCGACGAGTGCATGAAGGAGCCGCGACTGAGGGTTCCGTGTCGTCACCTGGCTCCTTTTCCGGGGAGCAGATCTCCCTCCGTGCCCCGGTTCAGAACGGGGTACCCACGGACTCTACCGAAGTCGAGGGATCCCCTTCGCTCGCTCCGGCCGCCATCACGGGCTGGGCCTCGGGAGTCACGGCCCAGTCGTGAGGCCCGTCGCCGGCGTCAGACGCCTGGTCACTCCATCCCGGTTCGGCGACAGGTGCTGACGGAGTGGACGTTCGAGTGACCGTCTTCGTGTACCGGGTCGTGCCCCAGGCCAGGTCGTGCCCAATTCCCTCAGCGGTGAGCACGACGTCTGTCCCCGATTTCCCGCCGGCCTCCCACGCCCGGACCCCGAGACGTCCCGTGACGACGATGCGATCGCCGCGCGCCAGCGATGCCAGTGCATTCCCGGCCAGTCCGTTGAAAGCGGTGACCGTGTACCAGTTGGTAGAGGCGTCGACCCAGCGCTGCTCTGCGCGATCGTAGCGCCTCTGCGCGGAGGCGAGGCGGAACGTGGTCATCGCAGTGCCAGTGGAGGTGTCAATGCTCCGCGGCTCGGTCCCAATGACTCCGATGACGGTGAGCGTGTCGGTCATGGTCGTGTCCTCTCATTCGTCGCACCCGCCACAACTGCGACGGGGACGGCGCCCGAGCGGAGGGGGCTTGTACCGCTCGGGCGCCGCAGGATCAGTGTTGCGACGAAGGGCCCACCTCCGAGTTGGAGGGGGCCCTTCTGGGGAGAGATCGGTCAAACAGACCCCTGTGGAGGAGGCTTACGTTGCGGTGATGTACTTCGAGTACGACGCGCGGATCTTGTTCACCTTCGGCAGAGCGACCGCGAGGCAGTAGCCCTGGCCCGGGTTCTTCGCGAAGAAGTCCTGGTGGTAGTCCTCGGCCGCGTAGTAGACACCGAGCGGGGATATCTCGGTGACGATCGGTCCGTCCCACCATTCCGCTGCGCGGTCGCGGGCGGACTCGAACAGCTCTTTCTCCTCATCAGACGAGTAGAACATCGCCGACCGGTACTGCGTCCCGATGTCATTGCCCTGTCGGTTGAGCTGACGCGGGTCGTGCAGGGTGAAGAAGACGTCGAGGATGACCTGCTCGGGGATGACATCGGGGTCGAAGGTGACGGCCACCGCTTCGGCATGCCCGGTGCGGCCCGAGCAGACATCCTCATAATCGGGCTCGGTCGTGCGGCCGCCGGTGTAGCCGGAGACGACGTCGGTCACGCCATCGAGGACGCGATAGACGGCGTCCAAACACCAAAAACATCCTCCGGCAAGTACGAATGTGCGCATTGCGTGTGACTCACTTCCTGTCGCATCGACGCGTCCGAGGCGTCGGGCACGTCCTGTGATTCAACACCCTTCCTCACCTCCGCATTCCGCGGATGTGAACCCCTCGAATAGAGTCGCCACGTGAGCTATGACGCCGTCCCGGCCCGTTACGACCGCATGGACTACCGACGCAGTGGACACAGCGGCCTGAAGCTTCCCGCCCTCTCGCTCGGGCTCTGGCACAACTTCGGATCAGACCGTTCCCTCGACACGCAGCGGGCGATCCTGCGCCGCGCCCTGGACCTCGGGATCACCCACTTCGACCTGGCCAACAACTACGGCCCACCCTACGGCGCCGCCGAAACCGCCTTCGGCCGGATCTTCGCGGAGGATCTTCGGCCGTACCGTGACGAGATCGTCCTCTCCTCCAAAGCGGGCTACGACATGTGGCCAGGGCCCTACGGCGACGGCGGCTCGCGCAAGTACCTCCTCTCCTCGCTCGATCAGAGCCTGCGTCGCCTCGGTGTCGAGTACGTCGATGTCTTCTACTCCCACCGCCCCGATCCCGAGACGCCGATCGAGGAGACGATGGGCGCGCTCGCCTCAGCAGTGCAGCAGGGAAAGGCACTCTATGTGGGCATCTCGAACTACTCCCCCGAGCAGACTCGCGCCGCGCAGAAGGCGCTCGCTGCCCAGGGCGTTCCCCTCGTTCTGCATCAGCCGCGCTACTCCCTCTTCGACCGCGGACCCGAGGACGGGCTCTTCCCCGTCCTCGACGAGCTCGGTACCGGCTGCATCGTCTTCTCTCCGCTCGCTCAGGGCCTGCTGACCGACCGCTACCTTGACGGCACCGTCCCCCACGGCTCCCGCGCAGCGACCTCGCGCTTTCTCTCGTCGGAGCGAATCGACGAGGACTACCTGACCCGTGCTCGCGGCCTGAACTCTCTCGCCCAGCAGCGCGGGCAGTCACTGGCCCAACTCGCGCTGACGTGGGTGCTGCGGATACAGACGGTGACGAGCGCGATCATCGGAGCCTCGAGCGTCGCGCAGTTAGAGCACAATGCCGCTGCACTCGAGTTCGGGCCGCTCTCGGCGGAGGAGATCGACGCGGTCGAGAAGTTCGCCGTGCACGGGACCACCGCTCTCTGAGCACCGCGAGCGGATGTCGGTGGTCGGCCGTAGCCTGCGGGAGCACTCGGCCGGCGGGTGCTGTGAGTATCGAGCAGGAGGAAACCAATGTCCCTGTCCACGCTGCACGCCATTCGTACTCCACCAACGCTCACCCGGGTCAACCCGCGGCTCTGGCGGGTGAGCACGGGCTCTGGAGCCGTCATCGGGCACATCGAGCTGGTCGACGATCCGCAGGGCGAGCGGTATCGTGCCCGCCTGCTGCGCGCGGGCATGCCGGCCGGCGCCCAGCTCGGAGAGTTCTGGACCGTCGACGACGCCATCGAGGTTTTCCGTGTCGCCTAGGCCCTTCGCGCCTGGGATGCGCCGATACCCGCCCACGGCGGCGTGCCGACCATGCCACGGATGCCGCCCGGGCTAGCGTTCGCGTCATGCAGTGGTGGAACGAGTTCATGTCCTGGATCCGCACCGGCGAGGGGTACCAGGCGATCGTCACAGCCGTGGTGGTCTCGATAGCGGCGGTGATCGGAGCGGTCATCATAGCGTCGGTGTTCCGGGCGTCGATCGCGCGCCTCATTCGGCAGCAGGAGCACGAGCGAAAGAACGCGATCATCGCGACGCTCGTCGATGCGGCTGTCGATGCCTCCGCTTGGAACGCCCTCAGCAGTCCCGAGCGTGTCATGAGCGATCGCGCCTCAGCTCAAGCCGAGACTCATCTCAGGCTCCTGCCTGTCAAAGGCTCCGGAGTGGCTGCTAATTGGGCGGCTCACGAACTCGCCGAGCTGAAGCACACGTCGACCAGCGGCGGCTACCAGACGCAGGCGAGCGTGGGTGAGTTCCGCGATCGCCTCGTGCAGTGGCGCGACAAGCCTGGCCGCGCACGCAAGACGTTCCTGGCCGACCTCGAGCGCTGGCGGTTTTCAGAGACCGGGCGCGAGCGCTCGGAGGAAATCGACTGGAGCGGGGCAGAGCAAGAGGAGCGTCCCGCTGCGAGTCAGCGTCTGGCCGAGCCGACCCCTCGGCCCTCGTCGCCCGGGCTTCCCGTGGTCGTTGGAGGCGGTTCCACCGATTCAGGCGACAACTCCCCGCGTTCCTCGGTTCCGACGATCGTGCTTCCCCCGGCGGCAGGCGACACGTCCGAAGACGAGACGAGTCGTCTCCTCGCCGATGTTGACCGCCTCGACGTCCCGTCGCGTGAGCGATTCGTCGAGGAGCTGCCGCCGATCGAGCCGAACCGTCGCGTACCGTCCGACGATGCACCCGAGCCGACGCGGGCCGGCGACGTGCCGGACTCCGCTGGGCCGGACGCCGAGCCGATCGAGGAGGTCGATGCGGCGACGGTCCAGGCCGATGAAACCCGTTTCCAGCCCACCGCACCCGCGAATGACCGCCCGGCCGCGTCCGAGCGTCCGTCTGACTGACCACCTCGCGTGAAGCACAGAAGGCCCCGACTGCAGCTGCGGTCGGGGCCTTCTCCGTCGTGCGGGTGGTGCATGTCGTACCTACCAACTGTGTGCATCGCTAACTGTGTGCATCGCGTGCACGGGCAACGCGGCCGACCAGCACGGCGAGTGGTGCCGCGACGATCGTCCACGCGACGGCGACTCCACCGAGAATGGCGAGTATCAGCATGGTCGTACCTCCGTTCGTTACGTCGTTGTAATTCCGAACACCTCCAGACTAGGTGCACAGCCCTCACTCAAGCGTCGGCGGGTGGGAAACACGCCGACGTTGCCTCCGATTTACCAGTGTGTTAGAGGCACCGGCCGCACGAGTCCTCACAGGAAGGTCAGGCCACCAGAAGATAGCGCCCACAACGTCTCGACTCTGATCTCCGATCGACGTGAGTCCCGACGAGCGGTGACCGAGCCAACCACGTGAGGCCAGCTGCATCGGGCTTCTGCGGCCGACCTCGCGGAGTCGGCGTAGTACCCTGGCGAGACGCCCTCGTAGCTCAGCGGATAGAGCAGCAGCCTTCTAATCTGACGGTCGCAGGTTCGAGTCCTGCCGAGGGCACGCGGGGACGAGGGCATCCACGTAGATGAGATGCCTGCGATCCCGCAGGTACGTGTTGGTCAGTTGTCGCGCTTGTATCGAGACTGGCGCCTAGCCTCCTGGCCACTCGTCGCAGTCGGCTGACAAGCTGTCGGTCTGCCGCGCGCGGGCCGGAAACCGCGAGACTGAAAGCCACTCAGGCGAAATGTGGTGCCCCGTCTGTGCCTTGATCACAATCGCGCCGCTTGTCCCCGGCAAGATGCAACGGCGCTTCATCCTCCTCGTCGCGGTGCGTCTGGGCAGAGGAGCCGACACATTTGCACGGCGGTGTGGATCATCCAGGTCCTCATAGATGTCGACCGACCACCCGCGCTGGCGTCCCCACAGATCGCTGAGTTCGGGCAGGCACTACCATGACCGCATGACCGCTACACCGCCGCCCCATCGACTCTTTGCCGGGGTCGTCACATTTAACCCAGACGTGACGCGCCTCCGCGAGAACCTCGACGCGGTCGCACCACAGGTGGCGGATGTCGTCGTCGTTGACAACGCCTCCGACGTTGAACCCGACGCCGGACCGTATACCGTCCACCGCTTCCCGGAGAATCATGGGATCGCGGTAGCGCTGAACGAGATCATGCGTCTCGCCGCAGCGGGCGGTGCCACCGCCGTTCTGTTACTGGACCAGGACTCGGTTGCAGAGCAGGGCATGGTTGGTGGACTCGAGCAATCGCTGCTTCCCGGAGTCGCACTCGTAGCACCGAACATTGTCGATCGGGGGCTCGGTGGTGAAGAAGGGGGTAGCAAACGCGACGTCAACTTTTGCATCACTTCCGGGTCGCTCCTCGGAGTCGATGCCTGGGCTGCTGTCGGCGGATACGACGAAGCGATGTTCATCGACTTCGTCGACTTCGACTTTTGCCTACGCCTTCGATCATCTGGCTACAGGATCGTCCGGGATGACGGCGTGGCGCTCGTTCACGAAATCGGGAACGCCCGTCGAGTGGCCGGCGTGGTGGCGTACAACCACTCAGCTGCTCGCAGTTACCATATGGGCCGCGACATGGTCTACTACGCGCGGAAGCACCGCAAGTCACCGAAGGCTCTGAAGGTGGGTGGGCGCGGTATTGCCCTGACCCTTGCCGTGCTTGCCAGGAAGGCGGTGATCATCGTGCTCCACGAGACGGACAAGCTCGCACGGGTCTCTGCTCTGCTCCGCGGCGCGATCTCCGGGATGCTTGCCCGCTCGAGTTAACCGTATCGGCGACGCGTGGAAGAGGACCTCCGTAGGCGATCCCTCGGAATCTTAGCTACTCACGGAGGCTTCGACACCGGTCGACTTTCTGCTCCCTTCATCCCGAACTTCCGAGTGATGCCACCGCACTCGGAGAGGCCGAGCACCATGGAGTGGCGAGCTCAGTCCTCGTCCCAGCCGGGCACGACGATCGTCGGCACCCGTTCCTCGGTCCATAGGGCGATCACCGCAGGATTGTCGTCCACCGCGAGGACCGGCTCGGCGCCATACCGCACGCGGATGGCCGCCAGGATGTCCCGCTTCACAGCGACGTCCGGGCGCCCGTCGCTGTCGGGGCGCATGAGCAGCGCTTCGTGCTCGATGCCCCACTTCCTCAGCCACACCGACGTCCGGTACCGCCACCGCTCCGTGCGGGCCGTGACGATGAAGACCCGGGCACCGGCGGCATGCAGGAGCCCGGCGAGGACACGCGTCGACTCGATCGGCGGGCAGTACGACGCAGCCGCGTGGAACTTCTCGAAGTTCCTCCGACGGGGATCATCGGTCACGTAATGCCGGACCCCGGACACGTCGACGAGGGTGCCATCGACATCGAAGATCACTGCCGGGGCGGGCGGTGAATCGGGCATAAGTCCGCCTCCAGCTACGTGATGATCGAATCGAGGAGTCGTGCGCGGCTCTCAGGCCCCGCGGACGAGGCCGAGCACGCCGACCACGAGCGAGACGGCGGCCAGAGCGAGGGAGGTGCCGATCAGCACGGTGTGCACACGGAGGAAGGTCGTTGCTCGCCCCTCGGAGTCGCGCGCGCGGGGATCGTTACGGACACGACGAAGGAAGGGCGGCCAGACGACGGCGTTCCAGACGGCGTTGGCAATCAGGATCCAGCAGACAAGCGTCATCACGAGAATCAAGTGTAAAGGCCGCTCCCCTGGGCGAATCGGGGCTGTCGGTGGCCGCGGATACACTTTGCTCATGAGTAGCGCCCCCGATCGTCTTGCCCGCGATCGTCTTGCCCGCGATCGTCTTGTCTGGATCGACTGCGAGATGACGGGGCTCGACCTCTCCGTCGATGAACTGGTCGAGATCGCTGTCGTCGTCACCGACTTCGATCTCGAGCCCCTCGACGAGGGACTCTCGATCGTCATCCGTCCCGACGACAGCGCGCTGGCGAACATGGGCGACTTCGTGCGGACGATGCACGAGACCTCCGGCCTGCTCGCCGAAATCCCCTCCGGCGTGAGCGTCGCGGAGGCCGAGTACGAGGTGCTCGAGTACGTGCTGAAGCATGTGCCTGCCGAGCAGCAGGCTCCACTCGCCGGTAACTCGATCGGGACCGACCGGGCGTTCCTTGCCGCGTTCATGCCGCGCCTCGACTCCCACTTGCACTACCGCAACGTCGATGTCAGCACCATCAAAGAGCTGGCTCGTCGCTGGTTCCCGCGCATCTACTTCAACGCCCCGGCGAAGAACGGCGGGCACCGCGCACTCGCGGACATCCTCGAGAGCATCCGCGAGCTGCGCTACTACCGGCGTGCCGTCTTCGTAGCGGAGCCGGGGCCGACGACCGCGGAGGTGCAGGCAGTCTCGGCCGCCGTCGTGGACGAGTTCCCTCCGCGGATGTAGTACTCTCGTACAGTTGCTTCGCGGGGTTCGCCCCGAGAAACACGCTCCTGGTGGGTATAGCTCAGTTGGCAGAGCGCCTGGTTGTGGTCTAGGAGGTCGCGGGTTCGAGCCCCGTTACTCACCCCAGTGGCTGTGCATGCAGCGCAAGAGGCTCGGAGTCCACGACTCCGGGCCTCTTCGACTCCGGCCTCTTCGCGTGGTGGCCCCGTGCAGAGAGGCCGACCGGATGCTCGAACTCGACGAGGCAGCCTTCGAGGCACTGGTCGTTGCCGAACTCGATCAGCTACCGGATGACATGGTCGACGGCCTCGAAAACGTCGTGTTCGTCGTCGAAAACCGACCGGAGGACGGCTCGCTCGATCTCCTCGGCATCTACGACGGCATCGCGCTCACGGAGCGTGAGCGTTACGGCTTCGGTGAAATGCCTGACCGCATCGTGCTGTTCCGCGAGCCGCATCTCGCCGTCTGCGACGACCTTGACGAGCTCCGCGACGAGATCCACGTCACCCTCGTGCACGAGATTGCCCATTTCTACGGCATCGACGACGAGCGCCTGCACGAGCTCGGCTGGGCCTGAGGCTCAGTCCTCGGCGTCGCTGGTGTCGAGCACGACGTCCGCACCGTCCCGGGGACGTTCCCGCGCGCAGTAGGCACGGAAGTCGCGATCCCACTCCTCCCAGTGCGGAGCGAAAAGTTCGCCGTCGCGCGTGAGTGCGCGCTTCCTCCGCTGCGCGTCGTCCGCCTCCAGCCAGAGGACGAGACCAGCGTGCCTCCGCGCCGCGGCGCTCGCGGCACCGCAGCCCTCGAGCAGGAGGAGCGACGCATCGACGCGGCGGCGGCCAGCGGTCGTTCCGGCCGCCCAGTTCCAGGGCCGCCAGCGCGCCGGGAGGCCGAGCGCGTGCGCGCGCACGAGGTCCTGTGCGGTCGCCCGAGCAGCGCTGTCGAGTCCTGACCAGCCGGGGAAGAGGTCGTCCATCCGCACGAGCTCGACCGAGGGTGCGCCCGGAACAGCGAGCAGTTCTGCGAGCAGAGCACGCGCGAACGTCGACTTGCCCGAGCCGCTCGGCCCGTCGAGGAGGACCGTCCGCATCCGCCTGGCGACGACGCGCCGAGCGAGCCGCCTGGCCGTGCCTGCGGTGGAGCCCTGTGCCGACGGAGTGCCCGCGGAAGGCTCAGCCATGCAGGACGAAGCTCCACGCGCCCGTCAGGACGGCGGCCATGACCGAGACGGCCGCGAGAGCGATACCACCGGCAATCAGCAGGACGTCGCCCGCGCCGAGTCGCGACTCCCGAGCCCACGTGCGCGGGATGCCGGAGCCGAAGCCCTTCGCCTCCATCGCGGTCGCGAGGCGGCTGCCACGGCGGATGGCGAGAACGAGCAGCGAGAAGGTGCGCGAGGCGAGGCTTCGCAGGGCCTGCGCAGGACCGTGGCCGTCCGCGACTCCGCGAGCCCGACGCGCCATCGACAGCGTCCGCCAGTCATCAACCAGGAGGCCGACGAGCCGCATGCCGGCCAGGGCGCCGAGGACGAAGCGGGACGGCAAGCGGAGAATTTGGGCGAGGCCGTCCGCGAGGTCGGTCGGGTCGGTCGTCGCGATCAGCACCACGCTCGGCAGCCCGATCGCCAGCACTCGCAGCGCGATGGCGAGGCCGAGGGCGACCGACCCCTCGGTGACGGAGACGATCAGGAACTCGGCATAGACAGCTCCGCTGTCGCGCCCGTAGAGGACGGTGGAGAGGCCCGCCAGCGGCGCAGCGATCCAGACGGGGGCCGTCCGCCTGAGCAGTTCTCCCGCACGGAGCCCGGCGAACGGCAGGACGAGCAGCTCCAGGAGAAGGGCCGTGGCGGCCGAGACCACGTCCACGGTGAGAATCAGCGCCAGCGCGATCACGAGACTCGCCAGGAGCTTCGCTACCGGATTGGCTCGGGCAATTCGACTGCGCGCGGGGACGGACTCGAGGAGCGTCATCCGGCCACCGCCTCGCGCGCGCCCAGAGTCACGACCGTGTCGGCGAGAGCGGTGACCAGCGCCTCATCGTGGGTCACAGCAACCACCGCGGTGCCCTCGTGGCGCTGCTCGGCGAGGAGGTCGACAAGCACTTCCCAGGTCAGCCGGTCCTGCCCGAAGGTCGGCTCGTCGAGCACGAGGACGGACGGGGCTCGAGTGAGGGCGGAGGCGACAGCGAGGCGCCGCTTCTCGCCGCCGGAGAGGGTGAAGGGGTTCGCGTCGGCCAGGTGCGCGAGGCCGAGGCGCTCGAGCAGTTCGTCCGCCCGCCGCCGGTCAGCATCGTCGCGGGCGCCGAGCGTGAGCTCTGCTCTCACGCGGGCCGCGAGGAACTGATGCTCCGGCTCTTGAAACACCATCGCGATGCGCGCGGCGAGCTGCGCCGACGTCCAGCGGATGGGCTCTGGGGCGGCGCCGGAACGCAGGAGGTCGGAGGCGAGGACCTGCCCCGCGATCGGCGGGAGAAGGCCAGCCAGGGTGAGAGCGAGAGTCGACTTGCCCGCGCCATTGGGCCCGAGTACCGCGGTTACCCGTGCCGAGTCGACGGTGAGGCCGAGACCGGAGGCGACGATCGTCGACCGTCGCCGACCGAGCACCGGCCTGCCGATTGACAGGTCGCACACGCTCAGCGCCGCGAGCGCGGGCACGGCACTCGGCGCACGGCGCTGAGGTGCCTCTCCCGGCAGCCAGACGCCCGAGGCACGCAGAATCTCTCGCGCCTCATCGAGGACGAAGGAACCAGCGCCGTCGGCGACCACTCTGCCATCGCGACCAAGGACGATCACGCGGTCGACCAGGTCGATCCACACATCGACTCGGTGCTCGACGACGATCAGCGTCGTTCCGGTGCGCTGACACGTGCGCTCGACCGCCTCGCGCACCTCACTCACGCCCTTCGGATCGAGGTTGGCGGTCGGTTCATCAAGGAGAAGCAGCCTTGGCCGCATGGCGAGAACGCCCGCGAGCGCGAGCCGCTGCTTCTGGCCGCCGGAGAGCGCCGAAGTAGAGCGATCGAGCGCCACGGCGAGCCCGACGTCGTCGAGCGCCTCGCGGACGCGGACCGGGATCTCGGAGCGGGCCACGCCGAGGTTCTCGCAGGCAAAGGCCACGTCATCGCCCACCCGAGCCAGAACGGCTTGCGTGTCCGGATCTTGCAGCACGAGGCCCGCTACTCCGCGACGGGCGAGGGGCGCCGCGCCGTCGAGCTCGAGCTCGCCCGACGCGGCGCCATCCTCCTCGCCGCCGAGTACCCCGGCCAGGGCGTGCAGAAGTGTGCTCTTACCCGCTCCGGACGGACCGAGCAGCAGGATTCTCTCCCCTGGCTCGATCGAGAGGTCGACTCCGGACACAGCGGCCTGCGACCGCCCCGCGTGCCGCCAGCTCCACCCCCGCGCCCGAACCGAGGCGCCGCTCATCGAACGCCTGCGCCAACTCCCTCGACCGTCCGTCCCTCACGACCCGAGGCGAAACGGTCGAGTGCGCCGGACGCGGCGAGCCCACGGACCGCGAACCACGACAGCAGCCCGGCCAGCACGACGCCGGAAACGATCGACGAGACGACGTACACCGTCGTGAAGAGGGCGTCGTTCGCCGCGTAGTAGGACAGCAGGTCATTGATCGCGAGAGCGAGACCCGCGCCGGCTCCGGCGAGCATCGCAACGAGCGGACGTCCGCTGCGGTAGAGGAACAGCGCGAAGACGATCTCGGCGCCGAGCCCCTGCACGAGGCCGGAGATCAGCACGGTGAAGCCCCACTGGGTGCCGATCAGTGCCGAGACGGCCGCGGCGACGAGCTCGGTGTAGAGCGCTGCGCCGGGCTTGCGGATGATTAATCCGCCGAGCACGCCGGCGAAGAGCCAGCCACCCCCGAGCAGACCACCGAGGCCGGGAAGAAACTCGAAGGCCAGGCCGAGGACGTTGATCGCTAGACCCCACGCCCAGAAGACGATGCCGCTCGCGACAGCGATGACGCTCGCGACCACGATGTCGACGACCCGCCAGCGGAGGTTGCGCCGAACTGGCGCGGGAAGGGAGGAGGACTTCGCCGCGCTCGACTTCCGGGCGCTGGAATCCTGCGCATTCGTGTTCTGCGCATTGGTGTTCTGCGCATTCGTGTTCTGCACTGTCGTGCCCTTTCGTGGAAGCGAATGGAGGGCACGGGTTTGGAAGAGGAGATCGAAACGTTCCTTCGCTGGCATGACCCAGATCAGGTTCGACGGTCGAAGGCTGCTGCCTTCCTCTCAGTCCGGTGCACCGGACTCCCGTGTTCGTCGGTAATCATAGACGTCATGTCGTGGTCAGTGGTCGTCGTCCTGGCCGTGCTCCTGCTGGTGCTCCTGCAGGTCCTGCTCTGGCAGCGTCGCTGGCGTATTCGCCGTGAGCTGCTGACGTACGGGACGCGTGTAACCGCGAGGGTCGTCGCGCACGACCCAGCTCGCGGTGACCGCGATTCCGCGCGGGATCTGGGCCGTCTCCTGGTTGTTTACCGCACGGCGGAGGGCGAGGAGAAGCGGGCGGTGAAGACGCCGCAGAGGCGGGGCGACGCGTGGATGGCGGGCGAGCCGGCGGCGGTGATCTACGACCCGCGGCGGCCGAATGACGCCGAGCGTTTGATCGTCGGCTTCGGCCGAACTAAGAAGAAGTGGTTCGCTGCGCGCCAGCAACGCGCCAGCTAATCCGGAACGGGCCCCCGTCGCCGGAGGGCCCGCACACTGTGTCGGAAAAGCTTCTCGGAAGAGCTATTTCTTGAGGGCGCGGATGATTCGCGCGAGCGCCTTGCCGGTCACCCAGACAAACGGGATGCCGACCGCGAGCACCGAGATGACATTGGGCTGGAAGCGCAGGCCGAGATCATCCTTGATATAGGCACCGATCGGGATGATCGTGGCCCCGCCACCTCCGCCGCCACCCTCCTGACCGTCCTCGGAGCCGCTGCCGCCGCCGAAGCCGAACCAGCGAAGGGCGACCGGGACAAGCGAGACGCCGTCGACGGTGACGGGCTCGCCGTAAATCGTCGCGGTACCCGCGGTGGTGACGGTGTCGGCCAGGGAGACTGCGATGTTGGGCATGCTGCGACGGTACTCCGCGCCGCTCAACGTCGACAAGCGGCAGGCCGGGCGTACAGGTCTCGTCCATGTCCTGGCTGCAACGGGCGGGGATAATCGTCGGATGCCCTCCCGCGCCCGTCGCCGCCGCCCCGTGCGCTCGACGGTCACGGCGACCGTCGCCCTCCTCCTCGCTGTCTTCCTGGCGTTTCACCGTGTGCTCCCCGACCCCGTCGGCTGGCTGTCGGTGCTCGAGATCGGCATCCCCTGGACCGGGCTCGCCGTCCTCCTTCTCATCGCGGCAGCGGTGAGCCTGCGCTCGCGGGGCACCGCGGCGGCGGTGACCGTGCTGGCGATGGTCTACGGAGTGCTCGTGCTGCCGGTCGCGCTCCCCGCGCCCGCAGTCCGCTCCGGGTCATTCACCGTCATCAGCCAGAACATCGAGACGAGCGATGATGCGGACCGCCTCGCCGCCGCCCTCGCCTCGCGGGGACCAGACGTCATCGCACTGCAAGAGCTCGACGGTGCAGCGCGCAAGGCCGTCGACGCCGAACTCTCCGACGAGTACCCCTACTCATTCGTGTCGAGCACGGTTGGTGTCTGGAGTCGCACGGCGCTCTCGGGCGAAGAGCCGCTCGATCTCGGTCTAGGCTGGGAGCGGGCTCTCGCCGTGGATGTCGGCACACCGGTCGGCAGCACTCGTTTGTTCGTCGTGCATCTCGCGTCGTTCCGCCCGGGCGACCACGAGGAGCGCGACACCATGCTGTCGGCTCTCGCCGCGGCGCTGAAGGATGACACATCCGCAAAGACCCTCGTGGTCGGCGACTTCAACACTCCGACCGACGACCACCTCTTGGCCCCGGTGCTGGCTGAGGCGGGACTCGTGCGCACGGGCGGCGTCGGCTTCCCGGCGACGTGGCCGTCGCTCCTCCCCCTCGTGGCGCTCGACCATGCGCTCGCCGCTGGAGTGCCGTCGGCGACCCTCGAGGTCCTGCCCCCCAACGGGTCAGACCACCGGCCGATCAGTCTGACGATCGGCTCCGCATAGCAACCGTGTCGCTGATGTCGATGCCCTTCGCAGACTCGGGCGCGGAGCGCGACAACAGCGAGGCCGGTCGCACGGCTCCGGAACCGAAGCGCGCGGCAACACCGTCGACGGCGAGTTCGGCATCGCGCCAGTCGTCGGAGTCGCTCCAGAGGGAGAATGCGACGTCGTCGGCCTCAACCAGCTGCTCGCCGCGCACGCCGATGAGGCGGACCGGGCGGCGTAGCGGATTGGCCGACTCGAGCAGCGCCGACGACGCCTCGAAAAGCACCCGAGCCACGTCCGTCGCCTCGACGAGCGTCCGCGAGCGCGTGAGTGTAGTGAAATCGCCGAAGCGGACCTTTACGGCGACCGTCCGGCAGCGCACACCGGAGCGGCGCATCCGCACGGCGACCTTGTCGCAGAGGCGCAGCAGTTCGCGGCGGACGAGTTCGGAATCGGCGACATCGTCGGCGAAGGTGATCTCGTGGCCGGCGCTCTTCTCCATCTGTCGGGTGTCGACCGGCCGTGGGTCGACTCCGTTCGCGAGCGCGTGGAGGCGGCGACCGCTGGCCTCGCCGAGCACCGACACGAGCGACGGCAGCGGAGACATCGCGACGTCCGCGACGGTTCGCAGGCCCCGCCGCACCAGCGCCTCCTCGGTGCTCCCGCCGACCCCCCAGAGGGCGCTGACCGGCAGCGGATCAAGGAACGCGCGGACGCCGTCGGCCGGGACGACGAGCAGCCCGTCGGGTTTGGATCGGCCGGAGGCGAGCTTCGCGACGAACTTGGTGCTGGCGATGCCGACGGAGCAGGTGAGCCCGAGTTCTGCGTGGACGCGCTGACGGATCTCGGTGCCGATGGCGAACGGTGAGCCGGAGATCCGGCGTGCCCCGGCGACGTCGAGGAAGGCCTCATCGATGCTGAGACGCTCGACCAGCGGGGTGAAGGAGTCGAAGATCGCCATCACCCGACGGGAGGCTTCGCGGTAGCGCTCCATGTGCGGCTCGAGCACGACGGCGTGCGGGCAGCGGCGCAGCGCCACCGCCATCGGCATCGCCGAGTTGACGCCGAACCGGCGCGCCTCGTAGGTCGCGGCGGTCACAACGGAGCGGGCGCCCAGGTGCCCGACGATGACCGGCCGCCCCCGCAGATCGGGACGCTCCAGGAGTTCGACCGAGGCAAAGAACGCATCCATGTCGATATGCAGAATGCTGGCGCGGGGGTCGTCGAGCGACTCGGCCGTGATCTGCCGGCCACTGCCGTCCTGCTTGCTCATGCGTCCTGCTTACTCATGCGTCCTGCCTGCTCACGTGCCGTCCTCCGCTCCGCGACTATGCTCGCACGCACCTCCGACACTGACGGAGGGAATGGCCACCGCTGCGCTGCGGTTGGGCCGAGCACCACGACGCTCCGGAGAGACCATGACGCACGAGCAGCCCGACTCCCCCACCGCCACCGAGATGAGCCACTGGCTCGCCCTGCAGGACCGCGCGCACCGCGCCTTCGAGATCCGGCTCGCGGCCGTCGAGGACTGGTCGGCCCCCACTCCTGACACCGAGTGGGACACCCGAGCCCTCGTCCTGCATGTCATCCGCGAGCAGCAGCGCGCCCACACGCTCCTCGTAGGCGGTGACGACTCGCCAATCCGCCTCGAGCCCGTGGCGGCCGACCTGCGCAGTGAGTGGCGGCGCGTGACCGACCAACTCCGTGCTGCGGCCCGGGCCGTTGATCCCGCCGCAGTCCTCCAGCTCGGCCGCGACGCCGTGAGCGCGCTCGAACTGCTCCAGGAGCAGGTGGCCGACGTCACCGTGCACGCCTGGGACCTCGCCCGAGCGACCGGCAGCGACGAGCGTCTCGACGACGAACTGGTGGCGGCCGTTTGGGAGCTGTTCGCCCCGCAGGAGGAGACGCTACGGGCCAGCGGGCTCTACGCCGCACCCGTACCGGTTGATGACACGGCGCCGCTGCAGAGTCGCCTCCTGGCGATCACAGGGCGGGACGACCGAGTCGCCGCCTGAGCGCGTCAAGGTCTGGGAGGCGCCTCCGCGTCGACGGCAGGATGGAAGGCACCACGAACACGGGGCGACCCGCCCCGACGAGGAGAGGAACATCCATGACACGTATCGCCGTCATCGGAGCTCACGGCAAGGTCGGGCAGCAGATCCTGCACCTGCTCTACGACGCCGGTCATGAGTCTGTCGGAGTGATCCGCAATCCCGACCATGCCGAGGACATCATCCGATTGGGGAGCGAACCTCTCGTCCACGACCTCGAGAACAGCACACCCGAGGCGTTCGCCGAGGCGCTCGGCCACGTCGACGGGATGGTCTTCACGGCCGGCGCCGGCCCCGACTCCGGCCCGGACCGCAAGAAGACCGTCGACCTGGGCGCCTCGGTGCTTAGCCAGAAAGCCGCCGCGATCGTCGGAGTGCAGCACTTTGTGCAGATCAGCGCTATCGGGGTCGACGAACCGCTGCCCGAGGACACAGAGGCGGGCTGGAAGGCCTACGTCGAGGCCAAGCGCGACGCTGATGCGGCGCTGCGCGACTCCGGACTGGACTGGACGATCCTCCGCCCGGGAGGACTGACCACGGACGAGGGCACCGGCGAGATCACCCTCGGCACCTCCGTCGAGAAGGGCAACATCCCCCGCGCCGACGTTGCGGCGACCGTGATCGCGGTGCTGGCGCACCCGACGTCCATCGGCAAGACCTGGGAGATCGTCTCGGGCACGACGCCCATCGACGAGGCGGTTGCCGACGGCGCCTGAGTGGCGCCCCGCCTTCTAGAGTGGGGCGGGTGAGCACTCACCCGCCCCACCCCTGGATCCACAGCTACGCGCCCGGCGTGCCGACGCAGCTTGAGCTCCCGACCGGCTCGCTGCTCGACATCGTCGCCGATTCGGCCGAGCGCTATCCGGACAGGGTCGCCCTGGAATTCTTTGGCCGCTCGACCAGCTACTCGCAACTCGCCGACCAGATCGAGCGGGCGGCGGAGGGGCTTCGGCGACTCGGAGTGCGCGCGGGTGATCCCGTCGCCCTGGTGCTGCCGAATTGCCCGCAGCACGTCGTGGCCTTCTACGCCGTGCTCCGCCTCGGCGCCGTCGTGGTCGAGCACAATCCGCTCTACACCCCGCGGGAGCTTCGCCACCAGTTCGAGGACCACGGTGCTCGCATCGCCATCGCCTGGAACCGCGTCGTGCCCGTGGTGCAGGATCTGCCGGCCGACCTGGGGGTCGAGACCGTCATCGCCGTCAATCTGACTCGTGCAATGCCCGCGCCGACCCGCGCGGCGCTGCGCCTGCCGCTGAAGAAGGCGCGGGAGTCGCGCTCCGCTCTGACCGGTCCGGTTCAGGGCGCCATCGACTGGGAGTCGCTCCTGCGCCGCCGGATCGACGCCGCGCACCCGCGACCGACCGCGGATGACCTCGCGGTCATCCAGTACACCAGCGGCACGACCGGCACCCCCAAGGGCGCCGAGCTGACGCATGCGAATCTGACCGCGAACGCCGCACAGTCACGCGCCTGGGTGCCGCAGGTGCGGCGCGGCGACTGCGTCGTTTACGCTGTTCTGCCGATGTTCCACGCCTACGGCTTGACGCTGTGCCTGACGTTCGCGATGAGCATGGGCGCCAGGCTCGTGCTGTTCCCGAAGTTCGACCCGGACCTCGTGCTCAAGGTCGTCCGGAAGCATCCGGCCACGTTCCTGCCCGCCGTCCCCCCGATCGCCGAGCGTCTGGCCCGGCGGGCCGAGGAGCGCGGCATCTCGCTGCACGGCATCGAGATCGCGATCTCGGGGGCGATGCCGCTCGATCCCGCGCTGGTGGAGTCATTCGAGGCGCTGACGGGCGGCACGCTGGTCGAGGGCTACGGACTGTCTGAGACGTCGCCGGTGCTGATGGCCAATCCGGTCGGGCCGACGCGCCGCGCGGGCACTGTCGGCCTGCCGCTACCCGGGACCGACGTGCGAATCGTCGATCCGGACGACCCCTCCACCGAGCTGCCAGCGGGCGAGCAGGGCGAGCTTGTGGTGCGCGGTCCGCAGGTGTTCCGTGGCTATCACCGCAAGCCGGAGGAGACGGCGGCCGCCTTCACAACCGACGGCTGGTTC
This sequence comes from Rathayibacter agropyri, assembly GCF_013249015.1. Classification (GTDB taxonomy): domain Bacteria; phylum Actinomycetota; class Actinomycetes; order Actinomycetales; family Microbacteriaceae; genus Rathayibacter; species Rathayibacter agropyri. The sequence continues at coordinate 488,060 of NZ_JABRPL010000001.1, forward strand.
CGCACGGGCGACATCGCGACGATTGACGGCGACGGCTTCGTACGCATCGTTGACCGGATCAAGGAGCTCATCATCACGGGCGGCTTCAACGTGTCCCCCTCCGAGGTGGAGGAGGTGCTGCTGCGCTTGCCCGCGGTCCGCGAGGTCGCGGTGGTGGGTCTGCCGGGCGCCCGCAACGGTGAGACAGTGGCAGCCGCCGTCGTGCTCGAGCCCGGAGCGCACCTGGACATCGAGGCGGCCCGCGCCGCGGTGCGCGAGGCGCTCACTCCCTACAAGGTGCCCAAGCGCATCACCGTCGTGGACGAGCTGCCGCGAAGCATGATCGGCAAGGTGTTGCGCCGCAAGGTCGCGGCGATGCTCGCCGAGCGCGACTGATCCGACGAGAAGGGCCCACGACCCCAGCAGGTGGTCGCGGGCCCTCGTGTAACAGGCGCTCGTGTATCAGGGGTCAGAAGCCGAAGTCGCCACCACCGAAGTCACCACCGCCACCAAAGTCGCCGCCAAAGTCACCACCGCCGGAATCACCCCAGCCGCCGGAGTCGCCACCGTCCGCGCCACCCGCCTCTCCGCCGCCGTCCGCCGCTGCGTCGCCGTCGCCCGAGGCGTAGTCGCCGCCCGCGTCGGGCAGGAAAGCACCCGCGATGGCCGAGCCGATGGCGAAGCCTGCGATGGTGCCGAGCATCGAGGAGGCGAGCATGCCGCCAAAGCCCATCCCGCCTCCGCCTGCGAATCGCCGCTCCATGAAGCCGGGCTGGCGCAGTTCGCTGCGGGTCGCCGACTGCGCCAGCGTGCGCGGGTCATCGTCCTGGGGCGCGTCGCCCGCGGGTGCTCCCTGGCTCAGTTCGCGGAAGACCTGCTGCCGCTGCTCGGGAGTCAGCTGCTCGAAAGCTTCGCGGTGGACCTGCTCGATCGCCTCCGGCGGTGCGGTGCGGAGCAGGTAGCGGTAGCGTTCGATGGCCCTCTCGTCGTCGCTGCGCGGTGAGGCAGCGGGTGGCGTGCCGTACTCGGGCCGGCGGTCACCGGCCCGGGGTGGTGCGTAGTCGGCTCGGCGAGCGTTCTCGGGCTGCTCGTCGCGGCCGAGCAGTCGGTCCAGGAATCCCATGATCTCCTCCTCAGCGCCTCGTCATCGGGCGCAGGGCCCACCGTAGGCCCTCTTCGTTGCTCCGGCTCGCAGGATCGTGGTGGCTCCCCGAACGGGTGTCATTCGGCGTGCCGCGAACGGTTGTGCGAGCCGAAGGTGGACACGGAGCGGCAGCGCGTCACCGCTGCTTCGGGATGACCAACCACATCACGAGATAGGCGATGATCTGCGGCCCGGGGAGCAAACACGAGAGCACGAAAAGGAGCCGCACCACGAAGGGGCTCCAACCGAAACGGCGGGCGAGACCGGCACAGACGCCGGCAATGATCCTGCCCCGACGGGGGCGCACGAGAGTAGCCATACCTCCAGCCTCTCCTAGGCCGCCTGGATGCGGCATCCGGGAAACCCCCTAGTCGGGTAGGGGCAAACCGTGGAGTTCGGCGGGCAGGGAGCCACCGATCGAGCGGGCAAAGGCGGCAGATCGCTCCGCCTCCTGCTTCGGCCACACCACACGGAAGCGCTCGAAGACGATGTCGCCGATGCCGTCGGGCGACACTCGGGCGAAGTAGTGGCGGTGCCCCTCGAGCCACGACGCGCGGGAGCGGTCCCCCTCGCCCTCTGCCCAGGCGAAGTCCTCGTCGACGGACTCGAGCGGGCCGATCCGGACGTGCTCGGTCAGCAGCACGAGGCGCGCCGCTCCCGACCCATCGCAGACGATCCAGTGCTGACCCGCGCAGGGCATCGGGGCGTCGTCGGCGAGGGAGGCGGTGGCCGTCTTCACTCCGCGCCGCACCAGGCCGAGCAACTCGTCGGCCATCGCCGTGCTGTCGCCGAATGACTCAACCGGTGGGAGGGTCGCGCCGAGTGACGGGACGACGGCACCGTACTCCGCCCAGAGGGCCGCCGCAGAGTCGCGGTCCGGCTCCGGCAGCACGGTCGGCTCCGGAGTCGCGGGGACGAGCGGCACGAGGTTCGCTCCGGCCAGAGCGGCGGGATCATCACTGTGGTTGTCGGGAGTGGTCACCGTCTCGAACGGCCAGTGCTGCTGGAGCCAGCGGCGCGAGTAAGCGTCGAACTCCTCCTCAATCCGGGATCCGCGGAGGCCCGGGACGACCCACCACGAGGCCGCGGCAGAGTCTTCGCCGCCCGGGCGGACGCTCAACGCACCGAGCGCCTGAGTCCAGTCGTCGCCGACGAGCAGGAACACGTGAGCCCGGCCCGAGCGCGCTTCCTCCTCCAGGCGCAGGAGCGCTCGCACGTCATCCCCGAGCGAGGCAGACGGCAACGCGGATGGGTCATCAGGGTGCAGGAGCGCCGCCAGCCAGGGACGCTGCTCGCCGATGACCGCATGCAGCAGGTCGGCGTCGCTCGAGACCAGCGGACGCAGGAACGCACCCGCCGGCAGTTCCAGCCGTGTGGGAACTCGACCAGGTTCGCCCATTTCGGTTACCGTTTCCGTTCAACCGGCCGCGCGCTCCAGAACCAGCTCGCGCACACGGGATGCGTCCGCCTGGCCCTTCATCGCCTTCATCACTGCTCCAATGACGGCTCCCGCGGCCTGCACTTTGCCGTCGCGAATCTTCGCGAGCACGTCGGGCTGCGACGCCAGCGCCGCGTCGATCGCCTCGATCAGGGCGCCGTCGTCTGACACGACCGCGAGCCCGCGGGCATCGACAACCTGCCTCGGCGAACCCTCACCAGCGATGACGCCCTGGAGCACCTCGCGGGCAAGTCGGTCCGTGAGCGTTCCACTGTCGATCAAACCCGCGAGTTCGGCGACCTGGACGGGTGTGACCAGCGCGGTCGGATCCTCGCCCGCCGCGTTCGCCAGTCGGGCGATCTCGCCGGTCCACCATTTTCGGGCCGCCTGCGGAGTCGCACCGGCAGCGACCGTGTCGGCGATCTCGACCAGCAAGCCGCTGTTGGCGACGTCCTGGAACTCGAGGTCGGTGAAGCTCCACTCGACCTTGAGCCGGCGGCGACGGTCGGCCGGCTTCTCGGGAAGCGCGGCCCGCAGCTCCTCGATCAGTTCGGGGCTCGGCACGACCGGAAGCAGGTCAGGCTCGGGGAAGTAGCGGTAGTCGTCCGCATCGCTCTTGGGGCGCCCCGCTGAGGTGCGGCCCGTGTCCTCGTGCCAGTGCCGCGTCTCCTGCGTGATGGTGCCTCCGGAGGCGAGAATCGCCGCCTGACGCTGGATCTCGTAGCGCACGGCGCGCTCAACCGAGCGCAACGAGTTCACGTTCTTCGTCTCGGTGCGGGTGCCGAGCTTTTCTTGGCCGATCGGGCGGAGCGAGACGTTCGCGTCGCAGCGGAGGTTGCCGCGCTCCATCTTTGCGTCCGAGATGCCGAGGGCGAGCACGATGTCCCGGATCGTCGCGACGTACGCTTTCGCATACTCCGGGGCACTCTTCCCGGCGCCGTAGATCGGCTTCGTGACGATCTCGACAAGCGGGACACCCGCGCGGTTGTAGTCGACAAGGGAGTACTCGGCGCCCTGGATGCGGCCGGTAGAACCGCCGACGTGCGTGAGCTTGCCCGCGTCCTCCTCCATGTGCGCGCGCTCGATCGGAATCTGCACGAGCGATCCGTCGGCTAGCTCGATCTCGACCGTGCCCTCGAAGGCGATGGGCTCGTCGAACTGCGAGATCTGGTAGTTCTTCGCCAGGTCGGGGTAGAAGTAGTTCTTCCGAGCGAAGCGGCTGGACGGCGCGATCGAGCAGCCAAGGGCGAGACCGAGGCTGATCGAGTAGCGCACCGCCCGCTCATTGACCACGGGCAGCGAGCCCGGGAGTCCGAGGTCGACCGGGGTGACGTTCGTGTTGGGCTCGGAGCCGAACTCGTTCGGTGCGTCGGAGAACATCTTGGTCTTCGTGTTGAGTTCGACGTGCACTTCGAAGCCGAGCACCGGCTCGAAGCGTTCGAAGACCTCGTCGTAGTCCATCAGCTCGGGGGCGGACGTGTGCGCGGACGCCATCAGACGGCACCTTCCTCGGTCGCGGAGAGCACGGAGCGGGTCAGGTCGGGAGCCTCGGCGAGCAGCGGGTGGCCCCACTTCTCCTCCAGCAGCGCCTCGAGCGCCGCGCCGACCGTGTAGAGGCGTACGTCTTCGCGGGCAGGTGCCAGGAACTGCACGCCGACCGGCAGGCCGTCCTCGTCAGCGAGGCCCGCGGGAACGGAGATGCCGGGGATACCCGCCAGGTTCGCCGGGATGGTCGCGATGTCGCCGCGATACATCGCCAGCGGGTCGCCAAGCTTCTCGCCGAGACGGTAGGCGGTGGTCGGCGCAGTCGGCGACGCGATGACGTCGACACTCGAGAAGGCCGCGTCGAAATCGCGCTGTACCAGTGTCCGGACCTTCTGGGCGCTGCCGTAGTAGGCGTCGTAGTAGCCGGCCGAGAGCGCGTAGGTGCCCAGGATGATCCGGCGCTTGACCTCGGGGCCGAAGCCCTGCTCGCGAGTCGCGGCCATGACCTGCTCGACGGTGCCGCCGCCAGGCGGCGTCACGCGGAGGCCGAAGCGCACCGAGTCGAACTTGGCGAGGTTGCTGGAGGCCTCCGCAGGGAGGATCAGGTAGTACGCGGCGACCGCGTGCTCGACGCTCGGGAGGCTGACCTCGACGACCTCGGCTCCGGCGCGCTGGAGGATCTCGAGCGCCTCGTGGAAGCGGGCCAGCACGCCGGGCTGGAAGCCCTCGCCGCCGTCGAGCTCCTTCACCACGCCGATGCGCACGCCCGTTACGTCGGCGCGACGGACCGCGTCGGCGAAGGAGGGCCAGGAGTCGCGGAGCGAGGTGGAGTCGCGCGGATCGTGCCCGGCGATCACGTCGTGCAGCAGGGCGGAGTCGAGGACGGTTCGCGAGACCGGGCCGATCTGGTCGAGGCTCGAGGCGAGCGCAATCGCTCCGTAGCGCGAGACGCCGCCGTAGGTCGGTTTCACGCCGACGGTGCCGGTGACGTGGGCGGGCTGGCGGATCGAGCCGCCGGTGTCGGAGCCGAGGGCGAGCGGTGCCTCGTAGCTCGCGACGGCCGCAGCGGAGCCACCGCCGGAGCCGCCGGGGATGCGGTCGAGGTCCCACGGGTTGTGGGTGGGGCCGTAGGCGGAACGCTCGGTCGTCGAGCCCATCGCGAACTCGTCCATGTTGGTCTTGCCGATCGGCACGAGTCCGGCCTCGCGGACCTTCCGCATCACTGTTGCGTCGTACGGCGGGCGCCACCCCTCGAGGATCCGGGAGCCGCTGGTAGTCGGCATGTCGTTCGTGACGATGACGTCCTTGACCGCAAGGGGCACGCCGGCGAGCGGGTGCAGCGGCTCCCCTTGTGCGCGGCGCCGGTCGATTGTCTCGGCCGCGGAGACCGCGCCCTCGCGAGCGACATGCAGGAACGCGTGGACGGCGCCGTCGACCGCAGCGATCCGGTCGAGGTGGGCGCGGGTCGCCTCGACGGAGGAGACGGAGCCGTCGGCCAGCTTCGCCGAGAGCGCGGAGGCGCTCAGGCGGACGAGCTCGTCGCCGTGCCCGCTCACTGCTCCTCCCCCAGGATCGCGGAGACCTGGAAGCGGCTGCCGTCATGCTCGGGCGCTCCCGACAACGCCTGCTCGAGCGTGAGCGTCTCGCCGACGACGTCGGGGCGGAACACGTTTTCGAGCGGGATCGGGTGGCTGGTGGCCGGCACCTCGGGGGTGGCGACGGCCTGGACCGCGCGCACGGAGTCGACGATCTGGTCGAGTTCCCGCGTGAGGTCCTGGATCTCGTCGGACGTGAGGTCGATCCTGGCCAGCTGGGCCAGATGGGCGACCGTGTCGGCCGTGATCTCGGACATGCATCTCCGTCTGGTGGTTCGGTGGATTCCCGGCGCCCAGTCTACTCGGCGCGACCGCGGCGACTCCGCCAGATGGGCTCCGTCGGATCGAGGCCAACCCTTTCAGTGGTGCCGACTTCTACGGATGTGATCCGGGCAGGATTGTCGACGCCATTCGTCGCGTCCTGAACGCTGCCGATAGCACCCGAGCTACCTGATCTGGGACCCGATCAGCCATATCAGAGGTGCCGGTGCTGACCGTTGTCGTCCCTCACCAGCACTGAGAAGTCAACGACGAGTTGGGCGATGTGCCCATGAGTGTCAAGGCCCCAGTACACAGGGTAAGAGCCGTCGCCCCACCCGGAGTCGCAGGCAAAGCCGATGTTTGACCCCTCGAGTGGGAATTGCGTGACCGCTGGCCGTGTGGCGTCGTCCAATGCCTCGTATGCCGTGTTCTTGTCTCGTGGAGTCATGGCCGAGTAGGCGGCAAAGTCGACTATGCAGATGCATCCATGATCGACGCCGACCGTATCGTTCTCCTCGCCCACCGGATTGGCGAGGTTCCACGAGACTGGTGGGTTGTCGTTGAACAGCACCCGCACGGCGGCGTTGCGACCGAACGCGGTGACCCGATCAACCGGGTAGGTACCTGGGGGGACGGTGCGGGCGAGTGGGCGGGTGTCGTCGTTATCCCAACCGAAGTCCCACACCGAGAGCACACCACTGCTGGTGGTGAGTTCTCCGACTCTGGAGACCTGGGTCTGAGTGACCTCCCCGTCATCGGGGTCGCAAACCTCACGATCCGTGAAGTTGCGGATCTCGTCTATGAACGCTTCATACTCCGGCAGTGGAATGAGGGCGGCGTCTGCTGCGCAATCGCGTTGTCGTGTGGCGATGGTCGCGGCATCAACGAAGGGGAGCGCCGGGTCGCTGTAATGCACCACGATGTTGAAGATCTTAAAGTCTCCGTCTTGTGCGTGCACAACGTACTCGTGGAACCGTCCGTGTGTGCCGTCGTCGTTCCCGAAAAGCACAAAAGTGGTATCACCGTCCGTCTCAGAGCGAATGTGCTCCTCGGGCTTCGATGCGTACTCAGGCCGGCTGCCAAAGCTTCCGCCGAGTTCGCAGGCGGACGTGTCGGTGAAATGATGCTGCTTCACCGGCTTCAGCAGGTCTCGCCACTGCGGGAAGAAGACCTCGAACACCTCATCTCGCTGCTCTGCGCGAGCATGCAAGGGGCCGGCGGCCTTCCACTGCTCCTGGTAGTCGGCCAGAAACCGTTGCACGCGCTCCTCAGGGCTCTTGGCGGGTTTCGGCTGCTTCACTTTTCTCCATGGCGTCCACACGATCGCATGCTACATGAAGTCGAAGCCAAGGACTGTACCTGCAGGGCTAGATTCTAGCTAGGTCGTTGACTGTAGGGTGGGGGTGCGCTAAGGTCCGCGACGTGTCTACGCGATCTGACCTGCTCGCCATATTGCGCAGTCTGCCGGGAGTGCTGTTTATTGAGCCAAGTCGAGAGATCTTCGACCAGAGCGAGCTGCACGAGTCCGCTCGCCTTCTCCGTCGAAGTCACGGTCTTGGGGAGCATTATCCGTACATCGGATGGCACCGCCAGCAGGATTCCTTCAATAAGCGGGGCGAGTTAACCAGGCCGCAGTGGGTGTATTTCGGTGGCGATCGATCACTAGTGTCCGCGGCGCTGAACGCAGTCGTGGGCTCAGGGTTCGTGGTTTCCGGTGGGAACAGCGATGACGAGCCGTTTGTCGTGTTCCACGATGCGAGGCCGCTCGGGACGAGTGCCGATCAGTTGGAGGCTTGGCAGCGACGACTCGCCGTGCTGCTCGCACCTGGCGATGTGGAGCTCAGGCCGGGTGAAGAGGACGAACTGCGCGCAGTTCTTCGCGGGCCGGAGCTCGCTGAGGTGCACGCCGGTGCGGCACGTGCGCTGCGTACCAGGGCACTGTTGACGCACGATGATCTCGCCATATTGCTCGCACCCAGCACGCTCTCCAGGCTGGAAACCACCCGAGAGCTAGGGTCTCCGCGCACCGAGCTGTCTTACACGCTTGAATATGCGTTCGAGACCGGTTACCCCGCCGCCGCTTCGGTGGTCGCCGGGTTGGCCCGGGAAGGCCGCGCGGATGCGGAGATCCTTCGCGCTTGGGGTGGAGCGGATGCTGTTCGCGCCGCCGCCGAAAACACGTTCGCGACCGGGCGCGATGCGAGTACATATTTTGATCTCGTCGCGATGCGGGGCGAAGACCCGGTGGCCGCTGCCGTGGCCCTTGCAGAGCGGCGCCGGGAGGCTGCACTGGTCCCGCCACTCACCGAGGACATCGTCTGGGCAATCGAGGAGCTGTTCGCTACGCCACACGAGCCCCGCGGTGCGTCGTCACTCGCCGCGGTGCGTGATGACCGATTGCCCGCCTGGATGCGGGCGCGGATCGCCGACGTGCTCACCAGGGGCCCGAGAACGCCGGATGAGAACAGGGCACAGTTGGCGAACGGGTACGGCTGGGCGGCGGAAGTGACGGAGGCGTGGCCCGGAGCGGTCGACGAAGCGCGCCGAGATGCAGGCCTGCCGCCGAGCCCCGGATTCGATGTCTCGAGCACGTTCGCTCACAAGTCCGTCATTGAGAATCGCGAGTATATGCTCCGGGTTCACCTCGACGGAATGCGGGCTGCGCTGCGTGATGCTGCTCTGAACGAGCCAAGTGCTGCCGTACTTCTCGAGATCGTGCATACCGCGGGTGCTCTCACCTCCGACGAACTGGACGTACTGCTCCGCGACTGGCGAAAGCGCCTCTTTGTTCGGCCAGACACTTACACCCCGGCACCACCGGCCGTCGTCACGCTGGCGATCGCCGCGCTTGAGGCTGGCCTCCCTGAGGGAGCAACGATCACGAGCGCTCTGCGGGGCGACAAGCGTAAATGGACACAGAAACACCGGCTCGCGGTCATCGGTGCTCGTGACTCGGATACCGAGACGGAAGCGCTACTTTTTCAGCAAGAGGAGCAAATGGTCGGTGGCGACCGTGGATCTTTGCACATCCGTCACGCGCTCGTACGGGTGTCCGCCCGCCGGCGCGGCATCGACCCCATCCAGTGCGCAGCTGAACTGCTGCTCGCGGCTCCTGCACATCCCGCGTACCTCGCTCGCGACTACGCAGCCATTATGATCGCACTGGCCGAGCCGGGCAGTGCGCTCTGGGCACACTCCTTCCGCGACCGGTCCACGAACGCCTTGAAGGCGGCTCTCTCCGTCGCCGATGACGATTCTCTCCCGATCCAAGCCCGGCAGGTTGTCCTAGACCTCGCACAAGAGACCCGCGTACTCACCGATCCTAAACGGGCGGCCAGCCTCCCCCATCCCGTTGACATCACCCGCCTGCAGAACGATCTCACACGGATCCAGCACAAGCTCCACTCCACCGGACCCGACCGAATTGAGCAACGACGGAGATGGTGGCGACGCCGCTAGGGCGTGTCACTGAAGCCTGACGGCGTGCTCGCGGTGTCCGTTTCGTTGCATCGCGTTCGGCTGGAATGGTTGCACGACTCTTGCGGATCAGGCGGCAATCATTGCCCGATCGGGCTCGAGATACTGGCCAACGGCTTTCACAAGCCGAGTTCGTTTAGGCGGCAGAAGGTCAGGGTCGTCGAAGCTATCGTGAGACACGTCGAGGTCTCTCGGATGGCTGGCGTAGGAACCTTCATCATCGGAAGACCTCAACCCCGTTCCACGCTCCGACGCACCAACCCCACACCCGTACGGCTACACCCTCAACTGCAAAGAGCCTTCAAACCTCCGATGAGTTCGCGTAGTTTCGCTTCCTCGTTCGGCAACGCCTTATCGAGCAGGCGCTTGCCTGCCCGGTCCATCGCAACCGTGTGATGCTCGCCCTTGCCGACATCGACACCAATGAACACATCGACGCTGATGTATCAAGTGATACTCGTGGGTGCAAGCCGAGACGGCGCTCGCGGGGACGCGGCAGAGCAAGACGAGGTGGTCGATCCGGCCGACGACCGCGGCAGTCGGGCGCTCGGCGGAAAGCAGCGGGGCGGCGCGAGGCGCGGCGGCGATCGTGAGCGGCGCAGGAATGCGCGCCGTTCCCCGCCGCTCGCGTCAGGCATCGGGCACGGTCGTCTCCTCCGCGGTCGGCGCCCCGCCCGTGGGACCGGCGGGAGCGGGCCCAGCACCGGCGGCCTCAGCAGCCTCCGGCAGCGCGATGGCCGCAGGTCCCTCCGTCACCAGCCGGTGGAACTCGGCCGCGGTGATAATCCGCAACCCCAGCGCCTCGGCCTTGCCCAGCTTGCTGCCCGCGCCGGGGCCTGCGGCGACGTAGTCGGTCTTCTTCGACACGCTCGAGCCCGCCTTGCCGCCGGCGGCGAGGATCGCCTCCTGGGCGCCCTCGCGGGAGTAGCCCTCGAGGCTGCCGGTCGCGACGACCGTGAGGCCGGCGAGGACACCGCCCGCGGCGTCGGCCGCGCCCGGTCCGGGGTGGCCCGGAGTCGCGAAGCGCACACCCGCAGCGGCCCAGCGCTCGACGATCTCGACGTGCCAGTCGACCTCGAACCAGGCCAGCAGCGCATCGGCGATGATCCCGCCAACGCCATCGACAGCCGCCAGCTCGTCGCGGCTCGCGGCTCGGATCGCGTCGAGCGAACCGAAGTAGCCGGCCAGCGCTCGGCCCGCGACCGGACCGACGTGCCGGATGCTGAGCGAGACCAGCAGGCGCCACAGCTCTTTGGTCTTCGCGCGCTCGATGTTCTCGATCAGCCGCAGGGCGTTGGTGGAGGGCACCGAGACGGCATCTCCCTCGAAGGCGCCAGCCGCCGGATCGAACGCGCCGTCCTTCGCCGGCTGGCGCTTGCGCTTGAACGGGGTGACCACCTTCGGCTCGCCGTTTGCGTCGAGCTTCTGCAGCCCGGTCTCGGAGTCGCGGACGACGACCTCGATCGGGAAGACATCGGCCACCGTGAGCTCGAACAGGCCTGCCTCAGTGCGCAGTGGCGGATCTGCCGGGACGAGCGGCTGCGTGAGCGCCGCCGCGCTGACCTCGCCGAGCGCCTCGATATCGAGCGCGCCACGGCTGCCAATGTGCTCGACACGACCGCGTACCTGGGCGGGGCAGGACTTCGCGTTGGGGCAGCGGAGATCGACGTCGCCCTCCTTTGCCGGCGCGAGGGTCGTGCCGCACTCGGGGCACTGGGTCGGCATCACGAACTCGCGCTCGGTGCCGTCACGCAGCTCCACCACCGGGCCGAGCACCTCGGGAATCACATCACCCGCCTTGCGCAGCACGACCGTGTCGCCGATCAGCACACCCTTGGCTCTGACGACGTCGGCGTTGTGCAACGTCGCCTGACGCACCTCCGAGCCGGCGACCCTGACCTTCGTCATCTGCGCGAACGGAGTGGCGCGGCCGGTGCGCCCGACGCTCACGACGATGTCGAGGAGCTTCGTGTGCACCTCCTCGGGCGGGTACTTGTAGGCGATCGCCCAGCGCGGGGCCCGGCTGGTGGCGCCGAGCTCGCCGTGTAGCTCAAGCTCGTCCACCTTGACGACGACTCCGTCGATCTCGTGCTCGACGCAGTGCCGGTCGCGCCCGTACTGCTCGACGAACGCGAGCACCTCGTCGACCGACCGAAAGACGCGGTTGTGGGCGCTGATCGGCAGGCCCCAGGCGGCGAGCAGGCCGTAGACGTCGGACTGCGTGCCCACAGGCGGGTCGGGCCAGGCGCCGATGCCGTGGACGTAGAGCGCGAGCGAGGACACGCGCGCCTCGCCGGCGCGCAGATCGAGGCCGTCCTTCTTGTCGAGCTGCTGGCGGAGTCCTCCGCTCGCTGCGTTTCGCGGATTGGCGAAGGTCGGGAAGCGGCGCAACGCGCTCAAGCGGGCCTTCTCCTCATCGAAGTCGCCGCGCGTGCCGACGGGGCGGGCCGACCAGCGCGCACGCCATTCCTCGACCGCCTCCTCGCGCAGCCGCTCCTGCAGCGCGTTGAGTTCGGTGAAGGCGGCCACGGGGATGAACACCTCGCCGCGGACCTCGACCAGTGCCGGATGACCTTCGCCGGACAACCGCTCGGGGATGCCTGCGACGCGAAGCGCGTTAACGGTAACGTCCTCGCCGATTCGGCCATCGCCGCGGGTTGCGGCGGTCACGAGGCGGCCGTGCTCGTAGTGCAGCGAGATGGCCAGGCCGTCGATCTTGAGCTCTGTGAGCCAGGAGATGGGACGGTCGGCCGACGCGACCGTCTTCTCGCACCACTCGCGCAGCTCATCGGGCGAGAACACGTTGTCGAGCGAGAGCATCCGCTCGGCGTGAGTGATGGGGGCGAGGCCGGCGCCGACGACGCCGCCGACTGTCTGCGTCGGTGAGTCGTCTGCGGCAAGGTCGGGATGCTCGGCCTCGAGGGCAGCGAGTTCGAGGACGAGAGCGTCGTACTCGGCGTCGGCGAGCGGGGAGGAGTCGGCCGCGTAGTACGCGTCGCTCGCGGCGCGGATGCCCGCACGCAGCTCGTCGACCCGCTGGGAAGGATCGACGACCGCGTCGCTCATCCGAGCACCGCCGCGGGATCGGCGGCCACCGTGCGGTCGATCGTGCACTGGCCGAGCACGCGCGTGCCCAGGTAGACGACGGCCGTCTGGCCGGGGGCGACGCCGTCGAGCGGCGAGTCAGGAGTGATCACGAGTTCCACACTGCCATCGACCTCCGACACCACGGCCGAGGCCGGGACCGGATCCGCGTGCGCCCGGATCTGCACGTCGCAGCGGAACGGCGTCGTCGCGTCCTCGGGTGCCGCTCCCGTCCAGCTGAAGCGGGCGCCGGCGATCTGCCCGATGCGCAGCGCCTCCCGCGGACCCACGACGACCTCGTTGGAGACGGGACGCACCTCGAGCACGAAGCGCGGTCGGCCGTCGGGGGCCGGAACGCCCAGGTGCAGCCCGCGCCGCTGTCCGACCGTGTAACCGTGCGCACCTTCGTGCGAGCCGACAACCGCTCCCTCACGGTCCACGATCGCCCCGGTCTCCGGCGCCACCCGCTCCGCCAGCCAGCCCCGGGTATCGCCGTCGGGGATGAAGCAAATGTCGTAGCTGTCCGGCTTGCTTGCGACGCTGAGACCGCGGCGGGCCGCCTCCGCCCGTACGAGGGCCTTGGAGGGGGTGGAGCCGAGCGGAAACATCGAGTGCTCGAGCTGCTGGGTGGTGAGCACGCCGAGGACGTAGGACTGGTCCTTCGCCTCGTCGCTCGCGCGGTGCAACTCAAGCGAGCCGTCAGCGGCGGTGCGGAGCGAGGCGTAGTGGCCGGTGCAGACGGCATCGAAACCGAGGTCGAGCGCCTTCTCCAGGAGCGCGGCGAACTTGATCCGCTCGTTGCAGCGCATGCACGGATTGGGCGTGCGGCCAGCCGAGTACTCGGCGACGAAGTCATCGACCACGTCGAGCTTGAAACGCTCCGAGAAATCCCAGACGTAGTAGGGGATGCCGAGGACGTTCGCGGCCCGCTGAGCGTCCATCGAGTCCTCGATCGTGCAGCAGCCGCGGCTCCCGGTGCGCAGGGTACCGGGCATCCTGCTCAGCGCGAGGTGCACGCCAACGACCTCGTGACCCGCCTCCACCGCGCGCGCCGCGGCCACCGCCGAGTCCACTCCACCACTCATCGCCGCGAGAATCTTCACCGTGCGAGTCTACGTTTCGCACTCGCGAGGCACGAGCCGAGGCAGGCGCCGAACGTCAGAGGGAAGGCAGCACCGCGCGGCTCGACAGTCCGGCCCGCGCCGCCCGCGCGTAGGCGGGAGGGAGCGCGGCGAGCAGCGCGTCGACGTCGGCGTCGCTCGACGTGTGCCCGAGCGTCATCCGAAGGACCCCGCGCGCCTCGTCCTCGCTGCGGCCGAGCGCGAGGACCACATGAGAGGGTTCGGGGATGCCCGCTGTGCAGGCGGAGCCGGTCGAGACAGAGACACCCGCGCCGTCCAGCAAGAAGAGCAGGGAGTCACCCTGGGCGCCGGGGAACGCGAGGTGCGCGTTGTTCGAGACGCGGCGGCCGGAGTCGAGCGGCGGACCGGTCAGCGTCGCTCCCGGCACAGCCGCGAGGGCGCCGATGACCAGCCGGTCGCGCAGGAGGGTGAGGCGACGGGTCTCGCCGGGGAGTTCTGCCTCCGCCTCGACCGCGGCGGCCGCGAACGCCGCGGCACCCGGAACGTCCTGGGTGCCCGAGCGCACGCCGCGCTGCTGGCCGCCTCCGTGCAGCACCGGCACCACACGCGCGTCGCGCGCGAGCATGAGGGCGCCTGTGGCGATCGGTCCACCGACCTTGTGGCCCGACACGCTGACGGCGACGAGCCCCACGCCGCCGCGCGAACCGGAGGCGCGGCGCACCTCGTCGATCCGCAGCGGCAGGTGACCCAGGGCGGCGACCGCGTCGAGGTGCAGCGGCACGCCGGCGCGGGCGCAGACCTCGGCGAGGGCAACCACGGGGTTGATCGTGCCGATTTCATTGTTCACCCATAGCGCGGTCACCAGGGCAACGGAGCCGGGATCGCGCTCAAGCGCCGCAGCGAGCGCGTCTGGCTGCAGAGTCCCCTCGGCGTCGAGCGGTAGCCACTCGATGCTGGCGCCCTCGTGCTCGGCGAGCCAGGCGGCACTATCGAGAGTGGCGTGGTGCTCTCCCTCGGCGACGAGCAGGCGCGTGCGGGAAGGGTTCTCCGCGCGCCGCTGCCAGAACAGGCCCTTGATTCCGAGATTGATCGCCTCGGTCCCTCCCGCGGTCAGGACGACCTCGATGGGCTCGCAGCCGAGCACACCGGCGAGCGCCGCGCGCGCGTCTTCGAGTCGCCGTCGTGCTTCCTGACCCGAGGCGTGCACGGAAGAGGGGTTGCCGAGCTGCGCCGAGGCCTGGGCGAACGCGGTGAGAGCAGTGGTACGCAGCGGCGTGGTCGCGGCGTGGTCGAGGTAGATCATGACAGCCATTCCTCCCGCGTCAGGGGCACGGAGGAGGCCGGTGCCCGTCACTACTGTAAGTCGCATGACCTCTCACGATCCCCTGGCCCGGCTCGGCGTGAGCGTCGGCGATCAGGGCGGGGAGTTGCGGGTCTGGTCGGACAGCGCGAGTGCCGTCGACCTCCTCCTGTATGACGACAAGGACCCGGCCTGGATCACGCGGACCGTTCCGCTCGCCCGCGACGATGACGCCGTGTGGTCCGTGCACTCCGAGCTGCTGGTGCCCGGCCGCCGCTACGCCCTTCGCGTCGACGGCCCGAGCGGACCGCGCCACCGATTCGACCCCCGGCGCGCCCTGCTCGAGCCCTACTCGAGGGGTCTGCACCGGGTGGCTGAGAACGAGTGGCGCTCGGTCGTCGTCGACGACGCGTTCGACTGGGGCGCCTCCTCCCGCCCGGGCACGCCGCTGGCCAGCACCGTGATCTATGAGGCGCACGTGAAGGGCCTGACGAAGCTGAACTCCGCACTCCCCGCGGAGCTGCGCGGCACCTACGCGGGCCTGGCCCACGAGTCGACGATCGCTGCCCTGCTCGATCTCGGGATGACGGCGGTCGAGCTGCTGCCCGTGCATGCGTTCGTCTCGGAGCAGCGGCTGCTGCGGCAGGGCCTCACCAACTACTGGGGCTACAACACGCTGAACTTCTTCAGTCCGCACGCCGCGTACGCCTCCCCCAGCGCCCAACGTGGCGGGCCGAGCGCGGTGCTGCGCGAGTTCAAGGGGATGGTGAAGTTGCTGCACGAGGCCGGCCTCGAGGTGATCCTCGACGTCGTCTACAACCACACGGCGGAAGAGGGTCCCGGCGGTCCGATGTCGAGCCTGCGCGGGATCGACGACGCGGGCTGGTACCGCCAGACAGCACAGGGTCACTACGTCGATGTCACGGGCTGCGGCAACACGATCGATTTCGGCCGGCCCGCGGCGCAACGGCTGGTCCTCGACTCCCTGCGCTACTGGTCCGGCGAACTGGGGATCGACGGCTTCAGGCTCGACCTCGCGGCCACGCTCGGCCGCGACGAGAACGCTCACTTTCACCGCGACCACCCGCTGCTCCGGGCCGCCGTCGAGGATGCAGCGCTGGCCGGCGTGAAGATGATCGCCGAGCCGTGGGACGTGGGCATGGGCGGCTGGCAGACGGGTAACTTCCCGGCCGGCTGGTCGGAATGGAACGACCGCTACCGCGATCGGGCGCGGAACTTCTGGCTCTCGGACATCGACTACGCCCGGCGCGCGGGGACGGCACCCGTCGGCATCGGCGGATTCGCGACGCGGCTCTCCGGCTCCTCCAACACCTTCTCGGCCGAGCGGGGCCCGCTCGCCTCCGTCAATTTCGTCACGGCGCACGACGGCTTTACCCTTGCCGATCTTGTCTCGTACACCGTCAAGCACAACGTCGGCAACGGCGAGTCCAACCGCGACGGAGCCGACACCAACCGCTCCTTCAACCACGGCTTCGAGGGCCCAACGACCGACGAGCGGATCACCCTCGACCGCCGAAAAGCGATGCGCAACCTGCTCGGCACTCTGCTGCTCTCGGCCGGCGTCCCGATGCTGACAGCGGGCGATGAGACCGGGCGCAGTCAGCGCGGCAACAACAACGCGTACTGCCAAGACTCTGACCTGACCTGGCTGCGCTGGGAGGGCCTTGCTGACTGGCAGCTGGCGCTGCGGGCACACACCCGCACACTCCTCCGTCTCCGCCGCGAGCATCCGGCGCTGCGGCCCTCCCGCTACGGCCGGGGCGAGGAGGTCACGCCGGGAGCGAGCAGCATGCGCTGGTTCGATGCGCACGGCCGCGGCATGTCTGACGAGGACTGGACCTCGGCCGCGCACCGGACGCTGCAGTACCTTGCGGCGTCGACGCACGTCAACGGGGATCCCGACCGGGTGCTCCTCGTCGTGCACGGCGTGGAGCAGGACACCACGGTCGTGCTCGCGGAGAATTCGGGCGTCACCGGCTACACGCGACTGTGGAACAGTGCGGAGCCGGAGCCGCTGGAGCACGGCGAGTCCTTCGCGGCAGGCCAGGTCATCCGCGTGGCCGCGACGTCGATGCAGCTCTTCGTGGCGCACGGGTCGGCTCCGGAGCAGGAGTTGGCTCCGGAGCAGGACGCCTGATGTCGCGAAACGGACCGGGGACTCCCGCGACGGTCGCGCTGACAGCGGCGGGCCTCCCTTTCCTCCCGCGGGAGTACCGCCACGACCCGTCGATGACGAGCTACGGGACCGAGGCCGCCCAGGCGCTCGGCGTGGAGCCGGAGCGGGTCTTCAAGACTCTTGTGGTCGATGTGGATGGCGAACTCGTGGTCGGCATCGTGCCGGTGACCGGCTCGCTCGATCTCAAGGAGCTCGCCGCGGCAGTCGGTGGCAAGCGCGCCGTGATGGCCGACCCCGCACTCGCGCAGCGCCGCACCGGCTACGTACTGGGCGGAATCTCGCCGATCGGCCAGCGGACGCGACACCGCACGGTGCTCGACGAGACCGCCGAACTCTTCGACACCGTGCTCGTCTCGGGCGGTCGCCGCGGTTTTGACATCGAGCTCGCCCCCGCCGACCTCGTCGCCGCGACCGGCGCCCAGCTCGCGCACCTCACCCGCTGACCCGCGCGTCGTCGTCCCTCCCGCGAGATGCCACTGTGCTCACGTTCTTCCGCGTGTCGCGTACCCAAGTGGTATCTCGCGGAGGGGGAACCGGGTTAGGTGGCGGCGGCGGTGAGGCCGAGTTCGGCCGGGCGGGCGAGGAGCGGGTGGCGGGGTACCACGCGGACGGTGTAGCCGAAAGGGCCGCTGCGGTCGAGGGTCAACACGCCCGCGTACGGGACGCGTCCGACCGCGTCGGCAGGGACGACAGCGCCCGCTTCCTCCGCCACCTCGAGCTCGTGCCGACGCACCGAGGTCAGCGAGCCGTCGGCGGCTGAGGTGCCGTACACCACTTCCACTGTGACGTCGGCGGGCGAGAGTTCGCCCAGGCGCACCCCCGCGCGCACCGCGAGCCGGTCGCCGCGCTGCGGCACTGCGTCGATCCCGCCCGATTCGACCGAGGCCACAACGACGCCCGGCCAGCCCGCACGGACCCGGCGCTTCCAGGACGCGAGCTCCTTCGCCGGCTCGAAGTGATCGTCTGAGACCGCGCGCGCTGCCTCCGCCGCCGGCTGGTAAAGGGCCGCGACGTACTCGCGCACCATCCGCTCGGCTGAGAGTGTGGGCGAGAGTGTCGCCAGAGTGTGGCGGATCGAGCGCACCCAGCGGTGCGGAACGCCGTCGTTGTCGCGCTCGTAGAAGCGCGGCACGACCTCGGATTCGAGCAACTCGTACAGCGCGTCGGCCTCGAGCGTGTCGCGGGCCTCGGGGTCGAGGGCGCGGTCGGAGGAGGGGATCGCCCAGCCGTTGTCGCCGTCAAAGTACTCGTTCCACCAACCGTCCAGGATCGAGAGGTTCAGCGAGCCGTTCAGGGCCGCCTTCATCCCGGAGGTGCCGCACGCCTCAAGCGGTCGCAGCGGATTGTTCAGCCAGACGTCGGTGCCTGGGTAGAGCAGTTGAGCCATCGCGATGTCGTAATCGGGCAGGAACACCATGTGCCGGCGGATGTCAGGCTCCTGCGCGAAGCGAACCAGCTTCTGGATGAGCCGTTTCCCCTCCTCGTCCGCCGGGTGCGACTTGCCCGCGATGACGATCTGGATCGGGTGCTCTGGATGAGTGAGCAGCGCGCGCAGGCGCTCAGGGTCGTGCAGCATCAGGGTCAGGCGTTTGTAGGTGGGCACGCGCCGTGCGAAGCCGACCGTGAGCACATCCGGGTCGAGGATCTGGTCGAGCCATGCCGGCGGTGACCCGCCCGGATTTTGTTCCTGCCAGGAGCGAGTAGCGCGTCGACGCGCGTCCTGCACGAGCTGGTCCCGCATCGTCCGGCGGGCCCGCCAGAGTGCGTCATCGCCGAGGTCTTCCGAGGCCCAGTCGGCCCGGGTCGTGTCGTCGGTGCCCAGCCGATCCCGCGCCAGTGCCCGAAGAATCGGGTCGGTCCACGTCGCCGCATGCACCCCGTTCGTGATCGAGCCGATCGGTATCTCCGCCGTCTCAAAGCCGGGCCACAGACTCGCGAACATCGACCGGCTCACCTCACCGTGCAGGGAGGAGACGCCGTTCGAGCGCTGCGCCAGGCGCAGACCCATGTACGCCATGTTGAACGCGGTGCTTCCGGAGTCGCCCGGCTCGGCTCCCAGCTCCAGGACGTCCTCGACCTGCACCCCGGGCAGCAGCTCGGTGGAGAAGTACCGACCGATCAGCGCCCGGTCGAAGCGGTCGATACCCGCAGGCACAGGGGTGTGCGTGGTGAACACCGTGCTCGCTCGCACCACTTGCAGTGCCTGATCGAAGTCGAGCCCTGCGCCGATCAGGCCCGAGATGCGTTCGAGCCCCTGAAAGCCGGCGTGGCCCTCGTTGGTGTGGAACACCTCCGGGACCGCAGTGCCCGAGACCTCGGCCCACAACTCGAGCGCGCGCACGCCGCCGATCCCGAGCAGCAACTCCTGCAGGAGACGGTGCTCGCTCTCTCCCCCGTAGAGACGGTCGGTGACCGAGCGCAGCGCGTCCTCGTTCTCGGGGATGTCGGCGTCGAGCAGGAGCAGCGTCACCCGGCCAACCTCGGCACGCCAGACCCTGGCGTACAGCGCCCGGCCCTCCGGCAGCGCGAGCACGATCCTGGCGGGCGACCCGTCGGCGCGCCGCACGACGCGCAGCGGCAGGCCGTCCGGGTCGAGCGAGGGGTAGGACTCGAGCTGCCAGCCATCAGCCGAGAGGCCCTGCGAGAAGTAGCCGGAGCGGTAGAACAGGCCGACTCCGATCAGCGGCACACCCAGGTCCGAGGAGGCTTTGAGGTGGTCGCCCGCGAGGATGCCGAGCCCACCGGAGTACTGCGGAAGCGCCGCGGCGATGCCGAATTCCGGCGAGAAGTAGGCGACTGAACGCGGTACCCCCTCCGCCAGCGACTGGTACCAGCGCGGCTCGGTGCGGTACCGCTCGAGCTCGTCGCGCAGGCGCCATGCCTCATCGACGAAGCCCTGGTCTCTGGCGAGTTCGGCGAGGCGCTCGGGGCTGACCGCTCCGAGCAGCGCCGTCGGGTCGGCTCCGCCACGACGCCAGAGCTCGGGGTCGACCCGCTCGAACAGGCGCCGGATGGGCTCGTGCCACGCCCAGCGCAGGTTGCCAGCCAGCTCGCCCAGAGCCGAGAGCTCGGGCGGAAGGACAGAGCGGACGATGAAGCGGCGGATCGCCTTCACGGCACCCCTCGACTCTCTGCGGACTCAGGAGAGACGGTCGCGGAGCACCGTCGCGGTCGCGCTCGGTCACCCTAGCGGAGCGTCCCGGTCCCCGATCGGCTCCGGCGCGGACTGTTCGCACGGCTCCGGGAATTATTCGCACAGCTCCGCGGGCGGGCGCAAGCGTCGTGTGCGCGCGGTCGGCGATCGCTACTGTCGTGACGTGGCTCAGTTACCTTTCGGCAAGGCTCCGCACGGCAAGGACGCACGACGAGCGGATCGCGAACGCGCACCCGAAGCGCCCCCCGAAGTGGAGGTGGTCGACCCGGCACCCACCGTTCCCGCCGCCGCTTCGGCTCCGGCGGCCGCGGCGGCTCCCGCGGCCTCCGACGCCCCGCCGGTCGCCGAGGCGCCGGCCACCACCGGCAGCGGCTACCGCGTGCGCGCCGAGCGCATCCCAATCCTCGATCCGCAGCCCCGGCTCGAGGACGACCGGTGGCCCGCGAAGGCGTTCGTCGGCGAGGTCGTCCCCTTCGCCGCCACCGCGTTCCGTGAGGGCCACGATCTCATCGGCGTCGACCTCCTGCTCACGTCCCCCACTGGGGCACAGTCGGAGCACCGCATGTCGCTGCTCGCGACGGGAACAGACCGGTACGGCCGCCTGGTGCTACTGGACGCCGAGGGTGACTGGACGTACCGCATCCGCGCCTTCGCTGACGACTGGGCCACCTGGCTGCACACCGCCGAGGTCAAGATTCCGGCGGGCCTGGACATCGAGGTCACCTTCGCACTCGGCGCAGGCCTCCTGCGCACCGGCGCGGACGACGAGACCCGGCCCCCGGCCGAGCGCGACCTACTCGCCGACACCGCCTCCCGCCTGGCCGACACCGACCTGCCGGCCGACGAGCGCCTGGCCGCGGCGACCGACTCCGCCGTGCACGACGCGCTCGACGCCCGTCCGGTGAGGAGCCTTGCCAGCGTGTCGGAGCACCGGACCGTGCACGTCGAGCGCACCCGCGCTGGCGTCGGCGCCTGGTACGAGTTCTTCCCCCGCTCCGAAGGCGCCGTGCGCCACGACGACGGCACCGTCACCAGCGGATCGTTCCGCACCGCGATCGACCGCGTCCCCGCCGTTGCGGCGATGGGCTTCGACGTGCTCTACCTGCCGCCGATCCACCCCATCGGCCGAGCTTTCCGCAAGGGCCCGAACAACACCCTCGAGGCCGGCGAGAGCGACCCGGGGTCCCCCTGGGCGATCGGCTCAGCCGAGGGTGGCCACGACGCGATCCACCCCGACCTCGGCACCCTCGACGACTTCCGTGCGTTCCACTCCGCGGTCACCGACGCCGGCCTCGAACTCGCCCTCGACTTTGCACTGCAGGCGTCACCGGATCACCCCTGGGTCACCAGCCATCCGGAGTGGTTCACCACGCTTCCGGACGGCACGATCGCCTACGCCGAAAACCCGCCGAAGAAATACCAGGACATCTACCCGATCAACTTCGACAACGACCCCGCGGGTATCCGCCAGGAGGCGCTGCGAGTCCTGCGCCACTGGATCTCGCTCGGCGTGCGGATTTTCCGCGTCGACAACCCCCACACGAAACCGCTCGACTTCTGGGAGTTCGTCATCCACGAGATCACCGCGGAGCACCCCGAGGTGCTGTTCCTCGCGGAGGCGTTCACCCGCCCGGCGATCATGCGGGCGCTCGGCAAGGTCGGCTTCCAGCAGTCGTACTCGTACTTCACCTGGCGCAACACCAAGGAGGAGTTGGCCGAGTTCTTCACCAGCATCGCGCACGAGACGGCCAACTACATGCGGCCAAACCTGTTCGTGAACACGCCGGACATCCTCACCGAGTACCTCCAGTACGGCGGACGGCCTGCCTACAAGGTCCGTGCCGCGCTGGCCGCGACCGCGTCTCCGCTCTGGGGCGTCTACGCCGGCTATGAGCTGGTCGAGAACGTCGCACGCCCGGGCGCCGAGGAGAACATCGACAACGAGAAGTACGAGTACAAGACGCGCGATTGGGCGGGTGCGGAGGAGTCGGGCCGCTCGCTGGCGCCGTACCTCACGCGCCTCAACGAGATCCGACGGGCGCACCCTGCCCTGGGGCAGCTGCGCAACCTCCTGGTGCACGGCAGCGACGACGACGCGATTCTCGTCTACTCCAAGCACTTGCAGCGGGCGTTCACCGGAACGGGAGCGGCAGACACACTCCTCGTGGTCGTCAACACCGATCCGCACTCGGCCCGCGAAACCACCGTGCACCTCGACCTGCCCGCGATCGGGCTCGACTGGGGTGCGAGATTCGAGGTCGAGGACCTGATCACGGGCTCCGTCTGGACCTGGGGCAGCGACAACTACGTGCGGCTCGACTCCTTCGTCGAGCCCGTGCACATCCTGAGCGTGAAGGCGGACGAACGATGAGCGGAACTGTTCCCGACGGCGAAAGCCCGGCCGACGCCGCAGGCCTGGCGCCGCACGCCGAGACCGTGTCGACCGCAGGCACCAGCTCGGCGACGACCACGAGCCACGGCGCGCATGCTGCAGAGGCTGCTCCCCAGCGCCCCGGAGCGGACGGCGAGAACGCGCGCCGCTACGCCGTCGAGACAGCGCCGGAGGCACCGCAGCCGGTCGCCGCGAAACCCGCCGCGGGACCGATCGACGGCACGTCCGCGATCTCTGTCCCTGACCTCCCCGACTGGGTGCTGCAGCAGATTGCCACCGGCAGCAACGCGCTCCCTCACGACGTTCTCGGCCAGCACGTCGTTCAGGCGCCCGGCGTCGCAGACCCGGTCACCGTGGTGCGCGTGCGCAGGCCCCTCGCCGAGAAGGTCACGATCGTGCTCTCGAGCGGCGCCCGCGTCGAACTGAGCCACCTCGGCCACGGCGTGTGGCAGGGCTTTCACGTCCTCGGGCCGCAGGCCTACACCGTCGAGGCACGCTACGACGGCGGCGGCGAGTGGACGGCGGAGGACCCGTACCGCTTCTCGAAGACCGTCGGCGACCTAGATCTCTACCTCATCGGCGAGGGACGGCACGAGCGACTCTGGGAAGCGCTCGGTGCCCGCCACTGCGAGCACGAAGGAGTGTGGGGCACCTCCTTCGCCGTCTGGGCGCCGCATGCTCAGGCGGCCCGCGTGATCGGCGACTTCAACGGGTGGGACGGCGAGGGCCACTCACTCCGCAACCTCGGCGTGACCGGTGTGTGGGAGATCTTTGCGCCCGGCGTCGAGCCCGGCGCCTCCTACAAGTTCGAACTGCTCTCGCGCGACGGCCGCTGGGTGCAGAAGGCCGATCCGATGGCGCGCGCGACAGAGGTCCCGCCGGCGACAGCCTCGAAGGTCCCCGTCTCGCACCACCGGTGGGAGGACTCCGCGTGGATGCAGAAGCGGGCGTCCGTCGATCCGCACACACAGCCGCTCAGCATCTACGAGATGCACCTCGGCTCCTGGCGTCCGGGCCTGGGCTACCGCGACATCGCGGATCCGCTGATCGACTACGTGACGGAGCTGGGGTTCACGCACG
Organism: Rathayibacter agropyri; assembly: GCF_013249015.1. Lineage (GTDB taxonomy): Bacteria > Actinomycetota > Actinomycetes > Actinomycetales > Microbacteriaceae > Rathayibacter > Rathayibacter agropyri. The sequence goes on from NZ_JABRPL010000001.1 coordinate 511,728, forward strand.
TCGAGTTCATGCCGCTCGCTGAGCACCCCTTCGGCGGCTCCTGGGGCTACCAGGTCACCGGCTACTACGCCGCCTCGAGCCGGTTCGGCACCGCCGACGACCTGAAGTATCTGATCGACCGCCTCCACCAGGCGGGCATCGGCGTCATCGTCGACTGGGTCCCCGGGCACTTCCCGAAGGACGACTTCGCCCTCGCCAGCTTCGACGGCGAAGCCCTTTACGAGCACCCGGACTGGCGCCGCGGCGAGCAGATGGACTGGGGCACCAACGTCTTCGATTTCGGACACACCCAGGTCCGCAACTTCTTGGTCGCCAACGCCCTGTTCTGGTTCGAGGAGTTCCACGTGGATGCCCTGCGCGTCGATGCGGTCGCCTCTATGCTCTACCTCGACTACTCCCGCAAGGAGGGCGAGTGGCTGCCCAACCAGCACGGCGGGCGTGAGCACCTCGAAGCGATCAGCTTCCTCCAGGAGGTCAACGCGACGGCCTACAAGCTGCACCCGGGAATCATGATGATCGCGGAGGAGTCGACCAGTTGGCCGGGCGTCACCCAGCCCACCAGTTCCGGCGGTCTGGGCTTTGGCCTAAAGTGGAACATGGGCTGGATGCACGACTCGCTGAACTACATGGCGAACGATCCACTGTGGCGCCAGTACCACCTCGGCGAGATCACCTTTTCGTTCGTCTACGCCTTTAGCGAGAACTTCGTCCTGCCGATCAGCCACGACGAGGTCGTGCACGGCAAGGGCTCACTGGTCAACAAGATGCCGGGCGATCACTGGCAGCAACTCGCCAACGTCCGGGCCTATCTGGCGTTTATGTGGGCGCATCCGGGCAAGCAGCTGCTTTTCATGGGGCAGGAGTTCGCGCAGTACTCGGAGTGGAGCGAGGAGCGCGGCCTTGACTGGTGGATTCTCGACCAGCCGAGCCATCGAGGCCTGTGGAACCTCGTCGGTCAGCTCAACCGCGTCTACCGCGACTCCCCCTCGCTCTGGGAACTCGACAGCGTCCAGGCCGGCTTCGAGTGGATCGACGGCGGCGCCGCGGCCGCGAACGTGGTGTCGTTCCTGCGCAAGGACCGCCAGGGGCGCCCCGTGGCCGTCATCGCCAATTTCTCAGGCACAGCCGTCCACGGCTACCGGGTGAGTCTGCCTACGGCGGGCCGCTGGGAGGAACTCATCAACACCGACGCGGAGATCTTCGGCGGCAGCGGCGTCGGCAACTTCGGCGCGGTCGAGGCTCGCGAAGAACCGTGGGCCGGACGCCCCGCCTCAGCCGAACTCGTCCTCCCACCCCTGGCCGTCCTCTACCTCCGCCCGACCCCCTAACCCCCTCCCCCTCATCCCACCCCCCTTCTGGCGGGAGAGGGGGCGGGGAGGGAGAGGGCGGGACGGGTCAGTACAGGAGTGTGGTCAGGCGGGCGCGGGCCTTGTTCACGCGAGGGTCCGTCTGGCCGACGATCTCGAAGAGATCCAGGAGGCGGGCGCGAGTCGCGGCCTTCCCCTCGGCGTCGAGCCGCGGGAACATCGCCAAGAGCCGGTCGAACGCATCCTCGACGTGGCCACCCGAGACGTCCAGGTCGGCGACAGCGAGCTGAGCGTCGAGGTTCGACGGCTCGGCCGCAGCAGTCGAGCGAATGTCCTCCAGGGTGCGTCCCTGTAGCCGGTGGAGCAGCTTCACCTGGGCGAGGCCGGCGACGGCGAGGTCATCGCGTGGGTTCTGCGCAATCGCCGTCTCGTACTCACTGATCGCCGTGGAATAGTCGCCGCGCTCAATCGCGTCATACGCCTCCTGATGATGCGGCGGCAGCGGCTCCGGCTCAGGCTCCGCCCCCTCGGCGGGATCGGCGTCGACCGGGATCGTCCCCGTCACGCCGTTCTGCGCTGCCAGCTGCAAGACCTGCTCGAGCAGGTCGCGCAGCTGATCCTCGGCGAGAAGCCCGCTGAACAGCGGCACAGGGCGCCCGCCGATGATTGCGGCGACGGTCGGCACGGCCTGCACCTGGAAGGCCTGCGCGAGCTGCGGAGCCGACTCGACGTCGACCCCGACGAGCACGAACGCGCCAGCGTACGAGACGACGACCTTCTCGAGCAGCGCGGTCATGCTCGTGCTCTCCTCGGCCCAGGGACCGCGCAGATCGACGATCACCGGGACGCGCGAGGAGAGCTGGACCACCTGGTCGAACTCGGCATCGCCGGCGGTCAGGAGCAGCGGGTTGGCTGCCGGTGCGCCGGAGGCGGCGGGAGCGGCGGCAGCAGCAGCGCCGGCAGGTGGGGTGCGGCGATTCACCAGCGACGACAGGTCGACGGCGCCGCGGAGGTTTCCTGGCAGGGGCGGGACGGTACTCACGGTAGCTGCACCACCGAGACGAGTCCCTGGCTCCATCCGAGCATCACGATTTTCTCCTCCGATCCGACGGGCGGTACATAGAACAACAACTGGTAACCGTAGGTGGTCGCGATCCCGGTGGTCGACTTGTCGGTGCCGAGCAGAGTCTGCGAGGCGCCCGAGGTCGAGACGGTGGACCCCTGGGCGGTCGGCCGGACGGTCGAGGTCTCGGCGATACTGGCCGCGACGAGCGCACCCGAATTGTTCGTCGCGAGGGCGATGATAGGCGAGGTGCCCGCCGTGTTCGAGAACTCAATCGACGCCGTACTCGGTAGCGCTGCACGATCGGCGTTCTTCTTATCAACGCCGACCTGTCCGCGGAGCGTGTCCCCGTCGGCCGAGAAGAGCGCAGCGTACTGGCTGGTGTCGCCGTTGACGAGCACGTCGGCGTACGCGGAGCCCACCGTTTGCGGCGCGAGTTTCATCAGGCGCGAGTCAGGAGCGACAATCGACGTCCCCACCGTGACCGGGGCGACATCCGGGATGCGGGCGTTGGCCTCGAGCGAGATGGCGTAGTCGACCTTGTAGTCGGCGCGCGGGCTTGCCTGGCTCATCATCAGGGCGATCGGCGCCTGCGTGGTGTCGGCCGAGTTCTGGACGACCGCCGTCACGAGGCGCGGCCACGTCCGGGTGTCCTGCGGGAGCACGAGGCTCACCGGCGAGGCGGGGATGGTCTGCGGCGGGACGATGGTGCCGCCCTTGGCGACGACGTTGTAGTTGGTGGTCCGCTCGGTCAGCGCCTCGCCCTGGAAACGGGAGGCGAGGATCGACGCGTCGTGCGCCGCATCCGCTCGGGACGCGACATCCGCGACCTGGGCGACGATCGCCTCCGCCTGCTGCGTCGTGACGACGGGGGTGGCATCGGCCGCGACCGGTTTGGCTCCCGCGGTGGGCGTCGCCGACACGGTGGGGGCTGTGCTCGCGTCGGCAGCCAGATTGGGCCAGTAGTCGGAGCTGCAGCCAGAGAGCAGCACGGTCGTGCCGAGCACGACGGGGAGCACCAGGGCGCTGCGACGGCGCGTGGCGGATGGCGAGGCGATCGACGCTTGAATGCCTGCGCGGGGCCGGGGCCGGCGCGCTCCCCGCGGGATGCGGCCCTGCGGCCCCTTGCGACGAGGGCCGTGCTGTCGGCGCAGGTGCACGAACGCCCAGATGTACAAAACGAGGCCGATGAGGAGGAATACCGCACCGCCCAGAAGCAGCGGTCCGGCGAGCGGAGTCGCGGTGTCCACCGGCCAGCTCACCCGCACGGAGTCGGCCGCGGGGGCGGTGCCGTCGCTCGCGATCAGGACGGACATGTCGGCGGGAACGTCGAGCGCGACCGTGATACTGCCGGTCCCCTCGAACTGCTCGAGCCAGAGGTCAGAGCCGCGCGGGTCGACGACGGCCGAGTTGGCGGTCGCGACATCGGAGGAGAGTTCGACGGGCTTGGCCGTCTCCCGCTCGGCAGTCAGCGCGTCGCGTGCGGAGCCGCGCCCGACCGCACTGTACGCGGACCCACCGACCCAGCCGAGCACGTCGGTCGTGCGGGCGTAGGCGAGAACCATGCTCCCGTTTCCCTCGACCGTGATGGTCTGCCGCCCCGGGTTCGCGTCGAGCGCGCTCCCGTCGATCACGGCGTAGGGGGCCGACGCGTCGAGCGTGGTCTGGGCGGTTAGGGATTCCGGAGGCGCCCAGACCGTCCGCTGACCGATGCCGAGCACGATCAGCGCGGCAGCGATGACGGTGGCGATGATGGCGAAGACGAACCGCACGAAAGAACTCCTCCTGCGTTGCCGGATCGGGGGACGGCCGAGTCCGGCTTCGGGGACGCAGCCGGACCGGGGCGCGACGGCAACAGACAAAGACAGTCCACAGTAGCGGATGCCTCCCACTCGAGACCCGGCAACAGCCGAGAGTACGGCCGAGGCGGCACGCGGTGCGGGTGTCGCCCCGGCTGACGGGCCCTCGCTGAATACACTTTCCCAGTGCCGTGAGCCCCTCCGCGGCCCTGCTCTAAAGGAGACGACGTGGCGAACGACGAGGCCGAATTCACTCAGGTGTTCCGTGGCTACGACCGAGACGAGGTCGATAAGGCCATCCAGGGCCTGCGCCGCGAGCTCATCAACTCGAATACGCAGGCGGCTGAGAGTGGCCGCGAGGTGAAGCGCCTCACCTCCCGCGTCGAGGGTCTTGAAAAGGAGCTGCAGCAGGTCGGCGCTCCCACCTACGCGGGCCTGGGCGCGAAGCTCGAGCACACGCTGCGCGTCGCAGAGGAGCAGTCGGAGCGGATCATTGCGCAGGCCGAGAACGACGCCTCGGCACTGCGCCGGAGTACCCGCGACGAGGGCGATCGGCTGCTGCAGGAAGCGCGCGACGAGGCCGAGCGCCTGGTCACCGAGGCGCGTCGCCGCGCCGACCGTACCCGGGATGAGTCGGAGGCCCAGGCTGCCGCCACTCTCGGCAAGGCGGCCGATGACCGTGATGTGCTGACGCAGGATGCAGTGCGCGAGGCCGCCGCGATCCGGGGATCCGTCGCGACCGAAGCCGCCGAGACGCGCGCCACCGCCAAGCGTGAGGCCGCCGCCATCCGCTCCGAGGCGGAGCGGGAGGCCGCCGAGTTACGAGCGGTCGCCGCGCGCGAGGTCGAGGTGGCGCGCGCCGAGGCCGCCCGTCTCGCCCAGGCCAACGAGGTGCTGCGCGCCGACGTCGCCTCCGAGGTCGACCGCCTTCGCGCGGCCGCCGAGGCCGAGGTTGCTGAAGCCCGCTCCGCTGTCGAGGCCGAAGTGCTGTCGACGCGGGCTGCACTGGATGCCGAGGTCGTGGCGATCCGCGCCGAGGGCGCCCGCGAGATCGCAGACCAGCGCACCCGGCTCGCTCAGGAGCGCGCGGAGGCTGTGGCGACGCTCGACGCCGAGCTCGCCGGAATCCGCGCCGCCTCCGCTGACGAGGCCGCCGCGCTCGCCCGCGACGTGGAGCAGGCGCGGATCGATCTCGTGGTCGAGCTGGCGGCCCGCCGCGAGGAGGCGGACAACGAGGATCTCCTCCGCCACCAGGAGGCGGTCGCGCAGACTCAGCGCTACCTCGACGAGTCGAACCTCCAGCTCGCCGACGCGATCCGGCGGGCCAACGACAAGCGTCTGGAGGCAGACACGCTGCGCAGCGACGCGCTGGACGAGACGACTCGTCTGCGCCGCGCCGCGCAGGACGAGTCCGACGCTCTCCTTGACGCAGCGCGCGACCGGGCGCAGCGGCTCCTTGCCGACGCCGAGCGCCGCAGTCGCGAACTCATGGACACCGCCGAGCGCAGGCTTGACGAAATCCGCACCGAACGCGACGCCATCGCCGGTTACGTGGCCGGCCTGCGCGGCCTCATCGGGCACATCGACGAACTCACCGAGGACGGGGACGGGAAGGCCGAGGACCGCTAGCGCGCTCAGGCACGTTCGCCCGCCCACTCGGTCGGGAGCGGAGACGCGGACGGTGCGACCACGCGCACGATCTCGTCGAGCACGCGCCGCGTCTGCGCCTCGCCCACCCACAGGTGCTTGCCCCCCTCGACCGGGATCAACTTGAGCTGCGGCACGCTCGAGAAGCGCTCCGCGGCCTCGGCGGGGCGCAGGTAGTCGTCCAACTCCGGCACCAGCACCACGAGCGGCCGACCGTCCTCCCCCCAGGCGGCGACCTCCTCAGCGCTCGCGCGATGCAGCGGCGGCGACAGGAGAATCGCGCCGTCCACCGGCTGCTCCCTCCCCCACTTCAGCGCTAGTTCGGTACCGAAGGACCAGCCGACGAGCCACGGGTGCGCAAGCCCCCGCTCGGCCACCAGGGCCATCGCCGCCGCCACGTCGGCTCGCTCGCCGGTGCCGTGCCCGAATGCTCCGTCGCTCGTTCCGCGAGGTGAACTGGTGCCGCGGGTATTGAAGCGCAGCACGGCGACGTCAGCGAGGGCGGGCAGGCGGGCCGCCGCCTTGCGCAAGATGTGCGAGTCCATGAAGCCGCCGTGGGTGGGCAGCGGGTGCAGGGTGACCAGCGTCGCCCGCGGCTCGCGCTCCAGCGGCAGGGCGAGCTCGCCGACCAGCGTCAGTCCGTCGGACGTGTGCAGCTCAATGTCCTCGCGGCGGGCGGGGAGGACGACGCCTCCGCGGATCTCGTGGGTCATCGTGCTCCTCGGATTCTCCAGCAGTGCGTGTGCCAGTGGCGGCGTCCGGCCAGAGAGGCCGCGTCACCGAGAGCTCCATCCGCCCGCCAGGCGACGACATGGGCCTGCCCGACGTCAATCGTCAGCGCGCAGCCGGGGCACGCGTAGTTCTTCACCGCGCGAGCCGAGGAAACCGGCTGGACCGTCCACTCACGGCCCGCATGAACCTCGGTGCGCCGCCGGCCGACAAGCATCTGCGAGAGGTCACGCTGCTCGTCGTCACCGTCGCGGCGACTCCCCCGGGGTCGATTGCTGCGCGGCATACCCCCCAGTCTAGGAGGCGGTCACGGCGTGCCACGGTCAGTGCGAAGTGTCGTCCATCTCGAGCCGCGTCTCCTCCGCATCGAGCATCCGCTGCGCCTGCCGCAACGTTCGGGACGAGTAGACCCCGCGTCCACGCGCTTCCAGCAGGGCCTCCCGTTCAGCGAGCAGCACGGCGATCCGCAGTCGTAGGTACTGCGCGTGCGGACCGAGCGGAGCGTCGTCTCCGCGCTCCACCTGCTCCCACGCCACCTGCGAGCGGGTGAGGGTGTCGCGCCGGACCCGCTCGACCACGCGCTCGCCGGCCTCCCCGTCCGGCAATTGGGCCACGGCGTCCGGAAGGGCCTGGATGCCCGTGGAGGCTACCTCGTCGAGCAACGTGGCCAATTCGCGGCGGTCAGCCTCGCCGTCGGTGCCTTGGATGCCCGTCAACCGAATCAGTGCGGGGAGCGTCGCCCCCTGCACCAGCAGCGTCACCACCGCCACGGTGAAGGCGATCAGGATCAGCTGCGACCGGTAGGGGGTGTCCTGCGGGAGGGACTGCGCCGCGGCGAGCGTGACGACGCCGCGCATCCCGGACCAGGAGAGGATCACGCCGCCGCGCCAGCCAAACGCCTCGCTGGTCGTCGCGGCCAGGTCCGTCTCGCGGCGCTGGTAGAGCCGCTCGGCCCTGACCTGCCTGCGACGCAAGCGCTCATCGCTCGACGCGCTGTTGCGCAGCCGCATCAGTCCGACGGCGAGACGGCGGTTGATCCGCTCGGCGCGTCTGCCGGAACTGCGCAGCCACAGGAGCAGCGGCCAGACGAAGAGAGTGCGCAGGACGATCAGGATCACGACCGTGGCGAGCCCCAACAGGACCGCCGTTCCCGCCCCGAACTCGCCCGGGTCGACCTCGCTCACGATCGCCTTGATCTCGGCGCCCATCAGCAAGAAGACACCGTTCTCGAGAAGGAACTGCGCTGTGCGCCAATTCACGCGCTCGCTGATCCGCGACTGGGGGCTGAGGAAGCGCGCACTGTTGTGCCCCGTGTAAATGCCGGTGACGACGACCGCAAGCACACCAGAGGCCCCCAATTCCTCCGCGGGGATGTAGGCCAGGAACGGTACGGCGAACGAGACGGCGGTGTCGAGAACCGGGTCCCGCAGCTTCGATCGCACGAAGACGGTGAGGACGCCGATCGCCAGTCCAAGCGCGATCGCCATCACGACCGAGTACGCGAAGAGGACGCTCACCTCTCCCGCGTCGATCGCGTCGGAGGTGGCGGAGGCACCCACCACGGCGGCGGCGGCCGTCGCTGCTCGCAGCAGTACCAGCGCGGAGGCGTCGTTGACGAGGCTCTCGCCCTCGAGCACCGTCACAAGTCTCGGCGGAAGACCGAGCTTTTTGCCGATCGAGGTCGCCGCGACAGCATCGGTCGGGCTCACGACGGCACCGAGGGCGATCGCGGCGGGAAGGCTCAGGTCGGGGAAAACGGCGTAGAGGAAGCCGCCTACCACGAGCGCGGTGACGACCACCAGCAGCACGGAGAGGCCGAAGATCGAGCGCAGATTCCGCCGGAAATCCGTCAGCGGTACCTGGATCGCCGCCGAGTAGAGCAACGGCGGCAGGACGCCCGCCAGGATGACGTCAGGCTCGACCTCGATGTCGGGAACGCCCGGCAGATAGGACGCGCCAATGCCGACGACCACGAGTACCAGTGGGGCCGCGATCCCGAGGCGGTACGAGAAGCGGGCGACGGTGACGACCGTGATGATCCCGACGACTCCGAGCAGCGCGTAATCCACGGCTCCAGGGTAGCGAGACGCTCAGCTGCGGCGTCGCCCACCGTCGGCGGGCGACAGCGGGCTCAGTACCAGCCGACGGATTCCGAGTGTGCCCAGGCGCCGCAGGGCGAGCCGTAGCGGCCCGAAATGTAGCCGAGGCCCCACGTGATCTGCGTGCTCGGGTTCGATGCCCAGTCGCTCCCGACCGTGGCCATCTTGCTTCCGGGCAGGGCCTGCGGGATGCCGTAGGCGCCGCTCGATTTGTTCTCGGCGTAGACATTCCAGCCGGACTCGCGGTTCCACAGCGAGACGAGGCAGGTGTACTCGCTGTCGGCCCAGCCGCGCTGCACGATCATGTCGTACGCGATCGCCTTCGCTGATCCCGGGTCCGGAGTGGCGGCCCGCACGACGGGAGCGGCGGCGGCGGGCGCGGCCTCCTCGGTCTCGCTGGTAGCGGCCTGCGCCGGCGGAGCGACGGGAGTCGGAGTGGGGGTCGGCGTGGGCTTCGCCTGCGCAGCGAAGGAGTCTCGCTCGACGGTTCGTTCGATGCCGCCCGCGACGACCAGGCGCTGCGCCGCATCACCGTTGAAACGCGCCGGAGCCTGGTAGTAGGGCGAGGCGACCGCTCCGCTCGACGGATCGACGACGTTCACCATCACGAACGCGAGGGAGGCGGCGAACGCGAGCACCGTCACGGGGATCCGGGCCCAGGAGCGCCGGACCGGGGTCTGGTGCGGTACCGGCGGGCGTCCGCTGCTGCGGTACGCGGGCGGGCGGGCGACGGAGGAGTGAGGATGCTGAGCCACGATTACGGAAGCATAACGGACGATCACCTGATCGGCCAGCAGATCCGAGCTCGGTCAGCGGACCGCCAGCATGACGTCGACCACCGTGTCGAGCAGCAGGTCGACCTGCTGCTCCAGATAGCCACCGCGCTGCGGTGCGAAGGAGACGGTACGGACGTCGTCGACCGTGAGCACGGAGCCGTCGCGGAAGTAGCCGGAAACGCGGTCGGCGAAGGCGTCCACCTGCCGGAGGTTGTACCCGGTTGTCAGCAAGCCCGCGCGGGTGAAGCGCTCGCGCGGTGCTCGCGCCAAGCGGTTGACGAGTTCCTGGGCCGTCGCACGGGCGCCCGCCAGCCAGGCTTCCTCCCCCTGTTCGGCTATGGCGTACTGGCGCTCCCGCAGAGCGAAGGCGTCCTCCAGCCGCTCGAGAGCCGCATCGACGTGCGGAGCGGAATAGCCGCCCTTACGCAGAGTGAACGCCGTGTGGCGCAGGTCGGCCGCGCGCAGGTCGGCCGCTCCTCCCGACAACTGCGCGTAGGCCTCACGAGCGGAGGCAAGGAACGAGTCGACCTCGGCCGTATCGTAGCCAGGACGGGACTCGCGGGCTCGGGGGAAGGGTGCGGTCATGCCGTCATTCTGTCAAGCTCACCTGCGCCGAGCGGCATCGGCGCGTCTGCAGGCCCGATCAGCGTGTCGGCGGGTTCCTGCGGGGTCAGCGCGCGAAGACGAAATAGAGCACGTAGGCGGCGGCGGCCGACGGCAAAATCGAATCGAGCCGGTCGAGCACTCCCCCGTGACCGGGCAGCCACGAACTCATGTCTTTGATGCCGATATCGCGCTTGATCAGCGACTCTGCCAGATCGCCCAGCGTCGCCGTGAGCAGGACGACGGCGCCGAGCACGGCTCCGACCCACCACGGCTCCCCCAGCAGCAGCACCGCGAGGAGCACGCCGACGACGACTCCTGCGACCGCCGCACCGGCGAAGCCCTCCCAGGTTTTCTTCGGGCTGATGCGGGGTGCCATCGGGTGCTTGCCCCACGTCAGCCCGCTCGCATACGCGCCCGTGTCGACAACGATCACCAGCGCCAGGAACGCGAACGCCCACAGGTGGCCGCCGTCCTCGGCCACGAGGCGGATCGCGAAGGCGCCGAGGAATGTGACGTACCCCTGCACGAATGCACCGAGGCCGATGTCGAGCGCCACATCCCTCCGCGTCGATGAGGTCCGTCGGAACAGTTGCTCGCCGAGCCGCCACAGCGCGATGGCGACGGAGCCGCCGAGTACCGTGGCCCACGCGAGTCCGAGGCCCCCGTAATACGAGGCGGGCACGGCCGCCACGGCGACGATTCCGGTCGGGATACGCGGGATGTCACGGCCCGCGTGGCGCAGCGCGTTCGAGAGTTCGAGAGCCGCGAGCAGGATCATGCCTCCCGCCAGCACCATGAAGATCTCTTTGACGACGAACAGGCTGACGACGATCGCTCCGGCGCCGACCAGGCCGATCAGCGTCGCCGAGACCAGATTGCGGCCGGAGCGGGCCGTCAGACGCTCATTCGTCGCCTCAAGCTGCGCGCGGGTCGCCTCGAGCTGCCGCTCCACATCCGCCCGCCCCTGCTGCGCACGCGCTCTCAGTGCATCGCGGGTCACCATCCGAGATCCCCGGGCACCGGGGACGTGCGGAGACGGTCTGCTCGCGCCGTCCTCGGGTCCTTCGGTGATCTCGGCCACGCTCTACACCTCGAGGAGTTCGGATTCCTTGCGCTTGAGCGCCTCGTCGATCGCGTCAACGTGCTGCTTCGTCAGCGCCTCGAGTTCTTTCTCGCCGCGGGAGAGCTCGTCGTCGCCGATATCGCCCTTGAGGGCGTCGAGATCGTCCTTGCCCTTGCGGCGAATGTTGCGCACGGCGATCTTCGCGTCCTCGGCCTTCGTGCGCACGATCTTCACGAACTCCTTGCGGCGCTCGGCAGTGAGCTCGGGCAGCGTGACGCGGATGAGCGTTCCGTCATTGGTCGGGTTGGCGCCCAGGTTTGGCATATCCCGGATGGCCTGCTCGATGTCGCGCAGCGAGCCCTTGTCGTACGGCGTGACGAGAAGTGTGCGCGCCTCCTGGTTCTGCAGGGAGGCGAGCTGCGAGAGCGGAGTCGGTGTGCCGTAATAGCTCACGAGCACCTTCTGGAACATGCCGGGATTGGCCCGTCCCGTGCGGACCGTGGAAAAGTCCTCCTTGGCGACTTCGACCGCCTTGCCCATCTTGGTCTTCGCGTCGGCCAGTACATCCGAGATCACAGGGGGCTCCTTAAGAGAGGGAAGTGGTCAGTTTAGTTCGAGACGAGGGTGCCGAGTTCACAGCCACGGATGGCTTTCGCGACGTTGCCGGAGGGCTCCATTCCGAACACCTGCATCGGCATACCGTTGTCCATGCACAGGCTGAACGCGGTCGAGTCGACGACCTTGAGGCCACGCTGGAGCGCTTCCTGGTAGGTGAGGGTGTCGAGCTTCTTCGCGTCGGGCTTAGTGCGCGGATCGGCGTCGTACACACCGTCCACGCCATTCTTGGCGACGAGAACCACGTCGGCGTGCGTCTCCAGCGCCCGCTGCGCGGCGACGGTGTCGGTCGAGAAGTAGGGAAGTCCGGCGCCGGCGCCGAAGATCACGACGCGGCCCTTCTCCATGTGCCGGATGGCCCGACGTGGAATATAGGGCTCTGCGACCTGCGTCATCGAGATCGCGGACTGCACACGGGTCTCGGCGCCGGCCTGCTCGAGGAAATCCTGGAGGGCGAGGGCGTTCATCACAGTGCCCAGCATGCCCATGTAGTCGGCCCGGCCGCGGTCCATGCCGCGCTGGGAGAGCTCAGCCCCGCGGAAGAAGTTGCCACCGCCCACGACCACCGAGATCTCCACCTCTGTGGCAGCGTCGGCGATCTCGCGCGCAAGGGCGCTGACCACGTCCGGATTCACGCCGAGAGTGCCGGCTCCGAATGCCTCCCCCGACAGCTTCAACAGCACCCTGCGGCGCTTGCCCGTCGTCATCGCATCCGTCTGCGTCATGGACGTTTCCTCCCGTAGACCCGTACAAACCTATCCCGCGCGGAGCATGCCCGCGACCACGCCCGAGCTCGCCCCGGGCAGAGCAAAGGGAGCCCGGGTCGACTGAACGACCCGGACTCCCCCTGCCTACTGCTTAGGCGCCGACCTTGAAACGGGCGAAGCCCGACACGGTCAGCCCTGCGTCGCCGACGACCTTGCTGACGGACAGCTTGTTGTCCTTTGCGTAGTCCTGGTCGAGCAGCGCGACCTGCTTGAAGTACGCGTTGACGCGTCCCTCGATGATCTTCGGCAGGGAAGCCTCGGGCTTGCCCTCGCCCCGCGAAATCTCCTCGACGATACGACGCTCGTTGTCGACCTCAGCCTGCGGCACGTCCGCACGAGAGAGGTAGGACGGGTTCGCGAACGAGATGTGCTGAGCGACGGAGCGCGCCGTCTCGGCGTCGTCGCCCGAATAGCCGACGACCACGCCGACCTGCGGGGGCAGATCTTTGTTGGTCTTGTGCAGGTAGATCGCGAAGTGCTCGCCCGAGACGGCGGCCAGGCGGCGCAGCTCGACCTTCTCACCGAGGATCGCAGCCTCGTCGTTGATGAGGTCGGCGACGGTCTTGCCGTCAGCGGGAGCCGCGAGGGCCTCCTCCACCGTGGTGGACCCGGCTGCGACGACTGCCGCAAGCACGGCGTCGGCCAGCGCGATGAACTTGGTGCCCTTGGCGACGAAGTCGGTCTCGCAGGCGAGTTCGATCATCGTGGCGACGCCGCCGTTCTCGGCAGCGGCGACAAGGCCCTCGCTCGTCGAACGGTCGGCCCGCTTCGCGTTGCCCTTCGCGCCCTTGAGGCGGAGGATCTCGACCGCCTTCTCCAGGTCGCCGTCGGCCTCGACGAGCGCGTTCTTCGTGTCGACCATGCCGGTACCGAGCTGCTCGCGCAGCGTCTTGACGTCAGCGAGGCTGAAATTTGCCATTGTTCTGCGAACTCCTCTGTGTTCTGAAACTCTGGGTGGTGTTCTGAAACGTGTTCTGAAACTCTGCGGATCAAACACCTCTTGTGATCGCGCTCCCTGAGGGGAGCCGAGCACACCGAGGTGTCGGCCGTTTTAACTCGTGGTGACCATGCACCGACCGAGCGGGGGCCGGACGTCCGCTCTCGCGGCCCGTCCGACCCCCGTCACGGAACGGGGTGTCAGGCCGTGGCGGTCTCGTCGGCCGGAGCGACGTCGGCGTCCGGTGCCTCAGCGGCGACCGGAGCCTCGCTGACGACGAGGGCGTCGGCGACGGCCTCATCGGCAGTTGCAGCCTCGGCGTCGGCAACCTTCTCGGTCTCGGCGCCGGCCTGCTCGTTCGACTCCTGGATGGTGGGCGGCTCGGTCGTGGCCTGCTCCGCGTCGGCGGCGGGGGCGCCCGTGGAGAGCAACTCCTGCTCCCACTCGGCCAGCGGCTCGACGGCCGAGACGTTGCCCTCGGCCTCGGGCTTCTGGTGCCGCTGGATGAGGCCCTCGGCAGCGGCGTCTGCGACGATGCGCGTAAGCAGGCTCACCGAGCGGATCGCGTCGTCGTTGCCCGGGATCGGGTACTGCACCTCGTCGGGGTCGCAGTTCGTGTCGAGGATGCCGATGACCGGGATGCCCAGCTTTTTCGCCTCGTCAATCGCGAGGTGCTCCTTCTTGGTGTCGACGACCCAGAGAGCCGACGGCGTCTTCGACAGGTTGCGGATTCCGCCAAGCGACTTGTGCAGCTTGTCGAGTTCGCGCTTCTTGATGAGGAGTTCTTTCTTCGTGAAGCCGCTCTTCGACGTGTCGTCGAAATCGAGTTCCTCGAGTTCCTTCATCCGGGCGAGGCGCTTCGAGACCGTCTGGAAGTTGGTCAGAAGGCCGCCGAGCCAGCGCTGGTTCACGTAGGGCTGGCCGACGCGAGTCGCCTGCTCGGCAATCGCGTTCTGCGCCTGCTTCTTGGTGCCGACGAACAGGATGGTGCCGCCGTGGGCGACTGTCTCCTTGACGAAGTCGTACGTCTTATCGATGTACGCCAGCGACTGCTGAAGATCGATGATGTAGCTGCCCGAGCGCTCGGTCAGGATGAAGCGCTTCATCTTCGGGTTCCAGCGACGCTTCTGGTGCCCGAAGTGGACACCGCTGTCGAGCAGCTGGCGCATGGTGACGACTGCCATGAGTCGTTCTCCTTCTCTCGGGACCCGGGCGCACGACGGCGCCGAACTCCCGCTCGGTTGTCTGCGACGGCCGGTTGGCTCGTCACCCTGGCGCCCGGCGCACTCCCGCCCATCCGCATGAGCGGAGTGGGACCGTGGGGAGCGGAGGCCCGATGGGCGCGCGTAGTCACCCCGATGAGCGAGGTGCTCAGAGGAGTCTAGCACCAGGGTGGCGGCCGACCTTGCCGCTGCGGGAGGGAGGTGCTACTTGCGCGCCTTGCGTGCCGACTTCATCACGGTGCGGATGTGCAGCGTGTCCATCTCCTCCAGCGAGCGACCCTTGGTCTCGGGCACGAACATGAAGACAAAAACGAACGAGATCGCCGCGAACGCCGCGTAGAGACCGTAAGCGAGGGTGAGCGATACCTCCTGCGAGAGGATCGGGAAGGTCACCGTAATGACGAAGTTCGCAATCCACTGAGCTGAGGCAGCAAGGCCGAGGGCCGCGGCGCGGATCCGGTTCGGGAACATCTCGCCGAGCAGCACCCAGACCAGCGGGCCCCAGGTGGCGCCGAAGAAGACGACGAAAGCGTTTGCCGAGACCAGCGCGATCGGACCCCACGCACCGGGCAGCGAGACGGCCTCGCCGCTGATCGTCGACTGGCTGAAAGCGATCGCCATCAGCGCGAGCGACATCGCCATCCCGGCGGAGCCGACTAGCAGCAGAGGCTTTCGGCCGACCTTGTCGACCAGGAAGATCGCGACGAAGGTCACAACCACGTTCACCACAGAGGTGAAGACCGAGATCGCGAACGAGTTCGATTCATCGAAGCCGACCGCGCTCCACAGCGACGTGGAGTAATAGAAGATCACGTTGATGCCGACGAACTGCTGGAACACCGACAGCAGAATTCCGACCCAGACCACCGGGAGCAGGCCCAGCGCCGGTCCGCGCAGGCTGGAACGCTTCGCGTTCTCGGCGTCCTCGTCGATCCTCTTCTGAATGTCCGCGAGAGCCTCGTCGACCTCGTCACGCGGCGTCACCGTCGCGAGGACCGCACGAGCGTCCTCGGAGCGGCCCTGGGTGGCCAGGTAACGCGGCGACTCTGGGAGCGTCAGTGCCAAAAGACCGTAAATAACGGCGGGCACGGCGCAGGCGATGAACATCCAGCGCCAGGCTGCCACACCGAGCCAGAAGGGCTCCGAGGCACCGTTCGCGCCGGTCGCGATCAGGGTGTCCGAGAGCAGGGCCGCGAAAATGCCGAGCGTAATCGCGAGTTGCTGCAGCGAGGCCAGAGCTCCGCGGATCGCTTTTGGCGCGATTTCCGAGATGTAGGTCGGTGCAATGACGGACGCGATGCCGATGCCGAGGCCACCGACGACGCGCCAGAGCACCAGGTCCCAGACCGCGAAGGCGGCGCCCGCGCCGATCGACGAGACGAAGAACAGGGCCGCTCCGAGCAGCATGACCTTGATGCGGCCCCAGCGGTCGGCCAGGCGGCCCGCGAGGTAAGCGCCCAGTGCGCAGCCGAGCAAGGCTGAGGCGACGGCGAAGCCGATCAGGGCCGCCGAGAGTCGGAACTCGCCCTGCACTGCCTCGACGGCGCCGTTGACCACTGAGGAATCGAAGCCAAAGAGGAAACCGCCGACAGCCGCCGCAATCGCGAGGCCGATGACCTTCCTCTTCAGCTTCGCCGCCGAGGGGTTCGGGATGTCCGCCCGCCCGCTGGTGGTGTCAGATCGTCCGCTGGTCATGGTCGTCTCCGATTCTCGCCGCCGGTGGGGGCGCTGGTGCTGCTCCCGATCCCGATCACGGGCACGTTACTCCAGCCCCGGAGCGCGCCGGGACGGGTTGCGCTCTAGGACCGAGGAATGTCGTCCCTTCACAGGCCGATTAGCAGCATTTTCTCCACTGGTTTCAGCCGAATTGGTCCGCGACTACTCCCGACTCGTGAGGGTGGAGACATGCTCCGCTCCCCAGTTTTACATCCCGGTATCCTCCTTGTGATCGCGCTGCTCTCACCGCTGTGGACCTCGCCGGTCCCCGATTTCCGGGTCGTCTCGCCCTGGGGCACGCCCGCGCACCACTACGCCGCCGGGCATCGCGGCATCGACCTCGCTGCGACTGTGGGTCAGCAGGTCGTCGCGGTCGCCGCAGGAAGGGTGTCGTTCGCCGGACGCGTGGTCGATCGAGCGGTGGTGAGCATCACGCACGCCGACGGGCTGGTATCGACCGTCGAACCGGTCGAGGCCTCGGTGGTAACCGGCCAGTCCGTCGCTCCAGGAGCACCGATCGGAGTCGTCGGCACCGGCGGGCACTGCGACGGCCGGTGCGTGCACCTCGGAGTGCGGGAGCGCGGGGAGTACGTGTCGCCACTGCGCTTCTTCGGCGGCATCCCGCGTGCGGTGTTGCTGCCGATGGACGGCATCGTGGCTCGCCCAACGTCACGCCCGGGGATGCGCGAGCCTGTAGGCGTCGCGGATGCGCTCGGTCGAGACGTGCGTGTAGATCTGCGTGGTGCCGAGACTCGCGTGACCGAGCAGCTCCTGGACCGCGCGCAGATCCGCTCCCCCGTCGAGCAGATGGGTGGCCGCAGTATGGCGCAGGGTGTGCGGGCCAGATGGTCCGGAGCCCTGGCCGCCGTCGAGAAGACGGGCGACGACTCCGTACACCGTGCGCGGGGTAAGCCGGGCGCCGCGACGGCCGAGGAGGAGAGCACGGCTGCCGTCGCCGGTGTCGAGCAGGGGGCGGGCCGCGTCGAGGTAGGCGATGAGCGCCTCCTTCGCGGGGACGCCGAACGGGACGACCCGCTGCTTCGCGCCCTTGCCTGTGACCAGCACAGTGAGGCGGCCGAGATCGACGTCGGTCGTGTCGATGGCCACGAGTTCCGAGACGCGGATACCCGAGGCGTACAGCAACTCGATGATCGCCAGGTCGCGCACCGCGACCGGATCGTCCATCGCCCCGCGGGCGGCGACTACGTCGAGCACCTGCTGAGTCTGCGGCTGCGTGAGCACGCGAGGGAGGGTGCGACCAGCCTTCGGCGTCTTGAGCCGGGCGGCGACATCGATCGGGAGTCGCTCCGTCCGCTGCGCCCAGGAGGAGAAAGACCGGACGGAGGCGGTGCGCCGGGCGAGCGTCGCCCGGGCGATCCCGGACTCCGACTCCCGCCAGAGCCACTCTCGCAGCAGCTCGAGGTCGAGTTCGGCGGTGCCGCGCTGTCCGCGGCTCTCGGCGTGGGCGACGAGCCGCGCGAGGTCGGAGCGGTATGCCTTCGCCGTGGCGGGCGAGAGCGAGCGCTCGTCGAGCACGTAGCGGAGGAACTGCTCGACCGACATCGCGAGCGTCTCGTCGGTCATGAGCCGTCGGGCATCCGCGACCAGAGGTCGATCCGCCCCTGCTCGTCGAGCGCTTCGAGCCGGTCGAGCAGATCGGTGCCGAAGCGGGTCGCGATCGGCGCCCGGGCGGTCGGCACGAATGCTGTCGTAACGGTCTCGGGATGGACGTGGACGAGGGAGAAGCTCTGCGCTCCGTCGATCCCGGCTAGCTCCCGCTCGGGCGCACCGAGGTCCATCGTGTAGCCGGTGGCGCCGGCGACGAAGACCGGCACTCCCGCGAAGGTGGCCGCGGTCGGGTAGTGCAGGTGACCGCCGAGGATCGCGCGGACGTCCGTGCCGCGCACCACCTCCTCGAGCTGGTCCATGCCCCGCAACTCGAGCACCGTCATCGCACCCAGCGGTGTCGGCAGCGGCGGATGGTGCAGCGCGAGGATCGTCCCCAGTGGCGCGGGCGTCACGAGTTCGACGGCCAGCCACTCCAACTGCTCGTCGGTGAGGGCGCCGTGATGGAAGCCCGGGACCGCACTGTCAAGGGCGATCAGCCGGAGTCCGCCCAGATCGACGACCTGGTCGAGCGGGCCTACCCCGTCGAGGGCGAGGAGCACCCGCCGGAACGCGCCGCGCTCGTCGTGGTTGCCCATCACCCAGACGATCGGGCAGCCGAACCGCTGGCCCAGCGGATCGAGCTGCGCCCGCACTCGCCGGTAGGCGTCCTGTTCGCCGCGGTCTGCCACGTCTCCCGTGACCACGATCGCGTCGAGGCGCCCGCCCCGCTCGAGAAGCCGCTCGACCGCCTGTGCGAGCCGCGCGACGGTGTCGACCGTCCCATAGAGCGGCGCACCATTCGCGAGGATGTGCGTGTCGCTGAAGTGCGCGATCACCCGCTCGGCCGCACTGAAGTGCCCGAGTTGCGGGTGCGCTACTCCGCCGTTCCGTGCCGCTGACTCGTCCATGCCGTTCCCCTCGTCGGTCGACCTCCAGCGTAGGTGGGACCGCCGACACGGACTCCGCGCGGCGGGCCCGTCAGCCGGAGGTCATCGACCAGCCTCCGTCCTCGGTCCGCTTGACCAGTCCCTCTCCGAGCAACGCTCCCAGCACTGAGAGGGTGTCACCGAGGGTTTCGCCGGAGTCGCGCGCGATATCGACCGCGTCTCGCGCACCGTGGGCGCGCAGTACCTCGACGACGCGGGTCTCTGTGCTCGTCAGCGCTCGCGCAGACTTGTCACCCTCGCCGACTCCGAGCAGTTCGAGGACCTCCGAAGGCGAGGTGACGCAGGTCGCCGCGTACTCACGCAGAAGGCGGTGGCAACCGGCCGAGGAGGCGCTGGTCACCGGTCCCGGCACTGCCCCGAGCGGGCGGCCCAGGGCGGCGGCATGGCCTGCGGTATTCAGCGAGCCGGAGCGGGCACCCGCCTCCACGACCACCGTGGCGGCCGTCGATGCGGCGATAAGCCTATTGCGCTGCAGGAAGCGCCATCGCGTCGGAGTCGTACCCGGAGGCACCTCCGTCGCGACCGCGCAGCCCGGAGTGGCAATAATCCGGTGGAGCAGATCGGAGTGGGCGGTCGGGTAGAGGCGGTCAGCGCCGCCAGCGAGGAAAGCGACAGTACGGCCGCCGGAGCCGAGAGCGGCGCGGTGAGCGACCGCGTCGATCCCGAAGGCACCGCCAGAGACCACCGTCACGCCACGGGCGGCAGCGCCCGCCGCGAGCTCGGCGGCGACGTGTTCGCCGTAGCCGGTGGCGGCACGGGCGCCGACGAGAGCGAGGCGGTGCTCAGGGTCGAAGGCGGCGGGATCGCCGCGCGACCAGAGCACGAGCGGGGCGTGTGACCCGAGGTCATCCAGGGAGTCCGGCCAGCCCGCGGAGTCGGGGAGGAGCAGGCGCACGTCGAGGCGCCGCGCGATCTCGAGGCGACGCAACAGCAGTGCGCGATCGACGCGGGGGCGCCAGCGCGCAAGCCCGGATGCGAGCGCGCCACTGGCCGAGGAGGTGACCGTCTCCGCCTCCGCAGCGGCCGACATCGGATTCGGTTGGTCCTCCTCGGATCCGCTCTCGCCGGACCACGACGCCGCGAGGATCTGCCCCGCGGACGACGACGACACGACGTGCGCGAACGCCTCCGCCGCGCCAAAGCGCTCGATCAGCAGGGCGGCCACGGAGTCTCCCGGCTCGGTCAGCGAGCTCCAGGCGCACCGGGCGGCGGCATCGCGGCTATCGCCGACCGGCGTCTCGGAATCCGCCGGCAGAAGCATCGCGACGGCGCGCAACTCAGCGCGGTCGAAGAGCCGGTCAGTAGGGATCATGCGGCACCTCCGCGCAGCACGAGGGCTCGAGCGAGGTGCGCCGCGGTCGGACGCTCCACCCCGTCGAGATCAGCGAGGGTCCACCCGAGGCGCAGGACGCGGTCGTATCCGCGCATGGTCACGAGTCCGCGTTCGAGCGCGCGGTCGAGCGAGTGGGATTCGGCAATCGTCGGCCGCAGAGCGTCCGAGCGGAGCCAGGAGCCCGCGACCTCTGCGTTCAGCGTCCACGGCGTCGCCTGGAGCCGATGTGCCGCCCGCGCGCGAGCCTCGACCACTCTGGCGCGCGCCTGCGCACTGGTCAGCCCAGGCGAGTCTCGGCGCGCCGCGAGCTGGGCGGCGCCGACCCTCCGCACGGTGAGACGGATGTCGACTCGATCGAGCAGGGGCCCGCTGAGCCGGGCGAGATAGCGGCGACGCAGCGCCGGTGCGCAGGTACAGGTCTCGCCCGGGATCCCAAACCGGCCACAGGGGCAGGGGTTGGCCGCGAGGACGAGCTGGACCCGTGCCGGGAACTCGGCCACGGCGTTCGCCCGGTGAATGCGGATCACTCCGGATTCGAGCGGCTGGCGCAGTGCATCGAGCGCGACGGCCGAGAACTCGGGCGCTTCGTCGAGAAAGAGCACCCCTCGGGTCGCGCGCGCCACGGCGCCGGGCCTGATGCGTCCGCTGCCTCCGCCCACGATCGCCGCCGGGGAAGCGGAATGGTGCGGGTTCTCGAAGGGCGGTCTCCGCACCAGCGACCCACCGGTCGACGCGCCGACGAGGGAGCGCATGCAGGTCGCTTCCAGCGCGGCGTCATCATCGAGATTGGGAAGGATGCCGGGAAGACGGGAGGCGAGCATCGTCTTGCCCGCGCCGGGAGGCCCGAGGAGAAACACGTGGTGTCCGCCGGCGGCGGCGACGATCATCGCCTCCGCCGCCTCCTCGTTGCCGACCACGTCGGACAGATCCAGGCATGCCCGCGACTCGACGGCTGCGACAGGCGCAGGCGCGCTCTCCGGCAGCACCGCCACCTCCCACTCCAAGCCATGCCAGACGGCGGCAGCGGCGAGCGAGGACACGGCAATCACCTCCACTCCGTCGACCAACTCGGCCTCTGCACGGTCCTCAGCCGGAACCATCACCCTGCGGCGACCCTCGCGGGCCGCCGCGAGAACTGCGGGCAGCACCCCGGGCACCGAGCGCAGACGGCCGTCGAGGCCGAGTTCGCCGACGTGCACGACGGATGCCACCGACTCGGCGTCCACCTCGTGCAGGGCGGCCAGGGCCGCGAGCCCGATCGCGAGGTCGAACGCAGAGCCGTGCTTGGGCATAGCGGCGGGCGAGAGATTGACGGTGATCTTGTACTCCGCGATCGCACTACCGGAATTGATCGCGGCGGAACGAACCCGCTCCTTCGCCTGCGAGAGCGCGGCGTCGGGTAGGCCGATGATCACCATGCCGGGCGTGCCGTCAGCGGAGTGCGCCTCGACTCCGACCACGGCGCCCGCGAAGCCGACCAGGCCGACGGCGGATGTCCTGCCGAGCCCCATCACGCCACCGCCCGGAGGTGGCGCACCTGAGTCGGGACTCCCCCAGGTGCGATGATGCCGACCGCGTCGATCCGCAGGTGTCGCGAGCGCTCACCATGCTCGTTCGCCCAAGCATAAGCGAGCCTGCGCAGGCGCTGCGCCTTGGCCCGCGTAATCGCCTCGACTGGCAGCCCAAAGCGCGTCGACGAGCGCGTCTTGACCTCGATCACGACCAGCGCGGCGCCCTCCCGAGCGATGATGTCGAGCTCGCCCTCGCGCACCCGCCAATTGCGATCGAGAATCTCGAATCCGTGTGCTTCCAGGTGCGCCGCCGCGATCTCCTCGCCGCGCCGCCCCAGTTCGTCCTTGTCCATGCGACCTCCTGCGGGAAGCGTCGCCGATTCTGCCCTGCGGATGCGACGGCAGGTGCGAATCTGGGGAGGGGGCGGCCGATTAGAGGCTGTGGAGGGATGACCCATCACTGTCGCGACACATCACGACAGAGGGCGCAGAACCACGGGCCGATCCCACTAAGTCGCCCGGCAGCGACCGACGCCTGGCGTAACCCGTCCTCACGAAACGAACACTTCACCCGGTCGCTCTGTGGAGTGCGACCGAGATAAGCCACGACGCAATCAGGAAAGCAAGAAAAGCGAATATCGCTCCCATCACCGGGACCCATCGCGTGAGTCGCGGGCAGCGAGAACAGCTGAAGAGGGCGACGATCGATAATGCGGCGGACAGGACTGTCACCGTCGGAGTGATCCAGGTCGTGACGCCCAGGAGCTCGAAGTCGCACACGCCTGGCGCTCCGCTGCAGGCTGCAATCCCCATCTGCTCTATCAAGATACCGACGGAGAGAATCACCCCAGTGGCGAGCAAGATGAGAATGGGAACAATTGTCGATGCCTTGTCTCCCTCTGGGGATGGCCGACGATCGCGAGTCGGGTATTCATCTTCAGCGTACGGGTCACGGGACACAGCATCTCCCAGGGGAAGCGAACTGAGGACGGCGGCCCACTTCGCGAGCCGCAGGCAATAAAGACAGACTGAGGCTTATGCAAAACTCGCCCGAGCGTCACAAAACCCCAAGTCAGGAGCACCTTCATTGAGCGCGTGAAGCAATTTTGCATAACCCTCATGGCATCGAATTCGTGTCCCTCCTATCTAGCAGCTCTTCTGATTGCCGTCAATATCACAGTCATATTGACCATTCTCGGCATCCTCATCGCGAACGTAGTAACCGGATAGTTGCGTCGCGAGGACGTGCGCCGAGGCGCCGATAAGAGCGACGACGAACGGCTGGTTCCGATTCGCAGAGACCCTCGACCGCTCTTTCGCCACCGGGCTGATCACCGAGTCCACCTGCTGAGCCGTCTCGGTGCGCGCGCTCCCATAGGCATTCGCAGTATCGAACGTTTAGTATCCCCGATTCAATGCCGCCCTCATCATACGAAGCGCATCTCCCTCTGTGCGATGAAGCCATGTACAATACGTCAGTTCCGACACACGGAGCCTTGATCGCCCCACGTCCCTCGACTTCATGCCTGTTCCTCATTCAGTCTCTGAAACAACACGTGATCGCGCCATGCATCATTTATTCGCAGATACCCGGGCGCGCTCCCGAACAAGGAGAATCGCGCAGATCGGGGGACCTTCTGCGAGGCAACGTTGTCCGGCAGCGTTTCAGCCTGCACCCGATGAAGGCCCAACTCATCAAAGGCGTAGCTAAGGGCAAGACCTACGGCCCGAGTTGCGTGACCATGTCCCAGATGGCCCACGCCTACCCAGTAACTGATTGCACAGGAGCGGAACGCGCCAAGCGTCACGCCGTTGAGCATGATCTGGCCCACAATTCGCTCCTCCGCATCAACGATGACGAACGGCATGGAACGCCCCGCTTCAGCCGCGTCCAGCGGCCCACGTATCGTCACTAGCTGACCTGGCTCTGTGAAATACCGAGCATCACGGGCAGGCTGCCATGGTCGTAGATGATCAGCACTTGCCGCAAGGATCTTCGCTAGCTCAGCAGCGTCCTCGAGACGGACTTGCCGTAGTCGAGTCGCCGTGTCACACATCTGACAGCCTCCGATTGACAGCGAGACCTACACATGCACCGCTCGTGCCCGCACGCTACTCGTCAAGCGCGAGCTCCTTGGGCAGCTCGAACTCCTTGCGAGACAGCTCCTCCACATTAACGTCCTTAAACGTCAACACGCGCACCGACTTCACGAAGCGGTCGGAACGGTAGACGTCCCAGACCCACACGTCGCGCATGGTCAGCTCGAAGTAGAAGTCGTGCTCGGTGTCGCGGCGGACCAACTCGACCTCGTTTGCGAGGTAGAAGCGCCGCTCGGTCTCGACAACGTACGAGAACTGCGAGACGACGTCGCGGTACTCTCGGTACAGTGCCAGTTCGACCTCGCGGTCGTAGTCCTCGAATTCGTCCTCATCCATCGTTGGACAATCCTACGCCGGTGCCGAGACCCCGATTGCCGCTCGCCACCGGGCGGGCCGCCTCCCGCGACTTCGACAGCCACGTCACCCGGTGCAGCGGAGACGGGCCGACCCGCTCGATCCCCGCCCAGTGCGCGGCGCTGCCATAGCCCTTGTTGCTCTTCCACGCGTAGTCGGCGAAGTCGTCGTGGTGGCGCACCATCCGAGTGTCGCGGCTGACCTTCGCGAGCACGGACGCGGCGGACACGGCCGCGCAGTCACGGTCGGCCTTCACGCGGGTGACGATGGTGAGTTCCCCTGCCCAGGGTCCAAGCGCCGGCGACAGCCAATCGTGAGCACCGTCGAGGAGGACGACCGCGGTGCTGAGGTCGACGCCCTGGTCGGTCAGCTGCTCTATGCCCCGGGAGGCGGCGCGGCCGAGTCCGGCGATGATCCCCGTCTCGTCGATCTCGTCGGCGGAGGAGTCGCCGATCGCCCAGCCGGAAACCCATTTCACCACGCTGGGAAACAGGGCTTCGCGCCGCGCTGGCGCCAGCATCTTCGAGTCGCGCAGCCCCGTCGGGAACTTCCCGCAGCGGGACCGAATGGACACGACTCCCACCGACACAGGCCCAGCGATTGCACCACGGCCGACCTCGTCGCAGCCGATGACCGTCTCATAGCCCTGACGGAACAAGCGCCGCTCCTGGGTGAGGGTCGGATCCGCGACGACCACCTAGCCTTGCCCGCTCTGCGTGTCGTCCGGGCGCTCCTCGGCGGATGCAGTCTCGACTCCGCGGAACACCGACGGGTAGTCGTCGAGCCACGCCCACTGCTGCAGGGGCCAGGTGACCAGCACGGCGCGGCCGACGACGTTACTGATCGGCACGAAACCGCCGCCGGGCTTATCGGTGTTGTAGCGGGAGTCGGCCGAGTTGTAGCGGTTATCCCCCATCACCCAGAGCGAGCCCTGCGGGACGACGACGTCAAATGGCGTGGCCGAGACGGCCTGCACGCCATCGGGCAACTTCACATAGGGCTCGTCGATCGGATTGCCATTGATCTCGGCCTGGCCGAGCGGAGTGCAGCAGGTGACATGGTCGCCCGGCAGGCCGATCACGCGCTTGATCAGGTGATCGTTGCTGTCCGGAGCGGTGAGGCCGACGAGCGAAAGGGCCGAGTCGATCGCGGCCTGGATCGGGGGAACGGAGGGTTCGATGCTCGGAGAGAGCCACCCGCCCGGGTCTCGGAAAACGACGACGTCCCCGCGCGAGATCGGCACGACTCCGGGCACCAACTCATTGACGAGGATGCGGTCGTTCTCGACAAGAGTCTGCTCCATCGAGGAGGAGGGGATATAGAACGAGCGGATGAGGAAGGTTTTCACCAGGAAGGAGACCAGAACGGCGACGACCACGATGACGAGCACATCCCGCAGGAACAGCAGGACGCCCCGGCGGCGACGCGGCCGACCGGAGTGCTCCGCAGAGTGTCGGGCGTGCTCCTCGTCGCCGGGAAGGCGGACGGGGGCCGTACTATCTGTCATTGCTCGCGGTCGCCCCTACTGTGCATCGCCGGGTGGACTTCCCGGACGGGACCCCGGCGGAAACGAGGGAACCCCGGTCCATCATAGGTGGACCGGGGTTCCGAGAAGTCGTGAGGACGCCGCTCAGGCGTCGCGCTTTTCCTTGATTTTTGCCTTCTTGCCACGCAGGTTGCGGAGGTAGTAAAGCTTCGCGCGACGCACGTCACCGCGGGTGACGAGTTCGATGTGGTCGATGACCGGCGAGTGCACGGGGAACGTGCGCTCGACGCCGACCTGGAAGCTCACCTTGCGGACCGTGAAGGTTTCGCGAACGCCCTCGCCGGAGCGGCCAATAACGACGCCCTGGAAGACCTGGATGCGCGAGCGGTTGCCCTCAACGATGTTGACGTGGACCTTGACGGTGTCGCCAGCGCGGAACTCCGGGACATCGCTGCGGAGTGACGCCGCATCGACGGAATCGAGGATGTGCATGCTGTATCGCTCTCCGTGCCCGCCACAGGTCGAACACCGTGTCAATGATGGAAGTCGGTTGCGCACCCACGTCGTCGCGGCTCCCCTGTGGCAGAGCCTGCGCGGGCACAAGTGCTCATTCTGCCACGCGCGCCGACTCACGTCAAAACGACCAACTCGACGCTTCGCCCCTAATGATTTTCGCCCCTATCTGAAGGGAAGGTCATCGTCAGAGGACGATCGTCTGGCCGTCCTGTGGGCGCTCGGGGTCGAAGCCGTCGACCCGGCGGGGAGCGGCTTCCGTGTGCTCAGC
Organism: Rathayibacter agropyri; assembly: GCF_013249015.1. GTDB lineage: Bacteria > Actinomycetota > Actinomycetes > Actinomycetales > Microbacteriaceae > Rathayibacter > Rathayibacter agropyri. The sequence goes on from NZ_JABRPL010000001.1 coordinate 538,198, forward strand.
GGATGCAGTGGCGAAGGCGAGCAGAGTGGCGCGGGCATCGCTCAGGAAGCGCCAGGTGGAGTACCACAGGGCGCCGACTCCGAGCACGACAGAGAGCAAACCCAGCGCTGCCCAGCCAGGAGGGACGAAGCCGAAGGCGACCAGGGAGACATGCCAGGCACCGACAACCGCGACGTCACTCCACTCGGGGGTGCGGGTTGGCCGCACGGTCACCCGGAAAGCGACGATGCTCGCCACGACGGCCAGGGCGACCGACAGAATGGGGAGGGCGATCACGAGACCGAGAACGGTCCAGCCGCTCGATCCTCCGAAGAGCCCGTATCCGAGGAGTATCCAGAGCGGCAGCACGATCGCCGCCGGAAACTGCCAAGAACCGAAGGCCCGTCGCGTGCGCATGCACCGACCGTACCCACCACCGCTGAGCAACGGCTCAGCGGACCCCGAGAGGATCAGGATGATCGAGCTACGAACGCCCGCCGAGATTGAGGAGATGCGTCCCGCCGGCCGCTTCGTCGGCGAGGTCCTGAAGGCCACCGCCGCTGCGGCAGCCGTCGGCGTCAATCTGCTGGAACTCGACCGGCTCGCGCACGACATGATCCGCCGGGCCGGAGCCGAATCCTGTTACATCGACTACCATCCCTCGTTTGGCGCCAGCCCGTTCGGCAAGGTCATCTGCACCTCCGTGAACGATGCCGTGCTGCACGGTCTCCCCTTCGACTACCGACTGCGCGACGGCGACCTGCTGACCCTCGACTTTGCCGCTTCCGTGAATGGCTGGGTCGCCGACTCCGCCATCAGTGTGGTCGTCGGGACGCCGCGGGACGAGGACGTGGCTCTGATCGACACCACCACGCGCGCGCTGGAGGCGGGCATCGCGGCGGCGCAGCCCGGCAAGCGGATCGGCGACATCTCGGCCGCGATCGCCGCGGTCGCGCGCGCCGACGGCCTCAGCATCAACACCGACTTCGGCGGCCACGGCGTCGGCCGGACGATGCACGGCGACCCGCACATCGCGAATGACGGTCGGGCGGGCCGCGGCTACCCCCTCCGCCCGGGCCTCGTGGTCGCGATCGAGCCGTGGTTCCTGCAGAGCACCGATGAGATCTTCACCGACAAGGACGGGTGGACACTGCGCAGCCGCGACGGCTCGCGCGGAGCGCACATGGAGCACACCATCGCGATCACCGACACCGGGAACATCGTCCTCTCGGCCCGCGACTGAGGCCACGGGGTGGGTCAGGGCAGGAGTTCGGGGCGGATGCGGCGGGTGCGCTCGACGCTCTGCTCGTGGCGCCAGGTGGCGATCGCTCCGTGGTTGCCACTGAGCAGCACTGGAGGCACGTCGAGTCCCCGCCACGACGCGGGCTTGGTATAGCTCGGGTACTCGAGCAGGCCGTCGGAGTGGCTCTCCTCCACCAGGCTCGCGGGATTGCCGACGACGCCGGGGACGAGGCGGCCGACCGCCTCGATCATCGCCATGACGGCGACCTCTCCCCCGTTGAGCACGTAGTCGCCGAGGCTGATCATCCGGACGCGGGCGCGCTCCGCGGTGTGCTCGATCACGCGCTGGTCGATGCCCTCGTAGCGGCCGCAGCCGAAGACGAGCGCCGACTCCTCCGCCAGTTCGCGCGCAGTGGCCTGAGTGAAGACCTCTCCGGCAGGCGAGGGAAAGATCACGACCGGATCCGCGGCGGGCGCCAGGATAGCGTCGAACGCCTCTCCCCACGGCTCCGGCCGCATGACCATACCGGCGCCGCCGCCATAGGGCGTGTCATCGACGGTACGGTGCCGGTCGTGGGTGAAGTCGCGCAGATCGTGGACGCCCAACTCGATGAGCCCGCTCTGGCGTGCGCGGCCGAGAAGGCTGATGTCGAGGACGCCGAAGAACTCCGGGAAGATCGTGACGATGTCGATCCTCACGACCGGGGCTCCTCCTCGGCGGGTGCGGAGTCATCGACCGGCGCCGCAGCGCTGAGCGTCGGATCTGCCAGATCGACCCCGCTGAGGTCAACGGCGGCGGGTTCCTCCTCCGGCGCCTCCTCGAAGAGGCCGACCGGAGGGGTCACGGTGACGACGCCCGCGACGGGATCGACGGAGGGCACGATCGCGTTGACGAACGGCACCATCACTTCGCCCGCGGGGGTACCGACAATGAGCAAGTCCTGCGCCGGGAAGTGGTCGACGCGACGCACGGTGCCGACCTCGACTCCCTCGCGGAGGACCTTCATCCCGACCAGCTGGTAGTCGTACCAGGAGTCGTCCTCGCCCGGCTGCGTCTGCACCTCCTCGTCAATCCAGAGGATCGCCTTGAGAAGGGACTCGGCGGCGTTGCGATCGTCGATGCCCCGGAAGAACGCGACCGCGTGGCTGTTGTACCAGCGCAACTCGACGAGCTCGAGTGTCTTCCCGTGCCATTCGGAGGTGCGAGGCACCTGCAACGTGAACGTGGCTCCGGGGGTGAAGCGCTTGTCGGGCTCGTCGGTGTAGAGCTCGAGCTTGATCGCGCCCTTGAGCCCGTGAGCTTTGGTGAGTCGGGCGACGCGGAGCTGCGTCGTGCCCGGACCGGGGACCGTCACCTCTACTTATCGGTGTCGACGACGTCGACGCGCACTCGACGGCCGTCGGCGAGGGCGGCGACGAGGGTACGGACGGCCTTGGCGGTGCGACCGGAGCGTCCGATCACGCGGCCGAGGTCCTCGGGGTGCACGCGCACCTCAAGGACCTCTCCGCGAGGGGAGCTCGTCGCCACGACGCGGACCTCGGCGGGATTTTCAACGATCCCCTTGACGAGGTGTTCGACGGCGGGAGCGAGCACGGACTACGCCTCGGTGGAGGTCTCGTCGGCGGCAGCCTCGGGCGCGGCGACCTTGGCGGGAGCCTCCGACTTCGGCTTGAGGACGGGCTTCTTCTTGGCGTCGACGACGAACGGAGCCTTGGGCTCCTTCACCTGGACGGTGCTGACAGCGTCGGCGTCGCCCTGGAAGCGGCCCCAGTCGCCGGTCAGCTTGAGGATGGCGGCGACCTGCTCGGTCGGCTGAGCGCCGACTCCGAGCCAGTACTGTGCGCGCTCCGAGTCGACCTGGATGAACGAGGGCTGCTCGGTGGGGTGGTACTTACCGATCTCCTCGATCACGCGACCGTCGCGCTTGGTGCGCGAGTCGGCGACGACGATGCGGTAGTAGGGCGCCCGGATCTTGCCGAGGCGCTTCAGACGAATCTTGACAGCCACAATTCTCCTATGTGGTCGTTGACCGGTGTGCGGTCGATGATGGATGAACTGAGCCGTGAGCGTGGGGGCACACCCGGCGGAAGCTCGAGGGGGTTTCGTCGGCGGTGAGTAGAGGGTCGACCGCCTCGGACCCGACGGATCATTCTGCCAGAAAAACCGCGCCGCCGCGGGCTCGGCACACCATCGCCGCACGCTGCTCCTGCAGGCCGGTCCTTTCGTGTCCCGGGGCCGAAGGCCGAGCGCGTCTACGCCGAGCCTCGGCGTCCGCCCTGGTGGCAGGTGCGAGGATGTCTGGGCGCGTCCCGAACTGGCGGACGCCCGGATCCGATGAGGACCACGCTATGGAGATCAGCTTCGCCGCGTCCGACCGCTCCACCCTCGGGATCGAGTGGGAGGTCGCGATCGTCGACGGGCAGACAGGCGACCTCGCCAACGTGGCTGACGTGGTGCTGGAGGCGCTGCGCGGCGACGACGGTGCCCCGCATCCGCACATCACCGGCGAGCTCTTGCGCAACACCGTCGAGCTGGTCTCCGGCGTGCACACGACTGTCAGCGATGCCGTCGCCGACCTGCAGGACCAGCTACGGCAGGTGCGCGAGATCACTGATCCGATGGGGCTGGACCTCGTCTGCGCGGGGACGCATCCGTTCGCCCAGTGGTTCGACCAGAGCATCACCGACAAGGAGCGGTACCACCGGCTCATCGACCGCACGCAGTGGTGGGGCAGGAACATGATGATCTGGGGCATTCATGTACACGTCGGGATCGAGCGCCGCGACAAGGTGCTGCCGATTCTGAACTCGCTGCTCGGCTACTACCCGCACCTGCAGGCGCTCTCGGCCTCCAGCCCTTTCTGGGGCGGAGTCGATACGGGTTACGCCTCCAACCGCGCGCTGATGTTCCAGCAGTTGCCCACGGCAGGACTGCCGCCACAGCTCGGCGCCTGGGCCAACTACGAGGAGTACGTCGATGACATGATGCGCACCGGCGTTATCGACGACCACACCGAGGTGCGCTGGGATATCCGCCCCTCGCCGCAGTGGGGCACCATCGAGATGCGCGCCTGCGACGGTCTCTCCTCCGCCCAGGAGATCGCAGCGGTCGCCGCGCTCATCCAGTGCCTCGTCGAGCACCTCTCCTCACGCCTGGACGCCGGTGAGGGCCTGCCGACGATGCAGCCCTGGTACGTCCGCGAGAACAAGTGGCGCGCGGCCCGCTACGGTCTGGACGCCGAGATCATCCTCGACTCGGCCGGAACGGAGCGGCTCGTCACTGACGACATCCGCGGTCTGCTCGTCACTCTCGCCCCGGTGGCCAAGCGGCTCCGCTGCGAGGAAGAACTGGCAGGCGTCGAACTCATCCTGGTCGCGGGGGCGAGTTACCAGCGCCAGCGGCGCACTGCCGCCGCGAATGACGGGGACCTGCCTGCGGTGGTGCGCGCGCTCGCCGGCGAACTGCGCGACGGACTCCGGGACCCGCGATCATGAAGCGCCGTGTCCCGGCCGCGGCGTCGGTGCTTGTCGTGCTCGCGCTCGGCCTCGCCGGCTGCTCGCCCCCCTCCAGCTTGACGATAGCGACCACGGCGTCGCCCGCGCCTGTGGCTCCGCCGATGGAAACGGAGGCGCCCGCGGAGACCGAGCCGTCCGGGGAGACCCCGCCCGAGAAGACGGCCGATCAGGAGCCTCCGGCGATCAGCGATTCGATTCCCGCGGGATCCCGCGTCACGGTCGTCGGCGACAGCATCGTCCGCGGGCTCGGAGTGGAGCCCGCGGAAGCGTGGCCTGCGCTGATTGGCGACGAGCTGGGCTGGAGCGTGACAGATCTCGGCTGCGACGGCGGCGGATTTATCGAGCCCGGCGCCTGCGACGCGGTGATCGGCGATCGCGCTGAGGAGATCGCGGAGACGGAGCCCGATGTCATTGTCCTGATTGCGAGCAGCAATGATCTGGGCTGGGATCCGGAGGATGTCACGGCGGCGATACCGCCCGCTGTGGACGCGATCGCCGCCGCCTCGCCTCACGCGCGCTTGATCGCAGTCGACTCCGTGTGGGGGCCCGATCCGCGGCCAAGCGATCTTGACGACTACGACGCTGCGCTGGTAGAGGCTGTCACGGCCGCCGGTGGCGAGGTGCTGGAGTACCCCGACCCGCTGCGCGAGGACGGTCTGCTCGCTGAGGACAATGTCCACCCGACCATCGAGGGACAGAAAATGCTGGCGGACGCCTTCGTGCGTGCGGCGGAGAAGGCGGGACTGGCGCACCCGGTGCCGAGCGACCAGCGCGCGACGGACGCTCCCGACTTCTGACCCGCTCGCGTCCGGGTCGTTTTTGCCGGGTCAGACCGCTTCGTGGGTCGATTTGGCGTTACGCCAGCTGAGCAGGTCGTGCACGGGGGCGAGGTCGATGGTGGGGCCGGAGATACCGAGCGTGAAGAGGCGCGCACCGAGATCGAACTGCTGATCGAGCACGTCAAAGGAGGCGTCGCCCACACCGCTACGGACGCTCGCGCCGGTGGAGATTTCGATGGCCGCGGGATCGCGGTCGACCCGGCCGCACCACTCGGCGAGGACGCCGAGCTTGCGCTCGAGAGTGGGGACGTCCGAGAAGCTGTGCCAGATGTCGGCGTGCTCGGCGACGATCCGCAGGGTCTTCTTCTCGCCGCCGCCCCCGATCATCACGGGGATGTCGCGGGTGGGAGCGGGGTTGAGCATCGACCAGCGGCTGCGAATGCGCTGCATCGAGTCGGAGAGCTCATTCAGGCGCGAGCCGGCAGTACCGAACTCGTAGCCGTACTCCTCGTAATCGCGCTCGAACCAGCCAGACCCGATGCCGAAGATCAGACGCCCTTCGGCGCCCTTGGCGCTGATGTGGTCGACAGTGCGCGCCATATCGGCGAGCAGATCGGGGTTGCGGTAGCTGTTGCAGGTGACGAGCGGGCCGAACTCGATGCGGCTGGTCTGCTCGGCCCAGGCGGCGAGCATGCTCCAGCCCTCGAAATGCAGGCCGTCGGGCTCGCCCGAGAGGGGGAAGAAGTGGTCCCAGTTGAACGCGATGTCGACGCCGAGGTCCTCGAGCTCGGCGAGGGTGTCGCGGATGACCTCGTAGGGCACGTGCTGCGGAGCGATCTGGACGCCGATGCGGACGGGGCGCGCGAGTGCTGTTGTCATGCCCTCACGCTAGCGAGCGGGGGCGCGCGGGGGGATCCCCGTTTTTCTGGTGAAACGCCTACTCCCCCGCGGGATTCGGGGACCCGGTCGGCGGCTGCTCGCTGGTCGAGCGGGCCAGCGTGACGGTGGTCGCGCCCTTGTCATCGAACAGGCGCAGGCGTCCTCCGTCGAGCGACGCCATTGCCGACTCCGAGAACAAGCGCGGCAGAGCGACTCCGTCGCAGGCGATGAAGGTGCTGGGGCCCGCGGTCACCGAGAGCGCGCCCTCGCCGTCGATCGACCACTCGCCCTGCGCGCCGTTGCAGCCGTCCGAGCCCGTCCAGGTGCCGTCCTCAGCGAGGAGGAGGAACGGGACGTCGGGCGCGCTGTACGCGACCCCGGTCACCCAGCGCCCTACGAGATCCGCTGGCGCAGGCACAGACCTCGTCTCCACGCCGGATCCGCCGGCGCACCCTGTGAGCGCGAGCGCGACAAAGGCGAGGACGCCGGCTGTCCTGGACCTGCGCGACCTCATCGGCCCAGGAGCTTCTGCAACTGCTCCAGCTCCTCCGGTGTGGGCTGCGCGCCCGTCGCGCCGCCACCCAGGCCGAAGCCGGAGCCGCCCGCGTCGCCGGAACGCGGTCCGGCCGTCAGCGCCGCGTTTTCGGCGGCCCGCTTGGCGGGGTTCCCCGACTTGCTGCCCTTCTTCTTCTGCGGCTTCGGACGGGCGGTGTAGCCCGCGCCGGGCACGGGGCCCATGCCCGGGACGTTCGGCATGCCGCCCTTGGCCACGGTCTTCATCATCTTGGCGGCCTGCTCGAAGCGCTGCACAAGTTGGTTGACGTCGGTCACGGTCATGCCGGAGCCGCGGGCGATGCGCAGGCGCCGCGAGCCGTTGAGCAGTTTCGGATTCTGCCGCTCCGCCTTCGTCATCGACTGGATGATTGCTTCGGTGCGCACGATCTCGTGCTCATCGAACTGGTCGAGCTGCTCGCGCATGCCCTTCGCGCCGGGCAGCATGCCGATCATCTTCTTGATCGAGCCCATGTTGCGCAGCTGCTGCATCTGGCCGAGGAAGTCGTCGAGCGTGAACGAGTCGCTCATGATCTTCTCGGCGACCTTGCGGGCCTCGTCCTCGTCGAAGGCGGCCTGCGCCTGCTCGATGAGGGTCAGCACGTCGCCGAGGTCGAGGATCCGACTCGCCATGCGGTCCGGGTGGAACTGCTCGAAGTCATCGAGCGACTCGCCCGTGGAGGCGAACAGGATCGGACGGCCGGTGAGCGACGCGACCGAGAGCGCAGCGCCTCCGCGAGCGTCGCCGTCAAGCTTGGACAGGACGACGCCGGTGAAGTCGACACCCTCCTGGAAGGCCTTGGCCGTCGCGACCGCGTCCTGGCCGATCATCGCGTCGATGACGAAGAGCACTTCATCGGGGTTCGTGACCCGGCGGATATCGGCGGCCTGCTTCATCATGTCGGCATCGACGCCGAGCCGCCCCGCGGTGTCGATGATGACGGTGTCGTACTGCTTGTCGGTCGCGAAGCGGATCGCGTCCCGGGCGACCGTGACCGGGTTGCCGACTCCGTTGCCGGGTTCCGGCGCGTACACCGCGACTCCGGCCTGCTCGCCGACGACCTGAAGCTGCTGCACTGCATTGGGACGCTGGAGGTCGGCCGCGACGAGGAGCGGCGTGTGCCCGTCCTTGCCGAGGTACTTGCCGAGCTTGCCGGCAAGCGTCGTCTTACCCGCGCCCTGGAGACCGGCGAGCATGATGACGGTCGGCGGACGCTTGGCAAACTCGAGACGGCGGGACTGACCACCGAGGATGCCGACGAGTTCTTCATTGACGATCTGGACGACCTGCTGAGCCGGGTTGAGTGCCTTATTGACCTCGTCGCCGAGCGCGCGCTCGCGCACCTTGCCGGTGAATTCCTTGACGACCTCGAGCGCGACGTCGGCATCGAGCAGCGCGCGCCGGATCTCGCGGACGGTGCCGTCGACGTCCGAGGCCGAGAGCTTGCCCTTGGTGCGGAGATTCTTGAAGGTCTCGACGAGTCGATCCGAGAGGGTGCCGAAAGTAGCCATGATGCGCCGAATTCTATCGGAGCCGCGTGAGAGGTCTCCGCGGGAGCGGGAGGCTTTATAGTCTCCGTTCAGCAACGGAGTTAGGGTAGCCCCATGATTGAGACTCTCGTCGCGGGCGACTCCGCTGAACCCCTCGACTACCGCGACGGCTGGGACCTCCAGCGCCGCCTCCATGCCGAGATCGCCGCCGGTGACCGGCCCGACACGCTCGTGCTCTGCGAGCACGCCTCCGTCTACACCGCGGGCAAGCGCACAGAGCCGCACGAACGCCCGGACGACGGCTCCCCCGTGGTCGATGTCGACCGCGGCGGGAGGATCACGTGGCACGGCCCGGGACAGCTGGTTGGCTATCCGATCGTGCGGCTGCGCGAGCCGGTCGACGTCCTCGCCTACGTCCGCTCACTCGAGGGGATCCTGATCGACGTGCTCGAGGACCTGGGCGTGCAGGGCAGCCGCGTCGAGGGGCGCTCGGGAGTCTGGGTCGTGCGGCCGGGAGGCGCGGAGAAGATCGCGGCCATCGGGATTCGAGTGGCGGCGGGTGTCACGATGCACGGCTTCGCGCTCAACGTCTCCAACAGCCTCGAGCCCTACTCCCGGATCGTCGCCTGCGGCATCGCGGACGCCGGTGTCACGACTGTGGAGCGCGAGCGTGGCGAGGCGCCACCGATGGCGGTAGTGCGGGCGCGGGTGATGGCGAGAGTCGCCCAGGCGGCGCCGGCTTTCGCGGCGCGAGTGGACGACACCGCTGGGGTGCGACGGAGTGCCTCCGGAGTCGCCGCGTGAGCGCCGAAGTGGGGGGGCGCAAGCTGCTGCGACTCGAGGTCCGCAACGCCGAGACACCCATCGAGCGCAAGCCCGAGTGGATCCGCACGAAGGCGTCGATGGGGCCCGAGTATCGGCAGTTGCAGTCGCTGGTGAAGAGCGAGGATCTGCACACGGTGTGCCAGGAGGCCGGTTGCCCGAACATCTTCGAGTGCTGGGAGGACCGCGAGGCGACGTTCCTCATCGGCGGCGCGCAGTGCACGCGGCGCTGCGACTTCTGCCAGATCGACACCGGCAAGCCGGCAGACTACGACGCCGACGAACCGCGGCGGGTCGGCGAGTCGGTGGCGCGGATGAAGCTCCGCTACGCGACCGTGACCGGGGTCGCGCGGGACGACCTACCCGACGAGGGCTCCTGGCTGTATGCCGAGACGATCCGGCAGATTCATGCCCAGGCGCCGGGCACGGGTGTCGAGATCCTCGTGCCCGACTTCACCGGGCGCGCCGAGCACCTCCAGCGCGTCTTCGACGCCCAGCCGGAGGTGTTCGCGCACAACGTCGAGACGGTGCCGCGGATCTTTAAGCGCATTCGCCCGGCGTTCCGCTACGAGCGCTCACTCGACGTCCTGACCCAGGGGCGCGAGGCGGGGCTGATCACGAAGTCGAACCTCATCCTCGGCATGGGCGAGGAGCGCGAGGAGATTTCGCAGGCGTTGCAGGACCTCTACGACGCGGGCACCGACATTGTGACCATCACGCAGTACCTTCGCCCGACTCCGCGGCACCTGCCGGTGGACCGCTGGGTGCACCCAGAAGAGTTCGTGGCGATCAAGGAAGAGGCGGAGGACATTGGCTTCCTCGGCGTGCTCGCGGGCCCTCTCGTGCGCTCCTCGTACCGGGCGGGCCGCCTCTGGGCGCGCTCGATGGACTCGAAGGGCCTGCCGGTGCCGGAGCACCTGCGCCATCTGGCCGACGCGGCGCTCGGCTTCTCGCAGGCGGTGTGAGGGCCTGCGCGAGATGTCTCGTGAGTACGCTTTCGTCGGCGTGTCGCGTACCCAAGTGACATCTCGCGGGTGGGAGGGCTGGGCGCGCGGAGGCTGAGGCGGGTGCGTATCCTGACAGCGTGGAACCCGTCACGGAGCGAGCGAAGACACTGCGAGCGGCAGTGCAGGCACACCATGCTGCACTCGCTGACGTTCTCGTTCGCTATGGAGCGAGCAACCCGAGGCTTTTCGGTTCCGTTGCGCGGGGCGACGCGCACGCGGAAAGTGACGTCGATCTCTTCGTTGATCTGGAAAGCGGGTCGGGTAACCCTCTGCTGCGTCTCGCCGGCATCGGCGAGGAACTTAGTCGCATTCTTGGAGTGCGGGTCGACGTCGTGGCCGAGTCGCTCCTGCGTGCGTCAGTCTCTACGTCCGCGCACCGCGACATGGTTCCCCTGTGAGCAGATCGTTGTGAGCAGATCATCGACCGAACGTTTCTCCGATATTCTCGCGGCGATCGAGCGTTGTCGTGAGTACCGGGCGTATCTCGATGGGGACGACGGTGCAGTCGCCGGAATGGCACTCGACGCAGTTCTGCGCAATCTCGCGGTGATCGGCGAGGCAGTGCGGGCCCTCCCCGATCCAGAGTTGAACGCCCTTGCCGATGTACCGTGGCCGGCCATCGCGGGGCTCCGGAACATCATCGTGCACGAGTACTTCCGAATCCAGCCCGCGCTGATCATGGAGATTCTCGACGAGGAACTCCTCCCCCTCGCCATCGCCCTCCGCGCACGGCACACCTGAGCAACGCGGAGGCTGGTCTGGGAGGGCTGGGCGGGGCGCGGGGTCAGGCGACCAGTTGCTGGGCGAAGACGTGGGGGGTGAAGCCGGCGAGGTCGCCGATGCCCTCGCCCTGGCCGACGAGCTTGATGGGGATGCCGGTGCGCTCCTGAACGGCGAGGACGAAGCCGCCCTTGGCCGAGCCGTCGAGCTTGGTGATGACCAGGCCGGTGACGCCCGCGTGCTCGATGAACGCCTCCGCCTGACTGAGGCCGTTCTGGCCGGTGGTCGCGTCGAGCACGAGCAGGATCTCGGAGATCGGGGCCTGCTTCTCGATGACCCGCTTGATCTTGGTGAGCTCATCCATCAGGCCGCCCTTGGTGTGCAGTCGTCCGGCCGTGTCGATGATGACCATTTCGACGCCGTTGTCCTTGGCGAACTGCACGGTCTGGAAGGCCACGGAGGCGGGATCCTGACGCTCCTGCTGCGGGCGAACGATCTGCGCGTCGGCCCGCTGGGCCCAGGTAGCGAGCTGGTCGACAGCGGCGGCGCGGAAGGTGTCCGCGGCTCCGACGACTACGCTGCGGCCGTAGTTGCGAAGGAACTTAGCGAATTTACCGATGGTGGTCGTCTTGCCGACGCCGTTCACGCCGACCACGAGGATCACGGCGGGGCGCTCGCTCAGCTTGAGTGTCGTGTCGTACTTGGACAGGCGCTCCTCGAGTGACTCGCGAAGCATCCGCTGGAGGTCGCGGGGGTCGGTCGTGGAGTAGCGGGCGACTTTCGACCGGAGGTCCTCCACGATGTCCTCGGTGATATCGGGACCGAAGTCAGCCGTAATGAGGGCCGTCTCGAGGTCGTCCCAGGTCTGGTCGTCAATTGTGCGCTTCTCGAACAGTCCGCGCAGTGCGCGACCGAGCGACCAGGAGGTGCGTTCTGCCATGCGTCCAGGCTACCGGCGCCGCCGCGGCCGGGTCCGCGTGCCGAGCGCGGAGGCGACCCATCCCGCGAGGGCCTGGCGGCCCAGACTCGGGTGGCGGAGCCACAGGGGCACCAGCGCGGCCATCGACACGAGGCGCTCCGCGAGGAGGCGAAGCGGAGGCACATCTCGCCGGAAGCCGAGCGACACGTCGAAGGATTGCTCCGCCGCCCTCGGGTGCACGCGCACGCCACGAATGTCGTTCATCAGATTACTGCCGTGAACGACCTGCAGCCACAGGGGTTCGACGCGGAGGGAGCGGACGGGGGCATGGTCGCGCGCACTGCTGTGCCGGCCGTCCTGAAACACCGTGCGGGGCGGGACCGAGGGGGTGCGGGCCTCGACGAAGCTGAGAAAGGGGTTCACTGCGTAGTCGTACCGATAGATGCGGCCGGAGCGATCGAGCTGGAGGCCACGAGTGGCGTTGAGGTAGAGGCCGTCGGCGCCGAGACCGGCGGCGATCGCCTCCGTCGCCTCCCGCTGAATGGTCTCGACGAAGCGGATTCCCAGCGCGTCGTCGCTGTCGAGCCGGGTGGTGATGAGCGGCGCTGCGGAATCGCTCCCGATGGCACGCCGGACGGCGTCGACGGAGAAGGGGCCGGACAGGTAGACCGGCTCGAACAGGCCGGCGGCGGCAGACATCCGCTCGCGCAGCCAATCGGGCGCGCGGTCATCGAGGAAGACGAGCCAGCGGAACGAGTGGACGGATTGCGACTCGAGGGAGGCGATCGTCGCCTCCTCGAAGAATGCCCATCGGTAGCGCAGCCAGTCGTCGGAGGCCGGCGCCTGCTCGGGCACGAAGACGACACTGAAGCGGGTCAGGATGACGTGATCCAGGGTCGGCACGACGTCACGGTAGTCGAGCGGGTCCCTACCACCGACTGGTGGCGCGGGAGACGGCGTGCGGCGCCGCGACCTCACGCGGGGGGCGCCGCCACACGCTGGCCGACCACTGCCGAGACGCCGTCCTGGCGCATCGAGACGCCGTAGAGCGCATCCGCGATCTCCATCGTCCGCTTCTGGTGCGTGATGACGATGAGCTGGCTCGAGGTCCGCAGGGTCTGGAAGATGCTCAGTAGCCGGCCGAGGTTCGCGTCGTCCAGGGCTGCTTCCACCTCGTCCATGATGTAGAAGGGGCTTGGCCGCGACGTGAAGATCGCGACCATGAACGCCACCGCGGCGAGCGAGCGCTCCCCTCCCGAGAGCAGCGACAGCCGTTCGATCTTCTTGCCTGCTGGGCGCACCGCGACCTCGATCCCAGTCGTGAGCAGGTTCTCCGGGTCGGTCAGGCGGATGCTGCCCGTGCCGCCCGGGAAGAGGACGGGGAACACCTCCGCGAACGCTGCTTGCGTGTCATCGAAGGCGGAGGCGAAGACCGTCTGCATGGTCTCGTCGAGCTCCTCGATGATGGTGAGCAGGTCGCGGCGAGTGCTGGTGAGGTCGGCGAGCTGCTCCGTGAGAAAGACGTGCCGCTGCTCCAGCGCCGCGAACTCCTCGAGAGCGAGCGGATTCACGCGGCCCAATTGGCCAAGCTGCTTCTGCGCTGTCGCGAGGCGCCGCCGCTGCTCCTCGCGGACGTACGCCCGCGGCTCCTCGTGCTCGCCCGTCTCGTCCGGGACGCCGACGTCTGGCCCGTACTCGGCGACCAGCACGTCCTCGCTGAGACCCAGCTCGGAGCCGGCGCGCTCCAGGAGCCCGGTCAGCTGTAGCCGCTTCTCGTAGATCTGGAGCTCGATCCCGTGCACGCTCTCGGTGACGGACTGGAGGCGGTCGCGCAAGGCAGCCTCCTCGCGGCGGAGCGTCTGCAACTCGGCGTTCTGCTGCGAGCGGGCCGCCTCGGCGGCGACGAGCTGTGCACGCGCCTGGTGAACGGAGCGGTCGACGGAGGCGAGGACGCCCGGGAGCGCGGCGGTCACCTCGGCCGCGGCGTCTCGCTGACGGCGGCGGATCACGGCGCGGCGGGCGGCTTCGTCGGCGGCGGCACGATCAGCGGCCAGCTGCCCGGCCAGAGACTCGCCGCGGGACTGCTCCGCGCGCACGCGCTCCTTCGCCGTCTCGACGGCCAGGCGCGCCTCGATCTCGCGCTCGCGCGCGACGTCCACCTCACGCTGAAGGCCGTCGCGCGCGCCGGCGTCGAGGACCGGCCTCGGGCGCGCGCGGGCGGTCTCGAGCGCGCTCTTCGCGTTCTGCGCGGCGGTCTCGGCGTCGCCGACCCGCTCGGAGGCGGTGGCCAGCGCCTTCTCGCCGCGGCCGTGCTCAGCGGTCGCCGCCTCCAGTTGGGCGCGCACCCGCCCCAGGCGCTCCGTCTGCGCCGCCCGAGCGGCGTCGTGCTCGCGGAGAGCCGACAGGGCGAGCGTCGACTGCTCCTTCGCGGCCCGCAGCACACCGGTCTGCTCGGCCAGCTCGAAGCGGAGGCGGTCGATGCCTTTCTCCACCTCCTCCAGCCGGTTCGCGGCGGAATCACGCTCGGAGACAAGCTCGATGCGACTGCGCTGTCCGCCCGACCCAGCACTGAGCACGACATCCGAGACCGCCGCTCCGTCGCGAGTGACGATGAGCAGACCAGACCCGCCGAGACCTGCGCGGAGGCGGCGCGCAGCGGCGACGTCATCCACCACGAGCACGCGCTCCAGGAGGGACAGGATCCCGGGCGGCGCGGTCACGAGCTCGCCAGCACGGACCGCGCCGTCCGGGACGTCGAGGTCGAAGGGCGGGCGGGCGGAGTCGGCGACCAGCAGCTCGACGCGGCCGAGTTCGCCCTCGAGCGCGGCGTCGAGCGCCGCGTCAGCCTGCACGGTCGAGTCAACGAGCACGGCGTCGGCGATCGCGCCAAGCGCGGCGGCGATCGCGGCCTCATTGCCGGGACGCACCTGGATCCGCTCGGCCACCCGGCCGCGGACGCCGTCGAGCCGTGCGGCGATCAGTTCGGCGGACCCGTCGGAGACGTCGAGGGCGAGGGAGAGGGCGCCAGTGCGGGCGGCAAGGGCGTCGCGCTCGCGCTCCAGCGCGTGCAACGTGTCACGGAGCCGCTCGATCTCGCGCTCCGCCTCGGACACCGCCACCTGGGCGCGCTCGTAGTCCTCGTCGAGGCCGCCGTCCGGCCCGTGACCGGCGTCACCGAGCTCGTCCTCGAGTGCCTCCAGGGCGTGCTGGGCAGCGTCCCTCCTCTGCACCGCGGACTCGAGTGTGTTCTGGGCGCGCAGGACCTCGCCGCGCACCGACGCCAGACGGGAGGCGGCAGTCTCGGCCTGGCCCGTCAGTGTGGAAAGTTCGAGGTCGTAGCGGGAGACGAGTGCCGATTGCGCGGCGATCTCCTCGTCGACCGCGTCGAGAGCGGAGCGGGCGGCAACCGTGCCGCCCTGGGCCGCGATCCAGGCCGCTTCGGCGTCGAGCACGCGCTGCCGCAGGCGCTCCACCTCGGCCCTGACGTCCTCAAGCTGCTGCACGGTGACCCGCGGGGCGGTCTGCGGCTGCTCGGACTCAAGGTCGAGCATCGCGAGCCGCTGCCCGGCGAGCGCCGACAGGTTGCGCAACCGCTCCTGCACCGACTCCAGCTCGAAGGTCGTGCGCCGCGCGTCGTCCACGGCGTCGCCGATCATCTCCGCTTCGATCCGCGCCATCCGCAGCGTCGCCTGCTCCAGCTTCTCCTGCAGGACGACGCGCTCGCTGTGTCGCTCGCTCTCGGAGCGCGCGAAGCCGTCGAGCGCCGCGCGCAGTCCGACCACGTCATCGGCGAGCAGGCGCGCCCGGGCGTCGCGGACGACGGCGGCGATGGTCTGCGCTTGCCTGGCCACTTCCGCCTGGCGTCCGAGCGGCTTCAACTGGCGCCGGATTTCGCCCGCCAGATCGGAGAGGCGCGTCAGATTCGCCTGCATGGCGTCGAGCTTGCGGAGGGTCTTCTCCTTGCGACGGCGGTGCTTCAGGATGCCGGCGGCCTCCTCGATAAAGCCGCGCCGCTCCTCCGGGGTCGCGTGCAGCACCGCATCGAGTTGCCCCTGCCCCACGATCACGTGCATCTCGCGGCCAAGACCCGAGTCGCTCAACAGCTCCTGCACATCGAGCAGCCGGCAGCCGCGCCCGTTGATCGCGTACTCGCTCCCGCCGTTGCGGAAGAGCGTGCGGGTGATGGTCACCTCGGTGTACTCGATCGGCAGGGCGCCGTCGGAGTTGTCAATGGTCAGCGAGACTTCGGCGCGACCCAGAGGACCGCGGGTAGAGGTGCCCGCAAAGATGACGTCCTCCATCGTGCCGCCGCGGAGCGTCTTGGCACCCTGCTCCCCCATCACCCAGGCGAGCGCGTCGACCACGTTGCTCTTGCCCGAGCCGTTGGGGCCCACGACGCACGTGACACCGGGCTCGAAGGCGAACGTGGTCGGCTGAGCGAAGGACTTGAAACCCTTGAGGGTCAGGCTCTTCAGGTACACCTGGCCGCCTCGCTCCTGTCCACAACGCTCCTACGGTAGCCGATGGGGTGACAGCGGGCCGAGGTGTTCGCAACGAAGGTTGAGAGCTCGGATGACGGCACGAACGGGCACTTTCGGTGATCTCAACCTCGGTTGCGTACGCGGCAGCACTGGGCGCCGGACTGAGACCTCGATCCGACGCCGATGAATCCGGCGTCTCGCCTGAGGGGCGGGCGTGCAGACTGGGGAGGTGACCCGAGCTTTCGACCTGCAACGACCTCTCCCCGAGCAGCCGGGCGTGAACCTACCGATCGAACCGGGTCCTGCGCTGACCGACGCCGAGCGCGAGCGGTTCGCGCGGCAGATCCGCCTCTCGCCGATCGGCGAGCTCGGACAGCGGCGGCTGCGCAACGCGCGCGTGCTGGTGCTGGGCGCGGGCGGGATCGGCTCCCCCGTGATCACGGCGCTCGCCGCGGCGGGGATCGGGCGGCTGGGCATCGTGGACGCAGACGTGGTCGAGCTCTCGAACCTGGCGCGGCAGACGGCGCACGACGACTCCGCAGTGGGGCTGTCGAAGGCCGAGTCGGCGGCGGCGACCGCGCGACGGCTCTCCCCTGGCATCGATGCGCGGGCGTTCCCCGTCGCGCTGACCTCGGCCACCGCCGACGAGCTGGTAGCCGGCTGGGATGTCGTGGTTGACGGCTTCGACACCTTCGGCGCCCGCTACCTCGCCTCCGACGCAACCACCCGGGCCGGGGTTGCGCACGTCTGGGGATCGGCGCTCGGCTTCGACGGGCAGCTCTCGACGTTCTGGGCGCACGCGCCGGGCGGAGGAGTCACGCTGCGCGCCCTCCATCCCCAGGCCGAGGACGCGGCAGACAGTTGCGCGACGGTCGGGGTACTCGGGGCGCTGTGCGCGACGATCGGCTCGGCGATGGCGGCCGAGGTGGTGAAGCTGGTGACCGGAGTCGGGACACCCCTGTTCGGGCGGGTACTGCTGCACGACGCGCTGGACGGATCGTGGAGCGAACTGGCGCTGGCACGCAGCGTTCCTCCCGTCACTGCGGTGCATGCGGCGGCGGGCTCGATCACGGCGGCGCAGCTGCAGGTACGGCTGGCGGGGCCTCAGCCTCCGACGGTCATCGACCTGCGGGAGGACGACGAGGACCGCTCGGTGGCAGTGCCGGGTGCGGTGCGGATGCCGATGTCCCGCTTTGACCCGCGGGCGCTGCCGGCCGGCCCGCTGGTGCTGCACTGCGCGTCGGGCATGCGGTCACAGCTGGCCGCGGAGCGCGCGGCGGAGGCGGGAGTCGCCGCCGACTCACTCGTGGGAGGCATGGCCGGCTGGGACGCCTGAGGAACGAGTCAGCCGCCCGCGAACGGCGGCAGGACGTCGACCGACGCGTCCGCCGGCAACGGCGTCGCACGGTCGGTCGTCGAGACTCCGCTCACCAGGAAGGTGCAGCGGGCGAGAACTGGCGCCGCGGCGGGTGAGGAGGCGACCAAGTGCGCTTCGAGAGCGGCGAGGTCCTCGAGGGAGTCGAAGTCGTCGGTGGCACGGCCGAGAGCGGCCTTTGCCGCGGCAAAGTAGCGGACCCGCACGCTCATCCGCCGATCGCGCTCATCGTACGCTCGGGCTGGACGAAGCCCGCCCGGTTCATCTCGTGGCCCGCGGGCTTGGCCCACATCGCGCCGCGCCAGAGCTGCGCGACCTCGTGGTCATCGACGCCGGCGCGCATCGGGCCGAGCAGATCGGTCTCCTCGTTCGAGAAGAGGCAACTGCGGACTCCGCCCTCCGCGGTCAGCCGGGTGCGGCGGCAGTCGGCGCAGAAGTTTTCGGTGACCGAGGCGATGATCCCCACCTGACCGAGAACCTCGGAGCCACCCGTCTCGCGCACGTCGAACAGCTCGGCGGGAGCCCCGTCGCGAGGGGCGGAGTGCGGGCTTAGCGCGAAGCGCTGGGACAGGAGGGCGCGGATGTCGGCGGCGGTGATCATGGTCGCGCGATCCCAGCCGTGGTCGGCGTCGAGCGCCATCTGTTCGATGAAGCGCAGCTGGTGGCCGCCGGCCAGAGCCCAGGCGAGCAGCTCCGGCGCCTCGTGGTCGTTGACCCCGGGCAGCAGGACAGCGTTGATCTTGGTCTGCTTCAGACCCGCCGGGGCGAGCGAGTCGATGCCGGCGAGAACGCGATCGAGGAACGGACGCCGGGTGACCTTCGCGAACGTCTCGGCGCAGATCGAGTCGAGCGAGACGTTGACACGGTCCAGGCCCGCCGCGGCGAGCGCCTCCGCCCGTCCCGCGAGGCCGATGGCGTTTGTCGTGAGCGAGATCTCGGGGCGGGGATCGAGGGCGGCAACGTCGCGGATGATGTCGACCAGATCTTTCCGCAGCAGCGGCTCCCCGCCGGTGAAGCGGATCTGGCGGACGCCGAACTGCTCGACGGCGATCCGCGCCAGACGCACGATCTCGTCGCGAGTCAGCAGCGACGCGGGCGGGAGGAACGGGAGTCCCTCGGCGGGCATGCAGTATGTGCAGCGCAGATTGCACTTGTCGGTGAGCGAGATCCGCAGGTCATCGGCGACGCGGCCGAAGGTGTCGAGCAGGAGCGGACTCGCGGGCCGCTCGGCCGGGAGGACGGCGCTGCGCTGTCGGGGCCGGAGCCCGGGGATCCCCAGTGCTGTACTCATCCACTCACACTACGCCGCGGAAAGTGGGCGCGACCCGGCAAGATGGACGTGGCCCGTCCGCCGGTCGGGCGCCCCGCGCGAGAGGACACGATGAGCTCGATCGATCTGCACGCCGCCCGGGTGCGCGCTCTGCTCGCTCCTTTAGCGACGCGGGGAGCACACGAGACGCTTGTGCTCGATCCGAGCGTCGTCTCCGCCGACCCCGGAGCCTACGATCGCCGGGTGCTCGCCCGCTCGGTCATCTCTCCGCTCGATCTGCCGCGCTTCGACAACTCGCAGATGGACGGCTTCGCGGTGCGCGCGGCGGACGTCTCTGCCGCGACCCCCGAGCAGCCCGTGTCGTTGCCGGTCGCGGCGCCGATCCCCGCCGGCGACCGGGCGCCACGGCATGCGGCGGGCTTCGCGAGCCCGATCATGACCGGCTCGCCGCTGCCCGCCGGGGCCGACGCGGTCGTGCCGGTCGAGCGCGTCGATCCGCCGCGATTCCCAACCGAGGGCAGCGTCGCCTTTGCGCATCCGGTGGTCCCCGCGACCTTCGTGCGGGCCCGGGGCAGCGATGCCCGCGCAGGCGAACTGGCCCTGCCTGCCGGGACGGTCCTCCGCGCGGCACACTACGGCCTGCTCGCGTCGCTCGGGTTGACCGAGGTGGAGGTGCTTCCGCGCCTACGAGTGCTGATCGTGCCGACCGGGAACGAGATCCGGCCCGGAGGAGCGGTGCTCGAGGACGCGCAGATCTACGACGCGAACGGCGGTCTGCTCGCCGAGGCGGTGCGCGAGGCGGGCGGCTTGCCGATCGTCGCTGCGTGCACGAGTGACCGAGCCGAGGAGCTGCTCGCGCTGCTCGAGACCCACGCCGCCGAGGCGGACCTCGTGATCACGGTCGGCGGAGTCAGCGCCGGGGCGTACGAGGTCGTCCGCGACGCGCTCGGCCCGGCGGGGTCGGAGTTCGGTCACGTCGAGATGCAGCCGGGCGGTCCGCAGGGGCTCGGCCTGGTGCGGGTGGCCGAGGGCGTGCACCTGCCGGTCGTGTCGCTTCCGGGTAACCCCGTGAGCGCGCTGGTGTCGTTCGAGGTGTTCCTGCGTCCGGTGCTGCGCTCGCTCGCGGGTCGGGTGCCGGCCGAGCGGCCTCGGCTCCGGGCCAGGCTCGGCGCGGCTCTGGAGTCGCCCGCGCATCTGCACCAGATCCGTCGCGGGGTCCTCGACGACGAGGGCCTCGTGCGTGCCGTCGGCGGGCCGAGTTCGCATCTACTGGCGTCGTACGCTCGGTCGACGGCGCTCATCCATCTCCCGGTCGGGATCGACCACGCAGCGACCGGCGACACGGTCGAGATCTGGAGGATCGATGACTGAAGGCCACGAGCTCACCCATGTTCGCGGCGACGGAGCTGTGCACATGGTCGACGTGAGCGCTAAGGAGGTGACCGCGCGCACCGCGGTCGCCGAGGGGTACGTCGAGACGACGTCGGAGGTGGTGCGGCTGCTCGCACAGGGCGAGCTACCCAAGGGCGAGGCGCTCGGTGTCGCTCGGATCGCCGGGATTCTCGGCGCGAAGGCGACCTCGACGCTCATCCCGCTCTGCCACCCGCTCGTGCTCGACGGCGTCGACATCGACGTGGAGCCACAAGACGGCCGGGTCCGCATTGAGGCGCGGGTGCGTACCAGCGGACGCACGGGAGTCGAGATGGAGGCGCTGACCGCGGTCAGCGTCGCCGCGCTCACCGTCTACGACATGATCAAGGCCGTCGACCGCGCTGCGGTCATCACCGGCATCCGGGTGCTCGCGAAGGCGGGCGGGAGGAGCGGCTCGTGGACGAGCGAGTGAGCAGGGAGCGAATGGGCACGGAGCGAGTGGTCACGGAGCAGACGCGGCGGGCAGTGGCGGTCGTCGCCTCGACCCGGGCCGCGTCGGGCGTCTACGAGGACCGGACCGGGCCGGCGCTGCGAGCGTGGTTCGCGGGTCGGGGCTGGGAGTCGCGGGTGGTCGTGGTCGCGGACGGCGACGCGGTGGGCGAGGCGATCGCCGACGCAATCGGCAGCGGGATCGACGTGGTAGTCACCACGGGCGGGACCGGCGTCGCGCCGAGCGACGTCACTCCGGAGCAGACCGCGCCTCTTCTGGAGCGGGTGCTGCCGGGACTCGCCGAGGCGGTCAGGGCGCGCGGATCGGGCCAGGTGCCGACCGCAGTGCTCAGCCGCGGGCTGGCGGGCGTCAGCGGCCGCACCGTCGTGGTGAATCTGCCCGGCTCGCCGGGCGGCGTGCGCGACGGGATCGACGTGCTCGACCCCGTGATCGGGCATCTGCTCGATCAGCTCGGCGGCGGCGACCATGCCCGCTGAGCCCGTCGCTCTCGCGCGACTTTCGGCCGAGCCGATCACGCTCGACGAGTGCGAGCAGGCGGTCGACTCTCCCGCGCACGGCGCCGTTGTGACGTTTGCGGGAGTGGTGCGCGACCACGATGAGGGGCGCGGGGTGGTGAGGCTGACCTACGAGGCACATCCCGACGCCGGCGGCGCAGTGCGTGCCTCCGCGCGGCGTATCGCGCAGCGCTGGCCCGAGGTGCGGATCGCCGCGGTGCATCGGGTGGGCACGCTGGTCGTCGGTGACCTGGCGCTGGCATGCGCGGTCGCCTCGGTGCATCGGGCGGCGGCGTTCGAGGCCTGCGCGGCGCTAGTGGACGACATCAAGGCGACGGTGCCGATTTGGAAAGAGCAGGCGTTCCGAGACGGCACGTCGGAGTGGGTCGCCTCGCTCGGGTGAGCGCGGCGCGTCCTCGGGCGCTGTGGCGCGGTATCGGCGAGAAACCGCGGGAAGTACCCAGGCGCCGCGCCTCGAGATGTGTCTCGGCGGGAGCGGGACGCCTCGCGGGGTTCGGGGCTTGGGGATCGGCGGATCAGAGTGAGGAGGGGAAACACTCGTGTCACAGGCGTGGGGTTCACTGGAGGGACGCGCACGACGAGTGCGGCGGGCGGGAGGTGCGGAATGGATCTGAACACGATCCAGCGCGTCCGGGTGGTACGCGAGCGCGGCGAGCTGGCAGCGATGGGGCCGCGGTCCGCGGTGATCGGCGGCGGCTCCTGGGTGTTCTCGCTCCCGCACGACCACCTCGATGAGCTGCTCGACCTGCAGGGCTTGGGCTGGGAACCGATCCGACACACGAGCGAGGGGCTCTCGATCGCCGCGACCTGCACGCTCAGCGAGCTCGCGGCGATGCCCGATGTGGGCCACGCCGCTCATCCGCTCTTCTTCCAGTGCTGCACGGCGCTCCTCGGGTCGTTCAAAATCTGGAACGTCGCGACGGTCGGCGGCAACATCGCCAACGCCCTGCCTGCGGGGCCGATGATCAGCCTCGCCGCCGCGCTCGACGCCTCCGCTCTCGTCTGGCGTGCCGACGGTTCGGACGTGCTCGTGCCGGTCGCCGAGCTGGTCACCGGCAACATGCGCACCGCGCTCCGACACGGTGACGTGATCCGCTCGATCGAGTTCCCGCTGGCCTGCCTCGCGGCCCAGACCGCGTTCCGCAAGACGGCGCTCTCGCCGCTTGGCCGCTCGGGTGCGGTGGTGATCGGTCGACTCGACGTGGACGGCGGGTTCGTGCTGACGGTGACCGCGGCGACTGTTCGGCCGGAGCTGCTTCGCTTCGCCGAGGCTCCCACCGCCGCCGCCCTCGGCGACGCGGTCGACGGCATCGAGAGCTGGTTCACCGATCCGCACGGCGCGGCCGATTGGCGCCACGCAGTCGTGCGGGTACTCGCCGAGGAGATCCGCACCGAACTGGCCGGAGGCATCGTATGAGGTTCACGGTGAACGGCGAGCAGGTCGAGGCTGTGCCTCGGCCCGGCCAAGTCCTGCGCACGCTGCTGCGCGATCACGAGCACTTCGAGGTCAAAAAGGGCTGCGATGCCGGCGATTGCGGCGCCTGCTCCGTCCTGGTCGATGGCACGCCGTTCCACTCCTGCCTCTACCCGGCGCATCGTGTCGAGGGCCGCGAGGTCACCACCGCCGCCGGTGTGGGCACCGGAGAGGAGCCGAGCGCGGTGCAGGAGGCGTTCGTCGATGCCGGTGCGTTCCAGTGCGGCTTCTGCACCGCAGGGATGGTCGTCACCGCCGCCGCTCTCGAGGGCGTACGGGTCGAGGACGTGCCACGGCTCATGAAGGGCAACCTCTGCCGGTGCACGGGGTACCGAACGATCCGCGAGGCGGTGACCGGGGTGTGTGCGTCCGGCGATCACGGCGCGGTTGCGGCGCCGGCGGCGAGGCTGACCCCGGTCCGGCGCACCGGTCGCCCCTCCGCCGAGCAGTCGCGGGTCGGCCGCTCGCTCGGCGCACCGGCCGGACGCCGAATCGTGCAGGGCCGTGAGCCGTTCACCCTCGACGTCGCGGTGCCCGGCCTCCTGCATCTGAAGGTGCTTCAGAGCCCGCATGCCCACGCTCGCATCCGCTCGATCGACACCGCCGCCGCCCGCTCGCTCCCCGGGGTGGTCGCAGTGCTCACCGCGGCCGATGTGCCCGACGTCCTCTACTCCACCGCCCGGCACGAGTCACGACTCGATGACCCCGACGACACCCGGATGCTCGACACCGTGCTGCGGTTTCGCGGCCAGCGGGTTGCCGTGGTGGTCGCGGAGTCGGTGGGGCAGGCCGAGGCGGCATGCCGCGCGATTGAGGTCGACTACGAGGTACTGCCCGCGGTCTATGACCCCGAGGAGGCCCGCTCGCCCGGCGCTCCGCTCCTGCACGGCGAGAAAGACCCGATCGCCTCCCGAATCGCCCGGCCCGAGGCGAACGTGGTCGCGGAGCTGCACGGCGAGTACGGCGACGTGGCCGTGGGGCTCGCCGACGCCGACGTGGTCGTTGAGGGCCGCTACTGCACGTCCCGAGTCGCCCACACCGCGCTCGAGACGCACGGCACGATCGGCTGGCTCGAGGGCGACGAGCTGGTGCTGCGGACCTCGACGCAGGTGCCGTTCCTGGTGCGTGACGAGATCGCACGGATCTTCGACCGTGAGCCCGCGAGCGTCCGAGTGTTCACTGCGCGGGTCGGCGGAGGCTTCGGCGGCAAGCAGGAGATCCTCACCGAGGACGTGGTCGCGCTCGCGGTCCTCGCCACCGGCCGGCCGGTACAGTTCGAGTTCACTCGGAGCGACGAGTTCACGATGGCGCCGTGCAGACATCCGATGCGGGTCGACGTGACCCTCGGTGCTCGGAGCGACGGGCGCCTGACCGCTCTCGCGGTGGACGTGCTCTCGGATACCGGCGCCTACGGCAACCACGGGCCAGGAGTCATGTTCCACGGCACCTCGGAGTCGGTAGCCGTCTACTCCGCGCCGAACAAGCGCGTCGGCGCGCAAGCGGTGTACACGAACAACCTGCCCTCGGGAGCGTTCCGCGGCTACGGGCTGGGCCAGGTGATCTTCGGCATCGAGTCGGCGATGGACGACCTCGCGCGCGAGCTGGGCATCGATCCGTTCGAGCTGCGGCGGATCAACGCGGTGCGTCCCGGCGAACCGCTCGTCGTGACGCACGTCGAGGGCGACGACATCGGCTTCGCCTCCTACGGGCTCGACCAGTGCATCGACCTCACCGAGGCGGCCCTCGCGAGCGGCTCCGGCTCGCCCGCCCCCACCGGGCCGGGCTGGCGGACAGGGCAGGGCATGGCGCTCGCGATGATCGCGACGATCCCGCCGCGGGGCCACTTCTCGGAGGCGACGGTCACCGTCGATGCCGAGGGTCTGCTCACGGTCGGCGTCGGTACGGCCGAGTTCGGCAACGGCACCACGACCGTGCACACCCAGCTCGTGGCCAGCGCCTTCGCGGCGTCCGCCGACCGGGTACGGATCCGCCACTCCGACACCAACGCCGCCCGTTACGACACCGGCGCCTTCGGCAGTGCGGGCACGGTCGTGGCGGGCAAGGCCGTCTACGCCGCCGCGACCAGACTGCTCGCCGACCTGCGCTCGCTCGCCAAACGCCTCACCGGACACGACGACTTCGAGCCGGATGACGAAGGGCTGATCGCCGAGGACGGAACCCGGGTCGCGTTCGCCGATCTGGTGAGGGCAGCGGGCGGGCCGGTGACGGCAACCGGTACCGAGGACGGCGCCCAGCGTTCGCTTGCGTTCAATGTGCAGGGGTTCCGCGTCGCGGTTCACGAGCCGACCGGCGAGGTGCGGATCCTTCAGTCGGTGCAGGCGGCCGATGCGGGGTTCGTGATCAACCCGGCGCAGTGCCGCGGGCAGATCGAGGGCGGGGTCGCGCAGGCGATCGGCACGGCCCTTTACGAGGAGGTGATCCTCGACGGCGAGGGGACGGTCACCACGGCAATCCTGCGGAACTACCACATCCCGCAGATGGCGGACGTGCCGGACACCGAGGTGTACTTCGCGGAGACGTCGGACGAGCTCGGCCCGTTCGGCGCGAAGTCGATGAGCGAGGCCCCCTACAATCCCGTGGCGCCGGCGTTGGCCAACGCGGTCCGCGACGCGGTCGGCGTGCGTCCGCACGAGCTTCCGCTCTCCCGCGATCGCGTCTGGCGGCTCCTGCACCCCCGCGCCGCCCCGGTCACGACCGTCACCGCCGAGGCTCCCCCGGGCTGACCGCGTGGTCCCGCCGGTCGAGAAGCGGATGCACTGCCGTGTCCGCGGAGTAGGTGTCGCTCACGTCAGAGTCGCGACCCAGGTTCCGCGCCCGCTATCGGCAGGGGGGCGTCCGATGTGCAGGAGGTGCGATCGACTCCGCGTTCGATGTGCAGGGGATTTATGCGGCGATGGCCGTCTTCTCGTGGGGTGACCCAGGGATTCCTGCGGCGGAGGAGCGGGATGTCCTGCACATCGCACCG
This sequence comes from Rathayibacter agropyri, assembly GCF_013249015.1. Lineage (GTDB taxonomy): Bacteria > Actinomycetota > Actinomycetes > Actinomycetales > Microbacteriaceae > Rathayibacter > Rathayibacter agropyri. The sequence continues at coordinate 564,087 of NZ_JABRPL010000001.1, forward strand.
AGGCATCCTGCAGATCGCACGCGGCCCTGCAGATCGCACGCGGGTCAGCGCGCCGCGTGGATCGGACCCGAGCGCCCCGCAAGCGGCTCTCCCGACGTCCCCGTTCGCGCCGCCAGCACCTCCGCGAGGATCGACACCGCCGTCTCCTCGGGCGTCGACGCACCAATGTCCAGGCCGATCGGCGAGTGCAGGCGGGCGAGCGCCTCCGCCGGCACCCCCGCCGCACGCAGCAACCCCAGCCGCCGGTCGTGCGTGCGCCGCGAGCCCATCGCGCCGATGTAGGCGACCGGGAGGGATAGCGCCGTCTCGAGCAGCGGCACGTCGAACTTCTCGTCATGGGTCAGCACCGCAATCACCGTCCGCGCGTCGACCGGAGTCTGCGCGAGATAGTCGGCGGGCCACTCCACGACGACCTCGTCCGCCCCCGGGAAGCGCTCGGCCGTCGCAAACACCGGACGCGCGTCGCAGACCGTAACCCGGTAGCCGAGCAGCGCCCCGGCCGAGCAGAGCGCTGCGGAGAAGTCGACGGCGCCGAAGATCAGAAGCCTCGGCTTCTCGGCGTGCACGACGAAGGCGACCTCCAACTCCACTCCCTGACACGCGATGGCGACCGTCGCCGACCGGCCCGAGACGAGCCTCGCCTCCCGCTCGGCCTGGATCCGCCGCACCGTGCCGCCGTCGAGTTGCGGTCCCACGACGTCCTGCTCCCGAGTCGCACCCGTGAGCACGAGGCCCACCAGCGCCTCGGGGCCGCTAACGACGAGTGCGAGCGCGGCGCTGTGCCCGGCCCGCGCTGCGCGCAGCTCGGCCAGCACGGCGGTCGAGCCGGAGTCGACGATCTGGCTGAAGACGCGCAGCTGCCCGCCGCAGGAGAGACCGGCGGCGAAGGCGGCCTCGTCGTCGAAGCCGAAGTGCTCCGCTGCGCTGCCCGAGCCGCCGAGGACCGCCTGGGCCAGCGCATACGCCTCCGCCTCCACGCAGCCGCCAGAGATGGAGCCGATCGCCCGACCCTCCGTGTCGACCGCCATCGAGGAGCCGAGTGCGCGCGGAGCCGAGCCGAGCACGTGGGTCACGGTGACCACGCCGACACTCCGGCCCGCCTCGACGCACTCGAGCAGGGCGGCGGCGAGTTCGAGCACGGCGGCCTCCTCGAATCGGGGGAGGCTCCGGGGCCTCAGGACCGGCGACGCCCCGCAGCCGAAGCGCGCACACACGCAGGAAACATCCCGAGTATATGGTCAAGCCATGCCTGACGACGCTCCCTTCCTCGACCTGGTGATCCGCTCCTCCGCCGTGCTCACCGAGAACGGCCGGCGCCCGGCGAGCGTGGCGATCGCCGAGGGCTTGATCGTTGCGGTCGGCGAGGTCGACGCTCCGTGGCGCACGTCCGAGGAGATCGTGCTTCCCGAGGGTCAGGTGCTGATACCGGGCATCGTCGACACGCACGTGCACGTCAACGAGCCGGGTCGCACGGAGTGGGAGGGCTTCGCCTCCGCCACGCGCGCCGCTGCGGCCGGAGGCGTCACCACGATCATCGACATGCCGCTGAACTCGATCCCACCGACCACGACGGTGGCTGGCCTCGACGCCAAGCGCGCGGCCGCGGCCCCGCAGGCACGGGTCGACGTGGGCTTTTGGGGCGGAGCGATCCCGGAGAACCTCGGCACCCTTCGCGAGCTGCACGACGCGGGTGTTTTCGGCTTCAAGTGCTTCCTTTCGCCGAGCGGAGTGGACGAGTTCCCGCCCCTGACCCGGGAGCAACTGGTCGAGGCGATGCGCGAGATCGCTGCCTTCGACGGCCTGCTGATCGTGCACGCGGAGGACCCGGCTGAGTTGGAGGCCAGTGCGAACGAGCCGGGAGCCTCCTACGGCGCCTTCGTCACGTCCCGGCCGCCGGTCTCCGAGAACCTCGCGATCCTGCACGTGATCGAGTCGGTTCGCGAAACCGGTTGCCGCGCGCACATCCTGCACCTCTCCTCCGCCGAGGCCCTGCCGCTGCTGCGCGAGGCGAAGGCGGAGGGACTACCGATCACCGCGGAGACGTGCCCGCACTACCTGACGTTCGATGCGGGTTCGATCCCCGACGGCGGCACGCAGTACAAGTGCTGCCCGCCCATCCGGGACGAGCGCAACCGCGAGCTGCTGTGGAAGGGCCTGCTCGACGGCACGATCGACATCATCGCCTCTGACCACTCCCCCGCGACCGCTGAACTCAAGCTGACCGGCGACTTTGGCGGAGCATGGGGCGGCATCTCAGGGCTTGAACTGAGCTTCCGCGCGGTGTGGACGGGTGCGCGCGAGCGGGGCATCCCCCTCGAGCAGGTGGTGGTGTGGATGTCGACCGCTACCGCCGCGTTCGCCGGGCTTGGGCAGAAGGGCCTGCTGCATGCGGGCTCCGACGCCGATCTCGTGGCGTTCGATCCGGAGGCGCAGTGGCGCGTCGACGCCAAAGCCCTGTCCCACAAAAATCCGGTCTCGGCCTACGAGGGCCGCGTCCTCCGCGGCGCCATCGCCGCCACCTGGGTCGGCGGCACCCTCGTCACCCCGACTTCGGCCCCCACGAGCTTCCCCGCCCGCCTCCTCCCCCGCCCATAACCCGCGGGGCGGCGGGGGAAAGCCAGGAGACTCGGGAGCGACCACCAGATGACAGGAGCGGACATGGCGATCATCCTCGGAGACCACCAGTACGGGAAGGCCGAGAACCGCATCGTGCGGATCTATCGCGATACGCCGCGGCACGAGATCCACGACGTGACCGTCTCGACCGCGCTTCGCGGCGACTTCGAAGCGGCGCACCGTGAAGGCGACCAGTCCACGGTGCTGCCGACCGACACGCAGAAGCAGACTGCATACTCCTTCGCCAAGGAGAAGAGCCTGCGCTCGATCGAGCCGTACGGCCTCGAACTCGCCCGGCACTTCGTCGACGGCTATGCACCCGTGAGTGGCGCGCGGATTGAGATCGAGGAGTTCGCCTGGGAGCGCGTGCTGGTCGACGGTCAGGAGCACGACCACACGTGGATGCGCACGGGCCGGGAGACACGGATCGCGTCGATCACCGTCGAGGGCCGCGGTGACGAGCGGCAGGTCTGGATCACCGGCGGCTTCAAGGACCTCACGATCCTCAAGTCCACCGGCTCCGAGTTTCACGGCTTTCTCACCGACCCGTACACGGTCCTCCAACCCACGAACGACCGCGTGATGGCCACCTCCCTGGTCGCGAAGTGGCGTTTCGCACTGACGGAGGAGGACATCGCCGCAATGGACTGGGAGGCCGTCTACGCGGGGGTGAAGACGCTGATGGTGAGCCGCTTCGCGACCGTGCACTCGCTCGCGTTGCAGCAAACGCTGTTCGAGATGGGGAAGGCGGTGCTGGAGGAGTTCCCACAGATCGTCGAGATCCGTCTCTCCGCGCCCAACAAGCACCACTTCCTCTACGACCTGGCGCCGTTCGGCGTCGAGAACGACAACGAGGTCTTCCACGCCGACGACCGTCCCTACGGGCTGATCCAGGCGAGCATCACCCGCGACGACGCGCCGCCCGCCGGATCGGCCTGGTCCACCTACACGGGTCTGGTGTGAGCCGGGGCGTCCACCGCGGTCACGTCCTGCACATCGCGGGGCGGGCCGCGCTGGCGACAGCGGAGGCGTCGCTCGTCTCGATCCCGGACGGCGCGCTCGTCGTCGATGACTCCGGCACCATCGCCTGGGTCGGACCGTACCGCGAGCTACCGCGCAACTACGCGTCCTGGCCGGTAACAGGTGACGCCTCCGCGTTCCTCCTGCCCGGCTTCGTTGACACGCACGTGCACTTCCCGCAGACGTTCTCGACCGACGGCTTCGGCGGCGGTCAGCTGCTCGAGTGGCTCGACCGGACGGTGTTCCCGGCGGAGGCGCGCCTCGCCGACCCGGACTTCGCGGATGTGGTCGCGCGCGCCTTCACCCGGCGGCGCGTCCAGGCCGGTACGACGACAGCGCTGGTGTTCGGTTCGGCGTTCCCCGCTGCTCAGGATTCTCTCTTCGAGCGCACCCGTGAGGCGGGCCTGCGGATCGTCTCGGGCCGAGGCATCCAGACCGTCGGACCCGGCTCCGCAGCCCCGCTGATCACGTCGGAGCAGGAGGCGCTCGCTCTCACCGCCGACGAGATCGCGCGCTGGCACGGCACGAACCCGCTCCTCCACGTCGCGATCGTCCCACGGTTCTCGCTGTCCGTGACTCCGACGACCCTCGCCGCTCTCGGCGACCTCTACGACGACGTCCGTGCCAGCGGCGTCTACGTGCACAGCCACCTGAACGAGAACGACCGCCCCGGCGACGGCGAGATCGCGGCGGTGCTCGGCTCCTACGGCACCCGCAGCTACCTGGACACCTATGACGGCCTGTTCCTCCCGGGCTCCGTACGCGGCGGGTCGTCGCTGCTCGGGCCGCGTACCATCCTCGCCCACGCCGTGCACTGCCAGGATGCGGAACTGCACAGGATGGCCGAGACCGGTACGTCGATCGCGCACTGCCCTACCTCGCAGCAATTCCTCGGCTCTGGCACGATGCCCTGGCGCCGGACCGCTGCGTCCGGAGTGACGATCGCGCTCGGCAGCGACATCGGCGCGGGCGACGAGTGGCTGCTCCCGCGCGTGGCGAACGACGCGTTTAAAGTGCATCTGTCGGAGCCGGGCGACGCCGCGGTGGCGCTGCACCCGGCCGAGTTGCTGTTCACCGCGACCCTCGCGGGGGCGCGGGCGCTTGATCAGGAGGAGCGCTTCGGCAACTTCGACGTCGGAAAGGACGCCGATTTCCTCCGCATCGAGCCGGACCGGTGGGAGCCGCTCGCCGCTGTCCTGGCGCACGGCATTCGGGCGGACGACGAGGCGGAGGCGACGGCGCAGGTGCTCTTCGCGCTGCTGATGACACTGCGCGAGCCGGCGATCGCGGCGGTGCATGTGCGGGGGCGGCCGGTGGGAGCTCCGGAGTAGCGCGGGCGTGCGATTTGCAGGGGATCCTGCGCCGAGAGCGCTCTCCTCCGCACTCGCCGCGACGGGACGGCCGGATCCCCTGCAAATCGCACCCACTCCTGGAGCAGCGTCAGCTCCCCCGGTAGGTCGAGTAGGCGAACGGGCTGAGCAGGAGCGGGATGTGAAGGTGCGCCGACCTCCCGTCGACGCGGAACACCACGGCGACCTCGGGGTAGAACGACTCCGTACCCGCCGCCGCGAACCAGGCGCCCGTGTCGAAGACGACCCGGTAGACGCCGGCGCTCAGCCACTCCGGCCCGAAGGCGCTCACCCGGCCGTCCGCGTCGGTGCGCGCCTCGGCGAGCCGCTCCCAGTCGGACCCGGCTCGCGACTCGAGCGACACCGGCACGTCCTGCGCCGGCCGGCCGCGCACAGCGTCAAGCACGTGGGTACTCACGTAGCTGGCGGACCCGGTCATCGCGCCGGCTCCGCCTCGACGACGAGCCTGTCGGCGAGCCCCCGCACACGCAGAACAGCGATCTCGCGCAGCTGCTCGGCGACGATCCGCTCCTCTGTCGCGGCATCGAGTTCGAGCCGCCGCTCCAGCTCCGCCACGATCGCGGCGCGGTCACGACCGGCCGCGCGGATCAGGAACACTCGCCCGAAGCGCTCCTCGTAGGCGCGGTTGCCGACCAGTAGCCGGTCAGTCAGCGCTTCGTCGGTTGCCAGACTCGCCGCCTGCTCCGACGCCGAAAACGCGGAGGAGCGGCCCGCGCCCCCGTGCCGCTGCCCGATCCGCGGGTGGTCGGCCAGCGCTGCCTCCACCTCGTCGGCGCTGAGCGTGCGCGCGACGCGGTCGGCCGCCTCGGCGAGGGCGTCGACGGAGGCGTAGGGCGCGCCAGCGGCCAGTTCGTCAGCCCAGCGCGGGACGGCCAGGCAGGCGAGCAGCGCGTCACGCGGAGTCTCGTCTGGAGCATCGGGGGTGGTGCGGGCAGTCATGCAATCTCCTTCGTCGGGCGGGTCGGGCTAGGGCACGATGATCGAGTGGATGCGGTGGTCGGAGTGGTGCTCGCGGCGGGCGCGGGACGTCGGGCGGGCGGTCCGAAAGCGCTCCGCCGCGACGACGCCGGGACTCCGTGGGTGGAGCACGCCGTGCGGCGGCTCGAAGCCGTCGGGTGCCGGCGAGTACTGGTCGTGCTCGGCGCCGAGGCCGACCGGGCGCGCCTCCTGGTACCCGTGAGTGCTGGGATCGTCGTGGCGGAGGACTGGTCGGGCGGCCTCTCGGCCTCGCTCCGAGCGGGTCTCGCCGCGGCACGAGCTGATGCGGCCCGAGGCGATGCGGCCCTGGTGACCCTTGTCGACCTGCCGGACGAGCCCGCAAGCGTCGGAGCGCGACTCCTCGCCAGCGCTCCGCCCACACCCGGCGTGCTGGCCCGCGCCGTCTTCGCCGGGCGCCCCGGCCATCCGGTGCTGCTGGGCCGCGAGCACTGGCCGGCGCTGATCGCGACGGTCCACGGCGACTCCGGTGCCCGCGATCTGCTGCGCGCGGCGGGCGCCCGTGAAGTCGAATGCGGTGACCTGTGGTCGGGAATCGACCGCGACGGGCCACACTAAGCCAGTCATGCGAGCCCCGCGTCCTCGAGCGCGGCGGCGAGCGCCCGCCAGGCGAGCGTGGCGCAGACCGAGCGGACGGGATTGCCTGCCACCGCGAGCAGCGCCTCCTCGTCACCTGCGAGCGGACCAGAGCGGCTGGCCATTCCCGCGAGAAACGCGTCGATCCGTCGGCGCACCTGAGCAACCGGGAGCCCGTCGAGCCCGTCCACCAGCAGCGACGCCGAGCCCTGCGACACCTCGCACCCGCGCCCGCTCCAGGTGAGCCGAACGTGTTCGGCGGCGCCGTCGACCCGCACCTCGAGGCGATCGCCGCAGGTCGGCGTGATGAGCTCTGCCCGTCCGAGCGCCGGAGCCGGGTCGCTCCGACCAACCGGGTGCTTCGCGTGCGCGCGGATCAGCTCCGCCGCCTCGATCACGGCCGGTCCTCCAGCTCGGCCAGCTCGGCGTAGGCGGCGCTGATGCCCGCGATCCGCTCCCGTGACTCGCGAACCGACGCACCCAGCACTCCGGAGGCGAGCGCCGCGACCACGCTCATCGCCGCCGCATAACTATCGAACGCCGCGTCGCTGTCGACGGGGCACTCCAGCCAGACGGCCGCCTGCTCGGCATAGCGGCGAGCGGGCGAGTCCGCGAGCAGCACCACCGGCACGCCCCGCGAGGCGAGCGCGTCGACCAGCGCGGCGAACGACGCGGGGCGCCGGCGGAACCCGACCAGCACGACCGCGTCCTCGGCACCCAGCCCAACGAGCTCCTCGCCGAGCGACTGACCCGGCTGAGGCGCGATGCGCACCCGCCCCCGCGCCTGCGCGAGCTGCTGGCGCAGGTGCAGCGCCACCGGGTAACTGTTGCGCAGGCCGATCACGACCACGTCCCGAGCGCCCGCGATCACCCGCACGGCCTCCTCCAGCCGCCCGTCGCCCAGCGCCGCAGCGAGCCGCACCAGGTTCGCCCGCTCGCTCTCGAGATGCGCCGTGAGCGCGTGGCCCTGGCCGTGCACGGGCCCTACCGGCACGCCCGAGTTGCGCAGCGCCCGCGCGTGCTCGCGCACCTCCTGCGAGTTCGAAAATCCGAGGCGACGGAACAGCCGCGAGACCGTGGCCTTCGACACTCCGCTCTGCTGGGCGAGCTCGGTCGCCGTGTAGACCGCCAGGTCAGCGAGGTGATCGAGGATGAAGTCGGCCGCCCGCTGCTCCTGCCGCGAGAGCCCCGCATAGCCCGCATCGATGCGGTGGCCGATGCTCGGTGGGGAGGAGGGTGCCGGGGTCACGCCGGGTGCGCTCCCGCGTCGGCGGCAAGCGCCAACGCTGCGGCCTCGAATGCGTCGAGCGCAGTCGCGACGTCGGCCTCGGTGACGTTCTCGTCCGGGTGATGGCTGACCCCGCCCTCGCAGCGGATGAACAGCATCGCGTACTCGGTGAGGTCGGCGACCGCCATCGCGTCGTGTCCCGCCTTCGAGAACAGCACCATCGGCTCGTCGTCCCCCGTCGCCCGGATGCCCGCGCGGACGACGTCCTGCAGCGACGCGGACGCGACGACGGCGGGGGCGGAGTGGGTCTCCTCCACCGTCAGCGCGAGGCGACGGCGCGAGGCTGACTCGGACATCGCGTGCTCGATCGCGTCCCACGCTCCGTCGCGCTGCTCATCGGTCTCGGCCCGCAGATCGAGGCTGAATTCCACGCGACCGGGGATGACATTGACGGCTCCCGGGAACGTCTCGAGTCGCCCGACCGTCGCGATCACGCTCCGCTCGCGCGCGATCCGCTCGACGGCGAGCACCGCCTCCGCCGCACCCGTCAGGGCATCCCGGCGGCGATCGAGCGGCACTCCTCCCGCATGCCCCGCCTTGCCCGTGAGGGTCAGGGCGAAGCGGCGCGCGCCGGCGATCGACGAGACAACGGCGAGTGCGCGGTCCGCCTCCTCCAGATACGGGCCCTGCTCGATGTGCGCCTCGAGGTAGGCGACGACATCCTGCGCGTCTCGGGCGGCCTCGCCAATCCGGGAGGGATCGAGACCGAACTCGCGGAACGCCTCCACGAGCGACGTGCCCGCTGCGTCCTCCAGCTCCCACCAGTGCGGGTCCCAGGTGCCGGCCAGGGCGCGCGAGCCGAGGAGCGCCGTGCCGAAGCGGGTGCCCTCCTCGTCACCGAACGCCACGACCTCGACGGCGAAGGGGAGCCTGGTCCCCGCGGCGTGCAAGCGCGACACGACACCGATCGCGAGGAGCACTCCGAGGATCCCGTCGTAGCGTCCCGCGTCGGGCACCGTATCGAGGTGGGAGCCGAGCAGCAGAGCGGGCAACCCTGGCTTGGCGCCCTCGTAGCGGCCGCACTGGTTGCCCGCGGCGTCCTGCCAGGTACGCATCCCGGCGTCGGTCATCCAGCGTGCGGTCAGCGCGTTCACGCGCGCGTGCTCCGGCGAGAGGTAGACCCGCTCGATCCCGCCGCGGGTGCTCGAGACCGCGGCGAGTTCGTCGCAGCGGGCCAGGATCGTCGCGGCGTCGATCATGCGCGAGCCGCCCCGTAGACGTCGTACGCTCCGGCAACTCCGCCGCCGACCGGCGCGGAGGCGCCCGCGCGACGCAGCACCGCCTCCAGTGCCGCGAGCGTGGTCAGCACCGCATCGGTGCGTGCGTTGTACCCCATGGTGCCGATCCGCCAGACCTTCCCGTGCAGCGGACCGAAGGACGTGCCGATCTCGATACCGAAGTCCGTCAGCATCTCGCCGCGGACCGCATCGCCGTTCACGCCCTCGGGAATGTGGACCGCGACGACATTGCTCATCTTGTGCGCCAGGTCACCGAAGACCTCCAGGCCCAGGCCCTGCACACCCGCGAGCATCGCGGCACCGTGCAGCGCATGCCGCGCGATTGTGACGTCCAGCCCCTCCTCCACGATGAGGCGCGCGCACTCGCGGGCACCGTAGAGCATCGTGGTCGCCTCCGTGTGATGGTTCAGCCGGCGAGGGCCCCAGTAGTCGAAGACCATGCCGAGATCGAAGTAGTTCGAGCGGACGGGATGCGCGCTCACGGCGTCGCCCTCGTCGCGAATCCCGGCCTCGATGCTCTTGCGCGACTCGATCACGGCGACGGCCCGCTCCGAGAACGTCACGGGAGCGGAGCCCGAGGGCCCGCCGAGGCACTTCTGCAACCCGGCCGAGACCGCGTCGAGCCCGAGCTCGTCGGCGCCGAACGGGTTGCCCGCGAGCGACGCCGTCACGTCGGTGTAGAACAGCGCGCCGTGCTTCTGGCACAGGGCGCCGAGTTCCTCGAGCGGCTGCGCCATCGTGGTGGACGTGTCGCCGTGCACCACGGCCAACAGAGACGGCTTCACTCGGGCGAGCGCCTCCGCAATCGCCGACACGGGAAACACCTGGCCCCACTCCGCCTCGATCACGTGCACCTCGGCGCCGCAGCGCTCGGCGATCTCGCGGAGGAGGTGGCCGAAGCGGCCAAAGACGGGCACCAGCACTCGGTCGCCCGGCTTGAGCATCGAGACGAGGGCGGCCTCGATACCGGCGCGGCTCGTGCCGTCGATGAGCATCGTCTTCTCGTTCCGGGTGCGGAAGACCTGCCGGTACAACTCCTGCGTCTCGGTCATCGTTGCTGTCATGAACGGGTCGTACTGGCCGACGAGCTGCGCCGACATCGCACGCAGTACCCGCGGATCCGCGGTGATCGGGCCGGGCCCCATCAGCAGACGTGGCGGCGGGTCGATCGGGAGGAACGTCGAGGGCGCGGACACGGGACCACCTCTGCGGGAGCGGGAGCGGGAGAAAAAGCTGTTTCAGTCGCCCAGAGTACGCAACAGACGTTTCGTCGGTGTTTCGCGGCGGGAGCGGCGTCCCTCCACAGGCGCCGTTCGGGGTCGACTTGTCCGGCCGGAGCGGTATCGACCCCTCCCGTGTCGGTGGTCGCTGGTTCAATACCTATATGGCACACGCAGCAATGGCACACGAAACGGAGACAGGACCTGCGGAGGTTCGCGCGCTCGGCGACCGCGCCGCCCGGCTGGCCCGCTCAGCTTCCCCGCTGCACCTCGCCTCCGCCGAGGCCCTGCACGCGGGGTATCGGGCGGCGCTGAGGTGTCCGGAGTCGTTCGCGTCCGGTCAGTCCCGCCGGGAGTCGAGCGACCTGGTCGAGCGCTCGATCCGGGCCGAACTCGCGGTCGCGCTGGGCGTCTCCGAGCGAGTCCTGACACGAGAACTCGAGCACGCACGCCTCCTCGTCGACGACCTTCCGTGCACGCGAGACGCTCTGGCGCGGGCACGTCTGCGCTGGGAGGCCGGGCAGCTGATCTGCAGTGTCGCAGGCACCCTACCGGCTGCGTCCCGCGCCGAGTTCGACAAGCGTGCCGCCGCACTCGCCGTCACACTGACGCCCACGCAACTGCGTCGTCGGCTGACGCGGCTGCGGGACGAGCTGCACGACCAGCCGCTCGCTGAGCGCCATGCGCGCGCGTGTGGCGATCGGGCCGTCTGGGTCACGCCCGAGCACGATGGCATGGCGATGCTGTGCGCCTACCTCCCCGCGCCCGTCGCGGTCGGTGCTCACGCCCGGCTCGACCGGATCGCGCGCATCCTTCGCGAGGGCGCCGGTTCCGGTTCCGGTTCCGATGACGAGCGCACCCTGGCCCAGCTCCGCGCCGACGCCCTAGCCGACCTGCTGTGCGACGGAGATGTCACCGGCACTACCCCGGTCCAGGACGACCCGCCAGGTGCACCGACGTTCGTTCCCGGGGTGCGCGCCGACGTCAGGCTGACCGTCTCAGCGAGCACGGCCGCGGGCCTCGACGACACTCCCGCCGATCTCGACGGCTACGGGCTTGTCCCCGCCGATGCCGCCCGCCAGCTACTCGACACAGGCGCCTCGTTCACCCCGGTCCTGACGCACCCGAGCACCGGCGCGGTCATCTCCGTCGGACGGACGCACCGCCTCCCTCCCCCTCGCATGCGCCTCGCCCTGCATCTGCGCGATCAGACGTGCCGCTTCCCCGGCTGCACGAGGCCCGCCGCCTCCGCCGAGGCCGACCACACCATCGAGTGGCGAAACGGAGGCGCTACCGCCCTCGACAACCTCGCCTCGCTCTGCGTCGCCCACCACCATGTCCGTCACGGCGACCGCTGGACCTACGTCCTGCATCCCGACGGCGCAGCCGACTGGACCACTCCCACCGGACGCCGCGTCACCACCCGCCCGCCCGATCCGCCGGCCTGCGCACAAGCGCCGCACTTCGCCGACCCTCCACCGCCGTTCTGATGCCGAGCTACTCCTCCCAGTCGGCCGCCACGTCGAGCAGCGCCACATCCGACCCCCTCGGGCCCACCAGACACAGTCCGACGGGCCCACCGGCGACTCTCAACCGCGGCATCGACAGTGCCGGATACCCGCCGATCCCGGCGAGACAGGTCAGCCGGAGGGTCGCCATCCGCGCCGCCTCGACGACCTCCGCAGAGGCGGCGAGGGCAGGCGCGACCGACGACGCCGACGGCAGGAGCAGCACGCGGCCACCGAGCGCGGTATCCAGCGCCTCGCGGAACTCCGCCACGTGGGCCCGCGCCCTCGCCTCCGTCGCGGCGTCCACCTGCGAGGCCGCGTCGAAACGGGCCTGCACATCCGGCGCCAGCACTCCGGGGTGCGCCGCGACCCACGCGCCGTCCGATGCCCACGCCTCCGCCGCCTGGACCAGCCGAAAGGCCTCCAGCATCTCCCGCAGCGGAGGCAGCTCGATGCGCTCCGCCCCGCGTCCGTCGATCGCCGCCGCGAAGGCTGCCCGCACGGGAGCGTGCACCCGCTCGAGCAGCGCCTCGGCGACCACGAAGCCGCCGATCGGCACAGTCGCTCCCGGCACAGTCGCTCCCGGCACACCGACGAGCGCCACCCGCCGCAGCGTCGAGAGGTCCCGCGTCAGCCAGCCGATCGCGTCGAAGCTCGGCGCAAGCGGAAGCAGCCCCTCGACCGGCACCGCCCCGTGCGTCGTCCGTAGGCCCCAGAGCCCCTGGTACGAGGCCGGCACCCGGATCGACCCGGCCGTGTCGGTCCCGAGGCCGATCGCGGCCTGCCCGAGCGAGACCGCGGTGGCGGATCCGCTGGAGGACCCGCCGGGCACTGCGCCCGGAACGGCCGGATTCGGCGGTGTCCCGTAGCCGGAGTTGCGCCCCGCGATGCTGTACGCGAATTCGTCCGTCTGCGCGATCCCACGCACCGAGGCGCCGGCCGCGAGCAGCTGCGCGACGGCCGGAGCAGTCGCCGCCTCCACCCGTGCCCCGGCGAAGTAGGCCGGCACTCCCGCGCCGATCCGCTGCCCCTCGATCGCGAAGAGGTCCTTCACCGCAACATCGAGCCCGCCGAGGGGTCCGGATCCAGTCGCCGAGACGAGCGGAGCCCCGGCGGCCCGCCACACCCGCGCGTCAAGGCTCGGCGCGGGCGCCTGCACCTGGGCGGCGCGCACCCGCCAGACACCGGATTGGCGCGACCACAGTTGCGTTACAAGCCCGCGCCCGCCGCGTGTCGGTGCGTTCACGGTCACCGCGAGCGCCGTGTCCGTGTCGATCGCCCGCACGTGCAGCTCGACCAACCGCCGCTCCGGCGCTCCCCCGCGTCGACCGCGGAAGCCCGTGATTGCCCCGTGCCCCACCAGCAGTCCGCCGGCGTCACCCCGGAGCGTCGTCGGCGCATCGACGAACGCGTCCGCGAGGGCCGCGACGTCGTCCGCCGCGAGCGCCGCCTCGTACGCCTCCACCGCGTCGACCAGCCCCTCCGGCAACTCGCCCTCCAGCGTCGTCACCTGCGGATCAGGCATCGAAGTCCGCCGTCCGCACTCGGGCATGCACGCCCTTCACCAGGTCGACCACCTGCGAGATGTCGAAGTCGGTCGCCGCGCTGAGGTAGGCGTAAGCGTGACCCGGGTCCATGCCGAACCGCGCAACCAGCAGCGCGATCGCCGCCCGCACGCACTTCTGTACGGCGACATCGAGGTCCTCGTCCAGGCCCGTGGACACCAGGAATTCGTCGGTCTCGCCCATCGGACCGACGATCTCCCCCCACGTTGCCAGCGCCTGCGCCCGCGGAACGATCTCGAATCGCACCCGCACCCGCAAGCTCGCCTCCATCGCGGTCAGCGCCACCTCACCGTCGCCCTGCGCGAAGTGCGGATCACCGACGTAGGCGAGTGCGCCGGGCACCTGCACCGGCAGGTAGAGGCTCGTGCCCGCGGTGAGCAGCGCGATGTCGATGTTGCCGCCGTGCACCCCGGGCGGCACCGAGTGCGGGCGCTCCCCTCCCGCGACGGCGACACCCATGATCCCGAGGAACGGCCGCAGCACGAACCGCGCCGCCCGTTCACCGCCGGGCACGAGCGGGATGACGCCACGCCGCACACCAGCGTCGTCCTCGTCCACGTGCACGAACACGCTGAACGGCCCCTCCTGCAGCGGATACTCGCCGGGCAGCGCGCCGCGGCCGTGCCGATTCGAGACCACCCCGTAGGGCACCCGCGGCTCGGCCTCGAGCAGCGTCATCCGCAGCAGGTCGCCGGGCTCGGCACCGCGGAGGGCAATTGGCCCAGTGATCACGTGCGGGCCGTCGTACTCCTGGTGACGGAACGGCCCCTGCGCCGCGAGGGCGATCGCATCGCGCAGCACGCCCTCGGGCGCGACGCCGTGGCGGCCGAAGAAGGCGAGCGGATCGCGCCCCTGGTCCTCCAGCACCCCCTCGTGACTGAGCGTGTCAATGACGACCTCGGCCCCCGAGTCGACCGTCAGCACCGGCGCATCCGCCGCGCAGGGGAGCCGTCCCCACAGCACGGTCCCCCGCGTCGCGGGCAGATACTCGACCCCCGCCGGAACTCCTTCGCCGGGCTGGATCGCCCACACCGCCTGCCGCATGTGCGCCCACTTCCCGCACGGCCGGTCCGCGCGCTCCGACCCTAGCCAGCGCGTGTTTCGGCTATATGCACCCGTATGCAACGATTGCGAGTCGTACAGAACAGGCCCCTCGCCGCCCTCCCAGGACAGGACTTCCCGTGCTCCGACGCCTCCGCTCCCGCACTGAGGACGCAACCCTCGGCCTGATGCTCGCCCTCACCTTCTCAACCGGCATCATCGACGCTGTCGGCTACCTCGGCCTCGACCGCGTCTTCGCGGGCAACATGACCGGCAATGTCGTCATCCTGGGCATGGCGCTGTCGGGAGTCGCGGACCTGCCAGTCGTCGGCCCGACGATCGCGCTTGGCGCGTTCATTGTCGGCGCCGTGATCGGCGGACGCGTGCTGCGACCGGTGAAGAAGGGCTGGACCTCCCGCTCCACCTGGCTCTTCGCCGTGGTCGGGCTGCTGCTCGCTGCTCTCGCGATCGTGCTCGCCGCCGCGCCCGACCACCCCGAGCCCCTGGCACTCGCCGTCACCGGGATCCTCGGCGGAGCGATGGGCCTTCAGGCCGCGACCGCGCGCCACCTCGCCGTGAAGGACGTCACCACCGTCGTCGTCACTTCGACCATCACCGGCCTCGCCGCCGACTCGCGCCTCGCGGGCGGCTCTGGTCAGCCCTGGTTCCGTCGCGCCGCCGCCATCATCCTCATTGCAGCGGGTGCCGGAGTCGGCGCGCTCGCCCTACTCGTCGGACTCTGGTTCGGCCTCGCGATCGCCGCCGTGATCACGCTCGTCGCGACGCTCCTCGGCGAGCGTGTCGTGCACTCCCGCTACGCCCCAGCGCCCGCCGACGCGTCAGCCTGACGCCTCGGCAGCCTCGACTTCCGAATACATTCCGAATACGCTCAGACGTATGACTATCACCGCCACTGGTCCCTCCGCGCACACCCGGCGGTCCTCCGATCTCAGCAAGCATTCGGCTCAGGTGTTCGCCGAGGCCGAAGACCACCCCGTAACGGTCACCCGTCGCGACGGCGAGGCCCTCGTGCTGATGTCGCAGCGAGAAGCGGACGCACGCGCGCAGCTCCTCCAGCTGGCAGCCCAGCTACTCACCGCAACGCTGGACGACGGCGGGTCACTCGAAGACCGCATGTCCGCCCTCTTCCCGTGGATGCTTGCGCTCTCCCCCAACGGTCGGCTGACCTGCTCACGAGCCCTGGTCGATGCCGCCCGAGCGTCGTTTTCGACCGGACAGCCGCACCTCGCCGTCGCCGAGCTCACCTCGTGGCAAGAGACTGCCAGCGCCCTCGCGGCAGGCCTCGGCAACGAGCAGGTGACCTGGCTGGACACAGAGGACCTGCCCACGGCAGATCTCGTCGAGCGTCCCTGACCGTGGCAAAGGAGACCTCTGTCCCTCGCCCACGGAAAAAATCGGAGTACGAGATCCGCTTCGCGACCACGGGAGCGCAGAAGGGCTGGCGCGACCTGATTGCGACGATCCGGAAGCCGATGGCCGACGCCTGGGATTTCCTGACGACGACACCACTCGCGAGGACTGAGACGAACTATCCACTCAAAGATACCCTCGGCACCATCGTGCGAGGCGCTACCGCTTACGAGCGCTGGCAGCACAAGCCGACGGCAAAGGGGACAGCACGTATCTGGTTCTACGTCGATGGTCATACCGTTTACCTCGAGCAGGTGCACACGAGCCACCCGAGCGAGACGAAGTAGTGGCAGCCTGACATTCGCGCTCAGTGCGGCAGCCTCTGGCAGTGCGGGCAGAGGTGCGAGGAACGGTTCATGAACGGCACCCGCACGATCAGCTCACCGCAGCGGGAGCACGGCTTGCCCGTCTGCCCGTACACGTGCAGGCTGTGCGAGAAGTACCCCGACGCCCCGTTCACGTTCACGTACTGCGCGTCGAAGCTCGTCCCGCCCTCGGCCAGCGCTCGCTCCAGCACCGCCCGCACCTCCGCGAAGAGTCGGCGGACGCGTGCCTCGCCCAGCGCCGACGTCGCCCGCTCCGGATGCAGCTCGGCCGCCCACAGCGACTCGTCCGCATAGATATTGCCGATCCCGCTCACCAACTTCTGGTCGAGCAGCGCGCGCTTGATCCCGCTGTTCCGCCGGGCGAACGCTGCGATCACGCCACCTAAGTCGAAGGAGGGGTCGAGCGGATCGCGGGCGATGTGCGCCACCTGCGAGGGCACCGCGCGCAACCAGTCGCCGCCGCGCGCCTCCTCCCCCGCGTAACCGCCGGGCGCGCCGTCGGGCGTCGGCACGAGAGCATCGACCGCCATCGAACCGAAGATGCGCTGGTCGACGAAGTGCAGCGCGAGCTCGCCGTGGTCGGGATGCTCGATGCCGATCCGGATGCGCGCGAGGCGAGGCAACGGGGCGTCGGCCGCGCGCAGCAGCACCTGCCCGCTCATGCCCAGGTGCATCAGCAGTGCCTCGTCGCGGCCGGCGGGCAGCCAGAGGAACTTGCCGCGCCGCACAGCGCCCTCAAGCCGACGCCCGACCAGCAGGCGCTCAAAGGTCCCGTGCGGATGCACGTGGCGCTTGAGCGAGCGCTCGTCGACGATCTCGACACCGGTCACCAGCGACCCGGTGACGGCGGGCGCAAGCCCTGCTCGCACCACCTCGACCTCGGGAAGCTCGGGCATGGCTAATCCGTCACTCCGCCGTCGCAGGAGTCGCCAGCCGCGTCCACGCGTCCAGCGCAGCGGCCATCTCGGCCGCCTTCTTGCTCGTGCCCTCACCGCGGGCGCTCACGAGCCCGCCAACGGTCACGGTCGCCACGAACACCTTGTCGTGGTCGGGCCCGGTGGCGGCGATCTCGTAGCGCGGAGCAGGCGCACCGCGCTCGGCCGCCGCCTCCTGGAGGCTTGTCTTCGGGTCCATCGAGACACCGAAGCGCAGCGGATCGGCCCGCAGCGGCGCGATCAGCCGCAGCACCAGATCGCGCGCAGCATCCGGGCCAGTGCCGAGATAGACGGCGCCGATGATTGCCTCGACGGTGTCGGCGAGGATCGACGCCTTGTCACGACCGCCGGTCAGCTCCTCGCCACGGCCCAGACGAAGGAACTCGCCGAGCCCAATGCCACGGGCAATCTCAGCCAGAGCGACGGTCGAGACCAGGCTTGCACGACGCTTGGCCAGGTCGCCCTCACTGAGGGCGGGGTACTCGGTGTAGAGCATCACGGTGACGGCCTGCCCGAGGATCGAGTCGCCGAGGAACTCGAGTCGCTCGTTGTGCGGGATGCCGCCGTGCTCGAACGCGAACGACCGGTGCGTCAGGGCAAGCTCGAAGAGTTCACCGTCGAGGCTCACGCCGAGCGTGGCCTCCAGACGCGACCGGTCGTCGCTGGAGGGTCGTGCAGAGGTCTGGTTCACCTTGAACCGCGGGACGGCACGGGAGCGAATCAGACGTCGGCGACCTTGCGGCCCTTGTACTCGAGGAACAGCGCGGTGCCCGCGGAGTCCTCGACGACCTTGGCGCGGTGGGGAAGGCTGTAGACGACCTTGCCGTTCTCGATGGTCTTGACCAGGGGAGGGACCTCCGCCTTCCACTGCGAGCGGCGGGCGTGGGTGTTCGCGCGGGACTTCTTCCTCTTGGGAACAGCCATGATTCTCTCTTCTCTACCTCTAGTCGGATTCGGTGCGGGCGGTCGCGCCCTCACCACTGTCTGCGGAAACGCTGTCTGCGGAAGCCCTGTCGGCGAGCACAGCCCACCGGGAGTCGCGCGGCGCCTCGGGTTCGGGCGTGGCGGAATCGGCCAGCCGCTCCCCCGTGACGGGGTCGAGGCCCGGACAGTCCGGCCGGCAGACCGGCTGGAACGGCAGCGACAGAACCACCGCATCCCTGACCAGAGGTTCAAGATCCACGTGGTCGTCGTGAACCTCATAGTCGAAAGCTTCGTCAGAAGAGTACGCGAAAAGTTCCTGGAACTCGACTTCGACAGGCAGAGAGATGTCGGTCAGGCAGCGGCTGCATTCACCGACAGCCAGGGCCGAGACCTCGACGCTGGCCAGAATCCCCTCGTGCACCGACTCGACGCGGACGTCGAGATCGAGCGCCGAGCCCGTCCGTACCGCGACGATCCCCTCGCCGAATTGCTCCGGCGCCTCGAGTTCGAGGCGATGCTCCCGCATCTCGCCCGGGCGCCTCACGAGGTCGCGTACATTCACGCTGAACGCCGTCTTCTTGAAGTGAGTCACAAGGATCGAGCTTACTCCCCCGCCGGTGAGCCGCAGTGACGGTGCTAGGGTGAGTCTGGCTCACCTAAAGAATTGGTCGCTCCACAGTGGGGTGACCGTCAGTGAAAGGACCTTCACATGGCCGGCACTTCCGCAGACCCCGGACACGATACCTACGTCCACCGCGACGAGGTGGGCGCCGCTGGGGGTGTCGCGCCGCTGGGGGACGACAAAAAGGTTCCCGTCGACAACCTCCCGGATCGGGTGCTCACGACGACGGGCGCACGTCCGGTCGGCAAGGGCGAACTGCTCATCAACGCCGTCGATAACGGAATCCAGTCGGGCTCGGCGCCGATCGACAATACTGCCGCGCTGCAGGCGCTGATCGACTCGGTGACCGCGAAGGGAGGCGGCATCATCGCCTTCCCGCCGGGGTCCTACCGGATGAACTCGGTGACCGTGAAGTCGGGCGTGCATCTCGCCGGTCTTGGCTCGCGCGGTGCGGCATTCAACGTGAACCCCAACCATGGGCTCGAGAACACGGTGAATTTCGTGCACGTGAGCGACAACACGGGTGCCATGCTGCGGATCGCAGGCGGAGGAATCTCCATCACCAATATCGCGCTGCGCGGCAACAACTATCCTGCGACCGGCTTCCCACTCATGCATGTTCTCGACGGTTTCGAGTTCACCATGGCCCATGTCAACTTCTTTTCCAAGTTTGGGACCGTCCTCCTCATCGACCACATGAACAACAATCACTGGCTGGATGTGAAGATCACCGATGGCAAGTCCGTCGACGGTTCCGCCGCAGTCGTGCTTCGCGGGCCGACGGAAAAAGGCTTCGCCAATGGCGAGAACAACACGGTCGACTTCGCTGGGCTGACCATCGAGAGGTACGTCGGCGGTCCCCAATTTGATATCGCGTACGGCAAGAGCGGCAACTACTGGGCCGAATTCGTCCGGATCCTGCACCTTCACGTCGAAGCCGAGGCGTCGAAATGGCCGACCGAAAGCGTGAAAGCGGATTCTGCCATCGTTCGAATCGGCAACGTCATGGGTCTCGAACTCGTCTCGCCCTTCATCTTCGGCGGCGGCCCGATCCCGGTCGTCCTCGTGCAGCGTCAGATGACCCGGGAAGAGGCTCCTCTGGACATGGGCGTCCGTTTCATCGGTGGTCAGATTCTCGGCACGAAGAACGACGAATCCCACAAGCCCACACCGACGCTCGTCGACCTCCGGGCGGGTAATGATGTCGCCTTCATCGGCACCCAGTTCGGCCGGTGCACCTCCTCCGCGATCGTCATCCGCCCGGAATTCGGCGCGAACGTCACTCTCGACCCGTCAACCACGATCGCGACCTCGGACGTCCCACTGGTCATCGACAACCGACCGGCGAACGTCTACCGCACCTGGACGCATCAGGGCACGCTGCGCACGACGCGGGACGTCCTGGTCGGGCGCCACGTCAAGGGCAGCCTGACCCTCGGCGTAGGCGCCGTCACCGTCGGCCCGAACGCTGGCAGCGGCGGCACCATCAGTGTCGTGGGTACCGACCTTGCCGGTCAGATCACGATCACGACCGGATCGGCTCCGTCCCCCGGCGGAATCGGCGAGATCGCCTTCGCCGTGCCGTACGACCGCATGCCCGTCGCGCAGATCACGCCGGTCGACCGAGCGACCGCCGCTCTTCGCGCGTATGGCACCGCGAAATCCGATGGCACCGGCTGGGCGTTCGGCTTCGACGGCACGCCCGCCGCGGCGACTACCTACCGCCTCGCCTATCAGGTACTCGGCTAGGCGCCTGCGCCACGATGTGCTCGCGCAGGGCCGGGATGACGCGCTCGCCGTACACACGGAGCGTCTCCTCCTTGTTGTCGTGCTGGAGGTAGCCGGCGAACTGCGTGACGCCAATCTCAGCGAGCGCCTGGAGCTTCTGGATGTGCTCCTCCGCCGTGCCGAGCACGCAGAAGCGCTCCACGATCTCGTCCGGCACGAACGACGTGTGGCTGTTCCCGGCCCGCCCGTGCTCGTTGTAGTCATAGCTCTCGCGCCCGGCGATGTAGTCGGTGAGCGCCTGCGGCACCGCCCCGGAGGCGCCGTGGCGCCCTACGATGTCGGCGACGTGATTGCCGACCATGCCGCCGAACCAGCGGGTCTGGTCGCGCATGTGCTCGCGGTCGGTTCCGATGTACATCGGGGCCGCCGCGCAGAACTGCAGCGACTCCGGATCGCGGCCCGCGTTCGCCGCAGCCTCCTTGACCGCCCCGATCATCCAGCGCGCGATGTCGACGTCGGCCAGCTGGAGGATGAAGCCGTCACCAAACTCGCCCGCCAGCTTCAGCGCGAGCGGGCCGTAGGCGGCGACCCACATCTCCAGCGATGAGCCTCGGCTCCACGGGAACTGCAGCGTCCGGCCGTTGTACTCGACCGGGCGGCTATTCGCCAGCTCGCGGATGACGTGGATCGACTCCCGCAGCGTCCTGAGCGTCGTCGGGGCACCGCCGGTCACGCGCACGGCGGAGTCACCGCGACCGATCCCACAGACCGTGCGGTTGCCGTACATCTCGTTCAGCGTCGCGTGCAGCGAGGCGATGACCGTCCAGTCTCGCGTGGCCGGGTTAGTGACCATCGGGCCGACCGTGATCCGGTGGGTCTTCTCGAGGATCTGCGAGTAGATCACGTAGGGCTCCTGCCAGAGCAGGTGCGAGTCGAAAGTCCACGCGTAGTCGAAGCCGTAGGTCTCGGCGAGAACGGCGAGCGCGACGGTGCGCGAGGCGGGCGGGTTGGTCTGGAGAACGACTCCGAAGTCCATGGGATTCCTTTTTCAGATCAGATACTGCTTTATCAGATCAGATACTGCGAGAGGCCGCGCGGGATGTACTTCCCGTCACCCTTCGCTCCGATGTACTCGCGGGAGTCGACGACGACCTTGCCCCGCGAGATCACGGTGTCGACGTGCCCGTCGATCTCGAATCCCTCCCAGGCCGAGTAGTCCATGCTCATGTGGTGGCTGCGGCCCTCCCCGATGCCAATCGAGGTGTGGCCGTTCGGGTCGTAGACGACGACATCGCCATCCGCGCCCGGCTGAATGACACCTTTCTTCCCGTACATCCCGAACATTCGGGCCGGCGTGGTCGAGGTGAGCTCCACCCAGCGCGGGAGGGTGATCTGCCCCGAGACGACCCCCTGGTACATCAGGTCCATCCGGTGCTCGACAGAGCCGATCCCGTTCGGGATCTTCGAGAAGTCGCCAAGGCCCATGTCCTTCTGGCCCTTCATGCAGAACGGGCAGTGGTCGGTCGAGACCATCTGGATGTCGTTCGTCCGCAGCGACTGCCACATATGGTGCTGATGCCCCTGGGCCCGTGAGCGCAGCGGAGTGGAGCACACCCACTTCGCGCCGTCGAACCCGGGAGCGCCGAGCTGCTCCTCGAGCGAGAGGTAGAGGTACTGCGGGCAGGTCTCGCCGAACACGTTCATCCCGCGGTCGCGAGCCTGCGCGATCTGCTCCACCGCCTGCTTCGCCGAGACGTGCACGACGTAGAGGGGCGCTCCGGTGAGGTCCGCAATCATGATCGCGCGGTGCGTCGCTTCCTCTTCCGCCTGCCACGGCCGCGAGGTGCCGTGGAAGTAGGGAGACGTGTTTCCCGCCGCGAGCGTCTGCTGCACTAGCTCATCGATGAGGGCGCCATTCTCGGCGTGCATCATCATCATCGCGCCGTTCTCGGCACCCTTCTGGAATGCCCGCAGGATCTGCCCATCATCGGAGAGAAACACGCCCTTGTAGGCCATGAACAGCTTGAAGCTCGTGACCCCCTCGCGCATCAACTCGTCCATTGCGACCAGTGACGAATCCTGAACGTCGGACAGGATCTGGTGGAAGCCGTAGTCGATCGCGCAGTTCCCCGCCGCCTTCTCCTGCCACGCGTGATAGCGATCCACGACGTTCTCACCCGGATACTGCACCACGAAGTCCACGATCGAGGTGGTGCCTCCCCAGGCCGCAGCCCGCGTGCCCGTCTCGAAGGTGTCCGAGGCGAAGGTGCCGCCGAACGGCATTTCCATGTGTGTGTGCGCGTCGATTCCGCCGGGGATGACGTACTTGCCCGTGGCGTCGATCACGCGGTCAACGTGGGCCGGCAGATCGAAGCCCAGGAGCGTCGATCCGGGAGCGAGGACCGCGGCGATGCTCTCGCCATCGATCAGGACATCGGCTGCTCCAGTTCCGGTCGCGTTGACGACCGTGCCGCCGGTGATAAGGGTCTTCATCGGTGCTCCTTCTCTCGCTAGGCAATTACGGCTTCGGAATGCTGGTGTACGACTCCGGCCGACGGTCGCGGTAGAACTGCCAGTCGTCGCGCATCTGCTGCACCATGTCCATCTCCAGATCGCGGATCAGGATGTCCTCGCTCTCGCCCGAGCCCCGCTCACCGACGAAGTTCCCACGCGGATCGATGACCTGGCTCGTGCCGTAGAAGTTCACGGCGAGCTCGCCGTACTCGTTGTCCTCAAGACCGACCCGATTGGGCTGGAGCACGAAGTAGCCGTTCGCCACCGCGGCCGCCGGGCCCTCGACCTCCCACAGCCGGTTCGAGAGGCCGGGCTTGGTGGCGTTGGGGTTGAAGACCAGGTGCGCGCCGTTCAGCCCGAGCTCGCGCCAGCCCTCCGGGAAGTGGCGGTCGTAACAGATGTAGACGCCGACCTTTCCGACGGCGGTATCGAACACCGGATAACCGAGATTGCCGGGGCGGAAGTAGAACTTTTCCCAGAACCGGTCGAGGTGCGGGATGTGGTGCTTGCGGTATTTGCCGAGAATCGTCCCATCCGCGTCGACCACGACCGCGGTGTTGTAATAGACGCCGGTGATGTCCTCCTCGTAGATCGGGAGCACCATCACCAGGTGCAGCTCAGCGGCGAGTGCGGCAAAGCGCTGCACGATCGGGCCGTCAGCGGGCTCGGCGTAGCGGTAGTACTTCTTATCCTCGGTGATCCCGAAGTACGGGCCGTAAAAAAGCTCCTGAAAGCAGAGGATCTGCGCACCCTGGGCGGCCGCGTCCCTGGCGAACTGCTCGTGCTTGTCGAGCATCGACTCCTTGTCGCCGGTCCAGGTGGTCTGGGTGATCGCTGCGCGGACGATGGTCATCGGTACCTCCATGCTCGGGCGTCCCGGTCGGGCTCCGGTCCTGCTTCGCCTGGCAGTGCGGAGCCGGGGGCGTGGACCCACTGTGGTCCCCGTCGAGCCCGATGGCAATCACAACCGGCCCGACTCCGCGCAGAGGCCCCGCGCTAGCGTGAACGGATGCGCATCACGATCCTGGCCGGCGGCGTCGGCGGAGCCCGCTTCACTTCGGCGGTTCGCGAGCACCTCCGCGATGTCGAGGCGGCGGGAGGCGAGGCGAGCGAGATCACCGTCATCGCCAATACGGGCGATGATTTGTGGCTCACCGGCCTTAAAGTGTGCCCCGACCTCGACTCGCTCACCTATGCGCTCGGCGGCGTCAATGACACCGAGCGTGGCTGGGGGCGCGCAGGCGAGAGCGAGCGGGTCTCAGCCGAACTCGCCGCCTTCGGCGTCGGCTGGCCGTGGTTCACCCTCGGCGACCTTGATCTCGGCACTCACCTCGCGCGCACCTCGATGCTGCGCGACGGGCTCACGCTCTCGGAGGCGACCGCCCGCATCACCGCGCGCTGGCCGCTCGGTGTGCGCCTTCTCCCGATGTCCGATCAGGACGTGGAAACGCACGTCGAGGTCGACCTCCCCGGGGAGGGGGTGCGACTTCTGCACTTCGAGGAGTGGTGGGTGCGTCTGCGCGCCTCGGTCCCCGCCCGCCGCTTCGTGCAGCGCGGCGTGGAGAGCGCCCGTCCGGCACCGGGGGTGCTGGCGGCGATCGCCGACACCGACGCGGTCCTGATCGCGCCCTCGAATCCCGTCGTGTCGATCGGGACCATTCTCGGTGTCCCCGGCATCGCGGATGCCCTCCGCAGCACCGCCGCTCCCGTCGTGGGAGTGTCACCTGTGATCGGTGGGGCCGTGGTACGCGGCATGGCGGACGCCTGCCTCGCGGCGATCGGAATCGAGACATCGGCCGAGGCCGTCGGACGGCACTACGGTGCGCGCCGCGAGGGCGGGCTCCTCGACGCGTGGCTCGTCGGTGAGGAGGACGCGGACGCGGTCGCATCCCTCGCTTCGGCGGGCGTGCACGCGGTCTCGGTACCGCTGTGGCTCCGCGACCGCAAGGAGTCCGTCCGTCTCGCTGCCGACGCTCTGGCTGCCGCGAGGGCGTGAGCCGACGCTCCTGCACAGCCCTTCGCACCGCGGAAGTTTCCGCCTAGCGGTCACGCCTTGCTCGGGTCGGGACGATCCCTTGTACGGTCTGTCCGAGACACACTCGCCGGTAATTGACCACCGGTTGAAAGAGCCTCACGGTCGTGTCATCCGGCCGCGTTCACGACACGCCTCCCTGTGGAGCCGCGTGCCCGTCGGTCAGGAGCAGCCATGGAACCCAGAGCGACGATCAGCACCGAGCGGATCGAGCCGGACATCGTCATCGTCCGCCCGTCCGGCCACCTCGACCTCTCCTCCTCGTGGGAACTCGAGGCCGTCCTGCGCCACGCCCTCGAGGCGGGCGAGATCCGGGTCGTGGTCGACCTTGCGGGAGTGCAGTTCCTCGATTCCTCCGGCCTCGGCGTGCTCGTCGCCTGCCTGAAGGAAGCGCGCCGCGTCGGTGGCTCTTTGCGCGTCGCCGCCGCCGGGGAGCAGCCGGCTCTGGTGCTGCGACTCTCCAACCTCGACCGGCTCCTCGGCAGCACCGCGACCGTCGAGGAGGCCTGTCGTGCCTGAGCGCTCCTTCGTCGTGCGCACACCGCCGGAGGATGGCGTCAGCGTTGTGCACCAGTCCCTCACCGAGCTCTGGGAGGAGGCTCCGGACGTCGAGCGTGTCGATCGCATGTCCTTCGAGACGGCGCTGATCGAGCTGACGTCGAACATCGTCCAGCACGCGCACTCCTACCGCCACGTCATCTGCGTCGTCGAGATCCACGTCAGCGCAACCGAGCTGCGCGCGTCGCTCAACGATTCCGCCGAGGAAGCGCCCGCCGAGGTCGCGGACGTCCGCCCGATGCCCGACGAGTGGGAGGAGGCCGGCCGAGGTATCCCCTTCATCCACGCTCTCGTGAGCGAGTTCTCCTACCGGCGCGTCGATGGCCAGAACCTCTGGACCCTCGCCAGAGCGCGAACATGAGCGAGGCAGCCGAGCACATCCGGCTCGCCTCGGTCGCCGAACTCGACATCAGCGTCGTCACGCCGCAGGAGCGCTTCGACCGCATCACCCGGGTCGCTCGTCAACTACTGCGCGTACCCCTCGCCGAGATCAACATCCTCGAGGAGACGACGCAGTTCACGAAGTCGCCGCTTCGCCCGCCCGGCACGCGCCGCATGCCCCGCGCCGAGTCGATGTGCGACGTCGCCGTGCAGCAGCCGGACCTCCTCGTGGTGGAGGACGCGACGACCGACCCGCGCTTCGCTCAGCGCGGTGTCGTCACCGGCGCGCCGCACGTTCGCTTCTATGCGGGACGACCACTGACCGTCGGCGGCGGCATCCGCGTGGGCACCCTCTGCGTCATCGATAGCGAGGCGCGCCGCTTGACGGACGAGGACCGCACCATCCTCGAGGAACTCGGGCGATGGGCCGAGCGGGAGCTGCTCGAGATCATGCTCTCGGAGCGTGGCCGCGACACTCAGCGACGCCTGCGTTCCGACCGGGTCGCCGAGGGCAACTGGAGCATCGACGCTATGACCGATTCTCTGCATGAGGTCGCCGGTGACTACACCGCGTGGCGGTTCGCCGACGGCGCGCTGACGCTCGAACTGGTCGACGTGATGGGGAAGGGCGTTTCCGCGGCGCTCGTGGCCGCGGCGATCCGGTCCGCCTTCCAAGCCAGACCCTCACTCGCTCCCGCCGATGCCGTCGCCGCGGTCAACCAGCAGCTGATGGCCGATCTCACGGCGACGGGGATGTTCGCCACCGCCCTGGTGGCGCGCCTTGATCCCGTCAGTGGCGCGTTCACCTTCGTCGATGTCGGGCACGGGCTGACCCTGCTGCTCCGGTCCGACGGCTCGACGGAACGACTCGCCTCGACCGGGTTCCCGCTGGGCATCACGGCCGACGGCTCCTGGTACGAAGAGCAGCGATTTCTCGCCCCGGGCGACACGGTGCTCTGCTGCAGCGACGGCCTGCTCGACGCCCTGGGCGGCGGACTCGACGCCTTCGACACACTTGCCCCGCTCGTGCGCGCCGGCGACGACGACGCCCTCTTCGCGCACCTGCACGAGCTCGCAATGGACGCGCACGACGATGTGACAGCGTTGGTCCTGCGACGCACTCCCGCCGCCTCCCCCTCCTGATCGAAAGGACCTCGCTCATGCCTGGTGCACTCGTCCTCGCCGGCGGCGGCCTCGCCGGAATTGCCTGGGAACTCGGGATCCTCCGTGGTCTCGCCGACGCCTCCCCCGAGACCGCCCGCCAGCTGCTCGACCCCTCGACCACCTTGATCGGCACATCGGCCGGATCCGCCGTCGCCGCCCAGCTGAGCACCGGCACCGGACTCGACGAGGCGTACGACGCGCAGCTGCAGGAGGAGTCGGCCGAGATCGGCGCCAACGTCGATGGCGAGCGCCTCCAGGCTCTCTTCGCCGCAGCCGTCGAGGGAGCAGCCTCGCCCGAGGACGCCCGGCGCCGCATGGGCGTGCTCGCTCTCGAGACGGCCACCCTGCCCGAGGGCACGCGCCGCGCCGTGATCGCCGCGCGCGTCGGTGACGCCGACTGGCCAGAGCAACGGCTCCTCATGACGGCTGTCGACACCGCGACAGGCGCGCTCCGAGTCTTCGAGCGGGCCGACGGAGTCCCGCTGGTCGACGCGATCTCGGCCAGCTGCGCCGTGCCCGGCGTCTGGCCACCCGTCAGCATCGACGGCGTGCGCTACATGGACGGCGGTGTGCGCTCCGGCAGCAACGCCGACCTTGCCGCAGGTGCCGACTGGGTACTCGTCGTCACTCCGCTCCCGGGCATGGGCACGCCGGGTGCGGGCCTGATCCCGACGACGGAGCTTGACGCCCTCGCCGGTTCCCGGGTCGAGGTGCTCTACGCCGACGAGGCGTCCGTCGCCGCCTTCGGACCGAACTCCCTCGATCCGGCTGTCCGTGCCGCGTCAGCTCGGGCGGGCCGCGCTCAGGGAGCCCGGGTCGCCTCGCGGATCGCCGCCCTCGTGGGCGCCGAGTAGAGCCAGGGTCACCGCCGCACGCTGTAGCGCGTGAAGAGTGTTCCGTCCGAAAAAGTCTGCTCTTCGCGAAGCTCGAGCCGGGCCTCGAAGCCGCTCGGGAGAAAGCGCGTCCCCCCACCCACGGCGACCGGAACTGTATAGAGCTGCACCTCGTCGACGATGCCGGCGAACAAAGCCGTTGCGGCGAGGGTCGGACCCCCGATGGACACGTCGTGCGCGAGGGCCTGTACCCTCGCCGCGACGACCACGGTGTCGAACTCAGCCTCGAGCCGCGTGCGGCGCGTCGTGACGTCCTGCAGTGTCGTCGAGAACACGATCTTGCTCGCCTCCCACCACATTTCTTGGAAGTCGCGAATGAACGAATATTCCTTGGCGAGGACGAACGGCTCCTCCCAGGCGCGCATCGTCTCGTACATCCGCCGGCCGTAGAGGTAGGTGCCGACAGGCGCATCCCGCTCCGTGATGAACCGGTGCACCTCGGCGCGCGGCTTGGCCCAGGCGAATTCTCCGTCCTCGTCGTTCACATAACCGTCCAGCGATGCGATCCCGCTGTAGATGAGCGCGCACACATCAGCCTCTTTTTCTGGCCGGCTCCGGGTCTGGCCACCGGCGTGACCGTAGGCCCGTGGGCCGAACCCGGCAACGGCCGTCGTCCCGAGTGGCGCGAATCGACTGATTCCGTTCTCAGACAACAGGCTCGCCACTGCGCTAGTCGGTTCTGACCTGTGCCCCTGACCGCGTACCGTGGTCACGCCGCAGAGCGCGGCCGTGGAGGGTTCGGATGAAGGTCAGCCAGCTGCGCCATTTCGTGGCAGTCGCCGAGGAGCTGCACTTCGTGCGCGCCGCCGAGCGGCTCGGGATCTCGCGGCAGAAGCTCGACTCCTCCGTCGCCGCCGTCGAACTCGATCTCGGCACGCCTCTCTTCGAACCCGGCGCAGCAACGACCACGCTCACCGCCGCCGGCCGGCAGCGCCTAGCACAGGCTCGCGAGGAGCTGGCTGCTTTGGGCGACGAGCCAGAGTCGGCGCCGAAGTCGGGCGGCAAGGCAAAGGCGTCCAAGGGAACGGGTCGCGCCCCGATCGTCAAGGGCCAGCCCAAGCCCTACAAGCGCCGCCAATCGCGCTGACCGCGGCGGCTGCGCTGACCTTGGCGGCTGTGGTGGGCCCTACCGGGCTCGAACCGATGACATCCACGGTGTAAACGTGGCGCTCTACCAACTGAGCTAAAGGCCCCCGTCGCGCGGCACACCGCCGACGAGCATCTCGATACTACGACAGGCGCCGCGTCTCGCCCACGGTCTCCTCGCCCGAAGCGTCAGACGTGCGCGGGAGCGAGCGCCTCGATGGCGGCGCGGTAGGCGTCGATCGTGCGGGGCTCGCCAGGAGCGGTTATGAAGGTGTCGCGGATGACGCCCGCTTTGTCGATCAGGAACGTCGCGCGGGCCGCGTAGCCCTTGCCCTCCAGGAACACGCCGTACTCCTTGGCCACGTCTCCGTGCGGCCAGAAGTCCGAGAGCAGCGTGAAGTCGTAGCCCTGCTTCTCGCCCCAGGCGCGCAACGTGTGCTTCGAGTCGACAGAAATCCCGATCAGCTCAACCTCTGCGTGCTGGAACAGCGACACATTCTCGCGCAGACTGCAGAATTCGCCAGTGCAGGTGCCGGAGAAGGCGAGGGGAAAAAATACCAGGGCGACGTTACGCCGCCCGTGGAAGTCGCCCAGCTGGATGCGCTCGCCGTACTGATTCGCGAGTTCGAAGTCGGGAGCCAAAGTCAGCTTCTCGAGAGCCATCGTGTCGATGTCCTTCCGTGCGCACGAGAATCGCGCGAGCACGAGGGGAAATGCTAGCCCCGCTTCTCCGATTTACCAAGAAAAAAGCCCGTCGAAGGGGGACAATCCTCGGCGGTTCCGTCGTGGATCGCCACAGTCCTCATGCGGCCCAAGGCCGCCGAAATCGGTAGGCTGACGGAGGTGCCCGCGCGCGGCTCGTCATCCGAGCCCCGAATCCGCGGATCCGCACCGCTTCATGAGAGTGATGTCTCGGGCACGATCTGCCCCCAGAGAGAGGTCGAGGGTGACTGTTAACGATCAGGACCCGTATTCCGTCGGTCACGTGGACTCGGACCCCGAGGAAACGTCGGAGTGGAACGAGTCGCTCGACGCGCTCGTCGAAGAGCGGGGTGCGGGTCGCGGACGCGACGTCATGCTCAGTCTCCTCAAGCGCTCGAAAGAGCTGCACCTCGGCGTGCCGATGGTGCCGACGACGGACTACATCAACACGATCGCGGCCGAGAACGAGCCCGACTTCCCGGGCAATGAGGACGTCGAGCGCCGGTATCGCGCGTGGATCCGCTGGAATGCGGCGATCCTCGTGCACCGGGCACAGCGTCCGGGCATCGGGGTCGGCGGCCACATCTCGACCTACGCGTCGAGCGCCTCGCTCTACGAGGTCGGCTTCAACCACTTCTTCCGCGGCCAGGACCACCCGGGTGGCGGCGATCAGATCTTCATTCAGGGGCACGCCTCCCCCGGTCCCTACGCCCGCGCCTTCCTCGAGGGACGCCTAAGCGAGCACCAGCTCGACGGGTTCCGTCAGGAGAAGTCGCACGCCGGTGGCGGGCTCTCCAGCTATCCGCACCCGCGCCTCATGCCCGAGTTCTGGCAGTTCCCGACCGTGTCGATGGGTCTCGGACCCATCAACGCGATTTACCAGGCGCAGGCAAACAAGTACCTCACCAACCGCGGCATCAAGGACGCTTCCGACCAGCAGGTCTGGGCGTTCCTCGGCGACGGTGAGATGGACGAGGTCGAATCCCGCGGTCAGCTCCAGGTCGCGGCGAACGACGGCCTCGACAACCTCAACTTCATCGTTAACTGCAATTTGCAGCGCCTCGACGGCCCCGTCCGCGGCAACGGCAAAATCGTGCAAGAGCTCGAGTCGTACTTCCGCGGTGCCGGCTGGAACGTCATCAAGCTCATCTGGGGCCGCGAGTGGGACGATCTGCTTGCTCGCGACACCGAGGGCGCGCTCCTGGACCTGATGAATAAGACGCCCGACGGCGACTTCCAGACCTACAAGACCGAGGACGGCGCCTACGTCCGCGAGAACTTCTTCGGCCGCGACCCGCGCGCCGCGAAGCTCGTCGAGGACTACTCCGATGAGCAGATCTGGGGTCTTCGCCGCGGTGGCCACGACTACCGCAAGATCTACGCCGCCATGAAGGCCGCGACGGAGCACAAGGGCCAGCCGACCGTCATCCTCGCGCACACCATCAAGGGCTACGGTCTCGGCCGCAGCTTCGAGGGCCGCAACGCGACCCACCAGATGAAGAAAATGACGCTGGACAACCTCAAGACGTTCCGCGACACGATGCGCATCCCGATTACGGATGCGCAGCTCGAGGAGAACCCCTACCTCCCGCCGTACTACCACCCCGGTCAGAGCGACGAGGCGATCGAGTACCTGCAGGAGCGTCGTCGCGCCCTCGGCGGCTACCTGCCCGAGCGCCGCTCGAAGTACACGCAGCTGAACCTGCCAGACGACTCCGCCTATGCCATCGGCAAGAAGGGCTCGGGGACGCAGGAGGTCGCCACGACGATGGCGTTCGTGCGCATCCTCAAGGACATCCTGCGCTCGAAGGACTTCGGCAACCGCGTCGTCCCGATCATCCCCGACGAGGCCCGCACCTTCGGCATGGACGCGTTCTTCCCGAATGCGAAGATCTACAACCCGCGCGGCCAGCACTACACGTCGGTCGACCGCGAACTGCTCCTGGCGTACAAGGAGAGCCCACAGGGCCAGATCCTGCACGTCGGGATCAACGAGGCGGGTGCCCTCGCAGCGTTCACCGCGATCGGCACGTCGTACGCGACGCAGGGCGAGCCGCTCATCCCGGTCTACGTCTTCTACTCGATGTTCGGGTTCCAGCGCACGGGCGACGCCATCTGGGCGGCGGGCGACATGATGTCGCGGGGCTTCATGATTGGCGCCACTGCCGGGCGCACCACGCTCACCGGCGAGGGCCTGCAGCACGCGGACGGGCACTCTCCGATCCTTGCGGCAACGAACCCAGCCGTGGTCAGCTACGACCCGGCGTACGGGTATGAGATCGCGCACATCGTGCAGTCCGGTCTCGACCGGATGTACGGCGGGCAGCACCCCGATCCGAACGTCATGTACTACATCACGGTGTACAACGAGCCCATCGTGCAGCCGAAGGAACCGGAGGACGTCGACGTCGAGGGCATCGTGCGCGGCATCCACCGCATCGCCTGGGGCCAGTGGGACGGGCCGAAGGCGCAGCTGCTCGCGTCCGGCGTCGCCGTACCGTGGGCCATCGAGGCGCAGAAACTCCTCGCCGAAGACTGGGGCGTCTCGGCGGACGTCTGGTCGGTCACCTCGTGGAACGAACTGCGCCGTGACGGCATCAAGGCCGAGCAGCACAACTTCCTGCACCCGCAGGACGCTGAGCGAGTGCCCTACGTGACACAGAAGCTCGCCGACGCGAAGGGTCCCTTTGTCGCCGTGTCCGACTTCTCGCACCAGGTCCCCGACCAGCTGCGTCAGTTCATCCCGGGCGACTTCGCGACGCTCGGAGCGGACGACTTCGGCTTCTCGGACACTCGAGCGGCCGCGCGGCGCTACTTCCAGATCGACGGTCCGTCAGTCGTCGTGCGCACGTTGCAGCTGCTCGCCAAGCGCGGCGAGGTCGATCCCTCGCTCGCCGTCCAGGCCATCGAGAAGTACCAGTTGCTCGACGTCAACGCCGGCACCACCGGCAACGCGGGCGGCGAGAGCTGACGGACGAGTCTGTGCCCTCGCAGGAACCCGCTCCGCGGACGAAGGAGCAGACCCTCGCCTGGCTGCGCACCCTCGCGGGTGAGCTTTCGACGCAGACGATCAAGCGTCTCGAGGACACGCTGCCCTGGTACGGCAGCATGCCCCCGGGCCGACGCTCCGCCGTGGGCCTCGTCGCCCAGGCGGGTATTACGTCGTTCATCTCGTGGTTCGACGACCCGTCCGCGACGCCGTGGATCGCTGCCGACGTGTTCGGCGCGGCCCCACGCGAGTTGCTCCGCTCGGTGTCACTGACGCAGACACTTCAGCTGATCAAGGTCACCGTCGAGGTGGTCGAGGACCGCATTAGGAACGGCGGCGAAGACCTTCGCGAGGCGATCCTGCTCTACTCGCGCGAGATCGCCTTCGCCGCGGCCGACGTCTATGCCCGCGCCGCCGAGGCCCGCGGGCTCTGGGATGCGCGCCTTGAGGCCCTCGTCGTCGACTCCATCCTCACGGGCGAGGCCGATGACGAACTCCCGAGCCGCATCGCCGCTCTCGGCTGGCACGGCCACGGCGAGGTCGCGGTGCTCGTGGGGACCGCTCCCAAGATGCTCGACGTCGACCAGCTGCGCCGCACTGCGCGGCACATGAACGCCGACGTGCTGATCGGAGTGCAGGGCAGTCGCCTCGTCCTCGTCATCGGCCGCGCTGAGCCAAGCGAGAACGCGACGGAGGAGACCGGTCCGCCTGTCGGGTTCCTCGAGATTGCCGAGGCGCTCGAGCCGGGGTTCGGCACGGGTCACCTCGTGCTCGGCCACGAGGTGCCGACACTCGTGGACGCCTCCCGGAGCGCCCGTGCTGCCCTCGCAGGCTTCGCTGTCGCTCGCTCGTGGAGGAACGCTCCTCGTCCCGTCAGCGCCGACGATCTCCTCCCCGAGCGCGCCCTTGCCGGCGATCCGCTCGCCCGGCAGAGCCTGATCACCCGGATCTATCGCCCGTTGCAGAAGCATTCGACCGAGCTGCTGACCACGCTCTGGGCCTACCTCGACAACGGTCGCTCGCTGGAGGCGACGGCGCGGGAACTCTTCGTCCACCCGAACACAGTGCGCTACCGCCTCAAGCGCGTGGCCGAGGTGATCGGCTGGGATGCGACGGGCGCGCGGGAGGCGCTCATCCTGCAGTCCGCGCTGATCCTCGGTTCGATGAGCGACCCGGACGGTGCTGTCCGCCGTCGGCCCGCACGTGGCTGACGGTTGTAGACCCGCGACAAGCTCCTTGTCGTTCGTCTGTCACTCCACGCGCCGCACTCGCGTGCGCAGATCGGAAGACTGGATATCGTGATCGTCGTTGTCGCCCCGGGTCAGGGCTCCCAGACCCCAGGTTTCCTTGCGCCCTGGCTCGACGTACCCTCCGTCGCCGAGCAGGTCGCCGCGCACTCGGAGGCGGTCGGCATCGACCTCGCCGCTCACGGCACAGAGTCGGATGGGGACACCCTCCGCGACACCGCGGTCGCGCAGCCGCTGATCGTGTCCGCCGGGCTGGTCAGCCTCGCCGCGCTCCTCGAGGGCGGTCGCCGCGACCGGATCGCCGGCATCGCCGGGCACTCGGTGGGCGAGATCACCGCCGCCGCCGGAGCGGGTGTCCTCTCTGAAGCCGACGCGCTGGTGTTCGTGCGCGAGCGCGCGCGAGCCATGGCCGATGCTGCCGCCGCCACCCCGACCGCCATGAGCGCGGTGCTCGGCGGCGACGAGGAGGCCCTTCTCGCACGTCTGGACGCACTTGGACTCGAGCCCGCCAACTACAACGGCGGCGGCCAGATCGTGGTGGCCGGCGCCGTGGACGCGCTCGCGGCCCTCAAGGAGGAGCCCCTCCACGGCACGCGAGTGATCCCCCTGCAGGTCGCCGGCGCTTTCCACACCCACTACATGGCGTCTGCCCGAGATTCCCTCGCCACCGTCGCCGCCGAACTCGCGCCCGCCGATCCGTCGCTGCGGCTCTGGACGAACCGTGACGGCTCCCTGGTCACGTCCGGCGCGCGATTCCTCGAGCTGCTCGTGGGCCAGGTCGCCTCCCCCGTCCGCTGGGACCTCTGTATGGCGGCGTTCGCCGAGGCGGGCATCACCGGGATCATCGAACTGGCCCCCGCCGGCGCGCTGGTCGGCCTCGCCAAGCGCGGTCTCAAGGGCGTGCCGAGCATCGCCATCAAGTCCCCCGACGATCTAGGCGCCGCCCGTGCCTTCCTCGACGAGCACGCCGCCCAGTAGGAGAGACCCCATGACGACCCCTTCCCTCACCCAGTCCAGCGGCAGCGCCTATACCCGCATCCTGGGCATCGGCGCGGCTCGCGGCGATCTCGTCGTCCCGAACGACGACTTGATCGAGCCGATTAACTCCTCCGACGAGTGGATCCGCCAGCGCACCGGCATCATCGAGCGCCGCCGCGCCTCCGCCGACATCGACGCGGTCGACCTCGCGACAACGGCCTCCCTGGAGGCGATCGAGAAGGCCGGCATCCGCCCGGAGCAGATCGGCGTCGTCCTCGTCTCGACCATCAGCAATACCGTGCAGACCCCGTCGCTTGCCGCGCTGCTCGCCGACCGGATCGGAGCGAATCCCGCCCCGGCCTACGACATCTCGGCCGCCTGCGCCGGCTACACGTATGGCATCGCCCAGGCCGACTCCTTCATCCGCTCCGGCCTCGCCGAGTACGTGCTGGTCGTGGGCGCCGAGAAGCTGTCCGAGCTGGTCAAGCCGACCGACCGCAGCATCTCGTTTCTCCTCGGCGACGGTGCAGGGGCCGCGATCGTCGGCCCGAGCGAGACCGCTGGCATCTCCAAGACCGTCTGGGGCTCTGACGGCTCCAAGTGGGACACGGTCGGCATGGACAACCCGCTTGCGGCCTACCGCGACGGCACCGCGGAGTGGCCCACCCTGCGACAGGACGGCCCCTCGGTCTTCCGCTGGGCGGTCTGGGAAATGGCGAAGGTCGCGAAGCAGGCGCTGGCGGAGGCGGGCATTCAGCCCGAGGATCTCGCCGCGTTCATCCCGCACCAGGCCAATATGCGCATTATCGACGAGCTAGCGAAGCAGCTGAAGCTGCCGGACACCGTGGCTATCGGCCGCGATATCGAGACGACCGGCAACACGTCAGCGGCCTCAATTCCGCTTGCCACCCACCGCTTGCTCGAGGAGCACCCGGAGCTGCACGGCGGCCTGGCCCTGCAGATCGGCTTCGGCGCCGGACTCGTCTTCGGCGCCCAGGTCGTGGTGCTCCCCTAACCGGGGCGGCCCCACCCTAAACTGACCTGTGGTCACCTGACGAAGACCTGATAACAACCCCTCAAGGAGAGAACCATGGCACTGTCCACCGAAGAAGTCCTCGCCGGCCTGGCCGAGCTTGTCAACGACGAGACGGGCATCGCGACCGACTCCGTCGAGATGGACAAGTCGTTCACCGACGACCTCGATATCGACTCCATCTCGATGATGACCATCGTCGTCAACGCTGAGGAGAAGTTCGACGTGAAGATCCCCGACGACGAGGTCAAGAACCTCAAGACGGTCGGCGACGCCGTCACCTTCATCGTCAACGCGTCCGCGTAGTCCGCGCCAGCGCACCCCGGCCGACGCTCGATGGCCGGGGTGCGCCCGGCACCCACCCGTTACGGAACAGAGAAACTCGTCATGACCAAGAAGATCGTCGTCACCGGAATCGGAGCCACTACTCCCCTCGGCGGAACCGCCCGGGACTCCTGGGACGCACTCCTCGCTGGCGAGTCCGGCGTCCGCTCCCTCAAGCACGACTGGGTCGCCCAGTACGAGATTCCCGTCACGTTCGCTGCCGAAGCGAAGGTGCGCCCGGAGGAGGTCCTCTCCCGTCCCGAGGCGAAGCGCCTCGACCCCTCCAGTCAGTTCGCCCTGATCTCAGCGCGCGAGGCCTGGGCCGATTCCGGAATCACCGACGTCGATCCGCTGCGGGTAGGAGTCGACTACTCCACTGGCATCGGCGGTCTCTGGACCCTTCTCGACGCCTGGGACACGCTGCGCGAGCGCGGACCCCGCCGAGTCCTGCCCATGACCATCCCGATGCTGATGCCCAATGCCGCCGCCGCCGCGATCAGCATGGCCATCCCCTCCCGCGCCTACGCCCGCACCGATGTCTCGGCGTGCGCGTCAAGCACCGAGGCCCTCGCGAACGCGTACGAGCACATGCAGCTCGGTCTCGCCGATGTCGTTATCGCCGGCGGCACGGAGGCGGTCGTGCATCCCCTCCCGATCGCCGCCTTCGCCTCGATGCAGGCCCTTTCCCGTCGCAATGACGACCCGTCGACCGCGTCCCGTCCCTACGACGTCTCGCGGGACGGATTCGTGCTCGGCGAAGGCGCCGGCACCCTGATCCTCGAGACGGAGGAGCACGCTCTCGCCCGCGGCGCCCGTATCTACGCCGAACTCGCCGGCGGCGCGGTCACCAGCGACTCCTACCACATCACGGCTCCCGACCCCGAGGGATCGGCCGCTGCCCGCGCGATGATCGGCGCCCTCGAACAGGCCGGAGTCGCACGGACCGACGTCACCCACCTCAACGCCCACGCGACCAGCACGCCCGTCGGCGACATTGCCGAGTACCGCGCACTTGCCCGCGTTTTCGGCGACCACCTCCCCTCCATCGCCGTGTCAGCGACGAAGGCGGCCACTGGCCACCTCCTCGGCGGCACCGGAGCAGTCGAAGCGATCTTCACCGTCCTCGCCCTGCACGAGCGCACCGCTCCGCCCACCATCAACCTCACCGAGCAGGACCCGCAAATCCCGCTCGACGTGGTCACGAGCCCCCGCCGCCTCAACGACGGACCACTCGTCGCGCTCTCGAACTCGTTCGGGTTCGGCGGGCACAACGCTGTCGCCGCGTTCCGGACGGTGTAGCGGCGGCGCTCAGCCGACCCCGTGCATCCACACCACCGGCGCGAAGTCGCTCGCGTAGCGGAACGGCTCGAGTTCGTCCTCCCACGCCTGGCCGAGGGCGAGACGGAGTTCGCGGTGCAGCTCGATCGGGTCGGCGCCGGCCCGTTCCATAGCGGAGCGGATGCGGTCCTCGGGGACGACCGTGTTGCCGGCGCAGTCGGTCTGCGCAAAGAAGATGCCGAGAGCGGGCGTGTGCATCCAGCGTCCACCGTCGACACCCAGCGAGGGTTCTTCGGTGACCTCGTAGCGGACGTCTGCCCAACCGCGCAGAGCGGAGGCGATGACCGCGCCGGTGCCGGCCGGCCCCTCCCACACGAACTCGGCCCGCTGGGTGCCCCGCAGCACGGGCTGCTCGATCCAGGCGAAATTTACGGCACGACCAAGAGCGCGACCTGTCCCCCACTCGAGGTGGGGGCAGAGCGCGCGAGGGGCGGAGTGCACGAAGAGCACACCCCGAGTCTGTTGCGCCACCATGGTGTCCTCCGATCGTCCCGGTGCGTCTTCCCCAACGACCCGGACCACGGAACACCTTGCGGCGCATTCTTCACTTAGACGGTGAACAAGCCACCGGGTCACATTATGCAGGAGGCGCGGACGTCCGACAACACGGCTCGCCGTCGTTGCCCCTGCCTATACTCAGGTCGTCCGCGCCGCCGGCCGGACAGCAATGGGGAGGAGTTCCGTGTCTGTCCGCGACGGCCTGCTCGGCCTGCTCACTCTCGGACCCGCGTACGGTCTCCAGTTGCACGCGGAGCTGCTCGATCGTGCCGCCCATCGTCGCCGGGTGAACGTCGGCCAGATCTACTCCACTCTCGAGCGTTTGCGCGAGCGCGGCCTCGTAGCGGCTGCCGGAACGACCGATGACGGTCTGCCGCTGCACGCCCTCACCGAGGAAGGCCGTGCCGAGGCACTCGCCTGGCTGAACGGCGACGGCGCTTCCTCCGAGGAGGACTGGGACGACGTCCTCGACCGCATACTCCTCTCCTCAAGCGTGTCCGCGGACGGACTCGTCGCGGTGCTTGACGCTTACGAGCGCTCGATGCCCGTCGAGCCGGTCGAGGAGGAAGACCTCGAGGGGCACCCGCAGCGCCGCCTTGCCGCGGTCGCCGCACAGCTGCGCGCTCAAGCGCTTCGACGCCTCCTCGACGCGGCCCGCGACGAGCTCTCAGGCGAGAGCCCAGGGCGGAGCGTGCGAGGCTTCGCCCTTGAGCGACCGCGCCGCGGTCGCCGCGCAACGAGCCGAAACGAGACAGGTACGGGTGCGGTCGCCTAGGGTAGTCCGCATGTCCCGCACCCCCCTCGGTCTCCGCACGCCCTCCCGGGCGCGTCGCCGCCTCCTCGCGGCTGGAGCGGGCACCGTCCTCGTGCTCTGCACGGCATTCGCCGCGCCGCTGTCCGCGTCCGCCGCCTACGATCCGTCCGACTACCCCTCGTGGTCCGATGTCGAGGCCGCGAAGTCGAGCGAGAGCGCGACCGCCGCCGAGGTCGCTCGCATCACCGGTTTCCTCGCCGACCTGCGCGACCAGGCCGCAGCGCTGACCGACGCCGCCATCAGCCGTGCCGCCGAGTCCGACGCCGCGCAGAGGGCGCTCGACGAAGCGACCCAGCGCGTGAGCGCACTCGAAGAGCGAGCTGCCTCCGCCCGCTCCGATGCAGACGCTGCGAAGGGGCAGGCCGGCCGTCTCGCCGCTCAGCTGTACCGCACGGGCGGGAGCGACGGGACACTCAACCTCCTCATGGGCGGGAAGGAGTCGAGCGAACTGCTCTACCGCCTCGGCACAATGTCGCAGCTCACCCAGCAGACCAGCCGACTACAGACCGCGGCGCAGTCGACCGAGAACCAGGCCGCCTCCCTCGCCGCGCAGGCCGAGCAGGCCCGGAGCGAGCGCGTCTCGCTCGCCACCGCTGCCGCCGACGCGCTCTCCTCCGCTCGTTCAGCGCAGGCCGACGCCGACGCGAAGGTCGCCGAACAGGAGAAGTACAGCGAGCAGCTCTACACGCAGCTCGCCTCGCTCAAGAGCACCACGGCCGAGGTCGAGAAGCAGTACTCCGACGGCCAGGATGCCAAGGCCTCCTTCGAGGAGCAGCAGCGCCAGTCCCGCCTCGCAGCCGAGGCCGAAGCCGCCAGACAGAGTGCGGCCAGTGCCCCCGCACGCTCCGATGGCGGCAGCGGCGTCGAACTCGGCAATGACGACCCGACCGGCGCCCGCAATAGCTCCGCGAAGACGATCGGCGCGCTCGGCACGTACACGGGCAACTCCGGCGGCATGTCGCCGGCGCAGGCGCAAGCGTATGCCCGGTCCGTCGTCGGCAACTATGGCTGGGGCCAGGACCAGGTCGATCGCTGCCTTATCCCGCTGTGGAACGGGGAGTCGGGCTGGCGCTGGAACGCGTTGAACAGCTCCTCCGGCGCCTACGGTATTCCGCAGGCTCTGCCCGCAAGCAAGATGGCGACCTCGGGTGCCGACTACCAAACGAACGCGCAGACGCAGGTCAACTGGGGCCTGTCCTACCTCAAGAATTCCTACGGCTCCCCGTGTGCCGCCTGGTCGAGCTGGAACAGCCGCTCTCCGCACTGGTACTAATCGGCACTGGTACTAATCGGCACTGGTACTAGCCGCTCCGCTCACTTCGCCCGGTCGTACGACTCGACCACCGCGACGGTGACCGGGAAATCGACCTCGCCCGCTCCGAATAGAGAACGTCCGGCGCGCACGGCCGACTCCCGGACGATCGCGGCCACGCGCTCGGCCGCCTCCGTCGGGGCGTGCACGATGACCTCGTCGTGCAGGAAGTACACCAGGTGGGCACGACCCACGGCGCCGCCCTCGGCGCGCAGGCGCGCCCGCAGCTCGCCCATCCAGCACAGCGCCCACTCTGCCGCCGTACCCTGTACGACGAAGTTACGGGTGAATCGGCCCCACTCGCGCGCTCGCGCCGCGTCTGCCGCGAGCCCTTCTGCGCCGGGCGGCGAGCTGCGTCCGAGCCGGGTCGACACGGGCTCGCCGCGCTCCCCCGCGCGCGCTGCCGCCTCGACGTGCGCAACCGAGCGAGGGTAGGCCCGGGCGAGCCGGGGCAGGAGCCGCCCCGCCTCCCCACTCGTTGCGCCATACATCGCTCCGAGCATCGCAACTTTGGCGCGCGGCCGATCAGGGACCACTCCTGCGTCCACGATGCCCTGGTAGAGGTCACGTCCGCCTCCGGCGGCGGCCATCGCCGAGTCCCCGGACAGGGCGGCCAGGATGCGCGGTTCGAGCTGTGCGGCGTCGGCGACCACGAGACTCCAGCCCGGATCGGCGGTAACCGCCGCGCGGATCTGCCGGGGCAGTTGCAGCGCGCCTCCGCCCGAGGTCGCCCAGCGGCCGGTGACGACGCCACCCACCACGTACTCGGGGCGGAACCGACCGTCGTGCACCCAGGCGTCCAGCCACGCCCAGCCATTGGCGGTCAGCAGGCGCGAGAGCTTCTTGTACTCCAGGAGCGGAGGCACCGCCGGGTGGTCGATTGACTGCAACTCCCACGAACGTGTCGACTCGACGGCCAGGCCCGCGCGTCGCAGGGCCCGCAGAAGTTCCGACGGCGAATCGGGATTGAGTTCGGGCGCATTCAGTTTCTCGCGCAGGACGACGGCCAGTGCCTCGAGGCGAGACGGGCGCCCGCCGAACAGCGGCCGCGGACCGAGCAACTCGGTCAGGACGCGGTCGTGCACGTCGGCGCTCCAGGGCAATCCGGCCGCGGCGATCTCCCGGGCGATGAGGGCTCCGACGGATTCGGCGGCGAGCAGCAGGCGGAGGCGGCCAGCCTCGGACGCGGTCGAGAGAGCCTCCTCCTGACGCGCGAGTTCGGCCAGCGGGTCGAGTTCGTCCGCGCCATCGCCAGCCTCCTCGAAGCCCACCAGCGTGTCGAGGGCAGCGGGCGCTGCGGCTCCGGCGTCCCAGGCGTCGAGGGGTGCCCGGGCGAGCGGCGAGCCAGCCGTAGCAACCGAGCGGCGGAGGATCGCGCGGGCCAGCCGCAGGTCGAGGCAGCGCGCCACCACGACTCCAGCGGCGAGCAGCGCGGGATACCAGCGTGCGGTGTCGTCCCAGACCCAGCGCGGTCGATCCAGCTCCCGTTCGCGGACGAACGCGACCAGCTCGACGGGCCCTCGGCCACTGCCCGTCTCGGCGCCGGTGCCGGCGTCGACTGCCCGCCATGCGCCGGTGGGACCGCCCACGAGTGCGAGGAGCATCCGCCCATTCTTCTCCGCCGATGCGCGCGCGACGACGCTCATGCTGGGGTCTGCGACGACGGGTAGCCCGGAAACGGCTTCTCCTGGGCGGTCGGCGGCTGGTGTGCCCAGAGAGCTGCGGCAATCGTGTCCATCGAGCGGGAGTAGCCGACCAGTACGCGCCTGCTCGGTTCTGCGGCCCATGTGACGGCCCGGAACCAGGTCTCCCGGTAGGGGCCAGTCTCGATTCTCCGCACGACGCCAATCCGGCCGGTGCGCATCGCATCGACCATCACCCACTCGTCCGGGCCGCTGCTACGCAACATCTGGAGCGGACTCCACTCGACCATCGCGTCTCCCGCCGTTCGATCCGCCACCGTGGCGAGGACGGTCGCTGCGGAGCACACCCACAGACTATCGAACATATGTTCGAATGGTGACAGTGTGGAGACGAAGTTGGCGCTTCCCGGCGGCCGATCCGGTGAACGCGAAGCTAGTTGTCGCCCGACCAGGGAGCCTTGGTCATGGCGATCAGTGCCGCGGTCCCGGAGACGATGCCGACACCGGCGATGGCGGCTACGACGAGCCAGAGCACGAGTTCCATGAAGGCAGTCTACCGAGCCCGCGTCACGCGGAGAGCGGCGATCCGGCGCCGACGTTCCTGGCGGCGGCGGCGCACCCGGTGCGTCCAACGCTGCGTGGGCGAGCCGAGCCCAGGATGGCGGCCCAGCGTGTGCACGGCGCGGTCGAAGCGCCGAACCATGTCGGCAAGCGCACCGAAGGGGCGCGCCGAGATGCCCACCTCAAGGTGGCGGTCGAACACGATCCTGTGCCGCAGGCCGAGGTGGACACTGATCTCGACGTCGTCGTGCACGTAGGCATCATGGCGGTGCACCTCGTCGGTGATCTCCTCCCATGCCGAACGCCGGACGGCACAGTTGGAGCCGAAGAGCGGCCAGTTCGCCAGCGCCGACCCCATCAGCACGAAGTAGGCGTCCATGTAGACGAACCTGGCCAGGACTCGCGCGAGCGGTCCGAGTTCGTCGAAACGGCCGGGTCCGGTGACGGCACCCACCTCCGGATCGGCGAAGTGCGCGGCGACACGCGCCACCCAGTCCGGTCCTGGCCGGGAGTCTGCGTCCAACCGCGCCAGCACCTCTCCCCGGGCCTCATCGAAGCCGTGCGCGGTGCTCGCGGGGATCCCCGCACCCCCGTGCCGCACCAC
This sequence comes from Rathayibacter agropyri, assembly GCF_013249015.1. Classification (GTDB taxonomy): domain Bacteria; phylum Actinomycetota; class Actinomycetes; order Actinomycetales; family Microbacteriaceae; genus Rathayibacter; species Rathayibacter agropyri. The sequence goes on from NZ_JABRPL010000001.1 coordinate 607,162, forward strand.
CCGCGCTCCCGCCGCACTCGCGACGACCGCACTGTCGTCCGTGCTGCCGTCATCCACGACAACGACCTCGAACGGAGCGAGCGTCTGCTCACGGAGGAGAGCGAGCAGCTGCTCGAGATGGCGGGCGTCGTCCTTCACGGGGACGACGACCGAGATACGCCGGTAATCCATCCGCACAGTCAACGCGATCGGAGCCACTGGCGGCGACTGCGCCACGCTTCTGACCGACATGCCTGACCCCTGACCCGGAAATGGCGTCCGCTCGCCCGGTATTCTCGAAGGAGTGCTCCGGCGGGCGGGGCGCCGGTTCCAGAATGTAGGTGACGCACGTGTGGTTCCGGCGTCGGCGCAGATTCAAAATGCGACCCTACGACCCCGACGAGAATCCGTCGCCCGAGCCAGCCTCGGTCGAGGAGGCCGCCGAGGAGGGCCTGATGCTCGCCCAGTACGCGAGCCGGATGGCGGTGAAGAACCGGGTGCTGATGGACGGCCTCGCCGCCGACGTGCCCTTCGACGTGGCCAGGTACTCCGCCGCGGCCGCGGCCGAGCTCGACAAGCTCGCGCGGGAATCAGAGGCGGCAGCTGTACGCCTGCACGGGATCGCGGAGGACGTGACGTCGGTGGGCGGCCGCTCCGATCACGTGCACGACTACCGCTCGGCCGATGTGGACAACCTCGATCATCGCGAGCAGCTCTCGCTCCTTGTCGCCAACTCCCTGCGCGAGCGCGCCCGCGATAAGGAGTACCTCGCCCGCCTCGTTGACGACGCACGGCAGGACGCGTGGCGCGAACTCGCCGAGTCGATCGAGAAGAGGCTCGACAGCACCCCCCGGCTCGACCCGGACGACGAGGAGTACCGCCGCGACCGATCGGTGCGGATGGCGCTCGTGGTCGTCGATGACCTCATGAAGCTGGCCCAGGAGCGCGGCGTCAGCCTCGAGGACTGAGCATCAGGCCCAGCGTGCGCATCAGGCCCAACCTGCGCGGAACGACTCCGTCGCCTCGGCGGAGTGCGCACGCACCGACTCCAGCAGCTCCTCCATCGAGGTGCTGCGGAGAAATGCCAGCCGATCGAGCTCATTCACCGGCGCGACGCCGGCCAGCTGCCACGCGTGCGCGACGGGGTCATCGGCCAGCTCGACGACGGCTCCGTAGCGCTGCTCGACGAACTCGCTCGCGACGGCAAGCGCCGTGCGGACCGCCGACTCCGCTGCACGGAGTGCAGGCGCGTGCCCGTCGTCCCAGTCGAGGTCCGGCAGCAGACGCACCTCGGCGCGCGGATAGGGGTCGTCCTCGTACCAGCGCACGACCTCGAACCGCTCCGCGCCGACGGAGTCGAGAGTAACGAACGCCTCGGCGCCGTCGATGTTGAGGATGCGAGCGCGCGCGCCGACCGCGAAACGCTGGTCGCCGCCGCCCACCTCCTGGCCGCGCTCGATGAGCACGACGCCGAAGGCGAGAGTCTCGTCCTCGAGCACGTCGCCCAGCATCCGCAGGTACCGCGGCTCGAACAGCCGGAGCGGGAGCGGCATGTGCGGCAGAAGCACCGAGCCGAGCGGGAACATGGGGAGATCAGGCACGGATTCAGGCAACCACGTCGCGGCGTGGGAGGCCAGTACGGGCGCGGGGGGCTTCGGACGTGCTAGCGGTCTGCCGCGGTACTCGACGCACCCCTTTACGTGTTCCACGCCCGCGAGAGGCCGAATCGCGAGGGCATGCTACCGTCCACAAGTGGCAAACCCGGAACTGTCAACCGCCTTGCGCGCAAGCCTACCCGATCGCCTTCGCTCGCTCGACGGGCTCCGCGGTATCGCGGCCCTCGTCGTTCTCGTGCACCACGCGCTCTTAACAGTTCCCGCCCTCGCTGACGTCTACTTTGACGGTGCGCCCGAGCCGGAGACCGGATCCTTCGCTTGGTGGATGACCTACACGCCGCTGCACCTGTTCTGGATGGGAACAGAGGCGGTCTCGCTGTTCTTCGTCCTCTCCGGATTGGTTCTCGTCCTGCAGGTTGTCCGCTCACCGAAGTTCTCGTGGCGAGCCTATTACCCGTCCAGACTCGTTCGGTTGCACGGGCCGATCGCAGCAGCCGTTGTCCTCGGTGCCCTTCTCACCGTGTTCGTCCAGCGCTACGACGACCCCGACTTCAGCCGCTGGGTGAACGTTGTCGGCGACAGGTACGACGCGAAAGGCTTCATTAAGGACATCGTCGTCGTCTTCGGAATTTCCGGCGTCATCATCCCGCTCTGGTCCCTGCAGTGGGAGATAATCTTCTCGCTCGCGCTTCCTGCTTATGTCTGGATCGCAACCCGTGGTGCGCAGTGGGCGTGGTGGAAAATCGCCGCCTCGCTGCTACTCATCCTCGCCGGCGCGCTTACCGACCAGGCCGCGCTCTGGAACCTGCCCGTCTTCGCGATCGGGGGAATCCTCGCCGCGCACTGGAGCGCTGTCTCCGCGGTCGCTGACCGGATTACGCGGCACCGGTGGGCCTGGCCCGCCATCGTCGCGGTCGCGGTCGTGCTTGCCTCGGTGCGGTGGGAAGCGATCCAGATCGGTGTAGATGAGGGGCTCGCACGCCGTGTCAATGTCATCGCAATCATCGGTCTTACTCTCCTCGTCCTCGCGGCAGCGTTCTGGCGGCCGATGGTTGGGCTCCTCGAGTCGCGATTCGCGCAGTGGGCTGGACGTGTGTCGTTCAGCCTTTACCTGGTGCACGAGCCCATCGTTGTCACGACCCGGTACCTGTTCGCGGACTGGTCGCCGTGGGCGTGCCTTGCGGTGTCGGTGCCGGTGTCTCTGCTGGTCGGGCACCTGTTCTTCAGCCTGGTCGAGAAGCGTTTCCACAACCTCTCGAAGAGCGTAGGCCGGCGGCTCGCGCCGCAGGCCTAAGACGTCTCGGCGGACGCTACAGCGGCGAGCAGCACGGTGCCCGGCAGCTCGGAACTTCGATCGGCACATCGAAAAGGCCGTTGGTCGAGGCCCGTCCCCCGAGGACTCATCTCTGCCGGTGTGGGCGCTGGAGTTCGACGCGAAGGCCATCCGCCTCGACGCGGCCACGCAGTACGCGAACGCTGTTCACGCGATGGCGTTCGACCTCACCCACGACGTCAACGAACTAGTGCGTTCCGCGCAGTCAGGAGATAAGCGATGCCGAAGAGGAGACGGGCGCCGCTAATGGGGTGGCATCCCTCGGTGCCGATGCAAAGCAGCTGCTAGCGGAGCAGCCGGATCGGGTTCCGAACCCGACAGGACTGTTCTCCGCCGGCTCCGGCTACCGAGAGGCCGGCATTGCGCCCGGATCTATCTGGAAGAAGGACTCGTCGTTCTTCCGCTGGTTACCCTCTCCGAGTGGGGCGGTGGCACGTCCTACGACTACGGCGGACCCGGCCCGATCATCCGGCACCAGCAGCAGGCGAGCAGGACGTACGGAAACGGTGGCATCTCGCTCACAAACGTGCAGGTGCTCGAATCAGATTTGACCAACACGGCCCACGATCAGCGCCGAGACGACATCGTGCAGCACTAGTCGCGACCACCACATGACTATGTTCCGACGGTGCGAGCACACCGCCGGCTCCCGACTCCCCTCCTTCGCGAAGCTTGTGAGGACTTTCTTGTGGCGAGTCTTGTGAAACGAGTCGTCCAAGCGGCAACCTTGCCGCTTCGCGGCTCGACTTCGACCCACACAACGAAAAAGACGATTCCCGCAGACGGCAAGACTGGTCAAGGAGGACGGATGGAGACGGACGAGGGAGCGATGCCCGAGAGTAGTCCCACAGGTTCCGACCGCGACGACTGAGAAGGATAACTAGATCGGGTCGCTAGCGAGTCAGACGACGGCAGACGCCGCCACTCGCCGTGCTGGGTTACCTGCCCAGGCTTCTCCGGCGGGCACGTCCGCGAGCACGACCGCATTAGCGCCAATCACTGCATCGTCGCCTACCCTCAGGATGTGGCCCGAGCGGAACAGGACGACGGCACCCGCTCCGATGACGACCCGGTCGCCGATGATGATGCCTCCGCCGGGCTTAGACACGCTAGAGGGCAGGTGCACATCCGAGCGACCGAGCGTCACTCCCTGGTAGAGCTTCACGTCGTCGCCGAACTCGACGGCAGGGTGAACGACGAGACCGACAGCCCCGTGCGCGAGACGAAGCCGCTGGCCGCGTACGACGCCAGCAGGGAATTCGACGCCAAGCAGTTTGAGCGCGCGGAAGGCCAAGGGCCGGAGCGGCCCGGCGAGGGCTTCAACACAGCGCTCCGGCAGATTGCGGTCAGAAGGCATGCAGAAATCGTACACGGTTGCACAAAATCGCGAGAGTATCCGTCGTCGCGTGCAGGAGCTCCTCGCGAGGCGCGGCAGCGGTCATGCTCAACCCGGAAAAGGGTCGGGGCCTACACGACTTCGAGGGTGCGCGACCTCGCCAACAACCGCACGATCGCGCGTGGAGCGCCGACTTCCTTCTTCTGCCCCACGTCTGAAACCGCGAAGCCCCGACTGGCCGCCCGATTGGGCAGTTCCCGCAGGGCGTACGGGACTTGAACCCGCGACCGACGGATTATGAGTCCGCTGCTCTAACCAGCTGAGCTAACGCCCCGCGATGCGGAGGGAGGCGCGCTTCATCTCCTCGAACGCCTCGGGCGCGAGCGTGAGTGCCGTCGTCAGACGCTCGGCCAGGGCCTCGGCGCTGCCGGGCTCGAAGAGGTAGCCGTTCTCGCCGTCGTGCACGAGGTGCGGGAGGGCCATCGCGTCGGCGGCAGGCCCCCGAGGACATCAGGGCAAATCAGCACATCTCGTGCTCCGACCGGGTGCGACTACGAGCGCTATCACGGATCAGAGGGTCTGCTCTACCCTCACAGCATGTCGCAGACGGGGATCTCGAACGCCATCCAGGTAGCAGCAGTCGTCGCAGCGGTGATCGCGTCGATCATCGCGCTTGTCATCTCGTACCTTGACAGACGCAACGCCAGACGCATCGCGGACGCGGACCGAGCAACAGCTGCGCGACAGGCGCGGCTTCAAATCGAGTTGGACGCTGCGACAAGACTTCTTACCAATATGACCAGAGGCGGCTCGCCGTCAACGCGATCCTTCGAGACATGGATCAGGTATCCACGATGCGCGTGCACCGTAGACGCACGGCTGCCAGCTGAGGACCCCGCATCCGGCGTTCCGCTACTGTGTATCGCATGACCTTTTCGGAAGCGTTCGAACTCTCGCCCGAATGGCTATCTCCTTACGCGATAACCATCCTTTTAGTCGCCCTCCTACTTGCCGTTCTACCCTACGTAATCGCTTTCTATATCATTCGCGGGGCAGTCCTCAGCGCCCTGAGAAAGTTCGCGAATACGGAGCCGCCGCGGGAGACGCCCGATCAGATTATGAACCGCAAGCTGATTGACGACGAGCGCAAACCGGACGAGGCACCCTGGTGGGAAGACCGGGAACCAAAGTGGAAGCGGGACCTACGCCATCCCAAGGACTAGAGGTCACGGCATATAGCGCGAGTTCGGATTGCGGGACAGAAATGCGGGACATCGTTATCCAGGAGGGGGACGGATCACCGCATGGGATTCTTTGAACGACGACGCCTAGGGGATGATCGGCCGCGAGGCTCTTGGCCACAGATCGGAAACGTGCACAGAAACGGCGAACGGCAGGTCGGCATCGAATCTGGGCCTGTTGACCCGTTTTACGCAGCCGGCACGCCCCCCGTGCAACGTCTGTATCACTCGACCGTGTCGCCTGCGATCGCTGGCGTGCGCATCGATGACGCTCTCGACGTGTCGTTCGACGGGGTGAAGCATTGGTGGGCGTATCTGGACGGTGAACGTCTAGGCCGGCTGACGTGGAGTGTGAGCGATGGGCCTCGTATCGCTGAGCAGGATCCCGGGTTTACATATCCGCCCGACAAAGTCGTCAACTGCGGCGGATTCGTCTACCCGAGGTAGCTCGCCGGCCATCGGCGTTCGGGCAAACGGAAACGCAGCAGCCCTACTGCTTCCTGCGTGCGAAAGGAGAGCACGCCATCCGCTGAACACGTCTGTCAGCGGACGTTCACGGGTCAGGCGGGAAGGGTGACCGCGACGTCGCCGAGATGTGGTTCAACTCTCGGCAGGAGATTGGCGGCTCGACGCGCCGACGGTACCGCACGGAGCTTGACCGGTACGTCCTGCCGAAGTTCGGGGACCGGACGATCAACTCGATCAGCGAGCAGATGGTCGAGGAGTGGGTGGTCGAACTGCGCGAAGGGTGCCCCCCACGAGTTCAAGATCGAGCGGCGGCAGGCAGCGCTCGTCGCGCCGACAATCGTCCACGGTGGATCACCGACGCTACGAGTCGATGTCCGGGGCACGTTTACGGAGGACGAAGAGGGGAACAGGGTAGAGACTCGCACGAAGAGCCGGAAGACGCGCATCGTCCCGATCCCCCGGTTCGTCACCGACAAACTCGAGCCGCTGACGGTCGGGAAGGCCGGCGCCGACTACCTGTTCCGTACGTCGACTGGCACCGCGCTACACGATCACAACTGGCGCTACCGCGTATTCGGGAAGGCTGTTGAAGGTGCCGGTCTCGGTGGTCTCGGTCTCACTCCCCATTCGAGGAGACACACCGCGGCGAGCATGGCGATCACCGCCGGCGCTGACGTGCTCCTCGTGGCCAGGATGCTCGGCCACGCGAACCCGTCGATCACACTGAGCCTCTACAGCCACCTATAGCCGGACCGGATGGCCGTGGACCCGCGTAATCTCGCGGACCTAGGGCCGTTTTTGTAGGGCGTACGGGACTTGAACCCGTGACCGACGGATTATGAGTCCGCTGCTCTAACCAGCTGAGCTAACGCCCCGCGGCGCCCGAGGCCGTCAGAAGGCGGCGCGCGCGGACGCAGCGTCGGCGGCCGGATCGGCCACCGGCTCCCCACGATACAGGCTCTCGAAGGTGCTGATCGTGCGGTTGATGTCGTGCGCCGCGACGATGCGGAGGGAGGCGCGCTTCATCTCCTCGAACGCCTCGGGCGCGAGCGTGAGTGCTGTCGTCAGACGCTCGGCCAGGGCCTCGGCGCTGCCGGGCTCGAAGAGGTAGCCGTTCTCGCCGTCGTGCACGAGGTGCGGGAGGGCCATCGCGTCGGCGGCGACTACGGGGAGTGCCGACGCCATCGCCTCCATCGTCGCAATGCTCTGCAGTTCGGCGATCGATGGCATGGCGAACACGGAGGCGCGGGTATATGCCTCTTTCAGCTCGGAGTCGGAGACGTAGCCGGTGAACCGCACGCGGTCGGAGATGCCCAGCGTGGAGGCGAGCTGCTGGAGGTTGCGCATCTGGTCCCCGCCACCGACGATCTCAAGCATCACGTCGAGCGACGGATCGAGCAGAGCGACGGCGCGTAGCAGGACATCGATGTGCTTTTCGCCGGTGACGCGGCCGACGAAGAGGATCACATTGCTCGAGCGCGGCGTGAAGTCGGGCGTGTAATTGTCGGCGTCGATCCCGCAGGAGATGGCGCGAACGCCCTGGAGTCCCGTGTACTTCTCAAGGAACTGCGCTGCCTTGCGGGTCGGCGTGGTGACCGCCTCCGCGCGCCCAAAGGTCCGGCGCGCCGCCCGCCACGCCATCTGCACGGCTTTGGCCTGGACGGCCTTGGGCAGGAGGGTGAACTCGAGCATGTTCTCGGGCATGAAGTGGTTGGTACCGACAATCCGGATTCCGCGCTTAGCGGCCTCGATGCCAAGACCGCGGCCGACGATGATGTGTGACTGGAAATGCACGACGTCCGGCTTCACCTCGTCGAGGATGCGTGCGCTGTTCTGACGTATCCGCCACGGCATCGCGAAGCGCAGCCAGTCGTGCGGAAACCAACGCCAGCTGTAGAGGCGGTGGAGGGTGACCCGCTGGCCCTCGTGGGTCTCGACCCTGGTGCCGCTCCAGCCGTCGGCCGAGGGCGCGATGACATGGACCTCGTGGCCGCGCTGGGCGAGGCCGGCCGCCAGGCGCTCCGCGAACTTCGCGGCTCCGTTCACATTGGGAGCGAAGGTGTCGCAGCCAATCACGACCGTGAGCGGACGGGCATCGGACGACTTCGAGGGGAATTCGTCGCGGGAATCTGACACGGGGTGGTCCTAACGGTGTCGTGCCGCTCGTGGAGAAAAGGGAGCGATCGGCGGAGGTCGGTCTGTGTCGGGGTTCTCGGGCGATTCATTGTAGGCAGAGGACTTCTCAGCACCCAGGAGCACACGCCGCCTATCGCGCCTGAGGGTGATGCTTGGCGAGAAGGAACACGCCCGAAATGGCGACGGCTCCCGCAGCGATGAAAAGGGGGATCGCCCACGGAGCGGCGTACTCGGCCTCGCCCAGGACGATGATCCCGATGGCGACGGCGACGAGCGGATCGATCACCGTGAGCCCGGCGACGACCAGGTCCGGCGGGCCGGTCGAGTACGCGTTCTGCACGAAGTAGCCGCCGAGCGCGGCCGCGGCCACGAGCGCCACGATGCAGACGACGGTCAGCGGATCGAACTCGGCGTACTTGATGCGGTTGAGGACCACCTTTGCCAGGGTCGCCACAAAGCCGTAGACCACTCCTGCTCCGACGATGTAGAAAAGCGCCTTCGCCCCGCGACGGAAGACGCGGAAGGCGACCACGAAGACCACGAGTACGACGGCCAGAATCACGAGGATGGTGATCAACTCGGGCGTCCTAATCGCCTTGTCCACGGCGTTGAAGGCGGCAACGAGCACGAAGGTTCCCACGCCGCCCACGCAGAGGATGACCGCGCGCACCGACGCCGCATTCAAGCGCACATGGCTGACCCGGGCATTGACGACGGCCGTGATCACGAGTGCGACGGCCCCGAGCGGCTGCACCACGATAAGTGGGGAGAAGCCGAGGCTCGTCAGCTGGAACACGATCGCGAGGCCCAGCAGGAGCGTCCCGATCACCCAGGACGGGCGGGAGAGCAGGGCGATCATCTGCCCGCCGCTGAGGCTCGACGAGCCGGAGCGCTTCGAGAACCGCTCCACCTTGGCGACCCCGCGATGCTGGAACTGCGCGCCAAGAGAGAGGAACACTGCGCCGACGAGGGCGATGGGAATGCCGATGAATTTCGCCGGATCGTTGAGAAGTTCGGCGAGATCGGCGGGCATGGGGTCGACCCTACCCAGATCGGGGGCGGGAGACCTCCGACGCACGGGGGACGGCGCAAGCTGAACGGACGATCGCCGTGGGGGTCCCACTACCCTGGCGGTATGGCCGTCCTCCCCATCCGCATCGCCGGCGACCCTGTCCTGCACTCCCCCGCTGCTCCCGTCACCGAGTTCGACGACGCGCTGCGAAGCCTCGTCGCCGACATGTTCGAGACGATGGACACCGCCCCCGGGGTCGGTCTCGCCGGGCCTCAGGTCGGCGTGCCACTGCGGCTGTTCGTGTACGACTACCCCGACGAGGACGGCACTTCCAGACGCGGCGTCGCCATCAATCCCGAGCTCTTCGTGACGCCGACCGCACTCGGCGAGGCCGATGAGGAGACGGAGTCGGAGGGCTGCCTCTCCTTCCCGGGCGAGCGCTTCCCTCTGCGCCGCTCCGAGCGGGCGATCCTCCGCGCGGTCGATCTGGCGCACGAACCGTTCGAGATCGTTGCAGAGGGCTGGTTTGCGCGCGTGTTCCAGCACGAGTTCGACCACCTCGACGGTGTGCTCTACGTCGACCGCCTGGAGGACGAGTACCGCAAGCCCGTCGCCAAGATCATCCGCAAGCGCGGCTGGGGCCAACCTGGCGTCTCATGGCTGCCTGGCGTGGAGCACCTCGAAGACTGACTAGGTCAGATCGACTCCGTGCACACCATTGTGGTGGCGGACCACGGGGAAGGAGGCGGTGACGCTGCGGCCGACGCCGGGGGTGCGCTTCTCGGTCACGTCACCGCCGAAGAGGGCGGCGCGCTCGCGCAGTTCTGCCAGGGCGGGACTGTCGATCCGCTCGGTGAGGGAGCGCAGGTCGGCGTCGAAGGCGCTCAGGTCCTCTTCGGCGCCGCCGTGACGTTCGCGATCGTCGTCGACCTCGACTCGCAGTCCCGTCGTGGTCCAGCGCGAACTGATGCGCACCTCGGTTCCGGCACCGCCCGTCGCGAGAGCGGACTCGAAGGCGTACTCGAGCACGCGCAACACCGCCACTTCTGCCCCGTCCTGCAGCGGGAACGGCTCGCCGAACGACTCCTCGCGCACGCTCAGACCGCGCTCACGCGCACTCTCGATCAGCGGGACGGAGCCGCCGGTGCGCGGCAACTCGCCGGGATCGACGTTCGCGACTGTCGCGATGCGGCGCAGCTGAGCGAGAGAGGCCTCGGCAGCGCGCACTGCGCGCACGGCAGAGCGCGAGGCAGCAGCCGGGTCGCGGTCCACGGTGAGTCGAACGCTCTCGGCCTCCTCGATGACGTGCGCGGCACTGCGGACGGCGAGCTGCTCTAACTCCCCCACGATGCGCAACCGCGCCTCCTGCTCGCCGACAGCCAGCTCCAGGCGAACGACGCGCGCTGCCTCCTCGGCTCGGCCCTCGGCCGCGCTGCGCTCGGCTGCGACAGCGCGCCGCCAGAGCACGACAGCCACGATCAGCGCGAGCAGGGCGAGGACGAGGACGACTTCGAGCACGACGGCCTCCGGAGCTGTTCGAGCGGATCGGCGCGGGGGACACCGGAGAGAGATGGTACTCGCGAGCCGGTCGGCAGACCTAAGCGGTCGGAAGGGATTGCGGAGTCTCGCAGCCGAGAGCGTGTCAGTGCCGAATGGAGCGCGTCACGGTGAAGCGGCGGTCGCGCGCCACGACCGTCGTCGGCCCGACCGCGCGGCGGAGTTCGGCCGGGTGTGCCAGGTGCGAGTTGAACACGGTCCAGAGCAGGCCGCCCGGGCGCAGCACCCGGCCGGCCGCGCGGAGCATCCGGCGCGCGACGAGATCGGTGACGGCGCCATCGGAGTGAAAAGGCGGATTGCAGAGCACCGTGTCCACCGAGCCGGGCGCGAGCGTCGAGGCGTTGTCGTCGCGGAGTACGTGCACAGCCACTCCGTTCGCCGCAGCCGTCGCGCGGGCCGACTCGACCGCGATCCGCGAAGTGTCGGTGGCGGTCACCGCGATGTCGGGACGTGAGCGGGCCAGGACCGTGGCGAGGATCCCGGTTCCGCAGCCGAGGTCAAGGGCCGTGCCCGCCGGCAGCGAGCCGAGGTCGAGGGCGTCGAGGAGCGCGCGCGTGCCGAGGTCGAGCCGGGCGCCGGCGAAGGCGCCGGGCAGAGCGACCACCTCCAGGGCGAGCCCGTTCAGGTGACGACGCTCAGGTGCGGGAGCGAGTGGCTGCTGGACGCGGGCGTCGCGTGCCAGAAGTGCGCGCGACTTCTGCCGGGCGAGGGAGATGTCGACCCGCTCGTAGCGCTCGCCGAGGAGGTCGTTCATCGAGTGGGTCATGTGCTTGATCCGACCCGCGCCGATGAGGGTCGCCGACGGATTCGCGAGCGCGACCTCGGCGGTGAGGGCGGCCAGCGCGTCGAGCGAGCGCGGTAGGCGCAGCAGCACGGTGTCGGCGTCGCGGACCGCCTGCGCAGCCGATTCGACGATCTCGATCGGGGCGACCTCAATTCCCGATCCGCGCACCGCCTCCGCGTTGAGGGCCAGCGCCCGCTCCGCGGTGATCGAATCCTGCACCACGCGCACGGAACGGCCCTCGGCAGCGAGGCCAAGGCTGAGCGCTCCGTAGGCGTCGCCGACGACGGCGACCCGTCTGTGGTCGGGGGCGAGGTCGAGCAGCAGACGATCGCTCGCATCTACGGCGACGAGCGCGGGAGACTCGACGTCTGGGCGGCGGCGAACAAGGCCAAGCACGTCCTCGCGCATCGCGCCTTCCCGTCGCTGGCGTCCGCCCGGAGGACGAGCGGGCAGGAAAAAGGGCCGGGCAGGAAAAAGGGCCCGAGAGTGGAGTCTCAGGCCCTTCGCTCCCCGACTTGGACTCGAACCAAGAACCTATCGGTTAACAGCCGATTGCTCTGCCAATTGAGCTATCGAGGATCATCCGACCACCCGGAGGCGATCGACGGGTTTACTTTACCAAAGTCCCCCAGAACACCAAATCCGCCCGTCTCACGATGCTCGCGGGGACGCGTCAGTAGCCGGCGCGAGGTCAGTAGCCAGCGCGAGGGTCGACGCGGCCGAGGAGCGGGGCGCCGGCGGCGAATGCCTCGACGTTGGCGCGGACCCGCTCGGCCAGGAGCGGCGCAGTCATCTCGGGAGTATCTGCGCTGTGCGGCGTGATGAGGCAACGGGGCTCGCTCCAGAGCGGATGCCCGTCAGGCAGCGGCTCGGGATCCGTCACGTCCAGAGCGGCTCCGGCCAACCGTCCCTCCGCCAGGGCGACGACGAGCGCGTCGGTGTCGATGAGGCTCCCCCGCGCGATGTTCACCAGCACGGCACGCTCGGGCAGGCACGCAAGCACGTCCGCGTCGACCAGGCGCTCTGTTCCCGAGGTCGCGGCGGCGGCCAGCACGAGCACATCGGCGTCCTCGACCACCTCGGGCAGGCTCGCGCTCGCGACCGTCCGCTCGGCCCCCGGCACCGGCTCGTCCCCACGGCGCACCACGGTCACCCGGCACTCGAAGACGCTGAGCAGCCGCAGCAGCTCGAGGGCAATGCCTCCCGCTCCGACGATCACGACCGAGGCGCGGTGCAGAGTGACCGCGCGCTTCTCGCCCCAGGAGGAGGCGCGCGCCCGCTCGGGCAGGAAGCGCAGCAGAGCCAGCACGAGTGCCAGGGCGTGCTCGGCGACCGGCTCCGAATACGCGCCCTTGGCGCTGGTCCAGACGACATCGGCGTCGGAGGCGGCGAGCATCGGGGCGAACACGTCGACCCCGGCCCACGGCAGCTGCACCCAGCGGATCGACGGATGCTTCTCGAGCACCGCGGCCAGCTCGTCGGCGCGGCCGTAGGACAGCCAGAGCAGCCCGTCGGGGCGCTGGTCGAGTCCGACGACGGTGCCGCCGGCAGACTCGATCGCCTCGGTGAACACCGGCTTGGCCCGTGGGAGCACCGCCACCCTTGGAGCGCTCACTGCTCCGCCGCCTCAACGCGGTGCGCCCGGGAGGAGTCGAACCGCTCGTACTCGGCGAACGCGGCCCCGAGTTCGCGCACGTAGGGGTGCCGTGCCTCGACCAGCACGTCGAGCAACGGCCCGTGGGCGACGACCTCGCCGCCGACCAGCACGGCGATCCGATCGGTCGCCCGGCTCAGCACGTCGACGTCGTGACTGACCACGACCGCCGCGAACCCGTCCTGCCGCCGCAGGTCGGCCAGCAGGTCGACAATCGACTCCCGAACGGTCGCGTCGATGCCCGAGGTCGGCTCGTCGGCGATGAGCACCGTCGGGCCAAGCACCAGCGCGCGAGCGATGGCGACGCGCTGGCGCTGCCCGCTCGAGAGTTCGTACGGGTAGCGGTCGAGGAGGAACAGCGGCAGGTGCACAGAGTCGAGCAGGGTTGCCACGCGCATCGCGGCGGCCTTCGGGTCGTAGTGCCGGTCGCGGAGGAAGATCGGCTCGGCGATCAGCTCCGAGACGGTCAGCTCCGGGCGAAGTGTCGCCCCGGCGTCCTGCGCGAGGTGCGCAACATCGACGGTGAAGCGCTTGACGTCACGGGCGGGGAGCGAGCGGAGGCGGTGGCCCGCCACGATCGCGTCTCCCCCAATAATGGCGGGTCGGATGCGGCCACCATCGCCACCGAGCCCAGCACCACCGAGCCCAGCACCACCAAGGACCCGCGCCAGCGTTGACTTGCCCGAGCCGCTGCCACCGAGGATCCCGAGTACCTCGCCAGGCTCGACCCGCAGGCTGACGCCTCGCAGCGCCGTCCACCTGCGGCTGATGCCGTGGGGTGGATACTCGACGCTGAGGTCGTCGATGATGATCGGGGCCGGATCCTCGGCGGTGCGGCTCACGCCCGGCGCTCCGCCGCGACGATGGAGTGCAACAGCTCGCGGCGCGTGGCCTGCTCGACCGGGTCCGGCACCGGCAGAGAGGCGAGCAGTCGCTGAGTGTAGGGGTGCTTCGGCGCCGCGAGCACCTCGGCTCCCGTGCCCTCTTCGACCAACTCACCGCGGTAGAGCACCGCTATGCGATCGGCCAGCAGGTCGACCACGGCGAGGTCGTGGCTGATGAACAGCGAGGCGAAACCGAACTCACGCTGGAGCTCGGCGAAGAGCTCGAGCACGCGCGCCTGGACCGACACGTCCAGGGCCGACGTCGGCTCATCGGCGATCAGCAGCTTCGGCCCGAGCGCGAGGGCGCGGGCGAGGCTGGCGCGCTGGCGCTGCCCTCCCGAGAGCTCGTGCGGGTAGCGGTCACCGTAGGAGCGCGGGAGCTGCACCGCCTCGAGCAACTCATCGACCCGACCGCGGGCGGCTCGGGCGTCGCCGGCCCGCCCGTGCACGATCAGCGGCTCAGCGACGCACTCGGCGATGGTGAGCAGCGGATTGAAGCTCGACGCCGGATCCTGGAACACGAAGCCGATGCCGCCGCGGACGGGGCGGAAGGCGCGCTCGCGGATGCCGCGCATCTCCTGACCGAGCACCCGCAGCGAGCCACCGGTGACCGAAGTCAGGCCGGCGATCGCTCGGCCGATGGTCGTCTTGCCCGAGCCGCTCTCGCCTACCAGGCCGAGCACCTCCCCCGCGCGGATGCGGAACGAGACGCCGTCGACCGCGACGAAGCCGGGACGTCCGAGTCGGCCGGGGTACTGGATCCGCAGACCGTCGGCCTCGACCAGGGTCTCGGTCTCGGGCGCCTCGGCGCGCTCGATGGCGCGGACACGGGCACGCTCAACACCCTGACCCACGTGCGGCACCGCGGCGAGGAGCGTGCGCGTGTACTCGGCCTTCGGCGACGAGAACAGCTCGGCGACACTCGCCTCCTCGACGAGCTCGCCCTGGTACATCACGGCGACGCGGTCGGCGAGGTCGGCAACGACACCCATGTTGTGGGTGATCAGCACGATCGAAGTGCCGAACTCGTCACGGCAGCGCCGGAGCAGGTCGAGGATTTCGGCCTGCACCGTCACGTCGAGAGCAGTGGTCGGCTCGTCGGCGACGATGAGGCCCGGGTCGAGCACCAGCGCCATCGCGATGACGACGCGCTGCTTCTGCCCGCCCGAGAACTGGTGCGGGTAGTAGTCCACCCGCTTCTCCGGCTCGGGGATGCCGACGGTGCGCAAGATGTCGATCGCCCGCTGCCGCGCCTCCTTCTTCGTCACGGAGCCGTGGGCGCGGAGCCCCTCGGCGATCTGCCAGCCGACGGTGAACACGGGGTTGAGGGCCGTTCCCGGCTCCTGGAACACCATCGCGACGTCCGTGCCGCGTAGCTCGCGCAGGCGCGCCGTCGGCACGGACACGACGTCGGTGGCCGAACTCCCGTCCTTCTTCGAGAGCAGTACCACTCCGGAGGCGGTCGCCGTTTCGGGCAGCAGGCCCAGGATCGTCTTCGCGGTCACGGTCTTGCCGCTGCCGGACTCGCCGACGATGGCGAGGACCTCGCCGCGCTCGACGCGAAGGCTGACTCCGGCAACGGCGCGGACGGCTCCGCGGTCGCTCGCGAACGCGACCTTGAGGTCCCTGATGTCAACGATCGGGCGAGCGTCGTGATCCACCGTCCGGTCCCTCATCGCGTTCCCTCCACTCCGGCGACGGCACCGGCAGCCACCGCGCGCCGACCCCGCAGGCGCGGGTCGGCAAGGTCGTTCAGACTCTCGCCGACGAGCGTAATACCCAGCACCACGAGCACGATGGCCAGACCCGGGAACACCGAGGTCCACCAGATGCCACTCGTGACGTCGGAGAGCGCCTTGTTGAGGTCGTAGCCCCACTCGGCGGCCGAAGTCGGCTCGATGCCGAAGCCGAGAAAGCCCAGGCCCGCGAGCGTCAGGATCGCCTCGGACGAGTTGAGCGTGAAGATCAGCGGCAGGGTGCGGGTGGCGTTGCGCAGGACGTGGCGGAACATGATCCGCGGCGTCGACGCTCCAATGACCTTCGCGGACTCGACGAACGCATCACCCTTGATCCGCACCGTTTCGGCGCGGATGACCCGGAAGTACTGCGGAATGTAGACCACGGTGATCGAGACCGCCGCGGCGACGATGCCCGCCCACAGGTTGGACTGCCCACCCGAGATGACGATCGACATCACGATCGCGAGCAGCAGGGTCGGGAAGGCGTAGACCGCGTCGCAGATCACGACCAGCACCCGGTCGAGCCAGCCGCCGAGGTAGCCGGAGACGAGACCGAGGAACACACCGAGAAAGAGCGACAGGACGACGGCGACCACGATGACCAGAAACGCGGTCTGCGCCCCCCAGAGCACGCGCGAGAGGACGTCGTAGCCACCGACGGTGGTGCCGAGCAGGTGCTCAGCGTTCGGTGGCTGCTGCGCGCCGAACGCCTCGTCGCCCGAGCGCAGCTGCGAGTAGCCGTAGGGCGCGATCAGCGGAGCGAGGAGCGCGACCAGGAGGAACGCGCCCGTGATCACGAGGCCAGTGACGAGCATCCCCCGTTGGAGGCCGATGCTCTGGCGCAGCTGGTGGACGACCGGAAGGCGGTCAACGAGGCGGCGGCGCGGGCGCGCCGAGGCGGTAGTGCTCATAGTCAGTACCTCACTCGCGGGTCGATGAGCGCCGCGATGACGTCGACGATGAAGTTGGTCAGCGCCACGATGACGGCGAGCAGGGCGACGATGCCCTGCACCGCCACGAAGTCGCGCGCCTGGAGGTACTCGGCAAGCTGGAAGCCGAGGCCCTTCCACTCGAAGGTGGTCTCGGTGAGGACCGCGCCGCCGAGCAGCAGTGCGATCTGTAGGCCAATCACGGTGATGATCGGGATGAGCGCCGGCCGGTACGCGTGCGTGCGGACCAGGCGGAACTCGCTCACTCCGCGCGAGCGCGCCACATCGATGTAGTCGGTGCCGAGCGTGCCGATCATGTTGGTGCGCACGAGGCGGAGGAAGATGCCGGCGGTCAGCAGGCCCAGCGCGACGGCGGGCAGCACCGCGTGCGAGAGGACGTCGGAGAGCGCGTCCGGGTCGCCGGTCTGGAGCGCGTCGATCAGGTAGATGCCGGTCTTGTTCTCGAGGAACTGGAGCGAGAGCTCGGTGCTGGTCGAAGCGCGGCCGGCGACGGGAAACCACTTCAGCCAGACCGAGAAGACCAGCTTCAGCAGCAGCCCGGCGAAGAACACCGGGGTGGCATAGCAGAGGATCGCGACGATGCGCAGCACCGCGTCGGGCGTGCGGTCGCGGTAATAAGCGGCGAGCATCCCGAGCGGAATGCCGACGACGAACGCGACGATCAGGCTGTAGAAGGCGAGTTCGACGGTCGCGGCGCCGTAGGTGAGCAGCACCTCGGTGACGGGGCGATTGTCGCTGAGTGTTGTACCGAAGTCACCGGTGACCAGGCCGCCGAGGTACTCGACGTACTGCACGAACAGCGGCCGGTCGTAGCCCGCGGCGGCGACGCGCTCGGCAAGCTGATCCGCGGTCAGGCGCCCGCCGAGGGCCGCCGTGATCGGGTCGCCCGTGGAGCGCATGAGCAAGAACACCATCGTCACGAGGATGAAGACGGTCGGGATGATGAGCAGGAAGCGGACGAGCAGGTAGCGCCCGAGTCCGCCCCCTGAGCCGCGCGGTCGCCTGGTGGGCGCCGTCGGTGCAGCCGTCATGGCTGGCGTCACGTGATGCCTTTCGTGGCCGCGAGGGTGTGGATCAGCTCTTGCTGAGTGCCGCGTAGCGGAACTTGAACGAGGCGTCGAGAGTGCCCTCGGCTCCGCTCACCGCGCTGCCGACGACGGCGACCTGCGACCCCTGCAGGTAGGGGACGGTCGAGAGCTGCGCCGCGACCTTCTCCTGAATCTGCTCGATCAGCGCAGTGCGCTCGGCGGAGTCGGTGGTCGACACTTGCTGCGCGATCAGGCTCTGCACCTGGGCGTCATCGAAGTGGTTCGCGAGGAAGTTCTCCTTGATGAAGAACGGCGAGAGATAGTTGTCGGCGTCGGAGTAGTCGGGGAACCAGCCGAGTTGGTACGCGGGGTAGACGTCGCTCGAGCGGTCCTTCGAATACTGCACCCACTCGGTGGTTTGCAGGTTGACGGTGAACAGGCCGGTCGACTCCAGCTGGTCCTTGATCAGCGCGTACTCATCCCCCGAGGACGGCCCGTAGTGATCGTTCGAGTACTGCAGGTTGAGGGTGACCGGAGCGGTCACGCCGGCGGCGTCGAGGGTCGCTTTGGCCTTCGCAGCGTCAGGCTTGCCCGCGCCGTCGCCGTAGAGCGACTTCAGCGGCTCGACCGCACCGGTCAGACCGGCGGGCACGTAGGAGTACAGCGGGGTGTAGGTGCCCTTATAGACCTGGTCGGCGATCTCGTCGCGGTCGATCAGATCGGCCACGGCCTGACGCACGGCGAGGGCCTTGGCGCTGTCCGCCTCCGCGGTGGTCGCGCCAAACGGCTGGGTGTTGAAGTTGAAGACGATGTAGCGGATCTCGCCACCCGGGCCGTCCACGACTTTCACCGTATCGTTGCCGCGCAGGTCGTCGACATCGGTCGCCGACAGGCTGCGGAACGCGACGTCGATATTGCCTTCCTGGATGTCCAGCTTGAGGTTCGAGGAGTCGGCGTAGTACTTGACGTTGACCGTGCTCGTCTTCGCCGCCCCGAGAACACCCTGGTACTCCTCGTACGCCCTGTACTGGATCAGATTGTTCACGTCGTAGTTGGTGATCGTGTACTGGCCGGCGAAGGCGTCACCCGAGACGATGTCGGCGTCGGGGGTCAACGCGTCGGCCGAGAAGACCTCCTCATCCACGATCGGGCCCGCGGGGCTCGAGAGGATCTGCGGGAAGGTCTGATCGTTCTCCGACTTGAGCGTGAAGACGACGGTCGTCTCGTCTGGAGCCGCGACACTGTCGAGGTTCGCGAGCAGCGAGGATGGGCCGTTTTCGGCTGCGATGCCGACCTGGCGATCGAACGAGAACTTCACGTCGGAGGAGGTGAGATCGTGGCCGTTGGCCCACTTCAGTCCCTCCTTGAGCTTCACGGTGTACTCCGTGGGCGAGGTGAACTCGGCCGACTGTGCGATGTCGGGCTCGACGTCCGGGCTGCCGTACGGCGTGTTCATCAGGAACGGGAACACCTGGTTCATTACGGCGAATGAGCCGTTGTCGTACGAGCCAGCGGGGTCGAGGGTCGTGATCTTGTCGGTGGTGCCGATGGTCAGGGCCCCTCCGGCGCTACCGCCGGGCGAGTCGTTCCCGCCGGCGGAGCAGCCCGCCAGCACGAGCGCGACCGCGGCGAAGCCTGCCGCCGCGGCGAATGCACGGGTACCGCGGGTGGATGCGGAAGTCATCTCCGTCTGCCTCTTCCTGTCAAAGAATGGGATGCGGGCGTGCGCGTTGTCGGCACACAGATGTCCTGCCCGCAGTTCTGTTCCTCAGTGGTAACACAAGTGGAAGCGCTCTCCGAACCCGAATGGGGGTGCTGTGGATTTCTTCACACGACCGCAACACGCTCACTCGACGCGCAGAGCTCGCTTCTCTCGCTCCAGCTCGACGAGCCGAACCTGCACGGCGCGGGCCAGCACCGGGTCGGCGGACGCGCGCTGCAAGGCTCCGTGCAACTCGGCGATCTCGCGCAGCAGGTCACGTTCGATGAGCGAGATCGCCACGTCACGGGCATAGCGCTCGAGGCCCGCCTCGTCGGCGGCCGGGATCGGAGCGACCGCGAGCTGGCGCACCAGCGAGGCGAACGGCCCGGGGACATCGTCCGCGACATGCTCGACCCAGTCGCGATCATCGGCGCGCTCGAGGTTGGCGACCACGGCGTCGCGGACCACGCGCAGAGTCTCGTTGGTGACCGCCGCGTGCGCCGCCCGGGCCAGCAGCTCCTGACCCATCGCCTGGGGCAGTTGCAGCATCGCCATCAGCGCCTCGCGCTCGATCCGAGTGACCACGTCGACCGGCAGGTCCGCGAGGCGCGCGCTCGCGACCTGCTCCGAGCGTTGCTCCTCCGGCTGGGCACGCGGCCGATCACGACCGGCATTGCGGATAGCCCGATTGGCCTCCTCGATATCGATCCCCCCGATCATCGACGCCAGTTCCCGGGCATAGCCGTCCCTTTCGGCCCAGTCCCTGATGTTCGCCACGTACGGTGCGGCACGACGAAGAGCGGCGACACGACCACCGACACTCGTGAGATCGAATTCGGACACCATCTGCCGGAGTGCGAAAGTATGCAGCGGCTGCTTGCCGTCGATCAGTCGGCGAACAGCGTCGTCGCCTCTGTTCAGCCGGAGGTCGCACGGATCCAGACCGCTGCTCTCAACCGCGACGTACGTCTGCGACGCGAAGCGGCTCTCCTCATCGAATGCCTTTTTCGCGGCATTCTGGCCGGCGGCATCCGGATCGAACGTGAAAATGACCTGACCGTTCACGCCGCGCGCATCACCGAGCACTCGCCGGATGACCTTGATGTGGTCCACACCAAAGGCCGTGCCGCAGGTGGCGACCGCGGTGGGGACACCCGCGAGGTGGCAGGCCATGACATCCGTGTAGCCCTCGACAACCACGACCTGATGCCCACGCGAGATATCGCGCTTGGCGAGATCGAGCCCGTAGAGCACCTGGGACTTGTGGTAAACGGGCGTCTCCGGGGTGTTCAGGTACTTGGGTCCCTTGTCCTCCTCCAGGAGGCGGCGCGCGCCGAAGCCGACGGTCTGACCGGTGATGTCGCGGATCGGCCAGATGAGCCGGCCGCGGAACCGGTCGTAGACGCCGCCGCGGTTGTTGCTGCTGACGAGACCGGCGGCGGTGAGCTCCTCCTCCGAGAAGCCGCGGCGCTTGAGTGCGGTCGTCAGGCCGTCCCAGCCGTCGGGGGCGAAACCGACTCCGAAGCGGTCGGCGGCGGCGCGGTCGAAGCCACGCTCGCCGAGGAAGCGGCGGCCCACATCGGCTCCGGGAGTCGCGAGCTGCTCGCGGAAGAACTCCTCCGCCGCATCGTTGGCGGCGAGCAGTCGCGCCCGACCGCCGGTCTCGGGAGCCTGGCCGCCGCCCTCGTCGTACTGGACCTGGTAGCCGACCCGCGCGGCGAGGCGCTCGACTGTCTCGCTAAAGGAGCCGTGGTCCATCTTCATGA
Organism: Rathayibacter agropyri; assembly: GCF_013249015.1. Classification (GTDB taxonomy): domain Bacteria; phylum Actinomycetota; class Actinomycetes; order Actinomycetales; family Microbacteriaceae; genus Rathayibacter; species Rathayibacter agropyri. Next base: position 628,347 of record NZ_JABRPL010000001.1, read on the forward strand.
GGAAGCTGTAGACGTCGCCAGACTCCTGACAGCCGAAGCAGTGGTAGAAGCCAGCTTGCGGGCGGACGTGGAAGCTGGGGCTGCGCTCGTCGTGGAAGGGGCAGAGGCCCTTGAGCGAGCCGACTCCCGCTGACTTCAGCGTGACGTACTCGCCGATCACGTCACCGATATTGATGCGGGCCTTGACCTCCTCGACATCTGACTGTCGGATCCGAGGCATACCCGCCATCGTATCCGCCGCGAGAGCGCCCCGGCCGGGCTGTGGGAACTTCCGGCGTGCGCATCAGGTCAACCGCTCGAACCACGCCAGTGCGCTCTGATCGGTGAGGTTCGCGACCTGGTCGACGATGACCCGGCGGCGAGCGTCGTCGTCGGAGGCGGCATGCCAGTCCTCAGCGAAGCCGGGTTCGAGGGTGCCGGGGCCGCGGTCGAGGAGGGTGTCGGCGAGCCGGGTGAGCACGTCGCGCTGCTGGGCGTAGATCGGCTGCCGGGTGTTCCGCGACATCACGAAAGTCGCGACGATGCCCTTGAGCACGGCGATCTCGGCCTGCTGCTCGCGCGGCACGACGACGTGGCCGCCGAAGCGGACGAGGTCGGGGTGCTGGAACGCCTCCCGAGTCGCTTCGGTGGCGGCGCCGGCGAAGCGACCGATGAGCTGGCTCGTGAGGTTCTTGAGCCGGGCGTGGTCGCGACGGGAGCCGTCCCAGGAGGAGACCCAGACATCGAGCGAGTCGAGCCGGTCGAAGGCGGCGGCGAGTTCGTCGTGGTCGACCTCGCCGCCGACCCAGGAGTGCATCGACCCCACCAGGTCGTCGTGGTCGGCGCGGGAGCCGAGCGCCTCCACGTCGATGTAGCCCGAGACGACCGCGTCCTCGAAGTCGTGCACCGAGTAGGCGATGTCGTCGGAGAGATCCATCACCTCCGCTTCGATGCAGCGCACCCCCTCCGGCGCCCCCTCCCGCATCCAGGCGAAGGCGGGCTCGTCGTCGGCGTAGTAGCCGAACTTGGCACGGCCGGACGGGTCGGCGACCGAACGGGTGTCGGGCCAGGGGTACTTGCAACTCGCGTCAAGGCTCGCGCGGGTGAGGTTGAGGCCGTAGGGACGCGCATCGCCGCCGAACACCTTTGGTTCGAGCCGGGTGAGCAGGCGGAACGTCTGCGCGTTGCCCTCGAAGCCGCCAATGCCCTCGGCCCAGGCGTTGAGCGCACGCTCACCGTTGTGCCCGAAGGGCGGATGGCCAATGTCGTGGGCGAGGCAGGCAGTGTCGACCACGTCGGGGTCGAGGTCGAGGCTGGTGGCCAGTTCGCGGCCGATCTGCGCCACCTCGAGCGAGTGGGTCAGGCGGTTGCGAGCGAAATCAACCCCTGCGGTCGGGCTGAGCACCTGCGTTTTCGCCGCGAGGCGCCGCAGAGCACTGGAGTGAAACAACCGCGCACGGTCGCGGGCGAAATCGGAGCGGCGGGTCGAGTGGTCCTCCGGCAGGAAGCGCTCGATGTCGACGAGCGAGTACCCCCAGAGCGCGCGGTCATCCACCGCTGTTGTGGATCTCGGCGGCCGAGACCGCATTGCGCTGGAGGGCGTCGAGTTCACGGGACTCGAGCCAGCGGTCGGGCAGCGAGGGGACCTTCGGCGAGCCGGCGCGTCCACGCTGGCCCTCGGCCGCCTCGCCGGGGTACGGCTGGCTCCAGTCGAGGGTCGCGAGCAACTCATCGAGCTGCGCGAGCGACTCGACCGTCGCGAGGCGGGCGCGCAGGTCACCACCGACCGCGTAACCCTTGAAGTACCAGGCAACGTGCTTGCGGATGTCGCGGCAGCCGCGCTCCTCGCTCTCGAAGAAGTCAACCAGCAGCTCAGCGTGGCGGCGGAACGCGCCCGCGACCTGCCCGAGGGAGGGGCGAAAGCGCTCATCCGAGCCCGCGAAGGCGGCGGTGAGATCGCCGAAGAGCCAGGGGCGCCCGAGGCAACCGCGGCCCACGACGACGCCGTCGCAGCCGGTCTCGTTCATCATCCGCAGCGCGTCCTCGGCCGACCAGATGTCGCCGTTGCCCAGCACAGGCACGTCGGTGATCGCCTCCTTGAGGGTGGCGATGGCCGACCAGTCGGCGTGGCCGCTGTAGAACTCGGAGGCGGTGCGCGCGTGCAGCGCGATGGAGGCGACGCCCGCGCCCTCCGCAGCCCGCGCGGCCTCAAGGTAGGTCAGGTGATCGGGATCGATGCCCTTGCGCATCTTGACGGTCAGCGGGACACGCCCTGCGGCCTGCACCGCTCCTTCGACGATCTGGCGGAACAGCGGCAGCTTCCACGGCAGCGCCGCTCCCCCGCCCTTACGCGTGACCTTGGGCACCGGGCAGCCGAAGTTGAGGTCGATGTGGTCGGCCCGGTCCTCGGCAACGAGCATCGTGACCGCCTCGGCGACCGTCGTCGGATCGACTCCGTAGAGCTGGATAGAGCGCACCGACTCGCTCGGGTGATGGCGGATCAGGCGCATCGACTCCGGCGTACGCTCGACCAGCGCGCGGGACGTGATCATCTCGCTGACGTAGAGGCCATTGCCGTACTCGCGGCAGAGTCGACGGAACGCCGTGTTGGTGATGCCCGCCATCGGGGCGAGCACCACCGGCGCATCGAGTTCGAGGGGGCCGATCCGCAACGCCGGTGCGGTGCGCGCGGGCGGGGTGACCGTAAGAGTGGAGGACATCGGTATCGATTCTCCCAGATCCTGTGTTGGGGAAAGCGGAACGGCGAGCGGAGAGGTGGAGAAGATGAGCGAGAGCACACCTGTGGAGGAGGGCCTAAAGCGTTTCGCGGCCGATGCCCGAGCTCGACACCTTGAGGTCGAGATCATCGAGCGGCCCCCGGCCGGCAGCCTTGCGGAGGCGGCAGAGGCTCTCGGGATCGAGACGAACGAGATCGTGAAGTCCCTCGTCGTCAAGCGCCACGACGGCGGCTACCTCTTCGCGCTGATCCCCGGTGGCCGGCAGATCGCGTGGCCCAAGCTCCGCGCAGTCGTCGGCGTCAACAAGCTGCGCCTTCCCGACGAGGCCGCAGCTCTGTCTGCGACCGGCTATCGCCGCGGCACCATCACGCCCATCGGTTCAACCACCGCGTGGCCGGTCTACGCCGACGAGCGGATCCTCGGACGGCGAATCGCGATGGGCGCAGGAGCCGACGGCCGCAGCGCCTTCATTGACGCGGACGCCCTGGTCGCCGCGTTCGGGGCGACGGTCGCGGACATCACCACGGAGGAGCCTGCGCGCTGACCGCTTAGCCGCGGCCGAAGCGTCCTAGCCCCGCAGCAGCCGAACGAGCTCGTCCACATCGGACTCATCGTTCCAGAGGTGGAACGCCACACGGAGCCGGCCCCCGCGCCCTGAGACGCGGAGCCCCGCAGCCTGAAGCCGAGTGAGGTCCGCGGCGTCGGCGTCCGGCCACGACACAATCGCCCGGTGCTGCGGCTCCCGGTCGAGCCGCTCGCAGAGAGCGTTGCCCAGGCCGGAGGCATGGGCCCACACCGCGGCGAGGTCGAGCGAGCGGAACAGCGCGAGCGAGGCTTCCGCCCCCGCGAAGGCCTGCCAGGCGGGAGACACATCAAAGCGGCGTGCGTTCTCGGCGAGGTGCATAGCAGGCCCGTAACAGGACGACCAGACGTCCTCGCCGGAGTACCAGCCGGCCTGCACCGGCACCAGTTCGGCCGCGTACTCGGGCGAGACCGTGAGGAACGCCACTCCACGCGGCGAACAGAGCCATTTGTAGGCGTGGGTGAGCGTCGCGTCGAATCGGGACGCGTCGACTGGGAGCACACCCGCGGCCTGAGTGAAATCGCACGCGGTCCGGACCCCGTGCCGAGCGGCGGCCTCGATCACGGCGTCGAGGTCGGCGAGGGCACCGCTGCTCGACTGCACCGCCGAGAACACCACGAGGTCGTCCGCGTCCTCGACCGCATCGGCCAGCGCCTCCAGCGCGACGGAGCGGACGGCTACTCCGCGGTGCGCCTGGGCCAGGAAGGGGAAGACAATCGAGGAGAAGTCGCCGTCGACGCAGAGCACCCGGGCTCCGTCGGCCAGCGAGGCAGCGAGCACAGCGGCCATCGCTGAGGTCTGCGAGCCGATCGCAACGGAGCTGGCGGGGACACTCACGATGTCGGCGAACGCCTCCCGGGCGCGCTCAGCGACGGCACCGTAGCCGGCCGCCGTGTTCTCCCCCGACGACCAGCCCTCGAGGTCTGCGCGCAGGGCCGCCACCGTCTCCCTCGGCGGAAGACCGAGTGTGCAGGCGTTGTGGTAGCCGCGCGCACCGTCGAAGCGCGCGCGTAGGTCGACAGAATGTGGCAGGGCGGTACTCACCCTTTCAGGATGAGGCTCCGGAGCTGGATCGCCAAGTCGCCGCGAGGGTCGGCCCGTGGAAGACGCTGCCCGCGAGGCCGAAGCCGACGAGTCCAACCCGGATCATGCGGAGGCTCCCGGCACATCCACAGCGCCGCCGAAGCGGCGGGAGCGCCCGGCATAGTGCTCGATCGCCTCCCACAGGTCGGTACGGCTGAAGTCGGGCCAGAGCCGGTCGAGGAATACCATCTCGGCGTAGGCGCTCTGCCAGAGCAGAAAGTTGCTCGTGCGCTGCTCGCCGGAGGAGCGCACGAAGAGGTCGACGTCCGGCAGCTCAGGCACGTAGAGGGCTCGCGCAATCGTCTTCTCGCTGATGCCCGAGGGCTTCAGGCGTCCGGCTGCAACCTCGCCGGCGAGCCGCTGCACCGCGTCGGCAATCTCGGTGCGTCCGCCGTAGTTGACGCACATGGTGAGGGTCAGCACGTCGTTGTCGGCGGTCAGCCGCTCGGCGAACTGCAGTTCGGTAATGACGGACGCCCAGAGCCGGGGCTTGCGGCCCGCCCAGCGGACGCGCACGCCCCACTCGTTCAACTGGTCGCGGCGGCGGTGCAGCACCTCGCGGTTGAACCCCATCAGAAAGCGCACCTCCTCGGGCGAGCGCTTCCAGTTCTCGGTTGAGAACGCGTAGACGCTGAGGTGCTTGACGCCGATCTGGATCGCACCGGCCACCACGTCGAGCAGCGCCGCCTCGCCGCGCCTGTGGCCTTCGATCCGAGTCAGACCGCGGGAGTTGGCCCACCGGCCGTTGCCGTCCATCACGATCGCGACGTGAGAGGGGACCGCCTTCCGCGGGATCTCAGGCGGGTGGATCCCCGTCCAGTCGAGGGGGCGGTACGGCTCGGCGTCCTTGTTGGTGAAGGGCTTCATCGGGTGACGTGCTCCAGGGATCTCAGACCGCGTTCGAGGTGGAACTGGGTGTAGGCGGCAACGACTCCGCTCGCCCGCGACCGCGCCGAAGGCTCGGTCGTTTCGGCGTGCCCCCAGTCTCCCGTGAGCAGTGCGCCCAGCAGAACCACGACGTCCGGAGCGACCCGCGGGGCTCCGGGCGGCGTGCAGTCGGCACAGACCACGCCTCCGAGCTGCACCACCACGGCGCCGTGCGGCCCCGGGGCACCGCACCGCGCGCAGTCGTCGAAACTCGGCGCCCACCCCGCGATCGAGAGGGCACGCAGGAGGTAGGAGTCGAGGGTGAGCACCGGCTCGTGCTCGTGCCGCGACAGCGAGCGCAGCGCGCCCACCAGGAGGAGGTACTGCTGTAAAGACGCGTCGGCGTCGGTCAGGCGGTCAGCCGTCTCAACCATCGCGCTCGCGGCCGTGTAGCTGTCGTAGTCGGCGGCGATCAGCGCACCGTAGGCCCCGAGCGACTCCGCCTGCGTGACGATGTCGAGGCTCCGGCCCTCGTAGAGCTGGAGGTCGGCGACCATGAAAGGCTCGAGCCGCGAGCCGAACTTGGAACCGGTCTTGCGCACACCCTTGGCGACGGCGCGGATCTTGCCGTGGCCGCGCGAGAGCAGAGTGACGATGCGGTCGGCCTCGCCCAGCTTGTGCGTGCGGAGCACCACGGCTTCGTCACGATAGGTGGGCATGCGCCGATTATCCCCCCGACCACCGACACCCGCCTGGCAGCGCGGCGAAGCGGGAGCCCGCACCGTGGAACGATGTCCACGTGGCAGCCTCCCTCTTCGAGATCCCGGCCTGGGCCGACCTGCTCGCGATCGCCATCGGCTGCCTCCAGGGCGCGATGTTCGCGGGCGAGTTTCGCGACCGTCGGATCGACCTGCTCGGCGTCACCATCATCGGCACGGCGACGGGGCTAGGCGGCGGCGTGCTGCGCGACCTGCTCCTGCAGACGCCCCTCGTGGCGCTGCACACCGACGCCTACCTGATCGTCGCGGTCACCGCCTCGCTCCTCGGGATGCTGCTCCAGCACCTGCTGAACCGGGTCGACGGCACGATCACCGCCCTCGACGCCCTGACCCTCGGGCTCTTCGGCGCGATCGGGACCACGAAGGCCCTGTCGCTCGGGGTCCCGGAGGTACCTGCGGTCTTCGTCGGAACCGTCTCGGCCGTGGGCGGCTCCGTCGTCCGCGACATCCTGCTCAATCGGCCGATCGCGCTGATGCACGTCGGCTCCCTCTACGCGGTCGCGGCCTCGGCCGGCACCGTCGTGCTCGTAGTGACCCTGCGCTTCGGAGTGACGATCGGTTTCGCTGCGACCCTCTCCGTTGCGGTGACCGCGGTCATCCGCCTGCTTGCCGTGCGCTACGGCTGGAGCCTCCCTGAGCAGCGCGCGCTCAGAGGAGTCCCCCGCCTCCGCTGGCGCCGCCGCACCTGACGCCCTTCGCGGCGAGGCAGGTCAGGCGGTGGCTGCGACCAGGATGGGGACCGGGGCCTCCTCGCGCAGGGCACGATTGACGGCCGAGACGATTGCCTTCAGCGAGGCGGTCGAGATGTCCGCGTCGACACCGACACCCCACAGGGTGCGGCCGTTCACCGAGCACTCGACGTACGAAGCGGCGAGGGCGTCGCCACCGGCGCTGAGCGCATGCTCGGCGTAGTCGAGGACCCGCACCTCGACGCCCTGCTGCCCGAGCACGGCCTCGAAGGCGTTGATCGGCCCGTTCCCGCGCGCGTCTGCCGTCACCCTCTCCTCGCCGACGCGCAGCACCGTGTCGAGGGCGATGCTGCCGCCCAGGTCGCTCGACGTATCGGTGCGCAGCAGCTCGAAGCGCCCCCACTTCTCGTCGGAGCGCTCCGCAGGCAGGTACTCGTCCTGGAACACCGACCAGATCTGTCCACTGGTCACCTCGCCGCCCTCGGCGTCGGTCTTCGCCTGCACGACTCCCGAGAACTCGATCTGCAGGCGGCGCGGCAGATCGAGCGCGTGGTCCGTCTTCAACAGATAGGCGATGCCGCCCTTGCCCGACTGCGAATTGACACGGATGACCGCCTCGTAGGAGCGGCCCAGATCCTTGGGATCGACCGGCAGGTACGGCACCGCCCAGGTGAGCTCGTCGACTCCGCGGCCGGTGCGCTCGGCCTCGGCCTGCATCGCCTCGAAGCCCTTCTTGATGGCGTCCTGGTGCGAGCCGCTGAACGCGGTGAAGACCAGGTCTCCGGCCCACGGGCTGCGCTCGGGCACCGGCAACTGATTGCAGTACTCGACGGTGCGCTTGATGCCATCCATATCGCTGAAATCGATCTGCGGATCGATCCCCTGCGTGAACAGGTTCACGCCCAGAGCGACAAGATCGACGTTGCCGGTGCGCTCGCCGTTACCGAACAAGCAGCCCTCGATCCGGTCAGCGCCGGCCAGATATCCCAGCTCCGCGGCGGCAATGGCGGTACCACGGTCGTTGTGCGGGTGCAGCGAGAGGACGATGTTCTCGCGCTGCGCCAGGTTGCGGCTCATCCACTCAATGGAGTCGGCGTAGACGTTGGGGGTGGCCATCTCGACGGTGGCGGGCAGGTTCAGGATGATCTTGCGCTCGGGCGTCGGCTGGAAGACCTCGACGACGCGGTCAGAAATCTCGCAGGCGAAGTCGAGTTCGGTGCCCGTGTAGCTCTCGGGCGTGTACGTGTAGTAGACAGCCGTACCCGGGACGGACGACTCCATCTCGCGGCACTTGCGCGCCCCGGCGAGGGCGATGTCGATAATTCCCTGGCGGTCCTTGCGGAACACCACTTCGCGCTGCAACACGCTCGTCGAGTTGTAGAGGTGCACGATCGCCTGGCGGGCGCCGCGGATCGACTCGTAGGTGCGCTCGATCAGGTGGTCGCGGGCCTGCGTCAGGACCTGAATGGTGACGTCCTCGGGAATCGCGTCCTCCTCGATGAGGCTGCGCACGAAGTCGAAGTCGGTCTGGCTCGCACTCGGAAAGCCAACCTCGATCTCCTTGTAGCCCATCCGGACCAGCAGATCGAACATGATCCGCTTGCGCTCTGGGCTCATCGGATCAATGAGGGCCTGGTTGCCGTCGCGCAGGTCGACGGCGCACCAGCGGGGCGCGGTGGTGATGCGCTTGCCCGGCCAAGTGCGGTCGGGCAGGTCCACGGCAATCAGCTCGTGGAAGGGGCGGTACCTGCCGATCGGCATGGGCGACGGCTTCTGGTTGTTCTGCATGGTGCTCTCCTGCATCGTGCTCTCCCGGCGGCCTTGCGGACGAGGGTGTGGTCAGCCGACGACGAACTCCGCGACGAGGGTGGCCTGAAAATCAGATCTCGTCGCGGCGGAGAAGAAGGAGCAATCCGAAGCGCACCCGGTCAGGCTAGCACCGCGCCCGCAGAGACGTCATCCCAGGACGCGGCTACTCACCGGCCAGGCCGTTCTCGTACGCGTAGACGACGAGCTGGACGCGGTCGCGGAGCCCGAGCTTGCCGAGCGTGCGGCTGATGTGGGTCTTGACCGTGGCCTCGCTCAGGAATTCCGCACGGGCGATCTCGGTGTTGCTCAGGCCCCGAGCAGCCAGGTGGAAGATCTCGCGCTCACGGTCGGTGAGAGTCGTGAACTCCGGCGGCGTCTCCCGGCCGCTACCGGCCGCGCCGAAGTGCTCGAAGAGCTCGCGGGTGGCGGAGGCCGCGACGACCGCCGTCCCCGCGTGCACCGTGCGAACCGAGGCGAGCAGGAAGCCGGGCTCGGTGTCCTTGAGGAGGAAGCCGCTCGCTCCGGCCCGGATCGCTCGGGCAGCCGCCTCATCGAGGTCGAAGGTCGTCAGCACCAAGATGCGCGGCGCGTCCACTCCCCGCTTGTGAGCGTCGGCGAGAATCCGCCGCGTCGATTCGATGCCATCGACTCCCGGCATCCTGATGTCCATCAGCACGACATCGGGAGCCAGCTTCGCCACCAGTTCCGCGCCCTCGGCCCCGTCCGAGGCTTCACCTACCACCACGAGATCGGACTGCGAGCCCAGGAGCATGCGGATACCGGCGCGGAACAGCGCCTGGTCGTCAACGAGGACGACGCGGATGGACTCGGTCATGTGGGGATGCCTCCAGAGGCGAGGGGGGACGTGGCGCTCGACTCACGAGCGAGGGAAGACGTAGCGGGGAGGCGCGCGTCAACGACGAAATCCTCCCCCACAGGTCGCGCGGCGAGGGCGCCGCCGACCAGGGTGGCGCGCTCGCGCATCCCGACGAGGCCGTGCCCTTCGCCCGGCAGGGCGTCGCGCTCGACCTCGAGGCGGCGCGCATTGCGAACGGTCAGGACCAGCTCATCGCCGGAGCGGCAGAGGGAGACCTCGATCGCCGAGCCCGGACGACCGTGCCGCAGGGCGTTGGTGGTCGCCTCTTGCGCGATGCGGTACAGGGCCAGACCGACAGCGCGGGGCACCGCTTCCAGATCGACGGCTACGTCGGCGCGCACCGGAGTGCCTGCACCGCCGACGCTGTCGAGGAGCGCGGGCAGGTCGGGAGCGCCCGGCTGCGGACCGTCGCTCTGCGAATGCCGAAGCTGCGCGAGAAGTACTCGGACATCGGCAAGCGCGTCGCGGGCGACGGAGGAGATGGTCAGCAGTGCCGCGTCCGTCTGCTCGGGACTCGAGGCGCCAAGATAACGCGCGCCGTCGGACTGCGCGATGACGACCGCAAGGGAGTGGGCCACGACATCGTGCATGTCACGGGCGATCCGGTTGCGCTCCTCGACCGCGTCGAGTTCGCGCTGAGCCCGCGCCCGCTCCTGTTCCGCCTGGGCACGCAACATTTGGCCCTCCCGCGCACGCCGCACTGCCCGCGAGAGCAGACCGATGGTCCAGGACAGGCCGAGCATCGCGAGGATGCCGCCGAAGGCCACTCCGGCGAGCAGCACACTGTCGCTGCGGCCCTTGGGCAGGTTGAACTTGAGCGTCAGATAGGCGACCGCGACGACCGCACCGAGAACAGCCGAGACCGCGCCGGCGATCCGTACGCGTCGTGACTCCGACGCACCGGTGCAAAACAGCACGGCGAGGATGGCCAGATCACCGGGGCCAGGCGAGAGCTGCACGCTCATCTGCAGGGCGACCGCGACCCACGCGATCGTGAGGGCGAGCGGGGGCGAGCGACGACACAGCACCAGCGCGACGGAGAAAACGCCGGCGACAAAGAGGTGGAACGATTCCGGCCGCTTGACGTAGGGCAGCCCGCCGATCAGGAGCAGAACGAGGGCCTGCACGCCCGCGATGCCGACCGAGAACGGCAGTTGAGGACCCGCAACCCGCGTCAGCAGCGCGTCAACCCTGTCACCGGGGCCGGCCGGTGCCCGCAGGCCGAGCACGAACACGAGGACGTGCGCTGCGCTGATGATGGAGGCGACCACCACCACGGCCGTGGCAAGGAGGACGGATCCCATCGCCTGCGTGTCGCTGTAACCGAGGGCCTGGCCGAGCGGAGGGAGGGCGCCGAAGCCGCCGATCGCCGCGAGCACGAAGACACCGGCGAGAACGAGCGAGCGTGCCCAGAGCCCGAGACGCCGTGCACTCTCCCAGACGACGACAAGGCCGACGAGCAGGGCATCGACGGGGACGCCGACGACGAGCAGGCCGCCTCCGGCGAGGACACCAACGGCGCAGAGGGAGGGGGCGAGCGCCGGGAGGAACGCGGCGACCGCGAGTCCGAGGGCGAGCAGGAGACTGCCGGCGAGGCCATCGAACCGCGTGCTGCCGAGGTCGGTCAGCAGCAGGTACAGGCCCGCGAGCAGCACTCCAGCGATCGGCAGCGTCGCCGGTCGGTCGAGGAAGGCACGCATGGTCCCACGGTACGGGCCTGGGGGCTCGGCGGCGTCGTCCTGCAGCGTGATCTTCCGGCTACTACGTCCGGGGGCGCCTTAGAAACCGAGGCGCCCCAGCAGCTTCGGATCGCGCTGCCACTCCTTGGCCACCTTCACGCGAATCGAGAGAAACACCCGGCGCCCGAGGAGGCGCTCGATCTGCTCGCGCGAGACCGCTCCCACCTCGCGCAGGCGCTGCCCACCCTTGCCGATGATGATGCCCTTTTGGCTGTCGCGTTCGACGAAGACATTGGCGTAGATATCGATCAGCGAGCCGTCCTCCCGCTCGACCATGTCATCGAGGGTCACCGCGAGCGAGTGCGGAAGCTCGTCAGAGACCCCCTCGAGAGCGGCCTCGCGGATGAACTCGGCGATGCGCGAGAACAGGTCCTCGTCGGTCACCGCCTCCTTCGGGTAGAGCGCGGGCGACACCGGCATCAGGCGGAGTAGCTCGACCGCGAGCACGTCAAGCTGCTCCTCGGTGACGGCCGAGATCGGCACGATGGTGTCCCACTCGCGCAATTCCGAGACTGCGAGCAGTTGCTTGGCGACGGACTTCTTCGAGGAGAGGTCGACCTTCGACACGATGGCGACCTTGCGCGCACGCGGGAAAGCGTCGAGCTGCTCGTTGATGAAACGATCGCCGGGCCCGATCGGTTCGTCGGCGGGGAAGAGCATCCCGATCACATCGACGTCACCGAGCGTCGACGTCACCAGGGAGTTCAGACGCTCGCCCAGGAGGGTGCGCGGCCGATGAATGCCCGGAGTGTCGACCACGATCAGCTGACCGTCTGGGCGATGCACGACTCCGCGGATGGCGCGCCGCGTGGTCTGCGGCTTGGAACTCGTGATGGCGATCTTCTCACCGACCAAAGCGTTGGTCAGGGTGGACTTGCCCACGTTCGGGCGGCCGACGAAAGACACGAAGCCCGCCCGGTACGGCACAGCGGCGGGAGTGGTGTCGGTCATCGTTCCTCGTTCCGATCGCCCGAGACTCCGGCTCCGCGAGAGGGAGCCGCGCCCGGGCTGGGGGTGGTGGTGCCTCCGGCGGCGAGGATCGCGACCGGGCCGGTGCCGGGCTCGCCGGCGGTGTCGAGTTCGGGATCGCGTCGGACGATCACCGTGGAGATGGTGCCACGGCGCGGATCCGCCTGTTCAGCCTCGAGGATCACGCCGCCGATGCGCGCGGTGGCACCGCGCTCCGGGAGGCGTCCGTAGGCCTTGGTCAGCAGACCGCCGACGGAGTCGACGTCGTCGTCCTCGAGGTCGAGCTCGAAGAGTTCACCCAGCTCGTCTACGGGGAGTCGCGCCGACACGCGATAGACCCCGGGCGCCGTCTCCTCGAAGAGGTCGACCTCGCGATCGTACTCGTCCGAGATGTCGCCGACGAGTTCCTCGATCAGGTCTTCGAGCGTGACAAGACCGGCGATTCCGCCGTACTCATCCACGACCATCGCGAGGTGATTGGACTCGAGCTGCATCTGGCGCAGCAGCTCGTCAGCCTTTTTCGACTCCGGAACGAACAGCGCCGGGCGGGCGAGCTCGGCGACGGTGCCCTCGATGTCCGGCCTCTCGTAGGTGTGCCGGGCCACGTCGCGGAGGTAGAGGACACCGAGCACGTCATCGGCGCCGTCGCCGATCACCGGGAGGCGTGAGATGCCGCGGCTGAGGAGGAGGCCCATCCCCGCGCCAACCGACGAGGTCGCCTCGATCGTGACCATGTCAGTCCTCGGCACCATGACCTCGCGCACGAACGTGTCGTTGAACTCGAAGATCGAGTGGATCAGTTCGCGATCGTCCTGTTCGAGCACGTCCTGCTCGGTAGCCTCGTCCACCATGCTGAGCAACTGCTCCTCCGAGGAGAAGCCTGCCGAGCGCCCGGTACCGGGGGTGACGCGGTTGCCCAGAGCGACGAGTCCGTGCGCGACCGGGCCCAGCGCCAGACGGAGGACGTGGATGAGCGTCGCGCTCGTCCCCAGGACCGCTCGGGCGTGCGCACGGCCGACGCTGCGCGGGCTCGACCCGACGAGCACGAACGAGACGGCCGCCATGATCAGGACCGCCAGCAGCAGGGCCAGCCACAGCTGCTCAATCTCGACCACGAGGACCGTCGTGACGAACACGGCCGCGGTCGTCTCGGCCGCGATGCGCGAAAAATTGACGACATTGACATGGGCGCTCATGTCTCCCGAGATCGCCCGCAGCGCCCGCGCACTGCGGGAGTGCTGGGCCATGTCGAGCAGGTCGCTGCGCGAGAGGACGCCGAGCGCAGCATCGGTCGCAGCGAACCATCCACCCACGGCGACGAGCGCTAGGGCGGCGATGAGGAGTTGAAGAGTGGGCACGGCGGGACCTAGCGCCGTCGCTCGCCGATGTGGAAGCCGACCAGGATGTCGCGCTGGATGCTGAACATCTCGCGCTCCTCCTCGGGCTCCGCGTGATCGAAGCCCAGCAGGTGCAGCAGACCGTGCGCGGTCAGCAGGTGCAACTCATCGAGCAACGAGTGGCCGGCCGTCTCCGCCTGGTTCTGCGCGACCTGGGGGCAGAGCACGATGTCGCCGAGGAGCCCCGCCGGCGTCTGCTCGTCCTCTGTGCCTGGTCGCAGCTCGTCCATCGGGAAGCTGAGCACGTCCGTCGGCCCTGGTTCGTCCATCCACTGGAGGTGCAACTGCTCCATCGCGCCCTCATCGACGAGCACGATCGCGAGCTCGGCGTCGGGGTGCACGTGAAGCGAGTCCAGCGCGTAGCCGGCCAGGCGCACCAGAGCCGCCTCGTCGACGGGGATGGTCGACTCGTTGTTGATCTCGATGCTCACGGGGAGTGGGGTTCCTTCGGTCGGAGGGGGTGGCGGCTTAGGCGCGCGGGGGCTGACGGTCACCGCTCGGCCGGGCCGGGCCGCCGCGGCGCTCGGCACGATGGGCGAACTCGCGCGCCTGCTCGCGTTCGAAGTGCTGGGCCTGCTTCTGCTGGTCGTAGTCGGTGTAGGCATCGACGATGCGGCCGACGAGGCTGTGCCGGACCACGTCCTCGCTGGTGAGACGGGAGAAGTGGATGTCGTCGATGCCCTCGAGGACGCGCGTGACGAGACGGAGCCCGCTCGCGCCGGTAGGCAGGTCGACCTGTGTGATGTCGCCGGTGACGACCATCTTCGAGCCGAACCCCAGCCGGGTGAGGAACATCTTCATCTGCTCGGGCGTGGTGTTCTGCGCCTCATCGAGCACGACGAACGAGTTGTTCAGAGTGCGCCCACGCATGTAGGCGAGCGGAGCGACTTCGATCGTGCCCGCCGCGAGCAGCTTCGGCACGATCTCGGGATCCATCATCTCGTTGAGCGCATCGTAGAGCGGACGCAGGTAGGGGTCGATCTTGTCGGTGAGCGAGCCGGGCAGGTAGCCCAGCCGCTCCCCCGCCTCGACAGCCGGACGGGTCAGGATGATCCGCTCCACCTCCTTGCGCTGCAGCGCCTGCACAGCCTTCGCCATCGCGAGGTAGGTCTTGCCGGTGCCCGCCGGACCAATGCCGAAGACGATCGTGTTCGTATCGACCGCGTCGACGTACTCGCGCTGGCCCACCGTCTTAGGGCGCACACTGCGCCCCCGCGCCGTGAGGATCGCCTGTCCGAATGCCTCGGCCGGGCTCACCGGACCGCCGTTCTGCAGGATGCGCGCCGACTCCCGAACACCCTCCGGATCGAGATCGTGCCCACTCGCAGTCATGCGCACCAGTTCTTCCACCAGGCGCGTTGCCTCGGCGACCGGGGCGCGCTCACCCTCGAGCGTCACCTCGTTGCCGCGTACGTGGACGCGGACGTCGGGGAATCGTGCTTCGACCGCTCGGATGAGACGGTCCTGAGGTCCGAGGAGGCGCACCATGGCAACTCCGTCGACAGCGACGACGCGGCGCTCGTCGGGGCTCGCGCCCGCATTCTCAACCGGTGGCAAGGGAGCCTTCCGTCTGGTGGCCGCCCAGGACGTGGGCGTGGACGTGAGGTACGGTCTGGCCCGCATCCTCTCCGGAGTTGAAGACGAGACGGAACTGGCCGTTGCTGCGCAAGTCGGCGAGCGACTGAGCGACCTGCACCACCTCGGCGAGCAGGGCGGGCTCAGCGGCGGCGAGCGCGCTGACGGTCGGGTATTCCTGCGTCTTGGGGAAGACGAGCAGGTGCACGGGAGCCTTCGGCGCGATGTCGGTGATCGCGAGGATGCGCTCGTTCTCGAACACGACATCGGCGGGGATCTCGCCCTGGACGATGCGCGTGAAGACGGTGGGTTCGCTCATGAGCCCATCTTAAACGGGGCTTGCGCGCGTCGGGCGCTCCATTCGCCCACGGCACGCGGAAAGAGGGGGCAGGTGGGGCTGTGGAGGAGCGTCACCAGCGGCCGAGCCGGGCCGACAGTATGGCGATCGCCGCGGGTCCAGCGGTCGAGGTACGGAGGACCGAGTCGCCCAGCGCGACAGCCTCGGCTCCCGCCTCCGCGAGCAGCCCGAGTTCCTGGGGAGCGATGCCGCCCTCAGGACCCACGACGAGCACGAGATCGCGCTCATCAGGCACGATCGCCGAGAGCCGCGCCCCGGCGCCCGGCTCGAGCACCAGCACCCGGGCGAGAGCCGTGCGTCCGGCCAGCTCGCGGGTCTGAATGAGCGGCGACACCTCGGGGACCCGGGCGCGCAGCGACTGCTTGCTCGCCTCGCGGACGATGCTGCGCCAGCGCTCGCGCCCCCTCTCCTCCTTTCCGCCCGACCAGCGCGAGACGGAGCGCGCCGCCTGCCAGGGGACGACCTCGTCGACACCGAGCTCGGTCGCGGCCTGCACCGCGAGTTCGTCGCGATCGCCCTTCGCCAGTGCCTGCACGAGCACCAGGCGCGGGGATGGGGCGGGAGCCTCCTCTACCGATTCAACGAGCAGCACCACCCGCGCCGGTTCTGAACTCTCGACGATCGCCGTCGCGACGCGGCCTCGGCCATCGCCGACACGCACCCCCTCGCCCACGCGGATGCGGCTCACGGTCGCGGCGTGCCGCGCCTCCGCTCCGGTGAGCGCGAGGCGGGAGCCGGGAGCGAAGTCGGCCGAATCAAGGGATTCGTCGATGTAGTGATGCGCCACTCGCTCAGCCCAGGAAGCGGTCGCGGAGCTTCGAGAACAGGCCCTGCTGGAAGTGGGTCAGCGCCGGCTTCTGAGGCTTGTAGTGCTTCGCGAACTCCTGGACCAGCTCGCGCTCACGGTGCCCCAGCTTGGTCGGGGTGACGACCTGGATCCCGATCCGGAGATCCCCGCGCCCAGTGCCACGCAACCGCGTCACTCCGCGTCCCTTGATCGTGACGATCTCTGTGCTCTGGGTGCCGGGCTTGATCTCGATGTCGATGTCGCCGTCGAGCGCCGCGAGAGTCGCCGTCGAGCCAAGGATCGCATCCGTCATCTGCACCTCGAGGGTGCAGAGCAGGTCGTCGCCGTTGCGGCTGTAGACGTCGTGATGCTTGACCTTGATCTCGAGATAGAGGTCGCCGTTCGGGCCGCCCGCCGGGCCGACCTCTCCGCTGCCCGGCATCTGGAGGCGGAGTCCCGTATCGACACCCGCGGGGACGTCCACGGGGATCGTCCGGCGCGCGCGGACGCGGCCCTGACCCTGGCAGGTGGAGCAGGGAGTGGCGATGACGGTGCCGTAGCCGCGGCAGGTGCCGCACGGGCTCGCGGTCATCACGTTGCCCAGGAGGGAGCGGACGGTGCGGTGGATCTGGCCGGAGCCGTGGCAGATGTCGCAGGTAATGGGCGAGGTGCCCGGCTGGCAGCACGAGCCCTGGCACGTCTCGCAGAGCACGGCGGTGTCGACCTCGAGGTCGCGGTGGGTGCCGAAGATGACCTCGTCGAGCGAGACCTCGACACGCAAAAGCGCGTCCTGACCCCGCTCGCGACGAGAGCGCGGGCCACGCGAGGAGCCCTGCGCGCCCTGGCCGAAGAAGCTCTCGAAGATGTCGCCGAAGCCGCCGAAGCCCTGGCCGGCGCCACCGAAGCCCTCCTGCGGACCACGGTCGTACTGCGCCCGCTGCTGAGCGTCGCTCAGCACGTCGTAGGCGTGGGTGACGAGCTTGAAGCGCTCGGAGGCGTTCGCGCTCGGGTTGACGTCGGGGTGCAGCTCGCGCGCGAGTCGGCGGTACGCCTTCTTAATCTCATCGGCGGAGGCGTCGCGGTCGACGCCCAGCACTTCATAGTGATCTGCCACAGGTGGCTTCGTCCTTCGTTCGAGTGTGGGTGTGCCGGGCGCGGCGCACCGGGAGGGATCCGGCGGCGGCCGGAGAGGTCGGGGTTTACCCCTCGCCGAGGAGGCGGGAGAGGTAGCGGGCGACAGCGCGCACCGCTGCTATGTTGCCGGAGTAGTCCATCCGGAGCGGACCGAGTACGCCCAGACGCGAGACCTGTCCGCCCGCTGTGTTGTAGCCGCTGGTGAGCACCGACGTCTCCTGCAGCCCGAACGACGCGTTCTCGCGGCCGATGCGCACCGAGATGCCCCGAGGATCCGGCGTCATTTCGGCGAACAGACGCAGGAGTTCTACTTGCTCCTCGATGGCCTCGAGCACCGGAGAGATGCTGCCGGTGAAGTCCTCCTCGGTCCGCACCAGGTTGGCGGCCCCGGCCATCACGAGGCGATCCTGCCGGTTCGCGCCCACCTGCTCGAGCAGCGTCTGCACGATCGGGGCGAGAATCCGATGGCGCTCGGGGGAGAAGCGCTCAGCGACGGACGCGAGAATCCCGGCAGCCTGCTGCAGCCCGAGACCCAGCACCGCGCTGTTGAGCGTCGCCCGAATGTCGCTGAGCAGAGCGTCATCGATGTCCTCCGGAGTCTCGAGGACACGCTGGTCGACCCTGCCGGTATCGGTGATGAGCACCGAGAGGAGTCGGCGCGGAGCGAGGGCGACGAGTTCGACGTGCCGCAACCGCGCGGCGCCGAAGGACGGGTACTGCACGAGGGCAACGCTGTTCGTCAGCTGCGAGAGAAGGCGCACCGTCTTCGCCAGCACATCGTCCAGGTCTGGGCTCTGGCCGAGGAACGTCTCGATCGCCTGGCGCTGCGCGGAGGTCAGCGGACGCAGATCGGCGAGCTGGTCGACGAAGAGGCGGTAGCCCTTGTCGGTGGGAACGCGGCCGGAAGAGGTGTGTGGGGCCGCGATCAGGTCCTCCTCCTCAAGCTGCGCCATCTCGTTACGGATGGTGGCCGCCGAGACCCCGAAAGCGTGCCGCTCGACGATCGACTTCGAGCCGACCGGCTCTCGGTTCGCCACGTAGTCCTGCACGATCACACGCAGGACCTGGAGACCGCGCTCCGTGACCATATGACCGACCTCCCGCCGGACTCCGTGTGCCCGAAGGCACGATGTTCCGCGACGCGAACGCCGCGCGGAGCCTGGCACTCCGCAACTCTGAGTGCCAATCATAACCGCGCAGCACGCCCCCCGAGCGGGGTCACGCAAGGATCGGCCGAGTCCGCCGCTCTCGAGAGCCTGTGGAGGAGCGGGTACTGGTGCGCATGGGGTCGCCGCGTGTCACGATGGACGCCGAGCGCACGGGGCCGCCCGGCGCCGACGACACAACGGAGACCATCATGTCGGCCACTCCTCCCCCGCCTCCCGTGTACGGGACGCCCGCCCCTCCGATCAGTCCCGCGGACGAAAAGACCTGGGCGATCATCACGCACGTCCTCGGCATCTTCTTCACCTTCCTGCCGTCGCTGGTCGTCTTCCTGGTCTTCAAGGGCCGAGGGCCGTTCCTGGAGGCCCACGCGAAATCGGCGCTGAACTTCCACCTCACGGTTCTCATCGCCTATGTCGCGGGGACGATCCTGTCCCTCGTCCTCGTCGGCGTCGTCGTCCTCATCGTGGTGCCGATCCTGGTGATCGTGTTCAGCATCATCGCGGCGGTGCGCGCGAGCGCGGGCGAGTACTACACGTATCCGCTCAGCATCCCGTTCTTCAAGTAGATGCGTCAGCCGTCCGTCAGGCGGCGCACCACCGCATCGGCGAGCAGACGTCCGCGCAGCGTCAGCACGACGCGACCGCCGATCGCCGCTCGGCCGTCCACAAGCCCGTCGGCGATCAGCCCGGCGACCTCGCTCCTGCGCCCGGGATCCACGGCGTCGATCGGCAGCCCGTCGGCCAGGCGCGAGCGCAACAGCACGTCCTCAACCTGTCGGGTGCCCGGATCGAGACTCTCGCGACCCGCCGCGGGCGACGCTCCCCCACTCAGCCGGTCGGCGTACGCCGCCGGGTGCTTCACGTTCCACCAGCGAACGCCTCCGACGTGGCTGTGGGCGCCAGGGCCGACGCCCCACCAGTCGTGGCCAAGCCAGTAGGACAGGTTGTGCCGGGAGCGGTGCTCGTCGTCGCGCGCCCAGTTGCTGACCTCGTACCAGGAGTAGCCCGCCTCGGCGAGTCGCGCATCCGCCAGCTCGTACATGTCGGCCGTCAGGTCGTCGTCCGGGCTGGGGATCTCGCCGCGGCGGATCTGCCGGGCGAGCTTCGTCCCCGCCTCCACGATCAGCGCATACGCCGAGAGGTGGTCGGGCCGAGTGGCGAGGGCGGAGTCGAGCGAGCGCTCCCAGTCGGCGAGGGATTCTCCCGGCGTGCCATAGATCAGGTCGAGGCTGACCTGCAGGCCGGCCTCCCGCGCCCACTGCACGACGCGGGGCACCCGCTCCGGATCGTGGGTGCGCTCGAGGGTGGCAAGCACGTGCGGAACGGCCGACTGCATCCCGAAGCTGACCCTGGTGAAGCCGGCGTCGGCGAGCGCGAGAAGGTAGGCGGCGTCGACCGAGTCGGGATTCGCCTCCGTGGTGATCTCCGCGCCCGGCGCGACACCGAAGTGCGTTCGCAGGCCGTCGAGCATCCGGACGAGGTCGTCGGCCGGCAGGAGCGTCGGGGTGCCGCCGCCGAAGAACACCGTCGCCGCAGGACGGCGAGGCAGACCCGCGCGCTCGAGCACGCCCGCGCCGAGCGCCATCTCGGTGATCGCCTCGTCGGCGTAATCCTGCTGCCGCGCTCCGCGCAACTCCGTCGCGGTGTAAGTGTTGAAATCGCAGTACCCGCAGCGAACCCGGCAGAACGGGACGTGCACATACAGGCCGAGGTCGCGGCTCTCAACGCCCTCCACCACGGACGCGGGGAGGCGTCCGTCGGGTGGAGCCGGGTCGGCGAGCGGGAGGGCGCTCCCCACGTCAGCTGACGCGCGCCGGGAGCAGGGCGCGCAGGTACTTCTTGACCTGGCGCTTCTGGACGGCGCGCAACACAGGCGCGCCCGCGCGATAGAGCCGGGTGGAGGGGCGCGAGAACACACGAATGACGAGCCAGACGGAGTCGTCGGCGCGCTTCTCGACGACGAATGACTCCTCGCCGCTCTCGGGATGACCCTCGAGAGTGCCGTAGGCGAAGCCGACCTGGTCGGGCTCGTCCACGACGTAGACGACGCGCACGGGCGCGTCGAATACGCGGCCGAGCAGCGTCACGCGGAGCACGGCGGTGACGCCGGCGGTGATGTACGGGGTGCCGTCGGGGGCGAAATGCTCCTCCGTCGGCCGGCTTGCCAGGTCGATCGGTGTGCCCGCGGAATCGAAGTTAACCCCCGTGTATTGCACACCGCTGCCACTGGTGATGTCCGTGACCTCGATGCCGCTGCCACGCTGCACTCCCCAGGTCATCAGGGACGCAGCCGCGATGGCGAAACGTTCGGCTCCGGAGCCGAGGCGGGCCTCGAAGCGCTCGGCGGTGAACCCGTCCGGCGGATACTCCAGCAGATCGGGCGCCAGCGTTCCGCCCACGGCCGCGTAGGTAACCTGCGGCTGGCCCTCGAAGTTGGAGCGGCGGATGCTCACGTCCCGACCTTCTTTCCGGACTCCTCGTCTCGCTGCGCATTCCTGTTCATCCGACCCAGCGTATCCGACGCCGAACTTCGCGCTACTTCTTGTCCTTGGTTTCCACGTCGCCCGAGAGCGCGGCGATGAACGCCTCCTGAGGGACCTCGACGCGGCCAACCATCTTCATCCGCTTCTTGCCCTCCTTCTGCTTCTCGAGGAGCTTGCGCTTGCGGGTGATGTCGCCGCCGTAGCACTTGGCCAAAACGTCCTTGCGCATCGCGCTGATCGACTCGCGGGCGATGATTCGGGCGCCGATGGCGGCCTGGATCGGCACCTCGAACTGCTGCCGCGGGATCAGCTTGCGCAAGCGCCCCGTCATCAGCACGCCGTACGCATACGCCTTCTCTCGGTGCACGATCGCACTGAACGCGTCGACCTGCTCGCCCTGGAGAAGAATGTCGACCTTGACCAGGTCGGCCTCCTGCGAGCCGGCGGGCTCGTAGTCGAGCGAGGCGTAACCGGCGGTCTTCGACTTGAGGTTGTCGAAGAAGTCGAAGACGATCTCACCCAACGGCATGTGGTAGCGGATCTCGACGCGGTCCTCGCCCAGGTACTCCATGCCGATCAGCGTGCCGCGGCGACTCTGGCAGAGTTCCATGATCGTGCCGACATAGTCCTTGGGTGCGAGGATCGCGGCCTTGACGATCGGCTCGGTCACCGCGGCGATCTTGCCGACCGGGAACTCGCTCGGATTGGTGACAGTGACGGTCTTCTTATCCTCCGTCGTGACCTCGTAGATGACCGAGGGCGCGGTGGTGATGAGGTCGAGCCCGAATTCGCGCTGGAGGCGCTCGGTGATGATCTCAAGGTGCAAGAGCCCGAGGAACCCGCAGCGGAAGCCGAAGCCGAGCGCGACCGAGGTCTCCGGCTCGTACACGAGCGCGGCGTCCGAAAGCTTGAGTTTGTCGAGGGCCTCGCGCAGGTCGGGATAGTCGCTGCCGTCGATCGGATACAGACCCGAGAACACCATCGGGAGCGGCTCCGTGTAGCCGGGAAGCGACTGCGTAGCCGGCTTGGCCGCGGTGGTGACCGTGTCACCGACCTTCGACTGACGGACGTCCTTCACACCGGTGATGAGGTAGCCGACCTCGCCGACGCCGAGGCCCTGCGTGGCATGCGGTTCGGGGCTCGACACGCCGATTTCGAGGATCTCGTGGGTCGCTCTCGTCGACATCATTTGAATCTTCTCGCGCGGCGAGAGCCGGCCGTCGATCATTCGTACATAGGTGACGACGCCGCGGTAGGAGTCGTAAACGGAGTCGAAGATCATCGCGCGGGCGGGCGCGTCGTTCTCGCCCTGCGGGGCCGGGATGAGTTCGGTGACGCGGTCAAGGAGAGCTTCGACCCCGGCGCCCGTCTTGCCTGATACGCGCAGCACATCGTCCGGATTGCCGCCGATGAGGCTCGCGAGTTCCTTCGCGTACTTCTCGGGGTCGGCTGCCGGCAGGTCGATCTTGTTGAGCACCGGGATGATCGTGAGGTCGTTCTCGAGCGCCAGGTAGAGGTTCGCGAGGGTCTGCGCCTCAATGCCCTGCGCCGCGTCGACCAGGAGGATCGCGCCCTCGCAGGCGGCGAGGGAGCGGCTGACCTCATACGAGAAGTCGACGTGCCCCGGAGTGTCGATCATGTTGAGCGCGAAGGTGCGCCCGTTGCGCTCCCACGGCATCCGCACGGCCTGCGACTTGATGGTGATGCCGCGTTCGCGCTCGATGTCCATCCGGTCGAGGTACTGCGCGCGCATCGCCCGGTCCTCGACGACACCCGTGATGCCGAGCATGCGATCGGCCAGAGTGGACTTGCCGTGGTCGATGTGGGCGATGATGCAGAAGTTGCGGAGGGACGCCGGATCGGTCGCGGCGGGCTCGAGCCCGGTGTGTGCACGTGGAGACATCGTGGGACCAGTGTCCCATGCCGGGCAGACGGGCTCCGGCGGCTGCTCGGCGAGATGCCACGTGTGCACACCTCCGTCGGCGCGTCGCGTACTTACGTGGCATGCCGCATGAGCAGACGGAGACGCGGTTGAAGGGCGACGGCGGGTGCGCTAAAGTTCCTTGTTGGCTTGCGCTCCCCCTCCGGTGATCCGGCAGGCGTGGGGTGATCAGAAGCCGGCGACCTCCAGTCGCACCGCAGGGCGCCCGAACATCTGGAAACCCAGACGCATTTGGAGACCCAGACGCATCTGGAAACCCAGACGCCCGCGGAAGGGGCACTCCGTCGAGTAGCCGGCTGCACACACGCACATCCGAGAAGAAGGTAATCCACGTGGCAAACATCAAGTCGCAGATCAAGCGCAACCTCACCAACAAGAAGGCGAACGAGCGCAATAAGGCCGTCAAGAGCGAGCTGAAGACCGCCATCCGCTCGGTCCACACCGCTATCGCGGCCGGCGACGCCGCCACGGCCTCGACCGCTCTCGCTTTCGCCGCCAAGAAGCTCGACAAGGCCGCCAGCAAGGGCGTCATCCACAAGAACCAGGCCGCGAACCGCAAGTCTGCCATCGCGAAGCAGGTCGCGGCCCTGTAATTCCGCGCGTCGTAACTCCACGCGTCATTGCGACGACGAAGGGGCTCGGCCGTCTGGCCGGGCCCCTTCGTCGTCCCCCATCAGCGTCGATGGATTCCTCGGGCCGAGACGACCGAGACCATGCGCTCGAGGGCGTAGACGGGGTCGCGGGTGGCGCCCTTGACGTTGGCATCCGCGTCGGCGACCGTGAGGATGGCCGTGCCCAGACCCTCGCCGGTCCAGCCCTGCAGGTCGCGGCGGGCGCGGTCGACCTGCCAGGGGGCGAGGCCCAGGCGGGAGGCGACCTGGCCGGAGCCTTCGCGGGAACCGGCGACCTTCGCCATCGTGCGCAGCTTGCTCGCGAACGCGGCGACGATCGGTACCGGGTCGGCTCCGGAGGCGAGCGCATGGCGCAGGCCGAGCAGCGCCTCCCCGTGCCTGCCCGCGATCGCGGAGTCGGCGACCGTGAAAGCCGTGGTCTCGATGCGGCCGCCGTAGTACTTCGCGACGGTCGCCTCGGTGATCTCGCCGGTCACGTCCGAGAGCAGCTGCTGGCAGGCCGACGCGAGCTCGTCAAGGTCGTCGGAGAACGCGGAGACCAGAGCCCGCACGGCGCCGGTCGTCGCGGTCCGCCCGGCCGTGCGGAACTCGGCGATCGCGAAGTCGACCTTGTCGCTCTCGCGTTTGAGTTCGGCGCAGACGATCTCGATCGCCCCGCCGGTGCCTGAGCGGATCGCGTCGAGCAGCTTCTTGCCGCGGTTGCCGCCGCCGTGGCGCAACACCACCGTCGCTCCGTCGGCCGGAGCCCGGAGGTAGTCGAGCGTCTCGAGGAGAAACGCATCGGTGCACTTTTCGACGTTGGAGACGCGGATGAGCCGGGGCTCATCGAACAGCGACGGGCTCGCCAGCGTCAGAAGCTCGCCCGGTGCGTAGCCGCCCGCGTCGATATCGCTGACCTCGAGGCTCGGGTCCTCGGCGCGCAGGAACTCGCGGAGGAATCGCAGTGCACGGTCGGCCAGGAACTCCTCCGGACCCGTGATCAGGACGATCGGGGCGGGCCGCGTGTGGTTCCAGGTGAGCTGCGGGATCGCCGCCTTGGCGGGCGCCGCCTTCGCGCGCGTCGGGGCTCTGCCTGCCATGCCGTCGTCCTTTCGTGACTCGATGATCCGAGCGCCCTCAACCCTACGGTCCGCCTGCGTCCGCCCGACGACGCCGAAGCGCTCGCTCCGCTGGCCCACACGACGACTCCGTCGCTCCGAGATGCCAGCACGACCGTACCGTCGACATCCGACCTCAGCGATTCGACGCCGCGCTCGGCGAGCAGCGCCACAAGCTTCGGGGTCGGGTGTCCGTAGTCATTGCCCGCTCCGACCGAGATCAGTCCGATCCGGGCGCCGAGCGCGTCGTACAGGGCGGACGCCTGGTCGGACGAGCCGTGGTGCGCGACTTTGACAACATCGACACGGCCGACGGGCAGCCGGGCGACGCGTCCCTGCTCCTCTGCTCCGAGGTCACCCAGGAGCGCGACGGACAGCGGAGCACCCCGAGCATCGGGCCCCATGTCGACACGAAGGGCCACGCTCGCCTCGTTCCCGCGAAGGGTGCTCCCCCGCTCCGGCCACTCCACTCGCCAGCGGAGCGACCCGAGAGTGCCGGTATCGCCGCGGACTGCTTCCCGAACCACGGCTCCCGAGCCGCTGAGCGCGGCCCGATCGCGCTCGTCGTCTCGGCCGGCTGCGGGGCCGACGAGTGCGGAATCAGTGCGGCCGAGCGCGGCGTCGAGACCGCCGACGTGGTCGAGGTCGTAGTGGGTGAGCACCAGGAGAGCCACCCGCTCCACGCCCATCAGACGAAGACAGGCGTCGAGCGGCTCCGGATCCGGCCCCGTGTCGACGAGCAGGACGCCGTCGTCGCCGCGCAGGAGGATCGCGTCTCCCTGGCCGACATCGCACAGTGCGACGCGCCAGTCGTCGGGGACGGACGCCGCGCGCAGCAGCGGAGTCGCTACCGAGGCACCACCCGTCGCCGCTAACGCGCAGGCGAGGCCGACAGCGGCGATCCTCCGCAGCCGCGCGAGGCGGGCCGACCGGGTGACCAACACCAGTGCGAGGAGCGTCAGTGCAGTCAGCGCCAGCGCGCCACCGAGGCCCGGCCACCAGGCCAGACGTGGTGAGGGCCAGGACGCGACGGCCCGCGCGATCGAGGCGATCCACCATGCGGGCACGGCGGCGAGACGGATCGCGAGGTCTGCGGCGCCCGGCCACCAGGGCGCGAGCAGGCAACCGACGAGCCCGAGCCCGGTCGCAGCGGGAGCTGCCGGCTCCGCGAGCAGGTTCGCCAACACGCCGTACACAGGCACGGAGGGGTCTACCAGTACAAGGACGGGCTGGCAGGCGAGTTGCGCGGCGGTCGGTACGGCCAGCACGAGCGCGAGCGGCCGTGGGAGCAGCCGACCGAGCGTCGCCGCGAGGGGTTCGGCCAGCAGAAGGAGGCCAGCCGTCGCCAGGACGGAAAGGATGAAGCCCAACCGACCCGCAATTACTGGGTCAGCGACCACGAGCACGACAACGGTGGCGAGCAGTGCCGGCACCGCCGCTCCCGACCGCCGTCCGAGCCGAGCGAGGAGCACCACCGTGGCCATCACCGCCGCGCGCACGACGCTCGGCTCCGGTGTGACCAGCAGCACGAAGGCTGCGAGCGTCGCCAGCGCTGCGACAGTGCGGAGGCGATGCCCGGCTCCGAGGAGCGCCGCGACCGCCCAGCCCGCCACGACCACCAGCGCGCAGTTCGCGCCGGACACGGCCGTGAGATGAGTGAGCGATGCCGTGCGCATGTCCTCCTCGAGATCTGAGTCCAGCGCCGAGGTGTCCCCCGTGGCCAGGCCCGGCAGCAGCCCCGCGGGATCCCCACCGACCAGGGCGGTGCGCTCGAGGAAATGCGCACGGAGCATCGCCGCCAGGCCGGCGGCTCCCTCTGGTGCGCTGCGCTCAAGGACGGCGGAGGCGTTCACCAGGGTCGCCTCGCCTACAGGGCCCTTCCCCGGACCGACCCGGGCCGCGAGCAGCAACTCCGTGGCGACGGGGATGCGCCCTCCTGGGTCGGTGAGCATGACGCGGACCGGCGCAGACACCGGGACGTCGCCGACTCTCAGCGCTGTCGCCTCGAACCACACACCGCCGGTGGCGAGCGGACGCGGTCCACTGTCGACGCGCACGGCCACCGAGGTGACCGCACGACGCTCGGCCGCAGCGCGCAGGGGCTCAGGATGGTCGCCGGGAGCCGACACCACGACGGAGGTAACTGCGAGCACAGCTCCAGCCGCCGCGACGAGCATGCCGCCGAGTACGGCTCGTCCGCGCCACCACCGGAGTTGGAGGAGCAGACCGGCGCCGATGAGGAGCAGCAGCCACGCCGCGGCGCAGGCGGCACCTCCCCACTCCAGCACCGGACCAACCGGGAGCAACCCCGCCGACCACGCGCCCGCCCAACTTGCAACGGTGACGGGAAGCAGGCGGACGTCCGCTGCCCGCACGGCGCTCACGGTGCCACCTGATCGCGGAAGGCCGCGAGGGTCTTCTCGCCGATCCCGGGCACCTCGAGCAACTGGCCGACGGAGGTGAACGGGCCGTTCGCCTCCCGATAGGCGACGATCTTCGCGGCCGTGGACGGCCCGATCTCGGGCAGCTCCTCCAGTTGTGCGGCCGTGGCGACACTCAGGCTCAGCACGGAGCCAGCGGAGGCCCCGGCCGCAGCCGGCCCCGGAGCGGCGGCACCCGCCACGGGGGACATTCCGATCGCGGGAACGATGATCTGCTCCCCGTCCACCACCTTGCGCGCCAGATTGACCGCCGCGCGCTCGGCCGACTCGCGGAACCCGCCCGCTGCGGCCAGCGCATCCGCCACCCTCGCCCCTGGTGGCAGCAAATAGAGCCCAGGAGTCGCGACCTCGCCGGCGACGTGCACGTACAGCGACTCTGCGGTCACCGGCTCGCTCGTCGCCACGGCCGGTTCGAGCGTCCGCTCGTGACCGCCGGCCCGCGCTCCCGCCAGCAGCACGGCGACGACCGCCGCCACGACGACGAGCACCACCGCCGCCCCTGCTCCTACCCGCCAGCGCGGACGGGCACGGCGGGGGCGCAGCAGCGCCGTCAGCTGCTCCTCGTCCGTCCCGTTCGTCTCCCGCATGCGACGACGGTAGGGCGCGTGTCACGGACCCCAACGGCAGCCAGAGCCGATCCGTGGACAGCGCCGCGATTCGCCCGCTGTGGAGGAGCGTCGACGCCACGATGCAGCTCAGCCCCGAAGGCAGAGAAACGTCAGGATTAGCCGAGCGAATTCGTTTCGAGCAGACGCGGGGACAGCAAATAGTGCAAGGCGTCATAGATCACCCCTTGCGAACTGAGTATAGCCAACGCTGAAAAGATGGTGAGCACGAGAAGCTGGGTCAAAATATCACGCATATCCGCAGCTTCGAACCTCCGGGCTCGCCTCGTCATTCGCGACTTTTCAACGGCCCCTCGATTGAAGCCGAGATAAGCATGCCAGTCCAGTAATAACCGCCAGCTAGAGAGCGTGAGAAGGAACGAGAAAATCGCCGCTATGAGCAGAGTCGACGTGAAACCCAGCACGTAGGGGCCTGCTCCGAAGAATGAGGGGACCATCGAGTTGCAGACATAGTCAAAGTATCCGTAAATTCCACTTTTACTTTGCTCCGCCGTCATAATTGGGATCGCCGCTACTAGAGCATCGAGAGAGGTGCCCTCCCGCGAGACGGATCCGAGACTACTCCACACGATCAGGATGATGACGACGGTAACCACTGTGAAGAACGTTGTCACTACGCCGCGCGTGGTCCAAGCCTTCAATCGAGTAGTGCGATCGATCGCGGCAACGAGCATGATGCCGATCGCAGCCGTAACCCCTAGAGAAGCAGCGCGAAAAAGTGGAAGGAAGAGAATAAGAAGCAGCGTGCTACCAATGAGTAAAGCCGAGGACGATGCCACTTTGGCCCAAGTATCGTCGGGAGCGGCCGCACCGTTTGCATGATGAATATTATAAGTTATTGCAGTACGGCGGCTCTTATCTTCAAAGCGCTGGCTGATCCGGACGTCTCCGTCGATCTTATTCCCATTTAGAATCGATTGATTACCATGACTATTAGCGTAAGATAAACCAGATGACACAGGACTCGCTTTCTTACTGGGATCGCGAATCCAATAGCTTTGAAATAACAGTGTGATCAATGATGCGGCGAGTCCGGCGAGAGCCTGAGTCCAGAAGTCATTGATGTCGATGGTTGGCACGGTAGCCCTCCCGTTCAGGTCGGATACGCCACGATAGGGCGGAGCGAACATGCGCGTGGGACCTTGGCGCGGAATCCGATAGGGCGACAGGGCCGGTCGTCGAGTCCGTTAGGACCAGAAAAGCTAGATTCCAAACAATCGCCCAAACGGATGACAACGATGTCCACACGCAGAAAGAGGCGCTTCCGCACAGGAGGATCCCCGCCATGCAATAGCGAGAGGCTGCGCTACACCGCCGCCGTCATCAGGTTCATCACTCGGGGCCTCGCACCACGGCCTTCACGATGTCGCGCCCAACAAACTTGCGGGCTTCGAGGTGCCGTCCTTCGCGAGACGCCAAGCGCGAGCGAGGAACTTGCCACTGCCACCCGGCGACACATCGGCCCAGTCAAATGTCATCCTCCGGCGAGCCAGCGAACGCCATCGTTTGGTTACGGTGACTTTCCCCGGGAGACCGTCTCGACCGCGATGAGTCGGACAAAACACACTCAGTCGACCCCACCCGTCACGCAATGAGAGCGTCCGCACCGTTCTTAGTGACGCCGATGCTCATCCCAACGCCTCCTCCAAGCCACAACACCATATACAGACGCAATGACGAGCGCATCAAGTGCAAGAACAAAAATCCACGAGGAGAGGTTTGTAGTATCCGCGCCTCTGACGAACGCCGCTACCTGAACCGGAATGACGATCATGACGATGATCAGCCAAGGAACCAAGGATGTCTTTCTTTGATTCTTCACTCGCGGCACTGATCCTCAAGAGTTAGAGTCAATCCACTACCGCCGGTAGCCGCAGAGACGCCAGACGCCGCGCCGATTCGAAGAGTGACAGCGGCAAGCACAACCCCCGCTCGCATTGCGTACTGTTCATTAAAGAGATTCATCGGCGGTCCTTTGTCGGCCTACAGTGATCGCAGTCTACGTTAGCCGGTCGCCTCTTACCACTGAAACACTATTCATTCTCGGCGGAGGTTCTTAACATCTGCCCACAGAGGATGTACCCACAGAACCTCAGTAACCGCTGCACCTGACCAAGCCAATTCATCAGAAAGAGCTCGGACAGGCCGCCTACACAGCCGTCGTCACCAGGTTCACCAGTCGGGGCGCCCGCACCACGGCTTTCACGACCTCGCGCCCCACCAGCGCCCGCGCCACGCCGCTCGTCGCCCGCGCCCGCTCCTCCAGCTCGTCAGAAGAGATCTTCGGCGACACTTCCAGTCGGTCGCGGACCTTGCCGTCGACCTGCAGAATCGCGGTCACCTTCTCCTCGACCAGCAACGTCGGATCCGCCTTGCGCCACAGCGCGTGCGCGACAGTGCCCTCATAACCCAGACGGTGCCACATATCCTCCGCCGTATACGGTGCAAACAAATTGAGCGCCATCGCCACGACCTCGGTGGCCTCACGGACCGCCGGATCCCCCGCTCCAGCACCGGAATCAACGACCTTGCGGGTCGCGTTCACCAGCTCCATCAGTCGCGCCACGACCACGTTGAACTTGAACGCCTCAATCAGCGACGGTGACTCCGCGAGGAACCGATGCGTCTGCCGACGCAACGCCGCATCACCGTTCTTCCAATTCACGTCGGGCTTCGAGGTGACGTCCTTCGCGAGACGCCAAGCGCGAGCGAGGAACTTGCCACTGCCACCCGGCGACACATCGGCCCAGTCAATGTCATCCTCCGGCGGGCCAGCGAATGCCATCGTCAAGCGCACGGCGTCGACACCGAACTCGTCCAGCTGCTCCGAGAGCCGCACGATGTTGCCCTTGGACTTCGACATCGCCGCACCGTCCATCTGCACCATGCCCTGGTTAAGCAGCGCGGTGAACGGCTCGGTAAAGGAGACGTAGCCGAGATCGAAAAGCACCTTGGTGATGAAGCGCGCGTACAGCAAGTGCAGGATCGCGTGCGTCACGCCTCCGACGTACTGGTCGACCGGCGCCCACTTTTCGGCGAGCGTGGGGTCGAACGCCCGAGTGTCATCCTTCGGCGAGAGGAAGCGGAGGAAATACCACGACGAATCGACGAAGGTGTCCATCGTGTCGGGGTCGCGGCGCGCGGGCGAGCCGTCGAGCGGGTGGGGCACATTCACCCAGTCCTCTGCCGCTCCCAACGGCGAGGAGCCCTTGGGCTGAAGGTCGAGGCCCTCGGTGGAGGGCAAGACGACGGGCAACTGATCCTCGGGAACGGGGACGAGCTCGCCATCGGCGCCGTGGATGATCGGGATGGGTGTGCCCCAGTAGCGCTGACGGGAAATCAGCCAGTCGCGCAGGCGGTAGTTCTTGGCGGAGCGGCCGCGGCCTCGCTCCTCCAACAGCTTGATCACGCGCTCGATTGCCGTGCGCTTGGAGAGGCCGTCGAGCGGGCCGGAGTTGATCAGGCGGCCGTCGCCGGTGAGCGCCTCGCCGGTGGTCGCCGGGTCGAGCGAGTACTCGCGCTCAAGCGCGGCGAGTTCCTCCGGGTCCTTCGGGATGACCGGGATCGCGCCGGTGACGGACGCGGTCGTGTCGACCACGACACGCACGGGCAGATCGAAGGCGCGGGCGAAGTCGAGGTCGCGCTGGTCGTGCGCCGGAACGGCCATGACCGCGCCGTGCCCGTAATCGGAGAGCACGTAGTCGGCGGCCCAGATTGGCAGACGCTCGCCGTTCACTGGGTTGACGGCGTAACGGCCGAGGAACACGCCGGTCTTGGGACGATCGGCGGTGAGCCGCTCGATCTCGCTCGACTTCTGCACCGTCTCGAGGTATTTGCGGAAGGCCTCGCGTACCTCCTGGTCGCTGCCCTCGACAAGCTCGGAAGCGAGGTCGGAGTCGGGCGCAACCACCATGAACGTCGCGCCGTACAGCGTGTCCGGACGCGTCGTGAAGACGGTGACGCGCTCGGTGCGGCCCTCGATCTCGAACTCGACGTCGGCGCCGATCGAGCGGCCGATCCAGTTGCGCTGCATGGCGATGACCTTCGACGGCCACGACCCCTCGAGCTGATTGAGATCATCCAGCAGGCGGTCGGCGTACTCGGTGATCTTGAAGTACCACTGGGTGAGCTTCTTCTTGACCACGACCGCGCCGGAGCGCTCGGACGTGCCGTCGGGAAGCACCTGCTCGTTGGCCAACACGGTCTGGTCTACCGGGTCCCAGTTGACCCAGCTGTCCTTGCGGTAGGCGAGGCCCTTCTCGTACATCTTGAGGAACAGCCACTGGTTCCATTTGTAGTACTCGGGGTCGGAGGTGTGCAGCACGCGGTCCCAATCGAAGGACGCGGCGTAGCGCTTCATCGAGCGCTTCTGCTGCTCGATGTTGTCGTAGGTCCAGGTGGCGGGGTTCAGCCCGCGCTTGATGGCCGCATTCTCTGCGGGCAGCCCAAAGCTGTCCCAACCGATCGGGTGCAGCACATTGAAGCCCTGCTGCCGCCAGTAGCGCGCAACCACGTCGCCGAGCGCGTACGCCTCCGCGTGACCCATGTGCAGGTCGCCCGAGGGGTAGGGGAACATGTCGAGCACGTACTTGCGGGGGCGCTTGTCGTCGGGGTCGTCCGTCGCGAAGGGGCGCGTCTGCTCCCAGATCGGGAGCCACTTCTCCTGGAGCGCGCGGAAGTCGTAGCGCTCCTCGTCGCTCGCGCCGGTCTGCCGGGAGGTGTCGTCTGCCACAGGTGCTTCTCACTTCTCAAAGAGGGGGAGAACGCGCACGCGTCGGCGGCTGCGTTCGACCATCAACCCTACTGGCCCCGCGAAGACGGCCGACGAACAGGGTGTTGCGTCATTCCTCGGCGACGCCCAGCACCGCGAGCAGCGCGCGGGCCTTGATGCGCGTCTCGTCGACCTCCTCGTCGGGGACCGAGAGCGCAGTGATCCCGCCGCCCGTGCCGAGTCGCGCGCGTTCGCCGTCGAGCACGAGGGTCCGGATCGTCATCGCGAGGTCGAGCGAGCCGTCCGAGCCCAGGCGCCCGAATGCTCCGGAGTAGAGACCGCGCGCTCCGCCCTCCCACTCGCGCAGGAGCTGTACGGCCCGGCGTTTGGGCGCCCCCGTCATGGAGCCAGCCGGGAACAGCGCCGCGATCAGCGCGGCCACACCGACTCCCGGGGCACGCCGGGCTGACACCTCGCTGACGAGCTGGTGCACGTGCGGGTAGGTCTCAACCTCGAGGAGGCGGTCGACCTGGACCGACCCGGGGACCGCGATACGCGCCAGGTCGCTACGCACCAGGTCGACGATCATCACGTTCTCGGCGCGCTCCTTGACGCTCGCGACGAGGTCATCCCGCAACGCCCGGTCCTCGTCGGCGTTCCTCCCCCGCGACCGGGTGCCCTTGATCGGATGTGTCGCCACGCGCCCGTCGGACGTACCGGTGAGGAAGCGCTCGGGCGAGGCGCTGACGAGGGCGCGCCCGCCCGCGCGAATCATCCCGCCGTGGTGGCTCGGGCTCGAGCGGCGCAGCCGCCGGTAGCACTCGATCGGATCGAACCGTCCCTCCACCACAATCTCATCGGTGAGGCAGAGCTGGTAGGCGTCGCCCGCCTGGATGGCGGCCTGGCACCGCGCGATCAGCGCGGTGTACTCGCGGGCCGTGTGGCGTCGGTACACCGCGCCTGCCGGCTCCGGGGCCGCTGGCTCGCGCAGAACGCCCGGGAAAGCCGCGAGCGCGCGCACCGCGTCGGCGAGTTCCTCCTCCGCACCGGTCGCGACCAGTCGGAGCGTCTGCGCAGCATGATCGAACTCGAGCACCGGGTCGCCGCGCAACAGCACCAGAGCGGGCGGAGCATCGGGGCCCGTCGACGTCGGCGACAGGCCGAGGGAGGCCGCGCCCGCCTCATACGAGATCCAGCCGTAGCGGCCGAGCGCACGGTCGCCGAGAGCGAGCTCGGTGTCGACCGCGGCGAGCGCCGCCGACACCTCCCCGCCCGCCTCGACGATCAGCACATTCTCGGGGGCGCAGGAGCCGAGGTAGGAGTGTCCTGCGCTGGCATCCGGTCCCGAATCGAGCCAGAAGGAGGTGTCGGCGCGGGCGAAGAGGGCGAGGTGGACGCGCTCCGGATCGACCCAGGGCAACTCGGTCACGCGCACGGGAGGAACCTGCGTGACCACTCGGCTAGCGTAGGCCGTGATGGAGCAGGTGCGGGAGTGGGACGGTCGCGAGCTCGGTCCCGCCAGTGAGGCTCCCCACGGGGTGCTCGCCGCCGCCGATTCGTGGTTGGTTGCCGAGGGGCGAGTGCGCGGCCTCGACCTGCATCGCGAGCGCTTCCTGTCGGCTGTGGTGGACGCGGGCGGCCCCTCCGACGCGGGAGTCTTCATCGATGCTGCCATCGCCGCGCTGCCCCGCACCGGCGCGTGGTTCCCGAGGGTCGAGCTGTCGGCGGGAGCGCTGCGGCTGCGGCTGCGGCCGGCGCCTCCGCTCGGGCGCTCGGTGGTGCTCTGGACGAGCCCCGTGGATCCGCGGCGCACCCCCGACCGCAAGGGGCCGGACATCAGCCGGCTGGCCCTGCTGCGCGCCCGAGCGCAGGCCGCGGGTGCGGACGAGGCCATCCTGCTCGACGCGGACGGCGCCGTCGTGGACGGCGCGTCCAGTGCGGTGCTGTGGTGGCTCGGCGACGCCCTGGTGATTCCGCCGCCGGAGAGCGCGCGTGTGCGCAGCGTCACGGCGCGCACGATCTCGGTGCTGGCAGGCGCGCTAGGGGTCGATGTGATCGAGGCTCCGGCGGAACCCGTCTCGCTCGAGGGGCGCGAGGTGTGGGTGGCGAATGCGCTGCACGGACTCCGGCTGGCGACGAGATGGCTCGACGGCCCGGCGCTCGCTGCCGAGCCGGGGCGGTTCGACGCCTGGCGGCGCCGGTTGGACGCCCTCCGTCGGCCCCTCCCGGGCGGCTGACGCCTCTTCACCCCCGGACGGAGGGCATCGGAGTTCGTCGTGGATCGCCCGCGCCGTGCAAGCATCGAATACCTCCGCCGCCACTCGAGAAAGTCCTGCGATGACGCACACCGCCCTCTCCCGCTCCTTCGCCTCCGGACTCGTCGCGCTCGTCGCGACCGGAGCCCTGCTCTTCGGCGCGACTCCCGCCCGCGCCGCGGAGAATCCGCAGAAGCCGCTGTCCTCCGTCGAGGAGCCTCCTGCCGCCCTGGCCCCGGCGAGCGACTCGCCCGCGGCCACGCAGCAGACCGCCCGCTCCGCCGTGCGCTATTACAACGCCCTCGTGGGCGGCGAGCAGCTCAACGCCGGCCAGAGGATCGTCTCTGGCACGAACGGCTACTCGTTCCAGATGCAGAGCGACGGGAACGCCGTGACCTACGACCCCACCGGCCACCCCACCTTCGCGACCGACACGCAGGGCCGAGGCAACCGCCTCGTCATGCAGACCGACGGCAACATGGTCGTCTACTCGGCACAGGGCAGCCCCGTCTGGAGCACAAACACCACGAACGAGGCCGGCGCCTCGGTCATCATCCAGGCCGACGGCAACCTCGTCGTCTATCGCGAGAACGGCTCGCCCGCCTGGGCAAGCAGCATCCGCCGCACCATTGCCGAGCCCGTCACGGACACCCTCTTCGCCGGGCAGACGCTGCGTCCCGTGCACCAGCTCACTTCTGCTGACGGTCGCTTCCACGCGGTCATGCAGACCGACGGCAACTTCGTCGGCTACGGACCTCAAGGGGCGGTCTGGGGTACCGGCACCGGCGGCTCGGACAACCGCATCACGATGCAGAAGGACGGCAACGCCGTCGTCTTCGGTGCGGACAATTCGGTCAAGTGGTCCTCCGGCACCCGCGGGACGAACCTCCGGCTCGGCATCAACAATGCCGGCTCGCTCATCATCGTGGACACGAAAGACGACGTGGTCTGGACCAGCCAGGCGGCCTTCCCGTCGACGACGCTGTACGCCGCGAACTCCCTGGAGGCCGGTAGCTTCCTCCGCTCGGCGAACGGCGTCTACCGCGCGGTGATGCAGGACGACGGCAATTTCGTCGTCTACGGGACGTCCGGTCCGATCTGGGCGTCGAAAACCACGCGCCCCGGCGCTTTCCTCGCCCTGGACACCATGGGCCGGCTCTCCGTGGGCACGGAGACGGTCACCGGCTGGACCGTCGTACCAGGCGTCACCTCCGTAGGCCCGTACAAGCTCGTGATGCAGGACGACGGCAACCTCGTCGAGTACGACAGCCGCCGAGCCGTGTGGGCCAGCCGCTGACGGCGGGCCGACTGTCGCACAGTGTCGGGGTGAGCGCTCCCGGCGAGTTCATCCGCTCGGCCCTCGACTACGAGGGCGATGTCTGGCGCGCTCAGGAGGTTCGGGAGCGCTTGGGCGCCGGTCTCGACTCGACCGGTGCCTCGGTCGGGGCGGTGCGCGGCACTGTGCGGGATGCACTGCGGACGTTTCGCGGGCTCTCCCACGACGACGTGACCGCCCTCTCGACCGAACTCTGGAACCCACCGGTATTCGAGCCACGGCTGGCCGCCGTGGTGCTGCTGCAATCGCGCGCAGCGCTCCTGCGCGGCCTGGACCTCACCCGCCTCGAAGGGTTCGCGCGCGACTCGCGAGTAGATGAGCTGAGCGATCCGCTGGCCCGAGACGTCATCGCCCCGCTGCTCGCGGGCCTGGCCGGCGCGGCGCGGACGCGGGCGGACGCGGTACTCGACCGGTGGGCCGCCGAGGGCGGGCGACTAAAGAGCGTCGCGACGGTAGCTCGGGACGACCTTCACAACCAAGGCTGAGAAGCCGGATCTGGAGCGGCCAACCTCCGTCAGCGCGTCTCAGCCTCGGTTCCAATCGCCGCTCCCGCCGTCCGTCAACGCCGTGCCCCGTTCAACGCGAATCCGCTGGTCGAACACGAGCGCCGGAGGCACACGGTGCGCAATCAGCACGACCGTCCGCCCCTCCGCGGCCCGCAGCAGGTCGCAGAGCAGCGCGTCCGCCAAGGGGGCGTCGACCGAGGCGGTCGGCTCGTCCAGCACCAGCACATCGAAGTCGGCGAGCAGGGCCCGCGCCAGAGCGAGCCGTTGCGCCTGGCCGCCAGACACCAGAGAACCGCGCTCGCCCACCCGTGCGTCGAGCCCGCCGCGCGCGGCGACCCAGGAGGCGAGGCCGACCCGCGCGAGCACGTCCTCGAGGACAGCGTCGGCGGCGTTGGGACGGGCGAAAAGGAGGTTCTGCCGAATCGTGTCGTCGAAGAGGTAGGGCTGCTGCTCAACCAGGCCGACGACGCGGCGCACCTCGTCCTGCGGGAGCGTCCGCGCCTCCACTCCGCCCAGGGAATAGGAACCGGAGTAGGCGAGGAAGCGCACTAGCGCATGGGCCAGCGTGGTCTTGCCGGATCCACTGCCGCCCGTGAGGAGGACACGGGCACCGGCGGGCAACTCCAGCGAGACACCGCTCAGGGCAGGGCCGGCCGCTCCGGGCCAACTCACGGTCATCTCGCGCAGCACGATGTCATGGCCGGCCGGCCGCGCCCGCGGATCGACGTCCGCGTCGGAGGCGAGCGCCGGCGAGGACGCCTCCCGGTCAAGGTCCGCCAACCTCTGGGCGCTGGAGAGCGCCGCGCGGGCCGACTGAACAGCCAGCGGAGCCGTGGCCAGCACCTCGAAGACCGCGAGGGGCACCAGCGCGATCACGCCGAGGGCGGGCCCGCCGAGCTGGCCGACCGCGGGCACGCCCAGCGCCAGCCCTGCCCAGACCGCGCCGCCCGAGCAGAGCGCCAGTACGGCCGCCGCGAGCCCGGCCGAGGCCGCCCGGCGTCGCGCGGCGCGAGCGAGCGCCTCCTCGGCCCGGATCACGTTCCCGACCGCCTCGTCGGCGGCGTCGAAGGCGATCAGCACGTCGAGCCGGGTGACCACGAGATTCAGGCGCTCGGCGAGCTCTCCCCGCAGCGGAGCCAGCTCGCGGTCGGCGTGCGCCGAAAGCAGGCCCGCACCGACAGCCCCGCCCGCGAACGCCAGGACGAGCAGCACCAGGAGCACGGCTCCCATCGCGGGCAGGAGTAGCCACACTCCGACCACCGAGGCCGTCGCGACAACCGCCGAGACGAGCAGAGGCTGCACGATCCGCAGCGGCACGTCCTGCTGGGCATCGACGTCGGCGACGATCCGCGACACCAGGTCGCCGCGGCGCACGCGGCCGAGCCCGTCCGGAGCAACGGGCACAAGACGCTCGTAGACGCCGACCCGCAGGTCTGCCAGCGCCCGGAACGCGGCGTCGTGCCCAGCGAGTCGTTCCAGGTAGCGGAAGACCGCGCGGGCGAGGGCGAATGCGCGAACGCCGACGACCGCCATCGAGAGGAAGAGGATCGGCGGCTGCTCCGCCGCCCGCACGATCAACCAGGCGGAACAGGCCAGCAGAGCGACGACGGAGGCGGAGGACAGCAACCCGAAGGAGAGGCCGGGCAGGAAGCGGCGGGGGCCGGGAATCGCCGCGCGGAGGACATCGGCGCGGTTCATCCGAGGACCGCCGCGGGCGTGAGAACGAGCACGGAGTCCGCCGCGGCGATCGTCGCAGGCCGATGGCTGGCGACGACGACGATCACGCCGCGATCGGCGAGCGTGCGCAACCCGGCGAGCAGCGCGCGCTCCGACTCCTCGTCAAGGGCGGCTGTCGGCTCGTCGAGCGCGAGGACGGTGCAGCCGTTCTCGAGCAGCCGGTGCACGGCCCGCGCCACGGCGACGCGCGCGCTCTGACCGCCGGAGAGTCCCGAACCCTCGGCATCGACGCGGCACGACGGAGCGACGTCCGCGGCGGCGAGCGCGAGGGCGCGGCACACGCGCTCAGGGTCCGGGGAGCGCGTGCCCAGCTCGACGTTCGAGCCCACCGTCCCGGGCAGCAGGTCGGGACGCTGGCCCGACCACGCGAGGCGGGCACGCAGGTCGCCGACGGCCTCCCCGCCGAGCAGCAGCGCGCCGTCGAACGGCACGAAGCCCGCGAGGGCCGCGAGGAGGGTCGACTTTCCGGATCCGCTCGGCCCCGTCACGGCCGTGATCGAGCCGACAGGTAGCACTGCATCGACCGGAGCGAGCACCCTGCCGTGCCCGTTGTCGACGGTCAGTCTGCGCAGCTTCAGAGCACCCGCCGATCTCGCCGTCTCCCGCTCCGGCAGCCGAGCCGCACGCTCGATCAGGGCAAACGCCCGCTCTGCCGCCTGCACCCCGTCGGCGGCGGCGTGGAATTCGGCGCCGACCTGCCGCACCGGCAGGAACACGTCCGGCGCGAGAACGAGCACGAACAGCCCGACCGCCAGCCCGAGCGAGCCATCGACCAGCCGAAGGCCGATCGACACGGCGACGAGCGCGACCGACAGCGAGCCCGCCAGCTCGAGCACGAAACCGCTGACGAATGTAACCCGCAGCACCTTCATCGTGTGCAGCCGGTAGTCCTCCGTCAGCGCGCGGATCCGCGTCGCCTGCCGCTCGGCCCTGCCGAAGATCGTGAGCGTCGCGAGCCCGCCGACCATGTCGACAAAGCCCGACGCGAGCGCCTGCAGCCGATCCCACTGCCGCTCCTGCACCGCCCGGGTCGCCCAGCCGATGAGCACCATGAACACCGGAATGAGCGGCAGGGTGACGACGAGGAACAGCGCGCTGAGCGGATCGGCGAGGAAGACGACCAGTGTCAGCAGCGGAGTGGCGATCGCCGTCGCGATCAGCTGCGGCAAGTAGCGGGCAAAGTAGCCGTCGAGGGCGTCGAGCCCGCCACCCAGCAGCGCGACCGTTCCTCCTGAACCCCCTTCGGGCCGACCCGCGGGACCGAGCTTGACGAGAGCGGCAAGCACCGCCGCACGCAACTGGGCCTTCGCGCCGACTCCACCCCGCATGGCGTTCACCTCGGTCGCCCAGGCGAGGACAGCGCGGGCGACGACCACCCCGAGGAGCGCCGCGAGGAGCGGGGCGAGGTCGGAGTCACTCCTGCCGTCGACCGCGCCCGCCACCAGCTGCGCCACCAGCCACGCGAACGCCACGAGGACGAGCGTGCGGGCCAGTGCCAGCGCACCGCCGAGCACCAGGAAGACGCGGGTCGCGCGGGCGTAGCGGAGCAGGCGCGGGTCGAGGGGCTTCACGTCAGTGCGCGTCAGCCGGGATGTGCATTCGGCTGATGCGCGTGCGGAAAATCCAGTAGGTCCAGGCCTGGTAGCCGACGATGAGCGGCACGAACACCAGGGCGGTCCAACTCATGACCGTCAGCGTATACGGCGTGCTCGACGCGTTCTCGATCGTCAGCCCATAGGCGGGCACGTTCGAGGCGGGCATCACAGCGGGGAACAGCGTGGTGAACAGGGCGAGCACAACCAGGGCGATCGTGCCTGCGAGCAGGGTGAACGCGCGACCCTCGCGGCCCCTCGTGATCGCGAACCAGCCGCCGACGAGCGTCACGACGGCCGCGATCGAGAGGGCCCAGGAGGCGGCGCTGCCCTGCCCGAGATTCGTCCACACGAGGAAGACGGCCGCGACCGCGCTGGTCACCAGCCCCGCCCGTGTCGCGAGGCGGCGCGCTCGCTCTCGAATCTCCCCCTCGGTCTTGAGCGAGACGAACACCACTCCGTGGGTGAAGAAGAGCAGGAGGGTCGTCGCGCCGCCCAGCAGGGCGTAGGGGGTGAGCAGGTCGACGACGGTGCCGATGTAGTTGTGATCTGCGTCCATCGGCACGCCCTGCACCATGTTCGCGAACGCGACTCCCCAGAGGAAGGCGGGCACGGCAGAACCGACGACGATCATCGCGTCGAACCGCTTCTTCCAGGCGGCCTCGGGCCGCTGGTGCCGGTACTCGAACGAGACACCGCGCGCGATCAACGCCAGGAGGATGAGCAGCAGCGGCAGGTAGAAGCCGCTGAACACTGTCGCGTACCACTCAGGGAACGCCGCGAACAGCGCGGCTCCGGCCACGATCACCCAGGTCTCGTTGAGGTCCCAGACCGGCCCGATGGTGTTGATCAGCACACGACGGTCGGTGTCGTCGCGCCCGAGGAACGGAAGCGACATGCCGACGCCGAAGTCGAAACCGTCGAGCACGAAGTAGCCGATGAAGAAGAAAGCGACAATCCAAAACCAGAGCACAGCGAGATCCATGCGGAACGCCTCCTAGTAGACCGTGCCGACGAGTTGCGGGCGACCGCTCTCCTCGTCGACCTCGGGAACGTCATCAGGGCCGGCCTGTGCGGCGCGCGTGATCAGGCGGAACTCGACCAGGGCGAGCGTGCCGTAGATCGCGGTAAAGGCGACCAGCGAGATCAGAACCTCAAGCCCGCTCACTCCGGGCGAGACGCCGTCGGCGGTCTTTAAGAGCCCGAACACGAGCCACGGCTGGCGACCCATCTCGGTGAAGACCCAGCCGATGATCATCGCCATCAGCGGGAGCGGAGCCGCCCAGATCGCGATCTTCCACATCCACTGCTT
This sequence comes from Rathayibacter agropyri, assembly GCF_013249015.1. Lineage (GTDB taxonomy): Bacteria > Actinomycetota > Actinomycetes > Actinomycetales > Microbacteriaceae > Rathayibacter > Rathayibacter agropyri. Next base: position 669,546 of record NZ_JABRPL010000001.1, read on the forward strand.
CGGCTCGCGCCCCTTCCGGGTGAACCAGAGTCCGGCTGCGGCAACGCCGATAGCGAGGACGCCGAGCGCCATCATCCAGCGGAATGACCAGTAGGTGACCCAGATGATCGGGGTGTAGTCGCCCGGTCCATAGACCTGCGTGTACTGCGCCTGGAGGTTAGTGATGCCCTCGACCGTGCCGGTGAAGGTGTGCGTCGAGAGGAACGAGAGGAGGTAGGGAATGCGGATCGAGAACAGCTCGCTGGAGCCGTCGGGGGTGCCCCAGGTAAAGACCGAGAAGGAGGCGTCGACGCCGGTGGAGGTCCTGTAAAGCGCCTCCGCCGAGGCCATCTTCATCGGCTGGGTGTCGACCATCGCGAGGCCGAGCGAGTCGCCGGTGACCAGGGTGAGACCGCCGCTGATCAGCATCATCCAGGCACCAAACTTCAGCGCCGGACGCATGGTCTCGAGGTGCTGGTTCCGCGACAGGTGATACGCAGCGACGCTGACGATGACGGCGGCCGACACCATGAAGCAGGCAAAGATTGTGTGCGGGAACGCCGCGAGCGCGACCTTGTTCGTCAGCAGCGCCCCAATATCGGTGAGCTCGGCGCGGCCCTTGGTCTCGTTGATCCGAAAGCCGACCGGATTCTGCATAAACGCGTTTGCCGCGATGATGAAATAGGCCGAGAGTGTGGTGCCGAGAGTCGTGAGCCAGATCGTGGCGAGGTGCAGCTTCTCCGGCAACTTGTCCCAGCCGAAGATCCACAGGCCGATAAAGGTGGCTTCCAGGAAGAAGGCGAGCAATCCCTCGAAGGCGAGCGGAGCGCCGAACACGTCACCGACAAAGCGGGAGTAGTCGCTCCAATTCATGCCGAACTGGAACTCCTGGACGATGCCGGTCACCACTCCCATCGCGAAGTTGATCAGGAAGAGCTTCCCGAAGAACTTCGTCAGCTGCAGGTAGTGCACCTTTCCGGTACGCACCCAGCAGGTCTGAAAGATCGCGACAGTCAGTGCCATGCCGATGGTCAGCGGCACGAAGAGGAAGTGGTAGATCGTCGTCAGACCAAACTGCCATCTCGACAGCAGGAGCGGATCCAGGAGCTCGTTCACGGCTCTGAGAGTAGGTCGACTCTCGAGCGCTGGCGGGCTCGATCCCCGGACTGGAGCGGATGTGCGGGCCTGCGGAGTCAGGCGGCGAGACCCTCATCAGGGCGCCTCTCACGGCGGAGAGCGAGGCGCTGATCCGCCTGTCGCTCGACGTCGAGACACTCCCTCTCGACGTCGAGCGACTCCCCCGCACAATCACTGCCGAGCAGCCCTCATGAGAGTCGAGCCGTCGGCAGCGGGACTCTCGACGCCGAGCAAGTGCAAAGCCGCTCGGTGGCGAAGGAATCCGCCCGGCCACTTCCCCGTCGCACATCTGAAATTCGCCGCTGGGAATCCGTTCGCCGAGCGCGCCCGATCCGAGCGCTCAGGACGGAGGGAGACGTCAGCCCGAGGTGACGCGGGAGCGGGCGCCCGAGAACCAGCGCGGAGCCTGGAAGCCGTACATCAGCACCGGCACCTCGCGGGTCAGCCGCCAATAACCCAGAGCCGCCGCCACACCGATCGCGCAGACCAGCAGCGGCACGACCGGGCCGATCGCGTCGAGCCAGCGCTGCCCGTCGAACAGCAGCAGCGCGCTCGTTGCGAGCGACACGACGAGCACGTGAACCACGTACACCGGCAAGGTATTGCGGCCGATAAACGTGATCCAACCCGCACCCCGCCGATCGGAGAGGAAGCGCGCGACGACGAGGCCGGCCAGCACCGCGAGCACGCTCACCAGTACCAAGCCGATCGTCAGCAGCGGAAATCGGCCACGCACCGCGAGGATCACACCGGCGAGCGCGAGGAAGAGGACGCCAAAGCCGAGGCCGCTGAGGATCCCGCGCCGCTCGACAAAGGCGATCACCACGGTACGCAGGTGGAGACCGAGGAGGAAAAACATCAGGTAGCGCGCCATGCCGTCCCAGGCGATGTTGCCGGTTCCCTCGGACGTGCTGGAACGAACCGCATACCAGAGCACTGCGATGACGGTCGCGATCCCGATCTGCGCACGCCAGTTGATCCGATCCTGGGCGAGCTTGGCCAGCACGAAGAAGATCGTCAGCGCGTAGAGGAACCACAGGCCGTTGTGCGGCATCACGGGCTGCAGGAGGAGCGCTACCGGGTCGGACTCGTCAGTCCCGCCCGGATTCGGAACGATCAGGAAGAAGAGGTAGCGCACCACCGACCAGAGCAGGAACGCCCAGACCAGCAGGCTCAGCCGCGACCGCCACAGCTCGGGCCAGGAGCGCGTGAGCACGGAGCCGGCGAACAGGCCGGAGGCGAGGAAGAAGAGCGGCATCCTGAACGTGATCAAGAGAAGGTTGATGTCGTTCCAGGCGTCGGGTGCCAGACCGGCGGCGGTCGTCCACTGCACCGAATGAGCGAGGGCGACCAGGATGATCGCTATGCCCTTAGCGGTGTCCACCCAGGTGATGCGTGCGCGTGCCATGAGTCCTCATCGGGGTCGTCCGTCACAAATCGGCCAGCGGCATCAGCGGCGGCGGCGATGAGTAAGTGTTGCACAGCTGTGCATCTCCTGTGATATTTCGCATGCTCCTCGCTCTGCGGCGTCGGCGCCCCGCCGAGCGCCCTTCGTCGCCGACTTTCCGCGAGAACCCTCTCCCCTCCCCGCCGATGCCCGATGATCGACGCATGACTCGAGCGACGACCCCGATGACCGGCCGCTCCCGCGGGCAGCGCCGCCTCCTTCTCCTGCTGATCCTGCTCGCCGCGGCACTGGTCCTCGCGGCCGTTGCGACCGCCCTGGCACTCGGCTCCCGGTTCGGAGGGGAGGCAGAACCGCCAGGCCCCGCCGCCACTTCCTCCGTCGACATGGCCGAGCGAGTCGCCGGCCTGGACAAGCGCTTCGCCGACGGCTTCCCGCAGCACAGCATCGTCCTCACGGGTAGCTCAACGATCGGACGCTGGACGACCTCGAAGGAAGACCTGCGCCCGCTCGAGACCTACAACATCGGGATCGGCGGTACGACCGTCGCAGATCATCTCGCCTGGCTCGATCGGATGGTCGCTCCCTTCGACCCGCGTGCCGTCGTCGTCTACGTCGGCGCCAACGACATCAGTGGTGGAGCCGATTCCCGCACCGGCGCCGACACGGCCGAGGCGGTCATCGAGTACCTGCACCGCCTCGAGGAGGTCGCTCCGGATGCCGTTCTCTACTATGTCGAGATAGCCGAGACTCCCGCCCGCGAGACGGTACGCGACGAGGTCCGTGCCGCGAACACGGCGATCAGCGCCTATGCCGAGACCGACGATCGGGTCACCTTCGTCCCCACCGCGCAGACCCTCCTGACGGCCGACGGCAGGATCGACTCCTCCCTCTTCGTTGACGACGGCCTGCACTTCGACGAGGCGGGCTACGCGCGCTTCTCCGAGGCAGTCCGTGCCGTGCTCCTCGCCGACCTGGAGTAGCCGCGCCGACCCCGACGCCACAAGTGCCCACCGACATCACCACCGATAGACTGCTTCAACTGACGCGAGGATGGAGCGACCACGATGCGCAAGATCAGGATCGGCGGGCCGGAGACGGGCACTGCGGAGACCGGCAGACTCAGCGCCGCGACTCGCAGCCGCTACGGCGTCAAGAAAAAGACGACCGCACTCAGCACGTCACACTCGAAGCGGAGTTCTTTTTCGACGGTGGATCGAGTTCGGGCGGAGGCAACGTCCACTCGATCCGACCCGGCAATGAGGTCGCGGAAGACGACGATCGCGGGCGCTGGAGACGACCTTCACACACCCAGCCCCCTCGAACCGCAACTTCGCGCTCTGCTGCAGGCCGTGGTCAATCAGGCGAAGGGTCTGGATCTAGATCGGATCGTGCACTCGAGCGGCGGTGTCGAGGTCGTCGTCTCCAAGATGTTCGCGAGCGTCCCGGGCGCCAACTACTACGACGAGAAAATCGGACCCTTTTACGACACGACGGGCCTACGGATCTGGAAGGGCATCACTCGGCAGTCGATCGATGGACAGGCCGAACGGGGTGATCTGCTCTGCGTGCGCACCAGAGACGGACATCGTCTCTATCCGGCTTTCCAGTTCGACGGCCGGGAGGGCGCACCTCTTCCGCAGCTTCGCCGTGTTCTCGCCGCGCTGGACCCTCGAGGGATCGACGCCTGGGGAGACGCGCTCTGGCTGAACAGTGCAGTACCCGAGTTCGACGGTGCGACTCCGGCGCAGGCGCTTCGTCAGGGCCGGATCGCCGAGGTGGTTGCGCGGGCGAGCCGCGCCGGCTCGCTGTGGGCGCCGTGAGCCGCTCCGACATCGCGCAGCAAAGGCCCGGGACCGATCAGGACCTGAGCGGGTTCCCGTCCGTCTCTCTCGACGCCGAGGTGACATGGCGGGCTCATGCGTCGGATCTTTCGGCGTGGTGGTTCAGCACGAGTGGCCGAGGACGATTCGACCTTCCCACGAAAGGGTCGGACGGGACCTGCTACGTCGCCGACGATGTCCGGACGGCTGTACGGGAGAGCCTGGGCGACAGGATCGTCCCAGACCAGGTGCTCACCCCTGAGGCGGCAGTGCATTTCCGCGTGTCCGCGGTCCTTCCCCCGACAGGAGGGGCGTACGCAGCGGTGACGTCCGTCGCTGCGGACGGGTACGGCGTCACACGCGAGCTGACGACGATGACCGACTACTCCATCACTCAGGAGTGGGCCGCCGTGCTGCACGACGCAGGCTTCGACGGCATCCGGTACTCCTCCCGGTACGCCAGTGCCGCGGGCCCCAACGCCTGGGCGCTGTTCGGTCGACAAGGCACCAACGATGAGCTGCGGGTTGACCGATCGAGAGAGATCGACGGGATCACCGCGTGTGCGCAGGCGGGGATACGAGTCCTCGATCCGCCACCGCTGCGGAGATCGGTCACTGTCCTCCCCCCGCCGGGGATCTGAGCCTCCAGCCCGGTGGTGCTCGCCGCCAACGACCGCGTCTTTCGCGCACTCGCGGCGCGGAAGCAGGCGCGGAGGCGGCTGACGCCCAGCCGTGCGCCCCTACGATCAAGCCATGCTGAGCACCCCCTCCCGCCCCCGGAGCCTCCGGTGAACGACACCCTCAGCGGCATCCTCGACCTGGTCGTGAGCGTGCCGCCCGTGTGGCGCACGCTGCTGGCCGGGCTCGCCATCTTCTTCGAGACGACCATCCTCGCCGGGTTGATCGTGCCCGGGGACACGATCGTCATCGTCAGTGCCACCGGCGTCACCAGTCCGCTGCAGTTCGTTGCCCTCGCGGTCACCGTGGTGGTCGGCGCGCTGTGTGGCGAATCGCTCGGCTTCTACCTGGGGCGCTGGTTCGGGCCGAGGATCCGTGCGTCCCGCCTCGGTCGCCGCCTCGGCGAGAAGAACTGGCTGCGCGCCGAGCGTTATCTTGCTCGGCGCGGCGGGATCGCGGTGTTCCTCTCGCGCTTCCTGCCTGTGCTGCACTCGCTGATCCCCCTGACGGTGGGGATGAGCGGTATGCGCTACCGCACCTTCATGGCGTGGACGGTCCCGGCCTGCGTGCTCTGGTCCTCCGCCTATGTGGGCGTCGGCACGGCGGCGGCCGGGAGCTACCGCGAGCTCTCCGAGAGCCTGCACGGAGCCGGCTATGTGTTCGTCGGCGTAATCGTCGCGTTCGTTCTACTCGTGCTGCTCGGCAAGAAGCTCCTGAGCAAAGCGGAGGCGCGTCACCTCGACGAGTGACGCGCCTCCGAGACGACCCGCGGAGGATCAGCCGACGAGACCCGCCGACTTCAACCACTCGCCCGCGATGGTCGAGGCCGACTTCTGGTCGTTGACGCTCTCGGAATTGAGCGAGACCAGATCGTCCGCCGTGAGCTTGGCGCTGACCGCGTTCAGCACTGTGGCGGCGTCATCGGTGATCTTGCTCGACACGATGGGGACGACGTTGTCGGCGACGAACAGGCCGTCCGGGTCCTGGAGCGCGACGAGATCGTTCTTCTGAATGTTGGGGTCGGCGGTGTAGATGTTCGCCAACTGGATCTGGTTGCTCGTGAGCGCATCGACCGTCGTCGATCCGCCGCTGTCCTCGATCGCCTGGAAGGTCGTCGTGATGCCGTACTTCGACTTCAGGGTCTCGGGCCCGTAGGGGCGCGTCTGCAGCTCGGAGTTGCCGCCGACGACGATGGGGTCGGTGACGTTCTTCAGCGACGCGATATCGGTCAGCTTCCACTTATCAGCGAAGGCCCGGGTCACGGTGTACGAGTTCTGGTCGCTCGCGCCCGCCGCATCGAGCGCGCGGAGGCCGTCGGGCAGAGCCTCGCCGAGCGCCGAGTACACAGCGTCGGCAGTGGTCGCGGTCGCGTCGGGCTGGAGCGCCTGCAGGAGGCTCCCGTCGTACTCGGGGAAGACGTCGATGGATCCGCTCTCGATCTCGGGCAGGTAGATCTCGCGCTGGCCGATGCGCAGCTGTCGGTCGACGGTGAAGCCGTCGTTCTCGAGCGCCTGCGCGTAGATCTCGGCGAGGATCTCGTTCGAGTAGTAGTCCTGCGATCCGACGACGATGGTGTCGCCGCCCGCCGTCGCACCCGATCCCTCAGCGAGCGGATCGCTCGAGGAACACCCTGCCAGTGCCACGACGGCACCGACCGCGAGTGCGCTGAGCGCGACACGGCCCTTCGTGAAGTGTGCTGTGAACATTGCTATTTCCCTTCGTCGATGGGGGTTCCCACCACCGCGCGTCGTCGGGGCGACGAGGCGCGGAATCCTGTGCGGCCGGCGGTACCTGACAGTCCCAGCACGACTCCGCGGGGCACCGCGAGGCGCTGGAGCACGGCGAAGACCACCTCGCTGACCAACGTCAGCAGGATCACGAGGATCGAGCCGGCGAGCATCTGCGGATAATCGCCCGATTTCACGCCGCGGAAGATGTACTGCCCGAGACCGCCGGCGCCGATGTAGTCGGCGAGCGTAGCCGTGGCGATGATCTGCAGCGTCCCCGAGCGCAGCCCACCGAGCAGCAGGGGCAGGCCGAGCGGGACTTCGACCCGCGTGAGGATCTGCCACTCCGTCATGCCGAGAGCGCGTGCGGCGTCGATGGTGCGGCGATCGACAGCCTCGAGCCCCGAGTACGCCCCGGCCAGCACCGAGGGGATCGCGAGCACGACGAGCGCGATCAGGGGAGCACCCAGACCGAGACCCAGGCTCATGGCCGCGAGCACGAGCACGCCGAGTGTGGGCAGTGCACGCAGGCCGCCGGCGATCGGGACCGCGACGCCCTTGCCGCGGCCGGTGTGCCCGATCAGATATCCGATCGGGATCGCGATCGCCGCGGCGATCACCAGCACCAGAAGGCTGATGCCGACGTGCTGGGCGACGCGGGTGGGGATCGCGTAGTTCCCGGTCCAGTGCGCGGGATCGGCGATCCATGCGAACGCCTCGGCGATCAGGTTCACGAGACCACCGCCTTCTCGACGGCATCCGGGCGGCGAGTACGGCGCGCCCCGTCAAGCGCGGTCCAGGGCATCAGGAGTCGCCCGATCAGCACCAGCAGCCCGTCGAGCAGCAGCGCGAGCGCGATGGTCAGCACGATGCCCGTCATGATCTCTCCGCTGATGCCGCGCTGGAAGCCGTCCGTGAACAGCAGGCCGAGGCTCTGAATGCCCAGGACGGCACCGACAGTGACGAGGCTGACCGTGCTCACGGTCACGACCCGAAGGCCCGAGAGCAACACGGGGCCCGCCAGCGGAAATTCGACCCGCCAGAACCGTGCCCAGCCGGAGTAGCCCATCGCGGTCGCCGACTGGCGAACGTCGTCCGACACGGCGCCGAGCGCGTCCGACGTGGTTCGCACCATGAGCGCCACGCCGTAGAGGGTGAGGCCGGTGATCACGTTGGCGCTTGAGCGCAGCGGAAGGCCCAGCAGGACGGGGAGCAGGATGAACATGGCCAGCGACGGAATCGCGTAGAGCACGCCAAGCCCGGTCAGGAGGGTGCCTCGGCTCCAGCGGTAGCGGTTCGCGAACCAGCCGAACGGCAGTGAGACGAGGAAGCTCAGGAGGATCGGTGGGACTGAGAGGGCCAGGTGCGCCAGCAGGTTCGCGACGATCGCGTCCGTGTTGTTGACGACCCAGTTCACTCGACCGAGCCGTCCTGTGTGCGCAGCACTCCAGTCGGGCGCCCGTCGCCGTCGACCACGATCTGCGCGCCGTCGCGCTCCTCGACCCGCAGCGACCGCTTGCCGCGGTCAGCCCCGACAAAGCCTGCGACGAACTCGCTGGCGGGCCGCGCGAGGATCTCGGCCGGCGAGCCCTTTTGCGCGATCCGGCCGCCCTTCTCGAGGATCACGACCTGATCGCCGAGAAGGAACGCCTCGTCGATGTCGTGAGTGACGAAGACGACGGTCTTGTCGAGCTCGTCCTGGAGCCGCAGGGTCTCGCGTTGCAGATCGGCCCGCACGAGCGGATCGACAGCGCCGAAAGGCTCGTCCATCAGCAGGATGTTGGGGTCGACGGCTAAGCCGCGCGCGACTCCGACGCGCTGCTGTTGCCCACCGGAGAGCTGGCTGGGATAGCGGGAGGCGAGCGCACGGTCGAGGCCAACGGTGTCCATGAGCTCGAGGGCTCGGGCGTGCGCGGGCTTCTTGGCGACGCCATTTAGCCGTGGGACCGTGGCGATGTTGTCGATCACCCTCCGGTGCGGGAGAAGACCCGAGTTCTGCATCACGTAGCCGATCCGCCGACGCAGGGCCACGGCCGGGAGCGAGGCGATGTCCTCGCCGTCGATCTTGATCGTGCCCGACGTCGGCTCGATCATGCGGTTGATCATCCTGAGGATCGTGGTCTTGCCGCAACCCGACGAGCCGACGAACACCGTGGTCTGCCGCGACGGCAGGACCAGGGAGAAGTCATCGACGGCCCTCGTACCATCCGGGTACCGCTTGCTCACTCTGCGAAATTCGATCACGCCCGTGCCTGCCTTCGCGCCGCCGTACTGCGTGCCTCGACTCACCGGCTCCAAGCAGAACCGACGGTCAGCAAAACACCATTCGTGGCGAGGTGCCAACCCGGATGTCGAAGCATTGCGCGATTCGACGAAGGAGGCTAGGCGGTCGCCTCCGGAGGCGCCGAGACGTCCCCGTAGTGCGCGATCATGTAGTTGCGCAGCAGCGTGCGGCTCTCGTCGATGAATCGCTGGTCGCCGCTCGGATCGATGAGGAACGCCCGCGTCAGCAGTGCGTCGGCGACTTCGATCGTGACCTCGAGACGGAAGGACAGTTGGGCGCCGCCCGGCAGGCCGTACTCGGATGCGAGGATCTCAGCGAAGCGACGGGCGAAGAAGCCGGCCTCGAAAGCCTCTCCTGCGACCTCGGGCGCGTGGATCGTGTCGACGAAACGGATCGACCGGAAGCCCGGCTCGTTCCGGTGCATCTCGACGAAGGCGTCGATCGAACAGTCAACAGCATCCCACCAGGTGGCCGGCTCGGTGTCGCGGATCTGGGTGATGACGCGGCGACGGAAGCGCTCAAGCGCTCGCTCGCGCAACGCCTGGAGGACCGCAATGCGGTCGGGGAAGTAGCGGTAGACGGTGCCGATGGCGGCACCGGCACGCTCAGCGACCATCGCGGTGGTGAGGCGGTCGAAGCCCACCTCGTCGACGACGGACGCGGCAGCATCAAGTAGGGACGCGAGCCGGGCGGCGCTTCGCACCTGCACGGGCTCGTTCCGAACCTGGGGCGATTCGCCGAACGGGCGGTCGACGAGATTTCCAAGAGGCACGGCGGGCTCCTTCGGTCGGGGTTCCTACAATCGTACGCACGCCGAGCACTTCTCGGTGTCATTTGATGGAAGGTTTCTCGTGTTCGGCGCGCTTTTCGGCGCTTTCGCGGCATCGAGAGGGCACGGAAGACCAGGAGAACGCCATGTGTGGACGATTCGTCCTCGCGCAGACCACCGCCGACCTCGTCGCGCTTTTCGACATCGACGAACCGGGCGCCGACCTCCCTGAGCCCTCCTGGAACATCGCGCCCACTCAGCGGATCGCCGTGGTCGCCGAATCGATGAAGGGCGTCGAGGAGGGCAGTCCGCCTCGCCGCAGGCTGGCGGGCGCCCGCTGGGGGCTCGTGCCCCGCTCCACTGCCGATCCCTCCGCCGGACCGCCACTGATCAACGCCAGGATCGAGTCGGTCGCCGAGAAACCGTCCTTCCGCGAGTCATACGGGGCTCGGCGCGCGATCATCCCCGCCTCCGGCTGGTACGAGTGGCAGGGTGGGGCCGACGGCACACGATCGCCGGTCTACGTGTCGCCAGGTGAAGGTTCGCTCGTACTCTTCGCCGGTCTCTACGAGTGGTGGCGCTCCAGGGAGTCGGGGGCGCCGTGGCTCCTCTCCGCGACGATCATGACCCGTCCCTCGGCCGGAGCGCTCGCTGACGTGCACGAGCGGATGCCTGTGCTGCTGCAGCCCGAGCTGATCGAGGACTGGCTCGACCCCGTGACGCCGGGCGACGGCGAACTGCTCCGCACCACTGCCGAGGGGGCCGCCGAGCTCGCAGAGGAACTCACGGTACGCAGGGTCGGGAGCGAGGTCGGCTCCGTGTCGGCAGGCGGGCCGGATCTGATCCGGCCTCTGGAGTCGTGACCGGCCGATGACAGGGCGGCACGGAGGAGAGCGCGCTCAGCGCATCCGCAGCACGTCTGCCACACTGGGCGGATGCCGCTGACGCCCGAGAGCAAGCCCCTGAGCGCGAGCACGGCAGAGGTCCTGCACCGCGCCGCCCGACTCGAGGACCGGCTCCACGCTTTCCGAATGGGGCGAGTGCAGCGCAAGGGCCACGTCCCCCGGGTCATCCCGTACACCGGCTATGGGACGACCCAGCTGCTGCGGGTGCTCGCCCGCGTCCTCTACACACGGCCGACACCCCCCGGAGTGGAGGAAGTGCGCCCGGTAGAGGGCGTGCGCGGCTGGCGGAGCTTCACGAGCGTGTTCGTCAGCGGAGCCGTCGTCTCGGTCGAGGTCGACGGGCAGCGGCACGAGGTGACCGCCGACCGCGGTGGCGTCATCGACGCCGACCTGCCGATCACCCTCTCCCCCGGTTGGCACACGATTACTCTCTCGACCGCCGAGTCCAAGCCGGTCGAGGCGCCCGTGTTCATCGTGCGGCCGGACGCCCGCCTCGGCGTGGTGTCCGACGTCGATGACACCGTCATGGTGACCGCGCTCCCCCGCCCGTTCGTGGCGGCCTGGAATACCTTCGTCCTCGACGAGCATGCGCGGATGCCCACTCCCGGGATGGCCGTGTTCCTCGACCGCTTCGCCCGCCAGTACGAGGGCTCACCCGTCATCTATCTCTCGACAGGAGCGTGGAATGTCGCTCCGGCGCTCACGCGATTCCTCTCGCGGCACCTGTACCCCGCCGGTGCCCTCCTCCTGACCGACTGGGGACCCACGCACGACCGCTGGTTCCGCAGCGGGAAGCAGCACAAAGAGGAGAACCTCCGCCGGCTTGCCAGGGAGTTCCCCGACGTGCGCTGGCTGCTGGTGGGGGACGACGGGCAGCACGACGAGGAGATCTACTCGGACTTCGCGCACGAGCATCCGGACAATGTGGCTGCTATCGCGATCCGGCAGCTGTCGACCGGGGAAGCGGTGCTCGCGGGCGGCCGCTCAACGGCGCAGGACCGCTCCCGCACGAGCGGCACGCCGTGGGTCTACGCGCCCGATGGGGCAGGCATCTCGGAGCAGCTGAAGGAACTCGGCATCCTCTGACGCACCGCCCCGTCACGACGGAGCCGCCCGCTCCCGGATGGGAGGGGCGGCTCCGTCACACAGCGCGAACTACGCCTGGTGCGTGGCCTGGAGGTCGAGGGTGATGGTGACCTTCTCGCCGATGAGCACGCCACCGGTCTCGAGGGCGGCGTTGTACGTGAGGCCGAAGTCGGTGCGGTCGATCGTCGTCTTGGCGGTGAGGCCAGCCTTGTAGTTGCCGTACGGGTCGGTGCCGAAGCCGCCGAACTCGACCTCGAAGGTGACGGGCTTGGTGGTGCCCTTGATGGTGAGGTCGCCATCGACGAGGAAGTCGTCGCCGTTCGGGCGGACCGACGTCGAGACGAAGTGGATCTGGGGGTACTGCTCGGCCTCGAAGAAATCACCGGTGCGAAGGTGGCCGTCGCGGTTGGGCTCGTTGGTGTTGACGGATGCGACCTCGGCGGTGGCTTCGACCGTGGAGTCGAGCGGGTTCTCGCCGGTGGTGAAGGTCGCGGTGAAGCGCTCGAACGTGCCCTTGACCTTGCTGATCATCAGGTGGCGGACGCTGAACGCGACCTCGCTGTGGGTGGGGTCGATGGTCCAGGTGCCGGCCTTGTAGCCGGGGATGGTGATGATGTCGGTCATAGTTTCTCCTCGAGAGTGACGGTCGTCGCAGGGAGAGTATCCCCGTCCGATGTATGCAAGCGCATCGACGGTGCCCAGTATTGCATGTAGCGACAACTACATCACCTTCGACTCTGTTCAGCATGTGCATCATCTGCGGAACGACGGGGGCCGAGCCCCGGACGGGGGCGGCCAACCGCTTACCCACCGCGGGTCAGTGGTTCGCCGATGGTGAATTCCGAATGCCCAGCAGCGAGACGGCTCCGCCCGCGAACAGGAGCGCCGCCGTCGCCACCGCCGCCCGGGAGAAGCCCTCGACGTCGAGCGAGCCGTGGACGACGAACGAGGTCGCGGCGATCGCGACGAGGCCCGCGATGCGCGAGACGGCGTTGTTCACCGCGGAACCGACTCCGCTGTGGCCGTCTGCCACTGCCCCGAGGATCGTCGACGTCAGCGGCGCCACGGTCATCGCCAGGCCGAACCCGAATAAGAGAATCCCGGGCAACAGCTGCGTGACGTACTCGGCCGACTGATCAACGAAGGCGAGAAAGAGGAAGCCGACCCCGGCGAGGAGAGGGCCGACGCCCATGAACAGCCGCGGGCCGAACCGCGCCGAGAGCGTACCGGACACCTGCGAGAGCAGGAGGAGCAGGATCGTGGGCGGCAGGGTCGCTAGGCCGGCCAGCGTCGCCGAGAAGCCCAGGGTCTGCTGGAGGAAGAGCCCGAGGGTGAAGAACCCGAACGACAGCGCTCCGTAGACGAACGCCGTCGAGACGTTGCCGACCGTGAAGTTGCGGGAGGCGAACAACGAGAGCGGCAGCATCGGATGCGGCACGCACCGCTCCCACAGCACGAAGGCGACGAGCGCTGCGATCCCTCCGACCAGTGCGACCAGGACAAGCGGATGAGCGAGACCAAGCCGCTCCTGCTCGATCAGCGCGAAGACCGGACCACCGAGTCCGACCACACCCAGCACCGCGCCCACGCCGTCGATCGGCACACGGCTCCCGGAGTCGACCGCTCCGAGCCGGCGCAGCAGCACGAGCGTGACGGCAATGGGCAGGATGTTGAGGGCGAAGACGTAGCGCCAGGACCCCGCGTCGACGAGGAGGCCGCCGAGGAGGGGGCCGGCGATCGTCGCGGTCCCGGTCCAGGCCGTCCAGGCGCCGATGGTGCGCCCCTGCGCGGCACCGTGCACGGTCGCGATGATGAGCGCGAGCGAACTCGGCACCAGGATCGCCCCCGCGGCGCCCTGCAGCATCCGGGCGACGATGAGCACCTCCGCCGTCGGCGCGAGCGCGCAGAGCAGCGAGGTGACGCCGAAGCCGATCAGGCCGATCATCATGCTGCGCGCGCGACCGATCCGGTCGGCCAGCGAGCCGGCGACCAGGATGAGCGCGCCCAGAGTGATGAGGTAGCCGTCGACGACCCACTGCTGCACCGCGAGGCCGCCGCCCCACTCACGGGTGATCGCGGGTAGCGCGACATTCACGACAGTCCCGTCGAGGAAGGCGACGAAGGAGGCGAGAACGGCCACCACGAGCACCGCGCGGCGGCGCGTCTCGGCGGGGTCGACGGAGGCGGTCATGCGCGGGCTCCACTCACGTGCTCACCGTACCGGCGAGCGGAGTGGCGCGCCGGGTTCAGCTGCGTCGCCTACTCTCGTAGCCATGTCTGCGCAAGGAACCGCCCGCAGCGGCGTGCTCGCTCGAGTCCTCGGGATCGTCGGAGTCAGTCTCGCGGGAGCGCTGCTCATCACGGTTGGCGTCACTCCGGCTCTCGCCGTCACCGGGCTCGCCTCCAACAATCCGATCGGCCTGTTCGAGACCGTGCCCGAGTACCTCGAACTCGGCCAGTTGGCCCAGAAGACCGAGATCTACGCGAAGCGCGCCGACGGCTCAGACGAACTGCTCGCCTCCTTCTACGCGCAGAACCGCGAGGAGGTGGCCTTCGACCAGGTGAGCCAATTCGCAAAGGACGCCGCGATCTCGACCGAGGACCCGCGCTTCTACGAGCACGGCGGGGTCGACCTGCAGGGCACGATCCGCGCCGTGCTCACCAACCTCGTCGGCGGCAACCTGCAGGGCGGGTCCTCGATCACCCAGCAGTACGTCAAGAACGTCCTGGTGCAGAAGGCGGAGGCGCTCAGCGCGACCGACGAGGCCGCATCCGCCGCCGCGTATGAGGAGGCGACGGCGACCACTCCGGGCCGCAAGGTCAAAGAGATGAAGCTCGCCGTCGACCTCGAGAAGAAGTACAGCAAGGACGACATCCTGCTCGGCTACCTCAACATCGCCGGATTCGGCGGGCAGGTGTACGGAATTCAGGCCGCCGCCGAGTACTACTACTCGACCACCGCGGCCAACCTCAGCCTCGCTCAGGCGGCCAGCCTGATCGCGACAGTCAACAACCCCAACAGCCTCCGCATCGACGACCCCGAGAATATCCCGGCCAACAAGGTGCGCCGCGACTACGTCCTCAGTCAGATGCTGCAGGAGGGCAAGATTTCGCAGGCCGACCACGACGCCGCCGTCGCGGAGGAGGTCGTCCCCGCCATCACGCAGACGCCCACCGGCTGCCAGACCGCGGGCAACGCGGCATTCTTCTGCGACTACATCACTCGCGTCGTTCAGAACGATCCGGCCTTCGGCGATGACGACACGGCCCGCTTCGCGAACTTCCAGCGCGGCGGCTACAAGATCTACACGACCCTCGACCGCGACCTCCAGGACACCGCGGCCAACGCGACGAACAACGCAGTGCCGAAGGTCCCGACCCTCTCTACCAACATCGGCAGCTCGACGGTGTCGATGGAGGTCGGCACCGGCCGCATCCTGGCGATGGTGCAGAACAAGGACTACGACGCGGCGGGCTCGGTCAACGGTGCCAACTTCTCGGCCGTGAACTTCAATACCGATACCGCCTACGGCGGGTCGGCGGGGTTCCAGGTCGGATCGACGTACAAGGTGTTCACGCTGGCGCAGTGGCTCGCCAGCGGGCGGACGCTGAACGAGACGATTAACGGGCGGGAACGGACGTTCCAGGGCTTCCCGGCGAGCTGTGCACCGGGCGGCGAATATGATTCGCCCTTCCCCGTCAGGAACGACGACAGCGAGAACGGCAGCTACAGCGTGCTCACCGGGACGATGAAGTCCATCAACACGGTCTACGTCTCCATGGCGCAGCAGCTCGATCTCTGCGCGATCCGGGACCGGGCCGCAGCATTCGGTGTCAAGGCGGCCAACGGCGGGGAACTCGGTGCGCAGCCGTCCTCCGTGCTCGGCTCCGACTCCAACATCTCGCCGCTGTCGATGGTCACGGCCTTTGCCGGCCTCGCCAACAACGGCAATGCCTGCTCCGCAATCGCCATCGACTCGATCACCGGCCCCAACGGAGCGGCCGTGCAGCCACCGACCTCCACCTGCAACCAGGCCCTCAGCCCCGAGCTGACGGCGGTCGCCAACTACGCGCTGCAGCGGGTCGTTACCTCCGGAACCGCCGCGCAATCCAATCCCTCGGACGGGATCGAGCACATCGGCAAGACGGGCACCACGGACAACGCCGAGTCGACATGGATGGACGGTGCAAGCTCGCGGGTTGCGACGGTCGTCTGGGTCGGCAACATCGACGGGCACACGTCGATGCGCGAGGTCCGCTTCCCCAACTCCGATCTCGGAGCCCGGCAGTACGCCTCCAACATCCGCCACTACATCTGGAACTCGGTCATGACCCGGGCCGATCAGAAGTACGGCGGCAGCGACTTCGCCGCGCCGACCAGCGCGCTGCTGAACGGCCGCCAAATCGTGGTGCCGGATGTCTCCGCCCGCTCACTCACCGACGCCACCGAGACTCTCGAGGACCTCGGCTTCGATGTCACGAAGGGCGCCACCGTCGACTCGGCCGCGCCCGCCGGCACCGTCGCGGGCACCACTCCTGCGGCGGGGACGCCTGTGGCCCGGTCCTCGGATGTCACGCTTCTGATCAGCAATGGGTCCAAGGCTCCGGCCGCGCCCGCACCTCCTGCGACCGGTACGCCGGTTCCGACAGCGCCTGCGGCAACACCGACAGCGGACGTGACGGAGTGAGCTTCGACGCGGAGTTCCTTGGCGTCACCGCTGCGGCGCTGCGTCCGTCATCCGAGCGGGAGGTGCGGCTGCTGGCGTACACGCACTTCGAGGTGCTGCTCGCTCCGGAGCGACGCCTGGCACTCGCGACCGCAGTGAACATCGACGGAGCCCGCCTGGTCGAGCTCGGCCGCGGCGACGACTGGCACCTCGACGAGCGCATCCCGGCCTCTGAGCAGACCGGCCCCGAGGTGTACGCCCGCAACGACCTCGACCGCGGCCACCTCGTGCGCCGCCGCGACCCGGTCTGGGGCGAGCCCGCCGAGGCGCGCGCCGCCAACTACGACAGCTTCTGCTACACGAACGCCGCTCCACAGGCGAGCGGCTTCAACCAGTCGCAGGAGTTGTGGCTGGGCCTTGAGACGCTGGTGCTCGAGTACGCGCACACGTGGCGGACCCGGCTCAGCGTCTTCACCGGCCCGGTGCTCGCCGACGACGACCCGGAGTACCGCGGCGTCGGCATCCCGCGGCGGTTCTGGAAGATCGCGGCGTGGAGCCCGGACGGAGCCTCGCTCGCGACGAGTGCCTACCTGCTCGATCAGAGCGACCTCGTCGAGCGCGTCAGCGAGAGCCTTGTACCGCTCGGCGGCTTCCGCACCTTCCAGCTGCCCGTCGCCGAGATCGGGGCGCTGACCGGGCTCAACGTCGCGGCTCTGGCCGACGCGGACGTGCTGCCGGTGACGGGGGTGCTTTCGGAGTCGTGGCGCGAACTCTCAAGCGCTGAGGACGTGGCGAACGGGCTCCTCCCCCGCTGAGTCGGTGGCGGGAGCAGGATGGGTCTGTGAAATGTCCCGTCCTCGTCGAGATCGACTCCGGTGTCCCCCTGCTCCGCGACCCACGAGAGCCCCTCGTGCACGTAGACGAAGCCGGTTACCTCCGCGGTGACGGCGTCTTCGAGACGGTTGCAGTCCTTCAAGGCCGGCCCCGAGCGCTACCCGAGCACCTTGAGCGGCTCGACGCGTCGGCGCGGGCCATCGGGCTGTCGATCCCCGGGGCTGCGGTCTGGTCGAGGGGGCTGGACCTCGCCGTGGCGGAGCACGAGGCCATCGACGATCTGACGGTGCGATTCGTGGCGGCGTACGGCAGGGGCGACACTGCGCGCTGCACGGTGCGCGCCTCGCCTACTCCGGATGTCCGCGAGTTGCGAGAGCGCGGTGTGGCGATCGTGGTGCTCGACCGGGGCTATGCGAGCGCAGCGCTGGCGCCGTGGCTCCTGGGCGGAGTGAAGACGACGTCGGGCGCGGTCACCCGGGCCGCACTGCGCGAGGCCACGGCGCGCGGTGCGGAGGACGTCGTGTGGCGCACGAGCGACGGGCTGCTTCTCGAGGGTGCGACATCGAGCCTCGTGCTGCTCGCTCGCGGTGTGCTGGCGACGCCGTCCTCGAGCGGGGTGCTCGCGGGGACGACCGTCGAGCGCATCCTCGCGCTCGGCGCGGAGCACGGGCTCGAGCCGGCGCGGCGCGAGCTGCCGGTCGCAGCGCTCGCGGGGGCAGAGGCCGCCTGGCTGGTGTCGAGCACGCGGCGGGCGGTGCCGATCCGCGCCGTGGACGATGCAGTGCTGCCGGTGCATCAGAAGCTAACTGAGGCATTCGAGACCGCCCTGCTCGCCTAAGGCGGGCCGCCTCGACGGCGGGGACGGACGCGCGCGGGGTGACGCCGATGCCGCGAGCGCGCGAGCCGTGTGCAGGCCGACACCCGATTCCTCGGCGTCATGCAGATCGGAGAGCGTGTCGACGTCGAGCCGCATCGTCGAGGTACGCGGCAGTTCGACGAGGGCACAGCCTGCGGCGCGGTGCCGTGCCAGCGAGTCCGGTCCAAACGCCGGAGTGACGAGTGCGCCGGCGGCGAGGAGGAGCGCGGTCGTGCCACTCCCCTCCCGATCGGGCACGACCGCCGGGAGGGTCGTGGCCACGGTGAGGGCCTGCTCAAGATCAGACGTGAGCAGTGCCGGCAAATCTGCGGTCAGCACGATCACGGGAGCCGCGGGGCGCAAGCGCAAGGCCGCCGCACTGCCAGCGGAGACGGCGGAATCGAGGGTGCCAGGATCGGGCACGACGACGAGTTCCGGATGCTCACCGCGCGCTCGCTCGGCCGCGCCGGTATCCGAAGTCACCAGGAGGAGCGTCGCCACTGCCTCCGCGGCCGCAGCAAGGGTGTCGAGGAGGAACGCCTCCGCGAGCTCCCCGCGTGCGGCGACGTCCAGGCGGGTCTTGGAGCTCCCACGCCCCTTGAAGACGACGACGGCACTCCACAGAGGCGTCACTCGCGCTCTCCGCGAGCCGCCGCGACTCCGGCCGCGTAGCCTTCCGCGAACGCCTCGTCGGCGCCCAGCCGGAACATGTCCTCCGGCCCCGTCCGGGTGAGCGAGCGGGCGCCGGGGGCGTCCAGCCCGCACACCAGCCTGGAGAGTCCGCGGACGACCGCGACGGGCCGGCCGCTGGCCTTGCCCTTCACCAGGTCGCCGAGCGCGGCGATCTCATCGGCGACGGCGGGCAGGGTGACGGCGAGTGCGCGGCCGAGCGCGTCCACCCCGCCGCGCAGGTCGTCCACGACGAGCACTCCCGCCGCTCCGATCGCGGCATCGGTCTGGCCGATCCGCCAAGCACGGCCGAGGGTGTCGCTCACCAGCACGCCGACTGTTATGCCGAGGCGCTCCCGAAGCCCCACGCAGAGCGCCCGGGCGGAGGCGTCGGGATCGACGGGGAGCAGCAGCACGGTGCCCTCCGCGACATTGCTCGCGTCGACTCCGGCCGCCGCCTGGACGATGCCGAGGCGGTTCTCGACGATCCGGGTGACGCCGCTGGCGTGGGATCGCGTGGCGACGACGCGGACGGTCTCGGCGGTGATGGCGTCCTCGCGATCGGTCGCGGCGACGACCCTGCCCTCGGCCTTCGAGACGATCTTGCTGGTCACGACGAGGATGTCGCCGCCGACCAGTCGGTCCTCGGGGTCTGCGGCGGAGGCGGCAGCGAGGATCAGCTCGAGCAGATCGTCCTCTGCGGTCACCTCCGGGATGCCGTCGAGGGCCCAGGCCTGCACACGCGCTTCGCTCACCTGTCCATTGTTGCGGCTGCGACCGCGGAGGTTGCGCGAGAGCGGGGGTCAGGAGGCGGCGAGGTAGGCAGCGACCGCGCGCGGGACGTAGGGGGCGATGTCGCCGCCGAGGGACGACACCTGGCGGACCAGCGAACTCGAGACGTGCGCATGGGCCGGGTCGGGCAGGAGGAAGACCGTCTCGACATGGGCGAGGTTGCGGTTCACGATCGCCATCGGGGTCTCGTAGGCCACGTCGACCTGCGAGCGGATCCCCTTCACCAGGATGCTCGCGCCCACGTCGGTGCAGTAGTCGACAAGCAGGCCCATGCTCCAGGAGGCGACAACGATCCGTCCCGCTACTCCCGCCTCCGCGATCGACTGCTCGATCAGAGTGACCCGCTGTGCGATCGGCAGCAGCGCTGACTTGGCGGGGTTGTGCACGACCACGACGTGCAGCTCGTCAACCAGGTGCGCGGCTCGCTCGATCACGTCGAGGTGCCCCAGGGTGACGGGGTCGAAGGAGCCGGGAACGACGGCGATGCGGGCCATGCCGACAGCGTAGGGGACGCGGGCTCGCCGCCGTCCCGCGAGGCCAGGGATCCGGGCCACGCGCACAGCTAGCTCTTGGCGAGGAACTCCCGGTCGCGGTCCTGCACCCGGCGCTCCAGAGCGGCCCTGAGGCGATCGTGCGCGGCGAGGGTCGGGTCCTCCTCGAGGAGTCGTTCGGCCAGGGCTCGCGCCTCGACGATGACGTGGGCGTCCTGCACCACGCGCAGCAGACGCAGAGAGGAGCGGCCGCCCGACTGCGAGTCACCCAGCACGTCGCCCTCGCGCCGCAGCTCGAGGTCCACTTCGGCGAGCTCGAAGCCGTCGAGAGTCGCGGCGACCGCCTCGACCCGCTCCCGTGCGAGGGTGCCCTCCTCCGCCGCCGTGACGAACAGGCAAACGCCGGCGACACCGCCGCGCCCGATCCGCCCGCGCAGTTGGTGCAGCTGCGAGACACCGAACCGCTCGGCGTCGAGCACCACCATCATCGAGGCGTTCGGTACATCGACGCCCACCTCGATCACGGTGGTCGAGACGAGCACATCAATCTCCCCGGCGGCGAAGGCGCGCATGACGGCGTCCTTTTCGTCGGTGCTCATCCGCCCGTGCAGGGCCGCCGAGCGCCGCCTGCCGAGCAGCGGATGCGCGCGGACGCCCTCGATCGTCACCGCGACTGTCGAGAGCGGCGAGGCCGTTGGAGCATCCTCCGCGGCGCGCTCGGTCGGTTCGCCCGGCTCGATCGCCGGGCAGACAAGGTAGACCTGGTGACCGGCGCGGATCTCCTCCTCCGCCCGCTCCCACGCCCGGGCGATCCACGCCGGATGCTCTGCCAGCGGCACCACGTGGCTCGTGATGCCGGGGCGGCCCGCTGGCAGCTCCCGAATGGTCGAGGTGTCGAGGTCGCCAAAGACCGTCATCGCGACGGTGCGCGGAATGGGCGTGGCCGTCAGCACGAGCACGTGCGGCGGCTTCGCCCCCTTGCGCCGCAGTGCGTCGCGCTGGTCGACGCCAAAGCGGTGCTGCTCGTCGATCACGACGAGTGCGAGGTCGTAGAAGGTGACCGCATCGCCGAGCAGCGCGTGCGTGCCGACGACGATCTTCGACGTACCCGAGACGATCCGCAGCAGCGCGGAGCGACGCTCGGCGGCTCCCAGCCCGCCGGTGAGGAGCGTCGGCACGAGCTCCGTCGCGAGTTCGGGCCCCAGCGTGCGCACAATCGAGCGCAGATGCTGCCCGGCCAGCACCTCGGTCGGCGCGAGCAACGCCGCCTGCCCGCCGCTCTCCGCCGCGGTGAGCATGGCGCGGAGCGCGACGAGCGTCTTGCCCGAGCCGACCTCCCCCTGCACCAGGCGGCTCATCGGGCTCTCGGTTGCGAGGTCGGCCTCGATCTCACGACCCACCGCGCTCTGTTCGCCGGTCAGACGGAAGGGCAGGGCGGAGTCGAAGCGCTCGAGGAGGCCACCTGGCGAGGGAACGCGGGCGGTCGCGGGGGTGCTCCGCGCCGAGGCACGGCGCTCAAGCAGCGCGAGCTGCAGGAGGAACGCCTCGTGGAAGCGTAGAGTCTCGCGCGCCTGCGCCTCCTCCCCCTCGCGCTGCGGGCGGTGGATCAGCTCGAGCGCGTCGCCCAGCGGCAACAGGCCACGGCCGGCCCGGACCGGCTCCGGCATCGGATCGGGCACGTCGCGCAGCCCGTCGAGGAGCACACCGATCGCCGCCTGGAGCTGCCAACTCGAAAGCGCGCTCGTCGCCGGGTAAATCGGGATGGGCCGCTCCGCCCAGTCCTTCGCCAGCTCCGCGCCGCCCGACGTCACGGCCGCCTCCTCATCGTCGAAGAGCCGGTAGTCGGGATGCGTGAGCTGCGGAGTGTCGCGGAACATCGAGACGGTGCCCGCGAAAATCCCGCGCACACCGCGGTGCAGCTTGGCCGCGCGCCACGGCTGCCCGAAGAACGTCAGCGAGAGGGTCCCCGAGCCGTCCGAGATGACGACCTCGAGCAGCGTGCCTCGTCGATTGCGCATCGGGCGCTCCCGCACCTCGCGCACCTCCGCGACGATCGTGACGCTCTCGCCGATCGGGAGTCGCGAGAGCGCCGTCAATTCACCACGCTTGGCGTACCGGCGCGGATAGTGCCCCAGCAGCTCGCCGACAGTGCGATAGCCGAACGCCTTCTCGACAGCACCGGCGGTACGCGGCCCAATCAGCGGCGCAAGGGAGGCGTCGAGGGGGTCCGGGATCACCTAGCGATCATAGGTCGGACCTCCGACGCCCGGGCCGGGCCAGCAGGTCGAGCGCCGACCGCGGCACGACCGCTGCGAAGGCCCGCCGCCCACCTCCGGCGCTGGCACGCAGAGCCGCGACCACCGCGGCGGCAGCATCCCACGACTCCGCCTCGGTCGACTGCGGGGCGTAGCGCCGACGCTCGATCCGCTCCCGCAGTCGGCGCAACGACTCCCGCGCCGCTGCGTCGAGTTCTGGAGCGATGCGCGCCTCCTGAGCCCGTGGTGACTCTCCGGCCTCGACCGGAATGCCGAGGTCGCGCGCGCTTGCGAGCAGCTCCGCCCAGGCGGCCTCGCTCGAGCCGGCACGAGCGGCGCGACGGCGCAGGCTCCGCTGCACGAAGCGCACCAACCAGGGCACCAGGAGCACCAGAAGCAGGAGCAGCCAGAGCGTCACGGCAGGAGCGGCCCTCGTTGCCGCGTCCTCGACCGCACCGCTCGTCGGAGTCGGTGTGGGGGCTGTCGCAGCGCCGGTCGCCGCGGGGGCGCTCGACGCCCCGGGCGCCGCGCTCGACGTCGAGCCCGGAGTCGTCGACCGGGTCGAGGCGGTCGCGCTGGGGAGCGTGTAGGAGGCGGGCGCACCGCGACTCGGCGTGGGCTCGAACGGCAGCCAGCCGACGCCCGCGAAGAAGAGTTCGGGCCAGGCATGCAGATCGGAGGAGAGAACGCGGTAGCTGGTCAGGTCGTTGCCGCGAGAGGGTACGACCGAACCGGGCTGGTAACCGATCGCGAGGCGCGAGGGGATGCCGAGCTCGCGTGCCATTACCGCCATCGCCGAGGCGAAGTGCACGCAGTAGCCCTCGCGCGCCTCGAGGAACGCGGCGAGCACGCCGACGCCGTCACCGTCGTAGCCCTCCTCAGCAGGCGTCTCCTCCGAATACCGGAACTCGGACGAGCGGAAGAATGATTGCAGTGCCCGCGCGCGGTCATAGCCGGTGGAAGCATCGGCCGTGACCTCGAGCGCCGTCGACAGGACGATCTCGGGGACGTCATCCGGCAGCGACAGATAGCGGTCCAGCCCCGTCGGCGCGGGCGCGTCGACCAGCTGCTGCGGATCAGGCGTGAGGCGCAGCGCCTGGACCTCGTAGTCGTCGCCCGCCCTGGTGGTGGCGTCGCCGCGGATCGAGCCGTCCTGCACATCCTGCAGCCAGCTCTCGCCCACGCCCGACAGGGAGGACACGGGGTAGGGCACGGGGAGCCACTGACTCCGCAGCGTCTCGATCGACACGTCGACCTCCTCCGCCTCGCGCGGAACGCCCTCGCCCAGACCCTCCGGCGGGATCGGTGAGTCGATCGCGGCCGTCTGCTCGGTGTCGCTCGGACCCCAGTTCTCGCCGCCGAAGTCCGAGACCGTGAGCACACGGAGATAGACGGGCAGCTCGGAGTCGGTGGCGTAGCGCAGCACCGTCACCGGATTCGGTCGACGCAGATCGCTGCCGAGGGCGACCACCGGATCAATTGCGCCGTTGAACAGCGCGCCCGAGACTCCGGAGGTGGCGGTGGTCCGCGCGTAGCCGGTCGCCGACCCCGCGAGCAGCCCGGCGCCGACGACGACGACCGTGACGATCGCGAGCGACGGCAGGGCGGTGGCCGGTGTGACCGGCCGGCCCTTGCTCCGCGCGGGTGTTGCGCTGACCGCGAGAATGCCCGCGTAGGCGACGGCGGTGAGCACCAGGCTCGCCCAGGAGACGTCGGAAGGGTCGACGATTGCAGGCACAGCGAGCAGCGCCGCGGGGAAAAGCCCGGCCAGCGCGGGCACGCGCACGGAGAACGCGAGGAGATCAGCCGCCCAGGTCAGCACCACGACGCCGCCAATCAGGAGGAACGAGATCCCCTCGTCAGCGACGGCCGGCAAACCCTGTTGGGCGATGGAGGCGAAGCCGCCCCGGGCGAGCGCCTCCGCCTGCGCCACGGCACCCGGAGTGGGCACGACGAACAGCAGTGCCCGTGCCGACACGAAGATCGCCGTCAGGACGCCGACGGCCGTCGCCGTGCACAGGATCGGCGGTACGACCGGATGCGCACGGAGCGCCCGCGCAGCGGCAGGGACCGCGAGCACCACGGCCACAGCGACGGCCAGCTGCACCAGCCAGCCGACTCCCACGAGCAGGCGCCCGGAGCCCCAGGCGGCCGCGACGATCGCAAGCCAGAGCAGCGCGCTGAGCAGGACGGACCCGGAGCGCGGGTCACGCTCGGAGCGGCGGCTCACGTGATCACCCGCAGCGCGAGGGCCTGTGCCCACGCCTCCTCGACGGAGCCGCCCGGATCAACCGCGACGGGGTACCAGCCGAGCGCGGCCACAGCACCCTCCTCCTCGGGCGTCCCGCCCACCAGGAACGCGATCGCCGGCCGAGCGTGCGCGGCGAGCGTGGCGAGGGCGTCGAGGTCCTCCTCGTGCAGACGCGACAGCACCGCGAAGACCGGTCGGACTCCCTGGGTCTCGCGCATCTGGGCGACGACCCGCGGGACGGCCGGAACCGACTCGTGCGAGGGCACGAGCTCGGCGAGGCGCAGCAGGACGTCGTGCGCCACCTCGCGCTGGTCCTCCGAATGCTCCCGCTCCTCCGTCGCCCCGGTCTCGACGAGGTGCGTCTCGAACCCGCGTTCGAGCAGGTGCACGGCCAGCGATGCGGTCATCGAGACCGCCCACTCCAGACACTCGTCCCCTCGCCGTTCGGCGATCCGCTCGGTCCGGGTCTCGAGCAGGATCCAGGCGTGCGGGTCGGTGCTCTGCTCGTCCTGGCGGACCATCAGCTCACCCGAGCGCGCGCTGGCACGCCAATGCACCCGCCGCATCGCGTCGCCAGGACGATAGTCGCGCGGGATGACGTCATCGGTGCCTGCTCCGGCCGTCGCATGGGCGACCGGGCTCGATCCCCCGGCGCCGTGCGCGTCGAGCACATCGCTTGCCAGCGGGACCGCGCGTGGGGTCACGACGAACGGCTGCGCGGCTCCCACGACGCTCTCGCGCACAGCCAGGCCGAGCCCGTCTCCGCGCACCAGGCGGAGGGGACCGATGCGGTGAATACCGCGCCGCTGGGCCGGAAGCCGGTACCGGGCACGGACTCTGCCCCGCGGGGGGACGGCGGGGATGGCGAACCCGCCCTCCGCGACGGTCCGACCACCGACGGCGCCGCGCTCGATCCGCTCCAAGCCGTCCTGTGCGCGCGCGCCGGCACGCAGCGCGCCCGCGCGGTTCTCGAGCACGACCTCGACCTCGACGATGTCACCCACCGAGACGATCGGCGGAGTGAAGTGACGCTGCACACGAAAGGACGGCGTCGAGAGGACGAGCGACACGAGCGCTCCCAGCGGCAAGCCGAGCAGGACGAGGCCGAGGAACAGCAGCTCGCGGAACTCGGACAGCGGCGCGATGACCACACCCGCGAGACCGAGCAGCGCCAACACCCAGCCTCGAAGGGTCAGCGCCACCCCGGCACGCGCGGGCAGCCCGCCGAGCCGGGCCGACGGGGCCTCGGCTGCGCGCTTCTTAGTCGCCACGGCCGCTGAACGGGACGGGCGTGGCAGCGACGATGCGCCGGACGATCTCGGTCACCGAGTGCGACGCTCCCACGCCGGAGCGGCCGGGGAGACGGGTGGCCGGTAGGAGGCGGTGGCCAAGCACCGGCACCGCGAGGGCGTCCACATCATCGGGGACCACGAAGTCGCGGTCGTTGATCGCAGCGAGCGCCTTGGCCGCCGCGATGAGCTGCAGCGTGGCGCGCGGGCTCCCGCCCAGACGAAGCTCCGGATCGATGCGGGTCGCCTGCATGATCGCGACGACGTACTCCTGCACGGGCGGCGCAACGTAGATCGCGCGCACGTAGGCCATCATCCGCTCGAGTTCGACCAGCGCGACGACCGGGCGCAGATCATCGAGCGGGCTGGCCGCGTCGCGGGTGCGGATCATGTCGAGCTCGGCGCGTTCGTCCGGGTAGCCGAGCGAGAGACGCGCCATGAAGCGGTCACGCTGCGCCTCAGGGAGGCTGTACGTGCCCTCCATCTCGACCGGGTTCTGCGTGGCGATCACGGCAAAGGGGCTCGGGAGGCGGTGGGTGACGCCGTCGACCGAGACCTGCCGCTCCTCCATGCACTCCAGCAGGGCGGACTGCGTCTTCGGCGAAGCGCGGTTGATCTCGTCGCCGATCAGGATGTTCGCGAAGACCGGGCCCGGCTTGAACTCGAAGTCGCGGGTCGCCTGGTTGTAGATCGAGACGCCGGTGACATCGGAGGGCAGCAGGTCGGGAGTGAACTGGATCCGGGCGACGCTGCCGCCGACGGAGGCGGCCAGCGACTTCGCGAGCACCGTCTTGCCCGTGCCGGGGACGTCCTCCATCAGGAGGTGCCCGCCGGCCAAAAACACCGTCAACGCCATCGAGACCTCGGCCGACTTCCCGTCGATCACGCGGGTGAGATTGCCGAGGACGTCGCTGCAGTGCGCCGTGAATTCCTCGCGGGTGAGGGGCGTCTCGGATGCCGTCCGGCGACCGTCAGCGGAGCGGGTGTCTTCGAGAGACGTCATAGCTATGGATTCTCGCAGTGTCAGCGGGAAAAGGACCCAGGTTTCCCGACTTAGGCGCGCGTGCTTGCGTCGAGATGCCGTGGTTACTGTCGAAACGCCTCCTCCGCGGCGTCCCGGCGAGAGCGGGCCGTCTCGCCGCTCTGGAGGCACCCCGCCCTATGCTCGGTGCGGTGACCAGGATCATCGCCGGATTCGCCGGCTCGCTCACCCTTCGCGTCCCACGCGCGGGCACCCGTCCCACCAGCGACCGCGTCCGAGAGGCCGTGTTCTCCGCCCTCGAGGCGCGCAACGCCCTCGACGGAGCGACCGTCGTCGACCTCTACGCCGGCTCCGGCGCTCTCGGGCTCGAGTCGGCCAGCCGGGGCGCAAGCGCCGTCGTTCTGGTCGAGCGCGACCCCAGGGCCGCCCGGACCGCAGGAGAGAACGCCCGGGCGATCACGACGGCGGCCACGAAGAACAGGCGACCCGCGCCGCGGATCGAGGTGGTGACCGGCTCCGTCCGGTCCTTCCTCGACAGCTCGCCGGCCCTGAACACCGACACGGTGTTCCTCGATCCGCCTTACGACCTCGGCGAGGACGAACTCGCCGCCGACCTGGCCGGAGTGGTGCCGATGCTGCGCCTGGACGCGGTGGTCGTCGTCGAACGCAGCTCGCGCAGCCCCGAGCCGCACTGGCCTACCGGACTGGAGCGGGAGCGGCGCAAAGACTACGGCGAGACCACCATCTGGTGGGCTTCGCCTGCGTCGCCCACTGCATCCGCGGAGTAACCGGAGCTCAGCCGGCCCCGCCGTCCCATCGGCCGATGTGACCCCATTCCTCCCGCAACGAGGAAGAGATAACCATGTCGTGCCAGGACCCGTTGCGCCACTGGGCGCGTCGCACGACTCCCTCCTCGATGAAACCCGCAGAGCTTAATGCACTCCTCTCCGCGATATTCTGTTTGTCGGTGTAGGCCTGCACTCTTTCCGCGCGCGAATGGCGGAACAAGTAGTCGACCAGTAGGCGGTGAGCCGCTGTACCGATCCCCCTCCTTCTCTGCCCTTCGTCTATCCCGACAGCAATGGTCCAACATGCCGAGGACGAGCGCCCCCAACTAGCCGACAACCACTCCACTCGTCCAGCCAGCTCGCCATCGACGACGACCGACAGCATTCCACCCTGATCACCAAGCAGACCGCCCTCGGCATATCGAGCGCGGACGCGAGAGAGATCCGTGAATCCGAACCATTGGAACTCACCTGTTCCGCTCTCGGTGAGAAGCGCGTTCTCGAACCGCAGGAGAGCCGCGTCGTCCATTGGCGCCAGACGTATTTCTGTCATGTCGATAGACCCTTCTTTTTCACCACGATGTCCCGGTCACCCCCGCATCATCCCTGCGAGCCGTCCCACCCGAGATAGGGATCCCACCCGCCGCGCTCCACCAGCGGCGCACCGTTCAGTCGCACCTCCGGCGCCCCCTCACGCACGACCCCCAGAGCCGTGAAGCCCGCAGGGAGCGCGGTTCGGGACGCGAAGCACGCCAGCATCGCGTGGTCCTCACCGCCGCCCAGCACCAGCGCCCGCGCGAGATCGAGAGTGACACCCTCGAATTCCAGCAGTTCCCGCGCGCGCCTCTCCACCGCCTCCGCCTCCAGGTCGATCACGACTCCGCTCGCCCGCGCCAGTCGCCGCGCGTCGAGCACCACGCCGTCCGAGACATCCATCATCGCGGTCGCGATCCCGCCCGCCGCGATGCCCGCTGCAATCGGTGCCGTCGGCCGCAGCTGGGCGTCCAGCAGCGCCGGGAAACGCTCGCGCAGGCGCGCGGCGAGAGCGGCCGACGGCTCCCCCTCCTCCCGCGCCCGCTCGAAGAGCAGCCGCAACCCGAGCCCCGCACGACCGAGCGGCCCCGCAACCGCCAGCACGTCACCCGGCCGCGCGCCACTGCGCAGCACCGGCGGCCGGCCATCGAGCGAGCCGAACGCCGTGATCGAGAGCGTCAACGTCGCCGAGGCGGACAGGTCGCCCCCAACGACTCCGCAGCCCGGCGCCATCGCGGCGCAGCCCGCGGCGAGCCCGGCCGCGATCCCCTCCAGGACATCGACCCGGAGCGTCTGGGGCGCGGCGAGCGCGACGACGAGCCCGGTGGGACGGGCGCCCATCGCGGCGACGTCGGCGAGGTTCGACGCGGCGGCCTTCCAGCCGAGATCATGGGGGCTCGACCAGGCGAGCCGAAAGTCGGGCCCGTGCACCATCATGTCCGTTGTCACCACGAAACGCCCGTCTGGCGCCCGCAGGACTGCACTGTCGTCGCCCGGTCCGACCAGGGTCTCCGAACCGCCCACTCCCCCGCTGGAAAGCCGGGCCAGAACCCGCGCGAGCACGTCGCCCTCGCTCAGGTCGCCCAGGGTGGGACTTCGATCGGCTGCCATGCTTCACACGCTAGCGTTGACGGCGATGTCCTCCCGCCGACTCCGCACTCCTCTAATCGCCGCGTCCGCCCTGCTCCTGCTCTCCGGCTGCTCGGCAGCCGTGGCCCTCGAACCCGCCGCGGACGCCACAAACACCGGGTGCGCCGCGGTGTCGGTCCGCCTCCCCGACCTGGTCGCCGACCAGCCTGAACGTGAGACGAACGCGCAGGGCACCGCGGCGTGGGGCACGCCTGCGGCGATCATCCTGCACTGCGGCGTCGAACCCCCGGCCCCGACGACGGTTCTCTGCGTCACCGTGCGAGGAGTCGACTGGATCATTGACGAGTCGCAGAAGGATGACGACATCTACACGCTGACCACGTACGGGCGCGATCCGGCCGTCGAGGTGACGGTCGACCAGAGTCGCGTGTCAGCGTCGTCCGCGGTGCTCGATCTCGCGAATGCGGTCTCCTCCGTCCCGCAGTCCCGGCACTGCACGAACGTGTCCGACTCGAACACCCTCGATCCCACGGGCACACCCACCGGCTGATCCGATAGGGCTGATTCCGCACACGATCGCCGCCACGGTCGGACCTCGCTCGACAGCCACCTGAGCGCTTTCAGCCAGCCGACGCTCCCGAATCGACGTCAACGGTGAGCGCTGGAGTCATCGCGGCGATGGGGACGCGGTCAAGCGCTACATCGATCAGTTCGCTGATGAGGTCGGAGTAGTCGACTCCGCTCGCGCCCCACATCCGCGGGAACATCGAGATCGGAGTAAAGCCCGGCATGGTGTTGATCTCGTTGACGACGAAGCCCTCAGCCGTCAGGAAGAAGTCGACCCGGGCGAGCCCCTCGGCGCCAATCGCGTCGAACGCACGCACGGCGAGAGCGCGCATCTCGGCTAGCTCGTCATCGGTCAGGTCGGCGGGACAGACGAGTTCGATTCCGGCAGCGCCCAGGTACTTCGCCTCGAAGTCGTAGAAGCCACGGCCGGTCACGACGACCTCCCCCGCAACAGAGGCGCGCGCCGGCGCGCCGCGGCGACCGCCCAGCACTCCGATCTCGACCTCGCGACCGAGCATGCCCGACTCGATCAGCACCCGCGAGTCGTGCGCGAACGCCACCTCGAGCGCCGCCTCAAGCTGCGCGGGCCCGTCAACCCGGCTAACGCCCACACTCGAACCGGCCCGGGCGGGCTTCACGAAAGCCGGCAGACCCAGCTCGTCCAGGGCAGCGGCGGCGGCGGCGGGATCGGCGCACCACTGGGATTCGGTCACCGTGTACCAGGGAGCGACCGCAAGCCCCGCGGCCCGCAACACGGTCTTGGTGAAGTGCTTGTCCATCCCCAGTGCCGACGCGAGCACGCCCGAGCCGACGTACGGCAGCCCGACGAGTTCGAGCAGTCCCTGGATCGTGCCGTCCTCGCCCCACGGGCCGTGCAGGATGGGCAGCACCACATCGATCTCGCCGAGCGAGCGGACGGCACCGTCAGCGGTCGTGACGGTCAGCTCGCGCGAGAGCGCCGACTCCGGCCAGCTCACCCGACTCCCGTTGTCCTCGACGCGGGGCAGCGCCGTGGCGTCGAGTGCGAACTTCTCGGCGCGGTCCTCCTCGAGCACGAACGCGCCGTCGGAGGTGATCCCGACCGGGATCACCTCGAAGCGGTCACGATCAATTGCCCGCAACACCCCGGCCGCCGTTGCGCAACTGATCGAGTGCTCGCTGGAGCGTCCCCCGAACAGAACGGCCACTGCGAGCTTGCTGGTCATCGAGGTTCCTCTCGCCCTGTGGCTCGTCCGAATCCGTGGTCAGGTGCGGCGCGATGTCCTTCGGATCGAGCGTACCGGCGAGCACCTGCGCCACCTGTTCGACGATGGGCATGTCGACGCCTCGCGCGCGGGCCAGTTCGAGCACCGGGGCGACGGAGGCGAGTCCCTCGGCCGTCTGCTGCATCGACTTCACCACATCGGTGAAGCTGTAGCCCTGCCCGAGCAGGCGGCCGGCCGTGTTGTTGCGCGAGAGCGACGAACTGGACGTCGCGATCAGGTCGCCGAGCCCGGCGAGCCCCGACATCGTCTCGGGACGTCCGCCGTAGGCGACCGCGAAGTCGGTCATCTCGGCGAGCCCGCGCGTGATGATCGACGCCTTCGTGTTCTCGCCGTAGCCCACGCCGTCCACGATGCCGATCGCGACGGCGATCAGGTTCTTCAACACCCCGCCGAACTCCGTGCCGATCACGTCCGTGTTGACATAGGACCGGAAGTAGCGGTTGGTGGCCGCGAGGGCCACCTCCTGCGCGGTCAGGAGACTTTCGGAGGCGATGACCGCGGCGGTCGGCTGCTCCTTCGCGATCTCGAGGGCAAGGTTGGGTCCGGAGGCGACCGCGATGCGGTCCGGGGCGACAGGCAGCATCTGCGCGATCACCTCGCTCATCCGTTGGCCGGTGCCCTTCTCGACGCCCTTCATCAGGCTGACGAGCACGGTGCGTTCGGTGAGGAACGGCGTGATCGCCTCGAGGTTGCTGCGCAGCGATTGTGACGGGATCGAAAGATAAACGTGGTCCGCGCCCTCGAGCGCCTCCTCGATCCGCGGGGTCGCACGGATGGTGCGCGGCAGGTTGATGCCGGGGAGGTAGTCGCTGTTGCGCTTGGCCTCCGTGATCTCGCGCGCGAGCTCAGCCCGCCGCGCCCACATCACGACGTCCGAGCCGCCGTCGGCGAGAATCTTCGCGAACGTCGTCCCCCAGCTGCCGGCGCCCAGGACGGCGACGCGTCGCGGGACGGGAATCGGCGTCTTCCTACTGCTCGGAGTCAAAGCGACCCGTGCCCTTCTGATTGTGGTCGGCCGGGTCCCAGCGCTTCTCGGGTGCGCTCTCACCGCGCAACTCCTCGAGCAGGCCGGTGATCGCCGCCATCACGACCGCTGACGCCTCGTTCAGGGTGGCGGAGTCAAGGCTCCGCCCCCGGAAGGCGGAGAGGTCGACGGGGTCGCCGATAAGAACGTCGACCCGCTTGCGTCGGAACAGCGTGATCCGCCTGGAGTAGCGGCCCATCAGCTGCTGCGTGCCCCAGTGCGCAACGGGGACGACGGGGAGGTCGTACTGCAGCGCCATCCGCACCGCGCCGGTCTTGCCGCGCATCGGCCACAGCTCGGGATCGCGAGTGAGCGTGCCCTCGGGATAGACGATGACCGACCGGCCCTCATCGACGAGGGCCTTCGCGGCTTTCAGCGGCTCTTTGCCGCGAACGGAGCCAGCACGCTCGACGGGAATCTGGCCGGAGCTGCGCAGAATCGCGCCGACGACGGGGACTGAGAAGAGCGACGCCTTCGCGAGAAAGCGGGGCGCGCGACCACAGCGCCACAGCGTCCAGCCGGTGATGATCGGGTCGATCTCGCTGTAGTGGTTCGGCGCGAACACGAACGCGCCCGTGCTCGGGATCTTGTGCCCATCGCGGATGCGCAGGTCGACCGACGCGGTCATCACGGGGATCACCGCCGCCGCCAAGAACCAGAAGATGGACGGACGACTTCTCTCAGACACCCGCCCATCCTCCCATCCCGTAGCCCGTCCCCCGCGCCCGGAGCCACCTCAGTACAAGGCTGGCTTGGTACAAGGCTGGCCCGGTACAAAGCTGGCCCGGTGCGGTTACACGTCGAGGGAGAAGTCGGCTCCCAGCAGCTCCAGCTTGGTGAGGAAGTTCTCGTAGCCGCGGCTGATGATGCCCACGTTCGAGACCGTGGACGTGCCCTCGGCCGAGAGCGCTGCGATCAGGTGCGAGAATCCACCGCGGAGGTCCGGCACGACGATGTCGGCGCCGTGCAGCTTCGACGGGCCCGAGATCACGGCCGAGTGCATGAAGTTGCGCTGACCGAAGCGACAAGCCTGGCCGCCGAGGCACTCGCGGTGAATCTGGATCGTCGCCCCCATCTCGACAAGCGCATCGACGAAGCCGAAGCGCTGCTCGTAGACGGTCTCGTGGACGATCGAGACGCCCTTGGCCTTGGTGAGCGCCACGACCAGCGGCTGCTGCCAGTCGGTCATGAAGCCGGGGTGCACGTCGGTCTCGATGATGACCGGCTTGAGCTCGCCGCCCGGGTGGTAGAAGCGGATGCCGTCCTCGGCGATCTCGAAGGCGCCGCCGACCTTGCGGAACACATTGAGGAAGGTCGTCATCTCTTGCTGACGCGCACCACCCACGAAGATGTCACCGTCGGTCGCCAGCGCCGCGGCGGCCCAGGAAGCGGCCTCGTTGCGGTCGAAGAGCGCGCGGTGGCTGTAGCCGGTGAGGCGGTCCACGCCCTCGATGCGGATCACGCGGTCGGTGTCGACCGAGATGATGGCGCCCATCTTCTGCAGGATATTGATGAGATCCATAATCTCCGGCTCAATCGCCGCGCCCGAGAGCTCCGTGATCCCGGAGGCACGCACCGCGGTGAGCAGGACCTGCTCGGTTGCCCCGACGCTCGGGTAGGGCAGCGAGACCTTCGCACCGTGCAGACCCTCGGGAGCCGACATCCGGATGCCAGAGGGCAGCTTCTCGACGACGGCGCCGAAGTTGCGGAGCACCTCCAGGTGGAAGTCGATGGGGCGGTCACCGATGCGGCAGCCGCCGAGGTCCGGGATGAACGCCTCGCCCAGACGGTGCAGCAGCGGTCCGCAGAAGAGGATCGGGATGCGGCTGGAGCCGGCGTGCGCGTCAATGTCGGCGAAGTGCGCGGACTCGACGTTGGAGGGGTCGAGGATCAGCTCGCCCACCTCGGCGCCCTGCTTCACCTTCACGCCGTGAACCTCGAGGAGCCCCTTCACGACGCGGACGTCACTGATGTCCGGGACGTCCCGGAGTGTGGAGGCGGTCTCACCCAGAAGCGCTGCGACCATCGCCTTCGTGACGAGGTTCTTCGCCCCCTTGAGTTCGATCCGGCCCTTCAACGGACGCCCGCCGTTGATGATGATCCGCTCGGTGGTCATTCCCACTCGGGCTCCCGCGGCCTTGGCGTCCTGAAGAGCGGCCTTGGCGTCCTGAAGAAGTGTATTCACGCTATTTCACCGGCAATGTCTTGGGCCGCCAGCTCGCGCGGCGGGTCTCGAATTCGGAAATGAGCGCTTCGTCGCGCAGGGTCAGGCCGATGTC
Organism: Rathayibacter agropyri; assembly: GCF_013249015.1. GTDB lineage: Bacteria > Actinomycetota > Actinomycetes > Actinomycetales > Microbacteriaceae > Rathayibacter > Rathayibacter agropyri. Next base: position 703,971 of record NZ_JABRPL010000001.1, read on the forward strand.
GTCCAGGCCTTCGATCAGGCGCCATCGAGTGTAGTCGTCGATCTCAAAGGGGAAGGTTTCGCCACCGGCGGTGACCGTACGGGCAACCAAGTCCACCGTCGGTTCTATTCCCGGGGTGCTCTCGATGATCTCCCACAGGCGCTCCACGCCCGCCTCATCGACCACCGCGGCGAGCAGGCCCTGCTTGCCGGCATTACCGCGGAAGATGTCACCGAACCGCGGCGCGATGACGACGCGGAAGCCAAAGTCCCGCAACGCCCAAACGGCGTGTTCGCGGCTGGAGCCCGTGCCGAAGTCGGGACCGGCGACGAGAATCCGGGCTCCGCGGTAGCGCTCCTGGTTGAGGACGAAGTCCTCGTCCTGGCGCCAGCCGTGGAACAGCGCGTCCTCGAAGCCGGTCTTGGTGATGCGGCGGAGATACACCCCGGGGAGGATCTGATCGGTGTCGACGTTCGCGCGCTTGAGCGGCGCGGCGATCCCGGTGACTGTCTCGAACTTCTGCATGCTCAGACCCCCGCCGTCTCGCGAGCCGGCTCCAAGTCGGAGGGGCTGGAGAGTGTCCCGCGCACCGCCGTGGCCGCGGCGACCAGTGGCGAGACGAGGTGGGTCTTCGCGCCCTTGCCCTGCCGGCCCTCGAAGTTGCGATTGGAGGTCGATGCGACCCGCTCACCCTGGAGGAGCTGGTCGGTATTCATCCCGAGGCACATGGAGCAGCCGGCGAACCGCCACTCCGCGCCGAACTCCGTGACGATCCGATCGAGCCCCTCGGCTTCGGCCTCGAGCCGCACCCGCGCCGATCCGGGGACGACCATCACGCGGACGCCGGGCGCCTTGGTGCGGCCCTCGATGATCGCGGCGAAGGCGCGCAGGTCTTCGATCCGCGAATTGGTACAGGAGCCCATGAAGACGACGTCGACCGGGATGTCCCTCATCCGAGTTCCCGGAGCAAGAGCCATGTACTCCAGAGCCCGCTCCGCGCTCGCGCGGTCGTTGAGATCGTCGAACGCCTCGGGGTCGGGCACCGACTGCGACAGCGAGACGCCCTGTCCGGGGTTCGTTCCCCAGGTGACAAACGGCTCGAGCGCATTCGCGTCGATCACGACCTCGGCGTCGAACACGGCGCCCTCGTCGCTCGGCAGCGTCCGCCAGTAGTCGAGGGCGGCGTCCCAGTCTTCTCCCGAGGGCGCGTGCGGACGGCCCTTGAGGTAGTTGAAGGTCGTCTCGTCGGGGGCGACCATTCCCGCTCGGGCACCCGCCTCGATCGACATGTTGCAGATCGTCATCCGCCCCTCCATCGAGAGCGCACGGATTGCGGAGCCGCGGTACTCGAGGATGTAACCCTGGCCGCCACCGGTGCCGATGCGGGCGATGACCGCGAGGATGATGTCCTTCGCCGTGACACCCTCTTTGAGGGTGCCCTCGACAGTGATCGCCATCGTCTTGAAGGGCTTCAGCGGAAGGGTCTGCGTGGCCATCACATGCTCGACCTCGCTGGTGCCGATGCCGAACGCGATCGCCCCGAACGCGCCGTGCGTGGAGGTGTGCGAGTCGCCGCAGACGACGGTCACTCCAGGCATCGTCAGGCCGAGCTGCGGGCCGACGACGTGCACGATGCCCTGCTCGACGTCACCGAGGGAGTGCAGGCGCACGCCGAACTCACCCGCGTTGCGGCGCAGCGCGTCGATCTGGGTGCGACTGGTCGGGTCCTCGATCGGGCGGCCGATCTGGAGGGTCGGCGTGTTGTGGTCCTCCGTCGCGATCGTGAGGTCGGGGCGGCGGAGCGGGCGCCCGGCAGCCCGGAGCCCGTCGAAGGGCTGGGGGCTCGTCACCTCGTGCAGGAGGTGGAGGTCGATGTAGATCAGGTCGGGGGCGCCGCCCTCACCTCGGACGACGACGTGGTCGTCCCAGACCTTTTCCGCGAGAGTACGGGCTTTTTCGGCGAGAGTACGGGCTTTTTCGGCGAGAGTGCCGGTCTTCGGAGTGGTCGTGGGCTCGGCCGCGTCGTGCGAACTCTCGGTCATGACGGTTCCTTCTCCTTCTGGGGAGTCGCTGCTCGGCCAGGCGAGACACCGCGACGAGAGAGGCCGATCAGATCGAGGTCTCGTCGCGGCACGGAAGAAGGTGCAGACGGCTGAGCATTCTCAGAGAGTAGCACCGCGCTGTCCGGCGGCCGCGGACCCGGGGCGCGGATCGAGAACAGCGTCGACAACGACGACGGTCACGTTGTCGCGGCCTCCGGCATCGACAGCGGCGCGCACGAGAGTGGTCGCGAGGTCTGCGGTATCCCCGGAGTCCCGGCGGGCGAACACGGCGGCGATGCGCTCGTCCGCCAGCTCCTTGGTCAGGCCGTCTGAGCAAAGGAGGTAGCTGGCGCGCGGCACGATCGGCAACGTCCAGACGTCGGTCTCGACCTCGTCGTCAGCGCCGAGAGCGCGAGTGACAATGTTGCGATCCGGATGCGACTCCGCCGACTCCCGGCTGATCAGCCCCGCCGAGACCAACTCCTGCACCGCGGAGTGATCAACGGTGAGCTGCTGGAGTTCGGCTCCGTCCCAGCGGTACACGCGGGAGTCGCCGACGTTGAACAGCGCCCACCGCGCCGGTCCCGCAGGCTCGGGCCGGACGAGGATCAGCCCCGTGAGCGTCGTGCCGCAGAGGGCCCCGCCCACGTCGAGCCCGCGGACGGCGGTGTTCGCCGCCTCGACGAGGTCGAACACGGCGTCGGCCGACCCCAGCTCAGCGGGGCGGCTGGCGCGCAGGGCGTCCATCGCTGCCGCGCTGGCAAGGTCGCCGCGCGCATGGCCGCCCATGCCGTCGGCGACCGCAAGCAACGGCACGTCCACGAGGAGCGCGTCCTCATTGATGCGCCGCACAACTCCAACATCGGTGCTGCTGCTCACCGTGAGCCGAAGCACACCCTGGGGCAGGTCAAGCATGATCGCGCTCATTGCCGGCTCACTTTCCCTCGGCGGCTGATCCCGCGTCATCCGAGACCACCTCCGGGTGCCCGTTGTGCAGCTCGATGTGCTGGTGCTCGCGGCGCATCTTCGCGAGGCTCGCGAGCGTCGCGACAGTCATGCTCAGGACGATGACGACCAGCGACGTGATCGTGTCGATATCCCAGACGGGCACCGGTTCCCCTCCGTTGAGGAACGACAGATCATTTTCGTGCAGGGCGTGCAGCACGAGCTTCACACCGATGAAGGCGAGGATGAAGGCGATCCCGTACTTGAGGTATTCGAGCTTGTCGATCAGCCCGCCGAGCAGGAAGTAGAGCTGGCGGAGCCCCATCAGGGCGAAGATGTTCGCCGTGAACACGATGAAAGGGCTCTCGGTAATGCCGAAGATTGCCGGAATCGAGTCCAGTGCAAAGAGCAGGTCCGTCGATCCGATCGCCAGGAATACGATCAGCATCGGCGTGAAGTAGCGGGTGCCGTCGATCGTCGTGCGGATCCTCGAGCCGTCGAAGGAGTCGGAGATCTTTACCCGTCGGCGCAGGAGGCGGATGAGCAGGTTGTCCGCGCCTTCGCTCTCGTCCTCCTTGCCGAACGCCTGCTTCCACGCTGTATAGACGAGGAACGCGCCGAAGAGGTAGAAGATCCAGCTGAAGCTCTCGATGAGCTGAGCGCCCAGGAGGATGAACACGCCCCGGAGGATCAGCGCGATGATGATGCCCACCATCAGCACTTCCTGCTGCAGCTTCGCCGGCACGGCAAAGCGCCCCATGATGATGACGAAGACAAACAGGTTGTCGATCGACAGGCTGTACTCGGTCAGCCAGCCGGCGACGAACTGACCGGCCGACTCTCCGCCGCCCAGGATCAGCATCAGCAGCGCGAACACCAGTGCGAGCGCGACGTAGAAGCCGACCCACAGGCCCGACTCCCGCAGGCTTGGCACGTGCGGGCGGCGGTAGACCAGCAGCAGGTCGGCGGCGAGGATCAGGCTCAGCACGACGAACGAGCCGATCACGAACCAGACGGGCAGATCGAGCATGGGGGCCTTCCGAGTGGGTGAGGGGCCGAAAGTCTCTCCCCGGGGAGCGGACGGCAGGTGGCTCGTCCGCGTCACCCGTCCTACCCCCGGCGCCGCGCAGGGGCGGTGCGTACTGACGGGAGCGGGAAGGTCGGGATACTCCCCTTCGCGGATGCGATCCTAGCGCCGATCCGGCCGCGCTCCGGCGCCCGGCGTCGAAGCAGGTTGGTCTCGCGAAACGAGAAGAACCCCCGGGCTGACCGGGGGTTCTTCTCGTGTTGCCGTGGTGACCCCAGCGGGATTTGAACCCGCGTTACCGCCGTGAGAGGGCGACGTCCTAGGCCGCTAAACGATGGGGCCGCGTTTTTGCAACTCGAAGAGTGTTGCACACCGAATTGCACGAATGCAACTTTCCCCGCACGCGTGCAAGTGTGGGCCACGCAGGGTCGGTCTGGTCGCCGATCCCGGGCCTTGCCCAGGGACCGCCGAGCCGCTTGGCTCGAGCCATGAGACTGACCAAACTCGAGCACGCGACCCTCCTCATCGATCAGGCGGGCGCACGCCTGGTCATCGACCCCGGCTCCTTCACCCGCCCCATCGAGGGGACCGCGGAGACCGTCGCCGTGGTGCTGACTCACGAGCACGCCGACCACTGGACCCCTGAGCAACTCGAGCGAGTGCGCGCCGCCTCTCCGTCGCTGCGCATCCTCGGACCGGCCGGGGTGGCCGCGGCCGCCGAGGGCTTCGACGTCGAGACGGTCGCCGATGGCGATATCGTGACGGTCGGACCCTTCGAGTTGCGCTTCTTCGGCTCACGACACGCGGTAATCCATCGCAGCATTCCCGTCATCGACAACGTCGGTGTGCTCGTCAATGGACGCGTCTACTACGCGGGTGACTCGTTCACGGTGCCCCAGGGCGTCGATGTCGAGGTCCTGGCCGCACCGTCCGGCGCCCCGTGGATGAAGATTGCGGAGGCAATGGACTACGTGCTCGAGATCGCGCCACGGCACGCCTTCGCGACGCACGAGCAGGTGCTCTCGGAGGCCGGGCGAGCGCTCGGGCACGACCGCCTCGGTTGGGCAGTTCGCGAGGGCGGCGGTGAGTACCACGCGCTCGAAGCGGGCGACTCGCTCGAACTCTGAGCCCCTCTGAGAACGGCAGTGGCCGGGCCAGGGATGCACCCCGGCCCGGCCGTCGTCCGTGATCCGCTCAGGGATTCACGCTCAGGGATTCAGTAGTACTCGCCCTGGCGGTAGTCCCAGGAGTTGAACTGCTCCGCGAGGTTGAGCATGATCCGGTCGTAGTCCAGGCCGCGACGGATCAGCACCGGTCCCGGCGTGATCGAGCGCTCGCCGCCCTGCACGGGGATGAGCGCGCCTGACGCGTCGACCATGGAGACCATGACGCCCTGCTCGTGGCGCGAGTCCTCATCCTTGTCTGGCTGCATGGACGAGACGTAGCCGTCAGCGGCGATGATCACGTCGGCCTCGCTCTCGATCCGCTCGCCGATGTTCGCGACGCGGCCCCGGTTGCCCACGCCCGAGGGGTTAGCGGAACTGGCGAAAATCAGGGTGCGGTCGCGCTCCCACAGGGTCGAAACGATCTGCTCGGAGGGGCGGCCAAAGCGGATGACGAAGCAGCTCGTGCCGCGTGTGTCGCGGACCAGCTCGCGGGCATCCTCGTCGATCATGTCGACGGCGTCGGCCTTCCACGGCAGGATGCAACCGAGCAGGATGTCCTGGTCCCAGTGCTTCTGGTAAAAGGCGAGAATTTCGTCGTTGAGCTCGGCGAGTTCGGTGAGCTGCTCGATGCTCGAGCAGAGGACGACTCCTGGCTTATTGCGGTTGCGCTGCTTGGCCGAGAACTTACGCTCGAGACCCGCCGCATCGGTCGTCATCAGGATGTAGCCGACCTTGGTCGCGCTGACGACCAACCCACCGGGAGCGGAGAGCGCATCCACCGCCTCCGCAGAAACCTGCTCACGCCATTCGATCACCGTCGTGCTGCTCATTCTCTCCCTTTCGTGATGTCCGAGGACGCCGCGGCCGCGGCCGAGCCGAAGCATAGCGGATGGCCTTCGACCGGCAGGCGCGGCGTCGCGCACCGCAGCTTCCCCGTCGACGCGGTGACGGGACGCGTCGCGGCGCTCAGGCACGGGGCGGCACGCTGAGCGCGTGGCCAGCCAAAGACATGTGCTTCCGATTGGGTTGTGTGAGAGGAGGTGTGCTGTGGTGATCTTCTCAGAACACTCACGCCCGATTCTGGCGAGGGCGTCGCGAACCCTCTTGGCACCTGGCCGCTACCGATGAGCCCCGATTTCGCATCACGGAACAGATCGTCGTCCTCCTCGGGGTCGATGCCGATGGAAAACAGGGATTGTTGAAGGGGACTCATGGCGGGCAAGACACAGAGAATGCTCGACGACTGGCAGCGAGAAGGCAGTCGCAGCGACGACCTCCACTGAGGTGCGGTCCTTCCGCACGCCCAGGTCCCACGAAGACGACCGGCGTGCGCGTTGCCCATCATTCGTCCTACCACTGCTCGTCGGGTGAGACTCGCGCTTCTGCTGGTCGAGTGAGCCTACGTCGCGCAGAAACAAGAATGAGCAGGGAACCGCAGACGTTGAACGTCCACGTCGGCAAGGCAGCCGATACCGCTGGACCGAGAGCCGACGCTTGCAGGCCACCACTCACGTTCGCGCGACCCTCGGTCAACCCGACCAGAAATGCGATGGACGGAGCAACCATCACCAGTGCAGCGAGCCAAGCCGAGACCACGAGAAGCGAAGGCATGATCCGGTGGAGCCCTCGGGACGACAGCCTTCGCCGAAGTCCCACAGCCGCACACGGGACGACGAGAAGGAGAGCACCGGGAACGGTCCCGCTCGCGGCTAGAAGCAGGAAGACAGAGGAGAAGCCGGGATCCGCAAGGTAGATGATCCCCGCTCCCGCGAGCGACAGACCGACCGGAAGAAGAACGACTATCAACGCCCACCGCGCGACCCGCGGCCAACCGGGAACGTCTACTTCGGTCGGATCTGTCACGGGATCTGCGCGAGGTTGTCAGCGAATTTCTGCCAGTTTGCTGACGCGAGAAGAACATATCGCCAGCTGCGCGTTGAGAGGGAGCGTGACTGCGATATCATCTCGTCCAGACCCAAGGCTAACCGTCGACGCAGACCGCCCGATGTCCTCAGGAAGCCTTAATACAGTGCCGGCTTCATCGAGTAAAGACGCAGACTTATCCGCAGATTCTGAAGAATCGGGAGCGAGAGCAGTAATCAGCCCGATCGGGTCCGACAGGGACAGCGTCGGGGCAGTTTCGAGACCCTGCGCCGCAGGCACGGATCCGACCGATGCGGCAAGGAGGAAAATCGCTGTTCCCATGACGACAAAGTAGCGTGATTTCATAAAGCCTTCTTTCATACCGGCCGGAAACGAGCGTGGACCGCGACAATTCGAGCCCCGCGACAAGTGTGAGCAGGCGTGAGTGAATCTCGGCACAGTGGCGTATCACAAAGTCGAAGTGGCGCGCCGCCTGCGGTGAGCCTCCCCGAAGTGTGACTGAGAGGTGGTCGCGCTCTCGTCCCGACATGGAGTTCGAGCGAGAGGCACGGCCGTGTCAGCCCGCCCAGCAGCGTCACCGAGCGTGAATTGACGCGGACGTCCTGCCTACGACGTTCCTCACGTAACGCTTGTACGCACCGGGCGCCGCACGGCCAAGGGCTTGCCGTCGCCGTCGTAGGCTTGCCCGGTGAAAACGACCGCGCTCGAGCGCTTCCAGGCCCTGCTGCGGGTCAATACGGTCTCGCACACGGACGAAACGGCGACCGACTGGAGCCGCTTCCGCGCGTTCCGGGATCTCGTGGCCGAGCTCTACCCCGCCCTGCACGCCGCCCTCGAGTTCGAGACCGTCGCCGGGCACTCCCTCCTCTGGCGCTGGCGCGGCCAGGAGCCGGGCGAGCCCGCCGTGCTGATGGCGCACTACGACGTGGTCAGCGTCACCGCGTCGGAGTGGTCACACCCTCCCTTCGCGGCCGAGACCGTCGTCAGCGCCGACGGCCGCACCTCCGTGGTGGCGCGCGGTGCACTGGACGACAAAGGCTCCCTCGTGGCGCTCCTCGAGGCGGTCGAGGCGGCGGTTCTGCGCGGCGAGCGTCCGCGCCACGACGTCTACCTCCTGTCCACGCACAACGAGGAGACCGCCGGCGATGGGGCGCCTGCCGTCGTGGCACTCCTCGCCGCTCGCGACGTCCGCCCGCGCTTCGTGCTCGATGAGGGCGGCAGCGTGCGGCACGGGATGCTGCCCGGCGTCTCGACTCCGATCGCGGTGATCGGTGTGACGGAGCGCGGGATCATGAATCTCGAGCTGACCTGCCGCGCTGTCGGCGGACATGCCTCCGCGCCGCCCCCGCCTCCCGGGCTCCTCGCCACTCAGCGACTCGCGCGCGCGATCCACCGGCTGAGTGAGAATCCGTTCCCCTCTACTCTGCCGGAGCCGATCGCCGAGTTGGTGCGCGCTGCGTCCGCGTACGCCGACCCCGCCCACGCGGTCTGGTATTCCCGCCCGCACGAGCATCCGGAGGCCGTCATCGGCGCCCTCGCGGCGCACTCCCACCGTGCGGCGGCGATGCTGCGCACGACGGTCGCGATCACCGAGCTGCGTGGGAGCACCGGGGCGAACGTTCTCGCCTCCCGCGCCAGTGCCACCGCGAACGTGCGGATCAACCCGGGCGGGACCGTCGCGGGAGTGGTCGAGCGTATCCGGGCGGTCATCGATGATCCCGAGGTCGAGGTGACCGTCAAGGTCGCGCAGGAGCCTTCCCCCGTCTCCTCCACCGGCACGCCCGGCGACGGCGGGCCGTACGACGTCCTGCACGACGTGGTGCAGGAGTCGTTCCCGGACGCGATCGTTGCCCCTTACGTGCAGACCGGCGGCAGCGACGCCCGCCACTTCCACGCCATCAGCGACAACGTCTACCGCTTTATCCCCTTCGAGATCAGTCCGCGGCACCAACTCGGGGTCCACGGGGTCGACGAGTCGGTCGAGGTCGACCAGTTCGAGCGGGCTATCGACTTCTACGCGCGGCTGCTCGGCCGGCTCTGAGGCCGTCGGCCGTTCGCCCAGGCTGCGGCCGTGCCCATATCTTGCCCGCGCCCTCAACCTGGGAGAAGCGTTCAATGACGCGCCAGTCGGTGTTGGCCGCACGTTCATCCCGCGATGATGGACTGGTCACAGCGGGGCCGCCTCCGCTGACACAGTTCGCAAGTACCGAAGCCGGGTCGCGTGACCCGGCCCCGCCGATCGTGGAACCCGAGGATCATGTCCCTCCGCCAGGCCGAATACCCCCGGCCCCACCACTTCATCCTTCACCTCAGCGACACCCACTTCATCGCGGGTGACGGCGGTCTCTACGGCTCGGACGTCGACAGCGAGGCCCAGTTGCGCCTGCTGTTTGACGAGGTCGAGGAGTCCGGCGGCCGTCCGGAGGCGATCGTCATCACGGGTGACCTCGCCGACAAGGGCGCGCCGGAGGCGTACGCCAAGCTCCGCGCGATCGTCGAGCCCGCGGCCGAGCGTCTCGGCGCCGAGGTGATCTGGGTGATGGGCAATCACGACGACCGCGGGGCCTTCCGCGCGGGCCTGCTCGACCAGCTGCCCACCTCCCAGCCCATCGATCGAGTGCACGACGTGAACGGCCTGCGGATCATCGCGCTCGACTCCACGGTGCCGGGCGCCCACCACGGCGAAATCTCGGGCGCCCAGCTCGACTGGCTTGCGGAGGAGCTCTCGAGCCCGGCGCCGCACGGCACGATCCTGGCCCTGCACCACCCGCCGGTCCCCAGCGTGCTCGACCTCTCGGTGCTCGTGGAGCTGCGCGACCAGCCCGCGCTGGCCGAGGTGCTCGAGGGATCGGACGTCCGCAGCATCATCGCCGGTCATCTGCACTACTCGTCTACCGCGATGTTCGCGGGCATCCCGGTATCCGTCGCCTCCGCCACGTGCTACACGCAGGATCTGAACGTGGCGGTGGGCGGGACGCGAGCCCGCAACGGCGCCCAGGCGTTCAACCTGATCCACGTCTACGACGGCACGGTGCTGCACTCGGTCGTACCGATCGGCGCCTCCACGGAGGTCTCGTACGTGTCGGCCGTCGAGACGCAGCGCATCCTCGCGGATCACGGCGTCGAGATTGCGGCGGCGAGCGCGGCTCCCCTCGAGCAGGCCGAGGCGCTCTACCCGCCGCTCGTCGAGCGCACGGCCGTTAGCGCGTAGCAGCGCTCGGTCGGTCGGCGCGCGCTCTCCGGGCGCCCCCGCCTCGCGAGATCCGTGCGATCTGCAGGAGTCTGTGCGATGTGCAGGGCCTGGTGCGATGTGCAGGACCTAGTGCGATGTGCAGGTGACCTCGCGCTGAGAGCGTTCTCTTCCGCGTCACTCCCCCAGCCGGGGCGAGAACTCCTGCACACCGCACAGACTCCTGCACATCGCACAAACTCCTGCACACCGCACAGACTCCTGCACACCGCACAGACTCCTGCACACCGCACGAAGGCCTGCACACCGCACCGGAGCCTGCAGATGGTGCGGGAGCCGGCTCAGTCCGGGCGCTCCCAGGGCGCCGGGATCGGGTAGTACTCCTCGAGGAAGCCGATGACCGCCTTGGTGCGTGCCTCCGCCGAAATCTCGGGGAAGCTGCCGTCGTTGAGACAGAAGAAATCGACACCGCGGTTCTTGAGAAGCTTGCGCATGTCCTTCAGACCCTGGTGCATCGTCGTGTCGACGTACTTCACGGCTGCGTTCTCCTGCACGACTGCACGGCCGGTCATCAGCGCGTAGTAGTGGTACAGCGAGTTGGTGACGGAGACGTCGCTCGCCGAGCGGAAGCGGCTCGCGGCCGTGGCGGTGAACTCGGGCTCGAACTCCGCCTCGAGTTCGGCCATCACGCTTTTGCGCAGCGGAGTGGCCGCGTGCTCCAGGTGCCTCGTCGTCATCGCCCCGAAGCGCTCGCGCAGCAAGCGGCGGTTGACCCGGGCGGCGTTCTCGAAGCCGCTGCGGGAGGCGTTGGAGTCGCCCATCCCGATGCGCGTGGTCGCCTCGATGAACTTGGTTATGCCTCCGGGCGAGAAGAAGATCGACGGGTCGACGGGGCGCCCGAAGAACATGTCGTCGTTGGAGTAGAGGAAGTGCTCGGCCAGCCCCGGGATGCGGTGCAACTGGCTCTCGACCGCGTGCGAGTTGTGGGTGGGCAGAACCGAAAGATCGCGGAAGTGGTCCTCGCTGCGCACCAGCGTCACGTCAGGGTGCTCGTCGAGCCAGCGCGGGCGCGGGGAATCGGTGACGATGTAGATGCGGCGGATCCACGGGGCATACATGTAGACGCTGCGCAGGGCGTACTTCAACTCGTCGATCTGGCGAAAGCGCGCCGGGGCGTCGTCGCCCTCGCCGACGACGTAGCTGGCCATCCGTGCGGCCCGAGCTCGCTGGAATTCGAGGTCGGTGCCGTCGACCCAGGAGAAGACGATGTCAATATCGAAGCGGATGTCGCTCACCAACGGCTCGAACATTCCCTCGAACGTCGGCCAGGTGCGACCGTACGCCTCAACGTGGGCATCGATCGCCTCGGCGACGGGGAGGCTGTTGCGCATCAGGGCATTCTCGGCGGGAGTGATGATCTCCTCCTCGCCCACCTTCCACAGCTCGAGCCGGACGCCGCTGCGGGCGCCGTAGCGGAGGGAGCCGGTCGAGGACACCCGCGGGCGGAAGAGCTTGAATACCGAGGCACGCGGATACGGGGCGAGCACGCCCTCCGCCAGCAACTGCGCCGGCGTGCCCCGCTTGTCGATTGTCTTCGCGTAGAAGGGCTCGGTCGCGAAGGCGCGGGCGAGCAGGGTCGCGAGCTCGGCGCCAAGGGCACGGTCGACCGCGAGGAAGGGCGAGCCGTTGGTGCCGCGAATCAACCGGTACGGGAATTCGGCTGCATCCAGCACCTCACCGAGGGTGATCAGGTCTTCGGTCCAGGCCGCGCGCGGGGTCGTACTCGAGTTCACCAGCGAGAACAGACCGGCGTGCACCACGACGTCGTCGCGGTCGAAGTGACGCGGGCGCAGGAGTGGTGACTGCAGAGCACGGACAGAAGGCATGATTGACATTATCCGCCGTGCGTTTCGTCTCTGTGACCGGTCGGTCAGCTTGACAGCGACTCCAGACGCGCTAGTGCCTTCCGTGCGGACGTCGCCGCTCTCTCGGCTCGATGCGACTCCTCAGCGAACATCGCTCCGAGCGCAAAGGCACCGTCGCCGCTGCGGTCACCCTCGTGCAGGATCAGCTCGCGTACGGCGAGCGCGTCGCGCTCCTCCCCCAGCGCATCGGCCAGCGCCTCGCCCGCCTTCGCCAGCGAGCGACGACGCGCTCCGACAGTCGCAGGCACCACCGCTCGCCAGGCCTCGACCGTGTAACGGAGGCGCTTTGCCGCCTTCCGCAGGTCGTGCCGTGCCTCGAGGGAGCCGCCCTTCGCGGCCGCGCGGGCGGCGGCGATCCGCGTGAGGTCCTTCTTGACGGAGCGGCGGACCACTCTCCTGGCGCTCGACGCGGCCGTCGCCGTGCGTGGCGACTCGGCGAGCAGCGCGTCGAGCGAGGCGAGCAGCGCTAGGTAGCGTTCGCCGCGCAGGGTATGGGCGACATGGTCCAGCGCCGCGGCGTGCCTCCGCTCGATCGCGTCGAGGAGGGCGGACGGGAGGCTCGGAGCGCCATCGATGGGCGTGCGCAGCCGGACGCCGAGCACCTCCTGGTCGCGGGCGGAGCCGAGGACGCCGCCCAGCCAGCCCAACTCGGCGCGCAGCGGATCGGTCGCCGCCCGGTCGAGCACGGAGCGGGATGCGGCGAGGACGCAGCGCAGGCGCCGGGTCAGCACACGCATCCGATGCAGAGCGCCGTCGGCTCCCAGGCGGACACTCGGATCGACAGCGCGGAGTTCGCCCAGGAGGGAGCGAACCGCGGCGAGCGCCGCTTCCCCGCCGTCGCGCGGCTCCGGAACCGAATCATCAATCGGGCCGCCGGTGGCTCGCGCGAGCTTCGAGGCACTGGCGGCGGAGCGGGCGCCTCCCGCAAAGAGGCGTTGCTCGATTGCGTCGAGCACGGCCTCGCCCTCCTCGCCCGCGGTCTCGACCAGCTCGACCTCCCACTCGCGCCAGCGGCGCTCGCGGCCAGTGCGCTCATCGTGGGCAACCACGAGGTCGTCGGCGATCTCGGCCAGCTGTCGGCCGTCGGCGTCACAAGCCCGAGTGATGGAGCGAACCGTTTCGAGCCGCGCGAGTGGCTCCAACGGCGCGTGGCCGACGTGGCCGAGGACGGCATCGCGAACGGCGAAGGGTACGGTCCGTGTCTCGGTCAGTGGCACATGGATCTCGGTCCGGCCGACCGCGCCGGGCAGCTTCACATGCCAGCCCTGGTCCGCACCGCCCTCGCGCCTCCTTAGCGTTATCCGAGCCCGCGACAGTGCGCGGTCGGCGGTGTCGAAGTACTCGGCACGGAGGGCCACCGGCTTCTCAGCGCGGATCGCGGCGACGGGACCGGCGCCGGTGAGATCCGGCAGGTGTGTCTCGGCGTCCACGTCGTACGTGCGCTCGATCTCGGTCTGCACTCTGCGCCCACCGTCCGTCGTGAACGTCGCCGACTCGTTCTGCGCACCACTGCCCATGCTCCATTGTGGCCGCTTGCCGCCGCGGGCGGGCACCCGGCGCCCGAGAGCGCGCCTCACCCTAGGGTGGAGGGATGACCGCGCCCGTTGCCCCAATCGCCCGCCGTGTCCCCCTCGAACGCCGCCATCACGGCGATCTGTTCGTGGACGAGTACGAGTGGCTGCGGCAGAAAGAGGACCCGAACGTCATCGCGCACCTCGAGGCGGAAAACGCCTACACCGAGGCGGCACTCGCTCCGCTGGCGCCGCTGCGCGCGACGCTCTTCGACGAGATCCGCTCGCGGACCAAGGAGACCGACCTGTCGGTGCCCGTGCGCGAGGGTGGCTGGTGGTACTTCTCGCGCTCGTACGAGGGACGCCAGTACGCGGTGCACTGCCGGGCGCCCATCATCGGACCGGACGACTGGACTCCGCCCTCGATTGCCGAGGGCGGCCCGCTCGACGGCGAGCAGGTCGTGCTCGATGGGAACGTGGAGGCGGACGGTCACGACTTCTTCGCGCTCGGCAGCTTCGACGTGTCGGCCGACGGGCGCTACCTGCTCTTCGGCACCGATGTCGAGGGCGACGAGCGCTACACCCTGCGCATCCGCGATCTCGCCACCGGCGAGGACCTCCCCGATGTCATTGAGGGCACGGGCAGCGGAGCGACCTTCGGCGCCGACGCGCGCTTCGTCTTTTACCCGACCGTCGATGAGTCGTGGCGTCCCGACACGATCTGGCGCCACGCGGTCGGCACCGAGTCCTCCGAGGATGAGGTCGTGTTCGCCGAGCCCGACGAGCGCTACTGGATCGGCGTGGGACTCACCCGCAGCCGGCGCTTTCTCGTCATCGAGATCGGCAGCAAGATCACCAGCGAGTGCCTGCTGCTGGACGCGGCCGACCCGACCGGTGACTTCCGCTCTGTGTGGCCGCGGCGCGAGGGAGTGGAGTACGAGGTGGAGCACGCCGTCCTCGACGGGCGCGAGCGCTTCCTGATCGTGCACAATGACGGCGCTCTCGATTTCGAGATCGTCGAGGAGCCCGCCGATCTCGCCCTCGACGCCGATGCCCGCGCGCGGGAGCGCCGCGTGGTCGTCGCGCACCGGGAGGGTCGCCGGATCGAGGGCGTGGATGCCTTCGCCGGGCACGTGGTCGTCTCGTACCGTTCCGACGGAGCGACCCGCCTCGGGCTCCTCCGCGAGGAGGGCGGCGACGCCCGCCTCGAGGAGATCGTCTTCGAGGAGCCGCTGTACGACGCCGGTCTCGCCGGCAACCCGGAGTGGGAGCAGACGTCGCTCCGCGTCGCGTACACGTCGTTCGTCACGCCGTCGACCGTGCTCGCGCTCGATATCGCGACGGGCGAGCGAACGGTCCTCAAGCAGCAGCCGGTCCTGGGCGACTACGATCCCGCGCGCTACGTGCAGCGGCGCGAATGGGCCGTGGCCGAGGATGGCACGCGGATCCCGCTCTCGCTGGTGTGGCGCAGCGACGCGGCCGACCCCGATGCGGCGCCCGCTCCCCTCCTGCTCTACGGCTATGGCTCGTATGAGGCGAGCATCGATCCCGGTTTCTCGATTTCGCGCCTCTCGTTGCTCGACCGCGGGGTCGTCTTCGCCATCGCGCATGTGCGCGGCGGCGGCGAAATGGGGCGCTCCTGGTACGAGAACGGGAAGACGCTCACCAAGCGCACCACCTTCACCGACTTCGTCTCGGCAGCACAGCACCTCGTCGAGGCGGGTTTCACCACTCGGGAGCGGCTGGTGGCCCAGGGTGGTTCCGCCGGCGGTCTGCTGATGGGCGCGGTCGCGAACCTCGCCCCGGAGTCGTTCGCCGGCATCCTCGCGCAGGTCCCGTTCGTCGATGCGCTCACCTCGATCCTCGACCCGTCGCTGCCGCTGACGGTGATCGAGTGGGACGAGTGGGGCGACCCCCTGCACGACGCCGAGGTGTACGCCTACATGAAGTCGTACTCGCCGTACGAGAACGTGCGCGAGGGTGTGCAGTATCCGCGGATCCTGGCGACAACGAGCCTGAATGACACGCGCGTGCTCTATGTCGAGCCGGCCAAGTGGGTCGCCCGGCTGCGCGAGATCGGCGCTCCGGCTCTCCTTCGCACCGAGATGTCTGCGGGCCACGGCGGTGTGAGCGGGCGCTACGAGCGCTGGCGCGAGACGGCCTTCGAGTACGCGTGGATCCTCGACGTGCTCGGGCTCGACTGAGTCGCACCGGTCCGCGCGCGGAAGGGGCGGTGGCTCCCCAGTCGGAACCACCGCCCTGTCCTCGTGCCGCAGCTACTTTCCGGAGCCGGCGTAGGCGACCCGGTAGCTCTGCCGGGTGCCGTCGGCGGCCGTGGCCGTCACTCGGAAGGATCCGCCGGGCACCGTCGAGAGATGGGTGTCCACGGTGACCTTCTTCGTCTGCCCCTCGGCTAGCGAGGTCATGCGCAGTGCGCCGAACGGCGTCGCGAGGCGCAGCGTGACCGCAGTGCTGCCCTTGTTGACCGCCGTGGCCGTGAGCACGACCTTTCCGTTGCGCGTCACGCTCGAGATCGAGACGTCGACGTCCACGACGCGGGCCGGTGCGACGACCGTGATCGCGGGCAACGACTGCCGGAGACCGCCCACCGCCGCGGTGATCGAGACGGTTCCCGTCTCAGGGCCGACCGTGGCCGCAGGCAGGGACGCGGTGCCATCGGCTCCGGTCCTCACCCGTGCCACGGTGCTGCCGTCGGCGAAGCGGGCGGGCCCGTCCAGCGTGAAATCGACATCAGCGCCTGCTACCGGTGTTCCTGCCGCGGTGGCCGCTCGCACGCCGACACCGGTGATCGTCGCTCCGGTCTCGACCGTCTGGGCCGACCCGGTCGGCGTCAGCAACACGACCGCGGCCGGATCAGTGAACATCGCGGCATTCAGGGGCGTGACCGTCAGGCTCTCCAGACGTGCTGTCCCTCCGGACGAGAGGAGCGAGATCCCCGTACTCCCGGCGTCGGGGAAGATCTGATCAGTGATGGTCGCGACTCCGCCCTGCGCGAAGGTCTCGACCGAGGCGGTGTCGACGTACAGCTCCAGGTGCAGTCGGCCGTCCTTGAGCGCGACCGGGGCCGTCTCGACCGACGGGAAGTCGGCGTCGAAGCCGACCGCGCCTGAGCGGGTGCGGTCAAGGCTCAACGTCCCGGAGGCGACGTCGTAGGTGATCGGGGTGCGCTGGCTGCCGTCGGCGGAATTGCGGACAGAGAGGCCGAACGAGTCGGCGTCGCCCGGGCTGAAGGTGGCATCGACCTTGTAGACGCTGCCCTCGGCGGCCGCGGGGAGAGCGGTCTCGCCCTCAGCGATATCGCTCTGGCCGAGCGTGACGACGTCCTCGGTCCGTTCGAGGCCGGCCGTCTGATCGACGACCTTCTGCACGAGCGTCGGCGCTCCATCGATGCTCTGCAGTGTCAGCTCACGAGGCAGGGCCATCGCTCCGCGCCACTGCCCGGTCGGGATCTCCTCTCCGTACTGCCAGTTGTTCATCCACGCGATCATGATCCGCTTGTCCTCGGGCGCGTTGTCGAAGGTGACTCCGGCGTAGTAGTCGCGGCCCCAGTCGAGCCAGTCGTAGCCGACGAGGCGACTCGGTGCGGGCTGGTCGGCGAGCATGAACTGGTCGGCGAGGATGTGCCCCCAGCCGAAGCGATTGTTGTCAACAATCTGCAGGTGGGCGGTGCTGCCGACGAGATCCCGCAGGTCCCAGGAGGTCCAGTCGAGGCTTTCGCTGTCCCCTCCCGTCGCCGTGCGCACGACCTTCCCGTCGACGACGAGGTTCACGCTGGTCTCCGCAGAGCGCACCTGCGCCGGGCTGTCCGCGAGCACGACGTGGTCGAGCGTCAGATGACCCCAGCCTCCCGTCGCACTGTCCTCAACGACGAGAGTCGCGGTCTTGCCCTGGTAGCCCGAGACGTCCCAGCTCTTCCAGTTCAGCGCGCCGTCATTCGTCCCCGCGGCCGAGGCGACCGTCTCGCCATCCACGACCAGTCGGACCTCGAGGGTCTGCCCGGATGCCGTATCGCGGTGACCGCCGCCGACGAGCATGCTGAGGTGGCTCTTATCGAGCGTGAACTCCGGTGAGGTCATCGTCCCGAGATTGTCGTCGCCCCGGGGTCCGCCGTCGAAGGTATTGATGCGCTTCTGGCCGAGGAAGAATTCGCCACCGCTGGTGGAGGGATTCGTACCGTTGACGAAGTCGCCCGTGACGCTCCAGCCTCTGTCCGCGAGGCTCTGGCCGTCGGGGAACTCGAAGCCGTCGAAGAGCAGCTCGCTCCCGGCCGGCGGATCGTTGGTGATCTGGGTGCCCTCGATATGCGGATGATGTCCGCCGCCGACGAGGAAGTTCAGGTACTCATCCGTCACCGTAAAGTCGGGCGACTGCACCGTGCCGACGGGATAGTCGCCATCGGTGAAGCTGTTCACCAGGCCTGCTCCCGAGAAACCGGTCACGGGCTGCTGCCCGTCGATGGCTCCGCTGGCGGGCGCGGTGGCGAAGGGTCCGTTCTTCCCGTTCCCCGGTTCGTTGGCGACCGTCCAGCCGTTGTAGCTGCCGTCGTCAAAGCCTGCGAGAACGGTGCCCTCGGGGAGGGTGTCCGAGCCGACCGTCGACTCGGAGGTGAACGTGGTGCCGTCGAAGTCGCCGACGAAGTACTGACCACCTGATCCGCCGCCCACGGCACCCGGATTGAGGTTGACCACCATGACCCACTTCACGTTCGACGGATCTCCGTCGACCGCGAGCGGGAACAGATCGGGGCACTCCCAGATGCCGCCGGTCGCATTCGCCGGGCCGAAGGTACTCAGGAGCGTCCAGTCCTTCAGATCAGACGATTTGTAGAGCAGCACCTGATGATCGGCCGCCTCCACGGTGGCGACCACCCAGTAGGACGTCTCCGGCGTTCCGCCGTCGTACCAGAACATGTGAGGATCGCGGAAGTTATTCGAGTCCCGGTCGATAACGGGGTTGCCCTCGTACTTCGTCCACGTCTGGCCTGCGTCAATGCTGTAGGCAAGAGCCTGCGCCTGCTCCCCTGTGCGGTAGGCAGCGGTATACATCGCGACGAGCGGCGGATTCTCGGCGGTGCCGAAGCCAGAGGTGTTGGCGTGATCGACGACGATCGAGCCGGAGAAGATGTCCGACTCCGCGTCGCCGGGGATCGCGAGCGGCTGCTCGCTCCAGTGCAGCAGATCGGTGCTGGTCGCATGGCCCCAGCTCATGTTGCCCCACCGGGTGCCGGAAGGATTGTACTGGTAATAGAGGTGGTAAACGCCTTCGTAATAGACGAGGCCATTAGGGTCATTCATCCAGTTTTGGGTCGGCGAATAGTGAAGTGCCGGACGATAGCTCTGGGCGGCGGGATCCGTAGGAGCCGCTGAGGCGGCCGGGACGCTGAGCGTTCCGCCGACAAGGCACAGAGCGGCGGTGACGGCGAGGAGACTGCCGCGACGCCGCGCCGGCCGACAATTGACAGGAAAAAGCATAAAAAGACGCCCTTCATTGCACGTGTCACACGGTGACAACGTTGTCACCGTGATGGGCAACCTAGAGATTGTCCTTCGGACACTTCAAGGCGCTGACGGAATTCGACGGGAGCTTGGCGCACATCACCTGAGCCGTAGATCAGGAGCGCTTCGAAGCCTCGCTCACTCGCTGACAGGCACCTCCGCGGACCCCCGCGCAATGAGGGCCGTCGGAATGACAAAGGTTCGAGCGGGCTGGTCCTCACCGTCGAGCCGGGCGAAGACCCGCTCGGCCGCCGTGCGCCCGATCAGCGACGGATTCTGGGCAATGACGGAAATCGCAGGGCGCAGCAACTCCGCCAGCGGGATGTCGTCGAAGCCGATCAGCGCGACGCGCCCGTGCTGCTGCCGGCGGCGCAGAGCCGCAAGCACGCCAATGGTGATGAGGTTCTGGCCACCGATGATCGCGGTCGGCGGCGTGCCGAGCTCGAGGAGCCCGCTCGCCACCTCCTCGGCGACCTGCTCATCGTGAGCGCCACCGCGCACGTAACCGGGTAGGACCGGCAGACCGAGCCGCCCCATCTCCTCCACGAAGCCACGCTCCCGCTCGCGGGCTGTGAAGATCTCAGGCCGGTCACCGATAAAGGCAATGCGCCGGTGCCCGAAAGAAGCGAGGTGACCTACGGCGCGCGCGATCCCCGCGGCATTATCCGTGATCACCGCGTCGGCCATAATCCCGACAGGGACACGGTCGATGAACACCGCAGGCGTGCCGCGGTCGACCTCAAGACCGAGATACGCCTGGCTCGGGGCCACCGTGGTGAGGATCAGACCATCAACACGGCGAGAGACGAACGCGTTCACCGAAGACCGCTCCCGCGCCGGGTCGTCATCAAGGCTCGAAGCGAAGACCGCGACGCCACGCTCATTCGCGACGTCCTCGACAGCCCGGTGCAGCGCGCCGGAGAAGGGATTCGCGACGCTGCCCACGAGGAGGCCAAGGGTGCTCGTGCGGCCGTTGGAGCGGCGCAAATTGCCCGCGTGCAGGTCGGGCTGGTACCGCAACTGGTGCGCAGCGGCCTGCACTCGTTCGATCGTCGCGGCTGAGACATGTGGCTCGCCGTTGATGACGCGCGAGACCGTCTTTATCCCGACTCCGGCGAGCGCTGCCACGTGCTTCATCGTCGGCCGACGTCCGGGGGCCGACTCTCCTCGAGGTCCTGACAACGGTGTCACGTTATGGCTCTCTTTCTTGGCGATCGCTTGACCTTAGCGCTCTCAAAGGACTAGACCTGGCGATGACATCGTTGTCGGGAGGTCTCTCCCGCCCTAGGAACAGGATTTTCAATGACGAATCGATCCCCCCGCCTTACCCGTGTTCTCGGGCTCGGCTCGGTCGCGGTCCTCGCCGCACTGGGCATGACCGCGTGCTCCGCATCCGGCACCTCCGGCTCACCCGCCGGAAGCAGCGATGGCGTTGGCGTCACGCTCATCGTGAAGACGACCTCGAATCCGTTCTTCGTCGCTATGGAAGACGGCGCCAAGGAGGCCGCGACATCGGCCGGGGTCACCCTCACTCTCGCCGCGGGCAAAGAAGACGGTGACGAAGACACTCAGATCCAGGCCATCGAGAACGCGATCTCGAAGGGTGATAAGGGCATCCTGATCACGCCGAACGGCCCGTCAGTCGTCGATGCCATTCAGAAGGCCCGGGATGCCGGCCTCTATGTGATCGCCCTCGACACCGCACCCGATCCCGCCGACGCCGTCGACATCACCTTCGCCACCGACAACTTCACCGCGGGAGAATCCATCGGTCAGTGGACCGCCGCGCAGCTCGGCGGCAAGAAGGCGACCATTGCGATGCTCGACCTTTTCGACGACAAGGTGGTCTCGGTCGACTACAACCGCGACCAGGGCTTCTTGACCGGCATGGGCATCGACGTCGCGAACAAAGAGGCCAACGGCGATGAGGCGAAGACCGGCACCTACAGCGGAGGCGACTACGAGATCGTCGGCAATGAGGCGACCCAGGGTGCCGAAGACGGTGGCCGAACCGCGATGGAGACGCTGCTGTCCAAGAACTCCGCCATCAACGTCGTCTACACGATCAACGAGCCCGCCGCGTACGGCGCGTACCAGGCCCTCCAGGCCGCGGGTAAGGAAAAGGATGTGCTCCTTGTCTCGATCGACGGCGGCTGCGCCGGCGTGAAGAACGTGAAGGAGGGGATCATCGGCGCCACGGCGCAGCAGTACCCCGTGAAGATGGCGCAGCTGGGCGTCGAGGCTATCGCACAGCTCGCCAATGACGGCACCAAGCCGAGCACCAGTGCGGGCCTGGACTTCTTTGACACCGGATCGGCGCTCGTCACCGACACCCCGGTCGCGAGCCTGGACAGCATCACCTCCGATGACGCCAGCGGGATCTGCTGGGGCAAGTAGCCCACTCGGGCGCGGCGTCTCGCAGCCCCGCCCGCTCCTCACCGTCCCAGCGACCCCAGAAAGGCCATCGTGGCTCAGAAAACAACCGACCCCAATCCACCGACCTCCGCACTCGATCTCGCTAGCGAGTTCCTCGACCGCCGCACGCCGCTCGACCGAGTCCGTGGCGTCCTGCACCGTTACCCCGCTGTCAGCCCGGCAGTCGTCCTCGTCCTGGCGATCATCGTCTTCGGCCTGCTCAACGACCGCTTCCTCGCCCCGGCGAATCTCTCGCTCATCACCCAGCAGGTCGCGGTCGTGGGCACCCTCGCCGTGGCGCAGACGCTGATCATCCTGACCGCCGGCATCGACCTCTCCGTCGGCGCCGTCATGGTCCTGACCTCGATGGTCATCGCGCAGACCGCGACGCAGAACGGCCTCCCGGCTCTCGTTGCCCTGCTCCTTGGTCTGATCGTCGGCCTCGCCGCCGGCGCCTTCAACGGACTGCTGGTCACGCGGCTGCGGCTCCCCCCGTTCATCGTCACGCTCGGCACCCTGAACATCTTCGTGGCGCTGACACTGCTCTACTCCAGCGGATCGACGGTCCGCGGCACGGATATGCCCGCCCTGCTTCCCTCCACGGGCGGCACGTTCGACATCCTCGGCGTCCGCATCAGCTACGGCGTCCTGCTGATGCTCGTGCTGTACGTCATCGTTGCGTTCATCCTCGGCAAGACCGCGTGGGGTCGCCACGTCTATGCGGTCGGCGACGACAAGGAGGCGGCCCGCCTCGCCGGTATCAGTGTCAACCGAGTCCTGATGAGCGTCTACCTCGCCGCCGGCGCGATCCTCGCCATCGGGGCCTGGATCCAGATCGGCCGGACGAACGCAGCGAGCCCGAACGCCGGAACCGACCTGAACCTCGACTCGATCACCGCCGTCGTGATCGGCGGCACCAGCCTCTTCGGCGGCCGGGGCACCGTCTGGGGAACCCTCCTCGGCGCTCTCATCGTCGGTGTCTTCCGCAACGGGCTCTCGCTCGCCGGGCTCGACGTCCTCTACCAGACCCTCGCGGTGGGCGTCCTCATCATCGTCGCCGTCTCCATCGACCAGTGGATCCGAAAGGTTCGCAAGTGACCCTCATCGACTCAGCGGGATCCGCTCCCGCCGCCGTGCGCACACCCGTTCTCCAGGCCAAGCGCCTCGTCAAGACCTTCGGCCGCGTCGTGGGACTGGACGGGGTGAGCCTCGAGCTCTTCCCCGGCGAGGTCCTGGCCATCATCGGCGACAACGGCGCGGGCAAGTCCACGCTGATCAAGTGCCTCACCGGCGCCGAGATCCCCGACGAGGGCGAACTCTTCCTCGACGGGCAACCCGTGTCGTTCAAGCGCCCGCAGGATGCGCGCGGAGCCGGGATCGAGACCGTCTACCAAAACCTGGCGGTGTCGCCCGCGCTGGACGTGGCCTCGAACCTCTACCTCGGGCGGGAGAGGCGCAAGAAGGGCATCCTCGGCAGCGTGTTCCGGATGCTGGACACGGCAGGCATGCGCAAGGAGGCGCGCGCCGAACTGACCGAGCTGGGCATCTCGACGCTCCAGGACGTGACAGTCCCGGTCGAGAACCTCTCCGGCGGCCAGCGCCAGGCGGTCGCGGTCGCTCGGGCCGCCGCCTTCGGCTCGAAAGTCGTCGTGCTCGACGAGCCGACTGCGGCTCTCGGCGTACGCGAGTCGAACCAGGTGCTCCAGCTGGTGCGCAACCTCCGCGACCGCGGCATCCCGGTCATCCTGATCAGCCACAACATGCCGCAGGTCTTCGATGTGGCCGACCGGATTCACATTCAGCGCCTCGGGAAAAAGGCGGCGACCATCACGCCGCAGTCGCACTCGATGACGGACGCCGTCGCGATCATGACGGGAGCGGCAACCGCGTGAGCGCAGCGTCTGGACCTCGAGTGCTGTACGCGGAGTTCACGGCGAAGCCCGGCAGCGAGGACCGCGTGGCGACGATGATCGCCGACCTCGCCGACCTCGTCCGGGACGAGCCCGGGAACGTGGAGTTCGTTCCCTACCGCCGCGCGGACGATCCGGCCCGCTTCGTCGTCTACGAGGTGTACCGAGACGAGGACGCGTTCCAGGCACACATCTCAGCCGACTATGGAGCAGTCTTCAACGAGGAACTCGCACCCCTCATCCTCGAGCCGCACTCGCAGCTGACCTGGCTGCGCGCGGTCTGAGCATCTACGTGCCCCGCCCGCCCGCGGAGTGGACGGGGCACGTTCGGCTGTGCCCCGACGAGCGGCGCCCGCCGCAAGCCCTCTCCGCTGGTCGTTCGCGACGCGTAGGGTTCGGGATGCCGACGGAGGGAAGAGCATGAGCGCAGGCCTATCGATCGACCGGATCGCCGCATGGGTGGCTGATCAGAGATGGTACGCGAGCAAGGGGCGGCGGCCCGAACTCGAGATCCGCGGATCGTGGACCCTGCCCTCCGACGACGGCGAGGTCGTGGATTACCTCGTCCTCGACCGGGCAGGCACAAGCCCCGTGCTCTACCAGGTGCCCGTGACTGTGCACGCCGCAGCGGTCACCGGTCTCGAGGACGCGCTGATCTCTTCCGACGGGGAGCGATGGATCTACGACGCGCCGCGTAACCCCTTCTTTGGTCGGGCCCTGCTCGGAATGATCGCTGACGGCGCTCGCTCTGACACGGACGGCGCAGAGCACGGAGCCCGCGCCGAGGGCCACCGGCAGCCGGGAGCGACGATCGGAACGTTCGCCTCGTCGGCGGTGCTCAGCGGCGAGCAGTCGAACACCTCTGTCATCGTGCGGACCACGGCGCCGGATGGCACGGACGCCACCCCCGTGATCGTGAAAATCTTCCGTGCGCTGCACCACGGCGCCAACCCCGATGTCACAGTCCAGTCCGCCTTGAATGCCGCCGGCAGCACTCTCGTGCCGCCCGTGATCGGCACCGTGACGGGCGAATGGGATGACGAGGGCGAGGAAGGGGGCCGCGCCTGTGGCCACCTCGCCTTCGCCCAGGAGTTCCTCCCGGGCGTGCAGGACGCCTGGCGGGTCGCGCTGGAGGCTGTCGCCGCCGACTCCGATTTCACCGGCCCCGCTCGTGAACTAGGGCGAGCCACCGCCGAGGTTCACGCGACGCTCGCCGAGGTCATGCCGACCGAGGACACCACCCCCGAGATCATTGACCGCATGGTCGCGACGATGCGGCGGCGGCTGCAGATCGCCTCGTCCGAGGTTCCGGTCGTGGCGGAGGATGCGGACGCAATCGACGCGGTGTTTCGAGCGGCCGAGAACGCGCCGTGGCCACGGCTGCAACACATCCACGGCGACTACCACCTCGGCCAGGTCCTCTGGGTACCCGATCGCGGCTGGGTTCTGCTGGACTTCGAGGGTGAGCCGCTGCGGCCGATGCACGAGCGACGCCTGCCCGACGTGGCACTGCGTGACGTGGCCGGGATGCTCCGCTCGTTCGACTACGCGGCCGGAGCGCACGAGCAGACCGAGCCCGGCTCATCGCGGGCAGCGTGGGCGGCGGCCAGCCGTGCTGCCTTCCTCGAGGGGTACGCGGCGCACGCGGGCGACGCGGTCACCGCGCACCGCGCCGTCCTTGACGCGTTCGAGCTCGACAAGGCGATCTACGAAGCCCTTTACGAGGCGCGAAATCGGCCCGAGTGGCTGTCGATCCCGGTCACCGCGGTGCAGCGCCTGGTCGGACGCTCGTAGGGTGGCAGGCATGAGCGACGACACCGCGGACAAGAAGCCCCTCGATCCCCTGAGCGATTTCAGCATCCCCGGGGACACCGACCTGCACGTGACCGGCGACGCCTCGGGCGCCGACGGCGAGCAGGTCGCAGAGCCCGACACGGACGAGGACGACACCGACCGGAGCTGACGGGGCACGAGCGTCGGAGCGCTCCGTCAGCCGAGAGGGGACAGCGGGCTGACCGCCGGGCCCTCGAGCACAGCCCCGTCCGCGGCGAAGCGCGAACCGTGGAGCGGGCAGTCCCAGCTGCGCTCCGAGTCATTCCACGTGACGATGCCGCCGAGATGCGAGCAGACCGCCGAGACCGCGCACCGGCGGCCATCGACCGTCGAGATCGCCACCGGCTGCACTCCGTCGCGCGCGAGCGAGCCCTGACCCTCCCTTGGGATGATGCCCGCCGATCGCGGCGCCCGCAGCGCATTGAACCAGCCGCGCGCGTACCAGGCACCTACCGCCGCTCCCGCGCCGAGTCCGTCCACCACCACCCGGGGCAGCGTCGGCCGCCGATGCAGCGTCTTCGCCCAGGCGGGAGTCTCGCCCTTCAGGTCGGCGACCAGGGTCAGCGCGGCCTGCACCGCATTCGTCATGCCCCACTTGTCGTAGCCGGTCGCGAGGAAGATTCGTCCGCGCCCGCGGGGCAGCCAGCCAACGAACGGCACGCGGTGAAACGGCTCGTAGTCCTGCGCGCTCCACTGCGCGACTGGCTCCGCCCCGGGGAACGAGCGCCGGGTCCAGGCGATCAGGTCGTCGACCGCCTCCGAGGTGGCGGAACGGCGCCCTACCGTGTGGCCGTTGCCGCCGATCAGGAGAAGACGCTCGCCGTCACGCTCGACGTCGCGCACCGAGCGCGAGGGCTCATCGACCGAGAGGTACATGCCGTCGGGGAGCGGTGCGCTGGTGCGGAACGCGACAGCGTAGGAGCGCAGCGCCACCACCTTGGCGAAGTAGAGACCGCGGTCGAGGATCGGCGTGCCCGTGAGCACGTAGGCACGCTCCCCCGTCACCGTGCCTGCGCTCGTCCGCACCCGCACCGGCGCCGTTGCGCGCATCCCGAGCGCCCGGACGCCCTGCACGAGAGTGCCGCCCGCCGCGCGGAAGTCGGCGGCGAGCGCCGTGAGTGCGTCCATCGGATCGAACTGCGCCTGGTCGTCCAGGGCGACGGCCGCAGTGCTGGGGAACGGGACGTCGAGCGTGCCGACGAGGCGGGTCGCGAGGCCGAAGCGGCGTGCCGTCGCGTGCTCCTTCAGCACGGCGTCCACTCCGTCCGGAGTCTGTGCGTAGCTGTAGGTGGTGCGCCGCTGCACCGGGACGCCTGCGGTCTCGAGGTAGTCGACCAGCCAGCGGAAACCGGCGAGATTCGCAGCGACGTAGGCCTGTGTGACGGCGGGGATGTTGCGGGCCGCGATCATCGAGAGGTGCGAGCCCTGCAGCAGGCTGAGCTTCGCGGTGGTGTTTCCGGTGGTCACGGCGCCGACCTCCCTCGCCTCGAGCACGAGGACTTGTCGCCCGGAGCGCTGGAGGAGGAGGGCCGTGGTCAGCCCCGAGAGGCCGGCGCCGACGATCACGTCGTCGTAGTGCGCCTCCGGCTCGAACTCGTCGCTGGGGACGCGCGCGGCACCCGCCCGCCAGAGCGAGAGGGGCGGCGGCGCGGACGGCGCGGTCGTGGTCGCTGCGTCTGGAGTCATCGGGGGTCCCTCCGCTCAAGGCCGGGCGGCCTGAGGGCGACGCTACGCGGAGGGCTCGGGGTCGTCAGGGTGTTGACAGCTCGCGCCCCAGCGCGTCAGAGACCAGCGCGTCAGAGACCAACGCGTTACAGCCAGCGCGTCACAGCCAGCCCCAGCGCGTGAAGAGCCGGTGCAGCACGACGCTCGAGATGACCATCGCAACCAGTGATGCCGGGTAGCCCCACGAGACGTGCAACTCCGGCATTTCATCGAAGTTCATACCGTAGATGCTCGAGATCATCGTCGGCGCGAAGAAGATGGCCGCCCAGGCCGAAATGCGCTTGACCTCGTCGTTTTGCTGGTTGCCCACCTCCGCCAGCTTCTTCATGTCCTCGTTTTGGCGCTGGGCGACGAGGGTGGCATTCACGGCCAGTATTTCGCGCAGCGTGGTCCTGAAGCCCTCGACGCGCTCGGTAACCACGGCGACGTGGTCGGCGACGTCGCGGATGTAGCGGCGCAGCTCCACATCCGACTGGAAGACCTCGAAATCGGTGACCAGCCGGGCGAGCATCCCGGTCAACGGTGCGACCGCGCGCTGGAAGTCGAGCACCTCCTGGCTCAGCTCGTAGATGCGACGGGACACCGCCGGGTCGCCCTCGAAGACCTGCGCTTCGATCTCGTCGATGTCGTTCTCGAGACCGGCCACGACCGGCGAGTACTGATCGACCACGGCGTCGAGGATCGCGTAGAGCACCGCGACGGGGCCGATGCGCAGCATCTCCGGGTCGGCCTCCATTCGGCGGCGCACCAGCGAAAGATCCGGCTTCTCGGAGTGGCGGACGGTCACCACGAAGTTCGCACCGACGAACAGGTGCAGCTCGCCAAAGTCGACCTCCTCGCGCTGGTCGGAGTAGCTGGCGGCGCGGAGCACGACGAACATGTCACTGCCGTAGCGCTCGAGCTTGGGCCGCTGGTGCGCGCTGATCGCGTCCTCCAGGGCAAGCGGATGCATCGAGAACTCGTCCTCGAGCGCGGCAAGTTCGGCGGCGTTTGGGCGGTAGAGGCCGATCCACGCCATCGCATCGGGCAGCTTCTGCAGCGCGGCGAGCGCCTCCGGGATGCTGCCCGGCGAGACCACGCGGCGGCCATCCTGGTAGATCGCGTTGTCGACCGTGCTGGTGCGGGCCGGTTCTTCCTCGGTGACAAGGCGCTGGATCGGCGCGGTGTCCTCGGCAGCGGCGCGTGTGCGCGAGCCGAGGCCGAGGATCGTCGCGGGGACGCGGGGCAGCTTCACGGTCGTCTCCTCTGCTCGATCGACGCCCTATTGTGCACCAGCGGGTGAACGAAAGGTGTCCGGGCGACGCGGGACGCGTCACTCCTGCTGGCTCGCCGTGCGCCGGTGTCGGAGGGTCTCACTAGCCTGGAGATCTCCGCCGGCCATGAACAGGAAGGACGCCCGTGAAGCTGCTGCACACCTCCGACTGGCACATCGGCCGCACCTTCCACGGGCACTCGACGCTCGCCGCCCTCGGGCTGGTGCTCGACGCGCTGGTCGAGACTGTCCGGGCAGAGCGGATCGACGCGGTGCTCGTCGCCGGCGACATCTTCGACTCCGCGGTGCCGGCCGCCGAGCACTTCACGCTGCTCACCCACACCCTCGAGGCGATCCGCGCAGCCGGTGCCGACGTGGTGCTCACGAGTGGCAATCACGACTCACCCGCGCGGCTGGGCTTCCAGGCCGGGCTGCTGCGCTCGTCGGGGGTGCACGTGCTCACCGATCCCGAGGCGTATGCCGAGCCGGTCGTCCTGCGCGACGCGACCGGTCTCGAGGTCGGCGTCTACGGCATCCCCTTCCTTGAGCCCGCTCTCTACCGGCACCGGCACCCGGAGGAGTCGCTGCGCCGCCACGAGGAGGTGCTCGCCTTCGCGATGGGCCGGGTCCGCGCTGCCGCCGAGGCTGCTGGCAGGCCCTGGGTCGTGCTCGCGCACTGCTTTGCGGTCGGCGCACCGGCGGCAGTGCTTGAACGCGATATCACGGCGGGCGGGCTCGACTATGTCTCGGTCGAGCACTTCGCTGCGGCCGACTACGCGGCGCTCGGGCACGTCCACGGGCGAGCCGAGCTGCTGCCGAGCGTGCGCTACTCCGGGGCACCGCTGCACTACTCCTTCGGTGAGGCCGCGAAGCCGCGGGGCGGCTGGCTGGTCACGATCGGAGCAGGGGGGCTCGACGGAGTCGAGTGGTCACCGCTGCCGGTGCCGCGGCGGCTGAGCGTGATCGAGGGGCGCCTCGCCGAGCTGCTGGCCGATCCTTCGCTCGCCGAGTTCGAGGCGGACTGGGTCTCGGCGGTGCTGACCGACGCGGTCCGGCCGCTCGACGCGATGGCGAGCCTCCAGTCGCGCTTCCCGGGCTGCGCGACGCTCGAGCACCGCCCCCCGCAGGCGGCAGCCCAGCCGCGTGCGTACGCCGAGCGGATCCGCGGGCGCAGCGACGTCGACGTGGTCGATGACTTCCTCGCCCATGTGCGCGGCGGGCACGGCGCGACGGCGACCGAGCGTGCTCTGACGCTCGACGCGCTCGCGGCAGTCGACGCCGAGGCAATGCGGTGAGAATCCGCCGTCTCGCCTTTGCCGGGCTGGGGCCCTTCCGCGTCCCGCAGTGCATCGACTTCGACCAGCTGGAGGACATCGGAATCTACCTGATCGCCGGTCGCACGGGCGCGGGCAAGTCGACGATCCTCGATGCGATCAGCTTCGCGCTCTACGGTTCAGTGCCGCGGTTCGACGGCGCGGCCACGAAGCTCCGGAGTGATCACAGCGGGCCAGAGGACGACACGTTTGCCGAACTCGACTTCGAGGCGGCGGGCCACCTCTACCGGGTGCGCCGCTCACCCGAGTACGAGCGGCCCAAGCGCCGCGGCACGGGGACGACCACGCAGGCCGCGAAGGTTGCGCTGCTCGAGCACACGGACGGCGCGTGGGTCGGGCTTTCCTCGAGCGCGAAGGAGGTGGGCGTCGACATTGGGCGCATCGTCGGGCTGACGAAGGACCAGTTCCTCCAGGTGATCCTCCTCGCGCAGAACCGCTTCCACGAGTTCCTGCTCGCGCGCAACGACGACCGGCAGCGCCTGCTGCGCACGCTCTTCGCGACCGAGCGCTACGACCTGCTCCGCCGCCGCCTCCTCGACCAGCGTGACGCGAGCGCGGCGGGCCTCGAGGAAGAGCGCGCGGCCGTAACCGCCCTCGCCGACGAGGCCGCGCGGCTGGTTGACGACGACGGGGAGCAGGGCGTGCCGGACGCGGCCTGGTTCGCTGCGTTGCCCGGGCGCCTCGCCGAGCCGCTCGCTGCTGCACGCGCCGACGCGTCCACAGCGGATGCGGCGAGCGCCAGAGCCTCCTCCACGCTCGACGACGCCCGCAGGGTGAGCCGCGGGCAGGAGCGGCGCCGTCTGGCACTGATCGAAGCGGAGGAGCTCGCGGTCACCGAAGCGCACGTGCAGCAACAGCGCACAGCGATCGAGCGGGCGCGCCGCGCCGACGGCGTGCTCCCTCTCCTCCGCGCGGCTCGGGCTGCCGACGAGAAGGAGCGGGCAGCGCTGCGGCAGCGCGATGTCGCGGCCGAGGCGTACCTGTCAACGGCCGAGGACGCGAGCGCTCCCGCCGCCGAGACGGCCGAGCGGCTCGCCGCGACCCTCGGCGCTCTCACCGAGGCGCTGGCCGACGAACGTCGTCTTCCCGGGGCCGAGCTCGAGGCCGAGCGCGCGGCCCGCGCCGAGCAGGCGGCGGCGGCCTCGCTGGCCGAGCTCGAGGAGGAGCTGCGCGAGCTGCCGACGAGGGCCGACGCGGTTGCCGCCGAGGAGGAGTCCCTGGCCGGCGAGGCCGCCGCCGTCCCCGTCCGCTTCGAGGAACTCGCCGGCACCCAGCGGAGAATCGAGGCAGCCCGCGAACGCGATCTCGCCGCGACTACCGTCCAGCGTCTCCGCACCGTCTACGCCGAGGCGGCGCGGGTGCACGGCGAGCGCGCCGCCGAACAAGCCGCGCTGATCGCCCGACGCTTCGCAGGCTTCGCCGGCGAACTCGCCGAGCGGCTCGAGCCCGGCGAGCCATGCCCGGTCTGCGGATCCTGCGATCACCCGCGGCCGGCCGAGCATGAGGGTCCGAGCACGGTCGGCACCGACGACCTCGACCGTGCCCGGGCTGCGGTCGAGCGCGCCGCTGCAGCTCTCGACTCCGCCCGCGAGCGCGAGGGTAGCGCGGGCCTCGCTCTCGCCGCGCTCGACGAGCGTGTCGGAGACGCGACCGAGTTGGAGTCACTTCGGTCGGCGCAGGAGGAGCGCCTCGCCGCCGCCCGCGCCGCGGCCGCCCGAATGGACGAGCTGCGCCGCGAGCGCGCCGACCTGCGCGCGCGGATCGAGGCGCTCACCACCGGGCGTGACACCTCCCGAGCCGAGCACCAGGCGCGCATCGGCGAGGCGACCCTGGCTGCGGAGGCTCTGCGGCTGCTGCGGGAGCGCGTCGACGCCTCCCGAGACGGAGCCGTGAGCATCGCTGCCCGAGTGGAGGCCCTCACCGCGCAGCGCCGTTGTGCCGTCGCCCTGGTCGAGGCCGAGGAGGCGGCGCTGAGGCGAAGAGAGGCGGCGGACGCCGCACGGGCCGAGTTGGCCGAGGTGCTCGCCGAGCGCGGCTTCGCGACAGCGGAAGAGGCCGAGTCCGCCGCTCTAGCGACCGGCGAGCGCGCCCGCGCCGAGGCGGCCGTCGCCGATCACGAGCGCCGGCGCAGCGCAACCGAGGCGGTGCTCGCCGATCCGGAGCTGAGCGGGCTGCCCGCACGGGCGGTCGATGTCGTGGCCGCGGAGGACGAGGCCCGCGCCGCCTCCGCTCGCCGGGATGAGGCGCGCGACCGTCTCTCCGTGCTGGAGCACCGCTCGGCGCGCCTCGCCGACCTCGCCGAGCGCGCGGCGGGGCGCCTCGGCACGCTCGACGAGCGCCTTCGCCGCCACGAGGAGCTGCGTGCCCTGGCCGAAACCGTCTCGGGGCGCGGCCAGAACACCCGGCGAATGGACCTGGAAGCGTTCGCCCTCGCCGGCCGCCTGGAGGAGATCGTTGCCGCCGCGAACCTCCGCCTCGACGCGATGACCAGCGGCCGCTACGCCCTCGCCCACGACGACTCCCTCGCCTACCGCGGCGCCGCCTCCGGCCTCGGGATCGACGTGCTCGACGCTTTTACGGGTGTGCGGAGACAGCCCGCGTCGTTGTCGGGCGGCGAGACGTTCCTCGCTTCGCTCGCCCTGGCACTCGGCCTGGCCGACGTCGTCACCGCGCAGTCCGGCGGAATCTCGCTCGAGACGATGTTCATCGACGAGGGCTTCGGCTCGCTCGACGGCGAGACGCTCGAGACGGCGCTCGGCACACTCGACGCCCTGCGCTCCGGCGGTCGCACCATCGGCCTGATCAGTCACGTCGATACCATGCGCGAACGCCTCCCGGTAGGTCTGCGCGTCGTCGTCGGCCCTCGCGGCGACAGCACGATCCTCACCGGCTGAGGCGCCCCTGGGCCGTGGCGCCCGCGAGAAGCCAAAAGTTGTCGCACTCGGCGTCGAGTGCGACAACTTTTGGACACTCGCGCGGGCCGGCGACCGCGCCTCCGCTGCTAGGGTCGGCCCCAGTGACACGGGGTGCCCGCCAGGGCTGAGAAGACACCCGTCGAACCTGATCTAGTTCGTACTAGCGAAGGGATGTCGCGAATGAGCATTCGCACGCCTGCCCACCCGACTCCAGCAGCCTCCGTCGGCCGCGACCTCGACGCACTGCGCGCCTCCCCTCCGCTGGTGCAGTGCATCACCAACGCCGTCGTCGCCGGCTTCACCGCCAACAGCCTCCTGGCCCTCGGCGCGACGGCGGCCATGTGCGACCTGCCGGGAGAAGCCGGCGTCTTCGCCGCCGTCGCCTCCGCCACGCTCGTCAATCTCGGCACACCCGGGGCGGAGCAGCGCGAGGGCACGCGCGAGGCCGTCGCGTCAGCAGCGCGCGCCGGCACCCCCTGGGTGCTTGACCCTGTCGCCGTCGGCCCGCTGCCGGTGCGTACCGCCTTCGCCGCCGAACTCCTCGGGGCCGGACCCGCGATCATCCGCGGCAATGCCTCCGAGATCCTGGCCGTCGCCGGCGCAGGCGCGGGCGGTCGCGGAGTGGACACCGTCGACACTGCCGAGCAGGCTCTCGACTCCGCCCGTGACCTCGCTCGACGCACCGGCGCGGTTGTCGCGATCTCGGGAGCCGTCGATGTCGTCACCGACGGCGACCAGGTCCTCCGCGTGTCGGGCGGCCATCCCCTCCTCACCCGTATCACCGGCGGCGGCTGCGCACTCGGCGCGGTGATGGCCGCGTTCCTCGGCACCGAGCGCGGACGCGGCCACGGCACCGGCGAACGCCACCGCGCCCTCGACGCCGCGGTCGCCGCGTCCGTCGTGTGGGGGCTCGCCGCCGAGCACGCCGCCGGCGCGAGCAGCGGTCCGGGCTCGTTCGCTGTCGCCCTGCTCGACGCCCTCGCGTCGCTCGAGTCTGCCGACGTCGTCACGGGAGCGCGGATCGCATGAGCACCGACCTTTCTCTCTACCTCGTCACCGACACCGCGCAGTGCGGCTCGCGGGGAGTGCCCGCCGTGGTCGCCGCGGCGGTCGCGGGTGGAGTCCGCACCGTGCAGATCCGCGATCACTCCGCCCCCGCCGCCGACCTGGTGGCCCTGACCTGTGCAGTCGCCGCTGTTCTCGACGGGCGCGCCAGCATGACCCTCCTGGTCGACGACCGCGTCGACGTCGTCCTCGCTGCGCGTCTGAACGGCGCCCGGGTCGACGGCGTCCACCTCGGCCAGTCCGATCTCCCGGCTACCGCCGCGCGGGCGATCCTCGGACCGGACGCGGTCGTCGGTCTCACCGCGAACACGACGGAGCACCTCGCCGCGGTGCACGCGCTGCCGTCCGGCACGGTCGACTACCTCGGCGTCGGAGTGATCCGCCCCACGGCGACCAAGCCTAACCACCCCGCTCCGCTGGGCCTCGACGGCTTCGCAGCCCTCGCCGCCGCCACTCCCCTGCCCTGCGTCGCCATCGGCGGGATCACGGTCGCAGACGCCGGTCCCCTGCGCCGCGCAGGCGCGGCCGGGCTCGCCGTCGTCTCGGCGCTCTGCACGGCGGAGGACCCCGCGGCCGTCGCCCGCCGCTTCCGCACGGAGTGGGACCGGTGACCCCACGCATCCTCAGCATCGCCGGCACCGACCCCACCGGTGGGGCAGGCATCCAGGCCGATCTCAAGTCCATCGGTGCCCTCGGCGGTTACGGGATGGCCGTGGTCACCGCCCTGGTCGCGCAGAACACGCGCGGAGTCCGCTCCCTGCACCTGCCGCCGGCCGCGTTTCTCCGCGACCAACTCGACGCGGTCGGCGACGACGTGGTGATCGACGCGGTGAAGATCGGGATGATCGCCACGGCCGAGTACGCCGGAGTTGTCGCCGAGTGGCTCGAGGAGCTGCGGCCACCGGTCGTGGTCGTCGACCCGGTGATGGTCTCCACGAGCGGCCACCGACTCCTCGCTCCCGACGCCGAGGAGGCGGTGCGCGATCTGCTGCGCTACGCCCACCTGGTGACGCCGAACCTCGCCGAACTCGGCGTGCTCGCCGGAGCACCGACCGCCGCCGAGTGGCCCACCGCGCTCGATCAGGGCGCCGCACTCGCCCGCACGCTCGACGCGGCCGTGCTGGTGAAGGGCGGACACCTCGCCGGCCCGGCGACTCCCGACGCGATCGTCACCCCCGACGGTCGGATCCGCGAGGTTCCCGGCGAGCGGGTAACCACGGCGAACACGCACGGCACCGGCTGCTCGCTCTCCTCCGCCATGGCGACCCTCCTCGCCGGCCGCGGCACGTCCTCCGATGCCCTCGTCGGGGCGCTGATCGAGGCGAAGGAGTGGCTGACCGGGGCCTTGCGCGCCGCGGACGCGCTCGAGGTCGGCTCCGGCGCCGGTCCGATCGACCACTTCCATCGGCTCCGCTCACCCGCCTTCTGCGCGGGAGTGTGGGCTGAGACGAGCGCGCTGCGCCGCGACATCGACGAGCTGCCCTTCCTCCGCGCGCTCGCCGACGGCACCCTCGACCGGGAGGACTTTGAGTGGTTCCTCGAGCAGGACGCCCTCTACCTCATCGAGTACGCGCGGGTGCTCGCCGCCGCCGCGCAGCGTGCCCCGACGACCGCCGAGCAGATCTTCTGGGCCGAGGGCTCGGCGTCGGCGATCGAGGCGGAGGCGCAGCTGCATCGCACCCGCCTGGGCACGCGGGAAGCGACGGCTGCCCCGGTCACCCGCGGCTACATCGACCACCTGCAGGCCGCCGTCGCGCGCGGCGGCTACGGCGAGATCGTCGCCGCGCTCCTGCCGTGCTTCTGGCTCTATGCGGACGCCGGGACCCGGCTCGCCGCGGCGAACCGTCCCGGTCACCCCTACGCGGACTGGCTCGGCACCTACGGCGATCCGGCGTTCGCGGCGGCTACGGAGCGGGCAATCGCCCTGACCGAGGAGGCCGCCGCGAACGCGACCGTGCAGGATCGCGCCGCCATGCGCGACGCGTTCCTGCGGTCGAGCATGTTCGAGCGCGACTTCTTCGCGGCGCCGCTCAGCCGTTCCCCGCTCAGCCGATCGCCTCGCGGAGGACGTGCATGAGCGCGTCGAGCTGAACCGTGTCGGCCGAGGTGATCTCGGCGTCTGCGCCGTCGAGGGCGCGGGCGGCGAGGCCGGCTTTCGCGTCGATGAGTTCAGCGATCTTCGCGTCGATCGTGTGGGCTGCGATGATCCGCCATGCGGTGACGGGCTCCTCCTGGCCGATGCGGTGCACGCGGTCAATCGCCTGCGTCTGCTCGGCCGAGGTCCACGAGAGTTCGGCGAGCACGACGTTCGAGGACGCCTGCAGGTTCACGCCGACGCCCGCCGCCGTGAGCGAGCAGACGGCAACCGACACGTCCGGATCCTCGTTGAACGCATCGATCTGCGTCTGCCGGAACGCCGCGGTCTGATCTCCCCGGATCGAGACGGAGGCGAGTTCGCGCTTCTCGAAGGTGTCCTCAGCCTGGTCCATCACGTCGATGTGCTTGGCGAAGAAGACCACCTTGCCGACCGAGCGGGCCAACTGCGAGGCGTAGTCCGCGGCCAGCGCCGCCTTCGCCTGTCCGATCCGGCGGACCATCGTGAAGACGTTCTCGCCGGTCTTGGCCGACTTCGACTCCTCCAGCTCGCTCTGCGCGACGATGCGAATGAATCGCTCGCGCTCGTCGTCGTCAAGCTCGTGCGTGATCGAGGCGGTGACGGCCCGGAAGCGCTGCAGCATCCGTGCCCCGAGCTCACGCTCGGCCTTCTCGATGGAGCGGCCGAGGTCATCGTCCAGTTCGACGGGAAGATCGACAATCCGCTTCGAGGGCAGGTCGGCGGCGACATCGATTTTCTTGCGCCGGACGATGCCGAGGTCGATGACCGCCTCGCGCGCCTCCGGGTAGAAGCCTGTGTCGGCGGGGGTGAGGCCCGTCTCCTCCAGCCGGCCCATCAACTCGGTGCCGGGCTTGGTCTCGTCGATCCAGCCGAGGAAACGCCAGATCGCGCGGAAGTCGTCGACGTCGTTGATGAGCGGAGTGCCGGTGAGGGCGATCATCAGCGGATCGCGGCCGGGCGTACTCTCCCGGATCTTCGACGCCAGCGCAAGGACGCTCTGCGACCGCTGCGAGCGCAGGTTCTTAATGAAGTGCGCCTCATCGACGACCATTCCGCGAAAGCCCAGACTGCCGAGCCAGCCGATGTGGCGGTCGAGGATGTCGTAGTTGACGATCACCACGTCGGCGAAGGCGTCGAGCGTCCCCCCGTCGCCGTGGATGACCGTGGCGCGGCGCTGCGGCGTCCAGTGCTCGACCTCTCGCGCCCAGTTCATCTTCACGACGTTCGGTACCACGGCGAGCAGCGGGTACGACCCGGTGACGGAGGCGGCGAGGAGGCTCTGCGCCGTCTTGCCCAGTCCGGGCTCATCGGCGAGGAGGAAGCTGCGGTGCCCCTCCCGCGCGCTCTCGATGAACCGCGCCTGGTGCGGCATCAGCTCCCGTCCGCGCGGCGAGAGGCGGTCGATCGTCGGCGGCTCCGGAAGCTCCATGCTCGCGGCGCGACCGCCGGCGCCGTACTCGAACGCCTTGAACAGCGGACCGAGCAGCTCCCAGTCGTCGAGTCGGCGGCGAGGCGCCGGAGCGGCGACCTCCGCGATCGAGAAGTCCGGCGGGAGGAAGGGGTTGGCGAGCTGACGGGCGCGCACTGACTGCGGGATGACCTGCTTCTCGGGAACCTCGGGCGTGGGCTCCGGCTCCGTCACGATCAACAGTTCATCCGGGCTCAACTCGGCGCCGGCTTCGAGCAGCCAATCGCGGCGCAGTTTCTGCGCGGCCGGCGTGATGCCCGCCTCCGACTCGAGAAGCGCGATCAGGCTGGTGTCGCGCGCGGCCGTCTTCGCGAGGATCGTCGCGATGCCGTCGAGGCGCTTCATCTCTTCCGCGCGTTGAGCGTCACTGAGCGAGGAGTCGACCTTCACCCGCTTGCGTTCCTCGCGCATCAGCAGAGCGATCACCAGGAATTTCGTCCGGTTGGTCGGACCGACCTTGCCGGTCTGGGCCTTCGCCTCCACCTCGCGCACCCGGCGGGCGAGAATCGGGATGAGACCCGCGTTATCCAGACCGCGCGAGCGCGAGCGTGGGCGGCTCCCGACCGCGCTCGACGTTCGACGCGTCTGACCGGACTGACGCTGAGTGCCGCGAGCCATGCTCCTCCTCGATGTGTGACGGGGTTGGAGGAGGGGTTCCCCAAGCTCTGCCGTCGCCGTGCATCCGCCGCAGAGCCTCGGTGGAGGCGATGGGCGTCGGTGCATCCGGTGGCCGTCGGGAACTGGGAGCAGCGGGTCTGAGACCCGGTCGCAGCATCCCCGGCGTGCGAGTGCATCGCCAGTGTACTCCTCGTCCGCGCGCCCGCTCCCGCGCGCCACGCCCGCTGAACTCGTGCGCTGCACGAGTGGTTGCGAACAGGGCGCGTCGAAGACAGCGTGCCCCGTCAGGCGCGCGATGTCACCCTGAACGTCACTCCGGAGTCGGCACGCGGATGATCAGACCCGCGGCGACGACGACGCCGACGGCCGCCAGGCTCAGCGACGACCACACCGCGTCGGGGAACGCGAACGGCACGACCGGATTCCAGAGCACCAGCACGGGCACCAGCCCGATCAGCCAGAGCAGCGTGCGGGCCTGGATCGCGAACCAGCCGATGACCGCGGCGAGGATCGCGACCGGGTAACGGATGACGTCGTACGCATCAGTGCCCACCAGTGCGAGCCCCGCCAGCAGCACGATCGCCGCGAGGATTCCCGGCGCGAGTGCCATCCGCGCCTGGGCCCGCGAGGGGTAGCGGTCGGCGGACGCGCGGGTGCTCTTGCGGGTGCTCACCCTGCGATCGTACGGGCGGCGATACCCCTCCCGGGTATCGTGAACGGCGCGTAGGCTGAGCGAGTGATCGAGGACATCAAGAAGCGCTCGCTGCACCGTGCCCGCATTCTCGGCGGCCAGATGCGCGGGCTTGAGCGGATGATCGAGAACGAGGACTACTGCGTCGACATCGTCACGCAGTCCCTCGCGATCCAGAAGTCGCTCGGGTCGCTGAACAAGCTGATCGTCGAGAATCACCTCCGCACCCACATCACCGCGATGTTTGAGGAGGGCGGCGACGCCCGAGAGGCCGCAATCGCCGAACTCGTGACGATCTTCGACCTCTCGCACAATCGTTCATGAGCACGGCGGCAGATCTCCTCGCCGCGGCGGCCGAGTGGCCGGTGCTGATCGACGGCGGCCTGGGCACCGAACTCGAAGACCGCGGCGCGGCCACCGGCTCCGCTCTTTGGAGCGCGCGCGTCCTCCTCGATGAGCCTGACCGCGTGCGCGACGCCCACCGAGCCTTCGCCGCGGCCGGTGCACGGGTGGCGGTCACGGCCAGCTATCAGGTCTCGGTGAGCGGATTCGCGGCCGCGGGCCTTCCCGCGACTCTCGCCGAGCGGGCCCTCCGCGACAGCGTCGCGATCGCCCGGGAGGCGCAGGACGGCTGGGTTGCCGCCTCCGTCGGTCCGTACGGTGCGAGTCTTGCCGACGGCTCCGAGTACCGCGGAGACGACGGTCTCACGGTCGCCGAGCTCGCGGAGTGGCACGGCTCGCGGCTACACACGCTCGCCGCAGCGGCACCCGATGTCCTCGCCGTCGAGACCATCCCCTCCGTGCGCGAGGTGCGCGCCGTGGTCGCCGCCCTCCGCGGCTCCCCCGTCCCCGCGTGGATCAGCGTGAGCGCCCGCGACGGCACAACCGCTGCCGGAGAACCGCTCGCCGATGCATTCGCGGCGGCTGCCGCCTCTGACGACGTCCTCGGAGTGGGCGTGAACTGCTGCCCACCCGGCGACGTCGCGGAGGCCATCCGGATCGCCCGGTCGGTCACGGACAAGCTCGTCGTCGTCTATCCCAACAGCGGTGAGGAGTGGGACGCTCGCGAGCGCCGCTGGACAGGTGACGCCGCGTTCGAGCCCGCCCTGGTCGCCTCCTGGCGCCACGCCGGAGCCGGCCTGATCGGCGGATGCTGCCGCGTCGGCCCCGCGGCCCTCGCCGCGCTCGGCCGCAGTCTCGCGGAATCATGACCATCCTCACCGCCGTGCGCGGCGATATCACCCGCGAGCGCGTCGATGTCATCGTTAACGCCGCCAACTCCTCGCTGCTCGGCGGCGGAGGGGTCGACGGCGCTCTCCACCGCGCGGGCGGCCCGGAGATCCTCGAGGAGTGCCGGCGCCTGCGCGCGACGCGACTGCCCGACGGCCTACCCGCCGGCTCGGCCGTCGCGACCACCGCCGGTCGCCTCCCTGCCCGCTGGGTCGTGCACACGGTCGGCCCGGTGTTCTCCCGTGTCGAGGACCGGAGCGCCCTCCTCGCCTCCGCCTACACGGAGTCGGTGCGAGTCGCGCAGCAACTCGGCGCGCGCAGCATCGCCTTCCCGGCCGTGTCCGCCGGCGTCTACGGCTGGCCCATCACCGATGCCGCCCGGATCGCGGTCGACTCGGTGCGCACCGCCACCGCTCCCGACGGCGTGCCCACCGAGGTGCGCTTCGTCCTCTTCTCGGACGATGCGCTGGCTGCCTTCGCCGCAGCGCTCGACTGACGCCTGCCCGTGAGCGCGGCCCGCCCCGTGCTGACACCGGGGCCCGAGGCGCTGCGGCGCAGCCCGCACTCACGGCGGCCCGTTCGACTCGGCCCGACAAGCACGTTGTTCATCGAATTCGACGGCGCAGAACGTCCATCGGTCGCCCGAGAACGTCCCTGCCCCCTACCGCGTCGTGGACTCATGCCTACCGCTCGGCGAGTTGTGGTCGATCATCTCGCTGCTGGGCGGGAGCATTCCGATTTCCGTGACAGAGCATTCCGGCGGTTCCGAAGGACTCAGCTAACGGTCCGCGCCGCGAGGAGATGGATTTCGGCTCGGTGGAGGAATTTCTGAAACTGAACGAAATCGGTCTCGGTGTACTCGGAACGCAGGTGACTCTCGATTGCACACACCTTCTTATCCGCCTCTACGGCGAGGGCGTGACCCTCAAGGGTGAGTTCACTAATAACGACTCGCGCATGGACGGTGGAGACCTCTCGCCTGACGAGACCCTTCTTCTCGAGGTTCCCGAGGACCGTAGCGATTGTCTGGGTTGACACGAGAACGGTGCGCGCGAGCTGCGCCGCAGATTGCCCGGGAACGTAGTGCAAAGCCATCACAGCGACGTACTGCGGGAGGGTGAGAGCCAGGGAGCGGAGCGCCCGCGACTTTTCCTGCACGAGGAGCTGATCGACGCGCTTAATGCCGTACCCAATCCGGGTCGACATGTCGGCCTGCAACTGCTCAGCACCTGGGTGAGGCATTGGCTGTGTCCTCTCTTTTCATTGAAGAGTGATGCCTCAGAGCGTACAAGGCCCACTCCAGCGTCTCATCTGCGTCACTGCTGTGACGAGCGGTCGGGTTCGATGCAGTAAACTACGCGATCAGCGACGTCGCCGGGCGGACCGTCCATCCGCATGCCGTAGCGAGCGGCTAGCTTCGCAAAGAATCGCCCTTCACTGTCGTCAGCGATGTCCACGACACTCCCTCGCACCTCAAGGTACCGGTAGGGCTTTTCGGGGTCGCTGATGCACAGCGTGACACGGGGGTTACGAAGGATATTTCGGTGCTTGTAACGGGTCGTGGTTCCCGTGAGCCGGAGGTGCACGCCGTCCCAGGAAAACCACATCGGATTGGTCTGCGGCCAGCCGTCGCTGCGCAGGGTCGTGAAGTGACAGAAGACGGGCTTCGTCAGCAGGTCGAGGTGGCTGGACGGAATAACAGAGGTCATGCGTGCTCCTGAGAGAGAGTCGGGGTGGAGTGGGTGAGGTCGACGAGGCGCTCGGGGGTGAGCGTGCTTCCGGAGAAGGCGATGTACCCGTCGGGGCGGACGAGAGTGATCCGTCCGCCTCGGGGAGAGCCACACGGAGGTGTTCCGCTACGCAGGCGGGTAGCACGACGGTCGAGAGTGCGCAGGTGGAAGCCGGCCCGCCGCGCAAGGTCGATGGCCGCGTGCAGTCGACGGTCCGCAGTGCCGCCATCGAACAGGAGGGAGTAAGTATCGTCCGGAAGAGCGATCCGCAGAGGAAGACGCCGACCGCTCGGGACGTCGAAGACGTTCTGTCCTTTGACGAGAGTCCCAGTTGTGCCCCGGCCCGCCTGTTCACCGACGCGAAGGCTCTCGTAGCGGTAGCGCAAGCCTGCGAGGGTGGGCAGGTACACCTGCGAGAAATAGGGCGTGAGGGCTGCGGCGCGCACGAGAGCGTTGCGGAGCACGATGTCACGCTGGCGCGACAGGAGCCACAGGCGAGTCTGCCGATCAGCAGCGCGGACGATTTCTTCGGCAATCGGGCGGCGTTCACGCTCGTAGGTGCCAAGGAGCCGAGCATCGGCGTGCCCGTGATGAACTCGCGCGATCTTCCAGGCGAGGTTGTGTGCGTCAGCGATGCCTGCATTGAGTCCCTGGCCACCGGCTGGGCTGTGAATGTGGGCAGCATCTCCGATGAGGAATGCCCGACCGTGACGGATCTGTGCGGCCTGACGGGCGTGCACGGTGAAGGCACTGATCCAGTGGCGACGCGTGAGCCGGACGGTGCCGGGACCTCTTTCGTCAATGATCCGTTGCACGCCGGCGAGGGAAAGTCGCTCGGGGTCGGTGTCCGGGCGTGCGGAGGTAAAGAACCTGAAGCCGCCCTGGGGCAGAGCGGAGACAACCAGGATTCCGCGGCGTGAACAAAAGTAATGCGTCAGTGAAGGGTCAAGATCTCCGTCGATGTCGGCGTCAATGACGACGAATGTCGCCGGATACGTCTCGCCCGCAAAGGGAATCCCCAACGTTTTGCGCACGGTGCTCGAAGCCCCGTCCGCTCCAATGAGGTAGCTCGCCGAAATTGTCTCCGCAGCCCCGTCTCGCCGGACGGTCCGTACGGAGGTACGGCGGCTGTCGACCGCGATGCTCGTGAGTTCGGTGCCACGTTCGACGTGGACGCCCCGCTCGTTCAACTCCGTCTCAAGGAAACGCTCGACGGCCGGTTGAGGCAGCACAGTGGCTCTCGCCTGGTCCGTGTAGCGGATCGTGGTGAGTGTTCTTCCCTCCGAGTGATAGCGCATCCCCTTTTGATACTGCCCGGCTAGCTCAAGCTGGAGCAGCGGGTTGATTCGCCGGAAGAGCTCGAAGGTACGCGACCACACTGCGAGCGCTTTACTGTGCGGGGACGCCTGAGCGAGTCGGTCGATGATGCGGACGGGTACGGCGCGCCGAGCCAACTCGACGGCGGCCATGAGGCCGGCGGGGCCGGCGCCGACGACGAGGACCGGCACGTCAGACTCGGAGGAGCCGCTCATGCGACAGGGATTGCGCTGTCGGCGGTGTCGTCTTCGCCTGCGGTGGTGCTGACCGGAGTTCGACCCATGATGAGCAGCGTCATCACCGCAGTGGCGACGGTCAGGACCGTCATTCCCCACAGCATCACATGGAACGCGTCCGTAAAAGCGAGAGCGAGCGTGGAGAAAGTCTCCTCGTTCCCACCGGCGATTCCCACGATGTTCCCGCTGAGAGTCTGGTTGGCAGCCTCCGTCGCATCGACTCCTGGCAGCGCCGCGCGCAGCGAGCTGTGCAGGAGCGCGACGAGGATCGTGCCGACAATGACGATGCCGACCGTCTCCCCTCCGAGTCTCGCGGTGTTGAACATTCCCGAGGCGGTACCGGCCCGCTCTGGTGGGACCGACGCAACCGCTGCCCCATCGAGGACGCCGACGGACAGGCCCATGCCCGCACCGATTAGCACGAGCGGGGGTACCAGGACGAGGACGGGGGTCTCCGGCGTGAGGACGGTGAGCAGCGCCGACCCCGCGCCGACCAACAGCAATGACGACGCCAACAGCCAGCGCACGCTGACACCGCGCGCGAGGAGCCGCCCGGCGAGCAGCGGTACGACGATGACGGGCACCGTCAGGATCGCCATCGTCACACCGACCGTTGCAGAGGTAAGTGCGGAGGCCGCGGTGAGGTAGATCGGGAGGTAGATCAGCAGCGAGACGAACGAGAATGCCAGCGCAACAGGGATCAGGCACACGGTGAAGAACCGCGGATTACGCAGCAGCGAGAAATCGAACATCGGGTGCGCGCTGCAGCGTTCGACCCAGACGAAGAGCGCACCGAAGACGATGACCACTGCACCGAGTGAGAGAACGAAGGAATTGGTCCAGCCCACCTGCGGGCCCTGCATGACGCCGAGCACGAACGCGAACAGCGCCGGCGTGAAAGTGACCATCCCCGCCCAGTCGATACGAGCGGTTGACTGAGCACGGATCACTGCGGGGACGGCGAGCGCGAGGGCGAGGATAAGAAGGGACACGATGAGGTGCGAGCCGAAGACGGCTCGCCAGCCCAGTGCTCCAACGAGCACCCCGGAGAGGGAGGGGCCGACGGCAAGACCGGCTCCGGCAGCGGAGCCAAAGACCGCAAAAGCTTTCGCAAGGGCTTTGCCTGTAAAGGCGTTAGCGATGAGGGCACTACCCGCGGTCAGCATGGCCGCTGCGCCGATCCCGGAGGCGCCCCGGGCGAGATCGAGGAGCACAATGTCGTCTGCAACGGTGCTCGCGAGTGAGCAGAGTGCGAACACTGTCGTCCCGATCAAAAAGACGCGCTTGCGTCCGAGGATATCCGACAGGGAGCCGGCCACGAGCATGAAGGCGGCGAAGGTCAGGTTGTAGGCGTTGACGACCCATTGCAGCTCGACGAGGCCGGGCTGCAATTCGGAGTTGATCTGTGGGATCGCGACGGAGGTGCCGGTGAGGGACGCGGGGAGAATCAGAACGGCCAAGCAGGCCGTAATGAGGGTCAACGTCGGTCTCGCGGACGATGTGGTGGTGCTGACGTTCACGGGTTCATCTTTCAGTTGTGCTGTCGGTTTTCAGTTGTGCTGTCGGTCGAGGGGGAA
Organism: Rathayibacter agropyri; assembly: GCF_013249015.1. Classification (GTDB taxonomy): domain Bacteria; phylum Actinomycetota; class Actinomycetes; order Actinomycetales; family Microbacteriaceae; genus Rathayibacter; species Rathayibacter agropyri. The sequence continues at coordinate 748,588 of NZ_JABRPL010000001.1, forward strand.
GTCCGGAGATGGCGTCGGTGGAGCCGACGACCTGAACGGCGCGCACGAGAGAACTTCCGATTGGTCGAGCCGGAACTCTGCCGAGTGCACCAACGACGTAACGGCGAGGAGAAGGACGCGCCTGATGCTGTATGAGAGTCCTTCGCGCAGAGGTCTGGCAAGACCTACCGGTCCGATGCAGTGACAGTAACCTGTCATCGCGAAAACTAGTGAACCTCAGGTCGACGTGCAACCGCCGACCGAAACGCGCCACGATCGTGGCGCTCGCGAGCCTGACGAGAGGTCGACTGCTGTCGACTGCTGCAGACGCGCCCTGCCGGACGTCACTGCACCGACCGTCTCCGCTATCGCATTCGGTGACGTCACCTTCCGCTGCTAGCAACACCCGACACTCAGTGTTGAATATGCCCTGGGTTGACGACGGCCGCGGGAGCGTGACCGGTCCGATCGGGTTGTCTGGAGGAGTGCGCCGAGATTGAGTGCGGCGGCCCGCACCCGCGGGTGGCGGTCCAGGATCTCGGCCAGCCGAGGACCGTGCTCGACCGAGAGGTCACAATAGTCGAGCATCATATCGGTCACATTGAGACGAGGAGCTGCCTCCGCGGCACTCTCGGCAAGCCTCGTCGAGAGTTCGAGCAGAGAACTTAGATCGAAGCGGCTCGATCCTGGACGTTGCGAGAGGTATGCCAGCCATTGCTCCGCACTGAGATTATCCGCCCCTTTCCCCGTGCCCAGGACTGCGGAATCTACCCACGTGACCCCCGCGTCGACCGTCGGCAAGTTCCGGCCGTAACGACCCCTTCCTGTATCCGATTTCCGCCCAGTCGAACCCGCTGGCGACGCTGGACCGAGCGTGGGCCAGCGCGTACTCGAGGGAGAAGTTAAAGGAGTTACGGTAACCCCCATCGCGGAGGGTGACATCGATGTTGGTGATCACAGCGTGAAATCCTGAGGGTTATGGATGTACTGAGGGATGCCCGCGGCGTTGCCGGAGGCGGAACGATTGGCTCGGCGCGGTGGGCGCAGGAGCACGAGCGCCGCCGAGCAGAGCACGATGATCGCTGAGGCGAACAGGACGAAGGAGGCGCTGTCTCCACTGGCAGCGGCCAGGAATCCCACAGCGAGAGCAGGCACCGAGAGAGCGAGGTAGGCCACGATGAAGTAGGCCGCGAGTACCGCGCCGAGCTGCGACGCCGGAGCGGCGAGCGTGACAATCCGCGTACCCGTCAGAAAGGACAGGCCGAAGCCGGCCCCGCTCAGCACTGCTCCTGCAACGGCGAGCGGTGCGATCGCGACGACGGCGCCCGCCGCGGTCGTTGCGGTTCCGATCCCGAGCGCGAACATCGCACACGTCGCCGCCCGCCGCGGCGAGACCGTCCGGGCGATCAGCATCCAGACGACCTGGACCACGCCGCCGACGCCCTGGACGGCGAGAACCACGATTCCGGCGACGACGTGTCCGTGCACGCCCAGCAGAGAGCTCGCGAGCGTTCCGCCGAGGGCGAGGTAGAGCCCTCCGACAGACCACGCGGCTGTGACACAGAACGACGCGACTGCGAAGTCTCGGCGCATCCCCCGCGGAACCGACGGACGCTGCACCTGGAGGAGTCGAGTGCCTGTCGCCCGAGCAGTCCGGGGCGACAGCACCGCGACTCCGACCGCAGTGAGCAGGCTCGCGCAGGCGAGCATCTCGAACGGAAATGGGAGAGGCCCGCCCTGGTCGAGGATCACGCCACTCGCCAGCGCTCCGACCGCTATGCCGAGAGTGCTGACGATGCTGTTCATCCCGGCCGCCGCGCGCTGGTCCGAGCGGGGATGGGTCTCGGACAGTGCTGCCCCGGCGGCGCCGGTGGAGATGCCTGTCGCGACCCCCTGGACCAGCCGGGCGAGGATCAGCGCGGGAAGGTCGGACGCCAGGGCAAGACCCATCATCGACAGGGAGAGACCCAGCATTCCCGCCACGAGCACCGGTTTCGTGCCAACCCGGTCGGAGATTCCGCCGGCGGTTAAGAGAGCCGCGATGACGCCCACGGCGTACGCCGCATACGCGAGAGTGATCGTGCCGGCCGGAAGTGACCACTGCGCCTGGAACGCTGCATAGGCGGGTGACGGGGCACCGCTCGCGGCAAGGGTGATGCGGAGAGCCGTTGCGACAACGATGTAGGGTGCTCGACGCCTCCGCCGTACTAGCTCGTCACTGGTCGTCATGGCGCCCTTTCCTCGCAGAAATCCCCCGCGCCGGTCAGCTGGAGGTGAGGACCGCACACTATCCTCGCGGCGGCTCACGAGTCGAAGAGCGAATCGCACTGGTGAGAAAGGGTTTCGCCTGGGTCGGCGCAGCCTGCGGACAAGGAGATACACATATGACGGCACGACTCGACGACATCTCAGTGCGACATTTGCAGTACGCGCTGGCCGTGGAAGCGGCCGGATCGATCACCGGCGCCGCCGAAAAGTTGCGCGTCGCACAGCCGAGCGTGAGCCAGCAGATCAGGAAGCTGGAGGCACGCCTGGGCGCGCCCCTTTTCGAGAGGACGAGAACCGGCCTGGCCGTGACTCCTGGAGCGCGGGACTTCCTCCGGACCGTATCGCTCCTTCTCGAAGGGCTCGAAGAAGCAACGGCACGATTGAACGGAGTGCACAGTCCGTGGGAAGTGGGGATCGCTCCTGGCCTGTGCCGCACTATTGTCGCGGAGGTGGAGTCGGCCCTCCACAGGGTGCAGCCCGATGCTCGAATGCGGTGCAGCTCCGACTCCTCCAGCGCGATGCTCCGTGCGCTCGAACGCGGGACGCTCGACCTCGCCGTCGTGCGCTCTCCGGTCGGCGGCCCCCTCCTCGTCCACGCTCCTCTCGCCAGCAATGAGCTGGGAGTCGTCGTCGGACCGATCCATCCCCTCGCCCGCGAGTCCGCCATCACCTGGGAGCGGGTGCGGGACTTTACGCTGCTCTGGTTCGATGACGAAGACGCGCCGCGCTACGCCGCCGATATCCTCGCTCACCTCGCTCGGAACGGCTGGTCCCCCGCACGCGAGCGCGGGCCCGCCCGTCATGCTCTGTTCCAGCACCGGCTCATGACCGACGACTCCCTTGTGGCGCTGCGCCCGGCGAGCACGCGAGGGTCAGAGGCTCCGCTGTGCTGGGTGCCGTTCGACGAGGATCCGCCCCTCGAGCACCTGGCCCTCGTGGCGATGAGCGGCACTAGCGCGGGCGCGGTGGTCGCGAGGCTCGGAGCCGCACCCAGGTAATCGCCTTTGCCGGCACGACGAACGCGTCTTGGACGGCGCCTGCGAGTCTTCCTACGGTGGCTCGTGAACCTCCTCACCGACCGGAAGGACACGACCATGCCCCTCATCTCCATCTCCCAGACCCCGGGCACCGACCCGCAGACGAAGGCGGCCCTCCTGCGCGCTGTCACCGACGCGTATATCTCCGCAACTGGAGCAAAGCCGGCGAGCGTCTGGGCGACGGTGACCGAGATCGAGCGCGACAGCTGGGCCATCGGAGGCGAAACCCTCGCCGAGAAGGCCGCGAAGTCCTCATCGTAGGGCGAAGAACGAGGGGGAGCCGACCATCCGGTCGACTCCCCCTCGCGTGCGCCCTATGCCGTCTTGGGCCGCGCGAATTCGTCGTACGGCAGGGTGAGGGGCCGTGTCCGCGGAGGCATCCGCAGCACCGCCTCCAGCGCAGGGCACAGAGCCTCGCGCCAGGCGCGGTACCCCTCCTCGTTCAGGTGCAGGCCGTCGGGCGAGAACTGCTCGAGCAGGCCGCCATCCTCACCGGCGAGCACCGGCCAGAGATCGAGGTAGCCCGCGTGCGCCGTCGGAGCAAACTGCCAGAGGTGGCGATTAATGTCGCGGATCTGCGCGGCAAACTCGTGTCCACGCGGCAGCACTGACGTGACCAAGAGGCGCACGTCCGGGAGGTCGCGACGGAAGGTCGCGACGATCGTCTCGATGTTGCGGACGACGTGCTCGGTGGTGCGGTGCCACGCCAGATCATTCGTGCCGACCAGCAGGACGACCGTGTCCGGCTCCTGCGCGATGAGGTCGGCAAGCCGTGCGACGACGTCTGCCGTGGTGGCTCCACCGATGCCCTCGTTGATGACCGTCGCCTCCGTCAGCCACTCGTCCCAGGCTCCCGCCTGGATAATGCTGTCCCCGACGACGAGGACCTTTCCCAGTCGGAGATCGCATCCCGCGTCCGTCTCGGACCGTTCGCTCATCGTGCTCCTCTCATCAGCGTCCACCGCGGCATCGACGCCACCGGACCCTTTCATTGTCACCGCTGCACCCGACGCCCGCCAGGGGAACGCTCGTCACCGGAGTCCGGCAGATCGGCCGCGGTCGCCGTGATGCGGTTCGCCATGCCGTTGAAGATCACGCCGTGAAAGGGCAGAATCGCGAACCAGTACAGCCGCCCGGCGAGGCCCTGCGGGAAGAACACCGCGCGCTGCGTGTACAGCGAGCCGCCGTCGTCGGAGGGTTCCGCGCGCATCTCGAGCCACGCGCCTCCCGGGACCTTCATCTCGGCGCGCAGGCGCAGCAACGTCGGTCGCTCGATGGCCTCGACTCGCCAGAAATCCAGTGCGTCGCCGGCGTGTAGCCGGACGGAGTCGCGGCGCCCGCGTTGCAGGCCAACTCCCCCGACGAGGCGGTCCATCCACCCGCGGATCACCCACGCGAGCGGGAAGGAGTACCAGCCATTGGTCCCCCCGATCCCCTCGATCACACGCCAGAGCTTGGCCGGGTCGGCGTGTGTGCGGCGCACCTTGAGGTCCACGTACACCGTGTGACCGGCCCAGTCCGGGTCGCTCGGCAGGGGGTCGCTCGGCGCTCCGACGACCTCGGCGTTCTGCCAGCTCGTCTCGATCTCGCCGGCCTGCATCTTGCCCAGCGCGAGGCGGACCGCGCGGCGGTACGAGGTGAGGCCGCCCTCGGGGTCGGGGATCAGCGAGCGGATGTCCTGCTCGTGCACCACGCAGTCGTACTGCAGCGAGGCGATGATCGGCACTGCCAGCGAGCGCGGGATTGGCGTGACCAGGTTGACCCACTGCGAGGCAAGCCACGGCGTGAACACCGGCAGTGACGCGATCGGACGTTGCCGAAGGCCAGCCTCCACGGCGTAGCCGTTCATCATCTGGCCGTAGCGCAGCACGTCGGGCCCGCCAATGTCGAAGGTGCGGTTCAGCGTACGGTCCTCGAGCACGGCGGAGCTGATCAGGTAGTGCAATACGTCGCGCACCGCGATCGGCTGGATGACGTTGCGCACCCACTGCGGCGCGGGCATGTAGGGCAGCACATCGGTGAGGTGCCGGACCATCTCGAAGGAGGTCGAGCCGGAGCCGATGATGACGCCAGCCTGCAGCGCGATCGTCGGCACGCCCGACTCCAGCAGGATCCGACCGACCTCGGCCCGCGAGCGCAGGTGCTTCGAGAGTTCCTGGCCCTCGGGGTGGAGCCCACCAAGGTAGACGATGCGACCGATCCCGGCAGCCTTCGCTGCGGTGGCCACGTTGTGGGCGGCCCGGCTCTCGATCTCCTCGAAGTGGGCGTGATCGCTCCCCGAACCCATCGAGTGCACGAGGTAGTAGAGGACGTTGACGCCCTCGAACGCCGCAACCAGCGACTCCGGATCGGCGAGATCACCCTGCGCGACCTCGACCTGCTCCGCCCACGGCACGTCGACGAGCTTGCGCGGATCGCGCACCAACACCCGCACGCGGAATCCGGCGTCGAGCAGGCGCGGCGTCAGCCGACCGCCGATGTAGCCGGTCGCGCCGGTCACGAGCGCGAGGGGGCGCGGCGTCGCGGAGTCCGAAAGGGATGCGCTCATAGGACCACGGTACGCGGGTGGCCCCGCAACCTCTCCCGCTGGTGCGTGCCTCCGCCCGCTGCTAGGCGGAGCCTCCGGGCGAGTGGGGTCAGGCGAGCCCCAGCACCTCGCGCACGCGCAGCACGTCGTCGTTCATCTGCCGGATCAGCGGTTCGACGCCCTCGTACGCGACCTGCCCGCGGATGCGCCTCACGAAGGCCACATCGACCACGTGGTCGTAGAGATCGAAGGTCTCGAGCGTCTGGTCGAGCACGTAGGCCTCGACCTGCTTCGGCGGCACCCCCACGAAGGTCGGGTTGCTTCCCACCGAGATCGCCGCGGGATACGTCACCCCGTCCGTCGTGAGTCGGCCGGCGTAGACGCCGTCCGCCGGGATGAGGCCCTGGGACTGCGGAGAGAGATTGGCGGTTGGGAAGCCCAGCTCGCGCCCGCGCTTCGCCCCGTGCACCACGACGCCGCGGACGACCGGCTCATGCCCGAGCAGCCGGGTTGCGTGCTCGATGTCGCCGTCGGCGAGCAGCTCGCGGATCCAGGTGGACGAGACGCGACGGCCGTCCTCCGGGCGCACATCGTCAATCAACTCGACCTCGAAGCCCTGCCGTGCGCCCAACGAGCGGAGCAGCTCGATGTCCCCCGCACCGCGCGCACCGAAGCGGAAGTCCGAGCCGACGAGCACCACCCGCGCCTCGAGCGCATCGACGAGAACGTGCTGCACGAACTCCTCGGGCGAGAGTGCGCGGAACTCCTCGTCGAAGGTGAGGAGCAGCGTCGCATCGACTCCAGTGCCGGCGAGCAACTCAAGCTTCTGCTCGTTGCCGACGAGCGTAGGTGGGCACTTCTCGGGGGCGATGACGCTGAGAGGATTGCGATCGAAGGTCACGACCACCGCAGCGAGGCCGCGTTCACGGGCGCGCTCGTGCAGAGTCCCGATCACCGCGCTATGGCCTGAGTGCACGCCATCAAACTTGCCGATGCTCACGGCGGAGGGGCCGATCCCCGCGAGATCACTGGCCCGGGTCTCGACGCGCATCAGACGGCCGCTTGCTCGGCGCGCTGCCCCTGCGCCCGCAGCCACCACAGCCCGAGCACGGGCAGTACGAGCGGAATGAGCAGGTAGCCCGCACCGAACGCCGCCCACACGGTCGACTGACGGCCGAACGGATCTGCGCTGGCCAGTCCGAGCAGGTGCGGCGCCAGGAGGCTGAGCGCACCCACCACGAGCACGCCGACCAACTCGAAGGTGATGGTCACCCAGGCCACCCGCTGCCAGACCCGGCCAGGCAGGATCAGGGCCGCAGTCGCCAGGAGGTAGACGATCGCCGACAGGGCCGAGAGCGAGAAAGCCAGCGGCGCCTCATCGAAGCGGTCAAGGATCTGGAAGACCGAGCGACCCGTTGCGGCGAGCGCGAGGATCCCGTAAACGACGACGAGCAGGCTGCCGAGCCCCCGGGAGCGAGCGGAGCGCGGTGCTCGGCTCGGGTCGGCGCTTCCGGCTGCCGCGGGGACACGGGGGTCGTGAGCGGCCCGTCCGGACGCATCGCTGGCTGGTTTCGACATCGCACCTCCATGGTAGGCGCTCGCTGAGCGCGGCTCGGCAGCGGGGCCGGCTCAGGCGCTCTGGACGAACCAGATCTGGTGCATCCGGTAGACCATGACCGCGATCGACAGGCAGGCGACGCCCAGGATGACCGTGCTCCAGCGACTGCGCTCGATCAGCGCCCAGAAACCCGCGGCCAGCGGCAGAAGCAGGGCCGAGATCAGGTAGATGTAGTACTCCAGCAGGCTGCCCGAGGGCCGATTGCCCACTAGCGGCGAGACGATCGCGACCGCGAGTTGCACGATCAGCAGAAGCTCGACGATCGCCGTTGCCCCCACCGAGACATCGGACGGACGCCGGCCGAGCAGTCCGAGCAGGAGGCACAGCAGTCCGGCCACGACGGCGATCCCCACCTGGAGGATCGTGAACCACTCGATCACGAAGCGACCGTCCGGACCTCGTTTGTCGGAAAGTTGACGACGCTCTTGAGTTGCGTGCCGCGGCGCTCGGCGAGGCCGATCAGGCGTTCCCCAGGGCCGACTGCGGCGAGCAGGCCCTTCACATCGGCGGCCTCTTGCGGCACCGGGATGCGCTTGCCGTTCGCGAGATCGGTCGCCTCCCCCGCGTCGAGGTGCAGGAGCGGGAACAACTCGCTCGCGACGGCGGTCGGCGGCAGCAGGGAGGCGGTGACATCGAGCTCATCGATGTCACCGGCCTGCCCGACGGCGAAAGGCCCGACCGCCGTGCGGCGCAGCGCTGTGAGGTGCCCGCCGACACCGAGCGCGGCGCCCAGATCGCGGGCGAGCGCGCGGATGTAGGTGCCGGACGAGCAGGTGACGCGCACGTCGAGGTCGAGGAAGCCGTCGACCTCGCGCCGGGCGAGCACGTCGAAGCCCGAGACCGTCACGGGGCGCGCCGGGAGCACGACCTCTTCTCCGTTGCGAACCCGGGCGTAGGCGCGGCGGCCGTCGACCTTGATCGCGCTGACAGCGCTCGGGACCTGCTCGATGGCACCGGTGAGGGCCGCGACCGCGTCGGCCACCGTCTCCTGAGCGAGTGCGGCGGCGAGGCCGGGCTCGGCGGAATCGAGCAGCTCGCCGTCGCGGTCGTCGGTCGTGGTCGAGGCACCGAGGCGGATCGTCGCCTCGTACTGCTTGTCGAGCCCGACCAAGTAGGTGAGCAGCCGCGTCGAGGCGCCGAGGCCCAGGATCATCAGCCCGGTCGCCATCGGGTCGAGCGTCCCGGCATGGCCGACCTTGCGGGTGCCTGCGCGGCGACGGGTCCGCGAAACGAGATCGTGGCTGGTGATGCCGCCTGGCTTGTCCAGCAGGAGGATTCCGTTGGGAGCCGCCGCGACGTTGGGAGCCGCCACGACGTTCGGAGCCGTTGACGCGGACGGAGGTGCCGACGCGGTCGACGCCGTTGAAGCCGGGCGGGGGGTCTCGAGCACGGGTGTGAGGATACACCGGGGGATCGCGAGTTCTCCCCCTGACGCCGCCCGCCGTGATGACCCGTCCTAGGCTGTGCGAATGAGGATTGCAGTACTCGGGGCGGGCGCCGTGGGTGGGACATTCGCCGCTCTTCTCGCCCGCGCAGGGCACGACGTCGAGGTGACCGCCCGCGGTGCCCATCTCGCCGCGATCCGCCGGTCGGGCCTCCGCCTCGACGGTGCCTGGGGCGAGCACACCGCCTGGGTCCGCTGCGGCGAAACCCTCGACCTCGTCCCCGACCTCGCTCTCGTGTGCACGAAGGCGCAGGACGCGGAGGACGCTCTGCGCGCGAACCGGCGGACCATCGACGGCACGCTGGTCGTCGTGGTGCAGAACGGCCTCGACGGGCTCACGGCCGCAGCCCGGCAGATCCGCGAAGCGCGGCTGGTCGGTGCCCTGGCACTCTTCGCCGCGAGCCACCTCGAGCCCGGCCGCGTCAGCGTCACCACTCCGGCCACAACAACACTCGGCGTCCCTGGCCGACCCGCCGACGACGACGTCCGGCGTGCAGCGGCGGTCCTCGGGGAGGCGGTGCCGACCGAGACGACCGATGACTTCCTCGGGGCGCAGTGGACGAAACTCCTGATCAACGAGCTCAACGCTCTTCCCGCGATCACCGGGCTCCCTGTGCAAGAGACGATCGCCGACCCGGGGCTCCGCCGAGTCCTCGCACGGGCGCTGCGGGAGGCGGCGCGCATCGGCCTCGCCGCGGGGGTGCGCTTCGGCGACCTGCAGGGCCTCACGCACGGGTCGGTCCGCGCCCTCGCCGCCGCTCCGCTGCCCCTCGTCGAGCTGCTCCCCCGGCGGATGGCCGCTCGCATGGGCGACGTACCGAATCCCGGATCAACGCTGCAGAGTGTCCGCCGCGGCGTGCCGAGCGAGATCGACCACTTGGCCGGCGCGATCGTGCGTACGGCTCACCGCGGCGGCCGCGAGGCTCCGGTGAACCAGTTACTGGTCGAGCTCGTGCACGACGTCGAGCAGTCCGGCGCCTTCGTCGCTCCCGCCGAGGTCATCCGCCGGGCCGCCGCAATCTGAGGATGCCGCGTTCGCAACCGGGGCTGACAAGCCGGAACGAGCTCCAGAAGAAGGAACTCCCTGCTCTCCACCTCCGTAACGAGCATCGGCGCCCGACGACTCCGTCAGCAGGAGTCGGCGAAGAGCCGCCGCGGCTGCTCCGGGTCGCGGATGTCCACCAGGATCGGCGCGAGTCGGCGCGGGTCGGTGCTCGCCCGGTAGGCCGCGTCGACCGGCGGCTCCTGCGTGTCGAGCCGGATGCTCGTGTTCCAGACACCGCGCAACTCCGGCCGCAGAGCGAACTGGCCGTCGACCAGGAGCACCGCGTCGCGCCCGGCCGTCCGCCAGCGAGCCTGCCGCACCTCGTCGCGCACCGAGTCAAAGCCCGCGAGCACGAAACCCGTGCTACCGCCCAGCCTGAACGGATCGAGCAGCACCCGTCGCAACAGCTCGTAGTCGTAGCAGCCGAGGTACGCGCGCTGCTCCTCGGGCATCGAGGAGTCGTCCCGCTCGGCCCGTGGCCGCCAGAAATCGGCGAGGTGCGCGACCATCGCGTCGTGCCCGGCGCGCCGCAGCGCCTCCGCTAGCTCGACGGCAAACGGACCGCTCACCTCCGGATCGTCGCCGTCGATCCCGACGGCCACCCGTCCGCGACCGTAGTTGTGCAGCACCTCCGCCGCCAGAGCATCGAGCACATCGGCCTTCCGGGGAGCCCACCTGGTCATTCGTCCACGATACGCGGCAGCACCTAGGGTAAGCAGGTGCCCACCGCCCTCGCCGACGCGATCGTCGCCTGGTTCCGCACGAGCGCACGCGACCTGCCCTGGCGCCGGGAGGGCTTCCCCGCCTGGGGGACCCTGGTGAGCGAGTTCATGCTGCAGCAAACCCCGGTCGTCCGTGTGATCCCGCGCCTCGCCGAGTGGCTGGAGCGATGGCCGACGCCCTCCGCCCTAGCGTCCGTGCCCGCCGGAGAGGCCGTTCGGGCCTGGCAGTCGCTCGGCTACCCGCGCCGGGCGCTGCGTCTGCACGCCTGCGCCGTCGCTCTCGCCGAGGAGCACGGCGATGTGGTCCCGGACGATGTCGACGCTCTGCTCGCGCTTCCCGGCATCGGCGACTACACGGCGCGCGCGATCGCGGTTTTCGCTTACGGCCGTCGACATCCGGTCGTCGACACGAATGTCCGCCGGGTCATCGCCCGAGCGGTCGACGGAGCAGCCGAGCCCGGACCGCCGCGCACGAAGTCCGACCTTGCCGCGATGGCCGCACTCCTCCCTGAGCCGCTCGCCGACGCCGCGGCCTTCAACGCGGGGATGATGGAGTTGGGCGCGATCGTCTGCACGGCACGGAGCCCGCGCTGCGACGTCTGCCCGATCCGCGACCTGTGCCGGTGGCGCGCCGACGGTTACCCGGAGCACACCGGCCCGGTGAAGGCCCGGCAGAAGCGGTTCGAGGGCTCCGACCGCCAGGTGCGGGGCCTCATCCTGGCCGAGCTCCGCGCCGCGCACGGGCCGGTGACAGCGGCAGAGATCGAAACCCTCTGGACCGACGCGGAGCAGCGCAATCGCGCCCTGGCCGGCCTGCTCGACGACGGCCTCGCCACGGGAGGGCCGGACGAGGGCTACCTGCTCCCCGGCTCCTGAGCGCTTCCCGGCGCCGAACGGCCGGGTGACGTCAGCGACGCCGACCGCTCGCTGCCTCCCCCTCGCCCTGACAACGCCGACCGCTCCGCAGGCCAGAAGCCCGTGTCGATGCCGCGAAATCGACATCGCCACGGGCTCCGCGGTCTTCGGGCTCGACGCCTAGTCCTCGTCCTCGCGCGGCTTCACGTACGGGTCGGCCTCGCCCGCGTAGTCGGCCTGGGCTGCGAGCGACTGCACCTGCGAATCCTGGCTGCGCGCGGCGGCCAGCAGATCCTCGATGTGCTTCGCGTTCTCGGGGAGAGCGTCAAGGATGAACTCGAGCGATGGCGTGAGCCGAGCGGTGATGTTCTTCCCGACTTCGGTGCGCAGCATGCCGGTAGCGGCCTTGAGGGCGGCGGCCGAGTCGGCGCGCTCCTCGTCGGTGCCGTAGACCGTGTAGAACACGGAGGCGTGCTGCAAATCCCCGGTCACCTGAACGTCGGTGATGGTGACAAAGCCGAGTCGGGGATCGCGGAGTCCGCGCTCGAGCCGCTTGGCGACGATCACCTGGATACGTTCGGCGAGTTTCCTTGCCCGTGCCGGATCTGCCATCGCTGGTCCTCACATCTCTCTCGACGAACCGTTCAGCTCGCCATCTAACCACTCCCCGGCAGTACCGCCGGTTCTCGTGCTGGGGGGCCTTGCTTCTGGGGCTTGAGCTCGGTTGTGTACTGCGCGGCGGTGCCGGCGCAGGCGGGGTGCCTCGCTCTCGCTCCCTCCCGATCCCCACAGGTGACAAGACCAAAGAAAACGCCGGAAGGCCCGGGCGGACCCGGGCCTTCCGTGGATCAGGATCAGCCTCGCGGCTTCTCCTTCATCTCGATCGTTTCGATCTCGTCGCCGATCTGGATGTCGTTGTACTTGCCGAGACCGATACCGGCCTCGTAGTCCGTACGGACCTCCGTAACGTCGTCCTTGAAGCGACGCAGCGACTCGATGGCGAGGTTGTCCCCCACGACGACGCCATCGCGGATCACGCGCGCCTTCGAGTTGCGGGTGATCGTGCCGGAGCGGACGATGACACCCGCGATGTTGCCGACCTTCGAGGAGCGGAACACCTCACGGATCTCGGCGACACCGGACTGGACCTCCTCGAACTCGGGCTTGAGCATGCCCGTGAGCGAGTTCTCGACCTCTTCGATCGCGTTGTAGATGACCGAGTAGAAGCGGATGTCCACTCCTTCTCGGGCAGCACGCTCGCGGGCCTTCGGGTCGGGACGGACGTTGAAGCCCACGATGATCGCGTTGTCGATCGTCGCGAGGTTGACGTCCGATTCCGTGATCGCACCGACGCCGCGGTGGATGATCCGCAGCTGCACCGAGTCGTCGACCTCGATCTTGACGAGCGACTCCTCCAGCGCCTCGACGGCACCGGACACGTCGCCCTTGATGATGAGGTTGAGCGACTCGACCTTGCCCTCTTCGAGAGCACGGGTGAAGTCCTCGAGCGAGATGCGCTTGCGGGCCTTGGCCAGCAGGGCGTTGCGCTGAGCGGCTTCGCGCTTCTCGGCGATCTGGCGGGCCGTGCGGTCCTCCTCGGTGACGAGGAAGGTGTCGCCGGCTCGGGGCACGGACGAGAGTCCCTGCACCTGGACCGGACGCGACGGCACGGCTTCGAGGACGGCGTTGCCGTTCTCATCCGCCATCGCACGGACGCGGCCGTAGGCCGTTCCCGCGACGATCGCGTCACCGACGCGCAGCGTTCCCGACTGGATGAGGACGGTCGCGACCGCACCGCGTCCCTTGTCGAGCTTCGCCTCGATAGCGACGCCGCGTGCCTCCTTGTTGGGGTTGGCGCGCAGATCGAGTCCGGCGTCCGCGGTCAGCAGCACAGCGTCCAGGAGGTCCTGAATGCCGGTGCCAGCACGGGCCGACACGTCGACGAACATGACGTCTCCGCCGTATTCCTCGGCGACCAGTCCGAACTCGGTGAGCTGCTGGCGCACCTTCGCCGGATTGGCCTCGGGCTTGTCCACCTTGTTGACCGCGACCACGATCGGCACGTTGGCAGCCTGGGCGTGGTTCAGCGCCTCGATGGTCTGCGGCATGATGCCGTCGTCGGCCGCGACCACGAGGATCGCGATGTCCGTGACCTGGGCACCGCGGGCTCGCATGGCGGTGAACGCCTCGTGACCCGGGGTGTCGATAAAGGTGATCGGACGCTCGATGCCCTCGTGCTCCGCGACGACCTGGTACGCACCAATGTGCTGCGTGATGCCGCCCGCCTCGCCGGCGACGACGTTGGCGTTGCGGATCGCGTCGAGCAGGCGCGTCTTTCCGTGGTCGACGTGACCCATCACGGTAACGACGGGGGGACGGATCTCGAGGTCCTCGTCCGTCTCGTCGTCGAGTTCCTGCTCAAGGTCGAGACCGAAGCCCTCCAGGAGCTCCTTGTCCTCGTCCTCGGGCGAGACGACCTGAATCTTGAAGCCGAGCTCAGAGCCGAGCACCTCGAAGGTGGCCTCGTCGAGCGACTCGGTCGCCGTCGCCATCTCGCCGAGGGCGAAGAGGACGGTGACCAGGTTGCCGGGGGGCACCGGAACACCGGTCATGGCCTCGATCTTGTCGGCGAAGTCCGAGATCGACGCGCCGCGGCGCAGACGGATGATCGTCTTCCCGTCACCGCGGGGGACGCTGACGCCGCCGAGCGACGGAGCCTCCCTGAGTTCGAACTCCTGACGCTTCGTGCGCTTGGACTTGCGAGCCTTGCTCTTGCCGCCACCGCGACCGAAGGCACCAGCGGTGCCACCGCCGGGACCGCGACCACGACCTCCGCCACCACCGGGACGCGGTGCGAAGCCGCCGCCACCACCAGGGGCGCCGCCGGGGCGCTGGAAACCGCCGCCGGCAGGACGACCGGCACCGCCGGGACGTCCGGCACCACCGCCGGGACCACCGGGACGCTGACCGAAGCCGGCTGGGCGCTGGCCCATTCCGGGGCCGCCGGGTCGGGGCACGCCGGGGCGCGGAGCAGCGGGGCGAGGGATGTTGCCCGGGGTCGGACGTGATCCCATGCCCTGCGAGCTGGCAAAGGGGTTGTTGCCGGGGCGCGGGGCGGCGGGACGCTGTCCCATGCCCTGGTTGCTGGCGAACGGGTTGTTCCCCGGGCGCGGGGTGCCGCCGGGGCGGTTGGAGCCGCCCGACGCGCCGCTGGGGCGCGGGGTGTTCGCGACGGGAGCCGGACGCGGGGTCACGGGCTTGGGGCCGCCGGGAGTGGGGCCGGAGGCCGGCTTGTCGGCTGCGGCGGGAGCGACAGGGGCGTCGGTCGGAACCGGCGTCTCGGACGCGGCCGGAGCCTCCTTGGCGGCCTGGGCGCGCTGAGCCGCCGCAGCCTCCTGAGCCGCCTGGGCCTGCGCCTGGCGCTCGGCGACCGACATCGGCGGAGCCGGAGCGGGCGGCTTCGCTGGACCGGGGGTCGGCGCGGAGGGACGGGCGCCCGAGGGACGCGGCGCTCCGGGTCGGGCAGCGGTCGACGGGGTCGTCGCCGTGGACGACGTGCCGGCCGTGGATGCGCCCTGGCCCTGGAGGGCCTCTCGGAGCTTGCGGGCGACCGGGGGTTCGATGCTCGAGGACGGCCCCTTGACGAACTCGCCGAGCTCTTTCAACTTCGCAAGTGCGACCTTGCTATCGACACCGAGTTCGGATGCGATCTCGTGTACGCGTGGTTTTGCCACTTCTCTCCTGTCTTGGGCCTGCACCCAAGACGGGGGCAGGCGTCACGAACGGACGGGTCTCATTTCGAGCCGCTCATCAGTTTTCGCTCATGATCAGTTCACGGGCCGTTCTGCCTGTTCTCTCTGGGTGATCGTGCGCTGCTCCGGCTCCTCAGGGTGAGGGGCCGAGCCGGTCGGAACGCGCATGATGTACTGCTCTAGTTCGCTCGCGTCCACGCTCTCGCGTGTCCGGAACGCCCTGCCGAACGCACGCCGCTTGGCCGCGAGTTCGTAGCAGCCGGCGTCGTCGTGGAGCCACGCTCCCCGACCAGGCCGAATCGCCCGCGGATCAACCGCGAGGACGTTCGAGTGGAGAATGAGCCTCAGAAGTGAGGCCCGAGGGGCGCGCAGACGGCAGCCGACGCACGTTCTGACGGGCTCCACCCTACTCCCTCGTCCGCAGGAGCGCTCCCCTGGGCGGTTGATGCTCCCGGATCATTCCCCGTCCATCACCGAATCTGGCTGAATGTCGATTTTGGCGCCCGTCAGCTTCGCGGCGAGACGGGCGTTCTGCCCCTCCTTGCCGATGGCGAGCGAGAGCTGGTAGTCGGGCACAAGCGCGCGGACCGCCTTGAGGCTCTGATCGATCACGAACGCGCTGGTCACCTTCGCGGGTGAGAGAGCGCTAGCGACGAAGGTCGGCAGATCGGACGAGTAGTCGACAATGTCGATCTTCTCGTTGTTCAGTTCGGCCGTGACCGCCCTGACCCGCTGACCTAGCTCGCCGATGCAGGCGCCCTTGGCGTTGACGCCGGGCTCCGTCGCGCGCACCGCGATCTTGGTGCGGTGACCGGCTTCGCGGGCGAGCGACACGATTTCGACCACTCCGGAGGCGATCTCGGGCACCTCGAGCGCGAACAGCTTGCGCACCAGCGACGGATGGGTGCGCGAGACCTGGACCGAGGGACCCTTGGCTCCGCGGCCGACGCTCGTCACGTAGACGCGGATTCGGCGGCCGTGGCTGTAGTCCTCGCCTGGCACCTGCTCCTCGGGCGAGAGGATCGCCTCGATGGAGCCCAGGTCGACATGGATCATCCGCGGGTTGGGGCCCTGCTGGATGATGCCGGCGACGATGTCGCCCTCGCGCCCTTTGAACTCGCCGAGGACATGCTCATCGGCGATGTCGCGCAGACGCTGGTTGATGACCTGCTTGGCGGCAAAGGCGGCGATGCGGCCGAAGTCGCGCGGGGAGTCCTCCGCCTCGCCGATCACCGCGCCCTCGTCGTCGAGTTCGGGCACGAAGACGGACACGTGGCCGGTCTTGCGGTCCAGATGCACTCGGGCATCGACGGCGGTGGACTTGTCGGCGTCATCCGCCTGGCCGATGTGCTTGAGGTAGGCGGTGAGGATCGCCTGCTCGATGATCTGCACAAGTTCCTCGAAGGGGATCTCGCGCTCGCGCTCCATGAGGCGCAGAACGCTCAGGTCGATGTCCACGGCGGGCCTTTCTCTCTATTCACTTGGCGTCGCGAGTCGCGACCACGTCGAAGTCCGTCTCCGACTCAGACGCGGCTGGTGCACGCGGTCCGGGCGTCGGGACCATTGAGCTTACCCGACAAGCCGGGTGTCCGAGGGGACCGGATCAGGCGCCGAGGCGAGCGAGTGCCTCGGCGACGGGGAGCTGCTCGCGCTCCCCCGAGCGGCGGTCCCACAGCTCCACAATGCCGTCAGCCGCGCCACGTCCGGCGATGACGATCACCGGGACACCGATCAGCTCCGCGTCACCGAACTTCACGCCCGGCGACACCTTGGGTCGGTCGTCAATCAGGACGTCGCGGCCCGCCGTCTCCAGCGAAGCACTGACCGACTCGGCGAGTTCGAGCGCCGCCGGGTCCTTGCCCGTCGCGATCACGTGCACGTCAAACGGAGCGACGTTCGCAGGCCAGAGCAGGCCGCGCTCATCGTGGGTGCTCTCGGCGATGATCGCCAGGATGCGCGTCACTCCGATGCCGTAGGAGCCCATCGTGACGGTCACGAGCTTGCCGTTCTCGTCAAGCACCTTCAGGCCCAGAACGTCGGCGTACTTGCGGCCGAGCTGGAAGACGTGGCCGATCTCCATGCCGCGGGCGGTCTCGATCGGGCCCGAGCCGTCGGGCGCCTCGTCGCCGGTGCGGACGTCCGCGACCTCCACAGTGCCATCGCCGGCGAAGTCGCGGCCGGCCACCAGGTCGAGGACGTGCTGACCCGAGACGTTCGCCCCGGTAATCCAGGCGCTGCCCTCGACGACGCGAGGGTCGAGCAGATAGCGCACGCCCGTGGCTGATTCCTCGCCGAGCACAGCGCCGTCGGCCGACCACGGGCCGATGTAGCCCTTGACCAGTCCGGGATGCTTCGCGAAGTCCTCCTCCGTCGCTGCCTCGACCTCGGCGGGCGCGAAGGCGACCTCGGCGCGCTTGAGATCGACGTCGCGGTCACCTGGCAGACCGACGATCACGAGTGCGCGGCTGCCGTCGAGCGCGGTGAGCGCGAGCACGACGTTCTTGAGGGTGTCGGCGGCGGTCCAGGCGCGGCCGTCGGGGCGAGGCTGCGTCGCGTTCGCGAGGTCGACGAGCGTCTGGATGGTGGGGGTGTCGGGCGAGTCGAAGACCCGTGCCTCCGGCTGCCCCTCGATCGGCCGTGCCGCGGGCACGGGAGTGCGGTACGCCTCTACGTTCGCCGCGTAGCCGCCGGCCGACCGGACGAAGGTGTCCTCGCCGACCGGTGTGGGGTGCAGGAACTCCTCGCTGCGCGAACCGCCCATCGCGCCCGCGTCGGCCTGGACGATGACGTACTCGAGTCCGAGGCGCGCGAAAATCCGCTCGTAGGCGTCGCGCTGGCGCTGGTAGCTGGCGTCGAGCCCGGCGTCCGTGGAGTCGAAGGAGTAGGCGTCCTTCATCGTGAACTCGCGGCCGCGCAGGAGGCCGGCGCGGGGTCGGGCCTCATCGCGGTACTTGTCCTGGATCTGGTAGATCGACAGGGGCAAGTCCTTATATGAGGAGTAGAGGTCTTTCACGAGCAGGGTGAAGAACTCCTCGTGGGTGGGGGCGAGCATGTAGTCCGCGTCCTTGCGGTCCTTGAGGCGGAACACGCCGTCGCCGTACTCACTCCAGCGACCGGACAGCTCGTAGGGCTCGCGCGGCAGGAGCGCGGGGAAGTGCACCTCCTGGGCGCCCGCCGCCTCCATCTCCTCATGGATGATCCGCTCGATGCGGCGCTTGACCCGCAGGCCCAGGGGCAGCCAGGCGAAGACGCCTGGGGCCTGGCGGCGGATGTAGCCAGCGCGGACGAGGAGGCGGTGGCTGGCGACCTCGGCGTCGGCCGGATCCTCCCGGAGCGTGCGGACGAACAGATGCGAGAGACGGGTGACCACGAGGGACGATCCTATCCGCAGTCCTTCCCCGGCCCGCGAGTCCGGCCCGCGGTCCTCACTGCGGGATGCGCGAGAAGGGTCACCACCACGCCGAGGGCGAGGTGCAGTGCGGGGCGGAGCATCCCGATCCGCCCCGCACCATCTCAGTTTGCGCCGACGGTGACGACCGGCGCACCGGTCGAGGTGTCATCAGCCGGCATTTCGGCGGCCAGGCGGTTGGCCTCCTCGATCAGCGTCTGCACAATCTCAGCCTCGGGCACGGTCTTGATGACCTCGCCCTTGACGAAGATCTGGCCCTTGCCGTTGCCGGAGGCGACGCCCAGGTCGGCCTCGCGGGCCTCGCCCGGACCGTTCACAACGCAGCCCATCACCGCGACGCGCAGGGGCACGCTCATGCCCTCGAGGCCCGCGGTGACGTCGTTGGCGAGCGTGTACACGTCGACCTGGGCGCGCCCGCAGCTTGGGCATGAGACGATCTCGAGCTTGCGCTCACGGAGGTTGAGCGACTGCAGGATCTGCAGGCCGACCTTGACTTCTTGCGCCGGCGGGGCGGAGAGGGACACGCGGATGGTGTCGCCGATGCCCTCGCCGAGGAGGATGCCGAACGCGGTGGCCGACTTGATGGTCCCCTGGAACTCCGGTCCCGCCTCGGTCACGCCGAGGTGCAGCGGCCAGTCGCCCCGCTCGGCAAGCTGGCGATAAGCCTTCACCATGACGACCGGGTCGTTGTGCTTGACCGAGATCTTGAAATCGTGGAAGTCGTGCTCCTCGAAGAGGCTGGCCTCCCAGACCGCGCTCTCGACAAGCGCCTCGGGCGTCGGCTTACCGTACTTCTGCAGGATGCTCGGCTCGAGCGAGCCGGCGTTGACGCCGATGCGGATCGACACGCCAGCGGCCTTCGCAGCGGCAGCGATCTTGCCGACCTGGTCATCGAACTTGCGGATGTTGCCCGGGTTCACGCGGACCGCGGCGCAACCGGCGTCGATCGCGGCGTAGACGTAGTTCGGCTGAAAGTGGATATCGGCGATGACCGGAATCTGGCTCTTCTTGGCGATGATCGGCAGCGCCTCCGCGTCATCCCGGCTCGGCACCGCCACGCGGACAATGTCGCAACCGGAGGCGGTCAGCTCGGCGATCTGCTGGAGCGTCGCGTTGATGTTCGTCGTCGGCGTGGTGCACATCGACTGGACGCTGACCTGCGCGTCACCGCCCACAAGCACCTTGCCGACCTTGATCTGGCGAGACTTGCGGCGGGGGGCGAGGGTCATGGGGACCTTGGGAAGACCCAGATTCACTGCTGGCACGCGCCCCATCGTACGCGCGCCGCGAGACACGCCGTCCGCTCGCCGCGTCTTCCCAGCCGCCACCCTTACCGGGGGAACCCCCGACCGTCGGGGCAGCCCGCAACTCCTGGCTCCCTAGCCGATCCGGGGTTCCCTGAGGCACGCCAGAGCCGCCCCCGGCAGGCCCCCCTCTGAGGCGGACGCGGGAATCGCGTGTCAGCGATTCCCGCAAGCCGCACGCCCGACGCTCCACCCACGCCCACACCCAGCAAGCCAACCGCGGCACGCTGGGCAGGGACCGGCGTGCAAGAAAACTCAGAACAGCGTGATCGGCTTGACAATGTCGGCGTACATGAGCAGGACGCTCATCCCGCCGAGGATCAGGACGACCACGTAGGTCAGCGGGAGCAGCCGGGCGATATCAACGGGGCCGGGGTCCCGGCGACCGAAGAGCTTTGCAATGCGGCGGCGCAGACCCTCCCAGAGGGCGCCGATGATGTGGCCACCGTCCATCGGCAGCAGCGGCACCAGGTTGAAGACCAGCAGCGCCACATTCAGCGAGGCGAGAACACCGACCATCGTCTGCACCTTCGACACGATCGGTAGCTGGTCGGAGGCGGCGATCTCACCCGCGATGCGCCCGACGCCCACCATGCTGATCGGACCGTTGGCGTCGCGGGCTTCGGTGCCGAACGCGGCCTGAGCGACGTCGATCAAGCGCTGCGGCAGGTTCAGGATGACGTGGGCGACGCTCGTGATGTTTTGCCAGACGGTCCCCGGCACCGCGGTAATTGGCTGCTGCGCGAGCGCCGACGTGGGCGAGATCCCGATGAAGCCGACGGTCTGCGTCTGGACGGCACCCGAGGCATCGGTCACGGCAGCGCCGGCGGCGTCAGTCACCGCCACCTGGTTCTCGGCCGGGGTGATCGTCACTGTCAGCGGGGAGCCGTTTCGCTCCACAACGACGCTCAGCGGCACGCCCACGGAACGCTGGATGATCGGCGTGAGGTCGTTCCAGGTGCGAACCGGCGTGCCATCGATCGCGGTGATCGTATCGCCGGGGAGCAGACCAGCCGCGGCGCCGGGAGCGAGGGGATCGTCGGCGGTGCAGGTCGCGGTGGCGCGCTGCGACTCCGGGACCACGCACTGCGAGACGGCGGCGAGCGTGCTCGTGCTCTGCGGGATCCCGATGCCGCAGAGCAGCACCGCGAACAGGACCGTCGCGATCACGAGGTTCATGAACGGCCCGCCGATCATCACGATCACCCGCTTCCAGACCGGGAGGCGGTAGAAGGCCCGGTGGTCCTCACCCTCGCCGATGGTCTCGGCACTTGCGGCTCGGGCCTCGTCGATCATGGTCGGGCGTGTGGGCTCGCGCTTCTGGGTCGACTCGGAACCGATCCCCTGGAAGATGCCGACGGGCGACTCCGTGACGGGGTCTCCCGGGTGCTTCGGCGGGTACATCCCGATCATCGCGATGTAGCCGCCGAGCGGAATCGCCTTCACCCCGTACTCCGTCTCACCCCGGCGCCGCGAGAAGAGAGTCGGGCCGAAGCCGATCATGTACTGAGTGACCTTGACCCCGAAGAGCTTGGCCGGCACGAGGTGCCCGACCTCGTGCAGCGCGATCGAGAGGGCGACCCCAACGGCGATGATGACGACGCCAAGGACGAAGAGCAGCACGGATTCCACCGACACACTGTAGGCCGGACCCGGCAGTCCACGCTGGGGTGCGCCTGCACGTCCACGATGAGCTGCGCACGCTGCACGCTGAGAGACCTCCTCGTCCACGTTGAGGAGATCACACGTCAGCTAACGCCGCGTCAGCCGCTCACACCCCCGCAATCCGCGCGTCCGCCGCGCGCCGCGCCCACTCCTCCGCCGCGGCCAGCGACTCTCGTGTCAGCGCACCCTCGGCGCTGTGCGCGTCGACCACCGCCTCCACGGTCGCGAGGATGTCGAGATAGCCAATCCGCCCGGCATGGAACGCCTGCACCGCCTGCTCGTTGGCGGCGTTGAACACGGCTGGGTAGGAGGCGCCAGCTTCGCCGACGCGCTTCGCAAGGCGGACGGAGGGGAACGCCTCCTCGTCCAGCGGCTCGAAGGTCCACGCGTGCGACCGCGTCCAGTCCAGCGGCACGCCGACTCCGGCGACGCGGTGCGGCCAGTCGAGGCCGAGCGAGATCGGGAGGCGCATGTCCGGCGGCGATGCCTGCGCGATGGTCGACCCGTCGACGTACTCGACCATGGAGTGGATCACCGACTGCGGGTGCACCGTCACGTCGATCCGGTCGTAGGGGACGCCGAAGAGCAGGTGCGCCTCGATCACCTCGAGCCCCTTGTTGACCAGGGTCGAGGAGTTGGTGGTGACGACCAGGCCCATGTCCCAGGTCGGGTGGGCGAGGGCCTGCGCGGGGGTGACGTCGCGGAGGGAGGCGCGATCGCGCCCGCGGAAGGGTCCTCCGGAGGCGGTGAGCACGAGACGCCGAACCTCGCGGTGCTCGCCGGCCAGCAGCGCCTGCGCGAGGGCGGAGTGCTCGGAGTCCACGGGCACGATCTGCCCGGGCGCGGCGAGCGAGGTGACCAGCTCGCCGCCGACGATCAGCGACTCCTTGTTTGCCAGCGCGAGCGTCCGTCCCTCCTCGAGCGCCGCGAGCGTCGGACCGAGACCCACCGAACCGGTAATGCCGTTGAGCACCACGTCCGCATCGACCGAGCGGATCAGCTGCTCCGCCTCCTGGACCCCGAATGCGGTGTGCTCGACTCCGAAGGCCGCTGCCTGCTCGGCGACCAGAGCACGGTTCGAGCCGGCCGCCAGGCCAACCACGTCGAACCGCTCACGGTGGGCCCCGATGACGTCGAGGGCCTGCGTACCGATGGACCCCGTCGAACCGAGGATGATGACCCTGCGCATTTGCTCATACTGGCACGGTGGACGGGCAGCGCCAGGGTCAGCTCACGGCGAGAATGTCGATCACGAACACGAGGGTGTCGGTGCCGCTGATCCCGGCTTTCTGGTTGCCAGCGTCGCCGTAGCCCTTCGCAGGTGGGATGCTGACGAGCACCTGAGAGCCAACGGTCTGGCCGACCACTGCCTCCTTGAAGCCCTCGATCACCCCGCCGGTGCCGAAGGAGGCGGGAGCAGGCTTGCCCCAGCTCTGGTCGAAGACCTTGCCTGTGCCCCAGACCACACCCTGGTACTGCACGATCAGCTGGTCGCCGTCGGCGACGGTGGCTCCGGAGCCCTTCTTGAGCACCGCGAGCTGGAGCTCGGCGGGCGGGTCAGACGCGGGGATGGTGACGGTCGGAGCGCCGTCCTCGGCGAGCGCCACCGTCGGCAGCCCGTCCACGGGGGGCTGAGGCTCGCCGTTCGCCGCGGTGGGAACGATCCGCTCGACGTCGATGACCATCACGATCGAATCGGTGGCGGTGAGGCCGAACTGGCTCTGCCCGGCATCGCCGAAGGCGTCGGCCGGAGGCACGACGGCGACCACGCGGGAGCCGACGGTCGCGCAGTTCACGGCCTTCACCAGCCCGGCGAGGTACTGGGTGGTGTCGACTTTAAAAGCCGCGCGCCCACCCGAGGCGTAGCTGCTGGCCGAGAACTCGGTGCCGCTCGTGCCGTTGTAGAGGGTGTAGTCGACGAGCACCGTGTCGCCTTCGGTGACCTCGTCTCCGCTGCCCTCGATCGCGACCGCGCGCTCGGTTGACTCGACGTTCAGCGGGCTCGGGAAGACGGTGACCGGCTTCGAGGCGAACCCGCCGCTGGTCTGCACCGCGGCGGTCGCGTCACCCGCGCTGGCGCAGCCGAGCGGAGCGGAGGAGGCGGTGGGCGCACTGTCCGGTGCCGCGGCGGTGCACGCCCCGAGGCTCAGGGAGGCGCCGAGGACGGCGAGGATCGCGAGTGTTCTGCGCACAGGGGGACCTTTCCTGACCGGCCGCGGCCGGGGGACGTTCGAGAGTTCTGGGGGATCGTCTCCATCTTGGGGGACGCGCCTCGGGAGGTGCTGGACGCCGGGCGCGCCTGCTCAGGCCCGGACGGCGCTGCTCGCTTAGCATCGGACTATGCGTGAATTCTCGGTCCCCCAGTCCCGAAAGCTCGTTACCGAGCTCCCCGGCCCGCGCTCCGTAGCCCTGCAGGAACGCCGCGTCGCGAGCGTCTCCCGCGGCGCAGGCACGCTCGCGAACATCTACATGGACCACGCCTCGGGCGCCGTCCTGGTCGACGTCGATGGCAACCGCCTGATCGACCTGGGCTGCGGCATCGGAGTGACCACCATCGGCCACGCGCACCCCGCCGTGGCCGCGGCCGCCGCCGCTCAGGCCGAGAAGCTGACGCACACCCTCTTCACCGTCACTCCGTATGAAAACTACGTGAAGGTCGCCGAAAAGCTCGCCGAGATCACTCCGGGCGACTTCGAGAAGCACTCGATCCTGGTGAACTCCGGAGCGGAAGCGGTCGAGAACGCCGTGAAGATTGCACGGAAGTACACGGGCCGCCGGGCAATCGCGACGCTCGACCACGCCTTCCACGGCCGCACCAACCTCACGATGGCGATGACCTACCGCCCCTGGCCCGAGCGCGCCGGCATGGGCCCGTTCCCAGGTGAGATCTACAGCCTTCCGATCAGCTACCCCTTCCGCGACCCGGCCGGGATGACGGGCGAGGAGGCGGCCGAGCGCACCATCGACTACATCACTACCCACATCGGCGCGCAGGAGTTGGCGGCCCTGTTCGTCGAGCCCATTCAGGGCGACGGCGGCATCATCATCCCCGCGCCCGGCTACTTCCGCCGCCTCTCCGAGTTCTGCACCGAGAACGGCATCGTCTTCGTCGCCGACGAGATCCAGGCCGGCATCGCCCGCACGGGCACGTGGTACTCGATCGAGCACCACGGAGTCGTCCCGGACCTGATCACGACCGCCAAGGGCATCGCCGGCGGCTTCCCGCTCGCGGCCGTCACCGGTCGGGCCGAGATCATGGATGCCGTGCAGCCCGGCGGTATCGGCGGCACCTTCGGCGGCAACCCCGTCTCGACCGCGGCCGCGCTAGCCACCTTCGAGGCCATCGAGTCCGAGGGCCTGCTCGAGGAGGCACAGCGCGTCGAGCGCCTTCTGCAAGCTCGGATCGGCGACTGGGCCGAGCGTTTCGCGGTCGTCGGCGAGGTGCGCGGCAAGGGCGCCATGTGGGGCGTCGAACTCGTCCACCCCGGCACGACGAAGCAGTACCCGGAGGCGCTCACCGCGATCCTGAAGCACGCCACCACGAACGGAGTGATCGTCCTCGATGCCGGCAGCTGGGACAGCGTTCTGCGGATCATGCCGAGCGTCGTCATCAGCGAGGAACTCATCGACGACGCGGCAACTGTGATCGAGGAGGCGCTCGCCCAGTTCGGCTGAGCGACCGCATAGCCGGTGCGGCATGAACGCGCCGGTATCTTCGTCGGAATGCAGACCGACGACGAGAGGCCGACTCCCCCGGGGATCGGCCTCTCCGCACGTCTGGCGCGCCTCGGGATCGGCGGCGTGGGTCGCCTGGTGTACCGGCCCGTCGTAGAGGGACGCGAGAACGTTCCGGCCTCGGGCCGCGTGATCCTTGCCAGCAATCACCTCTCGTTCATCGACTCCCCCGTGCTGACCTTGCTCGCGCCGAGGCCGGTGCAGTTCCTGGCGAAGTCGGACTACTTCACGGGCACGGGCGTGCGCGGAGCCCTCTCGCGCGCCTTCTTCACCACGGTCGGCGCGGTGGCCATCGAGCGCGGCGCCGGGCAGGCCGCGCAGCAGGCGCTCGACCTCGGCCGTGCGATCCTCGAGCGCGACGAGGCTTTCGCCCTCTACCCCGAGGGAAGGCGCTCGCGCGACGGGCGCCTCTACAGGGGGCGCACAGGAGTCGCGTGGCTGGCCCTGACGACCGGCGCACCCGTCGTGCCAGTCGGCCTGATCGGCACGCAGGAACTGCAACCGGTCGGCACGCGCGTCCCGCGCCTGCACCGGATCACCGTTCGTTTCGGCGCACCGCTGGACCTCTCGTCGCACGGCTCCGCCGACTCCGGCCGCGCTCGGCGCCATGCCACCGACGAGGTGATGGACGCCATTCACGTGCTGTCGGAGCAGGAACTCGCGGGCGCCTACAACGAGTCGCCGCCCACCACGACGGCCGAGCGCGTCCGCCGCGCACTCGGGCAGGAGCGCCGCTGAGGGTCAGCGCGCGAACGCCTCCGGCTCGTGCGCAACGGGGAAGTTCACCGAGTTCGCGATGAAGCACAGCTGCGATGCTTCCGCGTGCAGGGCCTGCGCGAGTGCGACCATCGACTCGTCCGCGACCATGACGCGGGGCCGCAGCGTCACCGAGGTGAAGCGGCCGCCTTCGCCCTGCTGCACCATGCGGCCGATCGCGTCGTCGGTGTAGCCCGTCACGACCACTCCGTTCTTCACGGCCACGTGCAGGTACGAGAGGAGGTGGCACTGCGCGAGTGCCGCCAGGAGCAACTGCTCCGGGTTCCAGCGATCGGCGTCGCCACGGAAGGGCGTGTCGGCCGAGGCGAGGATCGGCGCCGGGCCGTCGGCCGAGACCACCAGTTGGCGCCCGTACTCGCGGTAGCCGCTCGTCCCTGACCCGCGGTTCCCCTCCCAGACGACGGACACCGCGTACTCGTGCTCGGACTTCATCATGTCTCCTCCTCGGCGGCGATGGACCAGGCCGGTCGAGCCGGTCTGGACCTCTGGGCGCCGGACCCCCGCGGGTAGACTCCGAGGATCATGACAGACACGCTCGCCCCCCAGGTTCCCACGTCCGCAGTGCCCCAGGAGCGGCTGGTCGCGACTGAGATCCCCGGACCGCGATCCCGGGCCCTGCACGAGCGTCGCCTCGCCGTCGTCCCCACCGGAGTCGGCACCGCGCTCCCCGTCTACATTGATCGCGCGCACGGCGCGATCCTCGTCGATGTCGACGGCAACCGCTTCATCGACCTCGGAGCCGGCATCGGTGTGACCACGATCGGCCACACCGACGACTCGGTCGTCGCCGCAGCCACCGAGCAGCTCGGGCGACTCACGCACACTCTCTTCACGGTCACGCCCTACGAGCCGTACATCCGCGTGGCCGAGCTCCTCGCCGAGCACACTCCGGGCGACTTTGCAAAAAAGACCGTGCTGGTCAACTCCGGCGCCGAGGCCGTCGAGAACGCCGTCAAGATCGCGCGCAAGCACACCGGCCGCCCCGGAGTCGCGGTGCTCGACCACGCGTACCACGGCCGCACCAACCTCACGATGGCGATGAACTTCAAGGCCCTGCCCTACGGCCTGGGCTTTGGTCCGTTTGCCAGCGACGTGCACCGCGCGCCAAGCTCGTACCCCTACCACGACGGCCTCTCGGGCGCCGAGGCGGCCGAACGTGCCATCTCCTCTCTTGAGAAGACCGTCGGCGCCTCCGCTCTGGCCTGTCTCGTCGTCGAGCCCATTCAGGGCGAGGGCGGCTTCATGGTCCCCGCGCCGGGGTTCCTCCCCGCGCTGCAGGAGTGGTGCACGGCGAACGGCATTGTCTTCGTTGCCGACGAGATTCAGTCGGGCATGGCCCGAACCGGCGCCTGGTTTGCGAGCGAGCACCTCGGGCTGGTCCCCGACCTGGTCCTCTCGGCTAAGGGCATCGCGGGTGGCCTCCCGCTCGCGGGCGTCACCGGCCGAGCCGACATCATGGACTCCGCTCAGGCCGGCGGGCTCGGCGGCACCTTCGGCGGCAACCCGGTCGCCGCCGCGGCCGCCGTCGCCGTCTTCGACCGCATCGAGCGTGAGGGCCTGCTCGCCGAGGCCGATCGGATCGGCGCCCGCCTCGGAGCGGCCCTGCGCAGCCTGCAGGAGCAGTACGAGATCATCGGCGACGTCCGCGGGATCGGCGCGATGATGGCGATCGAGCTCGTCCAGCCCGGCACCGCCGGCACGACCAAGGAGCCGAACACCGCCGCCGTCCAGGCCATCATCGACTACGCCGCGCAGCACGGCGTCCTCGTGCTGAGCGCCGGCACCTACGGCAACGTTGTCCGCTTCCTGCCGAGCCTCGTCCTCACCGACGACCTGCTCGATGACGCCCTCTCGGTCATCGCCGACGCCTTCGCCACCCTCTAGCCGGTCCACCGCCGCGATCCGCCCTGTGAAACGCCGAGTGTGGCGAACACGTCGGTGCGCGCGCCCACCTCCCGCGGTGGGTGGCGGGGCGGATAGGGAGGGTCGGCGAGTCGGGCAAGATGGAGGGATGTCCGCAGGAACCTTCACCGTCGCCGAGTCCGTCGAGCTGGCGGTGGTCGAACGCTCCGGATTCATTGAGTCCCGTCACGCAGGGTCGGCCGTGCTCCTCGACTCCGAGGGCCGCGTCGCGCGCACCCTCGGCACGCCCACAGCACCGGTCTTTCCGCGCTCCTGCCTCAAGCCTTTCCAGGCCCTCGCGGTCATGACCGCGGGGGTCGAGCTGAGCGGGGCGGAGGCGGTTATCGCCACTGCAAGCCACGCCGGTCTCCCGCAGCACGTCGCTCTGGTGCAGAACCTGTTGGTCCGTGCCGGCCTTGACCACACTGCGCTACAGTGCCCGGCCGACTGGCCCGGCGACTCCGCGACCCGGGCTCAGCTCCTTCGTGCAGGCGCGACTCCGGACCCGCTCTTCATGAACTGCTCCGGCAAGCACGCCGCGATGCTGCTCGCCTGCGTGCAGAACGGCTGGAGCACCGAGGACTACCTCGAGAGAACGCATCCGCTGCAGCAGCACATCGTCGACACGATTGAGCGCCTGACCGGCGAGCGCGTCGTCGCGACCGGGATCGACGGCTGCGGCGCCCCGGTGCACGCGCTCCCGCTGACGTCACTGGCCAAGGGGATCTCGCGAATCGTCTCCTCCTCCCCCACCTCGCCGTTCGGTCTGTACCGCCAGGCCGGCGTCCTGACGACCGCGATCCTCGAGAATGCGTGGGCCATCGACGGACCGGGCCGGGACAACACGGTGGTCATCGAGCGCCTCGGCCTCGTCGCCAAGCTCGGTGCCGAGGGTGTGCTGGTCATGGCCTCGCCCGACGGGACAACCGTCGCGCTGAAAATGCTCGACGGGAGCCTGCGTGCGGCGACGGTCGTCGCGCTCAAGCTCCTCGTGGAGGCCGAGATCGTCGAGCGCGCCGCGGCGAACGAGGTCTTGCTGCGCCTTGATCCCGTTGTCTCGGGCGGCGGGCGCCCGGTCGGTGCGATCCGCGCCTCCTACGTCTAGCCGTCCTGATTCCGCGCGAGGCGCTTCGCCCGCGACGCCGACGTCACCTGCGTGAGCACGACGACGACGATCGCCAGCACGAACACCGCCGACGCGATCACGTTCGCCTCGGCCGGAACGCCACGCGCCGCGGCAATGTAGATGTACTTCGGAAACGTGCTGACGGATCCGGAGGTGAAGTTCGTGATGATGAAGTCATCGAAGCTCAGCGCGAACGAGAGCAGTGCCGCAGCGAGGATGCCCGGGAGCAGCAGCGGGAACGTGATCCGCCAAAACACCTGCGCCGGCGACGCGTAGAGGTCGCGTCCCGCCTCCTCGAGCGCCGGATCCAGGATCGCCACTCGCGCCTTCACCGTCACCACGACGAAGCTGATGCAGAACATCGTGTGCGCCAGCACGATCGTGACGAGACCCT
Organism: Rathayibacter agropyri; assembly: GCF_013249015.1. GTDB lineage: Bacteria > Actinomycetota > Actinomycetes > Actinomycetales > Microbacteriaceae > Rathayibacter > Rathayibacter agropyri. The sequence goes on from NZ_JABRPL010000001.1 coordinate 778,147, forward strand.
TCTCGACGCCGACGCTGAGGAACTGCGCGGCCAGACCCGCACCGAGCACCACCTCCGGCGTCGCCATCGGGAGGAACAGCAACAGGCTGATCGCCGAGCGGAACCGGAAGCGGAACCGCACCAGGGCGATCGCGATCATCGTGCCCAGCGCCGTGGCCAGCACGGTCGCAACCACGCCGACCAGCAGGCTGGTGCCGAAGGCCGTCATCACCTCCTCGCTGGTCCAGGCCGACACCCACTTATCGAGGGTGAAGCCGCGCCAGGCGAGATTGCTCTTGCCTGAGTCATTGAAGGAGAAGACGAGCGTGTAGCCGATGGGGATCAGCAGGAAGATCAGTGCCAGCGCTGTGTAGACACCGAGGCCCAGGCCCGGGAAGCGCCGGAGCCGCCTCGCGGGAGACGGAGCGGGCGCGCCAAGCGCCTCCTGGGCGCTGGCAACCGGACGGTCGGCGGTGGCGGTCACAGGAGGTCCTCCGTCCCACTGCGCTTCACGTACACGCCGACAATGACCAGGATCGCGGCCATCAGGACGATCGAGAGCGCGGCGGCGGCCGGGTAGTTCTCGAGCGTGAGAAAGTTGGCCTCGATCGCGTTGCCCACCATCGAGGTCTGCGACGAGCCGAGGAAGTCGCGGCTCGCAGTGACGTAGTCGCCCGCGGCGGGGATGAACGTGAGCAGAGTCCCCGAGACGATACCGGGCATCGAGAGCGGGACCGTCACGCTCCAGAACACCGAGGCCGGAGGGGCGTAGAGGTCCGAGCCGGCCTCCAGGAGGCGTAAGTCCAACCGCTCGAGCGTCGTGTACACCGGCAGGGTCATGAAGGGGATGAAGTTGTAGGTGATGCCGAACACCACCGCGATCGGCGTGCCGGTGAGGTGGCCGTCGCCGGGCACAATCGCCAGCGCTGTGAGCGCCTGCACCAGCGGGCTCTCATCGGCGAGGATCTGCTTCCAGGCCAGCGTGCGCAGCAGGAAGCTGATGAAGAACGGCGCAATCACCAGCGTGAGCAGCAGATTCTGCAGGAGCGGCCACGGCCGGGCCTTCACCCCGATGACGTACGCCAGCGGATAGCTGATCAGCAGCGCGAGAACTGTCGCACTGAGCGCGTAGCCGAAGGAGCGCACCGCGTGCGGCCAGTAGTCGGCCATCACGATGAGGTAGTTCTGCCAGGCGAAGCCGGGCGCGTACTCCCCGATGTCCCCGTCCGGGATCTCGGCCTGGAACGAGGTGAGCACGAGCGAGATCAGCGGCGCCAGAAAGAACAGAAGCAGGTAGGCGATGCCCGGCACCAGCAGGACGAGGGCGACGGTGGAGCGCCTGCGGACGGGAGCATGCGACGCCGGTGCCGGACCCGAGGCGAAGGCAGCGAACGCCACGCCTACGCCCCTGCCCGACGGCCGACGAGCAGGCCCCGGCGCTGAAGGGCGATCGCGCTGGTCGAGTCGTCGGCCTCGAAGCGCGGCACCGTTCCCGGCTCGTCCGCGAGACCGAAGCCATGCTCGGTGCTGAAGGTCACCCACACCTCGGCGCCCTCCGAGACGACCGGTCCGAAGACCATGTTCTGCGCGAAGACGACCACGGGCCCGAGCCCCGGCACCTGGATGGTGTACTGCGTGCTGACCCCGCTGAAGGAGACGTCGATCACCCGGCCGGGGCCGAGGACGTTCCGGTCCGAGCTCGCGGGCGGCTCCTCGGTCAGCAGCAGGAGCTTCTCGGGTCGCACGCCCACCGTGATCTCGCCGCTGGTGCGCACACAGCGCGCGGTGGGGACGATGACGCGGTGGCCGCCCGCATCGACGGTCAGCGCGCGGTCGGTGGAGCCGACCACCTCCCCGGTGACGAGGTTCGACTGCCCGAGGAAGTTGGCCACGAAGGCTGTGCGTGGCAGCTCGTACAGTGCTTCGGGGGCGCCCATCTGCTCGATGCGGCCCCTGTTCATCACCGCGACGGTGTCGGCCATCGTCATGGCCTCTTCCTGGTCGTGGGTGACGTGGAGGAAGGTGAGCCCGATCTCCTCCTGGATGGACGTGAGCTCACGCTGCATCTGTCGGCGCAACTTCAGATCGAGGGCGCCCAGCGGCTCATCGAGCAGGAGCAGCGCGGGGCGGTTCACCAGCGCCCGCGCGAGGGCGACCCGCTGCTGCTGACCGCCCGAGAGTTGGGCGGGGCGGCGCTGGGCGAGGTGGTCGAGCTCGACCAGCCGCAGCGCCTCGTGTGCCTTGCCGATCGGGTCCGCGATCCTGCGTCGCTTCAGCCCGAAGGCGACGTTCTCGAGGACCGACATGTGCGGGAAAAGCGCGTACGACTGAAAGACCGTGTTGACGGGACGCTCATACGCCTTAGTCGCGGTGACGTCGCGGCCGCCCAGGAGGATCCGCCCGGCCGAGGGCTCTTCCAGTCCCGCGACGAGGCGGAGCGTCGTCGTCTTGCCGCAGCCCGACGGACCGAGCAGGGCGAAGAACGAGCCCGCGGGGATGGTGAGATCGAGCGAGTTGACAGCCGTGAAACCCGGGTACTGCTTGCTGATCCCGACCAGCTGGAGGTCGGCGCCACTCTCGGCGAAGGTTCCCATCATCATCAGATGCCCAGAAGCACCTTCTGAAACTCGGCCTGGTACTCCTTCTCCTCCGCAGCCGTCAGGGTCCGGAACACGCGCGCCTGCGCGAGCGTGTCCTCGTCGGGGAAAATCAGCTGGTTCTCGGCCAACTCCGGATCGATACTCGCCATAACGTCCTTCGCTCCGTCGACGGGCGTGACGTAGTTGACCCAGGCGGCCACCTCGGCGGCGACCTCAGGCTCGTAGTAGTAGTTCATCAGTGCCTCCGCATTGGCCTTACGCTGCGAGCCCATCGGCACGACGAAGGTGTCATTCCAGAGCGTGCCGCCCGAATCCGGGAAGGCGAATTCCCATTTGTCGCCCGCCTCCGCGTTGATAAGCGTGATGTCGCCAGACCAGCAGATCGCCGCGAGGGTGTCCTCGTTCTGCAGGTCGTTGAGGTAGGCGTTGCCCCTGATAGAGCGGATGTGGCCGGCGTCGACCTGCTTGCGGAACACGTCGATCGCGGTCATGAACTCGTCGCTGCCCCACGTCCCGGCGATATCTGTGCCCTGCGCCAGCATGATTAGCCCGATGGTGTCGCGCATCTCGCTCAGCACGCCGACCCGACCGCGCAGCGACGGATCCCACAGCTCCTCGATGCTGGTGATCCCCTTCGGCAACTTCTCCCTGTTCCAGCAGATGCCCGAGAATCCGGCCTGGTACGGGAGGGACAACGTGCGGCCCGGATCGAAGTCGGGATTCGCTAGTGACGGCGTCATATTCACGATGTTCGGGATGTTGGCGTGATCGAGCTTCTGCACATAGCCACGACGGACGAGGCGCGAGACCATCCACTCCGTGAGGCAGACCGTGTCGGAGCCGATGTACTGTCCGAGCGCGAGCTGGTCTTTGACCTTGCCGTAGTAGGAGTTGTTGTCGTCAACAGCGACGTTGTAGGTCACTGAAATGCCGCTTCGCTCCTCGAAGCTCCTCAGCGACGGGTAGTTGCCGTCGTCGTCCTCGTCCATGTAGGCGGGCCAGTTGTCCCAGACGAGGCGCGGATCCGTCGCGGAGCGATCGGCGGCTGCGATCGGAGCGGCCCGAGTCCGCGGCGCGCACGCGGCCAGGGCCAGGGCACCGGCGCCGAGTCCGACGCCACCGAGGACCGCTCGCCGCGAGAGGACCGCTCGGCGCTCACGATCGTGCGAGCGGGCGACGGCGATAGCGTCGCGGAGGACGGGATCCCTCGGAAGGGGACGGGTCATGGCGGGAACTCCTGACTGCGTCGATGCTCGTGCCCACCGGCGTGAACGTGGGGAAATACTGGCACAGCGCTCGTCCGCCTGTCACGGTGAACGGAGGAGAACAGCCATCCGGAAACATGATCGTCACGAAATCCGTGCTTTACGGGAGCTAAGACCGCCGATTCGGTCTCTCTGAACGGAGAGGAACAGGACCCGTGAAGCGCGCGCCGATGGGCCGCGGGCTCAGCGCTCGGTTGGCGGACGTCCGGAACCGTCGGCCGATTCGTCGACCCGTTCGACCGCCATCTCGATCGAGGCCAGCAGGAGGCGGCTGCCGATTTTTGCGCGGTAGCGGCGGCCCGCCTCGAGCGGGAGGGGTGCCTGGGTCGGTGCGACGAGCACGGAGCCGTTCGCGGACCAGCGATCACGCACCCAGAGCCCCACCTCATCGAAGCCGAACTCCAAATGCGTCTTGGACAGCGACCGCGATGGGTCGGGCACAGACAGGATGTGGCGGAACGTCTCGTTCGGGTCCGGCAACGGCTCGCGCCCGATCAACCCATTGCCGGTGACGACGGCGCGTTGGCCCGTCGCGAAGCTCAAGCGTGCGAGGCCCTGAGACGGTGGAGCGATCGGGGCGCCGGGTGCTGGCCTGCGGTGACGGCCCGGCGCGAGACCCGGCAGCCACGCGCGGCGGGAGGGGTCGAGGATGGTGGTGTCGCCGGAGGAGGCGGGGCGCGAGGCGCCGTGCACCGCATGTGCGGCCACCGATGCTCCGCACTCGCCGCAGAGGATTGCCCCGGGAGCGAGGGTGGAGCCACACGTACTGCAGATCACCGAGAACGCCCTTCCTCTCCCCATCGTACCCAGCGCGGCGGGACCAACTGCCGGGGGCGCCTCTCCCGACGCGAACCAGCATCCGGAGGCGGAGTTCTCGGAAGCCTGTTGGGTCTCCTCACGCCGTCGAGTTGGGATTCTCGTCGCTGCTCACCGCGAGCACGTCGACGACGATCACCGTGATGTTGTCGCGGCCTCCGTTCTCGAGAGCCGCGTCGATGAGCGAGTCTGCCGTCTCCTGAGCCGAGCCGCCGACACCGAGGAGGTGGCCGAGCCCATTATCGGTGAGCTCTTTCGTCAGCCCGTCCGAGCAGACGAGGAGCCGCGAGCCGGCGAGCACGGGGACGAGGCGGTAGTCGGGAATTGGCGGCTCGTGGAATCCGACCGCGCGAGTGATGACATTGCTGTGCGGATGCACGTCGGCCTCGTCGCGAGTGATCAGCCCGGCGTCGACAAGTTCCTGGACGATCGAGTGGTCGACCGTGAGCTGCACCAGTGCTCCGGAGAAGCTGAGGTAGACCCGCGAATCGCCGATGTTGAAGACGGACCAGTAGGGTTCGCCCCCCACAGCGGTGAGCGCGATTCCCGTGACGGTCGTTCCGGTCCCGCCGTCGGCCGTCTGCGACTGCCGGGCGATGTCCCCGACCGCCTCGCGCAGCGCCCGGTCGATCTCCTCCGCTCCGACGGTCGCTCCGAGTGCCGCCGTCGAGAGTCGCGAGACGACAGCGTCGCTCGCGACCTCGCCGGCCGCGTGTCCGCCCATCCCGTCGGCGACTGCGAAGAGGGGACTCTTGGCGAGATAGCTGTCCTCGTTGGCGCTGCGGACAAGCCCTGTCTCGGTGCGGGCGGCCCAGCCGAGAGTCACCTCCGCTGAGGGGGCGTCCGAGGTCCAGGCCGAGACGGGGACGGTGATGGACGCCCGGCTGCGGCCGATCTGCGTCATCGCGTCTCCTCGCTCTCACCGAGGCGCACCGGGGCCTCAACTGCTCCTGATCGTATCGGCTGGTTCGTGCCTGTCGTCGCGAAGTGAAGGAGGGATGACATCGCAGAACGGCGCTCGCGTCGATGTGCCCACGACCACCGATTCCGATATGTGGAGCGGGTTTTCCCTGCGGATTCACTTGCCCGACCCCCAGACGACTGCGAGAATCACCGCATGACGCCTTCTCGCCCTCCTTCTCAGCGCCCCGTCCAGTTCGACGAGGTCTCGAAGGCGATCATCGAGCAACTGCAGGCTGACGGCCGACGCTCGTATGCCGAGATCGGGAAGGCGGTCGGGTTGAGCGAGGCGGCCGTTCGGCAGCGCGTCCAGAAGCTCACGGAGTCGGGTGTCATGCAGATCGTCGCGGTGACCGATCCGATGCAGCTTGGCTTCTCTCGTCAGGCGATGATCGGGGTGCGAGTGGCGGGCGACACTCGTGACGTGGCCGATCGGCTCGCGTCGATGCCTGCGGTCGACTATGTGGTGCTGACGGCCGGCTCCTTTGACATCCTCGCCGAGGTCATCTGCGAGAACGACGATGACCTGATCGCCCTGCTCAATGAGGACATCCGCTCGATACCGGGCGTCCTCTCGACCGAGACGTTCGTCTATCTGAAACTCCATAAGCAGTTGTATAACTGGGGAACGCGGTAACCGATGACCACAAAGACAGCCTTCTCGACTTCCGGCCTCGCGTCGGGCGAGCCCGTCCGCGGTGCCGATGCTCCTGGCGGGATCGACGACGCGTCGTTGCAGAAGAAGGCACAAGACCATCTCTGGATGCACTTTACCCGGCAGTCCACAATGGACTCTGGCGCGGGAGTGCCGATCATCACTCGCGGCGAGGGCCACCACATCTGGGACAGCACGGGCCGGAAGTACTTCGACGGACTCTCCGGCCTCTTCGTTGTGAACGCAGGCCACGGACGCAAGCGTCTGGCCGAGGCAGCAGCGAAGCAGGCCTCCGAGCTCTCCTTCTTCCCGCTCTGGTCGTATGCCACGCCCTCGGCCATCGGGCTGGCCGACCGTCTCGCTCATCATGCTCCCGGCGACCTGAACCGCGTCTTTTTCTCGACCGGAGGGGGTGAGGCCGTCGAGACGGCGTTCAAGCTGGCCAAGCACTACTGGAAGCTGCAGGGCAAGCCGGGTAAGCACAAGGTAATTTCGCGCTCGGTCGCCTACCACGGCACCCCGCAGGGCGCCCTCGCTATCACCGGCATCCCGGGGATGAAGTCGATGTTCGAGCCGATCGTTCCCGGCGGTTTCCGGGTGCCGAACACGAATTTCTACCGCGCGCCCGAGCACGCCGACGACCTCGAAGCCTTCGGGCTCTGGGCGGCGAACCGCATCGAGGAGATGATCGAGTTCGAGGGCCCCGAGACCGTTGCGGCCGTGTTCCTCGAGCCGGTGCAGAACTCCGGCGGCTGCTTCCCGCCTCCGCCCGGCTACTTCCAGCGGGTGCGCGAGATCTGCGACAACCACGACGTGCTCCTCGTTTCGGACGAGGTCATTTGCGCCTTTGGGCGGATCGGCCACATGTTCGCTTGCGATGAGTACGGCTACGTGCCCGACATGATTACCTGCGCCAAAGGCATGACCAGCGGCTACTCCCCCATCGGCGCGACAATCGTCAGCGATCGGATCTACGAGCCCTTCCGCCACGGCCAGGTCGTCTTCCCGCACGGCTACACCTTCGGCGGGCACCCCGTCTCGGCCGCGGTCGCCCTCGAGAACCTCGACATCTTCGAAGAGGAGGGTCTCAACGAGAGGGTGCGGGAGAACTCGCCTCGCTTCCGCTCGACGCTCGAGAAGCTCCTCGACCTGCCGATCGTGGGCGACGTGCGCGGTGCCGGCTACTTCTTCGGAATTGAACTGGTCAAGGATAAGGCGACGAAGGAGACGTTCGACGAAGACGAGTCCGAGCGGTTGCTGCGGGGCTTCCTTTCGAAGGCGCTGTTCGACGCGGGCCTCTACTGCCGAGCGGACGACCGCGGGGACCCGGTGGTGCAGCTCGCTCCCCCGTTGACGATCGGGCAGACCGAGTTCGACGAAATCGAGCAAATTCTGCGCGGCGTTCTCACCGAGGCCTGGACGCGCCTGTAGGCACCGGGAGGGGCCGCCGCTCATGCGACTTGACCCGGTGGCACGGCGCGAGCCGGCGTCCCTCCGGGGCCGTTCCCGCTGAGGGCGGCGGCGAGGCGTCGAGCGGCGACATGGTGCGGGTCCAGCCGCACCGCATCGTGGGCGAGACCCCGTGCCTCATTGGCGCGTCCGTCTCCCACGAGCAAGCGAGCGAGCACGACGAGCACGGCGGCGCGCTCTGTGGCTGGCGCGAGCGCCGCAGTACGGGCGAGCACTTCGACCAGCGAGGATTCGGCTGACGAGAAGCGAGGGCTGACGGTGCGGCTCAGGAGCAGCACTCGATCGGCTCCTGCGCCGCGCTGAACGGCGACGATGAGAGCGGCTGCGCTCGCCGCGCGCACCAGGCCGGTCGAACCGCTGACGGCCCGACGCACCAGGTCGTCTACCCCCGCGAGGATCGCCTTCGGCAGCTCGGCCCGTGGGTGCCGGTCGAGGAGTCGGTCCACCGCGGAGGCGACCGCAAAGGACTCGTCACGATCGACCTCAGGAACCAGCGCAGTCGCTCCTCTCTGAAGGGTGTCACGCGCTCCACCATGCTGCGCGGCTCGCTGACCCGGCGACACAGCAGGAGTGTCGTGCCGCCGCTTGAGGGAAGCGCTCAGGCGCTCGCACACATCCTCCGGTCCGATATCGGGACGGAAGGCCGACGGCGTCCGGTCGAGGTCGTCGAACCGTCCGAGCGCTGCGCGACGAGTGCGGAGGAGGGAATGGGCGAGCGGGGACGAGAAGTGCAGGAGTGATGGGGTCATGGGCCGATCCTGCCCAGGAGAACGAGGTCCGTGCGGTGGCATTGACCCTGCCGTCGGAGAAACTGACCGATTTGCCCGCTGTGGAGGGAGCTAACCCACTGGCGGTCGTGAGGCAACTCCTGGGGAGCGGTCACGCCGCTGCCTACTGTCAAAGGACGACGTCAGGAGCCGCCATGAGTCACCAGAGCACCACCCTCCGATCGGAGGACGAGACGAGCAGCCTGCATTCCGCCCTTGTCCTGATCGCCTTCCTCGCGATCTCCTTCGCGGTCGCAGGATTCGGCACGGTATCCACCCTGTCCAACGTCAACGGCTGGTACGCCACGGCCGAGAAGGCTCCCTGGTCTCCCCCGAACGTGTTATTCGGACCCGTCTGGACGGCTCTCTATATTCTGATGTCCGTCGCCGCCTGGCTCGTCTGGCGGCGACGTGGTGAGCGGGGCGCCCGCGGGGCCCTGATGCTCTACGTCGCGCAGCTCGTCGTGAACTGCCTGTGGACACCGTTCTTCTTCGGCGCCTATCCACTAATCGGCCCGTCGGCGCTCTGGATCGGCCTCGTGATCATCGTGGCCCTCGACGTGCTCGTGTTCCTCACGCTGAGAGCCTTCGCGCGTCACTCTAAGCTGGCTGCGGCGATGCTCGTCCCCTATCTCGGCTGGGCTCTCTTTGCGACAACTCTGAACGCCGCCGTGGCGGTTCTGAACGGCTAATCGTCCCTCCACAGGCAAAAATTCGGCGGTCTCTCCACCAGAGTTCGATTTCCGGCGGTCCGGCCGCAACGCCGCCGTTACTCTCGACGCATGAGAACCACTCCACTCCATGTGCAACGCGCATCCAGCCCCCTCGGTCGCATCGAGGTCGGCAGTGACGGCGAGTCGATCGTCTCGCTCTCCATCGAGCAGGGTGGCCGGCTCCCGCACGAGCACCTCCCGGAGTCTCGGCTCCCCGTGCTCGACCGGGCGATCGAGCAGCTAGGCGAATACTTCGGCGGCGTGCGACGCGCCTTTGACCTCCCGGTGACGTTGCAGGGAACGCCCTTCCAGCTCGAGATCTGGCGCCAACTCCAGAGCCTCGGCTTCGGTGAGATCACCTCCTACGGCAGACTCGGCACGGTGACCGGCCGTCAGCGCTCGGGCCGGCCGATCGGCGGAGCAGTGGGCGCCAATCCAGTGCCGATCATCATCGGCTGCCACCGAGTGCTCGCCGGCGATGGCCGCATCACCGGTTTCAGCGCAGGTGAGGGCATCACGACCAAGGCCTGGCTGCTCGATCATGAGGGAATCGCGCACCGATGAGTTCCGTCGAGGGCCTACGCCTCGGCGAGGACGGGATCATGCGGTGCGCCTGGAGCGGCACGGACCCGGAGTACCGCCGGTATCACGACGAGGAGTGGGGCACTCCCCTGCACGGCGATCGGCCGCTCTTCGAAAAGATTTGCCTCGAAGGATTTCAATCGGGACTGTCCTGGCTCACGATCCTGCGCAAACGGCCGCGCTTCCGCGAGGCCTTCGCCGACTTCGACCCGGAGATGGTCGCCGCGATCGACGAGCAGGATGTCGAACGTCTCATGGAGGACAGCGGCATCATCCGCAATCGCGCGAAGATCCTGGCCACCCGCGACAACGCACATGCCACCCTCGCGTTGGTCGAGCGCGACGGCGTCGGAGCGCTCGACCGCCTCGTCTGGTCCTTTCACCAGGACGGCGAGGAGAGCCGCGTCCTCCGCCTGCAGGATGTGCCGTCGACGACGCCCGCCTCCGACGCTCTCGCCCGGGCTCTCAAGCAGGAGGGCTTCCGCTTCATCGGACCAACCACGGCTTACGCGCTGATGCAGGCCGCGGGAGTCGTCAACAACCACCTCACGGGCTGCGCACGCCGCACGTGACCCCTACGTCTCCGGAACCTCGAGGTCGATTTCACCCGAGCCGTGGTGGCGAGCGAGCGTGAATCCGCGGGACGAAGCCCACTCCGAAAGCTCGTTTAGCGACTCGGTCGAGACCCGGTCCTGCACCAGGGCCCGGACGAAACGGCCCTTGCCGTGCTTATTGAAGTGGTTGAGCGAGCGCAACCGTCCATCCGCATCCCGTGTGCGCACCCGAACGAAGAAGCGGCGCTCCCCCGCCTCGAGGGGGCCCAGCGCTGCGTACGCCTCACTCCGCAGATCGAGGACGAGCCCGGCGTGCGCCGACAGCGCCCGCCCTGCCTCCGCCGCCCACCACCGACGCAGCGGCATTCCGGGCACTCGGGAGTCGTGCGACAGCCGGTAGGCCGGGATCGGGTCAAGCGCCCCGACCGGTCCCCAGAGAGCGGACTGGATGACGACGCTTCGTCCAAGCGCCTCGCGCCCGCCTGCGTCAAGACTCGCCGCGTCGAGAGCGTCGAACAGCACGCCGTCGAAGCGGTCTGCCGCCGCCAGTCCTGGTGCAGATGCCAGCGCCGCGTTGCGATCGACCTCGCCGAGCTGCCGCGGACCCAGCTTCAGGGCCTTCGCCGAGAGCTCTCGATCGGATGACAGCTCGATGAGCGCGTCCCGCAGAGCACGCCGCTTCTCCAGCAGCTCAGGAAACGCGAGCGCCTCGAGCGCGAACGGCAGCGCTCCGCCGTCGCGCTTCGTCTCCGACGGCGGGAGCAGGATCTGCACGGAATTCCTTCGAGCAACAACAGAACACACGACGGAGGGACCCGACGATCGCGATGATCGCCCGGTCCCTCCGGTGCCGCAGTGAGCGGCAATACGTCAGACGAGTGCCGCCTCGCGGGCGACGACGGTCACGACGTCGTTCTCGACAGAGAGGAAACCGTCCTCTGCCTGCGCGGTGAGGTGGGTGCCGTCCGCGGCCGTGACCCGGACCTCGCCCGAGGCGAGGATCGCGAGCAGCGGCTCGTGGCCGGCCAGGATGCCGATCTCGCCCTCGACGGTGCGGGCCGTGAGCTGCTTCGCTTCCCCCGACCACACCTCCGCGTTGGCGGAGACCACGCTGACCTTCAGGGTCCCGGCCATGATCAGCCGTTCTCCTTCTGGATCTGGGTCCACTTCTCCTCGACGTCCGAGATCGAGCCGACGTTGAAGAACGCCTGCTCGGCCACGTGGTCGAACTCACCCTTGGTGATCGCGTCGAACGACTCGATCGTGTCCTTCAACGGGACCGTGGAGCCCTCGACGCCGGTGAACTTCTTCGCCATGTAGGTGTTCTGCGAGAGGAACTGCTGGATCCGACGTGCACGCGACACCGTGATCTTGTCCTCCTCCGAGAGCTCGTCGACACCGAGGATCGCGATGATCTCCTGCAGCTCCTTGTTCTTCTGCAGAATCTGCTTCACGTTGGTCGCCACGCGGTAGTGATCGGCGCCCAGGTAGCGAGGATCGAGGATGCGCGAGGTGGACGTCAGCGGGTCGACCGCAGGGTAGAGACCCTTCGACGCAATCTCACGCGAGAGTTCGGTCGTCGCGTCGAGGTGCGCAAACGTGGTCGCCGGAGCCGGGTCGGTGTAGTCGTCGGCGGGAACGTAGATCGCCTGCAGCGAGGTGATCGAGTGTCCGCGCGTCGAGGTGATGCGCTCCTGGAGCACGCCCATCTCGTCGGCGAGGTTCGGCTGGTAGCCCACCGCAGACGGCATGCGACCCAGCAGGGTCGATACCTCCGAGCCGGCCTGCGTGAAGCGGAAGATGTTGTCGATGAAGAGCAGCACATCCTGCTTCTGCACATCGCGGAAGTACTCCGCCATGGTCAGCGCCGACAGAGCGACGCGCAGCCGCGTTCCCGGCGGCTCGTCCATCTGGCCGAAGACGAGGGCGGTCTTGTCGAACACGCCCGCCTCCTCCATCTCGGCAATCAGGTCGTTGCCCTCACGCGTGCGCTCGCCAACGCCGGCGAACACAGAGACACCACCGTGGTCCTGCGCGACGCGCTGGATCATCTCCTGGATAAGGACGGTCTTGCCCACGCCCGCCCCGCCGAACAGGCCGATCTTGCCGCCCTGGACGTACGGAGTAAGGAGGTCGATGACCTTGATGCCGGTCTCGAAGAGCTCGGTCTTGGACTCAAGCTGGTCGAACGCCGGCGGCTTGCGGTGGATCGGCCAGCGCTCGGTGATCTCGAACGACTCGCCGTTGATCTTCCCGTCCGCGTCGGCGTTGAGCACCTCGCCGATCACATTGAAGACCTTGCCTTTGGTCACATCGCCGACCGGCACCGAGATCGGCAGACCGGTGTCGTGGACCTCCTGGCCGCGGACGAGTCCGTCGGTGGGGTTCAGCGAGATGGCCCGGACGAGATCGTCGCCCAGGTGCTGAGCGACCTCGAAGGTCAGCTTGCTCGAGACGCCCTCGACCTCGACGTGCGTGTAGAGCGCGTTGTAGACCTCGGGGATCGCGTCGTGGGGGAACTCGATGTCAACGACGGGGCCGGTGACGCGGGCGATGCGGCCAATGGCTCCGCCCGATGTCCCGGTCGCCGCCTCAGGTGCGGTCAGTGTCATTGCTTCTTCCTTCTGTGGTCTCACCGCACCCGGAGGGCGGAGTCGAAACTGTGGAGAGCCGTCCTATTTAGAGGACGACAGGGCGTCGGCGCCGCCGACGATCTCGGCAATCTGCTGCGTGATCTCGGTCTGGCGAGCGTTGTTGGCCAGACGCGTGTACGTCTTGATCAGGGTGTCAGCGTTGTCGCTCGCCGACTTCATCGCCTTCTGGCGAGCCGCGTGCTCCGAGGCCGCCGACTGCAGCATCGCGTTGAAGATGCGGCTCTCGACGTACACGGGCAGGAGGCGGTCGAGGACCGTCTCGGGGTCGGGCTCGAACTCGTACAACGGATAAAGCTCGCTGTTCTGCTCCTGGGCGCCCTCGACAACCTCGAGCGGCAGGAGTCGGACGACGGTCGGCTGCTGGGTGACCATACTGACGAAGCGGTTGTAGACGAGGTGGATCTCATCCACACCGCCCTCCTCGTCATCGAGGTTGTACGACTCGACGACCGCATCCGCAATTTCCTTCGCCGTCTCGAACACGGGCTGGTCGGTGCCGCCCGTCCAGACGCGGACGCTGGCCCGCTTCCGGAACGAGAAGTACGCATTTGCCTTTCGGCCGACCAGGTAGAAGACGACTTCCTTGCCCTCACTGCGCAGCAGTGCGGCCAGCTCCTCGGCCTCCTTGAGCACGCTCGACGAGAATGCGCCGGCGAGCCCGCGGTCGGACGTGAAGATGACGATCGCGGCCGTGTCCAGCTTCTCGCGCTCGGTCGTGAGCGGGTGCTCGACGTTCGAGTAGGTCGCGACAGCGGACACGGCACGCGTGATCGCGTTCGAGTACGGCGCCGCGGCGGCGACGCGGCTTTGCGCCTTCTGGATGCGCGAGGCCGAGATCAGCTCCATGGCCCGAGTGATCTTCTTGGTCGTTTGGGCCGAACGGATTTTCGACCGGTAGACCCGAAGTTGCGCTCCCATGTGTCTCCTGTTGTCCTCAAAGTGGCGAATCGTCGGGATGACGGGGTCAGCGACGACCCTTGACGATCTTCTCCTGGCCGACCTCATCGGCCGCGATTGCCCGGTGCTCCTCGCGCCCGACCGAGGCGAGCGGCTTGCCCTCGCCGGTCTGGAATTCGAGCTTAAAACCGTCGACGGCGCGGGTGAGTTCGGCGACGGTGTCGTCGGAGAGCACGTTCGTGTCGCGGAGGGTGCTGAGAACCTGCGTGTTGCGGCCCAGGTAGTCCAGAAGCTCGCGCTCGAAGCGCAAGACATCAGGCACCGGCACCTCATCGAGCTTGCCGTTCGTGCCGGCCCAGATCGAAACGACCTGCTCCTCCACCGGATACGGCGAGTACTGCGGCTGCTTGAGCAGTTCGGTGAGGCGGGCGCCACGGGCGAGCTGACGGCGCGAGGCGGCGTCGAGGTCGGAGGCGAACATCGCGAACGCCTCGAGTGAGCGGTACTGCGCCAGCTCGAGCTTGAGCGTGCCGGAGACCTTCTTAATTGACTTGACCTGGGCGTCACCGCCGACGCGCGAGACCGAGATGCCCACGTCGACCGCCGGACGCTGATTCGCGTTGAAGAGGTCGGACTGGAGGAAGATCTGGCCGTCGGTGATCGAGATCACGTTGGTCGGGATGTACGCCGAAACGTCGTTGGCCTTGGTCTCGATGATCGGGAGCCCCGTCATCGAACCGGCACCGAGTTCGTCGGACAGCTTCGCACAGCGCTCGAGCAGACGGGAATGCAGGTAGAAGACGTCACCCGGGTAGGCCTCGCGTCCCGGCGGGCGGCGCAGGAGGAGCGACACGGCGCGGTAGGCCTCGGCCTGCTTCGACAGGTCGTCGAAGATGATCAGGACATGCTTGCCGCCGTACATCCAGTGCTGGCCGATGGCGGAGCCGGTGTAGGGGGCGAGGTACTTGAAGCCGGCGGGGTCGGAGGCGGGGGACGCGACAATCGTCGTGTATTCCATCGCTCCGGCGTCCTCGAGCGCGCCCTTCACCGAGGCAATGGTCGAGCCCTTCTGGCCGATGGCGACGTAGATGCAGCGGACCTGCTTGTTCGTGTCGCCCGACTCCCAGTTGGCCTTCTGGTTGATGATCGTGTCGATCGCGATGGCCGTCTTGCCGGTCTGGCGGTCACCGATGATGAGCTGACGCTGACCGCGCCCGACGGGGATCATCGCGTCGATGGCCTTGATACCGGTCTGCAGCGGCTCGTGGACCGACTTGCGCGACATGACGCCGGGGGCCTGAAGTTCGAGAGCGCGGCGGCCGACGGAGGCGATCTCGCCGAGTCCGTCGATCGGGTTGCCGAGCGGGTCGACAACGCGGCCGAGGTAGCCGTCGCCGACAGGGACCGACAGGACCTCGCCCGTGCGGGTGACCTCCATGCCCTCCTCGATGCCGGAGAACTCGCCGAGCACGACGACGCCAATCTCGTTCTCGTCGAGGTTTTGGGCGAGGCCCAGAACGCCGTTCGAGAAGCGGATGAGCTCGTTGGCCATGACGCCGGGGAGACCCTCGACGTGGGCGATGCCGTCGGCGGCGTCGATGACGTAGCCGACCTCAGTGGTGGAGGCCTTGCCCGGCTCGTACGACGAGACGAAGTCCTTCAGCGCGTCGCGGATCTCATCCGGGCTGATGGTGATATCTGCCATGGGAATTCCTATTCGTTGGGTCCGTGCGAGCCGAAAGAGGTCGTCGGGGCCTGACCTGGATGGTGCGGGGGTCGAGGGCAGCGCCCTCTGAGGATACGTGCGTCCGCTAGGACGCGAGTTGGAGTTTCAGGTCGGACAGCCGTGCGGAGACGGTGCCGTCGATGACCTCGTCGCCGACGTGCAGGCGCATCCCGCCCAGGAGGGCAGGGTCGACCACGACGGTGACGGAGACGGGACGACCGTACTGGCGCGTGAGCGCCGTGCGGAGTCGGTCGAGCTGCTCTGATGGGAGTGGCGCTGCAACCGAGACTGTCGCGAGGATGTATCCGCCCTGGTCGGCGACCAGACCGGCGGCGAAGCGGACGAGTTCCGGCACCCGCCGACCGCGCGGGTGCGCAATCAACTGCCGGAGGATCGCCAGCGACTCGGCAGACGCCTTGCCCTCGAGCAGACGCTGCACAAGGGCAAGCTTCGAGGCGGCCGAGGCCAGCTTGCTCCCGAGGGCAAGCTCAAGCTGCGCGTCCGACGCGACCACAGCGCCGAACGCGTGCAGCTCCGTATCGAGCGAGACGCCAGGCGTGACGGAGGAGGCGATCGCGCGGATCCCCACCTCCTCGATGCCCGCGACGAGTTCGGCGGCGCTCGACCAGCGGTGACTCGCGATGACGGTCAACAGCCGGATGGCTGAGGTGTCGAAGCGCCCGAACACGCGGGCGACCAGGGCCCGTTTGGTGCCTGCCTCGACACTCGGATCCACAAGGGCGGATCGCACCTGCGCCTGAGCGTCGATGACTCGAGCCGCCTCAAAGAGCTGCTGCGCCGCCTCGAGCGGCACGGAGCCGTAAAAAGCAGAGACCTCCGCCTTCGCAGCCGCGAGCGCCTGTCTAGACGCGCTGCCCATCAGTTACTCGCCTTCTCCGAGGCCTCGAGGTCGGCGAGGAAGCGGTCCACGATCGCGGACGCCTTCGCGTCGTCAGTGAGGCTCTCGCCTATCACGCCGGAGGCGAGATCGATTGCGAGGGTTCCGACTTCGGAGCGGAGCGAGACCACTGCGGCCTGACGGTCCGCCTCGATCTGGGCATGCGCGTTCTGGAGGATGCGCTCGGCCTCGACCTGCGCCTGCTCCCTCTTCGCCGCCACGATCGCGTTGCCATCGGCCGTGGCCTTCTCGCGGATCACTCCGGCCTCGGCGCGAGCGTCAGCCAGTTGAGCGGTGTACTTCTCGAGGGCGGCCTCAGCCTGGCGCTGGGCCTCATCGGCCTTCGCGATGTTCCCCTCGATGGCGGCGGAGCGCGCGTCGAGCAGCTTCTGCAGGCGCGGCAGGACCAGCCTCCAGAAGAAGAACAGCAGGATGAGGAAGATCACCCCCGACCAGAAGAAGTCGTAGAACTCCGGGATCAGAATGACCGCGGGGACGTCACCTTCTTCCGCAGCGATGTTCACAGCGGTACCGAACACGACTACGCCGCGAAGATGAAGTAGGTGGCGAGGCCGATGAGCGCGAGCACCTCGGTGAACGCGATGCCGAGGAACATCGTCGTCTGGAGGCGGCCGGCCATCTCCGGCTGGCGCGCCATGGCCTCGACGGTCTTGCCCGCGACGATGCCGACACCGATACCGGGGCCGATCGCTGCGAGGCCGTAACCGACCGTCGCGATGTTGCCGGTGAGTTCGGCGAGAACGGTGACTGAGTCCACGAGTGGGTCCTTTCAGTGGGGTGGTCGTGAGAACGGGCGGGAGCCCGTGAGTAGTGGGGTCAGTGCTCCTCGGCGACGGCCAACTGGATGTAGACCGCGGCGAGGAGGGTGAAGATGTACGCCTGAAGAACGGCGACGAGGAGTTCGAACAGCGTGAACGCGCCGCCGAAGGCGAACGTCACGACACCGAACAGCTTGAAGCCCGGGTCGACCTGAGAACTGAAGAGGAAGAACTGCGTGGCCGAGAAGCAGAGCACCAGGAGCAGGTGCCCGACGATCATGTTCATCACGAGTCGCAGCGCGAGCGAGAGCGGACGGATGATGAAGGTCTGCAGCAGCTCGATCGGCGTGAGGATGAAGTAGATCAGGAACGGCGCCCCGGGCGGGAACAGGGCGTTCTTGAAGAAGCCCATCCCGCGGTCCTTGATGCCCGCGTAGATGAACGTGACGTACGCAACCAGTCCGAGGAAGAGGGGCATCCCGACCACGGACGTGCCCGCAATGTTGAGGAACGGCACGATACCGGTGAGGTTCATCGAGATGATCGCGAAGAAGATCGTCACGAGGATGGGGAGGAACCGGCGGGCATCCTTCTCGCCGAGGATGTCCTTCGCGATCGTGACGCGCACGAAGTCGAAGGCCATCTCGACGACGCTCTGGAAGCGGCCGGGCACGAGGCGCAGCTTGCGCGTTCCGAGCCAGAAGAACAGCATCAGAGCGATGACCGCGATGAAGCGGACCAGCATGACGCGGTTGATCTCGAAAGGGGTCCCCTCGAAGAGGAAACCGGGCGGGAAGAACTCGGAGATCGACGGGGTGTGGAAGTCACTCTCACCGGTCGAGGACGAGACCAACAGGTTCACAGCGTTAGCAAACAGCGCTAGCTCCTGGAATTCGGGGCGTGGTACGTGGCAACCGATCGAATCGAATCGTTCGGACACAACGCTCTCGCGACGACGAAAGGTGGGGTTTTCCGCTCGGACGGCGTTCGTGCTCGACGACCGACATCAGCGATGAGACGACCTGGCGGCACGTTCGCCTGCGGGATTCGTCCCTACTGTAGCAACAGAACGGCCTGGGAGCCGAATCGTTGTCCTCTCAGGAAGCGTTCGGCCCGTGCTCATCGAGCGATGTCACTGACGTGCGGGAGACGCGAGCGCGAGACCACGACGACGTCGATGACCAGCGAGCCGAGGACGGCGACGATAATCGTGACGAACATCGCCGTGCTGTTCAGCCAGGGCTGATCCCGCAGGACCAGCGCCGCGATGACGAACAGCACGAACTTAGCGAGCCAGGTCCCGAGAACGACGGCGAAGAAGCCGCCGATGTCGAGCCGGTTCGCCACAAGGATGCTCGCCGCGGTGAGCAGAACCATCACACCGCCGACGATCGCGCCCAGGAGGGATCCGATCGCACCCTCTCCCCCGGCGGCGAACCAGCCGACGACGGTGCCGACAACCGCCAGGGCGAGCACGAAAATCCCGCCAATAACGAGAGTGCGCCGTAGGACGGGCACCGAGGCGGGTGGCCGGCGGGGGGTGGCCGGGGAGGCTCCGGTCATGATGCTTCCTTCCGCGCCACAGGCGGCGCCGTCGTGTCCCGGTCGTCCGGGAAGTCGACCGATGGACGGAACCGTTCCGTCGCGGATGCGCGGTCGAGGGGATCGAGCACGGGAGACGCCTCCGCGGACTGCGCGGCCGCTTCGAGCTTCTTGCGGCGACTGAGCGGAGCGAGCGTGACCACGGTGCACACCAGAAGTCCGACGCCGAGGAAAACCAGCGGGATCCACAGAACAGCGGCCACGAACATCAACAGGCAGCTAACCGCCACCACGGCGGTCCAGGCGTAGAAGATCAGCACGGCGTGCAGATGCGAGTGCCCCATGTCGAGCAGGCGATGGTGGAGGTGCTTGCGATCGGCGCTGAACGGTGATTTGCCGGCACGCAGGCGGCGGATGACGGCGAGCCCGAAGTCCATCAGGGGAACCACGAGAATCGCGAACGGCAGGATGATCGGGATGAAGGCGGGCAGCAATTCCTTCGCCTTGAGCTGCGCCGGGTCGATCTGGCCCGTGACCGCGATCGCCGATGTCGCCATCAGCATTCCGACGAGCAGTGCGCCACCGTCCCCCATGAACATCTTCGCGGGACGCCAGTTAATCGGCAGGAAACCGGCGCAGGCGCCGACGAGGACCACGGCAATGAGCGACGCGAGGTTGAAGTAGTCGGTCGGCGAAGTCTGCTTCACCAGCAGATAGCTGTAGAGGAAGAAGACGCCGTTGGCGATGAGGGCGACGCCCGCTACAAGACCGTCGAGGCCGTCAATGAAGTTCAGGGCGTTGGTCACCAGGACGATCGCCAGCACGGTGATGATGAGCGACATCCACGGCGAACCCACGGTCAGACCGCTGATCGGCAACGAAACGATTTGCACGCCCTTCCAGGCGATCAGCCCGGCGGCGATCATCTGGCCGGCGAGCTTGGTCGTCCAGTCAAGATCCCAAATGTCGTCTGCGACACCAATGAGGACGATCAGCAGGCTGGCCCCGAGGATCGCGAGGATTGGCGTGGGATTCGCGTACACCAGGCGGAAATAGGGCAGCTGGGAGGCGATCCCGAAACCGACGAGCATCCCAAGGAACATCGCGATACCGCCGAGGCGCGGGGTAGGCCTGGTGTGCATGTCGCGCACCCTGATCTTGGGGTAGAGCCGGTACTTCAGACTGAGCTTCCAGATGACCCACGAGAGTGCTCCGGTCACAAGCGCGACGGCGAGCGAGACGAGCGCGAAGGTGATCACAGGTTACTCACCCGGGACGGAGTCGCTGCGCGGGGCGCCGTCCGTCGCCGCGTCCTGCAGGCGCGCTCCTGAGGCCCAGTCCGGGCGGGCGGCGGCGGGCGGCGCAGCAGCGGGCGCGGTTCCGCTCTCCTCATCGATCCGAGGTGCATCCTGCTCGGATAAAGCGGCATCGTCCTCGGTCACGACGGCATCGGGGTCGGCCAGCAACTCACCGACGACCTCGCGAATTCGATCGGCCGACACGACGCCCTGGCGCAGAATGCGCAGCGTGCCACCCTCGAAGCTGAGCGCGGTGGCGTCGATGATCGTCGACGCCTCGCTCGCGCCCGTCGAGCGCTCGGTATAGCGGGACCCCGTGGTGCCCGCGTCGAGGTAGACATCGACGGAGTCGCCGAGCTGGTCCAGCGCATCCTGCGCAGTGGTTGCGGAGGGTTGCCCCGTACGGTTAGCAGACGACACGGCGAGGGGGCCGGTCTCTGCGAGCAGCTCGATCGTCACCGGATTGTCGGGCATTCTCAGGGCGACGGTGCCGCGGGTCTCCCCCAGGTCCCAGATCAAGGACGGCTGCGCATGCAGCACGATCGTCAGGCCGCCGGGCCAGAAGGCTCGGGCGAGATCGCGTACGGTCTCAGGAACGTTCTCGGCCAGCGCGTCGAGCGCGGCCAGGTCGCCGATGAGCACGGGCGGCGGTGACTGCCGGGTCCTGCCCTTCGCATCCAGCAGGCGCTGCACTGCGGACGCATCGAAAGCGTTGGCCGCGACGCCGTAGACAGTGTCGGTGGGGATCACCACGAGCTCGCCGCGGGCGATGGCCGTCCGAGCGAGACGGGTGCCGGTCAGGAGGTCCGTGTCGACGGAGCAGTCGTAGATGCGTGCCATAACAAACCGATGATACCGGCGCACCGTCCGCACGGCGGGTGCCCGACGTGTGTCGTCCGAAAGGGGGTCAGATTCGCGCCTAGATCACCGTCCCTTCGCGACTGCGCCACCTCATCAGACGCGGGCAGCGATTAGGGTCTTGCAGCGTGCAGATCCTTCCCTTATTTACCGTCCGCAATGCAGTCCTCATAGGCCTGACTGGTGCAGCGCGCGCGGTCCGAGTCGGCGCATGAAGGGCATCATTCTGGCCGGTGGCTCCGGCTCGCGGCTATGGCCGATCACCAAGGGCATCTCGAAGCAGCTGATGCCGATCTACGACAAGCCGATGATCTACTACCCCCTGTCGACGCTGATGATGGCGGGTATCGACGAGGTCCTCGTGATTACCACACCCGAGTACAACGACCAGTTCCGGGCGCTGCTGGGAGACGGGTCGAGCCTCGGGATGCGCATCGAGTACGCGGTCCAGCCGTCGCCCGACGGGTTGGCACAGGCGTTCCTGATCGGGGAGGACTTCATCGGCGACGATTCGGTCGCGCTGGTCCTGGGCGACAACATCTTCCACGGGACCGCGCTTGGCACGGCCCTGACGGCGAACACCTCCGTCGAGGGAGCCGTGATTTTCGCCTACCAGGTCGCCGACCCTCGAGCATACGGTGTCGTCGAATTCGACGACCAGTTCCGCGCCGTGTCGATCGAGGAGAAGCCGGAGCATCCTCGGAGCACCTACGCGATTCCCGGACTCTACTTTTACGACAACGATGTCGTGGGTATTGCGAAGACGATCCTCCCCTCCGCGCGTGGCGAGCTAGAGATCTCGACGGTTAATGAGCGCTACTTAGAAGCTGGCACTTTAAACGTGCAGGTTCTCGACCGCGGTACCGCCTGGCTGGACACCGGCACCTTTGACTCGATGATCGAGGCGACGGAGTTCGTCAGAGTCGTGGAGCAGCGCCAAGGCTTCAAGATCGGCTGCATCGAGGAGGTCGCTTGGCGCAACTCCTGGATCGACGACGCTCAGCTCGCCGAGCTGGCGGCTCCGCTCGCGAAGAGCGGCTACGGAGCGTACCTCCAGCGCCTGCTTGAACTCCCGGCCTCCACGATCGGACGCTGACGCTGAGCGCGCGCTAGCGTCGATCGGGCAAGCACCCGCCTCCTCACCCCCACTCCCCCTTCTCGACTCAGTAGGAGCACTCGTGCGTATTCTCGTCACCGGTGGCGCCGGCTTCATCGGCAGCAACTTCGTCCATCTCACCCTCCGTGAACGTCCGGATGCGCAGATCACCGTGCTGGACAAGCTCACCTACGCCGGCAATCGGGCGTCCTTGGCTCCTGTGGCCGACCGCATGACGCTCGTCGAGGGCGACATCGCGGACGCCGAACTCGTTGACAGGCTGGTCAGCGAGAGCGACCTCGTCGTGCATTTCGCGGCGGAATCGCACAACGACAATTCGTTGAACGATCCGACCCCGTTCCTCGAGACCAACATCGTCGGCACCTTTACGCTGCTGCAGGCTGTGCGTGCCCACGACGTCCGGTACCACCACATCTCGACCGACGAAGTCTACGGTGATCTCGAACTCGACGACCCGGCAAAATTCACGGAGCGGACCCCTTACAACCCCTCGAGCCCCTACTCGTCCACCAAGGCCGGCAGTGACCTGCTGGTGCGCGCCTGGGTGCGCTCTTTCGGCGTCAAGGCGACCCTGT
Source organism: Rathayibacter agropyri (assembly GCF_013249015.1). Classification (GTDB taxonomy): domain Bacteria; phylum Actinomycetota; class Actinomycetes; order Actinomycetales; family Microbacteriaceae; genus Rathayibacter; species Rathayibacter agropyri. Next base: position 800,852 of record NZ_JABRPL010000001.1, read on the forward strand.
CGAACTGCTCGAACAACTACGGCCCCTACCAGCACGTCGAGAAATTTATCCCCCGCCAGATCACCAACGTCATCGACGGGATCCGCCCGAAGCTCTACGGCGCAGGTGAAAACGTGCGCGATTGGATCCACGTCGATGACCACAACAGCGGTGTCTGGGCAATCATCGAGGGCGGCACGATTGGCGAGACCTACCTCATCGGAGCCGACGGCGAGAAAAACAACCTCGAGGTCGTGAGACGGATCCTTGCCGAGTTCGGCCAGGCCGAGGACGCCTTCGATCACATCACCGACCGCCCCGGGCACGACCTCCGCTACGCCATCGACTCGACGCGCCTGCGCACCGAACTCGGTTGGACCCCGCGCTACACCGACTTCGAATCAGGCCTGGCCGCAACAGTGCAGTGGTACCGCGAGAACGAGTCGTGGTGGCGTCCGCAGAAGGCGGCGACCGAGGCCAAGTACGCGGCCCAGCCGAAGCCATCTGGCAACACCTCACGAGCAGCACGAGGCGAGTGATCCATTGACTACAAGAGATCGGGCCTGGATGAAGCTGGAGTCGACCGCCGTCGTTGAGGGGAACGGTCGAGTGGTCGTCCTCGAACTCGAGCATGTCGGCTCGCGCCCCGTCGTGCTCGAAGGGACTGCCTTCACAATTTGGAACGAGATCGACGGCTCGTCCGACACAGATGCAATCGTTCTTCGTTTGTCAGACGATCTTGGATTTCCTCCCGATCAGATCCGACCCGACGTCGAGCGTTTTCTCACCCGACTCCAAAAGGAACACCTCATCGCGAGCACGAGCAGCCTCCCTGTCGCCCGGGAACGGCGAAGCGCATGACCGAGCCGATCACCCTTGACATTTCCAGCGCCACGCAGCTCGCCTACGCGCTCACCGCGCACGTCGCAGCCGAAATCGGAGTGCGGTCGATTTGCGTCAAGGGGCCTGTGCTCGCTCAACAGGGTCTGCGCTCGCCTCGCGTCTCGAGTGATGCAGACGTTCTGGTCGATCCCGAGGGGATGGACTCTCTCGTCGAGGCCCTGCGCGCCCGCGGCTGGAAAGAACGTTTTGTTGCCAACGTGCCGCGCATTCTCAGCAATCACGCCCGAACGCTGTTTCACCCGGAGTGGCCGTGCGACATCGACGTCCATCACAGCTTCCTTGGGTTTCTCGCTCCCGAGCGGGAGGTCTTCGAGGTCCTGTGGGAGCGCCGACGGACAACGCGGATCGCGGACACCGAGGTCTTGTGTATGGACCCCGTGGCAAACTCCGCCATGCTCGCTCTTCATTGTCTGCGCGAAATGCATGTGCTTCGCAATCGGTCGGAGTTTGCCGAACTTACCGCCGCGTGGGACCATTCTCGAAACGAGCTGGAGCTAGATCCAGAGGATCTCCTTTCGCTCGCGCGCAAGACAGGATCGGTCGAAACGCTGCGTCCATTCTTGACCCGTATCGGCGTGGACGCCCCGGTCGCTCCCTTCGACACGAAGGCGTTCGCCGCCTGGACACTGCACACCTCGTCCGTGGCAGCCGGACGCGCGGCCGCCTGGCTCGCTGCTATCACCTCCTCCCCCTGGGAGAACCGCCCTCGTCTTCTCGCACAGGCGATCCTTCCCCCGGCCGCCGAGTACAGACTCGAGCATCCTGAAATCGGCCCCAGAAAACTCAGTCTCGCCCGTGCCATGCTCCGTCGAACAATGAATGGTGTCCGGGCCCTTCCGCCTGCCTTGCTACAACTTGCGGAGGCACGACGACTTCAGAACCTAACCATCATAGGTTCGCCGATGGCGGTCACGCCTACTACGCGAACCCGCCCGGTCCCCTTATCAAGCGAGCCACCGAGAGGCCAAGACGGAATGTCGAAGTCCGTTGCAATCATCGGAACCCGAGGGTATCCGAGCTTCTATGGCGGCTTCGAGACTGCGGTCAGACAACTAGCGCCCTACCTCGCCGAACGGGGGTGGGACGTCACGGTCTATGGACGAGACGGATCGACCGATGACGACAATCCCGCTCGTGATCACCGAGTACGCACCCGGATAACGCGGGGAATTGAATCAAAGTCGTTGAGCACGCTGACCTATGGGCTGACGGCATGCATCGATGCGGTACGCAGGAAGCCCGACGTGGCCCTTGTGATGAACGTCGCCAATGGGTTCTGGCTGCCAATCCTCCGGGCTCGAGGTATACCGACCGTCACTAACGTCGATGGCATTGAATGGGACCGCGCGAAGTGGGGTCGGCTAGCGAAAAATGTCTTCCGAAGCGGTGCAAAGGCAACTGCAATATTCGGAGACGAACTGATCTACGACGCTGTCGAGATCGCCCGCCGTTGGAAAAAGGACTTTAAGCGAGACGGGTCTTTCATCCCATACGGCGGTGACGACCCGGGGGCGCTACCCGAGGTAGAGGGGTTCCCGCACCGTGGGTACGTCCTCCTCGTCGCTCGGTTCGTACCCGAGAATACAGTCCCTGAATTTCTCGAGGCTGCGGCCACACTCGGCCGAAATTGGCCGGTCGTCATCGTCGGATCCTCAGGGTACGGTGACGAGCTTGACCAGAAGGCGGCGTCACTTGCGGCGGCGGAGAAAAACGTCACCTGGCTCGGGCACGTCAGCGATGATCGCCAGCTGTTCGCTCTCTGGCAGCACGCCGGTGCCTACTTCCACGGACACAGTGTAGGAGGAACCAACCCGGCGCTCACGCAAGCCATGTCCTGCGGTGCACCGACGGTCGCTCGAGACACGGTGTATAACCGCGAAGTTCTCGATAGCACTGGCGAATTCGTCGCACCCTCTCCGGAGGCTATAGCTGCATCGATAGACGCGCTCATGAGAGATCCGGAGCGCCAGGAGCGGATGAGTGCGGCCGCCTACGCACGTGGGCGTGAGCGATATTCGTGGGAAGTAGTCTGCGCAGCCTACGAAGACGCACTCCTCGGCCAGCTGGCTAGAAAACGTCGCGCGCGATGAAGACCAACCAGGCCAACGCGCGATCACTTCGAATCGTGCCGGAACTTCGCGCCGTACACATCGAGCGTTACTTCGAGACAACGCCCGCGAAGATGATTTATTTTAAACGCAATTATGATCTCGAAGGAACCACCGTTCCACCGGGCATCGAACAGAAGAACCTCCGGGACCTCGCCTCGCTTTTCTGGAATAGTACTGCGCAGATCCTCGAAATACCGGAGCCTCTCTGGGTACGATTCCTCCCCACTAGCGCAGTGATTGCTTTTCTTTTCAAGACCACGGGGGCGCTCAGATCACGTCCTCGACTCATTGCCACATATGCGATGGAGAATAATGATTTGGCAAAACTGATCGGTGGGCGGCGCCACGTCCCCCGGGGGGTCAGCAAGGCGTTCTCATTATGCGTCGGCGCATACATGCGGATTTTCGTTGACCGAATCGCTTTTGCGAGCCGCGGCTCATCGGACCTGTACACCTCGCTGCCGTTCGTCCGGTTCATCGATCACGTGACAATCGAAGAACTCCCCTCACCACGCGCAGAGCAACGGGACGAAGAGACGAGACCTGCTGCCGTCTTTGTAGGCGCCTTAGAGGAGAGAAAGGGAATCATCCCACTCACTGACGCCTGGGAGCACGTGGAGGCCACTGTCCCCGGTGCAGTGCTGACCATCGTCGGCCCAGGCCTCCTCGCTCCCCGAGTGGAACAATGGGCCCACGCTCGCCCCTCGAGTCGCCGATACACTGGCCAACTAGCATGGTCCGAGGTTCTCGAGTTTCTGCCAACAAACCGAGTGTTAGTTGCTCCTTCCATTCCGGAGGGACGCTGGCGTGAGCAGATCGGGTTGCCTATCAAGGAGGGTCTCTCTTTTGGGCTCACCGTTGTTACGACACAACAGACTGGGCTCGCGAACTGGCTCGAGGATCGCGGCCATACCGTTATTCCTATCGATAACGACCCTCAGCAATTCAACCATCTGCTCGCCGATGCGCTTATCAACGCTCTCGACGTTCCTCTCCCCCGCGTAGAGGTACGAGCGAGTCTCCCTGCTCGCGAAGGTCGCTACGAGGCGGACGCCTGGATGCATAGGAGTGCTCAATGATGCGTGCCGCGAAACCAGGTAAGCCGTCGATTGCAATCGTCAACCCGCTCGGGGGGACTCTCCTGCACTACACCGCTGCGCTCGCCCGGCTCCTTCGAGACGAAGGCTGCGAGGTCACGATCCGCTCGGTAAACGAGCCCTCGGTGAAGGACACCTCTCGAATCGCCTGGGTGCTTCAGTACATGCGTGCCGTCGCACTCTCGGCACGACCACTCTTGTCGTCGTCCCGGCCCCTCCTCATCGTGACATGGCCAGTTCTCGGATACCTCGATGTCCTGGCCCTCGCGACGCTGAGGATCCTCAAGATCGACGTGCACGTGGTGATGCACGACCCAGAACCGCTGGTCCGCGCGACCGGATACACCGGTCTTTGGCGAAGCCTAGCCCGTCTTGTCATGAACAGGGCTGGCTTGATTATCCACAGTCGTCCCGCGCAAGACGTCCTTGCCAGGCAGGGGCTCGCCGCACAAGCGGTCCTATTGCCTCACCCGGTCTTACCTGCCGAAAGTCTTCGGACGAGCGTCCGGGGTCGAACAGTCCGAGTGCTAGGTCAGTACAAACCTGACCGAGATGTCGAGCTACTAGAGCGGATCGCAGCCGCGGCAGCCGGGCAGCTCGAACTCGAGATATGGGGCCGAGGATGGCCATCTGTTGAAGGGTGGGACGTGCATAGTGAATACCTTTCAGAGGACCAACTCGATGAGCTCCTCCGCGGAGCCAGTGCGATCGTCGTCCCCTACCGTCGTTTCTACCAAAGTGGCATAGCGATCCGGGCGTTGGAATGTGGTACTCCGTTTGTCGGCCCCGCTGACAGCAGCCTTGCCGACCTCTACCAGATACCGACCCCTCTCCTCATCGAGGCCGGGAAGTTGCACATAGCGGAACGTTGGCTCCTCGCGCTGAAGGCGGCTGAAAACATGAAAGACGAGGAACTGGCGGGACTCACTCGCACCGCGGTCGAACGGACGTCCAGGGCATGGCGCCGCTGGCTCTATCCCTTGGAGAACCTCTCGTGAACCGCCAGGACCAGTACGTCGTCGTCGGCCTCGGCCGCCAATCAGTCGACTACGACACCACATGGCTAGCGCAACCGGAGATAGCAGGAATCGTGCGGTTCGCCAGGGCAGCTCCGCAAGGGCGTCGGTTCGGCTCTCGCGCACTTGGTCTCGGCATCGACGCAGTAGTAGGAGCGGCCAAGGCGCGTGTACTTCATCCGCGCAGTCGCTATCTCGCGCTGAACCCGTGGACAGCGGCGGCCCTCCGTATTCTCGGCAGCCGGCGCGTGGCCGTCACGGGCATCTACGCGAGCGAGGGAACACGAAGTTGGAAGGCTCTTCGCGCCATCTTGGGCAGCAGCCCCATCGTCGCCACCGTAGAAGTCGAGTCCACCGCCTGGAACAGGAGCGGTGGGCTCAGCACACACGTCCTCTACGGAACGACCTTCGCTTACCCGCGTCGGCGCATCGACCACGCGCGCACGACCATTTTCATCGGGGGATCATCCGACCGCGACACTGTCCAGATCGATGACATGGTCGACGCAGTGAAGGCGTGGAGCAGACCAGTACGTCTGATCATCTGCGCAGGTCGCGAGAAGCCGCTTTGGGAAAACGGATCCGGATCCTCAATCGAGCAACACGGCTATCTGAGCCAGCAGATGTTCGGCGAGCTTCTCTCCCACTCCGACGTCGCCTTCCTGCCCCTGAAACGTCATGATCGAGCCGCAGGACACATGGTGGCGGTCGGCGCTCTCCAGTGCGGAATTCCCGTAGTAACCTCTCCCTCGATCGGGATGACCGGATATGTCGATGGGCGCTTCGTACGGGAGACGCTCACTGATCTTCCCCTGCTCGAACACCTGGAAAATGTCGGTCTTAGCATGCGTTCGCATAATGAAGAAATAGCTCAGTATTGGAGGACCCACTTCTCCCGTGAGGTCAACGTGCGCAACGTGCTCGATGCTTTTCAGTCGCTTCGCTCCCGCATCTCACCGATGGGTGCGGCACGTTGAAGTTACCGATCCCTCGAGACGCGCTCCGCTGTGCCCTTTTTCCGGCTACAGCTCAGTTATTCTGAATCGATCTTTTTTCTCCGCGTTCGGAGGAGCCTGCTGCTTAGATTCGAACTCGCACGACCCGTAGGAGCCTCCGCGCGGCGTGCTCGCCTTTCTCGAAGGGGTCTAGTCAAAAACCACCGGAAGGTCCTTGATCCGGCGCGCAGGAACGCCGACATACAGCCCATGGGGTAGCGTCGATTCTTTGACCACCGCCCCAGCGGCAATCACACATCCCTGCGCCAACTCAACCCCAGAGAGAATTGTCGCACCGCTTCCCACGAAGACACCATCGTGGACCACAATCCGTGCCGATCGCCCCGCTCCTGCTCGAGCCCGCGGATCCCTCGTGTCGTGGTCGCTGTTGATAAATAGCACACCGACCCCGATACCGACCCTGGATCCGATGCTCACACCCTCTCGATTGTCAAAGATGCATCCGTAGTTGACAGTACTCAACGGGCCAATCGAGAGACGTGGCGAGCGAATGATTACTGATGGGCGGATACGAGCACTTCGGTCCACGCGCATTCCTGCGAGCCGATATATAACCGTCCGGCCGATCGCACTGACAGAGTGGGAACCCGCAAGCCCATTCACCACGGCGGCCCAGATGACCGAACGTGATTCACCAACGTCAATGGCAAGGGAGCGAGAAAGACGTGCGACCTTCGACAACATATTCTAACCCTCCCTCAACTCAATCGTTTTTACAATTCCACAGCCCCACAGATCAGCTTCGCTCACAGGGGTTTCCTAGCCAGCCGGCGCGATACCGGCCGAATCATCGCCTGCACGTCGGACTGGCGCAGGCCCAGCATCAAAGTCACGGGGATCGCGTATCGACGCCGCGCCAAGAACAAATTCATAGCAGCCGCTACGGCATTGCCCACCAGGGTTGCAAGAGCAGCACCGACCGCCCCGAGGGAAGGAACGAGGAGAAACAGCACCACCGTATTAACGAGCGCCGCGATGACGAGCGATGCGCTTCGCAGACCAGGGTTGCCTCGCGCTGCGAGCACCGACCCAGCCACCGACCCTGGCGTACCAACGACAATTGCGCACAGCAAAATCGCCGCGCTGGCTATCGCCGCCGTGAAATCGCGCCCGAACAATATCGGGAGCCAGAGTGGCATTGTGAAGCCAATCACGAGCGCGGCTATCGCCGCCAGACAGGTAGTAATACGGGATGTCGATCCAACCCTGGCATTGTCCCGATCACGGGCGTCTGTCGCAAATATGACTGTGCCGACCGCACTTGTCAATACGAGAGTGATTTCACTAACGTTGACGGCCACGGCATAAAGCCCTAGTTCGTACGTGCCAGCTTGTGGGATCATCAACAGCTGATCCAGGCGGGAGAGAAGAACTCCCGAGATTGACCCGACCCACACGCGGCCGCCATAGGAAAACATTTCCCGTAGGCGCACCCGCCGCGTCGGATTACTCGCATCGTCCTCAGCCTCTTCACCCACATCGATCCGCAGCAGGCGGACGTATGCTATTGCGCCAGCGAGCGGCGAAAGTGCGATCACGAGGAAAGCCGTGAATGGAGTCAGCTGCCCGACCGCTGCAAGACCAGCGATGGGGAGGAACCTGAGCAGCGAACCGAGCAAACGCTCGAACGTGATCGTGTTCCAACGGCCACGACCAGCGGCTATGCCACGGAGACCACCCAATAAGAGGGTCGGAACGATCGCCGCGGCAGAAAGCTGAATCATTTGCTCTATCTCGAGACGCCCTCCCGCGAGGAGAGGAGCGGCGAGCCACACGACTAACCCCGAACTCAGACCCGCCAAAATCAACAGCCATAGGGCTGCGCCGGCGGCATGCTTCATCGCATGGACGTTTCGCGCGACGAAAAACGTCAGAGCCTCTGGAACACCGATCGTGGCGACAACAGTTGCCAAAAGAAACGGAGCAGTCGCCGCGGCGACTTCGCCGCGACCTTCGACTCCGAGTGAATAGGCCAGAATCGGCGCGGTAGCGAAGGCGGCGAGAGGCGCCATCAAGTTAGCAACGGACGACGAAAGAACACTCCTCGCGAGGGTCGTCTCCTTCCCGACCCTCGCCGCACCAGACCGGGGCGAGCCGCTCATAGTCATCGTTTTCCGTTCTGAGATGCAACGCTCTCCGTGCCGCTGAGAAGACGTTCGCCGATGCCCGACTCAGCGCTATGCTTTCTCTCACTCACGATGCAGCACCGCCACTCATTCGCCGCTTGATGGTCAAAAGCTCGTCGAAAAGCTCTATGTAGCGGCGCGCTGACACCTCGAGTGTGTAAGTATCCGGGAGGCGCACCCGCCCTGATTTGACGAGAATTTCCGCATCAGTCAAAAGCGCACCAATCCGTCGAGGCTCCGCCCCCCCTACAAGAATCCCGGTCGGCCGGGATGCACCGAAGGTGTCGGCAACAGATTGAGAGGTGACGAGTGGGAGCCCTGCCGCCAAAGCCTCAAGCGCGACAAGCGGGAGCCCCTCTCGTCGGCGGGACGGCGCCAGGACCGCACAGGCGGACGAGAGAACCCAGGAAATTTCCGGCCGGCTGAGGCGACCGAAGAAATTCACACGTTTACCGAGGCCTAGCCTCGCAACGCGTTCCCGCAGATCCCGGTCGAAAGGCCCGTCACCGATGATCACCAAATTGCCAGGCCAATACTTCAAAGCCTCAATTGCGAGATCGGGGCCTTTGTCATGGGACAATCGCCCAACGAACGCCGCAAAAGGCAGAGGGGGCAGCGTGCAATCCGTTGGCACGGGAGACGGCAGGCTGATGCCATTTTCTATAATTTCGAGCCGAGTCGGCCTCGCGCGCCGCGGATAAGACTTGATTGCCTGCGCTATTCCCGGTCCCACAGCCACGAGTGCATCGTACTTCGGGTAGCGGTCCCAATCCCTCAACATTCCGGGGATTTGGCCCAAGGCGTGCCTCACCCCAGACAGCGAGCGGCTGGACAACGCTGACCGCGCCTCCTCGATCGAGGTGCCATGAGCCTGCATGATCGTCACAACGTCGGCGGCGGAACTTTTCACCATCTCATGCGCCCCGGCGCTTACCCCAAACACCACCTCAGGACGTATCTGCTCGGCCGCGGCCACAGTGGCGCGGAACCACTCCTCGCTATATCCCCCGGCGACCCCCGGTAGCACCCTGACTTCGAAGGGAGCGCCCGAGAACCCGGACGAACCAGGCGTAGTCAATCCAACGACCTCATGTCCACTTGCCGACCATTCGCTCATCAGGTCCCACGCAGCAACTTCCATCCCCCCGCCACCGTGTGCCGGAAGCGCGCGCGAGGCGACAAGAATTTTTACCACGGCTTTTCTCCCGACAAATAGCACTTCGTTGCGCTCTGCGCACACGAAGCATTGGCTTGTAAGATGGCAGAGACTACGCCGTTGGATAGGCAATCCTGAATAGAACTAGGCACAGTATACATCCGGATCCATCCGACAGCTACTTTTTTTAAAACTCCCATTTTGAGAATCCAGTCGTCGTCACCTTCCGACAGTCCAAATATCTTCTCGAGATTGAGCGACGTCGGCCTCCAGCGCTCGACTATCAGCAGAACCGTACGTCGCAGCTATCTGAGCATCATTTCCCCCCTCAACCACGTTGAGCGACCAGAGCGAAGTCTGACGCCCTATGCCGCGTATGCCGAGGAAATCATCCTCGGCATACTCTCCTGTAAATATCACTCTCGATCCCAGTGTCAAGGCCTGCTTGTGTAACCAAATATCATCCGCACGGGGTGCCACCGCCAGGAATTCAGTGCCCGCCTCCCGAAGCCCGTCGACCACGGCTGGAGGATACAACACGCCACCCACCCCGACAGCGAAATTTGCACTAGAGACAATGTGCGGCGACGCCGCTGGCCAGCTTTCATATGGCGCGATCGCACCCTTCGAGAGGATTATCCTACGGGCGCGATTAGCAATAATATAGTCCGGCGCCGCCTCATGGAAACGAATTAATGTTTGCAGAAGCGTTATGGGGTAAATAGTATCATCGTCAACTGTTACCAACGCCGTTTGATGGCTCTTCGCACTGATGGCAAAAGGGTAGTACTTCTTGTGTGAGCGGTAGTCTTTGGTCCGGATGATTTCCAGGCCTCTCTTCTGAAGCCGCATAAGGGAGGAGGGGATATTCTCGCTTTCGTTATCGCCGATCCAGAGGATCAGCCGCGACGGTAGAACTTTTCCCCGGGCAAGCGACTCGATAGTGAAGTAGGCGGTTTCGATCCTCTTCCCATAACTTGTCAAACTTATCACGGGTGCGTCCTCGTCCTCGCTGACGATCCGCCGTCGACGGGTCCGGTTACCAATGGCATCAGCGATCATCAACCAAGCGGTACGGAGATCCCGCCAGACTTTCCAGAAAGCGCCAGGATAGCGAAATAGCCCACTGAGTAAACTTCGCGCGATCACGTTCTCCTTCTTCCGCTTCGTCGACGAGCAACATACGCATCAGAGCCCGGACGCGACGCCACAGAAGGCGCGGAACCGTAGACTCCCAGCCTCGGGGTCTTGGCGACCCCTAGCAATCCGTTGCCAGCCTCTCGCTGGACAGACCACAAACTCGATCCGGCCCCTTCTTTGAGGTCCAGGACGAAGATCCGTGAAACGACAACTATTGCGGCGAAAATGGGCATCGTACTGAGAGTGCCGAAGAAAGAGGTGTTGTCACCCATACCGTGAATAAATATCCAAGAAACGGAACCTATGAAGCACATGGCCGCAACGGACACCTCCTTGCTTGAGCGTCGAACTACTTTGATGAGCTGCATGACAATCAGTGCGTAAAGCGCCAAGATGAGAGCTACTCCGGCCAGACCGACATCGATCCAAATGCTGAGGAGAAAGTTGTGAGGCGGATATGATCCCGGAACACCGATAGTAGTAGAGACACGCGTGAGTTCAATATTAAATGCACCGTATCCCGATCCTATAATGGGGTGCTGTTGGATTACATCGATAGCAACGTCCCAAATCTTGGAGCGAATCTCCACGGAATCGGAGGACTGCTCAGTAAACTGCTCAGCTTGAGATAGAACAAAACGAACTCCGAGGATCAGAGCCGGGATGCCTATCAGCACGGCAAGCGCACGATTCAGAAGAATATTAGCTTGTGATGCAGCCTTATAGAGTAGGTACATGGAAGGAGCCAGGACGACGGCTAATCCGATTCCAGTCTTCGACCCGGTGAATATCGCTCCGATAAACATGATGATTGAGCCAATAGTCATGATCCTCGAATGAAAAAGCTTCCCGAAGCCAAAGTATGCAAACGCGGCCGCCCCCATGGTCATAGACGCGCTGTTACCGTTGAGATAAATGCCGCCAGCTTTAAAGGTTTCGACCACATTATTGTAATTAGTCGTGAAAAGCCCAAGAACTCCCGCGCTTGAGAAGTACGGCGCAATAGGAGATGTGAGGTAGGACATCTCGAGACCGGGATCAACCAAAAAGGCGATGGTCAGAAAAGACTGCAGAACAAAGAACGGAAGGCCCGCGTACATGACGGTCTTGAATATGCCGCGATCGGCAGCCGCAGCGAGAACGAAGGCAAGTACTGCCGCTAACGCGCCAAGGACCTCCATCACCTCTAACGCACCTCGGCCGACCGAGGGCGAGAGAGGCAGGTAGACGAGGTGGAGAACCACAAAAGCAGCAAGAAGAGCAGGAGCCCCCCGCCAAAGCGAGGCCTTCATCCGAACCAGCGTCACGGGGAGCGTCAAAAGATTCCAGGCAAGAGCACCCGAATACACGACTGGCACGATCTGATAGATTTGTGGCACGGCTAGCACCGCGCCGATCACCGCAGGTACTGAGACCCGCGAAGCGAGAAGCCACAGAAGGAGCGCGGCCACAAGAAGACCGCCGATGATCAGCGTCATGCTGCTCCCCCCCGCGTGGGCACCAGGAGACGGAGCGCCGCAACTTGCGTCCGGTTTGCCCTGACACGAGTAATCCTTGCTGTTGCGATCGCAGCCCCAACGTCGCCGGGTCGCGCGATTCTTGCCACACCAGGACCAGGTGCTAGATCACCGAGCGTGCCGACCAATATGAGCGGTTGAAGCGGGACCGTACAGTTCTTCTTCAGCTGTTCCGCCCCTCTCGAAGCGCGCTCGGTCCTCAGGATGAGGTGACCCGTAGCAGATGCATCCACCCCATCCTAGCGACGACACGTCCGATCCCTTAAGTCCGCGGCGCGTTGTACCCACCCGCGGACGTGCTCTGGCCCTCGTTCGGGGTGTTTCGTTAGCAAAAGAACCTCGATGACCTCTTTTGTGCGAACTATGGTCCATAGCCTCTGAGTGTCTGCTCCATCACTCTTCAGGTCCGCGTCATTCTCAGCGTCAACCGGAGATCGAAATCAGCACAGACGCAATCGAGGGAGAACCAGCATGGACGCGCCACACGAACTTCACCCAGTTATCTCTAGGAGATCAATTTTTCGCGGCGCTGTTCTGGGGACCGCTGTCGGTGTGACCCCTTCGATCGGCGCAGCGGCCGGACGCGCATCAAGCGCGGAAAGTCTCCCAACCGTCACGATGGTTTTCAGTGGAGGAGCGACTCCTTCCTGCTGGATCAACGACATTGCAACTCCTTACGTATCCTGGATCTCGACAACCGATGCCAATATTTTGGGGGCGGGGTCGGGGCTGAAAGTGTTGCGAGCGACCACTAATTTGCTCGGCGTGAGTTCGACATTCAAGAACGCGCTTATTTTGAATAGCCCCACCTGGACCAGCCACTCGGCCAGCACGAAACGCGTGGTATCCGTCAGCCAGGATGGAACCGCTGTCACCTTTGGGATGAAAGCTGCATCCGCGGACGCGGGAAGCTACGGTGGTTTTCGCAGTGTTGCGATGATTGACTCTGGGGTTGTCGATGTGACGGGAACGATTGGGATGTCGAACATTCCCAGCGGCGAAAGCTATACTGCATTTTTTGCCTGGTATAACCCTCTGAATGGCGCTTTTTCGGATAACTGCACTGTTTATCGTACCATCGACGGAGAGCCGGCGACTCGGGTGAGCATCCGGATGAAAAACCCCGGCGGTCCGCGGAGACTGATAGTCGGGATTTATCCTCTTCACAGTTCGATATCTCTCTCCTCCGAGCCCTATCTCTCGGTCGCTGATCTCATGGTGACACCAGTGGAGCGTCTGCCCAACTCGGCGTTCGTTGCGGGCATATCTGGAGTACCTGCCGGATGGGAACTCCACGATCCCGGGTCTTCTTCAAAGATTATAAGTGCGGATGCGTCATCAGTAGTCGTGTCCTCAACGCGGAGCGCGACCACCCCGACTTCTTTTGGTGGCATTCGCGGCACCCAGCCGTTCGACCCGCAGTCAGAAGTGTTACTTCAAGCGCGCGTTGCTCTTAGCGGAGCGCCAATGGCCAGCGATGCTGTCGTCATGGCAGGTTGGTGGAATTCGTCTACAATGACCATCGACGACAAGACTCAACTTTTTGCAGCCTCTTCGATAAGGACGAAGCCACAAGCGGCGAATATTAGCACCCCCACCGTATGGCCGTGCGCCGCGACTCTCCCAGCGCCGGCAGGAAAGAGAAGTCTGGTCCTCTTTGTGGAATCTTCAGATTCATCTTCGATGCCTGGCTTGACAATTCAGATGACCATTAAAGGTCTTTCGATGGTGGCGACGCCGAGCTCAGGATGGGACGCGTATTTTCAACCGCCTTATACGGCGACGTCATGGAATAGATCCGCACCGGCCCTCCTTTGCCCGGACGGGAAGTACACACTTTTTGCGAAAGTGAGCAAAAATGTCGGCTATGCGACGAAAGGACAAAATGAATGGCTGTCCGCAGAGGTCCTGGCCACAGGCGGCACCGGGATTGATCTTTCGAAAGCACTTGGAGGAAGCTGGCGAGTTTGGCAGCTCACTCTCATTCCGTCGATCAATACGACCGAGATTGGCAAGCAGGTCACCCGCTTAGGTGTTCCCTCCTTGACAAACGTACCGAACGATCATCCTGCTGGGGCTCTTCGGACGGCCAGGCACGTCATGAGCGTTACCTACTCGCAGGTTGGTTCGCCGCAGCCGGCCGCCATTCGCACGGCTCTCGACCGAAATTTCACCAACTTCACGCTCGTGCAAGGCGACGTCGCCCCACGTGACAACGCTGCCACGCAGCGCCGTGCAGAGATCAGAGCTCAGGTTCCGCTTGCTCCCTATTCAACTCCTATCTGGACGTCGTTCTCGCTGCGACTAAATAAGAGAATGGAGAGGAGTTACTGTATCGCAAGTCAATGGCACTGCTCGAGCGATCCCGGCGACCAGCAACATTACTCGCCTGATCTTAGCCTCGTACTCGCCGCGCATCCGACCGGAACCTGGGCACAGATCACGGCGAGGAGCGATGGGGGCGTAGCCGACTACTCCTCTGCCGCGAGACCTCCCACGCTCATCGAAAACAATATTAAAGCGCAGAATCCTCTGACGACGGGGCTCTGGTACAACGTGGTTATTGCGTCGAATTTCTCACGGTCCGGTGGCGGTTCTATCAGATGGTGGCTCAACGGCACCGAGGTCTCGAACCCGGATGCAAGGATTCCCGTCGGATATTCTCGAATCGAAGGGCTTGGCTTCATGTACGGTGCATACACAACCGGTACGAGCAGCGATGTGCCCAACGATCCGCAGCGAAACAAGGTCGACATAGACTTCGCGAATGTAGAGTATGGCACTGCTGACCTGTCTTCGCGGATCACGCGGCCACGCACGATTCTGGTCCGATGACGACCAGGACTGTCCTGTGCAATGAAGTTGGTCCGACGAGATACAGAAGGGTGTCGCGTCCGTTACTACTATGGATCAAAGTGTAGAATAATTCGTCGAGATTTAAATCTACCTTTTTGAAGCCATGCCATGATGATTTCCGACCCGATCCGAGGGAGAAAATCGCGATCGCTGCGACAGAAGCACTCGGCTCCCTCCGGTGGTGGAAGGTTGAAGAGCACGTACACGGGACAGCGGATCCGCCCGATAGGCCGAAGAGGACCGAGGGTCCGGTCGTGCGGGCGGTGACGTCAGTATTCGTCGCTCGCTGCGGTCCCAATACGCGGCTGTTCTGCCGATGCAAGTGCGATCCGTTGAGGGTCCGGCGACCCGACGCCGCGCACGAGGGCGTCGGTCGGGACTTCCCTTGGAACGAGCAACACCCAACCGCCGTCCGACGCCGTCAGCACGTAGTTCACTTGGTAGGCGGTCACCGTGGCTCCGCTGTTGACGGGAACATCCGCGGTAGTCGGCATTGTTGCCCGATTCGATGTGGAACTCCTGGCGCAATCCGTGACAGCATCGAAGGCTCCCGCCGGCGCCGCGGTTCGCCGATGCTCTGCTGTCACCGCAAAGACGGTCAACTCGGCTAAGTTCCGCGATTCCGCATGAACTCAGACAGACCAGGCTGCACGCAAGGTGAGAATCAGCGCTAGAACGAGTCATACACAGCACTTGCTTTGACACGCTTCGATGAGTGTCTCGAAACTTCGACTTGCCGATGAGAAGCATCGGAGAGATGCACGTCGGCAAGAAGTAAATGATGAACGCGCTGTGATCCGGGCGCGTCAGAGGTCACCAGCACCTCAGCGGCTAGGCCAGGCGCTTCGAGATGAAGATTGACTGCTTTCAAGCACATTTAGCATTATCTGGCACGGTCACAGCCTCCCTCTCGCTCACCCAGAGGAGGTGCGTTTGCTCCTACGGTCCCCCATTCACTAGGCACGTGACGGCGAATTCCGACTCGCTTTCTCTCTAATCGTGTCCCTTCGGGCGGCAGGGACAAGCGCTGCCTCGCGCCGCAGAGTGCTCTGGGTGGTTCGACGAGTGGTCTTGGGAGACAGCACTGACCGAGAGACCTCGTGGGCCCGACGGGTGGCCGGAAGGTGTGCTACTGGCACGGGCCTTCTCTTCCTTCATCTCGCGCCATCGCGCACGCGATCGCCGTTGATCTGTAGAGTCCTCAACCCCGCCAGTACCCCATCCCCACACAGAAGGAGTCTCCTGTGGAGAACCTCACACACGCCCGCTTCCCGATCTCCCGGCGGACACTCGTCCGTGGAGCGCTCACGGGCGCCGCCGCTGTCGCGGTAACCTCCGCGGTGACCGGCGGCTCGCCCGCCAGCGCCGCTGCCCTGCCGTCGGTTACGATGACCTTCAACAACGCTACGCCGACGTGCTGGGTCGACGGCGTCGTCACCCCGTACGAACCATGGCTCTCGACGTCCGATCCGTACATCCTCGGCGGGGGGACAGGCCTCAAGGTCTTCCGATCCACCGCGAACATCCTCAAAGACAGCGCCACCTTCGCGGACACCTTCTCCCCCACCACTCACAGTTGGCAGAGCCACTCAAGCAGCACCAAGCGCATTGTCTCCCTTAGCGCAGACGGCTCGGCGATCACCTTCGGAATGAAGGCCGTGACCAAGGACCCGGGAGGCTACGGCGGATTCAGGAGCGTGGAGACGATCGAAGGAGTGGTCGACGTCACCGCCACCATCGGCATGTCCAACGTCGCGGCAGGAGAGGTGTACGAGGCGTTCTTCGCGTGGTTCGACCCCACGAACGGCTCCTTCTCAGACCCGTGCACGGTCTACCGCACGAAGGACGAGGAAGCGTCGACGCGGATCAGCATGCGCATGAACAATCCCCGTGGTCCGAGGCGCCTGGTCATCGGCATCTACCCGAGTCACAGTGAAGTCTCCCTCGAGTCGGAGCCCTATCTGTCGGTTGCGAACCTCATGGTCACCACGGCCGAGCAACTACCCCACCCCCGATTCGTCGACGATGGGACAGGCTCACCGACCGGATGGACGGTCTACGACCCCAACGCCTCCGCTCACGTGACCACGTTCGACTCGACCTCCTTTACGGTCACATCGAAGCGAAGCACAACCGTCCCCACCTCCTTTGGCGGACTACGCGGGACGTCGCCCTTCGATCCTCAATCTGCCGTGCTCGTGCAGGCGCGCGTGGCGCTGAACGGCGTGCCAGCCTCGAGCGACGCGACCGTCATGGCCGGATGGTGGGATGCGAAAACGAAAGCTGTGGTCATCAAGACGCCTCTGTTCGCAGCGTCCGCCGTGAGGACGAAGCCGCAGTCGTCGGACATCAACACCCCCTCCGAGTGGCCGTGCGCCGCAACGCTCCCTGCCCCCGAGGGACAGCGCACACTGGTCCTCTTCGTGGAGTCCCTTGACCAATCCGCACTGCCCGGAGCGACCGTCGAGATGAGGGTCAAGGACCTCACAATGGCTGCCTCGCCGATGTCCGGGTGGGATAGTAACTACCAGAGCCCGTACACGAAGACATCGTGGAATCGCACGGCACCCTCGCTACGGTGCCCCGACGGCCAGTACACCTTCTTCGCCAAGGTGCGCAAGAACGTCGGCACGTCTTCTGACACCCAAAACGAGTGGATCACCGCCGAGGTAGACGCTGTCGGCGGAAACGGTATTGATCTCTCGAAGGCGCTCGAGGGCAGCTGGAAAGTGTGGCAGGTGACGGCTATTCCTTCCACCGATAAGGCCCAGATCGCGGGGCAGATTCGCGACCTTGGGACGCCGGCGCTCACGAACGTACCCAACGACAACCCTTTCGGTGCCCTCCGGACTGCGCGCCACATCATGGTCAACTCGAACACCCAGGTCGGCTCCGCGCAGCCCAGCTCCATCCGGACGGCTCTCGACCGAAATTTCACGAATTTCACACTGGTTCAGGGCGACGTCGCACCCCGGGACAATGCCGTCGACCAGCGGCGGGCCGAGATCAGATCGGAGCTGCCGCTGGGTCCCTACTCCACCCCAATCTGGACATCGTTCTCGATCCGGCTCAACAAGCAGATGCAGAGAGGTTTCTGCATTACCGGCCAGTGGCACTGCAGCACTGACAAGGGCGATCACCAGCATTATTCTCCTGACCTGAGCCTCGTCCTCGCGAAGCACCCGACAGGCACCTGGGCGCAGGTCACGGCCCGGAGTGACGGAGGGGTTGCGGACTACTCCTCGACGTCTAAACCGCCGACCTTGATCGAGAACAACATCGGTGCGCCCACGCCGCTAGAGACGGGTGCCTGGTACCACATCGTCATCTCCTCGACCTTCTCGAGGTCGGGTGGAGGCTCTGTCCGATGGTGGCTGAACGGTGTCGAGATCTCCGATCCGAACGCCCAGATTCCGGTCGGCTACTCCCGAGTCGAAGGACTCGGCTTCATGTACGGCGCCTACACCTCCGGCACGAACGGGGACGTGGCCGACCCTGAGACGAACAAGGTGGATCTAGACTACGCGAATGTCGAGTTCGGGACGGGTGACCTGTCCGCCAGGATCACCCGTCCACGGCCCGTGCCCGTCGCGTGACGGGCTCACTCATGAGCGACGCGTATCACCAGCCTCTCACGCGAGGACGATGTAGGTGGCCTGGTAAGCCTCGCCGGTCGCTCCACTGCGTACCGGCACGGAAGCCGCGGTCGGATTCGTCGCTCCGACGGTGAAGCCCGTCTGTGAGGCAGTCACGTACAGGCCGAGCGCTTGCGTCTTGGCGTCAACCGGAGTCAGCACCACGGAGGGCACCGCGTCGTAGGCCCGCCCAAAAGTCACGCTAGCGACAGGTCCGCTCCGCGCCGCGTTGCTGCCAAAAGCGAAGCTCCCGAACATCGGTGAGGCCGGCCCCCGTCGCTACGGGCGCCGGCCCACCACCGGAAGCGGCGACCATCGCCTCATCAGACCGCGTCGAAACGTGCCCGGCGATCATGACCGGCCCTCGGAGTGCGAAGACGCTTCCTCCCGCACGGCCGTCCCGCAGGAATGTTCCGCCGTCGTAGGGCCGGTCCGTCACTGACGGATCGATCACGACCTCCCCAGCAAAACCCGACTCGATCTCAATCGCAGCAGTCGCGGTTCGCAAGAAACGCGTCCCAACGAGGCTGACCGCAGATCCCGCTGCAAGCAGAAGGGACGGAAGCGCGGTAGGTGGGGTAGTCCCTTCCGGCAGATTCTGCATGATGACACCGCCGAGGAATGTGACGCCGCCCAGCTGATCGGCTGTGACGAACCCGGTCGGATCAACGTAGGCGAGGCGCCCCTGCGCCTCCTTCCCGCCATTCTGATTGTCTACGAACTGCTGTCGGTACTCGATAATCGGAGACGGCTGCCCGAGCACCTGCAGCGCGTGGAACACCACCGACGTCACATTGCCGATACGAATCAACGGCCCTTCGTTGAGAACGCCATTCCCGCTCCTCGCCGCCTCGACATGAAGGCCGACGCAGTCCAAGTACTCCGCGTAATCAGCATGAGCATCACTCCCAGCGGCGATCGCAAGAGCCGTATTGGCGCTCCGCTCGATTGTGAGACCGCGGAACTGGCAGAAGTTCGTTAGTCCACGCTCACCCAAGCGGATGATGACGGCGGCGTCGTTCGCGCTTCCGCAATTGTCAACGTAGACATCGCGCCACACGGAGTTATTCATCGTCCCGACATCGATTCCCGTTCTTCGAAACCGGAAGATCCGGACGGAGTCCATTCGGAACTCGAAGCCTCCACGGATGGCCAAGGCGACAGAATCCGAACCCGTTTTAGTCTCGGCTACTTTGTTGTAGCCATCGACGGTCAGGTTCGCGAGGGTGACTCCACCGCCCTGAACGGTAACCAGCGGCGAGGAAGCACCAGGAGCGGGGATAATGTTCGCGCCTCCGTAGCTGTGAACGTCATCTCCCGGCAGCAATTGGTCGGGAACCGCAGCGTCTCGGCTCCGATTCCGATGAGGCTAGACCGTTCCGTGGCGAGCAGCGAGCGGACGGCGTACCGTCCGGACGGGGCGGTGATCGACATATGTTGGCGCGCGGAGAGATCGAGGGCAGCTTGAACCGCGCGGATATCGTCGGTGACACCGTCGCCAATCGCTCCGAAGTCGCGCAGCGACAGGCCGCCCCAGGGAACCCGGCGCGCGACCATATCGTCGAAGAGGAAGGAGCCCGAGGAGACGCCCTTGACGCCGACCGACACGCGCATCACGGTCGCACGGCTCGGCCGTTCCTCCGCACGTGGCACAGTGAAGACGCCGTGGAACGCACGCCATGCATCCGAGACCTGTCCAGGATCGATGCTGACGAATGCCGAGTACGCGCGCAGGTCGCGGGAACCGGAGTAGTAAGAGACGCTCATGTTCACACTGGCGTCCTTGGCGACGCCTGAGACCTCGGTGGCTCTGATCCAGATCTCCCCGAACCACAGTTCGCCGGGTGTGACGTCAATGAGTTGCATGCTGCTCGCCGCAGACTGCCCGCCGGATGCAACGACCCGAAGAGCTCTCGATCCGCTCCCCTCAGGCGCGGCATCATCGACGATGGCTGCGGCGCCTTGTCGATTCGGAGTCCATGTAATCTCACCCGATTCAAATTCAGGATCGACGAGTTCATTGGGTGCGAGGCTGCGTCGGCCGTCTGCCGCGGTCGTCGCGGCGCCGTCGGTCATTTGGGCCTGGGCAGTCGAACTCCATGTCGACGCTGCAAGAGTCACTCCACTCACAGTGAGGAAGCCTCTTCGGGTAGCGTTATTCCTGGATTTTTTTCTGAGTGAAGGTCATGCCGCATGATGGTAGCCAGGTGCGGTTCACCCGCCGCACCTCGTGTCGCGAAGCATCGTGCCCTTCAGCGCACGGCGACGGTCGCCCGATCTCGCCCCACCAGGTCCCTCTGCGTCGTCGCACCGCGCCAGCCGTCCGACGTCAGCAACTCGCGCAGCGAGGCGCCCTGGAGCTCGCCGTGCTCGATCACGAGCACTCCCCCGGGCCGCAACAGCCGCCGCGCAGTCGCCGAGAGCGCGCGAATGACGTCGAGCCCGTCCTCGCCGCCGTAAAGGGCCGCCGGCGGATCGTACAGCCGCACCTCCGGATCGCGCGGGATCGCGGCGGTGGGGATGTAGGGCGGGTTCGACACGACCACGGCGACGGTGCCATCGAGTTCGGGCAGAGCGCTCGCGAGGTCGTCGAAGACGATGCGCGCGTTCTCAAGGCCGAGGCGGTCGCGATTGCCGCGGGCCCAGATGAACGCCTCGGGTGAGTTCTCGACGCCGATCACCGAGGCGTGCGGGACTTCGTGCGCGAGTGAGAGGGCCAGCGCCCCGCTGCCGGTGCCGAGGTCGACCGCGACGGGTGCCGGATCGGCAACGGCGCGCAGCACGTCGATGGCGATCTGGGCGACACCCTCTGTCTCGGGGCGAGGCACAAACACTCCGGGGCCGACGGCGAGTTCGAGCATGCGGAACGGCGCGACTCCGGTGATGTGCTGCAGCGGCTCGCGCGCGGCCCGGCGCTCGACGGCCTGATCGAAAGCATCCCGCACCTCCTCCTGCACCGTCAGGCCGGTGATGAGGCGTGCCTGTAGCTCGCCGCGGCCGAGACCGAGCAGATGCCCGAGGAGCAACTCCGCATCGACGTCCGGAGAGGGGACGCGGGCAGCCCGCAGCCGACCGACGGCCTCGGCCAGCACAGCGCGGGCATCGCCGCTCACGACTCGTCGGAGCCGATGTCGGCGAGGCGTGCCTCTTCGTCGGCCTGGATGGCGCTCTCGACCACAGGGTCGAGCGCCCCGTTCATCACACCGTCGAGGTTGTAGGCCTTGTAGCCGGTGCGGTGGTCGGCGATGCGGTTCTCGGGGAAGTTGTAGGTGCGGATCCGCTCGGAGCGGTCCATCGTGCGGATCTGCGTCTTGCGCGCGTCGGAGGCCGCCGCGGCAATCTCCTCCTGCTGACGGGCGAGGATCCGGGCGCGCAGGACGCGCATACCGGCCTCACGGTTCTGCAGCTGGCTCTTCTCGTTCTGCATCGAGACGACGATGCCGGTCGGGAGGTGGGTGATCCGTACCGCGGAGTCGGTGGTGTTGACCGACTGGCCGCCGGGTCCGGAGGAGCGATAGACGTCGATCTTGAGGTCGTTCTGATTGATCGCGACCTCCTCGGGCGCGTCCACCTCGGGAAACACCAGTACACCGGTGGTCGACGTATGAATCCGGCCCTGCGACTCCGTGACGGGGACGCGCTGCACGCGGTGCACACCGCCCTCGTACTTCAGGTGCGCCCAGACACCCTGTGACGGGTCGGTGGCGTTGCTCTTGATCGCGACCTGCACGTTTTTGTAACCGCCGAGGTCGGACTCGTCGCGATCGAGGATCTCGGTTTTCCAGCCCTTCGCCTCGGCGTAGTGAAGGTACATCCGGAGCAGGTCGGCCGCGAACAGCGCGCTCTCGGCTCCGCCCTCGCCGCCCTTGATTTCCATGATCACGTCGCGGCCGTCGTCGGGGTCGCGCGGAATGAGCAGGCGGCGCAGCTTCTCCTGCGCCACGCGCAGCACCTCCTCCAGCTCGGGGATCTCCTCGGCAAACGCGGAGTCCTCGCGGGCGAGCTCTCGTGCGGCCTCAAGGTCTTCGCCCGCTTGGATCCACGCGGAGTGCGCCGCCTTGATCTGGCTCAGCTCTGCATAGCGGCGATTGACCTTCTTGGCGCGCGCAGCATCGGCATGCAGCGCCGGATCGGAGAGCTGGGTCTGCAGATCCTCGTGCTCGGCGAGGAGGACGCTGACGGATTCGAACATGAGGGGCCTGGCTTCCGAGAGGTGTGGGGTGGGGTGGGGCGGCCCCGGAACGCGAAAACGTCCGCGGCCGCCCCCGCTCAAGGGGCGACCGCGGACGTCGGGACGCTAGTGGTGACCGTTGCTGTGACTGGCGGCGGTTGGGGCGACGGCCGACTTCGAGACCTGCATGAGGAACTCGACGTTGGAGGACGTCTCCTTCAAGCGCGAGAGGATGATCTCGAGTGCCTGCTGCTGGTCGAGCCCGGCGAGGGCGCGGCGCAGCTTCCAGGTGATCTTGACTTCGTCCGCGCTCAGGAGCATCTCCTCGCGGCGGGTTCCGGACGCGTTGACGTCGACAGCGGGGAAGATCCGCTTGTCGGCGAGATGGCGTGAGAGGCGCAACTCCATGTTGCCGGTGCCCTTGAACTCCTCGAAGATCACCTCGTCCATCTTCGAGCCGGTCTCGATGAGCGCCGTCGCGAGGATGGTGAGCGATCCGCCGTTCTCGATGTTGCGTGCCGCTCCGAAGAACTTCTTCGGCGGGTAGAGCGCCGAGGCGTCCACTCCGCCCGAGAGCACGCGGCCCGAGGCGGGCGCGGTCACGTTGTAGGCGCGGCCCAGGCGAGTGATGGAGTCGAGCAGCACGACGACGTCGTGGCCCAGTTCGACCAGGCGCTTGGCGCGCTCGATCGCGAGTTCGGCGACGGTGGTGTGGTCTTCGGCCGGGCGATCGAAGGTGGAGGCGACGACCTCGCCGCGCACAGTGCGCTGCATGTCGGTGACCTCCTCCGGACGCTCGTCGACCAGGACGACCATGAGGTGCACCTCGGGGTTGTTCTGGACGATCGCGTTCGCGATCTGCTGGAGGACGATCGTCTTGCCGGCCTTCGGCGGCGCGACGATCAGGCCGCGCTGGCCCTTGCCGATCGGGGCGACCAGGTCGATGATCCGCTGCGTGAGCTTGCCCGGCTCCGTCTCGAGGCGCAGGCGCTCGGTCGGGTAGAGCGGAGTGAGGTTCTGGAACTCCACGCGCGCCGCGGCCTCATCGACGCTCTGGCCGTTGATCGAGTCAACCCGGACGATCGCGTTGTACTTCTGGCGTCCGCCGCCTTCACCCTCACGGGGCTGGCGGATGGCGCCGACGACCGCGTCACCCTTGCGCAGGTTGTACTTCTTGACCTGGCCGAGCGAGACGTAGACGTCACTCACGCCAGGCAGGTAGCCGGTGGTGCGCACGAATGCGTAATTGTCGAGGACGTCGAGGATGCCGGCGGCCGGGATGAGGACATCGTCCTCGCCGATCTCGGGCTCGATCTCGTCACCGACCGCGCCACCGCGGCGCTTGCGGTCGCGGTAACGGCTGCGACGGCCGTCCTCGCCCTCGGCCTGCTGAGAGTTCTGCTGCGGTCCGGATCCTCCCTGCTGCGAGGTCTGCTGCCCCTCGGCCTGCGAGGTCCGCGAGCCCTGGCCGTTCTGCGGCTGGTTCTGCGCGGCGCCGTTCTGGGGAGCGTCGTTCTGGCGATCGTCCGCGCGGTTGCGGTTGCGGTTGCGGCGGTTGCGGCCGCGGCCGGTGCCCTGCTGGTCGCCGTTTTGCTGCTGGTCGCCGCTCTGCTGCTCCTGCTGCTCGGGGACATCAACGTCGGCCTCGGTCTCGGCCGGCGAGGATTCGACCTGGGCGTTCTGCTCGGCGCTGCCGCCGCGGCTACGTCGGCGTCCGCGACGCTCGCGCTGGCCGCCGTCGCGGGAGGAATCGTCTGACTCGGGCCCGTTGGGCAACTCGATGTCGATGACCGGCTTCGCGGCCGACTCGGCGTCGGGTTCCTGCTCGATCACGGGGAGGTCGGGGATCAGCGACTCAACGCCGGACCCTTCGGGGACGTTGAGGTGCTCGCCGGCGGCGACGGTGCCGCTGGAGGCGCGACGCGAACTGCGGCGGCGCGGGGTGCGCTCGGCGACCGGCTCGGCGGCCGCGGGAAACTCGAGCTCGACGGGAGCCGATTCGGCGACGGGTGCGGCCGTCTCCTCGACGGTCGGCGCGGCCTGCTCGAGGACGTCGACCGTGTCGGCCTCGGTGCTCTCGACGCGCGTCGGCAGATCGCCCGGCGCCTCGGGCTCGGGAGTCGCCTGCTCGGCCACGTCGGCCGGCTCGGCCTCGACGTTCGTGGCATCGACCTCCGGAGCGACGCTGGCGTCGAGTTCGACCGCCGCTTCGGCCGCCGTGCCGGCCCGGAGATCCGAGATGGCCTGCACGAGTTCGCCCTTGCGGAGCTTGGAGGCACCGCCGAGGCCAAGACGAATCGCGAGCGCCTGAAGCTCCGCGACGCGGAGGGCCGAGAGGTCAGCGGTGAGATCCACGGTCGAGCCGTGGGTGTTGACGTTTGTCACTGGAGAGGGTTCCTTCCCCCCGGGAACGACTGCTCACCGGGAGAGCGCATCGACCGTGCGGTGCCATCGCGTGTTCTGATCCACGCGATGCTCTCGGCCGCCGAGGCCGACTGCCACAGAATGCGCAGAGAGGGCCCGGAGACCAGGCGCAGGTCTGCAAGAGGAGCAGGGGCGCCCTTCACACGATGTGATGGCCGTAGTTGTCGGGACGATCCGTCGGACAGAGTCCGCTCGTTACGCGGTTCCTCAGGATGCGGTCCCCACTGTAGCACCCTTGAAGTCGACGGCCAGCATGTGTGCCCGCCACGGCGCGGGCGCCTCCTTCTCGACCAGGTGCGCCGCCGCGAGGCGCTGGGCAGGGTCGCTGCACAGCACCAGGACGCTCGGCCCTGCACCCGATACAACGGCCGCATAGCCGTGCGAGCGCAAAAGCGCAATCAAGGCCGAGGTTTGCGGCATCGCGGCCGCCCGGTAGTTCTGGTGCAGCTTGTCCTCCGTCGCCGCGAACAGCAGTTCAGGGCTCTGGATCAGAGCGGCGATCAGCAGGGAGGAGCGCGAGACGTTGAAGACCGCGTCCTCATGCGGCACGCTCTGCGGCTGGAGCGAGCGGGCGAGCCGCGTCGACATCGTGTGCTCGGGGACAAAGACCACGGGCGAGACTCCGCGGTGCACCATCAGCCTCTTGGAGCGCGGGCGCAGCGGAGCATTGTCGGCGCCGCCGACGTCCGGCTCCACCCAGGCGATGGTGAGTCCGCCGAAGAGGGCGGGCGCCACATTGTCTGGATGGCCCTCCATCTCGGTGGCGATGCGCAGGAGATCGTCGGGGTCGAGCTCGACAATTCCCTCGAGCAGGCCTTTCGCCGCCATGATTCCCGAGACGATCGCCGCTCCGGAGGAGCCCATCCCGCGGCCGTGCGGAATGATGTTGCGCGCGATCACCTCGATACCCGGCATTTCCTGGCGCTGGTCGGCGAAGGTGTAGGCGATGGCCTGCACGACGAGGTTCGTCTCGTCGGTTGCCACCTCCCCCTCCCCCACTCCGTGGACGGTGACCCGGGCGCCCGTGGCCGACACCGCCGTCACGTCGAGCTCGTCGTAGAACGAGAGCGCGAGGCCGAGCGTGTCGAAGCCCGGCCCGAGGTTCGCCGAGGTGGCGGGGACCTTGACGTGGACGGTGCGGCCGACGGGAACCGCCGAGGTCATGCGCCGGCCAACCCCAGGACGCCCGCGATCGCGACGGTGTCGACGGGAACGACGGTGGGAGTGATATCGGCGCCGTCAGCGGTGCGCAGGGCCCACTGTGGGTCCTTGAGTCCGTGACCGGTGACCGTGAGCACGACCGTGGCGTCCCTCGGGATCGCCCCCGCCTCGGCTCGCTCGAGCAAGCCAGCGACACTGATCGCGGAGGCCGGCTCGACGAAGACGCCGACCTCGCCCGCAAGGATGCGATACGCCTCGAGGATCTTCTCGTCGCTGATCGCGCCGAAGTAGCCATCACTGACGCTGCGCGCGTTCAGAGCGAGTTCCCACGAGGCGGGGTTACCGATGCGGATGGCACTGGCGATCGTCTCAGGGTGGCGGACAGGCGCGCCGTGCACGATCGGCGCAGAGCCCTCGGCCTGAAAACCGAACATGCGCGGGAGACGGGTCGACCCTCCACGCTCCAGCTCCTCCGAGTAGCCGCGGAAGTAGGCGGTGTAGTTGCCCGCGTTGCCCACCGGCACGATGTGGAAGTCGGGAGCGTCGCCGAGCACCTCAACGACCTCGAACGCCGCTGTCTTCTGGCCGGCGATGCGGTCGGGGTTCACCGAGTTGACGAGGTGCACCGGGTAGTTCTTCGCGAGGTCGCGGGCGATGTCGAGGCAGTCGTCGAAGTTGCCCTGGACCTGCAGGAGCTGCGCGTTGTGCGCGATCGCCTGGCTGAGCTTGCCGAGCGCGATCTTGCCCTCGGGCACCAGCACGGCGGCGGTGATACCGGCGTGGGTCGCGTAGGCGGCGGCCGAGGCCGACGTGTTGCCGGTCGAGGCGCAGATGACGGCCTTCGCGCCGTGCTCGACGGCCTTCGAGATCGCCATGGTCATGCCGCGGTCTTTGAAGGAGCCGGTCGGGTTCATGCCCTCGTACTTGACCCACACCTTCGCGCCCGTGCGCGCCGAGAGGGCCGCGGCGGGGATGAGCGGGGTGCCGCCCTCGCCGAGCGTGATGACCGGCGTCGCCTCGGAGACATCAAGGCGATCCGCGTACTCGTGCAGGACTCCGCGCCACTGCTTGGCCATCTCAGGCTCCTTCAACTCGTAGGACGGACGTCACGGCGCCGACGAACCCGTGAGAATCCAGGGCGGTGACAGTGGCCGCCAGATCGGATTCCGCTGCCGCGTGCGTGCCGATGACCAGGGTAGCGGTCGGCTCGTTCAGCTCCGCACCGCCCGCCACCTCCAGTGGGTCGGCGCTTGGCGGGGTCTGCACCAGGGTCTCGACCGAGACTCCGTGCTCGGCGAAGACGCCCGCGATCTGCGCGAGCACGCCCGGCCGATCGAGCACCTCCAGGGTGACCTGGTAGCGCGTCGTCACGCGGCCGATGGGCAGCACACGCAGACCCGAGCTGGCGCTGGTGACCAGACCGGGACCGCCGACGACGTGCCTGCGTGCCGCCGAAACGACGTCGCCGAGCACCGCCGAGGCGGTCTCGATACCGCCGGCTCCTGCTCCATAGAACATCAGATCGCCGGCCGCCTCAGCCTCGACGAAGACCGCGTTATTCGCGCCATGCACCGCGGCAAGGGGATGCGAGCGGTGCACCAGCGCCGGATAGACGCGGGCTGAGACGCCCTCCTCCCCCGTCTTCGCATCGGTCAGCCGCTCGCAGATCGCGAGCAACTTGATGACGTATCCGGAGTCGCGCGCCTGGTCGACCTGCGCCCGGGTGATGCCGGTGATGCCCTCGCGATGCACCAGGGTCACCGGTACGTCGGTGTGGAAGGCGAGGCGGGCGAGGATCGCGGCCTTCTGCGCGGCGTCGAAACCCTCGATGTCGGCGGTGGGGTCGGCCTCCGCGTAGCCGAGCTCGGTGGCGCGGGCGAGCGCGTCCTCGAGACTCGAGTGCTCGGTGTCCATCCGGTCGAGGATGTAGTTGGTCGTGCCATTCACGATGCCCAGAATCCGGTGCACCCTATCGCCCGCGAGGCTGTCGCGTAGCGGGCGGATGATCGGAATCGCCCCTGCAACGGCCGCCTCGTAGTTGAGCTGCGCCCCCACCTGATCGGCCGCCTCAAAGAGCTCGTTGCCGTGCGCTGCGAGCAGCGCCTTGTTGGCGGTGATGACGTCTGCTCCCGACGAGATCGCGGTGAGGATGTGGCTTCGGGCCGGCTCGAGGCCACCGATCAGTTCGACGACGATGTCGGCGCCGAGGATCAGCGACTCGGCGTCGGTGGTCAGGAGATGACGCGGAATGTCGGCGCTGCGGGGTGCGTCGAGAGTCCGCACGGCCACACCGACAAGTTCCAGCGGTGCCCCCACACGCTGGGCGAGCTCGTCGCCGTGGTCGAGAAGGAGACGCGCCACCTGGGCACCGACGGACCCGGCACCCAAGAGGGCGACGCGGAGGCTGCGGTACTCGATCATCGGGAGGTGCCCTTTCGTTCGATGCCGGCATCGCGGCGGAGGAGATCCTCCTCGGTCTCGCCACGGACGAGGACGCGGGCGCGGCCGTCGCGGACGGCGACGACCGGGGGCCTGCCGAGGTAGTTGTAGTTGCTCGCGAGCGACCAGCAGTAGGCACCGGTCGCGGCGACCGCGAGCAGGTCGCCCGGCCGCACATCCGCCGGCAGGAAGTCATCATGGACGACGATGTCGCCCGACTCGCAGTGTTTGCCGGCGACTCGCACTAGCGCGGGCTGTGCTGTCGAGGAGCGGTTCGCGATCCGGGCCGTGTAGTCAGCTCCGTAGAGAGCGGGCCGGGCGTTATCGCTCATGCCGCCGTCGACGCTGACGTAGCGGCGTACCGCGGTCGCCCCCTCCGGGCCGACCACCACGTCCTTCACTGTCCCGACCTCGTAGAGCGTCAAGCCCGCGGGACCGATCACAGAGCGCCCCGGCTCGATAGCGATGTGCGGCACGGGAATCCCGCGCGCCGCACACTGCTCGGCGACCGCGTCGGCGACGGCCGCCGCGATGTCGCCGATCGGCGTCGGGTCATCGGCGCTCGTGTAGGCGATGCCGAAGCCACCGCCGAGGTTGAGCTCGGGCACCGGCCCGTCGGCGAGCAGAGCCGCGTGCACGTCGAGGAGGCGAGACGCCGACTCCGCGAACCCGGCGGCGCCGAAGATCTGCGACCCGATGTGGCAGTGCAGGCCGAGCAGCCGCAGCGAGGGGAACGAGCGGATGCGCGCGACGGCGGCCGGGCAGTCGCCGAGCGCGAGGCCGAATTTCTGGTCCTCGTGCGCGGTGGCGAGGAACTCGTGGGTGTGCGCGTGCACTCCGCTGTTCACGCGGAGGCGGACGGCCTGCACTCGGCCGTGCCGCTCGGCCGCGGCCGCGACGCGCTCAATCTCGACCAGGCTGTCCAGCACGATCGTTCCCGCGCCCACCTCGACGGCCCGGTCGATCTCGGCGAGCGACTTGTTGTTGCCGTGCAGGCCGATGCGCGCGGGCTCGATGCCCGCGGCCAGAGCGACGGCCAACTCGCCTCCGCTCGAGAGGTCAAGGTTCAAGCCCTCGTCGCGCATCCAGCGGGCGACCTCGGTCGAGAGAAACGCCTTGCTCGCGTAGTAGACGGTGACGCCCGCGCCGATGCGTCCGAGTTCGCGAGCGAAGGCCTCGCGCATCTCGACGGCGCGGCGGCGCGCATCCGCCTCGTCAACCACGTAGAGAGGAGTGCCGTACTCGCGGACGAGCACGTCGACCGAAACGCCGGCCACACTCAGCGTTCCGTGCTCGTCGCGCCGGACGCCGTCCGACCAGACGCCCTCGGAGAGGGCATTCGCGTCGTCGGGCGTGCGCAGCCAGTCGGGAGCGAGCGGATGCCGGGGGGCGCGGGCGTCAACGGTGTCCACGGGTGAGACCTCACAGAAGAGAGTGGGAGCTACAGAGCAGAGTGAAAGCACGGAGCAGAGTGAGAGCACGGAGCAGAGTGAGAGCACAGAGAGAGTGAAAGCACAGAGCAGAGTGAAAGCGTCACTGCGGGGCGAGCGGGTCCGGATTGACCCCTGAAGCCGGCGATGCAAGTGATCCTGCCCGCGGGAGACGCCGGCACAGGGCTCCGATCCTAGCGGTCGCGACCTCGACGTCCGTGCCGATTTACGCGCAGGAGCCGGTCTCCTGCTCCGCGGAATCGCTCAGGAAGGTCGACGAGAGCACGAAGGAGGCGTTCAGCGACGCGTCGGTGACCTCGACAGCGGTGAGGGTCAGGCCGCTCGGTACGGAGTCGGCGATGCAGATCGAGGTCGGCGCCAACAGGGTGCCTGAGGCCGCGCCGAAGCGCTCGCGGAAGGCGCTAACCGAGAAGGTGGCACCGGCGGCGGAAATGTCGTCCGGCGTCAACAGGATCCCGCCGTCGACGGCCGCAAGCCGCATACCGACCCCGGCCCCAATCGACAGACCCAGCACGCCCACCGTCGCGTTCACCCGAACGAGGGGAGGGTTGAGCGTCACTGCGTCGACCGGAACCGTACTGTGCTCGGTCACCAGCCGCGAGACGGAGTCGGCATCGAGCGCAACGGTCGCGGTACCGGCGTCCACGGGGCCCTTCCCGCTGACCGGCACACCGACCAGCGTCGCCGCCACGTCGCCATCGAGCTCACCGAACGAGACGTCCGAGCTGCGCAGGTCGAGGCGGTCCAGTCGCCCCGCGAGCAGCTGCGGGAGCACGGCCCAGCCGCCCACCTCGACGTCGATAGCGTGGTCGGCGGGAAGCGCGAGCGATTCCCGGAGGCTCGCCGCCGCTCGGTCGGCCACCGCGCGACGGGCGATGCCGTCGCCAACCACCGCGGCGACGGCCAGCAGCGCCAGCACGATCAGGAGGACGACGACTGCTCGTCCTCCGCGCCGACGCCGAGGCGACACCTCCGTCGCGCTCACATCCGATCCGGAGCGGTGACGCCCAACAGCGAGAGCCCGGTGCGCAGCACCTGCCCGGTCGCTTCGTTCAGACGGAGCCGGGTCGAGTGCACCGTCTCGATCGGATCTTCGCCCTGGGGCACCACCCGGCAGTTGTCGTACCAGCGGTGATAGAGCCCGGCAATCTCCTCGAGGTAGCGGGCGACGCGGTGCGGCTCGCGCAGCTCGGCGGCGTGCGCGACGATCCGCGGGAACTCCTGGAGGCCGCCGAGCAGCGCCGACTCGGTCGGGTGCACCAGCGTCTCCGGCGCGAACGGCTCGGCGGGCACTCCGGACGCCGCCGCCTTCGCCGCGACCTGGCGGGTACGGGCGTGGGCGTATTGCACGTAATAGACGGGGTTGTCGTTGCTGCGCTTGGTCAATAGATCGAGATCGATGTCGAGGGTCGAGTCGGCGGACGAGCGCACCAGGGAGTACCGGGCGGCATCCACGCCGACGGCCTCGACCAGGTCCTCCATCGTCACGACGGTGCCCGCGCGTTTGGACATCCGCACCGCCTCCCCGTCGCGGAGCAGGTTGACCAGCTGGCCGATCAGGATCTCGAGGTTCACCCCCGGGGTATCGCCGAACGCCGCGCACATCGCCATCATGCGGCCGATGTAACCGTGGTGGTCGGCCCCGAGCATGATGATCGCGCGATCGAAGCCGCGCTCACGCTTATCGAGGTAGTAGGCGAGGTCGCCCGCGATGTACGCCGCCTCGCCGTCGCTCTTGATGATGACGCGGTCACGGTCGTCGCCGAAGGAGGTGGTGCGCAGCCAGGTCGCGCCGTCTGCCTCGAAGATGTGGCCG
This sequence comes from Rathayibacter agropyri, assembly GCF_013249015.1. Taxonomy (GTDB): domain Bacteria; phylum Actinomycetota; class Actinomycetes; order Actinomycetales; family Microbacteriaceae; genus Rathayibacter; species Rathayibacter agropyri. The sequence continues at coordinate 832,866 of NZ_JABRPL010000001.1, forward strand.
AGTTCGCGCAGGCGCGCAATCGCGCGGTCGACCGCCCGAGACTCGTGCAGCGAGTTCTCGTGGAAGTAGACGTCGAAGTCGACGCCGAACTCGTGCAGGCTCTGCTTGATTTCGCCGAACATCAGCTCGACGCCGATTGAACGGAACGTCTCGGCGACCTCCTCGTCGGGAAGGACGGAAAGGTCGCCCGGATAGGCGGCAACGACCCGGTCGACGAGGTCGCCGATGTACGCGCCGCCGTAGCCGTCCTCGGGGGTCGCCTCGCCGCGGTACGCCGCGAGCAGGCTCCGCGTGAAGCGGTCGATCTGTGCGCCGTGGTCGTTGAAGTAATACTCGCGGGTGACCTCGGCACCCTGAGAGATCAGCATCCGCGCCAGGCTGTCGCCCACCGCGGCCCAGCGGGTGCCGCCGATGTGGATGGGGCCGGTGGGATTCGCCGAGACGAATTCCAGGTTCATCCGCACGCCGGAGTACGCGGTACCGGTGCCGTACGCGGCTCCCGCCTCGACGATCACGCCGGCGAGCGCGCCCGCCGCGGCGGCCTCGAGACGCACATTGAGAAAGCCCGGGCCGGCGACCTCGACCGAGGCGACGCCCTCGACCGCTCCCAGCCCCTCGGCGAGTTCGGCCGCGAGTTCTCGAGGGCTCGCGCCCACCTTCTTGGCGAGCTTCATCGCGATGTTCGAGGCCCAGTCGCCGTGATCGCGGTTCTTCGGCCGCTCGAGGACCACGTCGGTCAGCTCCACTCCACCATCGCTCCCTCGTCGCTGCACGGCGTCGAGGACGAGGGCGTGCAGGGAGGAGGCGAGCTGTTCCGGAGTCACGGGGAGCGATTCTACCGGCCGTCGTCCCTCTCCCCTTCCGTGCCGCGGGGCCGCTCGGCAGGCAGCCGTTGCTAGGGTGCGTCGCATGCGTCGTCCCGCCGTCCTCCTGCTCGCCGCCGCTGTCCTCACCCTCGCGGCGTGCGCTCCGACCGCGGACCCGGCACCGGCCGCGAGTAACGACGTCTCAGGGACTCCGATCCCGCTGACCTGCGAGCAGCTCGTGCCCGCCTCAGCGTTCCAGGGCCCGTGGGCCGGGTTCTCCCCTGCCGACAACGTCGAGCAGACCGCCGTGTCACGCGAGATCGCTCAGTACGACGGTCGTGTCTGCGGCTGGACTGACGACTCTGGAGCGCAGCTACAGCTCGCTGTCGCCCACCTTGCTCCGAGCGTGATCGAGGCTCTCAAGAACGAGTACTTCACCACGAGTAAGGCCGTCCCGACCTATGGCAGGCCGCCCGAGATCGAGGGCTACTACCAGGTCGCCGACGGGCGCGGAGTGGCGGACGCTTTTGTCGGCGACTACTGGATTGAGACGTCCAGCGCCTCCTTCATCGAGCCGGGTGATCCCGAACCGCTCGTACGCTCGGCTCTGGCGGCTCTCGCGGGCTAAGCCCTCGGCCGGTCCGGTCCGGTCAACCCAGCCGGACGGGCGAGACGTGGTCGTCGAGGACCGCGGTGTCGCAGGAGGCCTCGACGCTTATGCCGGTCAGCTGCAGGGTCGTCAGGTAGCTGCTGAGGAACGCGGTGTCCGCCGTATCCCGCCCCGATGAGATACGCAGCATCGACCCGCGCGGAGCGAGCCGCGTCGCGTCGACGACGTGCCAGGCACCGCCCACCCACGCCTCAGTGACCGCGTGGAAGTCCCGCGGCGCAAGTCCCGGCGCGTAGACCGCGGTCACCCGCGCGGGGATATCAAGGGCGCGCAGGAGGCCGGCGACGGTGTGCGCGAAGTCACGGCAGACGCCCTGCCCGCTCTCGATGACCCGCGCCGCTCCTCCCGTCGCAACCGTCGATCCGACGACGTAGGAGAGGTGGCCGTGCACCCACTCCTCCACCGCGGTCAGCGCCTCGAACCCTCGAACACGCCCGAACTCGCGCCGCGCGATCCCGTCGAGCACGTCCGCCTCGGCGTAACGGCTGGGCCGGAGGTACTCGACCAGCTCGAGTTCGCTGGGCTCGTCCGGCCCGCCGTGACCGCGCACGCTCGCGCGATAGTCGACCCGCATGTCCCCCTCGGTGCCGGCGACGCGGTGGATCCGGGCTCCGTGCCGCGCGGAGAACTCTCGCACGGGGACGGGCCGACCGTCGAGGTGCACCGTGAAGGAATCGTCGATCGCCTCACCCGTCGGCGTCACCGCCACGAGAAAGACCAGGTCCGTCGGCCCATTCAGACGCAGGTCCAGCGATGCGGAGACGGTGCGCAGCATGGCTCCATCGTGGCACGCACGGGCACGCTCCTCCCGTCGGGGGCCGCCGCGTCCGGGTGCTAATGTGGACAGGCACTCCTGGCCCCCATAGCTCAGGGGATAGAGCACTGCCCTCCGGAGGCAGGGGCGTAGGTTCGAATCCTACTGGGGGCACCGTTTCTGGGGGGCGCCGTTTCTTCCGGCCCGGCCCTCTTCTCCTTTCCGACCGGCAGCCGCCGAGCGCGATGCGCTACTCGCACGCCCGGTCGCAACTCCTGCGTGACCGCCCTCCTGTGCGAGGAATGGATACCGCGGACAGAACGAAGGGATACCGCGGACGGAACAGGCGACGTCCGCGACGACGCTGAAGTGCACGATGGGAAGCTTTTCGGAAGTGCGCTGAGACGTTCCTCTCTTACGTTTGACGTGACTCGCAGTCTTGTGGAAATGCTTGTTTCGAGGCGGTGATTTCGAATGCCGCCACGTAGGGTGAGCGCGTGAAGATCCTGCTAGTCGAAGACGATCCAGCCATGGGAGAGGCCCTCGTCGGCGGCCTCGAAGACGCCGGATACGAGTCCGTGCTCACCACGAATGGCATAGACGCGCTTGTCGCGTTCACCAACGCCGACTTTTCGGCTGCCATCGTCGATGTGATGCTCCCGGCGATGTCCGGCTTCGAGATCTGTCGACGGATCCGTGAGTTGGGCCGACCGACGCCGATCATGCTGCTCACCGCGCGCGACGCGATCGAGGACCGCGTGTTTGGTCTCGATGCCGGCGCAGACGACTACCTCACGAAGCCGTTCGCGTTCACCGAGCTCAACGCTCGTCTCCGGGCCCTGCTGCGGCGCAGCCCCTCGCTGATGTCCACATCGATTGACGTCGGGTTGATCACGGTCGACGGATCGAGTATCCGCCGCACCGCCGACGGCTCCCGCATCCACGTCAGCCCCAAAGAACTCGAACTCCTGAAGCTGCTGATCACGCCCGTCGGCTCCGTCGTCACACGCCAGCGCATCCTCTCGGAGATCTGGGGTGGCGGTGAGATTGTCGACAACAACATCGTCGACCAGTACGTCAGCTACCTCCGCAAAAAGCTGCCGACGGAGCACACCGGCGTCAGCATTGTCACGGTGCGCGGCAAGGGCTACTTCCTCCGACCGGTCGAGTAGCTGGTGACGCAGGCGCGCGCCCAACCCCGTCGGAGCGGAGCCCTCTCGATCCGTGCGCGGATCACCGCTGGCACGGTCGCGGTCGCTACTGTGCTCTTCGGCCTCTCGGCTCTACTCTTTTATCAAGTGGTCACGGGCATCGTTGACCGGAGCGAGCGCACCATCCTGGCGTCAGTCGAGGAGGAGGTACGCCGCGACATTTCGATGGGCAATTCTCCACGGACGCAGGGGTCATCGTCCGGGCTATTTCTCGCCTTGGCGCCCGATCACAGCGTGCGCACGTCGACGATGCCCTCCCGACTCGGCGGAAACGTCCTTCTCACCCTCAGGACCGGCCCCGCGGAGACGACTCCCCGCTACAGCGAGGTGACGACGTCCGACGCGCGCTACCTCGTGCGCATCGCGGCAATCGAGAGCGAGCAGGGCGTCTGGCAGGTAGCGTCCGCACGCGACCAGGCCGCCTCGCAACTCGTCCTGGACGACTTCGCGCACGTCCTGGTCTACGCAGCGATCTTCCTGGTGGTCACCTTCGGTCTCGCGTCCTGGATTCTGACGGGTGCTGCCCTCGCGCCGGTGCGGAGGATGCGCGCACGCGCCGATGAGATTGCCGCCGATCCCGGGCAGGGCGACCAGCTCCCTGTGGTCGGCACACGGGACGAGATCGACGAGCTGGCAATGACACTCAACGCGTTCCTGACCAAGCAGACCGCCTCCCTCGCCCGCGAGAAGCAGATGGTGTCGGATGCCAGCCACGAGCTGCGCACCCCCCTGGCGGCCCTCTCGGCCCAGCTCGAGATCGCGCATCACCGGGTCGAGGACGCCATGGCCGTGGATCGGGTGATCCTCGACGCACAGAAGAGCGTCGACCGCCTGGTCAGACTCGCGTCCGCCCTGCTCGACATTTCGCGCATTGAAAGCCAGACCGTGCGACCCGCCGCAACGTTCGCCGAACTCGTCGATGAGCTGGTCGCAGCCGTCGATCGCACCCGCCTCATCACCTCGGAATCGGGGGTTGAAATTGACTACGAGATCGACGAGCGGGAGCCCGCCCGCCTCTACGCGGTCGCCACCCAGGACTTCGGCCGCGTCATCGACAATCTCGTGCGGAACGCGATTCAGGCACTGCACGGTGGCGGCATGGTGGTCGTCGCACTGAATCAGCTCGACGGGCGACTGTTCCTGACGGTGTCGGACGATGGACCCGGCATGCCCGCCGAATTCATCCCGGTGGCTTTCGACCGCTTTTCCCGCCCCGACCACTCGCGTACCCTCGCGTCGGGCGGCAGCGGCCTGGGCCTGGCACTCGTGCACACCACAGTTCTCTCGGCCGGCGGCACTGTCGCCCTCGCGAACCGCACACCCCGCGGCCTCGCGGTCAACATCGTTCTCCCGCCCACGGGATCCGCCTGACCTTCTGCCGCGAACCGCGCCGACAAGCTCTCCGTCGTCCGTTCTGGACTGTCTCGCGAACCTCGAAGGAGAACGGCGAAGCGTCAGCGCGGATCGTCCTCGGGCCGGACCGGCTGCGGCTCGGCCCCGGGTGGCGGCGGCCACGCGGCCTGCGGAGCCGCGGCCGGCGCGCCGTCGAGCAGGTTGCGCGCCCGGTTCACGACCTCGGGGTCAACGAGCACGGAGTAGCTCGTCGCGATGACCTGCATCGTCGAGGTGAAGTCGCGGCGACGCCGGTTCACGGCGTAGGAGGCGAGACCGAACAGCATCCCGAAGCCCGCGCCCAGGAGCACAGCGGCGAACAAAAACGAGAACTCGGTCGTCGGCGAGAAGATGATCAGCAAGAGCCCCAAGAACACGCCGAGCCAGGCTCCGGAGGCGGCACCCGCGAGGGCGACGCGGCCCCAGGTCAGCTTGCCGGTGACGCGCTCGACGCTCTTCAGCTCGTTGCCGATGATGGCGAGCTGACGCACCGGAAAGTCGGCCTTGGCGAGGGCGTCGACCGCGGCCTGCGCCTCCTGATACGTCTCGAATGTCGCAAGGATCTCCCCGCGCGGAATGGTCGGGAAGGCCGGCCCTCGACCGTTGAACGGCGTCTGCTGAGTCACCCTTTTAGGGTTGCACAGCAGACTTGACGGTCTCTGAGCGCTCGTGGGGAGCGCGCCGAGCCCGGGAGGGATCGGCGTTCGTCCGGCTGCACGGGTCTAGGTTTGTAGCCGTGAGTTCCGCCAGAGTCTTCGTCGCGCGCTTGGCCGGATGCAGCGTCTTCGATCCCGCCGGCGACAGAGTCGGCAAGGTCCGCGACGTTCTCCTGGTCTATCGGCACAACGACGCGCCTCGCGTCGTCGGACTCGTCGTCGAGATCCCCGGTCGGCGCCGCGTATTCGTCTCGATCGGGCGAGTGACCAGCATCGGCAGCGGGCAGATCATCACGACCGGCCTGATCAACGTGCGCCGCTTTGAACAGCGCGGCGGAGAGGTGCGGGTCATCGCCGAGCTCCTCGGGCGCCGCGTCAGCTTCGTTGACGGTTCGGGAGATGCGACCGTCGAGGATGTCGCGATCGAGGAGACGGCACCGGGCGAGTGGGAGGTGGCCCAGCTCTTCGTTCGCCGCCCGAAGACCAGCCCCTCCCCCTTCGCCAAGGGTGCGACCGCGTTCGCGGGCTGGCGCGAGGTGCGCGAGAGCGTCTCGACGCAGGCGCAGTCCGCCGAGCAGTACGTCGCCAGTCTCTCCGAGCTCAAGCCAGCCGACCTCGCGAGCACTCTCCTCGATCTCCCGCAGCAGCGGATGCTCGAGGTCGCCGGCGAACTTTCGGACGACCGCCTGGCGGACGTGCTCGAGGAAATGCCCGAGAGCGAGCAGGTCGAGATCCTCGGTCAGCTCAACGACGACCGCGCCGCCGACGTGCTCGACCAGATGCAGCCCGATGACGCTGCCGACCTGATCGCACAGCTCTCGGCCGAGCGCGGCGAGGCACTGCTCGAACTGATGGAGCCGGAGGAGGCGGACGACGTCCGCATGCTCCTCAGTTACGCGCCGGAGTCAGCGGGCGGACTGATGACCACCGAACCCATCATCGTCTCGGCCGAGGCGACCGTCGCCGAGGGACTCGCGCTCATCCGGCGGCACGAGCTCGCGCCCGCGCTGGGAGCCGCCGTCTGCGTCACCCTGCCGCCCTACGAGCCGCCGACCGGCCGCTTCCTCGGCATGGTGCATTTCCAGCGGATGCTCCGCTACCCGCCGCACGAACGCCTCGGCACCCTCCTCGACGCGAGCATGGATCCGATCACGCCTGACACATCAGCCGCCGAGGTCGCGCGCATCCTCGCGAGTTACAACCTCGTCTCGGTCCCCGTCGTCGATGCGGCCCACCGCCTCGTCGGAGTGGTGACCATTGACGACGTGCTCGACTACCTCCTCCCCGACGACTGGCGCAGCCACGGCGACGACGACGAACCCCGGACACCGGTGACCACCGCGACGCAGGGCATCCCGCTCGAGCCGCCCGCGGTACCCGCGACGGGCAGGGCACGACGAGGACCCAGGGGTGCGCGTGGCTAGGGACAGCAAACAGGATCGCCGACTCGACGCCCCGAAGGGCCTGCGCACCCGGGTGCTCTCGCGCCGCAACCGCCAGAGCAGCGACCGCTTCGGGAGACTGACAGAGTCGTTCGCTCGCGGAATGGGCACCCCGTGGTTCCTGGTCGGGATGACGATCTTCTGCGTCTTTTGGCTCATGTTCAACACGTATGGCCCGGATGACGCGCGCTTTGACTCGCAGGCACTCGGCTTCACGGTCCTGACGCTGATCCTGTCGCTGCAGGCGTCCTACGCCGCCCCGCTGCTATTGCTCGCTCAGAACCGACAGGACGACCGCGACCGCGTGCAGATCGAGCAGGATCGCCAGCGCGCCGAACGCAACCTCGCCGACACCGAGTACCTCGCGCGGGAGGTCGTGGCGCTGCGTCTGGCGATCCGCGACATGGCCAGCAAGGACTTCATCCGCTCGGAGCTGCGCGGCCTGCTCGAGGAGCTGGAGAAGGATCGGGCCCAGGAGCCTGAGCGCCGCGATGCATGAACTCGCCGCTCTCGAGGCGGCAGTGCGCGCGGCACTCGCGCGCGTAGCCGACCCGGAAATCCGCAAGCCGATCACCGAGCTCGACATGGTGGAGTCCGTGACGGCGTCGGACGACGGTGCTGTACGCGTCGCCATCCGCTTGACGATCGTCGGCTGCCCGGCCGCCGCGGCGATCGAGCGCGACGTCCGCGAGGCCACTGCGGCAGTGCGCGGGGTGACCGCGGTCGACGTGGTGGTCGGCGTGATGACACCGGCGCAGCGGACCGCGCTCACCGAGCGCCTGCAGGGGGGCCGGCGCGCCATGCCCTTCGGCCCCGACTCACTGACCCGCGTCTACGCCATTACCAGCGGCAAAGGCGGCGTCGGCAAGTCCACCGTCACCGCCAACCTCGCGGTCGCCCTCGCCCGCCGCGGCCTGGCGGTCGGGCTGGTCGACGCCGATGTACACGGCTTCTCGATCCCGGGGCTGTTGGGCCTGATGCACGACGGACGTGTCGCGGGCCCGACCCGGGTGGGTGAGCTGATGCTCCCGCCCGTCGCGCACGGCGTGAAGGTGATCTCCATCGGGATGTTCCTCGAGGGCGATACCCGAGGCGCCGCCGTCTCGTGGCGCGGCCCGATGCTGCACCGGACGATCTCGCAGTTCCTCACGGACGTGTACTTCGGCGATCTCGACGTTCTCCTGCTCGACCTGCCCCCGGGCACGGGCGACGTCGCCATCTCGATCGGGCAGCTACTCCCCCACGCCGAGGTTCTGATCGTGACCACTCCGCAGCCGGCCGCCGCCGATGTCGCGGAGCGCAGCGGAGCCCTCGCGCGCCAGTCGGGTCAGCGCATCATCGGAGTCATCGAGAACATGTCGGGGCTAGCGCAGGCCGACGGATCGGTGCTCGACCTGTTCGGCAGCGGCGGCGGCGCCGAAGTGGCCCGGCGATTAAGCGCATCGGGCGAGACGGTCCCGCTCCTCGCCTCGTTACCGATCAGCGTGGCGCTCCGAGCGGGCGGTGACGACGGGATCCCCGTCGTGGTGGGCGATCCCACGGATCCGGCTGCTCAGGCGATCGACGAGCTGGCTCACACTCTCGCCGCAAGACCGCGCGGACTCACGGGCAAGCGACTGCCGATCGCACTCAGCTGAGACGTCCTGCGCCAGCCACGGAAGAGAGATGCGGGCCGACGCTCACAGACTCGGGGCTCTGTGACTCGGAGTTCAGGTGGCGTCGTGTTCAGGTGGCGTCGTCTTTAGGTCGCTTCGGAGTCGATGGGCGGCGGGGCCACGCTCGCAAGCGAGCCCGTCCCGACGGAACGCTGCATCGTCGTGTAGTAGCTGTCCTGCGCGGGGCCGGTACCGCTGGGGCCGACCGGGGCCGCGACCGTCGAGGGCGGTTTGACGGTCGGAGTCGGCTCGTCGTCATCGAGGAGGGCGTCACGGATGATGCGCCGAGGATCGTACTGACGCGGGTCGAGCTTGCGCCAGTCGACCTCGTTGAACTCATCGCCCATCTCGTCCTTGACGCGCTCGCGCGCCTGGGAGGCGAATCCGCGCACCTTGCGCACGAGCTGCCCGAGCTGAGCGGCGTAGTAGGGAAGGCGATCTGGCCCCAGCACGAAGACGGCGATGACGCCGATGATGAGGAGCTTGTCGAACGTCAAACCGAACACGAGGACAACACTAACCCGCCGCGCCTGCGCGGCGGAGCCCGCGCGCCACCGTAGCCTGACCGTGCCGCACGCGACCCGTCCGGCGCACCGACCAGAGGAGCCCACCCGTGTCCGATAAGGATGCCAATTGGAAGTACGCCGAGGACGCGATCGTCGAGTCGGACGCCATCACCTCGGCCCGCCGGCTCTCGGTCGAGCTGGGCATCGAGGCCGTCTCTCCCACGATCGGCGCGCAGTCGGCGCTGGTCGCCGCGGCCGCGCGTGCCACGTCGATCATCGAGATCGGCACCGGCACTGGAGTGAGTGGCCTGTGGCTCCTCGATGGCGCGCCGGAGGCGATGCTCACCTCCATCGATTCGGAGGCGGTGCACCAGCAGCACGCGCGCGCCCAGTTCCACGAGGCGGGGATCTCGCCTGGCCGCCTCCGCCTTATCCCCGGCCGCGCCCTTGAGGTGCTCCCGCGGATGAACGAGAACTCCTACGACATCGTCTTCGTCGACGGCGACCCGCTCCAGGTCATCGAGAACGTCGAGCACGCGCTGCGCATGGTCCGACCGGGCGGCACCGTCCTCGTTCCGCACGCACTGTGGCGCGGACGCGTGGCCAATCCTGCACAGCGCGACGAGAGTGCGACCGCCTTCCGCACTCTGGTCGCCGAGGTCTGCGCCTCCCCCGCCGTGGTCAGCGTGCTCTCGCCGATCGGCGACGGCCTCCTTCAGGCCAACAAGCGCCACGCCTGAGCCGCCAGGGAAACGGGTCCCCGCGACGCGGCCGACCCCCGAGAATGAGGGAACGCCCGCCGCACGGTGTGCGACGGGCGTTCTCGACGGTGCGGATCAGGCGGGAGATACCACTGACGCGAGCGCGTCGTGAAGCTCTTGTGCCTCTGCATCGTTGACCGAGACGACGAGGCGTCCGCCACCTTCGAGCGGAACACGCACGACGATGAGTCGCCCCTCCTTAACAGCCTCCATCGGTCCGTCTCCGGTCCTCGGCTTCATGGCCGCCATAGAGTTCCCCTTTCGTGACGTATGCCTCTTATTATCCCTTATGCACGGAGTCGTTCAGAACCGCGACCTGAGTCGACCTACCCGCGGGATCACGGGGGCGTCCAGTCGCCGGGCGTGACTACCCAGCACAGCAGCAGCCAAACGACCTGGCCGACGATCGACGCCGCCACGATGAACACACGGAAGAGAACAGATCGCGGCACGGCGAGCGCGCCGGCCAGCGGGAACATCGGCATCAGGATGCGGAAGGTGCTCGACTGCGGGTAAAAGAACGCGAAGAGATAGATCGCATAGCCACTCACCCACAGGCGCGAGAAGATGTCGAGCCTGCGTGTGGCTCGGACGGACAGAACCGTGAGGAATCCGAGCACCGCGAGGACGGTGAGACCCATGCCGAGGATCGGCGAGCCGAACCACAGGTCGCCCCACCAGGCTCCGCCGGCGAACCACGAGGTGAAGGGGATGAGCTCGTGCTCGCCGAGGAACACGTTGCGCCAGGCGAGCTCGGTGTCGGTATAGGCACTCGGAGAGCCGGTGACCGCCCAGGCGATGAGAAGCCAGGCGAAGCCAACCATGAGACCCCAGACCGTCAGGGCAACCACGGGAATACAGTCAGCGCGGGGGAAGGTCTCGGTCCCGCGTCTGTGCCGCCAGACCCGATGGAGGAAATAGAGGCCCATCATCGCCGCGACGGCGAGACCGCTCGGGCGCAACAACCCGAGAACAAGCACAACGGGGAAGGCCCAGATCCACCGGCGCCGCAGCAGAAGTAGGAGCAGGACCGCCGTCAGGAGAATCGCGGCGGACTCGGCATACCCGATCTGCAGGATCGGCGACGTGGGCGCGACACAGAAGACGACGATGCCCATCAGCGCTTGGCTCTCGCTGAGCGAGACGCGCATCAGGCGGTAGATCACCAAGCAGGCGGCCGCGCTGCACAGAACCGCGACCAGCACCGCGGCGCTCGCCCAGTCGAGGCCTGTGACGGTCATCAGACCGCGGACCGTGAAGGGGTAAACCGGCATGAAAGCCCACGGGTTCTGCTCGACTCCGCCTGAGGGCGAGAGCGGCAGCACCGACGGGTAGCCGGTCATGCCGATGGTGTGGTACCACCCGCCGTCCCACATCGTCGCGAAGCGGACGTAGATGTCGCGCAGGTCCGCCGACTCAGCGGACCGGGGCGCGAGGCCGAGCATGATCGCGGTCGTGATCACACGGGACATCGCGAAGACGGCGAGCACCCGGATCCACCAGGGCAGTGCCCGCAACCGGGACCAGCGCGAGCGCGCGGGAGCCGTCTCTGCTGGCCGCGTCGCGACCTCGGTAACGCTCACGCGAAGGGCCAGCAGCTCACCGAGCTACGCACCTGCCGACCGGTCACGGAGCGGGGGGCGGACGTCATCAGTGGTCGGATCAACCCTCGGAGGAACGACCGGCGTCGTCGCGGCTCACCGGCTGGCGTGAGGAGGGACATTGAATGAATGCTACCCGCACCAGGGGGACGAAGCCGTCGTCAGCCGCCCCCCATCCGAGAGGTATCCGAGGGCGGGGGCTCTCGGCTCATCCCTTCGCCGGTCGAGGAGCCCCGTCCGTGAGAGATCAGGGCGGAGTCCAGTCCGAGCCGTTCACGGCCCAGCAGATCGAGATCCAGGCGATCTGACCGCCGATTCCGAGCAGCACCAGGAGCACCCGGAACGCCGGGGAGCGCGGCACTGCAAGCGCTCCCACGATCGGGAACATCGGCGCGAGCAGGCGGAAAGTGCTCGACTGAGGGTAGAAGAACGCGAACAGGTACACCCCGTAGCCGGCGATCCAGACACGGCTGAAAAGGTCGAGACGCCTCGTCCAGGGTGCTGCGAGGATCGCGACGAATGCAACCGCAAGCAGCACGACCAGCACTTTCCCCAGCGCCGGCTCGCCGAACCACCACGAACCCCACCAGGCGCCGCCCTGAAACCACGGAGTAAAGGGGAAAAGCTCCTGATAGCCGATGTACGCCGAGCGCCAGGCGAGCTCGGTGTCGGTGTACGCGGTCACCGATCCCGTGACGGCCCAGGCGATGGCCGGCCAGAGGAGGCCCACGACCAGCCCCCAGGCGGTCAGCAGAACCGCGGGCAGCCACTGAGCCCGCGGGAAGGGGGTGCTCGAGCGACGCAGGACCCGGACCACGACGTACAGGCCCAGGGCGGCGGCGAAGGCGAGTCCGCTCGGCCGGGTAAGCCCCAGCAGGAGCACGACGGGAGCGGCGGCCAGCCAGCGCCCCTGAACGAGCAGCACCAGGAGGATCGCGGTCAGCATCATCGCCATCGACTCCGCATAGCCAAGCTGCAGGAGCGGCGATGTCGGCGCCACGCAGAAGAGCAGGACGGCGACCAGCGACTGCGACCCACTGAGGGAGTGCCGGAGCAGGCGGTACAGCGCGAGGCAGGCGCCCGCTCCGCAGAGCATCGACACGATGACGGAGGCCGGTCCCCAGGGAAGGCCCGTGGCCGCCATGAGCAGCCCCACCACTCCCGGGTACAGCGGCATGAAGGCCCACGCGTTCTCGGCGACGTGCCCCGCCTGAGTGATCGGCAGGACCTGCGGGTAACCCCCCGCGGCGATGATCTCGTACCAACGGCTGTCCCAGAGCGTGGCAAAAGCCGAGTAAGAGGGTGACGGGCCGGTCCAGGGGTTGGCGGCCTGAGCCGCTGCGAACTGCAGCAGGATCACCGTCGTGACCACGCGGGTGGCGAGGTAGACGGAGAGAACCTGCGCCCACCACGGGATTCGCCGGAGGACGGAACCCCGCGGCGCAACGGCCGTCGTGGCGCTCATGCGGACACGGCGAGCCAGCGGCGCAATCCCGCGGCGCAGTCCGTGATCTCGTCAACGGCCACCCGCTCGTCGTCAGCATGGGCGCGGAGGGGATCGCCGGGTCCGTAGTTGACGGCTGGGATGCCCATCGCCGAGAAGCGGGCGACGTCGGTCCAGCCGTACTTCGGCTTCGCCGTCGCCCCGACGGCGGTCAGGAAGGCGCGGGCGAGCGGTGCGTCAAGACCGGGGCGGGCTCCCTCCGCCAGGTCAGCGACCTCGACCTCGAAGCCGTCGAAGAGCTCGCGGAGGTGCGCGACAGCCTCCTCGCCAGTGCGGTTAGGCGCGAAGCGGTAGTTCACCTGCACGGTGCAGAGGTCCGGGATGACGTTGCCGGCGACTCCGCCCGAGAGACGAACCGCGTTGACGCCCTCGCGGTAGACCAGGCCTTCGACCTCGACCTCGCGCGGTTCGTAGGCCGCGAGGCGATCGAGGATGGGGGCCGCCGCATGGATGGCGTTCTCGCCGACCCAGCTGCGGGCCGAGTGGGCGCGGAGGCCGCGCGCGATGACGTCGACGCGGAGCGTGCCATTGCAGCCGCCCTCGACGTCGCCGCTCGTCGGCTCACCGAGGACGGCGAAATCAGCGGTGAAGAGGTCGGGGCGATGGCGGGAGAGGCGGCCGAGGCCGTTGAGGTCGGAGCCAACTTCCTCATTGTCGTACCACATCCAGGTGATGTCGACTGCGGGATCGACGAGTTCGGCGGCGAGCACGAGCTGTACGGCTACTCCGGCCTTCATATCGACCGTGCCGCGGCCAATCAGGTAGTCGACGCCATCGATTGTGTCGGCGACGACGGGGAGGTTGCCGTTGATCGGCACCGTGTCGAGGTGCCCGGCGATCACGACCCGCTGCGGACGACCGAGATTCGTCCGGGCGACGACGGTGTGGCCGTCCCGGATCACCTCGAGGTGGTCGTACTGTTCGAGCGCCCACTGGACGGCGTCGGCAATCGCGCGCTCGTCGCCCGAGACCGACGGGATGTCGCAGAGCGCCCGGGCGAGGGTGACCGGATCGGTCGTGAGATCGAGCGGAGGGGCAGCGGTCGCGTCGAACATGCGCCCCAGGGTAGCGGCCGCATCCTTCGCGGTACCCCGAAGGCTCCGCGATACCCCGAAGGCTCCGCGATACCCCCGAAGGCTCCGCGATACCCTGAACGGCATGACTCTCGTTCCCTCCGCTGACTCCCCCGCGCCTGGCTTCGCCTGGGGATACGGACTCGCCACGATCGCCGCAGACGGCACCGTTCTCGACACGTGGTTCCCCGAGCCGCGGCTCGGCACCATCCCGGCGGGACGCGACCCGTGGATCATCCCTGCGGAGTTCGAGGAACAGGCAGGAGAGGACCCGCGGCGCGACGTGCGGATCGACGTCGTCACCCTGGAGATCGACATTCAGGCGCCCCCCGCCTCCACATCGGACGCCTACCTGCGCCTGCACCTGCTCTCGCATCTGCTGGTGCGGCCGAACGAGGTGAATCTCGACGGAGTCTTCGCCCACCTGCCGACCGTCGTCTGGACCAACGCGGGTCCCGTCTCGCCGGAGTCGTTCACCCGCCTGCGACCCTCGCTCCGGCGCCACGGCATCCAGGCGACCGGGATCGACAAATTCCCGCGGCTCACTGACTACGTCACTCCCGAGAAAGTGCGCATCGCGGACACCTCGCGCGTTCGCCTCGGCGCGCATCTCGCGCCAGGCACGACGGTCATGCATGAGGGCTTCGTGAACTTCAACGCCGGCACGCTCGGCAGCTCGATGGTCGAGGGACGGATCTCTCAGGGCGTCGTCGTCGGCGACGGCTCGGACATCGGCGGTGGGGCCTCGATCATGGGCACGCTCTCGGGCGGAGGAGTGCAGCGCATCTCGATCGGCGCGCGAGCGCTGCTCGGTGCGAATTCCGGTATCGGCATCTCTCTCGGCGACGACACGGTGGTCGAGGCGGGCCTCTACGTGACGGCGGGCACCAAGGTGGTAGTGGTCGGCGGTGCTCCGCGTGCCGACGGCGGTCCGCAGACGCTCAAGGCCGTGCAGCTCTCTGGCGTGCCGAACCTGCTCTTCCGCCGCAATTCGCTGACCGGTGCGGTCGAGGTCCTCCCCCGCACCGGTGCCGGCATCGAGCTGAACGCCACCCTGCACGCCTGACCCTCGACGCGCCAGGGGTTCCCTCGACGGCCGGAAGCGGCGGCCGGGGAGGGGGTTAGCGGTCGGTGGGCCAGGGGCGTTCGGGCGAGCCTGTGTAGAGCTGTTGGGGGCGGCCGATCTTCGTTTGCTTGTCGATGTTCATTTCGCGCCAGTGCCCGATCCAGCCGGGGAGGCGGCCGATAGCGAAGAGGACGGTGAACATCCGCGTGGGGAAGCCCATCGCCTTATAGATGACACCCGTATAGAAGTCGACGTTGGGATAGAGGCGGCGCTCCTTGAAGTAGTCGTCCTCAAGCGCGAGGGCCTCGAGTTCCATCGCAATGTCGAGCAGCGGATCCTTCACTCCGAGCGCCTGGAGCACCTCGGATGCGCTCTCCTTGACGAGCTTGGCGCGCGGGTCGTAGTTCTTGTACACCCGGTGGCCGAAGCCCATCAGGCGCACGCCCTCCTCCTTGTTCTTCACCCGCTCGACAAAGGTCGACACGCTCTCGCCCGACTCGCGAATGCGGCCGAGCATGGTGAGCACGGCCTCGTTTGCGCCGCCGTGCAGCGGGCCGAAGAGGGCGTTGATGCCCGCCGAAATCGAGGCGTAGAGGTTCGCCTCGGTCGAGCCGACGAGGCGGACGGTGGACGTCGACGCGTTCTGCTCGTGATCCTCGTGCAGGATCAGGAGGCGGTCGAGGGCTTTCGAGAGCACCGGGTCGACCTGGTACTGCTCGGCCATCGTGCCAAAGTTCAGTTTCAGGAAGTTGTCGACGAAGCTCAGCGAATTGTCCGGGTACAGGAATGCCTGGCCGATGCTCTTTTTGTGCGCGTAGGCGGCCATTACCGGCAGCTTCGCGAGGAGACGGATGGTGGACAGTTCCACCGCTTGCGGATCTTTCGGATTGGAGCTGTCCTCGTAGTAGGTCGAGAGGGCAGAGACTCCGGCCGAGAGCACCGACATGGGGTGGGCGCTGTGGGGCAGCGCGTCGAAGAAACGCTTGAGGTCCTCATGGAGCAGAGTGTGACGGCGGATGCGATCGTCGAACTCCGCGAGCTCGTCCGCCGTGGGCAGCTCGCCGTAGATAAGGAGCCAGGCGACCTCCAGGTACGTCGCGTTGGTGGCGACCTCCTCGATCGGGTAGCCGCGATAGCGCAAGATCCCCCGATCGCCGTCGATGTAGGTGATCTGCGACTTCGTGGCCGCGGTATTCACGAATCCGTAGTCGAGCGACATGAAGCCGGTCTGCTTCGACAGGGTCGAGAAGTCGATGCTCGAGGCGCCGTCGGCGCTGCGCAGGACCGGGAACTCCGCGGTCCGGTCGCCAAACGTCAGGGTGACCTTTTCGGGGAGCTGCTGATTCGCCGTCGGTGAGGTCTGCGTCGTCGCTTCCTCGGTGGCGGACTCCGAGGAACCTACCGCCGCGGTTCCCTCGCTCTGCGTGCCGGATTCGGTCACAACGCCTCCCAGGTCGTCGCCGTTGCACCCCGGAGGCGCTCGCCGAGCGAGCGGCACCGGGTCTGGATCGTGATGCAGCCGAGGTCGTGTGAGGCGCCATCGGCCGAACCGCATACAGCCTATGGGCAAAGCCCGGGCACTGTGACATCGTTCAGGACTACCACCCGACCGTTGTCGAGACCCGCTAGAAACCGCGCGGACGGGGGGTCAGAGACCGGCGGAGAGGCGCGCGGCAGCGGCGTCGATCCGTTCATCGGAGGCGGTCAAAGACAGGCGGACGTGCTCGGGGAAACCGTCGCCGTAAAAGACGCCGGGGCCGGCGAGGATCCCGAGGCCCGCGAGGCGCTCGATCGACTCCCAGGCGGGTCGACCCTCGGTTGCCCAGAGGTAGAGGCCAGCCTCACTGCGGTCGATGCGGAAGCCGGCCGCCTCGAGCGCCGGGCGGAGGCGGTCGCGGCGGGAGCGGTAGAGCTCCTTTTGCTCGGCAACATGATGGTCGTCGCCGAGAGCCGCGACCATAGCCTCCTGCAGCGGCGCGGGAACGATCATGCCCGCATGCTTGCGCACGGTAACGAGGCGCGCGATCAGGGCCGCATCGCCGGCGACGAAGGCTGCGCGGTAGCCTGCGAGGTTGGACTGCTTGCTCAAGGAGTAGACACCGAGGACGCTGCGGCGCTCCTCACCAACGACCCGCGGGTCGAGGATGCTCGGGATCGGTTCGCTCGCCCACGGCTCGTCCCAGCCGAGCTCGGCGTAGCACTCGTCGCCCGCGATCACAGCGCCCAGCTCGCGTGCGCGGGCCACGGCGCGCCGCAGGGCAGGGACGTCGAGCACGGCGCCATCGGGATTGCCGGGCGAGTTCAGCCAGATGAGTCGGGTGCGCTCGGGCCACTCGGTGGGATCGTCCGAGGCGAATGCCTCCGCCCCCGCGATCGCCGCGCCCATCGCGTACGTCGGGTAGGCGGCACGCGGATGCACAACCACGTCGCCGTCGCCGAGGCCCAGGAGGAAGGGCAGCCAGGCGACCAGCTCCTTCGAGCCGATCGTCGGCAGCACCTCGTCGGGGCTCAGCCCGGGGACACCGCGCCGACGGGCGTACCAGGCGGCGATCGCCTCGCGCAGCGCCGGCGTGCCGACCGTGGTCGGGTAGGAGTGCGCGTCGGTCGCACGGGCCAGCGCCTTCCTGATCGGAGCCGGGGTGGGATCAACCGGCGAGCCGATCGAGAGGTCGACCAGGCCGTCCGGATGCTCGGCCGCCACCCGGGCGAACGGTGCCATCAGGTCCCAGGGGTAGTCCGGCAATGCACCGAGGGCCACGGGGAGCGCCTCAGTGAGTCTGCGGAGGAAGCGCGGCGATGACCGGGTGGTCTTTCGCGATGACGCCGACCTTGGCGGCTCCGCCCGGGGAACCGATCTCATCGAAGAACTCGACGTTGG
This sequence comes from Rathayibacter agropyri, assembly GCF_013249015.1. GTDB lineage: Bacteria > Actinomycetota > Actinomycetes > Actinomycetales > Microbacteriaceae > Rathayibacter > Rathayibacter agropyri. Next base: position 850,841 of record NZ_JABRPL010000001.1, read on the forward strand.
CCTTGTAATAGTCCGACCACTCCTCGGGCAGGTCGTCCTCGTAGTAGATGGCCTCCACGGGGCAGACCGGCTCGCAGGCGCCGCAGTCGACGCACTCGTCGGGGTGAATGTAGAGCGAGCGTTCGCCTTCGTAGATGCAGTCGACCGGGCACTCGTCGATGCAGGCACGGTCTTTGACATCGACGCACGGAAGTGCGATCACGTAGGTCACGGTCGTCCAGGTCCCTTCGAACAGTGTCTCTATCGTACGGGGGCTGGCGATGCGGCGACGTCCGCGGGCACGACGGCGGGCGCCGGGTCGCGCAGCCGCGGCCACGCGATCACGACCAGGGCGATCAGGGCCGGGAGGAAGGTCCACGCGACGCCGAGGCCGTTGGCCGGTACGAGCACGGAGCCGCCGGGGCTGCGCAGGGCGAGCAGCCCGATCATCGCGAGCAGGCCCATTGCCGTGCAGAACGCCACGAAGCGGTCGATGAGCACGAGCCGCAGACCGAGCAGGAGAAGGAAAACTCCGGCGAGCGCGGCACCGAGACCGACCGGCAGCGTCATCCCTGCGACTGTCAGGGTGCTCTGATGCGCGACGGTGGTGATCGCTCCGACGACCGCCCCGAGGAGGACGCCGACCACCCCCGAGAGAGCGCGCGAGCGAAGGGTCGGCCGCTCGAGGGCGAGCCCGCCGCCAGCCCGGGGAGCCTCGGCCGGACGGAAGCGCTCGATGCGCCCGATGGGGAATGTCGGGCCGCTGGAGAGCCGAGCCTCGTCGCCGTCGACGACGAGCTGAGTGGCATGGGCCTGGAAGGCGGCGCGCTTGCGGGCGTAGTCGGCGGGCGAGAGCTCGATCACGACATCCCCGGGCAGCGGCGGCGCCGACTCGGGCAGGACGGCGAGGAACCGGAGGCCGAGCAGCTCGGCGGAGCGTTCCGCGATCCGGGCGGTGCGCACATGGTCGGGATGACCGTAGCCACCGCCGGCGTCGTAGGAGAGGACGATGTCGGCGCCGACCTGGCGCAGGACGGCGACGAGATCGGCGACCTCCTCATCCTCCGCGGCGGCGGTGAGGGCGTCAGGGTGCACCGGCTCGAGCGGGACGGGGACCCGAGCTAGGCCCCACTGCATGCCGGAGTCGCGGTAGCTGCGGGGGGCCAGGCCGGGTGCGCGGGCGCCGCTGTCGCCGAGGAAGCGATGATCGGCGACTCCGAGCGCGGTCAGGGCGACGACCAGCTCGGTCGTGCGGTGCGCTGCCAGCTCCTGGGAGCCCTCGAGCGCTCGGAGGTCCTCCGGGATCACCTCGCCGCACTCGCCGCGGGTGGCGGTGACAACGGTGACCGAGGCGCCCTGCGCCACGAGGCGCGCCAGGGTGCCTCCCATGGTGATCGACTCGTCGTCGGGGTGCGCGTGCACTGCTACCACCCGCTCGATTGCTGCGTCTCGGCCCGCGTCCACTCTTCGCCTCTCGTCCTGCGTGACGTCTGACGCGCGACGCTTCTGGACAGCGATCGCGCGGCGCACTACAGTCGACCGAGGTAAGGCAAGGCTTACCGAAGCATTCGGGCCCGCCGTCCCGGCCGGCTCGGGGCGGGAGCCGCCCCCTCCTCGTCCACCGTCGACCAAGAGAACACGCGTGCTCGCAAACTACCTCATCGGCCTCCGCGAAGGCCTCGAAGCCGGCCTCGTGGTCGGCATTCTCGTGGCGTACCTGACCAAGCTCGGCAGGCGCGACGTGCTGCCGAGGCTCTGGATCGGGATCGCCGCGGCCATCATCATTTCGCTGACGACCGGCGCGATCCTGACCTGGGGTCCGTCCACGCTGTCGTTCCAGGCACAGGAGATCCTCGGCGGCGGCCTTTCGATCCTCGCGGTCGGGCTGGTCACCTGGATGATCTTCTGGATGGGCGCGAACGCCCGCAGTCTCAAGGGCGAACTCGAGTCCAAGCTCGACGGTGCGGTCGCGGGCTCGGCGCTGGGCATCGTCCTCCTCGGCTTCATCAGCGTGGGGCGCGAGGGGATCGAGACGGCCCTGTTCGTCTGGGCGAGCGTCGCCTCGAGCAGCGCGACCTCCGGCTCCGATGCGTGGCAGGGCACTTTCAACGCACTGCTGGGCATCCTCAGCGCGGTCGTCATCTCGTACCTGATCTTCCGCGGCTTCGTCAGGATCGACCTCGGACGCTTCTTCACGTGGACGGGCGGCTTCCTCATCGTTGTCGCCGCGGGGGTCCTCGCTTACGGGGTCGGCGACCTGCAGGAGGCGTCGCTGCTGCCGGGTGGGGGCGCACCACTGTTCTCGCTCGGCCCGATCCGCCCGCCGACCCTCACCGCGGTACTCGGGGGCCTGTTCAACTACACGCCGGAGCCGACCGCTCTGCAGTTCGCGGCCTGGATGGTCTACCTCGTCGTCGTCGGCGTGCTCTTCGTCCGCCAGGTCCGCCTCCGTAGCCCGCGACGGGGCAGCGCGGCCCCGGTTGCCGCCCCCGCTTCCACGTCCGTGTGATCCGCGCCGCCGCGCAACCCCCCCCTCGATGTCAGGAGAACCATGTCCGTGCGCGCTCGCCCGACCCGCCTCCCCCGCACCACCCTCGGCCTCGCCGGGGCCGGTGCCCTCGCGCTGCTTCTCTCCGGATGCGTGCCGAACACCGCGGCGTCCTCCTCCGCCGGTGCCCTCGACGTGGCGATCAGCGATGACGCGTGCGAGGTGTCCGCGGCCACGACCGAGGCCGGAGCCGTGCGGTTCTCCCTGACCAACGGCGGCACCGACGTGAACGAGTTCGAAATCCTCGCCGCGGACAAGCTGCGCATCGTCGGCGAGAAGGAGAACGTGACCCCGGGCCAGAGCGTGTCGTACGTGGCGCAGCTCGAGCCGGGCACCTACTACACCGCCTGCAAGTTTCAGCAGGTCGGCGCCCCGGTCGGCATGAGCGAATTCACCGTCACAGGAGAAGCAACGGCCCAGTCGGCCGACCAAAAAGCGGCGACCGACGCGGCGGTCACCAACTACGTCTCCTACGTGAAGTCGCAGGCCGGTGAATTGCTACCGGCAGTAAAGGAGTTCGCGCAGGCCTACGAGTCGGGCGACGACGAGAAGGCGCGCAGCCTGTTCGCTTCGACCCGAGTGTTCTACGAGCGAATCGAGCCGACGGCCGAGGCGTTCGGCGATCTCGATCCGAAAATCGACTACCGAGAGGTCGACGCGGTCACCGAGGGCCTGGACTGGACCGGCTTCCACCGGATCGAGAAGGACCTGTGGCTCCCCGCGGACGGCGCTCTGAACTCCGACGGTACCAGCGCCGTCCTCGACTGGGCGCCCTCCACCCCCGAGCAGCGCGCGCAGTTCGGCCAGGGACTCGTGACCGATGTGCAAAGCCTCTACGACCTCGTGAACGCGCCCGACTTCACCGTCTCGGTTGGCGACATCTCGAACGGCGCGATCGGCCTGCTCGATGAGGTCGCCGCCGGCAAGATCACCGGCGAGGAGGACTGGTGGTCGAGCACTGACCTCACCGACTTCGCCGCGAACGTGCAGGGCGCTGAGGTCGCCTTCGGCAACGTTGAGCCGATCGCCACGGCCCGCGGCACTGAGGGAGCCGACCTGACGGCGCAGATCACCCAGCGCTTCGGCGAGCTGGACGCCCTGCTCGCCAGGTACGGCTCGATCGACTCCGGTTTCGTGGCCTACTCGACGGTGACCGCGGAGCAGAAGAAGGAACTCTCGGATCAGGTCAACGCTCTCTCGGAGCCGCTGTCGCAGCTCACCCACACGGTACTCGGCGTCGAAAAGCCGACAGCGTAGTGGCTGACGAGGAGCGCACGGAGCGGTCGCCGGACTCCGAGGGCACGGCGCCCGTAGAGCAGACCCGCCGCCTCTCGCGGCGCGGGCTGCTCGGCCTCGTCTCTGCCGGCACAGCGGGGCTCGCCGCGGGCATCGGAGGGACGGTTGCCGTGTCGAGCGCGACCGCCTCCTCCCCCGCGCGCACCGTGCCGTTCTTCGGCGCGAACCAGGCCGGGATCACGACCGCAGCCCAGGACCGCCTCCACTTCGCCGCCTTCGACCTCGCGACCGGCACCAGCCGCACCGACCTGATCGAGCTTCTCCAGGATTGGACGATCGCCGCCTCCCGAATGACCCAGGGCCTCGAGGTGGGCGAGACAGGAGCCGTCGACGGGCCGGATACCGCGCCCCCCGAGGACACCGGCGAGGCGCTCGGGCTCGACGCGGCCTCGCTGACGATCACCGTCGGCTTCGGCCCGACGCTCTTCGTCGACGGAACCGGTGCTGACCGGTTCGGCCTTGCCGAGCGTCGACCCCCACAACTCCAGGCGTTGCCACGCTTTCGCGGCGACGCGCTCGTGCCCGCGGCCGGCGGAGGCGACCTCTGCATTCAGGCTTGCGCCGACGACCCGCAGGTCGCCGTGCACGCCATCCGCAACCTCAGCCGGATTGCCTTCGGTCGCGCTTCGCTGCGCTGGTCGCAGCTCGGCTTCGGCCGCACGTCCTCGACCTCGACCGCACAGGCGACGCCGCGGAACCTATTCGGCTTCAAGGACGGCACGGCCAACATCAAGTCGGAGGAGTCCGACGCCGTGCAGGAGCACGTCTGGGTCCCCGACTCCGACGGCCCCGCGTGGCTGGTCGGCGGCAGCTACCTCGTGGCCCGCAAGATCCGGATGATGATCGAGACCTGGGACCGCAGCCAACTCGGCGAGCAGGAGCGGGTGATCGGCCGCAGCAAGGGCTCCGGCGCACCCCTCTCGGGCGGCGCGGAGTTCGCTGAGCCAGACTTCACTGCGGCCGGGGCCACCGGCACTGCGCTCATCGACAAGGCGGCGCACATGCGCCTCGCGCACCCCGAGGTGAACGGCGGAGCCCGGCTGCTGCGGCGCGGCTACAACTTCGTCGATGGCAACGACGAACTGGGGCGCCTGAACGCGGGACTGTTCTTTCTGTCGTTCCAGAGATCGCCGGAGCAGTTCATCACGGTGCAACGGAGCCTCGCGAAGGATGCGCTCAACGAGTACGTGAAGCACGTCGGCTCGGCGGTGTTCGCGGTCCCGCCCGGCGCGCGCAACGAGAACGACTTTCTCGGCTCGGGGCTCTTCGCCTGAGGCAGTCGGCTTCTCCTGAGGAGATCCGCAGACGGTCCCAGGCATGTGAGAGCGTCCTCGCCGGACGCGCAAAGGAGGCGCAGAGGACGCACTTCTACCCTCGGTCGCGATGTCCGGAAACAGTGCGAAAAGCGGTCTGACCAAGCGCGAGCGCCAAGAGCGCGCCCGAGCCGAAGCGCGGGAGCGCCGGGAGGCCGAGCGGAGGCGACGGAAGCGGAATCGGCTGCTCGGCCAGGGCGGGGCGGTACTCGGCGTTCTCGCGGTCGTGGCACTGGTCTGCTGGAACATCTGGTCGCAGCAGGAAGTGGCGAGTGCCGGTCCCGCCAATATGCTCAGCGACGGCATCGTGCTCGCCGGCGACGGGTCGGCCGTGACCGTGCAGACCACCGCGGCCCTCGCTCCGGAGGCGTCACCCCAGCCGACGGACGAGAGCGGCCCGCGCGCGGCCGGAGTCGCGACCATCGACGTCTATGCCGACTACCTCTGCCCCTATTGCGGCGAGTTCGAGAAGGCAAACGCCGAGCAACTGCAAACCTGGCTGAAGCAGGGAACGATCACCCTCGAGTTCCACCCGGTGGCGATCCTCGATGCGTCCTCCGCCGGATCCGCCTACTCCAGCCGCGCTGCGAACGCCGCGGCCTGCGTCGCCGACGAGGATCCAGACCGCTTCCTCGCGGTGAACGCGGCACTGTTCGCGAAGCAACCGGCGGAGGGGACGACAGGGCTCGACGACGACGCACTGCGCTCCCTCGTCGTCGACGCTGGAGTAACGAAGGACCCCGTGCTCGCCTGCATCACCAGTGGCGAGTTCCGGCCCTGGGTGGCGGCGGCCACCCGGCGGGCAACGAGCGGACCGCTGCCGAACTCGTCCCTCCCGAAGCTCGCATCGACGCCGACCGTGCTGGTGAACGGGCAGCAGTACACGGGCGCGCCCGGCGACGCGTCGGCGTTTGCACAGTTCGTTTCCTCGACGCTCGAGGCTGAGGCACCAGCGTCTGCCGGCTGACACCCGTCCCCGGTGGCCACCGTGCACACACGAGATCGGCCGGAGCGGTGCTCCGGCCGATCTCGTCATACAGGGGCACGCGCAGCGCCCCGCGGCCTCAGCCCTGCTTCTTGAGGCGACTCGTCATGCGCGCGCGGGCGTTCGCATCGAGCTCGACCTTGCGAATGCGGACAACCTCGGGGGTCACTTCGACGCACTCGTCCTCGCGAGCGAACTCGAGGCACTCCTCGAGGGTCAGCTGGCGGGACGGCGTCATCGACTCGAAGTTGTCTGCGGTCGACTGACGCATGTTCGTCAGCTTCTTCTCCTTGGTGATGTTGACGTCCATGTCATCGTTGCGCGAGTTCTCGCCGATGACCATGCCCTCGTATACCTCCTCGGTGGGGTTCACGAAGAAGGTCATCCGCTCCTGGAGCGCGATGATCGCGAACGGCGTCACAACGCCCGAGCGGTCGGCCACGATCGAGCCGTTGTTGCGCGTCACGATCGCGCCGGCCCAGGGCTCGTAGCCGTGCAGGATCGCGTTCGCGATCCCGGTGCCGCGAGTGGTGGTCAGGAACTCGGTGCGGAAGCCGATCAGGCCGCGCGAGGGCACGATGAACTCCATCCGGACCCAGCCTGTGCCGTGGTTCGACATGCCGTCCATGCGGCCCTTGCGGGCAGCGAGGAGCTGCGTGATCGCACCGAGATACTCCTCCGGAGCGTCGATCGTCAGGTGCTCGAAGGGCTCGTGCGTCTTGCCATCGACCTGGCGGGTGACCACCTGGGGCTTGCCGACGGTGAGTTCGAAGCCCTCGCGGCGCATCTGCTCGACCAGGATCGCCAGGGCGAGCTCGCCGCGGCCCTGAACCTCCCAGGCGTCCGGACGTCCGATGTCGAGGATCTTGAGCGACACGTTTCCGATGAGCTCGCGGTCGAGGCGATCCTTGACCATGCGCGCGGTGAGCTTGTGGCCCTTGACCTTGCCGACCAGCGGCGAGGTGTTGGTGCCGATCGTCATCGAGATCGCGGGGTCGTCGACCGTGATGGCCGGCAGGGGGCGGATGTCCTCCGGGTCGGCGATGGTCTCGCCGATGGTGATCTCGGGGAAGCCCGCGATCGCGACGATGTCGCCGGGGCCGGCCGACTCCGCCGGGTAGCGGTCAAGGGCCTTCGTGATCAGCAGCTCGGTGATGCGGGCGTTGGTATGCGTGCCGTCGTGGTGGACCCAGGCGACGGTCTGGCCCTTCTTGATGGTGCCGTTGAAGACGCGCAGGAGGGCGAGGCGGCCGAGGAACGGCGAGGCGTCGAGGTTGGTGACGTGGGCCTGGAGGGGCGCATCGTCGTCGTAGGTCGGCGCCGGGATGTGCTTGAGGATGGCCTCGAATAGCGGCTCGAGGTCTTCGGCGTCGGGCAGCGAGCCGTCATCGGGCTTGTTCGCGGAGGCGCGGCCGACTTTGCCGGAGGCGTAGACGACGGGGACGTCAAGGATCGCGTCGAGGTCGAGGTCCGGGACGTCGTCCGCGAGGTCGGATGCGAGGCCGAGCAGGAGGTCCTGGCTTTCGGCGACGACCTCGTCGATGCGCGCGTCGGGGCGGTCGGTCTTGTTGACCAGCAGAATCACGGGGAGCTTCGCCTCGAGCGCCTTGCGCAGGACGAAGCGGGTCTGCGGCAGCGGGCCCTCGGAGGCATCGACCAGGAGGCAGACGCCGTCGACCATCGACAGGCCGCGCTCGACCTCGCCGCCAAAGTCAGCGTGGCCGGGGGTGTCGATCACGTTGATGGTGATGGGGCCATCCGTCGCGTGCTTGCCGCTGTACGAGACAGCGGTGTTTTTCGCGAGGATCGTGATGCCCTTCTCGCGCTCGAGTTCGTTCGAGTCCATTGCGCGCTCGTCCACATGGGCATGCGCGTCGAAGGAGTTCGTCTGCTTGAGCATGGCGTCGACCAGCGTGGTCTTGCCGTGGTCGACGTGGGCGACGATCGCGACGTTGCGCAGGTCGGAGCGGGTGGCACTTGCCATGGATACGGACTCGTCTCGTGTTCTCGTGCAAAAAGGGGGCTGTCTATCGTACCGCAGCGGAGCGTCCGGACGGCGAAGAGCCCCGGATCCCCGCTCGCGACGCCCTGTACAGGGACGCCCTGTGCAGGAGCGTCGCGCGCGGGGCCGAGGCCCGTGGATCCGCTGACTAGACCGCGAACTCGATGCCGGCGCCGGGGATGGCGGCCAGGAGCTCGCGGGTGTACTCCTGCTGCGGCGCATCGAACACCGTGTCGGTCGGCGCGTGCTCGACGATCCGTCCCTTTTGCATCACGCAGACGTCGTCGGCGATCACCCGGACCACCGCCAGGTCGTGGGTGATGAAGAGGTAGGTCAGCCCGAGTTCGGCCTGGAGGTCGGCGAGCAGGCGCAGGATCTGGGCCTGAACGAGCACGTCCAGCGCCGACACGGCCTCGTCGAGCACCACGATCTCGGGCTTGAGCGCGAGCGCGCGCGCGATCGCCACACGCTGACGCTGGCCGCCGGAGAGCTCGTTCGGGTATCGGCTCGCGATCACGCGCGGCAGGGACACCTGATCGAGCAACTCGAGGACCCGCTCGCGCTGCGAGGTGCGGTCGCCGACCTTGTGCACGCGCAGTGGCTCCGAGATCGTGTTGCCGATGTTGTGCAGCGGGTCGAGCGAGCCGTACGGGTCCTGGAACACGGGCTGCATGGAGCGGCGCAGCGCCAGCATTTCGCGACCCTTGAGCTTCTCGGTGCGGCGACCGGCGATCGAGATCGCTCCGGAGGTCGCCGTTTCGAGCCCGAGCACGAGGCGCGCGATGGTCGATTTGCCCGAGCCGGACTCGCCGACGAGCGCCGTGGTGGTGCCCTTCGGAATGGAGAACGAGACGCTGTCGACAGCGGTGAAGTCCTCGGCCTTCAGCCCGCCACGGCGGATCTTGAAGACCTTGGTCAGGCCGTCGACCTCGATCATCGGCGCGCCGGAGACCACTCCACCGGCCTGGTGCACACCCGCTGCGCCGACCAGGTCGACCTCGCGGACGGCGGCCGACTCGCCGGGAACCGCCTCCGTCGCCGCGCCCGCGCTGGACTGGATGCGGCGCGACGCAAGGCTCGGCGCGGCCGCGATCAGGCGCTGCGTGTAGGGATGCTGCGGGTTCTGCAGCACCTCCACCGAGGCACCGGATTCGACGATCCGGCCCTTGTACATGACGATCAGCTTCTCGGCGCGCTCGGCCGCGAGGCCCAGGTCGTGGGTGATGAAGAGCAGCGCGGTGCCATCGGTCTTCGTCAGCGTCTCGAGGTGGTCGAGGATGCGGCGCTGGACGGTGACATCGAGCGCCGAGGTGGGCTCGTCGGCGATGAGCAGCTGCGGAGCGGCGGCCAGGCCGATGCCGATCAGCACGCGCTGGCGCATGCCTCCGGAGAACTGGTGCGGGAACTGCTTCAGCCGCTTCTCGGCGTCGGCGAGACCCGCGTTCTGCAGCACCTCGATCGCCTTGGCGCGGACCTCCTTGCGGCCCGAGGCGAGGCCGTTTGCCCTGATCGTCTCCTCCACCTGGAAGCCGACGGACCACACCGGGTTCAGGTTTGACATCGGGTCCTGGGGAACGTAGCCGATGCGGCGACCGCGAATGTCCTCCAGCTCAGTCCTGGTCGCTTTCGCCAGATCCTTGCCGTCGAAGAGGACGGATCCGCCGGTCACCGTACCGGTGCCGGGGAGCAGACCGATGATCGCTGCGGCGGTCGTCGATTTGCCCGAGCCGGACTCCCCCACGATCGCCACGGTCTGGCCGTGCTCGATGGTGAGGCTCACGCCGCGCAGGGCGGGGACCAGCCCGCTGCCGGTCTGGAAGCCGACCTCGAGGTCGGTGACCTCGAGCAGGTGCCCGTGCGGGGTGTTCGGTGTCGTGGTGCTCATCGGAGGGCCCTCGCCTTCGGGTCGAGCGCGTCGCGGAGCGATTCGCCGAGGAGGATGAAGCTCAGCACCGTCACCGTCAGGGCGATCGACGGGTAGATCAGCGTCTGCGGATTGGTGCGGAGGTCGCGCTGCGCCTGGCTAATGTCGTTGCCCCATGACATGACCGAACCGGGCAGACCGACGCCGAGGAACGACAGGGTCGCCTCCGCCGTGATGGCCGCCCCGAGCGAGATGGTCGTGACGACGATGACGGGCGCGATCGAGTTGGGCAGCACGTGCCGGAATAGGATCGCCATCCGAGACAGGCCGGTTGCGGTGGCAGCGCCGACGAAGTCGGACTGCTTCACGCGGAGGACCTCGGAGCGCAGCACTCGCGCCGTCGTCGGCCAGGCGAAGGCGCCAATGGCCAGGGCGATGACGAAGACGTTCCTGTGCTCGGAGAAGACGGACATGATGACGACCGCGGCGAGGATGTAGGGGATCGAGAAGAAGATGTCGCCGAGGCGCATGATCACGGTGTCGACCCACCCGCCGAAGAAGCCGGCCAGCGCGCCGCCGATCACTCCGGACACGGTCGTGATCATGATCACGATCAGGCCGACGGTCAGCGAGGTGGATGTGCCGTGGATGATCCGCGAGTAGACATCGCAGCCCTGCTTCGTGTAGCCGAGCACACTGCCGTCACCGGGGCCCTGGTTGCTGAACGAGAGCGCGCACTGCCGCGGATCGACCGAGGTGAACAGGCCGGGGAAGAGGGCGACCGCGATCACCACGAGGATCAGGACGCCGGAGATCCAGAACATTGGTCGCGTGCGCAGGTCGCGCCAGGCGTCGGTCCACAGATTGCTCGGCTTCTCATCGAGGCTGACGGCATCGATCGACGCGATCGGCGTCTCCTCGAGCGGAGCCACGAAGTGGTCGATGCGGCGGGCCTTGTGGGCGCCGCCGGGAAACTCATTGGGCATAGCGGATCCTCGGGTCGAGTACGGCGTAGAGCAGGTCGACGAGGATGTTCACCACGAGGTAGAACAGCACCATGACCGTGACGAAGGAGACGACCGTCGGTCTCTCTCCTCGAATGATCGCCTGATAGAGCGTGTTCCCGACTCCGGGAACGTTGAAGATGCCCTCGGTCACCGTCGCGCCCACGATCAGGAGGCCGAAGTCGGCGCCGAACTGCGTGGTGACCGGGATGAGCGAGTTGCGCAGGATGTGCACGGGGATCACGCGGCGGCGAGGGAGCCCCTTGCTGTAGGCGGTGCGCACGAAGTCGGAGCCGGCGGTCTCGATGATCGAGCCGCGGGTGAGGCGGATAGCGGAGGCGACCACGAACAACGCGAGCACGATCGCCGGTAGGAGCAACCTCTGGAACGAGGCGTCGGATCCGACCGTCGGCGGGAACCAGTCGAGCTGCACGGCGAAGAACGACTGCGCGATGAAGCAGAGCACGAAGATCGGCACCGAGACGAGCAGGAGGCTGATGACCAGCGCACTCGCGTCGAAGAAGCTGCCCTTGCGCAGACCGCTGATGAGACCGATGGTCAGCGCAAGGACGATCTCGATGATGATTGCCATCATCGCCAGCGTCAGGGTCACCGGGAAGGTGCGGGCGAGGATCTCGTTGACCGACTGGCCCGAGAACGAGATGCCGAAGTCGCCGCGGACGACGCCTCCCAAATAGTAGAGGTACTGGACGAAGAACGGCTCATTCAGGTGGTACTGCTCCTCGAGGCGGGCGAGGAGCGCGGGGCTCGGAGTCTTGTCGCCGAAGAGCGACAGGAGCGGGTTCCCCGGCATGGAAAAGACCATGAAGTAGATGAGGAACGTGGTGCCGATGAGCACGGGGACGGCTTGCAGGATGCGTCGGACGATATAAGCGAGCATGTCAGCCCAGCCGGTTCCGGAGTCGCATGGATGGAGACCTCATTCGATTGTGACCGAAACAGGGCGCTCCGCCCGTGCCACGACCGGAGGGCCGGAGGCACGGGCGAAGCGCCCCGATGGACCGAGCTTACTTCTTGGTGATCTCGTAGTAGAGCGGCACCGAGTTCCAGCCGAACTCGACGTTCGACACGTTCTCGCTGAAGCCACCGGTCACGTTGGCGTACCAGAGGGGCAGGGACGGGAGGTCCTGGAGGAGGATCTCCTGCGCCTGCTGGAACGTCTTGTTCGCCGAGTCGGCGTTGGCGTCCGAGAGGCCCTTCTGGACGAGCGCGTCGAACTCGGGGTTCGAGTAGTCGCCGTCGTTCGAGGAGCCGCCGGTCACGTACAGCGGGCCGAGGAAGTTGTTCAGGCTCGGGTAGTCGGCCTGCCAGGCGGTGCGGAACGCCGTCCGGATGGAGCGGTCGACGATCTTGGTGCGCGCCTCGGCGAAGGTCGGGTACGCCTCGCCCGCGGCGTCGATCCCCAGGGTGTTCTTGAGGGAGTTGGTCACTGCGTCGACCCAGCCCTGGTGTCCGCCGTCGGCGTTGAAGCCGATGGTGAAGGTGCCATCCCAGGGGCTGATCGCGTTGGCCTGAGCCCACAGCTCCTTGGCCTTATCCGGGTTGTACTGGAGCACGTCGGTGCCGGTGAGGGCGTCGCTGTAGCCGTCGATCACCGGGGAGGTGAAGTCGGAGGCGGGGGTGCGGGTGCCCTCGAAGATCACGTCCGTGATCTCCTTGCGGTCGAAGGCCATCGAAATGGCCTGGCGACGGAGCTTGCCCTCTTCACCGCTGAAGTGCGCGAGGCGCTCCGGGATGGTGAAGGACTGGAAGATCGCGGCCGGCTGGTTGACCGCTCGGTCGCCGAGGTCGCTCTCGAAGGTGCCGAAAGCGGAGTCCGGGATCTGGTCGATCACATCGACGTTGCCGGCGAGCAGGTCGGCGTAGGAGGCGTCCTGGGTGGCGTAGAAGACGATCTTCAAGCCGCCGTTCTGGGCCGCGCGGGGACCGGTGTAATTCTCGTTCTTGACCAGGTCGATCTGGACGTCGTGCTGCCAGGCGTTGTCGCCCGCGAGCTTGTACGGGCCGTTGCCGATCGGGCTCTCGCCAAAGGCGGCCATGTCCGCGAACGCCGCGGCGGGCAGCGGGTAGAACGCCGAGTAGCCGAGGCTGATCGGGAAGTCCGACTGCGGGGTCTTGAGGGCCACGGTGAAGGTGGTGTCGTCGACGACCTTCAAGCCGGTGAGCTCGCTGTCCTCGGTGTCGCTGAAGCCCTCAATGTTGCTGAAGAAGGAGGAACTGATCTGCGTGTTCGAGAACTTTGCGCCGTAGTTCCAGGCGTCCACGAACGAGCTGGAGGTGACCGGGTCGCCGTTGGTGAAGGTCAGGCCCGGCTTGATCGTGATGGTGTAGTTCTGCGCGTCGTCCGACTCGATCGACTCCGCCACATCGTTCTTGGGGGCGCCCTTGGCGTCGTAGTAGACCAGGCCGGCGAAGATCTCGTCGAGGATCTTGCCGCCGCCGGTCTCGTTCGTGTTGGTCGGAACCAGCGGGTTCTGCGGCTCGGAGCCGTTCGTGGAGATGATCGCGGTGGCGTCGCCTCCCGAAGCACCCCCGCCCGAGTCGTTCGAGCTGCTGCAGCCGGCCAGGACCAGCGTGCTCGCGGCGACGAGCGCCAGAGCTCCGAGTCCGTAACGTCTGATTTTCACTATTCCTCCAGTGGTGTGGGGGGCGCGCGAGAAGTAGTTTCCCTGACGCGTGGAGTGCCGTGCGCGTGGCGACGGCGTCGGCGCACGAGACTGGTGGCCGTCGCGCGGATGCCGAGAACGAGACTATGTATCGACTTGCTATCTGCACAAAAGCGTGGAGAAACCGTTACACAGCGGTAACAGTGAGGTGGAATCCTTGCGCCCTTCCGCATAAAACCTGCGCGGAGAACCAGAATGCGCAACAGATCGACATGAAGGAGACCTCGGAGTGTCCATCGACCACCCAGCGACGGGACACTCACGGCGGCGCCTCGGCCTCGAGATTGTGCTCGTGCTCGGGCTCTCGCTGGGAGCCGCCGCCGTGTACTCGATCGTGTCGATCGCGAACCGGCTCACCCGGCCTACGGCGCTGGCCGACCAGACCGCGACGCTCAACGGCTCCCTGAGCGACCGGCCGACGTTCGATCTGATCTACCAGCTCCTGGCACTCTTCTTCGACCTCGTGCCGGTGGCGCTCTGCGCGTTCTTGCTGTGGCAGAGTTCGGCGCGGCCACTCCGGAGGCTGGGGCTGGACCTCACACGTCCGCTGCGCGACCTCGGCACCGGGACGCTCCTGGCCGTCGCGATCGGCGCGCCCGGGATCGGACTGTACGTCGTCGGCCGCGCGCTGGGCATCACCGTCGCGATCAGCGTTGCGCCCGAGCAGTGGCGGTGGTGGACGGTCCCGGTGCTCGTGCTGTCGGCGATCCGCGCGGGTGTGCAGGAGGAGGTGATCGTCATCGGCTACCTCTACGCCCGCCTGGGCGACCTCGGCTGGGGACGCTGGCGGATCCTCCTCACCAGCGCGCTGCTGCGGGGCAGCTACCACCTCTACCAGGGCATCGGGCCGTTCCTCGGCAACGTCGTGATGGGCGTGGTCTTCGGGCTGGTGTACCAGCGTTTCGGGCGCACGCTGCCGCTGGTAATCGCGCACTCGATCATCGACATCGTCTCGTTCGTGGGGTATCCGCTGGCGGTCGGCCTGTGGCCGGAACTGTTCGCGGCGCCGGAGCCGCAGAACGAAGGCTGAGCGCGCGGATCCGGCCCTTCCGGGACTCGTCAGCGCTCCCGGCCTTCGTTGTGCAGGAGCGGACGCGACCGCGAACCCCAGCGGTGCACACCGCGCCGGATCATCCCGGCCAGAACGGCCTCGGTCGCCGGCCAGTCGTACAGCACCTGGCGCGCGGACAGCCGCACGACGACGAACCCGCGAGCGTGCAGGGCGAGACTTCGGCGGTAATCCTCCTCGAGCTGCACCGAGCCGGTGTGGAAGCGGCGCCCGTCGGTCTCCACGGAGAGCCGATCCCCGATCAGGTTGTCGAGGTGCCCCACTCCGGGAACAAAGACCTGGGCGCGGACGGGGGCTCCGAGCCGGACCGCGGCGAGGCGGATCCTCGTCTCCAGACCGGATTGACATTGCGGCTCGACGAGGTCGAGCACTGCCCGCCTGCCGACCGGGACCAGGCCGCGCAGGTCGAGGAGCTCGGAGTAGGCGATGGCTCCGCTGTTCACCGCGGAGTCCAGGGCCATGACTGCCTCCTCGGCCGGGAGGCAGGTCAGGGCGTGCAGCACGACCGAGCGGATACCGTCGACGGACGACGTCTCTGGGCCGCACCCGGGCCAGCGGCGCCAGTGCAGCAGGACGCCGGGCCGCGAGCGGGCCGTGGCGTTCGGCGGCACGGCAACGTGGAGCGGTCCCTCCGCGAGCACCCACAGCCCCTTGGCCGCGAGCGCCGACGCACAGGTGAGCACGCCGCCCGCGGCCACGGCGGCGAGCTCGGCCTCCGGCACGCCGGGCAGCGCGAACCAGCCGCGGCGGATCCGGAGGACCGCGCCGGTGCGAACGGCGCCTTGGAGGTGGTGACGTGTGCAGCCGGCAGCGGCGAGCTGCGCAGCGGAGGCGAAGCCTCCCAGGTCGACGAGCGCGGTAAGAAGTCTGTCCATCCGATGAGGATGATGGGGCCAGCGGCAACTCCGCCGTCCTCCTCACTCCGTCCGTGGAGAGTCGGCGTCGGGCGACGGCTGGGGAGGGACGCGGCAGCCTGCACAACGAAGGCTGCGACCCCCGGATCCGTGCTCCTGCGGCGGGTGGGCACTCTCAGCCTTCGTTGTGACGCAGATCAGGCGAAGGCCTCGATTGGCGGGCAGGCGCAGACGAGGTTGCGGTCGCCGTAGGCCTGGTCGATGCGGCGGACGGGGGGCCAGTACTTGCCGCGCACCAGCGAGCGGACCGGGTAGACGGCCTCTTCGCGGGAGTACGGGTGCGTCCACTCCGTGGTCACCAGGCACTCGGCGGTGTGCGGGGCGCCGCGGAGCGGATTGTCGTCCACCGGCCACTCCCCCGCGCCGACGCGGTCAGCCTCCGCCTTGATCCCGATCATCGCGTCGATGAAGCGGTCGATCTCGGCGAGGTCCTCACTCTCGGTCGGCTCGACCATCAGCGTCCCCGCGACGGGGAAGCTCATGGTCGGTGCGTGGAAGCCGTAGTCGATGAGGCGCTTGGCGACGTCGTCCACGGTCACACCGGTCGCCGCCGTCAGCGGGCGGATATCGAGGATGCACTCGTGCGCGACCAGCCCGTTCTCGCCCGTGTACAGCACGGGGTAATGCTCGCGGAGCCGCGCAGCCACGTAGTTGGCGGAGAGGACCGCCGCACCGGTCGCGGCCCGCAGTCCCTCCTCCCCCATCATCCGGGCGTACGCCCACGAGATCGGCAGGATGCCCGGGCTGCCGTACGGCGCGGCCGACACGGGGGCGCCGCCGTGCACGACGCGCTCGCCGTGCTGCCCGACGCCGTGCTCGAGGCGCTGCGCCAGCGGGTGACCCGGCAGGAACGGCGCGAGGTGCGCCTTCGCCGCGACGGGGCCGACCCCGGGCCCGCCTCCGCCGTGTGGGATACAGAACGTCTTGTGCAGGTTGAGGTGCGAGACGTCGCCACCGAAGTCGCCGAAGCGGGCGAAACCGAGTAGCGCGTTCAGGTTCGCTCCGTCCACGTACACCTGACCGCCGACCTCGTGGACGAGGCGGCAGATCTCGGCGACCTCGTGCTCGTACACGCCGTGCGTTGACGGGTAGGTGATCATCAGCGCGGCCAGGTCGTCGGCGTGCTCGGCGATCTTCGCACGCAGGTGGTCGAGGTCGACATTGCCGAGGTCGTCGCAGGCGACAACCACGACGCGCAGCCCCGCGAGGACCGCGCTGGCCGCATTAGTTCCGTGCGCGCTCGAGGGGATGAGGCAGACCGTCCGGCCGAGGTCACCGCGTGAGCGGTGGTAGCCGCGGATCGCGAGCAGACCGGCCAGCTCGCCCTGGGAGCCCGCGTTGGGCTGCAACGAGACGGAGTCGTAGCCGGTGAGGTGCGCGAGCCATCCCTCCAGCTGGTCGATCAGTGCGAGCGAGCCCTGCACATCGGCCTCCGGGGCGAATGGGTGCAGGCCAGCGAACTCCGGCCAACTGACCGCCTCCATCTCGGTGGCGGCGTTGAGCTTCATGGTGCAGGAGCCGAGCGGGATCATGCCCCGGTCTAGCGCGTAGTCGGCGTCGGCGAGGCGCTTGAGGTAGCGCATCATCGAGGTCTCACTGCGGTGGGAGGTGAACACGGGGTGCACGAGGAAGGGCGTGCGCCGGTCGAGTTCGGCGGGGATGCTCCGCCCCGCTGCGCCGACGAAGCCGAACGACGAGTCGAGGTCGCCGATCGCGATGGCGACGGCAACGACCTCGAGGTCGGTGACCGTCTCGTCGATCGAGACCGCGACCGTGTCGGCGTCGACCAGCCGCAGGTCGAACCCGGCCTCGCGGGCGCGGGCGAGGGCCGCCTCCGCTCCCCCGGGGACGACGACCTCGACGGTGTCGAAGAAGTCGGCGTGCCGGAGGGAGTGACCCCGGTCGAGCAGGAGGCGCGCGAGCAGCGCGGCCCGGGCGTGCACGCGCTCGGCGATCGCCGCGAGCCCGTCCGGCCCGTGGTAGACGGCGTACATCGCGGCCATCACGGCCAAAAGCACCTGCGCGGTGCAGATGTTCGACGTCGCCTTTTCTCGGCGGATGTGCTGCTCGCGGGCCTGCAGCGAGAGGCGGTAGGCGGGGTGGCCCTCCGCGTCCTGGCTGACGCCGACGAGCCGACCGGGCAACTGGCGCTCGAGTCCCGTGCGGACAGCGAGGTAGCCGGCGTGCGGTCCGCCAAAGCCCAGCGGTACTCCGAAGCGCTGCGTGGTGCCCACAGCCACGTCGGCGCCCAGCTCGCCCGGCGAGCGGACGAGGGTCAGCGCGAGCAGGTCGGCGGCGACGACCGCGAGGCCACCGCTCGCCTTCACGGCGGCAAGCACGGCCGACGGATCCCACAGGTGGCCGGACGCGCCAGGATACTGCACGAGGGCGCCGAACGCCTCCGGCATCTCGTCGGCCGCCGTGCGCGAGAGCGGCAGCTCGACGATGCGGATACCCACCGCCTCCGCCCGGCCGCGCAGCAGCGCGAGCGTCTGCGGGAGCGCGTCGGAGTCGACGATGAAAACAGTGGTGCGGGCCTTGGAGGCGCGGCGCGCGAGCAGCATCGCTTCGACGACCGCGGTGCCCTCGTCCAGCATCGATGCGCCGGCGGTGTCGAGCCCGGTGAGGTCCGAGACCATCGTCTGGAAGTTGATCAGCGCTTCGAGGCGCCCCTGCGAAATCTCGGGCTGGTACGGAGTGTAAGCCGTGTACCAGCTGGGGTTCTCGAGCACGTTCCGCGTGATCACGGCGGGCGTGTGGGTGCCGTAGTAGCCGAGCCCGATCAGGGGGCGGCGCACCGTGTTGCGCGCGGCGAGGGCCCGCAGTTCGGCGAGCGCCTCCGTCTCGGTAGCCGGCGCAGGCAGCACCGGGTCGAGGTCGCGCACGCGGATCGACTCGGGGAGCGCCGCGGTGACGAGATGCTCGACAGAGTCGTAGCCGAGGGCCGCGAGCATGGTGCGCTGAGCGGCGGCGTCGGTCCCGATGTGGCGGGACTCGAAGGCGCCAGGGGTCCGGGTGGCCGCCATCTACTCGCCGACCAGCTCGGTGTAGGCGGCGGCATCGAGCAGGCCGTCGGGCAGGGCATCGAAGCGGACCCGGATCAGCCAGCCCTCGCCGAACGGGTCGGAATTGACCAGCTCGGGGCTTTCTACGACGGCGGTGTTGGCCTCGAGGACCTCGCCGTCGACCGGCGCGAAGAGCTCACCGACCGACTTGGTCGACTCGATCTCCCCGACGACGCTGCCGCCTTCGACGCGAGCCCCCGCCTCGGGCAGCTCGACAAAGACGACGTCGCCGAGCTTGTCGGCGGCGTAGGCGGTGATGCCGACGGTAGCGACGTCACCGACGACGCGGATCCACTCGTGGTCGGAGGTGTACTGCAGTTCGGAGGGCACGGCCATGTCAGTTCTTCTTTCTCGAGTAGAAGGGGAGCTCGGTGACGGCCATCGCAAGGCGGCTACCGCGGACATCGACGGTGAGTGCCGTGCCCGGCTGGGCAAAGGCGGGCGCGACGTAGGCCATCGCGATCGGTACGCCGAGGGTCGGTGAGAGGACGCCGCTGGTGACCACTCCGACCTCGTCGTCGCCGGAGAGGACGCGGTAGTGGGCGCGGGCGGCGCGGCGCCCCTCGCCGACGAGGCCGACCAGCACCGGTGCCTCGCCCGCGGGTCCCTCCTCGCTCGCCGCGCGGCCGACGAAATCGATCGGCTTCCCGAGGGCGACCACGCGGCCAAGGCCCGCCTGCGCGGGAAACACGTCGCGGGAGAGCTCGTGACCGTAGAGCGGCATGCCCGCCTCGAGGCGCAGCGTGTCGCGCGCGGCGAGCCCGGCGGGGACGAGGCCCGCTCCGGCGCCGGTCTCGGCGAGCGCCTGCCAGAGGGCGGGTGCCGTCTCGGGGGCGACGTAGATCTCGAAGCCGTCCTCGCCGGTGTAACCGGTGCGGGCGATCAGGAGCGGATGCGCCTCGAAGGTCGCGGGCACGGCGCGGTAGTAGCGCAACTCGGCGAGCAGACGCGCCGCCGCGTCGGTGTCGAGCACCGGCTCCTCACCGTGCTCCACTGCGAGGCCCCGGACGTTCTGCAGGATCTCGAGCGACCGGGGACCCTGGAGGGCGATCAGCGCAATGTCATCGCTCTCGTCGAACAGCTCGCACTCGAACATCGCGGTACGGTCGCGCAGAGTCTCGACAACGATGTTCCGGTTGGCGGCATTCGCCACCACCATGAAGCGGTCCTCGCCCGTGCGGTAGACGACGAGGTCGTCGATGACTCCGCCCGTGCGCTCAAGCAGGAGGGTGTACTTGGCGCGCCCGACGGCCACGGCCGACAGGTCGCTCGCGAGGGAGTAGTCGAGGGCGTCGACCGCTTCGGGGCCGACCAGGAGGATCTCGGCCATGTGCGAGAGGTCGAAGAGGCCGGCGGCAGTGCGCACGGCGTGGTGCTCGACGAGGTCACCGGAGTAGCGGACCGGCATCTGCCAGCCCGCGAAGTCGGTGAAGGCCGCGCCGGCGGCGACATGCACCTCGTGCAGGGGCGAGTAGCGGGCCTCTGGGCTGGTCGACGGGGTCGTCGCGGTCTCAGACATGAGTTCTCCAATTCGTCGCAGTGCTGTTCTCGCGCCGCTCACCGCGGCAGAGCACAGCAGTGCCGTGGGAACTCCCCCTCTGTCGTGGAGCCTGAGAGATTCGCGCCGCCACGGGGACGTGCGCTTTCACCGTGGGCGGATCCGAGCGGATCGCTTTCCAGAGTGGCCAGTTCGACGCGGTACACAGACCTGAGAGATTGGCGGGGAGGCTTGCTCCTTCGGTGCCGACCGGAGTCGGCTCTCCCGCGTCGCTTATTGCGGCCCGGTATTCGGTTGTCCGGTCAGCCTAGCGGGCGGACGGCGTGCGGGGGCGGGAGGTCGGGACGCCCCCGCCGCACACGACGGGCTGTTGCATCCCTCCGATGAGGCGGACCACGGACACTCGTGGCACATGGCTGCTGAGTATGAGGAAGGCAGTCCTTCGTGACGAGTCGAGTCTGCGCCGCGGCGGATCGGCAGAGAGCGGCCCGTGCCGATCGTTCCAGGACACTCACCTCTGGCGTTCGGGTGTCGATGACACTAAGGTAGCTCCTGGGCTTAGGGTCAACCGGACTCTTAGTAGGGAGGCCGGATGTCGCACGTTCAACTCGCTGTGTCGACGGTGATCTTCGCGCTCCGCCCGCACTCCGAGACGGGCGCCAGCACCGTCTGGATCCCGGTCGTCCGCCGCATCCGCGAGCCCTTCGAAGGCCTCTGGGCACTGCCCGGCGGCCCGCTGCATCCCGACGAGGACCTCGCCGAATCCGCTCGCCGCACCCTCCGAGAGACCACCGGACTCGCCCCGCGCTACCTCGAACAGCTCTACGCCGTCGGGGGCACCGACCGTTCTCCTGGCGAGCAGCGCGTGGTCTCGATCGTCTACTGGGCCCTCGTGCGCGGCGCTGAGGCCGACGAGGCGACCGTCGGCGAGAACGTGACCTGGCTGTGTACCGACCTGCCGCTCCGACTCGCCTTCGACCACAGCGTCATCGTCGACTACGCCCTCTGGCGCCTGCGCAACAAGATGGAGTACTCACGCATCGCGCAGGCGTTCCTCGGTGACTCCTTCACGCTCGCTCAGCTGCGCGAGGTGCACGAGGCCGTCCTCCAGAAACCGCTGGACCCGGCCAACTTCCGCCGGATGATCGAGGCCTCCCAGACCGTCGTGCCGACCGGGGAGCGGCTGACGGGCACCCGTCACCGCCCGCCCCGGCTGTACCGCTACGACGAGTCCGTGGCGCTCGTTGACAACGGCCCGCTCCCCGTCTGAGCGCTCTCTCCCCACGCCCCACTGCCTTCCGAACCCCCACCGCCGAACGAGGAGACACCGTGACATCCGTCGACAGCACCATCCGGCTCATCGAGAGCGGATCCGCACCGGGCGCCACCTGTGCGCCCGAGCTCGCGGAGGCTCCCTGGTCGTTCGATCTCGGCCTGCCCGCCTACGGCCCCGGCGCCTCCCAGGCCGACCCGATCCCCGTGGACGCTCCTGTGCAGGGCCGCTTGCCCGAGGAGTACACGACGGCGAGCGCCAACGAGCTGCACCACCGCATCCTGGCGGCGAAGCGGACGCTCGGCGAGCGGGTCGTGGTGCTCGGGCACTTCTACCAGCGTGACGAGGTCGTGCAGTACGCCGACTACGTGGGCGACTCGTTCCAGCTCGCCAAGGCGGCGACCGGCACTCCGGAGGCCGAGGCGATCATATTCTGCGGCGTGCACTTCATGGCGGAGACGGCGGACATCCTCTCGAGGCCTGAGCAGGCCGTGATTCTGCCGAACCTCGCGGCGGGCTGCTCGATGGCCGACATGGCCGACATCGACTCGGTGGAGGACGCGTGGGCCGAGCTGACGGAGCTGTACGGCACCGAGCCGGACGCCGACGGCCGTGTCCCGCTGGTCCCGGTCACCTACATGAACTCGTCCGCCGCGCTCAAGGCGTTCTGTGGTCGCCACGGCGGTGTGGTCTGCACCTCCTCGAACGCGGCGACCGTGCTCGCGGACGTGTTCGCGCGCGGCCAGCGGGTGCTGTTTTTCCCTGATCAGCACCTCGGCCGTAACACGGCGAAGGCGATGGGCGTGCCGCTGGAGCGCATGCCGCTGTGGAATCCGCGCAAGCCGCAGGGCGGCTCCGACACGGCGACGCTGATCGACGCGCAGGTGATCCTCTGGCACGGCTTCTGCTCGGTGCACAAGCGCTTCACCGTCGCGCAGATTGCACAAGCGCGCAGCGAGCACCCGGCCGTGCGCGTGATCGTGCACCCGGAGTGCCCAATGGCGGTCGTGGACGCGGCCGACGAATACGGGTCGACCGACTTCATCGTGAAGGCGATCGAGGCGGCACCCGCCGGGTCGACCTTCGCGATCGGCACCGAGATCAACCTGGTGCAGCGCCTCGCCGCGCAGTACCCGCAGCACACGATCTTTTGCCTCGAGGACGTGGTCTGCCCGTGCTCGACGATGTACCGCATCCACCCGGGCTACCTCGCCTGGGTCCTCGAGGGCCTGGTCGCGGGCACCGTGCTCAACCGCATCACCGTCGAGGAGTCGGTGCGGGCCGAGGCGCGCGTGGCGCTCGAGCGGATGCTCGCGGCCGTTCCGCCCGTTCGTGCGGCGATGGTCTGACGTGGCGCGCGTCATTGTCGTCGGCAGCGGGATCGCGGGCTTGGTCACTGCGCTGGTGGCCTCGCACCGGCACGAGGTGATGCTGGTCACGAAGGGCGCGCTCGCGGAGTCATCCACTCGGGCAGCGCAGGGCGGGATCGCGGCGGCCAGCGGAGCGAGTGACTCGGTGGCGCTGCACGTCGAGGACACGCTCGCCGCCGGCGCGGGGCTGGGCGTACGCGAGGCCGTCGAGGTGCTCTGCGCCGAGGGTCCGGCGGCGGTCGCGGCGCTGCAGGAGTGGGGGGTCGCCTTCGACCGGGAGCGCGGCGACCTCGCGCGCGGGCTGGAGGGGGCGCACTCCCGGCCGCGGATCTTGCACGCAGGCGGGGACGCGACCGGCGCCGCGATCGAGGCGGCCCTCGTCGCGGCCGTGCGCGGCGCCCGAGTCGAGCTGCGCGAGCACACCGCGCTGGTCGATCTGGTGCAGGAGGGAGGGGCTGTCACCGGCGTCGACGTCCTGCACGACGGCGCTGTCAAGCGCCTGGGCGCCAACGCGGTCGTGCTCGCGACCGGAGGGGCGGGACAGCTGTACCGCCACACCACCAATCCCGCGGTGGTCACGGGCGATGGTCTCGCCGCGGCCCTGCGCGCGGGCGCCGCGACAGCCGACCTGGAGTTCTACCAGTTCCACCCGACGACGCTGGCGTTGCCAGGCGGGTTCCTGGTCTCGGAGGCGGTGCGCGGCGAGGGCGCCGTGCTGCGCGACGCCGCGGGCGAGCGCTTCCTGCTCGGGGTGCACCCCGACGCCGAGCTCGCGCCGCGCGACGTGGTGGCGCGGGCGATCGCCGAGCGGATGCGCCGCCAGGGCGGACTCCCCGTGCACCTCGACGCGCGAGCCATCGACCCGTCGGTGCTGGCACAGCGCTTCCCCACCATCTCGGCCGCGTGCCGGGCGAACGGGCTCTCGCTGGCCGACGACCTGCTGCCCGTCACTCCCGCCGCGCACTACTGGATGGGCGGGATCGCGACCGACCTCGACGGGCGCACGAGCCTGCCCGGGCTCCTCGCCGTCGGTGAGGTCGCCCGCACCGGCGTGCACGGAGCGAACCGCCTGGCCAGCAACAGCCTCCTCGAGGGGGTTGTCTTCGCCCGCCGTGCGGCCTCGGCCCTCGACTCCCTCCCGCGCGGCTCCGGGCCCGACACGCCGCCCATCGCTCTCGCTCCGATGGCCCTCGATCGCGCAGCTCTCCAGGAGGCGATGTGGTCGGGCGCCGGCCTCTCGCGCGACGCGGCGGGGCTGACAGCCGCGCGCGAGGCTCTGCGCGCCTGCGCCCTCCCCGCTCCGCTGGAACTGCGGACGCTGGAAGACGCGAACCTGCGCACCTGTGCGCTCGCACTGATCGACGCCGCCCTCGCCCGCACCCGCTCGGTCGGAGCGCACCACCGCACCGACTCCCCCGACCACCGGTCCGTCACCGGGCCCAGGAGAAAGGCAGCCCTCCCGTGCTGACCCGCCAGAGCATCGACCGCGTCGTCACCCTCGCCCTCGAGGAGGACGCGCCCTGGGGCGACCTCACCTCGGACACCCTGATCCCCGAGGACGCGACGGCGCGGGCCTCGCTCGTCGCCCGAGAGCCCGGCGTGTTCAGCGGCGGTGCCGTCCTCGTCGGCACGATGCGGCACGCTGACTCCCGCATCCGGTGCACCGTGCAGGTCGAGGACGGCGCCGTCTTCGAGGCCGGAGCGACGCTGGCGAGCATCGAGGGCCCGGCCCGCGCCGTGCTGCGCGGTGAGCGGGTCGCGCTCAACCTGGTGCAGCGGATGAGCGGCATCGCCACCGTGACCGCCCGCTACGTCGCCGCCGTCGAGGGCACCCGCGCCAGGATCGTCGACACCCGCAAGACCACCCCCGGCCTGCGTGCGCTCGAGCGGCACGCCGTGCGCAGCGGAGGTGGGCACAACCACCGCTTTTCGCTCTCGGACGCGGTGCTCGCCAAGGACAACCACCTCGCGGTGCTCGCGGCCCGCGGAATCGACCTGACCGCAGCGCTGCGGGCGGCGCGCGCCTCGATCCCGCACACGGCGCACCTCGAGGTCGAGGTCGACCGGCTCGACCAGATCGAGCCCGCGCTGGCCGGCGGCGCGGACACGATCATGCTCGACAACTTCACGCCGGAGTTGCTGCACCAGGGCGTCGCGCTGATCGGGGGGCGGGCGGTGGTCGAGGCGAGCGGAGGCGTCGACCTCTCGACGGTGCGCGCGATCGCCGAGGCGGGCGTCGACGTGATCTCGATCGGCGCGCTCACGCACAGCGTCCGCTCGCTCGATCTCGGCCTCGACATCGGCGTCGAGTGATCTACCTCGACCACGCCGCGACGTCACCGGTGCGCCGCGAGGTGCTGGAGGCGATGTGGCCGTTCCTCACCAGCGAATACGGCAATCCGTCGAGTAGCCACGCGACAGGTGCAGCGGCGGCTCGCGCGCTCGAGGAGGCCCGAGGGCTCGTCGCCCGGTTCCTCGGCGGGCGCGCTTCCGAGACCCTCTTCACCTCGGGCGGCACGGAGTCGATCAACACCGCGGTGAAGGGCCTCGCGCTCGGGGCGCCCCGCGGTCGGCACCTGGTCCTCTCGGCGCTGGAGCACGAGGCGACGGCCGAGTCGGCCGACCACCTGCGGCGGCTGCACGGCTTCGAAGTCTCGGTGGCGCCCGTCGACGGCTCCGGCCGGCTCGACCTCGACGCGCTCGCCGCGCTGATCCGCCCGGACACGACGCTGATCTCGGTGCTCGCCGCGAGCAACGAGATCGGGACAGTGCAGGACGTCCCCGCGATCGCCGCCCTGTGCCGGGAGCGCGGCGTACCGCTGCACGTCGATGCGGTGCAGGCCGCCGGCTGGCTCGATGTGGCGGGCTGGGGCGCCGACGCGGTCTCGATCTCGGGGCACAAGCTCGGCGCGCCCAAGGGAGTGGGGGCGCTGCTGCTGCGCAGCCGCCTGCCGTTCGAGCCGCTGCTGCACGGCGGCGGACAGGAGCGCCAGCGGCGCTCGGGCACCGAGAACGTCGCGTTCGCGGTCGCGCTCGGCGCGGCGGTGCGCCTGCTCGATCCCGATCGCGCCATTCGGGTCCGCGCCGTTCGCGACGCCTTCGCCGAGCGCGTCGCCAGCCTGGCGCCGCGGGCGGTGCCGCTCGGCTCGGCAGAGCACCGCCTCCCTTCGATCGCCGCGTACGCGGTGCCCGGGCGCAGCGGCGAGTCGACTCTGCTCGAGCTGGAGGAGCGCGGAGTGCTGGTCTCCAGTGGCTCGGCGTGCGCCGCCGGGCGCGCCGAGCCGTCGCCGACACTCCTGGCCCTGGGACTCACTCCGGAACTCGCGCAGACCGCCGTGCGGTTCAGCTTCGGCGAGGACGCGGCACTTGCGGAGGCAGAGGCTGCGGCAGCCGCATTCGCCGAGGTCCTCGCGCGCTTCTGAACCGACTCGCCGCGGATTCCCGACGATCGGGAATGTCGGAGGTGCCTGCGATCGTTCTCCCGTCCGAACCCCGCACCTGTGCCCGTGTCGGCATCGTCTGCTCGCGCGGAGCAGACGATGCGTCCTGTGCCACCCCGATCCCCCTTACGACCGGAGTCCCCCTGTGACCGATCGCAGCACCCTTCCCGGCACGCGGCCCGCCGCTCCCGCTGCCACCACCCTGGAGCCGCGCAGCCGCCTCGTCATCAGCCTGCTGCTGGTCTCGGCGTTCGTCGTCATCCTCAACGAGACGATCCTGAGCGTGGCGCTGCCCGACCTCATGCGCGACTTCGGCGTCGAGGCGCACGTCGGCCAGTGGCTCTCGACCGCGTTCATGCTGACGATGGCGGTCGTCATCCCGATCACGGGATACCTGATCCAGCGGCTGCATACCCGGACTCTGTTCGCCGCCGCGATGACCCTGTTCAGCCTCGGTACGCTCTCCGCCGCTTTAGCGCCGACGTTCGCCGTCCTCCTTGCCGCGCGGGTGGTGCAGGCCAGCGGCACGGCCATCATGATGCCGCTCCTGATGACGACCGTGATGACGCTGGTGCCGCCGGCGATCCGCGGCCGGATGATGGGCAATATCTCCATTGTCATCTCGGTCGCGCCCGCGGTCGGCCCGACCATCTCGGGCGTCATCCTGAACTTCCTCAGCTGGCGCTGGATGTTCTGGATCGTGCTGCCGATCGCGATCGGTGCACTACTGCTCGGGCTGCGCAAGGTCGAGAACGTGACCGAGCCGCGCTCGATCCCGATCGATTCCCTCTCGGTGGTTCTCTCCGTCTTCGGTTTCGGCGGCCTGGTCTACGGCCTGAGCAGCCTCGGCGAGGGCGGCGAGGCCGTGGTCGCGCCGTGGGTGCCCTTCGTCGTCGCGGGCCTCGGCCTCGCGAGCTTCATCGGCCGCCAGCTCGTGTTGCAGCGGATCGACCGCGCCCTGCTCGATCTGCGGACGTTCTCCTCCGCCAACTTCACGATCGTCATCGTCATGATGGCCGTCAGCATGTCGGCGCTGTTCGGCACCCTCATCCTCCTGCCGCTCTACACCCAGAACGTGCTCGGTCTCACTCCACTCCAGACCGGCCTGCTGCTGCTCCCGGGCGGGCTGCTCATGGGCCTGCTCGCGCCGTTCGTCGGCCGCGGCTATGACCGCTTCGGACCAAGGGTGCTTCTCGTGCCCGGATCGATCGTCGTCGCCGGCGCGCTCTGGGGGTACACCCTGCTCGCCGCCGACTCGTCGCCCTGGTTCGTGCTCTCGCTGCACGTGGTCCTGAGCCTCGGGCTCGCCTTCGTCTTCACTCCGCTATTCACCGCCGGCCTCGGCTCGGTGCGCCCCGCGCTCTACTCCCACGGCAGCGCGATCATCGGCACGGTTCAGCAGCTCGGAGGCGCGGCGGGCACAGCTCTGTTCGTCACCGTCCTGTCGATCCAGTCGGCGGCGCTTGCGCAGGGTGGTGCCGACCAGGTGACCGCGTCGGCCGGCGGCATCCACTCCGCTTTCCTCTGGGGAGCCTCGATCGCCACACTCGCGATCGTCGCCGCGTTCCTCGTGCGACGTCCCGTGGACTCCGACGCGCCACTGCCGATGGCGCACTGACCGCTCAGTGCCCTCATCGCTCAGTGCCTCACCGCTGAGTGCCCTCATCGCTGAGGGGCTCGGCTATCGCCGGCCCGCCGATGCCAGCGAGTCGGTGAGGGAGTCGCCGTGCTCGCGGCGCCAGCCGATGATCGGCCCCGTACCCGTGCCGGCGATCGGCCCGAGCGCGACACTTACCCGGAGTGCCGGATCAAGGGTCGGCTCCGCGAGACGGAAGCGCACGCCGTCGATCCGTGCCTCGGCCGCGAAGCGCGACTCGTGCACGTGGACACGCTGCGGATCCAGGTCCAGTCCGCGTCCATTCGCCTTCAGCGCTGCTCCGATCCGCGTCCCGTGCAGGACCGGATCGGCGCGGCGCACTCCCCCGGTGGCGAACGGGCCACTCGCGCGCCTCTCGCCTCGCCCCCTCGGCCCGGCAGCCGGCTCGACGTCCACACCGACGGCACCCGCGCTGCTCACGGCGACCACCACGGCCCCAGCACAGTGCGCGATGCTCACCGACAGCAGCGCCAGCGCGCTATCGGGGCCCTCCAGGCGGGGACGGCCGTGCGACCCTCCGCAGTACGCGCAGCAGGCGACGACCCGCACCGCCGAGGGACGACTGCCGGTCAGCTCCGCGGCGAGCATCCGCAGCAACACCCGGCCGACCACGAAGCGCTCGGCCATCGGCGCCGCCTCCGTGCTCGCGTAGCGCTCACGCTCTTCGGTGCTGAGGATCGGCAGCAATCGCTCCGCATCGAGACTGTGCTCCTCCAGCGACAGCCAGCGCAGGTAGATGCCGGGCAGATCGGCACCAATCCCCTGTTCCCCCGTGTGTTCGCCCATGTCCTGATCCCCCCGGTCAGCTCGCGGTGACGTGCTCGCCGTGCGCGGAGACCCCGGCATCGTCCTGCGTGAGCAGACGAAGCTGCCCCACGTCAGGGCGGAGAGTGTCGTCGCAGGTGGCGGGCATGCGGCGACGCTAGTCCGGCCGTGCGACGCGCAGGTGAACGGCCGGTGGCCGTCGCGTAGTCGCCATCGACGTCGGGCGCCGTGATCGCAGCGGACGGTTCCGCGCCTCAGCCCCGATGGCGAGCGCCGTCACTCGCTAAACGCTGCGGGAGCCAGATCGGTCTCCCCGCCCTCGATCGCGGCGAGGAGCCGGTCAACGACAGCCTGCGGAGCCAGACCAGCGCCGAAGCGCGGTGCCTCGCCCGCAAGCGGGTGCCGGGAGAGCTCCGTCTCGGTGTGGCCGGGGCGCGCATCGAGCAGCAGGACGCCCGCGCGCCGGTACTCGCGCGCCGAGGCCCGCACGAAGGCGTGTAGCGCGGCCTTCGAGGCTGAATAGGCGGCGAGCCCGGCGGTCGGAGCCTCGGCCACGACTCCGCTGATCGTGAGCGCGAACGGCTGTCGGCCCTTTCTCGCTGAGTCCGTCAGGGCGGCAAGGGCCGCCGTCAGCACCCGAATCGGCGCCAGCGCATTCACCTCGACCAACTCCTCCAGCACCGCGGGATCGAGCTCGGCCGAGGGACCGAACGCGACGACGCCCGAGGCGGCAACGACTCCGTCCAGGCGCCCGTGGCGCTTCATCACCTCGGCGACGAGACGACGCCCGGCGTCCTCACCGCGCAGGTCGGCGACGAGCGGAGCCTCCCCGAGGCTGGACGGACGACGCCCCGAGCGCACGGCGGTCGCGCCCCGCGCGTCCAGGCCGTCGGCGATGAGACTCCCGAGCCCGCCGGAGGCACCGAGAACGAGGACGACGGCACCGTCGAGACGAGTCATGGATCGAGCCTAGATGCGCCCGCCAGCCCGGATCGGCGCGTCTGCGACGCCTTGCCCTCACTGCATCCCGTTCGACGCCTGGACTGAGCCGCTGAGCCCGTAGAGATCGGCCGCGACCGTCGCCGCAGGTTCGATGATCTCCGAGAGACCGGCGCGCACCTCCGCCAGCCTCTCAGCCAGATTGTCGGCCGTGTCCGTCCCCAGCGCCCGCACTTCCGCGGCAAGCCGAGCACGGATGTCCTCGGCTCCGTCCGCCTGCTGAATATCGGCGTACACGTGCGGATTCGCGTCGAGGATGCGGGCGGCTCCCGCGAGCATCGTCCGCGCCGGAGGGGGCGCGAGCCGCCAGACGAGGGCTGGGTCGACCGGGGAGGAGGCAAGCACCGACGCCACCGCGAGGAGCGCCGCGTGCGGGAGGACCTGAGTGAACGCCATCACGGCGTCGTGATCGGCCGGGCCGAGGCGTTCCACGAGGGCACCGCTCCCCCGCAGCGCAGCACTGAGGGGTGCAGCCGCCGTCTCGTCGGCGTCCTCCGCGGTCACCACCACGACTCTCCTCCCCACCGTGCTGAGCGTCGGGCGGAACATCGGGTTGCAGCCGACCAGCCGGGGTCGGCGCCGACGGCCAGCGGAGGACTCGAAGAGCGGCGACTGCACGGAGGCCGTCGAGACGAGGACGGCATCGGACGGCAGCCACGGCTCGATCGAGTCGGCCACCTCCAGCGTGACAGCCTCCGGCAGGGCGAGCGCGACGAGATCCGCCCCGGACACGACCTCGCGCAGCCGCGGGTCCGAGCCGCGGCCATCCGTCTTGAGGTCACCTGCGCTGACGTCGACCGAGACCACCGACCAGCCGGCGTCCAGCAGCACCTCCCGGAGCCAGGTCCCGACCGTCCCTGCCCCACCGATCACCACTGCCGCGCTCATTCGTCTCCTCCGGCACTCGACGGCTGCCGTCCCCGCGCCGTGCAACAGCCCAGACCATACGCGGGCACGCTCGCCTTCACCAGCGTCCCCTCGAACTCCTCCTCAGGATCGGAGAGCGCCGTGATCGCGCCGCCGACACCGAAAGTCGCCCGATCGCCGGCCACCCCCACCGTGCGGCGCCTTCGAGCCTGTCGATGATCTCCATCGTCCTCCGCTTCGGCGCACCGGTCATCGAGCCGGGCGGAAAGCAGGAGCGGACGATGTCCAGAGATGTCCGACCCTTCGCACGGACTCCGACGACGCCCGAGACCAACTGGTGGACCGAGCGGAAGGACTGGATTTCGAACGGCGGGGGCCGACGACCGACCCCGGCTCGCAGACGACCTCGAGATCGTGCCTGACGATATCGACGATCATGAGATTCTCCGCCCTGTCCTTCTTGCTGACGGCGAGTTCCTCCCGCAGCCGGCCGTCCTCATTCGGATCCGCGCTGCGAGGACGCGTGCCCTTGATCGGTCGCGTCCCAACCGCACCCTCGGCGCGAATGCGCAGGAACCATGTGACCCACCTTCTCATCCGCGGGATCGGCGTCGGGGGTCGGGTCTGCCCTCCGCTCGCGCCTTGCCTCGCTGACGCAGGCCGACGCGTTTCCGTCACCCCTCGGCCGCCGCGCCCGTCGACAGGAACGCAGCGAGATCGTGGAAGTAGTCGTGCCGTTTCCACGCGTCGCGGTCGCCAATCACGAACAAACGACGACTCGCTCGGCTCGCCGCGACATTGACGAGATTGACGGAGGATGCCGCCCACGCCTTCGCACCAGGCGAACTCGGATCTCCTCCGAGGATAAGGAACACCACCGGTGCTTCTTTCCCCTGGGCCGTATGGATCGTGCCCGCGGTGAGTTTCGGATAACTCGCCGACAACCCGGCGAGGCGGTCGGCGACGGCCCGGAAGGGCGAGATCGCGATCACTTTCGACGCGGGCACCCCCTTCGCTGCAAGGTAAGCAAGTGCACTCTCGAGTCGGGCGATCTGATTCTCCTGGAGGTGAGTACCCGGCGTTGGAGCGGGTTCATCGACCCAGCGGCTCGAGACGATAAGCGGACCAGCTTCGCTGTCAAAGAGGTCGGGATGCTCCGGATTGTTCAGCTCCCGCTTCACCCCGTTGACCATGATGCCGCCATAGGCGATCTTATTGCAGAGGGTGAACATCGGATCGTCGCAGCGGCGGTGCACGGTGAGCGGTGCGCTTACCCACACCTTCCGGTCGGCCTGCTGGAGCAGCGTTCCGTAGGCGGATACCCTGTCCGCGAGAGTCTGCACCGACGCCTGCGGCGGTATCCAGGTGTCACTCACGCCGTACGCGGACGCGATGTCACGCTGCACTTTCCTCGGAATGGTCACCACAGGCTGGAGTTGGAGAGGATCGCCGACTGCCACGACTCGGCGCGCGCGCCATATCGCTCCCGCGGCGTACTGCGGAGAAGCCTGACCAGCCTCGTCGATAAGAAGCCAGCCGATGCTCTCCGGACCGATATCACCGAACATCCGACCCAGAGAGGCAAAGGTCGTCGACACGAGGGGGACAACGAGGAAGAACAGCTGCCACGCAGCGCGTCGCTTGTGCGGTTCGAGGCCCCGCGGTCCACCACCGACGACGATCTCGAGCGCCGCCCGCAACCCGTGCAACATCTCGTCCGCCGTATTCGCGAAGAAATCCTGGTGAAGCGTCAGTGCGGCAAAGAACAACTCAGACCGGGCTTCGTCCAGGCGCACGTCGAGCCAGGGAGCGCGCAACTCGCGAGCAGGTCCGGTCCACGCCTCCCCCGGATACCCTGGCCCGAGCAGTTTCTCGTCGGCAGCGATCCCCCGCCTAAGGTCCGCGACGGTCTCCGCCGCCTGCGCCCACTCACCCCCCGCAGAGGCAAGTCCGTCTCCAAGCGCTGCACACCGCTCCTGCCCCTGTGAGAGCTGTGCCTGCGCAAGGTTTTGGGCGGCATTCGCTGCGTTCAGAGCGTTGTCCAATGGCTTGAGAGTTGCACGCCAGTCGCGCAGTGCGCTACCGAAGGTAAAGATTATCTCCAGCAGACCCGGCTTCTCTGCCACATGCCGTTCACGAGCGGTGGCAGCATGCTCCGACATCTGGCACGCCGCGTCGCTGGCAGTTTGACAGACGCGCAGGTCGTCCTTCGCGGCACCCAAGTCGGAACGGAGCCGAGCAACTGCGTCCGCGCGACGACGCTCCGCATCGACGGCGTGCGGGAGGCGAACGAGGCGCTCCTGCGCCCGTTTGCGTTGCGCGATAAGCAAATTAACACGCTTCTCGGCGCTCCTGAACGCTTCCCGTGCTTCTCGCCAGGTCCGGTGGGGAATCGCGCCGTCACGCCACTGCGCGAGACGCGTCTGCATCCGTGGAATGGCGCCCTGTGCCGTGGATTTGTCGCTCGGGTCCTTCTTGTCGAACCAGAAAGCGGACTGAAAGGCACCGCGATTACGCTTATTACCAAGTCGCGCCGCGACCAGACCCCATGCGTCAATGGCGTCCTCGCGATCCTTCCGCGGATCGGTCTCAGCGAGCACCTCTCGAGCGATGTCAGCGAAGTAATCGGCTTCGGCGCGCCATCGGGCGTCGATCTCCTTGCGAACCGGGATCTCCGTGGTCACGTTCTCGACAGCCGCGTTATTCGCCGACGCGACAACCATCTCGTACCCGGTCAGCTCCGGACGCAATTGCCACAATTTCCGCGGATACCCGTCTCCCGCCGACCAGGTAAGGGGCGTCGATATGAACGCGTCCTTGGCTCGCTCCACAGCCGCCAGTCGTCGGGCCCGCTCGACGACATTGCCGGCCAGAATGTCGCGGAGCATCGTCGTCTTCCCCGTACCCGGTGGCCCGTTCACCCCCATGAGCCCGCTCCCGCGACTGAGATCGACGAGCGCACGATTCACCGCGAACTGCTGACGCAAAGACAAACTGTGCTCGGGGTTGGACGGCCAGCGCCCACGGGGAAGACGCTCGATGGCGACACCGCTGTTCACCTCCTCATCGCTCCGCATCACGTCCACCCGCGCGCTCTCGTCGAGCACATCGTCGCTGGTCAGATAGCTCGCCAACGCGGCGCCGCAGTGCCCCTCCTTCAGGGCGCCGCCGACGGCCGTCAGGTCGTCGAGGAAGAAGCTGTTGAGGAAGTCGATGTCGCCTGCGCCCTCCGGGCGTCGGAGCGGCACGGCAACCGACTGGATGATGATCGCCTGCGTCGCGAGATCGTCACGTCCGACGACTCCCGTCAGTTCGTGTGCGAGACGGGAGAGTGCCGTCAGCGACTCCCCGTCTTGCCGGGCTCCTTCGTGCGCGTCGACCGCCTCTCGGAAGGATGTCGCCGCGTCGGGGAAGCCGTCAGCCCAACCGGAGTCGCTAGCGCCAGACGTCTCGATTCGACCGACAGCCCAGAGAGCCGAGGACAAGATTGCGGATTCAGCCAACAGCTGGCCCTCGCCATCGACGAGAACCCCCGCGCCGGCGCTCCGCCCTGGCGGACGTTCGTCGTACGCGTTCTCGTCGCTCCCGAAAACGCGATGCAGGCTCTCGTACGTTGATTCGAGGTCGTAGACACCGAGGTACACGGTGTGCTGCCACGTCCGCTCAGTGCCACCCACTCGCCCGGGAGGCGGCAGTGCCTCCCACGGCAACCGGTCGCCTGGCTTCCAGGCGATCACCTGCCGGTCACGCGGCCGAGTCGCACGCGGCGTAAGACGTGGGACTCCCTGCGGACTGAACAGCTCGAGCATCCACCAGAATCGGAGGATCCGCTGACGCTCATTGTCACTGCCCTGCACGCTCGTCCACGCCTCCTGGTCCTGGGTTACCTCACGCAGTGCAGCGGAACTCCGTCCCGACACCGTGCTGATACTCCAGCCTGACAGGCCCAGCTTGCAGCCGCACCGCCATGACGTTCAGCGGTGAGTCGAAGGAGGCACGTCGCAGGTCAGAACTCCGGCGGAGGTAGCGCACGACTGAGCGAGTCATTGGAGCCGCGCAGCACGCCGCTCTCGCCAGCGGGTCGAGAGCCTCGATCTTGCATCGAGGGCGGACAACTTGAGGAGATCGTCGACGTGCCCTGGCCGGTCCGACGGCGCCGTTTCGGTACGTCGGGCACGGCCGAAACGGAGACCAGGCGCTCTCCTTTTTCACTGTTTCCGAGCCAGAATGTCCTAGGGGTCGCGTGTACTGACGCACGCAGGATGCCGTAAGGCCTGCCGCACCTAGCCAACACCCCGCCTACGGCGGGGTGTTGTGTTTTCAGGGGTACCAGACGTAGGACGACGAAGTGGCTGTTTCGAGCCGCTTTATGATGCGATCGATGGCAGCCCGCGCCCTCGGATCCTTTTCCACGATCGTCAGTGCCCGGTTCGAAAAGTACGTTGCCACGTCCGTCGCTTGCAGAAGTCGGCTGGCGTGAGACGGCCCGAAATACATCGTGTCGATCAAGCTCGAGAGCTGGCGAGCGGTGTAGCCAGGAACACGGCCGATCTTGAAATTGACCAGGTTTCGTCGACTGCTTGCGGCGCTGTGGTGGTCGTCAGCGAGCACGATCGCTTTGTCTCCGATGACACTTTCGAGGCGGGCGTCAACTTCGGCAAGAATATGCGCGAGAGTCAGGAGATGCGCCGGAAACGGACGCGCGTACCGCGCACGAAGGCGAACGAGATTGATCCCTCGGAAGACGAACTCGGCTCCCGAGCGTTGAATGACTTTCGCACCGAGTTCGCAGGCTTTCACTCTCCAGCCGACCGGCACCCCATCCCACTCTTTCTCACCGTGAAAAATCTCGTTGCCGTGGAATTCTGTCTCCGCTCGAAAGCCCGGAACATTGTCTGCCAGGATCTGGCCTATACCGTTCAGGCCCGCTTCGACTGCGCTCGCCGCTCCCTCGTCGACCATGAGTGCACCGAAGAAGTAGAACCGATCGCCGCGGGCCGACTCGTCCAAAAAACCGCGCGCATGATGCTAGCCCTTCGACGCGGATGTCAGGTTAAACCTAAATTCCACCACGTCCCCGTCCTGCATCACGTAGTCCTTCCCCTCGATCCGCGCCTTCCCCTTCGCCCGCGCCTCCGCGATCGACCCCGTCTCGACCAAGTCCTCGAACGAGATGACCTCGGCCTTGATGAAGCCCTTCTGGAAATCCGTGTGGATGACTCCCGCGGCCTGAGGAGCCGTCCAGCCCTTCCCGATCGTCCACGCGCGGGTCTCCTTCGGTCCGGCCGTGAGGTAGGTCTGCAGGCCAAGCGTGTCAAAGCCGATGCGCGCGAGCTGGTTCAGGCCCGACTCCGTCTGCCCCGTCGACTCCAGCATCTCCGCGGCGTCCGCCTCGTCCAGGTCGATCAGCTCCGACTCGATCTTCGCGTCCAAAAAGATTGCCTGCGCCGGCGCCACGAGCGCCGAAAGCTCGGCCTTGCGCGTCTCATCCGTCAGCACAGCCTCGTCCACGTTGAACACGTAGATAAACGGCTTGGCCGTCAGCAGCCCCAGCTCACGGATCGGCTCGAGGTCGAGCGAGGAGGCGGACAGCGGCTGTCCTGCGTCGAGGAACGCACGCGCCTTCTTCGCGGTCTCGACCACGATCGGCTCGATCTTGCGACCCTTCAGCTCCTTCTCGTAGCGCGTCTCGGCCTTCTCGAGGGTCTGCAAATCGGCGAGGATCAGCTCGGTGTTGATGGTCTCCATGTCGCTCGCGGCGTCGACCCGGCCGTCGACGTGCACGACGTCCGAATCCTCGAAGCCGCGGATGACCTGCGCGATCGCATCGGCCTCACGGATGTTCGCGAGGAATTTGTT
The DNA here is from genome assembly GCF_013249015.1 of Rathayibacter agropyri. Classification (GTDB taxonomy): domain Bacteria; phylum Actinomycetota; class Actinomycetes; order Actinomycetales; family Microbacteriaceae; genus Rathayibacter; species Rathayibacter agropyri. The sequence goes on from NZ_JABRPL010000001.1 coordinate 887,295, forward strand.
GCCCAGCCCCTCGCCCTCGGAGGCGCCTCGGACGATGCCGGCGATATCAACGAAGGAGACGGGTGCGGGAAGGATGCGCTCGGAGCCGAAAATGCCGGCGAGCACCTCGAGGCGGGGGTCGGGCAGGTTCACGACTCCGACGTTGGGCTCGATCGTCGCGAAGGGGTAGTTCGCCGCGAGGACCGTGTTCTTGGTCAGCGCATTGAAGAGCGTCGACTTGCCGACGTTGGGGAGACCGACGATTGCGATAGTGAGAGCCACGGGCATCCATCCTACGGCGTGGCCGTGCACGGCCCAGGCGTAAGCCGCGCGCGGCCGAGGCGGTGGCCGCGTGCCGCGACGGGCGGCGTCGGAGGTGCGTGAGAGGCTGGAGCGTGCCCATCGACTTCACCGCTATCGACTTCGAGACCGCCAACTCACACGGAGCCTCCGCCTGCTCCGTCGGGCTCGTGAAGGTCCGCGACGGCCGCGTCGTCGACCGGGCCGGTTGGCTGATCCGGCCCCCGCTCGGCTTCGACGACTTCCTCGAGTGGAACACGCGGATCCACGGCATCCGCAAGCACGATGTGCACGCCGCCGCGTCCTGGGCCGACCAGTTCGCCGACCTCGTCGCCTTCGCGGGCGACGACGTCTTCGTCGCGCACAACGCCGGCTTCGACATGGGTGTCATCCGCGCCGCTTGCGCCGCAACCGCCCTCGATCACCCCGAATACGACTACCTCTGCTCACTCCAACTCGCCCGCAAGACCTACGAACTCGAGTCCTACCGCCTGCCCGCCGTGGCAATGGCCGCGGGCTTCGAGGAGTTCCGCCACCACGACGCGTCGGCCGATGCGGAGGCGTGCGCCGCGATTGTGGTGCACGCAGCCCAGCGCCACGGAGCGTCGAGCCTGGCCGAGCTGGGCGAGCTGGCCGGCGTCGCGGTGAAGCGCCTGCGGCCGAAGGCGGTCGTCGCGGCCTAACCGCGCGGATCGCCGAACCAGGTGCTGAAGATCCGCCAGAAGTTGCGGTTGCCGTAGGCCGAGCACGCGTCGCCCTCGCCGTACAGATGTGCGAGCGCCGCTGCATTCGGCTGGTATGGGGTGTAGTAGTAAAGCCCCGCCGTCGCGGCGTTCGCGATGGTCACCGGAGCCGTGCCACACTCCGCATCGGGCGAGTAGCGGATGTCGTTCGTCTCGCCCACCGGATACCAGTCGAAGCTGCTCTTGGGGCTGCGGTAACGCTGGAACTGCCAGGCCGCTCCGTAGATCTGAGCGGCGAATCCGTAGGAACCGCTGTCGCAATCGGCCGTGTCCGGGCAGCCGTAGCCGGTGGCGCTGCGAAACTGCCGCTCGCTCGGCGCCAGATCCGTGACCAGGGACTGCTCCTTCTGCACCAGCACGAGCAACACGGCCGGATTCACGCCGCAGGCGCCCGCGACCGTGCTGATGATCTCGGCGGCCGAACGGTGCCGCCCGGCGGGCACCGCGTCGCATTGCGCGTCGCCCACGATCGCGGCGGTGTCCTCCGAGTAGTCGCGCAGGCACGGCACAGCCTTGCCCTCGCATATCGGCACGCGGGCGTTCAGGAACGCCTGCACGGTCAAGGGTCCCAGCGCGTCGGCGTCGAAGAAGATCTCATCCGAAACGATGTTGCCCGGGTCGAAGTCGGCGGCGACGGGACCAGGCTGCAGGAACGTCCACATCCGCACCGCCTGCGACTCCCCCGGTGCAGCGGCGTGCCGGGTCGAGTCGACCGCTCCTGTGAGCAGAAGGGACACCAGCGCCGCGATGACGACCGCACCGTACCGCCGGCGTCGGGCGCCGGTGGTGGGCGGTGCGGTCGGCGTCATCCCTCCACGCCAGTGGCGTGGCCCGCGGGCAATCAGCCGCAGGGGGTAAGGCGCGCGACGTCGTCCGAGAGGGTGGTCGGACCGCCCAGCAGGACGACTCGCTTCGCTCCCGACTTCGCGATGTCGGTCAGCACGGCGCGCGGCACGCAGGTCGGCGGCACGGCGAACAGGGGACTGTTCGCGTAGCCGACAGCCGTGGCTCCGGCCAGTGCATCCGGGAAGTTCTCTCCGGTGGCCAGGAACACCGTCTTCGCGCTCGTGAATGCCGCGCGGTTGAGCTGCTCCGACGTGTCATAGCGGTCCACCCCGCCAATCCTGTTCACGGTCGGGACGCCGAGAGACGTGACAATACCGTCGCTGACCGAGAGGGCGTTACCCGCGACGGTTAGGGTCTGCACCTTCAGGCCCGAGATGATCCCGCGAGTCACCGCGTCGGCGGAGGTGGCGGTGCCGTTGACGAGGATCACCGGAGCGTCGACCGAGCCCGCCACGGCGCTGGCACTGAGAGCGTCCGGGAATTTCTCGCCGGTGGCGAGCCAGGCACGCGAGGAGCCGCCAGAGAAGGCGTACTGGATGATCTGCTTCGACGTGTCGTAGCGGTCCTTCCCACCGATCCGCTCGACCAGAGGCGAGTAGCCCTTGAGCTGGTTCAGGAGGCCGTCGCCGACGCTGAGCGCCGAACCAACGACGACGATCTTTGCGGGCTTAAGCCTGGCAAGTTCGTCGCGGACCGGCTGCGACATCGAGTCACGATCGACCAGCAGCAGCGGACCGCCCTGCTTCGCCGCGGCCGGTGCGGCGCTCAGGGCGTCCGGGAAGTTCGCGCCGGTCGCGATGTACACGACCGGGACGTTCGCGCCGAACACCGCCTTCGAGATCTCGACGGCCGTGCCCTGGCGGTCGGTGCCCGCGAGTCGGGTCACATCGACACCTGCGGAGGTGCTGACGCTCGAGCAGCCCAGCTCCTTCGAACCCGGGCCGCGGGAGTCGCCCGAGCCGACCCAGCGATTCCACTCGACGGAGGCGGCGCTGACGCACACCTGGTAGGTACCGGGCGCCGAGACGGGCGCGGTGGCGGTGAAGCCGTGGGCACGGCCGGCGACCGGGTACTCGCCCGGGATGTCGCCGCGATCGGAGTTCGCGCTCTGAGTGCGGACCGTCTTCGAGCCGTCTGGCGCCGTCACGGTGACCGTGGTCGAGAGCGCGGCCTGCTGCGTGGTCGGGTCCACTGCCCAGCCGGACGCGGTCAGGGTGCTCCCCGAGATGCGCGGGGCGTCGACGCGGCCGGCCGGCGCAATGCCGCCGTTCGCGAGCGTCCCAGCCGGGTTCCAGTCGCTGAAGAGGTACCAGAAATTGATGTTGCCGTAGGTCGCGCAGTTCGAATCTCCGCTGCCGGTGAGCGCGTAGTCGTTGGGCTGATACGGCGTGTAGTAGTAGAGGTCGGCCGTGGCCTGGTTGCGGATCGGGACGGGCGAGGATCCGCACGCCGTGTTCGGGTGGTACTGGATGTTCGGCGTCGTTCCGGGCGCAAAGGCGGTGAAGTTCGAGCCGGACCCGGGCGGGTTGGCGTAGCGCTTGAACTGGCGGGCGGCGCTGTAGACCTGAGTGAAGAAGCCCGCGGAGCCGGGGTCGCACGCGGCGGTGTCGGGGCAGTTGTAACCGGTGGCCTTGGCGTAGTCCTCCGGGGTCGGAGTCGCGTCGGTGACGAGGCTGCGCTCCTTCTGCACGAGCACGACGAGGGCGAGCGGATTGATGCCGCAGGCGGCGCCGACGCGGGTGAAGATCGTGGCGGCCGATTCGCGGCCTGAACCGGAGTAGGCGCTGCACATGGCATCGGCGGCCTTCGACGGCGTGGCCTGTGCGAAGTCCTTCAGGCACGGCGTAGCACCACCGGTCGTGCACCGGCTGCCCTTCTCGTTCAGGAGTGACTGCACTTCGGCAGTGCTCAACGCGTCGCCGTCGAAGAAGTTGGCGTCGCTGATGATGAAGTCAGCGCGGAAACTGCGGGTCTCGTCCGGGTCGTACGCCTGCCTCCCCTGGTCCGGCACGCCGAGGTCGGCGTGGTCGAGCGACGGGTCAATAGCGCCCGTCTCGACCGAAACGGACGACGGTGTCGGTGCATCCTCGGCCGCCGAGGCGGAGCTGAGCGGGACAAGTGCGGTGCCCAGCCCGACGGCCAGTGCGAGCGCCGCCGTGAGCAGACGCGATGAGCTGTTGTGATTCCCCATGGTTGCGAAGCCTAACCGCCGCCGACCCCCTTTCGCGTCACCCTTCTAGGGGGCGTGGCGCAACGGGCCACCGATGTCGGAGGTGCGTGATCTCATCAGCGGCATGGAACTCACCTTCATCCTCGGTCTGCTGGTCGGCGCGCTCCTCGCCGCCGTCGTGTCGATCCTGCTCGCCCGGTCGCGCACTCCCGATGCTGCCCTCGCACTCGAACTCGCCACGGCACGAGCACGTGCCGACGGGCTCGAGGAGCGGCACGACGCCGTCACAGAGCAGCACCGCGAGCACCTCGGCTCCGCCCGCGACCAGATCCGCGAGCTACAGGAACAACTGCGCGTGGTGGCTGAGCGCGAGCGTCACGACGCGCGCATCCTGCAGACCCTCTCCCCCGTCGCCGAGAGCCTGCGCGGCATGCAGGAGGCGGTGGGGCGGCTCGAGCGCGAGCGCGCAGCGCAGTTTGGGGCGATCACCGAGCAGCTCGAAGGCCAACGGGCCGCGGGTGAGCAGCTGCGGTCGACGACCGAGACGCTCGCCTCCGCCCTGCGCTCGAACACGAGCCGCGGTGCGTGGGGCGAGACGCAGCTGCGCAACGTGGTCGAGGCGGCAGGGCTCGTCCAGCGGGTCGACTTCGACGTGCAATTCGGCCTCGAGGGCGAAGCGGGCCGCGGCCGGGCCGACATGGTGGTGCGCCTGCCGGGCGGCAAGGCGATTGCGGTCGATGCGAAGGTCCCGTTCGACGCCTACCTTGAGGCGAGCGCCATCCCGGCCGGCGCCGGTGGGGAGGAGGAAGCGCGGCGCGCCGGACTCCTGCGCGCGCACGTCCGCGCCCTCCGCGGTCACATCGACGCGCTCGCGGCCCGCTCCTACTGGACGGGCCTACCGGCCAGCCCCGAGTTCGTCATCGCGTTCGTGCCGAGCGAGCCGCTGCTCGCGAGCGCGCTCGACGCCGATCCGAGCCTCCTCGAGTACGCGTTCGCCAAGCGCGTGGCGCTCGCTTCCCCCGTCACCCTCTGGTCGGTCCTCAAGACCGTCGCCTACACCTGGCAGCAAGACGTCTTGACCGACGACGCGAAGCGCCTCCTCGACCTCGGCAAGACGCTCTACGCCCGGCTGGGCACTCTCGCCGACCACGCCGAGGGGCTACGCCGCTCGCTCGACAAGACGGTCGACTCCTACAACGCCTTCGCTGGCTCACTCGAGAGCCGGGTCCTCGTCACGGCGCGCCAGTTCGAGTCCCTCGATGAGTCTCGGGTGATCGCACCGGTCGGAGGCGTCACCGCGTCACCGCGCCGCCTCACGGCGGTCGAGTTGCTCGGGACGGAGGACGAGCGCAGCGCCTGATCGCGAACTCCCCGGGGGCCCTGCGGCTTCTCGATCGGCAGAGTCCTGCTGATCGAGAAGTCCGCATAACGGGCGTCTCCAACTCCTCGACAAGCCGAGCGGAACAGCGGCTCTACACCCACTTCTCCGCGAGGTGCTGCGCTGTCACACGGCGAATGGTGCCGGAGCGCGAGCGCAGGACGATCGACTCCGTCGTGATGACGTGTCCCTCCTTGCGCACACCCTTCACGAGCCCGCCGTTGGTGACACCCGTCGCCACGAAGTACGTGTTGTCGCTCCGGACCAGATCGTTCGCGTGCAGCACGCGGTCGAGGTCATGGCCCGCGGCGATCGCCCGCTGACGCTCGTCGTCGTCCTTCGGACGGAGGATCCCCTGGATCACGCCGCCGAGTGCGCGGATGGCGCACGCGGTGATGATCCCCTCCGGCGTCCCACCGGTGCCGACGCACATGTCCAGACGGGAATCGTGGCGTGCGGCGTTGATGCCACCCGCGACGTCGCCGTCGAGCAGCAACCGGGTGCCGGCGCCCGCCGCGCGGATGTCCTCGATGAGCTTCGCGTGGCGCGGCCGGTCGAGTACCGCGACGCGCATCTCGTCGACCGGCTTGCGCTTGGCGCGAGCCAGAGCGCGGATGTTCTCACCGATCGGTCGCTCGATGTCGATGATGCCGACGCCCTCGGGCCCGGTGACGATCTTCTCCATATAGAAGACGGCGGACGGATCGAACATCGCACCGCGATCGGCTACCGCGATCATTGACAGCGCATTCTGCCGCCCGGCAGCGGTGAGCGAGGTGCCGTCGATCGGGTCGACCGCGATATCGGCGGCCGGCCCTGAGCCGTTGCCGACGTGCTCACCGTTGAAGAGCATGGGCGCATTGTCCTTTTCGCCCTCGCCGATGACGACGACGCCGTCGAAGTTGACGGTGCCGAGGAAGGTGCGCATGGCATCGACGGCGGCCCCGTCGGCAGCGTTCTTGTCGCCCTTGCCGATGAACGGCACGGCGCGGATGGCGGCAGCCTCGGTGGCGCGGACGAGCTCCATGCCAAGGTTGCGGTCGGGGTGGAGGTAGAGCGAGTCGCTCTCCCTCATCGAATCGTTGTCGGTCGCTGAATCGTTCTCGGTCACTGAGCGGAGTCCTTCGTCGTCGAGTTCGTGCACGTCGTCGCAGGACCCGCGGAGCGGATCCCCATCCCGCTCGAAGCCTAGCCCAGCGACCCCTCACGCCAGGAGGGCCCCCGCAGGGCCTCCTCGCTAGACTCGACCGGGTCGCGGGCCTCGCCCGACCCCTCCCGTTCATCCGTCAAAGGAGATGCCATGCCCGTCGCTACCCCGGACCAGTACGCAGAGATGCTCGACAAGGCGAAGGCCGGCGGATTCGCCTATCCGGCGTTCAACGTCTCCTCCTCGCAGACGGTCAACGCTGTGTTGCAGGGCCTCACCGAGTCCGGCTCGGACGGCATCATTCAGGTCACCACTGGCGGCGCCGACTACTTCGCCGGCCACACCGTCAAGAACCGCGCCGCCGGCGCCATCGCCTTCGCGAAGTTCGCGACTGAGGTCGCCAAGAACTACCCGGTCACGGTTGCGCTGCACACCGACCACTGCCCGCAGAACGCGCTCGAGGGCTTCGTCTACCCGCTGATCGCCGCCTCCAAGGAGGAGGTCAAGGCCGGCCGCGAGCCGCTGTTCCAGTCGCACATGTGGGACGGATCCGCGGTCCCGCTTGACGAGAACCTGGCCATCGCGAAGGAGATCCTCCCCCGCGTCAAGAACATCAACGCCATCCTCGAGGTCGAGATCGGCGTCGTCGGCGGCGAGGAGGACGGCGTCTCGCACGACATCAACGAGCACCTCTACACCACGCTCGACGACGCGATCGCGACCGTCGAGGCCCTCGGCTTCGGCGAGCAGGGCCGCTACATGGCCGCCCTCACCTTCGGCAACGTCCACGGCGTCTACAAGCCGGGCAACGTTCGCCTGCGCCCTGAGCTGCTCCGCGAGATCCAGGACGGCCTGCAGCAGAAGTACGGCACCGACGCCCTCCCGATCGACCTCGTCTTCCACGGCGGGTCGGGCTCGACCGACGAGGAGATCGCGGAGGCCGTCCGCAATGGCGTCGTCAAGATGAACATCGACACCGATACGCAGTATGCGTTCAGCCGCTCCATCGCCGACACCGTGCTGAAGAACTATGACGGCTTCCTCAAGGTCGACGGCGAGGTCGGCAACAAGAAGGTCTACGACCCGCGCGCGTGGGGCAAGATCGCCGAGACCGCCATGGCCGCGCGCGTCGCCGAGGCGACCCGTCAGCTTGGCTCGGCCGGGAACTCCGGGAAGTAGGGCTCTCCTCCGTGACGAACGCACACGATCAGCCGGGCGCAGGGCGTCCGGAGCCGCAGTACGGCGAGTACGCGCCTCCCGGCTGGTCGTGGCGACCCCCGGAGGACGCCGTGGTGGTGCCGGACCCCCGCGGATCCGAGAGCGACCCGCGTCCCGCCTCAGCTCCGGCGAAGCCTGCGGCCGCGCATCCCGTCGACCGACTGCTCACCATCGCGCTGCTCGCGCTCGGCGTCTTCTTCGCCGTGCCGGCGCTGCTCGATCCGTCGAGTTTCGCTACGACGCTGCAGGAAATGTATCGGACGCAGGGTATCGGCACGTATGCGTCGCCCGAGCTCGCGAGAATCCTCGGTGTCGTGGTGGCGCTCGTGCAGTCGCTGATCGTCGCCTTCGCGGTCTGGATCTCGATCCGGCGTCTGCGCGCGGGTAAGCGCGCGGTGCTCGTGCCGATCCTCGGCATCGTCGCGACGATCCTGCTCTCGCTGATCGTCGCGGCGATCGCGATCCTCGGCGACCCGACTTTCGCCGAGTACGTCACGCGGATGTCGTCTTCGCGGGGTGGCACCGGGACGGACGCCTGACCCGCTGAACACCGGTGGATCGCCACCTGTCGCTGCCGCCTGCTTCACCGACTACTGAGCTAACGATGCTAGATAATGGACAGCGGAGTAACCCTAACTAGGTTTAGTGGATATTGGAGGGTGTTTTAGCGGATACTAGCGGGAGCCGAACAGGAGCGCCGCCATGACCGCAGACCTTCCGACCGCTGTGCGCGCCTCGGCGATCGAGATCGGTGCCGACCTCGCGGGGTGGCGGAAGATCCTCGGGCTGACCGCCGAGCAGGTCGCGGACCGCGCGGGCGTCACCCGAGTAACCCTGCGGAAGGTGGAGCACGGCGACCCCACCGTCGGCTTCCACGTGGTCCTCCGCGTCGCCCGTGCTCTCGGCGTCCTCGGGACCCTCACCGACGCACTCGATCCCCTGAAGACCGACCTGGGTCGCGCGCGCGCTGACCTCCTCGTGCGAAAGCGCGTCCGATGATCGCCCACGACTCCCTCGAGGTTCACGTCGAGATCGATGGCGCCACCGTGCTCGCGGGCCGTGCGCAGTTCCACCGCGGCCGAGGATCCCTGACCTCGACGACCTTCCAGTACGAGTCCGACTACCTCGCCCTGCCCCGCTCCTACGCGCTCGATCCACAGCTCGACCTCTTCGTCGGCACCCAGCAGACCTCCGGACTGCCCGGCGCCTTCGCCGACACCGCACCCGATCGCTGGGGCCGCTCCCTGATCGTGAAGCGCGAGCGTGCGCTGGCCCGGAACGAGTCGCGGACACGCCGCGCTCTCGACGACGTCGATTTCCTCATCGGAGTCGCCGACATGACCAGGCAGGGCGCTCTCAGATTCCGTCGTCCTGGATCGGCCGCGTTCCTGGACCCCGACGACGACGTACCGCGACTCCTCCAGCTGCCCGCGCTGCTGCGTGCCGCGGAAGCCGTCGCCGGTGACGAGGACGACGTCGAGTCGGTGAAGCTGCTGCTCGACGCCGGCACCGGCTCTCTCGGTGGAGCCCGGCCGAAAGCCTCCGTCCGCGACGAGAACGGCGATCTTCTCATCGCGAAGTTCCCGCATCCCGGTGATCAGTGGGACGTGATGCTCTGGGAGGGGACGGCACTCGATCTCGCTTCTTCGGCAGGAGTGCAGGTTCCCGAGCACCGGCTTTCCCGAGTCGACGGACGCCGCCTCCTCCTACTCCGACGCTTCGATCGCCGCTCGACGCGAGGCGGCAGGAGCGAACGCGTGGGTTACCTGAGCGCTCTGGCCCTCCTTGAACGGCGGGACGGCGACGGAGGCGACTACGTCGACCTCGCGGAGCGGATACCGGAGACCAGCATCCGCGCGAGCGATGACGCACGTCAGCTGTTCCGCCGGGCCGCCGTGAACGTCGGCCTGAACAACACGGACGATCATCTCCGGAATCACGGTTTCGTGCGGGAGGGGCCCGGATGGACGCTCAGCCCGGCCTTCGACATCAACCCCGATCCCGAGCCAGGCAGGAGGCAGACCTCGATTGCGGGAGCAGACAACTCAGCGGATCAGGCTGAGGGTCTCGTCGTCCTCGCGGAGCAGTGCCGGCTCGCTCCCGATGAATTCCGGGCGGAACTGCTCGCCGTGTCGGGAGTTCTCTCCGGGTGGCAGGATGCCGCTCGGTCGAACGGCGCGGGTCTGCGCGAGATCAAACGCTTTCAGGAGTCGTTCGACACGGGTCTCCGGACGCTGCAGGCTGCGGCCCACTAGCGGACGGGATCCTCATCGTGGCTCGCGCGACGTCGCCGCTTCAGGAGTCGCACGTGATGCTCATCGGATGCTTCTCGCACAGGGACGTCGCCCCGGGCAGACGAGGCAACCCTACGCGCCGGCTCCCGCGCTGATCCGTCCGCCGACACCCCGAGCGTCGCGCTTACCCGCGACGTCCTTGCGCAGCTCTTTGGGGAGCGAGAACATCAGGTCCTCCTCGGCGGTCTTGACCTCCTCGACCTCGCCGTAGCCGGCCGCGGCCAAGTCGTCGAGGACTTCCTGCACCAGCACCTCGGGCACTGAGGCGCCGCTGGTGACGCCGACGGTGCTGATGCCGTCGAGCCACTCCTGCTTGATCTCGCTCGCGTAGTCGACCCGGTACGCCGCCGTTGCGCCGTACTCGAGCGCGACCTCGACGAGACGCACCGAGTTGGAGGAGTTCGCGGAGCCGACGACGATGACCAACTCGGCACCCGCGGCGACCTTCTTGATCGCGACCTGGCGGTTCTGGGTGGCGTAGCAGATGTCGTCGCTCGGCGGGTCCTGCAGGTTGGGGAAGCGCTCGCGGAGGCGGCGCACCGTCTCCATCGTCTCGTCGACCGACAGCGTGGTCTGTGAGAGCCAGACGACCTTGTTCGGGTCCTTCACCACGATGTTCGGCACGTCGTCGGGGCTGTTGACGAGGGTGACATGGTCGGGCGCCTCGCCGGCGGTGCCCTCGACCTCCTCGTGGCCCTCGTGGCCGATCAGGAGAATCTCGAAGTCGTCCCGCGCGAAGCGGACGGCCTCGCGGTGAACCTTGGTCACAAGCGGGCAGGTCGCGTCGATCGCCTGGAGATTGCGGTCGGCCGCGCCCTGCACAACGGCCGGAGAGACGCCGTGGGCGCTGAAAACGACGTGCGAGCCCTCGGGAATTTCGTCCACCTCGTCCACGAAGATCGCGCCCTGGCTCTCGAGCGTTGAAACGACGTGCACGTTGTGCACAATCTGTTTGCGGACGTAGACGGGAGCGCCGTAGTGCTCGATTGCCTTCTCGACCGCGATCACCGCTCGGTCGACTCCAGCGCAGTATCCGCGCGGGGCGGCGAGGAGCACGCGCTTCTGACCACTGACAGGGAGGTCGCGCAAACGCCCCGAGGCGCGGGGCATGCGCGGCATGGGCAGGCTGATCGGGACGTGGCTCACCCCCTGATTCTACGTGCTGCATCCCGTGCCCGGGCCGTCGCCGTGTCGGAGGCATCCCGTACCGTGGTCGGCGCGGGAGAGCACTCCCGCTCCCCCGTCCCGCAAGCAAGAGGCAGCGATGACCGACGCCCCACCCACCGCCGACGCCCCGTGGCCGGTCGGCCTGCTCGCGAGCAAGCTCAAGGGCTGGATCGAGCGGCTCGGCACCGCGTGGGTCGAGGGTGAGATCACCCAGTGGGGCGTCTCGGGCGGCAACGTTTACGGCAAGCTCAAGGATCTGTCCGGTGACGCGACCGTCGGCTTCACCATCTGGTCGTCGGTGCGCGGGCGCCTCCCGGCCGATCTCGCGCAGGGCGACCGCGTCATCGCGCTGGTCAAGCCAAACTATTGGCTCAAGGGCGGCACGCTCTCGATGCAGGTGTTCGAGATGCGGCACGTCGGCCTCGGTGACCTGCTCGAAACGCTCGAGCGGCTGCGCCGGCAGCTTGCGTCAGAGGGCCTGTTCGAGCCGTCCCGCAAGAAGCCGCTGCCGTTCCTTCCGCACGGCGTGGGGCTCATCACCGGCAAAGACTCCGATGCCGAGAAGGACGTCCTGCGCAACGCTCAGCTGCGCTGGCCGGCCGTGCGCTTCCGCGTCGTGCACTCCGCCGTGCAGGGCGACCGGACGGTGCCCGAGGTGCTCTCGGCGCTGCGGATCCTCGAAGCAGACGAGAGCATCGACGTGATTGTGATCGCTCGCGGCGGCGGCGACTTCCAGAACCTGCTCGGCTTCAGCGACGAGTCGCTCGTACGCGCGGTCGCGGCCTGCTCCACTCCGGTCGTCAGCGCGATCGGCCACGAGGCCGACCGTCCCCTGCTCGACGAGGTCGCCGATCTGCGTGCCTCCACCCCCACCGACGCCGCCAAGCGCGTCGTGCCCGACGTCTCCGACGAACTACTGCGCGTGCAGCAGGCGCGACTGCGGATGACCGGCCGCGTCAGCGGGCTCGTCTCGCACGAGATCGACCGGCTCTCACAGCTTCGGTCGCGGCCCGTGCTTGCGCAGCCTCGCGTGCTGGTTGACCGCCACTCCGAGGAACTGACCCGCTGGGTCGCCCGCGGCGCCGAACTCGTCGAGCGTCGCCTCGAGCGCGCGCACCTCGAGGTCGAGCGCCTGCACGGGCACCTGCGTGCCCTCTCCCCCCAGCACACGCTCGACCGCGGGTACGCGATCGTGCAGAACGCAGCCGGCCACATTGTCCGGGCCCCCGAAGACGCACCCCCGGGCGACGCGCTCGTCCTCACGCTGGCCGAGGGAGCCGTCGGTGCCCGCTCGGAGGGCCCGACCGGCGATCCCGCGGGCCGCACCTGAACACGTCGAGCCCCACGTCTCCCCCCCCAGCCCCGATCGATAGGATCAGAATCATGCCCGACTCCCCCGACGCCACGGCGACCGACTCCGACGTCTCGGGATTTTCGTACGAACAGGCGCGCGACGAGCTGGTCCGCGTCGTCTCCGAGCTTGAGCAGGGCAACTCCACCCTCGAACGCTCACTCGCGCTGTGGGAGCGCGGCGAGGCTCTCGCCGCCCGCTGCGAGGAATGGCTGATCGGCGCGCGCGCCCGGCTCGACGCGGCCCGTTCGCCAGGGACGAGCGCCGGATGAGCCGCAGCAAGCCCGCGCGAATCGTCGCCGAACTCGGCCGCCCCGAAACACCTGAGGAGACGGCGGCCCGCAAAGCCGAGAACTCCCGCCTGTACCGCCAGCGCAAGACAGTTAACAATCTCGTCTTCTCCCTGCTCGCGACGGTCGGCGCCGTCGCCCTGATCGTGCTGCTCGTTCCCCGAGGAGACACCGTCGAACCCGCCTCCGTCGACATCCCCCGGGTCGCCGCGCAGGTGCAGCTTGGCGAACCACAGACCCTGGTCGTCCCGTCCCTGCCGAAGGGCTGGAAGTCCAATGCAGCCGAACTCCGGCGCGACGGCGGCACCGACTACTGGTACGTGGGGCTGCTCACTCCACAGGCCGGATACGTCGGGATCAGCCAGGGCCTCGACGCCGACAACGCCTGGGTGTCGGCCCAGCTCGCTCGCCGGGCCGCAACCGGGGTCGAGCAGATCGACGGGCATGAGTGGACGGTCTACGACCACCGCGAGTCCGGCGCCGACACCGGCAACACCCCCTACGCGCTCGAAACGACGGCGGGGTCGAGCACCTACCTCGTCTACGGCACGGCCTTGACGGACGAAATCCGCGAGGTCGTCAACGCCATCACCCCGCAGATCGGCCTGGAGGAGTCCCGATGAGCCTCGACACGAGCACCGACGTTCCGCGCGAGTCGCGCCCGCCGGCCTGGGTCTGGAAGGAGATGCTGCGCGGCAACCAGCGCTTCGTCGCTGGCGAACCGCGCCACCCCCGGCAGGACGTGGAGCGCCGCGCCGAGCTCGCCGCCGCTCAGGCCCCGCTCGCCGCGCTCTTCGGCTGCAGCGACTCCCGTCTTGCGGCTGAGATCATCTTCGATCTCGGGCTGGGCGATCTCTTCGTCGTCCGCAACGCCGGTCAGGTGATCGCGGACTCGATCATCGGCTCGCTCGAATACGGCGTCGCCGTGCTCGGCGTGAAGGTCCTGCTCGTGCTCGGCCACGACGAGTGCGGTGCCGTCCGCGCGGCGATCCAGTCGCAGGCGCCGGGGGCCGAGCGCCTCCCGCCGCACATCGAGCACCTGATCGAGCCGATCATCCCGGCCGTGCGTCGCCACGTCGGCGCCCAGCCCGACGGCCGCGTCCTCGTCGACCCGTCCCTGACCGACGCGCTCGCCGTCGGACGCGAGCACCTGCGCGACACGGTCGCCGAGTTGCTTCAGCGCTCGCCGCTCATCGCAGACGCGGTCGCCTCGGGCGAGCTCGCCCTGGTCGGAGCCAACTACCGACTTTCGGACGGCACCGTCATGTCCGACATCGTTCTCGGCATCGACCCTCCCACCCTCAGCCCCTACGTCTCCAAGCTGGAGCGCGACTCCGGCTCATCCTCCTCCGCCGCAGCCTCGGCCGCAGTGGGACCGGACGCCGCGTGAGCGGCTCCAGGCAGCACAACAGCAACCGACCAGATAAGGACGAACACAGCGTGGTGGATTACTCCCCGACCGACGACTCCGGCGACTTCCGCATCGAGCACGACACGATGGGCGAGGTGAGGGTCCCGCGCGACGCCCTCTATGCCGCCCAGACACAGCGGGCCGTCGAGAACTTCCCGATCTCGGGAGCCGGACTGGAGCCGGCGCAGATCGCGGCCCTCGCCCGCATCAAGAAGGCTGCGGCGCTCGCGAACGCCGAACTGGGCGTCCTCGACGCCGAGATCGCGACGGCGATCGCCGACGCGGCCGACCGTGTCGTCGGCGGCGGCTACGACGCGCACTTCCCGATCGACGTCTATCAGACCGGCTCGGGTACCTCCTCGAACATGAACATGAACGAGGTCCTCGGCTCGCTCGCCACCACCGCGCTGGGCCGCACGGTGCATCCGAACGACCACGTCAACGCGTCGCAGTCCTCCAACGACGTGTTCCCCACCTCCGTGCACGTGGCCGTCACCGGTGCGCTGATCGAGTCGCTCATCCCCGCGCTCGAGCAGCTCGCCGAGTCGCTCGAGGTCAAGGCCGAGCAGTGGGCCGAGGTCGTCAAGGCAGGACGCACCCATCTGATGGACGCCACTCCCGTCACGCTCGGGCAGGAGTTCGGCGGCTACGCCGCGCAGATCCGTCTCGGCATCGAGCGCGTGCGCTCGGCGCTCCCCCGCGTCGCCGAAGTCCCTCTCGGGGGCACAGCCGTGGGCACCGGGATCAACACCCCGGCCGGCTTCCCGCAGAAAGTCATCGCACGCTTGGCGGAGGAGACGGGCCTACCCGTTACCGAGGCCCGCAACCACTTCGAGGCCCAGGGCGCCCGCGACTCGCTCGTGGAGGCCTCCGGCGCGCTTCGGGTGCTCGCGGTGAGCCTCACCAAGATCAACAATGACCTGCGCTGGATGGGCTCGGGACCGAATACCGGCCTCGGCGAGCTGCGCATCCCCGACTTGCAGCCCGGCTCCTCGATTATGCCGGGCAAGGTGAATCCGGTGATCCCGGAGGCCGTGCTGATGGTCTGCGCGCGGGTGATCGGCAACGACGCCACGATCGCCTGGGCCGGCGCCTCCGGAGCCTTCGAGCTCAACGTCGCGATCCCGGTGATGGGCACCGCGCTGCTCGAATCGATCCGCCTGCTCTCGAACTCGGCCGTGCTGCTCGCCGACAAGACGATCGACGGCCTCGAAGCCGACGTCGAGCATTCCCGCGCGCTCGCCGAGTCCTCGCCCTCGATCGTCACTCCGCTCAACAAGGTGATCGGCTACGAGGCCGCCGCTAGGGTCGCGAAGAACTCGGTCGCCAAGGGCATCACCGTGCGCGAGTCGGTCGTCGACCTCGGCTTTGTCGAGCGCGGCGAGGTGACGGAGAAGCAGCTCGACAGCGCCCTCGACGTCATGTCGATGACGCATCCCGGCTGAGCCAGCACCAGCGCGTCGAGACGCTCCGCTCGCTCGCGAGACACACCGGTGATAGGGGTGTCTGAGCGCGAGCGGACCGTCCCGTCGACCCATCTCGCATCGGCCGGTCGTGCGCCGGCCGATCGTGCGTCAGACCACCAGCCAGAACGCCGCGAGCTGGAACGGGCCGAAGGCGAGGCGACCACGGCGTCCGTGCGCGATGAGCGCCCAGACTCCGGCCAGCACGAAGGCGAGCGCCGGCGCCAGGGCAACCCGCTCGGGTCCGAGTTCGGCGAGCGGAGGCGCGAGCGCCGCTGCGAGTTTGACGTCGCCGAGTCCGAGGCCGCCTGCGGCATGCAGCGCTCCGAGCGCGGCCACAGTCGCGAGCACGGCGGCTAACGTCCCTCCCGTCGGCGCGAGCACCGCGCCGATCCCGAGCAGTGGCAGCGTCAGCGTGTTGGGGAGGCGCCTGCCGCGCACATCCGCCAGCACGAGCGGCACGCTCACCAGCGCCACCGGCAGGAGTCCCGGCGCTCCCACCGCCCGCGGCGCGGCGACCACGAGCAGGGCAAGAGCGCCCAGGAGAAGGGCAGCCCAGTCGCCGAAGGATCGTCGCAGCATCCGCCGAGGCTACTGACTGCCGGCTAGTCCCCGTCGACGTTCTCCACAGCCCCCGAGCGATCACAGCCGGGACTGCGCACTCGCCTCGGAACACGTCCCGCAACCACTCACCGCGGCCGAACTCACGCGCGGGGCGGCATCGGGCCGAGCCAGAGCGCTGCGACCGTTGCATGCGCCGCGTCGTCGTCGGAGGGGTGGAAAAGCCCGGCGAGCACATCGCGGTACAGGCGCGACAACTCGGAGCAGCGCGCGTAGGCCGAACCGCCCGAGAGGCGAACGGCACTCTCGACAATCCGTAGCGCCGCCTCGGTCGTGCGAACCTTCACCCCGACGAGCGAGGGTGCCCAGTGCGCACCACGGTCGACCAGCGCGTCGACGTCGGCCGCGGCCGAGCGCAGCGGAGCATCGAGACTGTCGAGCATGATCGCCGCCTCTGCGACACGGTGCCGGATCACCGGATCCTCGCTGAGAGGCCGACCGTCGGCCCGCAACGAGGTGCGGCGGCGGACTGCCGCGACTCCCAACTCGAGCGCCCGCCTCGCGAGGCCGAGGTAGACGGAGGAGATCAGCACCTCGAAGGTCACGAAGATCGCGAAGACGAACGGGTCCGGCGTCGGTCCCACGGGCAGGGAGCGGATGATCCGCCCGGCGGGCACGACCACACCGTCGAGTACGGTTGTGCGGCTCTGCGTCGCTCGCATCCCGAGCGTGTCCCCATCGTCGCGGATCTCGAGACCTGCTACCGGCGCCTCGGGGCTCTCCCGGTCGATGAAGCCGTGCACCAGCCGCGGCTCCGATCCGCTGTCATCGCGGCCGAACACGCCGAGACGGGTCCAGGCCGGCGCCAGCGAGGTGAAGACTTTGGTGCCCGTGAAGCGGTAGCCGCCGCCGGGCAGCGGTTCCGCGCGAGTCAGCGAGTCAGCGAGAACGAGGTCGTTGCCGGCCTCACTGTTGCCGAACGCAAAGACGTGGCCCGCGGCGGCATCGAGGAGCACGTGCCGGAGCGAGTCGTCGCCCCGTTCCAGCAGGGCTCGAGCGACTCCGGTCCAGACAAGGTGCATGTTCACAGCGAGCGCGGTGGCCGGCGCCGCGGTGGCGAGCCGCGCCTGCTCCGCTGCTATCTCCTCCAGCCCGAGACCCGGTCCGCCGAGCTCGGCGGGGACGAAGAGGGCGAGATAGCCGATAGCGCGAAGCTCCGCCAGATCCTCCGTGCAGAACACGTTACGCTCGTCGTAATCGGCGGCGCGGAGGCGGAAACGCTCGAGGAGCTCATCGTCAAGGAGGCTCATCTCTCCCACGCTACGCCCCGCCCCCGCACCTCGGTCACGGCGGCGACTACGCCAGCTCGTTCGACTCCAGCATTTCGGTCACCAGGGCCGCGATCGCCGAGCGCTCCGAGCGCGTCAGGGTAACGTGCGCAAACAACGGGTGCCCCTTCAGCGTCTCGATCACGGAGGCGACACCGTCGTACCGGCCGACGCGAAGGTTGTCGCGCTGCGCCACGTCGTGCGTGAGCACCACTCGCGAGTTCTGGCCGACGCGCGAGAGCACCGTGAGCAAAACGTTGCGCTCGAGCGACTGCGCCTCATCGACGATCACGAAGGCGTCGTGCAGAGAGCGCCCGCGGATGTGTGTGAGCGGCAAGACCTCGAGCATCCCGCGCTCGATCACCTCGTCGAGCACGTTCTGCGAAACCAGCGCGCCGAGCGTGTCAAAGACCGCCTGCGCCCACGGGTTCATCTTCTCCGCCGCATCCCCCGGCAGGAAGCCGAGATCCTGGCCGCCGACGGCGTAGAGCGGACGGAAGACCATGATCTTCTTGTGCTGGCGCTTCTCGAGTACCGCCTCCAGCCCGGCGCACAGCGCGAGAGCCGACTTCCCGGTGCCGGCCCGACCGCCGAGCGAGACGATACCCACCTCTTGATCGAGGAGCAGATCGATCGCGAGGCGCTGCTCCGCCGACCGGCCGTGCAGGCCGAAGACGTCCTTATCGCCCCGCACGAGCGTGATCTGGCGCTTCCCGGTGACTCGCGCGAGCGCGGAGCCGCGGTCGGAGTGGACCACCAGCCCGGTGTTGACGGGGATGTCGGCCACGACATCGGTGAAGAGCCGCTCGCGATCGTAAAGTTCGCTCATCGCGTCGCCGCTGAGAGTCACCCCGTCCATGCCCGTCCAGCCCGACTCGGGAGCCAGCTCGGCGAGGTATTCCTCGGCGGCGAGCCCGATCGAGGCGGCCTTGACCCGCATCGGCATGTCCTTCGACACGACGGTGACCAACGCTCCCTCGCTCTGCAGATTGAGCGCGACGGCAAGGATCCGGGCGTCGTTGTCGCCGAGCTGGAGCCCGCTGGGCAGCACAGACATGTTCGAGTGGTTCAACTCGACCCGGAGCGTGCCGCCCCGGCCGACCGAGATCGGGAAGTCGAGCCGCTCATGCTGCACTCGCAGCTCGTCGAGGTGTCGCAGAGCCTGCCGGGCGAAGTACCCGATCTCAGGATCGTTGCGCTTGCCCTCGAGTTCACTGATTACCACGATCGGCAGCACGACGGCGTGCTCCGCGAACCGGAACATCGAGGAGGGATCCGAGAGCAGCACTGACGTGTCGAGGACGTAGGTGCGCTGAAGCTGATCGGTCGGTTCCGCGGACCCGTGCTGCGCGCGGCGGTGAACGCCGCCCTGCGTGCCGGTCTGCGGATCCATGCCCTGGGGAACTGTCACGACGACTCTCCACACTCCGGGGGCCGAGACCCCCGGCTCATGTCTTCGAGCCGGCCTCTTCGGTGCAACCTGTGCACCGCGCAGTGTCCCTTCGGTGTCTGCGCGATATCGAGCCGTACTTGTGTGGCCGTCTCGACCAGGCGCTGTACCTGATGACTAGAACCTAGACCCGGCGAATGACATTCGTGTGCTTCCAATCGCTACGAATGTGTAACCAGCACGTGAACGCGCGGCGTGCGCCTAGTACTCCATGCTGGTCGCCGCCGAGACCAGGGCAGCGCGCAGGAGCGCGAGGGTCTCGTCGGTCGTGCCGGCGTGCGCGCTGAAGCGGACTGTGCTCGGCCGCAGGCGCGCGGTGACGCCGTGCGCCTCGAGTGACGCGGCCAGCGGAGCGAGCTCCTGCGGTTCCGGCTCCACCACGACGATGCCCGCCCGCTCGCGCTCATTGCGGGAACCGACGACCGCTAAACCGAACTCGTCAGCGAGGTCGACGATTGCGCTGACCCGCTCGGCAACCAACCCGGCGATCGTGGGGAGTCCGACGGCCGCGACTTCCTCGAGGGCGGCCGCGAGCCGGGCCTGGGCGATCGGATCAGGGCTGCTGATGCTGAATGCCCGAGCGTCGCCGCGCGGCGGGGCGACCTCGTCCCAGGGCTCGGCCTGCTCGGAGGCGCTCCAGCCGGAGAGCACGGGCGTCAGCCGCGAGAGAGCGCGCTCGCTGAGGGCGAGGAAGCCGGTCCCCCAACCCGCGCGGAGCCACTTCTGCCCGCCCGTCACAACGACATCGGCGAGCTCGTAGGGCGCGTCGACGACTCCACAACCCTGGATTGCGTCGAGCACGAGCATCCGCTCGCCGATCACCTCGCGGATAGCCGCAACGTCAGCGAGGTAGCCGGTGCGGGAATCGACCAGGCTGACGGCGACGGTCGTCACCTCATCGGTCAGCTGCTCCCGAACCGTCTCCGGGGTCACGCGGCCCTGGTCGGTGCGGAGCCAGCGCGGCTCCACCGCCCCGAGTGCCTGGCCCGCTCGCACCGCCGCGAACGGGAGGCTCGGGAACTCCGCCGCCGAGAGCAGCACCGCACCCGAGGCGCCGAAGAAAGTGTGCACGAGTCCCGTCGAGGTGTTGGGCTGAAACACCACCTGCTCGGCAGGGACGCGCACCAGCGCAGCCACCGCCTCCCGGACGCGCGCATCGTGCCGAAACAGCTCGTGGAGGGTGCCGCCTGGGGCGCGGACCAGCACGTCGACTGCGGCTTCCTGCTCGGCTGCGACGGCCGCCGACAGCGGACCTACGCGGCCGTAGTCGAGGTAGCCAGTGTTTTCGCCAAAACCAGCGAGGTAGTCCTCGGTCGCGGTGCGAAGAATTGCGCCGTTCGAACTCATGCCGGCCCTTCCAGTTGGTGGTGCGACAGAAGCCGCACGGTCAGCTGCCATAGCGGCGGTGGCGCCCGGCGTAGTCGCGCAACGCGCGCAAGAAGTCGACCTCACGGATATCCGGGCCCAGAGCCTCCATGAAGTAGAACTCGCTGTGTGCGCTCTGCCAGAGCATGAAGTCCGAGAGCCGCTGCTCCCCCGACGTGCGGATGACGAGGTCCGGGTCCGGCTGCCCGCTGGTGTACAGGTGCTCGCCGATCAGTTCGGGCGTGAGCAGGCCTGCGACGTCCTCGATTGAGGATCCGCGCTTGCCGTGGTCGTCGAGGATGCTCCGCACAGCCTGGGCAATTTCGTGCCGACCGCCGTAGCCGACGGCGAGGTTCACGTGCAGGCCGGTGTGAGTAGCGGTGTGCTCCTCCGCCGTGTCGAGCGCCAGCACCAGTGACTCCGGCAGCCCCTCGTCGGAGCCGACGTGCTGCACGCGCCAGTCGGGCTGCTGCGACACCTCCTCGGCGAGGTCGGCGATGATCGCGATCAGCTCCGTCAGCTCGCTGCTCTCGCGCCCGACGAGGTTGTCCTGCGAGAGCAAATAGAGGGTGACGTGCCGAATACCCAGCTCGTCGCACCACTGGAGGAACTCGTGCACCTTCGCGGCGCCGGCCCGGTGACCGTGCGCGGCCGTCTCGAGCGCACGCTGCCGGGCCCAGCGCCGGTTTCCGTCGATGATCATCGCGACGTGGTTCGGCAGGGAGTCGGTCGGCAGACTCGCACGGAGTCGCTTCTTGTAGACGCCGTAGAGGAGGTCCCTTCCCATCGGCAGTCTCGGCTTCGGCACAGTGACACGGTAGTCGACGACACGGTAGTCGACGCAGAGCGATCGTCGAAGTCCATCGCCTCCCGGCGTCGCCTCCGTATCCCGTCGTAGGCTGTCGCCCATGAGTCAGCGGCCGATGCCTCCTCTGCCCGACCCCTTCAAGCGCCGCGCCGGCGACA
The DNA here is from genome assembly GCF_013249015.1 of Rathayibacter agropyri. GTDB lineage: Bacteria > Actinomycetota > Actinomycetes > Actinomycetales > Microbacteriaceae > Rathayibacter > Rathayibacter agropyri. Next base: position 908,722 of record NZ_JABRPL010000001.1, read on the forward strand.
CTGCCGTGACCCGAGACGACGCCGAGGGGGCGGACCTCCCGGCCCTTCCGCTCGTCGATGACGCAAGTGAACACAGCCCTGCCGCTGAGATGCGCCCGACCTGGCGCGGCTGGATCCACGCGGGCCTGTTCCCCCTCGCGATCATCGCCGGAGCGGTGCTGATCACGGTGGCCGACGGTGCCGCGGCGAAGTGGGCTGCTGCCGTGTTCGCGACCACGTCGCTCCTGCTCTTTGGCACCTCCGCCCTCTACCACCGCTTCGACTGGTCACCGCGCACCAAGATGATCCTCAAGCGGATCGACCACGCCAACATCTTCCTGTTGATCGCCGGCACCTACACGCCGCTCGCCGTCCTGGCCCTGCCGCCCGCACAGGGCTCGCTCCTGCTGGTCCTGGTCTGGTCGGGCGCGCTGCTTGGGATCGGCTTCCGCGTCTTCTGGATCTCGGCGCCGCGCTGGCTCTACGTGCCGCTCTACCTGCTGCTCGGCTGGGCGGCCGTGATGTACCTCGGGCCGCTCTTCGAGGCGAGCGCGGCGATGATGGTGCTCGTCCTCGTCGGCGGCCTCTGCTACTCCGTGGGCGCCGTGATCTACGGCATCAAGAAGCCGAACCCGATGCCCGGGGTCTTCGGCTTCCACGAGATCTTCCATGCGCTGACCGCGGTGGCATTTCTCTGCCACTGGACGGCGGCGCTGATCGTCTCGCTCCACCCCGCCTACAACTCGTAGCCGGGGCTCAGCGCTCGCGGCGCTCCGCCTCCTCGGCGTCGAGTTGCTCCTTCACCTGCGCGGTGTAGGTGGTGCGGCGGACCCGGCGAACCATGTCGAGCGCGAGGAGCACCGCCGCGAGACCGATGACGAGCATGGTCACGAAGCCGAACAGGCCCGGCGTGACCGTATCCTCGTTGAACTCGGATCCGGGGCTGGGCATCGGTGTGGAGCTGGCGGCGAGGAGGAGCGCTGCCCGGGCGCCCTCGAGAACGGTCGCGATCATGCGGTAGCCCGGCTCTCGTCGACGACGACGGTGACCCCGGAACCGGCGGGCTCGGGGGTCACCGGGGCGGAGTCGGTCGTCTCCGGATCCGGCGCGATCGGCGGCACGACGGCCGTGGGCCCCGGTGCCAGTTCGGCGAGGTCGATGCCCGCGAACAGGTCGGTCTCCGGCGTCGGAGCAGGCACCCGGCTTTCCACCAGCTGGAAGTCGTCCGTCGGCCAGGCTGCGTCGATCACCTCGTGAGGCAGGAAGAAGAAGGCGTTATCGGGGGCGACTTGGCTAGCGTGAGCACGGAGCGCGGCGTCTCGGCGGTCGTGGAAGCCCGAGATGACGATGCGCGACGTGGCAAGGAACGGGGAGTCCTCGTTCCAGTGCTTCATCTCTTCGAAGACTTCGAGGCGCGGGTCCTGCGGGTCGAGCGAGCGCAGATGCTCGGCGATCGCCAGCAGTTTTTGGCGGCTGAACACGCGGTCGTAGTACAGCTTCGGCACACTCCACGGCCTGCCGAGTCCACGGTACTCATCGAGGACCCCCGCAGCGCGGAAGGCCTCGACCGCGACCTGATGCGCGCGAATGTGATCCGGATGCGGATAGCCGCCGTTCTCGTCATAACTGATGATGACGTGCGGCCGGAACCGGCGGACCAGACGCACGAGCGGTGCGGCGGCGGTCGCGAGCGGTAGGCCGGCGAAGGAGGAGGGGTCGACGGCGCCGTCCTCAGGCATCCCCGAGTCGACGAAGCCGAGCCAGGTGTGCTCGACGCCCAGTGCCTCGCGGGCGGCGGCCATCTCGTGGCGGCGGAGTCCGCCGATGTCGCGCTCGGCGTGAGCGCGGGCCTCAAGGCCCGCGTTTAAGATGGAGCCGGCCTCGCCTCCGGTGCAGGAGACAACCATCACCTCAGCGCCGCGCTCGGCGTAGGCGGCAAGCGTCGCGGCGCCCTTGCTCGATTCGTCGTCGGGATGAGCGTGCACGGCGAGAAGGCGCGGGACATCCCGCACCTCCGAGTCGACGGAGACCTCGACGGCCTGGGACACGATGGCTCGATTCCTCGGGGTTTAATAGGATCGGCGCGTCCTGAGAGGACCCGCGCCACCCGTCCAGAGTAGACGCATCACCGAGGGAGATCCGTGGCCGCCCGCAGGTTCGAGAGCGTCGAGCGCGACGGCGACCCTGAACTCGATCCGGACGACCCCGCGCTCGATCCGGACGCGGTGCGCTCTGCGGGCCCACTCGCCACGCGGTACGGACGCACGAGCCGTACCCGCCGTGGCAACCGATGGCTGTTCGGCGGCGTCGCGCTCGCCTTCGTCGCCGTCTTCGCCGCGTGGGTGGTCTGGGCCGGCCTCGACGGCGCTCGGAGCGGGGTCGACGTGCAGGACACGGCCCACCGCGTCATCGACGACCGAACCGTCGCTGTCTCCTTCGACCTCACCGCACCTCCCGGCAACGCAGTGGCCTGCGCCGTACAGGCCTTAAACGAGCAGTCGGCGGTCGTCGGCTGGTTAGTGGTGGAGTATTCCGCGTCGACCGAGCGCTTCCGCTCCTTCACCGAGACGGTGCGCACCACGGAACTGGCGAACACAGGTTTGATCTCCTCCTGCTGGCTCCCGTAGGGTTGCCGGGTGCCCTGACGGACTCGTCGGGGCCTCGTCATTTCCACCGCCGCCGGACGCCGGCTATCCCGACCCGTCCGACACGGACGATCAGCAGGCCGGGGCGCCGCGGGCGCGGCACGCACGTGAGGAGCCCACCATGGCCGAGCAGTCACAGGTGACCTGGATGACCCAGGAGTCGTACGACCGCCTCCAGGCGGAGCTCACAGAGCTGTCCACCGCAGGGCGCGAGGAAATCGCTAAACGTATCGAGGTCGCCCGCGAGGAGGGCGATCTGAAGGAGAACGGCGGCTACCACGCTGCGAAGGACGAGCAGGGCAAGATCGAGGCGCGCATTCGCCAGCTCACCTCACTGCTGCGCGAGGCCGAGATCGGCACGCCGCCCGAGAGCCACGGGGTCGTCGAAGCCGGCACGATCATCACCGCGGAAATCGCGGGCGATCAGTCACGCTTCCTCCTCGGCAACCGCGAGATGGCGGGCGAGAGCGACCTCGACGTGTACAGCCCTCAGAGCCCGCTCGGCTCCGCGATCATGGGCCTCAAGGTCGGCGACGCGACCCAGTTCACCGCCCCAAACGGGCGCGAGATCCAAGTCACCGTCACCAACGTCGAAACCTGGTCCGGCCACTGATCGCACCGCGAGATGCCTTGTGGGATCGCTTCGCCCGGCGTGTCGCGTACCCACGAGGCGCGGAGAGGCGACCGGGGGGCTCAGTTGCGGGAGACGCGGGGGGCGTAGCCGGCGTCGATGAGGGTCTGCAGGACGAGGTCCGCATGCTCGGGGCCGCGGGTCTCGACGCTGATCTCGATCTCGACCTCGCTGATCTGCAGCCCATGCCCGTGGCGGGTGTGCAGCACCTCAACCACGTTCGCGTTCGCCTCTGAGATGAGATCGGCGATGCGCGCTAGCTGGCCCGGGCGGTCTGGCAGGCCGATGCTCATCTTGAGGTAGCGCTCCGAGGCGGCGAGTCCGCGGCTGATCACGCGCTCCATCATCAGCGGATCGATGTTGCCGCCCGAGAGGATGACGGCGGTCGGCCCGGCGTCGCGGATCTTCCCGGTGAGAATCGCCGCGATGCCCACCGCCCCGGCCGGCTCCACCACGAGCTTCGCGCGCTCCAGCAGCACCAGGAGCGCGCGGGCGATGTCGTCGTCCTCGACCGTGACGACCTCGTCGACAACGTCTCGGATGATCGCGAAGTTCAGCTGCCCGGGCTTGGCCACGGCGATGCCGTCGGCGATGGTCGGGGCGATCGTGATCGTGGTCGGCTCGCCGCTTGCGAGCGACAGCGGGTACGGAGCCGCGTTTGCCGCCTGAACTCCGATTACGCGGAGAGTGCGCCCCTCCTGGGCCGCCTTCTGCTTGGCCGCCGACGCGACTCCGGCGATCAGCCCGCCGCCGCCGATCGGCACGACGATGGTCTCGACTCCGGGCGCCTGCTCGAGAATCTCAAGCCCAATCGTGCCCTGACCGGTAATGACGTCGGGGTGGTCGTACGGAGGCACGAACACCGCGCCGGTGCGCTCGGCGAACTCGGCGGCGGCTGCCAACGCCTCGTTGAAGATGTGGCCGCTCAGCACCACGTCGGCCCCATAGTCGCGGGTTGCCGCGAGCTTGGGCAGGGCGACTCCGATCGGCATGAAAATGGTGGCGGTGATGCCGAGTTCCCGGGCCGCGAAGGCGACACCCTGGGCGTGGTTGCCCGCCGACGCAGCGACGACTCCGCGGGCGCGCTCCTCCGGGGACAGGCGCGAGAGCCGGAACACCGCTCCGCGAATCTTGTAGGAGCCGGTGCGCTGTAGGTTCTCGCACTTGAGGAAGACGGGAGAGCCGAGTACCTGCGCCAGAAAGGCACTTGTCTGCATAGGGGTATCGCTGATCACCGGCGCGATGACGGCGCGGGCCGCCTCGAACTCGTGGAGCGAGGGTCCGACGACGCGGCTAGTCTGCATGCTCTGCGGCAACTTTCTCAGGGGTGTGGACGGGCGAGCGCCAGGCTCCGCTCGCGACGTAGTTGACCATGACGTTGAGGGTCGCGACGAACGGCACCGCGAAGAAGGCGCCGGCGATGCCTGCGACGATCGAGCCACCGGCGACCGCGAGGACGACGGCGAGCGGATGCACCTTCACCGCGGAGCCCATGATGAGCGGCTGGAGGATGTGGCCCTCGAGCTGCTGTACGGCGAGCACGACGATCAGCAGGATGAGGGCGATCAGCGGTCCGTTGTAGACAAGCGCGATGAAGACGGCGAGCGCCCCCGTGGCGACGGCGCCGATGACCGGAACGAAGGAACCGAGGAAGACCAGAACCCCGAGCGGGATGGCGAGCGGGACGCCGAGGAAGAAGGAGCCGAGTCCTATCCCGACCGCATCGACGAACGCGACGAGGATCTGCACCTTGACGAAGTTGGTGAGAGTCACCCAGCCTGCGCGGCCCGCACCATCGACGGCTGCGCGGGCGCGGTGCGGGAACAGGTGCACCACCCAAGCCCAGATGTTGGGGCCGTCGATCAGGATGAACAAGGTCGAGAACAGCGTGAGTAGAACGCCAGCCAGCACGTGCCCGACGGTAGAGCCCACACTGAGCGCTCCGTTCACGAGCATTCCCGAGTCCTGTTGGAGCGCCGTCAGCGCCTGCTGCCCGTACTGGTTCAGGTCGCTCTCGGTCAGCTGTAGCGGGGACTCCAGGAGCCACGACCGGAGGGCGTCGTAGGACTCCACGGTCTGCCGGCTGAGATCATCGAAACCCGCGTACACCTGGGTGGCGACGAGGAAGAGGAGCCCACCGATGACGAGGACGATTCCGAGCTCCGAAACGACCACGGCCAACCACTTCGGCCAGCGGTGGCGCTGCAGGAAGCTGGCGAACGGCACGAGCAGCGCTGCGATGACGATCGCCACGAGCAACGGGATGACGATCAGCCGCAGCTCGATCACCAGTAGGGCGAGAACTGCCAGGGCCGCGACCAGCACGAGGATCCGCCACGCCCACGCTCCGGCGATCCGCACGCCGTCGGAGACGAAGGCGGAGTCGCTCACGGTAACCGGAGCAGGCGAGGGCGGGTGAGTAGGAGCGGACGCGGCACGGTCGGCGACGCGCGGGCCGGAGGTGCGGCGGGACCTGCCGATTCTCATCTGTTCAGCCTAGGCCCCGTCGCATTCCACACGCGGTATCCGCGGTCGTCCGCCAGAGGCTGCGCTGTGCGACACCGTGTTTAGCGGCCTACCCGTCGCGCCGATGTCGGAGGCGTTCGCTAGCGTTGGCGGACCATGACCGAGCAGCTCTCCCCCGCGCTCGCGCGCCGTATCGCCCTGGCCGCGCAGGGCCTCGGCGCGCCTCGGTCGGCGCGGGTGGGCGCCCGCCAGGTGCAGGCTGTCGTCGACCGCATCCGCCCACTCCAGCTCGACTCGGTGAACGTCTTCGAGCGGAGTCACTACCTGCCGCTCCTCGCCCGCCTCGGACCATACGACCGCTCACTCCTCGACGCCGCCGCGTTCACGCCCGACGGCCCCTATCTCGAGTACTGGGCGCACGAGGCCGCCCTCATCCGCCGTGAAGACCTTCCTCTCTACCGCTGGCGCATGGAGCACTACCGTCGGAAGCGTCTCCCCGAGCACGAGGGCTGGGCCGCCGAGAACCGCGCAACGCTCGACTGGCTGCGCGTGGCATTGGCCGACGGGCCGCTGCGTGCCTCCGACATCGAGCACGAGGCGAACGTCCGTACCGGCCCCTGGTGGGGCTGGTCCGACGTCAAGCGCGGCTTGGAGGTGCTGTTCCGCTGGGGTGAGGTCGTGACAGCGGGGCGCACGCGCTTCGAGCGCTCGTACGGACTCGCGGAGCAGCTGCTCTCCCGCGAGGTGCTCGACAAGGAGGTGCCGGTCGCCGACGCCGTCCGTGAGCTGGTGCGGCGGGCTGCTCGTGCGCACGGAATCGGTACGCTCGGCGACCTCGCCGACTACCATCGGCTGCTTCAAGCGCCGACCCGCGCGGCCGTCGACGAACTGGTCGACGCCGGTGAGTTGGAGCGCGTCGACGTGCGCGGTTGGGAGCGGGGCGGACGGCCGATCCCGCTGTGGCGGCACGTCGAGGCCCGCCGTCCGCGTGCACTCCGGATCGACGCGTTACTCTCGCCGTTCGATCCGGTCGTCTGGCATCGCCCGCGAGCCGAACTGTTCTTCGACTTCCACTACCGAATCGAGATCTACACGCCGGCCGCGCAGAGGGTGCACGGGTACTACGTGCTTCCGGTCCTGCTTGATGACGTGATCGCCGCGCGGGTCGATCTCAAGAGCGACCGCGGCCGTCGAATTCTGCTCGTGCAGGCTGCCTGGCTCGAGCCGGGAGCGCCCACCGACACCGCCGAGCGCCTCGCCGTACTCCTTGTCGAGGCCGCGATATGGCAGGGTCTCGAGGCCGTCGAGGTGGTCGGGCGAGGCACCCTCGCTGCCGCACTCGTTACCGCGCTCGCCGCTCGTGGGGCCCTCCTGTGAGTCGACGTGCCCCTCGCGAGGGGGGCGACGATCCCTTCAGCGGACGTTCCGCGCCACTGCTCCCTCCCTCCTTCTCGACTCGTTAGCGTGAGATTGTCTCGCCTATTGGGGAGGCTACGTGAGGGCGGGGAGGACAACGGGGACGATCGCGTTCGACGACGACGTGGCCAGGAGACTGGCTACCGGAACCCGCACACTCGACGGCCTCGTGCGTGCGGGCTCCCGCGCACGTCACGAGGCTGTCGGCGAGGCGCTGCACGACTTCGCGGGAGCACACCGCGTGCTGTTCGAAGCGGCCGTCGCGGCGGAGGCGCTCGACCGCATGATTCTCGCGCGCCGTCTCGACAGTCCCAGAAACGGATCCGCCTCCCCCTACGACTGCACCCGGGCTAACCGCGATCGCGGTGCTCGCTACGACTTCGATCTCCTCGCACCCCGCGGACCAGAAGAACGCACCGACCCCACTCGAGCAGCAGTCCGCGAGCATTCCGCAGACGTCATCGCCGCCTACTGGCGAAGCCTCGGCATGACCGTCACCATCCTCAGCACCGACGCACGGTACCCCACCGTCTACGCCGACGGCGGACCAGTCCACCGAGCGAGCTTCGCAACCGACGGGCCGGACGACTCGTACATGGTCGGGGTGACGTCCTACTGCCAACCGGGCGACGTCAGGAGCATCATGGACGACGACGCGCAGCGGGCAGCAAGCGTCGTGCTCCCCGGCGACGAAGGCACCATCGACCGGAATGACCCGCGATGGTCCGAAATGTCCAGACCGCGACAGTAACGAGCCTGAGGAGTCCGGTCGCCCCGCGTTCCGCGCGCAGCCCTGTGACGCGACGACATCGGCCGTGCACCTCCGCTGACACAGCGCAGCTAGAAGCGCGAGCCCATCTCGCTCAGGCGGGAAACACGATCCGCGATCGGCGGGTGGGTCGCGAACATGCGAGCGACGACGCCCGGCCTCGATGGATCCGCGATCCACAGGTGCGCCATCGAGCTGTTCTGGCGGCGCATCGGCCGGCCCGCGGACTCCAGCTTCACCAGGGCGCGAGCCAGCGCATCAGGGTGGCGGGTCGTGAGCGCGCTCGTCGCGTCGGCTAGGTACTCGCGCTGGCGGGAGATGGAGAGCTGCACGACGGTCGCAACGACCGGGGCGATCAGCATCGCGACCAGGCCGACGATCAGCAAAGCGGGGTTGCCGCCTCCGCCGTTATTGCCACGGCCCCCGAAGAACGCCAGCCGCAAGAAGGCGTCCGAGAGAAAGCCCACCGCGACGACGAGACCGAAGACGATCATCGAGACTCGGATGTCGTAGTTGCGGATGTGCCCGAGTTCGTGAGCCATCACGCCTTCCAATTCCGCGTCGTCCATGATCGCGAGGAGCCCGGTCGTTGCGGCGACGACTGCGTGTTCCGGGTCACGACCGGTCGCGAAAGCGTTGGGTGCCGGATCGTCAATGATGTAGACCTTCGGCATCGGTGTTCCGGTGGCGATCGAGAGGTTCTCGACGGTGCGGTACAACCGCGGCTCGTCGGACTTCTCGACCGCAATTCCCCCACTCAGGGCTACGGCCTGTCGCGCGGCGAAGAAGTACTGGAAGAAAGCGTAGGCGGCGGCCACGACGAGGACCACCACGACGATGATCGTGCTGTGGTACACGGCAGCCGCCAGGGCACCGAGCCCGCCGATGATCACCAGGAAGAGCACGAGGATGAGCACCGTGTTGCGCTTGTTGCGAGCGATCGCGCTGTACACGGTGGCTACCTAGAACTGCACGCGAGGGGGCTCTGAGATCGCGGCGAGATCGACAACCTCGAAGAACTCGCGCTCCGAAAAGCCGAGCCGACGCGAGAACAGAGTGTTCGGGAAGACCTTCACCTTGGTGTTCATCTCGCGCACGCCGCCATTGTAGAAGCGGCGCGCCGCCTGGATCTTGTCCTCCGTGTCGACCAATTCGCCCTGCAACTGAAGGAAGTTCTGGCTCGCCTGCAACTGCGGATACGCCTCCGCGACAGCGAAGATCGACTTGAGCGCCTTCTGCATGTGATCCTCGGCAACGGAGGCTTCAGCGGGGCCCTGTGCCTGGAGAGTCTCGGCGCGCGCCTGCGTCACCGACTCGAACACCTGCCGCTCGTGCGAAGCGTAACCCTTCACCGAATCGATCACGTTGGGGATCAGGTCGGCCCGCCGCTTGAGTTGAACAGTGATGTCGCTCCACGCCTCATCGACGCGAACGTTGAGCGTCACGAGAGAGTTGTAGGTCGCCCAGAGGTAGACCCCGAAGATGACGACGAGCACCACGACGACGATGAGGGGGACAAGCCATTCCATGGCGTCCAGTGTAAGGAGAGGACGCTTCCCGACGCCTGTCGATGAGGCGCATTCGCAGGAGGCGGCAGCGCGGCACGAGGGGCGGAAGGCGTGTCTCGATGCGGGCTCCTCGTTCAGCGGGGCGACGAGGCAGTCGAGAAAGGCGGAGCGCTACTTGAGTGTCTTCTGCAAGAGGACCGTGCTGAGCCAGCGCTCGAACTTGAAGCCCACGCGGCCCATGCGGCCCACCTCAACGAAGCCGAACTGCGCGTGCATCGCGAGCGACGCCTCCGCGCCCTTATCGGCGATGACGGCCATGACCTGCCGAATGCCGACAGCTTTGGCGCGCTCCAGCAGCTCCGTCATGAGCACCCTGCCGAGCCCCTTGCCCGTGGCCGCCGCGCGCAGGTAGATCGAGTTCTCGACCGTGAAGCGGTAGGCGCGCTTGGACGACCACGGCGACACCATCGCGTAGCCGAGGATCTGACCGGACGGTGACACGGCGACGATGAAGGGCAGCCCGAGCTTGTGGCTGCGAGCGAATTTGGTGCGCCACTCCTTGAGCGTCGAGTCGTCCTCGTCGAAGGTGACGACGGTGTTACGCACGTAGTGGTTGTAGATCTCGCGGATGTCCGGCAGGTCAACCTCGCGGGCCTCCCGGATCTCGAACGAAAAGTCCGGCTCGGGCGGCGGGGCCTTCCGCAGGTGCGGCGGTAGCACGCGCCGCTGCTCGTACTCTTCCTCAAGCATGCGTCTCCTCGTCGACTCCGCCCACCGATCCGAGCCAGCGTAACCGCCCGGACGGCGACCCGCTCATGCGAGTGCACTCCAGTCGACCGGCTCCGCCCCGCGCTCGATCAGTAGCTCGTTCGCGCGGCTGAACGGGCGGGAGCCGAAGAAGCCGCGCGACGCAGACAGCGGGCTCGGGTGCGCGCTCTCGATCACACCGGCGTCGCCGAGCATCGGGCGCAGGGACGCGGCGTCTCGGCCCCAGAGCACAGCGACCAGAGGGGTCTCCCGCGCAGCAAGGGTACGGATCGCATGCTCGGTGACCTTCTCCCAGCCCTTACCCCGATGCGAGGCGGGAGCGCCGGGCGCCACAGTCAGAACGCGGTTGAGCAGCATGACTCCGCTCGTCGTCCAGCCGCTGAGGTCGCCGTGCTCAGGAGCGGGGACACCGAGGTCGTCGCGCAGCTCGCGGTAGATGTTCTGCAGGCTCCGGGGCAGCGGGCGTACGTGGCGCTCGACGGCGAACGAGAGGCCGATGGGGTGCCCGGGCGTCGGGTACGGATCCTGCCCGACGATGAGCACGCGCACGTCCGTGAGCGGCGCGGCGAACGCGCGAAGAACGTCGCGGCCTGCGGGGAGGTACCGTCGCCCCTCTGCCACCTCCTTGCGGAGGAAGTCGCCCATCGCAGCGATGTCGGGGCCGACGGGAGCGAGCGCGCGCGCCCAGCCCTCATCGATGAAACCGGCGGCGGCAAGTTGCGTGAGGTTCATGGGTCAACTCGCCGCGAGAGTGGCGACGACCACTCCCGCGTCGCTCCCGCTCACGCGCCATGCCGATCCGGCGCCACCGACGCGGAGGGCTCCTGTGCCAACGATCAGCACGGTCGACTCGTCGAGCGCGACTCCGCCGTCGACCAGTCCGGCCTCGACGGCGGCAACGAGGCGCCCGAGCGTGCCCCACTGGGCGGCGTGCACGTCGACCGAAACGTCGATCAGGCCGATGCCCTCGAGCACGGTGACCTCGTCCAGCTCCTCGGCCGCCGCCTCCGGAGCCACGGCCACGCCGCCGATGCGGTGGCCACCGACGATCGCCCGGTCGGCAGCAACAGCCGCTCCTGCGGAGTAGCCCGCGTAGGGCACACCGGAGGAGACGAGATCGCGCAGGCGGGGAAAGCAGGCTTCGAGGGAGTCGCGGTAGGCGGTAGTGAGCCCTCCACCGACGAAGATCCCGTCGACGCCGTCGAACACCGAGGGGTCGATCCGACCACCCTCCGGCTTCATCACGGCGACCGGCTCCAGCGACCCGACCGAGGCGAGCAGCGCAGCGTAGGCGGAGTAAGCCTCGAGGCCGAGGCCGTCGTGCACGACGACGATCGCGATGTGGGGGCCCTCGATGCGGCCGGCGTCAACAGCACGGGCACGCGCCTCCGCCAGGAACGCCCCGTACAACTGCTGATCGTGCTCGGCGCCGCCTCCGCCGCCGATCAGGTGGACGCTCATTCGTCGTCCTCGGCGAGGGCTCCGTCCACCGGGGGCAGAGCCGACCAGGGGAAAACGATCCAGCGCGGAGTGCGGCGCCAGAAGAAGTCGGGCTCGAGGACCGTCCGCGGCTTCGTGTAGAGGGTGACGGTGCGCACCTCAGCGCCCATCGCGCGGATGAGCTTCACCGAGAGGGCCAGGGTGTGCCCGGAGTCGGACACGTCGTCAACGAGAAGGATGCGCTTGCCGCGGACCGAGGCCTCGTCGAGCAGGGGCGGGAGCACGACGGGCTCGGCCAGGCGGGCCTCGACACCGGTGTAGAATTCGACGTTCAGCGCTCCACAGCTCTTGATCCCGAGGGCATAGGCGACCGCGCCAGCGAGCAGGAGTCCGCCGCGCGCGATGGCGACGACCAACTCCGGACGATAGCCCGAGGCGACCACGTCGTCGGCCAGGTGCCGGGCGGCGTCACCGAACTCAAGCCAGCCAAGCACCTCTTTCTCCGTAGCGGCGAGGAGGGCGGCGGAGTCGTCGGCGTCAGAAACCATGTGGGACAGGCTAGGGCGTTGCAGCCTTCCGCGTCACATCGGTCAGGCCCGGGGCGCGAGGGGGTGCTTCACCACCTTGTGCGGGGCCGCCTGGGCGAGCGGCTTGATGGTGACGAGGTCGAGGTTGACGTGCGCGGGCAGCTCCACGGCGGAGACGATCGCAGCGGCGACGTCCTCGGCGATCAGGGGGCCGGGCACCTCGGCGTAGACGGCGTCGGCGCGAGCGCGGTCGCCGCCGAAGCGCACGAGCGAGAACTCGTCGGTGCGCACCATCCCGGGGGCGATCTCGATCACGCGGATGGGCTCGCCGGCGAGTTCGAGGCGGAGCACCGCCACCAGCGCGTGCGCGGCGAACTTCGCGGCGTTGTAGCCGCCTCCGCCCTCGTAGGCGATGTGGCCCGCGATCGAGGTGACGGTCACGATGTCGGCGGAGGAGCGGGAGTCGCCGATCCCGGCACGCAGCAGCGGCAGCAGAGCGCTGGTGACGAGCTTGACCGAGAGCACGTTGATCTCGAACATCCGGCGCCAGTCCTCCGCATCGGACGCTTCGACCGAGTCGAGCCCGAGCGCTCCCCCGGCGTTGTTGATCAGCGCGTGCACGGGGCCGGAGGCGGCGAGGTGCTCTCGCAGTGCGGTGACCTGCGACGAGTCGGTCAGGTCGGCGACGAAGAACTCCGCGCCCGTCTCTGCGGCGAGCGCCTCGAGTCGCTCCTGTCGGCGCGCCACGGCCACGACCATCCAGCCGTGCTTGCGGAACAGGCGGACTGTTGCCGCCCCTATCCCTGAACTCGCTCCTGTCACGACAACGCGTCGATCCATGCCCGTCCCCTTCCGTCAAGCCTCGGACACCATCGACTCCGTCGTCGCAGCCCCACGCTAGTCTGGCCGCGTGCCGCCAGCCGACTCGGCTCCCGGGACCATCGGGACGACCGTTCCCTCCCAGCGCCGCGTACCTCTCTGGGACACTGCGCGCTTCGTCTGCGTGACGCTGGTCGTCATCGGCCACGGGATCCAGCGGCTTACCGCGAACTCGGACACCTCGCTGATCGTCTACCTCACGATCTACGCCTTCCACATGCCGGCGTTTGCCATCATCTCGGGCTACTTCTCGAAGGGCGGGCCGCCGAACGCACAGATGATGCGCCGGGTGCTGACGGACATCCTGCTGCCGTACCTGATCATGGAGACGGTCTGGACGCTGGTGCAGTTCCTGGTCGAGGGCAAGCAGGAGTTCAACCCGACGAAACCAAGCTGGACGCTGTGGTTCCTGCTCGCGCTGGGCATCTTCCGGGTCGTCTTGCCCTACCTCGCCCTGCTGCGCTGGCCGCTGCTGATCAGCGTTGCCCTCGCGGTCGGCGTCAGCTACTACGACAACATCGACTCCACCTTTTCGCTCGCCCGCGCGATAGGGATCCTGCCGTTCTTCGTGTTCGGCTGGCGGCTTCGCAGCTTCGCGCCGGGTGGGCGTGGGCTGGCTGACCGGTGGCTGGAGCAGCCGCCCTCGCGGGTGGTTGCGGCGCGGATCGCCGCACTCCTCCTCTTCGCGGTCACCGTGCTCGTCATGACCGTGAACATCGAAGCCTTCCGTACCGCAGACCTGCGGTACTGGTTCTTCTATGACAGGCCGTACGACGCCCTCGGCGAGACGCAGTGGTGGGCAGGGCTTGTGCGGCTAGCGCTGATGGCCGCGGCGGTCGTCCTCTCCCTCGCGCTGTTCGTGCTCGTGCCGCGGCGGCGCACTCCCCCGAACGAGTGGGGCAAGTCGACGATGTACGTCTACCTGCTGCACAGCTTCGTCCTCTACCCGCTCCGGGAGTCGGGAATGCTCTCGCAGACCGACAGCACGCTCGCGCTGGTGCTGATGAGTGTGTTCTGCATCGGCGTCTCCATCGGGCTCTCGCTGGGCTGGACCCGCACGCTGTTCCACCGCCTCATCGAGCCGCGGGCGGCCTGGCTGTTCGCGCCGGTCGTCACTGGACGGCGGCGGCGGACCGACCGCGCTGACCCGACCGGAGCGAAGCGCGACAGACAGCCGGGGCGGAACTGACGGGATTACCCCGTGTGTCGGGCGTCCTGGCCACCAGAACGGGCCGCGCGTACGCTCATCGCGACGGAGAACGGCTTCCGTCCCCGACCACGACGATCCGATGGGATGCATCATGACCGACCCCGAGCAGTGGCAGTTCGAGACTCAGCAGATTCACTCGGGCGCCGCTCCGGACCCGGTGACCAAGGCCCGCGCGACCCCGATCTACCAGACGACTTCCTACGTCTTCGACAACGCCGAGCACGCGCAGAACCTGTTCGCGCTGGCCGAGCCTGGCAACATCTACACGCGCATCCAGAATCCGACCCAGGCTGTCGTGGAGGAGCGCCTCACCGCTCTCGAGGGTGGCTCCGGCGCCCTGCTGCTCGCCTCGGGGCAGGCGGCTGAGACCGCGGCCGTACTCAACATCGCGCAGGCCGGCGACCACATCGTCTCGTCGACCTCGATCTACGGCGGCACCTACAACCTCTTCAAATACACCCTCGCGAAGCTGGGCATCGAGACAACCTTTGTCGAGGACCAGGACGACCGGGAGGAGTGGCGCCGTGCGGTCCGCCCGAACACGAAGCTGTTCTTCGCCGAGACCATCGGCAATCCCAAGATCAACATCCTCGACATCCGCACCGTCGCCGACGTGGCGCACGAGGCGGGCGTGCCGTTGATTGTCGACAACACCATCGCGACGCCGTACCTGATCCGCCCGTTCGAACACGGCGCCGACATCATCGTGCACTCCGCGACCAAGTTCCTCGGCGGGCACGGGACCGTTATCGGCGGCGCAATCATCGACGGTGGCCGCTTCTCCTGGAGCGACAACGCCGAGCGCTTCCCCGGTCTGACGACCCCGGACGAGTCCTACCACGGTGCGGTCTATACCGCGGCGGTCGGCGACTCCCTCGCCTACATCATCAAGGCCCGCGTGCAGCTGCTGCGCGATCTCGGCGCCTCCATCGCCCCGGCGAGCGCCTGGCAGCTGATCCAGGGCATCGAGACCCTGTCCCTGCGGATTGAGCGCCACGTGCAGAACGCGCAGGAGATCGCGGAGTACCTCGAGAACCATCCCGACATCGCGTCGGTCAACTACTCCGGCCTGCCGACCTCGCCGTGGTACGCGGCGGCAAACCGCTACGCCCCAAAGGGCGTCGGCGCGGTCCTCTCGTTCGAACTCACGGGCGGAGTGGACGCCGGGCGCGCCTTCGTGGACTCGCTCACGCTGTTCTCACACCTCGCGAACATCGGTGACGTGCGCTCGCTGGTCATCCACCCCGCGTCGACCACGCACTCGCAGCTCTCGCCCGAGCAGCAGCTGACCGCCGGTGTCACCCCCGGCCTGGTGCGCCTGTCGGTCGGCCTCGAGAGCATCGATGACCTGCGTGCCGACCTCGACCAGGCCCTCCGCGCCGCACGTACGGTCGTTGAAGCGTCACGGGCCAGCGCCTGACCCGTCCGTCACCTCTGACGAGATCGCCAGGATCGGGCGCGGGCTCCCGTCCGTTCTGCCCTTTCTCGTGAGATGACGAAGGAAGAAGGCGGCCGAGGCCACCGGGGTCTGGGACGATGGACACCGCTATGGACTGGCAGCAGACACTCGAGGACACTGTCCCGTCGGCGTTCGTCACCGAGCGCCAGCTCCGCTCGGTGCTGGGGAAGCCCCCCGCCACCGGTGCGTGGCGCGACGGCGACCATCCCGGCGGCCGACGCTTCGTGGACCTCGGTCCTTTCGATTTCGAGGCCGGCGGGCATGTCCCGCATGCGCGGATCGCCTACGAGAGTTGGGGCGAACTCTCGCCAGAACGCGACAACGCGGTCCTGGTCCTGCACGCCCTGACCGGCGACTCCCACCTCATCGGCCGCGACGATCCCGGCCACGCGACCGACGGCTGGTGGTCGGGTCTCGTCGGACCGGGCCGCATCCTCGACACGGACCGCTGGTTCGTCGTCGCCCCGAACATGCTGGGCGGCTGCCAGGGGTCGACCGGGCCGGCGTCCCTCGCCCCCGACGGGCACGAGTGGGGGGCGCGGTTCCCGTACACGAGTATCCGCGATCAGGTCCGAGCGCAGGTGCTGTTCAGCGACCTCCTCGGCATCGAGCGCTGGCACACCGTCGTCGGCGGGTCGATGGGCGGGATGCAGGCGCTGGAGTGGGGGATCGACCATCCGGAGCGTCTCGCTCGCCTCGCCGTGCTCGCCGCCCCACCGCGCGCTACCGCCGACCAGATCGCCCTGAACTTCGTGCAGCTCGAGGCGATCCGGAACGATGCAGCCTTCGCGGGCGGTGCCTACTACGACGCCGGCGACGGGAAGGGTCCTTATCACGGCCTGGCCCTGGCGCGACGGATGGCGCTGCTGAACTACCGCAGCCCCTCCGAGCTCAACGACCGCTTCGAGCGCAGCTGGCAGTCGGGGCTCAGCCCCCTCGGCGGCGGCGGCCGATTCGCTGTCGAGTCGTATCTCGACTTCCACGGCAACAAGTTCACCCGCCGCTTCGACGCCAATAGCTACATCACGCTCGTCGAGGCGATGAACTCGCACGACGTCGGCCGCGGGCGCGGCGGTGAGGCGGAGGCGCTGCGCCGCATCACCAGCCCCATGCTCGTGCTTGGCATCGACAGCGACCGCCTGTTCCCCGTCGAGGGCCAGCGGATCATCGCCGCGCACGCCCCCGGCGCCCTCGACGGCGGCACCGTCGCTGTGATCGCCTCCACCTTCGGGCACGACGGATTCTTGATCGAAGACGACGCCGTCGGGGCTCACCTCGCGCGCCTGCTCGCCTATCCCGACACGAGCGCGCGTCGCTGAAGCTGGCGCGCTTCGGCTGCCTCTTCAGATCCTTCGCACCTGTCCAGTGGCTATCGTGAGAAGGGGAGTCAACCCCGCGTCGACGACCGGAGGGGAGCCAGAGCGTGCCGATGATCCGCAGCGCACGCGAGCGCGACCGGCTCCTGCGTCACTCCGCGTGTGGGATCGGCGTGATCATCGACGGCGCGGCACTCGCGATGGCGCTCGTGCCCGGCACACTGCGGCCCGCCGCTGTCCCGTTCGCCGTACTGCTGCTCCTGGGCCTAGCCGCCGCGCACGTCGAACTCGCCCGCACCGGCCGCCCGAGCAGCCTCCTCGCCGTGGCCGTCGGCGGTCTCCTGCTGGGGGCGGGTCTCGCCCTGGGCATCGCGCCCGACAGCGGTTTCGACGGGTTCGTGCTGGTCAACACGGCGAACGCCGTCACCGCCACCATCGCCATGGTCGTGACAACCTCTGTGCGCCGCCTCGCCCTGCTGCTGCCCGTGCTGATCCTGAGCATCATCCCCTCGGTCCTCGCCTCGAGCGGAACAACGATTCCCACCGTCGTCCTGCAGAGCCTTCTGCCGTGGGGCACTCTCAGTGGCTTTGCGCTCTGGATCAGCACAGCGGTCCCCCGCGTCATCCGCCGGATCGACAGCATCGGCAATGCTCACCGCGTCGAGCGGCAGGCCAGCGAGACGGAGGCGCGGCGGCGGCAGGGCGCGCGACTCCTGCACGACACGGTGCTCGCGACGCTCACCCTCCTGGCGCATTCCGGCTTCGGCGTCTCCAGTGAGGCGCTCCGCCAACAAGCCGCTCAAGACGCGCAGCTCCTGCGCCAGCTGCGGCTGGGCGGCACCCCGACGCCCAGCGCCTCCGGCTCGTACCAGCTCACGAGCGTCACGAGTGCGCCCGCCGCCAACACGCTCGAGACCGTCCGCAGCCGCTTCGGCCGGATGGGCCTTGAGGTGATCTGGCACGGATCCGGTCAGGTGGCGCTCTCCGGGGTGGCACTCGACTCCTTCGTGCTCGCCCTGGCCGAATGCCTCGAGAACGTGCGACGGCACTCCGGTGTCTCCACGGCCGACGTCACCATCACCGAGGACGAAACGACCGTGCGCGCGATGGTCACTGACGCCGGGTCGGGCTTCGACGTCACCACGGTGCCGCCCTCGAAGCTGGGCTTCAGGGAGTCGGTCGTCGCCCGGCTCGGCGACGTCGGCGGTCGGACGCGACTGTTCAGCTCTGCGGGTTCGGGGACGACAGTGGTGCTCGAGGTGCCCAAGTGAGCGACGCCCTACCGGACTCCTCCGCCCCGCTGCTCACTGGAGGCACCGACGCGGCGGGTCGTCCCTCGCGGGCCGCCCGGTCGCTGCGCCGACGGCAGGAGGGGCTCGGCACCAACTACCTCGGCAGCGGACTGAACGGCATCGCGGTGGCCATCATGGCCTACGAGCTGCTGATCTTCCTCGCTACATCGAGCCGATACACTCAGCCCGGCCTCACCGTTATCGCCTGGCTGTTCGTGGTCATCGCCTTCACCACGACCATCGCCATTGTGCACCTGCCCGGACGACACCTCCCGGTCGGCGTGTACGTGGGCTTCCTCCTCCTCGCCGCAGCGGCCGTTGCGCTCGACCTGCTCGCCGTCACGGGATCCGGCTCCGCCCGCACCGTCCCCACGGCGGCGGTGGCCGCGGTCGTCGCGCACTCCGCCCTCATCGTGCACCGACGCGGTGTCGAAATCCTCGCCGTCGGGATCCTCGTCGCGGCCGCCGAACTCATCGTCTTCTGCACAATGGGCTCTGGAGAGGCAGACATCCTCTCGGTCCGGATCGGCGCGCTCGTGGTCACCATCGCTCCCGCCGTCGTCGTGGTGGTGACGATGCGGGGCTTCCGTCGGATGGTGCAACTCGAGATCGATCGCGCCCTCGTGCAGAGCACCACTCTCGGGCCGCGCTACGCGGTGGGAATGCTCGCCTCCGAGGAGCTAGCCCGCCTCGATCTCGCCGCCGAGCGTCTCCTCACCGATGTCGGCGACGGCTCGATCGACCTTCCACTCAACGCACAACGCGCCGCCCACGCGGCGTCCCTCGCCACGCAACTCCGCCTGCACCTGATCGACGGGCGCCACGAGACCTGGCTGC
Organism: Rathayibacter agropyri; assembly: GCF_013249015.1. Classification (GTDB taxonomy): domain Bacteria; phylum Actinomycetota; class Actinomycetes; order Actinomycetales; family Microbacteriaceae; genus Rathayibacter; species Rathayibacter agropyri. Next base: position 927,864 of record NZ_JABRPL010000001.1, read on the forward strand.
ACCACGCCGTTCTTGAGTCCGAACTGCTCGCGCCCCTCATCGACCTGGACGACCCCGACGGAAACGCCGGTCTGCTCAACCACCGCCAGCGCGACGGGCTGCTCTCGGCGGTCTGGCTGATCGCCGACAGAGCCACCGGCCTCGCCATCGAACTGCACGTCGAGGCTGGCAGGCCCCGCGACCCGGGCAGCGACGCGGCCGGACGCCATCTACTGGTCCCGATCACCCTCCGGTCCTCGGGCGCGCCTTTGCGCGGAGTCGATCCTGCGACGTGGGAAGCTATCGGCCAGGTCGGCGTCTTCCGTGACACATCGCGGGATGGAGAGCTGCGGATCGAGATCGACTGCCTCGTCGAGAATCCTGCCGACCGGTGAGTGGCCGACATCCCGCAGACGACAGCCGACCGAAGGACACCGATGACCCACACCCCTGACTCAAAGATCACCCTCGCGGTCGTCGACGACCACAAGATGCTCCTCGGTGCGTTGACCGAGTGGATCCGCGGAGCCGCATCCGACATTCAACTGGTCGCGGCCGTCGCCTCCTGGCCCGAGCTGCTCACGCACCCCGAGTTCCCCGTCGATGTCGTGCTGCTCGACCTCGATCTCAAGGACAACATCCCGATCTCGGTGAAGCTGTCGACCCTCAAAACGACCGGCGTGAAGACGGTGTTGATGAGCACCTACTCCGAACCGGCCGTGGTGCGCGAGGCCCTCGCCTCCGGCGCCCTCGGGTACCTCGTGAAGACCGAGGACGCGGACATGATCGTGGAGGCGATCCGCGCGGCGAAGGACGGCCACTCCTACATCTCGCACGAACTCGACATGGCCCTGTCGACCGGCGACTCAGACGGCGCCCCGAAGCTCAGCGCGCAGGAGCGCCGCGTGATGGCCCTCTACGGAGGCGGCGAGCCCGTAAAGTCCGTCGCGTTCGAGCTCGGCATCTCGGAAGAGACCGCGAAGTCCTACCTCAAGCGCATCCGCGAGAAGTACCGTGTGGTCGGCATCGACGTGGGCACCAAGGTGGCGCTGCGCAAGCGAGCCATCCACGATGGGATCCTGATCGAAACGGATTGAGTTGTTGTGCGCGGCGGTTCTCCCCAGCCGCGCCGCGGTTGGCTTCTCGAGAGGGGCGCGCTGGGAGGAGCGGGGTACGGCGCCCTGCAGAAATCCGCTCACACGCGGATTTCTGTCGCGGGGCTAACAGAGTGCCGGAGCGCGGCTCCGGAGAGCGCGTTCGGAGGCACAGCGGGTCAGGCGGGGGTGGGGGTGACCGCGACGGTCATGCCGGCGGAGGCGGACGGGCCGTCCATTTCGACCAGGGCGGCGGGGAGGTCCTCGAAGGGGATGACACGCCCCACGGAGTCGCCGAGGCGTATCCGCCCCGCGACGATCTCGTCGAGTAGCGCCGCGTACTCACTGCGAGCGATCCCGTGGCTGCCTAGCAGCTCGAGTTCCTGGGCGATGACCCGGCCGAGCGGGATCGCCGGCGCCGCCTCCGCGTCGAGCAAGAGACCCACCTGGACATGTCGCCCGCGCGGTCGCAGGACAGCGATCGACGCCTCCGAGGTGGCCCTGCTCCCGACGGCGTCGATCCCGAGGTGCGCTCCGCCGCCGGTCGCCGTCAGGATCGCTTCGACGGCGCCCTCACCGGCCACGACGGTGACCGCTCCGAGTGCCGCGACCACCTCGAGTGCCCGAGCGGAGACGTCGGTGGCGATCACCTGCGCCCCCGCCGCCAGTGCGACAAGCACGGTCGACAGGCCCACTCCTCCGCAACCGAAGACGGCAACCCACTCGCCACGGGCGACGCGACCCCGGGCGTGTACTGCGTGGTAGGCCGTCCCGAAGCGGCAGCCGAGCCCGGCGGCCTCGATGAAACCGACGGCGTCGGGGAGCGCCACCAGATTCAGGTCGGCGCGGGGGACGACGAGCGCCTCGGCGTGCGACCCGTCGAGCGTGAATCCCGGCTGCTGTTGGCGGAGACAGACCTGCGTCGCTCCCTCGCGGCACTGATCGCAGTCGCCGCACGCGAAGATGAAGGGCGCCGTGACCCGGTCACCGACGGCGAAGTCCACCACCTCGGCACCAACCTCGGCGACCGTCCCGGCGAATTCGTGCCCCGGGATCTGCGGCGGCACGACCGAGTCGTCGTGGCCCTTCCAGGCGTGCCAGTCGCTCCGGCAGACCCCGGTCGCGGCCACGCGAACCACTACCCCGTCGTTCGGGCAGACCGGATCAGGGACCTCGACGATCTCGGGACGGGCTTCGAAATCCACGTATCTGACGGCGCGCATGATGCGAGTCTTCCAGAGCACGGACCCGACCCGTTGACCGCGTCGCAGTCCGAGCCGTGCGGCATTACACCACGGTGGCGGGGATCTCGCGGGTGCCGGACTCCGTCGATTCGCTGGGCACCGGGTACAGGGTGCCGCGAGCGCGGTCGATCGCGATGCTGGCGAGAGTGAGGGCGACGCCCGCGGCTGTGAGGCCCACTCCGACCCAGATCGGCGAGAGGTAGCCCAGGCTCGCGGCGATGGTGGCGCCTCCGAGGGCGGCGCCGACCGAGTTGCCGATGTTGAGGGCGGAGTGGTTGAGTGCGGCAGCGATGGTCTGACTGTCACGTGCCACATCCATCAGCCTGGTCTGAATCGCAGGAGATGCCGCTGCCGAGAATCCCGCGGCAAGGAAGGTGAAGGCGAGGAGTCCCGCGAGGGTTGTGGCGGTCAGCGCCAGGCCGATCAGCGAGGCGCCGACTCCCACGAAGAAGACGACCAACGCGCGCCGCACGTTCCGGTCGGCCGCCCACCCGCCCACGAGGTTGCCGACGGTCATCCCCAGGCCGATCACGACCAGGATCCACGGCACCGCGCCCAGCGGCAACCCGGTCACCTCGGTCGACAACGGGGAGATGTAGGTGTACATCGCGAAGAGGCCGCCGAAGCCGATCGCGCCGACCAGCAGAGTCATCCACACTTGAAGTCGGCCGAAAGCCCGCAACTCGTTGCGCATCGTGGCAGCCGGGTTCCCCGGCTGGTGGGGAACGAGCAGCTGCACTGCGACGACGGTCACAGCGAAGAGCGCGGCAACAACCGCGTAGGCGCTGCGCCAGCCGGCCACCTGACCGATCCAGGTGATCGCCGGGACGCCCACCACATTGGCGATGGTCAGACCGGAGAGGACGAACGCCACGCCCTTCCCGCGCTTGCCCGGACCCATCAGATCAGCGGCGACAAGGGAGGCAATGCCGAAGTAGGCGCCGTGCGGCAACGCTGCAACGAATCGCGCCACGAGGACGAGCGGGAAGCTTGGCAGCAGCGCTGACCCCATCGTCCCCACGGTGAAGGCGACGAGCAGCGTGAGGAGGAGCCGCTTGCGCGGCCAGCGCGCCGCTGCGGCCGCGATCGTGGGAGCACCGACGACCACGCCGAGCGCGTAGGCCGAGATCAGCATCCCGGCCTGCGACACAGCCTGCTCCGAACTCACGGCGTAGACGTCGGGCAGAAGGTCGGCAGCCAGCTGCGGCAGGAGTCCCATCGCGACGAACTCGGTACAGCCGATGCCGAATCCACCCATCGCGAGGGCGAGTAGGGCGAGCCGGGTGCGGGCTGGGGAGAGTGTCACCGGACAAGGTCGGCAGCCAGCTGCGGCAGGAGTCCCATCGCGACGAACTCGGTACAGCCGATGCCGAATCCACCCATCGCGAGGGCGAGTAGGGCGAGCCGGGTGCGGGCTGGGGAGAGTGTCACCGGACTAGGGTACCGACGATCAGCCCAATGTCGAATCGATTCGAGCTCGAGCGCAGAGCAGCGGCTTCCTCGAGCGCGGCTACTCCCCCAGCGCCCGGTTCAGCCGCTCAAGCTTCCCGTCGATCTCGCCCGAGTAGCCGGGTCGGATGTCGGCCTTCAGCACCAGCGACACCCGCGTTCCGTAGGCGCCGACGGCCTCCGTCGCCCGCCTCACGACGTCGAATACCTCGTCCCACTCGCCCTCGATCTCGGTGAACATGGACGTGGTGCGGTGCGCAAGCCCGCTCTCGCGAACAATACGGACAGCCGCGGCGACAGCATCGTGCACGGACGCGTCGGGCGCCTCACCCCCGGACGGAGCGACGGAGAAAGCAACAAGCATGAGAGCCTCCCATAGAGCAGCCGCGTCTCGGCCGCGCACTGCGAGCCTACGAGGCCCCCGTCGTCAGGCCGAGTGCGCGGCGAGGGCCACCGCGGGCAGGCCGGTTTCGCTCTCCACACCCCGAGGGGATCCCACTCGCCAGAGCTCGCGCAGGAGCCAACCGAGGAGCACCACCAGCAGTGCGTTGCGCGCGGTGAGCACGAGGACCATCCACCAGTGCGACCAGAGAAGGAGAAGGTACAGATACGGGTAAATGACCTGAGTCATCGCCGCCGTCACGAGGGTCAGCGCGGCGGGACGGTCGAAGGAACCGTCGCGGCACGCGATGAGGCCCGCGATCACCGGCGGGGCGAGCCAGACGATGTACTGCGGAGACAGCACCTTGTTCGTGTCGATGAAGACGACGACGAAGGTCAGGGCGAGCAGCGGGAAGAGCCGCGTGGGCTCCGCCTTGCGCGCGAGGGCTCGCACACCGAGCAGCGCCACGCCGAGCATCGCCACGGCGAGCAGTGGAGTCATGAGGCTCGCTGCCCACTCGGTGCCAGGCCCGTGCATCTCGAAGGTGTTGATGTCGGCGGCGTAGTAGACGTAGCTGCCCGTGCCGGGGAGGACAGACAGCCACATCCACGGCGTGCTGACGACCGCCTCGATCTGGAGCCCCCGGTCGGTCTGGTCGGTGACAAAGCTGAAGACCTGGTCGCCGCCGCCGATCAGGACGACGCCGAGCACGATCAGGACGGAGCTGATGGCGGGGACGAGCACCGTCCGAACGCGCCCGCGAAGAACCAGAACGGCGGCGGCGAGAATCGCGGCCGGCCAGACCTTGATCCAGGTTCCGATGGTGAGCAGGAACGCGGCGGCGCCTGGCCGCGTCGCGGCCCAGAGCATTCCCGCGATCGCGGGCGGTGCGGTGAAGGCGTCGATCCGGCCAACCGCAACGGGACCGAGCAGGACGAGAAAGAGGAGCCACCAGCGCGCGCTGGCGAGACGTGCCGCCGTGCGCCCGCGCAGCAAGAGAGCGAACACGGCCGCGTCAGCGAGAGCCACGAGCACGAGCCACATCAGGTCGTAGCCATTGGCACCGAAGAGCCAGGAGGAGCCGATCGGGACCCAGGCCAGGATCGGGTACACCCAGCCGGTGTCGATCCCCGCGACACTGCCTCCCTCCGCGGCGGTCCTCATCCACTCCTTGTAGACGACGCTGACGTCGCCCAGCGGCTGTCCCGGCGCGAACAGCGCCAGGAGCGAGAGCAGCACGTGCACGAGCGCGAACCCGCCCCAGAGGACTCCGGCGGAGTCGCGGTTCTCACGCAGCCAGACGAGGGGGCGGGAAGACGCGCGGGGAGGGGAGGACGGCACCGCGACAGTGTAGACGGCCAGCCGATCAAAATCCTGTCAACCCACCCCCCGAGCGGGCGTCAGTCCGCCGACGGACGGGCAGGCACCACGCGCTGGTCAGTACCCCGCGGGAGCATCAGTACCCGGCGAAGGCATCAGTGCGGATCCGCTCCGCACCCGCGCTGCGGAGGGACCCGCGAACGGAATCGACGAAGGACGGCGATCCCGAGACGTAGCCAACGCGGCGGCCGGCGTCCGGTACCGCGCCCGTCAGCAGCGCGCTGGTGAGCCGACCCGACACGTGCGACCAGCCCGTCGGCAGCGCTACAGGCGCCTCCGGAGAGCAGAGCACGACGCGGGCACCCGATTCCTGCAGCAGATCGCGGTAGGCGACATGCCCGAGACTCGGCGCGGCCACCACGACCACCACGTCCCGCTCCTGGCCGTCGGCGAGGGAACGCAGATGACTGGCGAACGGGGTGATGCCGATGCCTCCCGCGACGAACAAGAGGGGCACGGAAGAGTCGGCCGGGAGCACGAAGTCGCCACCGACACTCGTTGCACGGATTGTGCCACCGGGCTCGAGAGCGGCGAGAGCGCGCTTGAAGCTGCTCGCGCGCTCCGGCATCCGCAGAGCGATCGTGATCTCGCCGTCACCGGGCGCAGAGGAGACGGAGAAGGTGCGCCTGCTCCCCCGTCGGTCCGCACGGTGCGGCAGGTCGAGCTCGAGCCACTGCCCCGCCTCGAAGTGCAGCGGTGAGCGCGTCCGGAACCGATACTCCGCGATGCCGGGGGCCAAGGCCCTGGTCGAGGTGAGTTCGAGGGCGAGGTGCCGGCGCTGACGGAAGGCGGAGACGAAGGCGAGCGCGTTGCCGACGACGAGGCCGAGCTCGGGAGTGGCGTAGAAGACGCCGAATCGGAACGGGACACTGGCCAGCAACGCGGCGACGACGGCGACGATCAGTTGCTGCGAGCGGCGCGGCGCGAGCGTCAGCGGCTCGGTCAGCATGAAGGCGCCGGCGAACACGAAGGGGTAGGCCGTGACGACCTGTGCGAGAGCCGCTCCCGGCTCCTGGCCGTTGTGCAGGGCCTGCTGCACCGAGACTCCGCCCGCGACGAGGACGAACACGGCGAAGACCGCCCATCGGCGCACGCGCGCCACGACCAGCAGGGAGCCGAGCACCACCCAGGGCCAGATCGCGCCACTCGCGATCCACCAGACGCCCGCGTTCAGACCGGTGAAGCCGATGATGAGCACAGCGACGGCCGCGGGGTTGAAGAGGTGGCGTCCGCGCCAGGCGAGGACGTACTTGGAGGCGGCAGCGATCGCGCCGACGAGGGCGATGATGGCGAGCCCGCGTAGATCCGCCGTGGGGAAGAGCAGGCACGCAATGAGCAGGCCCGTCACAAGCGACGACTCAAGATGCGCGCGCCTGCGGAAGACCCGTGCGAGCCCGGCGCTGACGAGGGCGGTCGAGCCGACCGCAACCGCGCTGCTAGCGACGATCTCGAGCGGAGTCGAGAAGACCAGCCCTGCGGCGGCGTAGCCGACGGCGACCACCAGGAGGGCGGCTAGCGTCATCCAGACCAGTCGATAGGTGGTGACTCGCCCGAGGGCGCGGTCGAGAGTGCCGATCATCGGAAGACCTCTCCGGGGAAGGAGGATGAGTAGTGGAGGGTGCCGTCGCTGCGGACACGGACGAACTCGAAGTCGAAGCGCTCGGCGAGGACCTCGGGTGGGCAGACGAACAGCGCGGTCGCGAGGGCGTCAGCGAGCAGGGCGCTGTCCGCGACGGCCCACGTCGCCACTATCGTCTCGACAGGGGTGCCCGTCCGGCCGTCGAGGACGTGGTGCAGCCCGTCGCCCCAGGCCCGGCGGTTGCTCGCCGAGCCGCAGAGCGCTCGCTCGCCGGGGACCGCCACACCCAGGGCGAGGGTGGGGTCCCACGGGTGTTCGAGTCCGACCCGGTACGCACCCGCTCCGACTCCGCGCATGTCGCCGCTCGCGTCGACAAGGGCGTGCTTCACTCCTGCCGCCGTGAGTTCGGCGAGCACGAGGTCAACGAGCTGTCCCTTACCTGCGGCGCCGACGTCGAGCACCGTGCCCGGCTCGACGCGAAGCTCGTCCGGGTCGCCGCCGCGGGCCGCGCTCCACGAGGGGGTGGGAGCGGCAGGCCCGCGGGGGACGAAGGTGTAGGCGGGGTCGTAGCCGAGCTGCTCGAGCGCGGCCCCGACGAACGGAGTGACGGCTCCGCCGGTCAGCTCCTCGAGCGCGTCGTAGACGGCAAAAAGCTCACCGGCCTCAGCCGGGAACACGTGCGTGCCGCCGGAACGCGCGAGTGAGACCGCGGAATCGTCGCGGAAACGCGACCAGGTGCGGTCGTAGTCCTCGATGCGCGCCGACACCGTGGAGCGCCGGGCATCATCGAGCGGCTCGGCCGTGTCGATCTGCCAGACGGTCCCAATCGCGTCGAACCGCCAGGCGTGCTCGAGGGCGGGCGAGGCATCACGCCGTGGCATCGGCCTTGATCGCGTCGACGGCGTCGTTGAAGCCGCCCGAGGTGAGCGAGGAGCCGGAGACCTTCGACACCTTCAGCTCGTTGAGCTGCTTGCCCACGACCTCACCCGAGATGCCATCGGCGAAGCGCCCCTGGTACTGCTGCCCGGTCGGGTTCTCGGATTCGGGGGTGACGGTGACCGCCGTGACGACTCCGCCGGCGAGGGTCAGCGAGACGCCGACCTTCTCGTTGCCGCCGGGCGAGGTGTACGAACCCTCGGCCTGGTATGTGCCGTCCTTGTAGCTGCCGCTCGCGGCACCGGTCGCGGCGGCCGCAGGACTGGAAGTGGTGGTGGGCGCGGTCGAAGTATCGGTGGTCGTGCTCGTGCAGGCGGCCAGAGCCGCCAGCGTTCCTGCTCCGGCGAGGAGGGTCAGGGCGTAGCGGGCGGGTGTCGTGGTCTTCACAGTCATGTCTGTACTCCTGGTTCGGGGCGGACGCGGCGGATCCGACAGTAGGGGCGCGCTCGTCGAGCACGTGATGAAACGACACGGCAACCGGGGAGCCGGCTCGCGCGTCGCGATACTCCCTGGACAACGGCACCGAGAACATTTCGGTTCAGTCGCTCAGCTGAGCAATGGCTGGGAGCATCAGCGCAGCAGCCGCGCGACGACTCCGGGGAGATGCTCCGCGATGTCGAGAGCGGCGATCGGACCACCCTGCGAAGCGGCTCGTCCCGCTTCGGCGTGCAGGACCGCGGCCGCGGCGGCGACCGGAGCGAGGTCCTCCGCGGTCAGGTCGGCGTCGGTCGCCTCCGCCTCGGCCGCGCGGCCTGCGAGCAGCGCGCCGAGGATTCCGCCGAGCACGTCACCGCTGCCGGCCGTCGCCAGCCAGGGCGTCGAGCCGGTGACCGCGAAGGATGCGCCTCCCGCCACGACATGTGTCGTGCTGCCTTTCAGCAGCACGCAGACCCCGAAGCGGTCAGCGGCCCGCCGTGCCCATTCCCCCGGCTGGGCGGCGATCGCGGAGGCATCGACATCGACGCCCGCGCGACGGAGCATGCCCGCCAGCTCGCGGTAGTGCGGGGTGACGACGACCGCGCCGGCGATCTCGACGACCAGGTCAAGAGCTCCCGCATCGAGCACCGCGGGCACTCCCGAGTGCAGCTGGTCGAGCAGCGTTCGCCGCCCCCCGTCGCCACGGTCGTCGGCACTCGTCCCGGATCCGAGGAGCCAGGCCTGCACGCGCCCCTCCGCCGTCACGACCTCCGGCCGTCGGGCGAGCACCATGCCAGACGGCTTCTCCGGACCGAGGTAGCGGACCATGCCGACCCCCGTGCGCACCGCGGCCTCAACCCCGAGCACGGCTGCACCCGGGTACCGCGTCGATCCGGTGGCCACGCCGAGCACCCCTCGCGCGTACTTGTCGTCGTCCTCTCGCGGAACGCGGATGCTCCGCACCGCCTCCGTCGCCCCCACCAGCTCGATTCCGTCTGTCATCCCGCCACCCTACGACCGGCGCGACCACTCCCCCCTCGCCTCATCGCCCCCTCTAACTCCCCCGACCGGCCCCTCCGGCACCATCTCATCCCACAAGCCACTCGCGACCACCGTCTCCACACAACCACCGTCCCTGAAATCGCCGCACCCCCTCCCGTGCCGGCGCAGCCGCACCCCTCGCGTCGGTGCAGCCGCGCCCACCCCTCCCCCCGACGGTGGAGGCGCGGGTCGCGGAGGGGTCGTCTGCAAGGCGGAGGAGGAAGCGATACCGGCGGTATCGCGCCCGACGACAACGCCGCAGCCGGCCCCTCCGCGACCCGCGCCGCTAGCGACGGGTGGCGTCGTCGACTTCGCCAACCAACTCCTCGATGATGTCCTCGAGGAACAGCACGCCTGTCGCGCGTCCGTGCTCGTCGAAGGCTCGGGCGAGGTGGGCGCCGGTGCGGCGCATGATCGCGAGGGCGTCCTCGAGGTCGGTGGCTTCGAAGATGGAGGCGAGCTGGCGGATCCTCTTCGCGGGCACCGGGAGGCGGAATTTCGCGCCTTCGGTGTCGCCGTCGAGGTCGAGGACGTCCTTGAGGTGGATGTAGCCCTCGGGGGTGCCGTCGTCGCCGAGGATCACGTAGCGCGAGAAGCCGTGCTTGGCGACGGCGCGCTCGACGTCGGCGGGCGTTGCTCCGCTGGGGAGACTGACGATGCCGCCGAGGGGCAGTGCGACGTCGCGGACCTTCTTCTCGGTGAACTCGAACGCGGCGAGGAGGGTGCCGGTGGAGTCGCGGAGGGTGCCCTCGCGGGTCGACTGGTCGACGATCGTCTGCACCTCCTCGAGCGTGAAGGTGCTGTTTGCCTCGTCCTTGGGCTCGACCTTGAAGAGCCGGAGCACGCCGTTCGAGATCGCGTTGAGGGCGACGATGAGCGGGCGGAGTACGCGGGCGATCGCGACGAGCGGAGGCGCGAGGAGCAGCACTGCGCGGTCGGGCATCGAGAAGGAGATGTTCTTGGGCACCATCTCGCCGAGCACCACGTGCAGGAACGACACGATCAGCAGCGTGATGACGAAGGCGACCGTGCCCGAGAGTTCGTCCGGGATTCCGACGGCGTGCAGAGGTACCTCGAGCAGGTGGTGGATGGCCGGCTCGCTCACGTTCAGGATCAGCAGCGAGCAGACCGTGATGCCCAACTGAGTGGTGGCGAGCATCAGCGTCGCATGCTCCATCGCGGCGAGCGCGGTGATGGCGCTGCGGCGTCCGCTCTCGGCGAGGGGCTCGATTTGGGAGCGGCGCGCGGAGATGACCGCGAATTCCGCTCCGACAAAGAAGGCGTTCGCGGCGAGGAGCACCACGAGCCAGGCGATTCCGGCCCAGTCACTCATCGTCGGACTCCTTCCGTCCGCGGTGGCCGCGGGCGACGTCGGCGAGGGGGTCGGGGATGCCCTCCGGGGCGACCTCGGGGTCGGGAGTGAAGCGGAGGCGATCGATGCGGCGTCCGTCGAGGCGCTCGACGCGGAGCGATCCGCCCTCGACCTCCACCTCATCGCCGATGGTGGGGAGGCGGCCGAGTTCTCTCATCACGAAGCCCGCGACCGTCTCGTACGGGCCGTCCTCGGGGATGTGCACGCCTGCGCGATCGAGGACCTCATCAGGCCGGAGCATTCCGGGGAAGGTCGTCGACCCTGGCAGTTTCACGACATCGGCCCGCGAGCGGTCGTGTTCGTCTGCGACCTCGCCCACGAGCTCCTCGACAAGGTCTTCGAGGGTCGCGACGCCGGCCGTCCCGCCGTACTCGTCGATGACGACGGCGAGCTGGAAGCCCCGGCCGCGCAGCTCCGTGAGCAGCACGTCGAGCTTCATCGTCTCGGGGACGCGGAGCGGCTCGGAGCGCAGCGCCGTCACCGGCACCTCCGAGCGCTTACCGCGCGGCACCGCGACCGCCTGCTTGACGTGCACGACTCCGACGATGTCGTCGATGTCGTCGTCGGTGATCGGGAAGCGCGAGAGCCCGGTGGTGCGGGCGAGTTCGAGCACGTCCTGCGCGGTGCTCGCCCGCTCGACGGTCGACAGGCGCAGGCGCGGCGTCATCACGTCGCCCGCGGTGAGGGCGGAGAAGCGGAGGGTGCGCCCGAGCAGGTCGGCGGTGTCCTCCTCGAGCAGGCCGGCGCTGGCGGAGTGGCGCACCAGGCTCGAAAGCTCCTCAGCGCTGCGGGCTCCCGACAGCTCCTCCTTCGGCTCGATCCCGACGAGGCGCAGCAGCGCGTTGGCACTGCCGTTGAGCAGGGCGACGGCCGGTCGGAAGACGGTCGTGAACGCGGTTTGGAGGGGGACGACGAGCTTCGCGGTCGCCCGCGGCAGCGCCAGAGCGAAGTTCTTCGGGACGAGCTCGCCGAGGATCATCGAGAGCAGCGTCGCGATGACGATCGCGACCACCGTCATGACCGGCGCGAGCGCCTCCTCCGGAATGCCGAGCCCGCTGAAGGGGACCTCAAGCAGCGTCGAGAGCGCCGGCTCCATCGTGTACCCGGTGAGCAGCGTCGTCAGGGTGATGCCGAGCTGCGCGCTCGAGAGGTGTGTCGAGGTGACCCGCAGCGCGGCAATCGTCATGCCAAGGCGCGTCTCGCCGCGGTCGCGCCGGGCCTCGAGATCGGCGCGATCGAGGTTGACCAGCGCGAACTCGCTGGCCACGAACACACCAGTGCCGAGCGTCAGCAGTAGGCCGACTCCGAGGAGGAGCCACTCAGTTCCCACCGCGGTCGCCCCCGTTCACCAAGGGGAGGTCCGACGAGTACCGGACGGGACGGTCCTCGTGGGCATGAGCACCGGGCTGGGCATGAGCACAGGACTGGACAGGAGCACAGCGCGGATGGGCAGAGGGAGGGTCGTCCATTATGCCGGCGAGTCTATCGGGACCGCGCGGTCCAGGAGACGCTTAGAGCCACTTCTTGCGCTTGAAAGCCGCGTAAAGTCCACAGCCGAACAGCACCATCAGACCGAGCGCCCAGGGATAGCCGAGGCGCCAGTGCAGCTCGGGCATGTCATCGAAGTTCATCCCGTAGATGCCGGCGACCAGAGTCGGCGCGAACAGGATTGCCGCCCACGACGAGATCTTGCGGACCACGTCGTTTTGCGCGAGCCCGGTCTCGGTCTGCCGCCGCGAGACGAGCGTCGAGTGCACAGTGAGCGCCTTGTCGAGGATCGCTCGCAACGAGTCGACACCCTCCGTCACCCGAATGGTGTGGTCGAGCACATCCCGCAGCGAGCGGCGCAGCTCGACGCGCTCGGGTACGGGCTCAGCCTCGCCGGCCGTCGCCTCCTCGAGGAGGCTCTGCAGCAGCGCGGTGAGCGGCTGAACCGCGCGCTGGAAGTGGATGACCTCGCGGGAGAGCCGGTAAATGCGCTCGGACAGGCCGTCGTCGGTGTCCTCACCGAAGAGCTGGTCCTCGATCTCATCGACATCGCCCTGCACGCCGAAGACCACGGGCGCGTATTCATCGACGACCTGATCGAGGATCGCGTACAGCACAGCCTCCGGTCCGCGAGCGAGAAGGTCGGGGTCCTTCTCGAGCCGGCGCCGTACGCGGGCGAGGTCGGGCGAGTCGGCGTGACGGATGGTCACCACGAAGTCCGGGCCGACGAACACGTGCAGCTCGCCGAAGACCACCGTCTCGGCCGTGTCCACGTAGCGCGCGGGCCGCAGCACCACGAAGAGCCCGTCGTCGTAGCGCTCGAGCTTGGCCCGCTGGTGCCCGCTCAGCGCATCCTCGACGGCCAGCCGGTGCAGACCGAACTCCTCCGCAACCGCCTCCACCTCCTCGCGGGTCGGGCGGTAGAGGCCGATCCACGCCATGCCACGCTCGTCCCGCATCAGCTCGAAGGTGTCCTCGAGCGAATCCGGCTTGCGGATGCGGTGGCCGCCGACATACACGGCGTTGTCGACGATGGTCATGGGCTCGGTTCTAGCACGCGAGGGCCGGTCACCAGCTGACCGGGAGCGCTTTGCCCTCCTCGTAGCCCGCGGCCGACTGGAGGCCCACGACCGCGCGCTCATGGAAGTCGGGCACGCTACGCGCCCCCGCGTACGTGAAGGAGGAGCGGACGCCGGAGGTAATCATGTCGAGCAGATCCTCGACAGAGGGACGCAGCGGGTCGAGGTAGATGGTGGAGGAGGAGATGCCCTCGGCGAAGAGGCGCTTGCGGGCCAGCTCGTACGCGTCGAGCCGGTCGAAGCGCTCCTGCACTGCCTTGGCCGACGCCATGCCCCAGCTCTCCTTATAAACCCGGCCGGCCGCGTCGCTTCGCAGCTCTCCCGGGGCCTCGATCGTGCCCGCGAACCAGGAGCCGATCATGACGGAGGCGGCGCCCGCCGCGAGCGCGAGGGCCACGTCCCGCGGATAGCGGACCCCACCGTCGGCCCAGACATGGGCGCCAAGCTCGTGCGCGCGGTCGGCCGTTTCGAGGACCGCTGAGAACTGCGGCCGCCCGACCGCCGTCATCATCCGGGTCGTACACATCGCGCCCGGTCCCACGCCGACCTTGAGAATGTCCGCCCCCGCGTCGACGAGGTCGTGCACCGCATCGGCCGTGACGATGTTGCCCGCGGCGATCGGCACTCCGAGATCGAGTGCCGAGACGATCCGCAGCGCCCGGAGCATCCCCTCCTGGTGGCCGTGGGCCGTGTCGAGCACCAGCACGTCGACGCCGGCGGCGACCAGCGCGCGGGCCTTGCTTTCGACATCACCATTGATGCCGATCGCCGCCGCAACATGGAGACGCCCCTCGGCGTCCAGGGCCGGATCGTAGATGGTCGCACGCAGCGCACCGGTGCGCGAGAGCGTGCCGACCAGCGCGCCGTGGTGCAGCACTGGAGCGAAGTCAAGGTCGGCCGCGACCATCAGGTCGAAGGCCGCACGGGCCGTCTGGACGTCGTCGGCGTCGATCGACGCGGTCGCCCCGTGCACGAGGTCGCCCAGAGACGCATCGGGGAGCGCGGTTGCGAGGCGCGACGCCGGGACGCAGCCGAGGATCGTGCCGTCGGCCTCCTGGACCACAAAGCCGTGGCCGGCGACCGCGGGAAGGATAGCCAGCGCCTCCTCGACGGTCGTTGCGGGAGTGGCGGTGAGGGCTCCCGAGAAGGCCACCGGCTGGCGCTTCACCCAGCGAATCGCGGCGTCGAGGGCCTGAAGCGGCATGTCCTGCGGCAGTACTCCGAGGCCGCCACGGCGAGCGAGAGCGGCGGCCAGTCGCGGTCCCGTCACCGAGTTCATGTTCGAGGAGACGATCGGGATCGTGGCTCCCGTGCCGTCACCGGGGGCGAGCGACACGTCGAGCCGACTCGTTACCGACGAGCGGCCGGGGACGAGAAAAACGTCCGAGTAGGTGAGGTCGCCTGAGGGTGATCCGCCAGAGAAATGCATACGGGAAACGCTACTCCGGCGCGGCCCCCGGTCAGCCCTTCGGGGATCGGCGCTAGGCTGGGCGACCGGGACGGGACCAGGTGATGGCACCGGTTCCCGCGGTTCGAGGACGACTTCCTCATCCGCGGTGGCAGGCGCCGGGGGGTGCGGCGGGCCCGTCCGGATGATCGAGGACGAATCAACGGAGAGAGTGGGCGATCGGCTGTGTCGAGCCAGTTGACCGGAGTGGGAACAGACCAGGGCGCGGAGGACTTCGGGGCCAACGAGTGGCTCGTGGAGGAGTTGTACGAGCAGTACAGCGCCGATCGTGCCTCCGTGGACGAGTCCTGGTGGCCGATCCTGGAGCGCTACGGAGCCCAGCTCGCGCGCACCGGCCCGACGGCGTCGGCGGAGGACACGAAGCCCGCGCAGGCCGCCGCCGCCGAGCGGATCTCGACGAGCGCGGGAGGCGCGGTGACCCATCCCGTCACCCTCCCGTCCGACACGGCACCCACCGCGCGCACGACATCGAAGCAGCCCAAGGCGCAGCCCATCCCCGCCGACGCGCCGGTGAGCAAGCCCTCGGCCGACGACTCCACCCCGGACGAGGACGTCGTCACTCCGCTGCGCGGCATGGCGAAGAGCCTCGCCACCAACATGGACGCCAGCCTCACCATCCCGACCGCCACGAGTGTGCGCACGATCCCGGCGAAGCTGATGATCGACAACCGCATTGTGATCAACAACCACCTGCGCCGCACGCGCGGCGGCAAGGTGTCGTTCACGCATCTGATCGGCTGGGCGCTAATCCGTGCCCTTAAGGACTTCCCCAGCCAGAACGTCTTCTACGACGAGGTCGACGGCAAACCCGCCGTCGTCGCGCCGGCACACGTGAATCTCGGCATCGCGATCGACATGCCCAAGCCCGATGGCACCCGTGCCCTGCTCGTCCCGAGCATCAAGCGCGCTGACACACTGAGCTTTACGGCCTACCTCTCCGCCTACGAAGACCTGGTGAAGCGGGCCCGCGGCAACAAGCTTGTGGCCGGCGACTTCGCCGGGACCACGCTGTCGCTGACGAATCCCGGAGGCATCGGCACCGTCCACTCCGTACCCCGCTTGATGAAGGGACAGGGCTGCATCATCGGCGCCGGAGCCCTCGAGTACCCGGCGGAGTTCCAGGGCTCGTCCGAGAAGACGCTTGTCGAGCTCGGTATCGGCAAGACCATTACTCTCACCTCGACCTACGACCACCGCGTGATCCAGGGCGCGGGGTCAGGCGAGTTCCTCAAGATCGTGCACGAACTTCTGCTCGGCGGTCGCGGCTTTTACGAGGACATCTTCGCCGCCCTGCGCATCCCGTACGACCCGATCCACTGGTCGACCGACATCGCCGTCGACCTCGCCGAGCGCGTCTCCAAGACCGCCCGAGTGCAGGAACTCATCAACTCGTTCCGCGTGCGCGGCCACCTGATGGCCGACGTCGATCCGCTCGAGTACGTGCAGCGCTCGCACCCAGACCTTGCGATCGAGAGCCACGGTCTCACGTTCTGGGACCTCGATCGCGAGTTCGTTACGGACGGCTTCGGCGGCAAGCGCCAGCTCAAGCTGCGCGAGATCCTCGGAATCCTCCGCGACTCCTACTGCCGCACCGTCGGCATCGAGTACATGCACATTCAGGATCCGGAGCAGCGCGCCTGGGTGCAGCAGAAGCTGGAGCGCGGTTACGAGAAGCCCGGCCACGACGAGCAGCTGCGCATCCTCGGCAAGCTGAACCAGGCGGAGGCCTTCGAGACGTTCCTGCAGACGAAATACGTCGGTCAGAAGCGCTTCTCCCTCGAGGGCGGGGAGTCGCTGATCGCGCTCCTCGACGCCATCCTGCAGGGCGCAGCCGACGAGCACCTCGACGAGGTCGCGATCGGCATGGCGCACCGCGGGCGCCTCAACGTGCTGACGAACATCGCAGGAAAGACCTACGGACAGATCTTCCGCGAGTTCGAGGGCACCCAGGATCCGCGCACGGTCCAGGGCTCCGGCGACGTGAAGTACCACCTCGGCACGGAGGGAACCTTCCGCGGTGCCGGTGGCGAGGAGATCCCCGTGTACCTCGCGGCGAACCCCTCGCACCTCGAAGCGGTAAACGGAGTGCTCGAGGGCATCGTCCGAGCCAAGCAGGACCGCAAGCCGATCGGCACGTTCACCACGCTGCCGATCCTCGTCCACGGCGACGCCGCGATGGCGGGCCAGGGCGTCGTCGTCGAGACCTTGCAGATGTCTCAACTGCGTGCCTACCGCACCGGCGGGACGATCCACGTCAACATCAACAACCAGGTCGGCTTCACGACCCCGCCGCACGAGGCGCGCACCTCGATCTACTCCACCGACGGCGCAAAGACCATCCAGGCGCCGATCTTCCACGTCAACGGCGACGACCCCGAGGCCGTCGTCCACGTCGCCCAGATCGCATTCGAGTACCGCCAGCGGTTCCACCGCGACGTGGTGATCGACCTCATCTGCTACCGCCGCCGCGGGCACAACGAGGGAGACGACCCCTCGATGACCCAGCCGCTGATGTACAGCCTGATCGAGGCGAAGCGCTCGGTGCGCAAGCTTTACACCGAGGCGCTCGTCGGACGCGGCGACATCACCGAGGAGGAGTACGACCGCGCCCACCAGGACTTCCAGGACCGTCTGGAGCGCGCCTTCGCCGAGACCCACGCGGCACAGACCGGCGCGATCCCGGTGATCTCCGGCGACGGCTCGGTGGCCGATCTTGAGCTGCCCGATGCGCAGCGGGGCGAGGACTACCCGGGCGAACCCGAAGTGACCGGAGTGAAGACCGAGGTGATCACCCGCATCGGCGACGCGTTCATGACGCCGCCCGAGGGCTTCACGGTGCACCCGAAACTCCAGCAGCTCCTCGCGAAGCGTCAGGAGATGAGCCGGTCGGGCTCGATCGACTGGGCGTTCGGCGAGCTGCTCGCGCTCGGTTCGCTCCTGCTCGAGGGCACTCCGGTGCGCCTCGTCGGGCAGGACACCCGTCGCGGCACCTTCGTCCAGCGCCACGCTGTGCTGCACGACCGCGAGAACGGCCAGGAGTGGCTGCCGCTGATGAACCTCTCCGAGCAGCAGGCGCGGCTCTGGATCTACGACTCCCTGCTCTCCGAGTACGCCGCGATGGCGTTCGAGTACGGCTACTCGGTCGAGCGTCCCGACTCGCTGGTGCTGTGGGAGGCGCAGTTCGGCGACTTCGCGAACGGCGCGCAGATCGTGATCGACGAGTTCATCTCGTCGGCCGAGCAGAAATGGGGCCAGCGCTCGTCGCTCGTGCTCCTGCTCCCGCACGGCTACGAGGGCCAGGGCCCCGACCACTCCTCCGCCCGGATCGAGCGCTACCTGCAGATGTGCGCCGAGCGGAACATGACCGTCGCGCGCCCGTCGACGCCGGCGTCGTACTTCCACCTGCTGCGTCGCCAGGCGTACTCGCGGCCGCGGCGTCCGCTCATCGTCTTCACCCCGAAGGCGATGCTCCGCCTACGCGGCGCGTCGAGCCCCGTCGAGGACTTCACCTCGGGACGCTTCGAGCTCGTGATTGATGATGCCCGCATCCAGGATGCGTCGGCCGTGAAGCGCGTGCTGCTGCACGCAGGCAAGGTGCACTACGACCTGAAGGCCGAACTCGAGAAGAAGCCCGACGACGGTATTGCGCTTGTCCGGGTTGAGCAGTACTACCCGGCGCCGATTGACGAGCTGCGGGGCATCGCCGAACGCTACCCAGACGCCGAGCTGGTCTGGGTGCAGGACGAGCCGGAGAACCAGGGGGCGTGGCCGTTCATCGCGCTCGAGGTGGCGCCGATGCTCGGTCGCCCGATCCGCGTGGTTTCGCGCGCGGCGGCGGCTTCTCCTGCGGCAGGCTCCGCGAAGCGCCACGCTTCTGAACAGGCCGATCTCCTGTCCCGAGCACTCACCCGCTAGCGGCACCGGGAGGGCCCCGGACCGTCGAGGGAGCCCGTTACCGCGGGCCGTCTCGACGGTTCGGGGCTCCCTCGGCGAGCTGACCTACACGCTGGCGTGGGCTGCGTGCTCGTCGCGGAGCATTCCAAGCACCTGGGCGCGGAGGTCCTCCGGTGCGGTCTCGTTGCAGGCGCGTTGAACGGCAACAGTCAGTACGACACCGACCCTCGCTTCGTTGGTGCACTCGACGCACCCCGCGATGTGCTCACGAATGTCGGCGGCATCCTCTTTGCACAGTTCGTTGTGCAGGTACTCCTCGAGTTCAGCTTTCGCCTTCGTGCAACCGCTGTCGGTCATTTCGTGCTCCCGGAAGTGAATGCGGCGCGATATCCGCGCTCGCGTGCGTAGTCGGTGAGTCGTTCACGCAGCATGCGGCGTCCGCGGTGCAGCCGACTCATGACGGTCCCGACGGGGGTTTTCATAATGTCCGCGATCTCCTGATAGGAGAAGCCTTCGACATCGGCGAAGTAGACGGCGAGCCGGAAATCCTCCGGGATTGCCTGGAGTGCCTCCTTGACCGCGGTGTCGGGGAGGTGGTCGATTGCCTCCGCCTCCGCCGAGCGACTGGAGGTGGCCGTGGTCGACTCGGCGCCGCCGAGCTGCCAGTCCTCGAGTTCGTCAATAGCGCTCTGGTAGGGCTCGCGCTGCTTCTTGCGGTACGAGTTGATAAAGGTGTTCGTCAGGATGCGATAGAGCCACGCCTTGAGGTTCGTGCCCTGCTGGAACTGGCGGAACGCACCGAAGGCCTTCGCGAATGTCTCCTGCACGAGGTCTTGCGCATCGGCGGGATTCTTCGTCATGCGCAGGCCGGCCGCGTACAGCTGGTCGATGAAGGGCAGAGCCTGCTCCTCGAAAAGCACACGAAGGTCGACAGGAGCGTCGGCGCGGAGATCGTCCAACGACTCCTCGACGGTGTCCTCGATTGTCTGCTCCGTCTCGGCGGGCGCGGAGGCCTCATCGGCCGGGCCGGTGCGGGGTACGTCGTCGCGAGTCATCGGGAGTGATTCTACGGGGGCGCTGCTCGCGGCGGCCGGGGTTGCGAGACAGCGGCGGCTGCGGGATGCGGCTCGCGCGCGGGTCGTCGTCATGACCGGAGTGGTTGCCACCGGCGTCGCGGCGAGCGACGCCGCCGGGGTCGCCATCGCTGCTACAGCCATGCTCCGCCTCCCACACTTCTGCCGACTCCCTGCTGGCCGACTATCCTGACAACCGATGGTCTTCTCGCGTTATTCCGCTCCCGAGTTCGATCCGTACGGCGACGCCCGTGCGCTCCCCGGCGACGATGCGTGGCCCGCACCGCTCGCGGCCGGTGCCGTCGACGCCGAACTCGGGCTGCCAGGCTCCAAGTCGCTCACCAACCGGGAGCTGGTCCTCTCCGCCCTGGCCGAGGGCCGCTCCACGGTCCGCGCACCCCTGCACTCCCGCGACACCGCACTCATGATCGAGGCCCTGCGCTCGCTCGGCACGACGATCCGCGAATCGGGCGCGACCGGCGACTTCGGCGCCGACCTCATCGTGGAACCGGCCGAGGAGTTGCTGGGCTCCACCACCATCGACTGCGGCCTCGCGGGAACAGTGATGCGCTTCATGCCTCCGCTCGCCGGGCTCGCGCTCGGACCGACCACCTTCGACGGCGACGCGTATGCGGCGAAGCGGCCGATGGGTGCGACCATCGCGTCCCTCCGCTCGCTCGGCGTCGATGTGGCGGATGACGGCCGGGGCGGTCTTCCTTTTACTGTGCACGGCTCCGGCTCGGTCCGCGGCGGCGAAGCGATTATCGACGCCTCTCGTTCGAGCCAGTTCGTCTCGGCCCTGCTCCTGGCGGGTGCCCGCTTCGACGATGGGCTGCGCCTGCGCCACGAAGGCGGTCAGCTCCCCAGCCAGCCGCACATCGACATGACCATCGCCGCGCTGGCGGCCCGCGGAGTCACGGTCGGCACTCCCGCTCAGGGCGAGTGGACGCTCGATCCGCAGGCCATCGCGGGAGCCGATGTCCTCATCGAGCCCGACCTCTCCAACGCTGCCCCGTTTCTGGCCGCGGCGCTGGTCACCGGGGGCCGGGTCCGGCTGCGCCACTGGCCAGCCTCGACGACCCAGGTCGGTGCGCACCTCGAGCGGATCCTCCCGCTCTTCGGCGCCACCGTCGAGCGGGACGGCGACGCCCTCGTGGTGACCGGCGGCGACGAGATCCTCGGAGTCGACCTCGACCTGTCCGAGGGTGGCGAGCTCGCACCGGCCTTGGCCGCGCTTGCCGCGCTCGCGAGCACGCCGAGCACACTCACCGGCATTGGCCACATCCGGCACCACGAGACCGACCGCCTCGCCGCCCTCGCCGCCGAGATCACGGGGCTGGGCGGGATCGTGACCGAGCTCGAGGATGGGCTGCGGATCGAGCCGGCTGAGTTGCACGGCGGACGTTGGCGCACCTATTCCGACCACCGGATGGCGCACGCTGGCGCCCTGATCGGGCTGGTCGTGCCCGGCGTCGTCATCGAGGACATCGCTACGACCGCGAAGACGCTTCCGCAGTTCCCTGCGCTGTGGACCACTCTCGCAGGATCGATCTGACCCGTGTCGTGGTGGACGGACAGCGGCCTCGACGCCGACGGCGTACTCGACGACTTCGACGGCTACGACGAATCGGACGCCCGCGTACGACCGAATCCGAAGGGCACCAAACCGCGCACCAAGAACCGGCCCGCTTACGAGGACGCTGAGATCGCGATGGTTCTCGGCGTCGACCGCGGCCGCTACACGGTGATGATTGGCGACGGCACTCCCGAGGAGCACGAATTCACTGCTGCCAGGGCGCGCGAACTGCGACGCCAGGCGATCGTTGCCGGCGACCGCGTTGATGTGGTCGGCGACTCGAGCGGCGACGACGGAACCCTCGCGCGCATCGTCCGAATCCGCGAGCGCTCGACCCTCCTGCGCCGCAGCGCGGATGACACTGACGCGATCGAGCGCGTCATCGTGGCGAATGCGGATCAGATGCTCTGCGTCGTCGCCGCTGCCGATCCGGAGCCGCGCACCCGCCTGGTGGACCGTTACCTCGTGGCCGCCTTCGACGCCGGGATCACGCCGATGCTCTGCATCACCAAAACGGACCTCGCCGATCCGGCCCCGTTCCTCCGAAACTTCGATGGCCTGGATCTGCGCGTGTTCCTGTCGAGCCAGGACGAGCCGCCAGTCGACGAGATCGCGGAGGCGCTGCTCGGGCACGAGACGGTCGTGGTCGGGCACTCGGGGGTGGGCAAGTCGACGCTGGTGAACAAGCTGGTGCCGAACGCGCACCGGGCCACGGGGCACGTCAATACGGTGACCGGCCGGGGCCGGCACACGTCCTCGTCCACCGTCTCCTTACGCGTCCAGCGCGATGATCGGCACGGCTGGGTGATCGACACTCCCGGCGTGCGCTCGTTCGGCCTCGGCCACGTGAATACCGACAACATTCTCGGCGCCTTCACGACCCTCGCCCACAGTGCCGAGGACTGCCCGCGGGGCTGCACGCACCTCCCCGACTCCCCCGACTGCGCCATCATCGAGGCGGTCGAGGAGGGCACGCTGGGCGCGAGCGGGCCCGAGCGCCTCGACTCGCTCCAGCGCCTCCTGACCACCTTCGCCACGACCGACGGAAGCAAACGATGACCGACCTCTCCCCTCTCCCGATCGACGCGCGCCTGGGTTCCGGCGACGCCGCCCCCGACTTCACGCTCCCCGACCAGGACGGACGTCCCGTCTCGCTCCAGGACTACCGTGGGCGTCGGGTGATCCTCTTCTTCTATCCCGAGGCCGATACCCCAGGCTGCACTACTGAAGCGTGCGACTTCCGCGATAACGCCGCCTCGCTCCGCGACTCTGGCTACGAGGTGCTCGGGCTCTCCCGCGACACTCCCCAGGCACTGCGCCGCTGGGCGGATGCGCAGGGCATCACCTATCCGCTGTTGAGCGACCCCGATATGACGGTGCACCGCGCCTACGCCGTGTGGGGTGAGAAGAGCCTCTACGGCAAGACCGTCGTCGGCGTCCTGCGCTCGACGTTCGTGGTCGGAGTTGAAGGCGGGCTCGAGTTCGCGCAGTACGGCGTCCGCGCCACAGGCCACGTCCAGGCTCTGCGGAAGAAGCTCAAGCTGGTCTAACGCGCGCTGGGACCCGTCGTCCCGCGCCAAATGGTCTCCCTTACCCGTCATTCCTGCGAGCATCGCTCACAGCTGATGAGTGCGGCGCCGACCGGGCGCCCCGTCGGAACGAGGGGTGGCTATGAAGCGCAGAAGAGCACGGTGTATGCGGGTGGGTCTGATGGGCGCGGCGAGTGCCCTGATCGTCGGTCTCCTGGCGGGCTGCACCCCCTCACCTCCCCCGCTCCCCTCCTCGCGTGTCCTGCAGTCGGTCTCCGTCGCGGCGACGACCGACGGCAGCGTGCGAACGATCGACGCCACGGCCGTCGGAGTCGGGTCCGATGTGTCGCAGACCACCACCTCGACGACCTCCTACGACCCCGCCGCCGTCGCAGGCGACCTGCCGGTCCGCGTGCGCACCTCGTACCGCACCGCGGACTCAGCGGGGACCAATCTCGCCGATCTTCGCGGCTACTCCGGACGCGTCGAAATCTCCTTGGCGGTCGAGAATTTAACGGTCCACGCCGAGGACGTCACATTCGACGTCGCGGGTGGCGCGACGAGCCGATCTGCTCTCGTGGGAGCGCCGCTCACCCTCGCCGCCTCGACGGTCCTCCCCGGAGTCTCGCCGAGTCGGGTCGTCACCGCCGCTGAGACGGGCGCGGTGACAAACGGCGTGCTCAGTCGCGACGACGCGGGTGACGCAGTCCTCCAGTGGGCGTCGCTCCTCGCACCGCCCTCGGGAGGAGCGAACGCCACGCTGACACTCGTCGCCGACGTGTCCGACTTCGCCGTGCCGTCCTTCAACCTGGCGGTGCAGCCGGGGCTTGCGACGGATCCGACGCCCGCGGGCGCCCTCGAGGCGGCGTTCGACACGAGTCCGGCCTCTGCACTCGCGCTCCAGCGGCGCACAATCGACGTGATCACCTCCGTCGATGAGCTCTTGACCCATGCCGGGACGACTGTCGCCGAGGTGCGCACCGCGCTCGACGCGACGTCCGAGACGCTGGGCGTGCGCACCGCTGAGGAGCTGCGGCAGAGCACCGCCTCGACCGCCGCGTCGATGCAGGGCCTCTCAGGGCAGCTGACCGCCCTTCGGAGCGAACTCTCGACGACAGTCTCCGGCACGGAGTCGGGGCTGCTGCAGCAGCTCTCGCAGGCGATCGCCGCGGTCGACGCGATGCTCGGCGACACCTCGGCGTCCGTACCCAAGCCCGTGCTCTCGGGGAACGGCTGCTCCGTGGCGGTCAAGAATCCCAGCGGATCAGGCACGATCCACTCCGAGCTGCTGCGGCTGACCGCCGAGCTGGACGCATACGGCACGGCCGCCGACTCCTGCCGCGAGCAGGTCGTCGCATCGCTGCGCAGCGCAGTCGGACCCGCGTCACCCACGGCTGAGAGCTGCACGACCTCCTCGATGACGTGCTCGCTCGCCGCCTCCGGTACCGCCGTGAACACCGTGCTGATCGGGCTACTTCGCCAGGGCGGGGAGCTGGTCGACTCACTGCAGCCCGAGCTGATGGCCGGAGTGGAGTCGGAGTACTCCGTTCTCTCGACCCGGGTGGACGAGGCCACAAAGGCCACCGACGCGCTGTCCGCCAGCGCCCCCGACGGCTCCGCTGCGACGACGCTCGCCGGGCTGACCACGACGCTCGACGGGATCGACGGCGAAGTAGCCACCCTTGAGAAGACCATGACGTCCGTCGGGAGCACCGCGTCAGCGGCACTCGACGAACTCGGCACACCCGACACAGCGGGCTCACTGGCGGCTCAGAACCAGGAGCTGGCGGACGAACTCTGCACACTGCTCCCCGCCCTCCCGGCACCCGCGGGGACACCCCGAGCCACGACCACACCGACGGCGACACCCGCACCCGCCGGTACGCCAACCACCAGCATCGATCGTCTACGCGCCTACCTGACCGGCACCCCCTGCTCCGGCACGGGCCGGCTGGCGACTCCGAAGGGCTACTCCGCTCCACTAGCCGACCGGATCAACGAGCAGGCGAAGTCCTGGACCACGGTCGCGACGCTTGTCGGCAAGACCGGTGCGGGAGCCGACCTGACCGCGCTGCGCACATCGCTCGCCTCCCTTCGTACGACCGCGACGGAGACCGCAACTGCCCTGTCAGCCAACGACGGTCACCTCACGGAGCGGATCACCGCACTCCGTACCGCCTCCGCCGCCCTCGTCGCGCAACGGGACTCGCTCGGCTCACGCGTCGACGCACTCTCCGTCCAGCAGGAGGCTCTGGCACCGGCGATCCAGGCGGCATTCGCGCACGCGGACGCCGCCGCCGCCTCCGCAGTCGCCGCGATTCTCGACGATCAGATCCGCCGCGTCTCCGCGCGTTCCGTCGTCGACACCGAGGCGGTCACGACAATGTTCGATCGCTCCGTCTCCGGGCTGCACGAGACGGCCAACGACATCCGCGCCGACGGCACAGCGACGGTCGACGCGGAGCACCAAGCGTTGAGCACGGCAGAGGCCCGGATCGGTAGCGCGGTGTCGGAGCGCACCCGCGACTCGCTGACGAGGATCGCCACGACAATCGATGCGTCCACCCGCGACACGGACGCCGCCTCCGCCCTGCTCACGGCCGATCTCCACAAGGTGCTGCTCGACCTGGGCGACCGCTCGGTCGGCGGCTCCGGCCTGCTCGGGTCGATGACCACGAGCGCCGCCAAGGTCGGCACCGCCGACGTGCAATTGGCCCTCGCCTCCCAGAGCGCTCAGGGCTACGCCGGAGTGCGCTCCGAGGACGTCTCGGGCATCCTCCTCGCTCAGGCGCAGGAGCGGGCCTCGCTCGTCGCCGCGGACACTCTCCCCGCGTTCCATCTCGACGCTCCGGAGGGTGCGCAGACGCAGACCGTGTACTCCTTCACGATCGGCGACGAACGATGAGCCGGCTCGGGAAGCGGACCGCCCCGCGGACCAGGCCGGACCGGCGGCTCGTGCTGACGGGAGGCGCCGTGCTTGCGGCGCTGCTGATCCTCGGGGGCGTCCTGATCGCACTACTGCCGCCTCGTCCGACTCCGACCACATCGGTCGCCGAGCTGCCGGTCGGGTTCTCCTGCGCTCGAGTGCCCGAAGGGCTGACCCTCGGGGTCATCGTCTCGCTGAGTTCGGCTCCCGGCGAGGGATCGGAGTGGAAGGACGCCGCGAACGGAGCCGTGGTGGCCGCACGACGGTTCGCGATGGGCGGCTGCACGGTCCGCGTGGTCGCTGCCGATGACCACGGTACGGCAGACGGTGCGCGCGCGGCCGTGGAAGAGCTCGCGGGCGAGCAGGTGTCCGGTCTGGTGATCGCCACCGACGGCTCGCACACATCAGCGGCGGTCGACGCAGCGCGCGCGAGCGGGATCGCGGCGCTCCTCCCCTACGGCGGCGACGCGGCATCAGCCGGCGACGGTGCGTGGCTGACCGCGCCCGACGCCGCACGGATCGACGCCGCCCTGGTCGAGGCTGCCGGAGCGGGGTCGAGGACTCTCCTCGTCGATGCCGGCGGGACCGCTCCCCAAGCAGTCGCGCCCGAGGCGACCCTCGTCTTCGCCCCCGGCGGTTCGACGGCCGACCTCGTCGACGCCGCTCGGCCATACCTCAGTGGGGAGCGCCCCGTGGACCGCGTTCTCGTCTCAGGTCCGGCCGAGACGCAAGCGATTGCCGTCGCTGCGCTGCAGGCCGCAGGAACCGCGACGCCGATCCTGCTCACGCCTGACGCGCAGAGCCCTCCGTTCGCCTCCGCACTCGTCGATGCCGGCGGGACGCTGTCGGGCGACCTGACAACGGCCGGAGTCGATTCCGGCGACGCAGTCGCGCTCCGTGGCGACGAGGCAGGACGCGCCATGTCCGCGTACCTCGCCGCCCTGCGAGTGACGGCCGACGACTCCACGCAGACAGCCCTCCTCGGCGACCGGCCGTTCCGTGACGTTTCAGCGGTCGCCGACACCCCCAGCCACGACGCCGTCGTAGCACTCGTGCGTGCAGCTGCGGCGGCGGGTCGCCGAGATCCATCGGCGGTCAGAGCCGCGCTGAGCGGCTCCGTCGTGAGTCCGGCCGACGGCCTCGCCGGGCCCCGGCTCGATTTCAGTGCGCCGACCGCCCTCGGCGCATCGGTCCTCGCGCTGCACGCCACCCCGCAGGATCTCGGCCTGCGCCCGACCACCGTCCCACTGCTCTGGTTCGCCGGACAGCCTCGACCCTGAGGACACACGATGCGACTGCTCCTCGAACTCGACGATTCCCGCCACGATGTCGACCTCGGTCGGCACCGCTCGTCCGCGACCCTCGGCGACCTCGTGGAGGCCGTTACCGGGCGCCGGCTCGACGCTGGCACCGTGCTTGCCGTCGACTCCGCCCTGCACCCCGTCGAGACTCCGATCGACGAAATCCTCCTGCTCGAGGGCACCAGAATCGCCCGCTCGGCCGAGCCACGGCCACGAGCAGTCGGAGGCTGGACCGCCGCGCTCTCGGGAGGTCTGTCCGCCGGACCCGTGGTCGAGATCCCCAGGAGCCGACCACTGACGGTCGGCCGAGCACCGCAGGCCGATCTCGTCCTCGATACGGCCAGCGCCTCCTGGGAGCACCTCACGATCGTCCGCGAGGGCGACGGTCTGCGAGTGCGCGACGCCGGAAGCACGAACGGGACTCTGGTCGACGGCGTGCCAGCCGACAGTGACGGCACCGTCGTCACCGGGCCCGCTGTCCTGATCGCCGGAGGAGCCGCGGTCCTCCTCCGCCCTACGCAGGACGAACCGCGCGCTCCCGAGCCCGGCAGCTTGAACAACCTCACTGCAAACGCGACCGTGCCCTTCAACAGGCCGCCGCGTCCTGGCCGGTCCGCCGCCGCCGACCCCGTCGTTCCGCCGACGCGCGTCTCCGTCGCCTCCGCCACGAAATTCAGCATCATCACGGTCGTCGCACCACTCGTCCTCGCCTTCGCGATGGTGCTCATCATGGGCGACGCGCGTTACGCCCTCTTCGCGGCCCTCAGTCCCGTGGCGGGGGTCGGCATGTGGTTCGAGCAGAAGCACCGGCACACCCGCTCCACGCGGTCGGAGGAGCAGCGGTTCGAGCAGGCGCTCCAGGAGTTCCGAGACGACATCGCTCGGGCAGCACGGGTCGAGCGGACGCGCCTCGAAGAGGAGGCTCCCGACCCGGCGACAGCGCTTCGCCGCGCCGCGCTGCCCACCACCTCGCTCTGGCAACGCCGCTCGACGGCAGCCGACGTGCTCACTCTCCACGCGGGCGTCGGTGATGTGCCGTGGACGCCGACGCTCGATCAGCGCTCAGGGTCGCGGCCGGAGGACACGGTGCGCGAGATCTTGGCGAGCAGCGTGATCCCGAGTGCACCGGTCGCCGTCGACCTCTCCGACGCGGGTGTAGTCGGAATCGTCGGCGACCGCGAAGGGGCACTGGCACTCGCCCGGAGCCTGCTCTGTCAGGCGGCGGTGCACTGCGGCCCCGCTGACCTGACGATCGGCGTCTTCTGTGACCGCGGCCGTGACAATGATTGGAGCTGGGCCTCGTGGCTGCCACACACCCGGCGCCCTGGCGGTGAGCGCTGGCTCTCGGACCACCGCGAACGCAGCACGGAGATCCTCCGCGGACTGCGCGACGCACTCGCCGAGCAGTCCGGGCCGCGCACGCTCCTCGTCCTCGACTCGGACGTGCTCACCGAGGGCCGGGACGCTCCCGCGCGCGATCTCCTTGGCTTCGGCCGGGGGCAGCGCGACGCCGGAGCCCGCGTGGCCGGCATCGTCCTCGCCGCCTCCGAGGAGCAGCTCCCCGCCTCGTGCAACGTGGTCGTGCAGATCGAGCCCGACGCGTCCGCGACGCTCTCCCGACCCGACGAGCGCCTCACCGTGGAGGATGTCGTGCTCGCCGGACTCGACCGCACCAGTGCCGAGCGCTGCGCCCGCGACCTCGCCCGCTTCGAGGACCCTGAACTCGTCACCGCGGGGGCCGCGCTCCCCGGGCTGGTGCGCCTCCCGCCGCTGCTCGGCGTGGATCACCCGACGGTGGCCTCAGTCAGGGAGTGGTGGTCGACGGCGAAAGGAATACGGGCTCCGGTCGGCACCGGTGAGGGTGGCACGCTCGTCCTCGATCTCGTCGCCGACGGACCGCACGGGCTCGTTGGTGGTACGACGGGCTCGGGCAAGAGCGAATTCCTGCGCTCCTTCGTCGCGGGTCTCGCGGCACGCAACGATCCGACTCGCCTCAGCTTCGTCCTGATCGACTTCAAGGGCGGTGCGGCCTTCGCCGCGTGCGAACGTCTGCCGCACACCATCGGAACGATCAGTAATCTCGACGAGCAACTGGCCGACCGCGCCCTGCGCTCGCTCGAGGCAGAAATGCAGCGGCGACAGCGCGTGTTTGCGGCCGCGGGCGAAGGCATCGACAACCTTGACGCCTACTGGGCAACATCGCCCTCTGAACCGATGCCACGGCTCCTCCTCGTCGTCGACGAATTCGCCATGCTCGCGAAGGAGCACCCCGATGTCTTAAAATCCCTGGTCAGCGTCGGCGCCGTCGGACGCACACTCGGCGTGCACATGATCCTCGCGACCCAGCGCCCCGCCGGCGTCGTCAACGACGACATCCTCGCGAACACCAACCTCCGCGTTGCGCTCCGGGTGCAGAGCCGCGACGACTCCGTGAACGTGATCGGCGTGCCGAGTGCGGCCGAGATCTCGCGGAGTCAGACTGGGCGCGCCTACGTCAAGCTCGGCCAGAACGACATCACACCCGTGCAGACGGCCCTGGTCACGGGGCGGGCTGAGGCGGAGGTCATCAACCTGGTCGAGGTCCGGACCGTCGGCTTTTCCGGGGTCCCCACCAGCGAGTCGACCCTCGGCTCGGCGGATGAGACAGCCCCGACCGACCTTGACCTTCTGATCGACGCGGTGGTCGAGGCGAATGCGGATGCGGGGTTCGCTCCGCCCCGTCCGATCTGGCCGGAACCGCTCGGCGAGTCCATCCAGCTCGGAGGCTTCGGCGCCGAAGAGTCCGACCTCGGCGACGTCGTCGACGACGTGCTGCGCATCGCGCTCTCGGACGACCCCGACAACCAGCGCCAGGTCACAAGCGGGTGGGACCTGACCGAGGGCAACCTCCTCCTGCTCGGCATCCCCGGCAGCGGCACCAGCACGGCGCTGGCCTCGGTCGCTCTCACCGCGACCCGTCACTTCTCCCCCGGCGAACTCGACCTCTATGTCCTCGATGCGGCCTCCCGTGACTGCTCAGCGCTCGCGGATCTGCCGCACACCGTCTCCTATGTCGGAGCGGGAGCGGGAGCGCGGGAGAAGCAGACCCGCTTCCTCCGTCACATCCGCGACGAGGTGAAGAGGCGGCGCGCGTCTCACGGGGAGCGCCGCCGGACGCTGGTACTGATCGACGGCTTGGCGACGCTCAAGGACGATTTCGAGGATTGGGAGAGCCAGGGTCTGCTGGAGGCGTTGGCGCGGGCCTACGCCGACGGTCCTGAACTGGGACTGCACTTCGCCGTCACGAGCACCCGCGTCAAGGGCCTGCCGTCGGTGATGGAGGAGGTGACCACGCAGAAGTGGCTGTTCCGTTTCGCGGATCCACAGGATTACTCGATCGCCGGGGTGAAGCCCCGCTACGCCCCGCCGCCGGTGCCCGGCCGGTGCGTACTCACTTCGTCCCTCCTCCAGACACAGGTCGCGATACCCGCCGCGGGTCTGCACGCCGCCGTCACCGAGGTGGTCGCCGCCTGGCCCGACACCACCACCAAGACCACAGCGATCGCCACATTGCCCGAGCGGGTGGCGATCAGCGCTCTCGGCGTCGAGGCCCGATTCGACGGCGAACCCTGGCGGATCCCCATCGGACTGGGCGAAGCCGATCTGGCGCCGCTCGCCTTCGAGCTCTATGAGGGCGAGCATGTGTTCATCTGCGGTCCCGCCCGCTCCGGTAAGTCCACGGTGCTGCTCGCGCTCGCCGAGGCCGCCCGCGCTGCCGGGACCGTCGGGATCTGGGGCGCGTGTGACCGCCGCTCGCCCCTGGTCGGCGCCGGTCTCGACCGGCTCGCCGTCGGTGCCGAGGAGCTTCGCGCCCTCCTCGCGTCCCTGCTGATGGAGGAGGGGCCGGTGCTGCTGCTGATCGACGATGCCGAACGTTGGGACGACCCCGGCCAGGGCCTGACGACCCTGATCTCCGGATCCCACCCAGGACGGTGCGTCATTGCCGCCGGACGTTCGGTCGAACTGCGCTCGCAATTCGGGCACTGGACGAAGGCCCTGGGCCGATCCCGGTCCGGCCTCTTGTTGCAGCCTGACTGGGAGCACGACACCCAGCTGTTCCCCGCGCCGATCCCCCGGCGCCTCCCGGTCCCGGCCACCGTCGGCCGCGGCTTTGTCAGCCTCGCGGGAGACGTGCACTTCCTCCAGGCGGTGTCGCCGACGCCGGAGCAGGAGGGGGACGGCTAGGGGCGGAGCCGTTCGGGCGGCGGCGCGATCGACGACGACCTGTCAGAACCACCACCGGAACGACGCGGAGCGTATCCGAACGTACTCGACAGCCTCGTCGAGTCGGGACGTGGCTTCGCGGTCCAGCGAGCCGTCCTCCTGAACGATTCGGTGGCTGTCGACGCCCCAGTCCTTCACCCGTAGGGCTGTCGCACACGCTTGCAGAGCAGCCGCATGTCTTTCCGTGTCGTCGCTTCGCGCGCGCGTTGGGCATGTTCGGCGAACAGGCCCGCATGAAAGCTCTTCGGCGGCAGTCGAGCCGCGAGATAGGCTAATGCCTCAGCGTACTCGTCTCGACGTCGGCCACTCAGGCGGAACAGGTCCATCACTGCATCTCTTCAAAAAATTTTTGCGAGCCGGCTCAGAAGGCCGCGGTGTTCGAAACACGATCCACTTTTCTCTCTCATTCCCCCGGATGTCTGTTCATACGACGATCGGGCTCGGCTGCCAAGATGACGCATTTGCTCGAGCGCCG
Organism: Rathayibacter agropyri; assembly: GCF_013249015.1. Classification (GTDB taxonomy): domain Bacteria; phylum Actinomycetota; class Actinomycetes; order Actinomycetales; family Microbacteriaceae; genus Rathayibacter; species Rathayibacter agropyri. Next base: position 959,809 of record NZ_JABRPL010000001.1, read on the forward strand.
GCGCCCAGCGCGCGAACCACGAATAGTTCACTACTTTCGATCATCGGCAGTCTGCGTGCGGACGGGAAAAATCAGCGAGCGCGGCCGCATACTTTTCTCTGCGCCGAGGAGAACGTCTGTGTTTTTCGAGCTACTCATCGGGCGCCGTGAAACTCGTGGATCCTAGAGCCACCATAACCACCATCGGAAACGGCGAGATTGTTGTAGAACATCAGCTATTGCCTTATCGTACTTTTCCGTCTGCTGCAGATCGATACTCCCATCAGCATGCATAATACATCTGTCGCTTAGACTATTCATTGTACCTACAAAATTTCTCGGCACAAGCGATGCAAGGTATCTTACTTGACGAAGTGACGTGGCACTTCTCACGGTGCAGGCATAGTGCGCAAACCGCTGTGACGCTTGCGGCGCACTCACTTCCAAGAAAGATAATGCACAGTGGTCTAACGTCTCTGCAAATTGCTCTTTTCGCAGTTGAGTCAGGGGGCGAGGGACCAGGATTCTATTTCCCTTCCGCTCGTCCTACCGTCAGGCAAGAACGTTTGGTTGGTTCCGCCGCGATACAGTTCACCAGTTGCACTACGCTGTCGCGCCGCTTCCAACGTGGCTTGAAAGGCCAGCCGGGAGTTCAGCAGAGAAACCTGTGTTCAGTATATTGCGATCACCCGTGGACCACACTGGCGGAAGGGCCTTCTCAGCGCGCACCACGCTGACACTCAAGGGCGCATCTGTTGACCACCAATTGCCCGTGCGGGAACCATTGACGTCTCCTGCCCGGAACATCACCGTCGGTTCCGTCGTATACCGAGACCGATAGATCCAGTTATCGAAACACTTCATTTCCTCGACCGATAGCCAGGGAGGCATGTTCGCCGTGATCCCCGCCGTGGCCGCGCCGATCAGCGCGTTTTCCGTGCCTGCCGCGAGGAGACCCTCAGGCGTATACGGCCCCGGCTCCGCCACATACGCGCGCGCTCCATCAAACGCGCCCTCAGCCGCACCACTCGCAGCAGCGCCAACCGTCCGCGGCATAATAGTCGACGCCGCGCATTCTGAGACCATCCGCCCGCCGGGGTCGTACGCCCAGGAGGTGACCACGTCGCCGCGGGCCTCGACGAGCTGGCACGCCTCGCCATAGCGGTACTCCACCGCCCCCTCGTCACTACGGACCCGTGCAAGCCGCCCCTCGCTGTCGCGATCGAGGACGGTAACGCGCCCTCGGTCGACGTGTTCGATGAGGAAACCATCGCGGTACCGCCACGTGTGCCGGCCACCGCCGACCGACGACGATGCGATCCGCCCAGCGGGGTCGTAGGAGAATTCGGCACGGCCGAGAAGCGGGTGTTCGATCGCGACGACTCTGCCCGCGGCGTCCCGTTCGTAGCGCGTCGCGGTGCCGTCGGGCCCGACGACGGCGGTGCGGACGCCGTCGGCGTCCTACTCCCACGCCAGGTTGTCGCGAACGGGACCTCCTCCTCGATTGCACCCAGATCCCGTACCGCCACCTCTCCCTACCGTGAACAGTCAGAAGGCGTCCCGCCCCTGCGCAAGGTGAGCGCAGGAGCGGGACGGTCGGTCAGCTTCCGCCGCCGGCGGCGAAGATGTTCTGCGAGATCGTCGCCAGCTGACCGCGCAGCTCCTCGAGTTCCTGCTTGGCCTTCTCCAGCGCCGACTTAGTCTCGGGCCAGGTCGAGGACCGGAACTGCGACGCCAGCGGACCATCCCAAACGTTGGGGTCGGACAGCGTCCGCCCCTGCGCGTCCAGCTGGCTGATCTGATCCGTTAGACCGCCGTTGATGATCGACTGCATCTGCTGGATCGCCGACTTGGCCTCTTCTGTTGAGAGAACACGAGACATGAACCACACCCTTCTTCCCAGTGCGGACGGGACCATCCCGTCCGCTCCCCCGCGGGTGAATCACCCGCTGAGAATGTCTCGTAAGCGTATGGCCCGAAATTGCTCAACCGTCGTTTTGCGCCAGCCATCCCGCGCCAGTGGCGCACGACGAGGGTCTCAGTCGCGCGTCGTGATCGCGAAAGGACTGCTCGTGAGGTCGGAGAAGGCGCCCACCCGCGCTCGTAGCTCACAGGAGGGGGTGACCGACAGGGCAGTCACGGTCAGGCCGTCGGAGGACACGGCGACGGCGCCACCGCACCCGTCACTGAGCCGAACTCCGCTCACGCCACCGGCGACCGCGTCGAGCATGCTGCTGGCGCGGCCCGCGGAGGGAGCGACGAGCAGCGGGTTCACAGGGTCCGCTCCATTTGGCCACACGGGCACAAGCGTCACCGGCAGCGGGGTCTGGCTGACCGTACGGGCCGGGGTCTCGATGCGGATATCGCGGAGGCGCTGCACTGGGTAGGCCGTCCCCGCGACGGCAGGATCGGAGACGGCCGTCGACGTCGCTGCTGACGCACGGCGAAGCCAGGCGTCCAGAGCGGCCTTGTCGCCCACGGGCACCGCGACAGTGGCGGTCACCACGACGGTCCCCTGCGCCGGGATGTCGAGCCCGGTCAGGTTCCAGCCGCAGGCGACTCCGACCCCCGTCACGCTCGGCTGGTTGCGCACACCCACCGCTCCGGACCAGGTAACGGCGGGGCAGGTCGCAGCGTCGTCGATGCCCGGCAGGACCTCGAGGAATGCCCCGCTGAGGGGTGCACTCTGCGCGGAGTAGGAGAGCTCGACGACGAGCGACTGCCTCTGCGGATCCCAGGACGCCGAGCGCGAGATCCCGAGGCCGGTGGGGAGCGGTCTGTCCTGCTGCTGCGCCGAGAACGCGGCCATCGATGATCCGCTCGGTAGGTCCTCTCCCCGCGGGAGGATCGCCACGACGACGGCCCCCACGAGGAGGGCCGCAGCGCCGACAGCGGCGGCGATCATTCGCGGGTCGAACCGCCGCCGAGTCGCAGCCACGGGCACAGGCGCCGCCGCTGCACGCAGCTCGCGCCGCGGCCGTGAGCGTAGGACCGTCGCCTGGGCGGACGGACCCAGCTCAGGCGCGGGCCCCTCCTCGGCGACCGGGACCGACTCGACCTCCGGTCCGGGGTGTGCGCCGCGCAGCACCGTCGCGGGACGCGCCACCTCCTCGAAGGTCGGCACATCAGCAGCGCGGGTGAGCGCGGGAACGCCTGCGAGTCCGGCGACGAGACCGCGCAGGATCCCGGACGCCTCCGCCGCGGTGGGCCGTCCCGAGGGGTCCTTTGCGAGCATGCGGTTGAGGATGGCCCCGACGCTGGGCGGGACGTCGATCGGAGGCGGCAGCATCGAGACGTGCCGGTATGCCACCGCGAAGTCGTTGCCGATCCCGGCGAACGGCGTGCGTCCAGAGAGCAGCTCGTAGAGCAGGATGCCGGTGGAGTACACATCGCTGGGCGGACCGGTCTCGCCCGTCGCGAGCATCTCGGGCGACAGATACTCGGGCGTGCCGATGATGCCCGTCGTCGCCCGAGGGCCTTCTGCGACGACGTGCGCGATACCGAAGTCGGAGACGCGGACTGCCTCGCCGAGGTCGGGCACCTCCCGCGCGAGCAGGACGTTGTCGGGCTTCACGTCGCGATGCACCGTGCCAATGGCATGAGCGGCGGCAAGAGCATCGAGGATGGAAGCGGTCGCCGCGACGGCTCGGCCGGCGGCGAGCGGCCCTTCAGCGTTCAGCAGGTCGCGGAGCGAGCCCCCACCGACCAATTCCATCACGATCGCGAGCGTGTCGCCCTCGACGACCAGGTCGCGAACCGCGACCACCCGCGGATGCCGCAGCCGCGTCAGGACCGAGCGCTCGCGGACGAACCGCTCGACGAGCCCGGTGTCTTGGGTGTGCTCACGCCGGAGGAGCTTCGCGGCGAGCTCGGACCCCTCGCGCACGTCGCGTACACGCCACACCTCGCCGGCCGCTCCGGCTCCGAGCCGATCGAGCAGTCGGTATCGCGCACCGAGGGCGTCCCCCACGTCCTCAGCCACGCCATCCTCCGATCCGAGATTCCATCGATTTCGAAGGAGATCGTATCGGGTGCGGGCGCCAAAAATGCTGCGCAGGCGCGGCGCTGTGAGAAGCCCTCCGGGAAGCGCGGCGCATGATCAGCGCTCAGCGCCTCCAGCTCGTCCTCGCCGAGCGTGGGAGTGACCGAGGCCACGGCGTCCTCCAGACGCTCCATCCTGGTGGCGCCCGCGAGGGGCGCGGTGACCGCCTCCTGCTGCCGCACCCAGGCAAGTGCCACCTGCGCGCGGGAGACACCGTGCTGGCCGGCGACCCGCGCCACGACCCGAGCAGGAGGAGTCGCTAGCTGAGGTCGGGATCGCGGCGGGTCACCGCGACGACGCTCGGGAGGAAGAGCGTCACGGCCGCGACGAGCGCAGGCGCCAGCAGCGCCCAGCCGATGTCGGGCACCGCGTACTGTCCCTGGAAGGCGCCGAGGGCGACGGCCATCACCACCAGTTGCATCGTGAGCGCCGACCCGCGCATCCAGCCGCGGCGCCGCACTGCACCGAGAGTGGTGGCGGCCGCCCAGCCGAGCGCAATCAGAGCGAGCACGACGATGGCGATCCCACCACCGATCGTGTCCGCCGCGGTCGTCAGCAACTCGATCAGGAGCCAGGCCGCGAGCGCGGCGACGGCAAGCGTTTCGAGCACGAGGACCGCGATCAGGACGAGGAGCCCGACCGGTCTGGATCCGGTGGAGCGAGGTCCGCGCGATCTGTTTGCCTCAGCGGTCACAGCCACATCCCATGCAAATCTCTTGATTCGGACTCATCCTCGTGACAGGCTAGTCCAGTTCGTTTCACCGCTCACAGGGTCGTGGGTTTCCGTCAATGTGAGCATCCGATCCCCACCGTGTCGAGAGGCACGGGGCGCGTCGGATGGCCAACTCTGGAACCGGTGGCCGGCGCAGTGCTTCGCACCGTGCCGTGCGCACCGGGCTTGAACCGATCGCCGACCCGACCACCACCCCGAAACACTCCGCGCCCTCGCGTGGAGTCTCGTGGCGTGCGCCGGTGAAGGCGTGAGGTCCAGATACAGGTCGTGATCGTCGGCGTGAATCGATCATCCCACCCGAACACTGCGTGGTTCCTCCACGCACGCCTGCACACAAGGAGCACCCGCATGGACTGGCGCGACAAAGCCGCTTGCCTCACCGCAGACCCCGAGCTCTTCTTTCCGGTCGGCAACACCGGACCGGCGGTCGACCAGATCGAGAAGGCGAAGTCGGTGTGTGCTCGCTGCACCGTCACTGAGGTCTGTCTCCAGTACGCCCTTGAAACCGGCCAGGATTCGGGCGTGTGGGGTGGGCTCAGCGAGGACGAGCGCCGCGCCCTGAAGCGTCGTGCCGCGCGCGCCCGCCGCGCCTCTTAGTCACTCGCGGCCGCTCGGCAGTCCGACGATCCGGCCCCCGTCCGCCTCCTGGCGACGGGGGTCTCGTCGTCCCGAGGGGCCTGCGTCGGCCGCTCCCCCGCGCGTCGCGGCGCCCTCAGGAGCGGTCACGCTCCAGCCAGCGCAGCGGCATCTCGATGGTGACCTCGGTGCCCCGACCGACCAGCGTGTGCCAGTCGATCGTGCCGCCCAGCTCGCCCTGGATCAGGGTGCGGACGATCTGCGTCCCGAGACCGGAACCGACTTTGCCCTCGGGCAGTCCGACTCCGGTATCGCGCACCTTCACCGTCAGCTCGTCGTCGCCGCGCGTCGCGACGATCTCGACATCGCCCTCGCGGCCGGCCAAACCGTGCTCGACGGCGTTAGTGACGAGTTCGGTCAGGGCCAGGGCGAGCGGAGTCGCGTATTCGCTGGGCAAGTTGCCGAAGCTCCCGCTCAGCTTGGGGTGCACCGTCGTGTTGTGCGTCGAAGCGACTTCGGCGATCAGCAGCAGGACCCGATCGAACACCTGGTCGAAGTCAACGTCCTGATTGAGGCCCTCTGAAAGCGTGTCGTGCACGACCGCGATGGCGGCGACACGGCGCATTGCCTGCGTCAGCGCTTCGCGGGCGAGGTCTGAGTGGGTGCGACGCGCCTGAATCCGCAGTAGCGACGCCACGGTTTGCAGGTTGTTCTTCACGCGGTGGTGAATCTCGCGAATCGTCGCGTCTTTCGTAATCAGCTCGCGCTCCTGGTGCCGCAGCTCGGTCACGTCCCGGCAGAGCACGACGGCGCCAACGCGCTCGCCCCGGTCGCGAATCGGGATCGCGCGCAGTGAGATTGTCACACCGCGGGTCTCGATGTCGGTACGCCAGGGCGCCCGCCCGGTGACCACGAGCGGAAGTGACTCGTCGATGACGAGCTTGCCGGTGAGGAGCGCCGTGGTGACCTCGGCGAGCGACTCGCCCTCGAGTTCGTCCGCGAAACCGATGCGGTTGAACGCCGACAGGGCGTTGGGGCTGGCGAAGGTGGTGATGCCGTCGACGTCGAGGCGGATCAGCCCGTCCGAAGCACGGGGAGCCCCGCGACGAGGGCCGGTTGGGGCGCCGAGATCAGGGAAATCGCCCGACGCAATCATGGAAAAAAGATCGTTCGCGCAATCGTTGAAAGTCAGCTCCTGGCGACTCGGAGTGCGGGTCTCGCTGAGATTGGTGTGTCGCGTGACGACGGCGATTGGCCGATCGGTGGTCGCGCCGTCGGTGGCGCCGAGCCGGCGCAGGACCGGTACGGCACGCACGCGGGTGGGCGTCTCCTCGAACCAGTCGGGTGCGGAGGTGTCGACAATGCGCGCGGTCTCATATGCCTCGACCACCTGGGCGCGCCACTCCGACTTGATCCGCTGCCCCACGAAGTCGCGGTAAAAGAGGGTCGCCGCGCTGGACGGGCGAGCGTGCGCGACAGCCACGAAACTCTCGTCGGCCGTCGGTACCCACAGCACGATGTCGGCGAATGCGAGGTCGGCGAGAAGCTGCAGATCGCCGACCAGCAGGTGCAGCCATTCCACATCCGCTTCGTCGGAGCGGCCGTGGGAGAGGACGAGATCGCTGAGGGTCGACACCCGACAAGCCTAGGCCGCTGCTTGACGACCAGACGCGGCCGGGCACACCGCACTGGTGCGCAGCGTGCCGGGTTATCCACAGACTGGCGCCGAGACCCCTTTGAGCTTACCTCGACTGCTTCGATGGGGCCATCCCTGCGCGCTTGGCCCGAGCGCGCTCCACCCTGTCGAGCCGAGAGGTGACCCGAACCCATGAGTCGCTCGCCCTGCCACTGGATCACACCGAATGAGCCTCCCACTCCACGCCTTCGACTACCGCACCCTGCCGTTCGACCCGGCCCCGCCCGACGAAAAAGCCCCGGTGGAGGCCTTTTTCGCGGCGCAGCCTGCGACCCGGGACCAACTGCCCGACCCAGAGCCGCTCCTCGCTCGGCTCACCCTGGTCGTGCTCGAGATCCTCGAGGGCTCGCGCGAGATCGACCAGATCGCCCGCTGGCTGACCGACGAGGTGTACCACCATCTGCAGAAGCGTGTCGTGCTCTCGGCGCGCTCACGGAGCCTGAAGCGCCGCACAGGGCAGCGGATCCCCTTCACGGTCGGCCGCGTGGTGATCACCGAGCCCCGAGACGGCGTCGTCGAAGGAGTGGTGATGGTGCACACCCGCGTGCGCACACGAGCCGTTGCCATCCGCCTCGAGGGCATGGACGCCCGCTGGCGCGCGACCGCGATCAACGTGCTGTGAACGCGGGCATAACGGCGCGCGTGCGCGAGCAGCACTAACGGGCACCAGCGCACGACGACACCCTGGCTCCCGCGGCCGCGGGAGCCAGGGTGTCGTCGTGGCGGAATGTCAGCGGCGCTTGGCCTGCGCGCGGCGCTCCTCGCGATTCGCCGGCGCGGCTCCGGAGCCGCCGGTCGTCTGACCGAACGCACCCGTCGTCGTCGGGCCTTCGTCGACCCCACCCTCGGGAAGGGCCTTGCGGACCTCCTCGGCCCGCGCCTTAGCCGTGGCCGCCTGCTGCACCTGCCCGCGCTGATTGCGGACCTCGACTCCGCCCGAGTCGCTCGGCGCGGAGTAACTGAGCCTTTCGGTCGGTGCAACCGGCTCGGCGAGGCCCTTGGCGGCGACCCCGGCGACCTCGCCCTGCTTCTCGGTCACTTCGACCTCGAGGTTGAACAGGAAGCCGACCGTCTCCTCACGAATCTGGCCCATCATCTGCTGGAACAGGGCGAAGCCCTCGCGCTGGTACTCGACCAGCGGGTCGCGCTGAGCCATGGCGCGCAGGCCGATGCCGTCCTTCAGGTAGTCCATCTCGTAGAGGTGGTCACGCCAGCGGCGGTCGATCACCGAGAGGACGACGCGGCGCTCGAGCTCGCGCATGGCCGGGGCTCCGAGCTGCTCCTCGCGGCGCTGGTAGGCAAGCGTCGCATCCGAAAGGATCTCCCGGCGCATGAACTCCTTGTTGATGCGGCCGCGGCTGCCGGCCTCCTGCACGACCTCGTCGATCGTCAGGCTCACCGGGTAGAGCGTCTTCAGCTCGGTCCACAGGGCGTCGAAGTCCCAGTCGTCGCCGTTGCCATCGCCTGTGTGCACCTCGAGGATCTCGTCGATCACGTCGACCAGGAACTTCTGGGTGCGCTCGTGCAGGTCGTCGCCCTCGAGGATGTGGCGGCGGTCGGAGTAGATGGCCTCGCGCTGACGGTTGAGGACGTCATCGTACTTCAGCACGTTCTTGCGGATCTCGGCGTTGCGAGCCTCGACCTGGGACTGTGCGCTGCGGATCGCTCGCGAGACGACCTTCGACTCGATGGCGATGTCGTCCGGCACATTGCCGCGCCCCATCAGGGCCTCGGCCGCGCCGGAGTTGAACAGGCGCATCAGGTCGTCGGTGAGCGAGAGGTAGAAACGGCTTTCACCCGGGTCGCCCTGCCTGCCGGAACGGCCGCGCAGCTGGTTATCGATTCGGCGCGACTCGTGGCGCTCGGTACCGAGCACGTACAGGCCGCCGGCGGCCTGCACCTTCTCGGCCTCCTCGCCGACCTTCGCCTTGACCGCGGCAAAGACGTCGTCCCAGGCGGCCTCGTACTCATCCGGAGTTTCGGAGGGGTTCAGGCCCTTGGCCGTCATCTCAGCCACGGCGAGGAACTCGGCGTTCCCACCGAGCATGATGTCGGTGCCGCGGCCCGCCATGTTCGTGGCGACCGTGACGGCACCGAGGCGACCGGCCTGGGCGACGATGGCCGCCTCCCGAGCATGGTTCTTGGCGTTCAGGACCTCGTGGCGCACGCCCTTCTTGGCGAGCAGGCGCGAGAGGTACTCGCTCTTCTCGACGCTGGTCGTGCCGACGAGGACCGGCTGCCCGGCGGCGTGACGCTCGGCGATATCCTCGACGACCTGCTCGAACTTGACCTGCTCGTTCTTGTAGACGAGGTCGGCGTTGTCGATCCGCACCATCTTGCGGTTGGTCGGGATCGGCACCACGCCCAGCTTGTAAGTCGACATGAACTCGGCGGCCTCGGTCTCGGCGGTGCCGGTCATGCCCGAGAGTTTGCCGTAGAGGCGGAAGTAGTTTTGCAGCGTGACGGTCGCGAGGGTCTGGTTCTCGGCCTTGACCTGCACGCCCTCCTTCGCCTCGATCGCCTGGTGAATGCCCTCGTTATAGCGACGGCCGGCGAGGATGCGGCCGGTGTGCTCATCGACAATCAGGACTTCGCCGTTGAGCACGACGTAGTCCTTGTCTTTCTTGAACAGTGCACGCGCTTTGATGGCGTTGTTGAGGAACGAGATGAGCGGGGTGTTCGCCGACTCGTAGAGATTGTCGATGCCGAGGTAATCCTCGACCTTCTCGATTCCGGGCTCGAGGACGCCGACGGTGCGCTTCTTCTCGTCAACCTCGAAGTCCTCACCGTCGATGAGGCGCGTGGCGAGAGTGGCGAACTCGGCGAACCAGCGGTTGGCCTCGCCCGACGCCGGGCCGGAGATGATCAGTGGGGTGCGGGCCTCGTCGATGAGGATCGAGTCGACCTCGTCGACGATCGCGTAGAAGTGACCGCGCTGCACCATGTCCTGCGCCTGCCACGCCATATTGTCGCGGAGGTAATCGAAGCCGAACTCATTGTTCGTGCCGTAGGTGATGTCGGCGGCGTACTGCTCGCGGCGCTGCTCCGGAGTCTGTCCAGAGAGGATCACGCCCGTGCTCATCCCGAGGGCGCGGAAGACGCGGCCCATCAGCTCGGACTGGTACGAGGCAAGGAAGTCGTTCACCGTGACGATGTGCACGCCGCGGCTCGCGATCGCGTTGAGGTACGCCGGCAAGGTCGCGACGAGGGTTTTGCCCTCGCCGGTCTTCATCTCGGCAATGTTGCCGAGGTGCAGGGCGGCGCCACCCATGAGCTGCACGTCGAAGTGGCGGAGGCCGAGCGTGCGGCGGGAGGCCTCGCGCACGGCGGCAAACGCCTCCGGCAGCAGGTCGTCCAGCGACTCGCCGTTCGAGTAGCGCTCGCGCAGCTCGACGGTCTCGTTCTTCAGCTCCTCGTCGCTCAGGTGCGTGAAGTCCTCTTCGAGGGCGTTGACGGCCTTCGCGTAGTTCTCGAGGCGGCGGATGACCCGCCCCTCCCCGACGCGAAGGACCTTTTCGAGGACAGAGGCCACGGGGTACTCCAAATAAGTAGAAGACTGAAGCCGCGCGCCGGAGCGCGGACCGCGACCAGCCTAGCCGGGGCCGGCTGTGGTCGGCCCGGGCATCGTGTCCGCCCTGGGCGGACTCCCGGCCTGCTCAGAGAACGCAGACGCGCAGGGGCCCCGATGCTCGCAGCACCGGGGCCCCTTGTGCGCGTCGATCAGCCGGCGGCCTGCTCGGCCACCTCGTCCGCCTCGTCGCCCAGCCCGATCACGCCGTAATCCCAGCCTTTGCGGCGGTAGACGACGCTCGGTCGACCCGTCTCGGAGTCGATGAAGAGGTAGAAGTCGTGCCCCACGAGTTCCATGTAGTCGACGGCATCGTCGACCGTCATCGACACCGAGGCGAAGACCTTCTTGCGGATGACGACGGGGCAGTACGGCTCCTCGACTTCGTCCTCCACCGGCTCCGGCTCTGCCGCCTGTACGGGGACGACACCGGCGCTGAGCTGCTCGAGCACCGCGGCATCGGCGGGCTGAATGGCAACGACGCTGAAGTCGTCGGCGGCAGCGTCGCGGAGCGAGGTCGGCCGATGCTGGCCGCGATGGACCTTCCTCCGGTCTTTGGCTCGTCGCACACGTTCGAGGAGACGTCCGATGGCGATGTCGAATGCGGCGTACTTATCGGCTCCGCTTGCCTCGGCCCGTACGACGGGCCCCTTCCCGATCAGCGTGAGCTCCACTCGGTCGCCGCCGCTTGCGCCCTTGCCCTCGGCATGGCGACTCGCCTTGATCTCGAGTGCGAGAGCACGATCGGCGAGGTGCGCCACCTTGTCCGACTTCTCCGTCGCGTACGCGCGGAAGCGATCGGTGATGTCGATGTTGCGTCCTGTGATGTCGATGTCCATGACAACCTCCCAGTCGAGTCCGGCGTGCCGCCTTGCTCCGGGGCGGACCGTTCACGCCGTGCCCCCACCGTAGACCCCGGGCACCGGATCGTCACCGGGTGTTCATCGAGACGCGCCTACTAGCGGCTCCGATCGCAGCGGAGTACCAGCCAGCGCGACCGCGCCGCGCACCGTTCCGCCCGCCAGACGCACGGCCCGCCGCAGCTCCAGCAGGGTCGCCCCCGAAGTGACGACGTCATCGACGAGCACGACCGGCGGCACCCGTGCGAGCGAGCGGCGGGCGCGAAAAGCGCCGTCGAGGTTGCCGTGGCGATCGACGCGACCCAACCCGACCTGGTCGTGGACGGTGCGCGTGCGGCGCAGCACATTCTCCACGCGCCCGCCGGCGCTCGCCACGAGGAGCGCGACCGGGTCGATGCCGCGGCGCACGCGGCTCGCGTACGAGCCCGGTGGAGCAACCAGCGGCGCGGGACTTCCGCGGAGGACGCCACGGAGCGCCGGTCGCAACAGGCCGGCAAGCGGGCGGACGGCGGCCGTGCGGCCCTCCTCCTTGAGCGCGAGGACGAGCCGGCGGACCACTCCCGCGTAGGGCGCGCCCGTGACCACCTCGAGCGGATCGTCCGGCGGGCCGAGCGAACGCCGCGTCATCACCGCCGACTCGGCCAGCTCCCGTGCGCAGGGGACGCAGGGCGCCCGGGAGACGGCGACACCGCAGGCGGGGCAGTCGAGCGGGAGGAGGACGGCGAGGGCCTCGAGGAGGTGGTCAGTCAGCATTCCCCCACACTGCCGAGGCGGCGAGCCGAGCGGCACAGGAAATTGCCCGTTCGGGACAATCCGCGGGTGTGATGGACCTGGGGAGGAGCGTTCAGGATCCGATGCCGGTCTGCGCCGCAAGCAGGCGGATGTCGGTCGCGATGGTCTGCCACGCCGATCCGCGCTGCTGCCGCAGCTCGCCGCCCTCGGCGAGGAGGCGGATCTGCGTGGACGCGTTGCCGGCCGCGATCTGCACGGTGCCGGTCGTGGTGCCGAGCGGAGTGGCCCCTCCGCCGAGAAGATTCATGGTGACGGTGTCCTCCCCCGTCGATGCGCGGACGACCGCGACCACATCGACCTCATCGGCCCAGGCGGCGGTGATGGCGGTGCCGAGCATGGATCGGAGGACGACCGGCTCGCCGACCGCGACCGGATCGCCGTCCCGCGAGCGGGTGATACCGGCAACAAGCACCGTCGCCTGAGGCCCGTCCTGCGCCAGCGCGAGCATCCGTGTGCCGTCGCGCGAGACGGCGATCGACGCGAGCGACTCGATTTCGCTCCACGCGGTCGCGACCTGCATGGAGCGGGAGCCGTCGGCCGTGTAGGCGACCAGCTGCCCGGGCGAGCCGGCGGGCACCGACCAGACGTAGCCGGACGGGTCGATCGTCGGCGCGATCAGCCCCGAGCGCGCGTCGAGCAGTACGTCGCCCCGCTCGGGATCGAGCAGACTCACTCCGGCGTCTGAGAGCACCGCAGCGGAGGCGTCGGAGTCGGCACCGCGCTGCGCCCCGAGCACGGCGGCCCGCGGATCAAGGTTCTGGATCCGCTCCGACACGCCGGTCCGAGCGAGGCCGGACGAGCCGAGAAAGCCGAACGCGTCGTCCGTCAGCACCAGGGGCCGGGTGTCGACCCGTGGCGAAACCGGCAGACCACCGACCTCGGGGGAGACGTCGATCGGGTTCTGCTCGACCGAGAGAGCGACTCCGGTCACGTTGGAGACGTTCGCCAGGCTGCGGTTGAGCTGGAGGGCCATCAATCGCCACTGGCGCTGGTCGGCCTCGAGCGCGGCCGGGTTGAGGTTGACCAGGGCGCGCTGCGACTCGACGGGGACGGTCTCGGCGGCGAGCGCCGTCCCCGTGGGGAACGCTGAGACGACCGCGGCAGAGTCGCGCAACCAGGGCGTGGGTCCGCGCAGCAGTTCCGTGACGATGGTCGTGCTGGTCGAGCTGTCAGCGCGGGAGGCGAACCAGCGCAGGTCGGGCACGAGATAGCGATAGCTCGGGTCGAAGAAGTACAGCGCATGGGTCGAGAAGACCTGCTCGAAAGTGGTGCGATCGATCACGACGCCGCTCGGCGGTGCGCTGATGCGCCACTGGCCGTTCTCCTGGACGAAGCCATAGTCGAGGGTCAGCGCGGCTGTGGTGGCGACGTCGGTGTAGACCCCCGTCGCGTCCACTTCGGCCACGGGCGTGATCGTGAGGGAAAGCGTCGACGCCGACTGGGAGGCGGAGGAGCGCTGGCCTTCGTCGACCGTCACGTGCTCGCCCGGCGTCCAGACGGCGCCGGTGGAGAGGAACTCGCGGGCGATCTTGTAGTTGCTCTGCGGACTCGACGCGGCATCGATGAAGCCGGCGAGGATGTCGCGCTGCGATGCACCGGCGGCGGGGCCAGACGGGAGGAAGTCGTACTGCAGGTCCTGTGGCGCCGGGTCCGGCCGTCCGACTCCGACGTCACCGGAACGCGGGATGCCCGCACAGCCGGCCAGGCCGAGAGCCAGGAGCGCGGCGACAGCCGCTGCCCGGAGCGCGCCGCGCCTCACGGGAGGACCCCCGCGACGGGCGCCGTCTGCACCGGCGGCACAACGACCGGCCCGCTGTAGGCCTGCTCCCCCGCGTCGACCGGGGGCAGCGGGAGCGGCGAGGAGTCGATCCGCTCGCCGCGGTGCCTCGGGAGAGTGAGGCGGAAGCAGGCGCCGCGGCCGGGCATCGACCAGACCTGGAGCCAGCCGTGGTGCAGGGCCGTGTCCTCCTGCGCGATCGACAGGCCGAGGCCCGTGCCGCCCAGGGTGCGGCGGCGGGAAGGATCGGCCCGCCAGAAGCGGTCAAACACCCGCGCCACCTCCTCGGAGTTCATGCCGTGACCGTAATCGCGGACGGCAAGGGCCACCGCGCACGCGTTGCTGTCGACGGTGACGACGATCTCACGGCCGTCGCCGTGCTCGATCGCATTGCCGAGCAGGTTGCGCACGATCCGGCGGATACGACGCGGATCGAGCTCGGCATCGAAGTAGCCGCCGGGTGCTGACAGCGTGAGCCGGGAGCCGTTGGCCTCGGCGATTCCGCGCATCGCCTCGATTTCGTCCCCCGCGAGACGCACCAGGTTGACCGGCTCCAGCTCGAGTTCGGCCGAGCCCGCGTCGTGGCGCGAGATCTCGAGCAGGTCAGCCAGGAGGCTCTCGAACCGGCCGATCTGGCCGTGCAGCAGCTCGACGGTGCGCTCAGCAACCGGAGGGAAGCCCTCGCGCTGGTCGTAGAGGACGTCGCCGGCCAGCTTCATCGTGGTGAGCGGAGTGCGCAGCTCGTGCGACACGTCCGAGACGAAGCGCTGCTGTACCTGACTGAGCGTAGCCAGCTCACTGATCCTGTCTTGCAGGCTGTCGGCCATGCCGTTGAAGGAGCGGGCGAGGGTCGCGATCACGTCCTGCCCGCGCTCAGGGATGCGCACGTCGAAATCGCCGGCGGCTAGTCGCTGGCTGGTGTCTGCGGCGACCCGCACGGGCGCGACGACGATCCGCACGACGACCCAGCTGACGGCACCGATGAGCAGGATGAGCAGGATGCCGGCGATGGTGAGCACCTGCTGCACGAATTGGAGGGTGCGCTCGGCGTCGGCGAGGGAGTAACCGATGTACAGCTCGTAGCGCCCTGCCGAACCCGGCAGATCAAGGGTCGAACCCACGAGGATCCCCGGCTGCTGCCGTCCGGAGGCGTCGAGCGTGACCGACTGCCAGTACTGACCCTCGGCGCCGGCCTGCACCCTCTCGCGCAGCGCGTCACTGATGACACGGTTTTGCAGTTCGCGGTTGTAGACGTCCTGCGGAGCGAGCGAGGACGCGTCCTGATCAGGCGAGCGGACGACGGCGATGAGGGCGGAGGAGGAGGCGTCGCGGACCGCGGTGCGTACCGAACTCATGACCTCCTCCATGTCCTGCCTGGTCGAGACGGTCGCCGCGTTCAGATAGCCCTGAGCGGCCCGGGTCGCGCGCGCGGTATCGCCGGTCACCTGCGTGAGGCGCGACTGGAAGAGGTTGTCACTGATGCTGTACGAGAGGTAGATCCCCGTCGAGCCGATGGCGAGGCCGCTGAGAAGCACCGTGATCGCGACCGCGCGAAACTGCAACGACGTGCGCCACACCCGCAGCACATGGCCAAGCCAGCGGCGCAGAGCGTGAGCGGAGGGTCGGGGCACGGTCAGCTCGGCTGGATGGCGCCGGCGCGGTAGCCGACTCCGCGCACGGTCGTCACGATCCGGGGGTCGTCCGGATCCTTCTCGACCTTCGCGCGCAGCCGCTGAACATGCACGTTGACGAGCCGGGTGTCGGCCTTGTAGTGGTAACCCCAGACCTGCTCAAGCAGCATCTCGCGGGTGAACACCTGCTGCGGTTTGGAGGCGAGGGCGAGGAGCAGGTCGAACTCGAGCGGAGTGAGACCGATGCGGGTGTCACCGCGACGCACCTCGTGCCCGGCGACGTCCAGGCTCAGATCCCCCACCTGCAGCACCGCGTTGGCCGCGGCCGATGCGGGACGCAGCCGGGTCTTGATCCGCGCAACCAGCTCCTTGGGGTCGAAGGGCTTGGCCACGTAGTCGTCGGCGCCGGACTCGAGGCCCTGCACCACATCCGCGGTGTCCGACTTGGCGGTCAGCATGATGACCGGGACGCCGGACTCCGCTCGGATCGAGCGGCAGACCTCGATGCCGTCGATGCCGGGCAGCATGAGATCGAGCAGGACGAGGTCGGGGCGGGACCGCCGGAAGGCGTCGAGTGCACCGGTTCCGTCGGCGCAGAAGGACACGTCGTAGTCCTCCGCCCGCAGGACGATGCCGATCATCTCGGCGAGAGCGGCGTCATCGTCGACCACCAGGATGCTCGCGCTCATCGTCCTCGTCCTCGTCTCGGTGGCGTGCCCTGCGCTGAGTGCGCGGGGTCCGTCTCACATCGCATTCCCTGATGGGTGCACGCGGTAACCGACTCAGGCTAACCGACGCAGGACGGGGAAGGGCCGAGAACCCGTACCCCGCTGCGAAGGACGGGCCGCGACGGGAAAGGAGCGCTCGGGTGAGCCTGTGACAGCATGGGAGAGATGACCGACGCAGCTCCGTGGCCACCGCCCGCAAGCCGCCCCGACGACGCGGATCCTTCTGCCCAGGAGGCGGCTCGACATTCTCCTGCCGCTCCCGCTCCGAGACCCCCCGCTCCAGTGACACCAGCCTGGTCGCCGGCGTCGTCCGCCGGAGCGTGGTCAACCGATCCTCGGCAGGGCTCTGCCCCCGCTCTGGGGTGGACACCCCCGCCTCGGCCGGGCCTCGTGCCGCTGCGTCCCCTCGGCTTCGGCACACTCCTGAGTGCGCCCTTCCAGGTGCTTCGCCGGAGCCCCCGAACCACGCTCGGAGTCGCGCTGCTTGTGCAGGGGCTCGGCTCGGTCCTCGCGCTGGCCGTGTACGGGCTGATCGCCCTGCTGGCGGTCGGGCGCATCGCCCAGGCGGAGGCGGACGACCGCGACGCTGTGAGCGCCGGCTCCCTCGCCATCGTCATCCTCGCGGCACTGATCCCCCTCGCCGTCTCGCTCGCGACCGGCGCGCTCGTGCAGGGCGTCGTCGTCCTCGAAGTCTCGCGCGGGGTTCTCGGTGAGCGCGCGACGCTCCGGCAGCTGCTCAGACGCCTTCGCGGCCGCTTCTGGGCGTTGATCGCCTGGACCGTACTGCAGGGGCTGGGCTATCTGCTCCTCGTCGTGCTGGTGGCCGCTCTCGCAGTGCCGCTGTTCCTCCTGGGTGCGCAGGAGGGCAGCTCGGGCGCGATCATCGGCGGCGTCCTGGTGCTGATCGGGGCCGCGAGTGCCGCCACCGTCCTCGGCGCGTGGCTGAGCACGCAGCTCGCCCTCGTGCCGAGCCTGATCATGCTCGAACGGCTGGGTCTGCGGCGCGCCGTCGCCCGCTCGTGGCAGCTGGTCCGCGGCGGATTCTGGCGGACCTTCGGCGCGCTCGCCCTGATGCTGGTCATCATTCAGGTAGCGGGGCAGGTCGTGGCGATTCCGTTCAGCCTCCTGATCCCGCTCGCCGGGGCACTGATCGCGCCCACCGACCCCAACGCCCAGGTCGTCACCTCCGTCGTCGTCACGCTCCTCTCGGTCGCCATCGGCCTTGTGATCGGCGCGGTCGGCACGGTGCTGCAGTCGGCCGTCACGGGGCTGCTGTACCTGGATCGGCGGATGCGCCGTGAGGGCTTCGACCTGGTGCTGATGCGGCACGTCGAGGAGCGTGCCGCCGGTCGTCCCTCCCCCGATCCGTTCCCCGTGCCGGAGCGCTCGTGATCCTGCCGGTGGCACCGCTTGACCCGGATGCGGAGCAGGCGCGGCGCCTCCTCCTCGAGGAGCTCGCCGATCCCCGCTACCGCGCGGCCGAGCCGAGCCTGTTCGACCGCGCGGTCCAGGCGATCCGCGAGTGGTTCGCCTCCCTGACTCTGCAGGGCGACGGGCCGCCGGTGCCGGTCGCCGCGGTGATCGGGGTACTCGTGCTCGTCGCGCTCGTCGTAGCGGCGCTGATGATCGCGGGGCGGCCGCGGACCGCACGGCGCAGCACCGTCACGGGCGCGGTCCTGGCGGCGGACGACACCCGCTCCGCCACGACCCTGCGCTTGCTCGCGGACGCGGCAGCCGCGCGAGGCGCGTGGGACGAGGCGCTCGTGGAGCGGTTCCGTGCGCTCGTGCGCTCACTCGATGAGCGGACGGTCCTGCGTGTGTCGCCGGGCACCACAGCGCGCGGCCTGGCCGTGCGCGCCTCCTCCGCCTTCCCCGCCTCCGCCTCCGCACTGAAGCGGACCGCGGACGACTTCGACCGCGTCCGCTACCTCGGATTCCCCTGCGGCCCCGCGGAATACGAGCGGGTCGCCGCACTCGATCGCGAACTGGCGGCGACGGCGCCCGTCTTCGATCCGCTCGGCGCCGCTCAATGAGCGTCGGCGCTGTCTCCACGCCCGGCCTCGGTGCACTACTGCGCCGGGGACGCGTCTGGCTCGTGCTGATCGTTCTCGTGGCCGTCGGCACGCTGCTGTTGACCGTCGCCACGGGGGCGCGAGTGCCCGCTCCCGACCTCGATATCGACAGCGCCGCACCGGACGGCGCCCGCGCCCTCACCCAGGTCCTCCGCCAGCAGGGCGTGGAGGTGGTGCGGGCGGATGACCTTGACTCCGCTCTCACCGCCCTCGCCCCCGGTGCGACACTGCTCATCGACGATCCGGATGTGGCCCTTGACGAGGCGCAGTATCGCCGGCTCGCCCGCGCGTCCGCCTCCGTGCTCCTCGTTCGGCCCGGCGGCGCCGCGGTCGACTCACTGCTGCCCGGGATCCGCTTCGCCGGCTCCCCAGCCGACACGGGCGTCCTCCGTGCCGACTGCGCGCTGCCCGCGGCCGAGCGCGCCGGCACCATCCCCTCGGGCGGCAGCACCTACCGCATCCTCGACACCGGCGTACAGGGCTGCTTCCCCTCGGGCGACGACGCGTTCGCCCTGGTGAGCGCTGAGGGCCCGGGAGGCGCGCGCGTCACGGCGATCGGCGACGCCGATCTGCTGCGCAACAGCACGATCGCCGAGGAGGGCCGGGCCGCCCTGGCGCTCGGCCTACTCGGCGGCGAGGACCGTCTGGTGTGGTACCGCGCCGGCGCCGCCGACTCCCCCCACACCGCGGTGCGCCCCTCCGACCTCGCGCCCGGCTGGGTCACTCCGGCGCTGCTCCTGCTGGTCGCCGTCTTCGTCGCATCCGCCGTGTGGCGCGGTCGCCGCTTCGGGCCGCTCGCCGTCGAGCCGCTGCCCGTCATCGTGCACGCCAGCGAGACCGCCCGTGGCCGCGCCCGGCTCTACGCCCGCGGAGCGCTGCGCCTGCGCGCGCTGGACGCCCTACGCATCGGCACGTTGCACCGCACCGCGTCACTGCTGGGCCTGGCTCCGGCGACAGGAGTCGACGAGATCGTCGCCGTCGCCGCTGCCCGTCTCGAGCGTGACCCAGCCGCGCTCCGCCGCCTCCTCATCGAGGATGAGCCGGCCGACGACGATGCGCTGGTGGCGGCCTCCGACGAACTCCTCCGCTTCGAAAGCGCGCTGCACAGCGCCCTCTCGCCCACTCCCGCCCGACGACCGGAAGGCCCCCTCCGATGAGCGATCCCACCCTCTCTGCGCGCCAGCACGCGCCGATCCCGGACGACGACCTGCGCGCCGAGTTGGACCGCGTCCGCGCCGAGGTCGGCCGGGCCGTCGTCGGCCAAGACGGAGCCGTATCGGGCCTCCTCATCGCCCTGCTCGCCGGCGGCCACGTCCTGCTCGAGGGCGTTCCCGGAGTCGCGAAGACGCTCCTCGTGCGCGCCCTCTCGGTCTCGCTCGGGCTCGACACGCGGCGGGTGCAGTTCACGCCAGACCTCATGCCCGGCGACATCACGGGCTCGCTGGTCTACGACGCGTCGACCTCCGACTTCGCCTTCCGCGAAGGTCCAGTGTTCACCAATCTCCTGCTTGCCGATGAGATCAATCGGACCCCGCCCAAGACGCAGGCGGCGCTGCTCGAGGCGATGGAGGAGCGGCAGGTCAGCGTCGACGGACGCACCCTCGCCCTCCCCGATCCCTTCCTCGTCGCCGCCACCCAGAACCCCGTCGAGTACGAGGGCACCTACGTGCTCCCGGAGGCGCAGCTGGACCGGTTCCTGCTCAAGCTAGTGCTGGAGGTACCCCCGCGCGACGTCGAGGTCGAGGTGCTCTCGCGCCATGCCGCGGGCTTCGACCCGCGCGACCTCGGTGCCGCAGGCGTGCGGCCCGTGCTCGACGCCGGGCGCCTACGCGCGGCCCAGGAGTCGATGCGCCGCGTCGGAGCCGGCCCGGACGTGCTGGGCTACATCGTCGACCTAGCCCGTGCCACTCGCGAGAGCCCGAGCGTGAAGCTCGGCGCGAGCCCCCGCGGATCGACCGCGCTGCTCGCCGCCGCGCGCGCCTGGGCATGGCTGAACGGCTACGGCTCGATCACCCCCGACCACGTCCAGGCGATGGTCCTGCCAGTGCTGCGCCACCGCCTCCAGCTCGAGCCAGAGGCGGAACTCGAGGGCGTCCGCACGGAGGCGGTCCTGGGCGCGATCCTGCAGCAGGTCCGCGTCCCGGTCTGAGCCGTGCACCTCACCGGACGCAGTGTCCTCGTCCTCCTCATCGGCCTCGTGCCGGTCGTCCTGCTGGGCGGCCGGGCCGAGGTTGCCTTCGCCGTGCTCGGGCTCTGGCTGCTCATGTGGACCGTGCTCGTCACGGTCGACGTCGCCGCTGCGGGCTCTGCTCGCGCGGTTGCGCTTCACCGGCACACCCCCGAGCGGGTACGGCTCGGCGAGCGAGCCGAGGCCGTCCTCCTCATCACGAACACCGGCAGGCGGAGGATCACCGGTGTGCTCCGTGACGCCTGGGAGCCCTCCGCCGGAGCCGTGATGACGCGCTCAGCGCTGCGGCTCCCGCCCGGCGAACGGCGCGCGGTGACGACGATCCTGAAGCCGCGCCGTCGGGGCGAGCGCCGGGCGTTGCACGTCACCGTCCGCTCCCGCGGCCCACTGGGCCTGGCCGGACGGCAGGCAACCCACGCCGCCGGCGCCTCGGTCCGCGTGCTGCCGGCCTTCCGCTCCCGCCGCCACCTGCCCTCCCGTCTCGCGCGCCTGCGCGAGCTTGAGGGACGCACCAGCGTGATGATCCGCGGGCAGGGCACTGAGTTCGACAGCCTCCGCGAGTACGTCCGCGGCGACGACGTGCGGTCGTTGGACTGGCGGGCGACGGCGCGGCGCCGGGAGCCTGTCGTCCGCACGTGGCGTCCGGAGCGCGACCGGCGGGTGGTCGTCGTGCTCGACACGGGGCGCACCTCCGCCGCCCGCATCGACGACGAGCCGCGCCTGGACACCGCGATCGAGGCGTCGCTGCTGCTGTCCGCCCTCGCCGCCTCAGCGGGCGACCGGGTGGACGTGCTCGCGTTCGACCGTGCCCGGCGCGCCCGCGTGCATGGCGCGACGGGCACGGAGGTGCTCACGCGCGTGGTCGACGCACTGGCCCCCGTGCAGCCGCAGCTGGTCGAGACCGACTGGGCCGCGGTCCCCGCGCAGGTACGCGCCCTGGTCTCGCAGCGCTCCCTCATCGTGCTGCTCACCGCGCTCGACTCGGTCGGATCGGCCCAGGGGCTGCTCGCGGTGCTCCCCCAGCTGACCCGCGTGCATACCGTCGTCGTCGCCTGCGCGCTCGATCCTGAGCTACAGCGGATGGCCGGGGACCGCCGCGACCGGGCCGCGGTCTACAGCGCCGCCGCCGCAGAGCGCTCCCTGGCCGATGTCGAGCGCCTCTCCGCCGCCGTCCGACGCCTCGGCGGCGATGTCGTACTGGCCGGCCCCGAGCGCCTGCCGCCGGCGCTGGCCGACCGCTACCTCGCGCTCAAGGCCGCCGGTCGGCTCTGAGGGGTTCAGGCCTCGGCAATACCGCGCGAGCCCGCCTCGAAGCGCCCGAGGTCGCCGGTCTCGCCGACCCGAGCCGCTCGGCCACCGACGACGACCATGTACAGGAGGAACGCGAGCAGGGCGAGCGAACCGATCCCGATCTTGACCCACCACGGCCACGGTGCGGGGGTCACAAAGCCCTCAATCACGCCGGACACCAGCAGAACGAACACGAGCCCGATCGCGACGGTGAACAGGCTCCGCGCGTCCTCGGCCAGCGCCTGGCCACGCGTGCGGGGACCGGGCGCGATCCATGCCCAGAAGATCCGCAGTCCCGCTGCCGCCGCGACGAAGACGGCGGTAAGTTCGAGCTGCCCGTGCGGAGCGATGTAGAGGAAGAACGTGTCGCCCTCGCCCACGTGGAACATCACCGCGATCGAGGTTCCGAGGTTCTGCGCGTTCTGCAGGAGGATGTACGGCACGTAGACGCCGACGATCCCGAAGGCCACGCACTGTGCCGCGATCCAGGCATTGTTCGTCCAGACCTGCCCAGCGAAGGACGCGGCCGGGTTCTCGGAGTAGTAGTCGACGAAGTCGTCCTGGGCGAAGCGCCGCAGCTGCTCGTCGTCGCCGAGCGCCGCGAGCAGGCGCGGGTCGCCGAGAATCCAGACCGCGTAGAGCGTCGCCACCAGTGCGGTCCCGAGCGCCACGGCCAAGGTCAGCCAGCGGAGCCGGTAGAGGGCCGCGGGGAGCGCGAGGACGACGAAGCGCGAGAGGGCTGCGAGCGGCTCCTCCCGGGTGCCGGTCAGTCTCCCCCGAGCGCGCGAGAGCGAGACGGCCAGCCGGGTGCCGACCGCGGTCGACCCGGCGGTCGACGAGATCGCTGCGAGATCGGCGGAGGCGGCCTGATACCGCTCCACCAGCTCATCCGCTTCGCTGCCGCTCAGGCGGCGCTGGCGAGAGAGTTCGTCGAGCCGCGTCCACTGCGGCGTGCGAGCGGTCGAGAGAGCGTCGATGTCCATCTCCTGACAGGATAGCCACCGGCACGCCGTCGCGGCCAAGCACTCGGGAGGAGCACCGTGGACGACCAGCGCACCGACCTCTTCGACACCCCCGATCTGTTGACGGGCGAGGCGATAGCCCTCGAGGTCCCCGTCACTTCGTTCGTGCTGCGCGCGGTCGGCGCGATCCTCGACCTCCTCGCCGAGCTGCTCCTCGCGCTCGGCCTCTTCCTGCTCGTCGCCTCGCTGTCCGGCGACGACGGCCTCGACCAGGCGGCATCCTCGGCACTCGCGATCACCGTGCTTGTCGTCTCGATCGTGCTGGTGCCGGTCGCCGTCGAGACCGCGACGCGAGGCCGTTCGCTCGGCAAGCTCGTCATCGGCGCCCGTGTCGTCCGCGATGACGGCGGCTCGATCGGCTTCCGGCACGCTCTCGTCCGCAGCCTCACCGGCGTGCTCGAAATCCTGATGACCGTCGGCGGCCTCGCGGCGGTGGTCGGCCTGCTCTCGCCGCGCTCCCGCCGGCTGGGCGACGTGCTCGCCGGCACGCACAGTCAGCTCGAACGCGTGCCGAAGGCGGAGCCGCTGCAGCTCGAGGTCCCCGAGACCCTGCGAGGGTGGGCGCTCACCGCTGACGCCGCGCGACTCCCGGATGCACTGGCGCGGCGCCTGGCGCAGTTCCTCCGCCAGCGGCACGGGATGACCGAGCCGTCGCGCTCCCTCCTCGCAGCAGCCCTGGCCGACGAAGCCGCCGCGTTCGTCTCGCCGCTGCCCGACGCCTCGGCGGAGGACTTCCTCCTCGCCATCGCCGCTCTGCGCCGCACGCGCGAGGAGCGCGCGCTGCGGCTCTCTGACCAGAGCCTCGAGCGCCTGGCGCCGGTGCTGGCGAGCACACCGCGGGGCTTCCCCCGCCGCGACCGTTCCTAGGCCTCCGGGTAGGTTTTTCCGGGTGCGTCGCTGTTGCCGGGCGCGTCGCTGCCGGGCGCGTCGAAGCGGACGGTCCGCCAGCCCTGCGGAACCAGGAGCCGCCGGTCGTGCGATGCGCAGAGGTCGTAGCCGTGGGGATCGGGAGTGGGACTCAGCGGGCCCACGGCCACCAGGGAGTCGCGGTAGTCGTAGGTGAGGGTCACGGCTGCCGCCGCGCGGCATCCTGTCCGCGAGCACTGCCGTCCGGTCATCGCGCCTACAGTAGCAATAGGCTGGAAGCATGTCCCGTGCCCGTCGCCCCGTCGCCCGTCCGGCGGGCCCGCTGCGCGGAGGTTCTCGCGATCGGCACGGGCGCGGCGTCCGCGGCCCGATCACCGGCCCGAACCTGCCGCCGCTGCAAACCCGCACCGACTTCTTCGAGACGACGATCGGCTCGGCCATCGACTACCTCCGCGGAACCTGGCCTCAGGAACTCGTCGGCGTCCGGGTGGACGTGGCGACCACGCCGGACGTCGATCCCGAGAGCCTCGACGGGGCGGGGATCACGCGCTGGAGCGTGGACCGGGCCGCCAGGCGCATCACCCTGTACCGCGTGCCGATCGAACGCCTCGCCAAACTGCACCGCCGCGACGACTGGCACCAGCGGATGCTGATCGAGAGTTACGTGTTCCGTGCCGTCGCCGAACTGCTCGGCCGCGACCCCTGGGATCTCTCGCCTGACCGTTTCCGCGGTCTCTGACGCGGTCAGTGCACTCCGTACGCTCAGTGGGAGTAGACCGTGATCGGCGAGGAGAGCGGGCCGGGCGGAACGACGGCGTAGGAGGCGATTCCTCCGTCGCGGGCGAGCGAGACCGACGCCTGCACCGGCTGTGTGCTCGAGACGACAGCCGAGTCGCGGCCCAGAGAGGTGGAGAGCACAGCGAAGGGGCCCAGTTCAAGCGTGCGCGATTGGCCTGCTGAGGCGATCTCGACCGCGGCGGTCGAGTCGCTGCCGTTCGCGAGGTGCAGCACTGAGTCGACGTCGCCCGCGCTGCCGACGCCGAAGGGTGTCGATGTCGCCGTGCCCGCAACGAACCAGGCGAAATCGGTGCCGGCACTGCCGGTGGATGTGGAGCGGCCTGCAGCGACAATCGGCTGATCGGCGGTAAGGGTGATCCGGTAGGAGCCGTCGGCCAGACCTGAAACCGGGATCTCACCCACCCGGCCGGCGGGAACGACGACCTGGGTCGAGGCGCCCGAGCCGCTGGGGTTCTCGTTCGAGACTTCGACCGAGACCGTGCTGTCGCTGTCGCCGGGCACGAGGATGCGCAGGATCGGGATTCCCGCTCCGCCACTGCCGTCATCGCTCCCAGTCTGCGTGGGCGGGGCGGTCACAGTGAAGCCCGAGATGACCGTGATCGTGCCAGGACCTGCAGTCGGACCGGTCGTCTCGACGCCTTCGGGAGTGAGCCCGGAGATCGTGCTGCTCTGCATGCTCGCGGCGACCTCTCCTCCGCGGGACGTCACGTGCACCACCGGCTGGATGACGCCGGGAGCCAGGCCCGCCAACGGGAGCTCGCGCACAGATTGAGCGGGAACGACGATGCCCCTCGCTCCGGTCGCCTGGATCGCACCGTTCTCACCGAACAGGGTGAGGTCGACGGTCGCGGCGACGGCGCTGGGATTCGCGAGGATCAGCACGGAGGTGCGGCCAACATCGGTGGACCCGGCGACCAGCCAGCTGTCGGCGGACGGCTCGGCGCAACCGCGAGCCGAGAGCCCTCGGACGGTCTCGTTCGCGATCGACTGGACACGGACGCCTCCCGGAGCCGGATTGGCTCCCGCTGGCACGGCGAGACCGACGATGCCGGTGCCGGGCGAAGCGACATCGGCTTCTTTGAGCCGGGTCGAACCGGTCGTCGAGCCGTCAGGCCACACCGTCGAGGCCGAGCCGCCGAACGCGCGAAGCTGCTCGGGCTCGCTCGCGTCGATGAGATCCCCAGCGCAGACGAGCGCGCCGTCCGCGGCGACGGGAGTGATCACGACTCCCTCGCCGGCGCGCGAGGCGAGCTGCAGTGGAAGCAGCTGCGGAACGACGACCGCGGCCGCGGCGATCACGACCCCCGCGATTCCGACGGCGCTGCGCAGCGCGGTACGCCGCCGACGCGCGGCGGACGGGGTGCGGGCCGGCGCAGACTGAGCCTCGGCGGCACGCCTGTGTGCCCGGGATCGACGGGTGGCGGGATCGGTCATGCGCTTCTCCTGGTCGGCGGGGTCAGACATCGTCGTTCCCGTCGTCGAACTGGCCGGTGGCCTCGCCAGGCTCGTCGTCGATGCCCGCCACTGCGGCTCCCGAGCGGGCGCGCTCGAGCGACATCCCGGTTGGGACAGCGAGCAGCACCGCGACGAGGAAGACGAGCAGAAGAGCGATCGTGTAGGCGACGCCGAACGGACCGACAACATCCGAGGGAGTCGCCTCGGTCGTGGTGCTCTCCGCATTGACCGCGCTCCACAGCAGGCCGTAGCGCGTGTCGCCGACCGCCGAGAAGGCCGCGTTACCGTCGAGGGACACCGCAGCGCGGGCTCGGACGGCCGTGGCGGCATCGCCGATCTGCGAACCGGCGGGCTCGGTCAGCACGACGAAGCGCACTCCGAGGCGTTTTAGCGCCGAGTCGATGTCGAAGCCGGTGCGCGAGACCAGGTTGCCCGCGAGTTCATTGATCGCGTCGGCAGGCTCGGCGCCGGTTACAACGAGCGTGGACTGCTGATCGAGCGTCGCCCCGGCTCCGCGCTCGAGTCGCGCGAGAATTCCGCCATCGGCCTGAGGCACCAGGACGATCGTGCCGACGCGCGGATCGGTCTGCGCCTCCGCGGCGACATAGGCCGGCAGTGATCGGTCCGATGTGCTGGTGACCAGTGCTGAGCCGGTCGGGAACGCAACGGCCAGGGGGCCGGCCACAATCGCGACGGCCGCTGTAACGACGAGCGCCGGCACGATCCGGAACGAGGGGACAGCAGTGATCGACAGCGAGAAGCCGATGACCAGTCCGAGCCAGTAGAGGCTGAGCCCCGAGCCACTCCACACGTTAATCGCTACCGACCCGGTCGTCGCGACTTGCAGACCCTGAGCGAGCGCGGCCGTGAGGAGCCCCGCCCCGGCGACGCCAACTCCGCCGAGCGCCGAGAGGTTGTTCGGCAACAGCAGCGCGGCGAGGGCGGCGACGATCAGCGGCAGGACCAGCGCGGCGGTCACCAGCGGTGCGGCGGAAGCCCCGATACCAAGGCCCCCGAGGAAAGCTAACCAGGCACTCGGCAGGCCGCCGGGGACGCCCGCGAGCAGGGTGACCATGTCGGCACGCCCCGACGGTAGCGGCACGCCGGGATCAGCGAGGATCGCCAGCCAGTCGCTCCGGGGCGCTCGGGCGAGCACCAGCGGAAAAAGCAGCAGCAACGCCGGTACCGGCAGGCCGAGGAAGCGACCGACGCTGCGGCCCGCGGTCGCCACGACGACGAGCCAGATCACGAGCAGCGGCACGGCGAGCACGGGAGCGCAGGCGACGATCACCGCGGCGAGGATCGACGCGGTCGCCGACGAGGACCACGACCGGTACGCGCCGAAGCCGGCGAAGAACAGCCACGGCAGCAGCAGATGTACCAGCATCGGGCCCGGTCGTCCGTCGGCTTGCGCAGCGAAGAAGGCCGGAGCCAGCAGATAGACCAGGGATCCCGCGCCCCGCGCGATGGCGCTCGAGGTGAGCCGCGCGATCATCAGCCAGGCGCCCATCGCAGCGACAGGCAGAGCGAGCAGGTAGAGCAGGACCATCGACAGACTCGGCGACCAGAACGTGAACGAGCCGAGCACAGCAAGGACGGCAGCGAACGGATCCGCTGCGCCGATGAAGCCGGAGCCGAGATCACGCCAGCCGTAGGCGGCATTGCGCCAGAGGTCGCCGACCGTAGGCGACAGGGTCAGTAGTCCGCCACCGCTGAGCGCGGGTGCGGCGAGCAGCGGTGTGTAGAGGACGAGGCCAATGAGTGCAGCCACGAGAACGACCCAGACCCCGCCTCCTGAGAAGAAGGTGACGGGATGCCGGTCACGCCCGGCCTGCACGCGTACCGCATCGTGGCGTACGGAACGAAGCTGGCGCACTACGTCGAGTGGGATGCGCAGGGGTGCGATCGCCTTCCACCCCACGTTCTTCGAGGACCGCAAGATCCTCCTGGCTCGCAGCACCTTCGTGCCGCCAAACGCGACGACGACAGCCGCGAGCAGCTCGCCGCCAACCAATCCGGGCTGCTTGCGCAGGAGCCGGACGACCGCGCGGCCGATCGCGAGCGGCACGAGGGAGAGCCAGTGCAGCAGGACGAAGGCCACAGGTGCGTACGCGAGGCGTCGGTGCAGCTGGGCGGTGCGGTGCTGCCGCGCGCGGCGGCGCTCCCCGCTGTCGATCCGCCGGCCGTCGGGGCGTTGCAGGCCGATCCTGGCAGTGGTGACTCGAGCGTCGGGCACACGGCTGACGCGGTGTCCGGCGAGGCGCGTGCGGATCGAGAAGTCGAGGGCGTCGTCAACGACGGGCAGTCCGGGGTCGAAGCCGCCGAGCTCCTCCCAGAGGGAGTGGCGCACGAGCATCCCGCCCGCGGCGACCGAGAGCACGTCGGGCGTGGAGTCGTGCTGGCCCTGGTCGAGCTCGTCCTCGACGAGGTGCACGGTCGTGCCGTAGTTGGTGATCGACTCGCCGTAGCTGCGGATGTAGCCCGAGCGGGTCCAGTCCATGATCTTCGGGCCGGCGACGGCGACCGAGGGCGCCACTTCGACGGCGCCCAGCAGCGCCGCGAGGGCGCCGGGCTCCGGGGCCGAGTCCTGCGCGAGCAGCCACAGCCACTCGTCCTCGCCGACTGGCGGCTGCATGACGCGCACGGCGCGAGCGACTGCCTGCCCGAAGGGGAGGTTCTCGCTCACCTGGACCAGCTGTGTCGGGCCCCACGAGGCGAGCAGCTCATCGGTCGAGTCCTTCGAGCCGCCATCGACGAAGACGGTCGCGTCGGGCTGCCGGGTCTGCGCCCGGAGCGCCATGAGGGTTCGTTCCAGGTACGCTGCGCCATTACGCGCAACGAGGACGGCCGTGACTCGTGGATACATCGCGGACAACCCTAAGCGATGCTCGGTCCCCGCCCGCCTCCGGCTCGCCGCCCCGTCGATCTGGCGCGCACCGCGTCACCCCGCCACGTGCACCCCGCACTAGCCGGGAGACGCAGGGGCCCCTCATCTGCGGTCACGCTGAGCGGCGCGAGCTGAGCTGCGGTCACACCACTCAAAGAACTGCCAGCCCCGGCAAGACCCTCCCACAGGTGCACATCACCTGAGTCTGCGATGCAAGCGGTCGTGCGGAACCAAGCCCTCGACGCCAACGGCATCGAGGGCCCCGTCGGGAGGACACAACTCAGGCCCGGCGGCGCAGCTTGCGGCGCTCGCGCTCGGACAGTCCGCCCCAGATCCCAAAGCGCTCGTCGTTCTCGAGTGCGTACTCGAGGCACTGCGCGCGGACCTCGCAGGAGGTGCAGATTTTCTTGGCGTCGCGGGTCGATCCGCCCTTCTCGGGGAAGAATGCCTCGGGGTCGGTCTGCGCGCACAGCGAGTCCACCTGCCACGAGAGGACGCCACCGGGCGCCTCGCTCTCGGTATCGATACCCGGCCGGACCCCGGGAACGCCGAGGCGCACGGGATCGACGAACCAGTCCTCGGGGACTCCGGAGTGTTGTTCCGGAAGCGTCATGCCGTCTCCTACCCCGCTTGCGAACCGATGAATGGCGAGCCACTCCTTCTGGAGCCGCTGCCTAGGTAATTACAGCGGTGTCATTCGCCCAGGTCAAGTCGCGGACTCTAAACCCTCAACCCGCCGTGGAGGGTTCATGACACACCGGCGTGTCGCGACCGTGAGTTCCGGTCAGAACGCGGTCGCGCTGCGGGCTCGCCATGCGCTCTCGACCATCTCCCCCAGGGTGTGCCGCATCTCCCAACCGAGATCGCGGGCGGCGGTCTCGCCCGAGGCGACGATGCGGGGCGGGTCTCCGGGTCGGCGCGGTGCCACCTCAGGCGTGAAGTCGATGCCCGTGCTCTCGGCAATCGCGCGCATGATCTCGCCGACAGAGGCGCCGGACCCGCTGCCCAGGTTGTAGGCGGGGTCGATCTGCTCGCCCGCCGCCAGTCGGCGAGCGGCCGCCACATGTGCCAGTGCAAGGTCGGCGACGTGGAGATAGTCGCGGACGCAGGTGCCGTCCGGTGTCGGGTAATCGTTGCCGTAGATCCTCGGGGTGCGTCCGGCAAGAAGCGCCTCGAACACGAGCGGGAACAGGTTGTGCGGGCTGGTGTCGTAGACGTCCGCGGAGCCAGAGCCGACCACGTTGAAGTAGCGGAGGGAGGTGTGCCGTATTCCGTGCGCGCGCCCCACGTCCGCGAGCAGCCACTCCCCGATCAGCTTCGATTCGCCGTAGGGCGACTCCGGGCTCTTCGGCGTGCTCTCGGTGACGAGATCCACATCGACCGCGCCGTAGACGGCTGCGCTCGAGGAGAAAACGATCGATGTGACGCCGGCCCGCTCCATCGCCGCGAGGACGCGCATCGTGCCGACGACGTTCTGCTCGTAGGTGTGCAGCGGCCGTTGGACCGAGACTCCGGCGTACTTGAAGCCGGAAACGTGCACGACTCCCTCGATGTCGTGCTCAGCGAACACGCGGTCGAGCAGCGCCTCATCGAGAATCGAGCCCTGATGGAACGGGACCCCCTCCGGCACGAATGCCGCGTGCCCTGAGGACAGATCATCGAGCACGATCGGTTCGATTCCCTGCGCAGAGAAAGCGCGCACCACGTGGGCCCCGATGTACCCCGCTCCTCCGGTGACCAGCCATGCCATCCGCATCCTCCTTCGAACCCGGCGCACGAGTCCGCTCGCCGAAAGACACCTTAGCGGCGCGCAAGACGGGCCGAGCGGTCAGTCGCGACCCTGCTTCGGCGCTGCTCCAGCAGGAGGGCCGACAGGCGTCAGGGGCCGGGTGTCAAGGGCCAGGCGTTCGGGGCATAACCTCACACCGTGGCGACGAACAACGTCCCGCGCCCGGTCACCGACAGCGCGCCCTCGGACGGCGTCACGAACACGCTCTCGCCGCGCTCAACTCTCGCCGAGCCCTCCGCGCCGGCAAGGGAGAACGAGCCCTCAGTCGCGATCGCAATCGCCGGTCCGTGCAGCACCACGCGCGCAGCGACGTCCGACTCCGGCTGCACCACGGCCAACACGAAGTCGGGCACGTCCGGCCGGTACACGCGGACGCCGGGCGCCGCCTCCTCGGCCGGCAAATACGGGACAGGCAACGGCGAGAAATCGAGCACGCTCATCAGCTCGGGGACGTCGATGTGCTTGGGCGTCAGCCCGCCGCGCAGCACGTTGTCGGACGCGGCCATCAGCTCGACTCCCGTGCCGGCGAGGTACGCGTGGATGTTTCCCGCCGGCAGGTAGAGCGCCTCGCCGCGCGCGAGACGCACGCGGTTCAGGAGCAGTGAGAGGACGATGCCCGGGTCGCCTGGGTAGCTCCCGGCGAGTTCCCCCACCGTGACGGTCTCGGGGCGATCGTCCCCCGCACAGGCGGTGACGACGGCCGCTACCAGCGCGGAGACCTCGGCGCGATCCCCGTCCGAGAGGAGCCACGAAACGGCGCGGCGAAGTACGACGGCAGGGTCGCCATCGAGCGTGGCCGCGAACCGCGTGATCGCCTCCGCCGCCTCCCCCGACGAGCGCCCGGCGAGTTCGGAGAGCAGCGCGCGGGCGGCCTCGGGCTCGCGGAATCCGCAGAGTGCCTCGAAGCTCTCACTGAGCGCGTACATCAGCTCCGGCTTGTGGAACGGGTCCTTGTAGTTGCGGTCGGCAGCGTCGCGAGGGATGCCAGCCGCCTCCTCCTCGACAAAGCGGCGGCGGGCTGTGTCGGCGGAGGGGTGCGCCTGGAGCGAGAGGGGGCCTCCGGCGGCGAGGATCTTGAGCAGGAAGGGCAGGCGCGGACGTCCCGAGACCGGGTCGACCGACCCCTCCACTCCGGCGAGCGCCGCCTCGGGCTCGCGTGCAATCCATTCGGCGAGGGTGTCGGCGCCGACGGAGGCGGGGTCGAGAATCCGTGCGGGCGATCCGGGGTGCGCGCCAAGCCAGAGCTCGGCCTCCGGCGCTCCGGAGGGAGCCGTGCCCAGAGCCTCGGAGATGCCGGTGAGCGACCCCCAGGCGTAGTCGCGGGGAGTGTTGCCGATCGGGATAAACACGGGAACTCTGGCCTTCCGTCTGGGGAGTAGGTCGGAGGCGCTCGTCCGGATCCGCCGGGGCCGCCGCGCCCGACGGTAGCAGGATCCACAACGCCGACCGGGGAGGAGGGCCCACCTGTTGGTGCTCGCCGCCAGAGGACGGCGCGCTCGCACCGGTCGTTCGTACGCTGAGCCGAGCGGTACCGTCGCCACCCACGACGGGCAGCGGTGCAGCATCCGATAAGCAAGGGAGCATGGAGCATGGACAGCACGATCTTCGAGACCCTGGCGGCCGACTTCTACGGGTTCGAGGCGAGCCTCTCCCCCGCCGAGAAGGAGCTGATCGTCGGCGTGCGCGCGTTCCTCGAACAGGAGGTCCGGCCGATCGCCGACGACTACTGGGAGCGCGCCGAGTTCCCGCGGCAGCTGATCCCAAGCCTCCACGCGACCGGCATCATCGGCCTCTCCTGGCCTAAGACCCGTTCGATCGAGAACTCGGCAGTGTTCCGCGGCTGGGTGGCGCTGGAGTTGGGCCGCGTGGATGCGGGCATCGCGACCTACGTCGGCGTGCAGAACGGGCTGGTGATGGGGGCCGTCGGCGTCGCCGGCTCCGAGGAGCAGCGCGCGGAATGGCTGCCGAAGCTGGCCTCGGGCGAGGTGATCGGCGCGTTCGGCTTGACCGAGCCGCACTCCGGCTCCGATTCGGCGCAGGGACTGCGCACGACCGCCCAGCGCGACGGCGACTCCTGGGTACTCGACGGCGAAAAACGCTGGATCGGCAACGCAACCTTCAGCGACGTCACCGTGATCTGGGCAAAGGACGTCGCCGACGGCCAGGTGAAGGGCTTCCTCGTGCCCACGTCGACGCCCGGCTACCGGGCCACCTCCATCGCCCGCAAGCAGAGCCTGCGCACCGTGCAAAACGCCGACATCGTGCTCGAGGGCGTGCGGGTACCTGAGTCGCTGCGCCTCCAGGGCGCCGACTCCTTCCGCGACACGGCAAAGGTCCTCCGCCTCACCCGCGCGGAGGTCGCCTGGCAGGCCATCGGAGTCGCGATCGGCGCCTACGACGCCGCGCTGCGCTACGCGAAGGAGCGCGTGCAATTCGGCAAGCCGCTTGTCGGCCACCAGCTGGTGCAGGACCTCCTCGTGAAGAGCATCGGCAATATCACCGCGAGCATTGCCCTGGCCACCCGCGTCTCCGAAATGCTCGACGCCGGTGAACAGCGCGACGAACACTCGGCTCTGGCCAAGGCCTACGCGACGGCCCGGATGCGCGAGACCGTGGCGTGGTGCCGCGAGGTGATGGGCGGCAACGGCATCGTTCTCGACTACGGGGTGGCCCGCTTCTTCGCCGACGCGGAGGCCCTCTATTCGTACGAGGGCACCCGCGAGATGAACACTCTGATCGTCGGCCGCTCGATCACTGGCACCGCCGCGTTCGTGTGAACGTCCGCGCTGCGCGGTGCGGTTGAGGCGCGCAGTGGCCACTAGCGGACGACGTGGGCCGACGTGAAACGGACCGGTCCTGTGGGGTTGGTCTCCACAGTTCCTCTACAGGCCGAAGATGTCACATGCCGCTTGCCCGCGGAATTCGGCTTGCTCTCCCTGGCTGCGGATAAGCGCTCAGGCTTTTTCGCGGCAATACCGCGCGACGTGTCGCCAGTCGTGATCGCGCCCCGTGCGACCGATCTTAAGCCTCGACTCCGCTGGAGCGAACACAAGGCAGGGCTCGACTCCTGCTGACGTTCCGTCAGGGATTCCATAGGGGACGGCGACCGAGACTAACGCAGCGTCCACACTTATCCGGGAAAACTTTTAGCGCCCTCATCGCTCGCGCCGTCGTCGCCCGCTTTATCGAAGTTTACTCCTGCCAGTTACGGCATTCCCCCCGGGGGTAATCTTTTGCTAGAATAGTGCAGTGATTGAATCCGAAGAGCGTGATGCAGACGGGTTGCTGCGGCAACTCGTCGCCTCCGTATCGGCGATCCCGGACCCGCTCGAGCGGGCGACTGAGTGTGTGCGCGTCGGAGACGAGGTTCGGGGACTTCATTCGCAGCTTGCGGATGTGCGACGGCGGGCGATCTACGAAGCGACTCTAGAGCCGGGAGCAACGGGACGTAGCGTTGCGGCCGAGCTCGGAGTGAGCGCGAAGACCGTCTCACAGGCCTCGGCTGAGTACCGCCGCGCGGATGTGGAAACCCTTCGCGAGCTTGTTCTCGCTGCCAAAGCTGCGAGCCCGGGGGATGCCGATGTCGCCTATGCGGAAGCGATGCTCGCGAGCACGACTGCGGTCGGTGTTCTTGCCCGTGTCGTTGTCAAGCTGTCGGATCAGTGGCACTGCTCGGTCGACTTCGACTCAGACGACGACCACTGGTGGAAGATTCAAGACGGCTTCGAGCGCGCTCAGTACCTCAGTAATTTAGCAGGGTTGGAGAGATTCCGGACCGCGGTTGCTGACGATGCCGATGCCGATGCGATCGACCCTCACACTCCTGCGATCCTGCGGTGGCCGTGCAAGCTTCTCAACGCAATGCCCGGTATCAGCGCATTCGCGACGACGGATGAACATCGAGAGCGCCCGGTTTGGACCCTCTGGTGGAACATCATGTCTGCCGACAGCCACGTCGACATCTTTTCGGCCGGCCCGTCCGGTGACGGCTGGCTGGTCTCGGAATGGCTTGTATGGCTCGTCCGCGACTACCGAATGGCTGGACGTTCGATCGAATCCACGGTGACCGCTCCTCCTCCCATGCTTAACGAGCCGGGCAATATGTTGACGTTTGCGATCGAAGCGTACCTTGACGGCGAAGATGCCGTGGACCCCCATGAGTTCGGCCGGTCGATCGTCAAGCTCTGGGGCGGAGCGGGCAGCGAGCGGGACAGGACTGGCTATTTTGAGGTCGACTGGCCTGCTGAGGATGAGATGTGAGCGGCGCCTCTCTGTTCGTCGACGAGTCGAAGGCGAAGGATTACCTGCTGATTGCGGCGGCGATCGTTCCTCGCGACGTCGTGGATTGTCGACGCGTGGTCCGCACATTGCTCCTTCCTGGCCAGCCTCGACTGCACATGAAGCAGGAGAAGGAGTCGCGAAAGCGGCTCCTACTCGACACGTTCGCTGAACTCGAGACCACGCTGACAATCTTCCGGGCGCCGCGCGGTCTCGGCAGCGAGGTCGAGCGTCGTCGGCGCTGCCTCGAAGAACTCGTCGGCACCATCGGCTCGGTCGGAGGACGTCTCTGTCTCGAGCGCGATGAGACGCTGGTCGCGCGCGACAAGCAGTGCATCATCGAAGCAACCCGCCGCGCTTGTAGTGCTGGCACGTTGGAGTATTGGCACGAGTCCGCAGCCAGCGAGCCACTCCTTGCTATTCCGGATGCTGTGGGGTGGGCGTGGGCTCGTGGCGGCGACTGGCGGCGGCGGGCCCAGCCGATGATCAGTGAGGTGATCGACATCACGCCTTAAACACGCGAAACCCGAGCGCCGCGTCCATTCCGGACGGGTCTCGGGCTCACTTCCTGGGGCTCAACGCCCCGGGCTTACAAAATTCTATATCTCCGTGGCTCTTCCGAGCAACACACAAATCACGAGCGACGGCCGCCACGGGGCCTCCTGCTGAGACAGCGAACGCATCGCAGAACTGGTCGGCTGCGCCCGCGTCTCCACCGACAAGCAGGATGCCCAGGTGCGGCGTGAGGCGCTACGCGCGGTCGGAGTGTCGGCGGATCGGGTCTGCGTCGGCGCCGGCCTCACCGGATCCAACCGAGAGCTACCTTGCGCTGCGCGAGACTATAGCCGCGTGGGGCACCGACTCGACGCTCTTCGTGACGACGCTCGACAGTCTCACTGGGTCGATCACCGACGGGCGCGACGATGCTGACGAACTCTGCAAGGGGATGCAGTTGACCACTAGCAGTCCAGGTCACGACACCAGAGATCGTCCGGCTGCCGTTCACCGCCCTCGCGATAATCGCAGAGTTCGAGGGTGACCTGATCCGACCGCGGACGCACGAGGCCATGACGATCGCGAAGGGGAAGCCGCGCGAGAGCGAGCCCAAGCCCTCCCGAAAGCTCAAGGCGCACCTACACACGAAGCCCCGCTCGGGTCCTTATCACGGCGCCAGTCACCGAGCACACCTCGCCTGAGGCGCCGCCGCCGCACTGCGCCCGCTCTCTAGACTGGTCGCCATGATCCGACGCGCCGCCCCCGCCGCTCCTCGAGTGCTGGCGGTGGCGGTTCTCGCGGTGCTGCTGGCCGGTCAGTCTGTACGCAATTGTGTCGGCTGGTGGGGCTGGGGCGCGGTCGTCGCCGTCCTCCTCATCGCCTCGATCGTCGTCCTCGTGCGCGCCCGTCCGCGCCTGCGCTGGGCGCGCACCCCAAAGTCGCTGGTCGCTTTCCTCGCACTCGCGGTGCTCTCGCTGCTGTGGTCGGCGTATCCCGGCGCGAGCGCAATCGGAGTGACCGCACAGCTGGCCACGACGCTCGGCGGCGTCGTGCTCGCCCTGACCCTCAGCACCGGTGAGCTCGTGACCGCGCTGGGGCGGGCGCTGCGAATCTCGACCGGGCTCTCACTGCTCTTCGAGCTGGTGGTCGCGGTCGTCGTCCGTCAGCCGCTCCTTCCCGTCGGGATCGACGTCCCCGCCGACGGGCGCGTTCCCGCCGCGTTTTACTGGTCGCAGGCCGCCCTGTTCACGGGCGAGCCGATCCAGGGCATCGTCGGCAACCGCAACCTGCTCGGCTTCCTCGCTCTGCTGGGGCTCGTCGTCGTGGCACTCGAGCTGGCAGCGCACTCGATCCACCGCCGCTGGGGGGTGGTCTGGATCGTCCTCTTCGCCGCCTCGCTCGCGCTCACGCGCTCCGCCACCGTGCTGGTCTGCGCCGTCGCCGTCGTGCTCGCCGCCGTCTTCGCGCTCTGGGCGCGCCGCCGCGGCGAATCCGGACGGCGGCCCGTCTACCTCACCGCGGCCGGCCTCACCGTGGTCGTGGTCGCGGGAGGCGTCGCGGGCTGGTCCGCGTTACTCGCCCTCCTCGGCAAGAGCGAGGATGCGACCGGCCGACTCGACATCTGGCACTCCGTCGCCGAGCTGGCCGCGCAACGTCCGATGTTCGGCTGGGGCTGGGTCAGCTATTGGGCGCCGTGGGTCGCTCCGTTCGACACGCTGGCCGAGCGCAAGGGCGTCCTCTACCTCCAGGCTCACAACGCCTGGCTCGACGTCGCGTTCCAACTCGGCGCTGTCGGCCTCGTCCTCTTCGCCGCCGTCGCGGTCTCAACCCTCTGGCGCTCGTGGTTCCGGGCGGTCGACCGCCCGAGGCTCACGGCGACGGAGGTTCTGCCCTACTCCGCCGTCTCCCTCGCGCCGCTCCTGCTCGTCGTCGCATTGCTCGCGCAATCCCTCGTCGAGAGCCGGATCCTGATCGAGGGCGGCTGGCTGCTCCTGGTACTGCTCGCCGTGCAGACCAAGCAGCCCGCGTCCGAAGCGGCCGATGTCCTCACCTCGGCACCGCTCCCTCTCGCGAGTGCCCACCCGAGGCGATGAGGCCCCGCCGCCCCTCGGTCCCCTCCTCCGTCGCCGACGCGGCGGCCTCGCCGCAGTTCGCCGCGGCCCTCGCGCAGACAACCCTCGTCACCGTTCTCTGCGCTCCCGCCGTGCGAGGGATGATCGGTTGGCCCGGCTACATCGCGGCGATCGCGGGCCTGACCATCCTCGCCGCAGTCATGCTGGTCCTGCGCCGCGGCCTGCTCGACTGGGAGGGTCTGCTGCCGACGAGCATCCTGATGTTCCTCGGCTGGATCGGCCTGAGCGTGATCTGGAGTGGATACCAGTGGGCGACGGTCACGGGGGTTGCTTACCAGTTCGCGCTTGCCTTCCTCGCGATCGCGATCGGGCTCACTCGCGACGTGATCCAGATCATTCGCTCGGTCGGCGACGTGCTGCGATTCGTGCTGATCGCTTCGATCGCCGTCGAGGTGCTGGCCGGGGTCCTGATTGACCGGCCCCTGCGCTTTCTCGGCGTCGAGGGCTTGCTGGCGCTCGGCGGGCCGATCCAGGGGCTCGTGGGCACCCGCAACCAGCTGGGGCTCGTCTGCCTTCTGGCGATCGTGACGTTCTCGGTTGAACTCATGACTCGCTCCGTCGCCCGCGGCCCGGCGATCGCCTCGATCGTGCTGGCGGTGGTGACCCTGCTCTTCACCCGCTCAGCCGTGAGCGCCGGCGTCCTCGCGGTGGCCGCCGTGGTCGCCCTCGCCCTGCGCTGGGTGCGTCACGGCGACGGCACTCAGCGCCGACGGAGGCAGTACATCGTCCTCGGCGTCGCCGTCGCCGCGGCCCTGACCGCCTGGCTCCTGCGCTACCGCGTGATCGAACTGCTCAACGCGGGCAGCGAGTTCGAGTTCCGGCTGCGGCTCTGGCAGCAGGTCTGGCGCTTCACCGACCTCGCGCCGATCATCGGCTGGGGCTGGGTCGGCTATTGGCGCACCGACCTCTCCCCCTTCGTGGCCATCGACTCTCTCTCCGGCCGACCGCACTCATCGAGCCTGAATGCGCTGTTCGACGTGGCGCTGCAGGTGGGCGCGGTCGGAGTGGTGCTCTTCGTCGTGCTGGTGGGCCTCGCGCTCTGGCGCTCCTGGCTGATCGCCTCCGAGCGCCGTGCGGTCGTTCATGTCTGGCCGGTGCTGGTGCTCGCGGTGCTCATTATCACCAGCCTCGCCGAGAGCTCGATCCTGCTCGACGCGGGTTGGCTGCTCGTCGTGCTCTGCGCGATGCGGGCGGCGCAGGGGCTGAGCTGGCGCCGCCTGTTGCACCCGCGCGACTGAGGCCGACCGACAGAAACGAACCAGCGGTCACCGGCGGCGCTGCTCCCCCACCGCGCGAAACACCGCGAGGTGCTCCTCGCGGCAGCGCTCCCAACTGAAGCGGCGTGCCCGCTCCACACCCCGGGGGCCGAGCTCGGCGGTCCTGGCGATCGCCTCGAGAATTCCGTCGGCGATCGACCGCGGCTCTAGCGGGTCCACGTAGACCGCGGCCTCACCGCAAATCTCGGGCAGCGAGCCCGAGTTGGCCGCAGCGACCGGGCAGCCGGAGGCCATCGCCTCGATCGGCGGGAAACCGAATCCCTCGTACAGGCTCGGGAACGCCAGCACCGCGGCGCGACGGTAGAGGTCGGCGAGTTCTTCAGGAGTGACGTGGCCGCGCCAGTCGACAAAGTCCGGCAGCGGGCCGAGCCGCTCCAGATCGCCTCCGGTGAGCACCAGACGCAGGGCGTGTCCCTCCGCCCGCAGCAGCCGCATCGCCTCGAAAAGGCGGGCGTGGTTCTTGTGCGGCCAGGCCCGCGCCGGGTAGAACACGAAGTCCTCGCGCGGGCCGAAGTTCGGGGTGAAGCGTTCGGAGTCCACGCCGAGGTGCGACACGTGGATCCGCTCCTCGGGGATCTTGAGCAGCTCGACGATCCGCCCTTTCGTGAAGGCACTGATGGTGATGACGGCGTCGGCCCGCCGCGCGGTCGCCTCGTAGGCGATCCGGCGGAAGAAGCGCTCGACACGGGGAAAGAGCTGCGGTAGATCGCGATGCTGCAGGTCGAACACCATCTGCACGTGACCCTGGCGGCGCGAGGGCCAGGGCAGCGGCACGGTGAAGGGGAAATAGAGGATGGTGTCTGTGCCCAGGCGGCGGCGCAGGCGCGGTGTGCGCAGCAGTGCTTGGAGCATCCCGATTGCCCGGCGGCGGTGCCCGGCCCCGCTGACGACTCCGTCCGCCACGAGTTCGGGCACTCCCTCGCTGAAGCCGCGCGCGTTCTCGGGGACGAGCACCCGAACGGTGAGTCCCTCCTCGTCGGGCCGCGGCACCAGGAGGCGCGTCAGCGCCCGGGCGTAAGTCTCGCCGCCGCCCATGCCTCCAGGATCGACGGTGAGCACGGCGAGCGTGACAGGGAGCGGGTGCGGCATGGAGTCCAATCAGGTCCGGGCCGGCCCAGAATACCGGCGGGGCCACGCCGCTCCCGGTACCCGCTGACGCCCGTGGGTAGGATGAAGCCCGCTGTCATCGACCCCGACGAATTGGACCACCACGTGCCTCGCGCTCTGATCACAGGAATCACCGGCCAGGACGGCCTCTACCTCGCCGAGCTGCTGCTCTCGAAGGGCTACGAGGTCTTCGGCCTCGTCCGCGGGCAGAACAACCCCAAGTACGAGCTGGTGCGCCGCACCGTCCCCGAGGTGAAGCTACTCACGGGCGACCTGACCGACGTGTCGAGCCTCGTGCGCGTGCTCGCCGCCGCCCAGCCGGACGAGGTCTACAACCTCGGCGCCATCTCGTTCGTCGCCTACTCATGGGAGAACGCGTCGCTGACGACCGACGTAACCGGCAAGGGCGTCCTCAACATCCTCGAGGCGACCCGGCTCTACGCCGGTGACGACATGTCCCGCGTGAAGTTCTACCAGGCCTCCTCGTCCGAGATGTTCGGCAAGGTGCAGCAGGTCCCGCAGAGCGAGGAGACGCTGCTCTGGCCGCGCTCCCCCTACGGCGTTGCCAAGGTCTTCGGCCACTACATGACCATCAACTATCGCGAGTCGTACGGCATGCACGCGTCCTCGGGCATCCTCTTCAACCACGAATCCCCCCGCCGCGGCCCCGAGTTCGTCACCCGCAAGATCAGCCTCGCGGTGGCCAGGATCAAGCTCGGCCTCCAGGAGACGCTCGAGCTCGGCAATCTTGACGCCAAGCGCGACTGGGGTTTCGCCGGCGACTACGTCGATGCGATGTGGCGCATGCTGCAGCAGCCCGCGGGCGACGACTACGTGGTCTCGACCGGGGAGACCCACGAGATCCGCGAGTACCTCGACATCGCTTTCCAGTCCGTCGGCATCGACGACTGGACCCCCTATGTCACCCAGAATCCCGCCTTCATGCGGCCTGCCGAAGTCGACCTTCTCATCGGCGATGCGACCAAGGCCCGCGAGGTCCTCGGCTGGGAGCCGAAGGTCTCCTTCCCCGAGCTGGTCGCCATGATGGTCGAGAACGACCTCGCCGAGCAGTCCGCTCTGATCAAGTAGCCGCCATGCCGTCAGCGCTCGTCACCGGAGCGAGCGGGCAGGACGGGGGCTACCTCGTCGAGCGCCTGCTCGCCGACGGCTGGGACGTCTCCGCGCTTGTGCGCGGGACCGACGATTCAGCCTTGCCCACCGCCGTGCGCCCTTTCGAGGGCGACCTGCGCGATTCCTCCGGCCTCGGCCGCATCGTCGCCCAGGCGGAGCCGGACGCCGTCTTCCACCTCGCCGGCCTCTCCTCCGTTGCGCTCTCCTGGCAGGAGCCCGTGCTGGCCGCCGAGATCACCGGCACCGCCGTCGCCGCGCTCCTGGAAGCGTCTCTGGCGCTCCAGGAGTCGGCCGGACGCGAGGTACGGTTCGTTCAGGCCTCCTCCTCCGAAATTTTCGGAGCGGCGACCGAGAACCCGCAGACCGAGCAGACCCCGATCCGCCCCGTCTCGCCGTACGGCGCAGCAAAGGCGTTCGCGCACCACCTCGTCGCCGTCTACCGAGGCCGCGGCCTGCACGCCTCCTCCGGGATTCTCTACAACCACGAGTCGCCGCGCCGGCCGCTCAGCTTCGTGACCCGAAAGATCACGGCCGGAGTCGCCGCGATCGCGACGGGCGCCGAGACGGAGCTGTCCCTGGGCAACCTCGACGTTCGGCGCGATTGGGGTTGGGCGCCCGACTACGTCGATGCACTCGTGCGCGCCTCACGCGCCGAGCAGCCCGACGACTACGTCGTGGCGACCGGAGTCG
Source organism: Rathayibacter agropyri (assembly GCF_013249015.1). Taxonomy (GTDB): domain Bacteria; phylum Actinomycetota; class Actinomycetes; order Actinomycetales; family Microbacteriaceae; genus Rathayibacter; species Rathayibacter agropyri. Next base: position 1,001,669 of record NZ_JABRPL010000001.1, read on the forward strand.
CGCACTCGGTCCGCGACTTTGTCCGCGCTGCCTTCACGGCCGCCGGGATCGACGATTGGGAACAGCGCGTCACGATCGACCCGCGGTTCGCCCGACCCGTCGACGCCCCCGAGATGCGGGGCGACGCGTCCCGGGCCCGCGAGGTCCTCGGCTGGACGCCGACCGTCAGCTTCGAGCAGATCGTCGCCCGCATGGTCGAGAACGATCTCGAGTTGGCCCGCCGCGCGAACTGACCGCACAGATGCACGCGGCCCCCGCTTCCGGTATCGGAGCGGGGGCCGCGTGCATGCGGTGACGTCGGTCAGGCGGTCCTCGTGGTCGCGGTTGCCGCACGTTCCTCAGGAACACCCTCGCCGTCGACCAGGTACGACCAGACCCGTTCGGCGTACTCGTCCCAAGTGCCGCCGTCGATCGCGAGCGCCTCGGCCGAGAGCCGGTCATGCAGCGCGTCGTCGGTGAGGAGGCGCTCCAGAGCGGAGGCGATGTCGTGGTCATCGTGCGGGTCGACAAACAGCGCGCCGCCGCCCAAGGCGACCTCGCGCATGCTGCCGAAGCCCGAAGTGACGACCGGCGTCCCGACCGAGATCGACTCGACGATCGGCAGACCATAGCCCTCGTTAATGGAGGGGAACACCGTGCACCGGGCAAGGCGGTAGGCGCTCCAGAGCAGCGCGTCCGTGATTTTGGACAGCGACCGGACCGGCCGGCCGAAACCCTCGAGCACCTCGAGGCGGTACTCGAATTCGGCGCTGCTCCAGGCGTTGCCGCCGATGAAGACCAGGCTGAACTTCAGTCCCCGACGCCAAAGGATCTCGGCCGCCTGTAGCACTGCGAGGTGGTTCTTGCGCGGTTCGTGGCTGCCGACGCAGACGACGAGCGGCAACGCGCCGGTCACGAGCGAGCGAGCGGCCGTAGCCAGCTCCTGCTCCGAGACGTCCTCGGGCTGCGAGGGCAGCAGGATGGGGAGGATGTCAGGCCCCTGCATCCCGACGCTGCCCAGCATGTGCCGCCAGCCGGAGTATTCGATGGCGGCCGCCTCCGAGATGGTCGCGATGCGGTCCATATGCGAGACGGCCACAAGCGTGCGCGAGAAGGCGGCGCTGATGCCGGTGCTGGCCGTCTCGGCGGTGGTCACCGGAACGCAGTCGAAGCCGATGGTGCCGGTCCGGTTGCCGCTGAACTCGGCGAGAGCCGAGACTCGCGACGTCCGCTCGTCCTCGACGGCAAGCTCGGGCAGGATGTAGGTGCCCTGCCAGGGCACGATCACGCGGGAGCGATCCTCGACGGCGTCGGGAACGTCGCCCGAGACCGCATTGCGGCGCTGCTCCGGCGTCAGCATCACAAGCGACTCGTGAGTGGAGTCCCAGCCGGCCAGGACGATCTCGTGGTCACGGGTCCAGCGGACAAGGCTCTGGCGTACCACCCGCTGGATTCCCGTCGCGAGGCCAGTGCGCGCGGTGTGGTGAACGTCGACCACGACGGCGCCAACGACCACCTCGACCTCTGGGTGGTGGAACCGCGCGAACACGCGGGTGGAGGCGATGCTCGACGCAGCGTGCGCAAGCAGCGCCGCAGTGCCATCGAGCCGAGCCCGGCGGCGCCCGTCGACGACGTCCTCGCGGCGCGGCAGGGTCCCCCGGAGCACGGCCAGCACCAGCCAGACCTCGCGGTCGGAGGGGGCGGGTAGCAGCACGCTGAGCTGCCCCGTCAGCGCGCCGACGCTCTCGAGCGGCTCAACCGACGGCGCGAGCGTTCGCACCAGCGTGGCGAGGCGGTCGACCAGATACTGCTTAGAGCGCACGGGGCGCCTCCTCCTGCTCAATGAGCACCGACGGTCCGATGAGGGCGCTCCAGAGTTCGCGGGCGTAGTCGTCCCAGGTGCGCTCCGGCCGCTCGGCTGCTTCGTGCCGGAGCGAGTCGACCAGCTCAGGGGACGTCAGTAGGCGGCGCATTCCGTCGGTGATCTCTTCGTCGGACTCGGGGTCGATGAGGACGCAGCCGCCGTGCTCGGCGATCTGCGCGGTGCTTCCGTAGCGGGAGGTAAGCACAGGGAGCCCGATCGCGAGCGCCTCTGCGACCGGGAGACCGTAACCCTCGTGCAGCGACGGGAACGCCAGGAACAGCGCCTCGCGGTAGCTGGCGACCAGGACATCGTCGTCGGCGCCGCGGAGGACCTCGACCGGTCGCCCCGCCGCAACCAGCTCGCGCACGCGCGGATCGAACACCTGATGCGCCCACGGGTTGGCCCCGCCGATAAAGCGGACGCGGAACCGTAGGCCCTCCCGCCAGAGGACCTCGGCGGCGTGCAGGACAGCGAGGTGATTCTTGCGCGGCTCCTGACTGCCGACGCAGAGCACGAGCGGCACGCCGGTCGAACCACGACCGTCCGAGCGCAGCCCATCAGGCAGCTCGACGGGCAGCGGCACGGGCACCACGACAGGTCCGGTCAGTCCCTGGGCGGGGAGGGCACGAACGAAGCCGTCGAACTCGAGTGCGGCCGCCGCGCTCACCGTCGCAACGCGCTCGGCGTGCTTGACGACGGCGAGGAAGTTGACGAAACGCACCGTCTCCTCCGGCGGCACGGTGTCCGCGCTCACGACCGGGATCGCGTCATGGCCGAGGATCACGACCTCATTGCCGGAGTACTCGGCGAGCGCCGCGAGGGGCCCGCACTGGTTGTAGTTGGGCACCGAGGGAATGACAACGATGCTGCGGTACGGGACGACGAACTCGGTCTGCTCCGGATCGCCGTGCTCCCAATCGCGCCGAGCCGAGGAGGACCAATCAACGACGCGCTCGTGCTCGATCGCACTAAGGCGCCGAAAGGACATCGAGCCGTGCACCCAAGCGACCGGCACAATCTCCTGCTCCGCGTCCCAGCGCGAGACCGTCTGGCGGACGACGCGCTGCACTCCGGTGTTGTGCGAGTGCCGCGCCGGGAAGTCGACGTCAACGACGACCGCCCCGGTAACCACCTCGACGCGGGCGTCGAGATCGGCAAAACCTGTGGCGGTGCGCGAGCCGGCCTCGAGGAAGATGCGCAGGGCCGCCTCCTCCGGCGCGAGCTCAAGAGCGCGGCGGAACCAGTCGAAAAGCTCGCTCGTCGGGTATGCGGCGGTGAAGGAGACAAGCGCGACCCACGTCAGCTCGTCGTCCTGGCGGAGGCGGATCTCGCGGGCCACCTCGTCGAGGTAGACACCCGCTCCGCGTGCACACAGCGCCGCCCGGCGCTCCTCCGTGAAGAGCAAGGCGCCGATCTGCTCGAGTCGCTGCAGCATTGCCTCCGTGCGCACGGCGCGCGCGGCGACAGCGCTCTCGCTCGTGGCGCTGGGCCGCTCGCTCATCGCGCCCGACCGGACAGGCGGCGCTTAATGAACCGTGCGCTATGGCCAACGGCTCCCGGCAGACCGAGCTGCTCGACGCGGATCTGGAAGGTACGGACGAGGCGCAGGGGCTTGGTCACCCGCCACGACAGCGTGCGCTCAAAGCCAGAGGCGGTCACTCCACCTACCTGAATTCGCTTGACCCATTCGTCGAAAGGGTCATTCAGGAGGGCATCGACCTGTGCGCGCAGTCGGACGAGCTCGGCGCCCTCGGACTCGCGCTCGGCAGGAGGGGGGACGGCGACGGGAGCCGCACGCGCAGGGGCGACGCGCGTGGACGCGGCATCGCCACGCGAGACCGCCGGCGCATGTGGAGTGTCGTCGACGGCGGCCTCCAGGCTCGGGTCGGGCGCGGGAGGAGCGTCCTCTCCGGAACCGCCGAGGACGGGAGCCGGATCCCCTGCGATCTGCGGCTCGGGGTCCAGCGGGACGTCGGATGGCTGCGTGGGCATGGCGAACACCTCGTTCGTGTCGTTCAGTCGGCGAGCGGGAGCAAGACTACCTGCGAAAGGGCGAGACCCGGCACGCCAGCCGCGGCTCCCGGAGAGCCCGCACGTATAATGATGCGGTCCGTCGCCCGGCGGAGGCCGAGAGCTTGGAGTTCCATGCCCAGCAGTGCTGTGGATCGCGCGCGCGCGATCGCCGACGAGCCGTTCCAGATCGCCGGCACCACGTCGGCCGTCGGCGGGGGCTCTGGCGGATTCATTGCCTCCCTCGCCGAGATCCTGCGCCACCGCGAGTTGCTCAAGCTATTGGTCGGCCGCGAGCTGAAGTCTCGCTACAAAGACAGCAGCCTCGGCTTCATTTGGAGCCTCGTCCGGCCCCTGATCATGCTCCTCATCTACTACGTGGCAATCGGGCAGATCCTCGGGGCGTCCCGCGGCGTCCCCAACTTCGCGATCTTTGTCTTCTCTGGCCTCACGCTCTGGGGCCTGTTCAGCGAGATCGTCACCGCCGGCACCACCTCGATCCTCGGCAACGGCGGCCTCATTAAGAAGGTCTACTTGCCGCGCGAGATCTTCCCGGTCGCCGCAATCGGCTCGGCTCTGTTCAACTTCGGTGTCCAGTTCGTGGTCCTTATCGCGGGCGCGTTGATCACCGGCTCGCTGGTCTTCAATCGGAACCTGCTGTACATGGTTCCGGCACTTGCAATCGTGCTGGTCTATGGACTCGCCCTGGCGCTCGCCCTGTCGGCTCTCAACGTCTACCTTCGCGACGTCCAGTTCCTCGTTGAGGTTGGGTTGCAAATCTTCTTTTGGCTCTCCCCGATCGTCTACGCCTGGAACTTCGTCGTCAACGCATCGACCGGCGCCGGCCACGGCTGGGCGGAGCAGCTCTACCTGATCAACCCGATCTCGAACGCGATCCTCGCCTTCCAGCGGGCCATCTGGGGTGACGGCTCGCGCACCAGCGTGATCGAGGGCAACCCGATTGCGCCTCAGGTCTGGCCTCCGGACATGGAACTCCGCCTGCTCATCGTCCTCGCCGTCGGGGTGGTGTTCGTGTGGATCGGCCACCGGATCTTCCGGCGCCTCGAGGGCAACTTCGCCCAGGAGATCTGATCGTGACCCTCACCAGTAAGTCCGACGCTGCACCCGCTTCCGGCGGCGCCCCCACCGTCGTTCGCGTGCGCAACGCCTCCAAGCGCTTTGTCATCCGTAAGGACAAGTCATTCAAGGAGCGCATCGTCAATTTCGGCCGCGGGCGCAAGCACCGCGACGAATTCTGGGCCCTCCGCGACGTCGACCTCGAGATCCCGCTGGGGTCCACGGTCGGCCTGATCGGAGCAAACGGCTCGGGCAAGAGCACGCTGCTCAAGCTCATCGGTGGGATCGTGCAGCCCACCACCGGCACGGTCGAGCGCCGCGGTCGGCTCGCCGCCCTCCTCGAGCTGGGGGCCGGCTTCCACCCGGACCTCACCGGCCGCGAGAACGTCTACCTCAACGGCGCGATCCTCGGCCTGTCGCGGAGTGAACTCGACGCCAAGTTCGACTCAATCGTCGACTTCTCCGAGATCGCCGAATTCATCGACACCCAGGTCAAGTTCTACTCCTCGGGAATGTACGTCCGGCTCGCGTTCGCCATCGCGATTCACACCGATCCCGATCTCCTGCTGGTCGATGAGGTTCTGGCCGTCGGCGACGAGCCGTTCCAGCGCAAGTGCATGGACCGCATCCGGGCGTTTCAGCGCGCAGGCAAGACCATCATCCTCGTCACCCACTCGCTGGAGCAGGTCGGCGAGCTCTGCGACCGCACGATCGTCCTCGAGAAGGGCACCGTCGTCTTCGACGGCGAAACGTCCGAGGGCCTACAGGTCCTCCGCGAGAGCTTCGAGGACCGCCGTGCCGCACGCCAAGAGCGCGAGGCCGCGGCGGCCGGGGCCATCGATGAGCCAGCCCCCCAGCTCATCGAGATCCTGGGCTGCGCGCTGCGTGGCGGCTCCCTCGAGCACGGGGGCACGGTCGTCCGCAGCGGCGAGACGCTGGAATTCGACGTCACCGTGCGCACGAGTCGCCCGGTTGACGACTGGAACATCGGCATGGGAATCGACACCCCGCTCGGCCAGCGCGTCTTCGGCACGAACACCGAGAGGATTGGCACCCCACTGACCGCAGTCGACGGCGAGATGACCGTCACCTTCACGTTGCCCGACCTGCACCTCGGTGGGGGCAACTACGCCGTGCACGCCTCGGCCGCCACCTTCTCCCAGGGCGAAACCATGCGGATCCCAGTCGCCGCGACTTTCACGGTCGAACGCTCCTCCGTGCACGACGGCGTGGTCGACATCGACTCGGCAGTCCGTCTCAGTCGGCCGTGACCGCCCGGCGCGACCGCCTTCTTGTCGATGCCACCGCCCTCACGGCTCCGCGGCTGACGGGGGTCGGCCGCGTCCTACTCGGCCTGCTTCACGCGCTTGACACCGAGGAGATCGCCGAGCGTGTCGATGTACAACTCGTCGTCCCAGCGGGCGAGGTCCGCGCACTGAAGCGCTTCGGATTTCGCACGCTGCGCCTGCGGCCGGTCCCACTCCCCCGGCTCCTCTGGAGCGCCCTCACGCGGCTCCCGGCCCCAGGGATCGATCTGCTGCTCGGCCGCGGGGTCTACCTCTTCCCCAACTTCCGTAGTTGGCCGCTCACACGCTCCCGCTCGCTCACCTTCGTGCACGACGTCTGCTTCGCCGTTCTACCGGATCTGGTGCCGCGGGAGCGTCGCGAGCTGCTCGCTCGCTCGGTGCCGCGCTGGATCGGACGCAGCGACTTCGTGCTCACCAACACGCCGTCCTCGGCTGCCGAGGTCGAGAGTGCACTCGGGGTCGATTCCGCGCGGGTACGGGTCCTGCCGACAACCATCGACGCCAAACTCTTCCATCCCCGCGGCGATGCGGAGGTCGCCCGCGTCCGCGCGGAGCACTCGCTTGGCTCCTATCTCCTCTTCGTCGGCTCGATCGAGCGGCGCAAGAACCTGGTGACCCTGGTCGACGCTTACCGTCTCGCCGATCGACCCGATGGGCACACGCTCCTGCTCGTCGGCGGCGATGGCTGGGACAACGAGGACGTGCACGCCGCTGTGACCCGCGCGGTCGTTGCGGGAGCCGACGTGCGGTTCGCCTCCGCTTACGTACCGGATGACGACCTGCCTGCCCTGCTCACGGGTGCCGATGCTGTGGCGATGCCTTCCTGGCACGAGGGATTCGGGCTGCCTGCGCTGGAGGCTGTCGCCTGCGGGACGCCGGTGCTCGCCGCCGACATCCCGGGCCTGCGGGACGCTCTGGCAGGCCGCGAGGACGATGCTGTGTTCACGGCCCCCGGAGACCGGGCTGGCTGGACGGTCGCGATCGAGCAGGCGCTGCGCTCTCCCCGCCGGGTCCCCGCCGGTCCCATTCCCGGCTGGGACGTCGCCGCTCAGCAACTCCTCGCCCTCGCCTTCGAGGAGCCGAACTGGCCACGCACACGGTGAAACCGTAGAGCGGCCCTCGTCTCGGAAACGGCGACAGACAGAGAGGGCCAAGGAGAAGGCACAACGAGACAGACGTGTGCCGGCTCGCTGGGAGAGCACAACGGACGAATTCTAGAGAGAGTGTATTCAGTGAGAGAAGGGACGACAGAACCGGGCCGCCCTGAGAAGACAGGGCTGACCCGGCTCACTTCACTCACCGATCAGGCATGAATCCTCTTCGTAGCATTCCAACCCGTCTGATCCACGCTCTTCGCATTCTGCGGCATCGTGAAGGAGGCGTTGCCTTCTCGCGGGCTCGCTCGTCGGCGAAAAGACTCGTTGTCGCAACGCTGTGCGTAGTCTTTTGGCAGAGCACGAGTCTCCCGATGCGTCAGCAATAGTTGTAGCACGGAGCCCGTTATGCCCAGCGATTCGGATGAGCTTTGCGCAAAAATGGGCGCGCAGGCCAGATGAGTTGCCGCAAAAAATGAAGGAGCTTTTCGCCTACTACGATCGCCGTTTTCTGCGCTGCTGCTCACTCCAGAGCCACTGCCACCGAGAGAGACGATGCACACTGTGCTGGAACCACCACAGCGCGTCTCAACCGGACCGGGAACGGGAAACCGGTCAGGCAACGCTCTTCGGCCGCTGGGGAGAAGTTCGGCGCTCAGAGGCGGTGAGGACGACCACCGGACTGGTCCGCAACGGCGGCCGCATCGTCCTCGAACAGAGCAGCGGCGGCCGTCTCTGCCTCGCGCCGCTCGACTGATCCCCCCGAGCGATGGTGGCCGAACACCCAGAAGCGGTAGAGCAGGAACCGGAATCCGGTGGCCAGGGCGAGACCGATGACGTTGGCCGAGATGTTGTCGGCAACGAGGTTGTCCAGCCCGAGAATGTAGTGCGACACGTATAGAGGCAGAAGATTCACCAGCATGCCCGCGACGGCTACCACGCTGAATTCGGCCAGCTCGGCAAAGTAGTTCACCCGCCTGTGCTCACGAAAGGTCCAATAGCGATTACCGAACCAGGTCACGACGGTCGCGGCGCTGACGGCAACCACCTTTGCACCGATCGGTCCTGAGAGCAGGTGCTCACCGCCAATCCCGCCCGCGCGAAGCAGATTGAAGACGGTCACATCGACGACCAGTCCGAGGATGCCGACGACACCAAACTTCAGCGCATATGACACCAGACCAGCGGAGGCGGCTCGAATGAGCGCGATCGGCCCCTGTCGAACGGCGTTGCCAGTGACATTCACGCGGGCGCGCACCACGACGTCAGGTCACCGCGCTCAGCGGCGGACGAGTACGGGCCCCCTCGCGGATCCTGATCCGCAGGAGGATCCAGAGGGCTTCAAATCCGTCCTTGACGGTAATCTTTTTGCCCTCCTCCCGACTCCGGGCCTTGTAGCTGATGCCGACCTCATAGGGGCGGTAGCCGCGAGCGAGAAGCTTGCCGGTCACCTCGGCCTCCATCCCGAAGCCCTTTTCGCGGATGTCGAGCGAGCGGTACAGGCTCAGCGGCATCAGCTTGAAGCACGTCTCGACGTCCGAGATATAGGCGTTGAAAAGGATGTTCGTGACGAGGTTCACCCCCTTGTTGTCGAGGAGGTACCAGTAAGAGAACGAGGTGTGGCTGCCGAAGGTGCGGCTGCCGTAGACGAGCTCCGAATCGCCGGCGAGAACCGTCTCGAGCAGGGGGGGGATCTCACTCGGCCGGTACTCCTCGTCGGCGTCGCAGACGATAACGTAGTCACCAGTCGCCTCCTGGACAGCGCGTGTAGTCGCTGCGCCTTTCCCCTGATTTCGGGCCTGATGGAATACCCGGATCCGCGGGTCGTCGAATTCGTCGAGTATCTCGCGCGTGCAATCGCTACTTCCGTCGTCCACGATGACCAACTCGATCTCGACGGCCTCCTAGTAGGTGACAGTGAGGACGCGGTCGACTGTCTTCCGCAGTGTTGCCTCCTCGTTGTAGACCGGCATCAAGATCGATAATTTTACCGAGTGACGCTCTGTTCGACACATCATCGGCGAACCAGCGCACGGTTCGCGCCAGTCCCTCGTCGATCGGCACCGATGGCTCCCAGTCGAGAATCTCGTGGGCGCGGGTGATGTCGGGCCGACGGCGCTGGGGATCGTCGACCGGTCGAGGTCCGTACTGGACCTCGGATCGACTTCCCGCGAGCGCAACGATTCGGCGAGCGATCTCGCCCAGCTGTAGCTCGTCGACCGACCCGAGATTGATCGGTCCCGAATTCGACGAATCGACCATCCTCAGAACGCCCTCGACCAGATCTTCGACGTAGAGGAGGGAACGGGTCTGGGTGCCGTCACCCTGCATCGGCACCGGCAATCCGGCGAGTGCCGCCTTCACGAATGCCGGAACGGCGCGGCCGTCGTTGATGTCCATGTTCGGCCCGTAGGTGTTGAAAATCCGCACGACGCCCGTGTCGACTCCGAAGCTGCGGCGGAAGGCGAAGGTGAGAGCCTCCGCGTACCGCTTTGCTTCGTCGTAGACGCTGCGTGGTCCGTTGGGATTCACGTTGCCCCAGTACTCCTCGTGCTGCGGGTGTACCTGCGGATCGCCGTAGACCTCCGAGGTCGACGCGAGGATGAATCTGGCGCCGTCGCGGCGCGCAACGTCGAGAAACGCCTCCGTCGCCACCGAGCCCGCATGCAGTGTCCCGATCGGATGCTCCAGGTAGCGCGGAGGTGATGCCGGCGGCGCGAAATGGAGTACCACGTCGAAGGGCCCCGTGATGCAACGGGCATTGGCCGCGTCGTCCTCGATGATCGTGAGGGCGGGGTTATCCAGATGAGCAGCGAGGTTTCGAGTCGATCCGGTCAAGAAGGAGTCGAGGACGACGACCCGGTTACCGCGCCGCAGGAGCTCGATGGCGAGGTGCGAACCCACGAATCCGGCGCCGCCGGCGAGGAGGAGAGTACGTGTCATGTGGTGCGGTTTCAGTCGAGACGGCGGGCTGGGCGGCGGCCTCCCGGCAGAACGTGAAGAAATTACCATAAGGTTCCCTTCGCGCCCGGCCGGCCACGCTTCCGGCTGGCGTACCCCCCGATTGGAAGAACCAACACCGGACGATCCTCGAGGCCGCGACCGCCACCACTCCCACAGGCGGGCAGCGCCGCCACCGCTCGGCACTCGTGCTCGATCTCGGATTCACTGCAGGCGCTGCGCTCCTCTCAACGGCCCGCGGGCTGCACGATCTGCGGATTAGACCGCGGAATCTCGGAGAGCGGTGGACGTTCGGCGGCCCCGACCAGGTGCTGCACTACGCGATCTTTTCGAGTGCGAGGGAAGCGTCTCCGTTCCTACCCAACGGCCGACTCGGATGTCTCGCGACGCAGAACTTGTTTTTCGCGCCACTGTTCGATCCGTGGTCCGCTCTCTTCGTGGCGATCGTCGGCTTGTTCACACCGGACGGCATCTGACTGTTCAAGGTCTACAACGTCGCCGGCTTCGCTGCCGTCGGAGCGACGGCATACGTCTTCTTCCGCGCTCTGCGCCTGCGCCGAGCCACGTCGCCGACGCCGACTCGTCCTAGGCGACGCCGCGCACCCTCGCCTGGCCCACGCTCGCCCTCGGATCACTCCTCGGCCTCATCGCCCTACAGCTCGGTGTGCTCTCGAACAATCAGGGCGACCGCTACGAGAAGTACTTCCAGGGCCGGATCTCCCAAAGCAATCGGTTAGCTGACGCCTGCGACGACGCAAGGACCCCCGGCGCATTCGAACGCGAGTACAAAGCCTCCGGCGCCTGTGCGGTCCTCGTCGACACCTTTGCCTACGTCGACCGACCCGACGATTGGAAGACGTTCGTCAACGCGATCGCCGACGCCGACCGGCCAGATGTTACGAGCACGGACCAGGACAGGCGGTGGCTGCTTTTCGCCACCGGCTCGTGAAAGCGCACTCGCGATTCACGAAGTGCGACTGGTCAAGCACCGGGAGTTCTTACTGTCGCGATTCCGGGTCAAGTGCCGGGCCGGTCCTCGCGGCCCAGCTGTTAGCGGTGCTTCCCGCCGAATCGGATCGCCACGACCAGCAGGAGGTTCTTCAGCAGAGTGTCACCCGGGATCTTCGACGAGCCGATCGTGCGGTCGAGGAAGACGATCGGGATCTCCCTCACGCCTTTCGCCTGTCGCAGCGCGCGGAACTTCAGCACAATCTGAAAACCGTAACCCGCCGCCCGGATCGTCTCGATCTGCAGGGTCCGCAACAGGTCGGCGCTGAAGAGATTGAAGCCCCCGGTCCAGTCAGTGATCCTCGAGCCGAGAAACAAGCGGGTGTAAAGGTTTCCGCCGCCACTCAGCAGCTTGCGGTCTAGAGTCCAATCCGGCGTTCCCCCACCGGCGATGTAGCGGGAGGCGACCACGAAATCGGCCCCGGCGCGCACCTCGCGCAGGAACGCGTCGATGTAATCGGGGTCATGCGAGAGGTCAGCGTCCATCTGCAGCAGGTAGTCGTAGCGCCGCTCTGCCTCGAGGAGGTGCTGGAACGCCCAAATGTAGGCGGCACCGAGCCCCTCCTTTTTCTCGCGCGAGAGCACGAGGACCTCGAACGTGTCGGAGCCGAGCTCCTGCGCCAGCGTCCGCGCCCTGTCGGCCGTGCCATCCGGGGAGCTGTCGTCGACCACCGCCACCGTCAGGTGGAAGTCCGGGTTTCTTGACGCGGCGAGCGCGACCCTCGGCAACAGCGTCGCGATGTTCGCGACCTCGTTGTAGGTGGGCACGACGACGGCGAGGGAGCGCATAGACGAGGACATCCGTTCTTCGAGTGCACCGGGGGCCGGTGAGAGCCCTGCGAGTATAACGATCCGGTGATCGCGCCCCTCCGAGGCAGCCGCGGTAGCGTCATAGTGTCCCGCGGACTCTCTCAGGAACATGCCACTGCCCACACGGCTGCGGGCGGACACCGGGCGGCTAGCATGAGGGCTTGTGCGCGGCGATTCACCCCTTGTCCGTGCGCCCCGGTGGACGACCGTCGGAGCCCGACGGTCGGGATCGACGCCAGAGGGGGACGGGACACCACAGATGAAGAAACTCCTCGACTCGCAGAAGGTCCGGTTCCTCGTAGCCGGCTGTACCAACACCGCGATCGACTTCCTCATCTTGAACGCACTCGTACTTCTCCTGCACCTGCCGACGCTTGTCGCGAACGTCTTCTCGGTGCTGGTCGGCATCACGATTTCCTACGCGCTCAACCACTTCTTCGTGTTCCGCCACCCGGGACGGGTCTCCGTCGCCACCTTCCTCAAGTTCTTCCTCGTGACGGGATTCAGCTCGCTGGTCCTGCAGTCCGTGATCATCTATGGCTTCGAGGTCTTCTTCGACACCCGCTTCGGCAACTCGCTCCTCTTTCTGCCGAGCTCGGGTCAGAATGCCTTCCTGGCGATCAACATCGCGAAGGCTGTCGCGGTCCTCGTTGGCCTGGTGTGGAACTTCTGCATGTACAAGTTCGTGGTGTTCCGCCGGCCCGTACACGATGCGATCCCCGCGGTCGAGACAATTTCTGCCGCCGCTGTGGCCGTCAGCACCGAGCCGGTCGACATCAGCCGCTGAGGCGCCCACGCCCGGAGTTTCGCTCCCGCCCCGTGCTAGCCTCATCGAGTTCTTCCGACGGTGCCCCCCGCCCGTCGATGCCGTACTCCCCGGAGGCTCCCATCGCCCGCTCGACGTTGCCCATTGCGGTCGTCGTCGTCACCCACTTCTCGGGTGAGGTCCTCCGCGCGTGCCTCGAATCGGTTTCAGAGGCGACTGAGCACGATGTGCGGGTCATCGTGGTCGACAACGCGACCACCGACAACTCCGTGCGCCGCGTTGTCGAGCGGATTCCCGCGGTCGAGTTCCACGAGACAGGCGAGAACCTCGGCTACGGCAAGGCCGTGAATTATGCGGTTGAGCGGCTCGGACGGGACGTCGAGTGGATCCTCGTCACGAATCCGGACACCGTCTTCCTCCCCGGCTCCATCGACGCGCTCTACAACGCGGCCGTGTCCGACGAGCGGATCGGGTCGATCGGACCGCGCATCCTCGACTCGGACGGCACGGTTTACCCCTCGGCACGCGCCCTGCCCTCGCTCGGCACCGGCGTCGGGCACGCTCTCCTGGCGCACGTCTGGCCGAGCAATCCGTGGTCGGCACGGTACCGTCGCTCCCGCTCGGTCGAGACGCTCGAGCAGGGGCGCCTTGAGGCGGGCTGGCTCTCTGGTGCCTGCGTCATGGTGCGGCGCACGGCGTTCGACGAGGTCGGCGGATTCGACGAGCGGTACTTCATGTACTTCGAGGACGTCCAGCTCGGCGACTCCCTCGGGCAGCGGGGCTGGACGAACGTCTACCTCGCCGATGCGGTCGTGTCGCACCTCGGCGGCCACTCGACGCGCCTCGCCTCGGCACGGATGCTCGCCGTGCACCACCGCAGCGCCTACCTTTACCTCGCACAGAAGTACGACGCCTGGTACCAGGCGCCCGTGCGGGCCGCGGTGCGCGTCGGCCTCGGCGCCCGCGTCGCCCTGATGAGCCTGCGCCCGAACCGCTGACGTCCGATCGCTGATCGCGCTGAACAGCGAGCGATCAGCCTTACGACGAGGAGTCGAGCGTCGTGTAGAAAGCGCGCGCGGCAGCCCAGGTCGGCAGGATGCCCTGCACCTCAGCTTCGGCGAGCGTCGGCGCCTCGGTGTCTTTCGGCGAAAGCAGAAGTTCGCCCGCCTCGGGCGGGAAGCGCAGACCGATCTGCTCGTCGAGCGGGTCGATACCCTTCTCGCGCTCCGGGTTGAAGGTGGAGTTGACCAGGTAGGAGACGACGGCGTTCTCAGTCAATGCGACGAAAGCATGCGCCAGCCCTTCGGCAATGTAGACGGAGCGACGGTCGACGTCATCGAGCAGGATCGACTCCCAGCGACCGAACGTCGGCGAGCCGACCCGCACGTCGATCACGTAATCGAGCACGGCACCCGAGAAACACGAGACGTACTTCGCCTGCGATGGCGGCAGCTGCGCGAAGTGGATGCCGCGCACCGTCCCACGGCGCGAGACCGAGGTGTTGCCCTGCCGAAGAGACAGCGGATGTCCGACCTTCTCGGCGAGGTGATCAAAACGGTAAAACTCGTAGAAGACCCCCCGCTCATCAGGGAACTGGCGCGGAGTGACTTCGTAGACGTCGGGGATGTCGAGCTCGCGGATCTGCACGAACGTCAGTGTAATGGCGGGGTGTTCCGGCGGCGCCACTGTCAGCACCGCGCGCCACCGGCGCCGCAGCCGGTGCGCCGCCGGTCAGGCGTCGGAGTGCTCGGGCATGATGAGAAGGTGACCTTCCTCATCACGGGCGCCTCCGGCATGCTCGGCACCGACCTCCGCGCCGTCCTCGGCTCCCGCCCCAGCACCGCCCTCGGGCGCAACGACCTCGACGTCACCAACCTCGACGCGGTACGCGCCGCCGTGGCCGGCCATGACGCGGTGGTCAATTGCGCCGCGTACACCCGGGTCGACGACGCGGAGTCCGACGAGGAGGAGGCGTACCGGGTGAACGCAATCGGCGCACACAACCTCGCGCTCGCGACCGCCGAGACCGGTGCAGCACTCGTTCAGATCTCGACCGACTACGTCTTCGATGGCTCCGCCTCGAACCCATACGCGGAGGAGCACCCGCGCGGTCCAATTTCGGCCTACGGCCGCACCAAGGCCGAGGGTGAGCGGCTCGTGCTCGCCGCAAACCCGGAGCGCGGCTACGTCGTCCGCACCGCGTGGCTCTACGGCGAGCACGGCGGCAACTTCGCCAAGACGATGGTGCGCCTCGCGAGTTCTCACGAGACCCTCACGGTCGTCGATGACCAGCGCGGGCAGCCGACCTGGACTGCCGATCTCGCCGAGCGCCTGGTCGAGCTGATCGACTCCGGTGCGCCGGCAGGCGTCTACCACGGCACGAACTCCGGCGAAACGACCTGGCTCGGCTTCGCCCGCGCCGTCTTTGCTAAAGCTGGCCTCGACCCCCAGCGCCTCCGCCCCACCGACAGCGGCTCCTTCATCCGCCCCGCACCGCGACCCGCCTACTCGGTGCTCGGACATGACGGCTGGAGCCGGGCGGGTCTTTCTCCGATGCGCTCGTGGGAGGACGCCCTCGCGGCCGCTCCACTCCAGGCGGTCACTCCGTGACCACAACCCTCCGAGTCATCGTCGATCAGATGCTCGCCCGGGTTCCCGGCGGCATCGGCCGCTACACCGAAGAACTTACCCGCGAGCTGATCGCTACAGCGCCGCGCGACTGCGAGGTCGAGGCCGTTGTGTCCGCGCATCCGCCCGAGAAAGAGGAGGAGCTGCGACTGCGCCTGCCGGGTCTGGCCCGCATCCACCGGCTCCCCCTCGGACGGCGTGAGCTTTCGCGGGCATGGCAGTACGGCATTGGGATCCCGGCCGGCGGCGGCATGATGCACGCGCCGAGCCTCTTTGCGCCGGTGCGTGCTCACGACGGCAGCGAGGGCGAGCAGATCGCGGTGACCATCCACGACACGGTGCCGTGGACGCATCCCGAGACATTGACTCCGCACGGGGCGAAGTGGCACCGCGCGATGGCGAAGCGGGCGCGCAAGCATGCCGATGCGGTCGTCGTCCCGACCCACGCCGTCGCCCAGCAGCTCTCGGAGCTCATGGACTTCGGCGACCGCCTCCGGGTCATCGGCGGCGCGGTCGGCTCTGGGCTCGTACTCCCCGAGGACGCCGACGAACGCGCCGAGACCCTCGGGCTGGCGCCCGAGTACGTCCTCAGCGTCGGCACTTTGGAGCCGCGAAAGGGCCTCGTGTCACTCATCGCAGCGTTCGGCGGGGCCTCGGCTCCCGCGGTCCCCCTGCTCCTGGTCGGGCCGACGGGGTGGGGTGATCTCGACATCGCCTCCGTCGCTGATGAGCAGGGCCTGGATGAGTCGCGGGTGCGCGCCCTTGGAGTACTCAGCGACGCCGATCTCGCGGTCGTCCTCTCGCGCGCCACGCTCTTCGTCTACCCGAGCATCGCCGAGGGCTTCGGGCTGCCGGTGCTCGAAGCCATGCACTTCGGGGTGCCGGTCGTGCACTCGGACGATCCAGCGCTGATGGAGGTGGCCGCGGACGCGGGCGTCGCCGTGGAACGCGGAGACGCAAAGGACTACCCGGAGCGCCTCGCCCTGGCGATGAGCAGCGTGCTCGCCGACACCGGGCTGCGTGAGCGAATGTCGGTGGCGGGCCGTGACCGCTCCCGCGCCTTCAGCTGGCGCGACTCCGCTGAGCGCGTCTGGGCACTGCACGCCGACCTCTGAGCCGCGCCCGACTTCCTGGGCCGCCGAGACACCGCCGCGCCCGCCAATACACCGCCGTAGGCGCGGCGTCTCGGCAATGCGGCGGTGGTTCGCGGCCCGTCACGTCCCCGGACGAGGTGTAGCGGAAACCGACGGCACCGGCCCATCCGACGGCGGAGGCTTCCACTTCCGATCCTCCTGCGACATCGAAGGCTCATCACCCGGCTGCACCTCCCCCTCCGCCAAGCGACGCTGATAAGAACGATTCAACTCGTCCGAGTCACCCGGCTCACACCGCGACACCGCACCAAGGGAGTACCTGCCATCCCACGACGACGATGTGTCGAAACTCGCGCGCAGCACCGGGCCACCCTCACCATAAACGGTAGGCCACGGCGTTGAATCGGTCACTCGCACGCTCATGCCCAGCGACCGCCAATACTCCGCCACCCGCTGCGCATCCCCACTAAAATCTGAATTCGGGAACGCCCAATAGTTGTAGACGAACCTCGCTCCTTTCTGACCCCAATCCAGTTCGCACACACTTGCCCGCGGCGCACCCTCCCGCGTCGACCAGCCCTCAGCAGGCACCGCTGCCGCCGAAGCACGCACGAACTCGACCACCCCCCGCCGGTTGTCTTCCGGCGCAACGGACGCTCCTTCACTGCACGAGGACATAAGCACCGCCGCAACAGTCACCACGATCACCGACAGCCATCGCCGTCGCTGCCATGGCTCAGCCATGAGCAGGAGCCTCCGGCGCACGCTGAGGGACCGGACGCGGAAGTGTCTCCCGGAACGGGGTAGGCGGAGTCAACCTCTCATCCTCCCCACCCAGCGCCCTCGACACATTGAGAGCAGACTCCGTGCGTGGGTCGAGATACCCCCGATCGTCCGTCGAATCACCGGCCACCGCATCGTGCTTCGACACCGGAAGTCCCGCATCACCCCCCGTCTCCACACCGAAAACGTGGGCTCCAAAGGCAGGATCAGCCGGATTCACACCGTGCCACGGACTAAACTCCCGCCCTATCCACGAAGCCTCATCACCCGGACCAGGATCGCCCCACGTCCGGTCGGACGCCTGACCGACATAAACCTTGTCAGCATGCAACTGGTCCGCCGACGTGATCCAATTCGGCAGCCCCGCAGAGCCGAGCGTGACAAACGTGTCAACGTGAACTCCCGGATCGGTCATCGTGATCGCCGCCGCCGTGCTCCCAAAGGAGTGCGCGATAACCCCAAGGTGCGGTGGTCTCACACGCCGCACGACATCAAGCCCCTTCAACGCCGACGCGAGCGCAGCACCGCCAGCCTCAGCGTCCGCGATACCCAAAACACTGAGATCAAGAACCGGCGGCGACGGTATCGGAGGTGTTTTATAGCCAATCCACGCCACGACGGCGCTATCCTCGCCGCGGAGCGACTGTATCGTCTGTGCTCCGTCCGCCCAAGTCCGCATATCCTTCGTCGTCGTGCCCATCCCCGGGACCGTGAACGAGACGTCCGAGGCGGTGTCCAGGTCGCCGATCGAGACTGCCGCCAGCGGCGGCTGATCCGCGGTCAGTGAGATCAAGAACCGCGGTGAATCCTTCTGCGCCGCTCCGGGAGTCGCGTCGATCGCCTCGAGGCACGTCTGGCGCTCCTTCATCGGCTGGAGCTTCGCCTCGAGCGCCGCGACCACGGCGAGATTCGCGGTGACGGCCGCGGCGACCGATGCTACGGCTAGCATGCGCTCGGTCTCCTCAATCTCCTTCGCCGTAGCGTCGAGGTCTCGCTGTAGACCTATCCTGTTCGCTCGGTCCCGTGCCCCGTAGGGCAGCCCCTCGAGATTGCCGAGCAATGTCGGGAGGGTGGAGAGGAGGAGTTTCTGTCGATCGGAGAAGCCTGCTGAGGCGTCGCCCGGAGCGAGGCCAGCCCACCAGGTGGACACTGTTGCGGGACTGATCCGCCCGACGCGAGCGGCGAGGTCCGGCGACGCCGCGAATAACGCGGTCAGTTCGTCAGCGGGGAGATCTGACAGCGCCCGGAGCAGTCGACGCTCGTCCATCGGGGCGAGTGGCGGCGCGACCACATCCAGGGCACGGACCGAGAGCGACCCGCCGCCCGCAGCCTCGAACGCGTTCGCAATCTGCTCGATCCATGCCGCGTCGGCGCGTTCCTCCTGCACCAGGTACTCGAATCCGCTGAGGAACGTCGAGGATCCCGTCTGGACCCAGCCGCAGGACGACGTGAAGTTGACCCAGTGGGAGCGCAGCCGAGCGAGAGCATCGTCGAGGGCGGGCGCCACGGCGTTGGCCTGCGTCACGAAGACACGAAGATTCTCGGGATCGGCCGAACTCACACCGGCCTGACCCCCTCGGCTCCCCCGAAGGCGCGGCACCGGAGTGAACGCGACCGAGACCTCCGGCGTCGCAAACGGGACATCGGAGGGCATCCGATCGACGATGACGTCCTCTACCATCGGGACGCCTACAGCAGCGCTCTGCCGACGCCGCTCATCCCGCGCATCCTCGCGCACCTGCCACGCCGCCAATTCCTGCAACCGTTCGAGTTCACGTCGCGCCTGATGCGCCGCGATCTCGACATCGTCGGCGAGACGCCCAAGCGCGCGCATCAGCACGCCGTAGTCCGCGCTGTCCGAGCGGCAGTTCTCCTCGAACACTCGCCCGTACGGCCCCCGGAACTCCCTCAGAGCGCTGCCGATGGCGACATCAAGCAGGCGCCGCTGTGTCTGGACGGCGGAGAGGACCGCCTCCGCGGTGCACGCTAGCCGACGTGCACTCTCCTGGTCGAATTGCAGCATGGTCCGCACCCTTCCCCGAGCAGATAGATGCTCAGGTTAGGCCATCGGCGAGGAGACCCGTCTTTTCGCGCCACGGATCGCGCAGTTGCCGCCACTGAGGCGCCGAGACCTCGCCGAGATGCCGGTACAAAAGCAGCAGCCCGGCGAAACAGCCGTATCTGGGCGGCACCACCACCAGAGCGCCTACTTCGAGGAGTCGGCCGACAACCCGTCCTTCACCAGCGAGTGCACGACGTCGTAGTCAGGGTGCTCGGGATTCACGGCCGGCGGCACCAGCTCGATCGGGTCGACCGGTTGGGACTTCGTCTTGAGCCCGAGTTGCACGAAGTAGCCGAGCATGCCCTGCGGCACGTCCGTCTTGATCACCTGCGACCCCGCCGCCGCGACGTCCTGGAACTTCGAAAGGACGTTGGCTGGTTCGAACTGGGCGAGCAGTGCCTCCTGCACCTGGCGCTGGCGGGCCATCCTGTCGTAGTCGCTCGTCGTGTACCGGGAGCGGGCGTAGGCGAGGGCCTGCTCGCCGTTGAAGTGCCAGTGCCCCGGCTCGATCCACTGGTTGACGCCCTGCATGACGCCGTCCTCGTCGGGGAGCCCGCCAAGCGGCAGCGGCTCGTCGGCCACGTAGTCGATGTCGATCCCGCCGAGCGCACCGATCAGCTGCGCGAAGCCCTCCATGTCGATCAGGGCGTAGTACTGAATCTTTAGATCGAGGATGCCCTCGACCGCATCCCGCATGCCTTCGATCCCGGGTTCGCTGCCACGAGAGACGGCATCAGGGTAGTAGTCCGGATGCTTGAGCTGCATCTCGGTATAGATCGAGTTCAGCTTGCAGGGACTGACGTCGCACTGACCCCGGTTGTAGCCGTCGGGGTATCGCTCGTGCATAGGGCTGTCCGCTGGAATCGGAATGTCGATGAACTCGCGCGAGATTCCGATGATCGAGGCCTTGCCGCTGGACGCGTCGATGCTCACCACCGAGATGCTGTCCGGCCGAAGTCCGTCGCGGTCCTCGCCGGCGTCGCCGCCCAGGAGCATCACGTTGTAGCGCCCGTCGACCGGCGGCTCGATCGCGCCGCCGCCGAAGATCGACGAGAGCGTGCCGCGGGTAACCCCGATGAGATAGGTGCCGTACGCGGTGGTGCCAACCGACACCGTCATCAGCGCGATCGTCGCGAACGCGAGTACCCCGCGCATCCGGGGCCGCACCCGCACGACACGGATCAGCCGCAGTGTGTCGAGCGTCAGCACGAGCCAGACCACGCCGTACACCACGAGCGCCGCCTGAAGCGCCAGCATCGACAGGTCGACGGTGGCGAGCGTGTAGAGCCCGGTCGGGAAGACGAAGTAGAGCAGAACGCCGACGAGCAGCGCGGTCCACAGGCCGAGGGTGAAGCACAGACCGAGCCGACCGAGCCGACGGTTGCCAGCCAGCACCTGCGCTGAGCCGGGGACGAGGAAGTTGGTCACGAGCAGCCACCATGCCCGTCGGGTCATGACGTCGCGGGAGGCGGCGTCCGGATGCCGCAGCGGCAGAGCGACGGCCGTCACAGGCTCGCCACCAGGGCGTCGTTCTTGCGGGCGACCTGCGCTTCGAGGTCGAGGGCGAAGGCCTCAAGCGCCGTCGCGAGCGCCTCGTCGCCGCTCGCCAAGATCCGGACCGCGAGCAGCCCCGCGTTGCGCGCACCGCCGATCGAGACCGTGGCGACGGGAACGCCGGCCGGCATCTGCACGATGGAGAGGAGCGAATCGAGTCCGTCGAGCGTCGCCAGCGGCACAGGCACACCGACGACCGGCAGCGGAGTGACCGAGGCGAGCATCCCGGGCAGGTGGGCGGCCCCTCCGGCGCCCGCGATGAGGACGCGAAGACCGCGACCCCGCGCCTCGCGCCCGTAGGCGATCATCGCCTCCGGAGTCCGATGCGCCGACACGACCCGTACCTCGTGCGCAACCCCAAACTCGGACAGCGCCGTCGAGGCGGCCTGCATGACCGACCAGTCGGAGTCCGAACCCATCACGACACCGACGAGCGGAGCCGGACTATTCACCAGCGCTTGGGCGCTCATGAGAGGGGTCCGTCGGGAATCGGGGAGGTCGGCTGGCTTGTCACGGCGACCATCGTACGTGTCAGTCGGTGAGAAGAGCCGCCGCCGCGCGCGCCTCGTAGACGACGAGATCGAGCTCGTCACCGGTCGCGTTCACGTGCCCCACCTTCCGCCCGGGTCGCGGCTCCTTGCTGTAGTTGTGCACTTTCACACTCGGATGCTCGGCCAGCACGCGCGGGTACCGGTCGGTCAGCGACTCCCCCGCCGGGCCGCCCAGCACGTTCACCATCACGGTCCACGGATCCCGGCAGCCGGTCGCTCCGAGCGGGAGATCGAGCACCGCGCGCAGGTGCTGCTCGAACTGGGAGGTGGTCGAGCCGTCCATCGTCCAGTGGCCGCTGTTGTGCGGGCGCATCGCCAGCTCGTTCACCAGGATGCGGTCGTCCGTCGTCTCGAAGAGCTCGACGGCAAGCACTCCGGTGACATCAAGGCTCTCGGCGAGGGTCTCGGCGATCCCGGCCGCCACCTCGGCGATCCTGCCGGCGGAGGCGGGGGCGGGGGCGATCACCTCCGAGCAGACGCCGTCGCGCTGAACCGATTCCACAACGGGCCAGAGAGTGCTCTCGCCAGAGGGACGCCGGGCCACAAGCTGGGCGAGTTCTCGGCGGAAGTCGACGAGTTCCTCGACCAGGAGCGATCCGCCCCGGCCGTCCTCGGCGAGCGCCGTGAACCAGTCATCCGCCTCGTGGGCGCCGTGTACAACGCGGACGCCTTTGCCGTCGTAACCGCCGCGCGCCGTCTTCACGACAGCGCTGCCACCGTGCTCGGCGAGAAATTCCGCCAGCTCGTCGGCCGAGGAGATTTCCGCCCAGTCGGGGACGGGAATGCCCAGTTCGCTCAGGCGCCGGCGCATCATCAGCTTGTCCTGCGCGTACAGCAGGGCATCCGGGCCGGGGTGGACCGGGACACCGCGGGCGGCAAGTTCTCGTAGGATCGGCTGCGGCACGTGCTCGTGGTCGAACGTGACCACATCGACCGTCTCGGCGAAGGCGAGCACCGTGCCGGCATCGCGGTAGTCGCCGACGCGCGTCGCAGCGAGAGCCGCCGGGGCACCGTCGCTCTCGGCAAGCACGGCGATCTCGATGCCGAGCTCCACCGCCGCGGGAATCATCATCCGGGCGAGCTGGCCGCCTCCGATCACGCCAACGCGCATGGAACTCCTCCGTCTCCGCCCGCTGACGCGGTGCGGCTCCATGCTACCGACGCCACCGGAGGGCGAGCTCAGGCCGGCGGTGGCCACTCCGGCTCCGGCCCGGGCGCGGCGGCGATGACGGTGCGCAGCAGTTCGGCGGCGAGTTCCGGATCGGGGAGATCACGCAACTGGAACACCTCGGCCCCGCCCTGGACGATGGCGATGTCGCCGCAACGCGCCAGCCGCTGGGCGAGCGTGCGCCGGACGGACACACTCATCCGCGGGTCAAAGACGAGATCGGCCCGGCGCACCGCGACCACTCCGCGGCGCGCAGTCAGGCCCCTCGCCGTGATCCGGTAGCGGATGCTCGCCCACCGCGCGATGCCGGGCACGCACAGCAGGAGCACCAAAACCGCCGTGCCGATGCCGATGATCCAGCGCTGCAGTGCGAGCTCGAACTGCGCCGCGAAGTAGAAGCCGGTCCAGGTCAGCAGCAGGAAACCGAGAACGGGGGTGACCGCGCCACGCGCGCGCGGGGTGAGCCGGGCGAGCTCGCGGTCGGCGGGGTTGGGTGCGGATCGGGCCATCAGGATCGCAGGTGCGTGACGTCGCCCGCCGAGAACACGCGCCGCGCCCCGTCCTGCTCGAGCACGAGACCGCCGTCGGTACCGAGGGCGACCGCGACTCCCTCCGCGTGTGTGCTGTCGGGCAGTTCCAGCCGTACTCGTGAGCCGAGCGTTGAGCAGGAGGCGCGGACCGCGGCGGCCGCGCCCGAGGCCTCGGCGTCGTCTAGGGCCAGCAGCGGTCGCAGCAGCGCCGAGAATTCGGTGAGGAAGGCGGCGAACACTGCGTCGGGGTCCGTCGTCCGTGCGCCGGCAAGGGCGAGAGACGTGGCCGTCGGAACGGGGAGTTCCTTCTCCTCCAGCAGCAGGTTGATGCCGGTGCCGACGACGACGCGGCCGTCAGGGAGCCGCTCGGCGAGGATGCCCGCCGTCTTCCGCCCGTCGATCAGGACGTCGTTGGGCCACTTCACCGCGACTTCTGCGGTGACAAGCGGAGCGACGGCGGAGGCGAGGGCGGCGCCGGCCACCAGCGGCAGCCAGCCGAGGGCAGCCGTCTCCAGATCGGAGGCGTCGACCAGAGTCGAGGCCGCGAGCGTCCGCCCCGGGGGCGCCTGCCAGACGCGGTCAAGCCGCCCGCGGCCTGCCCGCTGGTCATCGGTCGCGACCGCCGAGAGGTGCGGCCAGGCGACGGGCTCAGCGGTCGCGCGCTCGCGGAGCTCGTCGTTCGTGGACCCCGCGTGCTCGAGCACCAGGATGCGAGGGGAGACGGCGGCGGAGAGCGGGAGCTGCATCCGGCCACGCTAGCGGCGGCTCCCGCGAGGCGCCTCGGAGCGGAGTGGTTCCGGACGCGAAGCGACGACATGCGTTGTGCGGATCCTCCCGCCGGACGCCGCGCTCCCTGTGCGGCTGCAACAAGAGGGCCCTCCTCGGCCGCCGGTAGGGTGAGCGGGTGACCGCGAACTTCGAACGTCCCGCGCCCGATCTGTACACGACCGCGGGAAAGATCGCGGACCTGCGCGACCGCTACCACGAGGCCGTCACGGCCAGTGGCGAAGCGGCGATCGAGAAGCAGCATGCCAAGGGCAAGATGACCGCCCGCGAGCGCATCGACACCCTCCTCGACCCCGGATCCTTCGTCGAGCTGGACGAGTTCGTCCGCCACCGCACCTACGCCTTCGGTATGGAGAAGAAGCGCCCCTACGGCGACGCCGTCGTCACCGGGACGGGCACCATCCACGGCCGACAGGTGGCCGTGTACTCGCAGGACTTCACGATCTTCGGCGGCTCCCTCGGCGAGGTCGCCGGCGAGAAGATCATCAAGGTGATGGACCTCGCCCTGAAGACAGGCGTGCCGATCATCGGCATCCTCGACTCCGGCGGAGCCCGCATCCAGGAGGGCGTGGTCGCCCTCGGCAAGTACGGTGAGATCTTCCGCCGCAACACCGCGTCCAGCGGAGTGATCCCCCAGATCTCGATCATCTGCGGCCCGGCCGCGGGCGGCGCGGTCTACTCCCCCGCCCTGACCGACTTCGTGATCATGGTCGACAAGACCAGCCAGATGTTCGTGACCGGCCCCGACGTGATTAAGACCGTCACCGGCGAGGACGTCGGCATGGAGGAGTTGGGCGGCGCCCTGACCCACAACAAGGTGTCGGGCGTTTCGCACTACCTGGCCAGCGACGAGAATGACGCGCTCGACTACGCGCGAACGCTCCTCTCTTTCCTCCCCGACAACAACCTTTCTCCTGTCCCCGTCTTCGACACTGAGGTCGACCTCGAGACCACCGACGCGGACCGCTTCCTCGACACCGTCATCCCCGACAGCCCGAACCAGCCGTACGACATGCGCGCCGTGATCGAGCACATCGTCGACGAGGGGGACTTCCTCGAGGTGCAGCCGCTGTTCGCCCCGAACATCGTGATCGGCTTCGGCCGCGTCGAGGGCCGCTCCGTCGGCATCATCGCAAACCAGCCGAGCGCAATGGCGGGCACCCTGAACATCGAGGCCGGCGAAAAGGCCTCCCGCTTCGTCCGCTTCTGCGACGCGTTCTCGCTGCCGATCCTCACCCTGGTCGACGTCCCGGGCTATCTGCCGGGCACCGACCAGGAGTGGACGGGCGTCATCCGACGCGGCGCGAAGTTGCTGTACGCCTACGCCGAGGCGACCGTGCCGCTAGTCACCGTCATCCTGCGCAAGGCTTACGGCGGCGCCTATATCGTGATGGGTTCCAAGCAGCTCGGCGCCGATATCAACCTGGCCTGGCCGACCGCCGAGATCGCCGTCATGGGCGGCCAGGGCGCCGTCAACATTCTCTATCGCACCGAGATCCGCAAGGCGGAGGAGGCCGGCGAGGACGTCGCGGCCGTGCGGACCCGCCTCGCGAACGAGTACACCTATAACGTGGCGAGCCCTTTCCTCGCCGCCGAGCGCGGCGAACTCGACGGCGTCATCGAGCCGTCGGCGACGCGTGTCTCTGTCACCAAGGCGCTGCGGGCGCTGCGCACGAAGCGGGCGAGCCAGCCCCCCAAGAAGCACGGCAACATCCCGCTCTGATCTGCGCGGTCCCGCGTCCCTCCGCTGCGGCGGCTCAGCGGGCCGCGGGGGGCGGGCGGTGGGACTCGCGAAGCGGTCAGTCGGTGCGGCCGGTGTTCGCGGCGGTGGGCAGTTGCTCGGCGGGGGCTGTGGGCTTCTGCTCGGCGGGGGCGACCGGTTTCTGCTCGGCGAGGGGGACGGGCTTCGCCTCCGACGCGGGAGCCTCCTTCTCCTCGGGCTTAGCGCCGACCACTCGCGCGAAGGCGAGGGCCTGCGAGGCCGAAAGATCCGGCAGATACGCGCGGCCGAGCGCCGCTCCGATCCGCGGAAGCTGAAGCGCGTCGGCGTACGTCATCCACAGGCCCGCGTAGCGCGGGTGGAACTTGGCTTTGAAGCGGAAGAGCGACGTGAATCCGTAGGCCGGTTCGAGCGTGCGTGAGATGAATTCGAGCAGGCGCGACAGCACCGTTGGCTCGGGTGCTTCCTGACCCTCCTCAACCGGCGCGGTCGCGAGCGGTGCTCCCGAGAGCGAGAGGAATTCTCCCCCCTCCTCCTTGACCCGCAACGCGGCGGAGGCGATGAGGAACTCCATGATCCCGGGCATCGCATCGTCGGAGCGGCGCATGAAATCCAGCGTCCAGCCGACGATCTTGCCCTCGCGGTGCACCGGGAGCCAGCTCGTCACGCCCTGCAGGACGCCGTCCGGACCGACTGCGAGCAACAGGGCGACATCGGGATCGCGTACCTCGTCGATTCCGCCGAGAGTGAATCCCATTTCGGGCAGCGACTTTTCGGCCACCCAGCGCTCGGACAGGTCGACGATCTGGTTCGCCATGCCGAGCGAGAGCTGGGGCCAACTCGTCCATTGAGCCTCGATCCCGAGCTTGATCCCGCGGTTGAGCGGATAGCGCACCTTCTGCCAGTGCTTGCCGGTGAGTTGGAAGTCGGAAAGCTCGATGATCGTCTCCTCGCCCACCGAGATGCGCGACCAGCCGAGTTCGTCGAAGACCGGGAGCAGCTCGTCGTGGATGCTGTAGAACACCGGAGTCCAGCTGCGCTCGTCGCAGAACCGGATGAACTCCGCGACCGTCTGCGCTCGCCGTTCAGGAGCACATGCCGGATCGGAGAGCGTGATCGCGACGCCTCCGATCACCCGGTAGGCGACTCCGCTGGTGCCGTCGGCCGAGATCCAGTGTGCGTTGCCCTCCCAGGTCCCCTGGTGGCCGAGGCTGCCCGCTCCATGCTGGGCGAGCAGGGCGCGGTAACGGGCCTCGTCCCCGCGCACGCGCTGGACGTCGGTCGCCCGCAGCAGCGCGACAATCGCCACCACCACCAGCAGCCAGAACACGGGGCCGACCCACTCGAAGACGAGGCGCGAGATCGGCTCGCGAGGCACCGCCAGCAGCCCGGCACCGCCAAGGAAGCCGACCGGCACGAAGCGCAGCAGCCCGTCCAGCAGGAGCCGCCCGAAGCCGAGGAGAGGCTCGAACCTCGTGCGCACACCCGCCGAGAGAAGGAGGTAGCCGACGAGGCAGGCGATGAAACCGGCCGCGACGACGCGGCTCCAGAGCCGGGCCGCAGCCCGGGGAGCGCGGATGCGGAAGTGGCGACGGCTCAACACCAGCACCGCCACCACGGCGAGCGGCACCAGAACTGTCGTCGCCATCCAGAGCAGGTATTCGGCGTAGTACTGGAACTCGGGGTGGCGAGCGGCACGCTGGAGCGAGAAGAGCTCGAGGACAGCAATGGCGAGGTTGACACCTATCGCCAGGAGCAGACCGAGCCGCCGTCCTGAGCGCAGGCCGTATGCGGCAACCAGCAAGAGGATCAGAGGGACAAAGGTCAGCAAAATCGGCCCTGGCGCGACGAGACTCAGTCGCACGTGGTGCGAGCAGTGGCGAATAGCTCGACTGCACGGATCGTCGAGATCCGTCGTCCCGGTGAATGCGCTCTGCAGGATTCGGCCGAGGAACGAGAACGGCCCGTAGCCGGAATCCGAGAGAACCGCGACCAGGGGACCGATCGCCGTCACGGCGACGACGGTCGCGACCAGGGCTCGTGATTCTCGATGCGAACTCGGCGCAGGCCGATGCGGTCGCAGGCCCGCCGCTCCGCTCAAGAGCACCTCGCCGAGCACCAGCCCCGTCACTCCAGCGAGGAGCCGGTAGACGTCGGCAGAATCACCCGCGTAAAGCACGAACATCAGCACGACGGCAAACGTCACGACTCGCAAGCGCCGCCGCCACAGCGCGCCCATGAACGCGGTCGCCGTCACCACGGCGCCGACCCCGCCGATCAGCGGATCGAAGGTGTGATCGCCGACGGTGTCGCCAGCCCACCACTCGCCGAACGTGGCGCCGATCGTCTGGAGGGACGTCCCGAGCACAGTTCCGACCGCGCCGGTGACAACGAATGCCGTGACGGTCCGTATGGCGCCCATTCGACGCTCAGCAACGATCAGCAAGGGGAGGAGAACGACGACGTCGACGAGCAGCTGGAGCGGGGCGGAGGAGATTAGAAGAGACGTCACCGCAGCCCACGGTCGGCCGGCGAGCGTGGTGTCGGCGCTCGTCGCCCACCACGCCGTCGTCTCGGCGCTCGCGGGTGCCAAGAGGGTCCCGGTCACCGCACTGG
Source organism: Rathayibacter agropyri (assembly GCF_013249015.1). GTDB lineage: Bacteria > Actinomycetota > Actinomycetes > Actinomycetales > Microbacteriaceae > Rathayibacter > Rathayibacter agropyri. The sequence continues at coordinate 1,030,037 of NZ_JABRPL010000001.1, forward strand.
CCACCAGCAGGACGAGGGTCGTCGTGACAGCGGCCGGGGATCGACGCATCAGCAGGCGCAGGGGGCGTACCGCAGCAGCGCCGCTCCTCGGGATCCACGTCGGCATACTGATGGAACTCCTGTTCGCGACGGGGTGAGCGTCACTCTGGCGGCGCCCGGCGTCATCATAGCCATGTGGTGCTGGCCAATGCCGTGAACGGCGTGCGATAGCGTCACGGCATGACAGCTTCCGACTCCGCGCCCGCCGTCGTCATCTCCACTCCCGACCTCGACGAGCGTCAGATCGCCGCAGTAACCGCCGTCGTGACGGCTCTCGCCACGCAAGCGCCCACGGAGCCCGAGGCTCCGAAAGAGCTGAGCGGAGGGTGGAACGACCGCGCCACGGCCGCACGCTCGCCGCTGCGGCCTGCTCCCGGTGCCTGGCGCTCATTCTCGGGCTGAATCTCGTTTTGTCCCCCGATTAGTCCCCTAAAATGCCGACTATCCAGCGCTCTGCCGGGCGAGGATAGTAATCGACGTACGGTGCTCCTTCGTCAGAAGGGACACCGCCAATCACCCGCCTACCAGGGTAAGCAGGCGGGTGTGTTGGGGGCGAGTGAGGGCGATATTCGGGTTGTTGCCCTCACTCGGGGTTTGACGGCGGGCCGCCCCCTCTTCGGAGGAACTGGGCGGCCCGTCGTACTCCGTTAACGGGACGGTGTTCCTCGCAGGCATCACGTTCCTCGCAGGCATCACGTTCCTCGGGGGAATCACGCCCCTGGTGACCTCCGTTCGTCGCGCCGGATTTCGACCCATGCCTCGACCTCGTCTCCCGCATCATCCGACCCGAGCGCCCGGGCGCTCCCATCGCCCGCAGTGCGCAAGCCCACGACGGTGACCGCCGACGGCGAGTCCGCCGAGGCTGTGCGGACGACTACTCGGTCCACCTCGTCACGAATGCCGCCGAGAGCGCGTGCGAGTTCCCGGAGGACGCGCAGGCGCTCACCCTCGGAACTGCGGTCGAGTCCTCCGTCATCGAGCACCGAGACCGTGACGCCCCGCTGCCGCGCCTCCAGCACCAAACGCCGCACATCGTCGTCGAGGAGCCTGCGTCCCCGGATCTCATCGCGGACTGATGCCTCGAGGAATCGGCACTCGCGCCGCTCCTCCTCGGTCAAACTCGCGCCCGGCGCCGCGATCCGCCGCAGCATGTCGGAGGCGATCGCCCGGGTCTGATCGAGGCGGACCTCCCGCTCGGAGAGGTGAGCTTCCTCCGCGGCGCGCCAGGACGCGGCGGCACGCTCGGCCGCCTCCAGCACCCGAGCCTCCGCACCCGCTCGCCCGAGTTCGACGATGAGCCGTTGCGCAATGGCGACCCAGGCGATTCCGCCCACGACCCCGAGCGTGGCGAGTGACGCCGGGCCCGCCCACACCGCGGTGTGCACGGTGAGGAAGGCCATTCCCACCCAGGCCGCGACGGGCTGGCGGCGTGCGCAGACGATCGTCATCAATGTTCCCGCCGCGGCGACATACCAGGTGGCGTACCCGTTGGGGGCTGCGGGGTCCAGCGACGGCGCTACCAGCAGCGGCAGCGCGCTCGCGATCCCCGTCATCCCGATCGCTACCGGCAGGGGCAGGCGTGTAGTCGACCCCGGCCAGAGCGCAATAATGGTCGCCACCGCATAGAGCGCCACGGCGACCAGATCGGCTGGCGTCGCGGGAATGGTCTGGAACGAAAAGAACGCGAGCACCACGTGGTACAGCGAGAAGCCGGCGCCGAGCGCATGGAGCAGCGGACGAGGGTAGGCGATCATCGCGTCGGCTCCCCCTTTGCGCTGTCAGGCCAGGCGAGCACGACCCGCGTGCCCTCGCCCGGTGCGGAGTCGACGCGCGCGGCACCCTGCGCGTTGTGCATGCGCTCCAGGATCGACAGGCGGATGCCCAGGCGCTCGCGCGGCACATCAGCGAGGCAGAATCCGCGGCCGTCGTCCTCGACCACGATCTCGACGGCACCGCCGTCGAGCCGCCCGCGCACTGCACGGCGGACGCTCCCTGACGGACCGGCATGCTGCAGGCTGTTCGCGAGGGCCTGCCAGACAGCACCGACCAGCGCCTCCGCGACCGCGCGCGGGAGAGTTGCGCTTCGCCGATCCACGTCCGGTGCGAACTCGACAGCGCACTCGGTTCGGAAGGTCGACGCGGCGTGCGCGAGCTGGCGCTCGAGCAGCTCCAGGGGCACCAGCCCCTCGGGAGTGTCGGGCTCGCGCTCGGGCAGGAGGACGGCGAGGGTGTGCTGCGCCATCGACGAGACGAGGGCACGTTCGGCCGACGACTCCGCCGACGCAGCGGCGAGCAGAGTCGCCAGGACGTTGTCGTGGACGAGCGCGTCGACCTCGACCCGCTCAACCTCGCCGGCGTGCTGGCGCATCGCGGCCTCGTACTGCTCCATCGCGGTCGTCCTGGCTCGGTCCACCTGATCAGCGGACTGCCGCAAGACGGTGATCAGAACCAGCATCACGAAGCCGACAATGCCCACGTACACAGCGTCGAGGGCGGCGCGCGTCGATTCGACCGCGCCGCCCGAGGGCAGGATGCGCAAGAGACCGAACAGCACCGTAGTGACCGATGCGTAGGTGATCGCGATTCGCAGCGGAGCGACGGTGGTGCAAAACGCCGTCCCGATCGTGAGCAGGTACCAGATCCAGGGCGTCTCACGCACGACCTCCCCCGGCGCCACCGAGACCGGCCAGGTAACGAGCGCGACGAAGATTCCGGCCGCGACGAGGACGGCCGTGACCCGGGCGCCCCTGCGCAGGACCGCGGTGACGACCGCTCCGGAGAGCGAGCTAAAGACGAGGATGAGCATCGGCCACGCGATCTCGGGTCGCAACGACGGCAGTTGGTCGAGGATCGGCGGCACGGTCTGGACACCGAAGCCGAAGCCGAAGGACGACACGACCGTGCTGATGATCCGATCGATACGCTCGCGCGCGGCATGCGCGCGAGCGGTCGGTGCCTCAGCGAGGGCCATCGCCGACGTCAGAGTCAATGCCGGGGAGGATCCCGTCCTCGACTGCACGGCGGAGCAGATCGACCTTGGTCGGAGCCGGACGCCCGATTTCGACGTACCGCCCACGGATCCGATCGAGGTATTCCTTCGCCGTGGAGACGGAGATCTGCAGGCGGCCGGCGACCAGCTTCAGCGGAAGCCCAGACGCGTAGAGGTGCAGGACATCGCGCTCGCGGCGCCCGAGCACGGCGCGGGCGAAATCATCGTCCGCATCGATCGCGGAGGCCCACTCGAGGTTGTTCAGCACCTCGCCCCGGGCGACAGTCTGGACGGCGGCGATGACGGTCGACATCGGTGACGACTTGGGGATAACGCCGGCCGCACCGGCAGCGAGCGCCTCTCGCACCGCGACCACCCGATCGGCGATGCTGTGCACCAGCACTGCCGAACCGCGCACCTGGCCCCACTTGACGTTGCTGGTGATGCTCGAGCCGTCGTTCAAGGAGAGGTCGAGAACGAGCACGTCGATCTCGGCGGCGCCGATGGCCCGCTCGAGGCAGTCGACAGTCTCGGCGGCGGCGACGACCTGCATTCCGGCGCTCCCCAGCGCTGCGGCGACCCCGAGGCGCACCGACTCGTGGTCGTCCACGATGGCCACGCGCACACGCGGCACGGCATCGGGGTTCGGCTCCATCGGGCTCATCGTAGCGATGCGAAGGCGACGCGGCTCAGTCGTCGCGGCGAACCAGTCGCGCGACAGCCTCGACGTGGGAGGTGTGCGGGAAGAGGTCGAAGCCGTCGAGGCGCTCGAGGTCGTAGCCTGCCGCAGTCAAGGAGCCGACGTCGCGAGCGAGCGCGACCGGGTCGCAGGCGACGTAGATGAGTTGCGCCGGACGCAGCTCCGCGAGCGCGTCGGTGACCGCGCGTCCCGCTCCTGACCGGGGCGGATCGAGGACGACGGTCGCTGCGCGCCAGCGCGCCCGCTCACGGGCATCGGCCTGCACGAGAGCGTCGCGGAGGTAGCGGTCGACCCGAGCGGTCACTGCGCGAGCGCCGACCTGGTCGGCGAGGTTCTCGAGGGCGTGCTCGGTCGCGCGGGCGTCGCTCTCGACGCTGGTGAACCGCGTTCCCGCTCCGAGGCGGTCGGCGAGCGCGGCGGCGAGCAGGCCCACTCCTCCGTACAAGTCGTGGTTCGCGGCGCTTGGATCGACCGACTCGGCGGCGACGGCGGCCTGGACTGCCTCGAAGAGCGTGGCGGCGGCTCCGCGGTGCACCTGCCAGAAACCGGTGCGGTCGACACGGAAGGTGCGGTCGGCGACAAGCTCGGTCACCACCGTGTGGTCTCGGCGTGCGCGCTTGTCGGAGGGGTCGTGCACCAGGACGGCGGCGCCCTCGGAGCCGGCGGCGTCGATCAGGTCGACCACAGAACCAGGGGCGAGCCGTTCGTCCAGCGGAGCGACAGCGGCTGAGGCGGCCGTCACCAACGGCAGGGTCGCGACCGTGACGACGTGGTGGCTCCGCGCCGCGTACGGTCCGACTCGGCCGTCGTCATCGACGTGCAGTCGGTTCCTGGTGCGCCAACCGAGTCCACCGGCCGCGTCGTCTCCGGCGATCGGCGCGACGTCGACCGAGACGTCCCGGCGGGCGAAGCGGGCGAAGGAGTCGACCAGCACCAGGCGCTTGAGCTCGCGCTGGTACGCGAGGTCGGCATGGCCGAACTCGGCGCCGCCTACCCGCTCCTCCGGGCGTCTGCTCAGTGCCGCCTCAGCCCAGACATGCTCGACGCGGTGCTCGGAAGCCTCCAGCACCTCCAGAGGCTCGGCGCGCCAGAAGCTGTCGTGCCGCACCTCGCTAACCCGGGCCAGCACCCGTTCACCGGGCAGTACGTCCGGGACAAACACGACGCGGCCCTCGTGCCGGGCGACGAAGACGCCTCCGTGAGCGACATTGCTAACATCGAGCTCGATCTCGGCCCCGAGCGCGTCGTCAACCCCGTCGGGGCGGGCGGAGGCTCGGGGCGGGGTCTGTGCCATCCGTCGAGCATCCCACAGCGTGGGCCCGGCCGCAGGGAGCCCTCGTGCGCCTCTACCTCGCCTCCACCTCCCCCGCGCGCCTCGCGCTGCTGCGCGCGTCCGGGATTGAGCCCGTCGTCGTGCCCTCGCGAGTCGACGAACCCGCGGCCGTTGCCCAGGCGGAGCGGGAGCAGGGGGCCGCGCTCGACGCCGACACGACCGTGTCCCTGCTCGCTCGCGCGAAGGCGCGGGCCGTCCTCGGGCCGGGGATCGACGGCCTCGTGCTGGGCGGCGACTCCGCCTTTGTCCTCGACGGGGTTGTGCACGGCAAGCCGCACGAGCCGGAGCGGGCCCGGGAGCGCTGGCGGGCTCAGCGGGGGCGTACCGGCCGCCTTCACTCCGGACACTGGCTGATCGACTCTCGCGGAGGGAGAGCCGTCGCCGAGATCGGTGCCGTCACCTCAGCCTCCGTCACCTTTGCGGCCGACATCGAGGACGCCGAGATCGACGCCTACGTCGCCACCGGAGAGCCCCTCGAGGTCGCGGGCGCCTTCACCATTGACGGGCGAGGTGCCGGTTTCATCACGGCGATCGAGGGCGACCCGTCGACCGTGGTCGGGATGTCCGTGCCCACTCTGCGCGTGCTTGTCCGCGAGCTCGGCCACGAGTGGACGGCGCTCTGGAATCACTGAACTCCGCCGCGGCCTTGTGAGGAACTGACGAACGCCCCGATCTTCTTTGTCGTGAGCCGCGCCGGGCATCCTCGGGGCGCCCCCTAGGGTTGGGGACCATGCCGCGCATTACGAAGGTGCTCATCGCCAACCGAGGCGAGATCGCCGTCCGAGTCATCCGTGCCGCCCGTGACAGCGGGATCGCCTCCGTCGCCGTCTACGCCGACCAGGACCGCGACGCGGTACACAGCCGCCTTGCCGACGAGGCCTACGCCCTCGGCGGGACGACCAGCGCCGAGACATACCTCGTGATCGACAAGCTGCTCTCGGTCGCTCGCCGCTCAGGCGCCGACGCCGTGCACCCCGGCTACGGCTTCCTCGCCGAGAACGCTGACTTCGCGCGCGCCGTGATCGACGCCGGGCTGATCTGGATCGGGCCCAGTCCCGACTCGATCGAGCGACTGGGCGACAAGGTCTCGGCCCGCCACGTCGCCGAGAAGGTCGGCGCGCCTCTCGCTCCCGGCACGCTCAACCCCGTCTCCGGTGCCGCCGAGGTGCTCGAGTTCGTTGACCAGTACGGCCTCCCGGTCGCCATCAAGGCGGCATTCGGAGGCGGCGGCCGCGGTCTCAAGGTCGCCCGCGCGCGCGACGAGGTCGAGGAGCTGTTTGCCTCCGCTACCCGCGAGGCCGTCGCCGCCTTCGGCCGCGGCGAGTGCTTTGTCGAGAAGTACCTCGACCAGCCGCGGCACGTCGAAACGCAGTGCCTCGCCGATGCGCACGGAAACGTCGTCGTCGTCTCGACCCGGGACTGCTCGCTGCAGCGCCGGCACCAGAAGCTCGTCGAGGAGGCGCCCGCGCCATTCCTGACCGATGAGCAGAACGCCGAGCTGTACCGCGCCTCGAAGGCGATCCTCCGGGAGGTCGGCTACCTCGGCGCCGGAACATGCGAGTTCCTGGTCGGCACAGACGGCACGGTGTCGTTCCTCGAGGTGAACACGCGGCTCCAGGTCGAGCACCCTGTGTCGGAGGAGATCACCGGCATCGACCTCGTCCGCGAGCAGTTCCGGATCGCCGAGGGCGGTGTCCTCGACTACGACGACCCGGCTCCGCGCGGTCACTCCTTCGAATTCCGGATCAACGGAGAGGACGCGGGCCGAGGCTTCCTCCCCGCCCCCGGGCCAGTGCACGTCTTCAAGGCGCCCGGCGGCCCCGGCGTACGCGTCGACTCGGGGGTGATCGCGGGAGACGCGATCTCCGGCGCGTTCGACTCCCTCCTCGCGAAGCTGATCGTGACCGGCGACACCCGCGAACAGGCGCTCGAGCGCTCGCGACGCGCGCTGGCCGAGTTCGAGGTCACCGGCCTCCCGACCGTGCTCCCATTCCACCGGGTGATTGTCGATGACCCGGCGTTCGCTCCCGCTGGCGGTGCCCCGTTCTCGATCTACACGCGCTGGATCGAGACCGAATTTGAGAACACGATCGCCCCCTGGAGTGGGGAGCCGGGTGCGACGCCGGACGCCGCCGCACGCCAGAGCATGGTCGTCGAGGTCGATGGCCGACGCGTCGAGGTCTCACTCCCCGGCAACCTGATCGGTTCCGCACCGTCCCGCGGCACCACCGCCGCCTCCCCTAAGCGCCGCGGATCCTCCTCCGCGAGCACCGTCACGGGCAACTCCGTTTCCTCGCCGATGCAGGCGACGATCATCAAGGTAGCGGTCGCCGAGGGTGACGCCGTGGTCGCGGGCGACCTGGTCGTCGTCCTCGAGGCAATGAAGATGGAGCAGCCGCTCACCGCTCACAAAGATGGCACGGTCCGCTCCGTCTCGGCCGCAGCCGGCGACACCGTCCCTGCGGGGCACGTGCTCCTCGAGATCGTCTGAGCCGCTCCCTCGGGCTGTTCGAGCCCGTGGGGACCCTCGCCGCGGGGAGCTAGCCGACGATGTGCATCGCGCGGGCCGCGTCCGAGATCGAGCCGGTGAGGCTCGGGTAGACGGTGAACGCGCGGGCGACCTGGTCGACCGTGAGACGGTGCTCGACCGCAAGCGCCAGCGGGAAGATCAGCTCGCTCGCCTTCGGAGCGACGATGACGCCACCGATGACCGTCCCGGAGCCCGTCCGCGCGAACAGCTTCACGAAGCCGTCGCGGATGCCCATCATCTTGGCCCGCGGATTCGCGGCCAGCGGCAGCTTATAGATCTCGCCCTGCGCGATCCCCTCCTCGATCTCGCGCTGGCTCCAGCCGACGGTAGCAATCTCGGGCTGCGTGAAGATGTTCGCCGCGACGTTGCGCACCTCCGTCGGATTCACGGCGTCACCCATTGCGTGGAACACTCCCGTGCGCCCCTGCATGGCGGCAACCGAGGCGAGCGGCAGAAACGTCGTGCAGTCCCCCGCCGCGTAGATCGAGGGCACGCTGGTGCGGGCGACCCGGTTCACCCGGATGTGGCCCGTCGACGTCAACTGCACGCCCGCGTCCTCGAGGCCGATGCCGGCGGTGTTGGGCACCGAGCCCACGGCCATCAGGCAGTGCGATCCCTCCACCACACGGCCATCAGACAGGACCGCCTGCACGCCCGTCTCGGTGCGCTCGACCCGGTCGGCCCGGGACTTCGACAGCACGACCATCCCGTTGCGCTTGAAGACGTTCTCGATCACGGCGGCGGCGTCAGCGTCCTCGCCCGGCAAGACCTGGTCGCGGGAGGAGATGAGCGTCACCCGGGAACCGAGTGCGCGGTAAGCGGAGGCGAACTCGGCGCCGGTCACGCCCGATCCGACGACGATCAGGTGCTCGGGCACCGACTTGAGGTTGTAAAGCTGGGTCCAGCTGAGGATTCGCTCGCCATCCGGCGCCGCCGTGGGCAGCACGCGGGGACTCGCCCCCACGGAGACGACGATCGTGTCCGCCTCGATGCGGTCGAAATCCATACCCTCGCCGCCGCCGGCGGTCGAGACGATCAGCGCGTTCGAGCCGTCGAGGCGCCCGTCACCCTGCACGATGCGCACGCCGTGGTGCACGAGGGTGGCGCGCATGTCCTCCGACTGCTGCCGGGCAAGACCGAGGAGACGCTTATTCACCGTCGCGAGGTTCACCGCGACCTCCGGACGCACCGGGCGGTTCTGCTCCGAGCGGGTGAAGAACTGCACACCGAGGTCGGCGGCCTCGCCAATGGCATTGGTCGCTTCCGCGGTGGCGATGAGCGACTTCGACGGAACGACGTCGGTGATGACGGCCGAGCCGCCCACTCCCACCCTCTCGATCAGGGTGACCTCCGCACCGAGCTGGGCCCCCGCGATGGCGGCTTCATAACCGCCGGGTCCTCCTCCGAGTACAGCGATCCTCTGCGCGCGCTCGAACTCGTAGGCCATACCTTCCATTCTCTCCTCTTGCTCAAGGTTCACCCAATCGTGGGGTACTGGAGCGACGAGGTCGGCGACCGCAGGGCCGCGCGGCCCGTCGGTAGGGTGGAGCAATGGCCGACCAGACCCCGCATCCGCTCGACGCTCCCGACGCCGATCCCTTCGAGATCGCAGCCCGCGCCGCCGCGCAGATCGCCGACGCGACCGGCGTCGACAAACACGACATCGCCCTGACGCTCGGTAGCGGTTGGGGTAAGGCCGCCGACGCGATCGGCGAGACCACCGCGACCGTCCAGGCGACCGAGATTCTCGGATTCTCGAAGCCCGCTGTGCACGGGCACGGCGGCACCCTCCGCTCCGTGCTGCTGCCGACCGGCAAGCGAGCGCTGATCATCGGCGCCCGCACCCACTACTACGAGGGCTATGGCGTCCGGCGGGTCGCACACAGCGTCCGGACCGCGGCCGCGACTGGCGCCTCCGTGATGATCCTGACCAACGGCGCCGGCGGCATCAAGGAGCACTGGACGCCCGGCACTCCCGTGCTCATCAGCGATCACATCAACCTCACCGCCGATTCGCCGCTCGAGGGCGCGACGTTCATCGACCTGACGGACCTCTACTCCGCGCGCCTGCGCGAACTCGCCCGCGGCACGAGGCCGGAGCTCGACGAGGGCGTGTATGTGCAGTTCCGCGGGCCGCACTACGAAAGCCCAGCGGAGGTACAGATGGCGAAGATCATCGGCGGCCACATCGTCGGCATGTCGACCGCGCTCGAAGCGATCGCCGCGCGCGAGGCGGGAATGGAGGTGCTCGGCATGTCGCTCATCACGAACCTCGCCGCGGGCATCCAGAAGACGCCGCTCAGCCACGAGGAGGTCCTCGAGGCCGGCCGCGACGCGGAGGACGATCTGGCGCGCCTGCTCGCCGGGATCACGGGCACGCTGTGACCTCCGACGTCCGTGCCCTGGCGGAGGACTGGCTGGCGCAGGACCCCGATCCCGAGACACGCGAGGAGCTCGTACGCCTGCTGACCGCGTCCGACGCCTCCGCTCGGGCCGAGCTCGAAGACCGCTTCGGCACCCGTCTCGCCTTCGGTACGGCGGGGCTCCGGGGCGCCATCGCCGCGGGCTCGAACCGGATGAACCGCGTGCTCGTCTCGCAGGCTGCCGTCGGTCTCGCCGAGCACCTGCTCGCGCAGGGCATCGGGCGTCCGACGGTCGTGATCGGCTATGACGGCCGCAAGAACTCGCGCGTGTTTGCCGAGGACTCGGCGGCGCTGATGGCGGGCGCGGGCATCGACACTATGCTGCTGCCGCGCCTGCTGCCCACCCCTGTGCTCGCGTTCGCGGTGCGGCACCTCGGTGCCGACGCCGGAGTGATGGTGACCGCCAGCCACAATCCTCCGCAGGACAACGGCTACAAGGTGTACCTCGGCGGGGTCGACGCGGGGTCGCAGATCGTGCCACCCGCCGACACGGAGATAGCCGAGCGGATCCTCGAGGTCGCGCGGACGAAGCGCGTCCCGGACCTGCCCCGCGGCCAGTTCCGGCTGGCCGACGAGTCCGTCGTCTCGGCGTATATCGAAGCGACCGCGGCGGTGGGCCGGCAGTCTGCTCCACTGCGCGTCGTTTACACGGCGATGCACGGGGTCGGCTGGGAGACCGCCCACCGGGTTCTCTCTGCGGCGGGCTTCGACGAGCCGGCCGTTGTCGTCGAGCAGGTCGAGCCCGACGCTGCCTTCCCCACCGTCACTTTCCCGAATCCAGAGGAGGCGGGTGCGCTCGATCTGGCTTTCGCGACCGCGCGCTCCGGCCGCGCCGAGTTGATCATCGCGAATGATCCCGACGCCGACCGCTTCGCCGCCGCCGTTCCGGATGGGTCCGCGCCCGAGGGTTTCCGCCGCCTCACCGGCAACGAGGTAGGAGCGCTGCTGGGCTGGCGTGCCGCCGAGCAGGCCAGCCGCGACGGCCGGAAGGGCGGCGCACTCGCGTGCTCCATCGTGTCCTCCCCCGCACTGGGCGCCGTCGCGCACGAGTACGGGCTCCACTTCGCCGAGACGCTGACCGGCTTCAAGTGGATCTCACGGGTGCCCGATCTCGTCTTCGGCTATGAGGAGGCGCTCGGCTACCTGGTGAACCCCGGCACGGTCCGCGACAAGGACGGCATCTCGGCGGCTCTCGCCTTCCTGTCGCTCGCGAGCGAACTCGCCGCGGAGGGCCGAAACATCGACGACGAGTTGGAGGCGTTCGCCGAGCGGTTCGGCCTGTTCGGATCGGAGCAGATCTCGCTGCGCGTGACCGACCTGTCTGAGATCAGCCGCATCATGGCCGGGCTGCGGGCGACTCCCCCGACCGGAATAGGTGGCCTCGCCGTGGCGCGCACAGAGGACTTGCTGTCTCCGGGTGGTGTGTTGCCGCCGACGGATGCACTGCGCTTCTCCCTCGACGGGGCGCGCCTCATCGCGCGCCCCAGCGGCACCGAACCGAAGGTGAAGCTCTACCTCGACGCGTGGTCGACCGATCCGGATGCTGCTGCCCGTCGCTCCGCCGTCTCGTCGCGCCTCGCCGCCCTCCGCTCCGGAGCCACGGCCCTCCTCGCCTGACCCGGCTCCCCTGCCCAGGCAACCCAGGCAACCCACAGAAGGAGGCCTCTCTCCCTTGAAAGGCAGAGGGCGCGCGTGAGAATCGCGTGCCAGCGATTTGAAGCAGCCCGACGCACCCCGCTCCCCAGAACGCCCCCCTCACGAAGCCAACCGCGCTGAGCCGCGCAGGGAACGGCTCAGAATCAAGCACAGCTCGGCTGACGGCCCTAGAGGCCATCAGCCGAGTGCGCGCTCGATCTTGGCGGTGATCTCGTTTTGGTCGAGGTAGTTGTCGATGACCACGACCTCGGCGAAAGTCGGGCCGAGACGGCCGACTAGCTCCGCCGACGTGAGGATGATCTGAGCGTCGGCGGCGAGCGCGCCGACCGAGTCGAGGTCGGACGCGATCACCTCGGCCTCGAGGTCGAGGGACTCCAGAGCGCGCTCTGTTCCAAGCTTGAGGATGGCGGAGGTGCCGATTCCGGCGCCGCAGAGGGTGACGATCTTCATGCGCTTCTTCCCTGAGGAGTGTGCACAGTGTCGCCTGTCAGGACAGCGTTGATGCTGCGGACAGTGCGGGCGGCGGCGAGCGCGCCGACCGCGTCCGGGCGGCTCAGCACATCGGCGAGCCCGGAGACGAAGCCGACGTGGCCGTGCGCCTGGGTTGCCGCGATGCCGATGACGACCGCGACCGGGTCGTTGGTGCTGTGCCCGAAGACGACGGGCTCGGCGAGCGTCACAACCGAAAGGCCGTCGGCGAGCACGTCGTTGCCCGGCCGCGCATGGGCGAGCGCGAGCCCAGGAGCGATCACGATGTAGGGCCCGAGCACGTCGACCTGCTCGACCATGCGGCGCGAGTAGCCGGCACCTACGGCACCGGTACGTTCGAGGGCGCGCCCGGCTTCGAGGACGGCCTCTCGCCAAGACGCCGCGAAGTGCCGCAGCGTGACCGCCTCGCCCGGCAGCGCGTCGAGCGGCATGTTCAGGCCGCCTCGAAGCCGGCGCTGATCGTCTCGATCAGTTCCCGCCGCTCATCGAGCGGGAGGAAGCTGGCCTGCGCCGCATTGAGCTGGAAGGCCTCGAGGTCGTCGAGGTCGTAGCCGAAGGCGTCAGCGAGCAGAGCCAGCTCACGGCTCAGGGTTGTCGCGCTCATCAGGCGGTTGTCGGTGTTCACCGTCACGCGGAAGCCGAGCTGGTAGAGGAGGTCGAACGGATGATCGATCAGTTCTGTGCCCCAGGCGGCGACCGCGCCGGTCTGGAGATTGGACGAGGGGCTGAGCTCGAGCGCGATCTCGCGGTCCTTCACCCACTCCGACACGTCGCCGAGCGTGACGTAGCTCGCCTCGTCGTCCTGACGCTCAACGCGGATGTCCTCCGCGAGCCGGACGCCGTGCCCCAGGCGCAGAGCGCGCCCGTCGAGCAGCGCCGAGCGGATGCTGTCGAGACCGTCGGCCTCGCCCGCGTGCACGGTTGTCGGGAAGTGCGCGGCGGCGAGTAGTTCGAAAGCGGGACGGTGCAGGGCGGCCGGGTAACCCTTCTCGACACCGGCGATGTCGAAGCCGATGGCCCCACGCTCGCGATGCCGCAGCGCCAACTCGGCAATGTCCAGTGAGCGGTCGGTATGGCGCATGGCGGTGATCAACTGCCCCACGCGGAGCCGGTGGCCCTCTGCCGCCGCCTCGTGAACGCCCTGCTGCAGCCCCTCCTGCACCGCGTCGACGGCCGCGTCGAGGGTGAGACCCGCGCGCAGATGCTGCTCGGGCGCCCAGCGAACTTCGCCGTACACGACGCCGTCGGCCGCGAGGTCGAGGACGAATTCACGGGCGACCCGCTCGAGCGCTGGTGCCGTCTGCATCACGGCAATGGTGGTCGCGAACGTCGTGAGGTACTCGCGGAGCGAGCCCGAGTCGGCCCTCGCCCGGAACCACTCGCCGAGCGCCTCCGGCTCCTCGGCAGGCAGCGCAACGCCGGTCTCGCGGGCGATCTCGATGATCGTCGCGGTGCGCAGGCCGCCGTCGAGGTGGTCGTGCAGCGACACTTTGGGGAGCTCATCAATGACGATGCCCTCGCCAGGGAGGAGGTACTCCTCGGTGTGATCGGTCACGGTGCTCCTCGCGGCTCGGGCGGTTGCTCGCGGACAACATTAGAGGGTCGGCGAAGTCGCCTCACTGAGCGGCGCCTCCCCGGCCGCGAACGGCACGATCGACTCGTCCAACCGACCCTGACTCGCAGGATCGAGCGAGTCCTGAGAGCCGATCGCGATTGTGCGAGCCGCACGTTTCCGCCGCGAACGGCGGTCGGCCTCAGGAGACGCGCTCAGCCACCAGCGGGCCGCCGTCGAGCACCTCGTCGCCCTCGTCACCCACCCGATACGCGCCCTCCAGCGCCTGGAGGGCACGCGCAAACCGCTCCGGCTCGTCGGCCAAGAGCGTGAACAGCGGCTGCCCGGCTCGCACGACATCGCCCGGCTTCGCATGCAGGTCGATGCCCGCCGCGTGCTGGACGATGTCCGACTGCCGGGCCCGGCCGGCGCCGAGCCGCCACGCAGCGATCCCGAAGGGCAGCGCCTGCTGCTCGACGAGCACTCCGTCGCGCTCGGCGAGTACGACGTGCTCGTCGCGCGCCTCGGGGAGCGGCGCCTCCGGGTCGCCGCCCTGTGCCCGGATGACCGCACGCCAGGTGTCCATCGCCGCGCCCCCGTCTAGCGCGCCTTCGACGTCAGCGTCGGGCTGCCCAGCCAGCGCGAGCATCTCGCGGGCCAGGGCCAGGGTGAGTTCGCGCACATCCGCAGGACCGCCACCGGCCAGGACCTCGACCGACTCCCGCACCTCGTTCGCATTGCCGATGGCCAGGCCGAGCGGCACAGTCATGTTGGTCAGCAGGGCAGTCGTACGCACTCCCGCATCGTTGCCGAGATCGACCATCGTTCGCGCCAGTTCGCGCGAGCGCTCGATGTCGACCATGAACGCGCCCGAGCCGAACTTCACGTCGAGCACCAGGGCGTCCGTCCCCTCCGCAATCTTCTTCGACATGATCGATGAGGCAATCAGCGGAATCGCCTCGACCGTGCCGGTGATGTCGCGCAGGGCGTAAAGCTTTTTGTCGGCCGGGGCGAGACCCGATCCGGCGGCACAGATGACTCCGCCGACGGTGCGGAGCTGCTCCAGCATGTCCTGCGTCGACAGATCCGCACGCCACCCCGGGATCGACTCCAGCTTGTCGAGGGTGCCGCCGGTGTGGCCGAGCCCCCGACCCGAGAGTTGCGGCACCGCCACACCGAAGGAGGCGACCAGCGGCATCAACGGCAACGTGATCTTGTCGCCCACCCCGCCGGTGGAGTGCTTATCCACCGTGCGCTTGCCGAGCCCGTCGAAGTGCAGTCGCTCACCGCTGGCGATCATCGCGAGGGTGAGGTCGCGGATCTCGTCGCGCTCCATGCCGTTCAGCAGCACAGCCATTGCGAAGGCGGCCATCTGCTCGCCCGCGACGTAGCCGCGGGTGTAAGCGTCGACCAGCCACTCGATCTGGGCGGTCGAGAGCGTGCCGCGATCGCGCTTGATGCGGATGATGTCGACGGCATCGAAGTCCTCGACGTGGGTGGTGCGGGTCATGCGGGTCCTCGGTTCAGGATGGGGAGTCGAAGAGGCGGTGGCGCTACTCGCCCGCATACGCCTCAAGGGTGCGCGGGCCGAATGCGTCGGGGATGACCTCGTCGATGCTCCGCAGGCCCGACACGGTGTCGAGCACCATGCCGTCGGCCGAATGCTCGAAGAGGAGTTGGCGGCAGCGCCCGCAGGGCATCAGCGTCGCGCCGTGCCCGTCAACGCACGTGAACGCGACGAGGCGTCCTCCGCCGCTCATGTGCAGGGCCGAGACGAGCGCGCACTCCGCGCACAGACCCAGTCCGTACGAGGCGTTTTCGACGTTGCAGCCGGCGACGATCCGGCCGTCGTCCACGAGCGCTGCGGCGCCCACCGGGAACCTCGAGTAGGGCGCGTACGCCCGGCCCATCGCGTCAAGAGCAGCGTTGCGCAGCGCCTCCCAGTCGATATCGGTCACGACGATTCCCCTCACGACTTCACATACGGTTTGCCGGCGGCTGCCGGTCCGCGGGACTGCCCGACAAGGCCGGCGACCGCGAAAATCGTCACCACGTAGGGCAGCATCAGCATGAACTCGCTCGGCACCGGCGAGCCGATGACGCCGAGCACATTCTGCAAGTTGGTCGCGAAGCCGAACAGCAGCGAAGCGAGCGTCGCGCGGATTGGGTCCCAGCGCCCGAAGATCACCGCGGCGAGCGCGATGAAGCCCGCGCCCGCGGTCATCTCCTTGCCGAACGCGCCCACAGCGTCGAGCGTGTAGTAGGCGCCGCCGACTCCGGCGATGGCTCCGGCCAGCGAGACGTTCCAGAACCGCGTGCGCGCGACGTTGATCCCCACCGTGTCGGCCGCCTGCGGGTGCTCGCCGACCGCGCGGAGGCGCAGGCCCCACCTGGTCGAGAACAGTCCCCACCACACGGCGGCAATCGCCACGTACATCAGGTAGACGATGACCGTCTGGTTGAACAGCACGGCGCCCACGATCGGCACCTGGCTGAGCACCGGGATCGGCAGCCGCTCGAACTTCACCGGCGAGTTGAAGGTCGAGGCGTCGGCCGAGAGCACCTGCGAATAGAGGAAGCTCGTGAGCCCTGTCACCAGCACGTTCAGCACCACGCCGACGATCACCTGATCGACCAGGTACTTGATCGCGAAGGCCGCGAGGACGAACGAAACCAGCACGCTCGCGACCATCGCTGCGAGCAGGCCGAGCACAGGCTGGCGGGTCAGCGAGCCGACCATCGCCGCCGTGAACGCGCCGGCCAGCAACTGCCCCTCGATCGCGACGTTGACCACTCCGACCCGCTCCGAGATCACACCGCCGAGCGAGCCAAAGATCAGCGGAGTGGCGAGGCCGACCGTCCCGAGTAGCAGACCCGAGACAGGCAGCGCAGCACCGGCCGAGGCCCAGACCAGGAAGCCAATCAGGAAGACCAGCGCGAAGACCACCGACAGCCAGAGCGGAATCCTCCGCCCCGCCCGCGTCAGCGCTGCCGACACGGCGGCTAGCGCGACCAGGACGAGCGCGACCACAATGCCCGTGGCCCGGGTGGGGAACGGCACGTCCGGAAGTGCGACGAAGTCGGTGCCCGCCGCGAGCCGGAACGAGCTGGTCCCGTCGCGGCCCAGGGCCACGAAAAGCACCACGGCAACCAGCGCGAAGACACCGAACGCGATCGGGGCCTTCCAACTCCGGATCACGACCCGATCGGGGGCAGTGGCGACGGCGGTGCTCATGCAGACACCTCCGAGGCGCGGACCGGGCGGCGCTTCGGGGCGGCCCCGGGCGTCGGGAGACGGAAGATCGCGCGCACTAGCGGCGGCGCGGCGATGAAGAGGACGATCAGCGACTGGACGACGAGCACCACGTCGATCGGGATGCCCTCGGCAGCCTGCATCGAGTAGCCGCCAGCCTTGAAGGCGCCGAACAGGATGCCGGCGAAGAACACGCCCCAGGGACGCGAGCGGCCCAGGAGGGCGACCGTAATCGCGTCGAAGCCGATACCGGCGTCGATGCCGGAGGTGAACCCGGTGGTGACGGTCCCCATCACCTGGGCGCTCCCGGCGAGACCCAGCAGGCCACCGGAGAGCAGCATCGCGACGACGTAGCTGCCCTTGACGTCGATGCCCGCGACTCGGGCCGCGTGCGGGTTCTCGCCGACCGCGCGGAACTTGAAGCCGACGCTCGAGCGGTTCAGCAGCCACCAGACTCCGACGGTCGCGAGGACCGCGAAGACGAAGCCGAGCGTCAGCGAGTATCCCGGGCCGAGGAGGGCGGGGAAGACGGCCGTCTCCTTCATGCCGGGCGACTTCGGGTTGTTTGATCCAGGAGCCTGCAGCGCACCAGGGGTGCGCAGCAGATAGGAAAGGAGGTAGAAGGCGACGTAGTTCAGCATGATCGTGAGGATCACCTCGTGCGCCCCGGTACGCGCCTTGAGCAGGCCGACCAGCCCGCCCCAGAGCGCTCCGCCCAGGATGCCCGCGGCGAGTGTGACGATCAGGTGGACGCCCCACGGCAGGTCGAGGGAAAATCCAACCCAGCCCGCGCCAGCCGCGGCGATCAGCATCTGACCGCGACCGCCGATGTTGAACAGGCCGACGCGGAAGGCTAGCGCCACACCGAGGCCACCCGCGATCAGCGGAGTCGCGAAGGCGAGGGTGTCGGTCAGCGGCTTGATGCCGTTCGCGAAGCCCTCGCGGCGGAAGTTGTAGACGGAGCCCTGGAACAGGGACGAGTACGCCCCCGAGACCGACTGCCAGATCGCCTGCAGAGTATCGAGCGGGCGGGCGAAGAAGTAGCCGGATGCCGCCTGGACCTCCTTGTCAGTGGCGGCGATCAGCACGCCGCCCGCGATCAGCGAGAGCAGGACGGCGAGCACGGACATCAGGGCTGTGCCGGAGAGGATCTCGCGCAACACCCGCGAGGCGCCACTTTCGATCGGGCCGGGTCGTGCCTCCTGCCCCGGCTTCTGGCCGGGCTCAAGCCCCCGGGGCTTCTCGATCTCGGCATCGGGGTCGACGCCGGGCAGTTGCGCGTCGCTCACGCCGCCGCTCCCTTCTCGGCGGGAGTCTGCCCGGCCATCATCAGCCCCAGGACCTCGCGGGGAGTGTCGGCGGGCACGATACCGATGATCCCGCCCTTGTACATGACCGCGATGCGATCGGCGAGAGCGGCGACTTCATCCAGCTCGGTCGAGACCACGATCACGGGAACGCCGGTGTCGCGCGTCTCGACGATGCGCTTGTGCACGAACTCGATCGAGCCGACGTCGATCCCCCGGGTCGGCTGCGCGGCGATGAACAACCGCAACTCGCGGCTGAGTTCGCGCGCGAGCACGACCTTCTGCTGGTTACCGCCGGAGAGACGGCCGACGTGGGTGGCGATGCCCTGCGCGCGGACGTCGAACTCGCGCACGCGCTCCTTGGCGAAGCGCTCCAACTCCTTGAGACGCAGACTCAGGCCCTTGACGAAGGGGCCGGAGTCGGAGCGGTCGAGCATCAGGTTCTCGGCGATCGTGAACTCCGCGACCAGGCCGTCCTCGGTGCGGTCCTCGGGGACGAAGCCGACGCCGGACTCGAGCACGCGACGAACCGACAGTCCGTCGAGGCGTCGGCCGTCCAGCGTCACCGAGCCCTCGACCCGCTCCTGCAATCCCATGATTGCCTCAGTGAGCTCGGTCTGGCCGTTGCCCTGGACGCCCGCAATGGCCAAGATCTCACCGCAGCGCACCTCAAATGACACGTCATCGACGACGGCCTGCCCGTTCGCATCGCGCACGGTGAGGTTGCTGACCACGAGAGCCTCGTCACCCGCCTGCGCAGGCTCCTTCTGCACGGTCAATTCCACCGCGCGGCCCACCATCAGCGAGGCCAGCTCGGCGTTACTCGCGGTCGGCGACGCCTCCCCGACCACTTTGCCGAGGCGGATGACCGTGATCCGGTCGCCGACCTCGCGCACCTCGCGCAGCTTGTGGGTGATGAAGACGATGGCCGTCCCGGCCGCACGCAGCTGGCGCATGATCGCAATCAGCTCGTCCGTCTCCTGCGGCGTCAGCACCGCGGTCGGCTCGTCAAACACGAGAACCCGGGCATCACGGGACAGCGCCTTGATGATCTCGACGCGCTGCTGCACGCCGACGGGCAGATCCTCGACGATCGCATCCGGATCGACGTCGAAGCCGAAGCGATCGGAGATCTCGCGGACCCGGGCCTGCGCGGCGGCAAGGTCCAGGCGTCCGCCAGCCTTCGTCTCCTCATGGCCGAGCATGACGTTCTCGGCGACCGAGAACACGGGGACGAGCATGAAGTGCTGGTGGACCATCCCGATGCCCGCCTTCATGGCGTCGCCCGGGCCGGAGAAGCGCCGAACCGCATCGTCCAGCAGAATCTCTCCCTCCTCGGCCTGATAGAGGCCGTAGAGCACGTTCATGAGCGTCGACTTGCCAGCGCCGTTCTCACCGAGGAGACAGTGGATCTCACCGGGTTCCACGGTGAGATCGATGTGGTCGTTGGCCACGAGCGCGCCGAAGCGCTTCGTGATGCCCCGCAGTTCGAGCTTCATACGACCAATCTAACTTTCGGTTCGGGCCTCGATGCGCCGCGCGATGGGGTTCGGCCCCGGACCCACGAAAAGGCCGGTAGGCCCGAGAAGTGCTCGGACCCACCGGCCTCTTGACGTGAAGGACTACGACGCCTTCGGCGCCGAGGGCGACGTGACGGTGATTGAACCGGCGATGATGCCCTGCTTGATGGTGTCGAGCTCGCCCTTCAGGTCGGCCGACACCTTCGACTCGAACTCGTGGAACGGCGCGATCCCGACGCCGTCATTGTCGAGCGTGCCGACGAACGGGGTGGGGTCGAAGGAATCGGCGCCGGCAGTGCTGGTGACGTCCGTCGTGCCCGCTTCGATGCCCTTGAGGATCGACGTCAAGTACAGATCGGCACCGTCGGGGTACGTCTGGTACAGGTCGGCGTCGACGCCCACCATCGCAATGTCCTTACCGGAGTCGCGGATCGCCTCGATCGCGGACTGGAAAATCGGACCGCCGACGGGGAGGATCACATCCGCGTTCTGATCGATCAGCGACTGCGCGGCCGACTTCGCCTCGATGCCCGCCGCGAATCCGCCGGTGAAGGAGCCGGTCTGCGCATCGACGTCCCAACCGACGACTTTGACGTTCTTTCCCTTCTGCTCGTTGAAGTACTTCACGCCGTCGGCGTAGCCGTCCATGAAGATCGTGACGGTCGGGAACTGCTGCCCACCGTACGTGCCGACAACGCCGGTCTTCGAGTAGGACGCCGCCGCGTAACCGGCGAGGAACGCCGCCTGCGACGTGTCGAAGGTGATCGGCTTGACGTTCGGCAGGTCGATCGACGCATCGTCGATGATGGCGAACTTGACGTCAGTGTTGGCCTTGGCTGCGGCCGCGGTCGCATCGGCCAGTGCGAAACCGACTGTGACGATCAGGTTGCAGCCCTGGTCGACCAGGCTGGTGAGGTTCGGCGCATAGTCGGTCTCGGACTCGGAGGTCGCCGTTTTCGGAGTGACGCCGAGCTGCTCCGACGCCTTCACGAGTCCGTTGTAACCAAGCTCGTTGAACGACTTGTCGTCGAACCCGCCCGCGTCGGAAACCATGCAGGGCAGGAAGTTGCCGCCGGCAGCGGCGCTCGAGCCGCTGGTCGCGGGGGCGGAGGCGCAACCGGCGAGAAGCGCGGTGACGCCGAGGGCGGCAAGAGCGCCGAACGCGGCCTTACGCGAGGTGATAGTCAAGATGTCGTCCTCCAAGAAAGCGGCCCCGCGACGAGCGCGGCAGGGCATCGATTGGTCCACGTTACCGACTGCGTCAAGCCGCTCAGCCGCCGCGGGCCCTGCTGGGAAGGAAGCGTTACACAGTGTTGATCTTCCCGTGATGCGCGGGGCGCATCACGGGGGCGGTTGGCCAGGAAGGTGGTGCGTTCCGCAGAGCCGGGAGCGTCGGGCTGGCCTGAATCGCTCGCACGCGGCAGTGTTCGATCCCGAGCCGCGAGGCGGCTCGGCGCGGCTGGCCGGGTGGGCGGTGCGATCCGCAGAGCGAGGGACGTCGGGCTGGCCGGAATCGCTCGCACGCAATTCCGGCTCGCGGCCCTCTCCCCTACGAAAGCCCGTGCCGGTTGCTCAGCGATCAGCGCCAAACCACCGCGGAGAAAGCCGACACACCACGGGGAACACAGTGTGTCCGCCGGAGAGCGGCGTCTCGCTGGTGGGAGGGCCGCGCTTCGGGGGCGTCAGGGGTGGGGCTAGAGGACGTCCGTGCGGCCCGAGAGGCGGAGGGCGTCCACGACGCCCTTGACCTTTTGCGCGTTCTCCGTGGTGGTGACAAGGAGAGCGTCGGGGGTATCGACGACGACGATGTCCTTCACTCCGATGAGAGCGATGGTGCGGTTGCCGCCGCTGACCACAATGCCCGTCGCGGAGTCGGCCAGCACGCGTGCATCCTCGCCGAGGATCGCGAGGTCCGAGCGCAGGCCGCTCGCGTGCAGCTTCGCGATCGACGCGAAGTCGCCCACATCGTCCCAGGAGAAGTGTCCCCGCACGACGGCGAGCCTCCCCGTCGCGGCGGCCGGCTCGGCAACGGAGTAGTCGATGGCGATCTTTTCCAGGCCGGGCCAGATGCGGTCGACGACAGCGCCTCGTTCGGGGGTGTCCCACGCGGCGGCGAGCTCGAGCAGGCCCGCTAGCAGTTCCGGCTTGGAGCGGCCAAGCTCCTCGAGGAGGCGGTCGGCGCGCGCGATGAACATGCCTGCGTTCCACAGGTACTGACCGCTCGACACGTAGGAGCGGGCCGTCTCGGCGTCGGGCTTCTCCACGAAGGAGTCGACGGCGAGCGTGTTCGACGCTCCGTCGATCGCCAGGTGCTCGCCCGTGCGGATGTAGCCGAAGCCGACGGCCGGTTCGGTCGGGGTGATCCCGATGGTCGCGATGTAGCCCGCGTCCGCGGCGACGACGGCCTCGGCGACCGCGTCGTAAAAGAGCTGCTGCCCGCTGATGACGTGGTCGGCGGCGAACGATCCGATGATGACGCCCGGCTCGCGGCGCTCGAGGATGGCGGCAGCGAGCCCGATCGCGGCAGAGGAGTCGCGCGGCTCGCTTTCGAGGACAACGTTGAAGTCCTCGAGGCTCTCGAGCTGCTCCTCGACGGCGGCGCGATGTGCGCGGCCGGTCACGACCATGATCCGATCAGCGCCTGATATCGGTGCGAGGCGGTCCCAGGTGTCGCGGAGAAGTGTCTGCCCCGATCCCGTGAGGTCGTGCAGGAACTTCGGCGCATCGGCCCGGGAGAGCGGCCACAGTCTCGAACCAATCCCGCCGGCGGGGATGACGCTGTAGAAGCGGTCGAGCGGGGCGCGGCCATCGGTCTCAGGTGGTGTCATGACCGCAGGATACAAGGGAGCCGCCCGCGTCCGTCCGTTCACCCCGGGGCGCGCCACCGTTCACCTCTGCGACGTAGCGTCCGGGATGTGAGAGTCGCGGTCGTTACCGAGAGCTTCCTGCCGTCGTTGAACGGCGTGACAACGAGCGTCCTGCGGGTGCTCGACGAATTCGCGGCGCGCGGGATCGAGGCACTCGTCATCTGCCCTGCCGCCGGCGCGCCTGCCCGCTATGCCGGTCACCGAGTGGTCGAGCATCCCGCGATCGCCTACCGCGACTTCCCCGTCGGCATCCCCACGCTCGCCCTCACCCGTGAACTCGCCGCTTTTGAGCCCGATGTCGTGCACGTCGCCTCGCCCTTCTTCCTCGGCGCCCGCGCGATTGCTTCCGCCAGCCGGCTGGGGGTCCCGAGTATCGCGATCTACCAGACAGATGTCGCCAGGTTCGCCGCGCGCTACGGCATCCGCGGCGCCCGCGCCCTCGCTTGGCGGGTGATCCGCCAGATCCACGCCGCCGCCGACCTCACCCTCGCCCCCTCCACCAGCGCCCTCGATGATCTGACCGCAGCCGGCATCGACCGCACGGCCCTCTGGGGGCGCGGAGTGCAGAGCGACCGCTTCCACCCGCGGATGCGCTCCTCCTCTTACGCTCGGGCCGTTCGCACAGGTCTCGACGAGGGCGACACCCTGGTCGGCTACATCGGACGCCTCTCCCCTGAGAAACGAGTCGAGCGGATGGCGGCCCTCACCTCCCTCCCGCGCACCGCGCTCGTCGTCGGCGGCTACGGCCCCTCCTCAGCCCGGGTCGCCTCTGCACTCGGGCCAGGGGCACGGATGCTCGGACGTCTCGACGGCGAACGACTCCCCGCCGTGTTCGCGGCCCTCGACGTCTTCGTGCACACCGGCACCGAGGAGACCTTCGGCCAAACCGTTCAGGAGGCGCAGGCGTCCGGAACCGCGGTCGTCGCTCCCCACGCGGGCGGACCCACCGATCTGATCGAGCACGGTGTCGACGGCCTTCTTTACGCACCCGAGAGCGACTCGGACCTGCGCCGCCAGGTCGAGCGCCTGGTTGGCGACCCGCTCGTGCGCGCCCGGCTCGGGGAGGCCGGCCGACGCCGGGTGCTGAACCGGACCTGGAGCGCTCTGACGGACGAGCTGCTGGCGCATTACGCAGCCGCCGGGGTCCCTTCACTCTCGGTACCTCGCAGCTAAGGCTCGCCTAAGCCGCGCCTGTCGGCGCCGACGCCTAGGATTGAAGAACGAGTTTCTCGTCGCTCCCCGCCCCGTCCCCGTCGCTGAGACGCGGAGTCCGGTCAGGCTGTCGGAGCACAACCAGGGAGGGTTGTTCGTGTCGGTTTCAACTGCTCACACCCTCGCACCCCGGAAGCAGGGGAAGATCCGGCGTCCGGCCGGCACCCTCTACCGCGGTCGCGAAGGCATGTGGTCATGGGTGTTACACCGGATCACCGGTGTCGCCATCTTCTTCTTCCTCCTCGTGCACGTCCTCGATTCGGCTCTCATCGCGGTGAGCCCGGAAGCGTATAACGCGGTTATCGGAACGTATAAGAATCCGATCATGGGACTCGGCGAGACGGGACTCGTGGGCGCTATCGCGTTCCACGCGCTCAACGGCCTCCGGATTATCCTGGTCGACTTCTGGAGCTGGGCAACCCGCAATCAGCGCGTCCTCTTCTGGGTCGTCATCGGGCTGTGGGTCGTGCTCATGCTCGGCTTCGCGCCGCGCCACCTCATCAACGTCTTCAGCGAGGGAGGAGCGCAGTGAGTACCGTCGCCGCACCGCGCACCCCGCACACACCGACCCGCTCCTCCGGCACCAACTGGGAAAAGTGGGGCTGGATCTATATGCGTGCCTCGGGCGTCGTGCTGATCGTCCTGATCTTCGGGCACCTGATCTATAACCTCCTCTTCGGCGACGGCATTAAGGCCATCGACTTCGGTTTCGTCGGCGGCAAACTGGCTAATCCGTTCTGGCAGTGGTGGGACGTCCTGATGCTGTGGCTCGCGTTGATCCACGGTGGCAACGGCATGCGCACGCTGGTCAACGACTATGCGACGTCGCCGTTACTCGCCCGCGCCTTCAAGGGCGGGATCCTCGTCGCTGTCGTCGCGCTCATCGCCCTCGGCACCTGGGTCGTCTTCGCGTTCGACCCCTGCCCCGCGGGCGCCGATCCGGCAGTGCTTGCGTCGTTCTGCTCGGCGTGACCTCCGGAGCCACGCGCTCCTGTCCATCCTTCCTCCCTTCCCGCACATCGGAGCAACTCCCCCGTGAGCACACCAGGTCACTCCCACACCGGCGCCGACCAGAGCGCCTTCGCGCAGACCGTCGGACCCGACGGTGTCCACTACCATCAGTTCGACGTGGTGATCGTCGGAGCCGGCGGCGCCGGCATGCGGGCGGCCATCGAGGCAGGTCCGAAGGCGAAGACGGCGGTCATTTCCAAGCTGTATCCGACCCGCTCGCACACCGGAGCGGCACAGGGCGGCATGGCTGCGGCCCTCGCGAACGTCGAAGAGGACAGCTGGGAGTGGCACACCTTTGACACAGTCAAGGGCGGCGACTATCTCGTCGACCAGGACGCGGCCGAGATTCTCGCGAAAGAGGCCATCGACGCGGTCATCGACCTCGAGAACATGGGCCTCCCCTTTAACCGCACCGACGAGGGCAAGATCGACCAGCGGCGCTTCGGCGGACACACCCGCGATCACGGCAAGGCGCCCGTGCGCCGGGCTTGCTACGCGGCCGACCGCACCGGCCACATGATTTTGCAGACGCTGTTTCAGAACTGCGTCAAGCTCGGCATCAACTTCTACAATGAGTTCTATGTCCTCGACCTGGTCATGACCGAGGTCGACGGCGTTTCACAGCCTTCCGGTGTGGTCGCGTACGAGCTGGCAACCGGCGAACTACACGTGTTCCAGGCGAAGGCGATCATCTTCGCGACCGGCGGCTTCGGCAAGATCTACAAGACCACCTCCAACGCGCACACTCTCACGGGTGACGGCGTCGGCATCATCTGGCGCAAGGGCCTGCCGCTCGAGGACATGGAATTCTTCCAGTTCCACCCGACTGGCCTCGCCGGGCTCGGCATCCTCCTCACCGAGGGAGCGCGGGGCGAGGGCGCGATTCTCCGTAATGCCTCGGGTGAGCGGTTCATGGAGCGCTACGCCCCCACCATTAAAGACCTCGCGCCGCGCGACATTGTGGCCCGCTGCATGGTCCAAGAGGTGGCGGAGGGACGAGGCGCCGGCCCGCACAAGGACTACGTGCTGCTCGATTGCACCCACCTGGGCGCCGAGGTGCTCGAGACGAAGCTCCCCGACATTACCGAGTTCGCCCGCACCTACCTGGGCGTCGATCCGGTCGTCGAGCCGGTACCGGTCATGCCGACCGCGCACTACGCGATGGGCGGCATCCCCACGAACGTCAAGGCGGAGGTGCTCTCGGACAACACGACCGTTGTCCCCGGCCTGTATGCCGCAGGTGAGTGCGCCTGCGTCTCGGTACACGGCTCGAACCGCCTCGGCACCAACTCGCTCCTCGACATCAATGTCTTCGGTAAGCGCAGTGGCAACAACGCTGCCGACTACGCCAAGACCGTCGACTTCACGCCGCTGCCCGCTGACCCGGCCGGTGCGATCCGCGACATGCTCGCCTCGCTCCGCTCCGCGACCGGCACCGAGCGGATCGCCTCGATCCGCAAGGAGCTGCAGGACGAGATGGACAAGAACGCGCAGGTCTTCCGCACCGACGAGTCGCTCGAGTCGGTCACCGACACTATTCAGCGCCTGCGCGACCGGTTCCGCAACATCTCCGTGCAGGACAAGGGCAAGCGCTTCAACACAGACCTTCTCGAGGCCGTCGAGCTGGGCTTCCTGCTCGACCTCGCCGAGGTCGTCGTCTACTCGGCCCGTAATCGCAAGGAGAGTCGTGGCGGCCACATGCGCGACGACTTCCCCCAGCGCGACGATGAGAATTACATGCAGCACACGATGGCGTACCTCTCTGGTGACGCCCACTCCTCCGATGCCGGTGACCACATCCGGCTCGACTGGAAACCCGTCGTGATCACCCGGTACCAGCCGATGGAGAGGAAGTACTAGCCATGTCGACCGCTACCCTCGAGCAGCCGCCCGCCGCCCCTGCGGCTCCGGAGGCGTTCACCGTCACATTCATCATCCGCCGCTTCGACCCCGAGGTGGACGCGGAGCCGTGCTGGCAGGACTTCGACGTCGAGATGTACTCGACCGACCGCGTCCTCGACGCTCTGCACCGCATCAAGTGGGACCAGGACGGGTCGCTGACCTTCCGCCGGTCCTGCGCGCACGGCATCTGCGGCTCGGATGCGATGCGGATCAACGGCCGCAACCGCCTGGCCTGCAAGACGCTGATCAAGGATCTCGACATCTCGCAGCCGATCTACATCGAGGCGATCAAGGGACTGCCCCTCGAGAAGGACCTCGTCGTCGACATGGAGCCGTTCTTCGCCTCCTACCGCGAGGTTCAGCCGTTCCTCGTCGCGAACACCGCCGCTCCTCACGGCAAGGAGCGCGTGCAGTCGGTCGCCGACCGTGCCCGCTTCGACGACACCACCAAGTGCATCCTGTGCGCCGCGTGCACCTCGTCGTGCCCGGTGTTCTGGACCGACGGGCAGTACTTTGGGCCCGCCGCGATCGTGAACGCCCACCGCTTTATCTTCGACTCCCGCGACGACGCGGGCGGAGCGCGCCTGGACATCCTCAACGACAAGGAGGGCGTGTGGCGCTGCCGCACGACCTTCAACTGCACGGAGGCATGCCCGCGTGGCATCCAGATCACGCAGGCGATTGCCGAGGTCAAGCAGGCCGTGATCCGCGGCCGCGCCTGACGCTCGCGCTTGACGGAGGCCGTCGTGCACGCTCGATTTTCGAATCCAACGTGCGCGGCGGCCTTTCTCGTGTGCCGCCATCCCTCCACAGGCGCTGATCCGGCGGATTGTCCACGGATGCGGTGCACCGAAGTCGCGACATCCGCGGACGGCGTGAGGCTGGGGGCATGTTCACCGGCATCGTCCACCTGTCCGAGCTTCGAGCGCTCGGCATCGACCCTCGCACCGCCGTCCGCGACGGGACGCTGCAACGCCTCCGCCCGGCCTGGTTCGCTGCGCCCGGGGCGCCGCCCGAGCAGATCCGGGCCGTCCTGGCCGCTGGCGTCGTCTCCTGCATCTCGTTCTTCTCCGCGCGAGGCGTCCACCGGCCCGAGGACGACCGCCTGCACCTCGGAGTGACCGGCTCCAGCAGCGCGCGGTCGCCCAGCACCGATCTGGTGCTGCACTGGGGCGGCCGGACGCCGCCCGGGCGCGGACCGTCCGCCGAGGCCACTGCCGAACGCGCACTCGAGCACGTCCTGCTCTGCCAACCGCCCGACCATGCGGTCGCCGTTATCGACTCCGCCCTCCACCTCGGAGTTCTCGGCCCAGGCCTCCTCGCCAGCACTCTCGCGCTGCTCCCAGCCCGCCTCCGGCCTCTGCTGCCTGCCTTCGACGGTCGCGCGGAGTCGGGCCTGGAGTCGCTGACGCGGTTCCGCCTCCGCGCCTGCGGCATCCTCTGCCGGCCGCAGGTCGAGATCGCCGGAGTGGGGAGGGTTGATCTCCTCGTCGATGACTGGCTGGTGATCGAGCTCGACGGGCGCCGCTGGCATGCGGTCGAGGAGGCGTTCGTGCGTGATCGTCGGCGCGACGCGGCGGCGGCCCGCCTCGGCTACGCGGTTCTGCGGTTCGGATATGCGGACGTTGTGCACGACTGGGACCGGACGCTAGCCACCATCCGCGCAACCGTCGGACGCGGGCGGACGCGGTGAGCGGCCGATGCCGCAGCGCACGCTCCTTTCGGCCGCTGAGCACGCGACGCGACGCAGAGCGTGCGCAGTGGACTCGGCGGCGCGTCACTACGCTGGGGGACATGACGGAGGCTGACACCCCCCGAGGGATTCCGGCCCTGTTCGAGAGGGTGATGCGGACCCGGCCGGTGCGTGTGTTCCTGCACTACTCCGAGACGGGTGGACCACTCTTCGCCTCAGGACTCGCGTTCCAGGCGCTCTTCGCCGTCTTCGCGGCGCTCTTCGTGTTCTTCGCCGTCTTCGGCTTCTGGGTGCGCAGCGACTCCGTGCTCCGCGACTCGCTGCTCGAGCTCGTCGCACGCTCCGTGCCGGGTCTGATCGGCGACAAGAACGCACTCGTCTCGGTCGACACGCTCCTTGACTCCTCGATCCTCGGCTGGACAGGAGTGATCGCCGCGGTGGGCCTGCTCGGGACGGCACTCAACTTCCTCGGCAGCCTGCGCCAGGCGGTGCGACTGCTCTTCTC
Source organism: Rathayibacter agropyri (assembly GCF_013249015.1). Lineage (GTDB taxonomy): Bacteria > Actinomycetota > Actinomycetes > Actinomycetales > Microbacteriaceae > Rathayibacter > Rathayibacter agropyri. The sequence continues at coordinate 1,059,018 of NZ_JABRPL010000001.1, forward strand.
GCTCCCCGGCCCTACCACGCTGTTCCTCCTGCTCAAGCTCAAGGACGCCGGCCTCGCTCTGGTGTTCGGGGTGGTCCTCCTCGTCTCGGCCGCCCTCTCGGTGTTCTCGACCTCTTTCATTGATGTCGCTCTCGCCTTCCTCGGGATCGGAAGCGACTCGCCGGCGAGCCGAATCGCAGGTGGGGCGGTGGGCCTGGTCATCATGCTCGCGCTCGACACCGTGACCCTCGCAGGATCCTTCCGCATCCTCTCGGGTATTCCGATCCCGTGGCGGAATCTCTGGCCGGGGTCCCTGGTCGGCGGGATCGCGCTGGGCGCGCTGAAGGTCTTGGGCACACAGCTGCTGGGGGGCGCGGCTCGCAATCCGCTGCTCGCCTCATTCGCCGTGCTGATCGGTCTGCTCATCTGGTTTAACCTCGTCTGCCAGGTGATCCTGATCGCCGCGTCGTGGATCTCCGTGCGGATGAGTGACACGGGTATCTCGGCGCGCAGGCTCACTCCCCGCGAGCTGGAGGAGGAGCGGGAAAAGCAGCTCCGAGCCGCGCGCCGCACGCTCGCCGAGGCCGAGCGGGAGCGGTTGCAGAGCGCCCTACCCGAAGCCTCCCTCTTCACCCGCCGTCGGCTCGAGAAGCAGCTCGCCAGGCTCGAGAAGGAGCTCGACGACACTCGGAGCTGAGCCGGTCCGCGCCAGGGCTACTGCCGTTCAGCGCCACGGACGCGAGGTCGAGGCGCGCGTGGTTGGACACCCGGCAGAATGGCGTCCACCGCGCATGTCCGTTTTTGTTGACTTCACGAACAAACGGGTCTAAAAAGATGAGAACGCAGATCCGAGGTCTGTCCAGACATCGCGGGTCCAGCGAACGACCACGGCGAGACGACGGAGTCCACATGTACGCACCGGAGCGGCACCATGCGATCCTCGAACGCACCCGCCTCGATGGGCGCGTCGAGGTCCGCGACCTCGCACTCTCCCTCGCTGTGACGCCCGAGACGATCCGTCGGGACCTCACGAGCCTCGAGAAGCGCGGACTGCTGCGCCGGGCACACGGAGGCGCGATCCCTGTCGAACGCCTGGGCATCGAGCCCGAGGTCGCCGCCCGGGAGGGGTACCTCGCCGGCGAGAAGGATCGCATCGCCACCGCCGCCCTCGCCGAGGTACCTGATGGCGGCTCCATTGCGATCGACGCCGGCACGACGACGGTGCGCCTGGCAGAACTGCTCCCCCTCGACCGCCGACTGACGGTCGTCACCCACTCCCTCCCCGTCGCGGTGGCGCTCGTCGGCCGGCCCAATATCGACCTCCACCTCATCGGAGGCCACCTGCGCGGAGTGACGCAGGCTGCGGTCGGCCCCTGGGTCGCTCAGGTAATCTCCTCCGTCTCGGTGGACGTCGCCTTCATCGGCACGAACGGCATCAGTCGGGAGCGCGGGCTCACGACGCCCGACCTCGACGAGGCCGTCGTCAAGTCCGCGATCATTGCCTCCGCTCGCCGCGTGGTGGTGCTCGCCGACCACTCCAAGTTCGGCCGCCAGGACTTCGGGCACGTCGCCCCGCTGTCCGCGATCGACACCGTCATCACGGACCGCGATGTCGACGACGAACTCGCCGACGACATCGAGTCCGCCGGCCCGGAGGTCGTCCGCGCATGATCGTCACCGTCACCGCCAACCCGAGCATCGATGTCACCCTTTCCACGAGTGACTTCGCCATCGGCGAGGTGAACCGCGCCCACGATGTCCGCCGCGACCCCGCAGGCAAGGGAGTCAACGTTGCGCGAGCCCTCGCTCGCAATGGCGTGGCGGCGACAGCGGTCTACCCGGCCGATGCCTCGACCGGGTTCGATCTCTCGGCCATGCTCGAGGCGGCAGGAGTGCGCTCGGCCAGCGTGGCGATCGCCCGCCCCATCCGCACCAACATCACCGTGGTCGACGATCACACCGGCCGCACCACCAAGATCAACGAGCCTGGCCCCGTCGTCACGGCCGAGGAGGCGCGAGCACTCGCGGAGCTGATCAGCGAGCAGGTCTCGGCCTCACCCCGCTGGCTGGTTGCCTGCGGCAGCGTGCCTCCCGGCCTCGGAGCGGACTTCTACCCCGCCCTCGGTCGGCTCGCCCAGCACGTCGGCGTCCCCCTCGCCGTCGACACCTCGGGGGCACCCCTGACCGCGATCGTCGCGGCCGGCACCGCCACCCTGGTCAAGCCCAACCTCGAGGAGCTCGAAGAACTCCTCGGCCGCTCCCTGACGACGGTCGGAGACGCCGTCACCGGAGCCCGCACCCTCCTGCAGCTGCCTGACGCGCGAGCGCTGGTCAGTCTCGGAGAGCACGGCGCCCTCCTGGTCACGGCGCACGCGTCGTGGTGGGCCGGCGCCCCCGCTGTCGTGCCCCTCAGCACGGTCGGGGCCGGCGACAGCACGCTCGCCGGCTACCTCTCCTCCGTCGAGGCCACGGAGGCGGAGCGCCTCGCGACAGCCGTCGCCTGGGGCACCGCCGCCGTCCAGCTCCCGGGTAGTGAAGCCCCCGGACCCAACTCCCTCCGCCTCGACGACGTCATCGTCCTCGAGAATCCCGAACCCCACCTCCCGATTGGAGAACTGAGCGCATGACTGCTCTCACCGAGGCGTCGACCGTCATCGTCGACCTGTCCGCCGCCACGAAAGACGAGGCCACCGCGCAGCTCGCGAAGACGCTCGCAGACGCAGGCCGCGTCACCGATCTCGACGGCTTCCTGGCCGACGTCCGCGACCGCGAGTCGCAGATGGCCACCGGAATGCCCGGCGGCATCGGCATTCCCCACGCCCGCTCGTCGCACGTCGTCGTACCGAGCGTTGCCGTCGGCATCGCGAAGCAGGGCGTCGACTTCGGTGCCCCCGACGGTCCCGCCGACCTGATCTTCCTGATCGCAGCCCCTGACGGTGCCGACCAAGCGCACCTCAAGATCCTCGCTCAACTCGCCCGCAAGCTGATCCACGAGTCGTTCACCGGTTCCCTCCGCGCCGCCGCCAGCGGCCAGGAGGTCGCGGACATCATCGCCAGAGAGGTCGTCGTCTCATGAAGATCGTCGCCGTCACCAGCTGCATTGCAGGCATTGCGCACACCTACATGGCGGCGGAGGCCCTCGAGCAGGCCGCCAAGAAGAAGGGGTACGAGATTCAGGTCGAGACCCAGGGCGCTGCCGGCTCCGACCCCATGTCAGACCAGACCATCGCCGACGCCGATGTCGTCATCCTTGCCGCCGACCTCGAGGTCCGCGGCAAGGACCGCTTCGCGGGCAAGCCCACCCTCGAGGTGGGCACGTCGGAGGCGCTCGCGAAGGCCGCTGACGTGATCGACCGCGCCGCCGCAAAGGTGGCGGCGGCACCGGCCGCCTCCGCACCGCGCTTCGTCGCCGTCACCAGCTGCATCGCGGGTATCGCGCACACCTACATGGCGGCGGAGGCGCTTGAGCAGGCCGCGAAGAAGCGGGGCTACCCGATCCACGTCGAGACCCAGGGCGCAGCCGGCTCGGACGAGATGAGCGCCGGCGACATCGCTGCCGCCGACGTCGTCATCCTGGCCGCCGACCTCGACGTGAGGGGTCAGGAGCGCTTCGCCGGGAAACCCGTGCTCCGGGTCGGCGTGGCGGAAGCGCTCTCTCGGCCCGACGAGGTCCTCGACCGTGCGCTCGCCCTGCGCGGGTCCGGATCGGCGGCGCCCGCCCGCCCGACCCCGACCGCGGCACCCGTCGCGCCGAAGAAGGTTGGCGTCGGCACGCGCATCCGGCAGAACCTCATGACCGGCGTCTCCTACATGATCCCGTTTGTCGCGGCGGGTGGTCTACTGATCGCTCTCTCGTTCCTGTTCGGCGGCTACACGATCGTCGATTTCACGGCTCAGCAGATCATCGACGACGGCTTCAACGTCATGAACATCACTGACTGGGCCGGAGTGATGTTCCTCATCGGTGGAGCGACCTTCGCGTTCCTCGTGCCGGTTCTCTCCGGCTTCATCGCCTTCGGCATCGCCGACCGCCCCGGCATCGCCCCGGGCTTCCTCGGTGGCGCGGTCGCCGTCACCGTCGGCGCCGGGTTCCTCGGCGGTCTCGCCTCCGGTTTCATCGCCGGCTACGCGGCGCTCTACATCTCGCGGATCAAGCTGCCCGCGGCGTTCAAGTCGTTGATGCCCGTCGTGATCATTCCCCTGATCGCGACCTTCATCACCGGCTTCTTGATGTTCGTGGTGCTCGGCGCTCCGCTGCGCGCACTGAGCGAGGGCCTGTCGGCCTGGTTGTCCGGCCTGACGGGCGGCAACCTGATCATCCTCGGCATCATCCTGGGCCTGATGATGGCGTTCGACATGGGCGGACCGGTCAACAAGGTGGCCTATGCCTTCGCGACCACGGGTCTTGCCTCCGTCCCCGCCGATGGCGACCCGAATTCGGTGCAGTTCAAGGTGATGGCGATCGTGATGGCCGCCGGGATGACGCCTCCGCTGGGCCTCGCTCTGGCCACGTCGCTCCGCAAGCGCCTGTTCACCGACGCAGAGCGCCAGAACGGGAAGGCGGCGTACCTGCTCGGCGCGTCCTTCATCTCGGAGGGGGCGATCCCGTTCGCCGCGGTTGACCCGCTGCGCGTGATCCCCTCGGCGATGGTCGGTTCGGCCGTGACCGGAGCGCTGGTGGCGCTGTTCGGCTCGACCCTCCGTGCCCCCCACGGCGGTGTCTGGGTGACAGGTCTCGTCGGAGAGCCGGTGCTCTACCTGATCGCGATCCTCGTCGGGATGGTCGTGACCGCCGTCTGCGTGATCATCGCGAAGAGCGTCACGCGTGCTGCCGTAATCGCCGACGTGCCTGAGCCCGCTGCGGCCCAGCCCGTGGCCGCCTGACTCCCACCGACCGGCCGTCCTGAGCGGCCCCGCCGGCGGTCTGCGCCTGCATCGCCTTCTTCTTCTCCGAGGGAAGGTGAGGCAGGAGCAGCCGCCGGCTTCTCCGTTCCCCGTGCGCGGTCTGCAGGGGTCGGTGCGGTCTGCAGGGTGTTCGTTCGGTTCCGATGCAGACGCGCGGCGGATCGGCGAAGACGCTTGGAATCCCCTGCAAATCGCACTGTCACCCACTCCTGACGCCACCTCGGGAGGCGCCCGCGGCGGCGGCGTCGCCCTCCGTAGAATGATCGGGTGACTCGCACGCCGCTCCGTATCGCCTCCGTCAATGTCAACGGCGTCCGCGCCGCTTTCCGGAAAGGGATGGGCGACTGGCTCGCCGCCCGCGACGTCGACATCCTTGCCCTGCAGGAGGTCCGTGCCTCCACCGACGATCTGACGGGACTGCTCGGCGACGAATGGGACGTGCTACACGACGCAGCCACCGCGAAGGGCCGCGCCGGAGTCGCACTCGCGTCGCGCAAGCGCGCCACGATCCACCGGGTCGCCTTCGGTGCCGACGACTTCGATTCGGCCGGACGCTGGCTCGAGGCCGACTACGAGGTCGGCGACCGCACGCTCACGGTCGTCTCGACCTACGTCCATTCGGGCGAGGTCGACACCCCCAAGCAGGTCGAGAAGTACCGCTTCCTCGACACGATGAAGGAGCGCCTCCCCGAATTGCAGGCGCACAATCCGCTCTCCGTCGTGATGGGCGACCTCAATGTGGGGCACCGCACGCTCGACATCAAGAACTGGAAGGGCAACGTCAAGAAGGCCGGTTTCCTCCCGCAGGAGCGCGCGTACTTCGACGAGTTCGTCGGCGCGGAAGGCGATCCCGACTACAACGCGGGTGCGGGCCTGGGCTGGATCGACCTCGGCCGACGCTTCGCCGGTGAGGTGCCCGGCCCGTACACGTGGTGGTCGCAGCGCGGCAAGGCTTTCGACACCGACACCGGCTGGCGCCTGGACTACCAACTGGCAACCCCCGAGCTTGCCGCGCTCGCCCGCTCCTACGCCGTCGACCGCGCCGACGCCTACGACACCCGCTGGTCGGACCACGCCCCGGTGGTCGTCGACTACGAACTCTGACCCTTCTCCCCCGCGGATCCCGCGACTCCGATCCCCCGAGGCCCCCATGACCCCCAGCACTCCGAGCGCCAAGCCCGTCATCCTCTCCGGCATGCAGCCATCCTCAGGCTCGCTGCACCTCGGTAACTACATCGGCGCCCTGACGCAGTGGGTCGCTATGCAGGAGGACTTCGACGCGTACTTCTGCGTCGTCGACCTGCATGCGATCACCGTGCCGCAGGATCCGCAGCAACTCCGCGAGCGCACTCGCGCGACGGCGGCGCAGTACATGGCGGCGGGCATCGACCCGGAGCGCTCGACCCTGTTTATCCAGTCGCACGTGCCGGCCCACGCCGAACTCGCCTGGGTGCTAACCACCCTGACCGGCTTCGGCGAGGCCAGCCGGATGACGCAGTTCAAGGACAAGTCGGCGAAGAACGGGACGGAGGCTGCCTCGGTGGGCCTGTTCACCTACCCGATTCTGATGGCCGCCGACATCCTGCTATACCAGGCTGATGCGGTGCCGGTGGGTGAAGACCAGCGCCAGCATCTGGAGCTCACCCGCGATCTCGCCGCGCGCTTCAACGCGCGCTTTGGCGAGACTTTCACCGTGCCACAGCCGCATATTGCGCGCGAGACCGCCAAGATCTTCGACCTGCACAATCCGGGCGCGAAGATGTCGAAGTCGGCGGAGTCGGAGTCTGGCCTGCTCAGCGTGCTCGACGAGCCGAAGGTAACGGCGAAGAAGATTATGCGCGCCGTGACCGACACTGAGTCGGACGTGCGCTTCGACCGCGCGGCCAAGCCCGGCGTCTCGAACCTGCTCACGATCTACTCCGTGCTCGCCGACCGCTCGGTCGAATCGATCGAGCGGGAGTACGCCGGCCGCGGCTACGGCGACCTCAAGAAGGGGCTCGTCGAGGTGGTCGCCGCGACCTTCGACCCGATCCGCGTCCGCACCACCGAACTGCTCTCCGACCCGGCCGAACTCGACCGCGTACTTTCGCGCGCCGCCGACCGCGCTGCTGAGACCGCGGAGCGCACCCTCGCTGCTGTCTACGAGCGCGTCGGCTTTCTCCGCCGCGCCCGCTGAGCGCGCCCCGGCGTGCTGACTGTCCAAAAGTTGTCGCACTCGGCGCCGAGTGCGACAACTTTTGGACAGTCGCGACGGGGCTGGGCTACTGCACGTCCTCGTCGACCCAGTCGAAGGTCTTCGTGACGGCCTTCTTCCAGAGGCGGTACTGGCGTGCTGCCTCGTCCTGGTCCATCTGCGGCGTCCAGCGCGAATCCTCCTGCCAGTTCTGGCGCAGGTCGTCCAGGTTCGCCCAGAAGCCGACCGCGAGGCCGGCCGCGTAGGCCGCTCCGAGCGCCGTGGTCTCGGCGACGACCGGGCGAACGACCGGGACGCCGAGAATGTCGGCCTGGAACTGCATCAGCAGGTTGTTGGCGATCATTCCGCCGTCGACCTTGAGCTCCTGTAGCGGAACACCAGAGTCGGCATTCACCGCGTCCAGCACTTCGCGGGTCTGGAACGCCGTCGCCTCGAGCGCAGCACGGGCGATGTGGCCCTTGTTGACATAGCGGGTAAGCCCGACCAGCGCTCCGCGCGCGTCCGAGCGCCAGTACGGCGCGAAAAGGCCGGAGAACGCGGGGACGAAGTACGCGCCTCCGTTGTCCTCGACCGTGGCGGCCAGCTCTTCGACTTCGGGGGCCGAGCCGATGAGGCCCAGGTTGTCGCGGAGCCACTGGATCAGCGAACCAGAGACCGCGATCGAGCCCTCCAGCGCGTAGTGCACTTCGCCGTCGCCCAGCTTGTAGCCGATGGTGGTGAGTAGCCCGTTCTGTGAGTGGACAATCTCGGTACCGGTGTTGAAGATCAGGAAGTTACCGGTGCCGTAGGTGTTCTTAGCCTCACCCGGATCGAACGCCGCCTGGCCGAACGTCGCGGCCTGCTGGTCGCCCAGAATGCCCGCGATCGGTACCTCGCGCAGCAGCGACGAGGACTCGACCTCGCCGTAGACCTCCGATGAGGAACAGACCTCGGGGAGCATCGACTTCGGCACACCGAACGCCTCGAGGATGTCGTCGCGCCACTCGAGGGTCTCGAGGTCGAGGAAGAGAGTGCGGGAGGCGTTGGTCACGTCCGTCTTGTGAACGCCGCCGTCGATACCACCGGTGAGGTTCCAGAGCACCCAGGTGTCAGTGGTGCCAAAGAGCAGGTCGCCCGCCTCCGCCTTCTCGCGCGCACCCTCGACGTTTTCGAGAATCCAGACGATTTTGGTACCCGAGAAATAGGTCGCGAGCGGGAGACCGACGATCGACTTGAAGCGGTCGGGGCCCACGTCGCCGGCGAGGCGGTCGACGATTGACTGCGTGCGGGTGTCCTGCCAGACGATCGCGTTGTAGACCGGCTGCCCCGTCGTCTTGTCCCAGACCACAGCCGTCTCACGCTGGTTGGTGATGCCGACGGAGGCGATGTCGTGGCGGGTCAGGTCGGCGCGGGAGAGGGCCTGGCCGATCACCTCGCGGACGTTGTTCCAAATCTCGATCGGATCGTGCTCGACCCAACCCGCGCGCGGGAAGATTTGCTCGTGCTCCTTCTGACCGGTGGAGACGATGGATCCCTTCTTATCGAAGATAATCGCGCGGGACGACGTGGTCCCCTGATCGATAGCGATGACGTAGTCAGCCATGAATGATTACTCCTTCGTAACGGGGTGAAGTGGCCGGCGGCGGCTTAGAGGACGGGCAGCAGCGCCAGTGAGGCGAGACCCGCCAGCACGCCGCCGACGATCGGGCCGACGACGGGGACCCAGGCGTAGCTCCAGTCGCTCGAGCCCTTGCCCTTGATCGGCAGCAGCGCGTGCGCGATGCGGGGCCCGAGGTCACGGGCGGGGTTGATGGCGTAGCCGGTCGGGCCGCCGAGGGAGGCGCCAATCGCGATCACCAGAATCGCGACGGGGAGAGCGCCCAGCGCGGCGAGTCCGCCGTCGCCTTGGCGTCCGCCGCCGAAGCCGATAACGACGAAGACGAGGACGAAAGTGCCGATGACCTCGGTGACGAAGTTCCAACCGTAGGAACGGATTGCCGGGCCGGTCGAGAAGACGCCGAGCTTGTTGGCAGCGTCAGGCTCCTCGTCGAAGTGCTGCTTGTAGGCCAGCCAGCAGAAGACTGCACCGAGGATCGCGCCGATCATCTGAGCCAGGATGTAAACAAGGATAGAGGCGACGTTGACGGGAACACCCGAGCCGAACTCCGTCGCTCCGCTCGCGGCGAGACCGAGCGTGACGGCAGGGTTCAAATGAGCGCCCGAATTGTACGAGACGATCACGCCGGCGAAGACCGCAAAGCCCCAGCCGATGTTGACCATCAGGGTCCCGCCGTTCAGACCCTTGCTCTTGACGAGTGCGACGTTGGCGACGACACCGCAGCCGAGGAGCACGAGCATCGCCGTCCCCACCACTTCGGCAAGGAACACCACTCCGAGATTGTCCACGTTGACCTTTTCCTTTTCGTGTGACGGATGCGCAGAGACATCCGCTGCGGGCTTCAATGCCCGACGTGTGTGAAGTTATCGGCGCCCTGACGTAGCGACAAGGAACGGCGCGTGCACGTTTGTGCGTTGTCGCGACGACAACCCCGGATGAGGTTGATTCTCCATCCGGGGCTCGCGTCACTCGCCGGTCAGGAGGCCGGAACGGCGGTCGGCGCCTGCACCGAGGTGCCCCCGACGTCGACGCCGTTGTACTCCTTAAGGTGCGCGATAGTCAAGTCGACCTCACTCGTCCGCGTCGCGTCGTCCCAGCCGAGCACAGCACCGGTGTGCTCCGCAAGTTCCTCGAGGAGTTCGCGGCTCAGTCCGCCGGTGAAGGCGTGATTCGTGCGGCGCATGACCAGGTCGATCAGGTGCACGACGCTCTCGTGCTGCGCCAGGTAGCGGATCTCACCGGTGGTGAAGTCCTTATCGAAGTCGAGCGCCTCGTCGTGGCCGTCAGCCAGCGCCTCGATGACCTCCTGCGCACGGGTGCCGTAACGCTCAAGCAGCTGGCCTGTGCGGGCAGAGGACAGTCCGGAGCGGTGCTGGCTGATCCACTGCGCGCGCGACGCGTCGGTTCGCGGGAAGCCCTTGCCGCCTCCAATGGGGGTCTTCACGGTGGAGACGCGGCGGGTCACGCCGATCCGGGTGAAGACCTCGTTCGACAGGTGCTCGGAGAGGGCACGGAAGGTCGTCCATTTGCCGCCGACCAGGCTCAGGACAGTGGCACCCTTGCCGGGCAGCGTCGAGGGCTCGATGCGGTAGTCGCGGGAGACGAAGCCGGGGGCCTCATCATCGTGACGGGGCAGCGGGCGGATACCGGAGAACTTGAAGACGATCTGCGAACGGTCCACGGTGATCGCCGGGAAGACATGGTTCACGAGCTCGAAGAAGTAGTCGATCTCCTCCTCCGTGCACACTGCCGGCTTGGTGGGGTCGGCGTCGATGTCGGTCGTGCCGACCATCACGCGACCCTTCAGCGGATAAATGAGGACGATCCGGCCGTCACTGTGCTCGAAGAACATCTCGCGGCCCTCGCACGCCTCGACCAGCTCCGGGTTGTCGAGCACGATGTGCGAGCCCTTGGTACCGCCCATGAACGTCGTCTTCGTGCCGAGCGCGGTGTTGGTGAAGTCAGTCCAGGGGCCGGAGACGTTGACGATGATGTCCGCCGCGAAGGTGAATTCCTCGCCGCTCTCACGGTCGCGAAGGACCACGCCCTTCTCGTCAGCGCCGACGGCCTCGACGTAATTGGCCGCACGCGCCTTCTTGCCGCCGACGAGCGCGTCGTGCAGCACGTCGAGCGCCAGGCGCTCCGGCTCATGCACGGAGGCGTCGAAGTAGGTGGCGGTGTACTTGATCTTCGGGTCGAGCTTGGGCAGCTCGGCGAGCGAGCGCTTGCGGCCGTGGAACTGGTGACGCGGGACGGTGCCGCCGTCGCGAGAGAAGAAGTCGTAGAGCGTGAGGCCGACCTTGATCAGCAGCGCACCGCGCTCCTGCGGCTTGCCCGACTTGTGGGTGAGGAAGCGCAGCGGGGCCGCGAGGATACCCGAGAAGGTCGAGTAGATCGGGATGGTGGTCTGCAACGGCTTCACGTAATGCGGAGCGATCTTCAGCAGGCCGTTGCGCTCATGCACGCCCTCATTGACGAGTCGGAACTCACCGTTTTCGAGGTAGCGGATGCCGCCGTGGATCATGTGGCTCGAGGCGCTGGAGGCGCCGGAGACGTAGTCACCGCGCTCGACGAGAGCTACGTCAACACCGTTGAGCGCGAGTTCACGGAACGTCCCGATGCCGTTGATGCCACCGCCGATGACCAGGACGGTTGCGCGGGGGGTGTCGCGGAGAGCAGCGACGCTCTCGCGGAGAGCGGAGTTTCCGGGAGTTCCGTCGGACTGTGCCACTTCGTACTCGCCTTCGTGTCGTAGGGGTGTCGTCGAGGCCTGCGCTCATCATCCACCGCCCGGATGGACGATTGATTTCGCGGAGGAATACAGTCATCCTTGACCCGACAACACATCCGGTCAAGTCGGGTGAAAATCCGTGCAAGGAGCCGCAATGACCCCAGTCCGACCGGTCGTCGAACTCGACGAGACGACTCACGCGACTCACCCGGACAAGACGCGGGACGCGCTGCGTGCGGCGCAGCTGTACTACATGCAGGACCTGACGATGGACGCCATCGCACACGAGCTACACACGTCTCGCTCCTCCGTCTCGCGCCTGCTCTCGCACGCTCGTGCGACCGGGCTCGTCGACATCCAGATCCGCTCACCGCTCGACCGCGCGAGCGCGCTCTCGGCCGAGGTGCGCGCCCATTTCGACATCACGGCGCACATCGTTCCGGTACCCGACCACACCAGCGAGATCGACCGACTGGAGCGCGTGGCGCTCTCGGCGGCCCGGATCCTCGGGCAGTTCATCGACTCCAACATGATCGTCGGCATCGCCTGGGGGTCGACGATGAGCGCGATCAGCCGTCACCTGATCGCCAAGGAGACGCACAACACTCAGATCGTGCAGCTCAACGGGGCGGGAAACACCGAGACCACGGGCATCAACTACTCCAGTGAGATCCTCCGCCGTTTCGGCGACGCCTACGCGGCGAAGGTGCAGCAGTTTCCCGTGCCAGCGTTCTTCGACGACCCGACAACGAAGCAGGCGGTGTGGCGCGAGCGGTCCACTCGGCGGGTGCTCGAACTGCAACAGCGGATGGACGTGGCACTGTTCGGGCTCGGGTCGCCCTTCGCGGCGGTGCCCTCGAAGGTCTACATCGGTGGCTACCTTGAGCCGACCGACTTCACCTCGTTGAGCGCCTCCGGAGTCGTCGGTGACGTCGCGACGGTGTTCTATCGTTCCGACGGCAGTTGGGACGACATCCCGATGAACGAACGTGCAAGCGGACCCGACCTCTCCACCGTGGGGCGAGCGTCGCGCCGGATCTGCGTCGTCTCGGGCGCTTCGAAGCTGCCCGGCCTCCGCGGCGCCCTCGCCGCCGGCCTCATCACGGACCTCATCCTCGATGAGGGCACGGCCCGCGCCCTCATCTCCGACTGACGCCCCCGCTCCCCGCCCCCTTCCTCCCCGCGAGATACCTCGTGAGTACGCGACACGTCGACGGGGCGTACCCAAGAGGCATCTCGCGGGGAGGGAGAAGGGAGAGAGCTGGGGGTCAGGACTCGCGGGCGTGGGAGTCGAGGAACTCGTAGACCTCAGCGTCGTCGATGCCCGGGAAGGTGCCGGAGGGGAGCGGCGCGAAGACGTGAGCGTGCAGGCGGGCGCTGGGCCAGGCGTTGCCGTCCCAGCGAGCGGCAAGTTCGGTGGGGGCGCGGCGGCAACAGGACTCATCGGGGCAGCGCGAGAGCTCGCGGCGGTCGGTGTCCCTGCCGCGGAAGAAGCGCGCCTCAGCGAAGGGAACGCCCACCGTGATCGAGAACTCATCCGTCGCAGTCGTGCCGGTCTGCGATGCCGACCAGAAGGTGCCGGCAGGCGTGTCGACGTACTGGTAGTACTCCGTCGTGCGGTTGGTGCGGCTGAACGCTGAGCGCGCCGACCAGTAGCGGCAGACGACCTGGCCCTCGACCGCCCCGGTCACGTCGGTCGGCAGTGGAAGCCCGTCATTTTCGTAGGCCTTCTGAATCGAGCCGTCACCAAGGACCCGCAGGAAATGCATCCGGATGTCGAGGTGCGAGGTCAGCAGATTGGTGAAGCGCAGTGCCGCGGCCTCGTGGGTGACGCCGAAGCCGTCGCGAAAGTCCTCGACCGAGATGTCCCGGTCGCGCTTCGCCTCCTCAAGAAACGCCACGGCCGGCTCCAGCGGCATCAAGCAGGCGGCAGCGAAGTAATTGATCTCGAGGCGCTGGCGGAGGAAGTCGGCGTAGGTGACGGGGCGTTCGTGACCGAGGAGGCGGTGCGCCATGGCCTGTAGCGCGAGCGCGCGCAGGCCGTGCCCGCCGGGGATCGAGGCGGGCGGGAGGTAGATCCGCCCGTTGGCGAGATCAATGACCGAGCGCGCGGAGTGCGGCAGGTCGCCGACGTGAATGATCTCGAAGCCGAGGTGCCTGGCCATCTTCGAGACGGAGCTGTGCGTCAGCGCTCCCCCGCGGTGTCCGACGGTGCGCAGCATCTCACCGGCAACCTCCTCGATCTCGGGGAGGTAGGAGTTGCGCTCGCGCAGCTCACGGCGCTGGGCCGTGTTCGCCCGGCGCGCCTCCTCCGGAGTAGCGCTCGCCTCACTGCGGCGGCGGGCAAGTTCGCGGTAGACGCCGAGGAACGCCTCCAGCACCGGCGTGGTCAGGCCCTTGTTGACCTTGAACTCGGGCAGGCCGAGCGAGCGATAAAGCGACCCCTTCTGCACGCGGGCGAGTTCAATCTCGAGCGCGGCCCGCTCGCTCGGCGGCTCATCCGAGAGCAGGGCGGCCAGCTCCACCCCGAGCGCCGCGGCGAGGCGTTGCAGGAGGGAGAGTCGCGGCTCGCGCCGGCCCGTCTCGATGAGCGAGAGCTGACTTCCCGAGACGCCGACGCGCTCGGCCAGCTGGCCGAGTGTGAGTCCGCGGCGGGTGCGGAAGTGCCGCAGCCGCTGCCCGAGCAGCACGGCGTCGGAGCCTGCGGGGGGTGAGGAATCGGTCATGGCAGACTCCAGCGGTCGGTTGTGACGGGTGCGCAAAAAAACCGGTTCTTGACGGCTCCAGCGCCGGGAATACCTCCTGATCCTCCTCCATCCTGACTTCAGACACCATCGAACGCCCCTCCCGCCCCGGCCGGGGACTCCCCACCCCGTCGACGACGACCACCGAAAGCGGAGCCAGCATGAGCATCTTCAGCAACACCGTCCGACTTGAGCCGAGCACGATGACGGCGCCGACCACGGTTCCCGCCCCCGTGGTGCCCTCCGCGCCACTCGCCCTGCGCCGCTGGGTGCGCGAGACCGCCGCCGTTCTGAAGCCCGACGCGATCGAGTGGAGCGACGGCTCCCCCGCCGAGTGGTACCGCCTGACCGAGCGCCTGGTCGCCTCCGGCACGCTCCTCCCGCTGAATCCGGAGTGGCGGCCCGGCTCGTTCCTCGCCCGCACCGACCCCGACGACGTCGCCCGCGTTGAGGACCGCACGTTCATCTGCACCGCTGATGAGGCCGACGCCGGCCCCACGAACAACTGGCGGGACCCGTCCGCGATGAGGGCCGAGCTGGCGCCGCTCCTCGACGGAGCGATGCGCGGGCGGACGATGTACGTCGTCCCGTTCTCGATGGGCCCGGTCGGCGGCCCGCTCTCGCAGCTCGGCGTGCAAGTCACCGACTCGCCGTACGCGGTGCTGAATCTGCGGATCATGGCTCGCGTCGGCTCCGAGCCGCTCGCCGCCTTCACCGAGGACACCGCGTTCGTCCGCGGCGTGCACACGGTGGGCCTCCCCCTCCGCGACGCCGACGGCGCCACCCGCGAGGACGTGGCGTGGCCCTGCAACACCGTGAAGTACATCACGCAGTTCCCCGAGACGCGCGAGATCGTCTCGTTCGGCTCTGGCTACGGCGGGAATGCGCTGCTGCCCAAGAAGTGCTTCGCGCTGCGGATCGCCTCGGCGATGGGGCGCGAAGAGGGGTGGCTGGCCGAGCACATGCTTCTCATTCGCATCGTCTCGCCGGAGGGGCGGCGCTACCACGTGGCGGCCGCGTTCCCGAGCGCGTGCGGCAAGACCAACCTCGCGATGATGCAGCCCGCCCTCCCCGGCTGGCAGGTCGAGACGCTAGGTGACGACATCACCTGGATGCGCCGCGGCGAGGACGGGCGGCTCTGGGCGATGAACCCCGAGACCGGCTTCTTCGGCGTCGCCCCCGGCACCGGAGAGAACTCGAATCCGAACGCTGTTCAGACGCTCTGGGGTAACACGATCTTCACCAACGTGGCGCTTCGCGAGGACGGCGACGTCTGGTGGGAAGGGCTGACCGATGAGGCGCCCCAGCGCCTCACCGACTGGCGGGGGCAGCCGTGGACACCCGCGTCAGGCACTCCCGCCGCGCACCCCAACTCCCGCTTCACCGCACCCGCGGAACAGTGCCCCTCACTCTCCTCCGCCTGGGACGCCCAGGAGGGCGTGCCGCTGGACGCGATCGTCTTCGGCGGCCGACGCGCGAGCAACGTGCCGCTGGTGACCCAGGCCACGTCGTGGCAGCACGGCGTGTTCCTCGGGGCGACCATCGCCTCCGAGAAGACAGCCGCCGCAGAGGGGACCGTCGGCGAGCTGCGTCGCGACCCCTTCGCGATGCTCCCCTTCTGCGGCTACAACATGGCCGACTACTTCGCGCACTGGCTTGCACTCGGAGCAGAGTTCGGCGAGCGCGCTCCGGCGGTGTTCCAGGTGAACTGGTTCCGGAAGGACGCGAACGGCGACTTCCTCTGGCCGGGCTTTGGCGAGAACGCGAGGGTGCTGCAGTGGCTGGTCCGTCGCCTCGAGGGGCTGGCCCAGGCACGACGGAGCCCGCTCGGCGATCTCCCGCTCGCGATCAACACCCACGGACTGCAGCTGACCGTCGAGCAGAAGGAGGAGCTGTTCTCGGTCCCGGTCGAGGCATGGCTCGAAGAGTGCACGCTGACCGAGCAGTTCTTCGCTCGCTTCGGCGACCGCCTCCCGCAGGCACTGACCGACGAGCTGCGGGCGCTGCGCCTGCGGTTGCTGGCCGAGAAGCTGCCGTTGGCTGCGTGAGCGGGCTCCGGCCGGGCATCCCTGTGGCCCGCGGGCGGACCATCCCCCTTCTCGCAGCCTGCTCGCGGGTCCAGGATCTCGGTCGTCAGAACCGCCGGCGCTAGGGTCGGAGCGTGAAACTCCCGATCCTCGTCGTCAACGGCCCGAACCTCAATCTGCTCGGCACCCGTGAGCCCGGGCTCTACGGTTCCGAGACCCTTGCCGATGCCCAGGCGCTCGCCGCCGAGACCGCGCGGCGCCACGGCTTCGAGATCGAGACCTTCCAGAGCAACTCGGAGGGCGCACTCGTGGACCGGCTGCACGCGGCACGCGGTGCGGTCACGGGTATCGTCCTCAATGCAGGCGCGTACACCCACACCTCGGTTGCCATCCGGGATGCGGTCCTCGCCACCGAGCTGTCGATGGTCGAGGTGCACGTGAGCAATGTGCATCGGCGCGAGCCCTTCCGACAGCACTCCTACCTTTCGGACATTGCGCTTGCCGTCATCGTCGGCGCCGGGATCGCGGGCTACGGCTATGCGGTCGACGTGCTCGCGCGGGCCGCGGTCGCGCGCTGAAGGAGGTCGGCCGCTCCTTCGCAGTGCCGCCGACAATCGAGGACGTCGTGGCTACCTCGACGACACTGTCGACGGGGTCGTGGCGCACGCGCCGGCCCCAGTCATCGGTGCTTGTGCGCGGGAGCGAGCGCGCCTCCTAGACCTCGTTAGGGTCGCCGCCCACACGACCCGCGCGCTCCAGGGAGGTGATCGCGTCGCGCTCGTCGTCGGTCAGCTCGAAGCCGAAGACGTCGATGTTCGAGGCGATGCGTGCTCTGGTCGCGGATTTGGGGAACACGATGTGGCCGCGGTCGAGGTGCCAGCGCAGAACGATCTGAGCCGGGGTCACTCCGTGCGCTTCAGCCGCGCCCGTGAGGACGGGCAGCTCGAGGAGCGGGTACTTGTTCTGCCCGAGCGGCCCCCAGGCCTCGGTGGCGATACCGTGCTGGGTGCCGAAGGCGGTGACCGCTGGCTGCTGGTGGTAAGGGTGCAACTCGATCTGATTGACCGCCGGGATGACCTCGGCCGCCTCGAGAAGTCGTTCGAGATGCGGGACGAGGAAGTTGGACACGCCGATGGAGCGAGTACGGCCGGTCGCCTGCAACTCCTGCATCGCCTCCCAGCTCTCGACGTAGCGGTCCTGCCGGGGCACGGGCCAGTGGATGAGATAGAGGTCCACGGCGTCGAGGCCGAGCTTTTCGAGGCTCCGATCGAGCGCGGCGGGGGCGCTCTGGCGGCCCTGGTCGTCATTCCACAGCTTGGTCGTCACGTAGAGCTCGTCGCGAGGGATGCCTGCGGAGGCGAGTGCCCGGCCGACACCCTCCTCGTTGCCGTAGATGGCGGCGGTGTCGATGTGCCGGTACCCGAGCTCGAGCGCCTCGGCGACGATGCGCTCCGTCTCCTGCGGGTCGACCTTGAAGACGCCGAAGCCGAGTTGCGGGATGCTCGTGCCGTCGTTGAGAGTGAGGGTGGGGATGCTGGTCATGGCTCCAGCCTGTCAGCGTGTTACGGCGGCGGCCACCGGGTTGCGCCGAACACGGGGAGGCCCGAACGGGTCACGCGTCCCGATCGTCAGCGCAGTCGCCCGCCGAACCGGGGGATGATACGGATTCCCGTCCCGGCGAGTTCGCGCCGCAACTCGAGGACGATCCGGTCCCCTTCATCGCGCCACGCGCGTTGGACCTCGGGCGAATCGAAGCCTCCGTCCCACGGACGCTGGCTGTCCCACACGTCGTACCACGCCGTGATCCTGTCCTCGAGCGCCTGGCTCGCGCCGAGTTCGGTCGCTGTGGGTGTGAAGTTCTCCACCCCCGACGCCCAGAGACACCACGAAGCGCCAACGTCGGGAAAGAATCGCACATCCCGAAAATCATCGTCCATCTAGCACACCTCCTTGGCCTGGGGGAAACTAGTGATCAAGCGGTCTCGATTTCCTTTTCTCATCATTTCGAGGAGCGCTGACGGCGGAGGTTTACTACCGCCCAGCCGACCAGGAGAACAACCGCAGCGGTCACGGCGGTGATCACGAGATTCCAAGGGTCGCGTGCACCGACCGCAGCCGAGAGACCAGCCCCAGCCAAAGCCCCTACGAATGAAACAGCCAAATCCGCCCATGGCGTAAACTTTCTCGTCGGCCGCGTCTGGTCCCGCCGATCGTTCATGTCAGCTCACTCCTCGTATCACTCCTCGTAATATGACTGTTGAACTCAGTCAACCAACTCGATCGAGACGTAGTCAATAACATTGAGCTTATTTTCAGTAGCTGTAGACGCCGGCCGGAGACCCCAAGCCAGCAGATCATCGCCATCGGTTGGCGAGAATTAACTGCTTAGTCGAAGAAGAAGTGCCCGCAGCCCGACAATGCTCGCAGCGTTGGCCCGTTTCGAGAACCGACGGGAGTCCGAGCGTGCGGTCCACGCGAACGAGACCCATAGTCGTTCGTTAGCGCAGTCGCCCGCCGAATCGGGGGACGATACGGATTCCCGTCCCGTCGAGTTCGCGCCGCAACTCGAGGACGATCCGGTCCCCTTCTTCGTCCCACGCGCGTTCAACGTCCGGTGAGTCGAAGCCGCCGTCCCACGGGCGCTGGCTCTCCCACACCTCATACCATGCTGTGATCCTGTCCTCGATTTCTTGGCTCGCGCCGAGCTCGGTTGCCGTAGGCGTGATGTTCTCGACCCTTGACGTCCAGAGACACCACGAAGCAGTGAGGTCGGGAAAAAATCGCACTTCCCGGAAGTTTTCATTCACTTAGCAGACCTCCTTGCCCTGGGGGAAACTGGTGATCAAGCGATCGCTATCACTCGCCCAGGCAGCCCTCACCCGGAAAGAATACACGCGCTCTCTGGCATTCACTCCGCAAAAGATGATTATTGTTACTCCACAACGAGAATTATTGACCGTGTTCCCACACCTGAACTCGGGAAAACGGATGGCCTGCCCCGCGGAGAAGGCCATCAGGTCATTCCAGGACTCCATCTTATCGTTCTGAGGATCCCAGCCCGCCGCTCGCGCCGCGTCGAACTTATCCTGCGAGTTCCGCTCATGCTCGCCGTGGATGTGCTTGTAACCCCATCCGGTCTTCGCCCCTCCAGTCCCGCATTTCAGTCTCACATCTTGTGAGGCGCCATCCCACCAGTGCACGTCCTGCGCGAAGACATCGTCCTCATGATTGAGACTGAAACAGCCGAACCACTGGTTCCAATCGATCAACTGCGGCCTGACATCTCCGCCCTCTCGGGACGACTGGTCGGGAAGTCCGACAGTCGCCGCGGCAATGTCGGCAGGGTCGGCGGCGGTCAGAACGCCGTCGTGCATGACCCCGCTTCGCACCTCTAGGAGGGGACGCCGTCGACGCGCGGAGTGATCACGAAGGGCGGGTTCGTGACAATCTGGTCGAACCGCTCCCCCGCGACCGGTTCGTAGAGACTGCCGAGACGAAACTCGATGTTCTCGATCCCGTTCAGCGCCGCAGTGAAGGAGGCGAGGGCGAGCGCCCGCTCGGACTCTCACCGAAATCGCCCTATCTTGGCACGGGGACCTGACGCCGTTCGCTTGCTACGAGTCCACCACCGCACACCGAGCCAAATGATTAAACCAATTCCTGGGAATAACAGAAGGACGACTCCCCAAACCACCTTATAATATAAAGAGACTCGTTTTTCTCGGGCCGTTATTGCGAGGGTCCAAATGGACCACGCCACAACGATAACCGAAAGACCGAGGAATATTATATGGAAATATGAAGTATTAGCAACCGTGATCAATACACCTTCCTGGAGTGGCACTACGAGGCTTATTCAGAGCCCTACCGGGTCGCCGCGAAATCCTGGCCAGCGCGGATTTCCAAGCCGCGGATCGTATGACCCGAATTGGCCTCTACGCCTACTGCCAGATATGTCCGTCGTTTCCGACATGGATAGTGTACGTCTCATTCCACCCAACGGGTGACCCCTTGATTCCGATCCCAAATGCCCATGTCGCATTCACATCACGTTGCGTTTGACTGCCGCTATCGCCGCAGTCTACAATATCGACCGAGTAGCCGACATTCCAATTCACTGCACATATGTGCGTGCCCTTGAAACCGTTGTAGTCATCGGTTACCCACACCTTATTGCCGTCGTAATAAAATGTTCCACGTTGCGTCTCAGCGTCGGTGATGTTGTTCATTTGCTGACTGTATTCACTCTTCTGCACACCGCCGTCGGCCACCGCATCCATCAGGGTGCTGAAACCTTGAGGGCTGAGAGAAGAGTTTTCTGCTTCCGCATCCGCCGTCGTCACCGGCTGTGGTGCTGATACTGACAAGACGGCACTGCTCGTGCATTCTTCAACGATTCGGTCAGTTGTTCCACTCTCTTGAGCCGCAGTGACTTTAGCGACGCATTCGGCGCTGGTCTTCGAAATCCGAGACACCTCGGTCAGCCCTGAGGCGGAGGAACTCTCCGCATATGCCGGCGCGGCGAAGACACATGCGCCTGCGGCCAAAATTGCTGCTGACCCGAAGAGAACTGATGTGCACTTCATTGTCATCTCCTTCAAATCGTCGGCTGCAAGTATGTGGGCTCTAGAAAAACCCTGGGCAGCGCCGGTTGAGCAAAAGGACCACCTATCATGGCGATCGACGCGATGTGTGCGAAGAACCTCAAACGGAACACTTAACTCCTTCATATAACCAAGCACCTCTGATCGCACGGTCACGCTACAAAAATCTGGTGTCTTCGGTGCGAAAGTAGCGTGAGGGAGTTCTCACGGGAGGCGGACGGATTCTCTCGCGCGGACTGAATGATCAGGAACGCACGTGTCCCTCCGTCCAGCTCGACCAGCGGGCGCGCGCCGTCGCATCCCTCGCGGGTCGGGCGCCGACTACCCTCGAGAAGGCGCCGAATGGGTGCCAGTATCAAACACCGAGCATCGAGAACACCAGGGAGAACCACACGTGAGCATCATTGCCGCCGCAGACGGGTCCGCACTGGGCAACCCAGGCCCCGCCGGCTGGGCCTGGTACGTGGACGACGAGCGCTGGGCGGCCGGTGGCTGGGCGCATGGCACGAACAACATCGGTGAGCTCACCGCCGTACTCGAACTGCTGCGGGCGACCAAGCAGGAGGAGGAGCCGCTGCACATTCTCTGCGATAGCCAGTACGCCATCAAGGCTTGCACGGAATGGCTACCGGGCTGGAAGCGGAAGGGCTGGCGCAAGGCCGACGGCAAGCCGGTGATGAACGTCGAGATCATTCAGGCGCTTGATGAGGAGTTGCAGGGCCGGGCCGTCACCTTCGAGTGGGTGAAGGGGCACGCGAACCACCGGATGAACGAAGCCGCCGACGTGCGCGCTCGCAATGCCGCGACCGCCTACCAGCGCCGGCAGCCGGTCGCCGCGGGCCCCGGTTGGCCGACCGCGACGGCGCCCACCTCCCCCCTCGCTCGAGTCGTGGAGGACTCCACAACACTCTTCTAGCCGGAGCGTGTCCTCGAAACGCCGCGCTCTCTGCCGAGACACGGCGGACGGAGGGGTGTCTCGGCGGCATCTACCGCTCAGGGCAGGTGCAGCAGGCCCGTCGCGACCAGCGCGCGCACACGCGGGAGGACCGAGCCGGCCACCGCCTCCTCCTCGACCTGGAGGAGCGACGCGACCGCCGCAACGATCGCGGCCACCGAAAGCTCTCCGTCGCAGGCGCCAACCACCGCGGCGAGCGCCGTGTCGACCTCCTCGACGCGCGCGAAACCTCCGCCCTGGCGCAGCCGCAGCACCGTCGGATCGTCGTTGCCCGGCCAGTAGTGCCGCTCCTCGGTGACATCGCCCGCCAGCACGAGCGCCAGAGACGCCAAGGCGCGGTCGTCCAGGGCCGAGAGCGCCTCCGCCGCCTCAAGGCAGGACGCCAAGTGCCCGCCGAGCCCGGCCGTCTCGACCGCCGTAGTGACGCGCTCAAGGCGCCGGAGCGGCGGCCTCGGCTGCTCGGGTAGGCGGAGGGTCACGAAGCCGAAGCCCACGCCCGTCACGCCGCGCCGCTCGAAGTCGCTGAGCCAGGCCTCGACCAGCGCGTCGAAGGCGGGTCCGCGGGTCGTGCCGCCGTCCCGAATCCACGTCTCGGCGTAGACCGCCGGATCCTGGTGCTCGCGCTCCACGATCCAGACGTCGAGGGGAGAAGCCGTGCCGCCCATCCAGGCGTCCAGACCTGACGGCTGGGGCTCGAGTGCCTGCTCGAGAGGACTGCGGACGTCGGCGAGCCAGCCCGCAATCCGATCGAATGCATCCGCGCCCTCGCGGTACTCCCAATTGCCGAGTAGCTGCGCGACCCCGCCGGGCCTCAAGTGCTCAGCCGCGCCGAGGATCACGCGGCGAACGATGTCGTCGCCCTCCAGCCCGCCATCGCGGTACTCGTAGGAAGGGACGCCGTCGACGCGCGGAGTGATCACGAAGGGCGGGTTCGTGACAATCTGGTCGAACCGCTCCCCCGCGACCGGTTCGTAGAGACTGCCGAGACGAAACTCGATGTTCTCGATCCCGTTCAGCGCCGCAGTGAAGGCGGCGAGGGCGAGCGCGCGCTCGGAAATGTCGGTGGCTACGACGTGCTCCGCGTGGCGGGACGCGTGCAGCGCCTGGATCCCGCAGCCCGTCCCGAGGTCGAGGACCCGGCCGACCGGGCGCTGGATCATCAGCCCCGTGAGGGTGAGACTCGCGCCGCCGACGCCGAGCACGTGGTCCTCGTCGAGGGCTCGGCCGAGGGCGAGCTCGCCGAGATCGGAGACGATCCACCATGAGGCCGCACCGCGCTGGTCAACGACGTCGTACGGCCGCAGATCGAGCGCGGCGGTGACTACCGCGCCGGCCTCGACGCGCACGAGGCCTAGCTCCACCGCGCCCTCCAGAGCGAGAGCGCCGAACGCCTCCTCCGCCTCGTGGGCCGGAACGGAGTCGGCCAGGAGGAACAGGCGCGCAAGGGTCGCCAGCGCGTCGCGGTCCCCGGTGCGCTCCAACGCCCGACGCGCGGGGATGCGGTTGCCGCGGTGCAGGGCCTGAGCCGCCTCGTCTCCCCACAACTCTCGCACCGCGTCGACGCGGTAGCGGGCGCGGGTCAGGTCATCGCGCAGGAGCGCGATGGGGGCTCGGTCGACGTGGTTGACAGGCTGCACCGCTCCATCCTCGTGCACGTCGGTCAGCCACCCGGCGCACCGCGGCCGTACGATCGGAGCATGCCCCTGACCGGAGAGTACGAACCGAGCACATCCGAGTGGGCCCGCGAGCAGGCGGAGCTCTACGAGCGCACCGGCGGAGCCGAGGGCAACCTCCTTCGCGGTCGCCCCATCATCGTCCTGACCACCGTCGGCTCGAAGAGCGGGAAACTCCGCAAGACCGCGCTGATGCGCGTCGAGCACGACGGGGAGTACGTCGTCGTCGCCTCCAAGGGCGGCGCCCCCGAGCATCCCGTCTGGTACGGGAACATGCGCAAGGAGCCCCACGTCGAGCTGCAGGACGGGCCGGTCAAGAAGGACTACACAGCGAGCGTCCTGGAGGGGGAGCTTCGCGAGATCTGGTGGGACCGCGCCGTCGCGGCGTGGCCGGACTACGCCGAGTACCAGACGAAGACCGAGCGCCAGATTCCGCTCGTGCTGCTCACGCCCTGGTCGTGAGCGGCGGGCTCGCGCCTCAGACCCTCGCGGCGATCAGGTCGAGCACCCTCGGGTGTGAGAGCAGGGCGAAATGCCCGACCACCGAGACCGCGATGTTCTCGTGCGCGCCGGCGAGCCTGCTCCCGCCAGGGATGTACTGGTCACGCATCCCGTAGATCGACGTGATCCGCGCGTCGGCCTCGCGCTCCTCGAGCAGCCGTCGGATGAGTGGGCGGTGCGGCGAGAACTCTCGCAGGGCACGGGCCGGAGCGATGCGCGCCAGAGGCGAACCGTTGAACGGAGTCGAGACGGCGATCATCCGCTCGATGCGCTGCTGGTCGCGCTCATCGACGACCATCATGTGCTTGCCGATCAAGCCGCCCTTGCTGTGCGCCACAATGACGACTCCGCGCAGGTCGTGCTCGCGCACGTAATCCTGACCAAGACCGGCCGCGGCGACGATCGGGCGCGTGTTATAGCCGAGCGCGGGGAGTACGTGGATGGGATGCCCGTCTGCGTGCAGCCGCTGCGCGATCGGGCGAAGGAACTGCCAGGTCTCGTAGATGCCCGGGATGAGCAGCACGGGAGCGCCGTCGCCGGACGAGTACCGCGACACGTCCCAGCCCTCGCGCAGATGCATGAAGCGCGAGCCGTAGGCGTAGCGGTAGTCGCGCAGATAGGCGGCGCGGAGCGAGACGGAACGGCGCGCGAGGCGACGAACGCTCCTGGCCGCCGGGCTCCCGTCGCCTGAGGTCAGAGCGGATTCACCCCGAACGCGGTCGCGAGCGTGTCGATCTTCTTGGCCCGGCCCAGGCGCGGCAGGTCGCTACCGTCGCGGATGACGCGGCCGCGGGCTTCGAACTCGTCAAGGAAGTCGCGCGCCCAGGCGACGTCGGAGGGTGTCGGGCTGATGACCTCGTTGATCACGGCGAGCTGTTCGGTGTCGAGGCACAGCTTGCCGGTCAATCCGAGCGAGACGGTCAGCGCGGACTGCTCTCGCAGCACCGGGTGGCTGTTCGAGACGGTCGGTCCGTCGATCGGGCCGGGAAGATCGCCGATGCGGGAGGCCACGACGAGGCGCGAGCGCGGATAAGCCATCGCCAGGTCATCCGCGCTGGTGCCGGTATCGCGACGGTAGTCGCCGCTGCCGAAGGCGAGGCGGAAGGTGCCGCGCGCGCGGGCGATCGCGACCGCCTCCTCGATTCCCAGGGCGGACTCGACGAGGGCGAGCACCGGAGTGGCGCCGCCGAGCCGGTCGAACGTCTCGGTGACGTGTTCGCCAGCCTCGGTCTTGGCAAGCATGACGCCGGCGAGACCCGGGAGGCCTTTCAGCGCGTCGACATCGTCCGACCAGAACGGGGTGGAGTGGTCATTGATACGAACCCAGGCACGCTTGTCGCCCGTCAGCCACTCGACCACGTCGGCGCGGGCGTCTGGCTTGGCCTTCGGGTCGACCGCATCCTCAATATCGAGGACGATCTGATCGGCGCGGGAGGAGTGCGCCGCATCGAAGGTCTCGGTGCGGGTGGCGTTCACCAGCAGCCAGGAGCGCGCGATCTCGGGGGCGACGTCGCGCCCCTTGCGCTTCGCGAGGGTGGCAGTGGTGGTCTCGGGCAACGTCACAGGTGGCTCCTCTCGGGGCGCGGTACTCGCTCCGCGGACGCGAGGGCGAAGCGGCGGCGCCGGGAACCAGGGTAGCGGTGAGCACGTCATCCGTGGTGCCCTCGGGGAGCGCCTGCCACACGCGCTCCTCCCGCGACAGCGCCGCACGCAGGTGGTCCTCGCATCCTGCCAGCGTAGGCGGCGGATGGCCCGGCCTCAGGAGGCCGAACGCTCCGCGAGCCCCGTCGCGAACGCCGCCTGGCCGACGTGCTGCGTGGCGTCGTCGATCACCGACACCAGGCGTACGGCGAGGGTGACGGGCGGATCCCACTGCTCGTCAACGACGCGGGCCAGGTCCTCGTCGGTGAGGGTGGCGAGGAACGCGAGCGTCCGCTCGTGCACGGCATCGACGTAGGCCGCGAGCAACTCGGCCGGGACCGCGGCGAGCGCCGCCACCTCCGCCGGCTCCTGACCATAACCGGTCGCGGCGGGGCCGAACGGCACTCCGGAGCGCTCGTGGAAGCCATCCGCGGTCCACACCTGCTCCTGGCCCGCGAGCGGGGCGAGGTGGTCATCCTGCACCCGCGTCAGGTGCCAGACGAGCCAGACGGGGGAATTCGAGCGCGCATCAGCCCGGAAGGCGAGCTGCTCGGGGGTGCTGTCGTCGAGGATCGCGTGCACGTTCTCGTGCACCCGACCGAAGGCGTCTCGGAGGAGGTCGATGGCTGCGCTCATGCCGCCAGCCTGCCGCTTCCTCGCGTCGGGCGGCACCCCCCTTCGCGTGCAGTGGTGTCACTGTGGAGGCGCGTGTCGGATACTCGATCCGTGACTTCCGGATCCTCGAACCTGGCAACGAAGCCGTGGCTGTCCTCCTACGCCGAGGGTGTCCCCGCCGAGATCGACCCGCCCACCCAGACCCTCGTTGATCTCCTCGAGGACTCGGTCGCCCGGTACCGCCGGGGCATCGCGCTGGAGTTCTTCGGTGCGAGCACGAGCTATGCGGAGTTGGGCGAGCAGGTCGAGCGCGCCGCCGAGGGGCTGCGCCGCCTGGGCGTCCGGGCCGGCGACCGGGTCGCGCTCGTGCTCCCCAACTGCCCCGAGCACGTCGTCGCGTTCTACGCCGCGCTGCGGCTGGGGGCGGTCGTCGTCGAGCACAACCCGCTCTACACCCCGAGAGAGCTGCGGCGTCAGTTCGAGGACCACGGCGCCCGCGTCGCGGTGGTGTGGAACAAGGTCGCGGATGTCGTTGCCACCATGCCGGCCGACCTCGGGATCGAGCGCGTCGTGTCCGTCGACCTCACCCGCTCCTTCCCCCTCGGCAAACGGCTCGCGCTGCGCCTGCCGCTGCCAGCAGCGCGGGCAGCGCGCACCAAGCTGACCGCGAGGCCGCGCTCACGCTCCCTCGTGGCGTTCGCGTCCCTCCTTGGCCACCGCCGACTCGCCCGCTCGCACCCGCGACCCGCCCTGGGCGACACCGCGCTGCTGCAGTACACCAGCGGCACCTCGGGCCTGCCTAAGGGAGCGATCCTCTCGCACGCGAACCTGCGTGCCAATGCTCTCCAGGGTCGCGCGTGGGTGCCTGGCTTGAGCGAGGGCGACGAGACGTTCTATGCTGTCCTCCCCCTGTTTCACGCCTACGGGCTCACCCTCTGCCTGACCTTCGCGATCAGCATCGGCGCGAAAGTCGTGCTGTTCCCCACGTTCGACGTTGGCCTAGTGAGGGCCGCCGCGAAGAACTCGCCGCCCACCTTCCTGCCCGCGGTGCCGCCGGTGTACGACGCGCTCGCCCGCGCCTCGGAACGCAATGAACTCGACCTGCGCAGCATCCGCTTCGCCATCTCGGGAGCGATGAGCCTCCCGGTCGCGACGGTCGATCGCTGGGAGCGGGCAAGCCGCGGACTCCTGGTCGAGGGTTACGGGATGACCGAGAGCTCGCCCGTCGCACTGGGCAACCCGGTCGGCCCCACCCGCCGGCCAGGCACGGTGGGCGTGCCGTTCCCGAGCACCATGATCCGCCTCGTCGACCCGGCCGATCCGTCCGTCGATCGCGGTCCCGGCGAGTCTGGCGAGCTACTGCTGCGCGGGCCGCAGGTGTTCCAGGGCTACTGGAAGCGGCCGGAGGAGACCGCCGAGGCGCTCCTGCCCGGCGGCTGGCTCCGCACCGGCGACATCGCCACCGTCTCGGCCGACGGCTTCGTCACGATCGTCGACCGGGCCAAAGAACTCATCATTACGGGCGGATTCAACGTGTCGCCCACCGAGGTGGAGGGCGTGCTGGAGACGCACCCGGACGTGGTGCGCGCGGCGGTCGTGGGGCTGCCCCGTCCGGACGGCGGCGAGAGCGTGGCGGCGGCCGTGGTGCTGCGGGCCGGCACCGCTGTGGATCCAGAGGCGCTGCGCGACTTCTGCCGCCTGCACCTCACGCCCTACAAGGTGCCCAAGCGCATCATGCCGGTCGCCGAGCTGCCCACCTCGCTCATCGGGAAGGTGCTGCGGCGCGACGTGCGCGCCGGCATGCTGGACTGAGGGACCACCCGGGCGAAAAGTTCAGGCACAGTCACACCCGCGGCACGATCATCCTGGTGCCCTCACCGGCGCCGTCCGTTCGCGCTCACTGTCGAGAAGGAGTCAGCCGTGCCGACCGATGACACCACCCCCGTGATCCTCCACGGCGCACGGACTCCGTTCGCCCGCTTCTCCGGAGTGTTCGCGCCGCTCTCCGCCGTCGACCTCGGCGCCGCCGCCGTGCGCGCCGCCCTCGAACGCTCCGGTGTCTCGGCAGCCGACGTCGACGCGGTGATCCTCGGGCAGGTGATCCAGGCGGGCGCAGGGCAGGGTCCGGCCCGGCAGACCGCTATACGGGCGGGCCTGGGTTGGGACGTGCCGGCCGTCACGATCAACAAGCTCTGTCTTTCGGGCCTCACGGCCGTCATCGACGCGGCGCGGATGATACGGCTCGGCGAGGCGGACATGATCGTCGCGGGCGGCCAGGAGTCGATGACCGCTGCACCGCACCTGCTCCTCGGCGCTCGTTCGGAGCTCGGCGTCGGCGCGCCAGCCCTCGAGGACGCCCTGCTGCACGATGGGCTCCTCGACCCGTTCGATCGAGAGCTCATGGGACGGGTCACCGACGACGGGAACGCGGAGCGGGGCATCCGCCGCGAACGTCAGGACGCCTTCGCGGCCCTCTCGCATCAGCGAGCCGCGCACGCCCGCTCGTCGGGCATTCTGGCCGAGGAGATCGTGCCCGTCGCCGTGCCCCGTCGCCGAGGAGAGGACCTCGTCGTGGCGGAAGACGGCGGGATCCGCGAGGACAGCACGGTCGAATCACTCTCCCGACTGGCACCGGCGTTCTCACCGGAGGGGACGATCACGGCCGGGAGCGCCTCACCGATCACCGACGGTGCAGCCGCACTGGTCCTCGCCTCGCGCGGCTGGGCCCGGGCGCACGGCCGATCCTGGCTCGCGACGATTGCCGAGCACGGCCAAGTGGCGGGCCCGGACAACTCCCTGCACTCCCAGCCCTCCGCCGCGATCCTCCGGGCGCTCGAC
This sequence comes from Rathayibacter agropyri, assembly GCF_013249015.1. Taxonomy (GTDB): domain Bacteria; phylum Actinomycetota; class Actinomycetes; order Actinomycetales; family Microbacteriaceae; genus Rathayibacter; species Rathayibacter agropyri. The sequence continues at coordinate 1,088,022 of NZ_JABRPL010000001.1, forward strand.
CGCCGCGGAGCATCGGTAGGCGACCTCGACCTGATCGAGATCAACGAGGCGTTCGCCTCGGTCGTGCTGCAGTCAGCGGAGGATCTCGGAGTCTCGGCCGAGTCCGTCAACCTCGACGGAGGCGCGATCGCGCTCGGCCACCCGGTCGGCGCCTCCGGTGCCCGCCTGGCCCTGCACCTCGCGCTCGCGCTGCGGCGCCGTGGCGGCGGTCTCGGTGTCGCCGCACTCTGCGGCGGCGGCGGGCAAGGCGAGGCGCTGATCCTTGAGGCGTGAGGCGGGCCGAACCGAAAGTTGCTCGTCGCCACGCCCTCAGAAGCCCAGCGGCACCTCCGGCTACGCTCGCGGCATGAGCATCCTCAGCGCCGACGGCCTCGCCTTCGTGACCGAGCGGCACCTCGCTACCCTCTCCACTCCCGGCCGTCAGGGCCGTCTGCACGTCGTCGCCGTCGGGTTCAGCTATGAGGACGGCGTGGTGCGTGTCATCACGTCGCGCGAGAGCCAGAAGGTGTTGAACGTGCGTCGCGGCGGCACCGCCACTGTCGGTCAGGTCGATGGCATCCGCTGGTTGAGCCTCGGCGGCCCAGCATCGATCGAGGAGGAGCCCGAGGCCGTGCAGCACGCCGTCGAGCTGTACTCGCAGCGCTACCGCACTCCGCGGCCCAACCCCCTGCGCGTGGCCATCAGGATCGACGTCGACTTCGCCCTCGCCTCGTCCGGGCTGCGCGCAGACTAACCGGATGACCCGCGCTAACCGGATGACCCGCGCAGACGCGCTCGGCGGCGCCATCAGCTCGCTGCGCACCTACCGCTACGTCCGGCTCTCAGTGGTGGCCGCCGTCCTCCTGCTCGGCACCGGTATCGCGTGGCAGCTCGCCACCGTTGGATCGCCGCGCTCCATCAGCGCCCTGTACTACACGCCCGTCCGCTCCGTGTTCACCGGTGCGTTATTCGCGGTCGCAGTGTCCCTGGTGGTCCTCGCCGGAAGGAGCATCCGCCGCTTCCTCCTCCTGCTCGCCGGGATGACCGCTCCCGTCATCGCGCTGGTCCCTGTGCCGCTCGCGTCGGATCAGATCCAGGACCTCCTCGGCGCGACCTGCCCGGGCGGCGCCGTCGCCTGTCTACCTCCGCAGACCATCGACGAGGTCGCCGCGGTACTGCCCGCCTACCTGGTCACGGCCGCCGCTGTCCTGCTCATCTCGGTGGTCCTTCTCGCACTCGATCGCGCCCTCGACCGCTGGGCACTCATCAGGACGGGGATCGCCGCAGTCCTCCTCCTGACACTCGCCGTCTGGAGCGCTCTCCCCTCTTTCGTCCTGCTGGCCCACTACGCGACCGCCGGCCTGTTCTTCCTCCTGATTGCGGTCACGGCAGGACTGCATGCCGTCGCCGTGCGGGAGGAGGGCGCCTCCGGACCCGGGACCCCACGCTTCTACTCGCGCTGCTACGCCGCTCTCTCGGTGCTGATTGCTGCGGTCGACATCAGCCTGATCGTCCTCCTGCTCACGCGCAGCGGAGCAGCGCTGCTCGGCGAGCAGTGGCTCTTGATCGGCGAGGCGGCAGCGCTGGCACTCTTCGGTGTGTTCTGGATACTGCAGACCGTGGAGAACTGGGATGAGCCGGACGCCACACTGCTCGCGAGCGGTGAGCCCCGGATCCCTCGCCGGCCCGAGGGAGGGCCGTAATGCCTCCTCCACAGGTGCACTCGCCCGGCGTGTCTGCACGAAACCGACCTCGGGCGGTTCAGGACGGCGCTGGGTTCGGCAGCATGGGTCACGAGAACCCGCAGAGACCGCCGAGGAGACACCGTGACCGACCACTACATCGAGGCCAACCGCGCCAACTGGGATGAGCGCGCTACCCTGCACGCTGCCGCCGAAACCGGCTACGCGACAGAGCGCTACGTGAGAGACCACGCGCTGCTGTCCGACGTCGTCCGCTTCGACCGCGACCGTCTCGGCGACGTCAGCGGGGCGCGTACCGTCCATCTGCAGTGCCACATCGGCACCGACACGCTCTCGCTCGCACGGCTGGGAGCGGAGGTGATCGGGCTCGACTTCTCGGCCGCGGCGATCACGCGGGCACGGGAACTCACCGCTCGATCAGGCGACCGAGTCGACTTCGTCCAGGCCGACGTCCACGACGCGGCAGACGTGCTCGGCCAGAACGCCTTCGATCTCGTCTACACGGGGATCGGCGCACTGTGCTGGCTGCCGAGCATCGATCGCTGGGCGCAGACCGTGGCCTCGCTGCTGGCCCCCGGCGGGCGCCTGTTTCTCCGCGAGGGGCATCCCCTGCTCTGGTCGATCGACGACACCCAAAGCGATGATCTGCACCTGCGCTTCCCCTATTTCGAGCAGGAGCGGCCCGTCGAGTGGGACGACGACTCGAGCTACGTCGAAACCTCGAGACCGCTCACGTCGACGAAGACCTACGAGTGGAACCACGGCCTCGGCGAGATCGTGACGGCACTCCTTGATCACGGGCTGCGGCTGTCCATGCTCGTCGAGCACGACAGCGTGCCGTGGCTCGCTCTGCCCGGCCAGATGGTGCAGCGGGACGACGGGGAATTCGCACTCACGGCGATTCCGGCCGTCGCCCCGCTGAGCTACACGCTGCAGGCGATCCGTCCCAAGTGACGAGGAGGAGGCCGTCGGAGACGACCCCCTCCCTGCCTCAGCGATTCAGGACTATCGAGGAGCTGCGTCCGTAATTACCCGCTGCGTCGTAGGCGTGCGCGACGATCGTGTACTGCCCATCCGGGTAGGTCCAGGAGGAGACGGTTAGCCGCCACGAGCCGTCGGCCGACTTCGCCGCGTCACCCACCTTCGCTGCTCCACTCCAGAAGCTCAGCCGAGTCGTGCCCACGGCGTCCCGTGACGAGGCGACGAGAGTGACCGAGCCGCGCACGGTCGAGCCGCTGGTGGGAGCGGTGATGCTGACCGTCGGGGCCGTCGTGTCACGGACCGGAGTAGGTGTCGGGGACGGGGACGGGGATGGTTGGTGGTCCAGACCCCACGCGTCCCACAGCACATCAGCGATCATCGCCTGACCGGCGATATTGGGGTGGAACCAGTCGATATCCGTCGAGAGCTGGCTGAGCGAAACCGGTGCCTTGGAGAGCGCACCGCCGTCCCACACGCAGTCATTGGCGGAGGCGGCGCAGGCCGATGCGAGCGCTGCATTGAAGTCGACGGCCCGCTGTGCCGCAGCAGCCACGGATGCCGAGTAGGCCGTTCCGCTGAGAGGAACCCCGGTCGAGGCGTTGACGCCCCGCGTGGTCCGGCACACGCCGGCTCCAGCCCAGATCAACGCTCCGGGCGTCGACCGCACGACATTCCATTCGGATGCCACGTTCGGTACCGACGAGACAAGCACGGTCGCGTTCGGCCACGCGGACGAGATCGAGCGCATGATCCCCGTCGCAGCAGAAGCAAAACTCGCGGCGGACGTCATCGCATAGCCGTCGTCGGCGTTCGGTGAGAGCGTCAGCGAGCAGAGGTCGTTACCTCCGATCAGGAGGGTGACGACCTGCGGCTTCTCCCCCGCTGCGACCGCGGCACCAATACGCGACGTCACCCCGTTGATGAGACTGCCCGACTTCGCGTAATTCACCGTCCGCACTGACGTCACCGTGTCCGCTGCCTCGAGCCGTCCTGCGATCGAGTCGACTGCGCCCGCCGAGCCCGTTGCCCACGAATTCGCTGCGCAATCCTGGTTGATACCGCACGTCGTCGCGGCCCGAGTAATTGAATCTCCCAGTGCGAGCACCGTCTGCGTCCCGGCCGCCTGCGCCGGCTGCGCGACGATGAGACCGCCGAGTAGCGCCAGCGCTCCAACTCCCACCCCGAGCATCCGTCGCCGGGATTTTCCTGCTGTTTTCCCCATGTCTAATCCATCCCCGTCTGTCATCTGAGTGAACGTTCATGCCCGAGGGCTAAGAAGGCCGAGCGTATGGTCGGCTTTCTCCTCTGATGGCTTGGAGGAGGACGGCTCCGCCGCAGTGGAACCCGGAAGGGGGACTCTAGGCGCGATGCGGCATCACAACGCGCCAGCTCCGAGCTGAGCTGCCGATGATGTCGTTCCGCACCCGCCTCTAGACGGGCCAGCACAGCCGGGGTCAGGAATTCGCGTGGGCCGCGAGGAGCTGCTCGAAGCCGTCGCAGAGGTAGTCAGCCTGCTCCAGGGTCAGGATCAGGGGTGGTCGAATCTTCAGAACATTGCCGCGGCCGTAGCGCGAGGTGCGGATGATCAGTCCGAAATCCATCGCCTTCCGCGCAAGCTCATTGGTGAGTTCGACGTCAGGTGTGCCATCCGCTTTCGCGATCTCCACTCCGATCATGAGACCAACGCCGCGAACATCGTCGATCACCGCGTACGTCTTTTTCATCTCCTCCAAGCGCCCAAGAATCCGCTCGCCGGTCGCCCGTACGTTGGCAAGAAACTCATCGTCGTCAATGACATCGAGCGTCGCATTCGCCGCCGCCGCAGCCAGCACGTTCGACCCGTAGGTGAACGAGTGTTGGTCCGCGGGCATCCCAGCCAGCTCGTCGCTCGTCAGGATCGCCGCGACCTGCGCCCCGGATCCTCCTAGACCCTTCGCCAGAGTCATCGCATCGGGCTCGACGCCGAAATGCTCCGCCGCGAACATGCGGCCCGTTCGGCCGATCCCTGTCTGAACCTCGTCGAGGATGAGTTTGATGCCCAACTCATTGCAAAATGCTCGCAAGCTGTCAAAGTAGCCCTCGGGCGGGACGATGTTCCCGCCGTTTCCAGAAATCGGTTCGACCATAAACGCCGCGATGCTTCCGCTACTCGCGTACTCCACGAAGTCGTACAGACGATCGGTACACAGCACCCCGCACGTGTCCCTGGTCTGGCCGTAGAAGCAACGGTGGCAGTAAGGGTCGGGGACCTGGAGGGAATTGTGGAACAGCGTTTGGAACGGTTCACGCCTGAAGGCATTGCCCGACATGCTAGTCATCATCATGGTTTGACCCGCGTGCGCGCGAAACAGCGTCATCACGTCACTCTTCCCCGTTGCTCTCTGCGCCATCTTGACGGCACCCTCATTAGCTTCCGAGCCTCCGCACACCTTCAGGTGAGTCTTCGTAATCGGCGCAGGAGCGAGGTCAGCGAGGCGTCGCGAGAGGCGATTGATCGGATCCGTCTGGAAACCGCTCGACACATGGATCAGCTGCTCCGCCTGCTCCTTGATCGCAGCCAGAACAGCGGGATGCGAGTAACCGAGACTCAGGTTGAACGTCCCCGACGCGCAGTCGAGGTAGGAGTTACCCTCGTCGTCGAAGAGGAAGACTCCCTCGCCCCGCACCATCTTCCGAGTCGATACCGGATAGTAGAGGGCGCTCGGATCCGTCACCTGGTCGCTGTTGCTCGCGAACATACTCTCCCATTCGATCAAGGCGATGATCACCGCGAAAGAGGCAGCAGCGTCGCAGGTCGGCCCTCGTAGTGGCGGTACTCTGCGGATTCGTCCAGGTGCGCGACCCAACCGGCCGCCCCCTCCGGGTCGCTCCCACGGTAGTCAGCGACGCCGCAGAACGGGCTGATTCACTCTTTCGGGGGTCATCGGGCCCGTCGCGGGCCTCGAGAGAGACGGGGCTCGCGCGGCCCGTCATCTGCGGCCATAGGCCGTGATCAGCGTGGGGATCACGGGGGTAGTTCACCGCTTCAGGAGAGAGTCATCCCGCGAATGCCCCTTCGGCAACCCAACGCGACGACATCGCAGGGTCGAGAAAAAGCAGCCCCGCCAGGGCGGCGAAGAGCTACGACGGCTCCGACAGAAGAACGAAACGTTGCGTGGCAATTCAGACCGTCACTCACTGTGGTCGATATTGATCGAGGGCAGCGTCGGCGACTTCGGGCTGAGTGGAGGACGAAGCCGTCGCAGGTCCGTTGCCGTCTCGCTGACAAAGGAATCGACATGAGTGTCTGGATACGTTAGTCGATACACGTCCCGCGGCATGACCGATCGCACATTCACATCTACACCCCAAAGGGAGGCACGCCTGATCGGCAGTACTTCCAACATTCGAAAGGTGTCACACTACTTTGTACCCCGAAGTGTCCCCCATTAAGACGACATGCCTTCGCAGCTCGATCCGCATAACCTCCCGATGTCGCCGGATTCAATCGCGAGAGGATTTCGCAGCAAACCTTCTACGAGGCCCTCGAGACGATTGCATCGGACGTCGTTCTTCTTCCAACTTTCTCACACATTACCAAGGAGATTAAACACAATGAAGGTTCGCAAGTTCGGACGGACGATGACCGTCATGGGTGCGTCGCTCTGCATGGTCATCTCGGGAGCAACAGTCGCGGAAGCCGCGCCAGGCCGCGGGGAGGACCGCATCAAGTGCACCGTCACTCTGGACAACCCACACCAGTCCGGGCCAGCGAACGGGACGATCAGCGCTGAAGGACGTGTCACGTGCACTAAAACGGTAAAGGAGATCTACATCAAGACGTCTATTCGACAGGTGGTCAACAACACAGTCGCATCCCAGACATTCGATCGCTTCAACGTCAGCAGCGGATCCTCCGTTGGAGCGAGGCCGTGCTCTGACGGCCCTGCGACCTTCATGTCGCAGGCAGATGTCCGGGTCGACTTCCCCACTGGTTATAAACCGACTCAGCAGACGGCGAGCGAGTACAGCCCGAATGTGTCCGTGGCGTGCGGTGACGCGAAGAGTGTAACCGGGACAACCAATGGAGTTAACGCCGTCAACTCTGACACCGCGACGTGGACGATTACGGCAGTCAAGAACTAGTCCTCAGAACTGGTCACGTGAGCGGGCCGTCCTCACTCAGGGAGGCCCGTTCACGCGGAAGACAGACTCCGGCATGTAGTCTTACAGTAGCCTCCATTCCCCAGAAAACCGGCTTGACTTCCAGTCCTAATAGGCGAACCCAAAGCAGTTCATCCGCGCCGCCGTCTAATTGGCCGGCGTCGCACGCCGCGCCGAATAAACCCTGAGATTACGGAATCGGAAATCCCACCCGATCCATACCCGGACCGTGCCGTGCCCCTGATCGCTCATCGCGATGCGACTCCCCCGCAGAAGGTGTGAACCGCCTTAGCGACCATCGGTGCTAGGCGCACAGCTACTCTGCGGTAGCTCGTCGTCCGGGGCAGACGAGACGTAACAAGTGAGATGCGACGTCACATCTGCTTCGATGACAAATTGGTCTCAAAGGTCCCCCAGAGAGATGGAACCGCGAACGCCGCCGCACCATCTACAGAACCGCTCCCGAGCACATTCGGCGGCTCTTCAGCCAACTCCTCTTCGAGCGCATCCTCATCAACCCCGGCAAGACCATCACCGCCAACAAGGTCGCCCTCTTCGCTACGCTCGCCGGTCCTGAAACTCGAGTCGCCACCCGCCTACAGCCTGCGGGCGACGACCCAGAAATGCAAGAAGACCCGCTCAAGAGAGCAGGTCTCATACCGAAGACCCTTCGGCACGTGCTTGCGCGAATATCGTGAATACTCTGGTGGATCCGAGGGGATTCGAACCCCTGACCTCTTCATTGCGAACGAAGCGCGCTACCAACTGCGCCACGGACCCGTGCCTTCGAGCCGTCATCGGCGCGAACAACTCGTCCACACTAACACGGACCAACTGGCGCCTCGACCGCGCGTCAGGCTCCGCGCCGTCGCTGGAGAGCCTGGTCGAGATCGATGGCGTCGACCCCGTCCACGACGCCCATCGCGGCGAAACGGGAGGAGGGCCGGGGAGCTTCGGGAGCCGGGGCGGCACGCGGCATGCGCAGTGGAGTGGCCTCGGCGGCCGCCGCGCGCTGCGCGAGCTCCGCCTCCGCTGCCGCCGTGCGCAGGCGCTCGACCGCATCGATCGAGGCCATCGCGGAGGCGGCGACCGTTCCGCGGGAGAGGTACAGCGGCTTCGGGAGCGGCTGCGGCGTCCAGCCCGCACGGTCCTCGACGGCGACCTCGGCGGCAACGGTGTCCTCCTCCTCCGCAAGCTCGGCCTCGAAGACCTCAGCACGGCGACGCTCGGTTGCAACGACCGTCGTCGTGACCGCGGGCGGAGCAACGGTCCTGCGGCGCCCGGGTGCCAACAGGATCAGCATGCCAAGCCCCGCCGCGATCAGGAGCACCCCAACGAGCGGCACCACTCCTGCACCGCCGAACGGCAGCATCACGAGCCCGACCAGCGTGGCAACCAGACCGACCAGCGCGGTCAGTGCGGCCCCCTGACGCCAGCGCAGGACCGAGGGCCCGGTCCGCGCCCTCTGCCGTGCGCTCGCGGTCGCCCGTCGCAGCGCCTCGCGCGCCGCCTTCTCCGCCTGTGCCAGCTCCATGGCCTGTGCCTTCTCTTCGGCTCGTCGTCGTGTCTCGGTCACCCGGAGCCGGCGCTGCTGGAGCGCGACCTCGCGGGCCGTCGCCTCCGCACGCACGTGCTCGGGCACTTCCGCGGTCTCGGCGAGGATCCGCAGCGTCTGCTGCAGCCTCACCGCGTTGCGCTCGGTCGCGTTGTACGACCGACGGCGCATCCACGTAGGGATCAGGTAAGCGACCCACAGGACGGCGGCGAGCGCCCAGACGACGCCCCCACCCAGCCAGTCGCTACTCATGCGACCAACGCTAGGAGTACAGGGCGCTCCCGTCCGTCATTACGGGTAGGTGTGTCCGTGCGGATCGCGGAGAAGACGGCTCCCCGTCGAGGGAACACCGGCGCCGTCGGGAGGCCCGGAGAGCCCGGACCGGTGTGAGGCACGCAGGTCGGCATCGCTCGGGACACCCGTGTCCTGCGGCACCTGGCCATCGAGGAAGCGACGGAGAACTCCGCGAGGCACCTCCTCCGACACGAGTGCAAAGCAGAAGTGGTCGCGCCAGTCGCCGTTGATGTGGATAAAGCGACGGCGCAGGCCCTCGTAGCGGAAGCCGAGCTTCTCGACCACGCGCAGGCTCGGACGGTTCTCGGGGCGGATGCAGATCTCGATGCGATGCAGACCGAGATCGAGGAAAGCGTGGTCGGTGGCGAGGGCGACGGCCAGAGGAGTGATGCCGCGCCCGGCGAAGCGCTCGGCCACCCAGTAGCCGATCGAGCCGGAGGAGAGCGAGCCGTAGCCGATGTTCGAGATGTTGAGCTGCCCGGCGAGCTCGCCATCACACTCGATGAGGAAGGGCACTCCTCCCCCGGATCGGGCGTTCTGCTGTAGCGAGCGAATGCTCGCCCGCACATCGAAGGCGGCGCCGCCGCGGGGATCCGACGCCTCCCACTGACGCAGCCAGGCGCGGTTAGCGATCAGCTCCCGCTCCAGCGGGCGGGCGTCGCGCACGCGGATCGGGCGGACGGTGACACGACCCTCGGAGAGTGTCGGGATCGGCAGCGGCATGATGTGACCCTACTGCTCCGGCACTCTCCGGGCAGGGGCTGGACTCGTGGCCGCTCGATCGGTCGCGAGATGTGACGGAACGGACGAGATCCCCTGCCGCGGCGGGCAATCTCGTCCGTTCGGAGGCATCTCGCGACATTTCGCGAGAGAGAGGAGAGGGTCAGAGGCCGGCGACGAAGTCCTTCAGCCACGGCTTGAGGTCGGTGCCGAGGTCCTCGCGGTCGGAGGCGAGCTGCACGATCGCCTTGATGTAGTCGAGCTTGTCGCCGGTGTCGTAGCGGCGTCCGCGGAACACGACGCCGTACACGCCGCCGAACTCGGCCGGGTCATGCGCCATGCGCTCCAGGGCGTCGGTCAGCTGGATTTCACCGCCCTTGCCGGGAGCCGTCTCGTCCAGCACTCCGAAGACCTCGGGCTTGAGGACGTAGCGGCCGATGATCGCGAGGTTCGAGGGCGCGTCCTCTTTAGACGGCTTCTCGACGAGACCGGTGATCCGCACCACGTCGTCCTCGTCGGTCGCTTCGACCGCCACGCAGCCGTAGAGGTGAATCTGGTCGGGGTCGACTTCGAGCAACGCGACGACCGTGGTGTCGCGGGCCTCGGCCACCTCGATCATCCGTGAGAGAAGCGGGTCGCGGGCGTCAATGAGGTCATCGCCGAGCAGCACAGCGAAGGGCTCGTCGCCGACATGGCGCTGCGCGCGGGAGACAGCGTGGCCCAGGCCCTTGGGCTCGCCCTGGCGGACGAAGTGCACGTCGGCGAGGTCGCTGGCGTACTTGACGTGCTCGAGCCTCTTGTCGTCCTTTTTCTTCGACAGGTTCTGCTCGAGTTCAGGCACCGAGTCGAAGTGGTTCGCTAGCGCGTTTTTATTGCGCCCAATGATGACGAGAACATCCTGCAGACCGGCGTCAGCCGCCTCCTCGACCACGTACTGGATGGCCGGCTTGTCGACGACCGGCAGCATCTCCTTGGGGATGGCCTTGGTCGCCGGCAGGAAGCGAGTGCCGAGACCGGCGGCGGGGATGACGGCTTTACGGATTCGAGTGCCCATGAGGCGCCATCCTAGCGGCGGCGGATGTCTCCCGAGTTTCGCGCTTAGCACACTCGCCACACGCAAGTGGGCGCTTTCCTGATGGGACTGCTGTCTTCTGAGCAGCGGGGGTGGCGGGATTCGCCTGATCCCGCCGGTTCTAGACTGAACGCATGCCAGCCGACATCCCGCACGAAAAGCGCGCCCTGCGCGCCGAGCTGCGCGAGCGACGCCGTACGCAGACGTCGACCACCCGTGAGCAGGCGTCCGAGCACATCACCGCTCACCTGATCGAGCTCGCCACGCGGGTCGGCGCCCGCTCACTCGCCTGCTACCTCTCCGCCCCGGAGGAACCGAGCACCCGCCCCTTCCTCGGCTGGGCCGAGAGCCACGGCATCCGTGTCCTCTTCCCCATTTCGCGCCAGGACGGCCTACTCGACTGGGCCGTCGGCGACGGACACACCGAAACTCAGGGCCTGTTCGGGATGCCCGAGCCCGTCGGGCAGCTGCTCGGACCGATCGCAATCAATGACGTTGACCTCATCGTGATCCCGGCGGCCGCAGTCGACCGGCAGGGCATGCGGATGGGCTGGGGTCGCGGCTACTTCGATAAGACCCTCGGCTCGATGGAGAAGTGCCCGCCCGTGTACGCCGTCGTCTTTGATAGCGAATTCGTCGACCAGGTGCCCAGTGAGGTCCACGACCAGGCCGTCGATGGGGTCGTCACCCCGTCCGGCATAGTCGATCTGCGCCACTGACCTGACCTCTTTCCCCCACCCGCCCTCGAGGAGCCTCCTGTGCCCACCTATTCCTACCGCTGCACCCAGTGCGGCAACGCCTTTGATATCCAGCAGAAGTTCACCGACGACAGCCTCACCGAGTGCCCGAGCTGCCAGGGAGCACTGCGCAAGGTGTTCAGCGCGGTCGGCGTGACGTTCAACGGCTCGGGGTTCTACCGCACCGACTCGCGTTCTGGCGGCACGTCGGGCGAGGGTTCGAAGGGCGCGGCGGGACCCGGCGACTCCGGATCGACAGCATCGGGGTCCGGATCGGGCGGCTCCGAGTCGTCGGGGTCGGGATCGTCCGGGTCGAACGGCTCCGGGTCATCAAGCTCGAACGGCTCAGGCGGCTCGGGCTCAGTCGGCTCGGGCTCATCCGGCTCAGGCTCATCCGGCTCAGGCTCATCCGGCTCAGGCTCGACTAGCTCTGGATCGTCGGGCTCGTCATCCTCAGGCTCCTCCGGATCCCCCGCCTCCGGAAGTTGACCGCATCGCCTCCGCCCGCCGGCAGAAACGGAACGACATGATCAACGGCTTCAAAGAATTCATCCTCCGCGGCAATGTCATCGACCTGGCTGTCGCCGTGGTCATCGGAGCGGCCTTCACCACGATCGTCAGCGCGATCGTCACCGGCGTCTTCAACCCGCTTATCGGCATGATCTTCGACGCCTCCTCGCTCGAGAGCCTCACCTGGACAATCCGCCCCGCCAGCAATGGTCAGGAGGCGTCCGTCATCGCCTGGGGTAGCGTCCTCTCGGCTCTGATCCAGTTCGCGATCGTCGCGATCGTCCTCTACTTCGCCTTCGTCCTGCCGATCAATCACCTCAAGAACGCCGCCTTCGCCAAGAAGGCCGCCGCCGCCGCCAAGGCACCCACCGAGCTCGAACTCCTCGCCGACATCCGCGACCTGCTCGCCCGCACACCCCCCGCCTAACCCGCATCTCGCGAAATTTCGCGAGATGCGCGCGAACGGACGAGACACCCTGCCGAGGCGAGGGATCTCGTCCGTTCCTTGGAATCTCGCGCCCCGTCAATAGTGCGGGGGAACATCCTGGCGGAGTCGGGCGTCGTTGGGGCCGGAAGGACCCGCCGGGGGCGCCGAGACGTCCGCGGCGGGCGCGTGCGGAGACGGGTCGGTGCCGGGCTTCGCGGGGAGGGTCACGCGCCGGCCACCGCGCGTGCGCCGCAGGGGCCGGTCCTCGCCCGCGGGGGCGTCGGGATCGGGCGGCACGGTCAGTCGCGTGGCAGCGGCTCGACGGGCTGAGTCGCGCCCGACGCCGGAGGCGTGGCAACCGGAGCCGCGTCGGCACCCGCCTCGTCGGTCGGCGCGCCGATCAGCCCGGCCACCCGCGCGGCCACCGCCTCCGGGTCGGCGAACAGCTCGAAGTTGTGCACCCGCAGGTAGTGCCAGCCGAGCCGTCGCAGCAGTTCCGGACGCAGGCGCAACGAGACTCGCAGGCTCTGCGTGCTCACGTCGCGGTCGGTCTCGACCACCGCGGCCCGCGTCCCGTGCGCGGCGACCAGGGCCAGCTTGCCTTTGTGACCGACGTTCACTCGGAGCCCGCGGCGCTCAAGGCGCGCGGCGAGATCGACCAGCATCGGCTCGGAGTAGTCATCACGGTCACTCGGCTGGACCCGGTCCTCCGCCTCCTGGAGCACCTGCGCCAGCGCCACCATGCCGTAGCGCATCCGAGACTCGTCGATGTCACCCGGGCGGAAGCACGAGACGATGTCCATCGAGCGGCGCGCGCGGGTCATTCCGACGGCGAGCAGACGCTCTCCCCCGGGCTCGGCGAGCGCGCCAAAGTTGGAGAGCAGGCGGCCGTGCGGAGTGCGTCCGTAGCCGATCGAGAAGATGACCCGGTCCCGGCTCTGCGCCACCGACTGCTCCAGCGTGACCACCGCGAACGGCTCGGGACGATCGCCCAGAATGAAGTCGTTGAGGTCCGTCCGCTTGGCGAACGCCGTGAGCACCGCCTGCTGCACCCGCACCGCGTGACGCGGACTGGCCGTGATGACCATGAGCGACTCCCGCGGCCGGATCACGGCGTGCTCAAGCACCAGCTCGACCACCTTCGCGACCTCGGCGTCGACTGACTCGACGGCTCCGGAGTCGTTCTCGGGCATGCCGTGCCCGCTGGCGATGTAGTGGAACCGAAGCGAGTCGTGACCGAGGAACGAGCCGGCCCACGGGAGGGAGTCGATGCGCCCGCCGTAGAAGCGGCGGTTCACGAGCTCGGCGAGGTCCTCGCCACCCGCTCGGTAGCTGCGGGTGAGCGTAACCGTGTTGAGCAACTCGCCAAGTCGCGCGAGCGCGGACTGCGCGTGCAGCGCCTCCACGTCGGTGCGCGAGGCGGTCGCGCCGAACTCGGGCGTCTCATCGACGCGCAGGCTGAACGGAGTGGGCGTCTGCGTCACCGGATCGCCAAAGGCGACGACCTGCTTCGCCCGGCGAATCGCTCCGACGTTCTCGGCGAGCGTGGTCGCTCCTGCATCCACGAGGAAGACCGCATCGAAGGTCGTCTCGGTGCCGATCCGGTGCACCTCGTACGGCGAGGCGAGCCACGCCGGAGCGAGAACGCGCGAGAGGTGGGGTGCCGCCTTCTGCAATTCCTGTGGCGTGGTCGCCGACTCGGTGCGCAGCAGCGCCCGCAGCGCATCGCGCTCCTGCGGCCAGTCGACAAGACCGATCTTCCAGGTCTCCGAGAGCTTCCACGCCAGCAACTCGGCGCTCGATGCCGCGTGAGCCTCATCGACAAGCTTGAAGTCGGCCTCGAGCCGGTCGAGGACGCCGGTGTTGCCGCCGAGCAACGCGCGCTCGTCGGCCAGCATGATCTCAAGCGCCGAGCGCCACCAAGCGAGGTCGATCTCAGCCGCGACCAGCTCGGCGGGCACATGGCGACGTGACAGGTCGGCGAGCAGCGGGTCCAGGCCCCAGTCACGCAGGGTGGCCAGGAGGGTCGTGCGCTCCTGGAGATTCGCCAGCACCTCGCTGTCCTCGGCGAGACCCGAGATCATCGAGGCCAGTTCGGCGAGCGGCAGAGAGGCGAGCTGGAGGTTGGTGCCCCGGCGGCCGAGCGGCTCGTCGACCCGGCCCAGCTGATCGGTCACCTGCTGGTGGGCAACCTGCACATCCGCGACGCCGACCGGCACCTCGGGAATCGTCCCCGCGACGGCGTAGCGCTGCCACAGCGTCCGCTGCTGCTGCACACGACGCAGGGAGGCGTTGAGGTCGGTGACGTGCGCTCCGGGCCGCAGATACTCGCGCGCGAGCTTCTTGAGGCGACGGCGGTTCGTCGCCGACATCTCGGAGGCCTCACGGCGCGGCGCGGTGGCAACGATGAGGTCTTGGATCGAGCGATCGAACACGGCCGGCTGGAACTTGTCGAGCGTCTCGCGCACGTCCTGCAGCAGGCGCAGGTAAATACCGAGCTCGGCGACGGATTCGAACGGGCGCATCCGGGTCTGACCGATGACGTCCTGAGCCCGATCGAGCAGGCGCGGCAGGTCACGCAGGTGCAGGCGCTTGGCCAGCTCGTGCGCGACCTCGGCGTCGGCCGTGGAGTCGAACTGCGCGCCATACCAGGGCGAATCCCCCGGTCCGTAGCGGAACTCGCCGAGGCGCGCCGACTCGATCAGCATGCGCGTCGCCTCCGGGCGGCTCTGCGCGAGCGCGCTCACGGTGCGGCGGTCGAGCCGGGCGGCGGTCGACGGAGGCGTGCGCAACTGCGACAAGCGCGCCAGCTCCTCGAGGGCCTGCAGGGCGGAGACGCCAAAGCTCTCGTCGCGGCGCGAGAGCGCGCCACGGTAGTCGAGCAGTACCTTGCGCAGGCGTAGCAGGGCGTCGTCGATCTCGCTGACGGAGGGGCGCGAAGCCTTCTCGTTACGGGCGATCGACTGGATGAGGTCGCGGCGGAGGGTCCGTGGGCCCACCGCAACCCCACCGAGACCGGCAGACAGCAGGCGCTGGTGGATGCTGTCGAGGCTCGAGCGACGGGCGCTCACCACGAGCACGCGCTTGTGCTGGGCAGCGAGTGCCCCGATCGCGTTGACGACGGTCTGGGTGCCGCCGGTGCCCGGCAGGGTCTTGACGACGAGCGAGTTGCCTGCCGCGATGTTCGCGATGACCTGCTCCTGCTCAGCGTCGGCGTCGAGCAGAAGAGTGTCGGTCGCGGGCGGACGTTCGTCCTGCGGGATGATCGACGCGACCTTCTGCGACTGCTGGAGCGCACGCTTAGCAGCCGGGTTGCCGGCCACAGCGTCGAGCACGGGGTGCTCGAGCATCCGAGCGTCACGGAGCATGTCGCCCGCGACATCGGCGAAGCTCGACACGACGAGGCGCGGGTGCACGGCGAACCACGGCAGGTGCGAGGTCATCCCGCGGAGCTGGTCGATGACCGGCTGCGGCTTAAAGACGCCATTCTGCACCGCGAGTTCGACGAACTGATCCGGATCAATGGTGATGCCGAACTGCTGCTTGAGGGCTCGAGCGAGCTGCGGGTTGAAGTAGGGCTGCCCCTTGAGCTTGAGTTCGAAATCGCGCCCATAACGGCGGATCGCGAGGGGACGCAGCAGGACGGGAGCGGTGAACTCGGTGTCTCCGGCACGCCACTGAGCGAGACCGATCGCGAGGTGGACGCCCTCAATGCCGCGGACGGAGCGCAACTCGATCCCCTTGTCGGTGATCGCACCGGCGGCGCTCTTGGCCGTGCGCAGAGCGAGTTCGTCGCGGATCAGGGAGGAGAGCAGGGTGGTCTTGCCCGAAATGAACGGCGGCAGTCCGCCGGGATGCGTCGTCGAGAGTTCGATGCGGGTCAGCGGCGAGTCGACGAAGTGCAGCAACGGCGAGGGACCGCCCACGTGTGCGAGCTCATCGCGCCAGGATTGCCACACGGGGTCGGCCACGTTGCCACCCTGGTACCCGACCTCACCGCTGGTCACCTGCACCGGAGACGTGTGGGTCGGAGGGAGTCGATGGGCGGTCGCCTCCCCGGCGTCACCGGACTCGGGGGAGGTCGCCACCGGTCCGGCTCCAGGGAAATCATCGACTCGTTGCACACGGACACCCTAAACCGGGCACCTCCGAAAGACAGTAGCGACGCGGGTGGGCGTCGCGCCACCCTCATTCGGGCCAGACTGCGAGAGGCGGCACGGTCTCGAGGCGGCGTTCGTCGCCGACGACGTGGATCCGACTGCTCAGCCGGTCGTGCCCGGCGGCGGCAGCGACGGCGATCATGACGAGTTCGGCGTGATCGCGGGTGAGGTGGCCGAAGGCGAACCGCAGATCGACGGGACGACCGGTCGCGAGCGAGAGCGCGACGCGCGCGACCGCCTCCTCCGAGAGATCGAGGACGCCGGCGTGCTCGGCGAGGGCGAGGAAGTCGACCTCCGCAGCGCCACTCGTCACCCACGGGTGCTCGGAGCGGAGGCACCCTGAGCGCGCGAGGAGTTGCTCGGCCGCATGCACGGCGGGTCCTGCCAGAGCGAGACTCACGAGTGCGCCCGCTCGCCGCGCCGACCACGGACGCGGACGGCAACGGAAACCACCGCCGCCAGAAGACAGGTGACGCCCGCGACGAGCGGCGCGAGCCAGCCGAGAACGCTGACCTCATCGACGTCGGGGCCGAAGTACTGCCAGTGCGCGATAGCGAAGACGAACAGCGAGAAGAAGCACAGGGCGACGCCGGTGAGCGCCGAGACGAGGTCGGCAGGCCCGACCAGCGGGTCGCGGTCGAACGGGGCCACGGCACCGGGGGCGAGGGCGCCGGAGGGGGTCGGGGCGACGATGCTCGGCTCCTCACTGCGAGGCTTCTCGAGGATGCCGGTGGTGCTGTGCTGCGTCATGCCTTCGATAGAAGCAGTCGCGAGCTGTCGCCGGCGTCATCCGGTGGCATGACGTCACGAGCCGAGGGGATGGTGGCGCGCCGAATGTCCGGCGGGCCGGCGGCCGAGCGAGGACTGGAAGCGGAGGAGGTATCCGTCGGGATCGGCGACGACGAGCTGGCGCACCCCCACCTCCTCCGCGCCGACGCGGTACCAGCGGCTCTCGAGCGGTGAGAAGAGCGCGACTCCCGCCTCCGCCAGCGCCACCGCACGGTCATCGGCGTCCTCGACGTGCACCTGGAGGTTCATCCCGCGCCCGAACGGCTGTTCCAGCGCACCGGCGAGCCAGTTGCGGCCCAGCCCGGCTTCCTCGAGCATCACGTGCGCGGTGCCGAGGACGAGGTAGGCGAAGCCCTCCTCTGGCCGGGAGTAGTGGAGCCGAAAGCCGCAGGGGCCGCACCAGAAGGCGAGGCTGCGCTCCAGGTTCTCGACGAGGAGCTCGGGAACGAGATCAGGATCGGTCATGGCGACGATGCTGACACGCGTCGGACGTCAGCGCCGGACTCCCCGTGAGGCCAGCGGTCAAGTTCGCCGGATGGACGACAATGACCTGGGCCGGGCGGCGCGCGGCCCAGTACCGCCCAGACCGTCTCGCTGGTGGCCGCGGTCGTCCTGTTGGGAATCTGGCTCGCCGAAGTGGCAAACCTTCCCGGCGGCGCGGGACGAGGGAACCTGCTCGTGCTCGGCGGCCCGGTCATCGTCGTAACCCTGATCTCTCTCACGGCGAACGCGCGCCTGATCTTTTCGACCCGGGCGGGGCGGGCAGAGGTGAGCACGGTGCTCGCCCGCGCGCCGGGCTACCGCCGAATCATGGCGATGTGGATCCTGGCGCCCCTGTCGTGGCTCGCCTACGCAACGCCCGGTCAGGTCTGGACGCGGGACGTCTGGTTCTGAGGACTCCGGGTTACGCCTCCGCGCCTTCGGGGCGCTTCGTGCGGCCGGGGAGCAGCAGCAGACCGGAGACGCCGACCACGATCAGGAGGATCGCGACGACGGTGACGAAGGAGGCGAGGGCGAGCACCGGCATGATGATCGTCAATACTCCGGCAATCACCGAGGCGATCCCGCCCGCGATCGGCAGCCAGGCGGGGCCCGCGATGGTGCGGCCGCTGGCGATGCTCGAGACGCCGTCAAGGATCCAGCCGAGGCCGATCACGAGGCCAAGGACGGTCAATGACCCGAACGGGTTCGAGAGGCAGAGGATTCCGGCGACCAGGATGAGCGCGCCGAGCAGACCCGCCAGCCAGCGCACCCGCGCGTTCAGTCGTGAGGCAGTGAAGGCGAGCAGCAGCCGGAACACGCCGGCGGCGATGAGATGGATGCCGAAGACGATCGCGACCGTGAGCAGGGTCGGTCCTGGGATCAGCACGGCGATCACGCCGAGGCCGATCGCAATCAGCGAGACGGCAATGATCCAGCCCCGCTCAACGGCAGTGCGGGACATCGTGGGCGCGGCGGTCTCGGACATGGCGTTCCTTCGCGTCGAGAAGTAGGGACGCTCCGACGGTAGGGCACCGGAGCTTTCCGGCGCGGGACCTTGCGCGCGGGGCGCGAAGCGGGTCAGCCCTGCGAGCCGGCGCGCGCGGCGGCGCGATGCCTCCGGATGCTGCGCACGACGAGCGCCAGCAGCAGCACGCCGATCGCGCTGTAGATGACGGCGTCGAGGACGCCTGCGTACTGGTCGACGAGTTCGTACTGCGTGCCGAGCGCCGCGCCGAGCCCGATCAGCAGGCCGTTCCACGCCCCGGAGCCGAGAATCGTCAACCCCGAAAACAGGAGCAGGTTCATCCGCTCGGCGCCCGCCGGGAGCGAGATCAGGCTGCGCACCCCGGGAATCAGCCGGCCAAAGAGCACCGCCCACGTGCCGTGACGGCGGAACCAGCCGACTGCCTTCTCAAAGTCCTCGCGGTCAACCAACGGCAGCCTCGAGAGCAGCCGGATCGAGCGCTCGGTGCCGATACGGTGACCGAGCCCATAGAGAATGAGCCCGCCGAGGTATGCGCCGAGCGTCGCGGTGACGACGACCAGCACCAGATTCATCCGCCCCTGCTGCGCGAGAAAACCGGCCAGCGGGAGAACCAGCTCGCTCGGGATGGGCGGAAAGACCGTCTCGATCAGCGTCAACAGGCCGACGCCCGCCTCGCCGAGCGCGGCGATGATCCGGGCGGCGACGCCGACGAGTCCAGAGAGTTTGTCGATGCTGTCCGAGGAGGAGGCGGTCGCCACGGAGGCGCGGGCGAGGGCGAGAGTCGCGATCGTCATGACTGAGAAACTACTCAGTCCATCGGGCGCTCACCTGGGAACCGCCCGCGCTCACGGATGCCCGGTGAGGACGACCATGTCCGAATCCTGCAGCCGAACCTCGACTGAGGCGATCTCGGACAGCGGCACACCGGTGGCGAGGCTCGGCTCCATCGTGGTGCCCGGTGCGCTGGTCCACGAGCCGACCGCTTCGGTGCTGCCCGACGTGTCGGTGACGTAGAGGACGTAACTCGTGGAGCCCGCGTACTGCTGAGCGGTCTCGCCCCAGCTGCAGTCCATGTCGATCCGGGTGCCCCACTGCTGGGGCACGAACTTCACCGAGGCCTCGACCGGAACGCCGGGCGCCGCAGCCAGAGACACTGTCGAGCCGACTGTCTCGACAGGAGTGAGCGACGGAGCGACCGCCAGCGGGAGGGCGACGGCGCTCGCCGCCGAGACTCCCGCAGCGGCGAGGACGAGGGCAGCGATCCGGATTCGCGTGCGTCGGCGCAGCGACTCGGCGGCGGCGGCGAGACGGGCGAGGAGCGCGGGCGGCGCAGACTCCTCGGGGCTCGCCTCCGGCTGTTCAAGGAGACGCAGGGCTTCGCCGTGGGGAAGATGCGCGAGGAGCCCAGGCAGGGGAACGAACTCGGCCAGGCCCTCGCGGCAGGCGGGGCAGCCCCGCAGGTGCAGCTCGAAGGCACGGCGGTCGGCCGCGGAGAGGGAGCCGAGCAGGTAGGCCGCGTCCCAGTCGCGGAAGGAGTCGTCGTGCGCCTCGTCAGAGAGCGAATCGTTCGTCACAGCTCGGTCACCCCCCGCTCCTGCAGCGCAAGCTTGAGCGCCCGCATTCCGTAGTGCATCCGCGACTTGACGGTGCCCGGGGCGATCCCGAGCAGCTCGGCGATCTCGGTCACCGAGCGGCCACCGTAGTAGGCGTGCACGATCACGGCGCGATGATCGTGGCTGATGCCGCTCAGCGCGTCGGAGAGCAGCCAGGCGTCGAGCACCTGATCGGTGCGGTCGGCGGTGGGGCGCTCGGGGACCTCGTCCGTGCCGAGCTCGCGGGCGTACCGGGCACTGCGACGGTCGTCGATCACGATGTTGCGCGCGACCGTGTAGAGCCAGGAGCGGGCCGCGGCCTCACCCTGCGCGAGGATCTCGGGGTGCTTCCACGCGCGCAGGAGCGCCTCCTGCACGACGTCCTCGGCCATCTGCCTGTCGCCCGTCAAGCGAAGGACGAACCGCCAGAGCGCGCTCGCGTGCTCGTCGTGCAGAGCACGCAGCATCTCGGCCTGATCCTCGGACATCCCCACCTCTTCCTGCTCCAACGTACTGGGGGGCCTGACGGTTCAGACAGGCCCACGGCCCCTCCTCGCGTCGCGGCTCGCAGTCTGGTAGTCCGGAGTTGATGACCTTCCCCGATGCCGCCGATGCCGCCCGCGTGCGTGCCTTCCTCCGCGACTCCCGAGCCCGGATCGTCGACGACATCCGCCGCCTCGTGATGATCGAGAGCCCCAGCGACTCGCTCGAGGCGCTCGGAACGCTGCATGCCTTCCTGGTGCACTGGGTCGGCGAGCGCCTCGGCCACGACGCCGAAGTGCAGCACCACCGCGCGCAGGACGCCCCGACGGCGACCAGTTGGACCGTTCCGGCGAACGACGGCCACCGCCCGCACCGGGGCACCCGCCCGTTCGTGGCGCTCCTCGGGCATTACGACACTGTCTGGCCGCTCGGCACCACCCGCTCCTGGTCTTTTGCGGTCGACGGCGACCGCCTGAGCGGACCAGGCAGTTATGACATGAAGGTCGGGCTCGTGCAGATGGTCTGGCTGATCGCCGCGCTCCGGCACACCCGCCTCCCTCATCCGGCGATCCGACTGGTCATGACCGGGGACGAGGAAGTGGGCAGCGCGGCCTCCCGGGCGTTCCTGGAAAGCCAGAGCAGCGGGGCGGAGGCGGTCCTCGTCTTCGAGGGAGCGATCGGTGACACGGTGAAGACAGCGCGCAAGGGGATCGGCCGCTTCGCAATCGACGTCGTGGGCATCGAGGCGCATGCCGGGGTCGAGCCTGAGAAGGGGGCGAGCGCGATCCACGAGCTGGGGTCGCTGATTCCGCGGGTGCTGAGCATTGCGCTCACGGAGGCCGGCACCTCGGTCAACATCGGAGTCGTCGCCGGAGGCTCGCGGGTGAACGTCACCACGGCGCGGGTGCGGCTGGAACTGGAGGCGCGGATCCACGACTCGGCGGAGGCTGCCCGGGTCGAGGCGGAGCTGAACGCGCTCGACGCTACCGACCCGCGCATCCGGCTGGAAGTCCGCGGCTCCTGGGAGCGGCCCGTCTTCGAGCGGACCGCGTCGGTCGCTGCGCTCTACCGGCGGGCCGAGCGGGTAGCGAAGCGGATCGGCGTGCCGCTGAGCGAGATCGCCGCGGGCGGAGCGAGCGACGGGAACCTGGTCGCGGCGCTCGGGCTAGGGGTGCTCGACGGACTCGGCGCACCCGGCGAAGGAGCGCACGCACGGACCGAGGCGGTCAGCATCCACGGCATGCTGGAGCGCACGACCCTGGCGGCGATGCTCGTGTCAAGCTTCGGCGAGGCGTCGGAGCGGGATGACTCAGTCAGGGATGACGGAGCACGGACGGACGGAACACGGATGAGGGAGCACGGATGACACTGCAGGAATCACGCCCGGTGGGCGTCGTGATCGAGGCTCCGGCCGCAGAGGTCTACGCCTTCGTCTCCGACCCCGCCAACCTGCCGCGCTGGGCCGCGGGCCTCGCCTCCTCGGCGGTCGAGGAGGTGGACGGCCGCTGGTTCGCCGACTCGCCGATGGGCCGGGTCGAGGTGCGCTTCGCTCCGCAGAACCCGTTCGGGGTGGCGGATCACGAGGTGACACTGCCGGATGGGACGGCGGTGGACAATCCGCTTCGGGTGCTCGTGAACGGCGATGGGGCTGAGGTCGCATTCACCGTACGTCGGCGGCCCGGAGTGAGTCTGGAGGACTGGGACGACGACTGCGCCCGCGTCGCCGACGATCTCGAGACCCTCCGGCTGCTGTTCGAGCGCGGTGCGCTGTAGGTTCATTCCAGCTCCGGCGCAGGGCCGGCACCCGTGAGAACGAGGACGCGATGACCTCCCCCGATCTTCCGAGCACCCGCCCCGCCGGCGGCATCGAGCTCAACGGCCTCGACACGATCCAGGAGTCGGAGCGGCACGGCCGGCCGCGCGACCTGTTCTGGCCGTGGTTCGCCGCGAACGTGTCGGTGCTCGGACTGAGCTACGGCTCGTTCCTGCTCGGCTTCGGCCTGTCCTTCTGGCAGGCCACGCTCGTCGGCGTGATCGGAATCGTGGTCTCATTCCTCTTCTGCGGCTTCGTCGCGGTCGCGGGCAAGCGCGGCTCGGCGCCGACGATGGTGCTCAGCCGCGCGGCATTCGGCGTCGACGGCAACCGGATCGTGTCGGTGATCTCGTGGCTGCTCACGGTCGGCTGGGAGACGGTGCTCGCCTCCCTCGCCGTGCTCGCGACGGCGACCGTATTCGAAGAGTTCGGCTGGGACGGCGGCGTGCTCACCAAGGTCGTCGCGCTGATCGTGGTCGCGGCGCTCATCGTGATC
The DNA here is from genome assembly GCF_013249015.1 of Rathayibacter agropyri. Classification (GTDB taxonomy): domain Bacteria; phylum Actinomycetota; class Actinomycetes; order Actinomycetales; family Microbacteriaceae; genus Rathayibacter; species Rathayibacter agropyri. The sequence goes on from NZ_JABRPL010000001.1 coordinate 1,110,944, forward strand.
GCGGGGATCGCCGGCTTCCGCCTGATCATGCGGCTCCAGCTCGCGATCACGGTGGCGACCGCCGTGCTGACCGTCGTGTACGTCGTGCTCGTGCTCGACCGGATCGACCTCGCGGCCGTCGGGAGCCTGCCCGCCGGCTCGACCGCCGCCGTCATCGGTGGCCTGGTGTTCATGATGACCGGCTTCGGGCTGGGTTGGGTGAACGCCGCGGCCGACTACTCCCGCTACCTGCCCCGGACGGCACGCACGGGCCCAGTCGTGGCCTGGACCACGATCGGCGGCGCCGTCGCCCCCGTTGTGCTCGTGATCGTCGGCCTGCTGCTGGCCGCCTCGTCGCAGGACCTCTCCGACGCGATCGCGGCAGACCCGATCGGGGCGCTCGCCGGCATCCTGCCGACCTGGTTCCTGCTCCCCTTCATCGTCGTCGCGCTGCTCGGACTGGTCGGCGGCGCAGTCATGGACATCTACTCCTCCGGCCTCGCGCTGCTCAGCACCGGCCTGAAGGTCTCGCGGCCGGTCGCGGCAGGGATCGACGGGGTGCTGATGGTGCTCGGGGCGATCTACGTCGTGTTCATCGCGGGCGACTTCCTTGGCCCGTTCCAGGGCTTCCTGATCACGCTGGGCGTGCCGATCGCGGCCTGGCTGGGTGTGTTCCTGGCCGACCTCCTCCTCCGCCGCCGCGACTACGACCAGGAGGCGCTGTACGATTCTCGCGGCCGCTACGGCAGCGTGTCGGCGGTGCCTGTGGCGCTCGTGCTCGTCGGATCGGTGATCGGCTGGGGCCTCGTCGTCAACTACTCACCCGGCTTTGAGTGGGAGGGCTACCTGCTTGGCCCGATCGGCGGCCGCGAGGGCGACTGGGCCGGGGCCAACCTCGGCGTGCTCGTCGCGCTGGTGATCGGAGTCGTCGGCACTCTCGCGCTGTCGCGCTCGGCGGTGCGGCGCCAGGAGGCATCGGCGTGAGCCTGCTCGTCGCCATCGACTTGCAGCACGTCTTCGCCGATACTCGCTCGCCGTGGGTCTCCAGCGAGTTCGCCCGGGCGGCCGACGGCACGCGGCGTCTGCTCCCCGAATTCGGCGATCGCGTCGTCACCACGCGCTTCGTGGCTCCGGAACAGCCGAGCGGCGCGTGGATTCCGTACTACCGCGAATGGCCGTTCGCGCTCGTGCCTGAGGGCGACCGGCTGTACGAGCTGGTTCCAGGCTTCGAGGGGCACCGCACCATCACCGCGACAACATTCGGCAAGTGGGGACCGGCCCTAGAGGCGGAGGTGGGCGACTCGCGCGACGTCGTGCTCACCGGCGTCTCGACCGACTGCTGCGTGCTCTCGACCGCGCTGGCGGCGGCAGATGCGGGCGTTCGGGTGCGCGTCGTCGCGGACGCGTGCGCGGGCGCCTCCGAGGACGACCACCGGCGAGCGCTCGACGCGATGGCGCTCTACGCCCCGCTGATCGAGGTGACCACGGTGGATGCGGTGCTGGCGAGCGTCCGTCACGGAGGCTGAGAGAGGCGGAAGTGGCGTGAAAGGCGCTCTGACGCCCGACTGACCTTAGTTACGAACACTCATGCGTCGCGAGGGGCACCCATCACCCGGCATGATGGCCGCATGTCCCTCTCCGACAACCGCGACGTCGCGGCAGCCCGCATTCTGGTCATCGGCGAGGCGCTGATCGACATCGTTGAGCGCGACGGGAGTGCCGTCGAGCACGTGGGCGGCTCCCCCGCCAATGTCGCTCTGACGCTCGCTCGTCTCGGCCGTCCCGCGACCCTCGTCACCGACATCGCGGACGACGAGCGCGGTCGCCGCATCGTCGAGCACCTCGAATCCTCGGGAGTGGAGGTGCGACACGGGGAGGCCGAGCGCACGTCGACCGCCCGCGCCGTACTCGCCGAGGACGGCTCGGCGCGCTACGTCTTCGACCTGTCCTGGAACCCACCCGCGGCCGATCCGTCCGGAGCGGCCCATGTGCACACCGGCTCCATCGCGATCTTCCTTGAGCCGGGCGGCTCAGCGGTGCTTGAGCTGCTCGAGGCGCTGCCCGCCGGTATCACGGCGAGCGTCGATGCGAATATCCGCCCCGCGCTCGTCGGGACGCATGCCGAGGCTCTGACCCGTTTCGAGCGCGTCGCGAGCGCCTGCGAGATCGTCAAGCTCAGCGACGAGGACGCGGAGTGGCTGTACCCAACGGTGCAGCTTGACGAGGTGCTGACGCGGCTGCTCGGCCTGGGCGCGCAGCTCGCCGTCGTGACGCGCGGCGGTGACGGGCTCCTGCTCGCCTCCGCCACCGCACGAGTGAGCGTTCCCGCGGCCCGGATCGTCGTGGCCGACACGATTGGCGCCGGCGATTCGGCAATGGGTGCTCTCCTTGACGAGGCCTTCCGGCAGGGCCTCGGTGCGCCGAATGGACCGCTTCTTGACGGTCCCGCCCTCCACGCCATCGGCCACCACGCCGCGCATGTCGCCGGCATCACGACGTCGCGCTCGGGCGCGAACCCGCCCACCCGCGCCGACCTCTAACTTCCCCGCTGCTCCCGAAATGGTCTCGTCCGTGCGCGGGCATCTCGGGATATCGCGAGTGAGTCTGGCGCTCGGGTGGCACCGAGAAGATACTGAGCGCATCACTCAACGGAAAGGCGTGCCATGTCCACCTCGCTCAGCCCCTACATCGGATTCCGCGCAGACGCGCGGGAGGCCATGGAGTTCTACCGCACCGTCTTCGGCGGCGAACTCACGACCAGCACCTTCGGGGAGTTCTCGATGAGCGAAGACCCTGCCGATCAGGACCTCATCATGCACGCCCAACTCGTCACCCCGAGCGGACTGATCCTGATGGGCTCCGACACGCCGGCCTCGATGCCGGCAGACGAGGGAAGCCGCATCACCGTCGCGCTCTTTGGCGACGATGACGCCGAGCTCAGCGGCTACTGGGGCGGCCTGGCCGACGGTGGCGTGGTCACCATGCCGCTGGCCGCATCGCCCTGGGGTGACCGATTCGGGATGCTCGTCGACCGCTACGGCGTCGGCTGGATGGTGAACATCACGACTCCCGCGACCTGAGGCTCCTCCACAGGGTGTCCTCGAGCGGATCCCTCCCCAGGGTGCCCTCTTCCCGTCCCGCTCGTCCTCCCCGCAGGCGCAGAATGGGGGAACGCCCCGATCCGGTGGCGGTCCCACCACTCACGAAGGCTGCAGATGACGATCACGCTCGGATACAAGGCATCGGCGGAGCAGTTCGGTGCGCGCGAACTTGTCGAACTCGCGGTGAGCGCCGAGCGGCACGGCTTTGAGAGCGCGGTCGTCTCCGACCACTTCCAGCCCTGGCGGCACACCGGCGGGCACGCTCCGTTCTCGCTGGCTTGGCTGGCGGCGGCAGGAGAGCGGACGTCGACCATCCGTCTCGGCACCTCTGTGATGACCCCGCACTACCGCTACAATCCGGCCGTTATCGCGCAGGCCTTCGGCACCCTCGGGGTGCTCTACCCCGAGCGGATCCTGCTCGGCGTCGGCACCGGCGAGGCGCTCAACGAGGTCGCGACCGGGTATCAGGGCGCCGGGGAGCAGACCTGGCCCGAGTTCAAGGAGCGCTTCGCTCGTCTTCGCGAGGCCGTCCGCCTCATGCGCGCCCTCTGGGCCGGCGACCGGGTTACCTTTGACGGCGAGTACTACTCCACCCACGAGGCGTCCATCTACGACAAGCCGGAGAGCGGCGTCCCTGTCTACATCGCCGCGGGCGGCCCCGTAGTCGCGAAGTACGCGGGTCGCGCGGGCGACGGCTTCATCTGCACCTCGGGCAAGGGGATGGACCTCTACACCGAGAAGCTCCTGCCCGCGGTAGAAGAGGGCGCTGCGGCGGCGGGCCGCGACTCCTCGACGCTTGACCGGATGATCGAGATCAAGCTCTCCTACGATCCCGACCCGGCGCTCGCCCTCGAGAACACCCGCTTTTGGGCTCCGCTCTCGCTCACTCCCGAGCAGAAGCACTCGCTGACCGACCCCGTCGACATGGAGCGCGCGGCCGACGAGCTGCCGATCGAGCAGGTGGCCAAGCGCTGGATCGTGGGGTCCGATCCCGACGAGACGGTCGCGCAGATCAGACCCTATGTCGACGCGGGCTTCACTCACCTCGTCTTCCACGCCCCCGGCGACGACCAGCAGCGCTTCTTCGACAGCTTCGAGCGCGATCTCGCACCGCGCCTACGCGCGCTCTGACCCCCGTCCGCTTGCCGATCCCGTCCGAAAGGGCCGCTCCCGCATGACCACGGCCACCCTCCTCGCCCAACTCGACCGCGGCGAGCCGATCACTCGTGCGAGCGCCGAGGCTCTGCTTGGCTCCCGGGGAGCCGACCTCGATCTGCTCCTCGAAGCCGCCGGACGGCTCCGCGACGAGGGGTTGGTCCACCGCGGCCGGCCCGGAGTCGTCACGTACTCCCGCAAAGTGTTCGTCCCACTCACGAAGCTGTGCCGCGACCGCTGCCACTACTGCGTCTTCGTCGAGACGCCCGGCGGGCTCGCGGCCAGACGCGAATCGACCTTCATGGAGCCGGAGGAGATCCTCGAGGTTGCTCGAGCAGGTGCCGCGCTGGGCTGCAAGGAGGCGCTCTTCACTCTCGGCGACCGCCCGGAGGACCGCTGGCCGATCGCTCGCGCCTGGCTCGCCGAGCACGGTTATGCCTCGACTCTGGAGTACGTCGGGGCTATGGCGGTCCTGGTGATGAGCGAGACGGGCATGGTGACCCATCTGAACCCCGGCGTGATGTCCTGGGCCGAATTGCAGCGGCTGCGTCCCGTCGCCCCCTCGATGGGAATGATGCTGGAGACCACGGCCGAGCGGCTCTGGTCAGAGAAGGGCGGGGTGCACTACGGCTCCCCCGACAAAGATCCGGCGCTGCGGCTGCGCGTGCTCGAGGACGCGGGCCGCAGCCGCATCCCCTTCACGACCGGAGTGCTGCTGGGCATCGGCGAGAACGCCGCCGAGCGGGCCGACGCGCTCTTCGCGATCCGCGAGTCCCACGAGCGTTGGGGTCACGTGCAGGAGTGCATCGTGCAGAATTTCCGGGCCAAGCCTCGGACCGCGATGCAGAACGAGGTCGATCTCGAGTTGCAGGAGTATGTGGCGAACGTCGCCGTCGCGCGGTTGGTCCTCGGCGCGGATGCGACGATTCAGGCGCCGCCGAACCTCACCGATGAGCAAGAGCTCGGCCTGCTCCTGCGCGCCGGGATCGACGACTGGGGCGGGGTCAGCCCGTTGACCGCCGACCACGTGAATCCAGAGCGCCCCTGGCCCAACATTGACGACCTCGCCCGACTCACGGCCACCGCGGGGTTTCGCCTCTGCGAGCGCCTCACCGCGCATCCGCACTACCTCCGGGATGCAGCCACCTGGATCGACCCCCGGGTTGAGCCATACGTCCTCGCCCTCGCTGACCGCTCGACGTGGCTGGCCGACGAGGCGGCACCGGTCCTCCCTCGGCCGTACCGCGAGACGCTTGACGCCCTGCCCCGGCCCTCCGCTCCCACGCTGGGCACGGTACTCGCCCGTGCCGGCGCCGATCCGGCCGGGCTCGCGGACGCCGATTACCTCGCTCTGCTCGCAGCCGACGGAGATGACCTCGACGCCCTCGCCGCGCTCGCCGACGACGTCCGCCGCGAGGCTGTCGGTGACGTGGTCTCTGTCGTCGTCAACCGCAACATCGACACCTCCCTCTGGGGCGCAGGTGGGCTGACCGTCGAGCGCCTGGAAGAGCTCGCCGACGAGGCGGTCGCCCTCGGCGCCACCGAGCTCTGCCTGCAGGGCGCAATCGGGCCAGAGCACCCGGGCGACGACCTCCTCCTGATCGTCCGCACGCTCCGGCAGCGGCAGCCGTCTGTGCACCTGCACGCCTACCGCCCCGGCGAGATTCTCGAGATCGCCCGCCGAACAGGTCGGACCTTGCCCGCGATGTTGACCGCGCTTCGCGACGCGGGAGTCGACTCCGTGCCGGGCACGGCCGCGCGAATCCTGGATGACGACGTGCGCGCGATACTCAGCGAGGGCGCCGATCCGAGCGCAGCGGAATGGCGGGAGACCATTACTGCCGCCCATCGCAGCGGCCTGCGTTCGACCTCGACCATGGTCTACGGCCACGTCGAGACACCCGAGCAGCAGCTCGCCCACCTACGCACGCTGGCGGCAATTCAGGACGAGACGAGCGGCTTCACCGAGTTCATCGCGATGCCGTTCATCCCGGCCGAGGCTCCGCCGGCCGTCGTCCAGGCGTCTCGCGCAGGCCCAAGCCTTCGCGAGACCCGCGCCGTGCACGCTGTCGCCCGGCTGGTGCTGCACGGCCGGATCAACCACGTGCAGACGGCCTGGACCAAGCTCGGGCTGCAGACCGCGCAGGTGCTCTTGCGCGGCGGCGCCGACGACCTCGGCGGTCTGCTACTCGACGGCGTGCTGCGGCCGGAGGCGGGAGCGGAGGCGTTCCGTGCCCTCGACATACCCACAGTCGCCAGGATCACCGCCGAGATCGGCCGCGGCTGGCGCCAGCGAACCACAACCTACGGCGACGTCCCTTCCGACCGCGCGCTGCAGGCCGAACTGCCGAGAGCAGCGGAGCCGCGGCGGCTGCGGCTCCCCGTGCGCGAGTCCCGTCTGTCATGAGCGGCCCCTCGGACTATCTCGCGCGGCAGGCCGCTCTGGTCGGCGAGGAAACGGTACTCAGTGGCGGCGCGCGGGTGCGGATGCTCACCGCCGGCTCCGTGCAGCCGTCCGTCGTCCTTCTCGTCACCGGAGCCGGGCGGGGGGCTCGCGCCGACACATCGCTCCTGCTGCCTCTGCTCGCCCGACGCCACCGGGTCGCCGCACTCGAACTCGCCGACCTCGACGACCCCTGGGCAGACGGTCCGTATGCGGTCAGCGCTGCCCTCGATGCGCTCGGTGGCGCTGAGGCCGTCGTCGTCGGGCACGCGCTTGGCGCCTCCGTCGCCCTCGCCGCGGCCGACACCGAGCCCCGCGTGCGCGCCCTCGCCCTCGTGGCGGGCTGGCTGCATCCGACCGCGCGCCTGCTCGGCACGGCCCGGCTCTGGGCGCTGCTCGCCGACTCTCGGGAGGCACGCGACGAGGCGGCGCGACTGCTCGCTCTGCGCTCGCCCGGGTCCGGATCGCCCTGGGACCAGAACGCCGAACGGATGCTCACCGCCTCCGCTCGAGCCGATGCCAGCGCAGCTGCCGCTCGCCTGCGCATCCCCGCCCTCGTCGTCGGCTGCACCTCGGATGCGGTCGTCGGCAGTGAAGGCTCCGAAGCGTTGCTCGGCGCGATCGAGGACGCCCGCTACGCCGTGGTGGACTCGGGCCACGCCGTCCTGGCCGAGCGCCCGGCCGAGCTGCTCGCGGTGCTCGAGCACTTCCTCGCCGATCCTCGCCGCGATCCGGCGGGCAGCGTCTTACCGCGGATGACGATCTAATGAGCGACGAGGGCGCCGTCGACGTTGATGTCGTCGTGGTCGGCGCCGGATTCGCCGGACTCGGTGCCGCGACGCGCCTCGAGCGCCGCGGTCGCACCTCCTTCGTCGTCCTGGAACGCGCCGAGCGCGTCGGCGGCACCTGGCGCGACAACGTCTACCCCAACGTTTCCTGCGATATCCCCTCGCACCTCTACTCCTACTCGTTCGCCCCCGAAGCCGACTGGTCCGCGTTCTACGCGCCCGGCGCCGAGATTCAGGCCTACCTGGAGCGCGTGGTCGAGCGCGAGCAGCTCAGCCCGCGCCTACGCCTGGGCACCGAGGTCCTCGAGGCGGTCTTCGACGAGGAGGCATGCCGCTGGCTCGTCCGCACTACGCGCGGCAACTACTCCGCGGCCGTGCTCCTGCTCTGCGCCGGGCGCCTCTCGGAGCCGAGGCTCCCGGCCGTCCCCGGCCTCGATGCCTTCCCCGGCCCGGCCTTCCACTCGGCCCGCTGGCGCGACGACATCGACCTCGAGGGAGCCCGCGTCGGAATCGTCGGATCCGGCGCCTCCGCCGTGCAGATCGTGCCGCACCTAGCCGAACGGGCTGCCCAGGTCGTCCTCTTCCAACGCTCTGCGCCCTACGTCATCCCCCGACGCAACCGCGCGTACCAGCCGGAGGAGCGCCGGGCTCTCGCCCGCGCGCCGGGCGCCCTGACGCGACTTCGCGAAGAGCTGTTCTGGCAGGCCGAGCTCGGCTTTGCAGGCCGCGTCGGCGTACCGGAGGCGATCGATCGGCTGCGAGCGGAGGCGCTCGACCACCTCGCTGCGCACGTTTCCGATCCCGAGCTACGCGCCGTCCTCACCCCCGATTACGAGATCGGCTGCAAGCGGGTCCTGCTCTCGGACGATTACTACCCCGCACTCGCACAGGCACACGTTCGCGTCGTCCCCGGGCCGCTGCGCACGATCGATGGGTCAGCCGCTGTCGGCGATGACGACGTGCCGCACGAGCTGGACGTGCTCGTCTTCGCCACCGGCTTTCACTCGACACGCCCTCCGTTTGCTCGGCGCATCCGCGGCCGCGGCTCTGTGCTGCTCGCCGACCGCTGGGCCGACGGGATGGCAGCGTACGCCTCGACGACCGTGCACGGCTTCCCCAACCTCTTCGTTGTCAACGGCCCCAACGCCAGCCTCGGCCACAACTCCGCCGTGCACATGATCGAGTCGCAGATCGAGTACGTCCTCGCTGCCCTTGATCACCTCGAGACCACGGGCTCGGACCTCCTTGAGGTCTCTGCCCATGCCGAGGCCGCCTCCGTCGCCCGCATCGACGCACTGAGCACCGACACCGTCTGGACCAACGGCGGCTGCGAGAGCTGGTACCTCGACCCGAACCGGCGGCTCACACTGCTCTGGCCCGACTTCGCCTTTGCCTTTCGCGAAGAGCTGAGTCACTTCGATCCGGCGGCCTATTCATCGTCACCGCGCTCTCGCTATCGTGACCGCATGACCGATCGCGTGCTCGCTCCCGAACCGCCCGCCGACGGCGCGAAACCGAAGGGGCCCGCCTCCTACTTCCCGAGCATCGAGAAGACGTACGGCCGTCCGGTGCAGGAGTGGCTCGACCTCGCCGACGAGCGCCTGCGCCATGATGCGCACCTGCAGGTCGTGACCTGGCTCAAGGTCGAGCACGGCCTCGGTCACGGTCACGCGAACGCGATCGTCGCCTACGTCCGCTCCGCCCGCACCTGAGGGCCGAGCCGCGAAGACGCCTAGTCCCGCACAGGCTAGAGGCTGCCCGTGCCTCCGGGCCAGCCGTTCTCGCCGTTCGCGCCACCCGAGGATAATGGGGGGAATGCGAGAAGACGACGATGTCGATCTGGTGATTGACGCTTGGGCCAGTGCGTTGCCCGATCTGGACCTCGCCCCCCTCGATGTCCTGTCGCGCCTACGTCGGCTGAGCCCGCGTGTGCAAGAGGTGCGCCGACAGTCCTTCGCAGCCAGCGACCTCACCCCGTGGGAGTTTGAGTTGCTCTCCCTCCTGCGCCAGCTCGGCCCGAACGGGATGACGCCGTCCGGCTTGGCGGCTCGCCTCGTCCTCTCGAGCGGCAACCTCGCCAGCCGCGTCGACCGTCTTGCCGCCCGCGGCCTCGTCGTCCGCGAACACAACGCGGCGGATTCGCGGAGCAAGATCATCTCGCTCACTCCGCGCGGCACTAAGCGGGTCGACGAGGCCATGCGGCATCTCGTTGCGGCCGAGGGCGACGTGCTCGCTGCTCTCGACTCCACTCAGGTGTCCGTGCTCATCGAGTGCCTCCGCAGAATCAGCGACACGCTCGACCATTTGCAGTAGTAAGCCCAAAAAACCTGGGAGGTCAAGCCCGTTCAGGAGAGTTCGTACCGGTCGTAGCGTGAGGCGTGCACGATCGAGGCGCCCGCCACTCGTGTCGATGAACGCGAAAGCGGAGAGCACCATGACACAGATCCCCACTGTCCAACCCGCGCGATGGAGCCGGAACGGAGTCAGGATCGTCGTCGTGCCCGGCGCAGACCTTCCCCGGTTCCGACTCGAGATCGACCCTCTCCTAGCGTCTAGCGCCCTGCCCGTCCGATCGGGACTCTTCTCGAGCGTCGAGGAGGCAGAACGCGCCGCCGAGGCAGCTGCTGCTCAGCTCGGGCGCAAGATCCCGGCCTGAGCCTTACACCTTCTGAGAGCGGCCCGGTCGGCACCGCGATCGAGCGCTCTGCATCCGCCGAGCGCGCAACTCCGGAGGCACCAGAAGCGTCGCTGTGTGAGTGCGCGCCGGGGCGTTCAGCGCCACGGCGACCGCGCCCATCGGCCGCCGAATCAGGGCGATCTGCGTCGGCGGCGCCACCAATCGTGGAGTAGCGCGCTGCAGCGCCCGGACTGCCGTTCATCCCGCCCTTTCTGGGGCATGTCAGGACAAGACGAAGTGGGCTCAACTCGTCTACGGTCGATGCCGACGGCCCCTTATACCCCCGTCAAGATCGGATTGACCATGCGCAACACCATCACGATGAACCCGTCTTCTACGAGAATCCGCCGCGTTCGCACCCTCGCTGTCGGCGCCGCGGTCGCCCTCGCCGCAGCAGTCGTCCCGGCTCAGGCCGCGACGGCCGCGACGCCCGGCACCCTCTCCGTCGTCAGTCTCGGCGATTCGCTCACTCAGGCGTTCGCCAGCTGCGACGCTCTCGAGAACTGTCCGCGCAATAGCTGGTCCACCGGGACGAACCCCGAGGTGAACTCCTTCGCCTCGCGCCTTGGATCAACTCTGCCCGGAGTTACCGTCACGACCGCGAACTACTCCACCTCAGGAGACCTGATCTCCCAGGTTCCGTCAAGGATCGACACCGCCAAAGCGGCAGGCGTCCACGCCGATGTCGTTACCCTTCTGATCGGCGGCAACGACCTCTGCGCCCCGAACGTTCCCGTCGGCCCCGATGGCTACACGATGACCCCCGCCAGCACCTTCAAGACCCAGGCCGCGGCCGCGATCACGAAGATCCGCACCACCTGGCCCTCCGCCCACATCGTCCTCTCCTCCATGCCGGACATCGCCGGGGAGTGGTCGGCGATGCGGTCCGGACCCGCGCCACTCTATTGGGCGATCGCCAACGCCTGCCGCACCACTCGCGGTGTCGACTCGTCAGGCACCGCTCTGAGCCCCCAGGCCGCAGAGGCCTCCGCTGCCGCTGCGCAGGCGCGGACTGCCGAGTACAACACCGCTCTGAAGGCCGCGTGCACTGCCGATGGGCCGCTCTGCGACTGGGATGGCGGTGCGCTGACCGCGGTTAAGCCGGAGGAGCGGATGATCAGCACCACCGACTACTTCCACCCCAACGTGGAGGGCCAGGCGAAGCTCGCCTCCATCGAGTGGAATGCGTCCGACTTCGCGAAGAGGAGCTAAACGCCGGGGCGGCCGTTCACGCGTCGAGCGGCCGCTCCCCCTCTCGGCGGCGACGCTGCTCCTCGGCGAGCCGCGCATAGTGCGCCTCCTCTCGCTCCAGATCGGCGAGTTGCTCCTCCGTGCTCTTCGGCGCGGGCCGCAAGACGACCGTCGAGGGTGCCCGCGGGCGACGCCGCGGCGTGAGCCCACCCGGCACGAACGAGCCGCCGTCGCCGCGCTTCCACTCGTGCCCGAGGAGGAACCACAGCGAGACCCCGATGATCGGGATGAACACGATCAGCAGGACCCACACGATCTTCGGCAGATTCCGGACCACGCTGTCCGGCTGCCGCACGACATCCACCAGCGCCAGCACCATCAGCACGATGATCAGCAGCGAGAAGACAAACCCCATGTCCACGAGCGTACGACGCCCCGGCGGGGCGGGGGTCGCTCATCTCGGCAGGCGATGGTCATGTCGGCGGAGCGTCCGCAACCGAGTTCAGTTCGCCCGGCCCGACCGCGAACGCGCCCGTTCACGCCTGTCATCCTCGGTGACACACGACTCCGACGCCCTCAAACCGCCTACCACCCACCCGTGGCACGATCGGACGATGACCGAGACGCAGCCCGACCCCCGCCCGATTCCGGCGAGACGAGCCCTCAGTACCCGCCGTCTCACCCTTCTCGTGGGCGTCATCCTCGTCGCCATCAGTCTCGTCGCCCTCGCCCTTGTGCCACTGCAGTACTGGACCCTCAGCACTCAGGGCTTCGACGACGCCTGCCGGGGCAGCCTGGGCGGCGTACCGCCTGAGGCGGGCGACCTCGTTCGGGGGTTCTGGTCGTGGTGGCCCCTCGGCGGAGCGTGCGAATGGACACTTCTCGACGGAACGGACGTGGTCGACCGACCGGACTGGTCGACCACGGCGGTCGCAATCGTCGGCGCCGTCCTGCTCCTCGCGGGCGTCGGCCTGACGATCGCGTCCCGGTTCTTTCGCCGTCGCGTCGCAGAGAAGGCTTAGCGGTCGAAGAAGTTTCCGAGGTCACCGAGCCCCGGAAGCGGGAAGTCCGAGCCGAACTCCGACACCTGCTCCCTCAGTCCCGACACCTGCTCTCCCGCCCCGGACACTACGTCCCCCGCGCCGCCGGTGATGTCGCCGACGTCTCCCGCAAGGTTGTCGACATCCGCTCCGAACTCCGACGCCTGCGCCAGTAGCGGGCCTGCCAGACTGCTCACCACTGCGCCGCCCGCGACCGCCGTCAGTAATCCGCCAGCGGCTCCGATCCCGATCCCCGCCGCTCCGACCCCGGCTCCCGCAAGAGCGCCGCGCACCGTTGGCGTCGAGAACATCCTCCTCAAAAAACCCGGGCTGTTCGCCTCACCCCGCGTCGCTGCGCGCGCGAGATCCTCCGGTGCTGACGAGCTCGGCTGTTCGTGTGCGGGCAGTTCTTCGCGAAGCCGTTCTTCGACCTGCGTACGTTGCGCCGGCGTCAGCGTCGCGAACGACTCGCGATGCACCTGCTCCAGTTGCTCGGGGTCGGCGGTGCGGAGGAGGTAGTCGTACCGGGCGATCGCCAAGCGGTCCTCCTGGCTCGCTGCCGGCTGCCCGGGTCGAGCGTCCTGGGGCCGAGCGGCGGCGCGCGGCTGCGCAGTCGTCGTCCGCGAGTCTCCCGTTACCGTGTCCACGGCCGTGCGGACCAGTTCGCGCCAGTCGGTCGTACCGCCTGAGGACGGGCTCCCACCGACCTTCGAATCGAGAGCTTTCGACGCCATGCCGAGAACGCGCTTGAACATGCTCACAGAGAACCTTCCGTCGGATACCAGCCTCGATCATGTCTGAGCAGCCTGAGCGAAGACCGTCCGGACGCTCATCAGGCTCCGCAAGAGGTCCCGCCGCCGCCTGAACCGCGAAACCTACCGGATCCCTTTCCCCTGCCGCGTCTCTCGCAAAATCCCTATCATTCCAGGTCCGAAGTAAAGAGTCCACCATGCCTTATGGATACCTGGGAAAGCGCAGGTCAGGACCTGCGCACAGTACTAGAGGATCAAGGGTGTGATCGGGGATTTCCTTGCCCGTTGTTTTTACTGTGCTTTTCTGAGAATCCTCGAGGTTCGAGCGAACATGCCACAATCGAAACGAGTCGAAACTCACGACTCTTAACATTCAGTATAAGAAATGAACACGAGTTATCGGGGGGTAACAAATGATCAACAAGAAGCAAACTGCAACAGTCTCTATGCTCGCCGCAGCGGCCTTGGCTATCACGGCGGCAACGCCTGCGCAGGCAGAGACGACGACGCAGTGGTTCAGCGGAAGTGTTACTGCGGGAACGAAGTACGCACAAAGCACCGGGCATGAGGGCCAGGAGGCGATCGAGCCAGGACTCACTAGGACCTCGGCCTTCGGCTCCATCACTGTCCCGGTGTGGAACGGCCCGGACAGTGCTGACGCGTCGGACGCCGTGGCCGCAATCAACAGCACCCCTGGCCCGCGGGAAAGCGAATTCAGGTGGACCGCTCCCGGCGCGATCAGGGCAACCCCGGCAAACGCCTGGGCTTTCGGCGGCGACGCCCACATTGGAGCGGCGTCCGCGGACACTCCGAAGAGTACTGCTGACGGTGCTCCGGCTCCTTCTGCATCGCTGGTCTCACTCGCAGCGGCCTTCGGTGTGTCTCTCGACGATCTGACGTTCGCGGGAGAGTACGAGGAGGTGACGCTCTGGACGGCGGCGAATGCCACGCACACCTTCCTCTTCACCGCCAGCGTCACCGGCTACGCCCTGTCTGCTCGAGTATCGAACGAACGCTTCCATCAGGGCCCCTTCTCGGTTCGCAGCACCATTCCCGGGACCGATGGGGTCGACCGTACCTACCAGTTCATCTTCGCCGACGACGCTCACGCAGCAGAAGTCGCGACGGTAACCGGTCTGGTCAGAGTCGGAGGCAATGTCTTCGTCGACACTTCCTTTGGTGTCGCGGAGGATGACCGAACCACCTCGTTCACCACGGCTGGGGCGATTCAGGTCGGCGGTGGCGCTGGCGGCGGAATTGGCGGCGGCGCTGGCGGACGAATCGGCGGCGGCATTGGCGGCGGAGTCGGCGGCGGCATTGGCGGCGGAGTCGGCGGCGGAGCAGGCGGAGGAGTCGGCGGCGGAGCAGGCGGCGGAGTCGGCGGTGAAATCGGCGGAGGCATCGGCGGTGAAATCGGCGGAGGCATCGGCGGCGGAGTCGGTGGCGGAGCTGGCGGCGGAGCAGGCGGCGGTGCAGGCGGCGGTGCAGGTGGCGGAGTCGGTGGCGGAGCTGGCGGCGAGGTCGGTGGCGGAGCAGGCGGCGGAGCAGGTGGCGAGGTCGGTGGCGGAGTCGGTGGCGGAGCAGGCGGCGAGGTCGGTGGCGGAGCAGGTGGCGGAGTCGGCGGCGGAGCAGGCGGCGAGGTCGGTGGCGGAGCAGGTGGCGGAGTCGGCGGCGGAGCAGGCGGCGGCGGCGAAATCGTCATCGTGGTAGGTGGCGGAGCAGGCGGCGGAGCCGGAGCAGGAGCAGGCGGCGGGTTCGGAGGTGGATTCGGAGGTGGATTCGGCTTCGGCGGCGGGTTCGGCTTCGGCGGCGGCTTCGGCGGCGGGGCAGGCGGCGGGATCGGTTACGGTCCCGCGCTCTCCGGCGAAGCGTGATGAGTCCGAAGTCCGCGCCGCGAGCAACCGGCGCGACGGCAAGCCAGCACAACTGACACTGCCGTGACGTGGGGAGTGGGGCGCAGCACATCCGGTGCTTCGCCCCACTCCCCACGAGTTGAACTCTCGCTCACCACCGGTTACGCCCGCAAGCCACCTCCGGTGAGTGGGCGATCACGCCGTGACTCCCAAGAACCTTCACCGACAGCCGACAGCGATGCGCGGACGCTCGTCAAAGTGGGGGGTCACGCCGACAGACGTCGGTGTCAATACCGCGCGAGCGAGCATGCCGGAGCGGAGCGTAGCTATGGCGTGCGCCGTCCGTCACCTGTCTCGTTCCGCCCTATCCGCCCCGGAGTTTCGCCGCTCGGCAACACAGCTTCGACCTCTCATGACTCGATCAACGACAACGACTGAGCATTGCGAACGTGTCGCGCCTTGCACGCGTCATGGATGAAGGCGGAACGGAATGCGTCGTCGCGACGACTATTGAGAACGTCTCGTACCTCACCGGCATCGAAAGCATGCGACAGAGTGCGTCGGACGTTCACATGACCCATCCTGATCGTGCTCGGCCACCTCCTCGCCTCAGCCCCGATCCGTCTCGCTCACGAGCACACGCCCTACCTAGACACCAGCACAATCGTCAGCCTGCTGGGCTTGTTCGACGAAGCCGGCCTCCTGTTCGACATCGTCATCGACCACTCGTTCGCATTTTCCACAACCGTCGCCACGCTCATCACGGTTGTGGCGAGCGGTCCCCGCTCGTCCCCAGCTTCGTGGTGACCGTCACATCCGCGGTCTTTGTCTTCTGGTTCTTCTTTACCTTTTGGCTGATCATCATCAACACTCGGGTCGGCCACCAGATGTCACCTCGAGTCGGGCGGGAAGCCTCACCGTCGTCGGGATCCCGCTTGAGATTGTGACCGCCGCGGGAGTTAGCGGCCTGCTGCTCATTGGAGCGGCACAAGTCGGCTCCTCGAGCCGAGGCTTTCACCGCTCCTTGAAGTACCGAAACATGTGCTTCTCTCTGGTGAGAGCCACACCGAGAGACGAGCCCAGGAGCACCGATGCCGCCGCGAGCGCAAGGATGCGCAGAGTGCCGAGCACTAGCGCAGTGCGATCGGATGCGGCTTCCGGCACGACGAACACGAGCGTCGCGGCCATCACCAGAGCGCTGGCCGCCGACAGCCACGCGACATTCTCAACGAGAATCTGCACGAAGAGAGCACTCCTCCCGACACCTATGTGTAGCGCGGAGGCCAACTCCAAGCGACGCAATCGCACGAGGACAAAGCCAAGCGCGAGACCAACGAGAACTGCACTCGGAATCGTCAGCAAGGAGTCCCGCTCCCCGATAAGTGCTCCAAAGTCGTAGTTGCTGCCCAGGCGAGCGTTGAGCTGGCCCACCGTGGGCTTCTCGGCGGTGCCGGGCGCAACGGCGGTGAGAATGTAAGACGGAGCCAGCGATTGCGCATATGGTACGTCCAACCAGCATGAATCGAACATGCGGTCGGCCGGAACGACGTCGAGGACCGACCAGCCCAAGCCGGGAACGCGCCCGTCGTCCGGATAATCGAAGATGCCTGCGACAGAGACAGGGCCCCTTGTGGTCTCGACTCGTTCACCGATGCCGAGACTCAACGCGAGCGCAACCTCCTGGGAAAAAAACATTCCGGCGATTGAGGGATCCGACTCATGCGCGAGAAGCTCGACGAAGCGCGGAGTCACCTCCTTTGTCGGCACGATAGAAGACGGTAACGCTTCGAAGACAATTCCCTCGCCCTCCGAGAGAGCTCCTGCTGCTCGGGCTCCAGAGACACCAGCAAGATTTTCGCAGGCAGTACCGATGACACTCTTGGCGGAACTGACAGTGGAAACAGTCGCACCGGCGGAGAGGAACTCCCGGAACCTCGCCGTGATCGCCGTCACTGTCGTCACATCATAGACACACAAGGAGCCGACGATGATGACGAAGAACATCAGCGCAAGGAGCGGCTTACTCGTACGAGTGGAGACATTCCGCATCGCCTCCGAGAGGATGGACGAGAACCGCATCTCAGGTGACCAATTCGATAACGGTGTGGCAGGCCTCCGCCGCACGGCAATCGTGCGTCGCTACGACAACGATGCTTCCACCGCTTGATACCTTCGCGAGTGCCTCGATCACGACCTCGGCCGTCCCGGTGTCCAGCTGAGCAGTCGGCTCATCCACGAGAAGCAGATCGGGCGAGAAAGCCATAGCTCGAGCGAGCATCAGACGTTGAGCCTCGCCGCCCGAGAGCTGGGCGAACGGAGCGTCTCTCTTTTCTCGAAGACCGAAGGTCTCGAGGAGGTCCATTGCACGCTCTTCGGCCAATTCCCGGCTCTCTCCTTTCGCGAGGAAGGGCAGGACAACGTGATCGATCGCTGAGCGCCTCGCCGAGCCATGCGGGTTCTGGAAGACCCAACCGGTACTCGTGATCCGGTTCTTCCGTAGTGATCCGGACGTCGGAGTGACGGAGCCCGCGATGATCGCCAGCAAGGTCGACTTTCCGGAGCCGGACGGACCCATCAGCGCGTAGCTTCGAGAGGGCAGGAGTACGCGAGATATCCCTTCAAAGAGCGGCCTTCGACCATCGAAAGAGTGCTGAACATCGAGAAGCTCGACGAACTTGTCTGCGGCAGAGCACTCATCGAGCGGAGCAGCTGATCGGCTGTCTAACATGCGCCAGAGCCGTCTGGCACAGCGTCGACACTGTCTGGCACTTCCGAGTCAGGGAAGACCACGAAAGACTTTCCAAGCTCAGAGCCAACAACCTCGACAGCAAATTTGGACCCTTCTGAGCTGGTGCAGCCACGATTATCCTTCAGTGCGAATATCGCGCCCGGAGGGACAGCCCATGTCTCGAGTGGCGAAGCGAGTTCAAGGCTGGCATCAAGGGTCACGGAGCCACCCGAGTCGGCGTTGGTCCGCGCCCCACTTCCGGCAGCTCCGGAGGAGTCAGAGGCCTGCAACGCCTGCTTGAAGGCCGTTGTCCGCCTGAGAGCGCTGATGTCCTCGGCAGTCGTGACCGCTCCGGATTCGTCGACGGGTAGACGAAGCTCGCCAACCACCACTACTCGCTGTCCTGGTACGAGATCGTGCGGAATGTTGCTGACGTCAGCGCCGGTCGCTTGTGGATCAAGGGCTGCGACTGCGGCGCCGGATTCGACCTGCCCTCCGAGAGTGACGGCGCAGGAGGCAGCCGTCCCTTCGGGAACCGGCAGCCAGACGATGGAATCCCTGGCGATGGTGCCAAAGGGAGAAGCAGGTCCGCCCAGCTCACGAAGCCGTGTGTTCACCATCTCGATGGATGTCAAACCCAGAACCCCGTCGGCGCGGACCGACTTACCGAGGCGTCTGAGTTCTTCCTGCAGAGCACGGACGTCGTCTCCGCTGTCCCCAGCGTGCAGGTCACGGTACAGCGGAGTTGTCGTTGCCACGCTCAGGAGATTCACTCCGTCGACGGCAATGAAGCTCTGCCACGAGGAGAGTGCAGACCCGGGTGCACACCCGAGAGCCGTCACCGTCCCGGTCCGGGGTACCTGCACCGGGGACTTTCCGCCCTGCTGAACGGACAGCTTGACTGTGCGAGCATCGACCAGTTTTTGCGACGTGAGTTCGAATGTCGATGGCGTCGATGTCGTCATCGTCACAGACCCTGGCACCGCAGGCGGTACGGCAAGCGCAAGGCCCACTACGAATGCCGAGCTAGCGACACCGATGCCCGCAAGCATCATCAGGCCGTAGCCTTTGCCCTTACCCATGACGTTTGAGCCACAAATGTTGCGACGTGCGAGACTCGCGTCTCACGACTGCTCCCCGAGAGGGTCGATCCGGCAACGCTCGAGGACTTCGCCACCCGACTCCTCGTCTGCAAAGGGAAATTCATTGCGAGACGAGTCGTTAGCGTAGTCGCTCGTCGAGTAAGTCGATGGTACGACCGCCTTCGCCACCAGACATTCTACGATCAACGAGTCTTCGTTGGACCTGTCAGGGTTACGATGTGTCCAGCTGTAGAGCGACCCGATCTCGGCTTCGCCGGACTGGCGCGAACACGCGTCAACGTTTTTGTTGGCGACATCAGCAGAGGTCTCTGGCGGAAACGTGAGGGTGAACGAGCCGTCCAACTTGTATTCACCGATGTCGTACCCGAATCCCGAGACGCAACCTCTGAAGCGATCTATCATCTCCGAGTACTCCTGCTCGGAGATCGAGCCGTCTCCGATCGCCTTCCGAGAGAAGTCGTCGGAAGCCCGTGCATAGCTGGCGGAAAACTCCGCAGCCCACGGCCCAGTAAATTCGACGCCGGGAAGACTCGCATCCCCCTCAGCCGCAGGAGGAGTCCGGCCCGTACAGGCGGTTAGACCGACGACCAACAGCGCGCATCCACAGATTGACCACATTCTCGCCCACACGTTAAACCGCCAATTACTCGAGGGCTACGGCCCGTGACGGGCATTAGCCAAGAAAGTTAGTACACGGTACTGCGTGCCGGCGAACAGACTGTACGCCGGCACGCAGCATCTAGGACAGGACGTCGTAATACGCCGTATTACCCGACGCCTTCATCGGCGACCAGTGAGCTATAGCGAGCGTCGAGGAAGGCTTCCAGCCACTGTAGGCACATCCCCGGTACCCGCATGCAGTCGACCTGTGCGTCTTGCCCCCGTGCTGGTATTCGGAATAAACCTGGCCGCCACTTCCGTACTGACCACCGGAGCGTACACCGTGATTCCAGACCCCACCGTCGGACGGATACACCGTCGTCGCTGATGCGCCGATCGCTCCCCCCATAACGAGACCACTGGCAGCCAGCGCACCGGCAACAACCTTCGCAACTCTGCATCGAATCATGTTTCCCCATTTCACGTAGCACCTTTCGGCGCCCCCATTAGTGCTTTCGCTGACGCAGGCTAACACAACGATGAGTATGTGCTCAGGTCAGACGTGTGACCTTTGTATGGATGGGCCGATTAAGACGTCAGCGTCTCGCACCCGCGATACTACGAGGTGTACCGATTCAAGCCCTGACCAGGCAGTTCTTGTGCCGCACCCGGTCTCAAGTCATCACCGACCAACGCCCGGCGTCCCCCTGAGAGGGGTATCGACGAGCGGAAGCAATTCGTCGAAGCGCGATCGGAAAGAATCAGAAGGATCAACGGAATGTGCGGGTATCGGGCGGGTCGTCCTTAGCCGCTCCCGCAACCCCGTCGAAAAGCGGGTTACCGGTCAGCACCCCGGAACGTGCGAGTTGTGTCATGCGCTCGGGCCGACGCATCGCGATCGTCCTCCTCCTCTGCGGCCTCCGTCCGCGTCGACATGTCCAGGTCCTCTTCCTCGACGCGGGTGTCAAAGGATGCAGACGGGAACTCTTCTTCGTCAGCCGGAGGGACAGAGAGGTCGACACGGGCCTTCTCGCCAAACTCCCACGTTGGTCGGATGCACGACATTCATCAAGACCGTCCCGCGGTCTCGCTCACCGCGTGCTCCGCTACCGTGACCGCTTGCGACATCACCGTAGATTGTGCCTCCGTCAGCGCGACCGTTCCGCGAGTCGGATTCGCCCTCTTCTCATCTCGCAAGAATGGGCATGGACGTCAACGCAGTGAACCAGGTGCCCGGCTTTATCGAACACGCACGACACACCTACACGGGAGCGTCCTTCGAGTTGGCGACATTGACGTCCGGCCACAAGTGGCGTACCCCGATTCTTCCCCAATTTACCCGACATGACAACCTGTGATGGAGGTCTGTAAGGTTTAACCGTACAAGACGGAATGAAAACCGGGCCAAAGCCGTAGCCACGAATGCCGCCTACTACTTTACGGCGCTGCGCTTGCGCTAGGCACACTCGCAGTCGCAGTGGTCCTGTCGCGAGATGTTCTTTAGGCGGACCGGCCGAGAGATCGTGCTCGCGGGCTTAGACACGCCCGCGCCGCCCTCCCTCCATTGCATGGTGACAACAAAAAGGCGACGACCATCATCCGTCGACACGCCGCGCCTGAGGTGAGGGCCAGGGCGCCGAGCACATACCGGGTCAGCGTTCCTCCACAGGGAGCCGTCCGCCACCGCTCCCCCATTCGACCGCGTGGAGGGCAACCCTGGCACTGATTTGACCGCGTCTCGTCAGGGGATGAGCGACGAAGAAGCAGCCGAGAGCGACTCCCCCTGCGTCGCCTGCAGCGACGGATCGGCGCCATGATGGATGTCCACCGTCTCAGGACCACCGAGCAGCTCCCCGCTGGTGGCGCGCGGTGAGCGTTTCGGAGCGCGTTCTGATTACTCTGTTCCGGTGGAAAGGTCTCAATACACCGGGCTCGTGTACGCGGGATGCGCGCTCGCGCTGACCGGGTGGACGATCGCTGTCGGCATGTGGTCGTTCTCGAGCTGGTGGGCCACGGCGACGTCCGTGATCCTAGCGGCCGTGATTTTGGCGCTCGTTGGCGCCGCGATCCGATCCTTCTGAGGGACCCGTCCACCCACGAGAAGCTGAGGCGCTCTCCGCGCCCCTCTTCCTGGAAAATATCAACTATTGAGCGAAAGGATCTCTTCATGAAGATATTGGTAGTGCAATTCACGAAAAACAATGATTTGAGCGATCGCTTCTATCGGGCCATGGGACTCATTCCCGGGTATTCGACCGAGTCGCGGGAGTGGATTGAGCTGGAGGCCGAAGGCGGCAAGGTCGCAATACATTCCGCCAAAAGCCCCGACCACGACGTTGCCCCCGGTGCAATCGAGTTGTCGTTCGAAAGCGAGGAGGCGCTAGAGATCATCCAGGCGCGGATGCGCAGTGCCGGATTCGATCCTGGACACATTGAACCAGAACCTTTCGGTCGCTCCCTTCGTCTTGTCGATCCTAACGGGACGGCCGTACAGATCAATGAGGGCATACCAGCGACCAAGTAATCCTCGGTTTTGAGGCTAAGACAAGTTGGTCATCGTCTCCGCGCTGCGCTCGTCCCGACCACGCCGGTTGATCGACACGTTCCTAGGCGCGTCCCGCGGAATTCACGGTCTGAGCCGCGACTCTGGCGGCATATTCATCGAAAAGCAGTCCGAGCTGCACTTGACTGTGGAACCTGCTCTGATGGAATGCTGCTGCGCGTCGGCGTCCCTCCTCAACAAATCCGAGCGACTTGTAAAGGCGCACTGCGCGGTCGTTATAATCCCATGCCTGCACCTCGACTTTGTGCGCTCCCATCTCCTGGAACGCAAAGCGCAACGCGACGCCCATAGCGTCGCGCCCATAGCCTCGATTTTGGAAATCCGGACCAATTATGATTGCGAGTGTCGCAATCCTGGTCGGAACAGTGATGCCCCAGATTGTGACATGCCCAATCAGGTGTTCGTCGCCATCAACGACCGCAAAGCCGGCACCCGCCGGCGAGTCGTTGGAACTCCAAGCATCGAACGTTGCACCGATGCGCTCGGCGGGCAAGAGCGCAATCCGTTCCTGCTGAAGGATCGCCTCGCCGGCATCGCTCCACCACAGGGCCAGGATTGGCCGGTCCTCCGGGTTGATCGCACGAAACCTGACTTTATCGCCGCTCATGATTGCGCGCCCCCACGCGCGCATCTCTTCGAACCCGCTCATCACTCTTCCTCAGTCTTTTCTGAACTCGTCCAACAACGATCATGTGGGGGCTTGCCGCGATTGCGGCCGGATCACGGCTCGTACTAGTCGCGACGTCAAAGATCGTGCGCGCCCGTGCAGGATCCGTTCTGTGCGTCTCGGGTTCAGTGGAGAGCCATGACGGACCTTCAAGCGCAAATTGGTCAATAACCGACAGACCCACATGCTCGAACTCACCTGCAAGCTCGCCCGGCCCGTGGTAGTACGAAGCCGTGAGCCACTCCGATACGTCCACTGGCCCCCGCGAAGCACCGTTCGCGTAGAGGCTCTTCCGACATTCGAGCTCGGCACCGTCAGTTTGTTTCTGCGTCAGTGCGCCGAGCATGACAGAGAGCCGGCTCAACCCCTCCGCCCAAATAGATCCACCCGGTCTGCAGATTCTTCTCGCCTCTACTAGAACCTGGCGCCGCTCCTCGGCGACAAAAAGATGGTACATCGGCCCTAGGAGCAGTACCACGTCGAATGAGCCATCGGGCCATGGGAGATTTCGTCCATCAGCGATCACGTAGTCATCGAGAGGCCGAGGGCGGGTTCGTTCGCGGGCCGAGCGCACTTGCTCGGCCGACAAGTCGGAAAGGCTGACTCGGTATCCCCGTTCGGCTAGCCACCCGGCATGGACGCCGGAGCCACCTCCAACGTCTGCGATGCGGCCAGGCGATGCCGGAAGGCCCGAGACCAGCTCCGCCCGAAGCCTCGCCAACCCAAGCCATCCCCGCACGCCGCTCATCGAATCCACGGATTGCGGCTGGTCGTAGTAGCGGGCTATGGCTTCGACGTCTGTTGCCCCCTGCAAGAAGCGACTGCTCAACCTGTTCGTCTCCTCCCCCTCGACGCTGTCGAGTCCTGCCTCGGACATTATCTCCACCAATCGTCCTAGATCTCGCGCGCCAAGTTCTCATTTTGCGCCAAGTCGGTGTTGACAGTGACGTCGTCATGTGTGCAGGATAGCCGCGCCTGAGCGTGCCTCAGGTAGCCACCGGTGGAGGATTGTTCAAGAAGGAGCAGGATCGCATCCGCTCCGAGCGCACGACCGCCGAACGCGACGAAGCACGTCTTACCCAGGACGTCGCCGACGTCGAGCACGCCGTCCGGGTCGCCCTCGACGTGAACATGGAGAGTGCGCCCGCCTGTACGAAAGTGCGCCCGATCACGTCAAGCGGCTCTTCAACCAGGTTTTCTTCGAGCGCGCCCTCGTCCACACTGACGAGACCATCACCGCCGAACTGAACGAGCCGTTCGCGACGATCAGGTCGCGGGCGGTCCAGGCGAGCGCGCATGAAAAAAGCACCACTCGTGGAAGTGGTGCTCGGACCCTCACCAGCCTCTCGGAGGCCAGCGACGGCGCGAACGTGCCGATTTTCTGTGGCAACGGTTTTAGCAACAACCCTGTGGTGCCCCTGGAGGGACTCGAACCCCCAACCTGCTCCTTAGGACGGAGTCGCTCTTCCATTGAGCTACAGAGGCTGGCTGAGCCAGTGTACCTGCCGCCCGGAGCGCCCCGCGAAGCCACGCGTCCTTGACAACAGTGACCCACCCTGGTTGGTTAGTTGCCATACCAACGAACCGTCCGACCAGGACACCCGACGACCCCAAGAGGAGGCACCCGCCCGTGGACGACTCCCGCCCGCTTTTTCTCCAGATCGCCGAGCAGATTGAAAACGACATCATCGCCGGCGCGCTCGCGGAGGAGACCCAGGTCCCCTCGACCAACGAGTTCGCGGCGTTCCATCGGATCAACCCGGCCACCGCGGGCAAGGGCGTCAACCTCCTCGTTGACGACGGCGTGCTCTACAAGAAGAGGGGAATTGGCATGTTCGTTGCCGAGGGGGCACCAGCCCGGCTCATCGAGAAGCGCCGTACGCAGTTTCGCGACCAGTACGTCGCACCACTGCTCGCCGAGGCAGCCAAGCTCGGCCTCAGCACCGAGCAGCTCGCAGACATGATCAGAGAAGGGGGATCGCCGTGAGCGCGGTCATCGAGGTCCACGACCTCAGCAAGAACTACGGCCGGATGCAGGCCATCGACAGCATCAGCTTCACGCTAGAGGAGGACCGCATTCACGGCCTCCTCGGCCGCAACCGCGCGGGTTAAGACCGCGCTGATGTCGCTGCTCACCGGCCAGGAGTTCGCCAGCGCAGGTGAGATCCGCATCTTCAGCCAGAATCCCGTCGAGAACGCCGCCGTTCTCTCCCAGACCTGCTTCATCAAGGAGAGCCAGAAGTACCCCGACGACTTTGAGGTGAAGCACGTCCTGCGCAGCGCCCCCTGGTTCTTCGACGGCTGGGGCATCGGCGGCAACTTCTTCCGCGCGATCTACTTCGGCGACGGACCCCTACTCGAGCGCGTCTTCGCCGCGCTCGGGATCCTCGTGCTGGGCGCGATCGCGCTCCTCACCCTCACCCAGGGCTGGGAGGCATTCGGCGAGTTCTTCGCCAACATCCGCTTCATCAGCGGCTACGCACTCTCGCTAATCCCGACCGCTCTCGCCGCCGCCGCAGGCTGGGCGATCCTCCACCGCGCCACCCCGCGCAGCAGCTCAACCGCCAACCGGGACCAAGCACCCCGGCTCGCCCGCGGACCAAGCGCCGCAAGGCCCTTCCACCCCGGGCACACAGGTGCCAGCGTGAGCGCATGGCCGACTCCCCTGCCCCCTCCCTCCTGCCCGTCCCCGAGCGCAGCTGGATGTTCCGGCCCGCCGACGTTGAGCTGACCCAGGACACCCTCGACACCATCGACGCCTGGTGGCGCGCCGCCAACTACCTCGCCGTCGGGCAGATCTACCTTCTCGCGAACCCGCTTCTGAAGACCCCGCTCCGCCGCGAGGACATCAAGCCGCGCCTGCTCGGCCACTGGGGCACGACGCCCGGGCTGAACCTGATCTACGCACACCTCAATCGCGCGATCCAGGAGCGGCGCCAACCGACGCTGTACATCACCGGCCCTGGCCACGGCGGGCCCGGCATGGTCGCCAACGCCTATCTCGACGGCACCTACAGCGAGATCTACTCCCACATCGACGAGTCGGAGGAGGGAGTGCGCAGGCTCTTCCGCCAGTTCAGCTTCCCGGGCGGGATCCCCAGCCACGCCGCCCCCGAGACGCCAGGCAGCATCCACGAGGGCGGCGAACTCGGCTACGCGCTGAGCCACGCTTACGGAGCGGCCTTCGACAACCCGGATCTGCTCGTCGCCGCGGTCGTCGGCGATGGCGAGGCCGAGACCGGACCGCTGGCGACCAGCTGGCACTCGAATAAGTTCGTCAATCCACTCACCGACGGTGTGGTCCTGCCGATCCTGCATCTCAACGGCTGGAAGATCGCCAACCCGACGATTCTCGCCCGCATCCCGCAGGAGGAGCTCGAAAGCCTCCTCCGGGGCTACGGCCACGAGCCGTTCCTCGTCGAGGGCGGCTTCGACGGCGAGGACCCGATGCGCGTACACGAACGCTTCGCTGACGTCCTCGACACGGTGCTCGACCGCATCGCCGCGATCAAGCAGCGTGCGGCCGAGGGCGACCTCAGCCGCCCCGCCTGGCCGATGATCGTCCTCAAGACTCCGAAGGGCTGGACGTGCCCGACCGAGATCGATGGCGTTCAGGTCGAGGGCACCTACCGCGCCCACCAGGTACCGCTGCCCAATGCGCGCGACACCGAGGCGCACACCCGCCTCCTCGAGGATTGGCTGCGCTCCTATCGTCCCGACGAGCTGTTCACCGAGAACGGCGGCATCACCGAGCGTGTCCGCTCACTTGCTCCCGACGGGGACCTTCGGATGAGCGCCACCCCCCACGCGAACGGCGGGCTGCTGCGGCAGACCCTCGACCTGCCCGACTTCCGGCATTACGAGGTGGTCGTCGAGCAGCCCGGCGGCACGGTCGCCGAGGCGACGAAGGTGTTGGGCGAGTGGCTGGCTGACGTCATTCGTGCCAACCCGACCAACTTCCGCCTCTTCGGACCGGACGAGGTCGCCAGCAATCGACTGCAATCCGTCTACGCCGCCACAGACAAGCAGTGGGGTGCTGAACTCAGCCCGCTCGATGACCACCTCGCCCGCGCCGGCCGGGTGATGGAGGTGCTCTCGGAGCACCAGTGCCAGGGCTGGCTGGAGGGGTACCTCCTCACCGGTCGGCACGGGCTCTTCACCTGCTACGAGGCGTTTATCCACATCATCGACTCGATGTTCAACCAGCACGCGAAGTGGCTCGACGGCACTCGCCACATCGAGTGGCGTCGCCCGATCGCGAGCCTGAACTACCTGCTGTCCAGTCACGTGTGGCGCCAGGATCACAACGGCTTCAGCCACCAGGACCCCGGCTTCATCGACCACGTCGTCAACAAGAAGCCCGAGGTCGTCCGCGTCTACCTGCCCTTCGACGCGAACACGTTGCTCTCGACCTACGACCACTGCTTGCGCAGCGTCGACTACGTCAACGTCGTGGTCGCTGGCAAGCAGCCCTCACCCCAGTGGCTCACCATGGCGGAGGCGATCACGCACTGCGCACGCGGCCTCGGCATCCTGGAGTGGGCGAGCAGCGAGCGGCAGGGAGAGTCGCCGGACGTCGTGCTCGCCTGCGCGGGCGACGTGCCGACCCTCGAAACCCTCGCAGCCGTGAGCATCCTGCGCGAGAAGCTGCCCGACCTCGCCGTCCGCACCGTGAACGTCGTCGATCTGATGCGTCTGATGTCGGAGTCGGAGCACCCACACGGTCTCTCCGACCGGGAGTTCGACGCGATCTTTACCCCCGATTGCCCCGTCGTCTTCGCTTACCACGGGTACCCGTGGCTCATCCACCGCCTGACCTATAAGCGCACCGGCCACAACAACCTGCACGTCCACGGCTACAGGGAGAACGGGACGACAACCACTCCGTTCGACATGGTGATGCTGAACAACCTCGATCGCTATTCGCTGGTGATCGATGTGATCGACCGCACTCCCGGCCTCGGCGCCCGAGCGGCGAGCCTGCGCCAGGACATGCAGGATGCCCGTATCCGCGCCCGCGCCTACACCCGCGAACACGGCGAGGACCTCCCCGAGGTCGCGAACTGGACGTGGGCCGCCGACCGCCCCGGAAACGCCAGCACAAACCCGGGCACTGACAACGAATAACCCCCTACCCCGACGACCTGACGGGCCGCGGTCGCGCCGCTGGTAAGGCGGAGGAGGAAGCGATACCAGCGGACAACGCCGCCAGCGGTGCGACCGCGGCCCGTCAGGCGGCGGGAGCCAAGTAGTCGTCCCAGTCGGGCTGTGTGCGTTCCGCGCCGCGGACCAGCCAGGAGCCCGCGCGCGGCATCCGAGGGGCGGTGCGCAGGCGCCAGCCCATCTCGTGCGGCGTGCGGTCGCTCTTGAGGTTGTTGCAGCGCTGGCAGCACGCGACAAGGTTTTCCCAGGTGTCCCGCCCGCCGCGCGACTTTGGCTGGATGTGGTCGATCGTTGCCGCGTGCTGTCCGCAGTAACCGCAGCGGTGGTTATCTCGGCGCAGCACACCGCGGCGCGAGACCGGCACCTTGCGGCCGTTCGGGATGCGCACGTAGCGCGTCAGCACGATCACCGAGGGCCGGACGTAGTCGCCGGTCGCACCGTGCACGGGATTGTCCTCATCGGCGGCGATGACGGTCGCCTTCTCGGTCATCAACAGGACCAAAGCCCGTTTGAACGACACGACCGCGAGCGGTTCATAGCCGGCGTTGAGAACCAGAGTGCGCATCAGTGACCTCCGTGCTGTCGCACGCCGAGCCGCGGGGACGTCGCGACCACGAGCAAGGGCACCGTCGCGATGACGGCGCCCTTCGAGGCCACGGCGCAGTGCCGCGTGATGGCGTGGAGTCGTATCCGCGTGTCAGAGGAGTGCACCGCCGCGGCGAGGACCCCGGCGCGTATCGAATCGGTCCGCCGCACGCCACAGCGCAGCCCCACACTGCGGCGCTCGCTCCGTTCGGCCATCCCGGCACTCCGTCCCTCGACGAATCGATCCGCTCGCCACGCGAGCAGACTGGGAATCAGATTAACCCTTTGGGGGCGGAATCGTGATGGATCCCGGTGGATTCGTCACGCGCAGAGCGGGAGCGGGCTCTCAAGCTCGACGCAACATCAGCCGGTGATGCGCACAATCCGGTAGTCGGATGTCCAGAGCGGCTGAACGCGGACGCTCGCACCCTCATACGGCGCGTGCAAGATGTTGCCGTTACCCGCGTAGAAGCCGTCGTGGCCGTCCATGATCACGAGGTCGCCGGGCTGAGCGTCGGCAAGCGACACCGGAGTGCCCATCGCACCCTGGCCCGCGGCCGAGTGCGGCATCGAAATGCCGTACTGCGCGAAGACGTACATCAGGTAGCCGGAGCAGTCGAAGCCACTCGGGTCGGCGCCGCCGAACACGTAGGGGACCCCCTGGTACTGCAGGGCCGTGGCGAACACGGACGACAGGCTGTACCCGGTGGTCGGCGCTGCTGCGGCGATCTCCGGAGCGGAGGCGCCGGAGTAGGAGTTGAACGCCTCGGCGGTCTCGGCGCGCGCCTCGGCGACGGTGTTCGTCTCGACGACCGGCTCAGCGACCGCGACGGGCTCGGGCGGCGGCGGCGCGGCGTCGGCCGAGAATCCGTCGCGGGCGATCGCGGCCTGCACCACTCCTCCCGGGACATCGACCGTTTGCGCATCGCCCTGGCGGAGCAGATCGGCGCGCGACGCGGCAAAGAGGCCGTCGTCCTGCGTTCCCGGAGTGAAGGCGTACGCGGGAAGGGCCATCGTGGCGACCAGCGCGCCGGCAAAGCCAACCATTGCAACCTTGCCGACGACCCGGCCGCGGCGCTTGCGCGGGGTCCCTGCGGGCGAGGGCACGAAGTCGGTGATGTCGACGCGGCGCTCAGGCCCGGTAGGCACGGCGCGGCGAGCGACGGGTGCCTCCGCGTGGAGACGGGCCCGGATCACCGGGGGCTGGTTCTCGAAGGAGGCGTTACTGGAGTGGTTCGGGTGAGTGGAGCGATACCGGTCGGGGGAACCGGCGGCGTCCTGTGAGGAAGTGGGGTTCTGAGGCAAAGCGGAGATCCTCCGACGTCCCGTCAGCCCAGGCAGCTGTCCCGTCTCATGCACGAAGCATCGAGGTGAACGGCATCCGAGACGGGCGAGGGGGCGTCGGATCCCGCAACTCTGCGACCGGGGGTCGGCGGCAGGGCTTCACAGAGCGTAAGCGACCGTTACCGATTTGTCACCTCCACCACACGAACAGGCCACCCTCCCGTTCCACAGAGGTCACGCGCTGCGCTCGGGCTCCGGGAGTCGGCCCAGGACGCAAGCCTGCTCAGCCGACGAGGAAGATGTGCGCTGCCACCTCGTTGGGAAGCTCGATGCCGGCCGACACGCCGTCCATCCTCGCAAGCACATAGCCGTTGAGCGCCGAGAACTCGCCCTCCGCACCGGGAACGACCCCCGCCTGCTTGAGCTGGAGGAGGAGCTCTGGATCGACCTGTGCGGGCTCGCCGAGCCGGCGCACGACTCCGCGCAGCGGCTCCGCTGAGCCGGCGACGAAGCGAGGCAAGCTGATGACGCCGTCGGCAAAGCGCGAGGCCGGGATGTCGCCGAGTTCGTCAAGGCCAGGAATCGGGTTTCCATAGGGCGATTCCGTCGGGTGATCGAGCATCTCGAGGAGTCGGCGCTCGACCTGCTCGCTCATGACGTGTTCCCAGCGGCACGCTTCCTCGTGCACGAACTCCCAGTCGAGCTTGATCACGTCGTGCAGGAGACGCTCGGCAAGGCGGTGCTTGCGCATGACATGGATCGCCTTGCGGCGGCCGTCCGAGGTGAGCTCCAGGTGGCGGTCGCCCGAGACGACGACAAGGCCGTCGCGCTCCATGCGGCCCACTGTCTGCGACACGGTCGGGCCGGAGTGGCTGAGGCGCTCCGAGATGCGCGCGCGCAAAGGGATGATGTTCTCCTCCTCGAGTTCGAGGATGGTGCGCAGGTACATCTCGGTCGTGTCGATCAGATCCGTCATCTCAGCCTTCCCGTCTCGGCGCGCTCAACCCTACTGGTCGGCGCACCGCAGCATCCGCGCTGCGGCACGACACAGGCTTCCGTCGCTCGGAGGAAGGGGTCTGGCCGGGAACCCTAGTATTAACGCATGCCGGACCTCACCATTCCTCGCGAGCTTCTTCCCCACGATGGACGGTTCGGCTGCGGCCCGTCCAAGGTGCGGCACGACCAGCTCGCCCACCTCGCCACCCAGGGCGCACACCTGCTCGGCACCTCGCACCGACAAGCGCCGGTGAAGGATCTGGTCGGCCGAGTGCGCGAGCATCTCGCGGCGCTGTTCCGCCTCCCCGAGGGTTATGAGGTCTTGCTGGGCAACGGCGGCTCGACCGCCTTCTGGGACGCCGCGGCGTTCTCCCTCATCGAGCGCCGCGCCGAAAACCTGACCTTCGGCGAGTTCGGGCAGAAGTTCGCCTCCGCCGCCTCCGCTCCCTTCCTCGAGCCGGCGCACGTCGTCTCCGCTCCCGCAGGCTCGCGGAGCGAAGTCGAGATCGTCGAGGGGATCGACGTGTACGCCTGGCCCCACAACGAGACGAGCACCGGAGTGATGGCGCCTGTGCGCCGGGTCCTCGGCGACGAGGGAGCGCTGACCGTCATCGATGCGACGAGTGCCGCCGGCGGCATCGATGTCGACATCGCCGAGGCGGACGTCTACTACTTTGCCCCGCAAAAGAATTTCGCCTCCGACGGCGGCCTCTGGTTCGGCCTGTTCTCCCCCGCCGCGATCGAGCGCGTTGAACGCGTCGCCGCCAGCGGACGCTACATCCCCGAGTTCCTCAGCCTCAAGAACGCCGTCGACAACTCCCGGCTGAACCAGACGCTGAACACCCCCGCGCTCTCGACGCTCCTGCTGATGGAGTCGCAGCTCGAGTGGATGAATGCTTCCGGCGGTCTCGCCTGGGCCTCGGCACGGACCGCAGAGTCCTCCTCCGCGATCTACGACTGGGCCGGAGCATCCACGCTGGCGACTCCGTTCGTCGAGGTACCCGAACACCGGTCGCAGGTCGTCGCGACCGTCGACTTCGACGCCTCGATCGACGCGGCCCTTGTCGCACGGGTCCTGCGCGCGAACGGGATCGTGGATACGGAGCCGTATCGCAAGCTCGGTCGCAACCAGCTGCGGGTCGCCACCTTCGTCGCCGTGGAGCCGGACGACATCCGCTCGCTCCTCGGCTGCATCGACTACGTCGTCGAACGCCTGGCGGTCTGAGGCCCGCGATGCGGTTCTGGCTGCGGGAGGACGAGCGGCGGCCGAGCCCGCCGGCGTTCGCGAGCAACGACGCCGCGGCTCTCTTGGTCGGCTGCGTCGCCTGGGCACTCGCCCTCGTCGCCGTGCTGATCGCGACAATGAGTGGAGTGGTCGTCGAGCCGGTACTCGTCTCGACCGTCGTGATCGGACTCGTACTCGGCACGATCGGCCTCTTCTACAGCCGAAACCGCCCCTAGGCGGCGCCGGTCTCCTTTCGGAGAGTCGCTCCCGAGCCCACAATCGGATTGGCAGTTCCGCTCACGCTGATGTGCGAAGGCTGCCGCCCCAGTCGTGTGCTCAGCGGCGGCGCCGACGACGGCGCACTGCCTGGGCAGGAGTGGGATCCTCGCCGAAGTCGTTCGAGCCGGATTCCTCGGCGTCGAGCGGATCATCGTCCTCGGAGTCGACGTCGTCATCCAAGTCGTCATCGTCATCGTCATCCGAGTCGACGTCCAGCTCCTCACTGTCGGAGTCGTCGTCGAGATCCACGTCCACATCGTCAAGGTCATCCGACTCATCGTCGGCCTCGAGGTCGTCACCCGCGGCGTCCTGCGCGGACTGGTAGTCCGCCATGCGCACAGTCCAGGGAACCCAGTCCGGCGCCAGCACAGCGCCCTCACCCGGCAGCAGCTCGACCTCTAACACGGAGACAGCCTCGGTCTCATCGATCCGAGAGAGCGTCGCCGTCCACAACCACCCGGGATATCCGCTCATGAGGTTCGCGAACTGCAGCGACACCACATGCTCGCCCTGGGCAACTGTGGCGACGAGTTCGCCAATTGTCTCGTCGGGAGTGATCTCGGCGAGAGCAGCGCGTGCCGTGTCTATCGAGGCGGCGAGGACCGGATCGAGTGCGAATACCACCTCAGGAGCGTCGAGCTCACCGACGTCGAGGGCATCCATCTCGGGAGCCTCCTGGACGAAGGCGACCTCGAGGGATTCGTCGCGCGTCGTCTCGTCGGCGTCAGGCATCCAACTCGTCCGCAACTCGGCGCAGGAGCGCCGCGATCGTCGCGCCGTGTGCCTTGTCCGGGTAGCGACCGCGCTTGAGTCCGGCGCCAATCCCGTCGAGGAGCTTGACCGTGTCCTCGACGATCACGGACATATCGTCCGCGGACTTGCGGTTGAGCTTCGCCATGCTCGGCGGGGCGTCGAGGACTCGCGCAGACAGCGCCTGGGCCCCGCGCTTGCCGTCGGCGATGCCGAACTCGAGGCGGGTACCGGCTTTGACCGCGGTCCCGGAGGGCAGCGCGGAGGCGTGCAGGAAGACTTCCTGGCCGTCATCAGTGCTGATGAAGCCGAAGCCTTTGTCCTCGTCGTAAAACTTGACCTTGCCGGTAGGCATGCAGACCCCTCCTGGAAATGAAGCAGCCATCAGTTTAGACGACCAGGCCCGCCCTATCCTTGACGCGTGAAGCCACAGGAGCCGGCGGGCATCGGACGCGCGGAACGCGCCCTCGCCTACATGTTCATCGCGATCATCGTCGTGACGGTCCTCGCGTTCCTCGCGATCCTGATCGCCCCGGCCCTCGGCGTCCGCGAGTACACGGGGACACTGTGGCAGTTCGTGTTCGCGCTCCCCCTCGTAGGCCTGCCGATCGCTTTCCTCATCATGATCGGGATGCTGATCGTAGGAGTCCGCCGCCGCGCAAAGTCCTGACGCGCCGTTCCGCGACGGCGGGCGTGCATCGAGCGACTCATCACTGGGCTCCCAGTGTTCGCGCAGCCGACGGCCAGATACTGGCGTGCATGGACGGACCGCGCATTCTCATCGTCGATGACGAACCCAACATCAGGGACCTACTCACCACGAGTCTCCGCTTTGCCGGCTTCGCCGTGCGCGCGGTCGGCAACGGTGCCCAGGCGATCTCGGCGGTTCTCGAGGAGGAGCCGGACCTCATCATTCTCGACGTCATGCTTCCCGACATGAATGGCTTCGGCGTGACCAAGCGACTCCGCTCAGCGGGGTACACCTCGCCGATCCTCTTCCTCACGGCAAAGGACGACACCGAGGACAAGATCACGGGGCTCACTGTGGGCGGCGACGACTACGTCACGAAGCCGTTCAGCCTCGACGAGATCGTCGCCCGCATCAAGGCGATCCTCCGCCGCACCATGCATGCCGAAGAGGACGCGGTCATTCGGGCCGGCGAGTTGACGATGGACCAGGACACACACGAGGTCCTCGTGGGCGACGAGCCGGTCGAACTCAGTCCGACCGAGTTCAAGCTGCTCCGTTACCTGATGCTCAATCCGAACCGGGTGCTGAGTAAGGCACAGATCCTCGACCACGTCTGGGAGTACGACTTCAACGGCGATGCGGGAATCGTGGAGTCTTATATCTCGTACCTGCGCCGTAAGCTCGACACACACTCGGAGGAATCGCTCATTCAAACCAAGCGAGGATTCGGGTACATGCTGAAGGTGGCGAAGGCATGAGCCTTCGCCGTTTCGACGTCCGTCTCTGACTCACTGGCGTCGACGCCGCCGACACAAGGGAGTTCCACCGCCATGCACCAGGGTCTGGCCGAGCGGTGGAACTCCATCTCGTTGCGTACGAAGATCACGGCTGTCACGGTGCTGCTGCTGACACTCGGCCTCCTCGTCTCGGGCATCGGCACCATGACGATGCTCAAACCGCAACTCGTCGCCCAGCTCGATCGGCAACTGGCCGACCAGGTGCAGAAGACGGCGAGCGAACTTTCCGTCCGCGATTTGGCCGCCATCGACGACTCCAAGGCCGACTTCGGCGCGGTCTACGACCAGTACGGCGGATTGGACAACACGAATGCCTCGGGCGCCGCCGATCCGGCGTTTCCAAAGACCTTTACGCTCGAGCAGGCCCTCCAGGGCGGCGACAAGCCGATGGAGATTTGGAGTTCGAACGGCAAGGTCGAGTACCACGTCATGTCGACGGTGTTCACGAGAGGAGCGGAGTACCAGACTCTCCTGCTCGCCGTGTCGACCCGCGATGTCGACAACATCATGACGATCTACCTCACGATCTTCCTCGGCTTCGGGGTGGCGATCGTCGTCATCGGCGCCCTTCTGACACGCCTGCTCGTCACGACCACGTTCGCGCCGCTGCGCGAGGTCGAGCAGACAGCAGCCGCCATCGCGGACGGGGACTTTAGCCAGCGCCTCGACGGGACGACCCCCAATACCGAGGTCGGCCGACTCAACCGCTCGCTCAACGCGATGCTGGGACGCATTGACTCCGCCTTCCGAGACCGCGCGCGCACGATCGATCAGATGCGCCGCTTCGTCGGGGATGCGAGCCATGAACTGCGCACTCCCCTCGTCTCCGTTCGCGGCTACGCCGAGCTGTACCGAATGGGCGCTCTCCAGACGCCCGAGGCCGTCGCCCAGGCAATGGAGCGGATCGAGAAGGAAGCGATCCGGATGGGCGGCCTCGTCGAGGACCTCCTTGAGCTCGCCCGCCTCGACGAGACCAAACCGCTCGCCCTCGCCCCCGTCGACCTCATCCCGCTCGCCCGCGACGCCGCGATGGACGCGATGGCCTCCTGGCCCGATCGCGACTTCGGAGTCGAGACTCGCGATGACACGCCGGTCGAAACTCCTGCGCTCGAGCACGAGGAGGACGTTCCCGGCACGCAGCAGACGATGGAGTTCGCCAACGCAGGACTCACCGGTCCGATCGCTGCCGCCGGAGCGCGCCTCGCACGCTTCCGTCGCCGTCCCCGCAGAGTCAAAGCCGAGGAGATCGCGGCCGGTGCGAGCGTTGCCGTTCTCGAAGAGGCGGGCGCACCCGCGATGGTGATGGCGGAGGAGAACAAAATCCGCCAGGTCCTCACCAATTTGATCGGCAACGCCGTTCGCTATACCCCCGAGAACACTCCGATCGAGGTCGGCGTCGCCGTCGACCGCTCACGGCGACTGGCGCTGCTGGAGGTCATCGACCACGGTGAAGGGATTCCTCCCCAGATCCGCGAGAAGATCTTCCAGCGCTTCTGGAGGGCCGACACGTCACGCACGCGCGAAACGGGCGGCAGCGGCCTTGGCCTAGCGATCGTGTCCTCGATCGTCGCCGCGCACAAAGGCCGCGTTGATGTCGTGGAGACGCCGGGAGGCGGCGCTACCTTCCGCGTCGCCCTGCCGTTGCTCGCTGTCGAGCAGAACGGCGAGACGTCCCCAGCCTCCGTCTGATCCACCTCGGACCTGCCGTTGAGCGCTGCGCGCGCGGACACTGTCTGATCCTCCGCGCTGCGCGCTCCCGCGGTAAGGAGCACGGGTCGCCGGTGCAACGTCGGGTTACCCGACTCGCAGCGAGGTCGCCGGAGTCCCGTGATCCTGCGAGCCGTACCGGACTCCGCCAGCTGGACCTACCTCGGGGAGGCGCCGAGCACCCTGCGAGGGAGTCACTGCTGCACCTTCAGAAACGCAGAAGGCGGCTCCCCCGGAGGGGAACCGCCTTCTGCGTGATGAGGCCCGACTCAGAAGTCCATGCCACCGGTGGGGTCGCCGCCAGCAGCGACCGGGTTCTTCTCCGGCTTGTCGGCCACGACGGCCTCCGTGGTGAGGAAGAGACCGGCGATCGACGCGGCGTTCTGCAGAGCGGAGCGAGTGACCTTGACCGGGTCGATGATGCCCGCGGCGATGAGGTCGACGTACTCGCCGGTCGCGGCGTTGAGCCCCCAACCGGTCTGCAGCTCGCGGACCTTGGCAGCGACGACACCGGGCTCGAGACCGGCGTTCAGCGCGATCTGCTTGAGCGGGGCGTCGATCGCGACGCGCACGATGTTCGCACCGGTCGCCTCGTCCCCGACCAACTCAAGCTTTTCGAAGGCGAGCTTGCCGGCCTGGATGAGGGCGACGCCACCACCGGCGACGATGCCCTCCTCAACGGCGGCCTTCGCGTTGCGAACGGCGTCCTCGATGCGGTGCTTGCGCTCCTTGAGCTCGACCTCCGTCGCCGCTCCAGCCTTGATGACCGCGACACCGCCGGCGAGCTTCGCGAGGCGCTCCTGGAGCTTCTCGCGGTCGTAGTCGCTGTCGGTGTTCTCGATCTCGCCGCGGATCTGCGCGACGCGACCGGCGATGGCCTCGGCGTCGCCTGCACCCTCGACGATCGTGGTCTCGTCCTTGGTGATGACGACCTTGCGGGCCGAGCCGAGCAGGTCGAGGGTGACGTTCTCAAGCTTGAGGCCGACCTCCTCGGAGATGACCTGACCGCCGGTGAGAATCGCGATGTCCTGGAGCTGCGCCTTGCGACGGTCGCCGAAACCGGGGGCCTTCACGGCGACCGACTTGAAGATGCCGCGGATCTTGTTGACCACCAGGGTCGCGAGCGCCTCGCCGTCGACGTCCTCAGCGATGATCAGCAGCTGCTTTCCTGCCTGGATCACCTTGTCGACGACGGGGAGGAGGTCCTTGATGTTCGAGACCTTGGAGTTGACGATGAGGATGTAGGGGTCCTCGAACACCGCCTCCTGGCGGTCGGGGTCGGTGACGAAGTACTGCGACAGGTAGCCCTTGTCGAAGCGCATTCCCTCGGTCAGCTCGAGTTCGGTGCCGAACGTGTTCGACTCCTCGACGGTGACGACACCCTCCTTGCCGACCTTGTCGATAGCCTCGGCGATGATCGCGCCGATCTCGGGGTCCGCAGCCGAGATGGAGGCGGTCGCTGCGATCTCCTCCTTGGTCTCGATGGCCTTCGCGCCGGTGACGAGTTCGGCGGTGACGGCCTTGACGGCCTTCTCGATCCCCTTCTTGAGGCTGATCGGGTCGGCTCCGGCGGCGACGTTGCGCAGGCCCTCGCGGACGAGCGCCTGAGCGAGGACGGTCGCGGTGGTGGTTCCGTCGCCGGCGACGTCGTCAGTCTTCTTGGCGACCTCCTTGACGAGCTCGGCGCCGATCTTCTCGTACGGCTCGTCGAGCTCGATCTCCTTGGCGATGGAAACGCCGTCGTTCGTGATGGTGGGAGCGCCCCACTTCTTCTCGAGGACGACATTACGGCCGCGCGGGCCGAGGGTGACCTTGACCGCATCGGCCAGAGTGTTGAGTCCACGCTCGAGGCCGCGGCGGGCTTCTTCGTCAAAAGCAATGATCTTGGCCATGTGTGTTTCTCGTCCCTCCCGGACGTCGTGAAGTTTCAGTGCTGGCACTCGACTGGAGCGAGTGCCAGGACCGATTCTGGCACTCGCGGTGGAGGAGTGCAAGCGACCGTGGCGCGCTCCGCACGGAAAGGGAGCCGCCGCCCGCACGAGGCGGACGACGGCTCCCTGGGGCCTCGCGACTAGACCGGACGGACCGATTCGGCCTGCGGCCCCTTCGACCCGGTGCCGACCTCGAACGCGACCTGCTGGCCCTCCTCGAGGACCTTGTAGCCCGACATGTCGATGGCGGAGTAGTGGACGAATACGTCCTGCCCACCGCCGTCGACCGTGATGAAGCCGTAGCCCTTCTCAGCGTTGAACCACTTGACGGTTCCGTTCGCCATCTCTGTACTCCCCAGTGCTGTGCTGCCCGCGGCGCGAGCCATGCGCTCGTGCCTGGTTGGGAATACTAATCGGAGGATCTGTCCTCGCACGGGCCAGGAACGGCCCCGCGACGAAGAGTTGCCCGGGATTCAACACGGAGGAAATGTACCCGTAACAGAAGGGGCCGGGATCAACCCTGCTTGGCGGCGAAGTCGGTACCGAGCACCACCACGACAGTGCCCGTCTCAACGAAGTCCTGCGAAAGCTTCGGCGTCCCCACACCGAGCGAGTCGGCGAGGCCGAGCGCAGCACCCTCGAGCGCCGGGTCGGTGTAGTAGATGGTCGTGACCGCCACGTCCTCGGTGTTGGCATTGGCCACGGTCGGGACGCTCCAGCCTGCGGCGGTAAGGGCGCTGCTCGCTCTGGCAGCGAGCCCGGCGGTGGCTGTACCGTTCAGCGCCGAGACTCCCAGGTTCGGATCGACGGTGGCGACGGCGGTCGGCGTCGCTCCGGCGCTCGGCGGCGTGAACACATCCGTAAACTCCACGCGGTCGTCGATCACCAGCAGCCCGATGAAGCCCAAAAGGACGATCACTCCGGTGGCCAGCGCCGCCCAGGCGAACGCGATCGCCCGTGCGTGCGGGGCGGGCGGCCTGCGATGGGCGCCGACGCGACCCTCCGTCGCCGGAACCTCGTCGAAGCGGTCTGTCGGATGCATGTTCGACATCGGGGGTGCGGCCGGCCTTCCGTTGGTGGACTCGAATAGCTCGTCTACTCGAGGCGCCCGAGGCGACGCGCGGCGCGGGCGCGGGCGCGCTGGTCGCGGATGCGCTGCAGCCGCTTCACGAGCATCGGATCGTGCGCAAGGGCAGCCGGTGAGGCGAGCACTGCGCTCAGCACCTGATAGTAGCGGGCAGCCGAAAGTCCGAACTGGGAACGGATTGCGTCGTCCTTGTCGCCCGACCGTGCAGTCCACTCGCGCTCGAAGGCGAGCACCCGCAGGTCGCGCTCGGACAGGCCGGTGTCCCAGCTCGGGTCCGTCATCCTGCTCATTCCCCCAGGGTAGGGAAGAAGGTCGGGACGGGTGCGGAGGCTCACCGAAGCATGCTGATGTGCAGGATTCCCGCGTCGTCGCCTCCCGTTCGCGCCCGTCGAGCTCCTCATCGTCGGCTCCCTGCTCGCGGAGGAAGACGTCGGCGCGCGAGGTGATAGACGTCATCGGTCGAGAGTTCGCTCGACGCCTTGACGATCACGGAATGCGCCTCCGTGGGGCACAGTTGAGGAGAGAGGGAGGGGAGCGATCTCTCCCCGTACACTGGCGAAAATTCCGAGGGAGACCCATGTCGTCGTATTCCGTGAACAAGACCGACGCCGAGTGGCGGGAGGAGCTTGACCGCGACCAGTACTCGGTCCTGCGAGAGGCCGCCACCGAACGCCCGTGGACCGGTGAGCTGCTCGACGAGCATCGCTCCGGTCTGTACACCTGCGCTGCCTGCAACGCCGAGCTCTTCACGAGCGGCACCAAGTTCGACTCTGGCTGCGGCTGGCCCAGCTTCTACGAGTCGGTGAACCCCGACGCGGTCCAGCTGATCGAGGACAGCACACTCGGCATGGTCCGGACCGAGGTTCGGTGCGCGAACTGCGGCTCGCACCTGGGTCATGTGTTCCCCGACGGTTTCGGCACACCCACCGGCGACCGCTACTGCATGAACTCCATCGCGATGACTTTCCAGGCCGAGGGCGAGTAATCGTGCTCCCCTCCCCCGTGCTCGAAGCCGTGCTCGCGCGCCGGTCGCGCTCGAAGGTCACGGCTGAGGCCCCGGGGCACGACGAGATCGCGGCGTTCGTTTCGGCGGCGTCGCGACTCGCCGACCACAGTTCGCTGAGACCGTGGCGGGTCATCGAGATCCGTGGCGCCGCGCGCGACCGGATCGGCCGCAGCTTCGCCGCAGCCTCGGGTGAGAAGAAGGATCCGCGGAAGTACATCGAGAAGACGCACCGCGCCTCCCTCCTGCTCGCCGTCGTGGTGAGCGTGAAGAAGTCGAAGGTGCCGGCCTGGGAGCAAGAGGCCGTCGCCTCGGGCGTTGCTCACCTCCTGAGCCTGCTGCTCGACGAGGCCGGGTGGGGCGTCTTCTGGCGCACCGGCTCGTACACGCGCGCCAAAGCGGTTCGGAAGGCGCACCGCCTCGAGAAAGGCGAGGAGTTGCTCGGCTGGCTCTACGTGGGCCGGCCGGACGGCAAGATCGGCGGGCCGAAGCGGCCCTCGCCAGCCGAACGGCACCTCAGCGTTCTCGAGCCTTGAGCGCCGGCCGCGCGCCCCGGACGAAACCGCGCCGAGGCCCGCGATAAGCTGGCGGGGCGCGTGAGCGCACCTGCCGACGTGGCGCAATTGGTAGCGCACCCGACTTGTAATCGGGCGGTTACGAGTTCAAGTCTCGTCGTCGGCTCCCCATCACGAAGGCCCCGCCCGCACTGCGCGGACGGGGCCTTCGTTCATCCGTCTATCCGGCGGCCGGCGCAGGCTCGGTCGAGGCGGGGGCCTCGGACGCGGGAGCGTCGGTCGAGGCCGGAGCCTGCGAGGACGTCGGCGTGGGCGTACCCGATGAATAGGAGTCGGCGGCAGCCGAGAGGACGAACGAGCTGAACGCGTCGCGATCCGTCAACGAGCCGGAGTACGACGCGCCGTTGACGAGCACAATCGGGGTTCCCGTTGCGGCCGGGACATCCGTTCCGGG
Organism: Rathayibacter agropyri; assembly: GCF_013249015.1. GTDB lineage: Bacteria > Actinomycetota > Actinomycetes > Actinomycetales > Microbacteriaceae > Rathayibacter > Rathayibacter agropyri. The sequence continues at coordinate 1,152,051 of NZ_JABRPL010000001.1, forward strand.
CAGGGGACCTGAGGTGGCGCGCTCCGTCGCGGCACGTACCCAGCTGACGAACCGGGAGTCATCGATGCAGCTGTTCACCGCGGCGGTGTTCTCGACTCCCGCCTGCGCGGCATACTTCTTGAGCTGATCGTCGGAGAGGCCGTCCGTCCCCTCCGCGGGCTGGTTCAGGAAGAGCAGTGAGTTGTAGTCGAAGAACGCGTTCGGCTGAGCGTCGGCGACACAGGCGGCGGCGTTAGCCGCACGCTCCGAGTACTTTGTCCCGTTCGAACGAGTGGTCAGGATGGCGATGGGGTGGATCTCGACGGTCGCAGCTCCGCTCGTCACCCACTCCTTGATCTGGTCACCGTTGGTCTTCTCGAAGTCACCGCAGTAGGGGCAGAGGTAGTCGAGATAGACCCTGATGTCGACTTTCCCCGACGAGGTATCGCGGACGCTCGGCGTCGGCGTCCCCTCAACGGGGAGGGAGGGACTGGTCTGAGCGACCATGTTCTCGCCGATGACCACGCCATCGCTGGCCATGTTGGCAGGGCCAGGCCCAGCCGGGCGGATGCTCGAACTGACGGCGAAGACCACGATCGCGACGATCGCGATCACGACCACCGCGAGACCACCCTGCAGGGCGATCCGGCTTGCGCGGTCTCGGCGCTTCTGCTGCTCGCGGAGTCGGCGCGCCTTCTCTCGGGCAGCCTCTCGTCGCTGGTTCTTCGAGAGACGGTCGTGGGCTCCGCCGTTGGTCATGACAAGGACGCTCCGAATGAGAGTGGGGAAAAAGGGGAAGGGGCTGCCGCCGGGGCGCGACTCGCCGGAATCTTACGCGCGAGCCCTGGGAAACCTCCAAACGGTGCTGACCCTGCGATCGCCGGTCCCTCCGAGACCCGTGGCATACTGAGAGAACTGGCCGCTGTCGCCCAGGCGATGATGACCATCACTTCCATTCACTCGGATCGTCCGGCACGTACCTGCCGGTGAAGGAGCAAGAACAATGGCGTCCGTAACTTTCGACCACGCGTCCCGCGTCTACCCCGGGGCCACGCGTGCCTCCGTCGACAAGCTCAACCTCGAAGTCGGCGACGGGGAATTCCTCGTGCTCGTCGGCCCTTCCGGCTGCGGCAAGTCAACCTCCCTCCGCATGCTCGCCGGCCTCGAAGAGGTCAACGAGGGCCGCATCCTGATCGGCGACCGTAACGTCACGGACGTACCGCCGAAGGATCGCGATATTGCGATGGTGTTCCAGAACTACGCCCTGTACCCGCACATGTCGGTCGCCGAGAACATGGGCTTCGCGCTCAAGATCGCCGGTGTCAATAAGGATGAGCGCGCGGCGCGTGTCCTTGAGGCGGCGAAGATGCTCGACCTTGAGCCCTACCTCAACCGCAAACCCAAGGCCCTCTCGGGGGGTCAGCGCCAGCGCGTCGCGATGGGCCGGGCGATCGTCCGCAAGCCGCAGGTGTTCCTCATGGATGAGCCGCTGTCGAACCTCGACGCCAAGCTCCGCGTCTCGACGCGCACCCAGATCGGCACCCTCCAGCGCCGCCTAGGCATTACCACGGTCTACGTCACCCACGATCAGACCGAGGCACTGACGATGGGCGACCGCATCGCGGTACTGAAGGACGGCCTCCTCCAGCAGGTGGGGACGCCCCGTGACCTTTACGAAAACCCGAACAACGTTTTCGTCGCCGGATTCATCGGGTCGCCGGCGATGAACCTGTTCCACGCGGACGTCACAGACGGCGGCGTCCACTTCGGCGATACCGTCCTCCCGATCGCCCGCGAGGCACTCGCGAAGACGAGCCAAAAGGTCGTCACGCTCGGCGTGCGTCCCGAGGATGTCACCGTCTCGACCCAGCCCGGCGGCCTGCCGATCGAGGTCGACCTCATCGAGGAGCTCGGCTCGGACGGCTACCTCTACGGCCACACAGAGGTCGAAGGTCGCCGGACCGACATCGTCGCGCGCGTCGATGGTCGCGTCCACCCCACGGCGGGCGATCGCGTCTACGTGACTGCGAACCACCGCGTGCACATCTTCGATGCGGAGTCGGGCGAGCGCCTCTCCTGAGCTTCCGTTCCTCCCACACACACGCTGCCGCCGTCCTCTCAGGGCGGCGGCAGCGTCCGTTCGGCCTTCTCCTTCGTCCGCCTTCCCTTTCTTCCGACACGAACGGCGCACCATGTCCGGCTCCCTGAACATCACCTCGGCCACCGTCGACCCGGCCCTGCTCGACCTGCCCTGGAACCTCCGTCTCGACGACTGGCCAGACGAGTACATTGCCGCGCTGCCCAAGGGCATCTCTCGGCACACCGTCCGATTCGCGCACCTCTCGGGACACGTGGTCGCCGTTAAGGAGACCACCGCTGAAATGTCGCGACGGGAGTACGAGATGCTCAAGACCCTGCAGCGCCTCGATGTGCCCTGTGTCGAGCCCGGCGCGGTGATTACCAACCGGACGGACGACGAGGGAGATGCGCTCCCGGCGGTGTTGGTCACTCGCCACCTCAAGTTCTCGCTGCCCTATCGCGCGCTCTTCTCGCAGACTCTCCGCCCTGACACCGCAACCCGTCTGGTCGATGCGCTGGCGCTCCTCCTGGTGCGCCTGCACGTGATCGGCTTTTTCTGGGGCGACGTCTCGCTCTCGAACACGCTCTTTCGCCGCGATGCGGGCGCCTTCGCGGCGTACCTCGTCGATGCCGAGACCGGGCAGCTCTATTCGGGCGGCCTGTCGAACGGGCAGCGCGAGAACGACCTTGAGATCGCGCGCGTGAACATTGCCGGCGAATTGCTCGATCTGGAGGCCGGCGGCCGCATCGACGACGACCTCGACCCGATCACGGTCTCGGACGGGATCGTCGCCGCCTACCGGAGCCTGTGGAAGGAGCTGACCGGCGCCGAATCGTTCTCGACGTCAGAGCGCTGGCGCATCAATGATCGAGTGAATCGCCTGAACGACCTCGGGTTCGACATCGAGGAGTTGGCAATCAAGACGGATGAGGCCGGGTCGACCGTGCGAATCCAGCCGAAGGTTGTCGACGCGGGCCACCACCAGCGCCGCCTTCTCCGCCTGACGGGGCTCGACGCACAAGAGAACCAGGCGCGACGTCTCCTGAACGACCTCGACTCGTACACGGCCACCTACGACAAGCAGGACCTGGACGAGGAAATGGTGGCTCACGAGTGGCTGGCGCAGGTGTTCGAGCCGGTCATCCGCTCAATCCCGCGCGAACTCAAGGGGCGGCTGGAACCCGCGGAGATGTTCCACCAGCTACTCGAGCACCGCTGGTTCATGTCGCAGCAGCAGGCGCGCGATGTCCCTTTGGCGGAGGCTGTCACCGCTTACGTCAATGACATCCTGCGTCATCGCCGCGACGAGGCGACGGTCATCGCTCCTTCGACGGAGGCTCTGACGCTGCCGAATCTTGTCATTGACGAGTCCGGCGACGCCGAGCTAACAGACGAGGACGCCGATGTCGACTGGACAAAGAACATCTGACCCACACGATCGAGGGCCCGTGCAGCGACGACACGGGCCCCCTTCGCGTCAGGGTGACTACTCCGTCGCAGCCCGGAGCTTCGAGATCTCGTAGAGCGCGACCGAAGCCGCGATACCGGCGTTGAGCGACTCCGTCGCAGAGCCGATGGGGATCGAGACGACCGCGTCGCACTGCTCGGTGACGAGGCGCGAGAGACCCTTGCCCTCGCTCCCGACGACCACGAGGAGCGGACGGTCGGCGAGCTCGAGCCCCGGCAGCGCAACGTCACCGTCGCCGTCGAGCCCGATCACGAAGACACCCTCGCGCTTGAAGTCTTTGATCATTGCGGTGAGGTTCGATGCCATCGCGACGGGGATCCGCGCAGCCGCGCCGGCCGAGGTCTTCCAGGCCGCTGAATTGAGACCCACCGAGCGGCGCTGCGGAACGATGACGCCCTGCCCGCCGAACGCGGCGACGGAGCGGATAATCGCTCCGAGGTTGCGTGGGTCGGTGATGCCGTCGAGCGCGACGAGGAGGGGGACGGCACCGCGCGAGACGCTGCGCTCGAGCAGGTCGCTCGGGTGGGCGTACTCGTAGGGCGGCACCTTGAGCACGAGGCCCTGGTGCACGGAGTCGGGACCGGCGAGACGGTCGAGTTCGGGGCGCATGACCTCAAGCACGGGAAGGCCGCGCGCGGTGGCGATCTTGAGCGCCTCCTTGACCCGGTCGTCCATCTCGATACGGGTCGCCAGATAGAGGGTGGTCGCTGGGATGCTGGCGCGCAGCGCCTCGAGGACGGAGTTGCGGCCCGTCACCATCTCGAACTCGTCGCCACTCTTGGGCTTGCGCGAGGAGGCCGGGCGCCCTTGTCCACGGGCCGCCGCCGAGAGGGCTCCTCCGGGACGGCCCTTTCCTCCCGCAGCGACGAAGCGCTCGCGCGCCAGCTTCGCTTTGCCTGCGGGGTGGTAGGGCCGGTCCTCGGCTTTTGGGGTGGGCTTTTTGCCCTCGAGGGCCTGACGACCCTGACCGCCGGAACCGACGGCCTTGCCCTTGCTCTTCTTTCGGACCGCTCCTGGGCGGCCGGGCTTATTCGCCATCGAGACTCCAATGCGCACCCGTCTGGGTGTCTTCGATCGTGATTCCCGCCGCGGCGAGATCGGTTCGGATGCGGTCGGCGCTCGCCCAGTCGCGCTGCTCCCGCGCGGTCTGACGCTCGGCTACCAGGCGATCGACCAGCACGCTGAGCGCGCGGTACGAGGGCTCGTCGCCGGAGCGCGCCCACTCGGGCGCCTCCGGATCGATGCCGAGCACGCCCGCCATCGCGAGCACCTGGGTGCGCAGGGCCGAAACGGTGCTGAGATCCTCGGCGTCGAGGGCGGCGTTGCCGGCCCGCACGGTCTCGTGGAGGACCCCGATGGCCTGTGGGACAGAGAGGTCGTCATCCATCGCATCGGCGAACTCCTGGGGCACGACCGGCTCGCCGAGAGCGGCGAAGCGCGTGCCCTCGAGGCGGCGGCGGGAGCGGTCGAGAAAGCCCTCGATCCGCTCAAGCGCTGCGTCGGCCTCCTCGAGGGCACCGTCGTGGAATTCGAGGGTAGAACGGTAGTGAGCCGAGCCGAGGTAGTAGCGAACGACGAATGGCCGCGCTGAGCCGAGCAGTTCCGAGGCGAAGACGGAGTTGCCGAGGGACTTGCTCATCTTCTGGCCGGTCACCGAGACGAGTCCGTTGTGCAGCCAGTAGCTCGCAAAGGCGTGGCCGGCCGCACTCGACTGCGCAAGTTCGTTCTCGTGGTGCGGGAAGCGCAGATCGAGTCCGCCGCCGTGGATGTCGAATTGCGTGCCGAGGTACTTCGTCGACATCGCGGAGCACTCGATGTGCCAGCCAGGGCGACCGGGACCCCAGGGCGACGGCCACGAGGCGGACTCCGGCTCATCGGGCTTGGCGCCCTTCCAGAGCGCGAAGTCGTGCGGGTCGCGCTTGCCGCGCGGGTCGGCGTCGGTCGCCGCCTCCATGCTTTCAAGCCGCTGGTGTGTGAGGGCGCCGTAGTCGGGCCAGGATCGCGTGTCGAAGTACACGTCTCCGGACTCGTCGGGCGCGGGGTAGGCGTGGCCACGCTCGATCAGTGTCTGGACGAGCGCGATCATCTCGGCGATGCTCGCGGTGGCGCGTGGCTCGTAGGTCGGCGGGAGGATCCCCAGTGCTGTGTAGGCAGCGGTGAACTCGAGTTCGACCCGGTAAGCCAGCGCCCACCACTGCTCCGACGGGGCGCCCTCGGGAGCACGACGCCGCGACTCCTCGGCGAGCGCCAAGATCTTGTCGTCGATGTCGGTGACATTGCGCACCAGAGTGACCTGATAGCCGCGGTAGTGCAGCCAGCGGCGCAGCTGGTCGTAGACGAGCGCCGAGCGGAGGTGGCCGATGTGCGGCGAGGACTGCACGGTGGGTCCACAGACGTACATCCCGACCTCGTTCTCGCGGAGGGGGACGAAATCGACGAGGGCCTGGGCCTTCGAGTCATGCAGTCGCAGAGTCACGCGGGCGAGTTTACCGGGCGCACCGCTCCGGCCCTGGCCTGGGCCACGGGCTGTGGACTACCTGGCGCTCGCGGGGCGGGGGAGGACGAGAGCAGTCGCGGTCGCGACCACTCCTTCTCCGCGACCGGTGAAGCCCAGCGCATCGGAGGTCGTGGCGGCGAGGCTGACCGGTGCGCCGAGCAGCCTCGACAGCAGGCGCTGCGCCTCCTCCCGCCGCGGCGAAAACTTTGGGCGATTACCGATGAGCTGCACCGCCACGTTGCCGATCGTGAAGCCGACGGCCTCCACCAGCTCTCGTGTGGCGCGGAGGAAGACCTCGCCATGGGCGTTCTCGAAGCGCGGGTCGGCGGTGCCGAAACGCGACCCGATATCGCCCAGCCCGGCGGCGGCCAGCAGTGCGTCGCAGATTGCATGGGCGACCGGATCGCCGTCGCTGTGCCCCGAGAGCCCACGCTCCCCCGGCCAGTGCAGGCCGGCGAGCCAGAGCGGCGAGTGGTCGTCGAAGGCATGCACGTCGGTACCGATACCCACCCGTGGGACGATGACCACAGGCGCGGAATCAAGGATCTGCTCCGCTCGCGCGAGATCCCAGGGCGTCGTGATCTTGAAGGCGAGCGGATCCCCGTCGACGACGACGCAGGCGCCGCCCCGCGAGGCGAGCAGGGCAGCGTCGTCGGTGAACTCCTGCTCGGTGTCGGCGTAGGCCTGATCGAGCAGGTCCCGCGGGAAGCCCTGCGGCGTCTGCACCGCCGCCAGCTGCGAGCGGTCGACCGTCTCAAGGATTGTGCTGTCGGCGTCGATCCGCTTGATGGTGTCTGTGACGGGAAGGCCGGGGATCACTCCGCCTCCGCTCGCGCGCACCGCCGCGATGACGCGCTCGAACTGGCCGGGCGGAGTGAGAGCGCGCGCAGCATCGTGGACCAGGACCACCTCGATGCCCGGAGCGAGCGTCGCGAGACCGCGGGCGACCGACTCCTGCCGCGTGGCGCCTCCGGCCACGACGCTCACCGTGCCGTCAGCCGCACCGGCGACCCGGGCCAGCGCGATCGTCTCGTCGACGAGAGCGGTCGGCGCCACGACGACGATCTGCACGGGCTCGGGAAGCACGAGCACCGTGCGGAGGCTGCGCTCGAGAATCGTCATCCCCGCGCACTCGACGTAGGCCTTGGGACGCTCGCGCCCGAGCCGGGTGCCGCTGCCCGCTGCAACCACGACGACTGCCACGGTGGGCGGTGTGCTTAGGATGCGAGGACCTCGTCGAGGAGCACCGACGCGGCGTCCTCGTCTGTCTTTTCGGCGAGAGCGAGTTCGGAGACCAGGATCTGCCGCGCCTTCGCGAGCATGCTCTTCTCACCCGCCGAAAGCCCGCGATCGCGGTCGCGGCGGGTGAGGTCGCGAACGACCTCGGAGACCTTCACGACGTCGCCGGAGCCGAGCTTCTCGAGGTTGGCCTTGTACCGGCGGGACCAGTTTGTGGGCTCCTCGACGACCTCGGAGCGCAGGACCTCGAACACGCGATTCACGCCCTCACGCCCGATGACGTCGCGAACGCCCACCAGGTCGACGTTGTCGGCGGGCACCTCGATGACGAGGTCGCCCTGGGCGACGCGGAGTTTGAGGTAGGTCTTCTCCTGGCCCTTGATCGTGCGGGTCTTCACCTCGGCGATCGTGGCGGCTCCGTGATGGGGATAGACAACCGTCTCTCCGACCTCGAACTGCATGCGACGTCCTTTCAGCGGCGGATAGATTACCATGCGCGCCGAGCAGGAGGAGAGGCGGGCGGGCGGGGCCGCAACTCTCACTACGCTAGCCTGGTGTCGGCTCGTGCACAGTGAATCCGCCCTGGCCGGGGCGAGCAGGGCCGACGATCTGGAGGATCCTGTGAAGGCGCGTATCGCTGCATCCGTCGTTCTCGCGGTCGGCGTCGCCCTCGCTACCGCCGGCTGCAACCTGGTCGCTCCGCAGGCGACCCGCAAGATCTATGACGCCAGCGACGGTGTCGGCGCGACCATCGGCGATCTCGCCATCCGTAATGCGATGATCATCTCGGACGACGGTGAGCAGGGCACCCTCGTCGTCACGCTCGTGAACTCCACCGACGAGTCGCTGAGCGTCGAGGTTCAGTATGAGGGCAGCGCGGGCCGCACCAGCGATATCGTCGACGCCGTTCCCGGCCGCACAGAGGTCCGCCCCGACAGCACCGAGGCTGTCGAGATGGAGGGCATCGACTCGATCCCGGGCAGCCTCCTCCCCGTCTATTTCCAGTACGGCTCCGAGGAGGGCAAGGAACTCCTGGTCCCCGTCCTGACGAACGCCCTCGAGGCCTACTCGACGCTGACCCCCGCACCCTCCGCGACTCCCACCCTCACCCCCAAGACCAACCCCGCACAGACCGCGCTCCCCTCCCCCACAACCGACCCCGGCGTCGACGCCCCCACCGCGCAGTAGCCCCCTTCGAGCCCCCCCCGGCTCGTCGCACAGCGACGGCCACCCCCTCAACCAGAGGAACTCGCGGGCCCTGGTGGGGTGAGCTGCAAGGCGGAGGAGGGCGCGATACCGGAGGTATCGCAACCGACGACAACGCCGCAGATCACCCCACCAGGGCCCGCGATCAGGCGTCGAAGCGGTAGCCGAGGCCGCGGACAGTAACCAAGAGCACCGGTTCCTTCGGCGTCTTTTCGATCTTGGAGCGGATCCGCTTCACGTGGACGTCGAGGGTCTTGGTGTCGCCGAAGTAGTCGCTGCCCCAGACGCGGTCGATGAGCTGGCCGCGGGTGAGGACGCGGCCGGCGTTGCGCAGCAGCATCTCGAGGAGTTCGAATTCCTTGAGGGGCATGGCAGTCTCAACGCCGTCGACTTCGACGGTGTGGCGTTCGATGTCCATGCGGACGGGTCCGGCGACGACGATGCGCTCCTCCCCCGGGTCCTCGGTGCGGCGGCGCAGGACGGCGCGGATGCGGGCGAGCAGCTCGCGGGTCGAGTAGGGCTTGGTGACGTAGTCGTCGGCGCCGAGTTCGAGGCCGACGACGATGTCGACCTCGGAGTCCTTCGCGGTGACCATGATGATCGGCACGGAGGAGCGGGTGCGGATCTCGCGGCAGACCTCGGTGCCGGGCATGCCCGGCAGCATGAGGTCGAGCAGGATCAGGTCGTACTCGCCGTCGTCGAACGCGGTGACGGCGCGGTTGCCGTCCTCGGCGACGGTGACGTCGTAGCCCTCGCGTTCAAGTAGGTAGCTGAGGGGCTCGCTGAGGGCGCTCTCGTCCTCAACGAGCAGGATGCTGGTCACGCGTGTTCTCCTATCGGGGCCGTCGCCGCGAAGGGCGTCCTGACCGGGTCTGCTTCGGGGAGCCGAATGGTGAAGGTGGAGCCGCGGCCGGGCTTGGACCAGACGCGGACGTCGCCGCCGTGGTTCTGCACGGCGTGCTTGACAATGCTCAGGCCGAGGCCGGTGCCGCCGGTATGACGGGAGCGTGCCTGGTCGACGCGGTAAAAACGCTCGAACACCCGATCGAGGTCCTCCTCCGGGATCCCAATGCCCTGGTCGGTGACCGCGATCTCGACGATGCCGCCGGTGGATCGGACGCCGATCCCGACCCGGGAGCCGGCTGGCGAGTACTGGATCGCGTTCGCGAGGAGGTTGTGCAACGCAGAGACGAGCATCTTCTCTTGACCGACGACGTACGCCTTCTTCATCCCGCCTTTGACCAGGCTCACGTCGTGTGACTCCGCCATCACATGCGTGGTCTCGAGGGCGGAGGTGACGATGTCATCGACACGGACGATGTCCGAGGACCGGGCGACATCCGTCGCCTGAAGGCGGGAGAGCTCGATGATCTCGCGGGTGATCTTGGCGAGGCGGTGCGACTCCTGAGTCAGGCGGTGAGCGAACCGGCGCACCTGCTGCGGGTCGTCGGCGGCGGAGTCGAGCGCCTCGGCGAGCAGGCCGACCGCTCCGATCGGCGTCTTCAGCTCGTGCGAAATGTTCGCGACGAAATCCCGGCGCACTGCTTCCAGCCGGCGGCCCTCGGTGTGGTCCTCAGCGATGACCAGGACGAAGCGCGAGCCGAGGCGGGTGGCGTGCACGACGAGGGTGACTGCAGCGTCCGAGAGAGGGCTCGTGGCGAGTTCGAGGTCCTGCTCGATGTCGTCGCCGAAGCGCCGCACCCGGTCGACGATGGCAACGAGATCCGGGTGCAGGATCGTGTCGTGCGTGACCAGGCCGAGCGCGACGGCACGGGTCGACGCCTTGAGCACATTGTGCGACGGATCCGTCACGAACGCCGGTGCGCCGACCGCGTCGATGATCGCGTCGATCCCCTCGGGGAGGCTCACCGACACGACCTCTGCGGCGATGCGGCCCTGACGCGCCGCGAGAGTCACGACGGTGGTCAGGAGGATCCCGATCGCCACACCAAGCACGAGCGACAGCACCACGATCAAGCCCGAATCCACGGACCAAGGCTAACCACCTGCCGAGCGTCCCCCTACCGGACGCCTGCCGAGCCACCGCGGGCCGAGTACTGTTCACACCTCCGGCACCGTGCGTTAACCTGCCGTGGTCATCATGACTGCGCCTGCGTACATGGAGTGCAGTCGAAGCGGGCGTGCGATGTGCGCGCCGCACATCCGGCGCCGTGGTCCGCGAGCACCGTAGAGAGGGTCAATCACAAGATGCGTGAAGTTTTCCAGCAGGAGCTAGCCGAGGTCCAGGAACGACTCGTCGAGATCTCCGGACTCGTCGAGATCGCCATCGAGAAGGCGACTCAGGCGTTCAACCACTCTGACGTGACCCTCGCTGAAGAGGTCATCGCGAGCGACGCCCACATCGACGAGTTGGCTATCAGCCTCGATGAGCTCGCCATCGACATCCTCGCCCGCCAGAATCCGGTCGCCCGCGACCTGCGCATCGTGGTCTCCGCCCTGCGCATCAGCGCTTCCCTCGAGCGGATGGGCGACATCGCCGAGCACATTGCGCAGCTCTCGCGCTACCGCTTCCCCGACAAGGTCGTCCCCAAGAGCCTCCGTCCGACCTTCGTTGAAATGGGCCGCCTCGACGTGGTCGTCGCGCACAAGCTGACCGAGCTGCTCCGCTCGCAGGACTCCCGCATCGCCGAGGAGATCCGCGACGAGGACGACAAGATCGACGAGCTGCACGTCAGCGTCTTCGACAAGGTCCTCAGCGAGGCGTGGAAAGGGCAGGCCGCCGACACCGTCGACGCGACTCTCGCGAGCCGCTACCACGAGCGCTTCGCTGACCACGCGGTGTCCATTGCAAAGAAGGTCCAGTACCTGATCTCGGGCGACTGGGGGTGAGTTTTCTTGTTGGAGTCGCGCTCGCGCGACTCCAACCGCGGTCGGCTTTCGGACGTGGTGCGTCCCTTAGAGCGGAGAACGATCGGCCAGCGTGAATCGCAGACACGCGATTCCCGCAATCGCCTTCGGGACGGCCGGCTGGTTCGTGCGCGAGGTGATCGGTGATGTCGGGAGTGCAGGCATGCTGCGGCTCCCGGGAACGCGTTCGGCTCGCGGGAATCGTGGATTCCGGCGAGCCGAACGGGGTTCTACGAGCCCACAGTGGGCGGCCTGTTACTTCTTGGCGCCCTGGGCGGCGACGGCCGCGGCGCCGGCGGCAGCGGCCTCCGGGTCGAGGTAGCGCGCCTCGCCGATCGGCTCGAAGTTCTCGTCGAGGGTATAGACGAGAGGGATGCCGGTCGGGATGTTCAACTCGGCGATGTCAGAGTCCGAGATGCTGTCAAGGGTCTTCACCAGGGCGCGCAGCGAATTGCCGTGCGCGGTGACCATCACGGTCTTGCCCGAAGCGAGGTCCGGCTTGATATCAGACTCCCAGTACGGCAGCATCCGCTCGATGACGAGCTTCAGCGACTCGGTGCGAGGCAGCGCGTCGCCGAGGTCGGCATAGCGCTCGTCATGGGCCTGCGAGTACTGGTCGTCATCTGCCAGTGGGGGCGGCGGGACGTCGAACGAGCGGCGCCAGGTCTGGAACTGCTCCGGACCGTACTCGGCGAGGGTCTGCGCCTTGTCCTTGCCCTGCAGCGCCCCATAGTGGCGCTCGTTCAGGCGCCACGAGCGCTTCACGTCGATCCACAGCCGATCGGCGACCTCAAGCGCAATGTTCGCGGTCTGAATCGCGCGTGTCTGCCGCGAGGTGTACACGATGTCTGGGTGCAGCCCCGCCTCGGTCAGTAGCTCGCCGGCGCGGGTCGCCTCGGCAACGCCCTGCTCGGTGAGCCGCACATCGACCCATCCGGTGAAGAGGTTCTTCTGGTTCCACTCGCTGTTGCCGTGGCGCACGAGGATGAGGGTGTAGGTCTCGGACATGCGTCCAGCTTAGAGGCGGCCATCGCGCTCGCGGATACGCTGGAGAGTATGCCCATCGGTGCCGTCACCCGCGGAACGACGGGCACGAACCGCCTCCGCCGAGTGGACCGCCGACTCGCTGAGTTGCCCGTGCTTCGCAGCACGCCCTCCCCCCTCGTCGTCGATCTCGGCTTTGGAGCGAGCGCGGTCACCACGCTCGAGCTGCACCGGCGCCTCCTCCGGTCCACCCCGGATATCGAGGTTCTCGGCCTCGAGATCGAGCCTGCTCGCGTCGCCACCGCGCGGCGCCAGCTGGAGCGGGTCCGGGAGGGAGGCACTCCTTTTCCCGTGGATGCGCGCGTGCGCTTCGAGCGGGGCGGCTTCGAGATCCCCTTGCCCGCGCAACGACGCGCGGAGGTCATCCGGGCCTTCAACGTCCTCCGCCAGTACGACGAAGGCGCCGTTGCCAGCGCCTGGAATACGATGACCGACCGTCTCCAGCCCGACGGAGTGCTTGTCGAGGGCACCTGCGATGAGATCGGCCGCATCTGCACGTGGATCGAGGTTGGCCGGGAGGGACCGCGCTCGCTCACCCTGTCGCTGCGTCTCGCGAGTATCCCTTCGCCGATGACCGCGGCCGAGCGCCTCCCGAAGGCGCTGATCCACCGCAATGTCCCCGGAGAACGGGTGCACGCCTTTCTGGCCGCACTCGAGCGGGCCTGGACGCTGAACGCTCCGCTCGCCGTCTATGGGCCGGGTCAGCGTTGGCTCGCGACCGTGGGAGATCTCCGCGTGGAGTGGCCAATCCTCGGCGGTCCGCGGCGCTGGCGTCTGGGCGAGATCACTGTGGCCTGGGACGCTGTAGCGCCAGCCGTCTGACGGTTACGACAGCGGAGGCAGGGCCGCCCGGGCTTGCGCCGGGCCGGCGCCCGTCGCTGTCAGCAGGTCGACAACCAGGGGGCGAAGCAGCACGAGGAGCGTCTTCTCGGCCAGTCGCGCCTCGGGTATCAGCCGCTGCGGGTCGAGGGCCGTTGCGAGCAGGACAAGATCCTGCCGCGCGAGCGCGAGCACCGACGGGTCGGTGACGGCCCGTCCCAGCAGCGCTATTCCCGGACCGAAAGCCGCAACCACTCCCGCGAGCTCGGGGCGCGCAGCAGCGTCACCGACGAGGAAGTCGGTGCGCCGGGCGATGATGCGGAGGTTTCGGGTCGCGAGGTCCAGAGCGGCAAGCATTGCGCTCTGCCGGATCAGCTCGACGCGGTGTCGGCGGACAAAAGGCGAAATGCGGGCGACGCCCGTCGCCGAGTCGAGGGCTGCCGTCCAGCCGTCGATTATCGGCTGCGTGGCCCGGATTCGCTCGAGAGCCGACGACGAGGCGGAGGAGTCGCCGCGCTGCAACGCCTCGGCCAGCTCCTCGACGGTGCGGCCGAGCGCCGAGACGAGCCGGTGCGCCTCCGCCCGGGCCGTGCGGAGTGGAGGACGCGGCACCACCGCCGTGCAGAGCAGAGCCGCGAGACCGCCGATCACGCCGTCGAGGCTCCTCGTCAAGACGCCACCGTCGGGCGTCGGCAGGATCATCACCAGCATCGCCTGAGTGCCGGCGGCGACCGCGAAGCCGGGCGACGGCGAGAGCGCCCGGCCGAGCGTGAAGACGATCGCCAGCACGACGGCCAGCTGCCAGACTCCGCTCCCCCACAGCAGGAGCAGAATCTCGCTCGCCGTGATGCCGATCAGCATCCCCATCGCCGTCTCGGCGACCTGCTTCGGACGGGTGTCGCGAGCGATCCCCAGACTTGTGATGGTCACGGTGAGCGCGAGGACGGGCGCGGGATGCCCGACCACGAAGCGCGCCACGGAGTAGGCGAGCACGGCGGCGAGCACGATCTGCAGTACGGCCGGCAGCGATGCCGTCGCGCGGCCGATCGCCTTCCGGGGATGCAGCTCCGAAGCCTGGACGAGACCGAGGAAGCGCTCGGCGGCCCGGCCCCGCGCGGCGGGCACTGCGGCCACCACGGCGTGGCCTACCTGGTCGTCGACCCGAGCCTGGGCAGGCGAGGCACGCCCGCCTCCGCTCCGGCTCCGGGCGGGACGACGACCTCCTGTGCCGCCGCGACGCGAGCGTCCCCGACGAGCACGGTGAGCTCGAGCTCGACGGGGACGGTGCGCTTGACGACGGCGAGAGCGATGGGGCCGTCCTCGTAGTGCCAGGCGCTAGAGGTGACGGTGCCGACCTCAACCGGTTCGCCGCCCTTGTGTGCAATGACGCTATCCCCGTGTCGGGGCAGCACCGAGTCAGAGCCGTCGAGCTGCAACAGCACGAGACGGCGGGGAGGATGGCCGAGGTTGTGCACCTTCGCCACCGTCTCCTGCCCGCGGTAGCAACCCTTGGCCAGGTGCACGCTCGAGCGGAGGAGGTCGAGTTCGTGCGGAAGGGAGCGCTCGTCAACCTCGGTGGCATGCCGTGGCCGCCACGCGGCGATCCGGAGCGCTTCGAGCGCGTCGGCACCGGCGAGGGTGACTCCGGCGGCAGCGGCACGGCCGTCGAGGCCATCGAGCGCGGCGCGCGGGACGAGGATCTCGCGGAGGTCCCAACCCGCTGCCGGATGCTCCGCGATGAGCGCGTATTGCCACCCGCCGGGCTGCACCTGGACCCACGGGTCGCGCCAGGCGATGGGGGCATCGCCGAGCTCGAGCACGAAGGCCAGAGCTGTCCCCTCTCCGAGGACCGCGAGGGTCGCGAACTCGTCGGTGCGCTCCGCCACCTCGACGCGGAGCAGGAACCGCATCCGGTCGAGCCAGGCCGCGAGGCCCGCGGTTTCGTCGCGGTCGAGCAGGAGCCACGCCGTGTTGCCATCGTCGACCAAGCGGATGACGTGCTCGATCCGACCGGACGGGTCGAGCAGGAGCGTCTCTGCACAGGCTCCGGGCTCGAGCCGGGAGACGGCCTGGCTGGTGAGCGAATCGAGCCAGGTGAGGCGGTCAGGTCCGGTGACGGTCACGACTCCGCGGCCGGAGAGGTCGACGAGGGCGGTGCCAGCGGCGAGCGCCCGCTGCTCGCGGAACGGCTCGCCGTAGTGCGCGGCGACCCCGGGCTCGGCAGTACTCGTCGTTGCGACTGCGCCCGCGGCCGACAGCAACGGAGAGAGGACGTCAGTCGACACGGGCGAGCCGTCCTGACGAGTGGGTGCGGAGCCCCTGACCGAGCGCGGCGATATCCCACGCCCAGAGCAGATGGTCATCCACCAGGCCATACAGGCGCGTGGCGGCTGCATAGTCCTTCGCGGCGGCGGTGCGCATCACGGCATCGGTGGCGAGGTCGATCCGCGGGCCCTTGACCTGCCCGAGGTAGAGCTCGCTGACGCCGTCGGGATGCACGAGGGAGACCTCGATGTCAAAGCCGCCGGCGGCGTTGCGCAGCGTCTCGACAGACTCCGCATCCGGGAACGCCGGAGCACCGCGCCCGGGGAGCATTGCCGGGCCGGCATCGGCGTCGGTCAGTGCACGGCTGAGTCGCCAGTAACCCATCTCGCTCACCAGCGGCCGATGATCACGTTCACCGTCATCGAGCAGCCAGGTGTAGGAGCTGTAGTTGAGGTAGGGAAGGCCGTCGTAGCTGAAGCTGATGCGGTGGCCGAACTCGGCCTGCACCGGCTCGTCGCCGACGGCGTAGTCGATGACTCCTGAGCCCTCCCAGACGCCGAGCAACCAGGAGAGGGGAACGAGCTCGGGCGGCAGGCCCGATGGAAGCGAGATCACACCTGCTCCGGCGGCGCGGCTAGCTCTGGCCGCGGTAGAGCTTGTAGACGACCACGCCCGAAACCCATGCGATGGAGAGGGAGGCGAGCCCGAGCAGTCCGAGGTAAAAGAGTTCCAGGGCGAGAAGCATGCCGCCATCCTACCCGCGAGCACTGTCACGGATGTGGGTCAGGAGGGACGCTCAGGCGGGCAGCAGCAGCGCGATTCCGCTGGCAATCGCGACGAGCACCATCGCGCCGACGATGCTGGTCATCGCGCGCACGAGGTAGCCGTCCGCGCGAGCGACGGCAAGCTGCACAGCGAACGTCGCGAGCACGCAGCCGCCGAAGGTCAACGCGAGCCAGAGCAACCGAGACGCCGGAGCGGCGACGGCCAGTGTCACGACGGAACCCACGATCGCGAGCGCCCAGACGACGCCGATTCCCACCCGATCCCTGCTCATCCGTCAATTGTGCCCTAGGCGATCCGTCCTCCCAGCCCGCCGCTAGTATGGCGGGCAGACCATTCTGGAGGATCCGTGGCGCAGTTGTTGATACTGACCTCGGCGGGAGGCGCAGACGTGCTCCCCGCACTGGGACTGCTCAGCCACAAGACGAAGCAGATCCCCGCCGAACCGGCGCAGCTCGTGAACGCCCCGAGTTGCGACCTCATTTTCGTAGACGCCCGCCGGAACCTCGCGAGCGCTAAATCGCTCTGCAAGATCCTCACGACGACCGGAATCACCGTCCCGCTCATCCTGATCCTCACCGAGGGCGGGCTCACGGCTGTCTCCGCCGACTGGGGCGTCAACGACGTTATCCTCGACTCCGCGGGCCCCGCGGAGGTCGACGCCCGCATTCGCCTCGTCATCGGTCGTCTCGCGCAGGAGCAGTCGACCTCGCGCATCCAGGCGTCGGGAGTCGTCATCGACGAGGCGAGCTACTCGGCGAAGGTGCACGGGCGCCCGCTCGATCTGACCTTCAAGGAGTTCGAGCTCCTCCGCTTCTTCGCCTCGCACCCCTCCCGGGTCTTTACGCGGGAGCAGCTGCTCAGCGAGGTCTGGGGCTATGACTACTTCGGGGGAACGCGCACGGTCGACGTGCACGTGCGAAGGCTGCGGGCAAAGCTCGGCGATCTGGAGTCGCTGATCGGCACGGTCCGCAACGTCGGATACCGGTTCAACGTGTACGAAGAGGACAATGAGCGAGTCGCTCAACCTGTCCGTTGAGGATCTGGCCGATCCCGCCATCGCAGCCGCCCTCGAGCACCTCATCGGGCGCGCCGCCTGGTTCGATCGGCAGCCCCCTTTTAGCGACCAGACCCTCGTCGATGCGCGCACCGGCTCCCGCACCCTGCTCGTGGGCCTGCGCGCCGACGTGGTGGTTGCCGCGGCGATCCTCGGGCAGGGCGAGCTCGAATTCGTGGTCGATCCGGAGTGGCGCGGAGTCGGCTTCGGCACCGCCGCGCTCGAGCAGGTGCTCGCGAGCGGCCGCACAGGGCTCCTCGCCTGGGCGCACGGCGATCATCCCGCGGCCCGCGCGCTTGCCGAGTCGCACGGCTTCGCGCCCGTGCGAACCCTCCTTCATCTGGTGCTGGACCCCCTCGCCGCGCCTGAGGTGCGCGTGCCGGAGGGATTCGTCCTGTCCGACGCGCGTGATCTCGACGCGGCCGAATGGGTCGCCGTGAACGCCCGGGTGTTCGCCGCGCACCCCGAGCAAGGCCGGCTCACGGAGGGCGACCTCGCCGCCCGGCGTGCAGAGCCGTGGTTTGACGAGGGCGACTTCCTCCTCCTCCGTGATGCAGCCGGCACTCTGGTCGGCTACGACTGGCTCAAGATCGAGCCTGGCTCAACGACCGGCGAAATCTATGTGCTCGGCGTCGCTCCGGAGGTGGCGGGCCGTGGGCTCGGACGCTCACTTCTCGGGGCCGGTCTCGCCCGGATGCTGGAGCGCGGCTGCACGACGGCGGATCTGTACGTCGAGGCCGAGAACCGCTCGGCGGTGGCGCTGTACCGCTCACTGGGCTTCGCCGATGCCTCCACCGATGTGCAGTACGTGCAGCGCGCAGCGCCGGTGCGCTGAGCCACCGCTCCTCCACAGGCTCTTCCTCGCCGCCGTTCATCCGGCATTCACGGTGCACGGCACGGACCGACCGGGCGCGGTGCCAGGATGGTCGCATGGACGGCGACAACCTACTTCTCGAAGACGGACTGAGCGATGAACTCGACGACGACTTCGACGATGAGGAGGAACACTCGGACCCCCTGCTCCCCGACGACCGCTACCTCGACCGCGAGCTGAGCTGGCTCGCCTTCAACCAGCGGGTGCTCGAGCTGGCCGAGGATCCGCTGGTACCGGCCCTCGAGCGGGCGAATTTCCTGGCGATCTTCTCGTCCAACCTCGACGAGTTCTTCATGGTCCGGGTCGCGGGTCTCAAGCGCCGCATCCTCACCGGCCTCGCTCTGCCGACGAACATCGGGCGTGTCCCCGTCGATGTGCTCACCGACATCTCCGAGAAGGCACATCTCCTGCAGCAGCGCCACTCCCGCGCGTTCAAGGAGCTGGTCGAGCCGGCCCTGCGCGACGGCGGTATCGACCTCGTGCGCTGGGACGAACTCAGCGATGCGGAGCGGACGGTGCTCGACGACTACTTCTCGGCGCAGGTGTTTCCCGTGCTCATGCCGCTCGCGGTCGATCCGGCGCATCCGTTCCCCTACATCTCTGGCCTCTCGCTCAACCTCTCGGTGCGAGTGCGCAACCCGAAGACGCAGAAGGTCGAGTTCGCCCGCCTCAAGGTGCCGCAGATGTTGCCCCGCTTCGTGCGGATCGCAGGCGTGGCCGGACCGGGCACGCCCATGCGCTTCATCTCGCTCGAAGATTTGATTGCTAATCAGCTCGACGACCTGTTCCCCGGGATGGAGATCCTCGATCACCACGTGTTCCGCGTGACCCGCAATGAGGATGTCGAGGTCGACGAGGACGAGACCGAGAACCTGATCAAGGCGCTCGAGAAGGAGTTGCTGCGCCGCCGGTTCGGCCCGCCCATCCGCCTCGAGGTCACCGACGATATGGACGACGAGACTCTCGGCCTGCTGGTGCGCGAACTCGACATCACGACCCAGGAGGTCTACAAGCTCCCGGCTCCGCTCGATCTCAGCGGGTTGTTCAGCCTGCAGAAGATCGACCGCCCCGACCTCAAGTACCCCAACCACGTCCCTACCACTGCGGTGCAGCTCTCGCCGAGCGAGCCCAACCAGCGGCAGGACATCTTCAAGGCGGTCTCACGGGGGGACGTGCTGCTGCACCACCCCTACGAGTCGTTCGCGACCAGCGTGCAGTCGTTCCTTGAGCAGGCGGCAGCCGATCCGGACGTGCTCGCGATCAAGCAGACGCTGTACCGCACCTCTGGCGACTCCCCCATCGTGGAGGCTCTGATTGACGCGGCCGAGTCGGGCAAGCAGGTACTCGCACTGGTCGAGATCAAGGCCCGCTTCGATGAGCAGGCGAACATCTCGTGGGCGCGCAAGCTCGAGAAGGCGGGCGTGCACGTGGTCTATGGGCTCGTCGGGCTCAAGACGCACTGCAAACTCGCGCTCGTCATCCGCCAGGAGAAGGGCGGGGTGCTCCGCCATTACTCCCACATCGGCACAGGCAACTACAACCCGAAGACGTCCCGAATCTATGAGGATCTCGGCCTTCTCACCGCTGATCCCGAGGTCGGCAAAGACCTCACGCGCCTGTTCAACGAGCTTTCGGGCTACGCGATTGAAAAGAAGTTCAAGCGCCTGCTCGTCGCGCCGCGCCACCTCCGCAAAGGCCTGCTCAAGCGGATCGCCGTCGAGACCGAGAACGCGCGGGCGGGCCGTCCCTCCGGCATCCGGATCAAGGTCAACTCGATTGTCGACGAAGCCGTGATCGACGCCCTCTACCGGGCAAGCCAGGCCGGCGTGCCGGTCGACGTCTGGGTGCGCGGAATCTGCGGGCTGAAGCCCGGGCAGGAAGGTCTCTCCGAGAGCATCCGGGTGCGCTCGATCCTCGGACGCTACCTCGAGCACTCGCGCATCTTCAGCTTCGTCAATGGCGGCGAGCCCGACGTTTTCATCGGCAGCGCCGACATGATGCACCGCAATCTCGATCGCCGCGTCGAGGCGCTGGTGCGGATCGTCGAGCCCGCGCACCTCAGCGAGATCGACGACATGTTCGAGCGCGCGATGGACGAGCGCACCGCATCCTGGTGGCTCGGGCCCGACGGAGTGTGGTCGCGACACCACCTCGACGGGGACGGCGCCCCGCTGGCCGACTTGCAGAACCAGCTGATGCAGCACATCACCCACCGCAAGCGCACAGCAACGCGCTCCGCCAACCGGGCTTCCGGCCGCTGACGCCGTGACAGGCACCGTGTATGCAGCAGGGGCCGTGTGCTGGCGGATCATCGAGGGGAGGCCGCACGTCCTCGTGATCCATCGCCCGCACCGGAGGGACGTCAGCCTGCCCAAGGGCAAGGTGGATGCCGGAGAGTCCCTCCCCGAGACCGCAGTGCGCGAGATTCGAGAAGAGACGGGGCTCGCCGTCGCCCTCGGCGTGCCCCTCGGCTGCACCGAGTACTCGCTCCCGAACGGGCGTCCGAAGGCCGTGTACTACTGGGCTGCGCAGGTGACCGAGAAGGCGGTGCTCGCCTCCGACTTCCTCCCCAACGACGAGGTCGAGGCTCTTGAGTGGGTCACCGTAAAGCGGGCCCGGAGCTACCTGACGTACCCGCACGACGTCACGATTGTCGACGAGTTCGCCCGCATTGCCGCGCGCGGGGTGCTCGACACCTTCGCGATCGTGGTGCTTCGGCACGCAAAAGCCGTTCCTGCCAGCTCCTGGGAAGGCCGCGACTCCACCCGCCGACTCACGCAACGCGGGCGCGCGGAAGCGGACGCCGCGGCCCGAGCGGTGGCTGCCTGGGGGCCACGTCGGCTGATCTCGAGCACCGCTAAGCGCTGCCGGTCAACGGTCGCGCCGCTCGCGACACTGCTCAAGAAGGACGTCCGCCTCCACGACGAGATCAGTCAGGAGGCGCAGGGGAACGCTCCCGCCGACCTCCGTGCCCTGATCGGCAAGCGCGTGCGCGCCCGCAAAACCACGGTGCTCTGCAGCCACCGCCCGGTGATTCCCGAGATCCTGCGCGAAATCGCCCTCGCCACCGCGACTCCGCTTGGCCCTTATCTTGACGAGGCGTCGGCGCTGCCCACTGGCGGCTTCGCCGTGGTGCATCTCTCGACCGAGCACCCGGGCTCCGGCATCGTCGCAGTGGAGACACACTCGCCGCTGGCCTGAAGCCCGTCTCAGCGCTTCGGAGGACCCGCGTTTACCGCGCGTTCACCGAGCGGACGGTGCGAGGACACGACGTCTCACTACTCTCGCTCCCGGGCTGCACCAGGCCCTGTTCTGTTTTCCCCGCTTTTCCTACCCGAAAGGGATACTTGTGAGATTCTCGCGTCTCGGCCAGGCGGCCGTCGTCGCCGCCGTCGCAGCGATCACGCTGACGTCCTGCGCTGCCAACGAGGCACCGGCCGCAGGCGGCAGCTCCGGCTCCGCCACCACCTCCACGCTTTCGGGCACCATCACCGGCATCGGCTCCTCCGCTCAGGGCACCGCGCAGACCACCTGGGCCGCCGCGTTCCAGACCGCGAACCCGGGCGTCACCGTCAACTACGACCCTCAGGGCTCGGGCGCCGGCCGCACCAGCTTCATCAACGGCGCCGCGGACTACGCCGGTTCCGACTCCGCTCTCAAGAACGACGAGCTCGCCGGCACCTTCGCCGCCTGCGCGCCCAACAGCAAGCCGATCGACCTGCCGGTCTACATCTCGCCGATCGCGGTCATCTTCAACGTGGAGGGTGTCAAGGAGCTCAAGCTCGACGCGGCCACCATCGCCGGCATCTTCAAGGGCACCATCACCACGTGGGACGCTCCGGAGATCAAGGCTTTGAACCCCGACGCCACCCTCCCCAGCGCGAACATCACCTCGGTGCACCGCTCGGACGACTCGGGCACCACGCAGAACTTCACCGACTACCTCGCGGCCACCGCGAGCGACGTCTGGGACGCTCCTGCGGCGCAGACCTTCCCCTACCAGAGCGGTGACGGCGCCAAGGGCACCTCCGGTGTTGTGGACGCCGTCAAGAACGGCACCAACACGATTGGCTATGCCGACGAGTCCGGCGCCAAGGGCATGGCCATGGCCCAGCTGAAGGTCGGCGACGCGTTCTCGACCATTTCGGCCGATGGAGCGGCGGCTGTCGTCGCCGCCTCGCCGATCGCCGAGGGCCGCGAGGCGAACGACCTCGCGATCAAGATCAACCGCACCGGCACGGAGGCGAATGCCTGGCCGATGGTCCTGGTCAGCTACCTGATCGTCTGCCAGGAGTACTCGGACGCCGAGAAGGGCGAGGTCATCAAGCAGTTTGCCTCGTATATCGCGAGCGAGGAGGGCCAGGAGGCCGCCGCCGCTCAGGCCGGTTCCGCGCCGCTGAGTTCGGACCTCTCGGCCACAGTCGCTACCGCGATCACATCGATCAAGTAGTCCCACTGGCAGGGCCCGTCTCGCAGCACCGTCTGCGGGACGGGCCCTGCATGTGCCGGGGTTCGACTCCCCCGAATCGCCTTCCGAGCCCTAGCATCTCCCCTGTGCACACCGCCTTATTCGGGCGCACCGCCGAACCACCTCGTCTGAAGAGAGTCCCCTGGAATGGCAACTGAGACCGTCGTCCGCCCGAAGGCGAAGGTGCGCGTCGGAGATCGGGTCTTCTCGATCTCGACCGTCGCCGCCGGCTCCCTCATCCTCCTCGTCCTCGCTGCCGTCGCGATCTTTCTCATCGCGCAGTCGATCCCCGCGTTCACCGCGCCGGCCGCCAGCCTCCCGGGCGACGCGACGAGCTTCTGGGCCTACGTCGGTCCCCTAGTGTTCGGCACGATCTGGTCGGCGGTCATCGCCCTGGTGATCGCTCTGCCGCTGTCGATCGCGATCGCACTCTTCATCTCGCACTACGCGCCGCGCCGCATCGCCATTGCGCTGGGCTACGTCGTCGACCTGCTGGCCGCTGTGCCCTCGGTTGTCTTCGGCCTCTGGGGCGCGACCGTGCTCGCACCGATGGTGCAGCCGTTTTACCTCTTCCTCAACGTGAACATCGGCTGGTTCCCGCTCTTCGGCGGCCAAGCCTCGGGCACGGGCAAGACGATCCTCACCGCCTCCGTCGTGCTGGCCGTGATGGTCATCCCGATCATTACGGCGGTCTGCCGCGAGATCTTCCTCCAGGCTCCGCGCCTGCACGAGGAGGCGGCTCTGGCGCTCGGCGCCACCCGCTGGGAGATGATCCGCATGGCCGTCCTCCCCTTCGGCGCCCCCGGAATCGTCTCGGCCGCGATGCTCGGCCTTGGCCGTGCTCTCGGTGAGACGCTCGCCGTCGCGATGGTGCTCTCGCCTGCAACGGTCGTCTCGTTCCTCCTGCTCACCTCGCAGAACTCGAACACCATCGCCGCGAACATCGCGCTGCAGTTCCCGGAGGCCAGCGGGGTCGGCGTGAACGTGCTCGTCGCTTCGGGCCTGATCCTCTTCGTCATCACCCTCGTCGTGAACTCGTTCGCACGGTTCATCGTCAATCGCCGCAAGGCCTTCTCGGGAGCCAACTGATGTCCGCCGCCACGTCGACCATGCCCCTCTCGCTCGAGACCGGCAAACTGCCCAAGGGCACCCCCTGGATGCTGCTTGTCGGCAGCTGGGTCGTCTTCGCCGCTGTCTTCCTGGTTCTTCAGGCCGCCGGCATGATGAACGACTTCAGCCTCGTTGGCGCAATCTTCTGGGGCACCATCCTGTTCGATATCGCGATCTATGTCGTCTCGCGCCTGGTGGAGGGGGGCCGCAAGGCGGTCGATCGCCTGGTGACATCGCTGGTCGCCACGGCGTTCATCATCGCGCTACTGCCGCTGATCTCGCTGCTCTACACGGTCGTCTCCAACGGCTTCGCCCGCTTCGATCCGCTGTTCTTCTCTTCCTCAATGCGCAATGTCATCGACGCCGGTGGAGGCGCCCTACACGCGATCATCGGCACGGTCGAGATCACGGCGATGGCCGCGCTGATCTCGGTGCCGATCGGCCTGCTCACGTCGATCTACCTGGTCGAGTACGGCCGCGGCCACCTTGCCCGCGCGATCACGTTCTTCGTCGACGTGATGACGGGCATCCCCTCGATTGTCGCCGGCCTTTTTGCCTACGCACTCTTCTCCCTGATCCTTGGACCGGGCGTGCGGATGGGCTTCGCCGGTTCGATCGCTCTGGCCGTGCTCATGATCCCCGTGGTTGTCCGCTCGTCGGAGGAAATGCTCAAGCTGGTGCCGAACGAGCTGCGCGAAGCGTCCTATGCACTGGGCGTGCCGAAGCGGCTGACGATCGTCAAGATCGTGCTGCCGACCTCCGTCGCCGGCATTACCACGGGCATCACCCTGGCGATCGCCCGCGTCATCGGCGAGACCGCTCCGCTGCTGATCGTCGCGGGCTTCACCGCCTCGATGAACTACGACCTGTTCAGCGAGCGAATGATGACGCTGCCGGTGTTCGTCTACACGCAGTACGCGAACCAGGGCCCCGACGCGGAGGCGTTCCTCAACCGAGCGTGGACCGGCGCTCTGGTGCTCATCCTTATCGTCATGGCGCTGAACCTCGCCGCCCGATTGATCGCGAAGATCTTCGCCCCCAAGCTCGGCCGCTGACACCCCCACCCCTCGGCTCTGGCCGAAATCCCCGAAGGAAGCAATGTCTAAGCGCATCGAGGTCAACGACCTCAACGTCTACTACAGCCAATTTCTCGCCGTGGAGGGCGTCTCGCTCGCCATCGAGCCCCGCACCGTCACGGCATTTATCGGCCCCTCCGGCTGCGGCAAGTCGACCTTCCTCCGCACTCTCAACCGCATGCACGAGGTCATTCCGGGGGCGCACGTCGAGGGCGAGGTGTTGATCGACGGCAACAACCTCTACGCACCGGGCGTCGACCCGGTCCAGGTTCGCCGTCAGGTGGGCATGGTGTTCCAGCGCCCCAATCCGTTCCCGACGATGTCCATCCGAGACAACGTGCTCGCCGGGGTCAAGCTCAACAACCGCCGCATCTCGAAGTCGGACGCCGACGCGCTCGTCGAGCGCTCCCTCCAGGGCGCGAACCTCTGGAACGAGGTAAAGGACCGCCTCGATAAGCCCGGCTCGGGCCTCTCGGGCGGCCAGCAGCAGCGCCTGTGCATCGCCCGAGCGATCGCGGTCTCGCCGGACGTCCTCTTGATGGACGAGCCCTGCTCGGCCCTCGACCCGATCTCGACGCTCGCGATCGAGGACCTCATTGAGGAGCTGAAGAACGACTACACGATCGTCATCGTGACCCACAACATGCAGCAGGCCTCGCGCGTCTCGGACCGCACCGCGTTCTTCAACATCGCGGGCACCGGCAAGCCGGGCAAGCTCATCGAGTACGACGACACCGCGACAATGTTCTCGCGCCCATCCGTTCAGGCGACCGAGGACTACGTGTCGGGCCGCTTCGGCTGATCCTGTCCCGACGATGGCGAGAGCCGCACCCCCTCGGGAGTGCGGCTCTCGTCGTCGTGCGCCGGATCAGGCCGTGTCGATGGCCAGGATCGGGTCGGTCGTCGGAGTCACGGAGCCGCCCGCAGCCTCGACCGTCACGGCCACGACCGAGCCCTCGGCCATCGTGCCCTCGAGCGGAGCGACGATGCTGCCCTCTCCGCCGTCGAACGTGCCTGCCGCGACCGGCCCCGAGGTGCCGATGTACCAGAGCTCGTAGGTCTTGCCCTCCGGCAGCGGCGTCAGGTCGTTCACAACGAGAGCCGAGCGGCCGAGCGAACTCGACCAGACCAGCGTGGCCGTTTCACCGGTGGCAACAGTGCCCGTCGTCTCCTGCGCGTCGGGCGCGCTGCGGATCTGATCGAGTGCCGTCTGCTGCTGCGTCTGACCAGCGACCGGCGAGAGCAGCGGCGGAAGGGTCACTCCGCCGACCACGATCACCGCAGCGGCGGCCGCCGCAGACAGGTAGGCAGCGGGACGGCTGAACCAACGGCTCTGAGCCCGGTTGGAGGCACTGCCGCTGCCGCTGGAGCGCGTCGCCTGGTCCGGGGTGGGCGCGACAGGGCGAGGACGGGGCGCGGTGGGCTCTCCCTCCTTGTCGTCGTGCTTGTCACGAGGCAGCTGCGGCGTGGTCGCGATGATCGCCATCAGGTCGGCCTTGAGCCGGGGGGAAGGCTCGACAGCGGGTGCGTCGGCGACGAGCGCCTCCGCCACCTCGGCGAACGCATTGGCCTCGCCGCGCGCCTCCGGGTGCTCGGCCAGGAAGCGCCCGTAGCGCTCCTGCTCCTCGGGCGTCAGGATGCCCAGTGCGTGACCCGCCGCAAGATCACGCGGATCGTCCATCCCGTTCGGGAGTCGCACATCATTCACAGGGCCACCCCCATTTCTTCTCGAAGTCTGATCATTCCGTCACGCAAGCGTGTCTTGACGGTACCCACGGGGCACTGCAGGATCCCCGCGATCTCGCTGTGCGAGTAACCGCCGTAGTACGCCAATTGCAGAGCCTGCCGCTGCAACTGGGTCAGGCGGCCCATGGCGACCGCCACCTTTTCATGCTCGAGGGACACCTCCGCCTGCTCGGAGACCTGGTCGTAGTCACGACCGAGATCTCGTATACCGATGCGCATGTCCCTGTCACGGCCTGCCTGGGCCGCGCGAACCCTGTCGATAGCCCTGCGGTGTGCCATCGTGAGGATCCAGGTCGTCGCGCTTCCTTTATTCGGAGCGAATCGTCCTGCGGTTTGCCAGATCTCGAGGAAGACCTCCTGGGCCACCTCCTCGGACTGCGAGCGGTCGACGAGTACGCGGGCGATCAGGCCCAAAATTCGCGCTGCCATCTGGTCGTACAACTCGGAGAAGGCGGCCTGTTCGCCCGTGGCAATGCGCTCGAGCAGCGCCGCGGCATCCGCTGTGGTGTCGTCCGTCATGAACCCTGCCTCGCCCGCGCCCGGGCAGAACGATTTCGCGTCATCCAGAAGGCTGTCACGGCGAGGCCCGCGACGACGACCGACACCTCGAGAGGGTGCGTGACGAATCGGATGTCGAGATCGACCGGGCCGATGTCGACGAGCGCCGACGAGCGGAGTCTGGGGGCCAGCCAGAGCGAGATGACGGCGACGCCAGCCGCTGTCAGCCCTGCGTAGCTGCGCGGGCGCACAAGCACCCAGACGCCGGCCACGATGTCGAGTGCGGCCAGCGTCCGCATCACAGCGCCCTGCGACACCGACACTCCGGCTGCAAACTGCGCACCCTCGGCCGAATCGACACCGCCCGCGGCAAGGAGGTAGAGCGTGGCAACGAGGAGCAAGCCTGCCCCTGCCCAGACGCGCGCTCCGATCCGGAACGCTCTGCTGTTCTTCATCCCGGTATCGCCTGTCTGTAGGGACCCTGTCTGTAGGGACTCTGGTGAGGATCGACTCCTCCTGGGCCCCTCGCCTCACGCACCGCGCGGCGTGCCGCGGTGCGAGCAGAGAAGGGGCCGGACCGCAGGAACGCCTCTCGGCGCGAGGCCGCTCGAAGCGGCTATAAGTGGAGCCCGGGGTTACTGCGATCCGGCCTCGCTGAGTCTAACAAACGCCTCCCATCTGCTCGCGAGTGGCGTTCGCCGCGCGTGAACGGGGCCAGGCGCTTAGTCGAGGGAGCCGCTGCGCCAGAGCCGCGCGCAGCCCGCCAGTTCCGCCGCCGTGGTCGAGAGCCGCAGGGCTCGTGTGGTCAGCTCGCTCGCGCGCCCAGCGTCTACCAACTCGACATCGTCTGCCACGGAGGCGGCTCCGGAGGCGCTCACTCGGCAGAACGCTGCCGCGCGATCCAGCGCCACCGCAAAGTCGCCGTCGAAGACACCGCGGAGGATCCGGTCGGCCAGCTCAGTGATTTCGGCTGGGCCCGTCGGGGTGCTCGCGCCGGCGACGACCGGGTCGATCGTCACCGAGAGGTCGACTCCGCGCTGGTAGAGGAAGCTCGTGCTGTCCGGATCCTGGCGGATGACGAGACGCAGCAGGTACAGGCGCCACAGCGCGCCCGGGAGGCTCGCGGCGTTCGAGCGTGCCCAGAGTTCAGCAAGCGCATCGATGCCGTTGTGATCGGTGTACTCAACCAACCGGTCGATGATGACGGGGTCGGGGTCGCTGCGGACGCGGCTCAGTAGTGCGATCGCCGTCTCGTGAGCGACGCGGCTGATCTGGGCGGGGTCCTCTCCTCCCTGGAACGCCTCGAAGACGTGGGAGGGGAACTTGGTCGGCTTGTGGAAGCCGTCTGTCATGGGGCCGCCTTCCGCGGTCATGCACACGGTCGCTCTCGCGCCCGCATATCGGTGGGTTCGAGGAGGGTAACGCGTGCTCCTGCGCCACTATGCCCTGCAGCCCTTCGCCGGGGCGCTACCCTGGACCCCGCGGGCCTCTAGCTCAGTTGGCAGAGCAGCGGACTTTTAATCCGCGGGTCGTCGGTTCGAGCCCGACGGGGCCCACCAGTAACGGCGCGGAAGTAGGCCTCTAGCGGGGGCTCCGATGGGTAACAACCCCTCCAAAACCCCTCGCTCTGCCACACTGAGGCGTGCATAGCCGCAAAGACCTATCTGAAGCCATCCGCGTTCGTGAGGCGGTCCGAGACAGGCGGCCCTCCCTCTACGAGCCAGCCGCCCTCGCTGAAGATCCGACGTACTTCAGTCCGGAGCAGCTAGAGGCGATACTCAGCTCCGCTCTCGTCGACTCAGAAGATCTGGCTGATTTGCCAGTACGCACTCGCTCGAAGGTAGCGAAGACTGTGGTCGCCGAGACTCTCGGGTACCTAGCGCCCCTCAGTTTCCAGAAGACACAACCTCGCCTTCCGCATCCCAACCTGGATGTCTACGTGCAGCAGGCGAACAATCTTCAAGTTTGGAACGCTGAGCTGGACGCGGCTCGCCGATATGTGGTCATCGGGCTAGACAGTGCGGGGATCGTGCACGCAGTACGCGTTATTGCTGGGGCGGACCTCACCGCATACGACACCACTGGAACCCTCACCAGTAAGTTCCAAGCCGCCCGGCTTGGAGATGGCGCATCAAAGTTGGTTTCACGCCAGGACACCTTCCACTTCAACTCAACACTTCAACCCAGTGCGTCTCTGACCACTACCGAGGGGGTATCACCAGTAGCTCGTCCCCTGCCGGGTAAGGTGCTGTCGATCGCGGCAGTCTATGACGCCCTACTGACCCTAATCGGGGCGACCTTTGCTGATCCTGGGCTCACCCAGGAACGCTTGCGCGGAGAGGTGGTCCATCGGGCGGCATGTCAAGCACTTGGACTAGCAAACTTCGCCGACAATGGACAATTCCCAGACATCCTTTCCCAAGTCGTCGAGGTTAAATTGCAACTGGCTCGAACGGTCGACTTGGGCCTTGAGCTCCCAAGCTCCAATACCCCAATCGCCTCCCTAGACGGACGGCTGGCAGCAAGAGATGTGCGTTATGCCATCTTCTACGGAGAACGCGATAGCCCAGTCAGCTTCACCGTTACATCCTTAGTGCTGACGACGGGTGCCGAGTTTTTCACCGAGTATCAACAATTCGGAGGTCGCGTGTCAAACTCAAAACTCCAGCTACGACTGCCATCGAACTTCTATAGAAGCTAGAAGAGCGAATCGCTTGCCACGAGCTGGGTGTCGAACGCAGCCTCTACTAGTCGATCAAGCTCATCGAGCACCTCTTGCGTGACGGAACCGCCGGAATCAACTAGAGACTTGACCAAACGGATTATGTCGACCGACTCAGGGGTAGTCGGATTCGGTACAGGAAAGCGACTGACGTATTGGGAAATCCAACGCCGTCGATTCGAGTACAATTTATTACCACAAACGTGGTCGTAGAACCTTATCGCCGTAGTGGAGTTGGCAACACCAAGCATCAACATAGCGAGATCCTCGCTACCGATGTCATCCACGGAGATCCAGTAGCAGTCTCCGTTCACAACTGCACCAGAGCGGTCGAACGCGAACTTTGGAAGTTCACTAATGTCGGGGAATACAAGTTTTGGCCGAGCCCACTGGGCAGGTTTCTGAGGTACCCAAATCTCGTACCACTGCCGCCCGCCGTCAAGCACGTACTTGCGTCCTTCCAGGCGCTCTCTATGAGCTTCCAAGTAGGACATCGCCCTCGGATAGTGCGCCATGTCAACAACAGTGCGGCGCTCCTGGTCGAGGTGGTATGGATAAAGTACGGACAGCCTCCCCGGCTTGAATTGCCACATCGTGATGTTGTGGTGGGTTGTCAGCGGCAGCAACAGGTCTTCTTCCGGCATTTCCGCCTCTGGCATTTCCCTCCAACGGTCGCTGATGAACACGGAGTCGGCCGTCGTCTTAATCCCCACGCGGATTTTGGCAATTTCACCGAACGTCTTCCAGGTGCCTACTGACAGCGCGTCAAACCAGACCTTTTCCTCGGTGCCACCCATTCTCCAGGGAACGGAACCCTGAGCGCCTTGCTGGAGCGTGCCCGCGCGTACCTCAAAGGTCCGACCATCCCAAGTTGCCATGCCGCGCCCCCGAGCATTGAGCACGTCGAATAAATCCGGGCCGTCGGAGGAAGCGGATGACTCGTACGCCGTCATGTAGAGGCCCACAGGAGTGGACTCTTTCAAGTCTTTCTGCACGGCGATGACTACCGCGGGCAGAACTGCTGCGCCGAACATTTTGGTGTCCCCGAGGTCGTACAGTTCCAGTGGTGTGAGATGTGTCTCAAAAACGGCACGGACGTTCGCACCTGCCTTCGTCGACAAGAAGCGATTGGAACAAAGCAATGCGAGCGCGCCGTTGTCATTCAGTAGTCGCGGAGCGATCGAGACGAAGGGATGAGTAAGATCAATTCGTCCGGTAAGTCCATACTTTTCAGCGAGCACCTGCGTCGTTGCGGCCCCAAGTTGCTGTGTTCGCACATAAGGGGGATTTGTAATGATCGCATCGAAGCTTGCAGAAGGCAGCTCATCGGAGGCAAGCAGGAAGTCTCGGCATTCAAAGGTCGCATCAACTCCAAGAGCCGCTGCGCGCTCCCTCGCGACTGCAATTGCAACTTCGTCGATGTCGTAACCGACCAGTTGAAGGCTTACCTCGTGCCCCCTCTGCTCGAAAGAGCGCGCCATCGCAAGCAGTAGCTCACCGTCACCGCATGCAGGATCGAGCACGCGAAGTACTGGCCCTTCTAGGCTCAGGGTCGCCAGAAGCCGCCGTGCCAAGAAGTTTGCGAGGAGTGCGGGTGTGTAGTGCTGGCCGTGCCGCTTCCGAGTTGCAGCCTGGGTTTGTTCGAGAGTCATGCGAGGCCTTCCGAGGTCAAGACGTCAAGGTTACGCGCGTCCGGCGACAGCTCCCGTCGGAGGTCGCGATCGAGCGCAACGAAGGCGTCAAAACGGGCAACGTGGGAGGTGTAGTCGGTGGCGTAGAGGTGGGCGTAGATCGTGTCCGTTGTGGTCACGTTCGAGTGGCCAAGCCACCGGCTCACCTCGTACGGCTGGAACCCCGCGGCCAGCCAGAGGGATGCGGCCGTGTGGCGGAGGTCGTGCACGCGCATGTCGGGCAGCTTCGCGGCGGCGAGCGCGGGACGGAAGTAGTTCCGGCGGAAGCTCGCGTTGTCCATGACCCGCGAGTAGTCCGGGCGGCGCCGCCCGCCGACCGCCCGCCCCGGCCAGAACAGCGCTGAGGGGTCGCCGGAGTGCGGGTGCTGGAGGAGGTACCGGCACAGGTCCGCGATCAGGCCGCTGTGCATCAGCGGGACGTCGCGGGTCGAGCGCTTCGACTTGGGCGTGCCGGCTACCCACTCCCCCGCGACGTGCTGCATCGTCTGGCGAACCTGCACGTGGCCGCGGGCGAGGTTGACGTCTTGGACGCGGAGCCCAGCCAGCTCGCCCGCCCGAAGGCCGGTATAGGCGGCGAAGCGGACCAGCATGTCGTACGGCGCCGAGTCGGCCAGCTTCCCGGCGAGCGCTTCGACCTGAGCCGTCGCGAGGAAGGTTGGAGCGAACTGTCCGGCGTCGTGGTTCTTCGGCAGCTTCACCCCGTCGCAGGGGTTGTAGGAGATGAGCCGGTCGTGGAGGGCGTGCTTACAGACCTTCCGGAGCGCCACGTAGCAGTGGTGCACCGTCATCGGCGCCAGCCCCTCGGCATGCAGGTCCCCAACCCAGGCCTGCACGTCGGCGCGGGTGAGCGTGGCAATGCGCCGCTTCCCGAACCGGGGCAGCACCCGACCTGAATAGAGCAGCTCGGCTGACCGGTACGTGCGCGGTTTCAGCTCCGGCTTGCTTGCAGCCAACGACGCGGCGACCACCTCGGCGACGGTTTTCGAGTTCTTCACCAGCGGCTCGGTGCTCGCACCACGTTCTAGCTCGGACTCCACCTTGAGAGCGAAGCGCTCGGCCTCGCGCTTCACGGTGAATGTCCGCTGCTTGAACCCGCCGTTGCCGTCCCGCCATCGGACTTCGTAGGCAGTCCCAACCTTGCGGTTGACCTGTCGAACGTTCGCCATCAGGCAGCCTCCTCAGCGAGGGCAGCGCGCTGTACGACGCGGCCGACGGCGACGTGCGACCAGCGGGCCGAGCCGCCAGGGGTGGGCACGCCTTCCGCGTTGAGCAGGCGGGCGATGCCGGACAGGGGCACGCCCTGCGCCTTGCGGGAGAGGATGAGCGCGGCCACGTCGGCGGGCACGGTGGAAGGCTTCCCGAGCTGGACGCCGTCGGCGCGCTTCACGGCCAGCGCGGCCTTCGTCCGCTCGCCGATCATCTCCCGCTCCCACTGGGCGATGTTCGCGACGATCCGCGCGAGCATCCGACCCGTGGCGGTGCTGGTGTCGAGGTCCAGGTCGAGGACGGCGATGGACCACCGCTGCCGTCGCGACAGGTCGAGCAGCTCGCCGAAGTCCATGACCGAACGGGACAGCCGGTCGAGCTTGGCGGCGACGAGGCCGTCCGCCACTCGACCCTTCCGCGACCGGAGGGTAGTGAGGGCGGACTGCAGGCCGGGGCGGTCGGTGCTCTTGCCCGACACCCCGTCGTCCTCGTACCACCCCACGATCTCCCACCCGTTGCGCTCGGCGGCGGAAAGGATCGCGGCGCGCTGTGCCTCCAGGCCGAGGCGCTCGCCACGCTTGGACACCTTGCTCACGCGGAGGTAGGCCAGGAGCCGCATCAGAGCACCGCAGACGCGAAGGCGTAGGCCAAGACCTCGCGGACGAGCGGGCGGGTAGCGGGTTCCACGGCCACAGCCGCGTCGGCCGGGTCGAGGAACCAGCCCGCGGCGACAGCCCCGGAGATGAGCGCGTCCGTAGCCGCGTCGACGTTGTAGTCGTGGGCGCCGACGAACGCCTCGTAGGAATCGGGGCAGTAGGCGAGAACGTCGAGGGCGACTTCGTAGTTCGTAGACACGGGTTTCTCCTTGGTTTCGGAACGGTGACGTCCGTCAGCGTTCGGGTTACTCTCGCCTGCCGCCCATGGCTTCAAAACTCCCGGTCAGACATCCGATTCTCTGGCCAGAGAATCTCTCAGCTCACCCCGGAGGGCGCCCCTGGGGTTCGCGTGGGCGTATGGGTGGGTTCTGGGCCAGCGGCGCACCTGCCCGCGTCGCGGTCGACGGGTAGGTCCCGCCGCTGGCCCTCGCGTCACCGCTTCTGGCGACGGGCGGCGACCCTCGGACGCTTCCGCGGGCTGTCCGCCTCCCGGGCTCTCGGGTCCTGGTCGACGGGCGGGTGCTCCGGCGGCGCGACCGTGCCCGGCTTCGACTGCACCGGCCCCGGTTGCCGCGGCGCGTCGCCGCTCGCCTGCATCTTCGGTGGGACGTTGCCCGACCGGCGCCGCGGCACCTTCCGCCGAGGCGGAGCCGGGTCGGACGCGTCGGTCCGAGCCGGGGTGTGGTTGCGGCGGTGGTAGGCCTGCTCCTCCGTCCACTCGTCGTCCACCTCGTCGGCGTCCACGATGTCCTCGTAGGCGAACGTCGGGGCTGGGCCGAGATTCTCGACGTCGATCACGATGTCGGCGGACACCTCGTCCCACTTGCTGATCTTGACCTCCAGCTCACGCTTGCCGTTGAGCCCCGCTCGGTTGAGGAAGTCTTGTGCAATCTGCGCGCGCTCCTTCGTCTGGACCTCCGGGTCCGCCATGAGCTCCGCGAGCAGGTCGGCTGCGTAGCCTGCCGCCTGGGCGATGCGCTTGGCGGCAGCTGTCTTCGACCGGCGCGTGGCCGAGCCATGCATTCGGCACGTGCGAAGGCCAACGCCCACGTAGTTCTTGCACTGCTCCCCGCTCCGCTTGCTCATCGCGGTGCACTGGCGCATGGGTGCAAGGTCAGCGCTGTTCAGTTCCTCGTTGCCTTCCGAGTCGTGTAAGGGCTTCTGCCGTGTAAGGGGGCGGGTGCGCTTGGCAGAGCTTCTGGTCTTGTCTGTGGTCATCGTCATAACTCCTTCTTTGGACTTCTTCGATAAGTGCTTGATTCGGCCGAGACGAGTACCGAACCCCCGGCTACTACTACGTAGGCCGGGGTTCGGTACTCTCGTCGTCCGAACCGGGTTCGATGGGGTTCGGTGCGGTTCGGTCGTTTATCCGCTCATATCTGGTGGCGGAGCGGCGTCCGGGAGGTAGTGCAGCTGCGCCGATTTCGGTCCGATGCGGATGATCAGCTGCCCCTGGGCGATGAGGTTCTCGCGAGTGGCGTTGAGATTCGCGCTACCTATGCCGTTGCCGCGGAGCGCTTCCAAAACCTTGTTCATGGTGAGTCCGGGCTGCTCACGGACGAGGTCGAGGATCATCTCGCTCGCCTTGTCGGTCTTGACGGCGTTGTGGCTGCGGCTCTCGCTGAGCTTGGCCTTGGCGCG
Source organism: Rathayibacter agropyri (assembly GCF_013249015.1). Classification (GTDB taxonomy): domain Bacteria; phylum Actinomycetota; class Actinomycetes; order Actinomycetales; family Microbacteriaceae; genus Rathayibacter; species Rathayibacter agropyri. Next base: position 1,187,044 of record NZ_JABRPL010000001.1, read on the forward strand.
CTCGGTGGATTGCGCGGCGAACTTGCGCGCGTTGTACTGCGCCGCGGTCAGGCACTCCTCCGCCTTCAGCACCACCGAACCCGCGGCGGGCTCCGGGTAGAACACCAGCGCGCGGGGCTCGGCGTTCTTGACCTTCTCCTGCACCATCCCGACCTGGCCGCCCTCCAGCTTCTCGACGCGGATGTACGAGCCGGACAGCATGCGGAAGTGGTCCGTACCGCGGGCGCGCTCGCCGGAAGCGTTCGTGTGCACAATCAGCAGGACGCCGATGTCGAGGTACTTTGCGACGGCGTTGAGCCCCACCGCGAGGCCGAAGTTGCCGTCCTCGTTCTCGGAGCCGGCCATGTACAGCGCGGCGGGGTCGACGGCCACCAACTCGACTTTCTCGCCGGTCGCCTCCTCCATGAGCAGGAGTGTCCGTACGAGGTTGGCGGCACCTTCCGGCGACGACAGGTCGAGCGGCTCGTCCAGGAAGCGGATCGCGGCCATGTCCTCGGGCTCGTAGTACTGCCGCCATGCGAGGGTGCGCGCCTGAAACTGCTGGAGCCCCTCCGCTTCCAGCAGGAGGACGGCGCCGCGCACTGTGGGGTGCTGGGCGTCGTGGAAGGGCATGCCCGTGCGGACACGGCTGGCGAGGTCCTGCATGGCGAAGGTCTTGAACGAGCCCGGCGCCCCGAACATGACCGTGTGCATGCCCCGCGGCACGAACGGCTCCACGATGTACTCCAGCGGAGGGCGCGTCAGCATCTCCTCCTCCGACACCAAGCTCGCGAAGGAGTCGTTGCGCACCTCACCGACGCTGAGGAACGCCGCCTCCATCGCCGCCAGCACCGGGTCGGTTATGTCGTCCTCTTCGTCGTCCTCGTCATTCGCCTTACGCAGACGCTCGATTTCGGCCACGAGAGTCCCGACGGTCCCGCCGTGATTCATCCAGTAGTTGGTCAGGTCCTCGCCGTGGTTCTCGCTGTAGGTCAGGCCGAGTCGGGTCAAGTCGAGGATGTGTGCGGTGGCGCCCGCCTTGACCAGGCGCTCCCGGACCTTCTGGGCGCCCTTGCGGCCCGCGTCGTCGGCGTCGTACGCGACGAACACCTCCCGGCCAGCCAGCGGCGACAGGTCGCGCGGAGGGTTGTGTGCGCCGCCAGTACCGGTGAGCGCGAGGAACTGACCACCGCTTTCCTGCAACGTCTTCAGCGCGTCCATCTCGCCCTCGCAAAGGATCACGGGAGCGGTGGAGGTGGCGAGGACTTCGAGCGGGTACAGGACCGCGGGCGAACCGTGGCCCTCGATCTGCAGCATCTTGTTCTTGCCCTGCCCGCCGATCTTGTAGAGCTTCGCGTTGACGTACTGGCCCTCGATGCCGATGGGGATGGTGATGCGTTCGCCGTTGAAGCCGAGCTTGAAGCGCTCGATGGTGTCTTCGGACAACCCGCGCTCGTTCTGGAGGAAGGCGAGCGGCTTCGTGTGGCGACTCATCAGGAGTCGGTGCCAGTCGTGCGGCTTCTCCTGGTCGTCCAGGGGCGGCGGCGGGGCGACAACGGGAGTGGGCTGAATCTTGCGAGCCGACGCCTTCCCGACCGTCCCTCGTCCGAGCACTCCGCAAGTCGTGAGTCCGAGCACGACAAGACCCGCCCGGACCGCTGGCCAGTCGTCGCAACCGAGGCAGTTCGCGACAACTGCAAACTTGTTGCCCTTCTTGAATCCGAAGGACGCATTGACGTCGTCGTGGTCCCGGTTCGGGCAACGCGCCTGCCACTGGTTCTCGCCCGTCTGCTCCGCTCCGAGGGCGATGACGTATTTCTGCAGCTCGGGCGATGCCGGCGCGCTCACGGCTTCACAACGTGGGTGCGCGAGCCCAAGATGAACTCGGTGATGTCCTCGTCGGTGAAGAGGATGTAGAGCCCACCGGGCCGGGCGTAGCTAATCCGCCCTGCCTGGACTGCTCGCTCGAACTGCCGCTTGCTGATCCGGTACTGGGCTGCGAGCGGGTGGGTTGGTGCTTCCGAGAGGCGGTAGACCTCTTGCGGCTTGGTGGTGCTCATGGCGGGTTCCTCCGAGGCAAGTGGAGGACGTTCCCGTTAAATGCGAAAAGCGCACGGACTGAGGAACGCCCATCCGTGTTGGATAGGTAGTTCCCACTCGTCTCGTACGCCCTAGGTCACAAGGGACCGGGTGAATGCCGTTCCATCCTCAGCCGCGGCAGCTTGTCGCTCGACCTGTAGTCCGGCTTACTCGTTGTCCGGAGGTGTGAGCGCCACGCGGAAGCGCTGGCAGATGTAGTGGAGTGTTCAGTTGTTGCCCTGCTGGGCTCTTCTACAGTTTCGAATGTTTGCTACTGGTTCCGTGCCGCCCGATCTAGCCGGACGAGTAAACCTTACCTCGGATGGGCTCGGTGCCGCTCGGTGACCTCCGCCAGGCGCTCTGACAGGCGCATCTCGCGGAATCGATTCCAGTCGGGCTCGATGGCTTCCGCGTCCAGCCACAGCTCGACGCCGTGCAGGTCGGCGGTGGCGTCGATGGCCCGGAGCATGTCCCACCCGCGCCAGGGCTCCAGGGCGACGAGGCCGCGGCTGCTGAAGAAGTGCTGTAGCTCCTGCGCCAGCTTGTAGCCGCTGAAGCGCTTGCCCATTGCCTCCCACAGTCCGACACGCAACGCGGCATCGGTGACAGGGCCGTGCGAGGTGGGCTGGAGGTCCTGAGCGTCGCACCGGAGCCGGACGCGCAATGAGGCGAACTCCACCGGCGACAACAGCCGCATGGGCGTGTTCACGGGGTCCGGCTTCCACTCGGGCTCTGCAGAACCTTCAAGGGCTCTTTCCCAGTGCGCGAACAATACTTGTATGGGAGAAAAGGGTAGACTAAGGGTGTTCACGGTGTTCCTTCCTGTCTGTTGATGCGTGTCCTAGAACGGCCCCAGAGTCTTCCTTCCGCTCTGGGGCCGTTCTGCATGTGCGGTGACTTACAGCGTCGGCGACGGTCCGGGCGTCCGAGAGGCGATGGGGGCCACGGCGGTGGTGACGTCGACGGAACCGGCGCGGTTCAACCCCTGCCCGTCGACCCAGCTCTGCCGGGTCTCGAATCGCTGGTTGCCGGAGAAGAACTTGTTGCGCAGGTTCGCCAGGTCGTTGTACGGGTCGCGGAGCTTCTCGGCCCTCCAGGACATATCGCTCTCCTTCTTGGCGAGCTGCGCGAGGGCGTCCTGCACCTGCTGGAAGAAGACGTTGTACCGCGCGACGGCCCCGCCGATGTCGACGGGCTTCTCGGTCCAGGACGCGTTGACGAACGGTCCGGTGATCTCGTTCTGGAGCTTGTCGGCGAGGTGCTCAGCGGTCTGGATCGTCGTCGTCAGATCGGTGACAGCCCACTGCCACTCTCGGACCAGCTCGCGTTCGTGGGAGCGGACCTCGTCGAAGACCAGCTGGTCGACGTGCTTGATGGCGTCGCGCTCGGCCTTGGCGTTGGCGTACGGCTGGTCGCGGACCGCTGAGCGCACCTCGTCGAAGTTGCCACGCGGGAAGGCGATCATCGTCCCGCTCCGCCCGCGAACGAGCCACCGATGGTGCGGTTGCCCTTCTGTTTCGCGTACGCCTGCAAGCGGTCGTGCCGCTCGGTGCGAGCCTCGTGCTGCTCGATGACGGCGAGGAGGGCCTCCTCCGCGTGGCTGAGCGCGGCCTTCAGCTCCTGCGCCGCCCGCTGGGCGACGGGGACGTGCTTGCGCTTGAGGTCACGAGCGAGCGACGACCCTTCGGTCCCGGGGTACGCGGGCAGGTCGGCGTGAACTCGACTCCGCGAGCTGCCGGTGATGTGGTCGGCGAGGTCGTTGGAGATCTCGGTCGGGAGGTCGTCGGAAGCGGGGCCACCTCGGAACTGTCGTGGGGTCACGTACTGAGTACTCATTGTCGAACCTTCCTAATCGTTGGTGGAACGGGTGGTGAGGGCGAGTGGGATGGACGGGTGGGACGGAAGGAGGTTGAGCTCAACCAGCTTCTCGGCCAACGCGCTACGAATCAGCGAGGCCTTCGCCAGGCCGGTAGCCGCGACGAAAGCATCGAGCGCTTCGTCCATTTCGGGCGGAATGGAAGACCGCAGAGGGACGTAGTTCTTGGGTGGACGACCTGTCGGCATTAAGGCGCCTCCTTTCCTGATCGGATAGCGCTACTTTAACCCGCCGCTAACCTCCCCCGCTTGATCGGAGCGCCTTTCCAATGCCAATTGGGATAAGTCAAGAGTGCAATACCGCGGCGTTGCAATGGGTAATAACGAAAACTAGGCGGACAGGTAGCCTTCGGGCATACCGAACAGAGGAGAGAACGATGGGGCAGATATTTTGACGGCCGGGCCGGCAAGGCACCTTTCCAGCGGGTCACTGCTGCCGAGCGCGAGGAGGCGACCGAGTACACCGGGACGGCCGATGGCTCCGACCCGACGTCAACGGTGCGGCGCCCGCTGAGCGCGGCCGAGCATCGGCGGGCAATGTTCAGGGCGCCCAACGGCTCCTAGCCCGCCGCTGGCGCCAGGGAGGAGCAGGCGCGGCGCAGGCAGGCCGGTGGCTTCGGAACCCGGCGTGCTCGCTCAGCGCCCAACGCTGGGCCGCCCCGGCACGACCGCGGAGCGGCCAACGGACGCCGATGTCGGAGCCGGGCGATAGATTCGTCGCATGACTGACGCGACGACTGAACCCGATGACCTCGACGACGAGGCCGATGACGCATACCCGACCTCCGACGATGGCTTCGAGGTGGCCGTCAGCCTAAAGACCGCACTGCAGAAGACCGGCGCGGACCTGACGATAAGCAGTCTCACCGACGGCAGCTGGCAAAACGTGTTGGAGGTAGAGCTGGACGACTGGGACAAGGAGTCGCTCGCTCGCTGGTACTTGGAGAGGCAGGCCGCTACTCGTTTCCTGACTGACGGCGAGCGAGATGAGCTGGTTCTCGCAGCCCTGGTCGATGTCGCTGGCGACCCGGATTTCCCGACCGCGGAGGTGATTGCCGCTGCTGACGCTGCGAGGCAGGTAGCGGTCCGCGAGATGATTAAGAATGAAACCGCGGGCATGTTCGGCAATCGCGACCCGGAGACGGGCGCGAAGCTCTGACGTAGCGATCCCCTCCTAAAACCCCTCCAACCTCGCTCCGCCGGGCTGATCCGAACCAGACCGGAGCGCACCGCAAGAAGGTGTCTAAGAGCGTTATTCATAAGGTTGTTTACCAGCCGAGTCGATAAAGTTCGAGGCGGGTGACCGTACGAATGAGGTTGGGAAGTTCTGAAAGGCGTCCGCGATAGCCGGTCTTAAGGATCTTCCAGTTCTTCCAGTGAGCGATGCATCTTTCGACCGCCGAACGGATAGAGGAGATGTTCCGGTTGGCTGCGCGTGTGTTGTCATCATGTTGTCCATGGAAAGGTCTTTTCCGGGGAGTGACTGCGCTGGTGCCGA
>NZ_JABRPL010000010.1 GCF_013249015.1 Rathayibacter agropyri
CCAACCTCATTCGTACGGTCACCCGCCTCGAACTTTATCGACTCGGCTGGTAAACAACCTTATGAATAACGCTCTTACTTTGGCGCACTCGCACTAGTAGCATCGGTGATTGTCAAGAAAGGAAAAGAAAAGCCGCGAAAACAGAGTTGACGCAGCGTACGTGATTATGTTCTCTTGAAAAGAGGTCTCGCTGTTGCGGGACGCTAGGATCTGGTCAGTTGAGTGAGACCATTAGAGGGGGCTGGGAAAGCGAGTTCCCGGCCCCCTCTAATGGTCTTTGTTGGCTAGTCTTCACCACCTTGGGGATTGCAGGATGCTGCGATGGTGGCGGCGAGTCCGACGTCAGGTCGGTTGCTGTCGAGGTTCCAGCTTTCTTTGCCGGCGGTGGTGCCGCGACCGAGGAAGTGGCAACTGAATTGGTCGTGGAGGTTGTTGTGGTCCAGTCGGGATCGATCGCCTTTTTCTAGGGCTTCGCCCCAGGCGGCTTCGTTCGCTTCGGGTCCGACGGCAAGTTGATCACGCCCGTAGTCGGTGGGATACACCTGCGCGGTGGGTCCCCATTGCGGGTCCCCGGGGACCCAGGTGACGTGGTCGATGAGGTCACTGCCGAACCAGGGGTCCGCGACCACCGGGAAGGCGATACCGGGTTGGGAAAGGTCAACGGTCTGAGCGAGGACACTGCCGGTGATCTCGTATCGGGTGGGGATGGGGCGACCATTCGCGTCCCGAGCCCAGGCGGGTTTGACGCCGCCGGTCCAGCTGCCGGCGGCGTCCAGGATGCTGATGGTGCCACTGCTGTTCTGGTGCAGGGTGGACCCGTCCGCCAGGTCGAGGGTGTAGCTGTAGGAGGAGGGGGCAGTGGAGTCCCAGATGACGGTGTTGAAAGCGACGGAGCCGTCTGTGTGGGTGACAACGACGGTGGAGGTGTGGTTGCCGTTGTCGTACGCGGCCTCACCCGCCTGATCTGTGGAACGCAGGCTAGCCGTGTCGCCGAACGGGGCAGCGATCGTGACCGGAGTAGCGCTGTCCGCGTCGAGGACGATGACAAGTGTGCCGCTCGTGGCGAGCTTCTGTGCCGAACCTTGTGCAAGCGAGGCGGACGAAGCGGCCGTGTTGGCCAGAGCTTCCGGGGACGCGGCGGCGAGGACGGCGACGGGATCCGGTGCGGATGTTTCCGCGGCGGATACTCCGCAGAGGCCGCCGCCAAGAACGAGCGCGGCGGCGGCGCCAAGGGTGGCGGTGATCAAGACAAAGTGACGGCTAGGTGTGGTCATCGTCATGCTCCTGCAAGAGGGGTGGTGGATCGGACACGGGTACGCGGGTCCAGACGCCGCGCACGAAGAAGGGACATGACAGCGCTGAGCACAACGACGATGAACCCGGCGACACTGAGAGAGAACGCCACCATCAATGCGATGCTTAACGCTCGGGGCACGGGCTGATTGGCGTCACTAAGATCGAACGCTTGCCCCCACACATCAATGGCGCAGATCGCGCTGGATACCCACACCACCGACGCAATGCCTGCCATCCAGGTCCACGCCCACCGGTGGGTGCCACGACTGCTGATTACGGCTGCGACGACCGCGGTAGCAATGAACGTCGCCGCGGCGAACACCAGCAAGGGAACGAAGACGACTCCTGCTAGCAGGCCCGCCGCGGTCACCCCCGCCCCGATGTAAAGAGTCTTTTTTACCTGTTCATATGACGTATCCATGTTTTCCACCCACATTTCGAAATTGTCGATATCACCTCGGCCCGCCCTGCTTGTTTTTGGCGGGCAACGACCCGTTCTCGTCTCGGCCTACGCGGGAGCGCTCAGCATCGTCAAGAGCCGTATCGCCCAGCGTGCACCGCACGAGTATCCTGATTTAGGTAACACGGGGGATATTGCCCGCTCCTGAAATTTGACTGCTAACACGGTTCGGACATGCTTCCACCGGCTTCGCAAACACTCACCCATCTCGTAAACGACCGTTTGCGAGCCGACGCCAGCGTCGCCGACACGCCGCCTCAGGCCGGCCCGAAATTTGCGCCTGGCAAATTTCTGATACTGGTCTCGCTCACATCAATCTGTCTCGCGACTTCAGCGACGGTGTAGCCGCCGTCACTAATGAGCGCGATCGCGTCGCGCTTGTATTCCTCGTGAAGCTTCGTCGGGTGGAACCCATAAAAGTAGTCTCCTACAGCTCGAGAACCCCAGCAACGCACCCCCGAGTCCACCAAAACGGGTACGGTCTAAAAAGACTACCAAGGCACCGGAATGGTCACACCGATAAAAAAGCAACCAGGCCAAAAACATCTGCCAGATCACGCGAAACAACACAATCGCTTCGTGAACACCCACCGATACATGATCGAGAGAACAATCGCTAACATCACAACCTGGCGAATATTCCACCCCGACTACAGGCGACCACTGCACACCTTCTAAGATGCCTTCAACGCCGTCCGCGGACTCATCTTCTTCGTCCAGAAAGAAACCAATTTTGCATAAGCCTCGAGGAATGCGAATGTTCGCAATTATGTCCTCCACCCCGGTGATTATTCTGGTCGGCCTCATCGTCCTCATCGTCGCCGGGCTGGCCTTCGCGGGATGGACACTCTCGCGACGACGCCGGTAGACCGCGCGCGCCCAGCTGAGCGCTCCCCAGCTGGAAGTTGATGGGGTCCGTCCTCCACCCGCCCGTTAGCGGGGTCGGACATACGGATCGAGTCGTTCCGGAAGGGGATCCTCCATCGGGACGGGTTCGATCCCGAGCCGTACCTTCTCGCCGCGACGGTCACGGCACCCTTACTGTTCTCCTGTGGACAAGCTCGAAGGAACGGGATCGCCGATACACGGCGATTCTCGCGACTGCATTGGGAAGGGAGTACTCCGTGGTTGAGCGCCTCGACAGCTGGGACGCAAGCGGCCTGGCGGCAGATGACCGAATCCGGCCGAGCCGCCGGCAGCGGTTAAGGAGGCTGGCGATCATCCTCGCCGTCCTCGCTGCGTTGACAGCGGCAGGTCTGTGGGTAGGTGACCAGCTGTTCGGAGTGCACGGCCCCTCGCACTATGTCAGCATCACCAACGACACCGGCGCCGACTTGAACTGGTCGTGCTCATGGTCGGACCTGCGACTGGCGCCCGGCGAGACGGGCGAGCTGCGCATCCTCGACCAGCCCGATCAGGACTACGGCTGCGTCCCACAACCAACCTCACACCGCGCAGATATCTGCCCGAAGGTCGGAGCCATGATCGACGGCGCGAGCTTCACCGCCACCGGCTTCGCGGAACGTTACCGTTGCCCGTAGCCGCCCGCGCGACCGGTGAGCGATCGTTCAGCGGGACACCCCTCAGCAAGTCGCGGGTGGGTGGTAGAGCGTCGCGCGATTCCACCCGACGAGGCGAGTAGCGTCCTCGGCGGTGCGGCCTCGGGCGCGCGCATCGGCGGCGACCGCGAGCTTGTCCGCGACCACGACCGGATCGGAGAGGGGCCTGCCGAAGCGGGTCCCGTTCGCCCGAGCGGCGGCGATGCCAGCGTTGACTCGTTCGACGATGAGCTCGTACGATGCTCGAGGTCGCCCGCACACCCGACGCAAGCCGGGCGAAAGCGTCCCTTAAGGAAATCGGGCAGCGGGACGCCCCCCCTCGCGTCGTTGTGTGAGCCAAGGAGCGGTCATAAGGGGCGTTGAGGAGCTCGAAGAAACGCGGTCAATGGCTTGCTGTCTCGACCTGTCGTTGAGCGAGCCGCCGGCCGGCGCGCTGCGCGTTCTCTTCGGCAGTGGTCTTGATCTGCTCCGCCATATCGGCGAACGCGTCCAACGCCGGGTTGACGCCGACGAGGGTGAACTCACGAGTCACGACGTCCAGATCGATCTGCCACACGTCTTCGAGAATCCGTCGCATCCACGCAGTTGCGTGATCCCATCCCTCCTTCGGCGTGCCTGGGGAGTAGTTGCCGCCCTGGACCGTGACGAGCACGCCGCGCTTCCCCGCGGTGACCGGACTGAATCCCGGGCTCATACGGAGATCGGCGATGACGAGATCGGCGTAGGTCTTGAAGTGCTGTGAGACGCCGAAGTTGTAGAGCGGCACAGCGAACAGGTAGGCGTCCGCTTCTGCAAGCTCATCCACCAGCACCGAAGCAAGGTCGAGTGCTTCCCGCTGGTCGCGGGTGCGGTCCTCTTTCGAAGTGGCGCCGGCTGCGAGCGTCTGCGCCCAGGCGTCGCTGGGCAGCGGGGTGGTGCCGATGTCGCGGCGCACCACTCGGGTATCGGCGGTGTCATGGAGCCATTGGGCTTCGGTGGTGTCCGCGAGAGCACGGCTTGCGGAGCCGTCGTGGCGGATGGATGCGTCGACGCGAAGCAAAGACAAAGTAATCAACTCCTGTGATTGTCATTTAAGGGACACCAGATGGATGGACGACGAGCGGCCTGCGTCTGGTCGAGGATTGTTGCGCTAGGGGCGCGCTGGGTCGGGTGCGATGGAGAAGTTGTCACGGAACAGGCCGGTCGGGTCCCACGCTGCCTTCAACCGACGCAGCCGGGTCAGGTGTGCGGGCGGGAACGCTCGGGAAAGGATTTCGGGGCCGGTGTCGATCTCGAAGCTGATGTACATGCCTTCCAGGGTCGGGACGAGGTTCGCCCATCTCTGTTCGACCTCGTCCGTGCCGCCGCCGAGCATCGCGATAAGGAAGTTCGCGTCCCGCCATCCGTAGGCCGTCGCATCAGCCGAGACGTTTCCGACCGCGCCTCCGGCGGAGCGGATGGCCAGGATGAACGAGGACCGGGACGACAGAAGTTCCGTAAGCTTCACGGCCACCTCGTGGTCGAGGTGGCGGGCCAGGCCCGAGTGCCCGTGGGGTTCGCCGTGCCCGTGCTGTTGCTCGCCGCCGGCGGGGATTTCGAGGAGCGCCGCGTAGGGGACCATCTGGACGGACTGGTTCGCCATCGGCGCGAGCTGGGCGAAGGGTTGCAGTCGCTCCACGACCGTGTCGGGGTCGTGCTCGTCGACGACGATCAGCGCCTGCACCGCTGTCGGTGTGCCAGGCCCGGCGGGGCTGATCATGATCGTCCCGGTCACGGTGGGGTGGGCGTTCTCGATCGTCAGACCCCATCCTTCGAGGAACGCGGTGATGTCGTCGGGAACGAAGACGAGCATCGCGAAGCCGACTTGCTCGGCGACCGGGTGCGCCTCGAACTCGAACGAGACCACGACGCCGAAGTTCGCTCCCGCGCCCCGCACTGCCCAGAACAAGCCTGGGTTCTCCGACTCGCTCGCGTGGACGAGTTCGCCGTCTGCGGTGACGATGTCCACCGAGCGAAGGTAGTCGATGGTGAGGCCTCGCTCGCGAGCGAACCATCCGATCCCTGCCGTGGTGGCCAGCCCGCCGACACCGACGCCGCCGTAGTCGCCGGCGGTGATCGCGAGGTTGTGCGGGGAGAGCGCCTTCGCGACCTCGCCCCAGCGGGCGCCGGGACCCACCCGTACCTGGGTTCCGTCGCTGATCTCGATCCCGTTCAGGGCGTCGAGGGCGATGACGATGCCGCCGTTGTTCAGCGACCGTCCCGAAAGTCCGTGCCCTCCGCTGAACAGGCCGAGGGGGAGGTCCTGATGGCGGGCGGCGAATCGCACCGCTTCCTGCACCTCCGTCGGAGACTCAGGGCGGATCACCAATCCGGGGCTGGCGCCTCTGAAGTACCCGGATGTGTACCGGTTGTAGCCGCGATCGCCGGGCATCAGCGCGCGGGCGGTGAGCGCGTCGGGAATCGGGTCGTCCCGGAACGCCCTCGCCGCAGGGGGAGCAGCGGGGGCGACCGTGGTGCGGCGGGCCTTATCGACCCGGTCGCGGATGTACGGGGCCGTCTGAGTAGCGAACTTGCGGATCTCCCGCGGGTCATCCGAACCCATGATGAAGACGCTGATCCCGTGCTCGACCGCAAGCTCGGCCATGTCCTCCGCGTCATACTGCGGAGTCACATTCATCAGCCGAGTCACAGCCTGCGGGTCACGGCCGGCCTTGCGGGCGGAATCGTCGATGATCCGGTTGCCGCGTTCGATATCGCCCGGCTTCATCCACGGCAGGCTCGGCAGCCAGCCGTCCCCTTTGCGTCCCAGGATGCGCTGCATTCGCGGCTTGTACGCACCCACCCAGATCGGGATCTCATGCGCCGGAGCCGGTCCTCGAGCAGCGCCCGCCACCCGGTGATACTTCCCTTCCACGTGCAACGGCGACCGGTCGCTGGTGTCCCAGATACCCCGGATGATGTCCAGCGCCTCATCCAAGCCGGTCACCGCCTCAGCAGGGGTGAGGAGCGGCGCGCCCATCGTCGCCATCGCATCGAAGTACCCGCCCGTGCCGATTCCCAGCTCGGCCCTGCCGCCGCTGAGCTGGTCCAGGCTCGCCATCGCCCGCGCCAGCACGGCGGGCTGCCGCAGCGGGAGGTTCAGCACATTCCCCGAGACGTGAATGCGCGACGTCTTCGCGGCAACCCAGGACAACAGCGTCCACGTGTCCTGAAACACCGCCTGATACGGGTGGTCCTGAAACGTGACGAGATCCAGGCCCAGCTCCTCGCTGAGCAGGGCGAGATCGACTGGCTGCTGAGGGGCAGACGCGATCGGAGTGATGAAGCTGCCGAAACGGAGCGGGTGGAGGTAATCGGGCACGTGTCCAGCATCCAGACACTGTTCGTCCTTGACAAACTGCGCGTAACCCGCTTACTTTTCGTACGTGAGCAACGCCAGTGCAGAAAACGACAGTGCAGAAAACGACAGTGCAGAAAACGACAGTGCAGAAAACGCCAATGCAGAACCTGCCCGCAAGCCTCTGCGGATCGATGACGAGGAATGCCGCAGGATCGCCGACGTCATGGAGATCGTCGGCAGGCGCTGGTCCAGCGGGATCCTCCTCGCCCTCGGCATGGGCGCCGAGCGGTACACCGAGATCGAACGCCGTGTACAGGGGCTCTCCGGTCGCATGCTCAGCGTCCGACTCCGTGAACTCGAAGCCGCCGGACTCGTCGACCGTACTGTCGAACCCACCACCCCCGTCAGCATCTCCTATCACCTCTCCGCGCGCGGTGTGGAGCTCCTCCGCTCCCTCCAGCCCATGGGGCGATACGCCCGCCGCTGGGAACCGCCCCTCGAGCAGGAAGCGGAAGCCACGGGGTGAGGCTTCGATGGCCGTTACGGCTTCGTGAGTTGTCCCGTTTGGGGATCGATCAGCGGGACACCGAGCGTCCGGCTACGCCGCAACGTGCAACCCGAATCGGCATCAGCCCCAGAACTGACATGCGGTCAGTTATCGGGGACGGTGGCGGCCCGCTCGCAGATCGACGCGAGGCCGATGGAGTCGTCACCTATGGTGGGACCATGTCCGTCATACAGCCTGAACTGACGGCACCGGGGCGTCAACAAAGCCGCGCACGATGACCGATGCTGTAACGACCCCGCCCAAGGTGATGCTGACGGCAAGCAGTTTCCGCTACGAAGCCGATCTCGTCAACGCGCTCGCCCCCGTTGTCGCTCACTCCGTGTTCCGACGCGGAGATCCTGACGTTTTCACGTTCCGGGAAGTTCCTGCGGCGCGCGGCGTGCCGGATCTCGTAATGGTTCGTTTCGACCCGCTCGCACTCGAGGGGCGCGCTGCGTATGCGGTGCAGCCGCTCAGTAGCGACCGGGAAGTGCGCATCGTGCAGTTCCTGCGCCGAAGCGGGAGCCTCGATCGCGGTGAGTTGGCACGGGCGACGGGATTGCCGCTGGAGTACTTGCGACGCTCGGCATTGCCAATGCTGGAACAGCTCGGGTGGGTGCAGATGCACGCTAATGACGTCGCGCTGCGTTCAGGCACGCAGCCGGTCGGACGACGCGTGGTCACTGTTGAGGCAAAACTGCGGGACTGGTTCCGTGCGTTTAATCAGGCTCGTGACCAGTTCCACTCAGCCGACGCCGCGTATATCGCCCTCGACGAAAGTGCTGGAGGACGCATGCAGAATCAGGTTGAGGCGATCGCGCAGCGCGGAGTCGGGGTCATCCTGGTCAACGCAGATACGAATAATCACCGCGTCATCGCGCGCCCACATCGGGTGCTTCCCCGCCGCGCCACCGCCGTTGGCCGTGAACTTCTCGCTGAACGCAGTCACGCCCTCTGGGTGCGGGGGGAACGCTCTGGACAGGTATCGCCCGTTTTTGGCTGGTTCCCCCCGACGAGCAGCCCCAACGACTGAACTTCGGCCGCTAGCCCATTCCCACCGATTTGGTGCTCGGCACCCTGCTACTGTCAGCGAATTGTTTGCCAGATGGGGAGATGGATAGGACTGTTCGCCCCAGCAGGTTTGTCCACCTGCGCTAGTCCGTCCACCCACCTCAGTCCGCGGTCGATCGCGCGGTGCGCGACAACGGCACGGTCTGCGGCACGCATCTTGGCTTGCAGGTTACCGACAGCGTTGAGGTAGTGCAGTCCGGCGACCGGTTTGGAGTGCCCGTCCGCGTCGATCTCGTCCAGGAACCGGGTCCGAAAGTCGCGGTGCCCCGGAAGCGCCCGAAGGCGGTCGAATACGGTGGCGTCCATGGTGTGCAGCAAGAACCGGTCAAAAATCCGGGCAATTTCTTTCGGGGGCGTCTGCCCGGGCCGGCGGCCCATGCGTCGAACCCGTGCAAAGGTTTGATCAGTCGCCGACGCGCCGGTGGAGAAACCGGTCGCACCGAAGGCCCCCATCAACCACCCAGTGAGGGACGAATTGGCGAGGAAGAGCTTTTTGTCCTCAACCGCGGCGGTTGTGGCGAGGGTGCGATACCCGCGGAGGATGTCCGGATCGGCGAGCTGGCCGTAGGAGTTTGCCGACTCCGGCCACCAGAACCGCAGGTACCAGTGCTGCTCGTTCGACTCAACGATTTCGCGGAGCAGTAGGTTCCGAAGCTCCCGGTTGATCAGCCACTCTTTGTCCATCGTCAAATTGACGAACATGGCACCGTCGCCCACGACTGTTCGACTCTCCTGCACGATCAACATTGCCTGATCCAGCGCCGCTGCGGCATTGGTCGTGCCAACCCATCCCGTAGCAGAGAGCGCCACGGTGGCGCCCACTCGGTATTGGGCGTGGATGACGTCATGAATCCATGCCGGATCGACTGCATTGGGAAGGGCATTGTAGAACGCGAACGTAGGGTCTTTCCGCACCAGCGAAGTTGTTTCCATACCCTCCCAGATGGAGAGCGGGTGGCGGAACAGCACGGGGTCCGCGATCCGCAACGGCACGGTATCGACGGAGGAGAAGTAAGAATCAATGGCTGTTTCCGTGTTCCCCCACATCTTCATCGCTGTCCCGACGCCAAGCTTCTTCCCGTGCTCGCCGATGAGAGCGTCGAACACCTCCGGGAGGCGGTGCATGTGCCGTGCGCTGCGCTGGGCAATGAAGGTAGGAACCTTTCCGCGGAGTATGCGGTTGATGGACGCGGTGGTGGGCTGGTCGGTCACTTAAAGGCCTTTCGCAGATCCTTCAGGGCACGTTTCGCGGTGCCGCGTTCGAATGCGTCCTCGCTCAGCAGTCGGAGGACGACCTCGCGGAGGGCGTCGGGGACATGCGCGGGAAGCGCCCGAGGGGGCCCGGTGATCTCTTCCGCAACCTCGTCTTCCATCTTGCCTGCGACGGAGGTGATATAGGGATGCTCGCCGGTCAGGACGATGAACAGAATTACACCGCATGCCCATAGGTCAGAGCTCTTCCGGGCTCGCTCGCCGCGCAACTGCTCCGGGGCCATAAACAGCAACGACCCGATCCGTTGCGGGTACCGCGTCATCGTCGTCTCCGTCGCTGCTTTAGACAGGCCTAAGTCGATCAAAACAGGGCTGTCCCAGTTTCCATTGCGAAGCATGATGTTCTCGGGCTTCAGATCACGATGAACCCGATCAGCTGTGTGCAGCTGCTTCACTGCATGTAGCAGTTCGACGGCGAATGCAAGAGCGTCCACCTGCCCCGGAACGCCATCGGCAGCGAGATTGTCCTGCACGCTGCCGCCGGGCAAGTACTCGCAGATCAACGCTGTGAAGTTGGCGCCGGCGATGGTGACCGTACGAACCTCGTGCAACCCCATAATACGGTGGCTCGACATGTCTGTCAGGCCCGCTACCTCCCGCGCCACCAAGCCAGGGTGGAAGTTGCGTGGTTGCAGAAACTTTACGGCCACCGACCGAGGTCTGCCGTCAATCGAGACGCCGTCGACACGCCAGGTTTCCCCGAACGTGCCCGCACCGAGGAACGTCGAAGTCGTCCCCGCAACCGCTGTGGCGGCATCTGCCGGCGTCAAGGTCGGTTGGTTCACTTACGGCCCCTGTCTAATCTTTCAGGCTTCATAGTGACGCATCGACAACAAGGGGCGTGCCAGACACGCGCAACCCAGGTGCAGCGATCGTCCCGTATGCGAATCGTTTACCGGTACACGCCCGCAGAGCGCAACGAGCCGCGAGATTCCGCGGCTCGGAGTGTCCCGTTAGACCCGTCCGGTGATTTGTTCGGTAGGGGGGCGTAAAACGGGATACTGGTCGAGTGGCTGAGCTGATCGGATACGCGCGAGCCTCGACCGACAAGCAGGACGCCCAGGCGCAGCGCGAAGCGCTGCTCGCGGCAGGTGTGCCGGCGGATCGCATCTACGTTGATGCCGGCCGCACCGTGTCGAACCGCGAGCGGCCTGCGCTGCGCGAGGCCCTTGCCGCGTGCGACACCGGTTCGACGCTGTTCGTGACGAAGCTCGACCGGCTCGCGCGGTCGATCACGGATGCGCACGACATCGTGGACGAGCTGACGCGCAGGGGAATGCGGTTGAACATCGGCGGGTCGCTGCACGACCCGACCGACCCGATGGGCCGGCTGCTGTTCAACGTGATCGCGGAGTTCGAGGGGGACCTCATCCGCGCTCGAACCCGGGAGGGGATGCAGATCGCGAAGGCGAAGGGAAAGCTGCGCGGCCGCCAGCCCAAGCTCTCTCCGAAGATCGAGGCGTACTTGGTCGCGGAGTACCGCTCCGGCAACTACACCGTGGCGGAGTTGGCTCAGCAGTTCGACGTGACCCGCTCGACTGTCTACCGCGCCGTCGACCGGGCGGCAGTGACGGAGGCGCGTGCCGTCGACGTCACCCTCCCACTGCCAACCGCGGAGCCGACGGGAATTTGAAATGAGCACGGGCCGCAATCGGCGCAAGAAGGAGCGGGCGACCGGTCCGACGTCGCCCTCCACGCCGTCGGTGGACTATCGGGCGACCCTCGCAGAGCTCATCGCGATATGGGACGCGCAGGCTGACACGCCGACCGTCCAGATCCGGCTTTTGCACAGCGGCCATGTGCCGGTTGCTGTTCGTGGTCTTGTTGCTCACGCTGTCGACTGCGGACGAGCGACGCTCACGCTCTACAACGCCAAGCAGCCTGCGCCGGCCGTTCCGGTCATCCGGACGCTGATGGAAGACGCGATCACTGCGCATTGGCTTCTGATCAACCCGGAGGGGTGGAAGGGGCTGATGCTCGACGGGGCGAAAAACCGGAAGACCGTCATGGGCGGGATCCTCAACCGCGACCCGAGCGGCGACACCGCTGCCGACCTCCTCGCGAAGGCGTCGGCGCAGATGTATGAGTATTCCGCGCACGGATCGGGATGGCCGTTCGAGCAGCGCGCGAGAGCTGTCACCGGCTCCGACGAGATGTACCTCCTCTACCGACTTGCGTCGAATCTCTCGCACGCCGGGGCCGGAGTGGTCGATCTGTACACAGGAGAGCAACCCGACGCAGCGTTGCAGGTGGCGTTCATCCCGTACGCGTCGCACGGTTCTGCCGCGGGATGGTTGAAGGTGGCGACAGCACTCCTTCTTCGAGCACTTCTCGCGTGGGATCACGTCGTCGTCGGGCGGCCCTTGGAGTCACAGCTGACACCGGTTGCTGAACGGCTCGGCGTGAGCAGCACCATCGTCCTCCCCGCGCCGCAGTGACAGCGCCTCGGGGCTGAGCATGCACTGAGGCCATCCATCCGATACGCGAGGGGCGTCGTGGCGCACGATCTTTGGCGTGCCGTCGATCACCACGATGGTCTTCTTCGCACGGTGAAGCCGGTGGCGCGAGCGGACGTCGATAACACGTCGTCGCCATCTCGGGATATCAGGAGGCGTGCACCGTGGCGAGTTCGCTCCAGTGGGTAGTTGCCCGAGGAGAGAGCCGGCCCGTTTCATCCCCGTCCCGCCGCTCGCGACCTGGCCGGATGAGTGAGTCGAGTGCGGCAGGCTTGTCTATGCCGCTAGACAGTTGTGTGTCTAGCGGCATAGACTTACCATCTGGTGAACGGGACGCGGACGGCGATGCAGGTGTTGAAAGCGATCCGGAAGAACGCGCGCCAACACGGTTGGTCCGTTGAGCAGTCGCCCAAGCGCGGCAAGGGGTCGCACACGATCTGGGTGGTAGTTGACGAGAACGGCAACCAGCTGGCTCGGGCGGCGCTGACCGGGCACTCCGGGCAGATGTCGCAGACGGTGACCCGATCCAACGAAGCGGCGCTGGAAGAGATCTTCGGGAAGGGATGGCTAGACAAATGAACTATCACGTGACGGTGACCCGAGAGAAGCCGTTCTGGGTCGCGGAGGTTGAGGGACTGCCGGGCGGTGCGACGGAGACGCGCGCCCTCGCTGATATCGACGGCGAGGTTCGGGACTTGATCTCCGGCCTCGCGGATGTCGACGAAGAAGAGATCTCGTTGACGTGGGACTACTCCCACGCGTTCCCCGAGAGCGTCGCGACTGCACTGACAGAGATGCTCCAGGCTCGTGAGGCTCTGGTGCAGACCCGCAGCGCGTACGAGCGGCTGCAGCACGACGCCGTCGTCGGGATCCGTGAGCAAGGGATCTCCGTTCGTGACGCGGCGGTCCTGGTGCAGCTCTCCCATCAGCGGGTCGCTCAGATCGCCTCCTGACACGGCCTGCGTCAGGGCTGCGGATTTCGCGTCCCGTCAGGGGAAGGGCGACCACGAGGTGTGGTCGCGCAACGGCAAGCATCGCGTGGTTCTCACGCAGACCCGGGACGTGTCGCCGGGGCTCGTGCGTAAGGCGTTGAACGCGATCGAGGCGGCAGCAGAGAAAGGACAAGCACGGTCGCCGCGCATCACTGGGAGCTCGGCGCACGTCCATCGCAGGCGGAGCAGTGGCTCCCTCTGCCGGAGCAGGCCATCGGAAGCGATGGCCTGGAACAATGAGCGACCCGTGCCGGTCAGCGCGCACGATCGGATCTACGTCGAATCCGGCGCTGCCCAGCCTCCTACCGTCGGCGGCAGAACTTCCGGACTGAGGATCAGGAGACCTATATGGTCATACCGTGAAACAGAAGCGCTGGCAAAAGACAACAGAGTGGCCTTTGACAATGGCCGCGGTAATCTTCCTGATCGCGTACGCCTGGGAAGTCCTGGGCCACCTCACCGGGACAGCCGCTGCACTAGCCGAGGCCGTGATCACCCTCACGTGGGTGCTCTTCGTCCTGGACTACCTGATCACTCTGCTCCTCGCCGAACGACGAGGGCGCTGGTTTATCACGCACCTGTTCGACTTCATCGTGGTGGCGCTGCCCATCCTCCGACCGCTCCGACTCCTTCGTTTGGTGACCCTGGTGTCGATCCTGCAGCGCCGTGCGGGCGCCGCGTTTCGAGGCCGGGTCATTCTCTTTGCCGCGTCAAGCACTGCGCTTCTCCTCTTTGTCGCTTCCTTGGCGATGCTCGACGCTGAGCGCGAGTCACCCGGAGCTCTCATCACGACTTTTCCCCAAGCTCTGTGGTGGGCGTTCGTCACAATCACCACAGTCGGGTACGGAGACCTCTATCCCGTGACCGGAACGGGAAGGTTCATCGCGGCCGGCATCATGCTGGGTGGCATCGCGCTAATCGGTGTGGTCACCGCGACTCTGGCCTCGTACATCGTCGAGCGAGTCACCCAACACGATGAGTACTCCGAATCGCGCATTCACGAGCAGGTGCGAGATCTTGCTGACGAGATCCGCCAGCCACGCGCAGAACTGCGCGAGAACACGGAGACGGCGCCTCTCCGCAGCGAAATCGGGACGACAGCGCCCGACGAGAAAGCGCCCGGGTAGCGCCTGGAACCGGTCGCCGTCCGGTCACGTCAGACTCTGCACATGACAGTGCTCAACCGGTGGACGCCCCTCCCCTTCGTCGCAGTCGGTCTGGTGGCGACCTCGGTCCTCACCGTCCTTCACCTGATCATGGTGTATGCCGTAGCCGCTCAGAGCCAGGACCGCGAAGGGATCGGGCGGGACCCGGCGGGAACGGCCGCGTTCTTCGCGCTCTACCTCGTTCCGTCCGCCCTGGTCGAAGGAGTGCTCGTCGGTCTCGCCGCCTTCGCTGTCGCCTGGCTCCTCGGGCATGTCAGGCGCATCCCACGGCGCTGGATTCCGCCGCTGTCGGGGCTCGCCGCGATGGTCGCCGCCCTCGGTCTCATAGTTATCCCGCTGGTCGGATTCGCCACCGGCGGTCTCGTCCAGGTGGGCGCCGGAATCGTGGTTCTCGTCACCGGTGCACCCGGGAGCGGGTCGGCGAACCTCATCGCAGCACTCGCTCTCGCCCTGCTTCT
Organism: Rathayibacter agropyri; assembly: GCF_013249015.1. Lineage (GTDB taxonomy): Bacteria > Actinomycetota > Actinomycetes > Actinomycetales > Microbacteriaceae > Rathayibacter > Rathayibacter agropyri. Next base: position 14,597 of record NZ_JABRPL010000010.1, read on the forward strand.
CTACGTCGGAGCTTTCACGGTGGGGGCACCTCTCCTCTCGCGGAACGACGCCGTGACGACCACCGACGCCCGGTGACGTGCGCATCCTGGACGTCGGTCGCACCGAACGATCGCCTGCCGGAGACCGCCCCGCCGTCGTCCGGGTAGGGCGCCCCGAGAAGCGGAGACGCGCGCGGCGTCACAACTCGGCGGGAAGCTCCAGCCCTCGATCCGAGTCGACGGCGCCAGCGCGCCGGCCCCCTCTGCTCATCCCCCAGACGATCGCTCCCGCGACGAGCACCACGCAGATGAGACCCAGAACGTGGAGGACGAGCGACGCCGCCCCGTTCTCGGGGAGCAGGAAGCCGTACGGCACCCACCCATCGGTCACTCCACGGACGAGGACGACAACGAGCCAGAGGAGCGGATAGGGCAGGACGATCCAGAGTCGACGCCACGAGAGCGAGCTCCGGTCGTTCAGGAGCGCCCAGTCCAGGACGGCGAGCACGGGGAGGACGACGTGCAGCAGGGTGCTCACCCACGGCGGCGCGGTGCCAGTGCCGGGCACGAGGGTGTTGTAGATCACTGCCACGACGATCAGGTAGGCCGTCGCAACACCGCGGAGGTGGCTCAGCCAGGTGGGAGCCGGGCGCCGGGCACGCGCGAACGCTCCGGCGATGATCAGCGTCACACTCGCGAAGAGGCTGGTCTGGTTCGTGAAGTAACCAAAGTAGTCGAACGGGTTCGGGTCTCCGGCGGCGATGTTCAGGCTGTAGGCGTACGCGACCGCCGAGATCGAGAGCACGCCGACGGCGATGCGCCCTGTTCCCACAGCGGAGCGGATCGACGCTGCGCAAGCCATGACGGTCAGCGTACGAGAGTTTCGAAGGGACCATCTGACGGTCTCACGCGGCCGAGCACCTCGGCAGGCGCGGCGGTGGCGTCTCACGCTCGGCACCCCGGCTATCCGGGCAGCGGCTCCCGCCCCCAATTCGTTGCCCTCAACAACAAACCCGTCGCTTCCTCCGGCAGAATGAGCGCATGACCTCACGGAGCAACTGGGCGGGCACCTACGAGTACCGCGCCGCCGACATCCTCGAGCCGGAGTCGATCGAGGAGGTGCAGCGCCTCGTCCGCGAGAACGACCGCGTCCGCGCGCTCGGCACCCGCCACTCCTTTAACGCGCTACCCGACACCCCCGGCGCCCTCCTGCATCTCGGCCGCCTCGAGTTCGACCCGGTGATCGACGCCGAGGCGAACACCATCACCGTTTCAGGCGCCACTCGCTACGGCATCGTCGCCTCGCACCTGCACAGCAACGGCTACGCGCTGCATAACATGGGCTCGCTCCCGCACATCTCGGTCGCCGGCGCCATCTCGACCGGCACCCACGGCTCGGGCGACCGCAACGCAAACCTCTCCTCCGCCGTCTCGGCCCTCGAACTCGTCACCGCCGACGGCTCGCTGCGCACCATCCGCCGCGGGGAACCGGGTTTTGAGGGCGTCGTCGTCGGGCTCGGCGCCTTCGGCATCGTCACGCGGGTGACCCTCGATATCCAACCGACGTTCGACGTCCGCCAGGACGCCTTCGTCGACCTGCCCTGGGACCGCGTGCTCGACGACTTCGACGCGATCACCTCCTCCGGCTACAGCGTGAGCCTGATGACGCACTGGTCGAGCCCGACCGTCGAGCAGCTGTGGCTGAAGACAAAGGTTGCCGCCGGCTCCGTCGCCGACGTGGACGCGACGCACCTGGGTGCCGTCGCCGCCTCCGCGAGCCTGTTCGCCGTCTCGGAGGGAGCTGACTCGAATCTCAATCCGTTCGGCGGCTTGGTCGGGCCGTGGTCCGAGCGCCTCCCGCACTTCCGTCTCGACCGTGAGCCGAGCGCGGGGGACGAGATCCAGAGCGAATACCTGGTGCCGCGGACGAACATCCGCGAGGCCATCGTGGCGCTGCGCGCGATCGGCGAGCGGATCGACGACGTGCTGCTCATCACGGAGCTGCGCACGATGGCGGGCGACGACCAGTGGCTCTCACCCGCGCAGGGCCGCGACAGCGTCGGCGTGCACTTCACGTTTGCGAAGGACCGCGTCGGAGTCGACGCCGTCCTCCCCGCGGTCGAGGGCGCGCTGCTCCCCCTCGGCGCCCGCCCGCACTGGGGCAAGCACTTCCTCGCCGAAGCGGCCGAGATCGCCCCGCTCTACCCCCACCTCGCCGACTGGCGCGCCCTCCGCTCCGAGTGGGACCCTTCGGGCCGCTTCGCGAGCGACTTCCTCCACACCCGCCTCCTTGGCTAACTCGCCCCTCCCCTCTCGCGTCAAGACGGTTAGCGTCGGGGGGACGAGAGGAGGCGGTTGATGCCCCGCGAGGAAGAAGTCCCGTCGACGATCAAGCGGTCGGATGAGCACGCGCAGAAGCTGTGGTCGGCCGCGCACGATTCCGCGGTCGACAGCTACGGGGAGGGCGAGCGGGCGCACCGCACCGCCTTCGCCGCACTGAAGCACGAGTACGAGAAGGTCGGCGACCACTGGGAGCGCAAGGCCGAGAGCGGCCCCTCCGACAAACGCGCTGCTGGTGACACAGCGGGTTCCACCGCGGGCGGAGTCGACGCGAACGCCTCCAAGGCCCACTTGATGGACCTCGCGAAGCGCCTCGATGTCTCCGGCCGCTCCCGGATGACCAAGGCCGAGCTCGTCGAGGCGCTCCAGCGCGAGAACTCCCGCCGTACCCGCGACGCGCGCTGACCCCCTCCAGGGAACCCCGCACCGTCGAGGGACCCCGTTGCTCGAGGCCCCTGAACATCCAAGGTTCCCCCGGCGGAGTGGGCGTCAGTCGAGTGCCAGCCCTCCTCCCGGCCGCGGACCGGGCCGCTTCCCGCCGCCACTGTCCAAAAGTTGTCGCACTCGGCGTCGAGTGCGACAACTTTTGGACTTTCGCGGGGGCCGCGGGCTCGCGGGGCGCGCGCACGCCAGCGAGCCCGCGTCACGGCAACGGGCCCTCCAGCCAGCGGGTCGCAGCACGGCCTCGCGTCGCGGGCCGGGCGATCCACAGGCCCCCAGCGAACGGATGCTCCGCTCGCTGGTGTGCCGAGAGGTCGCGCGACGCCGAGGTGACGACCGCCACGTCCAGCTCCTCCCCGGCGAAGGCGATGCTCGTGGCATGCGGCGCGTCGATCCGGATGCCCTGGCCCTCGACCAGCCGGCCGTCCGCATCGAAGACCTGCACGCGAGCGCCTCCCCACATCGCCACCCAGACGCGACCTTCTGCATCGACGGTCAGCCCGTCGGCGAAGACGCCCTCCGCAAGTTCGATGAACGGTTCACGGGTGCCGTGCGCACCGTCAGGGTAGGGACGGCGATAGATCACGCCCGCCTCGGTGTCGGCCGAGTACATGACGGAGCCGTCGGGCGACCAGCCGAGCCCGTTCGAAAGCTGCAGGTCGTCGTCGAGCACGGTAACGGCTCCGTCGTGCTCGAGGCGCAGGAGAACGTCATCGCCGGCCGACTCTCCCAGCGTCAGCGAGCCGACGACGAGGCGGCCCTGCGGATCGACTGCGCCATCGTTGAAGCGGTGCCCCTCGGGCAGCAACTCGGAGCTGCGGCTGAGCGAGCCGTCGACCTCGAGGATCGCGAGCCGACGGGTCAACGCCACCACCACTCGTCCGTCACCGAGCGGCAACGCGCAGCCGACCTGCTCACCGACGTCTATGCGCGAAATCGCGCCGATTCCCTCCGCGGTGAGAGGCGCCGTCAGGACTGCGCCCGCCTCGATGTCGACCCACGTCAGGCGACCGGTGTCCGGGTCCCAGACGGGACCCTCGCTGAGGACGTAGGACGGAGTGGCGGCGGGCGTCGCGTCAATCATGGCTCCACGGTAGGCGCTCCGGCACGGACGGTGTACGTAACCGAGGTGGAGAGCACCCGACAGTCCCTCTCCGGCCCGAATCCGGCCGGCCAGCCTCGGTTACGAACACTCAACCGCCACCATCCGCGCGAGCGGCAGCGATGAGCGCGGTAAGCAAACACGCTCTTCATGCTGAGCATCGTCATCTACCCAATCGCGAGCAGCATCACCCGCGCAGCGTCGAACACCGTGCTCTTTACGGTCTTCCACTTTTTCGCGGGAACTCGGGGGTCTTACCGCTATCAGGAGCGATTTCGCCGTCGACCCCACACCGAGATCAGGGCTAGAAGGTGAAGCGCCGGCCAGATTGCAAACATTTCCGCAAATCCCGGCACTCGCGCGAGATCTACCGTTTCGCTGACAACAGCATCCAGCCACGTGTATGCGATCACTGAGACGACCCACGAGAGCATCGGCATCCAGGGCGAAAGACGCGCAATCAGTTGATGACCCCGGCGGCGGAGCGTCAGCCGAACCAGCACAAGCAGAATTCCGGCGATGAGGACATAGAAAACATATCCGAAAGCGAGCACGCCTCCAATAAAAGGCGCAAGGACGAAGGCGACAATGACAGTCAAGGCACCGAGTCCGCAAAAGCGAAGATAGGCCTTTACCACTGCTCCTCCTGTCGATTCAGCTCATTATACTAATGTCGGTCATATTATGTTGGAATATTGCCCATTGAGCGGTCGCCCCTACAAGGTATGGAGACTTCCCCAAACCACCCGGATTGTCATTGATGATGTACCCATACACACTGAGAGTATACGTCCCCTCGCCCGGCTTCTTGAAGAAGGCGAACGTGATTCGCGAACCAATCCCGTCCACATGGCCCTCTGCCGCGTCGAACATGAACGAGTAGGTTGGCTCATCGGGGAATGGCCCGGTCCGCTCTTGGTTGAAGGTGCAGTGCAAATTCATTGTGGCTAGATAGAGAGGAAGGTCACCGCCAGGCGCGGGAAAGTCCCTCGGCGCGCCTGGCACGGGGAAGTAGCAATTGAAACACCCGTGCAGGACTTTCTTTGCCACTCCAGGTGTCGTCGTGCCGATTCCATAGTCTCTCGTGTAGCTCCAGGCAGGATCTGCGACCAGGGGGAACTGGACTCTGGATGGCTCGTCGATGATCTGACGAATGCTGTCATCAGCGATCTCGAAGTGGGTCGCGAGATCCGCTCCCGACGAGTCCCTCGCCCACGGCTTCTCTACGAAGATGGTCTGACCGTCTTCAAGGAACAGATACAGACTCCCGTCTTCGTTCTGCAGATGACTCTTCACGTGGAAGGAGACATCCATGTCGTCGAGTTCTTCCACTCCCGCCGCCGAGAAGAAAATCTGCGCACCAGTTGCGGTGGGCCGTATGGCCGTCGAAAAGGCCTCATCTGGCGAGGAATAGGTGATGTAGCCGTCCCGGTCAGTCCGTTTCTGCGTCGCAGTGGCACTCAGTGCCACATCGACGGAAGCGTCATACTCTGAAGACGTGACCACTATATTGCCGCCGGGCGCATCATCGACCGCTGAGGAGCCGGCCCCGTGACTCAGAGTCACATTCTCGGACGGAGGGAGCACAAGATCGCTCGCCAATGACTGGATGAGATCGACCGGATCGTTGGGAGTCGCGCTTGCGTGCGCAGAAGCCAGTGGCGCTACACACCCAAGAGTAATTACCAGCGCCGTGACCGCCAGTATTCGTTGTACCCGCATGGTTCTCCCGTAATCGAACGACATTATGTGGCCGATTTTGGCACCTCGACCACATACGCACTCGGTCTTGTCGCCACAAGCCGTTCGGCGGGCGCGGCAGCGCAGCGGACCTACCCCGCGCAGCACACCCCGGCATCACCCCACGTGCACGCCCGGTCGGCGATCGCGCCGGGCCTCGGCGCGGCGCAAGACCTCGCGGGTGACGGGCGCGACCTCCCCGGTGCCGGTGATGAGGAAGCGGAACATGTTCGAAATGGGGCCACCCTCGGTCCACTCGAAGTAGACGTCGGGGATGACCCCCGTGAGGTCGCGGATCTCGAGCAGCACCGTTGCGATGGTGTTCGGGATGTTCCCACTGGTCACCGTGAGCACCCGGAAGCCGTGGCAGACCCGACCCTGCACGACCAGATCCTCCTCGAAGTCGGAGGAGTCGGTGGTGTGCACCTCGAGGAAGAGCACGGGACCGCGCATCGGCAGGTTGCTGTCGCGCTGCTCCTCGGCGAGCTTGTCGCGGTACTCCGCCTCGGAGCCGTCATCAGGCTCGTTCGCGAGGATGCGGATCACGCCGTAGTCGTCGGCATCGGTGGTGAGAAAGTCGAGCGCCGCGGTGTCGAACGTCACCGAGGTGGCGCGCAGCTGGAACGAGCGATGCACGCGCGAAATGAGCGACACGGCGAGGATGCCGACGATAAAGACCGCCGCGATCCGCACGCCGTCCGGCCGCTCGACCACGTTAACGACCGTCGTATAAACGAACACCAGCGCGATTACCGCGAAGCCGATCGCGCGCTTGCGCTGCTTCTTGCGCTTGGCCGAGAGGAACACCGCTACCGAGGCGGAGGTGATGAGCACCAGCACACCGGTCGCATAGGCGCCGCCCTGCGCGTCGACATTAGCGCGGAAGACGATGGTGATAACGAAGGCCACGACGGTGAAAACGAGCACCAGTGGGCGGACAGCCGCGGCCCACTGCGGAGCCATCCCATAGCGCGGCAGGTAGCGCGGCACGATGTTGAGCAGGCCCGCGAGAGCAGAGGCGCCCGCGAACCAGAGGATGCAGATCGTCGCGACGTCGTAGACGGTGCCGAAGCCCTCGCCGAGGTACTGGTGCGCGAGGTAGGCGAGCGCGCGACCGTTGGCCTCCCCTCCTGGCTGGAACTGCGCCTGCGGGATGAGCAGCGTCGTCACGAAGCTCGACGTGATGAGGAACGCCGACATGGTCACGGCGGCGGTGATGAGCAGGCGCTTCGCCCCGCGGATGCGGCCGACGGGCGCGTCGTCGGTGTCGCTTGCGTCGCCGCGGATCTGCGGCATGACCGCGACTCCGGTCTCGAAGCCCGAGAGCCCGAGCGCCAGCTTCGGAAACACGATCAGCGCGATCCCCACCATGATCAGCGGATTGCCGTGCTGCGTCGTCAGCGCCGACCACCAGTCGCCGATCACGACCGGGTTCTCGGCGACGTGGGCAATGGCGACCGCGATCACAATCGCATTGAGGAGGAGGAACACGGCCACGAGCACCACCGCGATCGAAATCGCCTCGCGGAAGCCACGGAGGAACACAATGCCCAGCAGCGCGATGAGGCCCAGCGTGAGCGGCACCTCCGCACCGTGGAACCAGGCCGGAGCGAACGGATTCTCGACCGCGTGCGCCGTCGCATCGGCCGCCGACAGGGTAATCGTGATCATGAAGTCGGTCGCCGCAAAACCCAGCAGCACGAGGACGAAGAGCTTGCCACCCCACCAGGGCAGCAGGCGCTCGAGCATCGCGATCGAGCCCTCTCCGCGGAAGCTCTCGCGCGCGACCCGCCGGTAGACGGGGAGGGCACCGAGAAGGGTCAGGACGACCAGCACGATCGTCGCGAGCGGCGAGACGAGCCCTGCGGCGAGCGCCGCGATCGCGGGTTGGTAGCCGAGGGTGGAGAAGTAATCGACGCCCGTGAGGCACATCACCCGCCACCATGAGTGCGTTTTCGCCGTAGCCGCATGCGGCCCGGGGTGGGCGCCGGAGTCGTCGCGCAGCCCCTCGAGCAGCCACGCCTTCAGCCCTCCCGCACGCGCGGTGGAGAGGGGGGACGACTCGAGGGCATCGGGGTCGCCGCGCAGGACGGAAGAGGTCACTGGTCGTTTCTACTCGACGTGACGGTCGCCCGAGCCGCGAAGAAGCGGATCCTCACGCTTTCCTCACGGGTATTCGCCTGTGGAGGGACGATCAATCAGGAATCGAGGGGCAACTCCGCCTTCGCCGATGAGTACCCTCCACGACTCCGCGAGGGCCGGTGCCGCCCGCCGAGCGTTCATAACTCAGGATGAACGCTCCGGCACGCCCGCAGATCCGCGGATTTTCGGCGCTCGAATCCAATCCATCCTGAGTTATGAACACGACCCGCCGTCACGCCGCTCCTGCGGAGGTTCCTGACACACGACCGAGGACGATCACGGATCGGTGCCTTCCGCTCCGCCTAGCATCGGTGGATGGCAACGCTGCACCGTGCGACGATTACTCCCGGCAAGCTCGAGATCGTGGAGGCGTGGGCGCCGACCCAGCCGTGGTGCTCCGCCGGCGGCTTCGCCCAGCTCGGCGCTTACCGTTTTGATGACCCCGCGGGCCTGGTGGGTATCGAGACCCTGATCGTCCAAGCTCCCGGTCAACCGCCCCGCCAGGTGCCGCTGACTTATCGCGACGCTCCGCTCCCGGGCGGAGAGGGGTGGCTCCTCGCGACGGCCGAGCATTCCGTCCTCGGGCGGCGCTGGGTCTATGACGGGATGGGTGACCCGGTCGCCGTGACGGCGTTCGTCTCGGCGATTCGCTCAGGCACAGGGGAGGCCGAGCAGTACGCGGAGGAAGACGGGCGGCGCATCCGGCGTCCGCCGACGGTGACGGTGCGGGGCAGCGGGACGAGTGCCGGATCTGTTCGTCCGCCAGCCTCGATGAGCATCCGAAGCGACTCCCGAACGACCACCGTCGAGCTGGACGACGTGACGCTCGTCCTCGCGCGGGTCCTCGATTCTCCGTTCCTTGAGGGCGAGTCGACCCTTGTCGGCGCCTGGCGGAACGCCACTCCCCTCATCCTCGCCACCCTCCGCTGATCGGCCGCGCGAGATACCTCTTGAGGACGAGACACGCCGACGAACGTGATACTCAAGTGGCATCTCGCGCGGCGTCAGCGGGTGGGTCAGCGGAAGGAGGCGAGCACAGCCTCCAGCTCGTCGACCGCGAAGTCGATCTCGGCGGCCGTGACGACCAGCGGGGGCGCCAAGCGGATGGTCGAGCCGTGCGTGTCCTTCGCGAGGATGCCGTGTGCCATCAGCGCCTCGCAGACCTCGCGGCCCGAGGCGAGTTCGGGATCGATGTCGATGCCTGCCCAGAGCCCGGCGCCGCGGACGGCGACGACTCCACGGCCGATGAGCGCCTGGAGTCGAGCGCGCAGCTGGGCGCCGCGCTCGCGGGCGATCGCTTGGTACTCACCGGCGGCGAGCATCTCGACGACCGCTAGTCCGACAGCGGCGGCAAGCGGGTTGCCACCAAAGGTCGACCCGTGCTGACCGGGCTGCAGGACCCCGAGTACGTCGGCATTCGCGACGACGGCGGAAACCGGCACGATGCCACCGCCGAGCGCCTTGCCGAGCAGGTAGACATCGGGGACGACTCCGACCAGGTCGCACGCGAAGGTCGCGCCGGTGCGGCCAAGGCCTGACTGGATCTCGTCGGCGATGAAGAGGACGTTGCGGCGCGCAGTGATCTCGCGCACGGCCGGGAGGTAGTCGGCGGGCGGGACGACGATGCCCGCCTCGCCCTGGATGGGCTCGAGGAGCACCGCCACCGTATCGTCGTCGATCGCGGCCTCAAGGGCCTCCGCGTCGCCGAAGGGGACCGTGCGGAAGCCAGGCGTGAACGGAGCGAAGCCGTCTCGCGCCTGGTCGTCGTCGCTGAAAGAGATGATGGTCGTGGTGCGGCCGTGGAAGTTGCCCGCCGCGACGATGATGTTCGCGCGGCCCGGCGCGACGCCCTTGACTCGGTAGCCCCAGGCGCGGACGACCTTGATGCCCGACTCGACCGCCTCCGCGCCGGTGTTCATCGGTAGGACCATGTCCTTGCCCGCGAGCTCGGCGAGCGCCGTGACGAATGGGCCGAGGCGGTCGTTGTGGAACGCGCGGCTGGTGAGGGTGATGCGGCCGAGCTGCGCGCGCGCTGCCTCCAGCAGCACCGGGTGCGAGTGGCCGAAGTTCACGGCGGAGTAGGCGGCGAGGCAGTCGAGGTAGCGGCGGCCCTCGACGTCGGTGATCCAGGCGCCTTCGCCCGTTGCGGCGACGACCGGCAGCGGGTGGTAGTTGTGGGCGGCGTGCTCCTCCTCCGCGGTGATGAAGGCTGCCGTGTCGGCGTCGGTGATGCTCATGTCGGTCCTCCTGGGACGGTCGACTGTCCAAAAGTTGTCGCACTCGGCGCCGAGTGCGACAACTTTTGGACAGTGGAGGGTGGAGTCAGCGCCGCAGCTCGAGCGTGCAGCACTTCACGCCGCCGCCGCCGAGCAGCAGCTCGGACAGGTCAACGCCGATCGGGTTGTAGCCGCGCTCGCGCAGCTGGCGCTCGAAGCCGGTGGCTCGGGAGGCGATGACCACGTTCAGGCCGTCCGAGAAGGAGTTGAGGCCGAGCACCGAGGCGTCCTCCTCCGACACCAGAATCGCGTCGGGATAGAGCTCGCGAAGGGTGCGGTTGCCGTCCTCGCTGAACGCGCTAGGCAGGTAGGCGATAGTCGAGCCATCGAGCACGGCTATCGCGGTATCGAGGTGATAGAACGACGGATTCACCAGCTCGAGTGTGACGACCTCGCGGCCGAAGACACGGGCGACTTCGGCGTGCGAGTCGGAGGCGGAGCGGAAGCCGGTGCCGGCAAGGATCCGCTCTCCGACGAGCAGGAAGTCGCCCTCGCCCTCATTGACCTCCTCGGGGACGCGGACGTCGAAACCAGCCGAGCGGAACCAGTCCATGTAGGCGGGTCCCTCTGGCTGGCGCTCCGGGTAGGTGAAGGAGGCACCGTAGGCAATGCCGTCGATCACGAAACCGCCGTTGGCGGCGTAGACCATGTCCGGCAGGCCCGCCTCGGGCTCGATCAGCTCGATCGCGAAGCCGAGGTCTGCGTACGTGTCGTAGAGGGTCTGCCACTGCCGGACCGCGAGCGCGGTGTCGGTCGGGACCTGCGGATCCATCCACGGGTTGATTCGGTAGACGACGGTGAAGTGCTCGGGCCGGCACATCAGGATCGACTTGGCGACGGGCGTGCGGATTGGCGCCTCGGGAAGCACAGCGGTATCGGTCATTCGAGTCCTCCTGCGAAAGGATGCGGATGAGCGGACCGGGTCCAGTGGCTCCGTGCCCCGCGGGCGGGGTGCGAGCACGCTCCCGCCCAGTCTGACACGCGGCATTCCCGCGATTCCCGCAATAGCACGCACAGATCATGCGCCTACACCCCTGCCCGCGCGAGCTATTAGCATCCGGTCGGCCCGTCAAGGGAACCCGTTCTATCCGGCTCCCTCGACGGGTCAGGGGTTCCCCCGACGGTGGCGCGCTAGCAGGGCGCTCCGCTCTCGTGTGAAGATGCAGAGCCACGACCTCGACCAGGTCCTCCTGCTCGGCAGCCCGCTGACGCTGTCGGCACAGGCGCGCTCGGTGAGCGGAGGAGGCCGCCACGCACCCACGGAGAACCATGAGCGTCACCACCGACCGCCTCCTCCTCATCGGGATCGAGACCGGGGGTACCAAGGTGCTCGCCGCGGTGGCAGCGCGGGACGAGCCCGAGCGGATCCTCGCCACGACCACACTGCCCACTCGCGGACCCGCCGAGACCCTCGCGGACCTGGCCGCGTTCGTGACGCGCCACGGGAGAGAGGGGAACGTCGCCGCGGTGGGCGTCGCCTCCTTCGGGCCGCTCGACATCGATCCGCGCTCCCCCGGCTACGGCCATCTGACCTCGACACCGAAGCTCGGCTGGGAGGGCGCGGATGTCCTCGGCCCGATCATCGCCGCCGCTCCCGGCGCGCACGCGGGCCTGGTCACCGACGTCAACGGCGCCGCCCTCGGCGAGGCGCGGTGGGGCGCGGGAGCGGGGGTGGGCGATTTCGCCTACCTCACCGTCGGCACCGGAGTCGGCGGGGGCGTCATCTCCAGCGGTCGCCTCCTCGCCGGGAGCGGCTGGCCCGAGGTCGCGCACCTGTTGCCCCGCCGCCACCCCGCGGACCGCTTCGAGGGCACCTGCCCGTTCCACGGCGACTGCGTCGAGGGCCTGGTGGCGGGCCCCGCGATCGCCGCCAGGTGGGGAGTCGACGGATCAAGCCTCGGGGCGGAAGCGGCGGCGGCGAATCTCCGCTTCAGTTCCTACTACCTCGCGCAGCTCATCGCGACGCTGGCCTACGTCACGGGTGTGCGCCTGGCTGTCATGGGCGGCGGAGTATCGAAGACGCCGGGCCTCATCGACGCGGTCCAGGCGGAAGTGGGGCGCCTGATGGGCCCGCCCGGTGCGACGGGCACGGGAGGCGGTCCGGTCCGTGTCGTCCGCCCGGCGCTGGGGGAGGAGTCGGGTGTGCGCGGCGCGCTGTCGCTGGCGGAGTCCCTCCTCGGTGGGGTGCAGCGCTGAACTGCCGCGCCCATCCGTAGGCACCTGCGCGATCTGCAGGCCTTGCCGCGCCTGGGGTGACCCAGGGATTCCGGACGGTCCTCCTGAACTGATTGGATGACGTATGCAACAACGCAGTCATCGGGGTGT
>NZ_JABRPL010000011.1 GCF_013249015.1 Rathayibacter agropyri
CTTCTATTCTCTCAAACGGGAAGCCGATGCCTCTGAGCGACACACCCGAATCAGACCTTATGAATAACGCTCTCAGTATCGCCTTGGCGTCTACGGCGCTCGCAACACATGCTCTATTGTCTCCAGCAAGAACTATGCGACTTTCAGCTTCGTAAGCGGCATGTCCACTGGTTACAGTGGAAACCTTGGCTTCCGCCTCCCGACGAATTGGGCATTCGATCAGATCAAAGAATACACCGTCGGTTCAGGAGATGGAGCGATCGGTATCGATAAAGACATCTATTCTGGGCGCGACTCCGCCCAATCTGCCGTTTCTCGCGTGCCTCAGAAGTACACGTACGACGCATCGACTAAGGCTAATAACCCTGCAGGCTACGATGACCTTTTCTATGGTCGGATCGCTCGGATGCAGTACTGCGCGAGATATTCGCTGAACGGGCTGACAACCGAGTATGACGTCAATCACTTCGTCCTGACAAAGCTGCAAAAGCCGCGGTTTTGGTACAATGGCGGTAAGACCGGCATCGCTTGGGCGGAAGGATTAGCGCCAGATCCAGCGGCGAGAATTGGCCTCGCGGATTCGGGAAAGGCGTCGTTCGCAATCAAGGCGCAGGACGCTTTCTTGAAAATGCTGAATGACACAACCGATTTCCCACAACCAGATGCGTCATTATGGTCGCGGTTCGGTAAGATTGACCACTGGGCGGTGTCCACCAGAGCTTACATGATCCGCGGAGAAGGCAATGATCTCCCGGAAAATTCGGATTCGGTTACAGTCGGCGATCTAGCATCTTGGTCACTCGATTTAGTAACGCTTTGGAACGATTACGAACGGGCACGAGTCGCTGCGAAAGGCCGCTTGGAGAAAACTGCTCGACAGTGGTTTGCGGAGAACTGCGGAGTAGGTTCCACGAACCATTTTGGCGAGGCAGATCTTCGCGCAGACATGTCTGCATATTTGATCGCTAAAACTCTCGAGTCTGACCGTAGCCGAGCTCTCGACGATATTGTCAGAGAGCATTCGGTGAATATCGAGGACGACCCGGGTTGGCTGGCGAAACAATTTGTTGCTTTGCGCTTTGGCGGATCGAGAGCAAAGGTCGTGACCGCAGCGAAGAACACATTCACTGACCAGTGGATTACAGAGTTCGCTCGCTCTGAGTTCCTAAAAGAACGCGCGCCAGGCGCCGAAGCAGAACAATACAACCCGACCGCTTCCGTACGTGCCGCTGAGCTTCAGGATGTAGCTGATGGATTCGCTGACGCCCTCGACGCCGCGAAGCGATGGACCCGGCGATGACGTCGGCCCGCCATCCCGCAGTGACGGTATCGGTGCAGATCCTGCTCTGGGCCGTGTGCCTCGCCGGATGGGGGTGGAGCAGCCTCCTTCTCGTTGGTACCGTTCAGCGCTGGCAAAAATGCGGGTCCGTTCTCACCGATGGCGTGGGAGTTGACCTCGTGGCAACGTCGCTGTTCTCGGCCTGCGCAGCACTGCTCTGGTACTTCTCGGTACGTAGCTTCACACCGCCCAGCTACTATTTAATTCAGGTTCTCTTCGTTCTCTCGCTGGTAGCCGGAGCAGCATCGATGGCCTCGCTCGCATTCTTCATGGTCTTTCCGCTCTCAGAGCAGCTCGCTGAATTGCGGACTTCCTGCGGAATCACGACCTTCCTCACCCTCTCCCGCGTCTCGATCATCTTCCTGCCCCTGCTTTCTGCGGCGTTGGGAGCGGCAGCGTACGCGAAACCGCACCGGGCACGTCCGCTCCTGATCGTCAACGGAGTGTGCCTCGCAGCGGTGCCCCTCCTCGTCGCAATCGTCGCTCCCTAGCCGGGGACAGACGGATAGGTGCGAAGATGACGCCGAGAATCCTCCTCCTCGCGACGTTGGCGGAGGCTTTTACGCGCGCCTTGTGCCGTGCCGGGTGGGGATGGAGCACCACGAGCTGCTTGAACTCCGAAGGACACAATCGGAAACGTGGACTGCACGCCGTGAGGCGGCCCGCGAGCATCCGCCCGGTCGGCCGCCGACTACTACGGCGACGATTCTGCGTTTGCCCCTGGGAGTCGCGTCTGGACCTCCGTGCGATGTGCAGGAGTTCCGCCCGGGAGAGCGCGTTCTTGCGCGTCCGACGTCCAGACCGAGGCGATTTCCCGGCACATCGCACCCAGTCCTGCAAACGTGACGCAGCAGCCCGGGCAGGGGCCGTTTCGTCTTGGCTTTCGGTGCGATGTGCAGGGGATCCGCGCGGAAGAGCGCGATCCGGCGCGTGCGACGCCCTGAGCTGAGCCGATCCCCTGCTAATCGCACACGAGCCTGCACATCGCACACGAGCCTGCACATCGCACGCGAGCAGGACAACGCGCACGAGCACGACGGGGTACGGCGGACGCGCGCCGCGTCACACGATCGCGGGCGCCTTCTGCAGCTTGTGGCGCGCCAGCAGGAGCGCGCCGACGACCGGGGTGCCGGCCGTCTCGATCCAGTGCACGTCGGCAGCAGCCTGCGGGGAGTCGACCTTGCCCTCGATGAGGACGAGGACGGCGCCATCGGCCACTCCGCGGAAGGCGACGGACTGCTCGGTCGCGCCGAGGGTCCCGGTGATGATCAGGACGATGTCGTAGACCTTCTCGAGTTCCTGCACCAGCGAGCGCAGCGGGTCAGGGCCCATCGGAGTGCCGCCCCGGGCACCGCCCGCGGGCAGCAGGTCGACGCGGTCGGTCGGGCGCCTGATGATCGCCTCGTCGAGCGACGCGGCTCCGGTGAGGACCTCGCGCAGGCCGGGACGGCCGGCCGAGGCGGACGCGAGTGCGGAGCCCTCGGCGGTGCCGTCCACGAGAATGACCGACGAACCGAGGACGGCCAGCGCCTTCGCAAGCAGCACAGCGCTGGCCGTGTGCGGGGTGTTCGCGGAGGCAGGAGCGACCGCGAAGGACGAGAACGAACGGGCACGCGCAATAGCCGAAAGCTCGAAGGCCACGGCCGAGTAGCGAGCCGGGATGTCGGTCGAGTTGAGCATTTCGTCGAGCTTCGCGGTCTTGGCCGGGACGATGCCGAGCAGCGGGCGCTCGAGGGAGGTGCGGACGTCGTCGCCGCTGCGGAGTCGGCGATCGAGAGCCGTGAGGACGATCGCCACGCCGACTCCCACCACCGCGCCGCCGAGAATGCCGAGCGCGAGCAGCACCAGCAGGCCACCGGTGACGGGCAGCTTCGGCGGGATCGCCTGGCTGAGCACCTCGAGTTGGATCTGCGGCACGGCGACGCCGGTCGCGGTGGTGGTGGGGTCGGTGGCCTGCACGGACGCGTCGAGTTGCGCGGCGACCGCGTTGGCGATGGTCGCGGCCTGCTCGGGCACGGGATCGGTCGCCGAGATGGTGATGACTACCGACTCCGGCTCGGAGAGGACGGAGACGCGCTTGGCGAAGTCCTCGACAGTCTCGTCGAGGCCGAGGCCGTCGATCACGCCCTGGAGGACGGTGTCGGAGGTGCCGAGGGCGACGAACGTCACCGTGGCCTGCGCGGCGGCGCTGTTCGCGGCCACCCGGTCTGCCGTGGAGAGCACTCCTGTCGAGGAGACCGCGACGTACACGCGCGCATCCGCCTTGTACTGCGGTAGCAGGAGGGAGTTGAGTACCAGTGCCGCGACGGCGCCAAGCAGAGCGAAGGCGACGATGACGACCCACCTCCGGCCGATCCCGGCGAACAGTCCGTTCAAGGTCATGATGTCAGTGGTCCCTTTCGTCATCTGCACCGGGGTGCGGAGTGTGTGAGTGCAGCGTCGTGAGAAGTCATCCGGGTTCGGCAGAAGCGCGGACCCGAGGGATCAGAGGTTTGCCTGCAGGAAGGCGAGGATCGCCTTCTTGTTGTTCGGCGTGTTGTTCTGCAGGCCGTGATGCCCGGAGCCGTCCACGCCCACGTCGGACTCCACTCCGGAGTCCTGGAGCGCGACCTGCATCGCGTCGGCCTGCTCGACCGGGACAAGCTCGTCCTCGGAGGTGAGCCAGATCTGCGGGGCGTCGGTCGGGTCGACGGAGCTGATGGGCGAGGCCTCGACGCTCTGCGGGCAGGTCGAGATGTCGATGTCCTTGCAGCCGAGGTAGGCGAGGATCTGCTCCTTCGCCTCGGGCCGCGGGGTGCCGAGCGACATCCCGGCCTCGGTCATGTCGGCGACCGCCGAGAAGGCGACGACCGTCTTGACCCGTGTGCCCTCGGTGAGCGAGCCCTCACCGAGCGTGCCCAGCGTGGCTCCGATGATCGCCCCGGCGGAGCTGCCCATCACGCCGATGCGGGCGGGGTCGAGGCCGAAACGCTCGACCTGCGCGGGGTCGCGCAGCCACTCGACGGCGGCCTGCGCGTCCTCGATCTGGCCCGGGTAGCGGCTCTGCTGGAGCAAGCGGTAGTCGATGGTGACGGAGACGAAGCCGCGCTTGGCGTAGTACTCGCAGAGCTCGGTCATGCCGCCCTCGTTGCGGGCGCCGTCGACGAAGCCGCCGCCGTGCAGCATCAGCAGCGCGGGCCGCTCACCCTCTCCCTCGGTGGGGAGGCAGGCGTCGGCCTTCAACGAGACGCCGTCGACCGAGCGGTATTCGATCGCCTTCTGCGTCGTGAAACCGTCGGGGGTGCGGACGGGCTTGGGCGTCGGGGTGCAACCGGCGAGACCGAGGGCGACGGCCACGACCGCCGCCAGGACTCCGGCTCTGCGTGCTCGTGTCGACTTCACTCGTGGGACTCCGCCTTCTGTTCGCGACCGGCTGACTTCTGCTCGTAACTGGGTGAGGTGCCCGGCTCATCTGCCGGGACGGCAGCAGGATCGGACACGACGCCCGCTCCTCGCGCCGGAACCGGCACGGGCTTGCGCTTTTTCGCCCCGGGGCCGCCGAGCGCGGCGGGCGGCACGTAAATCCAGCGAATCTTCGAGAGGTAGCGCGTGATGACCAGCGACACGATCACCGCCAGCGCCATGACGACCAGCAGCAGCGGGATCTCAAAGCCGCCGATCACCGTACGGTCTTCCGGAAGAATCACGCGCAGGAGCGTGATGCAGACGACGATGACGTAGAGGTGCAGCAGGTAGATGTGCAGGCTTCGCTCTCCGCAGATAGTGAAGAAACTGAGGAAGCGCAGGCGCGAGAGCGCCCGAGAGACCAGAATTCCCATCGCGACCGCGGCCATTTGCGCAGCGAGACCGAGGAACGGCACCCAGCGCACCGGGAAGAGGAAGAGGACAGCGCTCAGCAGCACGAACACCGGAGTGACGTAGAGGAACGCGCGGGCCCCCTTCTGCTCCACGAAGTCGATGATCCGCTTCGAATAGAGAGTGCCAACCAGGTAGAAGACAAAGAGGGCGCCGATGCGGTTCCAGCCCACATTGGTCGTGTTGATGAGCCCGGTGGTGAACAGCGTGCCCACAACCGCGGAGAGGGCTACCTGCACACGGTGATCGACGTGACGCAGGAGCCACGCGCCGAGGGTGAAGAGGAAGAGCCCGTAGATGAACCAGTAACTGCTGCTGGGCCAGAAGAAGAGCAAGAGTAGGTTGAGCGGATCGGTCGCGGGGAGTTCGCCGAGTCCACCGTTCGCCAGCGGCACGACCAGGTAGAAGACCATGCGCAGCACGGACCAGACGACGTAGAGCCAGAGCAGCGGATAGAGTCGCCGGCGCCAGAGGTCGCGGAAGCTCCACGTCGTGATGCGGGAGCCGAAGAGCCCGGAGACCAGGAAGAAGAGCGGCATCGGGAAGAGCTCGAAGACGATCTTGATGCGCCCGAGAGTGTTCTCGACTCCGATATCGCCGAGGTACAACGACGTGTGGTAGTAGACGACCATCAGGATGGCCACGCCCTTGGCGAAGTCAACCCATTCCCGTCGCGCCCCGCCCGTCGGCTTCAGCAGCTTCATACTCTCCCCCTTGCGCCGTACCGGACCACTCGTACATCGAGTTCGCGATGAACAAGACTCAGAGAAGGACGTGGACGCGATCGCTCACGGCAACCGCCGGATAAGACTAAAGGTGTACGGTCCTCTCCGCCTATTCCAGCCAGAGGTGAGGGATATCCGGAAAAAGCGGAAGACGTGACACTTTCCTCTTCGAGCACTCGCGCGGTCATCGGCGTCCACGACCCGCCGTGAGAGCGACGCGATAGAGCGCCGGAGCCGCATAAGCCAGGCCGAAGAGCGCAGAGCGCTTCGCATCCCGCCGACGGGCGAGGGCGGCAAGATGCCGCAGCCCGGCCTCACCGCGCGCTGCCCGCCACAGCCGACTCTCGTCCTCGGCGGAGTGCGCCCCGGACGTGGCGTCCTTGAAACGGGAGAGGAGCGAGAAGCGCGCCTGATAGTAGGCGTAATCCGGCGAGCTGAGGATGCGGGGGTCGAGATCACGAGCGGTGCGCTCGATCACCGCGGCGAGAGCGGCGAGCGAGTCGGCCCGCTTGGCTCCCGAGCGAATGATTGACCCCGAACGGAGGTGGTACTCGTAGACGAAGTAGGGGATCACCACGACCTCGTCGGCGGCAGCCAGTAGCTGGGCGACCTGCGCCTGGTCCGAGTGCTGGCGGATCCGCGTGAAGTCGATGGTGGCGAAGAGTTCGCGACGGAACAGCTTGTTCCAGAGGTGCCCGGTCAGCTCGCCGACGAGCAGTGCCGTGAACGCGCCGCGCCCCGACAGCGTGAGCGGCCCGCGGAGGGAGCCGACGAGTGTGGCTCCGCTCTCGTCGATGGTGCTTGCATCGACGGTGGTCGCCTGGGCGACGACCACGTCGGCGCGCGTGCCCGCGGCCACCAGGATCTCGACCGCGTTCTTCGGCCACTCGTCGTCGGCGTCGACCATCCAGATCCACTCGCCGGTGGCGGCACGGACGGCGCGCTCGCGGGCCGCGGCGACACCCTGGTTCTCCTCCTGGCGGAGGTAGTGGATCCGCTCGTGCTGCTCGGCGAACGCCCGGCCGATCGACGCGGTGCCATCGGTCGACGCGTCATCGACGACGAGGATTTCGAGTTCGGAGTGGGTCTGCCGCAGCAGTTGTTCGAGCGCGCCCGCGAGGTGCGCCTCCTCTTGGTGCACGGGAAGCACCACTGAGACGAGGGTCATTTCTCCACCACCCGGCGCAGCACGGTCTCGAGATCTCGGCCGCTTGAGGCGAGTGAGAAGCGGTCGAGCCAGCGGTCGATGCCGGTGATCTCGAGGTCGCTCGCGCGGATCAGCGCGTCGGCGAGGTCGGAGGCGGAGGGAGTCAGCGCGAGTTCTCCGGTGAGGCCGGGGACGATCGCATCCGCGACTCCCAGCGCTCCCGAGACGGCGACCGAGGGAACGCCGGCCGCGGCGGCCTCGACCAGAACGTTGCCGAAGCCCTCGCGCAGCGACGGGAGCAGGACGACGGCGTTCTCGTCAAAGTGGTGGAACCAGTCCTCGACCCAGCCCTTGTCCTCGAAGTCGACGCCGCGGGCGGTTGCCTCGGCGCGCAACTTCTCGAGCAGCGGACCGCCGCCGAACGAGACGACGCGCGCGGAGATGCCGCGGCGCTCCAGCTCCTCGGCCGCGAGGATCGCGAGTTCTGGCCGCTTCTGCACGACGAGGCGACAGGGCAACACGATCTGGAGGCCCGCGGCGGTGCCGGGGGTGCGCGAGACCTGGCGCGAGCGGTCGACCTTGGCGGTCGCGGGGTTGGGCACGACCGTGCAGCGCTCACCCGCGACGCCGAAGCCGGCGACGAGTTCGCCCGCGACGGGATGCGAGATAGCGATGACGTGGTCGGCGCGGCGATAGAGCTTCTTGGCGAGCGCGAGCTGCACCTTCTGCGTCCGGGAGAAGCCCGGGATGCCCAGCGAGACGAGGTTGCGCTCGCTCACGATGGTCTTCGGGCGGTCAGCGCGGGCCGTCATCTCGGCGGAGGCGAGCAGCACGATGTTCGGGTAGCCCTGGAGGGCAACCGCGACGTCGGGTGTGCGGCGGCGGAACAGCTCCTTGAGCAGCTTCGCCTTGCCGACGTGACCGGTGCCCTCACCGATGCGGTGCAGCACGGCGCCCTCTGGCAGGTACTCGTCGGTGCTCTTCCTCGAGGTGGTGACGACATCGACGTGGTGGCCCTGCTCGAGGAGCCAGCCCATCCAGGTGCGGGCGACGAACTCGGCCCCGCCGCCGTGTAGCGACGTGACGACGAACATGATCCGCATGCGCGGTCCCTTCTCTTCGGCCGCGCTCATCGCACGACCTCCGCACCGAGGCCGCGGGTATTGAACGCCGAGAGCCGGCGGACCTCGGGCAGAGCGTTATCGATGGTGGTGCGGACGCCCGGCTCCGCGAGGATGCGGTCGATCACCGGGAGGACACGGTCGGCGAAGCCGGGGGCCGGCTCGACGCAGAGCTGCGGCAAGCCGATCAGGCGCATGATGCCCTCGACCTTGCCCTGGGTGGCCAGGGTGATCGCGGGGACGCCGAGAGAGAGCGACATGATCGCGAGGTGCATCCGGCCGGTAACGGTGAGCAGGGCATCCTCGGCGAGTCCCCGGATCTCGGCGGGCATGAGCACGCGGTCGACCACGGTGACGCCCTCGGTTCCGACACGCTCGGCGACCGCGCGCACGGCGATCTTGTCGTCACCGATCGGGCGGGAGACGTGCGGGAGGAGAACCACGTGCACCCCGGCGGCGCGGAGGCGGTCGACAATCCGCTCGTATTCGGGCACCTGGTCGACCATCGTGGCGACCAGGGCGCTCGCATTGACGAGGGCGAAGGGGACGCCAGCCGGTAGAGCGAGTGACTCGCGGAAGGCACCGTCGCGGGCGCGAGCCGAGAAGACGATGTCCGTGACCTCCTCGACGCGCTGCACTCCGGCGCGGCGGGCGCGCTCGGCCGACAGCGGGTCGCGCAGCAGCGGTACGACTCCGGCGCGGGAGGCGGCGACGAGGGCGCGGCGAGCGGCAAGGCGGGCCGACGCGTTCCAACTAAAGCCGAGGATGCGCGTGGGCACTCCGGCCTCGGCGGCCGCCTGCGCGAGCAGGGAGCGACGGACAGACCCGCGGAGGCTGTACTTACCGTCCATCATGTCGGCGCCGACGACCGACACGGAGCGAGCGCGACGGATCAGGGCGGCGTAGCGGCGGAGGTCGGCGACGTGCTCGTCTCCCACTCCGTACACCAGGTGCGGGAGCTGAACGACCTCGACGCGGTCAGCCTGCTCCTCGGGGATGACGACGTCGCCGGCGTAGCGCTCGATGACCACGACGGGGCCGGTGGTGTTCTCGAGGAACGCCTCCAGCATCGCCTGGTCGCCGATGTTGCCGTCGCCGGGGGCGGCGAGCACGAGGTGCGAGTCAGGTTGAGGGCGGAGGGTCGCGAGGGTCGCGCGGAGCACCGCCGCATCACGGCGGGCAGGCAGGCGGGTCGTCGTAACAAAGTCCTTTTTCCAGGACTTCACGACGCCGAGCTTGAGTTTCATCGGTCTCTTTCGGTGGGGGGAACGGCGGCGTGCGGCCGCTCGGAGTCAGGGAGGCCTGCCGTGACGGCGCCGTCGACCAGGGCGCTGTCGCCGGTCGGGCTCGTGGCATCGGCCGTGGCCGGGACGGGTGCCGCAGCCGGGCGGCTGCGGCGGAAGTGGCGACGGAGGTCGGAGAGGCCGAGGATCTGGCGGCGGAAGGACGGGAGGATCAGCATCCAGAGCCCCATGCCGGCGAGCACGACGGCGCCGCCGACGACCAGGCGCAGGACCGGCTGCTCGGCGGGGAGGGCGACGGTGGAGAAAGAGGAGCCGACCGTGATCGAGCCGAAGACGATCAGACTGCGCAGTCCGTTGGTGAACATTTCGCGCACCGGGGCATCGGAGGAGCGGCCGATCCAGATCAGCGCGATCGGCCAGGTGAGCGCGAGCGAGGCGGCGTAGGCGACGGCGACGCCCATGACTCCGCCGTTCGAGCCGACCAGGATCAGCACGACCATCAACGGGCGGGTCGCCAGGCTGTACCAGACGCTCTGGCGCACCAGGCCCTTCGCGAGGAACACCCACCAGGAGCAGTACGCCGTGGCCTGGAAGAAGCCGGCGACGAGCAGGATCTGGAAGATCGGCACCGAGGCGAGCCAGCGCTCCCCCAGCAGGATGCGGATGACCGCGTCGGACTGCGAGCCGAGAACCGCGAGCACCAGGCCCATCACTGTCAGCATCGCCGACTGGCCGAAGAGGATGAACGTGCGGAAGCGTTCGCGCTCATCCTGAAGCTTCGAGAGCACGGGTAGGGCCACGCGTTGCGCCGGTGCGTTGAGCTGTTGCAGCGGCAGCATCATCAACTGGAACGCGCGGTTGTAGAGACCGAGGTCGACCGGGCCGAAGCGCGCACCGATGATGACGGAGTCGACGTTCTTGCTCGCGTAGGTGAGCGCCTGGGTGGCGAAGACTCCGCCTCCGTAGCGGAGGAAGTGCCCCATCGCCTCGCCGCGGCGGTAGCGACCGGGCATCCAGCCGGTGATCACGAGCAGCAGCACCACACCGATGAACGGCTGCACGACCTGGCTCGCAGCCAGCGCCCAGTAGCCCGCGCCACCGAGTGCCAGCAGCACGCCGACGACCAGGCCCAGTACCTGGCCGACGATGTCGACCAGGGTGAGCTTGACGAAGCGGAGGTGCCGCGCAAGATCTGCGCGGAACTGCGTCGAAATCCCATTGAGGAGGAACGTCGAGGAGAGCGCGACGGTCAGCAGCTGGAGCCGGTCGTCGCCGTAGAGGGCCGCGATGGGCCAGGAGGCGGCGATCACGAGGAGGGTCAGCGTGAGGCCGATGCCCGCGTTCATCCAGAACAGGTTGCTCTTTTGGCCCGGGGTGATTTCCTTCGCCTGGATGGCGGCGGAGGAGAGGCCGAAGTCGCGGAAGATCTCGCCGATGCCGATGATCGCGGTGACCATCGCGAGCAGACCGTAGTCGGCGGGAGCGAGCAGGCGCGCCAGGATCACGATGCTGCCGAGCTGGACGGCGATGCGGATCGCCTGACCGCCGATCGTGACGGCCGCGCCTCGGCTCGCCGAGCGGCCGAGGCTCGGGCTGGTCTTCTGGGGTGCCGCGGTCATCGGGTTGAGCCCTTCTTGGTGGCGATCGCGCCCTCGTAGGCCCGCTTGAGTTCGCGGCCGAGCACATCCCAGTCGCGCCCGGAGAGGGCGGGGAGCCCCTCGGGCGGGTGGGTACGGATGCGCTCCAGGGCGGAGGTGACCCGCTCGGGAGTGAGGTCGCCGTCGTACTCGAGCACCCAGTCGCTGCCGACCTCCTCGGCCAACGCCGTGTTCGTGGGCGTGCGCGGCACCAGGATCGGGCGGCCCAGCGAGAGCGCGACCAGGATCGATCCGGAATTGTGCATCTCGCGATACGGCAGGACGACCAGCTCGGCCCGACCGATCTCGTCCACCATCTCGGCGTCGTCGACGCGGCGGAGTGTCGTGTGCACGCGAAAGTCGCGGGCGGCCCGCTCCTCGACCAGCTCACGCTGGCCCGCGCTCGGGCTGCCGACGACGTGCAGCGAGAGGGAGTCGTCGTGCGCTCCACGGAACACGTCCATCAGCTCCACCACGCCCTTGTAGGGGCGGATGATGCCGAAGTACAGCAGTCGGCCAGGCTCGCTCTCGGGCAGCGGATGCTCCGCGAACTGATCGCGGTAGTGGCCGTGCAGCACGGTCACCGCAGGCGTGGCTCCGGGAGTGACCGTCGTGGGGTTGAGGCGGATGAACAGGTCGGTGGCGCGATCGATCCGGGCGAGTGAGCGGCGCTCGGCCGCGGGCCCGCGCTCGTGCGGCTCAAGGTTGTGCACCGTGCGCACGAGCGGGATGCGCTGGAGTGCTAGGCGCACCAGCAGCACGTCGAGCGCGCGACGGCGGAGGAACCGGTGCAGCGGGCTGCGTCCGCGGATCATCAGCTCAGGCCAGTGCACGTGCAGCACGTCGTAGCGGGCGAGCAGGGCGCTGCGCCACGAGAAGAACAGCAGCTCGACGCCGGGCGCGAGACCGTCGACGATCGAGTCGACGTACTGCGTGGTCGAGTCCGGCGGTGCGAGCGACTGCTGCACGACGAGGTCGACGGCGGAGTCCGGCTTTCTGGAGCGGCGGCTCATCGCTCGCTCCGCATCCCGGCCGCCATCGGCGCGTCGAAGATCCGGGCACCGAGCGGCTGGCGCATCCGGATGCCCCTGGAGAAGTCGGGGACGTGCACCGGGTTGAGGCAGATGATGATTAAGAAGCCCAGGAGCAGGTGGCTCGGACGGACCGCGTCGATCGCGTTGTAGCCCGCGAGGCAGATGAGAAAACCGAGCAGCCCGGCCGCGGGGGCGACGTCGCGGCGGCTGAGGGAACTGCCGAACAGCGCGACAACCAGGATGACGAAGAACAGCAGCCCCGGGATGCCGACGCTGATCAGCAGTTGCAGGAACGAGTTCTCGATGACCACGTCCGAGAAATTGCGGCCGCTGATGCCCGAGGTTGCCGCTCCGGAGCCCAGCCAGTTCGAGAGCTGGGCGGCCTTGATGGCCACGGTCACCGCGAGGTCGCGGGCGCCGGCCGAGATGGAGGCGTCGAGGTTGTTGTTGCGGGCGGTGACGGGCTCGAAGTTGAGCACGCCGACGCCAGCGATCAGACCCGCAACCAGGATGGAGCCGGGCCGCAGCAGCGAGCGGTCGGGATTCATGACGCTGACCGCGACGAGCGCGACGACAACCGCGACGGCGACGGCCGCCATCGGACCGCGCGAAACGGTGGCGACGACACCGGCCGAGGCGAGAATCCCGAGCAGCAGGTCAGAGCGACGCGAGCCTTGAAGCCAGGCCCCGAAGGCGAGCGCGGCGCCGACGGTGAGGAAGGTGCCCGCGAGCAGCGGATGACCGAACGTGATCTCGGCGCGGTACAGCGACCAGTGCTGGTCTTGCTCGACGCCGAGCGCCCCGTAGACAGCGCCGATGAGGGGAGAACTCTGCGCCACCAGCTCGAGGCAGGCGTAAAGGGCAAGCAGGCCCGAGAGAACGACCCAGGTCCGGCGCAACAGCACAGCCTCGCGCTGGGCGTCGAAGACGAGCATCGGCAGCCCCACGCAGATCGCGACGCTGAACATCCACGAGATTCCGGCAGAGGCGAAGGAGCCGCGGACCGTCGCGACCGCCGCCCAGACGAGGAAAGCGGCGAAGGCGAGGATCGCGATGGCGCGCCAGGGCGTGAGCACCAGCTCGCGCATCCAGTCGCGGATCGGCGCGCGCCAGAGTTCAGGGGTGAGCGCGCGGCGCGCCACCCAGACGATCAGGACGACCCCCCACAGCGTCATCCGGAACGTGAAGCTGGAGGGGGTGAGCGGCGTGGGGACGACCGCGAAGAACGCCAGCGCCATCGCCGGCAGCCAGTGCACCGGCACGCGGAGGAGGACGAACGCGCCGATGATGCCACCGATGCCGAGGGCGACCACCTGGACGCCGGCGCTGGGCGCCCGGCTCGTGAAGATGTAGCCCATGCCGGCCACAATCACCACGGCGACCGCGAGCAGCGAGACGACGACGAGCCGCCGCGGGAGGAGATCGATCACGTGGTGGGGTCCTTCTGGCATGGGGAGGAGAGGCGGGTGGGAGGAGGCGGGAGGTGCTTACGGCAGGCGCAATGGCCTCGTCTGTCGCGGGAGGAGATCGCGGGCCCCGTCAGAGGAGAGCCCCCGGTCCCGACGTCGATCAGGCCGCACCTTCCCGCAGCCAGCGCTGGAAGGTTCGCAGCATGTCGTCGTTGGTGAAGCTGGGCACAATGTGGCCGTTCTTCCCGCCGTCTCCGCTGTGGTAGGCGATGGTCGTCTCCCGCGCGACGGGCAGAGCGAGGCGGCGCAGGCGTCCGCCGTGAAACTCGGCCGGGACGAGAGTGTCGGCCGAGCCGGCAGTGATGCGCAAGCGGGAGCCCGCCCAAACCGACTGCGGCAGACGCGACGGATTGCCCGCGCGCAGAGCGTTGCGGTCACCGCCGTAGACCGCGAGCACGCCATCGGGATCGCGCGCGTCGATGTCCTCGACGTCGTAGACGCCGCTGGCGTGGTACGCGCCGGAGATATTGGGGAGCATCCGGTTCGCGTACGCCCAGCAGAGCAGCGCGCCGCCGCCCGAGTTCGAGCGGAGCAAGCTGGCCCGCACTGTCCAGAGGCCCATCACCCACGCCACCGCGGCGACCTGCGCGGTGAGCGCGACGGAATTGGTGTAGGTGCTGGAGCCGCCGTAGTTCGGGCAGATACTGATGATCCCCTGGTCGACGAGCTGGTCCGCCGAGTACTGGTAGGCACCGGAGAGGGCCGTGTAGCTGCTCCCGCTGGCGTGGTAGTACCACACGACCGGCACCGAGAGGCCCTTGTTTGGCACCGCGGTGTGCGGGACGAAGAGGCGGGTGGGATCAGAGCCGATCTTCACGTCGATGATCTCGTAGGGCTTCTTGCCGACACGCGAAATCGCGGTGTCGGTGCGCGAGACTTCGCCGGGCAGTCGGGGGATCACGGAGTAGCTCCGAGCGGCGTTCGCGGGAGTTGCGACAAGGGCTGTCGCGGCGACTCCGGCCGCAGAAGCGGCAAGGAGAGAACGGCGCGACAAGCCAAGTGTCGTATCAGTCATATCGAGATTCCTTCGGAGCTTTCATCATCAGTTCCGAGCTGGTCGGCTCTTCCGATATCAACGAATATCGACGCACGAGAAGTCACGTCCGGCCCCCAACCCCATCGAAAGTGTAC
Organism: Rathayibacter agropyri; assembly: GCF_013249015.1. Classification (GTDB taxonomy): domain Bacteria; phylum Actinomycetota; class Actinomycetes; order Actinomycetales; family Microbacteriaceae; genus Rathayibacter; species Rathayibacter agropyri. Next base: position 14,703 of record NZ_JABRPL010000011.1, read on the forward strand.
GGGCCGCAGATGACGTTCAGATGACGTCTTGATCACATCCGATCGCCGCTTCGCACTCACCGCAACGTGATGAATCGACGCCGAGATCGCGCCGCTGACTTCTCGGTCGGCGTCTGCAGAACGAAAGGAGTAGCACTGTCGGAAGACACCACTCGGCGAGCGGCGGCACGGTCGAGCGTCTCGCGGGAGAGGCTCTCGATATCGACGTTCACCGCGAGACCGGAGTCGGCGAGACGAGTCACGATCTGCACCTGGTGATCATCGACATGCTCGCCGAAGGCAGCCCGGCGTGGAATGAGCACCGGCACGTGGCCCTGCTCGATGGCACTGAGCGCGGTACCGACTCCGCCGTGCGCGATCACGATGTCGGCCGCCGCCATCGCCGCGTTGAGCTCGTCATGGGGGACCGAGTGCCGGCCCGTGATGCCAATCTGCGAGACGTCGTTCGCTCCGGTCTGCCACAGCACCTCGACGCCCTCGAGGAGCGGAGCCAGCGCGGCGAAGAAGCGCGGGAACGGGTAGCCGTCCTGCGTGCCGACGGAGACGACGGCCCGGCGGATGGGGCGCGGGGCAGCCTCCTCCACCCCGTACGTGTCGAAGATCGAGCCGCCGAAACGCCAGCGGTCATCGGCCCACGAGCTGTACTGGGTGTAGGTCGCCACGGCCGGAACCTTGGCCAAGAAACGACCTGTCACCGACGGACCGAGCACGCGCGCAGCGCTCTCGATGTAGTGGGCCGGGATGCCCCGGGTCGCCGCCAGCGGGAGGAAGGAGAGTGCCGGACTGGCACCGGTGCTGAACACTGCGTCGAACGATCCGCGGGCCAGGAGCGAGCGCGCGAGCGCCCCGTTACGGAGCATCGGCACGACGGCTCGGGGCGGAGCGTCGGTCAGATGGGTGACGCGGCGCTCGCTCAGCAGGGTGCGGCTGAGCGCGCTGTCCACGGTCGCCCAGTGCTGATCCGCCGGGTCCACTCCGAGAAGTCCCGAGAGAGCGAACATCTCCTTGAGATGACCGCCCCCGGAGCTGACGAACAAGTATGAAGCCATTACGCGCCTTCACTGGTGATGTTGATAACAGGCGTGTGGATGATCGATCGTCCGCCGAGATCGACCATCCTTCTGCGGGTGCAGAAGTCGCCCGAGCATAGCAGGCGAAGAAGACATGATGTTCATCACGGAGAAAGACATCACGGTGCCGCCGAAGACAGCCGCGAAGGACGGCGGAGGCGATATCCGCTCAGCTCCGCTAAGCCTGCTGATCATTGCATATTGCAGAAGTCCCGCCACGTCAATCTCCTGTACTGCCGCGCTGTGAATGGGTAGCGTCCGAGGCTCCGGCACCAGTGCCGGACATCCCCCAGGAGGCAATCAGATGAGCGACAGCGAACAGGACGAGCCGGTCATGGCCGGAAGCGACGATGCGAGCAATGACGAGAAGCTGAGCGGACTCATCGAGCAGGTCGAGCACGACCACGGCGACGAGGGCGCGGGAGCGATGGCCGACGCGCTGCGCGATCGGGCCGACGAGACGGACACGGACATCGCCTCCGACGCCGATCCCGACGACAGCGGAACCGCGCAGGTGTGACCACTCCCCCACTCGCGTCCTCCACTCGCCCCCCACTCGCGGTCGACTCGTCGCGAATGGTCGTCGCGCGACTGTGGTGACAGCCGTTTGCGACGAGTCGATCGGGTTCGTCGCTGGGAGGGAGACGGTGGGCGCGGTGCGGGCTAGCCTCGGGAGATGACAGTCTCCGCTCCGCGACTGCGCACGGATCGGCTGATCGCGCTCGACGTGCTTCGGGGTGTCGCCGTTATCGCCATGCTGATCGCGCACGCGATGCCGCTCGTGCCGAGTGCACGGGCGGGGCCCATCGGCTTCATCGCGTGGAACATCAACGATCTGGCGTCGCCACTGTTCGCGCTGGTGATGGGAATGTCGGCGGCGCTGGTGCTCGCCCGGCGACGCGCTGGTGCTGGCCGCATGATCCTGCAGAACCTGATCCGCGGTGCGGTGCTCGTCGCGCTCGGCCTGTGGCTCGACAGTTGGGGCAGTTGGATCGCGGTCGTACTGCAATACCTCGGCCTCCTGCTCGCGATCGGCACCCCGCTGCTGCTGCTCCCACCCCGCGTGCTCGCCGGGCTTGCCGCCGTGCTGGCCCTCGTCGCCGGCCCACTGAATGCCGCGGTGCTGGCAGCCGGTGGGCCGGTGCGGCCGTACCCGCCGGGGCCCGCCGATCTGGTGACGCTCTGGCTGTTCACCGGGCCGAACTACCAGGTGACCAGCCTGCTCCCCTTCTTCCTCCTCGGGGCCCTGCTGCTGCGGCACCGACTCCGCCGCGACCGGTGGCTGGCGCTGCTCGCGGTCATCGCCGCCGTCGCTTACCCGGTGCGTGAGCTGGTCGAGCGCGTGAGCGGAGCCGACTTCGTGCCGGGAGGTCTGCCGGACACGCTGCGCGACATCGGGCTCGTGCTCATCGCGTACGTCGCGGTGGCGCTACTGACCTCCTGGCGTTCGGCCGTCGTCGACCGGACGCTGGTGCCGGTGCAGGCGGTGGGCACCATCGCGCTCTCGGTCTACGTGCTCCAGGTGGCAGTGGTCGCCGCCTTCGCCGCCGCTGAACTCGGGTACACGGCCGACACTCCACTCGCAGCCCTCGTCCTGGTCTTCGGAGTCTGGGGCGCGGGCCTGCTCTGGTGGCGCTTCATCGGCCTCGGCCCGGTCGAGTGGCTGACCGCACGGCTCACCCGCCTGGTCCCCGCTGCCTGACGGCCCGCTCAGTGAGCGCGCTCTCTCACGATCATTCCGACGCGCGGTCACCCTGACGAACAGAAGCCGACCGCGCGACGTGCTACCCGGGGCACAACGAACACCGCAGAAGCCAGGAACGCGGTCCGGCGCAGGCCGTTTCGACGCATCCGCCCTAGGACGACGCCAGCACACAGCATGGTCGTCAACACCGCGATGGGGACAAGAACCGTTGTGGACCGTACCCGCTTCGGTGGGCTCGCGGAAGAAGGTCAGCGTCGGTGGCCTGGTGGGACATACATCCTCTCGGGTGTCAGTTCTCGACCGGTCGGCGTGTCGACGATGCGTGTGCCGTGCTCGTCGATGACGATTTGCAGATCGCTTCCGACCGGTAGGTCGTAGATGCCGATCAGAGCGGGCTCGATCTCGCAGGCATCGTTGAAATCGGTGATGCGCCAGTTGTCCGAGTCGGCGAGGTATTCGCTGCTGTCCGCCGCGCTCATGATGCGCCAGCCGTTGTCGACTGGTGCGTTCGAGGGCTCGCGCAGCATCCACCGCACTGGAGCGCGGCCCTCCCACGCGTTCATCGTCATCAGACAGGCCCCTGCCTGAGGAATAATCTCCATACTCTGCTCCCGTCTCATGAGATCACGTCGATATCTTGCCCGGTCGCCGCAGCATACGCGCGAACCTCATCACGCATGAAACCAAACATGTTATCCGCAAGATACTGCCCCACGCTGGCCTGACGCCGCCGATCGACGTGCGCTGTCAAGTCAGGTCGAGAGTGCGCCGTGACCGCAGCAAACACGGCCCGCAAATATTCGGGCTTCGCAGAAATATTCGTAAGAAGCATCGTCAGTGGAAGGCCGAACCTGGGTGAGCGCAGATTAATGTCCGCCCCGCCGTCCAACAACCGCGCGATCAGCGCCGCTTCCGCTTCAGGGTCACGCTCCCGCGCGCGACCCCACAACACATGCAACACATTGATACGATCACCGCTCGTGCTCACCAGACTGGGATCCGCGCCATCATCGAGCAGACGATTCGCGATCGCCAACCGCGCCCGAGGATCCTTATTCACCACAGCCAGCCCGAGGAACCCATCTACGCCACCAGTTGCGTCGAACGGCATGGTAGCGGGGTCATATCCGGCACAAAACTCCTCATACGTCCCATCTTTAGCCGTATAAATCGAAAATTCCGTATTGTCCTCCTCTTCTCAAAAAGGATTCGAAATCCTTGCCGTAGATGTGTTCCCGTTGATCTCGTATTCGATCCACGTCTCCCGCTGACACTTCACAATCAGACGCAAAATCCTCTTGGTTTTACTCGCCGGCTAGCTCAGCCTCAAGCTGCGCCGTCCAAGCGTTGTCACCCTTCGAGAACCTCCAGAAATCGTCCTTCTTCTCCTCGTCAGAGAGATCGTCGTAGTATGTCCAATCACTCTCAACAGTGCCCGCTTTGGTGTCCACCGCCCAGCGAAACCGCACTGGGGATTTACCCTGAACGGTACGGAGGATGTCGTGCAGCTCCGTGGTTCGCGGCCTGACGAAAGCGACATTTTCATAGAATCCGGTGTCATCCAGGACGGCAGAGACGTCGAGGACGCGACCGCCGACAATGACAGTCCTGATGTTACCCTGGACGCTTGTGACATTTCCACGACTGTCGTCCGTGATCTTACCTTGCACATAGAATTTGTCGACTTTATCGCCGACCTGCTCCATGCTGAAGCTCAGAATCTCGTCTTGGATCTCCGATAGCCGTTCGAAACTAGTCTCGTTGTTCATGACAGTTCCCTAATCGATATTTGGTACGGGGTTTGGGAAATTGTCGCCGCCAGGTTTGCCGTCGATTTTATATGTGGCATCCAAATAACCTCCTCAACAAATAGGTCGTTTGGGAACTCCATATCAAAAGCGCCATTCAGTGAAATAACATGTGTTGTCGTTATGATCACACTTTCAATTATCGCACATTGTGAACAATGACTTGGACAATCTTGCTCGGTTGCCCCTCAATAACCGCTCGAAAGCTGCCATGTTGGTAATTTAGATGTCGGACTCTTGATGGTCATCGAACGGACGTGACGGATCAAGCCCCTGGCGCTCCTCTTCGCGCTCAACATTCGCCCAGCGTGGTGACAAGACTTGAAGAATGATCTTTGCACCAATATTCTGTACTGCGAGGCGGCTTGAATCGTCGAAGTCCCAGTGATATTGACGCATACCAGGAGTCTTCGTCTTTCCGCCGTCGAGGATGACGTTGACGTCGTCAACGATCGCGCGGAAGCTTGACCTCAGATCAGGTTGCAGATCGTTATCTATGTTTCGTACTCTGTCTGAGACTGGGATGTCGACTTTTAGAACGCATTCATCGCTCAAGAGCACGTTGACCCGGTTATCACTCAGGGGCAGCGCAGCAAGCAGATCAATGCCTTTTTTGCGGTCTGAAGTAATCTCCCAATGAAGCCTTTCGGTTGCCGACTTTATATCCGCTCTCGTAGCAGGCCATTTTAGTGCTCGAAAAGCCTCGATTATTGGACGTAGTTGGTCGGCGTCCAGCCGTGCGAAATCGTTCATAATTCTCCTAGTATAGACATTCGTGCGCTTGATCGTAAGGTTTGTTACTTCAATTCTAGAGCGCTCTGGTCGAGTACCAAATCAGAGACTTCCACGGTTCCGTCCGGTCGCGCTCTGACCATCTGGTATTCGATCTTGATCTCACCTTTCTGCAGTT
>NZ_JABRPL010000012.1 GCF_013249015.1 Rathayibacter agropyri
TTCCCAACCTCATTCGTACGGTCACCCGCCTCGAACTTTATCGACTCGGCTGGTAAACAACCTTATGAATAACGCTCAAAGCATCGCCGGTCATTGCAAGCAATAACAGAAAAAGGACCTCTAAGGAGCCGACCGCCACGATCAAGGCCTTCACCAACGTCAATAAGGCCCGAACAGGACGCAGACGCGGAAGCAGCGAGTGGGGGGACTTGATCGAAGCAACTTCAGCCATTCCCTCATCGTACTAGATGAGCTGATTTTGCCTCACCTAATGGAAGGGACCCTTACTCCTCGCCTCCCTGAGGAGCCGAGGTCGTCGCGGTGGTCAGACCGAGCGGAGGTCGGCGAGGCCGTGGCGCCCTCGCCGCTCTTGACGCTCGCCATCGCCCGGACCGAGAGAAACTACCGCCTTGCGCGCGGGAGGGCCGCGGCTGCAGGAGCCGCAGTCCCGCTTCGCGTCAACCCACCTGGGGTCAGATGGGAATGTGGGCATCGTGGTGTAAGTTCCCCTCTACCGACGAGGGAGACACCGATGAACACCACGCAGAAGTTTGTGCCGGTAGGGGAAGCCGTGGCGGACGAGCGCGCGCGAATCGCCTTCGGGCGCGCGGGCGTTAGACGTGACGACCGCTACGCCATCGCGATCAGCGATGACGGAGAAATCTTGCTCACACCGCTGGTATCCATCCCCAAGCGGGAACTGCTGGTGTGGGAGAACGAGCAGATCCGCGAAGCGGTCTCCCGCGGCCTGCTCGAGAGCGCAGCTGGCGAGACGGTCGAACTCGGCGACTTCAGCACCTTCGCCGAGCCAGGAGCCGAAGACACCAACGAGTGAGCCCCTTCACGCTCCGCTTCACCCGGGAAGCGGCCGAAGTGCTTGCCAGCCTCGAGGGCGATTCGCATCTCGAGAAGAAGCTTAAGAAAGTTCGAACGGCGCTCGGTCGGCTTCAACTGGACCCCAGTTACCCATCCTTGAGATCCCACAAGTACTCCTCACTGAGCGGAACCAACGGTGAGGACGTGTGGGACTCCTACGTGGAGAACCGCACTCCATCCGCCTGGAGGATCTTCTGGCACTACGGTCCCGGGGCCGGGACAATCACTGTGATCGCGATCACGCCTCATCCGTAGGTGGGAGCGGCCTCTACCGGAGGACGACCGAGCGCTTTCTCCGCGAGCGGTCATCTTCTCCCCGTTCGGAATCTGCCTGCGCAGAAAAGGAACAAATCCGCTTCTACTTCGGCTACGAGCAACGGCGACAGTCATTCCTTCACGATGGAGTTGATCACATGAATGGCCGGCCCTGCGTTGGAGTGCGGCCCAGCCTGTCAGGCCGGAGCGCTCCTGAATTCCGCCAGCATCGAGAGCGCGTGCGCGACCTGCTCCGGCCCGCGGACGCGGTAGGCGGCAGCGGTCGTGCCCTCGCCGCTCTTGATGCCGACGTCGCCCGGACCGAGGACGGCGAAGGCGTCCTCATCGGTCACGTCGTCGCCCGCGTAGAGCACGGCGGTCGCGTCGGTGTAGCGCCGCAGGTGCTGCACGGCCTCGCCCTTGGTGGTCGAGCGGACCGAGAACTCAAGCACGTTCTTGCCCTTGCGGACGGTCACGCCCTGCACCTCGGCGCGGGTCTCCGAGAGGGCGACGACGTGGGCGACGCGGCTGTGGCGCTCGGTCGCGAGTCGGGTGTGCAGAGCAAATCCGGCGGGCTTGTCCTCGATCCAGACGTTGTCGATCCCGCGGGCGATGCCCTTCAGCACGTCCTCGAGTAGGCCGACCTTCTCAAGTTCATCGGTGTTCAGGCGCACGGCGTCCTCCTCGGGGTCGAGGCGAATCTCGATGCCGTGGGAGCCGACCAGCAGCGCCTCGTCGGGCAGCTGCGAGACCTTCTCCAGGCTCTCGAGCGCGCGTCCCGAGACGAGGGCGACACGAGTGGCGGGAAGGGCGAGGAGCCGGAGCACGGCCTCCCGCGCCTCCGGGAGCGCCCGGGCCCGCGCAGGGTCGTCGACCTCAGGCGCGAGGGTGCCGTCGAAGTCGAGCGCCACCAGGATGCGGTCGGTCGCGGCCAGCTCGCGCAGTGCTGCGCGGAGGCGGTCGGGGACGCCCTCGCTCATCGTGCGCCGCCGTCGAGCGTGCGGTCATTCGCCGTCTCGCGCTCGAGCTCGGCTGCCTGGCCGTACGCGGCGTCGTCGCGGTGTTCCGCCTCCTGGCCCTGCGGCGCCTCCGGCCCGCGAGCGGCGGGGCGGACATCGAGTTGCTGACCGGCCGCATGCTCGGTGAGCGCCGCGAGGAACGACTCCGACCAGCGCGCGACGTCGTTCTCGAGCACGCGGCGGCGCAGCGCCCGCATCCGGCGCGTGCGCTCGACGCGCGGCATCCGCGCTGACGCCTCCATCGCATCCTTGAGCCCCGAGATGTCATGCGGATTCACCTGCACGGCCTGCTTGAGTTCGTCTGCCGCTCCGGCGAACTCGCTCAGCACGAGCACGCCGTCGTTGTCGAAGCGGGAGGCGACGTACTCCTTGGCCACGAGGTTCATCCCGTCACGCAGGGCGGTGACGAGCATCACATCGGCGGCGAGGTAGAGCGCCACCATCTCCTCCCGTGGATAGCCGTGGTGCAGGTAACTGATTGCGGGGTGTCCGAGCGTGCTGTAGTCGCCGTTGATGCGCCCGACCTGCAGCTCGATGTCGTCGCGCAACTGGCGGTAGGTGTCGACGCGCTCGCGGCTGGGACTCGCAACCTGCACGAGCACCGCGTCCTCAGAGGTAAGACGGCCGTCGGCCAGCAGCTCGCCGAAAGCCTTCAAACGGTGGCCGATCCCCTTGGTGTAGTCGAGGCGGTCGACCCCGAGCATGACCGTCTCAGGGTCACCCAGCTCGGCACGGATCTCGCGAGCCCGTGCCTGAATCGCGGGGGTCCTGGCCATCGCCTCAAACGACGCGGAGTCGATCGAGATCGGGAAGTGCCGGGCGACGACGGGTCGGACGCTCGCGCCTCGGCGGGAGCGGTTCACGCGTCGGGTGCCGCTGACCGCGTCCTCCTCGACCGGCACCTCGACGACGGTGCTGCGAGTGTCGTAGCCGAGCAGGCGGCGAACCGCGCGCAGGAAGCTGCCTGCGTCACCCTGCCGCTGGAAACCGATCACGTCGGCGCCGAGCAGACCCTCGACGATCTGCCGACGCCACGGGAGCTGCGCGAAGATCCCGTAGGGCGGAAACGGAATGTGGTTGAAGAAACCGATCGTGATATCGGGACGGAGTTCCCTGAGCATCTTCGGTACCAGCTGCAATTGGTAATCCTGCACCCAGACGACACCGTTCTCCTCCGTCACGGCCGCGGCGGCCTTGGCGAACCGCTGGTTCACGCGCACGTAGGCGTCCCACCACTCCCGGTGGTAGCTGGGAGGAGCGATGACGTCGTGGTAGAGGGGCCACAGCGTGTCGTTGGAGAAGCCCTCGTAGTAGTCCTCGAGTTCCTGCGCGCTGAGTGCGACGGGCACGATCTGCACGCCGTTGTCGACAAAGGGAGCGACCTCCTCGTCGGCGACACCGGGCCAGCCGACCCAGGCCCCCTCGTTCGCGCGCATCACGGGCTCGAGCGCGGTGACCAAGCCGCCAGGAGAGGTCTTCCAGGAGGCCGTGCCGTCCTCGGCAAGGACGCGGTCCACAGGGAGTCGGTTCGAGACGACCACGAACGCGTTGCGCTCGGTCCCTCCGCGAGTCTGGTCGGCGGCGGGAAGAGGGGAAGCGGTGTGCGAAGGAATGGTGGTCCCAATCGTCGGTCGAGCCGTCGTCGTGCGCGTCGAGGCTACCAGCCCGCCCCTGATGGGGGCCGGGGTCAGCCGTGGACGAGAGCGAGCGCGAGCGTTGCTCCGCCGACCGTCGGGATGACCGCGACCAGACCCAGCAGCGCATACTGGCGCCACGAGATGTGCACTCCGAGTGCGGTGAGCCGCTGGTGCCAGAGCAGCGTCGCGAGCGAGGCCCACGGCGTGATGAGAGGGCCGGCGTTGACGCCGATCAGCAGGGCGACCAGGCGCACGGGATCCGCGGCGACCGGCTCGAGGGCGAGGTACGCGGGCAGGTTGTCGACCAGGTTCGAGGCGACCGCGCCGGAGCCGGCGAGCCGCAGCAGATCGAGGGTCCCACTCCCCTCTCCCGCGACCACGGCGAGCGCGGCTCCCAACCCGAGCTGGTGCGCCGCCTCCATCGCCACGAAGAGGCCGGCGGCGAAGACGACGAGCTGCCAGGGCAGGAGCGAGGCCCGCAGCGCCGCGGGCTTACGGAGCGCGAAGAGGACGATCAGGGCGAGCGCGGCGACGGTCGCCGGGATCCACACCTCGAGCCCCGAGACCAGGGCCGGAAGGAGGAGCGCCACGACGATCCCCGCGCCCGCGAGCAGCGTGCGGTCCGCCACGGGCGTCCGCTCCCCCGGCGAGTACCGCCCGGCGAGCTCGCGTCGGTAGCGCACTGCCAGGATCACGACGGGCACGACCGCCGCGACGAGAGCCGGCACCGCGGTCAACGCGGCGAAGGCGAACGGGCCATCGACGCCGAGCCTGCGCTGCGCAAGCAGGTTGGTCAGGTTCGAGACGGGCAGGAGGAGGGAGGCGCAATTCGCCAGCCAGACGGTCGCCATCGCGAACGGCAGCGGCGAGACGCGCACGTGCGCCGCGAGCAGCACGACGACCGGGGTCAACAGCACCGCGGTGGTGTCGAGAGAGAGGAACACCGTGCTGACGACCGCCATCGCGACGACCAGCAGCCAGAGCACGGCGGTGCGCCCGCGGCCCCAGAGCGCGGCCCGCTCGGCCACCACCGTGAAGACCCCGGCCTCCGACGCCAACTCAGCAACCACGGTCACCGCGACCACGAAGCCGAGGATCGGCGCCGTCCGCTCGACCAACTCGCCGAGCGCCTGCAAGGGCAGGACCCCGGTGACGACGGCCACCGCCCCGACGACGAGGAGGACCGCTCCGATCACAGCCGTGCGCATGTCGTCCCCGTTCTCCTCGGCGTGCCCCGGCACGAGGACAGCGGTCCCAGCGCGGTCCACCGTAGCGGGAGAACGCCTCGGTGCTGTCAACCGTTCCTCTGAGAGCTTTCGCACCCGCTAGCGTCGAGGTGAACACGGGAGGCACACGTATGCGCAAATTCATCCTCAATTCCAGCGTCATCAGCGCGATCGTCGGCGGCTGGTCGATCCTACAGACCACGCGCAAGGGCCCCCGCGACTGGCGCCTGGCACTGCAGTGGGTGAGCTGGGCGATCTCGGTCACCGTCGCCCTGGGTTCGGTCTCCTACGACTCGAAGCAGCTCGTCACAGAAGAGCGAGGCAAGAAGCGCGACCGCTGAGCAGTGCTTCCTCCCCGTGAAGCGGCGTGTCAGCCGGTTCGCGGGTGTGAGCACGACGAGACTGGATCCTGTCGCTGCTTGCACGGGAAACGGGGTTCACCATGAGGTTTCGTCTGAGGCGCCGCCAGCCTGCGCCGGAGTTCATTGCGGCCCCCGCCCTCACGCAGGACCAACTGTTCGCGGTGGTTCACGAGCGGCTGGCGGCGTTCGTCGGCTCCGAGGGCGCCTGGGTCGTCACACGCCGCAGCCATGACGACCGCGACCCGATCTTCCACGGGATGCTCGCGCGCTCTCTCGCACACGAGTTGTCGGCCGCGATTCAGGAGGAGCAGCTGCGTGCGGGCGTCGAGCGAACGGAGAGCCCGGTGACCGCTGCGATTCCGGCGATGCGCGCGTCTACTCCTCCGATCGAGCCCGCCGCGCTCACGTGGGAGCCGCAGCCGATCGCCGTCTGGGCAGAACCGACTCCGGCCGACATCTCCATCCCCGCTTCCCGCTGAGCCCGGTCGAACGCGGCCGCTCTAGAGCAGCCGCGTTCGCAATCAGGGACGAACGGCGCCGACAACGGGTTTCCCGGCCTTTCCCGCGGTCTCGACCTCGATGACGCGCACGTAGCCGGAGCAGGCCGCTTCAGAGCGCTGGCCACCTCTCGGGGCCCTGGCTGCCGGCGGGATACTCGTCAAGCGGCACCGCATCCGCGTGCCACGCGTCGATCGCGGGCTGCACGATCCGCCACGACTCCTCCGCCGCGTCTCCCCGCACCGAGAGCGAAGGATCATCGTCCAGGATCCCCGAGATGACCTCCCCATAGGCGAGCAGCTCACCCTCACCGAATGTGGCCTCCAGCGAAGCGCGCTCCAGCGCGTACGGGTCGCCGGGGCCGTTGATGTTGAGTTCGAGCGCCATCTCATCCGGCGCGAGGAACAGCCGCAGCACCGACGGCTCCTCCGTACCGTGAAAGCCCGCGGGCAGGTGCGGCACCGGCTTGAAGCGGATGACTACCTCGCGCCTGCGCTCGCCCAGCGCCTTGCCTGAGCGCAGCGTGAACGGCACTCCCGCCCACCGCCACGTGTCAATCTCGACGGTGAGCTCGGCCAGCGTCTCGGTGCCGCGCTCGGGGTCCACGCCCTTCTCCTGGGCGTAGGACGGCAGCTCGCGCCCGTCGATCGTCCCCGCCGTGTAGCGGGCTCGCCGTGAACTCGCAGCGGGGTCGTCACCGCGCAGACGCGTCGCGCGCAGGACGATCGACTTCGCGTCGCGCAGGTCCGCGGCGCCGAGCGTCGATGGCGGCTCCATCGCGATCACCGCGAGCACCTGCAGCAAATGGCTCTGGATCATGTCCGTTAGCGCACCGGCGCCGTCGTAGTAGCTCGCGCGTCCCTCGAGGGCGAGCTGCTCGTCATAGACGATGTCGACGCTCTCGATGTGCTCGGCCGACCACAGCGGCTCGAAGATCCGGTTCGCGAAGCGCAGCCCGAGCACGTTCATCACGGTCGCCCGACCAAGGAAGTGGTCGACGCGGTGGGTGCGGTCCTCGGGCACGAGAGCGGCCAATCGCTCGTTGAGCGCTCGGGCGCTCGCCTCGTCGGTGCCGAACGGCTTCTCCAGGGCGAGCACCGTGCCCTCGGGCAGCCTGTGCGCGGCGAGCGCCTCGCACGCTGCGGCCGCGATCGCGGGAGGGAGCGCGAAGTAGACCGCGACGGGCCCGTCGCAACTCGCGAGCAGAGCAGCGAGCGCCTCCGGATCGGTCACGTCGACCTGCTGGTAGCGCGTGCCTGAGACCAGCGCGTCGATGCCGGCCCCGGTGGCCTCGACCGTACCAAACGATGTGGTGAGCACGTCGTGCCACTGCTCCTGCGTCCAGTCCTCCCGCCCGGCCCCGACGAGGTGGACCCGTCGGTCGGTCTCGCGCGTGAGCAGTTGCCCGACCGCGGGGAGGAGCAGGCGGGCGGACAGATCCCCTGTCGCACCGAGGATGAGCAGGGTCGAGACCGTCTGTGCCATGCGGCTCACCCTACGGCCCAGACGGGCGCCGCTCCGCCGCGACGAGAAAGCCCCCACACCTGCGAGGATCACCGCATGGTCTCCCCCATCGAGGACTACGCCGTCCTCTCCGACTGCCGCACGGCCGCTCTCGTCTCCCGCGATGGAGGCATCGACTGGTTGTGCCTGCCCCGCTTCGACTCCGCCTCGATCTTCGGCGCCCTGCTCGGCGGTGACGACCAAGGACGCTGGTCGCTACGGCCGGTAGACGGCGAGGCGACGAGCGAGCGCCAGTACCTCGGCGACACACTGACGTTGGTCACCCGCTGGACGACTCCGACGGGCGTGGTCGAGGTCATCGACGTGATGCCGCTGCGCGACGAGCGCGCCGAGCTCGTGCGCCGGGTCCGCGGCGTCTCGGGCGCCGTCCGGATGCGGCAGGAGCTTCGAATCCGCTTCGACTACGCCCGCACCATGCCCTGGGTGCGTCAGGAGGGGACCGACGAGGATCCGCTACTCGTCGCCGTCGCCGGGCCAGACGCGGTCGTGGTGCGCGGTGTCCGCCTGCGCGCGGTGGACCACGCTCACGTCGCCGAGTTCGATGTGGCCGCGGACGCGGTCATCGACCTCTCGATGGCCTGGTTCCCCTCGCACCAGCGCTCCCCGAAGCGCCTCGACGTCGATCGTGCCCTCGAGCGCACCCACGCCTGGTGGACGAGGTGGGCGTCGGCGATCGACTACGACGGGCCGCACCGCGAGGCCGTCGTCCGCTCGCTCCTGACGTTGCGCGCCCTGACCGACGATGAAACCGGCGGCATCGTCGCCGCCGCAACCACGTCCCTCCCCGAGCAGTTCGGCGGCAGCCGCAACTGGGACTACCGCTACGTGTGGCTCCGTGACGCCGCCCTCACTCTGCAAGCCCTGCTCGCGCACGGCTTCGAGCAGGAGGCGCAGAAATGGCGGGCCTGGCTGCTGCGAGCGGTCGCCGGTGCTCCGGAGGACGTGCAGATCATGTACGGCCTGGCGGGCGAACGCGACCTTGCCGAGCGCACGATGCCGAGCCTGCCGGGCTACGACGGCGCCTCCCCCGTGCGGATCGGCAACGCCGCCGTCGACCAATACCAGGCTGACGTCATCGGCGAGGTCATGGTCGCGCTGCACGAGGCGCGGGTGGTCGGAGTGGACGAGACGGAATTCTCGTGGCCGCTCCAGCGCGCGCTACTGGGCTTCGTGGAGGAGCACTGGCAACGGCCAGACAACGGTATCTGGGAGATCCGGGGCGAGCCACGGCACTTCACCCACTCCCGGGTAATGATCTGGGCGGCGCTGGACCGCGGGGTCCGTGCCGTGCGCGAGAGCGGGCTTCCTGGCCCAGTCGAGACCTGGGAGCGGCTGCGCGATGAGGTGCGGGCCGAAATCCTGGCCCAGGGCTTCGACAGCGAGCGCGGCCACTTCGTACAGTCCTACGGATCGACCGAGGTTGACGCTTCCCTCCTGGTGCTGCCGATGGTGGGCTTCGTCGCCGCCGACGACCCGCGGATGCTGGGCACCGTCGCTGAACTGGAGCGGGTACTCCTCCATGACGGCCTGCTGCATCGCTACCGCACCGAGTCGTCGGTCGACGGCCTGGCGGGCGGCGAGCATCCGTTCCTCGCCTGCTCGTTCTGGCTGGTGCGGCAGTACGCCTACTCGGGCCGGCTCGAGGACGCGCGAGCGCTGATGGACCGCCTGGTCGGCCTCTGCAACGACGTCGGCCTGCTCTCGGAGGAGTACGACGTCGAGGGCCGCCGGCACGCGGGCAACACGCCGCAGGCGCTCTCGCACCTCGCGCTCGTGCAGGCCGCCGACGCGATCGCGGCGCAGCGGTGAGGCGCCAGCGCGACCTCTGATCACCCGGCCGATTCTGCCCCTGGCTTGACTTCGAGCGCACTCGAAGTCGTAGGTTGGCGCCATGCCCACCGCCACTGCCGCCCCGGCCGAGACCGGGGCGCTGTCGATCTCGCAGGTCGCCGCCGTCACCGGTCTCACCGTGCACACCCTGCGCTACTACGAGCGCGCCGGTCTGATGCTCGACCCGGTCGAGCGCGCCTCGTCGCAGCACCGCCGCTACCGGCCGGCCGACGTCGGCTGGGTCGACTTCCTGACCAAGCTCCGCGCGACCGGCATGCCGATCGCCCGGATTCGCGAGTACGCCCGGCTCCTGCGCATCGGGCCGGCCACGGAGCCGGAGCGCCTCGCGCTGCTCCGGACCCACCGCGAGGAGGTCGAGGCGCAGCTCGCCCGGACACACGCCAGCCTCGCCGCGATCGACATTAAGATCGCGGCGTATCAGGAGAGGACCACCACCCTATGAAGACCATTACCCTCGGATCCGCCGTCGCCGCCCTCGAGGTCTCCCGCCTCGGCCTCGGCGCGATGGGCATGTCGGCGTTCTACACCGGAGCCGGCACCGACGACGCGGAGTCGATCCGCACCGTGCACCGCGCCCTCGAGCTCGGCGTTACCTTCCTCGACACCGCCGAAATCTACGGCCCATACACCAACGAGGAGCTGCTCGGCCGTGCCCTGGCTGGCCGCCGCGACGACGTCGTGCTGGCCAGCAAGTTCGGCATGATCCAACACCGCGGAGACGGGAGCCGCGGACTCGACGGCTCCCCCGAGAACCTGCGGATCGCCGTCGAAGGCTCGCTCCAGCGCCTCGGCACCGACCGCATCGACCTCTACTACCAGCACCGGATGGACCCGAAAGTGCCGGTCGAGGAGACGGCGGGAGCGTTTGCTGAGTTGATCCAGGAGGGCAAGCTGCGCGGCTACGGCCTCTCGGAGGCGGCGCCCGCGACGATCCGCCGCGCCCACGCCGTGCACCCGGTCACCGCGGTGCAGTCGGAATACTCGCTCTGGACCCGCGACCCCGAAGCGGAGGTGTTGCCGGTGCTTCGCGAGCTCGGCATCGGCTTCGTGCCCTACTCGCCCCTTGGCCGTGGCTTCCTGACGGGCAGCATCCGCTCGGTGGACGAACTGGGCAGCGATGACTTCCGCCGCAACAACCCCCGCTTCGCCGACGGAGCGCTCGAGGCGAACCTGCGCATCGTCGAGGCCGTCGACAGGGTCGCCGCCGACGCCGACGCGACGCCCGCGCAGGTGGCACTCGCCTGGCTGCTCGCGCAGGGCGACGACATCGCACCGATCCCCGGCACCAAGCGCGTTTCGCGCATCGAGGAGAACGCCGCCGCCGACGCCCTGGTGCTCACCCCCGAGCAGCTCGCCACCCTCGGCTCCCTCGAGCCGCCCGTCGGCGACCGCTACGCCGACATGAGCTCGATCGGCCGCTGACCTGACTCCCTCTGCGCGAGATCCCTCTTGGGACCGCTTTCCCCGGCGTGTCGCGTACCCAACTGGCATCTCGCGCAGAGGGAGTCAGTCACGCGGAGGAGTGTCGCGCAGATTGATGAGGCCGGTAAAGAGAGCGCCGCGCTCGTCGGAGCGCTTGTCGCCCGAGAACAGGTTGTCCGGGGGTGAGGAGGCGTGGCGTCGGGGCGTGGTCGGCTCGCTCTCCATCTCGACGCGCTGGCGCGGCAGGGCGACCGGATCCTTCTCGTGCAGCCACGAGACGAGTCGCTCGCGCACGTAGCAGCGCAGGTCGAACAACGTCGGCGCGTCCTTCGCCGTGACCAGCACGCGGATGCGGACGAAACCGCCGGTCGCGTCGGTCACCTGCAGCACGCTGGTGCGCCCGTCCCAGAGGTCAGTCTCCGTCAGCATCCGGTGCAACTCACTGCGCATCTGCTCCGGGCTCACCCGCCAATCGAGGTCGAGTTCCACCGCGCCGAGCAGCTCGGAGCCGGTGCGCGTCCAGTTCTGGAAGGGCTTGGTCGTGAAGTAGTTGGTCGGCAGCACCAGGCGGCGGTCGTCCCAGAGGTGCACGACCACGTAGGTCAGCGTGATCTCCTCGATCCGTCCCCACTCGTCCTCCACGATCACCACGTCGTCGAGCCGGATCGCGTCGCTGAAGGCGAGTTGCATCCCGGCGAAAATGTTCGTGAGGCTCGACTGAGCCGCGAGCCCCGCGACGATCGACAGCACACCGGCCGAGGCCAGCAGGCTCGTGCCTGCGGTCCGGGCTTCCGGGAAGGTGAGCAACGAGGCTCCGATCGCGATGACGACGACGGCCGCGATGGCGACCCGGCGGATGATCGTCATCTGGGTGCGGAGGCGGCGGGCACGCCGGTTGTCGGCGGTATCCGTCCGGTAGCGCGCGGCCCCCAGATCCTCGAGGAACACGAAAAGCGCGCCAATGACCCAGGCTGACGCCGCGATCGTCGCGATCTGGAAAGTCCGCTCGATGAGCTCTGGCCACGTATCACCGGACACGGTCGCGGCCAAGGCCGTCCAGACGGCGAGCGTCACGAGGAGAACCCGCAAGGGGACGCGAATCCGGCGGATGAGCAGGCGCGCCCAGGTTTTGCGCTTGCCGATCGAGCGGAGGGCGAGAGCGGCGACGGCGGTCGCCACGACAGCGATCGTCATCGCAATCAGCACGGCGAGCGCGATCGAACCGATCTCGGGGAGGACGTCTTGAGGCACAGGTGTCCTTTCTTGGCGGGAGACGACCGCGCACCATCGAGCGGATCGAACAAACAAGCTTTCCACGGATTCGCGCGCTAGGCCGTCCCCCGCTGCCCCATGCTGCGCCAACACCCAGGCCCCCGCGAGATGCCTCTTGGGTACGCCTCCGCCGGCGTGTCGCGTACCCAAGAGGCATCTCGCGGGGGCGCCGGACGAGATGCGGATGGTTGGGGGGCTGCTAGCGTCCCAGGATCGAACGCGAGGGAGCATCATGTCCAAATCGTCCACCAGTGCCGCGCTAGTCGCGGCTGCCGCCGTCCTCGTTCTTGCTGGCTGTTCGGCAGCGGGCGGCGAGGCCCCAGCAGACACCCCCTCCCCCTCGTTCTCGTTCCCCGCCGCGCCCACCGCCACGGATGCTGCGAGCCAGCGCTTCGCCGGAACGGACGGAACGGGCCTCGATGACCCCGCCACCCTCGACGGGGTCGCCGCCGCGCTCTCGGGAACCAGCGCCTTCACCTTCGACGCCGGCGCCGCCCTCTCCTCCGAGAACGCGCCGTACTGGAACACCGACACCGCAGCACTCTCGTCGGCCGGCTTCCCAGCAGATGCCTCAAGCACGGATCCCGCGAAGGGCTACTGGACCTTCCGCAACGACGCGGGCACGGCGATCTTGATCATCCAGCGGCGCCTCAAAGACAGCGACCCGCAGGTCAGCGACGAGGCTGCGACCCAGCACGCGGTCGATGTCTCGGGTCCTCAGGGGGACGTGCAGCATGTCTCCCTGGCCCTGAAGGGCGGTGGAACGATCGAGGCTCTGCGTACCGCCCTTGCCCCCGCGGAGGATGGGCTCGCCTGGGGCTCCGTTCTGCGCTCCTTCACACAGCCCGGCATTGCCGTGCAGATCATCGCGACCGGCGCCGATCAGACCCGGGCCGATGACGCGCTCGATCTCGCGGTTCGGTCGACCACCGTCGGTTTCCACGGTGTGCTGCCCCTGGTCGGCGGCCCCACCGCCGCCCCGACCGACCGCTGACCGAGCACCACATTGAGGGAGAGCCATGATCATCCGACCCCTGTCCTGCACGCTTCTGGCCATGTCAACCGTCCTCGCTCTCGCGAGCTGCGCCAGCCAGGGAGGCGAGACTGCCCCGACGCCCGCCGTCACGTCGTCGTTCTCCTTTCCCGCCGCGCCAACGGCACCCGCCCCGAGCGCATCCTCGCCCACCGAGAAGGGGATCACCGGAGCCGCCGACGCCTCAACCGGCTCCCTCGGTTTCACGGACGGAGCCGCCCTGCACGCCACAGACGAGCTCTTCTGGGCCATCAGCACGTCGACGCTGAGTGAGCACGGCTTCGAGCTCGACGCCGCGAACTCCAGCATTGCGAACGGCCGCTGGACGTTCCGCGCCGGCGACGGCTCGGTCCTCACGGCATTGCAGCAGCGAGTGACGGACCTCTACTCCACGGCCACCGACGAGGACGCGACACGGCAGGTCATCGTGGCCTCGCACATCATCGACGACCCGCAACCCGCAACCCTGGCCCGCCAGGGAGGCGGCACGGTCGAGGCGCTCGGCGGCGACCGCGCTCCTGATGCGGACGGCCGATCCGTCGGAGCACTGTCACGGAGCTTCGCCCGCACGGGCATCAACCTGTCGATTCTCGCCGAGGCTCCGAGCCCAGCGCGGCTGACCGAAACCCTCTCCGTCGCGGCGCAGGGCCTCGAGGTGGGCTTCCAGACCGGCGGCTGACGCGCTGCACCCGGGTGACGACGAAGCCCCGCACGTCAGGACGAGGTGCGGGGCTGTGTGGTGCACCCCCTCGGACTTGAACCGAGAACCCACTGATTGCCTGGCCGCCAAGCCAGTGTAAACACGGGTGAAGCTGGGTGATCCCTGATTCTAGAATTAGCCTGGTCGGCGGCCCATTCTGCTCAAACCCGAAAAACGAGGATCACCCACGGTCAGTGGCGTTCAGAAAGTCCTACTGACTGTTTCCTGA
This sequence comes from Rathayibacter agropyri, assembly GCF_013249015.1. Classification (GTDB taxonomy): domain Bacteria; phylum Actinomycetota; class Actinomycetes; order Actinomycetales; family Microbacteriaceae; genus Rathayibacter; species Rathayibacter agropyri. The sequence continues at coordinate 13,905 of NZ_JABRPL010000012.1, forward strand.
CTCAGCGCACTCACCGCAGGGAGTCCCGCTCATGCTCTAGCGCGGGATCAGCACCGACAACGGGATGCCCAGGACGATGATGCTGACGACGAGATGGAATCCCGTGGTGCTCCATCCCCGCCTCCACGTACTCTCAGGGCCACGCCGCGCCAGCTACCCAAGTAGGACGCTCCACGGGTTCGGGATGAAGCCGACCACGAGCACTCGGCGCACGACACTCCAGACTCGTCCGCAGTCGTCGCACCGCGAGCTAGCCCACCCCCCTGCACCCCGCGAAGAGGCCGACAGGTGCCTGCGGTAGCCGACACTCATGCACCACGGGCGCCGGTCCTGACTGCTCGGGCTCGTAGAGGTATCCCACGGACAGCCTCCTATGGTCCCGGCGTCGTCCTTGATCCCTGGACCTACAGGTGCTACCACTTGGGTAGCCGCAGACAGGTCATACCTTGAGCCGGTACGCTGACCAAAACCGATGGGGGTCTCGTGCGAGTTTCAGAATATTTTCGTCTGGGTCTGACGCAGCCCTCGCTGGAGTTTCTCGACGTTCACATCGACGCCGACACAAGGGTTTTTGTCGATCCCCACGCGTTCCGATTCCTGAAGACGGATTGGGCGATCGAGAGCGTGGCCCTTCTCGAAGACTTCTATGACCATCTTCTCGAAGCGGTGCGACGGCGCGACAGGGTGGCAGCGACTGCTCTCCTTAAGTACTCTGGGGAATCCAACAAAGCTCACCTTAGAGCGTTATTCATAAGGTTGTTTACCAGCCGAGTCGATAAAGTTCGAGGCGGGTGACCGTACGAATGAGGTTGGGA
>NZ_JABRPL010000013.1 GCF_013249015.1 Rathayibacter agropyri
CGGGGCGGACATTAATCTGCGCTCACCCAGGTTCGGTCTTCCACTGACGATGCTTGTCACGGATATTTCGGCCAGCCGCGAATATTTGCGGGCCGCGTTTGCTGCGGTCACGGCGCACTCTCGACCTGACTTGACAGCGCATGTCGATCGGCGGCGTCAGGCCAGCGTGGGGCAGTATCTTGCGGATAACATGTTCGGTTTCATGCGTGATGAGGTTCGCGCGTATGCTGCGGCGACCGGGCAAGATATCGACGTGATCTCATGAGACGGAAGCAGGGTATGGAGATTATTCCTCAGGCGGGGGCCTGTCTGATGACGGTGAACGCGTGGGAGGGTCGCGCTCCGGTGCGGTGGATGCTACGCGAGCCCTCGAACGCACCGGTCGACAACGGCTGGCGCATCATGAGCGCCGCGGACAGCAGCGAATACCTCGCCGACTCGGACAACTGGCGCATCACCGATTTCAACGATGCCTGCGAAATCGAGCCCGCTCTGATCGGCATCTACGACCTACCGGTCGGAAGCGATCTACAGATTGTTGTTGATGAGCGTGGCAAGCGCGTAGTCGAGACTCCGACCGGTCGCGAGTTGACACCCGATCAGATGTACGTCCCACCAGACCAGCGACGCTGACTATCTCGGCAGCGATGCCAGTATGGAACAGCTGCGGGACTTCGCGACCGATCGGCACTCCATCGCGCGAACGCGTCACACCTGTGGTATCCTCGGGTATCGCCGACCGCAGTCGGGTGCACCACCGAAGGAATCTTGGTCGAACAGATTTTCATCCGGCAGGCCCCACGTGCCCGCTTCTCAATTGTGTGATTCAAGAATAGGAAAAGCGGGAAGAGTTATGGATGCTTATGTACTTGGGAAAACCGTTGGCGCAGTTGCTTTCGTCGTACTTGTTGCCTGGCTCATTATCGGTGCGATCGTCAAGACCGTGAGATTTAACGTCATCAGGAAGCGGCACGGCGAAGAAGCTGCGCGAGAATTTTGGAATTCAAGGAAGAGGCGAGCAAAGAATTAGCTGCCTCTCCTGAGATGATCTGTCAATGCGGCTCCGCGTTCGCCCGAGTTATTGCTGAGCTCGACGAGCGTGTCCGGTACCCCAGCGGTGACGGAGTCGATGATCGCCTGTAGGAGCTTCTTACTGAGTTGGTGAAGAGTCGGCTCCTCGGTGTGCAGCGTCCGGCGCTCCTTGTAGAACGGATTGTTCTTCATCCCGCGTCTGTACCGTGGAGGTCCAGTTGGACCGCCTCTGGCAGTTGGTCGTATAGCTCACTCGACGCAGCTCCGTCGGGAACGCGAGGAACGGCGTGAAGCGCTCCCACGCGTCCTCGAACACCTGCGCTGATCGCGGGTTCGCCTGGCCCAGCGCGGACGCTCTGAACGCCTGCAGCGCGGCCAGAGCGGCGTCCGCGGTCGGCGCCTGGTAGATCGGCTTCACCGCCGCCGCGACGGCCTTGCGCTGCCCGTAGGCGACGAACCGCATCGCGTGACGGATCAGGTGCACGACGCACGTCTGGACCATCGATTCCGGCCAGGTCGCCTCGATCGCCTCGGAGAACCCCGTCAGCCCATCGACGCAGACGATCAGGACGTCGCGGACGCCGCGGTTGGCGAGCTCGGCGCAGACGGACGCCCAGAACTTCGCGCCCTCCGCGTGTTGAATCCAGATGCCCAGGACGTGCTTGATGCCGTCCATGTCAACGCCCACAGCGATGTGCGCGGTCTTGGTGCGCACGTGCCCGCCGTCGCGGACCTTGATCACGAGAGCGTCGAGGTAAATCACCGGAGAGAACGCCTCCAGCGGTCGGCTCTGCTACGCCAAGACCTCGTCCACAATCTCCTCGGTGATGGTCGAGATCGTCTCGTGACTGAGGTCCACTCCGAGCGTGGAGACGAGGTGGTGCTCAATGTCACGCACGGTCATGCCACCGGCATAGAGAGAGATGATCATCTTGTCCAGCTGCGAGAGCCGCCGACAACCCGTCGGAACCAGCCGCGGCGTGAACGTGCCGTTTCGGTCGCGCGGGATCCGCAACTCGACATCGCCGACGTTCGTGGCCACCGTCTTCGGGAACGACCCGTTACGCGAGTTCTCGTGCAACGCCGCGCCCGGGTCGCCTTTCTCATAACCGACATGCTCGGTCAGCTCAGTCCGCAGACCCCGCTCAAGGCCCGACTTGATCAGCTGCTAAATGAACCCGTCATCCCCATCGAGCTGAACCTCGCCCGCGTCGATCTTCGCGAACAGATCATCCAGCATCCCCGACTCGATCAGTCGTCGAGAACCCTCCGCCTGCACCTTGCGTCGCTCTTCACGCGACGCCCTATCAATAGCCAACAGTGTCACTCCTTCCGTAGGGAGACCCACCCCTTACACACACCATTTGACACGCTTGACCGAGGGGATGCTGGAGTATTGCGAGCAGAACCAGCAGGTCGCATCCGACGGGTGGGACGCCCTGTTCCCCGGGTACGCCGACGACGTCGAAGCAGAACAGGAACGGCAACGGAAAGAGAGAGCCTGCTGGGGGCTGCTCCGGGACGGACTGCGGATCGTCGCCGGTCCTAGTCGCGGGGCGATGCGCTCGGCGATTTCGCCTGTCGACCGGGTCGCTGTCGAGATACAGTTCAAGGATCCTGATCGGGCCCGGACGAGGCAGGTCATCCGACCGCGGACATGCTTGATGGCAGTTTTGCACTGGACAACCTGGTCAGCCAAGCCTGGAAGGTGCCTGCGTTGTCTCCGTTCAGGCTCTCTTTCTTTTGCGGAATGCGCCGCTGAGTACGGTTGCGAGGATTCCGGCGAGCAGTCCGCCGCCGAACACGGCCGCCCACTGCGGGTCGAACCAGCTGACCGGGTCGGTGATGCTGGCGGCGGCTATCTGGTCTGGTGTGATGTTCTTCGCGTTGATGGGCGCGGCGAAGAAGTCATAGATGCTGCTCGTGTCCACGCCCGGTGTTCTCGTGTTCGCGAGGACGGTTGCGAAGTTCGCGTAGTAGGCCTGGCTTTCTTTGAGGCCGGTGTTACCTGTGGCGACGAAATTGTTGAGTCCTGTGAGGACGTTCTCGGTGCCGTCGAATGTCGTCGTGGCGTTCTTCAGAAGTGCGTCGAACTGGCTGGTGTTATCGGGCACGGTTCTTGCGCTGCTTGTGATCTGGCTGCCGGTCTGTGCGGTCTGGCTGACGAGCCCGGTGATGCTGGTGCGGAGTTCATCGCTGCTATCGACATAGAGCCCGGAGCTGTCTGGGGTGTGGCTGCTCCAGTCGCCTATCTCGAGACTGGTGACGGTGTTCTCTGTGAGAGACGCCTTTTTGAGGCTCGCGATCGTCTCGTTGTACCAGGTGTCCACGTTCGTCAGGGCGGAATCGAACGCCGGGGCAGGGAGGCCGGTGCGGAGCGAGTCGCGGGAGGTCTCGAGCGCGAGGATCTCCGCCTGCAGGCTCGCGACAAGCGTCGGATCAACCACAGCGGCCGGAACCGACGGGCCCGTTGGATTGGCAGGGTTGGTCGGGTTGGCAGGGGGGGTCTGGTTCGAAGGGTTGGCGGGGTTGGCGGGGTCGGTCTGGTCGACAGGATCGGCCGAGGCGCTGAGACGTGTTCGGATGGCTTTGAGGTTCTGGATTCTCGTGTCGAGATCGGCAGACAGCTTGTCGACCGCGAGGGTGTGATCTGCTGTGTACTGCGCGATCGCCTGCTGGAGTTCGGCGATCCTGCCATCCAGGTGCGGCGGAATGGTACCGTCCGGGCGTGTGCAGGGCGCGGGGAGATCTGTGGCGTCGCGCCCTGCCAGCTTGCACAGCGTGCTGGTTCTCAAGGCCTCGAACTGGGAACCGTAGAAGCTCCGATCAGACGCTGCTTGATCGGCGATGCCCTTATTGCTGTTGGTCGTGTTCGTCTGCGCGATCTCTTGCTGCCTGCGCGCGTACTGATCGATATTCGGCAGCTGCCCGGAGAGCGCTTCGCTGCTCGTGGTGAGCGAGTCCGCGACCGACTTCGTGAACGTGTTCTGAGCTTCCACGGTCGCCGCGTTGACGTCTTTGAGACCTGTTGCGGTGGACACAAAGTTCTCCATGTGGGGAATCGTGCCCGAGAATGGTTTCTGCACATCCGCGGTCAGGGCCGCAATGAGTGCTTCCTGGTTGCTGAGGGTCCCGTGCATATTCCCGTCGGCCTCGGCGAGGTTATCTGCTAGGGAGGCGTAGTACATCTTGATGACGCTCTCGTTGAACCCATTCACTATTGCGACGATCCTGCTCTCCAGCAGCTGATCCGCTCGCTTGTCCGCTTGCGGTTCGAGCTTGTACTCGACTGTCGCTTTCGTGGGGGTGGTCTTCTGGAGTGTCAGGATGTCGCGCGTGAATGACTGCGGAATGTACAAGATCGCATCGACAGAGCCATCGGTGTACGCCTTCTCAGCGACCGAGCGGGAAAGCACGATCCAGTTGTACTCGGAATCCTTCGAGATCCGGTCGACGAACGACGTGCCAAACGTGTACTCATCACCATTGAACTCGGAGGCCAAATCCTCGTTCACCAATCCCACCGTGGGCCTGACATCATCGGCGCTCTGCGCGGCATCAGCATTCACAGCCACGAAACTCATGCACAGCGCGACCAACAGCATGGCTGTCGAGGACAGCCGCGCAAGCCTCGATCGTGGTTTTGTCGACACGTTCGCCATATACATACTCCTTCGACTACCTTCAGCGCACTCGCGTCCCATCGTAATGCTCAGGGCGATCACTCACGGACTCACCGCTGATCGAACCGCGGACGCGACAATTGCTGGGCAACTACCGCCTTGCAGAGCTTCGAAGCAACCGAGGCGACGGTGCACGCAAGCGGAAGGCACCCACCGAAACTGCGCGGTACGGCGAACGAGGTTGACCCGAAAGAGAGGCACATCACTCCGCTCGACAAGACAAGGAGGCTGGCGGACTTCGTCGCTGCAGGCCGCAAGGCCACCGGCGCGAAGGGCTGCAGCGGCGCTAGCCTCGTCGGCAGCAACCGCAGCCCACAGGAGCTGGCGAGGGTCTGCGAGTGGACCAACGGGTAGTCAGCTCAGATCGTGGCCGGATCCCGACCAACACGGTCGAGGTGACCGAGGACGTGTCGGTCGCGATCGAGGCGGCGGACCCCTCCGGCCGCGTCGACCTCGCGCTCGGCATCGGCGGCACCGCGGAGGGACTCGTCGCCGCCTGCGCGGTGCGCGCCCTCGGCGGCGTGATGAAGGGACGACTCGCCCGGCGGTCGAGCGGACGAACGCCCTGGCGTCCGGCCTGGGACTGCTGAGGGTTTGGTCGACTCCTGGTGTGTGGTGGCTGATGGTCGCTGCTGGGAGGATGGTTGTCATGCCTAAGCCGTGTCCGGAGGAGTTTCGTGGGGATGTCGTCGCGGTCGCCCGGAGAGGTGAAACGCCTTTTGCGCAGGTCGCGAAGGATTTCGGGATCTCGGAGAACTCGATCATGAACTGGATGAAAAAGGCTGATATTGAGGACGTCGCCCACCGGTTCGCGGTCGGGTAGGACAAATGGAAGAACCTCGCTGCGGCCGAGACCGTTCACCCGTCATCGACGACGAGCCGGCCGTGCGTGGGACAACGTCCCGGTCAGACTCGACGCCGTAGCAGCTCCACCTCAACCGGGAGGTCCTCCTCCCGTCTCACCGACGACAGCGAGTGGGGTGACCCAGGGATTCCGGACGGTCCTCCTGAACTGATTGGATGACGTATGCAACAACGCAGTCATCGGGGTG
>NZ_JABRPL010000014.1 GCF_013249015.1 Rathayibacter agropyri
ATATTTTTCGATCACTCTCGTTGTGAAGTGCCTTTGTGGTGTGGAGGCGGGGTGTGTCCGATTCTTGAGAACTCAACAGCGTGCACTATGTTCAATGCCAATTTTATATCTCTGGCTGGTTGTTTTTGGATGACTGGTTGGGGTTTCTTTGGAAATTGATGTCAGTTTCCGGCTTTCGGGTCGGAGGGATGTCGTATTTGCTAGAGGTCAAACTTGATTTCCTTCTCTTTGGGGTTGGGGGTCGTAATTTTTTTACGGAGAGTTTGATCCTGGCTCAGGACGAACGCTGGCGGCGTGCTTAACACATGCAAGTCGAACGATGAAGCCTAGCTTGCTGGGTGGATTAGTGGCGAACGGGTGAGTAACACGTGAGTAACCTGCCCTTGACTCTGGGATAAGCGCTGGAAACGGCGTCTAATACCGGATATGACCTGCCCCGGCATCGGGTGTGGGTGGAAAGTTTTTCGGTCAAGGATGGACTCGCGGCCTATCAGCTTGTTGGTGAGGTAATGGCTCACCAAGGCGACGACGGGTAGCCGGCCTGAGAGGGTGACCGGCCACACTGGGACTGAGACACGGCCCAGACTCCTACGGGAGGCAGCAGTGGGGAATATTGCACAATGGGCGAAAGCCTGATGCAGCAACGCCGCGTGGGGGATGACGGCCTTCGGGTTGTAAACCTCTTTTAGTAGGGAAGAAGGGCTTCGGCTTGACGGTACCTGCAGAAAAAGCACCGGCTAACTACGTGCCAGCAGCCGCGGTAATACGTAGGGTGCAAGCGTTGTCCGGAATTATTGGGCGTAAAGAGCTCGTAGGCGGTTTGTCGCGTCTGCTGTGAAAACCCGAGGCTCAACCTCGGGCCTGCAGTGGGTACGGGCAGACTAGAGTGCGGTAGGGGAGAATGGAATTCCTGGTGTAGCGGTGGAATGCGCAGATATCAGGAGGAACACCGATGGCGAAGGCAGTTCTCTGGGCCGTTACTGACGCTGAGGAGCGAAAGCGTGGGGAGCGAACAGGATTAGATACCCTGGTAGTCCACGCCGTAAACGTTGGGAACTAGATGTGGGGGCCTTTCCACGGTCTCCGTGTCGCAGCTAACGCATTAAGTTCCCCGCCTGGGGAGTACGGCCGCAAGGCTAAAACTCAAAGGAATTGACGGGGGCCCGCACAAGCGGCGGAGCATGCGGATTAATTCGATGCAACGCGAAGAACCTTACCAAGGCTTGACATATACCGGAAACTTCCAGAGATGGTTGCCCCGCAAGGTCGGTATACAGGTGGTGCATGGTTGTCGTCAGCTCGTGTCGTGAGATGTTGGGTTAAGTCCCGCAACGAGCGCAACCCTCGTTCTATGTTGCCAGCACGTTATGGTGGGAACTCATAGGAGACTGCCGGGGTCAACTCGGAGGAAGGTGGGGATGACGTCAAATCATCATGCCCCTTATGTCTTGGGCTTCACGCATGCTACAATGGCCGGTACAAAGGGCTGCGATACCGTAAGGTGGAGCGAATCCCAAAAAGCCGGTCTCAGTTCGGATTGAGGTCTGCAACTCGACCTCATGAAGTCGGAGTCGCTAGTAATCGCAGATCAGCAACGCTGCGGTGAATACGTTCCCGGGCCTTGTACACACCGCCCGTCAAGTCATGAAAGTCGGTAACACCCGAAGCCAGTGGCCTAACCGTAAGGAGGGAGCTGTCGAAGGTGGGATCGGTGATTAGGACTAAGTCGTAACAAGGTAGCCGTACCGGAAGGTGCGGCTGGATCACCTCCTTTCTAAGGAGCTTCTGGGCACCGTAGGGTGTTCCAGGCGCCAGGTCAAAGCGAATGTCTTTGCTGGTTGCTCATGGGTGGAACGTTGAACTGGGTGCAGAGCGAGATTCGTCTTGTGTGAGTACGGCCTTCGGGTTGGGAAAGCGTGGTCGGGTGGAGTTTTGTGCATGCACGCTGTTGGGTCCTGAGGGACCGGGCCGGTTGCCTTTGGGTGGCGGGGTCGACTCTCTGGATCCTTTTCTCATGCCTGGGTGTGTGGGGGAGGGGTACCGCCCGTATTTTGAGAACTACACAGTGGACGCGAGCATCTTTGATACAGGACTGTAAATCCTGGATCATTACGATTCGTGGGGATGCTTTCGGGTGTTCTTGCGAGTCATTGGATCTGCAACTTTTCGAGTTGTGGTTTCTTAAACTCATGTGATTTCAAGTTTTTAAGAGCAAACGGTGAATGCCTTGGCATCTGGAGCCGAAGAAGGACGTCGTAATCTGCGATAAGCCTCGGGGAGCTGATAAACGAGCTGTGATCCGAGGATTTCCGAATGGGGAAACCCCGCTGGGCCCTTTGTGGTGACCTGGTGACTCCCGCCTGAATATATAGGGCGGGTAGAGGGAACGTGGGGAAGTGAAACATCTCAGTACCCACAGGAAGAGAAAACAATAGTGATTCCGTTAGTAGTGGCGAGCGAACGCGGAAGAGGCTAAACCGAGCCATGTGTGATACCCGGCAGGGGTTGCATGGTCGGGGTTGTGGGACTTTTCGTTGTGTTCTGCCGAGCATGGAACGTTACAGCGCATCATAGACGAACAGGTTTGAATGCCTGGCCAGAGCGGGTGCGAGCCCCGTAGTCGAAATGGTGTTATGGCGTGAAGAGTATCCCAAGTAGCACGGGGCCCGAGAAATCCCGTGTGAATCTGTCAGGACCACCTGATAAGCCTAAATACTCCCAGATGACCGATAGCGGACAAGTACCGTGAGGGAAAGGTGAAAAGTACCCCGGGAGGGGAGTGAAATAGTACCTGAAACCGTTTGCTTACAAACCGTCGGAGCCTCCTTGTTGGGGTGACGGCGTGCCTTTTGAAGAATGAGCCTGCGAGTTAGTGCTCTGTGGCGAGGTTAACCCGTGTGGGGCAGCCGTAGCGAAAGCGAGTCCGAATAGGGCGTTGTGAGTCGCAGGGTCTAGACCCGAAGCGAAGTGATCTATCCATGGCCAGGTTGAAGCGACGGTAAGACGTCGTGGAGGACCGAACCCACTTCAGTTGAAAATGGAGGGGATGAGCTGTGGATAGGGGTGAAAGGCCAATCAAACTTCGTGATAGCTGGTTCTCTCCGAAATGCATTTAGGTGCAGCGTTGCGTGTTTCTTGCCGGAGGTAGAGCTACTGGATGGCCGATGGGGCCCAAAAGCTTACTGACGTCAGCCAAACTCCGAATGCCGGTAAGTGAGAGCGCAGCAGTGAGACTGTGGGGGATAAGCTTCATAGTCGAGAGGGAAACAACCCAGACCACCAACTAAGGTCCCTAAGCGCGTGCTAAGTGGGAAAGGATGTGGAGTTGCACAGACAACCAGGAGGTTGGCTTAGAAGCAGCCACCCTTGAAAGAGTGCGTAATAGCTCACTGGTCAAGTGATTCCGCGCCGACAATGTAACGGGGCTCAAGCACGCCACCGAAGTTGTGGCATTGACATTTGTGGTAGGCCTTCGTGGTCCAGCCGTGTTGATGGGTAGGAGAGCGTCGTGTGGCGAGTGAAGCGGCGGTGTGAACCAGCCGTGGACGCCACACGAGTGAGAATGCAGGCATGAGTAGCGAAAGACGGGTGAGAAACCCGTCCTCCGGAAGACCAAGGGTTCCAGGGTCAAGCTAATCTTCCCTGGGTAAGTCGGGACCTAAGGCGAGGCCGACAGGCGTAGTCGATGGACAACGGGTTGATATTCCCGTACCGGCGAAGAACCGCCCAAGATAATCCAGTAGTGCTAAGTATCTGAATCCCTGTGATGGATCCCTTCGGGGTGAAGCGTTGGGCCTAGCGTACGACCCCGTGCTGGTGCGTTTAGCGTGTTAACAGGTGTGACGCAGGAAGGTAGCCGAGCCGGGCGATGGTTGTCCCGGTCTAAGGATGTAGGGCGAACGATAGGCAAATCCGTCGTTCATGGAGCCTGAGATCTGATGGGTAGACGTGAGTCGAAATCGGTGATCCTATGCTGCCAAGAAAAGCATCGACGCGAGGTTCTAGCTGCCCGTACCCCAAACCGACTCAGGTGGTCAGGTAGAGAATACTAAGGAGATCGAGAGAATCGTGGTTAAGGAACTCGGCAAAATGCCCCCGTAACTTCGGGAGAAGGGGGGCCTGAGGCGTGAACGGACTTGCTCCGGGAGCGTTCGATGGCCGCAGAGACCAGTGGGAAGCGACTGTTTACTAAAAACACAGGTCCGTGCTAAGTCGCAAGACGATGTATACGGACTGACGCCTGCCCGGTGCTGGAAGGTTAAGAGGAATGGTTAGCCGATTTGTCGGCGAAGCTGAGAATTTAAGCCCCAGTAAACGGCGGTGGTAACTATAACCATCCTAAGGTAGCGAAATTCCTTGTCGGGTAAGTTCCGACCTGCACGAATGGCGTAACGACTTCCCAGCTGTCTCAACCGCGAACTCGGCGAAATTGCATTACGAGTAAAGATGCTCGTTACGCGCAGCAGGACGGAAAGACCCCGTGACCTTTACTATAGTTTGGTATTGGTGTTCGGTGTGGCTTGTGTAGGATAGGTGGGAGACTGTGAAGCGGGCACGCTAGTGTTCGTGGAGTCATTGTTGAAATACCACTCTGGTCACTCTGGATATCTAACTTCGGACCCTAATCGGGTTCAGGGACAGTGCCTGATGGGTAGTTTAACTGGGGCGGTTGCCTCCTAAAGAGTAACGGAGGCGCCCAAAGGTTCCCTCAACCTGGTTGGCAATCAGGTGTCGAGTGTAAGTGCACAAGGGAGCTTGACTGTGAGACTGACAAGTCGAGCAGGGACGAAAGTCGGGACTAGTGATCCGGCAGTGGCTTGTGGAAGCGCTGTCGCTCAACGGATAAAAGGTACCTCGGGGATAACAGGCTGATCTTGCCCAAGAGTCCATATCGACGGCATGGTTTGGCACCTCGATGTCGGCTCGTCGCATCCTGGGGCTGGAGTAGGTCCCAAGGGTTGGGCTGTTCGCCCATTAAAGCGGTACGCGAGCTGGGTTTAGAACGTCGTGAGACAGTTCGGTCCCTATCCGCTGCGCGCGCAGGAAATTTGAGAAGATCTATCCCTAGTACGAGAGGACCGGGATGGACGAACCTCTGGTGTGTCAGTTGTTCCGCCAGGAGCACCGCTGATTAGCTACGTTCGGAACGGATAACCGCTGAAAGCATCTAAGCGGGAAGCCGGCTTCGAGATGAGATTTCCATCCCTTCGGGGGAGAGGCTCCCAGCCAGACGACTGGGTTGATAGGCCGGATGTGGAAGACAGGACTAAAGACTGTTGAAGCTGACCGGTACTAATAAGCCGATAACTTGATAATCATTACACTCATACCGTTGTAAAGGCTGGTAGGAGTGGTCAAGGATTGCTTGCGTCCACTTTGTGGTTCCCAGAAGACGGGCACCCCGCG
>NZ_JABRPL010000015.1 GCF_013249015.1 Rathayibacter agropyri
CCTGTGGGAGAGTAGGACACCGCCGGACACCATTCACGATGGCCACCCACACACTGGGTGGCCATCGCTGTTTAACCACTGCCACTCACCCCGCGTCTCCGTGGAGCGCGGCGCGGGTTAGGGTGGTGCGACGGCTGGTGCCGTCCTCCTCGCCCTTGGGCGGGTCAACTCCACAGAGCATCACCACGACAGGCGAGGAACGCATGGACGACTCAGGATCCGATCGCAACGAACGGAATCCCAGACGGCGCGATGAGCGACCGCCCCGCGCCGGCGGTTCCGACCGGTCCTCCGGTAACCGTGGCGGTTCGGGACACTCTTCTCCGCGCCGCGATGGTGATGCTCGCCCGCCCTATCGCGGTGGTGGTGAGTCCCGTCCGCAGCGTGGCGGTGACTCGCGTCCGGGCCGTGACGAAGGTGCTCGTCCGCCGTATCGCGGTGGTGGCCAGTCGCGTCCGGATCGTGGGGGTGATTCGCGTCCGCGTCGTGATGGTGATGCTCGTCCGCCGTATCGCGGTGGTGGCCAGTCGCGTCCGGATCGTGGGGGTGATCCGCGCCCGCGCCGTGACGGCGAGTCGCGTCCGCCGTTCCGCGGAGGTGGTCGCGACGGTGGGGCGCGCCCGTGGTCGGATGATCGACGAGGGGCCGGAGACCGCCCGGCTGGGGGCCGAGGACGTGAGAGCGTCGGTGGTGGCCGCGGTGGTTCGCGCGAGGAGCCGGAGCTCACGGAGGAGGAGCGCGAGCGCCGGTCGCTCCAGTCCGTGCGCCCGCGGCACGACGACCCCGATCTTCCGGACGATGTGCAGGCGAAGGACCTCGACAAAGTCGCCCGCAATGAACTGCGCACTCTCTCGAAGGACAACGCGGAGTGGGTCGCCCGTCACCTGGTGATGGCTGGCCGGCTCCTCGAGGAGGATCCGGAGCTTGCCCACCGGCACGTGCTGTCCGCCGCGCGTCGTGCGGGTCGCATCGCGGTCGTCCGCGAATCGCTCGCGATTTCGGCCTACGCCACGGGCGACTTCGCTCTCGCTCTGCGGGAGTTGCGTACCTTCCGCCGCATCTCCGGGTCGGACGAACAGGTGCCGTTGATGGTCGACTCCGAGCGCGGAGTGGGCCGACCGGACAAGGCGCTTGAGCTCGGCCGTTCTCTCGATCGCGGCACGCTCAGCCCGGGGGCTCAGGTGTCGCTGGCTATCGCCATGTCCGGGGCGCGCCTCGACCTCGACCAGGCCGAACTTGCGCTCATGGAGCTGGAGATTCCGCAGCTCGATCCCGACCGCGCGTTCTCCTACAGTCCTGATCTCTTCGCGGCCTATGCCCTCGTGCTCGAGGAGCTCGGACGCACCGACGAGGCTGACCAGTGGCAGCGCCGCGCGGACGTCGCAGCGCAGGCGGTTTTCGCGGCCGAGGGTGGCGGCGACGACGAGACGATGGAGGTGATCGAGGAGGTGGCCGCTTCGGTGCCCGAGGTGGCCGCCGACTCTCGTGGATCCGCCGTCGTCGCCCCGAGCATCGAGGAGGATGCCGATGTTTCGCATCAGCACCAGGACTGAGCCGTCCCCGCTCGACGGTCGCGACGCCGTCCTCGCCGATCTCGACGGTGTCGTCTATACGGGCGCCGATGCGATCCCATTCGCCGTCGAGAGCCTGAACCGCGCGGGGAAAACGCTCCGAGTCGGCTATATCACCAACAACGCCTCGCGGACCGACGCCTCCGTTGCAGGACACCTGTCGGACCTGGGTCTGACCGTCCGGCCGGAGGACGTCGTCACCTCACCGCAGGCGGCGGTTGTCCTGCTCGCCGACCTGGTTCCGGCGGGCGCGACGATCCTGGTGGTCGGCGGCGAGGGGCTGACCACTGAGGTCGAGCGGGCCGGCTTCACGGTTACGCGCAGCGCGGATGATGCGCCCGCGGCCGTGATCCAGGGCTTCGCGCCCACTGTCGGCTGGGAGCAGCTGGCGGAGGCGTCCTTCGCCCTGCACGCGGGCATCCCGTGGGTCGCGACCAACACCGATTGGACGATTCCGGTCGCGCGGGGCATCGCTCCGGGCAACGGCACGCTGGTCTCCGCGGTGCACACCGCGGTCGGCCGGCTTCCCGTCGTGGCAGGCAAGCCGGAGCGCGCCATCTTCGACGCGGCCACCGCTCGCTTCGGCTCCGCGAATCCGCTCTTCATCGGTGATCGGCTCGACACCGACATCGCCGGCGCCAACGCTGCCGGCATGGACGGCGCGCACGTGCTCACGGGAATCGACCGGGCCAAGCAGTTGCTCGCGGCGGAGCCGAAGCTACGGCCGCAGTACATCCTGGGCGATCTGCGGGAGCTGCACGTGCCCTACCCGGCGACCACCGTGTCGAAGAACGGGACGCACACGGTCCGCCGGGCAAGGGTCCGGCTCGACGGCGACTCCGTGGTGATCGTGGACGCCGGTGACGACGCGATCGATCTGCTCCGGGCCGCATGCTCGGTGATCTGGTCGTCGGGTCGTGCGATCTACGGGCTCGAGGTACCGGAGTCCCTCTACACCTGATCGCGCACGGCGGGCTCCCGGCGTCCCTCGCGGCGCAGGAGTCCGTCGGTCCGCCCGGCGAGTGCCACCGCCGCCAGAGCGAGCAGGGCGCCGTAGGCGAAGGTCGCGCTGAATACGCCCATGCCTGCGCCGACTAATCCGGTGACCGCCGCAGCGAGGAGGCCGGTCACGGCGAGCGACACCGAGGCTCCGGTGGAGTCCGCAATTTGTAGCGCCGAGCTGTTGAAGCCCTCGCGTCCCGGTGCGGACAGGGCCAGAGTCATGGTTCCGATCCGCGGGTACATCGTGCCCATGCCGCCGCCGGCGAAGAACCAGCCGACCGCGGCGACAGCGGGGGCGAGATGGAGCACGGTGGTCAGTAGCACAACGGCGATGCCCGCGAGCACCAGCGCCGTGCCCAGCCTCATCGCGCCGCCGTGGCTGAGCCGGGTGCCGGGGCGGCCCTGGAGGTTCGAGCCGAGCGCCCACGAGAGGGCGCCCGCCGTCAGCGTCGCTCCCGAGAGCCACGGCGGGAGGCCGTACTGCTCGGAGAGGAGCAGGGGGAGATACACCTCCGTGCCGAAAAAGGCGGCGGCGACCAGGCCGCGCAGCAGGATCACCGACGACAGCACTCCCCGGGCGCGCAGGGTGCCTGCGGGCAGGAGGGCGCGGACGGCGACGAGGACGACCACCATCGCGGCGGCGGCGAGGAAACCGGAGAGCCCGGGTGCGATTTCAGCGCTCGTGCTGAGTACGACGACTCCTGCCGACACGACGACGGCGCGGGCGATTCGTCCTCTGGCGCCCCGGTCGAAAGGGAGGCGCTCCTGCGGGCCGAGGGCGCGGAGGGTCGGTGCGACGGCGGCGCTGGCGAGGGCGACCAACGCGACGACCCCGAAGAAGACCCAGTGCCAGCTCGCGACCTCGACCACCACTCCCGCCACGAACGGGCCGATCAGGGACGGCACGACCCAGGCGGCCGCGAAGGCGCCGAAGATCCGCGGATGCAGCTCGCCGGGATAGACGCGGGCGACGAGCACGTAGAGGGTGACGGTAATCCCTCCGCTGCCCAGGCCCTGAAGCAGGCGGGCCGCCACGAACACCGGCATCGACTGCGCTGCACCTGCGGCGATCAGGCCGAGCGTGAACAGCAGGATCGCCGTCAGCAGAGCGGGAGTGGGACCACGCCGGTCGGCCGAGGAGCCGGCCGCGACCATCCCGACGACGGCGGCGGCGAGAGTGGCGGCGAACGCGAGCGGGTAGAGAGCACGCCCGTCGAGGTCGGCGCTGACGATCGGCATGATCGTCGTGACCGCAAGGGACTCGAAGGCACAGAGAAAGACGAGACTCGTGGTCCCGACGGTGGTCAGGAGGAAGGGAGCCGAGGTGATGCCGCGGCGATCGAGCGAACGCACTTGCTCTACAGTACGCCGCACGGATCAGCGGTATACGGCCCAGTCATCCTTCGCGAGAACCGTCGGAGTGCCCTCGATCTCGACGAGCCAGCCGGCCTCGTCGCGTTCGAGGTAGCGGCCCTGCACGATTTCGGGGGCCCAGCCGCCATCGCGGGAGGAGATCCAGCGGACGAAGCGGACGGTGCCTCCGCGACGGAACAGTGTGCCGTTGTGGTCGCTCATGCGGGGATCTTCTTCACGGAGAGGTCGTCGGGGGACGAGGTTTCGGGGAGGAGGTGGAGGCCGAAGCGGCCGTTCGAGTTGTTCGAGAGCTCGCGGAGCCAGTGGGGGTTGAGCGTGATCGGGGCGATGCCGTCGTACTCGTAGCGGGTGGGGATCCCCGGGTGCAGCCACAGTTCCGACCGGTGGCCGTCGTCGTCATCGATCGTGAGGAGGAAGCCCTCGCCGCGGCGAAAACGCGAGGTGATCACGGCCTGCAGGTGGGCGAGATCCCGGTCCTTGAACGAGTGCGCGCTGGCCGGAGCACCGTAGAGCAGACGACCCATCGTGCACCTCCTGAACTTGGCGGCACACTGGAAGCGGCCCGCTGCGACGACTGTAAGCAATTGCTAAGTCGGTTGACTAAGAGTCGGAGCGCCGAGTGCGCTTTCGGGACAGAAGCGCTCACACTCCCCTCGAGGTGGTTCGATGAGGACGGCGAGTTCCCATCGCGGGTGCCTGCCGCTCGGAAGGTGCCTGCCGTGAATGCTCGACCCGATCTGTTCGCGCTGCTGACGCGACTCCGCACCGCCGAACGTGACTACGACGGCCGCGTGGAGCGCCGCTTGGGTATCGGGGCCACCGATCTGGCCGCGCTGCGAATTATTGAGGCTTATGCAAAATTCGGGTAGGGCTTCGTAAAAGCCCTGGTCAGAGGCTTGTTCGCTGGGCGTGCGAGGGAATTTTGCCTCAGCCTCACTGATCACAACGTAACG
>NZ_JABRPL010000016.1 GCF_013249015.1 Rathayibacter agropyri
TGGAACTTCTATTCTCTCAAACGGGAAGCCGATGCCTCTGAGCGACACACCCGAATCAGACCTTATGAATAACGCTCCAAGTTGAAGATCCGGGTAGAAACCGGTCGCATATTGATGAATATATCGATGAGTAGAAAACGAGAAGAGGAGGAGACTATGGCATTTTCGATTTATACTGCTGGAAATGGGACGTATGAGGAGTTTTGTGCCGGATACGACCCCGCTACCATGCCGTTCGACGCAACTGTTGGCGGACTTGGGTTCCTCGGTCAGGCTGTGGTGAACGAGGATCCTCGGGCGCGGTTGGCGATCGCGAATCGTCTGCTCGATGATGGCGCGGATCCCAGTCTGGTGAGCACAAGCCGTGATCGTATCAATGTGTTGCATGCGTTGTGGGGTTACAAGCAGGTTCGTGACCCCGAAGCGGAAGCGGCGCTGATCGGACGGTTGTTGGACGGCGGGGCGGACATTAATCTGCGCTCACCCAGGTTCGGTCTTCCACTGACGATGCTTGTCACGGATATTTCGGCCAGCCACGAATATTTGCGGGCCGCGTTTGCTGCGGTCACGGCGCACTCTCGACCTGACTTGACGGCGCATGTCGATCGGCGGCGTCAGGCCAGCGTGGGGCAGTATCTTGCGCAAACCAAGTCTGGTTTCATGCGTGATGAGGTTCGCGCGTATGCTGCGGCGACCGGGCAAGATATCGACGTGATCTCATGAGCCAGAAGCAGGGTATGGAGATTATTCCTCAGGCAGGGGCCTGTCTGATGACGATGAACGCGTGGAAGGGTCGCGCTCCGGTGCGGTGGATGCTACGCGAGCCCTCGAACGCACCAGTCGACAACGGCTGGCGCATCATGAGCGCGGCGGACAGCAGCGAGTACCTCGCCGACTCAAACAACTGGCGCATCACCGATTTCAACGATGCCTGCGAAATCGAGCCCGCTCTGATCGGCATCTACGACCTACCCGTCGGAAGCGATCTGCAAATCGTCATCGACGAGCACGGCAAACGCATCGTCGACACGCCGACCGGTCGAGAACTGACACCCGAGAGAATGTATGTCCCACCAGGCCACCGACGCTGACCTTCTTCCGCTTCCCACTCGCTCGGCTTTGCATAAGCCTCCAGGTGGGCCGATGGTATGACGTCACGGTGATGCAGCCGGCGGTCGGGTCGGGGTCGTGGGCGGGGCAGTTCGTCGCGAGTGTCGGGTCGGGTGTCGGGCAGGTGATGAGCGGTGCGGCGCAGATGAATCTGCGTGACACGGGGCGTGGGATCGAGGCTCTCGTCTTTGACGAGGACGTGCGTCATCAAGCGTGGCAGCAGGTGACGACGCTTGTTGACCAGGTTCGCGAGGGTAACCCGGTGGTGATCGGACAGCTCGTTGGGAACGCCCTGCCCGGAGCGGCGGCGTTGAAGATCGCGAAAACGAGCGGACTTGTGGGTCAGGCGAACAAATTCGCCGACTTCGCGAAACCCATCATCACGAACCCGAGCAGGACCACCAGCGCCCTCGACTGGCTCACGAACCAGATCGGCGCGGGAGGGGTGACAGTCAGCAACGAATTCACCCCGTCAGTCAGCGCCCTGGACTGGCTCAAGAACCACCTCGGCGCGGGAGGGGTGACAGTCAGCGACGTATTCGAGCCCACAATACGACCACCAGACGCGATTGACGGGTCGACCGTGAAGTCGCGTGGTGGAGGCGAGCGAGAGTCCGGTACTCCTGGCGAGAAGACAGAGGTTCTCGATCCCTTTGATCCGGACCGTAAGGGTGCGCTGCTTCCCAACGTGAGGTATCGTGCGAGTGCACCCGGCACAAACCACCAGTACGTGTACGAAACGAACGCTGACGGTCTGATCGAACGGGTCACCGTCGAGAACCTCCATCTGAAGCCCACCGGCCGTACTCGCTTTGAGAATGCGCGGGACACGCCAGACAAGCTCCCCACGGACGATGCGGGTCACCTGATCGCGGATGTCTTCGACGGCAGCCCAGAACTCGACAACCTCATCAGCCAAGCAACAGCTCTCAACCGCGGTGCGGGCTCGAAATGGACCGCAATGGAACGCGCCTGGCGAGATGCTCTCAGCGCCGTACCACCACGCGCCGTCACTGATATCGAGATCAAGGTTCTTTACGACGGCAGCAAACGACCAATAAGTTTGGATGTCCGATATGAAATCGGCGGCAAACCTGGCGGCGACAATTTCCCAAACCCCGTACCAAATATCGATTAGGGAACTGTAATGAACAACGAGAATAGTTTCGAACGGCTATCGGAGATCCAAAACGAGATTCTGAGCTTCAGCATGGAGCAGGTCGGTGATAAAGTCGACAAATTCTATGTGCAAGGTAAGATCACGGACGACAGCCGTGGAAATGTCACAAGTGTCCAGGGTAACATCAGGACTGTCATTGTCGGCGGTCGCGTCCTCGACGTCTCTGCCGTCCTGGATAAGACCGGGTTCTATGAGAATGTCGATTTCGTCAGGCCGCGAATCACGGAGCTGCACGACATCCTCCGTACCGTTCAGGGTAAATCCCCAGTGCGGTTTCGCTGGGCGGTGGACACCAAAGCGGGCACTGTTGAGAGTGATTGGACATACTACGACGATCTCTCTGACGAGGAGAAGAAGGACGATTTCTGGAGGTTCTGGAAGGGTGACGAAGCTTGGACGGCGCAGCTTGAGGCTGAGCTAGCCGGCGAGTAAAACCAAGAGGATTTTGCGTCTGATTGTGAAGTGTCAGCGGGAGACGCGGATCGAATACGAGATCGACGGGAAACGCATCTACGGCAAGAATATCGAATCTTTTTGAAGAGAGGAGGACAAGCTGGTATGTCCGAGTCATACTGCTGAATATGGGACATATGAGTAGTTTTGCGCCGTCTATGACCTCGCCACCATGCCGTTCGACGCAACTGGTGGCGTAGTTGGGTTCCTCGGTCAGGCTGTGGCGAGGATCCTCGGTCGCGGTTGGCGATCGCGAATCGTCTGCTCGATAATGGCGCGGATCCCAGTCTGGTGAGCACGAGCGGTGATCGGGGAGACGGTCTGAACGTGACTGGCACCACGGTTGTGTCGGAGATTTATTCCGAGCTGTCGACGTTGATCACGTCGTATGGTGCTCTGGCGCAGAAGGACACGGGCGAGTTCGATCAGTTCGGAGTGAGCATCGAAGTGCAGGACGCGCAGGATGCGCAGGGTGGCGAGGTGGCGCAGTGAGTGTGGTGGAGTTTTCTGCGGATTCGTGGCAGGCGTCGTCTCCGGGGTTGCAGAAGAGTCTCGCGGACCGGAGTGAGGCGCTTGAGGCGCTCCTGCAGGGGCTCCAAAGTCTCGCCGCGTCGGGGAACATCAGTGGTCAGGGTGCGGATGCGATGCGTGCGTATATTCGGGAGGTGCATGTCCCGATTGTGCAGTCCCTGTTGGT
>NZ_JABRPL010000017.1 GCF_013249015.1 Rathayibacter agropyri
TCCCAACCTCATTCGTACGGTCACCCGCCTCGAACTTTATCGACTCGGCTGGTAAACAACCTTATGAATAACGCTCTGAGGGAGAGAAATATGACTACCTGCGATGAAGCCTATCAACAAACACGCGATATCAGAGTCGCCAATCCAGGGTATCCAGACCATCGCTACGAAGCGGATTATGTCGTCACGGTCGCGCATTGGCAAGGCGAGCTTGTCTGTCGCAATCTTTACGATGGGCCTGCCAACGGACAGTGGGGGCCAGGGTCCCGACGCGGCGCACAATTGTACCTAAGGGACTACGGGTACACAGGGCCGATCGACGGGGACTGGGGAACGAATACATGGAAAGCCATTCAGCGGCTTGCTGCAGATCGTGGCGGCTATAGCGGCCCTATTGACGGAGCAGCTGGACCGAATACATGGCTCGGGATATTCTGCGCGTTTGTGCCTTGGAACTAAGAGATGCAAAGCAGACGGCAATTCATTGTGGCATTCGTCGCGACGGGCGCGACAGCAATGATGACGGCAGCCTCTTCCTACGCCGATCCCACTTCGGTAGCTGCAATGAAAAAGCCGGATTTCTTGATAGTAGTGGATGAAGCGAGAACGCTCTCTGTCATCTCTGGCGACTACACTACGCGCGCGACGGTGCCTTTTACGTTGAGCCAGACAATGCAAATAAAGAATCCACAGCAATTCCGGGTCATGGTTCAGTTCGACGGGCGGATCTTTGCTGCCGGCGAGATCGGCGTGCTGTCGCATCTAGAAAAGTATGAGATGGCTCCCACGGTGATAACGCTGGCTGACGCGCCGGCCTTTTCGTCGGTAGCCTACGACGTTCCAGATATCTTTGACGGTGCGTCCGAAGCGTCAGCAACCATCTCCTTCCCCTTGACGGTAGTCGATCGGTATCCGCAAGAAGGTCTAGATACTCCTCTACCGCTGGTACTGACAATCCTCGACGGCGACGGCTCCGAGCTCGCGCGTGCAGAATGGCTCGCCGAAGATACGCAAGTTCCCGTGTCCGCGTGGGGCGCTGAGGTAATGGCTGTCTGGTCCGACACCGGAGTGGTTGACGGAGCAAAGACGACAGCAGACAAGTATCGGTACCCATCTGCGATTCGCTGTGTGAGTACCGGGCCGCATCCTATGCCAGCCGGGTCCACATTAGCCATCGAACTTGATGGCATGGTATTCGAATCATGTGGCATTGATCGGATTATCCCAATAGCGCCAACCGCGTCCCCGGCGGCGGGGACGGCACCGGTCGATTCCGACGCCGTCGTGGTCTCGCCTTCCACGCAGGCCCCTTGGACGGGTGCATCCTATTTGGTGGGGACGGAGAAGAAGGATGGTTTGTTGCGGACAACGATTACGCTCAATCAGGAAGTGCCAGCGGGAGAGGCGATCGAAGTGACCCTGGTCGCCCGCGAAAAGCCGGGTTCTCCGATCATCACCTCGGTTACCTACGCTTCAGCGTTCCTCGCCGGCCCCGTCGGAGATAAATACTGGCAGCGAACAACGGGAAAATATCTGGTCACGGACTTAACGGGTTCCGGAACACCACGAGTTACTGACGTCGCTAAGGGCGAGATCTAGGAGAGCGGACGATGGTCGATTCATGGGTGCAGAAGTCCCAAATTTGGGTTAATGACAGATATAAGGGCGTGGCGGGCTTCGTCCCTGCACCGACCGATGGTCGGACTGGGTGGAAGACAATGTTCGCGCTTACCAGGGCCCTGCAGCACGAATTGGGGATCACGAGCTTGTCGGACAACTTTGGTCCAACAACATTCGCAAGGCTTGCCGAACAATTCCCGACAGTATCCTCGAAGACGGCTAATTCAGGAATTCTTGGAGCGTTATTCATAAGGTTGTTTACCAGCCGAGTCGATAAAGTTCGAGGCGGGTGACCGTACGAATGAGGTTGGGAA
>NZ_JABRPL010000018.1 GCF_013249015.1 Rathayibacter agropyri
TGGGGTGACCCAGGGATTCCGGACGGTCCTCCTGAACTGATTGGATGACGTATGCAACAACGCAGTCATCGGGGTGTGACCCCGGAGCATCGGGCTGAGGCGGTGCGCTTGGTCGAGGTGTCCGGGCGGCCTGTCAGCGCGATGGCCAGAGAGCTCGGGATTGATCATCGGACGTTGTGGCAGTGGGTGAATAGTGCCCGTTTGCGAGCGATTGATCCGGAGGGTGATCTCACCCGCGAGCAACGCAACCGGATTCGTGATTTGGAGAAGGAGAATTCTCGACTGCGCCGGGATCTGGAGTTCGAGAAAAAAGCGGGGGCCCTCTTCCGGGAGTTCGATCACGGCGAGAAAGATTCGCGATGATCGACCGGTTGAGGGCCGAATTCCCGGTGAAGTATTTGTGCGAGAAACTCGGGGTGTCGACGTCCGGGTTCTACGAGTGGGCCACAGCAAGTCCGACGCGAACCGCGGAACGTCGCAAACAATTGACTGCACGGGTCGAGGAAGCATTCCACGCGTCGCGTGGGGCGGCGGGTTATCGGAAGGTGACTGCGGCGTTGCATCGGCAAAATGTTGCAGTGAATCGGAAGACCGTCGCGGGCATCATGGCAGGTCTGGGTGTGCAGTGCCCCTCGGCGCAGCGAGCGTTCCGGCGGGCGAAACGGCGGGCCGCTCGGGTGGCGGATCCAGCCGATCTTCTTCTGCGAAATTTCGAGTCAACGGTGCCGGGAACGGTTCTCGTCGGGGATATAACGTATGTGCCTACCCGGCAAGGATGGCTTTACGTCGCAACCGTCATCGATTTAGCGACGAGATCGGTACTGGGTTTCGCAACAGGCGCCAAACAAGGCGCGAATCTCGCAATCCGTGCTCTGCGAGTCGCTTCCGCGACGGGCATCGTCCATGCTGGCGCGGTTTTCCATACCGACCACGGGACTCAATACCGTTCCAAACGATTCGCACGATACTGCGTCGCGAATGGACTACGTCGCTCGATGGGCGCCCGAATGCAGTGCTGGGACAATGCAGCAGCGGAATCATTCTTCTCGAAGCTCAAGAGTGAACGCCTCGACTGGATCGACTTCAACACTCGACAACAAGCTGCCGCCGAAGTCACCGACTACATCACCCATTTCAACACCGAGCGACTCCACCAGTCTCTGGATTACGCCACTCCGAGCGAGATACTCAAAAAACTACAGCCCGTGGAATAGATTCAAACCGAGGACGTGGTCCGGAATCCCTGGGTCACCCCA
>NZ_JABRPL010000019.1 GCF_013249015.1 Rathayibacter agropyri
CCAACCTCATTCGTACGGTCACCCGCCTCGAACTTTATCGACTCGGCTGGTAAACAACCTTATGAATAACGCTCTGACTGCCACGGAATGCGGTCGATATCGCCTCGAAATACGGAACAATGTTGCTATAAACTTCATCTTCGACAGCGTCGAAGTCGACCGCGAAATAGATCACCGTTCCAGGCTTGAACCCAAACTTGAGGGCCTCGAAATGAGCCCTCCTTGCCGCACTTCGCCCCTTTTCTGCGTCGAAAAAGGATATGTTACCTCCGCCCTCCTGAAAGATCGGAAATATCTTCAAGCCGTTTGCAAATATGGTGGACAATTCATCCGGTTTGATGTTTTTGTCCGTTGGGTCAGGCACATTGGGGGTATTCGTCAAATAGCGGCCGACTATGGCATAGCCATTGGCCCTCAGTGTGGTGGCGCGTGCTGCTGTAATGGTCGTGATGCAGTCGATGGCCTTCGCACTGTCCATGCGTTCAGGGTCGCCTGTTGAAGCCAGCAGAGACGCCCAGGTTTTCCAGTCCGCGCGTCCAGACTGCGGCAACATCGCGAAAGCCTGAAACGACTTTACGTTCGCCGCCATTTTTTCCGAGAAGACGCCGTCGTATTCTCCGTCATACGATCCGTTAAATGCTAGCGCCGCTTGGAAGAGATGCACAAAGTATTTTGACGAATCCATCGATCCCTGCCCAACATTGGCGGCGGCGGAACTCAATCCGGCTTTAGTACCGGGGCCGAGATAACCATTCGCAGTGCCGTCGGCCATTCCCATCTCATATTGGAGGCTGTACATAAGTCCCGCCTGTACGTCACGTGAGTATATGCCATCGCAAGGAACGAGAAAAAATCGCTTCGACCGTTATAGCGGCTATTCAAGGATCGCTGAATCGAACGAATCAATGGGGTGCCTCTCGGCAAGAGCGTGTAGGCGTCCATGGTGAGAAGACTTTTGAACAGCTTCGGAATAATCTGAGGCGCTACAGGCAGCCCTATATTCGTGTTCAATGTTGCGATAGAGGTGGTGGTAGTCGAGTCCCATATCGTCCATTTGCCATCAGAAATTGTCATACCCCCATATCCCTTGCACCAGAGCGCAGCTTGAACGATTCCAAGAGCGTTATTCATAAGGTCTGATTCGGGTGTGTCGCTCAGAGGCATCGGCTTCCCGTTTGAGAGAATAGAAGTTC
>NZ_JABRPL010000002.1 GCF_013249015.1 Rathayibacter agropyri
GGAACTTCTATTCTCTCAAACGGGAAGCCGATGCCTCTGAGCGACACACCCGAATCAGACCTTATGAATAACGCTCTGAATCTATCCATTACGGAAGAAAAGGCCGAGGTCCTTCGAAGGTATAGGGAGGCGGCTGGTGAGAAGTCTGAGCCGCTTAGCCATGATGCGCTAGCGGCTGTGGCAGGTACGCCCTTGCCGGACTGGGATGATCTTTTGCGAAAGGTGTTAGATGTATCCCCTGGACCCCCCGGAGCAAACATGTACCACCGAGCGGTGCAGGATTTGCTCACAGCGCTCTTCTATCCCGCGCTCGACCATGCTCGGAGGGAGGAGGAGATTCATGAGGGTCGCAAGCGCATCGACATCTTCTTCGCAAACTTAGCTTCTGAGGGATTCTTCTCCTGGGTGAACCGGACGCCAGGAGTTGTGAGCGCCAACGTGGTCGTCGAGTGCAAAAACTACACAAAGGCCGTCGCCAACCCCGAGTATGACCAAATAACGAGTCGATTTGCGACCAGGCGCGGCAACCTTGGGATGCTCCTTTATCGAGGATACGGCCAGGATAAAGCGGAGGTTGTCCAGCACTTTCGAGACGCTGCGCTCGATGGGCGGGGCTTCGTTATTGCTCTGGATGATGAGGACTTGAAGGTGCTGGTGAACGCCCGGAAAGACGGTGAGGAAACTCCTTTCAAGTATCTGCGACAGCGCTTTCTAGAACTGATCTAGCGTGCGCCTGCACCGTTCGATAGAGTCAAGTTGTGAGCGAGAAAGAGGATGACGGCGTGGACCTTGGGGGCGCAGCGCTGGGCGCCGGGGCGTCCGCACTCAACACGGCGACTGGGGAAGTGTCGAAAGGTCTGTCTGCCTTGGTGTACGAGCGATTTAACTTGGTCGCGCGCGCGAAGGGGCGCCACAGCCTAGAAGAATATGAGTTGAAGTACGCAGCCAGGGTAGCCAAGAAGGCGCAGAAGCGTAATCCGAAGGGGGCGCCGTCCCTCCGGGCTGGAACGAAACTATTCGAAGAGTCTCTCCTAGCTGAGAGCGATACTGTATCTGAATACATGTCGGGAATTCTTGCTAGCGCCTCCGATGGCAACGGCGACGACACGAGCGTGAGCTGGACCGCTCTTGCGGCACGACTTTCGTCACTCGACCTTCAAATTCATTACCTGCTGTACGCGTCGGCTCGGACAATCGCAATTCGACACGCTCTCGAATATAACGACTTTATTTTGAATCACTTCGCTTTCACGGCAGCCGACCTCGCAGCGTGTGTGCACCCGGCTCGCACGTTAGATCATGCATCGCTCCTGTCAGCAATGGTGACTCTCGAACGGGAGAACCTAGTACGGGATATCGGTTGGGGCGACGACGTGTCGCGAGTATGGCGTGCTACACAGGACCCGAGTCGCTTCCAGGGGACGACTTTTGTTTTTGCACCCTCAGTGGCAGGGGTCGAGCTGTTGAATTGGGGATTCGGTATGGGCAAAGCTAGTGGAGTGGCCATCCTGACCCCGGAGAATAATTACGCGCCCGTCGATGAGTGGCCACTTCCAGAACGACTTGCTTCGCTGCAATTGACGAATCCACCCGCGACGACGTAAGGGGAGAAGTTGGCTATGACACCTAGCGAGTTGACCAGCGTGGAACAGTCGAACTCGACGTGGACGGCGGGATCGTCTACGTCACGGCCTACCAGGATCGAACCTACGAGGGACGCCGGATCACGCCCGGCCGTCACTACGACGTGACGGTGCAGGGCGACGGTCCCATGCGTTCCTTGGGGTTGATCGACGCAAGCGCCAAGGGGACCTTCTACGCGATCAAGTCCTACAGCGTCGGTACCGGTCCTCTCGGCTCTGGCATCGGCGTCGAGGTCAGGACGTTTGATGAGGCAGTCCGCGCTCTCGTGGGTAGAGCATGAAGGTCAGGGCAGACTTCGACGCGGGATGGGTAGACGCCGCCGACGACCTCGACTCCCTGCCGGAGTGGTTACTGATGCTCGATGACGGCACTGTCGTGTTCATAGAAAAGGTTTCAAGTGTTCAGTGGTCGATCTGCCGGACAGCACCCGACCTCGACCGCATCGGGCCGGACGGGGGATATCCCATTGCGGGCAGGGTCGCCTACCTGAACCGGAGGCCGGATGGTGGATGGGTAGCGCGGATGGAGGAGGACGGCTCCCTTATCTCCAAGCCACAAGCGAGGATCGAGGCTGTCGTCTCTGACCTCCTCAGCCCTCCTAGAGCACCCTCGCTGTAGTAATACGGAGAACACCCCTGCGCGCGAGACAGCCTCAGAGGGCCTTGCATCCCAGCAAACACAAGGGGTCCATCGCGCGGAAGGGCACTTTCGGAGCGACACGCCCGGGCGGACGACTACTTCTGCGCGGCTCCGAGGTACCGGTACACCGTAGCTACGCCGACGCCGAGAATGGATGCAATCTCAGCCTTGGTGTGCTCTCCGGAGTCGTACATGTGCTGAGCAAGCTTGACCTTCTTGTTGTCCAAAGCACGAGGACGGCCACCGGTGCGACCCTGCGCCTTCGCCGCCGCCAGTCCTGCCGAGGTCCGCTCACGGATCGTCTCTCGCTCCAACTCAGCAAAGATGCTGACCATTCCGAGCATGGCCTTCCCTGTCGGCGTGGTCGAGTCCAGTCCCTCAGTGATCGAGCGGAACCCAACCCCCTTTGCGATCAGTGAGTCAATCAGGGTCAAGGTGTTCACGGTGCCACGCCCGAGACGGTCCAGCCGCCATACCAGAAGTACGTCACCCTTCTTCAACCGGTCCAGTGCGAGGTCAAGCTCAGGGCGGCTGGCCTTCATGCCGCTCACGCCGTGATCGACGTAGATGCGTGTAGCTCCCGCTGCTTCGAGCGCGTCCACCTGCATCTGTGCATTCTGGTCCGACGTGCTAACTCGGGCGTAACCGATGACTGATCCCATGGCCTTAGATTATCAAAACCCGTCTCTCAGAACCAGCCTTGACCCCCCACCCGACGCGAGGTTTCGGAATCGAGTTCTGAGAGCCCTGTCGGGGTTGTCCGACGTCGTCGGCGGCTCCGTCAGAAACTTCTCACCAAACCATGGTTTTAGAGAACAGGCATGATGACGACCAGCACGAGGCCTGGCGTGCTGGTCGCCACCCAGGGTCCGGCGCCCCCGACCTCCCCGGAGCGGGCTTGTGGAATCTCCGGGAAGGACGACAGCGCCGGTACTAGTGACCGCGCGGGTCTTTGGGTATTTGAGAGAGCAGCGCGGCCTCCTCCGTGGGCGTCAACAGGACGCGAGCCTTGGGGCCGTAGAGCTTGAGGCCTCCTGCGGGCAACGCCACCGCCACGCCTCTAGGAGTAATTTTAAGTCGGCTTCCGACTGGTATCGGAGCTTCGTAGTTGCCGTAGGGTCGTCGGTGGCGCGTAGAGTGGCAGGAGGATGCGGGCGACGGCACCCTGCGCTCGGTCACCAAGGCCTTCACGAAGAAGGTAGATGCCGAGTACTACGCTGCTGAAGTCACTCGGAAGCTCGGAGAGGGCTTCCTGGCTCCCAGCGCCGACGCGCGTACGGTGGCAGAAGTGGTCGAGTTGTGGCTGGCCTCACGGAAGACACCGACACCAGCCAGCATCAAGCGGTACACCGACAGCATCGACAACTACGTCTTGCCGCGATGGGGTAGTACGAAGCTCTCGAAGGTGACGAGGCCCGACCTCGACCGCTGGGTGTCCGACCTCGCTACAGGCTCCGCTCCGGTCGCGGAAGGGATGATCCCCGCACCTCTAGCTCCAGCCACGATCAAGGCCGTCTGGGTGCCGCTGAGGGCGTCTCTGGCTTACGCGAAGAGGTCGGGCTGGCTCCGCATCGACCCGTCCGAAGGGATCGAACTCCCGAGGGCAGATCGCGAGGACGACGGCCTCGTGAAGGCGCTGGCGTACGCCCAACTCTCCGCACTGGAGGAAGCCGCCGAGGGCGTCGCCGGTAACGTGAGCGACCGCATCATGGTGACGTTCATGGGCACGACCGGCGCGCGCATCGGGGAGGCTGCTGCCCTCCGTGTCGGTCATCTGAACCTTGAGAAGAAGCGAGCGCGCATCTCGTCCACCGTCACGATCGATCTGCAAGGAACCCCGGTGATCGGGAAGGCGAAGCACGGGAGCATCAGGGAGGTTCCGCTCACCGTGAGTCTCGTCAGTGAGTTGAAGCTACTGACCAAGGGCAGGAAGGCGGAGGAGCCCGTCCTCACGTCCGCGAGTGGAGGAGCCCTCAGCGTGGCGAACTGGCGGAATCGAGTGTGGTCCAAGGCGATCAGAGTGGCCGGACTCGACGCCTTCGGCTTCACCCCCCCACAGCCTCCGTCACACCGCGGCGTCTCATGCGATTGCAGCCGGGGCCGACGTGCTCGTCGTCGCGCGGATGCTGGGCCACAGCGACGTGAAGATGACGCTGAACGTGTACGGCCACCTCTTCCCGGACAGGCTGGACGAGGTTGTCGGGGCGATGGAGTCGGCCAGGACGAGAGCACTGACTGAAAGTGCTACTGACTACTTTCTGACCAAGGTACCAAAATAGCCCCGACCTTCGGGCTGTATATGCCGTCTGACCGGGGCTTTCCGTGCACCCCCTCGGACTTGAACCGAGAACCCACTGATTAAGAGTCAGTTGCTCTGCCGATTGAGCTAGAGGTGCGTGGCATACGGCTGAAGGTGCGTGCCGAACCGAGGAGTCACACTACCAGCGGCTCCCCCCTGCCCGTCAAATCGGAGCCGGTGCCGCCGGACCCCGGGTGGAGGCCGCCGGTATCGTGAACCTGTGACCCTGAGCAGCGAGCGCCCGAGCCTCGACGACGACCTCCGCCTCGCCCTCCGCCTCGCGGACGCCGCCGATGCGATCTCGCGTGAGCGGTTCGGTGCGCTGGACCTGATGATCGATACCAAGCCCGACAGCACTCCCGTGACCGACGCCGATCGCGCCGTCGAAGAGGCGATCCGCTCGCTGCTCGCCGCCGAGCGCCCGGACGATTCCATCCGCGGCGAGGAGTTCGGCACGTCGGGCGCTGCCACACGCCAGTGGATCCTCGACCCGATCGACGGAACGGCGCACTTCCTGCGCGGCGTGCCGATCTGGGCGACGCTGATTGCGCTCGCGGTCAACAGCGTCCCCGTGGTCGGAGTGGTGTCCGCTCCCGCGCTCGGCACGCGCTGGTGGGCTGCGGCGGGCTCCGGCGCCTGGGCGGTCGACACACGATCCACCGCCACGGGAGCCGCACCCGCGGGCCTGCCGCGCCGTCTCCGGGTCTCGGGCATCGACACCCTCGCCGAGGCGACCTTCAGCTACAACAGCATTCAGCAGTGGGACGGCGCCGGACGCCTCCCGCAACTGCTCGAACTCGCGCGCACCGTTTGGCGCGACCGCGCCTACGGCGACGCCTGGCCATACATGCTCGTCGCCGAGGGGTTGCTCGACGGCGCGGGCGAATTCGATGTGAAGCCCTACGACCTCGCGGCGCTGGTGCCCATCGTTCAGGAGGCGGGCGGACGCTTCACCTCTGCCGACGGCGAAGACGGCCCCTGGCACGGCAGCGCGATCGCGACCAATGGAGCGCTGCACGACGAGATCCTCGGGATAGTGGCGCGGCGATGAGGAGCAGAGCCGCCGCGCTGGCCGGTGCCGGACTGCTGGTGCTCCTCTCGGGCTGCGCCTCGGTCATCGGCCCAGACGGGCCCGAGGCGGTGCGCGACGACGGCGGCACCGTCGTCACCGCCGGAGTGACCGACGTCTTCGCTCTGCACCGCGGCGACTGCCTACTGGACCCAGGCGACGACGGGATCGATGACGTGGAGGTCGTGCCGTGCGAGCAGGAACACGGGCTCGAGGTCTTCCATTCATTCGTGCAGTCGGGCGACGACTACACGAGCCGCAACACCCTCCTCGCTCAGGCCGAAGCCGGCTGTGAGCCGGAGTTCGGCGCGGTGATGGGGACCGCCTACGGCGACTCGGCCCTGGAGTACCGGGCTCTCGTTCCGTCTGAGGTGAGCTGGCAACACGGCGACCGCACGATCGTCTGCGCGGTCAGCGACCCCGCTGCTGGCGCGACAACGGGCAGTCTGGTCGGCGCCAACCGCTGAGGCTTCGGTGAGGTCAATCCCTCCCTGAACGGATTGACAGCTGAGACGACCGCGAGCACTGTGTGAGGACGACCGGCAGGCGCAAGGGAGCGCGGAGGCCGGCGGCTCGGGAGTCGACATGCAAAACCAGCGCGATCAGGATCCCCTGGAGCGGGCCAGGACGGCCGAACCGCACTGGGGCCCTGCCGACACCGTCGAAACCCGTCTCCGCCGTCAGGCCGCTCTCCTCGCCGCCGCTGACGCAGTCGCCGAGGACGGCCCCGGGGGCCTCTGGTCTCAGTTCCTGCGCGACTACACGCGCGCCGCCGACCGCGTCGTCTCCGTGCACGGCGACACCGAGGCCTCGACCCTGGAGTGGCTGAGGCCGCGTGGAATCATTTCCCTCCTCGTCACCGAGGCCTGCGACGACTCCGACGCCGTCGAACATCTCACGGCCGCCCTGGCCGCGATGAATGCCGTCACGCTCACCCTCGACGAGGAGCGCGCCCGGCGCCTGGAGCGGCTGCTGCGGTCGCTGGCAACGCTGCTGCCCGACGCGTTCGCCGAGCTTCTTCCAGCACCGCACGCGCAGTACCCGGCGGGAGCGGCGACGGCCTTCCTGACACCGGGGCTGCTCTACCGCGACTGGGCTCCACCAACGGCCCTGCCCGGGCACGCTCGAGACGACGACGAGCGCCTCGCGCTGCTGACCCTCTACGGAAGGGTGCGACAGCTCGACGTGCGCGACGACGACCGGTGGTGGAGATGGGGGGAATCGAACCCCCGTCCATCGCTGTGATTCTGCGCCTTCTACGGGTGTAGCCGATGAGAGCGTTCTGCTCGGCCCCGACCGTTACCATCGGCGCATCGGTCGACGGGCCCAGCCCGAGTTCAAGTCCCGCGTCGCCCTCAGGCGTAACGACGCAGCAAGTCCTCTCAATGACGCCAGGATCCGGGGCGAGGACACACCCACGGGCTGACGGACTATCTACTCTGGCTTAGGCAGCGAGAGCGAAGTCGGTGCGCTTCTGTTCGGCACCTGTGTTTTCCAAGGATCGTTAACGAGATAACCTTGGATCCTCGACCCGCTTCTCGCAGTTTCGCAGGCAATGTCGAAACCGATCATCCCCGCGAGCACTCATTGGCCCGGAGGCCGCAGGAGTGGGTCGTCGTCGCACACTGTGGAGTTACGCCGACCAGTCTACCTCAGCTCCGGGCACTCGTCCGGCGGCGCCGCAAGTCGACCAGACCGAGCACTAGAGCGAGTGCGATCAGCCCCAGAGTGACGAGATAGCCGTTGCGGAACGCGTCGTGGTACCGGTCCAGTCCCCCTGTCATCCCCTTCTCGCTCGCCAGGGTGGCGAAGAAGACGGCGGAGGCACAAGCCGTACCGACCGCGGTCCCTACCCGCTGCCCGAGCTGCCCGACCGAGCCCGCGACTCCGCCCTGCTCGGGCGAGATCTCGGCGAGAGTGAGCGTCTGATTCGGCGAGACGACGAATCCGCCGCCGGCGCCCGCGACCAGCATCGCCGCACCCATGCCGTACGCCGCCGTCTCGGCGGGGAGCAGCTCCGCTGCGAGCAGCACCAGCGTAAAACCGACGACCACCAGCACGATCCCCAGCACGACAAGCCCCCGACCGTAGCGCTGCACCAGCTTGCCGCCGTACCAGGCGGTGACCGCCGACGTCAGGGCGAACGGGATGCTGACCATACCCGCGAAAACCGGCTCGAGTCCAAGCCCCTGCTGCAGAAACAGCGTCGTCAGGAGGAAGGTTGCAGGGATCGCCGCGAAATACGATGTCGCGACGAGGATCCCGTTGCGGTAGGAGCTCGTGCGGAAGATCCGGAAATCGATGACCGGAGTGCGGCCCGTAGCGGCGTACTGCGCCTCCCAGCGCACGAAGCCGACGGCTGCCGCGGCGGCGAGCAGGAGCCAGAACCAGCGGTAGGGCGAGTCGCGGGACGAGCCCGTCGTGAGCAAGAACGGCAGCATCAGAGCGAAGATCGCGACAGCGAGCAGCAGGAGGCCAACTGGGTCGAGCGAAGCGTCGCCGCTCGGCTGGTTCCGCCGGCGCGGGATGAGCTTCCAGGCGAAGACGAACGCGGCGATGCCGAGCGGAATGTTCATCCAGAACAGCAGCCTCCAGCCGTCCTCTGCGCCGCCGATCGCGATCAGGAGCCCACCGAGGGTCGGACCGAACGCGGTCGAGACTCCGATGGTTGCGCCGAAAACCCCGAAGGCCCGCGCGCGCTCGGCGCCCGTAAACATCTGTTGCACTAGGCCAAGAACCTGCGGCATCTGGATCCCCGCGGCGACTCCCTGGAGAAAGCGCGCAACGACGAGCATCTCGATCGAGGGAGCGACGGCGCAGAGCAGGCTCGTCACGGTGAACGCCGAGAGCCCGATCAGGAAGAGCAGGCGTCGAGAGCGGATGTCGCCCAAACGCCCCGAAGGGACGAGCGCAAGGCCGAAGGCCAGCGCGTACCCGGCGACGATCAACTGGAGTTGGCTCGCGTCGGCCGAGAGCGAGGCCTCGATGGAGGGGAGACCGACATTGACCTTCGAGAGGTCGAGGATCGTGATCGCGGCAACCGCGACACTCACGGCGAAAGCTCGCCAGCGGGCCTTCTCCTCGACGGCACTCAGGGCGGCGGGTGCGCTGTTCTTCGGAGTGGTCACACTCGCCAGTGTTGCACTGTCCAACAGCCGTGGAATAGAGGGTTGCGCTGCACCCGATGGACACTCCTGGACGGGCGAGTGCCCCGGGGCGTCTACTCCCCGAGACGGCGGCGGGTCGCCATCGCGCGGTCGGCCTCTCGACGATCCTGGCGCTCACGGAGCACCTGGCGCTTGTCGTAGTCCTTCTTGCCCTTCGCCACCGCAAGCTCAACCTTGGCCTTGCCGTCGCTGAAGTAGAGCGACAACGGAATCAGTGTGTACCCGCCCTCCTTCACCTTGTTGTGGATCTTAAGGATCTGCGCCTTGTGCAGCAGCAGCTTCCGCTTCCGGCGGGGCGGGTGATTCGTCCAGGTCCCGTGCGCCCACTCGTTGATGTGGACCGCGTCGAGCCACGCCTCTCCTGCATCCACAAAGGCGTAGCCGTCGACCAGCGAGGCCCGACCGGCCCGCAACGACTTCACCTCGGTGCCGGTGAGCACGAGCCCCGCCTCATAGGTGTCCTCGATGAGGTAGTCGTGGCGCGCCTTGCGATTGGTCGCGACGACCTTCTGTCCCTGTTCTCTGGGCACGGCTGCTCCTCGGGTCGCGAGCGGATGGGTGTCTCACCAGGACGATGCACTGATGGGCTGCCCCGAACGGGACAGCCCATCAGTATACGGATGACCGCGGATCAGACCCGCAGGTACCGGGCGATCGCCACATTCGCCGACACAGCCGAGAGGACGATGCCCACCACGATCAGGATCGGCACAACCAGGATCGCATCGTCGAGGCCGACAAAGGACACGGACTGGATCCGGTCAGCCAAGAAGCCGTGCACGAAGAACTGCACGATCGCGACGATGGCGGCTCCCGAGAGGATCGAGCCGATCAGCGCGGCGAAGACCCCCTCGAGGATGAACGGGGTCTGGATAAACCGGTTCGAGGCTCCCACGAGCCGCATGATGCCCAGCTCCCGTCTCCGCGAGAACGCCGACAGGCGGATCGTGGTGGCGATGAGCAGGACGGCCGCGACGAGCATGAGCACCGCGATGCCGATGGCGGTGTAGCTTGCGGCGTTGAGCGTGGAGAAGATCTGGTCGAGATAGCGCCGCTGGTCGGTGACGCTCTCGACTCCTGAGACGCTGGAGAGGCTCTCGACAATCACGTCGGACTGCGTCGGATCCTTCAGGTTGATCCAAAAGGTCTGGTTGAGCAGGTCCGGAGTGACGTACTCGGCAACCGGGTTGCCCGCGAACTGCGCCTGGAAGTTCGCGTAGGCCTGGTCGTGGTCCTCGAAGTAGGAGCGATCGATGTACGGCGCGAGCGTCTGGCCTGAGAGCTGCGCCTTCACCGCATCGATCTGCTCCTGCGTAGCGTCGGAGCCGCTGCAGTTCGAGCCGCCGGACGTCGCGGTGCACAGGTACACCGCCACCTGCGCCTTGTCGTACCAGAAGTTCTTCATCTGGCCGATCTGCATCTGCAGCAGGATCGCCGTGCCGACGAAGGTGAGGGAGATGAAGGTCACCAGGATCACCGAGATGACCATGGAGACGTTGCGTCGGAGGCCGCCTGCGACCTCCGACCAGATCAATGCGAATCTCACTTGACGGGTCCTACGTTCTGCTCGTCGTCGCCGTTGTCTTCGCTCTCAGCCGCGGGGGCGCGCAGGCCCAGCCGGGCCGCGAGCGACTCCTCGGGCAGGGCGCCTGTATCAGCGGGGAGGAAGATCGGACCGGTCTGGCTCTGGATCTCCACGCGCGGGGCCGCGGGGGCCTCGGTGGCGGGAGCAGGCTCGGGCGTACGCGGGGCGTCAGGGGCGGCGGCGGAGCGGCGTCCCTCGGGGACGCGCGGCTGCGCGCCGGTCTGGCTGAGGCGCGCGGGCTCTGGCACGGCGGCAGGTTCCTCCTGGCGCAGATCTACCTCGGGCACCTCGGCGGGTGCGAGCTCGCTGTCGATCAACGCGGGCGTGGCATACCCGGCGACCGCGTGATCGTCGGCGGCCACCACCACGACGCCATCGTGCACGACGGTGATGCTCTCGGTCTGGCCATAGCCGCCCTGGCTCTCGTCGCGGATAATGCTGCCCGCTGACAGCTCGATGACCCTGCGCTTCATCTGGTCGACAATGCCGGCCTCATGGGTGGCCATGATGACGGTCGTGCCGCCGGCGTTGATCCGCTCGAGCAACGCCATAATTCCGGCGCTGGTCGTCGGGTCGAGGTTGCCTGTCGGCTCGTCCGCCAGCAGGACGGCGGGCTTGTTGACAACCGCGCGGGCGATTGCCACGCGCTGCTGCTCCCCACCTGAGAGCTCGTGCGGAAGACGTGATGCCTTGCCCGCGAGGCCGACCATCTTGAGCGTGTCCGGGACAGCCTCCTGGATATAGCCCTTCGACTTGCCGATCACCTGCAGGCTGAACGCGACGTTGTCAAAGACGGACTTGTTCGGCAGCAGCCGGAAGTCTTGGAACACGACGCCCAT
Organism: Rathayibacter agropyri; assembly: GCF_013249015.1. GTDB lineage: Bacteria > Actinomycetota > Actinomycetes > Actinomycetales > Microbacteriaceae > Rathayibacter > Rathayibacter agropyri. The sequence goes on from NZ_JABRPL010000002.1 coordinate 11,243, forward strand.
GTTGCGGCGGAAATAGGGAACCTTTCGGCTCGAAATCTTGCCGAGGTTCTGGCCGAGCACGTGGATCGACCCGGAGGAGGGGCGCTCTTCCTTGAGGATCAGGCGGAGGCAACTCGATTTACCGGAGCCGGAGGCGCCGACGAGGAAGACGAACTCGCCCCGGAGGATCTCGAGATCGATGGCGTTCAGGGCGGGTCTCGTGCCGCCGCGATACTGCTTGGAGACGTTGTCGAAGCGAATCATGTCGGTACGAGGGTAAGCGACGATTCCGAAGAGTCCACCGAGCAGGCCTGCGGCGCGTCGGTCGCGACTCCCCCGTGGCGCGCTACGCCGACTTGCGCCAGCGGATGCCGGCGGCGATAAACCCGTCGAGATCGCCGTCGAACACGTGCGAAGGGTTGCCCACCTCGTGGTCGGTGCGCAGATCCTTCACCATCTGGTAAGGGGCAAGCACGTAGCTGCGCATCTGGTCACCCCAGCTCGCGGTGATCGTGCCGGCCAACTCCTTTTTGGTGGCCGCCTCCTGCTCCTTCTGGAGCAGCAGCAGGCGGGACTGGAGCACTCGCATCGCGGCGGCTCGGTTCTGAATCTGGCTCTTCTCGTTCTGCATCGAGACCACCGTGCCGGTGGGCAGGTGGGTGATGCGCACGGCGGAGTCGGTGGTGTTCACCGATTGGCCACCCGGGCCGGAGGAGCGGAAGACGTCGACCCGGATGTCATTGTCGGGGATCTCGATCGCCTCGGTCTCCTCCATGAGCGGGATGACCTCGACCGCCGCGAAGGACGTCTGGCGCTTGCCCGCGGCGCCGAAGGGGCTCATGCGCACGAGCCGATGGGTGCCGGCCTCGACCGAGAGCGTGCCGAAGGCGTAGGGGGCGTCGATCTGGAAGGTGGCCGACTTGATGCCCGCCTCCTCCGCATAGCTGGCGTCCATCACGGTCGCCGCGTACTTGTGCTTCTCAGCCCAGCGCAGGTACATGCGCATCAGCATCTCGGCGAAGTCGGAGGCGTCGACGCCGCCCGCTCCGGCTCGGATCGTGACCACGGCGGGGCGGTCGTCGTACTCGCCGTCGAGGAGGGTCTGCACCTCGAGCTCACCCATCACCTTCTGCAGCGCTGTGAGCTCGGCGATCGCCTCCTGCTCGGACTCGGCATCGTCGGCTTCGTTGGCCATCTCGACCAGGACCTCGAGGTCATCCAGGCGGCGGTCGATCGCCGTGATGCGGGCCAGCTCGGACTGCCGGTGGCTGAGGGCGCTGGTGACCTTCTGCGCTCGTGCCGTGTCGTCCCACAGGTCGGGGACGCCCGCCTGCTCGCTCAGATCGGCAATCGTTGCGCGGAGCCCCTCCACGTCGATGACGGAGCGGATATCGGCAAAAGTGGAGCGGAGAGCAGTGATCTGCTCGGTGAAGTCGTTGTCCAGCATGGTGCCCCCAGACTACCGGGGGCCGCTCGCCGTCCCCGGTACCCTGGGGACAGTGACTGACTCCGCACCGCGCCCCTTTCCCGTCGGGCCGCTGCTGCTGTCGACCTTCCTCCCGACCCTTCTGTTCTCGATCGGCGAGGGCGCGATCATCCCGCTCCTCCCCGCCGCCGCTGGCGATCTCGGAGCCACGCTCGCGCTCGCGGGGCTGGTGGCCGGGATGATCATGATCGGCGAGCTGGCAGGTGACATCCCGAGCGGCTGGATCGTCTCGCGGATTGGCGAACGCGGTGCGATGCTCAGCGCCTCTGGGGCGTCGATCCTGGGCCTGGTGGTGTGTGTGCTCTCGACCTCGTGGGTCGGATTGACGCTCGGCGTGTTCGTGATCGGTCTCGCGACCGCGGTCTTCGCGCTGGCTCGACACGCGTTCATGACCTCATTCGTGCCCGTCAGCCATCGGGCGCGGGCACTGAGCGCTCTGGCAGGAGCATTCCGTGCAGGCTGGCTCATCGGGCCGTTCCTCGCTGCGGGAGTGGTGCACCTCACCGGTTCCATCGAGTCGGTGTTCTGGGTGCACATCCTCTGCTGCATCGCGGCGGTCGTCGTGCTGCTGCTGGTGCCCGATCCGGCGACGGTTCTGCGGCGGGCGCAGGCGGCGGTGCCGGATGCCGTGGCGCTCGATCCGGTCCCGGAGTCGGCCCAGTCACTCCTCGCCACGTTGCGAGAGCACCGCGGAGTGCTCGCCAGGATGGGCTCTGGTGCAGCCATGATCGGCGCCCTGCGCGCGAGCCGCACGCTGATCCTCCCCCTCTGGGCGGTCAGCATCGGGCTGGCCGAGACGGACACGGCGATCATTATCGGTGTCGCCGGAGCCCTCGACTTCGCGCTTTTCTACGCTGGCGGCCAGCTGATGGATCGCTTCGGACGGGGAGCCACCGCGATCCCTTCGATGATCGGGCTCGGACTCGGCCACCTCGCGCTCGCCGCCTCCGTCTTCGCCGCCGATCCCGTGCCCTGGTTCGTCGCTGTGGCGTGCGTGCTCGCGGCGGCGAACGGGATCGGCTCGGGCATTCTGATGACGATCGGGGCCGACCTCGCGCCGCAGGCCGACCCCGCCCCGTTCCTCGGCGCGTTCCGCTTCACCGGTGACGCGGGCAACGCCGCCGCGCCGATCGTCGTCTCGGCGCTCACCGCCGCCGTGTCGCTCCCCTTCGCCGCGGTCGCAATGGGCGTGCTCGGACTCGCGGGAGCCGGGGCCCTCTCCCGCTGGATAGCGCGCTATCTGCCGCCTGGCGCTTCCCGCGGCTGACACGGGCAGACGGCCTTCTACACTGGAGCGCGCACGCGGGAGTGGTGAAATGGCAGACACGCAGGATTTAGGTTCCTGTGCCGAGAGGCGTGAGGGTTCGAGTCCCTCCTTCCGCACGGTATCGCCGAGTACGCTGAGCGCGCTCGCGCTGCCCGTCGACCGGCCGCTCGACACCGATCGACTGGAGACCCGTTGACACAGACCGCCCTCGTCGCCTGGCTCGACCCAGAGACGATCCTCACCTCATTCGGCCCGTGGGGCGTTCTCGTGGTGTGCCTCATCGTCTTCGCCGAGACGGGACTGCTGATCGGCTTCCTGTTCCCGGGCGACACCCTCCTCATCATCACGGGCCTGCTGGCTCACGAGAGCGCTTCCAACGGCGGTCTGGGCGTGCCGATCTGGCTCATCTGCCTGGCCATCGGCCTCTCGGCCTTCATCGGCGGCGAGGTCGGCTACCTCATCGGGCACAAGGCCGGCCCGCGCATTTTCGAGCGCAAGGAGTCAGGCTTCTTCAGCATCGAGAACGTCAAGCGCACCAACGTGTTCTTCGAGCGCTTCGGCGGATTGGCCGTGGTCCTCGCTCGCTTCGTGCCCATCGTCCGCACCTTCGCGCCGATCGCGGCCGGCGTCGCGCACATGAACTACCGCAGATACAGCCTCTACAACCTGATCGGCGCGCTGATCTGGGGCAGCGGCGTGACGCTGATCGGCTGGTTGCTGGCTTTCATCCCGCCGGTCGCGCAGTTCGTCTCGCACTACATCGACGTCATCCTGCTCAGCGCCGTGGGCCTCGCCGTGATCCCGACGGTCTTCCACTTCTTCCAGCAGCGCCACCGGGCGAAGCTCGCCGCCGACCCCGAGACCGACTCCACGGAATCAGCTGCCTACGTCCTCGACGCCGACACCCTCGACGGCAAACACCCGCACTCCTAACCTGCTCCCGCGGGCGTTAGAGGTGGGCGGCGAGGGTGGTGAGTTCGGTGCGCAGGGCGGTGAAGGCGCGGGCGCGGTGGCTGCGGGCGTTCTTCTGGTCGGGGAGGAGTTCCGCCGCCGTCCAGGCGCCCGTTTCGGGGATGAAGATCGGGTCGTAGCCGTGGCCGTTCGTGCCACGCGGGGCGGTCGCGAGGGCGCCGTCCCAGCGGCCCTCGACCACCGTCTCCTGGCCGCCAGGCAGCACGGCGTCGGGCACGACCAGCGCGATGGTGCAGCAAAAGTGCGCTCCGCGATACTCCGCCTTCACGTCGTGCAGCTGCGCGAGCAGTAGCTCGAGGTTCGCCGTCGCGTCGTGCGCGCGGCCTGACCAGCGCGCCGAGAAGATGCCGGGGGCGCCGCCGAGCACATCGACGCAGAGACCGGAGTCGTCTGCCAGGGCGACGAGGCCCGTGTGAGCGGCCGCGGCGCGCGCCTTGATCAGCGCGTTTTCTGCGAAGGTGACGCCATCCTCGATCGGCTCGGGCCCGTTGTAGGCGCGCACGCCTACTCCGGGCAGGGTGCCGGCCAGCATCGCGCGGAACTCCTCCACCTTGCTCGCGTTGTGGGTGGCGAGGACGAGGTCGAGGCTCACGCGTTCGGCTCCGCGCCGAGCGCCTCGGCCTGGATGCGGGCGAGGTCGGCGCCACCGGCGAGAGCGAGATCCAGCAGCGCGTCGAGTTCGCGGCGATCGAACGGAGCGCCCTCGGCGGTGCCCTGCACCTCGACGAAGAGGCCCCGGCCGGTGACAACGACGTTCATGTCGGTCTCGGCACGGACGTCCTCGACGTAGGCCAGGTCGAGCATCGGGACGCCGTCGATGATGCCGACGGACACGGCCGAGAGGCTGTCGATCAGCGGCTGAGCCTTCTGCCCCACGTATTTCTTGCCGCGGGCCCACTCGATCGCATCGACCATCGCCACGTAGGCTCCGGTGATCGCGGCGGTGCGGGTGCCGCCGTCGGCCTGGAGGACGTCGCAGTCGATGACGAGGGTGTTCTCGCCGAGCGCCTTGGTGTCGACGACGGCGCGCAGGCTCCGGCCGATGAGGCGCGAGATCTCGTGGGTGCGCCCGCCCACTTTGCCCTTGACCGACTCGCGATCCATCCGGGAGTTAGTGGAGCGGGGCAGCATCGCGTACTCCGCGGTAACCCAGCCCTTGCCCTTGCCCTGCAACCAGCGCGGCACTCCGGCGGTGAAGGAGGCAGTGCAGAGCACCTTCGTGTTGCCGAACGAGACAAGCGCCGAGCCCTCGGCCTGGGTGCTCCAGCCGCGCTCGATCGTCACGGTGCGCAACTCGTCGGGTGCGCGGCCATCCTTGCGCGTCGCCTGCGGTGTAGTGCTGTCGGTCACTCGGGTCTCCCTCGATTGTGCGGGAGCGCGGCCCGGTCGAGCTCGCGCAGGTTGATGGTGCCGGTCTCGACGAGATCGACGCTCGAGACCTCGGGGCCGAGGAAGCGGCGGGCGAGGCGGACGAAGTCGCTCGAGCCCGTCTCCTCCCAACGGTAGGTGGGCGGTTCGGCGGAGGTGCGTTGCAGGCCGTGAGCCACCAGCGTCCGGTACACGTCGAGGGCGGTCTCCTCGGCACTCGAGACGAGGCGGACGTCCGGGCCCATCACATAGGCGATCGCCCCGCGCAGCAGTGGATAGTGCGTGCAGCCGAGGACGAGGGTATCGACGCCCGCCGCCTTGAGCGGGGCAAAGTACTCCTCCGCCACGGCGAGCAGCTCGTCGCTCCAGGTCACGCCCGCTTCGACGAACTCGACGAAGCGCGGGCAGGCGGCAGTGAAGAGTTGCAGGTCGGGCGCGGCGACGAAGGCGTCATCATAGGCGCGGGAGCGGATCGTGCCGACGGTACCGATCACGCCGACGCGGCGGTTGCGGGTGTCGCGGACGGCGCTGCGCACGGCGGGCTGGATGACCTCGATCACGGGGATGCCACGGCCGAGGGTGTAGCGCTCGCGGGCGTCCCGCATCATCGCCGCGGAGGCCGTGTTGCAGGCGATGACCAGCAGCTTTGCGCCCTGATCCACCAGGGTGTCGAGCGTGTCGAGGGCGTAGGCGCGGACATCGGCGAGCGGCTTGGGTCCGTAGGGCGAGTGGGCGGTGTCGCCGAGGTAGACGATCGACTCGTTCTGCAGCTGGTCGATCACGGAGCGGGCGACGGTGAGCCCGCCGACTCCGGAGTCGAAGATGCCCAGGGGTGAGTCCGTCACGGAGGGACAGCCTACCCGCGCCCGAGCGCCCGGCCTCAGGGTGACGCCGGGAACCCCCAGCCGGACACGTGCCCTGGAACCCCCAGCCGACGGCGGCCATGGAACCCCCAGCCAACGGCGGCCATGGAACACTGTCCGGATGGATTCGACGGCCTTCCTCACCGACCGCTACGAGCTCACGATGGTCGAGGGCGCCCTCGGCAGCGGCACCGCCGACCGTCGCTGCATGTTCGACGTGTTCGCCAGGAGTCTCCCGCCGGGACGCCGTTACGGCGTCCTCGCCGGGACCGGACGGCTGCTCGAACTGATCTCGCGCTTCCGCTTCGGCGATGAGGAGCTGTCGTGGCTGCGGGAGAACCGCGTGGTCGATTCCCGCACGCTCGACTGGCTGGCCAATTACCGATTCCGGGGCGATATTTGGGGGTACCGGGAGGGGGAGGTCTATCTCCCAGGCTCCCCCGTGCTGATCATCGAGGCGCCGTTCGCCGATGGCGTCCTGCTCGAGACCCTGGTGCTCAGCGTCCTCAACCACGACAGTGCCATCGCGAGCGCAGCGGCGCGGATGGTCTCGGCGGCCGACGGCAGGCCGCTGGCCGAGATGGGCTCGCGCCGGGCAGGAGAGCGCTCGGCGGTCGCCGCGGCCCGCGCCGCGTACATCGCCGGCTTCGGTGCGACCTCCAACCTGGAGGCCGGCCGCAGCTTCGGGGTGCCAACCATGGGCACCTCCGCGCATGCGTTCACCCTGCTGCACGACAGCGAGGAGGAGGCGTTCCGCGCCCAGGTCGCCGCGCTCGGCCCCGGCACCACGCTGCTGGTCGACACCTACGATGTGACCGCAGCCGTCGACCTCGCCGTCCGGGTAGCAGGCACCGGTCTCGGAGCTGTGCGGATCGACTCCGGCGATCTTCCGCAGCAGGTCGCGCAGGTGCGCGCGCAACTCGACGCCCTCGGCGCGACGGGCACCCGGATCACCGTCACCAACGATCTCGACGAGCACGGCATCGCCGCCCTCGCCGCCTCTCCGGTCGACTCCTACGGTGTGGGGACCTCGGTCGCGACCGGCTCGGGGCACCCGACAGCCGGAATGGTGTACAAGCTCGTCGCCCACGAGGACGACGCGGGCGAATGGGTCGCGGTAGCGAAAAAGTCGGTCTCGAAGGCGTCGATCGGCGGGCGCAAAGCCGCAGGCCGCCTCCTCTCGGACGACGGCGTCGCCGAGGCCGAGGTCGTCCACGTGGGTGCGGGCCCGGAGGGCAGGGTCGGTGAGGGCGAGCGAGCCCTCCTCGTCCCGCTGATCGAGGACGGCGAGATCCGTTCCGAGCACCTCGGCGTCGACGGCGTCGCTACGGCACGAGCGCACCACGCGAACGCGGTGCTCGAACTGCCCCAGGATGCCCTGCGCCTGGGTCGGGGCGAGCCGGTTATCCCAACCCGCTACGAGTGAGGCGCCGAGCGGTTACTTCATCTTCGCGTAAATCTCCTTGCAGGCCGGGCAGACCGGGAACTTCTCCGGGTCGCGGCCCGGGAGCCACTTCTTTCCGCAGAGCGCGCGGACCGGCTTTCCGGTGATCGCACTCTCGAGGATCTTGTCCTTCGGCACGTAGTGGGAGAAACGCTCGTGGTCGCCGGGCTCAATGGACTCCTGGTTGAGGAGTTCTTCGAGTTCGCGATCGAGGGTGGCGGTTCCCCCGCCGCCCTCGAGAGGATCGGTACTGCTGTTCTCGGCACGCAGAATCATGCCGACGATCCTACGCGCGGAGACGAGCGTCAAGCCGACAGCTCCGGTCAGTCGACAGCCCCGAGAAGGAGACTCCAGTGGAACTGCTCTTCGTGCATGGCGCGCTGGTGCGCGACGGCGCCTGGTGGTGGCGTCGCGCTGCCACGCTGCTCGAGCAGCGGACGGGGGTTCGCAGCCGGTCGCTCGCCCTCCCCTCCTGCGGCGAGAGCGACGGCGATCCGGAGGAACCGTCGGGCCTCGTCGCCGACGCCGCGGCTCTGCGGAACGCGCTCGACGAGAGCGACGGTGCGGTCCTCGTCGGTCACTCCTACGGCGGCACCGTGATCGCCGAGGCCGGCACCCATCCCGCCGTCGCGGGCCTGATGCTCATCTCGTCCTACCTGCCCGAGGTCGGCCTCTCGCAGGGTGCGATCATGAGCGGCGAACCGGATCCGGTGCGGATCGGACTCCTTCCCGACGGATCCCTCCGGGTTTCCGGCTACGACGTCACGTCGTTCGCCGAGCGGTTCCTCCAGGACGCCGACGACGAGGACCGCGCGGGCGCGTGGGACCGCGTGACCAGCCAGTCGGCGGCCGCCTTCTCGACCCCGACGACGGCCGCGGGCTGGCAGGGCGTCGACTCGACCTACCTCGTCTGCACGGCAGATCGCAGCACCACCGTCGCACTGCAGCGCTCGCACGCTGCACGGGCGACACGCTCGGTCGACGTGCCGACCGGGCACCATCCGTTCCTCACCCGCCCCGATCTCGTCGTGGCGGAGCTGGAGGCGCTGCTCCCCCGCGACTGATCTGCTCCGGTGGGTCGGCCATCCGCTAGTAGCGGCTGGTGAAGGCAACGAGCTCGGTGGCCCGGCGCTCGAACACCCAGCCGCCGATGAGTACGCCGAGGGCGAAGACGACCACGGCACTGCCAAGGCCCACGAGCACGGCACCGCCGGCCGACTCCGGATCGACGAAGAGCGCGCGCACGGCGAGCACCACGGCGGGCGCCGAGAGAAGCAAGCCCAGGCCGAACGCGAGCGACTGCGACGCGGCTCCACTCGCGCCCGGCGCCTGCGGCTGGACGAAGGCGCTGTCGCCCGGCCGAGGCGCCGGATAGGCGAGAGCCGCCGAGACCGCACTGGCTACTCCCGCGGGAACGAGCAGCAGGCAGGCGTTCACCGCCAGGATCACGGGGAAGGCCTCGGGGCGGCCGAAGGTCGCACTGCTCACGAGCGAGCCGACAAGCACGACCGGGAGCCCGAGCAGCAGGGTCGGGAACGCGCGGCCGAGGCGGTCGGACCAGCCGGGCACGCCCGCCGAGATGTGCAGCCAGAAGGCGGAGCCGTCATAGGCCACGTCATTGTGCAGGAACCAGCCGAGAAACAGCGCGATCAGCGGCACCGGCAGCAGAGAAAGCAGCGGGAACGGCACGCCGACCACCCCGAGCAACAGCAGCGCTGCGACCGGGAGCAGTGGGACCGCCACCAGCGAGGCCTGGTAACGCGGGTCGCGCAACCAGTAGGTGATGCTGCGAGCGGCGATCGCACCTGTGCGGGTCGAGCCGAGCACATCGAACCACCCCAGGCGCAGACCACGGGGCGGACGGGACGTGCGTTCGGGACGCTCAGTGAGGATCCGCACGACAAGCCACCACAGCGCGGCGGCCGCCGCCACCGTGAGTAGCGCGATGACCAGCGGTCGGGCCGCATCGCCCGTCACGGCGGCGGGTGCGATGGCCCAGGCAGCGCCGAAGGGAGTCGCTTCGAACGCCACTCCCCAGCGCTCGAGCACCGGAGACTCGCCGGCGTCGAGCAGCGCGGCCGTCACCAGAGCGGCCGGACAGGCCAGCAGGAGGACCAGCCCGAGGACCGCGAGCAGTTCGCGAGCCGTGCGCGAAGGGACGAGAGCGGCGGAGGCGGCGAGGCCGATGCGCGCGAACAGGGCCGCCGTCACCACGCCGAGCAGCGGGCCAAGCAGCGCGAACGCTCCAGCTCCGGGGAACAGCGGAACGCTCGCCACCCCCACGACCAGCAGCGCGAGGACGGGTAGCGAGATGAGGCCCGCGAGTGCGAGCGCGCCGGCGAGACGGATCGTCGGCAAACCGAACAGCCGGAAGGCCCGCGGGTCCATCGGATCGAGCGGGCCGAGGAGGAACGGGAGCACGAGGAAGCCGAGGCCGATCAGACCGCCGCCGGTCGCCACGGCGCCTGCGGCCGCTTCAGGAGCGCAGCGCAGCGCCCCGAGCGCGGCGAGAAGTCCGGCCGTGACCGCGATGACCACGAGCACGCCGAGTACCGCGCCGGCCGAGCGCGCGGGCCCGGAGCGGAAGGCGCCGAGCAGGACGTCGATCCTCAGCCGGAGAAGTCGTGCAACCACTGCAGCCCCTCGGCGATCTGCTTACCGCCCGCGAGCTCGAGGAAACGCTCCTCGAGGGTGGCGGTGCCGGCGACCTCGGCGACCGATCCGGAGGCGAGAACCCTCCCACCGACGATCACGGCGACGTCATCGCAGACGCGCTCGATGAAGTCGAGGCCGTGACTCGAGAGCACGACCGTGCCGCCTCCCGCGACGAAGCGGCGGAGCACGGTGATCACGGCGGCGGAGGAGACGGGATCGACGGACTCGAACGGCTCGTCGAGCACCAGGACTCGCGGCGCGTGGATCATCGCCCCGGCGAGCGCCACTTTCTTGGCCATGCCTGCGGAGTAGTCCGAGATCAGCCGCTCCAGTGCGTCGGTGAGGCCGAGCGCGTCGGCGAGCTCGATCGTGCGCTGCTTGGCCGTCGGCAGGTCGATACCGCGTAAAGCGGCCGAGTAGGCGAGGAACTGGGCGCCGGTCAGCCGGTCGAAGAGTCGGAGGCGGTCGGGCAGCACACCGATCAGTGGCTTCGCAGCCGTCGGGTCTTTCCAGACGTCGATGCCGTACACGAGGACGCGGCCGGTGTCGGGGCGGAGGAGACCCGTCATCATCGAGAGGGTCGTTGTCTTGCCCGCCCCGTTGGGGCCGATGATCCCGGAGAAGGTGCCGGCGCGAACGGCCAGATCAATGCGGTCGACCGCCACTGTCCGCCCGAAAGTCCGAGTCAACTGGGTCAGTTCTAAGACGACGGGAGAGCCGCTCTCGGGGCTTGCGGTGTCCTCGGCTGCGCGCTCGGTGGGCTCGGCGTTCGTCGCGGACGTCATCCGGCTACGGTACCAACTCGCTTCCGAGTGCCCGGCGCGCGCCGGGCGGCGAACGACACGGCGAAAGGTCAACCACCCCGAAACGGGGGTGCAGAATAGTACACTCTGTCTCATTGCCGGAAACCGTCCCTCCGGTGCCTGGCAGCTGAATTCGAGGAGAAGACACGATGACGCGCACAGGTCCGACAACGAGCCGCAACCCCGCCTCCGTCGTCATCCTCGCCGCCGGCATGGGCAGCCGCCTCGGTCGTTCCCTCCCGAAGCCGCTCACGCCGCTCAGCGACGGCCGCACGATCATGCAGCAGCAGTTCGACAACATCCATTACGCGTTCGGCAAGAGTGTGCCGGTCAGCATCGTGGTCGGCTACAAGCTTGAGCACATCATTGAGGCCTTCCCTTCGGCGTCGTTCGTCTATAACGAGCAGTACGACCAGACCAACACCTCCAAGAGCCTGCTCCGCGCACTGCAGGCGAGCGGGCAGGGCGGGGTGCTCTGGATGAACGGCGACGTCGTCTTCGACCCGCGCATTCTCGACCGGGCCGCCGGGCTGATCGCCAAGGACGTCTCCTTTGTCACCGTCAATACCGCGAAGGTGTCGGACGAGGAGGTCAAGTACACGACAAGCGCCGAGGGCTTTATCGATGAGCTCTCCAAGACGGTGCGCGGCGGATTCGGCGAGGCCGTCGGTATCAACTATGTGTCTGCCTCCGACAAGGCCGCGCTGGTGCGTCAGCTCGCCCGCGTGGACGCGCAGGACTACTTCGAGCGTGGAATAGAGTGGGCGATCGAGCAGGACAGACTGCTCGTCGAGCCGATGGACATCTCCGACCTCTACGCCGTCGAGGTGGACTTCGCCGAGGACCTCGAGCGCGCGAACCTCTTCGTCTGACGCCGACGGTTCCTTTCCCGGCTCGGCCAGGGCAGGTCGGGAGGAGTCGCGCACAGTGAGCACCGCCGACATCCTCGCCTCTGAAACGGCGCTGCGTCACCGGCGCTCGCGGGCCTGGCGCTACCGACACTCGCTCTGGTTGCTGACGAAGCGCGACCTGACGGTCCGCTACGCGACGAGCGCACTCGGCTACATCTGGTCGGTGCTCGACCCGCTCGTGATGTCGGGCATCTACTACTTCGTCTTTACCGTGGTCTTCCAGCGGACCGTCGGCGAGGACCCGTACATCGTGTTCCTGCTGGCGGGCCTGCTGCCCTGGATGTGGTTCACCCAGGCCACGTCTGACGGGACCCGCGCGTTCCTCCGTGAGGCGAAGCTGGTGCGTTCGACCTCCATCCCGCGGACCATCTGGGTAGGGCGGATCGTGCTCTCGAAGGGCATCGAATTCGTGGCAAGCCTGCCCGTGCTGGTGCTGTTCGCTGTGATCGCCGGCGCGCACCTGACGTGGGCGGCGCTGCTGTTCCCGGTGGCGATCCTCCTGCAGGGGGTGCTGACGCTGGGCGTCGGCCTGCTCGTCGCTCCGCTCGTCGTGTTCTTCCGCGACCTGGAGCGGGCCGTCAAGCTCGTGCTGCGCTTCCTCTTCTACGCATCGCCCATCATCTACTCGACCGCAAATCTGCCCGAGCAGATCCGCCCGCTCGCCGCGCTTAATCCGCTCAGCGGGATCTTCGCGCTCTACCGTTCCGCCTTCTTCGAGAGCGAGCTCGACCTGCCGGTGATTCTCGCCTCCGCGGGGATCTCGGTGCTCGTGCTAGCCCTGGGCCTGATCGTCTTCCGCCTCTCCGAGCGCGCCGTGCTGAAGGAGCTGTGATGGCCGACGCCCCCGTCGTGATCGAGTGCCGCGGCCTCGGCATCCGCTTCCGCCGCAACCGTCGCGGGCGCCGCTCCTTTAAGGACCTCTTTGCCGGGCGCTCCCGCCGCTCGCGGCCGGGCGAGTTCTGGGCGCTGCGCGAGCTGAACGTCCAGGTGCGGGCGGGTGAGGCGATCGGCGTCGTGGGGCGCAACGGGCAGGGCAAGTCGACGCTGCTCAAGCTGGTTGCGGGCGTGGTGCTGCCGGATGAGGGCGCGGTGGAGGTGCGCGGCGGCGTCGCTCCGCTCATCGAGATCACCGGCGGGTTTGTCGCCGATCTCAGCGTGCGCGAAAACGTCTACCTGACGGCTGGGCTGCACGGGATGTCCAAGCGCGAGGTCGATGCCCGCTTTGACTCGATCATCGAGTTCGCCGAGATCGGCGACTTTCTGGACACCCCCTACAAGCACCTCTCCAGCGGAATGAAGGTGCGCATTGCGTTCTCGGTGGTGTCACGGCTGGAGGAGCCGATCCTCCTGGTTGACGAGGTGCTGGCCGTCGGCGACACGGCATTCCGCGAGAAGTGCTACGCGCGGATCGAGGAGCTGCTCGCCTCCGGCCGCACCCTCTTTTTCGTCTCACACAACGAACGCGACCTGCGCCGCTTCTGCACCCGCGGGCTCTACCTGGACAAGGGCCGCCTGGTGCTGGACGCGCCGATCGAGGAGGTCCTCGCGCGATACGCTGAGGACCACGCGCCGACACCGCGGAGCAGGCCGACCCCGCGGAGCAGCGCGGCGCCAAACGTGGAGGGTGCGCTCGCCGAGAACACCGTCGCCGACGACTGACCGCTCCGGCGCCTCGAAGACGCAGGAGTGCACGACATGGCCCAGAAGGACCGCAAGCGCGATCGCGCACTCGAGAAGGCCCGCGAACGGTCCGAGGGCCCCGGCGCCGCCGAGAACACGCAGCTCGCCCGGATGCTGGATCGCCTGCTCGCCGTGCAGCGGCCGGCTGTCCTCGCCAACATCCGCGCGCTGCGCCGCCGCCGCCCGTCCGCTACTCCCGAGCAGCTCATCACCGCACTCGAGCGGCAGTACCTTTCGAGCGTGACCGCCGGCGGAGCCGCGATCGGTGCGACCGCCGTCGTCCCGGGCATCGGTACAGCGGCCTCGGTCGCTCTCTCAGGAGCCGGGGCCGCTGGCTTCCTGGAGGCCAGCGCGCTCTTCGCGCAGTCGGTGACGGAGGTGCACGGCATTCCCCTCGAGGACCCCGACCGCGCCAGAGCCCTTGTGCTGACGCTGATGATGGGCTCCTCAGGCAGCGAAATGGTGCGCCAGGTCGCCGGGCAGGCCGTGGGGGGAGGCACTGGGCTCAACCAGTACTGGGGGTCGGTTGTGACGAAGGGGCTGCCGTCGTTCCTCGTCGGCGAGCTGGCCGACCGAGCGAAGAAGTCGTTCACCAAGCACTTCCTCGCGCAGCAGGGCGCCGGGCTCGTGGGGCGGGCGATGCCATTCGGGATCGGGGCGGCACTCGGCGGGGTCGGCAACGCGATGCTCGGGCGCAAGGTGATCCAGAGCGCGCGCGACGCGTTTGGCCCGGCGCCCCAGGCGTTCGGCAACACCCTCGTGCTCGAGCCCACGCGCGCCGAGCGGAAGGCGCTGGCCGCGGCGCCAGCGGAGCCGCTGGCGCTGTTCGTCCGCGATTACGGCGGAACCGGTGAGCGGACGGCGCTGCTCCTGCACGGCCTCGGCGCCGACTCCCGGATCTGGTACGCACTCGTGCCGACGCTGCACGAGCACGGCTATCGCGTGGTGGCACCCGACCTCGCGGGCCACGGCGGTTCACCGAAGTCGCCGGTGTACTCGCCGGAGCGCTGGGCCGCAGACGTGCGGGCCTCCGTGCTGCAGACCCCCGACCTGGTCATCGGCCACGGCCTCGGCGCCGTCGTCGCCGCCCGGCTCGCTCCGGAGTACCGGGCCGAGCGGCTGATCCTGCTCGACCCCGCCTACTCAGCCGCGCGCGGTATGACGAGCGCCCTGCGTCGTGGTCGATCTGTCGCCCACGTCGAGACCGGCGACGCCGACTCCCTCCGCCATCGCCACCCGATCTGGACCGACGAGCAGATCGAGCTCGACGTGTCGGCGCTCGGGCTCTGGGACCCGGCGTCGGCCGACGGGCTGGCTGCGCGCGGTGCGGCTGAGGCTCCGGGCGCCTTCCCGGTACCGACGCTCGCGGTACTTCCGGAGGACCCGCTGGGACATGACTCGCTCGGTGGCCTGCTCGGCGACCATGGCGTTGAGGTGCGCACTGCGCCGGGCGGCGGCGCGTCGATCCTGCGCGAGGACCGCGCCGCGCTGATCGCGGCAGTGGAGGATCGGCTCTAGGCGCCGGATGCTGGGATTCGAGGTCGAGAGCAAGCGGGGGCGCCCGGCAGCGGGGGAACAGCCCGCTCAGCCTCGGTGACGAACAGGTCCGGCCGTGAGGACGAGCGGCATCGCCAAGACCGTGCGGACGAGCAGGCCCCCGCTGTGGTCGTCTGCGAAGTAGCGAAGGCCGATTTTCTCGGCAACCCGCCGCGACGCCGTGTTGTCGGGATGGATGATCGCAACGAGGCGGTCGGCGAGGGCCTTCCGACGAGCCAGGTCCCGGCAGGCCGCGGCAGCCTCGGTGGCGTAGCCGCGACCGTGCAGCTCCGAGCGCACGTGGTAGCCGACCTCGAGCTCGGGCGCGCCGTTGACACTCTGCCAGGTCAGTCCGCAGTCCCCAACGAACTCGCCGCCCGTCGTCTCGACGAGCCAGAGCCCGACGCCGTGCTCCCGATAGTTCTGCCG
This sequence comes from Rathayibacter agropyri, assembly GCF_013249015.1. Lineage (GTDB taxonomy): Bacteria > Actinomycetota > Actinomycetes > Actinomycetales > Microbacteriaceae > Rathayibacter > Rathayibacter agropyri. The sequence continues at coordinate 26,636 of NZ_JABRPL010000002.1, forward strand.
GCTCCACTCGATCCAGCGGGCCGCATCCTCGCGACTCTTCGGAGCCGGGTAGAAGCGCATGACCTTCGGATCACCAACAAGAGCGGCCACCCGGTCGAGGTCCGCCGCGGACATCTCGCGAAAGCGTAAGCGCGCAGTGTCTCGAGGTAGCATCCGGCTCAGGATACCGGCGAGACGATGTCAGCGACTCAGCGGAACGAGCCCTCCTGCCCAGTGCCGGACGGTGCGGTCGATCAGGGCGAGTGCAGAGGTCAGCTCGAGATCGCCGGAGTGGCCATAGCCGAGCACGAGCGCCTCGGTGCCTGACCGGCCCGAGAACGCATAGTCGTGCAGAGTGGCGACGAGCAGCCCCTCCCGAAGCAGCGCGGCAGCGACCGCGGCGGACTCGAGCGGCGCGGGCAGCGAGAGGACGACGTGCAGCCCACCGTCGAGTCCACTCGCGCGGCCCCACGGGACGGCCTCGGCGAACACGCGGACCAGTTCGCGGCGGTGCGCGTACCGCCGCCGTGAGCGAGCGAGGTGGCGTCGGAATGCCCCGCTCGCCATGAACTCCGCGAGCGCGGCCTGAGTCGGGCCCGAGGCGGAGGCATCGCGCTCATCGAACGCGGTCAACGCTCCCCGGAGCCACGACGCGGGCGGGACGGCGAGGTACGCCATCCGGAGCCACGGCGAGATCGTCTTCGAGAACGAGCCGACGTGCGCGACTGCGCCGCCCGAGTCGAGGGAGGCAAGAGCGGGCAGGGGCGCGCCGACGTAGCGGAACTCGCTGTCGTAGTCGTCTTCCACCACGAGCAGTCGGCCGCCCGAGGCACGACGGACCAACTCGAGCCGCTCGGCGAGAGCGAGCCTGCCCCCGGTCGGGTACTGGTGCGAGGGGGTCACCACGACGACGTCGGCTCCGGAGCCGGCGAGAGCGTCGAGGTCGATGCCGTCGCCGCGCACAGGGACGCCGACCACCTCGTGCCCGTCCGATTGGAGGCGGCGGCGGACAGCGGGATAGCCCGGGTCCTCGACCGCGATGCGCACGGGCCGTCCGAGCGAGGCGGAGGCGGCACGCGCGAGCAGCGCGACCGCTCCGGCCGTGCCGCTGGTCACGAGCACGTCGGAGGCGTCGACGTCGACGCCACGTGACCGGCGCAACTGCTCGGCGATCTGCTCCCGCAGCCCGGGATCCCCGGAGGCGGGCGGCGCGGCGGACGGAGGCTTCGAGAGGACCCTCCGCCAGGCCGACCGCCACTCCGGCGTGTCCAGGGCTGTGGTATCGGGGCGACCCGGACGCAGGTCGGCGACGGCGCCGGTCGCGGTGCGGGGAGCGGTTCCCGCCAGCACTCGCGGTGGCGGCACCAGCAGTCCGTCGGAGGCGACGGTCACCGCCGCGCGAGGGTGCGCCACCAGGTAGCCCTCCCCCACGAGCTGATCCACGGCCGCGACGACGGAGCCGCGCGAAACACGCAGCCTCTTGGCAAGGACACGGCTCGCTGGGATCGGGTCCCCAGCTCGATAACGGCCATCGAGCACCGCCTGCCGCAACGCCTCCGCAAGAGCCGCCCGCACTCCTCCGCGCACTGGTGGGCCGAGCGGCAGGGGGATCTCGAGATCACCGGACGCCATCGATCACTCCGTTCTGGACCGCTCTGATCGCCGCCCAAGGGCATCATGACAGATCCACAACTCGTGCAAAGATCACTGCATGGACACCCTCCCCACTACCGAACGCACCCGCATGACCCGCCACCGCGAGCGCCAACGCATCGCCCCCGCCGAACTGCGCACGATCCCCGACGAGGTGCGACCGACCACCGCGCGCGAGATCGCGGCGACTCCTCAGCGAGTTCCCCAACCTGCTCCTTGCGCCGCGTGATGGTCATGGGACTTACCTCGGTCGCGGCCACGTACCGCACAGCCAGCGTCCCGCTGACCCTCTCCGGGGGCACGGGCGCGGCACCTTTCCAGTCAACGGACACCGCGAAGCAGATACGGTGGCCGGTACGTATTGCCACGGCCACGCACCGGTGGCGTCTGCACGTCCGTAATTACAGTGATCGCGCCTCGATCGCTTACACAGGCGCGCTCGCGGTCGGCGGTATCTTCTTCGGCAAGCAGGCCGTCCCTGCTAGCGGAGTGCTGGCGGGTGCGTGGGCAGCTCAGCCGACGCAAGTTCAGGGCGCCTTCTCGACCGCAGCGGACGGATCCGAATGGGTGTCGAGCTGGATCACGGACGCCGCAGTGCAGCTCCAGCCGTACGCGGAGCACATGATCTCTCTCGGCTACACGTGCGCCGCGCAAACCAACCAGCAGGGGCTCGGCGGGTGCTGGACGTCTGCGGTGCCGGAGGATGCGGGAGTGCTGGCTCCATCGAGAGCGTTGGATCAGCAGCAGTACTCACCGCTGGACGTGTGGATCGAGGTGGAAGTCGACTCACATGTGCCCGTGGGCTTCTTCCTCGGTGACTCGCTCACCGCGGGCACCGGTGCGGCCTTGCCCGTTCGGGACTCGTACGCCAACCGGTGGGCGCTCGCTAACGGGTCGATCGCGCAGATCGCCGCGCATCACGGCTCGACTTTGGACGAGTGGAACGCAGCCCGTGAGTGGAAGTGGCAGAAATTCTCCGCCCTCAGCAAACCGGACTTCGCCTATATCGCGCTCGGCGCGAATGATATTTTCAATGGCGAAGCACTCGCGACGGTGCAGGCGAGGAAGCAGAAAATCGATGGTATCCTCCGCGCGAATTTCACAAGTACTTTTTACTTGTCGACGCTACTGCCCCGCAATGGGGGCGCGACGACAGGGGGTAAGGAAGCTGTACGCGTCGCGTACAACGATTGGCTGGGCGATCTTCCCGGCGACGCGGTCCAGCTTTTCGATCTCGCGGCGGCAATCGAGTCCACGACCGGGACGATAGCCGCACGATACGCGAACGCTGACGGCGTCCACCTCAATACTGCCGGCTATGCCCGCAACGCGCGAGCTATCACCGCCTCCATGGGCTCTCAGGTGGGATTGCTACCCATCGTGCTGCCGGATGTATCCGTGGGTGGGTATACGCGGCGGTTCAATAGCCGGGCGATCGGCGCTAACGTGGGTGATGTCGTCACTTCCTGGCCTGACCCGACCAGTGGTACTGCGCTGACGACCGCCGACGCAACCATGGCTGTAGCTAACGCTCCGACTCTCGTGGCAGGTTCTGGCAACACGCCCGCCTCCGTGCGCTTCACGAGGGCGTCGTCGCAGGCGCTTGGGCAGAGTCTCTCCCGGGTGTCGCCGCATACCATCGTGACGGTGGCTCGGTGGTGGACGGTGCCCTCGGGTCTAGAAGCGCTGACGTCTAGCGGTAGCAGCACGACCGTACTGAATTTTCAGGGAGGTACTAGCGCAACTTTCCGCACGAATGCCGGCTCGAGTATTGAAGTGCTTCAGGAGCCCGGCACCGCATGGCATGTTTTTGCTAGCGTCTTCGCCGGAGCTTCTTCTGTCAGCCGGATGGACAACACGGAAACGGCGGGGAACGCGGGAAGCGCTCTTAGCTCGGCGCTCACGGTCGGCGCGTGGGGAACGACCTATTCCAATATTGACGTTGTGGACATTTTTTATTATCCTTTCGCCTTGACCTCCGCGCAACTCTCCACAGTTGTGGGTGAGTTGAAAACGATGTACGGAATCTGATGAGTGGGCGCCCCTGCTTCACCGTTTTGGTGAGGTGGGGGCGTTTCTTCTGTGGTGGCCGTTGAGCTCCGCCTGCCGCAGCGCCTCCGCGAGAGCCACCCGCACCCCTCCGCGCGCTATCGGGCCGAGCGGCAGGGGATCTTGAGATCGTCGGACACCATCGTTCTGGACCACTCCGATCGCCGCCCAGTGGCATCCTCACAGATCCACAATGCACGCGAAGATCACTGCATGGACACCCTCCCCACCACCGACCGCACCCGCATGACCCGCCACCGTGAGCGCCAGCGCACCGACCCCGCCGAACTGCACGCGATCCTCGACGAGGCGCTGATCGCGCACGTCGCCGTCGTCCGCGACGGGGTAGCGATCGTGCTGCCGACCCTCTTCGCCCGCGACGGCGAGTCCCTCCTGCTGCACGGGTCGAGCGGAGGCGGGCTCCTGCGCGAGGCCGCGCGCGGCTCCCTCCTCACCGCCTCCGTCTCGTTGGTCGATGGGCTCGTCGTGGCCCGCTCGACGTTCAACAGCTCCATGAACTACCGCTCGGTCATGGTTATCGGGCGAGCGGAGACGGTAGAGGGCGAGGAGAAAGTGCACGCCCTCGACCTGCTGGTCGCGCGTCTGCTCCCCGGTCGTGCCGACGAGGTGCGGCCGACCACCGCACGCGAGATCGCGGCGACCCTCGTGCTGCGCCTCCCGCTCGCCGAGGCGAGTGTGAAGGTGCGCGCGGCAGGCGCCGGCGACCAGCCGGAACCCGGAGTCTGGGCGGGAGTGGTGCCGCTCGTCACGCGAACGCTCACCCCGGTGCCGGCTGAGGAACAGGCAACAGGCGTGCCCGACTCCGTCGCGCGCTTCGTCGCCGCCGTCGACGGCTCCGCGCCGCCCTACCGCTGAGCGCCGTCGCCGATCCGGAGCCCGGGTGCTACTTCGCGTCCTGCCGGGGGAAGACGACCTTCTGCACGACGATGATCACCGAAGCGGCGACCGGAATCGCGACGAGCGCACCGAGCACGCCCGCGATCGTGCCGCCCGCGACCGCCGCGATCACGACAACAGCGCCTGGCACCGAGACGGCCCTGTTCATAATCCGCGGGCTGAGGACATACGCCTCGACCTGCATGTAGACGAGGTAGTAACACGCGGCGACGAGAGCGGTCAGCGGCGAAGCGAGCAGGCACGCAAGCGAGATGATGACCGCTCCGGAGATCGTGCCGACGAGCGGGATCAGCGAGCCGAGGAACGCCACGCACGCCAGCAGCGCCGGCACAGGGCCGCCGATGACGAGGAGCAGGATGAACGTCAGCACGCCGTTCACGCCGGCGAGGGTCACCTGCCCGACGACGTAGCGGCCGACCGCACCGGTGATCTCATCGCCGACCTCGTGCGCCTTCGCCCGGTGCGAGGCGGGTGCGAATCGGTAGGCGACCGCCTTCATCGAGCGGAGGGAAGCAAGGAAATACAGGGTGAGGATCAGGACGATAATGGCGCCGGTCACCCCGCTCGCGATCCCCGTGCCGACGGCGAGCAGCCCGCCGCCGAGCGAGAGCAAATTGTTCGGGTTGCCGAGGACGCCCTGCGCGTTCGCGATCAGCTCGTCAATGTCGACGATGCCGCGTAGCTGCCGCTCGAGGTCGAGCACCCACGGCTGCGCGGCGACGTCGGTAATGATCCCCGGGGCGCTGACGACGAACATCGTCAGCTGCTCGACGAGAATCGGGATGATGTAAATCAGCAGCCCGGCGAAGATCAGCACGACCACTGCGAAGACCGCCGTGATCGCCAGCGGCCGGGGTAGGCGCTTGCTCTCGAGCCAGGAGACCAGCGGATCCAGGCCAAGCGCGAAGAACATCGCTACGAAGATGTAGGTGAGTACGGTGCCGAGTTGGACGGCGAGTCCGCCGATAACGAGAGCGACCAGCACCCCCAGGCCACCGAAGAGACCGATGCGAAAGGAGCGGATCGTAAAGACCGGCTTCTCTGGGTCGGTCGAGACCACGATGTCCGGCTCAACCGCTGGCTGAGCGGGAGCCGACCGGCGCCGGCGGGAGCGGGCGAAGGCGCGCGGGGTCATCATGGATCGAGCGTATCGAAACGCGAGCGGGCCTCCCGGCGCCGACGCCGACCCTTGACGGGAGCTGGTTCGGTCCCACGGTCGATCCGCCGTGTTCGAGCGCGAACCACCAGGGCGGCGCGGGCGAGTGGAGGCGCGGAGTCAGCCCTCGGGGTCGTGCTCGTCGATGACCGCATCGCCGCGGTGGAGAGCGGCATGGCGCTCCCACTCGGCGAGGAGGTGCTCGATCGCCGCGTGGAACCGGCGGGTCGCCGCGCCGGGGGACGTATCGCCGAAGTAGTGCGCCACCCAGCGCTGCAACCGCTCGACCGCCGCGGTGTCGTGCTCGGCCCTGTCGATTCGCGCGATAATCGCGGCGGCGTCCTCGGCGAGCAGCCACTCCGCGTCGCCCAGGTAGCCGGACTCGTCCACCTCGGCCGCGGGGCTCGTCGGTCGAGTCACCAGCAGCGGCCGTCCCGTCGCGAGCCGGTCGTAGACCATCGCCGACACGTCGAGCACCGCGAGGTCGGCGACCGCCAGTTGCCAGCCGAGCTCGGCGCCGGTGTCATGCACGTGCCGGGCGGCGGGGTCGGCGGCGTTGGCGGCGGCGATCATCGCGATGATCTCGCGGTCCGCCGCCGCGTAGTCAGAGTCGACGGCGCCGCTTCTCGGGTGCGGGCGGTACACCAAGCGGAAGCGCCGGTCGGCGAGCAGCGCCCGAACGAGCGCGACGCCGTGGCTGCGGATCGAGCCGTACCCCGCCGCCAGCCGATCGCCCTCCCAGGTCGGCGCGTAGAGGATGACCCGGCGCTCGTCCGGCTCGAAGGGCGTCCCGCCGGCGAAGTGGTCGGCCTGCGGGCGACCGATGGCCAGCGCGCGCGTGTCGAAGTCGTAGTTCCAGAGCACGCGGTGCAGACGGGCGAGTGCGGCGTCTCCGGCGATCAGGCTGTAGTCGTAGGCCTTGAACTGGTTGGTCGTCATGTACATCTTGTCGCTTTCGCCGTGGTTGACGAAGACGTGCCAGCGGCGGCCGTACCGCATCATCTGGAAATTGCGCGCGTTCTGGTTGACATACAGGATCACGCGCAGCGGCTGGCTCGCAATGGTGCTCTCGAGGTCGGCGACCGAGCGGACATAGGCGACCGGGAGCGGGCTTTCGCGCAGCAGCACGTCGGCGGCGCTCGCGGTGCGGCTGAGCAGCACGACCGGATGCGTCCGCGCGAGCTCCGCGAGTGGCCCGTACCACTGCCGCACCTGATAGAGGTTAATGTCACCGTCGGCGAAGTAGACGCCCACCTCGAAGCGGTCTTCCGGCAGGGGTCCGCGCGCGGCGAGCAGGCGCGCGACCGCGACGCGGGCGCGCCGGGCGGCCAGCAACTCACCGCCCATCGTGATGGCGAGACGCGCGTCGGTGCGGAGACGGTCGAAGAGGGCGCGAGGGGCGGAAGTCATCCCGTTCAGGCTACCGGCGGCGGCCCCCGGATCAGGGGCACCGAGAACCACTCAGACCGGGGTTACCCGCAGCCAGACGAACTGGAGAGGCGCCAGCCGGAAGCCCTCTCGCAGATCGACGTCGATCTCGGTGACCAGATCGACCGCCTCCGGAGCGAACCTGCCGAAGCGCTCGGGCGCGACCTCCTGCACTTCCTCCGACACATTCACGAGCACGAGGACGGCCTCGCCGTCGCCCGGGCGCTGGTAGCCCAGGACGTGGTCGTTCATCGCATCGAAACCGGTCAGTGCGATGCCCGCGAACATCGGCGTCGCCTTGCGCACCGCGATCAGGTGTACGAGCCCACCGAAGATCTCGCTCGCGGCCGTCCCCGGGACCTCGCGCTCGGCGTAGCGTGCCCAGGGGCGCCGGGGCCGGTTAACCCACCGCGAGTCGCTGGCCGTCTCGGGGTCGTCGAGGTAGCTGTGATCGTTCAGCTGAGCGACCTCGTCGCCGAGGTAGAGCAGTGGCAGTCCACCGGTGCTCAGCGCGATCGAATGGGCGAGGAGGACACGGTCGATGCCGTAGCGATCGCCGGCCTCGATCCCGGCCAGCGAGGCCGTCGTGCCCGACACGCGCCGGTCACCCGTCCGCGGGTTCTCCTGGAACGGCACCCCGCGGGCGAAAGTCCCGTCGAAGCGGCCAGTGTAGAAGTCATTGAGGAACCTCCGGTGGCCGGCCACGTCGATCCCCAGCTCGGCCGCATCCTCATCGGCGAAGGTCCAGCCGATGTCGTCGTGACCGCGCACATAGTTGACCCACGCCGTGCCCGCGGGCAGCGCATGCCGACGCTCCAACGCCTGCGCGAGGAGGCTAACGTCCCGCGTGGCCAGCGCCTCCCAGGTCAGCGCCATCTGCAGCGGGTTGTACGAGAGCTGACACTCCTCGACGTCGATGTACTCGATCACCTCGTCGGGATGCACGATCGCCTCGGACTTGAACAGCAGCGCCGGAGCCGCCAGACGGCAGACCTCGTTGAAGGCGCGCAGCAGAAGGTGCGCCTGCGGCTGCGATTCACAGGTGGTGCCGAGCTCCTTCCAGATGAAGGCCACCGCGTCCATCCGCAGGGCGTCAATGCCCTGATTGGCGAGGAAGAGCATCTCCCCCGCCATAGCCCGGAACACCTCAGGGTTGGCGTAGTTGAGGTCCCACTGGTAGCGGTGGAACGTCGTCCACACCCAGCGGCCGTCCTCCAGCTGCACGAAGGAGCCGGGATGATCGTCCGGGAAGATCTCTCGGGTGGTGCGCTCGAAGGAGTCCGGCATCTCCCGGTCCGGGAAGATCCAGTAGTAGTCCTCGAAGCGCGGCTCGCCGGCCAGCGCCCGCCGCGCCCACTCGTGCTCGTTCGAGGTGTGATTGAAGACGAAGTCGACGACGAGGGCGATGCCCTGCTCGCGCAACTCGGCGGCCAGCAGGCGCAACTGTTCCATGTCGCCCAGGTCGGGCCGCACTCGCCGGTAACTGGACACCGCGTAGCCGCCGTCCGATTCGCCCTGCGGTGCGTCGAATAGCGGCATCAGGTGCAGGTAGTTCAGCCCGAGCTCGCGGAAATAAGGGATCTCGGCGCGCAGACCCTCGAGAGTGCCGGCGAAGCGATCGACATAGCAGACACCGCCGAGCGCCTTGTTCGAGAGGAACCAGTCCGGGTTCAGCTCACGGGCGCGGTCGAGCGCGCGCAGCTCCTGGGACCGCTCCTCCCACGAGGCGGCGGCGAGTTCGACGATCGCAACGAGCTGGTCGACGAGGTCGTCGCGGCCCGCATAGACCGCGGACAGCAACCCGACCAGCCGCGGGAGGTGCGCGTCGAGCCGCTCGCGAAGCTCGTCCTCGACAGGGCCAAGGCGTCCGCGGACAGCCGCGAGAAGATCCGCCTCGGCAGCGGTCGCCTCCTGCTCGGCGCGCTCGGGCGGGGAGAGCTGGGTCGAATCGAACACCGTCGTCCTTTCGGGGCCCCGGCGGGGGCGGATTCCCCGATGCTAGACGATCGGCGGACGCCCGGCGAACGCCATCCGGAGTACCGTGCGCGCCGAGAGCACACGCCGCCCTCCCGGATCGGATCGCCAGCCCTCCCGCCAGCCCGCGAACCACGCGCGCAGAGCGGCCGGGTCGCGGCGCCAGCGCAGGCACTGGATCGCGGTCCAGGAGCCGACATAGGCGACGGCGAGCGGAGCGGCGAGGTTGCGCCGCGCGAGCCAGACCCGGTTCCGCGCGTTGAGCCGGTAGTAGTCCGCATGCCGGGTCGGCTGGATCACCGGATGCTGCGCAACGAGATCGCCCGCGTACCAGGCCGTGCATCCGGTGCCCCAGACCCGCCACGCCAGCTCGATGCCCTCGTGCGCATAGAAGAAGGGAGCGGCCCAGCCGCCCGTCTGAGCGAACACGTCGCGGCGCAGTACGACAGCCCCTTCCCAGACGGAGAAGACGGGGCCGGAGCGGCGCGCGTCGCCCTTGCGAATGCGCGGGATCCACCGCCGCGGGCTCGGCGAGCCGTCGGTGCTGTCCACCCGCGGCTGCACGAGCCCAACCCGACGCGGCGACGAGAGCAGGGCGACGCAGTCGAGCAGGAAGCGCGGCGAGGGCACGCGGGCATCGTCGTCGAGGAAGAACAGGTACTCCCCCTCGACCACGGCCGCTCCGGCGTTGCGACCCGCGGGGATGCCGAAATTCTCGGGCAGCGCGAGCGCGCGCACCCCGTCCGGCAGACCCTCAGGCTCCCAGCCGTTACCGACACAGACGATGTCGAGTTCGACCCCCTCCTGCGCGAGCACGCTCGCGAGGCCCGCGGCGAGGTCATCGGGCCGAGTCCCCTGCGTCAGGACGACGACTCCGACCCTCGGCTCAGGAGCGAACACGTCGAGAGGCCATGATCGCGACAAAATGACCCACCAGAGCGAGCAGGGCGAGTGGCAGCAGCGCCCCGACCAGGACGCGATCGGCGGTCCCTGCTCCGACGACGAGGCCCACCAGGGCGGCGGCGAACGCCAGCATGGTCAGCTCGACGGAGTGGTAGAGCCGGTGGAACGGCAGGAAGCGGGCCGCGCGGCGCAGGCGCGCCAGTCCGGAGGAAGACACAGCGGCCTCCCCCTTCGTATCGGCCAGCTTGATCAGCCCCGCGTTCGCCCGCGCGACGTGCACCATGTCGTTCAGAGCCTTATTGAGCACGATCACGAGCGCGAGCGCGAAGCCCACACTCGTCCAGAGGAAGTCCCCCGGCGTCTCGAACGGGAAACCCGCCGCGCGGAGCCCGAGGGCGATCGGGATCAGCGCCTCCGTCGTATAGTGACCCACCTTGTCCAGAAACACGCCTGCCGGCGACGATGTACGGCGCCAGCGCGCGACCTCGCCGTCGCAGCAGTCGACGAGCATCTGCAGCTGGCCGAGGAGCAGCGCCAGCGCGGCCCCGGCGACTCCCGGGATCACCAGCGCGGCGGCGGCACTCCAGCCCACCAGGATCATCAGTCCGGTGACGCCGTTCGCCGAGATCGACGTCCGCACGAGAAGCCAGGTCAGGTACGGCGAGAGCCGGCGGAGGTAGAGCGAGGCGGTCCAGTGCTCTGCATTGCGGCGCCCGCGGACTTCCGGCGGTTGCGTGACCGCCCTGAGTTCGGCGAGGGAGCGGGGTCTCGTGGTCATGCGCCCCTCGGCGTGTCGGACCGCGGCTGGTGGCGGTGGGCGGAGATGTTGCTGGTCAGCCCGGCGAAGCCGAGCACGAACCCTGTCCCCCAGGCCACATGGATGGCCGGGATGACCACGGCGAACCACAGCATCGCACGGGTACCATCCTGCCGCGCGATCGTGATCGCCGCGGCGACAACCAGGAGGAGATAACCCACCGGGACCGCGAAGCCGAGCAGCAGCCACGGTGCCGCGTGGGAGAGCGCCTGCGCGACTCCGCCCAGGCCCGCGACGAGCCCGAGCGCGAGCAGCGCCACGAGCAGCGGCGGGGCGAAGTAGCGGAGCGAGCGCGAGGCCGGGAACATCCGGGTCAGCTCGCCGCGCCACATCCCGGTCGAGAGGAACTGGCGTAGCAGCGCGCGCATCGACGGCCGCGGCCGATAGGTCACGGTGAGACGCGGAGTGAACCAGACGACCTCGCCGCCCTCGCGGAGGCGCCGGTTCAGCTCCCAGTCCTGACCGCGCTTGAAGCGTTCGTCGAAGTTGCCGGCGCGCTCGAGCGCCGAGCGGCGAAAGACTCCGAGATAGACCGTGTCGGCCGGCCCCTCCTGCCCGCCGATGTGGTGCGGGGTGCCGCCCAGGCCGATCCGGGAGCCGTAGGCGCGGGCGACGGCCCGCTGGAACGGGGTGAGCCCCTCCGCCGCCATCACCCCGCCGACGTTCGCGGCCCCGGAGCGCTGCAATGCCTCGACGGCTGTGCGCGCGTACTCGGGCGGCAGCACGGAGTGCGCGTCGACTCGGACGACCACCGGATATCGCGAGGCGCGGATGGCAGCATTGAGCCCCGCGGGCGTGGAACCGACCTCGTTGGGCACGACGCGGATCCGCGGATCGGCCGCGCTGAGTTCGGCGACGAGTTCCTCGGTGCCGTCAATGCTCGGCGCGAGGGCGAGCACGATGTCGAACGGCCCGGAGTAGTCCTGACCCAGCAGCGAGTTGACCGCCGCGCGCACGTGGGTGACCTCGTTCAGCACGGGCATGACGTAGGACACGCCCGGCAGGTCGGAGAGGTCGTCCGTCGAGGTCTCGGGCTGCATGGGTCCAGTTCGTGCGGGCTTGGGCACCGGGACAGTGCGCGGACGCAGGACTTTTCACACTATCAGCGGCCGGCGTTGCGGCTCAGAGCCACACAGCCGCGCCCAGCGCTGCGAAGCACGCTGGAATCGGCATGTGAGCGTGCAGCGGGGCATCCAGTGTGCAGCAGGACGTGCAGAAGCCCCCGCGGACGACTCCGCGGGGGCTTCTGCACGGGTCGAGAGTCAGCTCGTGGCCATCTGGCCCAGCGTCGCCTTCGCCTCGTATGTCTGGCCGTTGCGCACGTAGGTCAACTCGACCTCGGCGTTCGCGGGCTGCGCGCGGACCTGAGCGGTGATATCAGTCCGATTCGTGACCGGAATGCCGCCGATGGCCGTGATGATGTCGCCCTCTTTGAGACCGGCGGCCTGAGCGGCGCCCCCTCCCGCCACGCTTTCGATCGATGCACCGAGCACGCCCTCGACCGAGTCGCCCACACTCGCGCCGAGCAGGCCGTGCGAAACAGAGCCGTTCGCAATGATCTCCTTCGAGACGCGCTCGGCGACCGAGCTGGGGATGGAGAAGCCGACGCCGATGCTGCCGGCCGCGCCGGAGGAGGACTTGTCCGCGCTGGCAATAGCGACGTTGACACCGATGAGCTCGCCATTGCTATTGAGCAGGGCCCCGCCGGAGTTGCCCGGATTGATCGACGCATCCGTCTGAATGACCGGCAGCGAGACCGAACTCTTGGCCTGAGTCGGCTGCTGCTGACCGGGGAGGTCGAAATTGAATGGGCTGTCATCGCCGCCGCTCGTACTGTCGCCGGACGCGCTTGGCGGTGCAGAGGATGCGACCGAAATGCTGCGGTTGAGTGCGCTGACGATGCCGTCGGTGACGGTGCCGGGGAGGTTCAGCGGAGCGCCGATCGCCACAGCGGTGTCGCCGACATTGACCTTCGTGGAGTCCGCGAGCGTCATCGGTCTGAGGTCCGTCGCTCCCGTGAGCTTGATGACGGCGAGATCGAGGGTCGGATCGGTGCCGACGACAGTGGCGTCGAAGATGCGGCCGTCGCTGGTGGAGACGGAGATGGTCGGGGTCGAGGTCGTGCCGCCCAGAGTGACGACGTGCGTGTTGGTCAGGACGTACCCGTCCTTGGAGAGCACGATGCCCGAGCCGTTCCCTCCCCCGGTCGCATCCTTGACGGCAATGGTCACGACGCTCGGGCTCGCCTTCGCGGCAACCGCGGTGGCGGTCGTGGCGTCCTCGGCATTGTTCACCGTGATCGTCTGCGCGCCGCCGGTCGAGACCACGCGCGTCCCGCCCCCGTTGGAAGCGGACCACAGGCCGAACACGCCGGCTCCCGCGACGCCTCCGACGACCGCGCCGATCGCGAGGGCCGCGACGACACCGACGCCGGCGCGGCGCTTGCCCGAGGAGGAAGCCGCTGACTGCTCCGTGCCGAAGGCACTTGCGGCAGGCGGCTGCTCTGAGCCGTGCAGCGTGTTCGGCGCGGGAGGCGCGTACTGGCCGTAGCGGGCGGGCTGCAAAACGGGCTGTGCCTCGTTGCCGACCGTCGCATTCGGTGTGTACGGCTGCTGAGGAGCGGAGGGGTAGGGCTCGGTCGGGTTCTCGCGGTGGATCTCGCCCTGGTGGATCGGCTCGGTGGTCGAGGACGACGCTCCGGAGCTCTCGCCGGGGATGCGCTCGGTCGCCTCTCGGGCGCCGGACTCCGTCGGCGTGGTGGGTTCCTCCGGCTGACGAGGACCCTCGTGACTCTCGGTCATGGGTGCTGCTCCTTCCAAGCGGGGATAGCTTGGCGATCTTACCTGAGCGTTTCTTATGACGAGCCTGCGAGCGCGAAATGAAATCGTCACGGTCGTCCGACCGGGCACACTGGAAGCGTGAGCATTTCCGGATCCTGGTCACGCGCCGCAGCTGGCGCGGGCCTCCTCGGCCCGAGTGGTGACGTCGCCGCCACCGTCTTCAGCGAAATGAGCGCACTCGCCCAGCGCACTGGTGCGGTCAACCTCGGCCAGGGCTTCCCGGATGAGGACGGTCCGCAGGACGTCCTTGAGGCGGCGCGCGCAGCCATCGCCTCTGGTGTCAACCAGTACCCGCCCGGACCGGGCTTCCCGGTACTCCGGGAAGCGATTGCCGCGCATCAGCGCCGCTTCTACGGCCTCGAGCTCGATCCGGACGGTGATGTGCTGGTCACAACGGGCGCGACGGAGGCGCTCGCGGCAACGATGCTCGCGCTCCTCGAGCCGGGCGACGAAGTCGTCACGTTCACTCCGCACTACGACGCGTACGGCGCTCTGATCGCCCTTGCCGGCGGCGTGCACCGCACCGTTCCCCTGCGCGGTCCCTCCTTCACCGTCGACCATGACGAGCTCGCCGCCGCCATCAGCGACCGCACCCGGATCATCCTGGTGAACGATCCGCACAACCCCACCGGCTCCGTCCTTTCCGCCGACACGCGTGACGTGATCGTTCGCCTCGCCGAGCGGCACGACGCGGTGATCGTCACGGACGAGGTCTACGAGCACCTGCGCTTCGACACCTCGCACGTGCCCCTGGCGACCCTGCCCGGTGCATTCGAGCGCACCCTCTCGATCTCCTCCGCGGGCAAGACCTTCAGCACCACCGGCTGGAAGATCGGGTGGATCAGCGGGCCGCGCGAGCTCGTGACCGCAGTCCTCGCGGTCAAGCAGTTCCTCACCTATGTCAGCGGCGCGCCGTTCCAGGGTGCGGTCGCCCTCGGCCTCGCGCTGCCCGACTCCTTCTTCACGGGGATTGCGGCAACCCTCGCCCACAAGCGCGATCTGCTCTCGGCGGGCCTGGCGGCGGCCGGCTTCGGCGTCGCTCCCTCGTCCAGCGGCTATTTCGTCGTCGCGGACGCGGCTCCGCTCGGCTTCGACGACGGTGTCGCGCTCTGCCGAGAGCTGCCGGAGCTCGCCGGCGTGGTGGCTGTCCCCGTCTCGGCGTTCTGCCGACCGGAGGACGCGACGCCCTACCGCTCCCTCGTCCGCTTCGCGTTCTGCAAGCGCTTCGAGGTGCTCGAGGAGGCAGTGGCAGGGCTCGCTCGGATGGCGCGCTGAGGCGTCAGAGCGGTTGCACGCGGAACCGCCGCAGCGCCAGCGCAGGGTTTTTCGCGCGCACCTGCTCGATCCGGTCGCGGGAAACCCAGGCGACGGCGACGTCCTCAACTTCGCCGAGCGTCACGATCTCGACGCCCATCGGATCGACCACCATGCTCGTGCCCACCCCGATCGGAGGCGTCTGGTCGGCCGCGAGGAGGTACACGGTGTTCTCGAGGGCGCGCGCGGTGACCAGCGTCCGCCAGTGCGCCTCCTTGAGCGGGCCGCGCACCCACTCGGCGGGCGCCGCGATAACGTCTACCCCCGCGTCGACCAGCCAGCGGCTCACCTCGGGGAAGCGCAGGTCGTAGCAGGTCTGCAGGCCGACGACGAGGCCCCCCACATCGAAGGTCTCGGGCGCGGTGATCTCGCCCGGCGCGACCCACTCCGACTCCGTCTGCCCAAAGGCGTCATAGAGGTGGAGCTTGCGGTAGCGCGCGACGAGTGCCCCCGAGGGATCGAGCGCCACAAGGGTGTTGGCGATCCGCCGACCGTCGACCGCTTCGACCATCCCGGCGACGAGATGGACCCGACGCTCTCGCGCGAGTGCCGCGAGCCCCTGCACGAAGGGACCGTCGAGCGCCTCCCCCGCCGCGACAATGTCCGGCCCGAGCGGGTCGGTGAAGGCGGAGCTGTACTCGGGAAGGACAACCAGAGTCGCACCGCGCTCCGCCGCGATGCGTACCAGCCGAGCGATCGTGGTGAGGTTCTGCTCGCGGTCGGCGGTCGGAGCGAACTGCGCGACCGCCATCCCGACGGCGCCGCTCATCAGCTCGGCGGGTAGAGGAAGAGGGCAACCTGCGAGGCCGGGATGGTCCGCGTGTGATACGCGTGGGTGTGGCCCCAGTTGTACTCCTCGAGCGCGACCGTGCCGTCGGCATTAACGGCCTGAACGTACGCCACATGGTTGCCGGTGAACCAGGCCACCGCTCCCGGGACAGGAGTGCTGCTGGTCACCCAGCCGTGCGAGGCCCACTGGCCAGCCCAGGCGTAGGCGCTGCCGCCTCCCGGGGTCATATTGCCCCAGGTCCACTTGAACGCGGCGCTCGTGGCTCCCTGGTCGCGGTTGATGCGCCAGGCGACGAAGTCAACGCACTCGCGGTAGTAGTAGCGCAGCGGCGAGAGCCCGCCGCCCTGCTCGTCGGTGAGCTGGTCGCGCCACGGGTAGTCGTCGCCCTCTTGCCGCGGAGTCACCGAGGTACTCGTGCCAGCGCCGCCTGCGGAAGCGCCCTTCGGTGTCGCGGCGGACTGCGCCTCCTGGGCGACACGCGCCGCCTCGGCGTCGCGGGCGGCCTGCTCGGCGGCGGCGAGAGCACGCGCTTGGGCGGCGGCCTCGTCAAGCTGCGCCTGGGTCGGCGCGGTAAAGGAATCGCGGATGACCTGCTCCTGAGCGGCGTCGGGCGCAACCGTGAGCTTTTGGTTGCCCAGGGCTCGCACACGAGCGGCGGCCTCGATCGCGGCCTGCGAATCGGGAGCCGGATCGAATGAGTACGCCGGAAGAGCAGAGACAGCGACGAGCCCGGCGATCGCGGCGGTAGCGATCATGCTAATGGCGGTGCGGACTACCTTTCGCGAGCGACCGCGAACGGGGCGGATCGGGGTCAGGATCGGAGTGGCGACAGGTGCGGCCGGAAGTGCCCGCGGAACCGATCTCGCCTCACGCAGGCTCCTGCGGGTCGGGTGGCCGCCGGCTCCGTCGTTCGAGAGCTCGCCCACCTGTTCGTCCGTCACACCGGCACCCTTCACATCGCGGTCGAGGATACCGCGCACGGCCCGGCGACACACCGAGTGGCACGGGTGCGGCGGAGCCGGAGGTGCACCTGCGCCGTCGCGCGATGATGACTCGCGGCGCCGCCCGGAGTAGCGTCCGTGACAAAGCGGGAGCAACGCAGCGGCCGCGGAACGGAGGACGGCCATGATCCGGAGCGAGCGCGCGTTCAGCGGCTTCAGCGTGGACAACGTGGAGAGCGCGTGTGCGTTCTACGGTGGCGTGCTCGGACTCGAGGTCGCGGTGAACGCGATGGGCATCCTCGAGATCGAACTGCCGGGCGGCGGACGCGCGATTGCCTACCCCAAGCCCGAGCACGAGCCGGCAGGATTCACGATTCTGAACTTCGCGGTCGAGAGCGTCGATGCCGCCGTGGCGGAGCTGAACGCGGCGGGAGTCGTCACGGCCATCTATGACGATCCCGCCCTTCCGACCGACGCGACCGGAGTGATGCGCGGCCACGGACCGACGATCTGCTGGTTCCGTGACCCTGCGGGCAACGTGCTGAGCGTGATCGAGGGCGACTGACGACGAGGTCACGCCCGCACCGCCCGAGCCGGGTCGATTGACGCCGCTCGCACCGCAGGAGCGACGGACGCGAGCGTCCCCGTGACGAGCCCCGTCGCAAGTCCGAGCAGCGGTGCGGAAGAGGAGAGCACCGGCTCCCAGCCTTGACCAGCGCTGACAGCCAACACCGTCAGGAGACCGCTCGCTGCCCCGGCCGCTCCGCCCGCGCCGCCGACGAGCGCCCCCTCGAGGAGGAAGAGCAGAGCCGTCGCCGCCCTACTTGCACCCACGGCGCGGCGCAGTCCGATCTCGGCGACCCTGGACTGGACAGAGACGAACAGGATCGCGGCGGCGCTGACCGTCGCCAGCCCGAGCAGGACGAGCGAGATCGTGGCGACCAGGGCGCTCAGGTCGGTTGCAACCCCTCGGCGGAGGTTCCGCAGATCGGCGACCGTCTCGACGTTCACCGATCCGGGGGCACCCGGAGCGACGGCGACGGGGATTGCCTCCGCAACCGCGGCCGGTCGACCCGGCTCGGTGCGCACGACGAGCGAGTGATCGGCTCCGGGCAGATCGTCCGTGACCGCCGCCGAGACGAAGACTGCGGAGTCGAGATCCGCGCGGCCAGAGTCCTCAATCAGACCGACGACCTCGACAGGTTGGCCGCCGACCCAGACCTCGACGCCCGGCGCGGCGGCGGAGACGCCGAGTGTCGTGGCGGCTTGTGCGCCTAGCACAGCGAAGCGACCCGGCACGGCCGGATGAAAAAACGAGCGCGCCGTCGACGGCCGGGTGCGCACATCGTTGAGCGCGAGCAGGGCAGAGTCTCCACCGACGACCCGCAGGGGTGCGCTCTGGCGGACGACCACGGAGCCGGGACGGAACCTGGCCAGGCCCGCGTCCACTGCAGAGACGGAGATGGAACGCGCGACGCCGACGACTCCGGGGAGAGCGTCGATCCGCTCGACGGCGACCTGCTCAGCGTCCACGCGCTCGGCCATTCTGCGCTCCTCCGGGAGCGACACAGTCACCTCGTCGAGCGCCGCCCGGACGAGGCGCTGCGAGATCTGGTGGGAGGCCGTCTCGGCGAGGCCCGTTGCGGCGACCAGACCTCCGGTACCGACGAGGAAGGCGAGGAGGAGGAGCGCCGTTCGACCTGGGCGCAGCGTGATGGAGGAGAGCGCATCACCCACGATGCCGAGGAGCGCTCGCACCCGCTGCCGGGCAGGGCGCCGCTCCGCTGGCTGTGCAGGAGCGAGGCGAGAGCGGCTGTCTCCTGTATCGGCGACGACCGTCCCGTCGGCAACCTCGATTCTCCGGCTCGCGGCGCGCGCCACTCGTTCGTCGTGGGTGACCACTACGACCGTCCTGCCCTCGTCGTGAAGCTCCTGCAGCAGCCGGATCACTTCAAGACCGTTCGCCGAGTCGAGGTTGCCGGTCGGCTCGTCCGCGAGGACGACCTCCGGGTCAGTACAGACGGCGCGGGCGATCGCGAGCCGCTGACGCTCCCCACCCGAGAGCGACCTTCCGGCAGCCCCGCGCCGGTGCAAGAGGCCCAGGCGCGCGAGCGCCCTCGTCACGCGCTCGCTCTGTTCCTCGGCGCTCCGGCCGCCGATGCGCAGCGGCACCGCGGCATTGCGCTCGACCGAATCATCGGGAAGCACGTGAGACGCCTGGAAAACGAAGCCGAACACTCGAGACCGCAACTGATCACGACGGTGGTCCCGCAACGCACTCACGTCAGTGCCATCAATGCAGTAGCTGCCCGAGGTCGGCTGATCGAGGAGCCCGAGGACGTTGAGGAGAGTCGACTTGCCCGCTCCTGAGGGACCGATCACTGCCACGAACTCACCGCGTTCGATGACCAAATCGACCCCAGACAGAGCGGTCGTCGCGGACGCACCGTCCCCGTACCGGCGTCCCACATCGCGCAGTTCGAGCAGCGGAGTCACTGCGGCACCCGGACCATCGTGCCCACGGGAAGCGCGTCGGTCGGATCAAAGGACGCCCAGCCATCCGCCTGTGCGCGCAAGCCGATCTCGATTCGCGGCGGCGGCGCGCTCGGGTCGCCTGTCGGCTGAACGAAGGTCTTCCCATCCTCCTGAAGCACCGCAACGAGAGGAACGGCCGGAACCTCCTCGCCCGTCCGGCCGGTCGCGACGGTGACGGCACGACCGATCGCGAAACCCTGGTCCGGCCTCTGCGAGAAGGTCACGTTCACGTCGTAGCCGGCGCCAGACGAGGAGTCTGTGGAAAAGGCTCCGATCGACGACACGGTTCCCGTGGCGGATGCGCCCGCCTCCCCGGTGAGGGTTACCGCCGTGCCGACCTTAAACTCCTCCACACTGATGACACTCGCCCGCGCACGGACAGCGTCGGGAGCGGTGCGGAGTTCGGCAAGCGTGTGCCCGGTGCCCCCGCCAGGCTCGACGGGAGCCGCGGACGCGGGCGAAGAGCCTGCGCCGGAGCCGCCCTCCGGCAGGACGGTCCCGACGGGGGCGACCGAGGCGACGATGGCACTCGGGCCGGGAAGGATGACAAGCTCGCCGAGGTCAACGCTCGTTCCCGGCCCAATACCCCCAGGCGGCTCCGCGTCCGCCCGGTCGTAGAGGTCGCGGATCCCCCGCTGTGTCTGCGCGTCGACGACACCGCTGTCCACGACATCCAGGCCAGCTTCCGCGAGCGCGTCCTGGAAGCGCGAGACGTCCTCCCCCTTGTCGCCCGCTGTGAGCGCGCGGTACGGGGGAACGTCCATCGACAGCACGAACACGGGTCTGTCCGAGACCTCGGCGAGGAGCATCCCGGCGCCGACCTCCTGCCCGACCTCGACGTGAACTGCGGTCACCACAGCACGAGCCGCAGACCGCGGGCGGACTGCTTCGACTGGGAGAGTCGTGCCCGCGACCACCTCTCCCTGAAGGCGAGCGGATTCGGCAACCACCCGTGATTCGATCGCGACGTCGACCGGAACGACAGCGGTGGACGCATCGACGGCCACCGACTCGGGAGTCTGAATCGATCGGCCCCACCAGAACGCGCTGCCGGCGGCGAGCAGCACGACCGCGACGAAGACCCCGATCAGAGCGGGACGCGCTACACGCCCAGGCCGGGCGAGGTCGTCGCCGTCCGGCTCAGCTTCCATGCTCAGCGATCACCTGCTTGGCTCGCTCGAGCACCTCCGCCTGCTTCTGCTTCACCGCCGCCAACTCCGCCTCATGCGCCGCGATATACCCGGCCTGATACTGAGCCTGAATGTCATACAAAGTCTGCTCCACCTTCGCCTCCTGATGACACTTCGCCTCCGCAACCGCCGTCCTCACCCGACCCTCGGGATCCTCCGGCTTATCTGTCACTTCAAACGACGACGGGTTATCACTCATCGAGAGCCCGTTGGTCGCGAAGCACTCGGCAAGAGCCGCCCGAACCTTCGGGAACTCCTCACTCTCCGCCGCCGCCACCCCACCCCCGTGGCGACCCTCATCGACAACCACCATCAACGCTTCGGTGGGGTTATCGCTGTGGCCCGCGTCTTCTGTGAGATTCGGGATCCGCTCGACCGAGTTGTTGCACCGGCTCTCGGCAGCCATCTGCTCCGCCGACGGCGTCCCGTCCGCGGCAACCGCGGCCATCACGCTCTTCTCATACGGCGACTCCGGGACGCCATAGCCATACGCTGCGGCCCGAGACACACTCCAACTGCCGTACTCCCGATTGGACGGCTCATCCCAGCCCCCCTGCCAGTCCACATGCGCTGGCGAATAATCACGACCGGACTGCTGCAGGCAGTCAAGTATGAGCAGGTCATTCGCATGCGTGACCAGGAGCATCTCAGCGTTGGAGGGCAGAAACTCGTCGAGGGGAAGACGAACCGACTCCAGCTCCTCGTGAAGAACGGCATGCACCGAACCGTCCGGAGCGACCTGCTCATAAACCTGGCCTTCAGTCGACTCCGGGGCAGGCGACCCGCTGACGTCGACGGCTTCCTGAGAACAGCCGACCAGCACGAGCGAGATCCCGGCGACGACGACTCCACACGACCCTAGGACAGCACCGCGCATTAGCCGTTGATCCTCCAGCTGGTGATCTGGTCATTCAGATCGTGCGGCCCGCGGTCACAGAGCCGGCTGGGGAGGGATCGCTCGGACGACTGTTCCCTGAGGAACATGCTGCACCCGCTGTAGTCCTTGTCCGAGTAGAAGCGCGTGGGGTATTTGTTGGTGGCCACACTGGAAGCCTGATCGTTCCACCAGTCACCACCGAGCGACTCTCGGTTCGGATTCTGCTGGGTCATCTTCCCCCCGAAATTGTCGTGTTCGAACAGGCAGACGTACACGCAGCCGTCCGAAAAGGTATCGGCGCCCGCCGGTGCGGCCCCGGTGATCGCCGCTGTGGCCACGACACCCAGCAGGGCGATTCTCGCCCAGGCCGCGGACCCCGCCGCCCCGCTCTTCTTCACCGCTGTGATCGTCATCGCTGTCTCCTTTGTCTCGACCTGACGGAATGTCAGTGACCAGGAGGATACGCGGTCCAAGAACGCCGAACTCATCTGGCGCGAAATGACGGGTCCTCAGCGTCCGAGCCGCTCGCGCACGGAAACACAGCCCGCGCAGCACGGGCTGAACCCGTCACCCGCCGTCACCGCACGGTACCGGAACCCCCATCGACAGCACGAGCACGGGTCGGTCCGAGACCTCGGCGAGGAGCATCCCGGAGCCGACATTGTGCCCGGCATCGCCCGCGGTCACCCGGCGCAGGACGGAGACGACGACCGGATCGCGTTGACCAGAAGCGCGGGATCTGCGACAACCCCTCTCAGAAGAGAGCTGCTTAAACGACGAAAGCCGATCCCTTTCGGGACCGGCTTTCGCTTTCCTGTTGCGGGGGCAGGATTTGAACCTACGACCTCTGGGTTATGAGCCCAGCGAGCTACCGAACTGCTCCACCCCGCGGCACAAGAGAAGACACTACAGGCGTTGCGAAGCTGGTGCAAATCGACGCTTCGGCTGGGTGGAGTTCTCCGTTCAGGCGGGCTTCGTCGCGCGCAACACGTCACGCCGATCGACAAGGAGAGCGACCTCCGCCAGGGCCGCCGCGAGGTCCGCCGAGGATCGAGCCCAGGTGCGCACGTCCGCCGCCTCTCTCGAGCCGCCGGAGTGAGGCCACACCAGAACGACGCCACCGGGGGCCACGAACCATTCGGTGAGCCGCGCCCACTCCTCCAGGTCAGGCAGCCACGAGACAACGCCCTCGGAGGTGAGCACGACGTCGAAGGAGTCCGGCTCGGGCAGCATGTGCCGCAGCTCGTACAGGTTCGCGCAGACGAAGCGGGTCCGCTCGGACAGGTCGCGCTCGGCAGCACGAGCGCGGGCGCGGCGTACAGCCGGCATTGAAAAGTCCACTCCGACGACATGCGCGCCCCGCCCCGCAAGTTCTCCCGCGTCGAGGCCGTCGCCGGAGCCGAGATGCAGAACTCGCGGTCGGCTGACCGTGGAGGTGAGCACAGCATCCACTAGCGCCGGTCGGAGCGCACCCTCGCCGGTGCGCTCCTCCCAGTACATGCGATTTAGGTCGAGCCACTCTCCCGAGCGCAGGTGCTCGCCGCGGTCGACCTGGACCATCCGGACTACTGCCCCTCGGCCTGGAGCGCCCGCGCGAGCGCCTCGGTCAGCTGCTTGTCCGCCGTGGCAAACGCGGAAAGATCGCCTGACTTGAGAGCCGCCTCGCGAGCCGTGAGCGCGGTCCGAGCGTCGCTCAGGGCCTTTTGCAGCGCGCTCTGGTCACCCGTCCCGGTGCCGCCGGTGCCTCCCGCGGTCCCGCCCGCGTCACCGCCGGTGTTTCCACCAGCGGTACCCGTGCCTGCGCCCGGAGTCGTCGGCGTGCCGGTGTCGCCTGCGTTCGCTCCCGAGTCGCCGCCGAAGAGGCTGTCGAGGGCCGCGTCGAGGGTGTCCTCGAAGGCGATGTCGTCGCCGAACGCGACCAGGACCTTCTGCAGGAGCGGGAAGCTCGTGTCGCCGTTGGAGCGCACATAGATCGGCTGGACGTAGAGCAGGCCGCCGCCGACCGGCAACGTCAACAGGTTGCCCCTCGTGACGGTCGTATCACCACGCGAGAGGATGTTGAGCTCGTTGGCGACTGTGGGGTCGGTCGTGAACGCGTTCTGCACCTGGCCAGGGCCCGGGACCGTGTCGTCCTTGGGCAGCTCGAGCAGGCGGAGCGTGCCGTAGCCGTCAGCCACGGAGCCCGCTTGGGATCCGGCGTCCGAATCGGCCACGAGATAGCCGGTCAGCACGTTACGGCTCGCCTGCGCACCCTGGACGCTCGCCGGGATATACGTCGAGTAGAGCGAGTAGGACGGCACCCCCTGATCCGGAGTCTGCAGCGTCAGATAGTACGGCGGCTGCAGGCTGGCACCTGATGCGGCGGCTGTGGTTGCGGCTCCGCTGGTCGGGTCGTTGGGAGTCGCCCAGGCGTCCTCACGGGAGTAGAACGATCCGGCGTCGGTCACGTGGTACGTGCCGAGCACCGCACGCTGGACCTTGAAGAGGTCCTCCGGGTAGCGGACGTGGCTGAGTAGCTGCGCGGACATGTCGCTCACCGGCTTAACCGTCGTCGGGAAGATCTTTTCCCAGGTCTGCAGAATCGGATCCTTGGTGTCCCACGCGTAGAGAGTGACCTTACCGTCGTAAGCGTCCACGGTAGCCTTCACCGAATTGCGGATGTAATTGACGTCATCGGCCGGGAACTGCTGCTGCGTGCTGGTGTCGGCGATCGCCTGCGAGAGGCTCTGCACCTCCGAGTACGGGTAGTCGGCAGAGGTGGTGTACCCATCGACGACCCACACCACGCGGCCATCGACAACGGTCGGGTAGGCGTCGGAGTCGAGCTTGAGGTAGGGAGCGACCTTCTGCACACGTTGCACGGGATCGCGGTCGTAAAGAATCTGGGAATCGTCGTTCACGCCGTCAGAGAGGAAGATCTGCTCGGACTGGAACTTGATCGCATAAACGAGCTTCTTGAAGACGTTATCGAGCGAAGGTCCGCCTTTGCCATCGAAGGTCGTATACGTCTGCTGCGCCCCATCGGTGCCCGACGGGTAGTCGAGTTCGATGTCGCGCGAGTCGTTGCCGCCGACGATCGAGTATGGCGGCGAGTTCTCGCCGAAGTAAATGCGCGGCTGGTAGTCGCCCAGGTCTCCGGTGGTGGGGACGCCCGACTCGATGAAGACGGGCTCGCCGTCAGCCGAGCGCTGGTTGCCGTACGCGGCGACGAGGCCGTAACCGTGGGTGTAGACCAGCGTCTGGTTGTACCAGGTCTGGTTCGTGCCGAGGCCGTTGAGGTTCAGCTCGCGAACGCCGACGACGGCGTCCTGAGTGGAGCCGTTGATGGAGTAACGGTCGACGTCGAGGGCGTTCTGCGTGTCGCCGAACTTGTAGTACTGGCGGAATTGCTGAAGCTGCGCGAACGCGTCGGTAACGACAGCGGGATCAAGGATGCGGATGTTCGCCGTCGTCTCCGCGTCGGAGCGGAGCGCTCCCGGCTCGGCGTCGGTGGTGGCGTCATACGGGATGACCTGGACGTCGTTCACCCCGTACGCCTGCCGGGTCATGTCGATGTTGTTTTGGATAAACGGCTGCTCGAGCGTGCGCTCGTTCGGCTCAACCTGGAACTTCTGCACGATCCACGGGTAGAGGGAGCCCACCAGCAGGCTTGACACGATCAGCAGCGCCGTGCCGATGACCGGGAGACGCCAGCGGCCGACGAAGGCGGTAACCACGAAAAGGATTGCGACCAGCGCGGCGATTCCGGCGAGAATCTGCAGGCCCGGGATTGTCGCGTTGACGGTCGAGTAGGTTGCTCCAGTGATGCGCGGGCCCTGCTTCGCGAGCGTGGCGTACTGGTCGAGCCAGAAGCTGACGGCCTGCACGGCGAGATACAGAGCCGCCGTGATCGCGAGCTGGACGCGCGACGCCTTCGAGATGCGAATCTCGCGGCCGTTGATCCGGATAGCTCCGTAGAGATAGCCGGTGGCGAGAGCCGCGAACGCCGAGATGAGCAGAACCGCCGAAGCAAATCCGACAATGCTCTGATAGAAGGGCAGTTCGAAGAGGTAGAACGACGTATCCAGGCCGAATTGCGGATCCGCGACCCCCGAGGGCGTGCGATTCCAGAACGTGAGACTCGTCTGCCAGCGGGTGGCCGAGGAGACGCCGGCGAAGAGGCCGAGCACCGCGGGGATCCCGAAAGTGGCCAGGCGCCGCAGCGGCTCCACGACCTGCTGGTAGCGGTCGATCTGCGGATTGAGCTTCGCGTAGACCGGCCGGAGGCGGTACGCGAGCATCAGGCTGACGAACACCGGCACGGCCATCGCGACGAAACCGATGATGAAGAGCCCGCCGGCGGCCGCCCACTGCGTCGTGAGCACGGACAGGAAGCCGAGCTGGTCATACCAGAGGATGTCGGTGTACAAACTGGCGAAGACGAAGAACGCCACCACCAGGACGGCCACCACCACGACAGTGACGGCGAGGACGCTCCGTCTCTTCCGCTGCGGGGTTTCGGTTGCTGTGGAACTCACGTAGGGGCCTCTTGCTGTCGAGATGTGAGGGGAGAGACCCATGCTATGCGACGTGTGCCCGGGGCACCTGAGCGTCACCCGCCCCGTCCCCCGCCCCCGGCCCCGTCGAGAACTCAAAAGTTGTCGCACTCGGCGCCGAGTGCGACAACTTTTGGACAGTGGGGGGTGCCGGAGTGTGGGAAGGCGGTGGGTCGAGGGCGGGCGTCAGTTGATCGGAGTGGCGCTGCTGCAGGTGGGGAGGCCGGACGTGTCGCCGGCAGCGACGGCCTTGAGGGCGGCGAGCGCGTCGTCGAGGGTTGAAACCGCCAGCACGCCGAGTCCGTCGGGGATGTGACCGACCACTTCGGTGCAGTTGCTGCTCGGAGCGAGGAAATATGCCGCACCGGCGCCCCTCGCTCCATAGAGCTTCTGCCGGATCCCGCCGATCGGGCCGACCTCACCCGCGGCGTCGATCGTCCCGGTTCCCGCCACGTTCTGGCCGCCGTTCAGCTCGCCCTCGGTGAGCTTGTCGATGATCCCGAGCGCGAACATCATTCCCGCGCTGGGTCCGCCGACGTCGTCGAGCTGGATGTCGACCTGGAAGGGGAAGTCGAATGCCGCCCCGGGGAGAACTCCGATCACGGCGGCGCCATTGGACTCGCGGGGCGTCACCTGCACCTCCTGCTGCGCTCCGCCGCGCTCGATGCTCAGCTGCACCGGTGCACCGGTGCCGAGCGTCTGCAGCGTCGAGCGCAGGGCGGCCGCATCAGCGACCGCGGTGCCTGCTACGGCGAGAATCTCGTCCCCCGGCTCCAGAACACCTTCGGCGGGAGATCCTTCCGGCACCTGCACCACCGAGACGCGCTGCTGGACGTCGTAGCCGAGTTCAGTGAGCGCCGCCGCGATCGCCTCCTGCTGCGAGTCGGTCATCTCGGCCTGGTTCATCTCGTCGCGCTCTTCGACCGTGGTCGACGGCGGGAAGATCGCGTCGACCGGGACAACAGCCTTTGTGCGGTCGAACCAGGCGCCCGCGACCTCTAACCAGTTCGGAAGGCTCTGCGGATTGCCGACGACCGAGACGGTCAGCATGTCGAGGGTGCCGCCGGTCGGATAGGTCGTCTCGTCCGGGATCGAGATCAGGGGAATGTCCTTGCTGGTGCCCAGGGTGTCGAAGACGGGGCCGGGTTGCTCGATCACATAGGGAGCGGGAGTGACGCCGAGACCAACGACGAGCGCGACTCCCGAGAGGAGGACGACCGGACCCACCCACGCGCGGCGAGGGGAGGACGACGGGCGCGGGCCGTCGGAAAACAGCGACACGGGGGCCTTTCTGACTGCGGGTGAAGCGGCTCCACCGGGATGTTCGCGGCGGGCGGAAGTGGGCTGGGCCCGGGTGGCGCTCTGCACGACGCGGCCCGAGGCGCTCGGGCTAACGTAGCTTGCACGACTGGGAGTCGCGCCGGAACAAGCGCCCGATGCAGGGCGGCGGAGGCTGCGCGAGGACCGATTCCACCGAATGACGGAGGGCTGATCCGATGGCCGATGGCGACAGTGCGGACCGAGCGGGCGGCGGCTCCGAGGACGAGTTCCGGGAGATGCTGCGGCAGTTCCTCTCGGGGAACGGACCGGTCGATCCCGCGCAGCTCGCGGGGGCCGCGGGTCTTCCGAACGATCCTGCCGCGCTAGCGAACCTGCTCGCGCAGCTCCAGAGCGCGATGCAGCACAACGGTGCAGGAGGCGTGAACTGGACGCTCTCGCTGGAGCAGGCAAAGCAGTTGGCGCGCGCCGAGTCCACGCCGGTGTCCGACTCCGTCCGCGCACCGTTCGACGGTGCGTTCCACGTCGCGGCGCTCTGGCTCGATGAGGTCGCCTACGTCTCGGAGTTGAGCCGCACGCCGCGCTCGATCAGCCGGCTGGAGTGGATCACGCTGACCATGCCCGTATGGACTCAACTCGCCGAGCCGGTCGCCCTGAGCATCTCGGACGCGCTGACCCGAGTGCTGCGCGACCAGGCGCCCGAGGAAATGCAGGCGATGATTGCCGGCGCCGAGGGCATGATGCGCGGGATCGGCGGCACCCTGTTCGCTTTGCAGCTCGGCCAGGTCGTCGGGCAGTTGGCGGCCGAAGTCGTCTCGGGCGGCGACATCGGCATTCCGCTGCTCGAGGAGAACGACGCGGCGATCGTGCCGCAGAACGTTGCCGCGTTCGGCGAGGGTCTCGACATTCCGCTCGATCAGGTCCAGCTCTACCTCGCGGTGCGCGAACTCGCGCACGCGCGCCTGTTCCGCCACGGCAAGTGGCTCCGACTGGCCCTGATCTCGCAGATCACCGACTTTGCGCGAGGGATCAGCATCGACACCACCCGCCTTGAGGAGCTGGCCGAGACCTTCGACCCGGCCAACCCCGAGGAGCTGCGCGACGCGATGACCTCGGGCGCGCTGATCCCGCCAAAGACGGAGGAGCAGCGTGCCGCGCACGGCCGCCTCGAGACAGTCCTCGCGCTGATCGAGGGCTGGGTCGACGTGGTGACGGCCGCGGCGACCACCCGGTTGCCCAGCGCCGGCGCGATTGCCGAGACGGTCCGTCGCCGGCGTGCGTCCGGCGGGCCCGCCGAATCCGCCTTCGCGACGCTGGTCGGGCTGGAGTTGCGGCCGCGGCGCCTGCGCGAGGCCGCCGCGATGTGGCAGGCCGTCACCGACGCGGTCGGACCGGAGGCGCGGGACGCCCTGTGGTCGCATCCCGACCTCCTGCCTGGGTCGGATGACCTCGACGACTCGAGCGCGCTGGTCGCCCGACTCACCGCGGAGGCCCGCGGCGAGACTCCGGAGCCGGACGAGATGGATCGCGCTCTAGAGGATCTGCTCAACGGCACGATGCCGCACGAGGGCGATGCGGAGGATCCCGGCGAGGGCGCTTCCGGCGACCCGGGAGACGACCAGGGTCCCGCGCCGACCGGCGACCGTCCCGTCTGATCCGGCGCCCGGCGCCCGCCTGTGGACAACTCGCGCGGCGCCGGGCCGATGTCCGCCATGATCGGGCGATGGTGCTCCGACTCGATCCCCGACTCCCCCTGCTGTGGCGCTCCGCGAACTCGGTGCAGCTCGGGCTCGACCGGCCGCACGTGATCCTCGAGGGGGTCGGCTATCCCGAGGAGCTGCTCCTCGACGCCCTGCGGATCGGCACGAGCGCGGGCACCGTCCGGTTGATCGCACGACGCGCGGGAGCATCCGACACCCGCGTCGATGAGGTGCTCGCGGCGCTGCGCCCCGTGCTGGTGCGCACGATTGAGCCCGGCCCTCCCCCGGCCCCTCGCGTCGTCATTGAGGGTGCTGGCGGCGCCTCCGATGCGCTGAGGACGCTGCTCCGGAGCGAGGGCTGCGAACTGCTGGCCGAGGACTCCCTGCCGGATCTCGCGGTCCTGGTCGCGGACTTCGCCATCGCCCCCGCCCGCGCGGCGCACTGGCTCGGGGCGGATGTTCCGCACCTGGCTGTCGTGTTCGGCGACGAGGGTGTGCACCTCGGCCCGCTGGTCGAGCCGGGCGAGGGGCCGTGCCTGCACTGCGCCGAGCGTGCACGGGTCGACCTTGACCCGGACCGGCCGCGACTCATCGTCCAGGTGTTCGGCAGGACGGCGCCCACCCGCACTCCCCTGGCGAGCGCCGCGATCGCGGTCGCGGCGGCCGACGTCGTTCTGCGGCGGCTCCTGGCCGGATGGCGCGGCTTGCGTGTCATCGAGCGCAGCTATACCGACGCGTCAGGCAGTTTCAGCGAGCGGAGGCGGGAGGCGCACCCCGGCTGCGCGTGCCGAGCTCTTCCAGGAAGCGCGACGGCTCCCGGCGACTGACACGGCCAACCGTGGAGCGCGCCCACGAGAGCCGGAGCCGCCGTCGAGCGCGGGTGATCCCGACATACAGCAGCCGGCGCTCCTCGTCGATCGCCTCGAGCCCGGCGGCGTACGAGATCGGAAGCAAGCCCTCGGCGAGCCCCATCAGGTGCACCGACTCCCACTCCAGGCCCTTCGCCGAGTGCAGGGTCGCGAGGGTGACCGCCGCCCGGTCGGGCTCGTGGTGCACCTGCTGGCGGGCGATGAGGTCGTCGGTGAACTGGCGAAAGCTCCAACCTGCTGGCGCCTCGTCCACCAGGCGGGCCAGTGTGTCCAGCGACTCCCAGCGGTCGCGCACCGCGCCCAGCGCAGACGGGGGCTCGGCGCTCCAACCGAGGGAGCGGAGCACGTCGCTCACCGACTTGAACAGCGGCTCGCCGGCGATGGAGACGGAGGCGGCGCGCAGCTGCATCACGGCCTGCTTCACTTCGGGCAGGTCGAAGAAGCGCTTACCGCCGCGCATGTGCGCGCTGACTCCGCGCTCGTGCAGCGCGTGCTCGATGACGGCGGACTGGCTGTTGGTGCGAAAGAGCACCGCGATGTCGGAGGGGCGAACCCCCGCCTCCATGTCCGCGGTGACCCTCGCCGCGATGCCGCGCGCTTCCGCGATGTCGTCCGGGTAGGCGTCGATCGCCGGCTCCGGGGCCTCCGCCGCGGCCACGGCATGGAGGGAGAGTGCCCCCGGGCGCCCGCGCATCAGACGGTTCGCCGTCTGCACGATCGGCACGGCCGAGCGGTAGTTCTCTTCGAGGCGGACGACGGTCGCGGCCGGCCAGCGGGCCGGGAAGTCGAGGAGGTAGTCGGCGCGGGCCCCCGCGAAGGAATAGATGGTCTGGCTGGCGTCACCGACGACGCAGAGGTCGCTCCGGTCGCCCAGCCACAGCTCCAGGAGCCGCTGCTGCAACGGCGAGACGTCCTGGTACTCGTCGACCACGAAGAAGCGGTACTGCTCGCGCACCTGCATCGCCATTGCCGGCTCGGATTCGAGCATCCCGGCGGTCACGAGCAGCACGTCCTCGAAGTCGATCTGGCGACGCTGGTCCTTGAGGCCCTCGTACTCGTCCACGAGAGCGACGGTCTGCTCGAGTGTGAGCCGGCCCGGGAGCGCGCGGGTGCGCGCGGCGACCGCGTACTGCTCGAGCGAGAGAGCGGACACCTTCCGCCACTCGATTTCGGCCGAGAGGTCACGCAACGTTGCCGTGTCGAGCTTGAGGCGGAGGCGCTCGGCCGCATGCCCGAGCAGCCGCGCCTTGCCATCGAGGAGCTGCGGCATCGTCCCGCCGACCAGCTGCGGCCAGAAGTACCCCAGCTGAGAGAGCGCCGCGGCGTGGAAGGTGCGCGCTTGGACTCCGCCGGCTCCGAGCACCCGCAGGCGCGAGCGCAGTTCGCCCGCCGCGCGGCTGGTGAAGGTGAGCGCCATCACGCGCCCAGGAGTGTAGACGCCGGTGGCGACTCCGTGCGCGATGCGGTGGGTGATCGTGCGCGTCTTGCCCGTCCCCGCTCCGGCGAGCACGCAGACCGGGCCGAGCAGCGCCTGGGCCGCCTCACGCTGCCCCTCGTCAAGACCGTCGAGCAGGCTCACGCGATCGGGCCGTTCTCCAGCTCGCCTCCGTACCAGTCCTCAATCATCGCGCGAGCGATTGACGATCGCCCGGGCAGGAGCACCGAGTCGAGCGAGTCGTGCAGCTGCTCCCGGGTGAACCAGCGCAGCTCGACAATCTCCTCGCCGTCCGGGAGCAGATCGTCCGGCGACTGGTCATCGGCGAGCCGAGCGCTGAATCCGACCATGAGCGAGGCAGGGAACGGCCAGGGCTGCGAGCCGAGGTACTGAGGGGTGACGACGCGAAGCCCCGACTCCTCGCCGATCTCGCGGATTACCGCTGCCTCGAGTGACTCGCCGGGCTCGACGAAACCGGCCAACAACGAGAAGCGGCCGGTGCCCCACAGAGCGTTAGAGCCGAGCAAGAGGCGTTCAGCGGCGTCGAGGACGCAGACGATGATCGCGGGATCGGTCCGCGGGAAGACCTGACTGCCGTCGGTGGGCGAGCGGCGCAGCCAGCCACCATGCTCGACCACGGTCGGGTCGCCGTTGCGGGGCGAGTAGCCGTGCGAGGCGTGCCAGTTGACGATCGCGAGCGCCTCGGTGAAGAGGCCGGCGTCACGGTCGCTCAGGCGCTCGATGATCGGACGCAGGCCACTCCAGCGCTCCTCGTCGGGCTCGAGTTCGGCGGCGGCCGCATCCGTCAGCACCGTCGCGACCACCGGGGTGCCCGCAGGCTCGCCCGGCGCGTCCACCGTCGTGCGGCCGAGGTAGATGCGGAGCACGCCGGAGGTGACCTGCGCCGTGGTGCGCAGGGCGAGGCGCTCGGAGTCGACAAGCGTGCGGTCATGGTGCAGCGCAAGCACGCGGGTGGCGGGGTTGGCAAGCAGCTCGTCGAAGAGCGCCGGGCGGATGCGACCGACGTTGTCGCGGTCGACCGCTTGTCGAGAGAGCGGGAGGCGATCGGCGAAGGGCACTGACATCCGGAGCTCATTTCATGATGGAGCCGCGAGCACCGCTAGCACGGGCCTTCGACGGCATCGGCGGGACAGCGCGTGGCGGCAAGCCGGCCGGGCACGAGCCGCCTACCCTGGACACCATGGCCAGATCCCACCTCACTCTAGCCGCGCTGGCCACCTCGGCCGTCGAGGGCCTCGACGTCCGCACCGCGCGCCCTCTCACGTCGTCCACGCACGGCGACTTCGACTCCGCGCTGCTGACGACCCGGGGCGCAGCGCGGCTGGTGGTGCGGGTGCCCACGTCTCCGCTGGCCGAGCAGGAGCAGCTGGGCGACCTCATGGCGCTCCGGGCGCTGACCCCCGGGATTCGCAGCCGCCTGCCGTTTGATGTCCAGAAGAGCATCGGCCAGACGCCCTTCGACGGGACCCGCGCGGTGGTCTACGAGTACATCGAGGGCGACCGCGTTCTCATCGACGACGTCGCCGCGCAGAGCGGGCTCGCCGATTCCGTCGGTCGGGCGATCGGAGCGATTCACTCGCTGCCTGCCTCGTTCGTGCAGGAGGCTGGGCTGCCGATCTCGACGGCTCGCGACAGCGTGAACGAGACGGTCGCGGTCATCGAGCGCGCGGCCGACACCGGACACGTCCCTGCCGCCCTCGTCGCGCGCTGGGAGTCGGCGTCCTCGGATGAGGCGCTCTGGCAGTTCGATCCGACCGTGGTGAACGGCTCGATGACCGCCGACTCGTTTCTCCGCTCAGGGGACGTCGTCGCCGCGGTGCTCGGCTGGGCGGCGCTGCGCGTTGGCGATCCCGCCCGCGATCTGCACTGGTTGCTGAGTGCCCCCGGCTCCGAAACGGCGCTTTCCGCCTACTCCCGGATGCGCGCGGGCGCTGTGGACCGCGCGATCCGTCAGCGGGCTCAGCTCTACGCCGAACTCGAACTCGCCCGGTGGCTCCTGCACGGCACCGAGACCGACGACTCCGCGATCGTGGACGACGCGGTCGCCATGCTCGACACGCTGGTCGACAGCGTGCTCGGCGACCTCTCGGCCCCGCTCTCGACAGATACCGGGCCCGTGCTCGAGGTCTCGGAGGTCGAGGAGCTGCTGAACCGCACCCCCGGAGCCCGCACCGGCTCCTCCGCTCACGGCCGCGGGCTCGCCCCCGTCGCCGAGGAGAGTGACTCCGCCAGCTCGCGTTCGGAATAGAACCGCTCGGGCCGCAGCACGAGGTCGTCGGCGACGAAATAGAACACGGCGTCGACGCTGTCGAGCGGCACGCCCCGCCAGCGCGAGTAGGCGAGCCGGTACAGCGCCAGCTGGAACTGCTTGAGTTCGAGGTCAGCGGCGTCCTTCGGCGCGCGGCCGGTCTTCCAGTCGACGATCTGGACGCCCGCGTCGGTGCGGTAGACGGCGTCGAGCTTGCAGACGACGACGTGACCGGCGAGCTGGAGATGGATCTCGATCTCGACGGCTTCTGGACGCCGGTCGGCCCACTCCGAGCGCTCGAAGGTCTCGACCAGGAGCGCGAGCTGCTCGTCCTCGACGCTGGTCGATCCGCTCTCGTCGAGCTCGTTGGGGAAGGTATCGACGGCCTCAGCGCCGCCCTGGATGCCGAAGCGGTTCTCGACCCAGGAGTGGAACGTCGTGCCCAGGCGGGTCTGCCGGTACGGCCGTTCGGGCATCGGCCGGCGAAGCTGCGCAGACACCTCATCGGGCGTGCTCACGATGTCCTTGAAGCGCGACGCAGGGATGCGCGTCGGCAGCGGTGGCCGCTCGCCACCTGCGAGACGCACCGCCCGTTCGGCCAGCAGGAGGCGGATGTCGTCGCCGCGCGCTCCAAGCAGGGCCGGCTCCGCAGTGTGCACCCGCGCCGCCGCCGCCCGCACCCGCTCGCCCCGGGAGCCGAGCGGATCGTGCGGCCAGCGGAACGTGCGCGGCGCGCGGTCGAGCGGGTTCTCGAGGTCGGCAGGCTCGGTGGGGAGCGTCGGGATCGTCCCGGCCGCCTCGAGGTCGCGGAGGAACACCCCGGGTCTGCGCGGCTTGGCCTGACCCGCCCACCATGAGCCGCTGAGCAGCAGGTGGTGGCGGGCGCGCGTGACGGCGACGTAGGCGAGGCGGCGCTCCTCCGCCTCGTTGCGCTCGCGGAGCGTCTCGCCGAAGGCGCCGATCGCCTCCACGGCCTCCTTCTGGGTGGAGCAGCCCCGCCAGGCGAGGTCGGGCAGCTCGGCGGCGTCCCCGCGGAAGGCGTAGGGCATCGCGCCCAAGCGCACCCAGCCGCGGAAGCCCTCGACGGGCGTGCCGGGGAGCTCGCCGTCGACCATTCTCGGCACGGCGACGAGGTCCCACTCCAGGCCCTTCGAGCCGTGGATCGTCACGAGCTGCACGGTGCCGGGCTCGGGCTCCTCCGGGCGTGGGGCGAGGCCGTCACGCTTGTCGGCGAGCACCAGCCAGCGGAGGAAGCCCCGAAGCGACGAACCGGTTCCTGCGCCGCGGTCGTCGGTCTGTAGGTAGCCGGCGACCGCCTCGCGGAATGCCTCGAGGTTCGCTCTGCCGTCGCCGCGCGACTCGTTCGCCTCGACCTCGATGTCGAGGCCGAGTTCCTGCTCGACCAGGGTGACGAAGTCGAGCAGGTCGAGACCGGACCGCGCTCGCAGGCGGGCGAACAGGGTTCCCGCCTGGTGTAGCCGGCGCAGCCCCTCCTCGCTGAAGGCGCCGAGGGCGGAGTGGTCGAGGCGGCCGTCATCGCCGAGGCGGCGCGCGGCGATGAAGTCGAGGGCCTCGACGATCGAGCCGCCCTCGCCCTCGGTGACGGACGCGCGCATCCGCTCGCGCACCTCCTCCGGGAGGAGCCGGTGCGCGTGGTCGCGCGCGGCGAGCCAGGAGGCGAGGTCGCGGAGGGCCTTGAGGTCGCGAACCCCGAGGCGCCAGCGTGCGCCCGCCAGCAGGCGCACGAGTTCACTGCCCGCGGCGGGATCTTCCACCACCGTGAGCGCCGCCACCAGATCGGCGATTTCGGGCTGGCGGAGCAGGCCGCCGATTCCGAGGATGTGGTAACGGACGCCGTGCTTCGCCAGCGCTGCGGCGAAACGGTCCATGTGCGCGCGAACGCGAAAGAGGATGGCGGCCGACGGCGGCTCGGGGCTTTCGCGCAGACGCCCCGCACACCAGCGCGCAACATCGTCGGCCTCCTCCTCGATCGTCTCGGGGAACGTGATCTCGACGGGGTGGCCGCTCGCTCCCGGGCCGGCAGCGAGGGTGTCGACAGGCACGGCGCTTCCGGCCGAGAGGGGCTCGACGATCGCATTGGCGGCCGCGAGCACACCGTGGCCATTGCGCCAGCTGGTACTGAGCGAGAAGCGCGCCTCCCCATCGAAGTCGACCGCAAACCGGCCAAGACCCTCGGCGCTCGCCCCGCGCCATCCGTAGATCGACTGGTGCGGGTCGCCCACAGCCATCACGCCCTGCCCCGCGAAGAGCCGTGCCAGCAGCCTCGTCTGCAGCACCGAGGTGTCCTGGTACTCATCGAGCAGCACCACCCGGTAGCGGGCGCGATGCTCGTCGGCGATCCGGGGCACGCGGTCGACGATCCGCAGCGCGAGAGCGACCTGATCCGAGAACTCGACAAACCCGCGTTCTGCCTTCGCCTCCTGGAACCGCTCGGCGAGCGCCGTCAGCACGGGCAGTGCGCCCACCGCGTGCAACGCCTTCTCAAGCTCCCGGTAGAGACCGGAGCCGCTGCCTCCGCGCGGCAGCTCCCCCAGGCGGAGGAAGTCGTCGGCGAACGCGGCGACCTCGGCCGGGTTGGCGAGATTGTCGGCCAGATCGTGCGCGAGGGAGACGACGAGGTCGGTGAGCCGGTCGATCCCAGCCTCGACGTCGAGGATGCGCGGGTCGGCTGTGTCGGCGACGACGCCCCGGGCGAGGTGCCACGCGGACGCCTCCGAGAGGACAGTCGCATCACCCTCGCGCCCGATCAGCGCAGCATTGTCACGGAAGATTGTGTTCGCGAAGGCGTTGTAGGTCGAGACCGTGGCCGCCTCGAAGGGGTCGGGGGCGCTCTGCCCGGGCGGCAGCGGGAGGAGCCCCGCAGCGCCGAGCTGGTCGATCCGTCGCCCGATGCGCTCGCCGAGCTCGGCCGCCGCCTTCCGGGTGAAGGTGAGGCCGAGCACCTCGGAGGGAGCCGCGAGGCCGTTCGCGAGCAGCCACAGCACGCGGTTTGCCATCGTCTCGGTCTTGCCGCTGCCGGCTCCGGCCACCACCAGCGCGGGCCGCAGCGGCGCCTCGATCACGGCGCGCTGCTCGATGGTCGGCGGGCGCAGGCCGAGGCGCCCCGCGATGGTCAGAGCGTCGATCATGGCAGCGCCTCCTCGTCCGGCTCGTCGTCGTCGATCGCACCATCCTCGATTGCGGCGTCCTCGATTGCGTCGTCCTCGATTGCGAGCAGGCCGTCGCCGGGCACTTCGGGAACCGCGTGGATGCGGTAGCGCAGCGCGTCGCCGGGCGAGAACGGCACCGAGTCGAGTAGACCGGAGAACCGGGCCGCCGCCATGCCGAGTGCCGCCGCGCGGACGCGTTCGCGCAGGCGCTCCAGTTCCTCCTCGCTGAAGCGGGGCTGAACGACCTCGCGGTACGGCTTCCCGCGCACCCCTTGGGCGACGAAGAGCAGCTTCGCTCCGCCACCCGCCGCCGGGTTCGCGGCCTCGATCGCGCCCTCAGCCACCGCAAGCTGATAGCTGCCGAGCTGCGCGTGCTCGGCAACATCGACCTGCCGAGGAGTGCTGCGTCCCGTCTTGAGATCCACGATGGTCACGGAGCCGTCGGCCGAGCGCTCGACCCGGTCGATCGAGCCGCGCACGCGCGCCGGAGGCACGTCGAGCTCGAACTGCTGCTCGCGGCCGAGTACCTCGCCGCCGCCGCGCTCGAAGTCGGCGAGGTAGCCGGCGAGACCGTCGATGAGCCGCCGCGTCACGCGCTTCTGCCGCTCGCCGACCCACGGCGACTCGAAGACGAGTTCGGGCCAGCGCGACTCCAGCGCCGCCCAGAGCTCGTCGGGGTCGGTACTCGCGGCGTTCTCGAGCACCCAGTGCACGAGGGTACCGACGCCCATCGCCGTGCTGGTCGTCGAGCCCGAGACTGCGTCCACGAACCAGTCGAGCGGCGAGCGCTCGAACGCCTCGAGCCGGCTCGGCGATACCGCGACCGGCCGCTCCGGGTCGTCGAGGTCGAACAGCGGCTCGGTGCTCGAGGGCTCGAGGATTCCCGACCACTCGGCCGGGTCGGCGCCGGGCACCTCGGCCAGGGCAAGGGCACGCAGCCCGCGGATCGCGGCGGGCGCCTCCGGGGAACCTGGAGTGGTGGCCGTGCGTCGCAGTGCCGCGACCGCCCCGCGCAGCGTCATCGGCACCGCCGACGCGGCGTCGAGCCGGGGCGCGTCGGGCGGACTCAGCCGGAAGAAGAGGGAGGGCGTCTCGTCCTCGCCTGCCACGGCGCTGAGCACCACCTGTCGACGGGCGCGGGACACGGCGAGGGCGAACATCCGGAGTTCGTCGTAGAGCGTGGCTTTGCGCACATCGAGCGCGAGACCGCCCTCGCCCCGCGCGTGCCGCACCAGCCCGTCGGGGTCGAGCAGCGATCCGCGCTGGCGGAGGTTGGGCCACACACCGTCCTGCAGACGAGCGACGACGACCACATCAAATTCGAGCCCGACCACCGAAGAGGGGGTGCCGATGAGCACCGCGTCCTCGACCGAGCGGGGCGCGAGTGTGTCCTCCGGCACCTCCGCCTCGAGGATCTCGGTCACGAAACCGACGGCGGAGTGCCCGGGCGCCCGCTCGACGAAACGACGGGCCGCACTAAACAGCGCGACCACGCCGTCGAGATTGCGATGAGCCTCGGCCGCGGTCAGCCCCGTCCCGAGCGCGAGGTCCCGCCACGAGGCGGCCACGCGGCTCGACTCCCAGGCCGACCAGAGCAGCTCCTCGATCGAGCCGTGCTCGGCGTGCAGCCCGCGCACCCGGTCGATGGTGACGGCGAGCCGCTCGGCCTGGCGTGCGGGCGCCGAGTCGATCGTGGCGAAGCGGCCGGGAGCCGCCAGTGCCTCGACGAGAAGGGGATCGCTCGCGCGGATGCCACCGGCCGCGAGTTCCTCCGCACGCAGGGCGAGCCGGAGCCGAC
Source organism: Rathayibacter agropyri (assembly GCF_013249015.1). Classification (GTDB taxonomy): domain Bacteria; phylum Actinomycetota; class Actinomycetes; order Actinomycetales; family Microbacteriaceae; genus Rathayibacter; species Rathayibacter agropyri. The sequence continues at coordinate 65,054 of NZ_JABRPL010000002.1, forward strand.
GCAGGCCGAGCCGGTCGACGCCGCCGAAAGGCCCCAGCAGCAGCTCGGAGGCGAGGTCGGCGTCGAGCTCGCGCTCACCGATCGCCACGCCGACAAGCACAAGCAGAGCGCGCGCCGCGTGATCGTCGCGGAGGGCACGGCCGGCGAGTACCGAGCGGGTCGGTACCTCCGCCACGGCGAGCGCCTTCACCAGCGGCTGGACCGCGGCCCCGGAGCGGACGACCACCGCCATCCGCCGCCACGGGACACCGTCGCGCAGTCGTCGCTCCCGGAGCAGCCGCGCTACCGTCGCCGCCTCGCGGGCGGCCGTGGGCGCGTGCAGCACGAGCACAGGGGCCGGCCCGCCCTCGGGCTGCGGCTCGGCGACCGCGGTGCGCTGGCGACCGGCGGCGGCGGTGCCGATCCGCTCCGTCGCGGCCGATACCAGAGCGCGCAGGGCGGCGGACTGCCGGTGCACCCGGGTGAGAACAAGCGTGCTGACCTCGGCGAGGCCGAGGCGCGAGGCAAAGCGGCCGAGAGTGTCGGAGGCAGCGCCGCGGTAGGCACTCGTCGCGACGTCGGGATCGCCCAGCGCCACGACGGTGACGCCGCGCTCGGCTAGCGCGCGCAGGAGCACAACGGTCGACTCGCTGGCCTCCTGCATGTCGTCCACGACGACGAGCCGCAGGGCGTCGATCCGCTCGCCGCCGCGCCCGGTGCGGATCGCCTCGGCCGCGAACGCAGCGAACTCGGCCGCGTCGAGTCGGGTGCCCGCCTCTGGCGCCATCCAGTCGACGACATCGCGCAACTCGTCGAGCACATCGGCGGCGGCACACCACTCTCCGCGCTCGGCGTCCACACCCAGCGCGCGGATCGCGTCCGTGTCGAGTCCGTGCTCGGTGGCGCGCATCCCGAACTCGCGCAACTCGGTGCGAAAGGTGCGCAGCCGCAACACTTCTGGGCTGAACTCATCGGGCCAGCGGGGACCCGTGCCCTCCTCGAGGTGGCCCTCGAGAAGTTCGGAAAGGAGGGCGTCCTGCTCGCCTCCCGTGAGCAGCGTCGGTCGCTCCAGCCCGCGCTCCTGTGCGGAGGCGGTCACCGCCTCGAACGCGAGCGACGTCGCGGTTCGCGCGAGCGGTCCCCGCGTTGGCACGCCCAGGCGCAGCGCCAGAACATCGCGGAGGGCCGTCGCCGCGGTGCGACTCGCGGCCAGCACGACGATCGACTCGGGGGCGTAACCCCGCTCGAGCACGCGCTCGGCGACCAGCTCGACGGCCGTGGTGGTCTTGCCCGTCCCCGGGGCGCCGAGGACCGCCGCGCTGCGCCCATCGGGCAGCGCGAGGACCGCGCGCTGGGACTCGTCGAGCGGGGCCGCGGGCGCCGTCGCTCCGCTCGCCTGTATCGGCAGAGCGGAGGCAGTGGCGTCGGTCGCGGAAAAGATCACGCGTCCACGCTAGCCACCACGTCCGACACTCCCGCGTCGCCGACCGACCCCTTCGCGCCGCGCTCTCCGCTCAACGCGAAACCGGTGTCGGCGCCGGAGCGCGGTCCCGTATCCTGACAGCCTCGTCCCCTCCCGAAAGGCACTGCTGGTGGAAATCCGTATTGGAATGGTCAACACCCCGCGCGAACTCAACTTCGAGTCGTCGATGTCCGTGACCGAGGTTGAGAAGACGGTGACCACGGCCCTCGAGACCGGTACCGCGGTCCTCCGCCTCCGCGACGAGAAGGGCAAGATCTACATCATCCCCACCCCCACCATCGCCTTCGTTGAGGTCGGCTCCGAGGAGTCGCGCCGCGTCGGCTTCGTCGCCTAGACACTCCCCCGCGGTCCGGTCGTGGAACTCCTCTTCGTCACCCTGTTCGGCGCGCTGATCGGGCTCGGTGCGCGCTACACGCTGCCGCACCGGCACCTGCACGGCTCCATGCTAGTGCCGGCGCTGGGCGGGCTGATCGCCGCCGTTATCTGGGTGGCGCTGACCTGGGCGGGCCTGCCGTGGGACGGCGGACTGATCTGGGTGATTACCCTGGCCATCACCGCGGTCGGCTCCGTGCTGATCACCCTGTCCCTCGGCCGCTCCCGGGCCCGCCGCGACGAGGCTTCGCTGCACGCCATGCTGTCGGGCCGCGTCGCCCCCTGACCATGCACGGCAGCTGACCACGTACAACGGCACTCGCGCTGGGCTCGGGTAGGTCCGGGAGGCCAATTCGCTCGGGGAGGCGGCCTCAGGCAGTGAGGCCGAGGGCGTCCATCCGCCGCGTGTGCGAAGCGATGAGCTCGGTGAAGACCGGCTCGATGCGTGACTCGTCCGAGTCGTGGTTACCCGAGCCGGACAGTGCAGAGCGGGCCACGAGGAGGGTATCGCCGACCAACCGACGGCCCCACACCGCCAGGCGGGAGCCCAAGCGCTCGTCGGCGGCAATCTCGCGGCGGAGGATGGCGACCACTCCATCTGCCCCGGTGTCGGCGCCGAGGGTCTGGGCGATCCGGGGCCCGACATCGCTCGGCAAGCCGCCGGAGAGGCGGATGAAGAAGTCGTCGAGCAGCCCCGCCGTGATGTGGGCCGAGAGCAGCGTCTCGTGCAGGTTGGCCCCGCGGGTCAGGCGCTCGAAGGTGTCGATTGCGGGCCGAAACGGCGCCATCGCCTCGCCCGGCTCAACGTCGCGTCGACGCAGCTCAGCGACCACGGCATGGTGCTTCGCGAGAGCGGTGCCCGCGGCGGCGGAAATCGCCTCCTTGTCGGCGAGATCGTCGCTCTCGGCGACGGCGCGGGCTAGCACCTCGAAGACGGCGAGCTGAAGATAGGCGACCTGGCCGAGATAGGGGAGGACTTCCGGCGTGAGGTCGGCCAGATCGACGCGGTCGCGCTTGATGGAGGATTCAGCGCGCGGCGTCAGGCGAGGAACGTCGAGGAGGGGACGTCGACGTCGGAACCAGGCAGCCATTCCCTCAGCATAGGGCGCGGAGGCACGCCGCTCCGGGGGCCGCGGCGGCCTCCTTCGGGGCCCTCGGGGTCGGGAGCAGTAGACTCGCCGAGATGTCACCGGCGCTGGATCGGTGACGCTGCGCCCGGAGTCGTACAGGGGCGTAGACCGTTCGACACGACAGGCGCTTCACTCCGTGACTTTCTCCGATCTGAAAATCGACGACGACATCGTCGCCGCGCTCGCCGCCAAGGGCATTCTCGAGCCGTTCCCCATTCAGGAGCAGACGATTCCCCTGGCCCTGCAGAAGCAGGACATCATCGGCCAGGCCAAGACGGGCACCGGCAAGACCTTCGGCTTCGGTCTCCCCCTCATCCAGGCCCTCGGCACCGATCCCGCACCCGGCGTCAAGGCGCTCATCGTCGTGCCGACCCGTGAACTCGCGGTGCAGGTGACCGAGGACATGGAGCTCGCCGCCTCGAACCGGCCGACCAAGATCGTTTCGATCTACGGCGGCAAGGCCTACGAGGGTCAGATCGACCAGCTTAAGGCGGGTGCGCAGATCGTCGTCGGCACGCCCGGTCGCCTGCTCGACCTCGCCGGCCAGCGCCTGCTCTCCCTCGCAGATGTGAAGGTGATGGTCCTCGACGAAGCCGACAAGATGCTCGACCTCGGCTTCCTCTCTGATATCGAGAAGCTGTTCGCGCAGACTCCCGCCACCCGCCACACGATGCTCTTCTCGGCGACAATGCCGGGCGCGATCGTCGCTCTCGCGCGGCGCTTCATGAACAAGCCGATCCACATCCGCGCGACGGACCCCGACGAGGGCATCACGCAGGCCAACATCAAGCACATCGTCTATCGGGCGCACTCGCTCGATAAGGACGAGGTGATCGCGCGAATCCTCCAGGCTGAGGGCCGCGGTAAGACCGTGATCTTCACGCGCACCAAGCGCGCCGCTGCCCGCATCGTCGAGGAGCTGAACGACCGCGGCTTCAACGCGGCGGCCGTGCACGGCGACCTCAACCAGGAGCAGCGTGAGCGCGCAATGGCCGCGTTCAAGGCCGGTAAGAAGGACATCCTCATCGCGACCGACGTCGCCGCGCGCGGCATCGACGTCAACGACGTCACGCACGTGATTAACCACACGATCCCGGACGACGACCAGACCTACCTGCACCGTGTCGGCCGCACCGGCCGTGCGGGCAAGACCGGCATCGCGGTGACCTTCGTCGACTGGGAGGACCTGCACAAGTGGGCCCTGATCAACCGGGCGCTCGAATTCGGCCAGCCCGATCCGGTCGAGACCTACTCCTCGTCGCCGCACCTCTACACCGACCTCGACATCCCCGCGGGCACGAGAGGCCGACTCAAGCCGACCCCGATCCCCGCCGAGGCGAAAGCCGTCGCGCGCCCCGAGCGTGCTGACCGTCGCCGTCGCACCCGTGGTGACTCCGCCGAGCCCTCTGCCGTGCAGACCGCCCCCGCGCCCTCGAGCGAGGGCAAGGAGCACCACGACGGCAACAGCGAACCGCGCCGTCGCACGCGCTCGCGTCGTCGCGCCCCTCGCCCCGACGCCCAGGTCTAATCGTCCTCTCGCGAAATGTCGCGAGATCGGCAGAGACGGTCGAGATACCCGTCCCCGGCAGCGCATTTCGTCCGTTGCGGCCGATTTCGTGGGCGCGAGTTCCTACGGGCGAGAGCAGGAGGCGCGGATCGCGTCGATCGTCACGCGGGGAGTCGTATTCTCGCCCAGGCGGTTGGGCTTGCCCGTGCCGTGGTAGTCGCTCGATCCAGTAGTGACGAGGGAGTAGCGGACCGCCAGCTCGCGCAGGCGCCGCTTGCCGTCGGCCGTGTTCTCGCGATGCTCGACCTCGAGGCCGAACAGCCCAGCGTCGACGAGCTGCGGCAGGATCGATTCGACCGCGATCCCCCTCGTGCTCGCCGCGGGGTGCGCGATCACCGGTACTCCGCCGGCTGCGCGGACAAGCCGCACGGCGTCGACCGGGTCGGGGGCGTAGTGCGGACGGTAGTAGCCGCCGCGCCAGTCGAGAATCCCCGCGAAGGCCGCCGAGCGGTCGGCCGCGAGCCCGCGGGCGACCAGAGCGTCAGCGATGTGGGGGCGGCCGATGGTCGTGCCGGGAATGGTCTGGGCGAGCACGTCGTCCCAGGTGAGGTCGTAGTCGGCTGCGATCGCGGTCACGATCGCCTCCGCCCGGTGCGTGCGAGCCGAGCGGATGCGCGCGGTCTCAGCGACGAGGCCCGGATCGGCCGGATCGATCAGGTAGGCGAGCACATGAACACTCGCCCAACCGACGCGCGAGGAGAGCTCCATGCCGGGCAGCAGGTCGATCCCGACGCTCTCGGCGGCGTCGATCGCCTCAATCCAGCCACCGGTCGAGTCGTGATCGGTGAGGGCCACTCCTGCCAGTCCCGCTGCGGCGGCGGCCCGCACGAGTTCGGCGGGAGCCTCGGTGCCGTCGGAGACGACGGAGTGGGTGTGGAGGTCGTACGCCCCTCCATCGATATGCATGCACTCCATCGTAGACGGGCCGGCCCCATGCCCTAGCCTGATCCGGGATGACGACGAGACTAGTGAAGGTGGCGGTGGCGATCGCGGTGGCGATCGTGCTGCTGGTGCTCGTCGTGCCGGGGTTCTTCGGCGTCGCCCGGGAGGCACCGATCGCGCAGATCGTGCCGTTCCGGCTGGTGACCGGCCTCGCCGCCGTTGCCGCCGCCGCCGTCCTGGTCGTGCTCGCGGTGCTGGTTGCCCCGATCCGCCGTCTGTCACTCGCGCTCGCCGCCCTCGGGGTCGCCTTCGCGGTGGTCCTCGCAGGCGTGCAGGGCGTGCGCGGCTACGCGTCCGCTCCCCCGCGCGCGCACCGGCTCGCCGACGTCCGCGTCGTGAGCTGGAACATCCTGCACGACGGCGTGCCGCCCGAGACGATTGCGGCCCTCGTACAGGAGAACGCCGTCGACGCCGTGGCCCTGCTCGAGGTCTCGCGCTCGCGCGCCGAGGAGGTCGCAGACGCTCTCTCCGCCGCGGGAGCGCCGATGACGCTCCACTACGCCGGAGAAGGCGGAACCGACGGCTCCGCTCTACTCCTCTCACCCGGCCTCGGCGGCTACAGCGTCGACCCGGGCAGCGTTATCACGGGCGTGACTCCCTCGCTCGTCGCCCGACCGGACACGCCCGAGCGGCCGGTCCTGGCCGCCGTTCACACGATGGCGCCCGTGCCCGGGCGTCTCGCCCAGTGGCGGAGCGACCTCGCCGGTCTGGCTCGGCTGTGCACCGCGGAGGAGGACGTCATCGTGGTCGGCGACCTCAACTCCACCGCCGACCACTGGGCCGGTCTTCCCGGCACTGCATCGCTGGGCGGATGCGAGGACGCCAGCGCGCTGGCGGGAGGCGCCGCCCTCGGCACCTGGCCGACCTCGGTTCCACCCGCCCTCGGCGCTCCGATCGATCACGTTCTCTTCTCAGGCCGCTGGGCGGTCTCCGGCTACTTCGTGGTCGAGGACCGCGACGAAGCGGGGAGCGACCACCGACCCCTCGTCGTTCAGCTCTCGGTCCGCGGCCTGGTGAAGGATTCCTCCTAAGACTCCTCCACAGGCTGCGCCCGTCACCGGACTTTTTCCAGCAGACGCCCGCAGCCTCTGCCTACCTGCTGAAAGAGGACAATGGGCGGCATGACGAACACGGAGGAGCGGACCGCCGCTCAGACGCCCGACCCCGCTGCCGCCCCGCGCCCCCGCGCCACCTCGAACCGCTCCACGACCCCCGCCTCCGACCGCTTCCGCGCCTTCATCGCCTCCGGCTGGGCCAAGCACGAGGAGCCGTTACCTGCCCCGCGTGAACAGGCGTCGTTCGCCACCGCGCGCCGTGAACGCCTGTCAAACCTGCACAGCGGCGTCCGGCTCATCGTGCCCGCGGGCCGGCTCAAGCAGCGCGCAAACGACACCGACTACCCGTTCCGCGCGCACTCAGCGTTCACCTGGCTCACCGGGTGGGGCTCCGACTCCGAGCCCGGCGCGGTCCTGGTGCTCGAGCCGGCCGAGTCGGGGCACCGCACGACGCTGTACTTCCGCGAGCGGGCCGGCCGCGACTCCGACGAGTTCTACGCCAACTCCGAGATCGGTGAATTCTGGATCGGCCCGCGCCCGTCACTCGCGCAGGTCGCGAGCGACCTCGGACTCGAGACGCGCGGCATCGACGAACTCGACGCCGTCCTCGCCTCGAGCGACGGCGTTCCCGTCGCCCTGCTACGCGAGGCCGATCCGCTGGTCGCCGAACGACTGACCGCGGGCGACGCCGACGAGCGGGCCGAGCGCGACGCCGCGTTTGAGCGGGACATCGCCGAGCTGCGCCTCGTGAAGGACACCTACGAAATTGCCGAACTGCGCGCCGCGGTCGGGGCGACCGGCCGGGGCTTTGAGGATGTCCTGGCCGACCTGCCGCGCATCATTGCGCACGAGCGCGGCGAGCGTCTGATCGAAGGAGTCTTCTCCGGACGAGCCCGCGCCGACGGCAACGCGGTCGGCTACGACACCATCGCAGCGGCGGGCCCGCACGCCTGCATCCTGCACTGGACCCGCAACGACGGGCCCGTGCGTCCCGGCGAGCTCGTGCTGCTCGACGCCGGCGTCGAGCAAGAGAGCTACTACACCGCGGACATCACCCGCACCTTCCCGGTCACCGGCCAGTACTCCGAGGCGCAGCGGCGAGTGCACGAGACGGTCCGGGAGGCGGCCGACGCGGCCTTCGCGATCGTCCGGCCCGGAATCCGATTCCGCGAAGTGCATGCCGCGGCAATGGCGGTAATCGCCCGCCGCACCGCCGAGTGGGGCCTGCTACCGGTCAGTGCCGAGGAGGCGCTCGAGTCCGACAACCAGCAGCACCGCCGATACATGGTCCACGGCACCAGCCACCACCTCGGACTCGACGTCCACGACTGCGCGAAGGCGCGACGCGAGATGTATCTGGACGGAGTGGTCGAGGAGGGCATGGTCTTCACAATCGAGCCCGGACTCTACTTCCAGCCCGATGACCTCACCGTCCCGGAAGACCTCCGCGGCATCGGCGTCCGGATCGAGGACGACATCCTCGTCACCGCCGACGGCGCCGAAAACCTCTCGGCGGGCATCCCCCGCACGGCCGATGACATCGAGGCGTGGATGGCGCGGCTGGCCCGCTGAGCCGCCCGGGCGGGACGAGAGGGACCGGCGTTCACCATTGCGCCTCTCGTCCACGAGGATACGGACGACTGAGGGCTTAGGCCGCAAGCGCGTCAACCCCCGTCGCTTCGAGAAGCCCCCCGAGGAGAGTGGCGAGCTGACCGTGCGGCGCCTCGGGATCCTCCGGGTGCCACTGCACCCCGAGAAGGGGTGCGCGGCCGTGCTCGACCGCCTCGACCACTCCGTCATCGGCGCGGGCAACGACGCGAAGACCCGGCGCGAGCACATCAACGGCCTGGTGATGGGCGCTCTGCACGGCCAGCCGACCTGCCCCGAAGAGGCCGCCGAGCGTGGACTCGGCCACGAGCTCGACCTCGTGCCGGTGCATGCGCTGGTGCGCGGGACCCGCGGCGTTCACGTGCGCCGCCTCGGGGCCGAGATCTTGCACCAGCGTTCCGCCGAGCGCGACGTTGACGATCTGCAATCCGCGGCAGATGCCCAGGAGCGGGGTGCGCCGAACCAGCGCGCGGTGCACGAGCGCGATCTGCGCGGCATCGGCCCGCTCGGCATGCGACCCCTCCGCGGGGTAGCCGCGCCGAGCGCCGTAGTTCTCGGGGGCGATGTCCTCGCCGCCCGCCAGGACCAGCGCGTCGGCGTCGGCGGTCCGCGCAAGCAGCTCCGCGCTCCCGAGATCCTCTGCTGCGTAGCGCTGAGCCGCCCAGCCGTGCTCGCGGGCGAGGGTCAGGATCCGCCCGTTCAGGATCTGCACGTAAGCGTGGTACTCCTCGCGGCCGGGCCGCGCGCGGGCGACCTCGACGATGGCGAGCGAGCGGGTCATGGCTCCATCCTGCGCACGGAAGTAACGACGGGCGACTCCGCATGTCACACGCGGTCACACTCCGGCCGTACGATCGCGGGATGAGCGCGCCACCCCCGTCCCTCTCGGAGCGCCTAGACCGCGTGCGAGCCGACGTCTCCGCGCTCGCCGCGACCACGCCGGAGCGACAGGTCCGCCCCCTCCGCGAGGCGACAGAGCTAGCAGCCGGCGGACGGGAGGATGCGGGCTCGCTGCTGGACGCGGTCGAGGCGCTCGTCGCGCTCCTCACCCGCGCCCAGACGCAGCTCAGCGGAGTCGAGCGCTCGATCCGCGAGGATCTGGAGCGGGCGGTAACCCTTTCGCGCCTGCGCACCTCTGCGCAACTCGCCTCCGCTGCCGACGTCGCCACCGCATGCTCCACCGCACGCTCCCTCCTGCTGGATGCGGACGAAGCCCGCACGGCCGGTGCCCGCCACGACCCGGCCGCTCTGCTGGTCCTCCTCCTCGACGCGGATGCCGCGCTGGACCCGGTGGTGGCCGGTTATCGCGAGCCGCGCGCGCAGGCCGAGCGCCAGCTGCTCCTCCTCGAAGCGGCGCGCACCGCGGCCCACCTGAGTACCGGGGCGGTGACACTCCTGACGGCCGTGCACCGCGAGCGCATCACACCAGCGCCGCGGATTCTGGCGGAGGAGACACACGCGCAACTCGACAGCGCGGCACGCCGAGCCGCAGCCGACCCAGCAGTCGCTCTCGAGCAGGCCCGGGCAGCCGCGGATCGGGCACGATCGGCTCTCGACGAGGCTCTCGTCGACCTCGACGGCCCTCTGGCGCCACCAGCCGCCCTACCCGGCAGTGCGCCCGGCGCCTGAGCGAGGAGGCGTGGCGGGGCGTGCCATAGTGAAACACATGGCCTCCTTCCTTGTCGTCCCCCAGTGGCAGGGCTCGGCGTCGACCCGTGCGATGCGCCTCGTCGACGGAGCCGAAGCAATCCGGGGCGATCTGCCGTCGTCCGCCACCACCACTGTCGAGGTACCCGCCGAGGCCGGTGATGCTCAAGACACCGGAGTCCGCCGCTATGCCTCCGTCGCCGCGACCGCCGAGCGGATGCGCGAGGCGCTCGCCGGGCGGTCCGAACCTGTGATCACGATCGGTGGTGACTGCGGCGTCGAGTTCGCGGCAATCGGCCACGCGGTGCGTACCAGGCCGGGGCCCGTGGCGCTTGTCTGGCTCGACGCTCACCCCGATGCGCACACTCCCGAGTCGTCGGTGAGCGGCGCCTTTTGCGGGATGGTCCTCGCGGCGGTGCTCGGACGCGGTGTCGGTCTTCTCGTTCCCTCCGCTGACGAGCGGGTCGCCGCCGAGCAGGTAGTGCTCGCGGGCGTCCGCGCCGCCGACGCCGGCGAACTCACGCCGCTGCTCGAGCGGGGCGCGATCGCTCTCGACGCCGACGCTGTCGATCCGGAGGCTCTCGTCGCTGCGGTCGAGGCGACCGGCGCCACCTCCGTCTATGTGCACATCGACCTCGACGTGCTCGATCCGGCCGATCTTGCTGGCCTGTTCGATCCGGTGCCGTTCGGCGTCCCCGCCTCCCGACTCGTCGCGACCCTCGACGCGCTGCGGGCCCGTTTCCCGCTCGCGGGCGCCGGAGTTACCTCGTTCGCCCCGTCCTCCCCCGTCGCGGCGGAGGACGACCTGCCGACCATCCTGCGGATCCTCGGCGCCCTGTCTCGCGGAGTCTGAGCGAAGGGCTGGGACTCGAGCCTGGCACCTCGCGGAAGAATCACCCTTCAGCACCAACTCTCGATCGCCGGGTGCTGCCGAGCGCGCCCAGGACAATGCTCCGCTCGCTGCGCAAGCCCCGGCGGGTGTCAGTGGCACCCGGCAAGATAGTCGAAGGCGAGCGGACGGAGGGACGATGAGCGACGAGCGACCGCGGGTGCGGATCGAGCGGCAGGGTCCCGTCCTGGCGATCGTGCTGAGTCGTCCCGACAAGCGCAACGCCGCCGACATCCGCCTCCTCTCCGAACTCGCCGCCGCTTACGGCGAACTCGACCGCGATCCTGATGTGCGTGCGGGAGTCGTCCTCGCCGAGGGCAAGCACTTCACCGCCGGTCTCGACCTCGCCGACATCGGCCCGCGCATCGGCACCGGCGGCCTCGACTTCGTCCCCGAGGGCGGCCTCGATCCCTGGGGGCTGCTGACCCGCCCGGTCGCGAAACCCGTCGTCATTGGTCTCCAGGGCACCTGCCTCACCCTCGGCATCGAGCTGGCGCTCGCGAGCGACGTGGTCATTGCCGAGGAGTCCACCACCTTCGGGCAGATCGAGGTGTCCCGCGGAATTCTGCCGTTCGGCGGCGCCACCCTCCGCTTCCCGCGGGCGGCCGGCTGGGGCAACGCGATGCGCTGGATCCTCACGGGAGACCTCTTCGACGCCGCCGAGGCGCACCGCATCGGCCTCGTCCAGGAGGTGGTCCCGGACGGCACCGTCGCCGAGGCCGCCCACGCGCTCGCTGCCCGCATCGCCGCCCAGGCTCCGCTCGCGGTCCAGGCGGCTCTCGCGAACGCCCGGCTCGCGGTCGTCGCCTCCGACGCCGAGGCCGCCGCTGCTCTCCCCGCCGAACTCGTCCGCCTGGTCGGTTCAGACGACGCCCGCATCGGCACCGAGGCGTTCCTCAGCCGGACGACCGCAGAGTTCACCGGCCGATGAGCAACGAGGGCGCCACAGCAAGCGTGCAGGATTCGACCGCCCTCGAGGCACAGCTCGACCGAGCCGCGCAGCAGCTCGAGATCCGGCTGCGCTATGGCGACCAAATCTGGGAACTGCGCGAGGTCGACCACTTCGCCGTCTTCTCCCGGCGCAGCGTCGCCCGGCGCGCGGGGCGCATCCTCGTCGCCTCCGGCTACCAGATCGCGATCTCCCGCCTCGGCCTGCGCTGGATACTCGTCGCCAGCCACCACGCGGCGGTCGATGAGGAGTCGACCAGCGCGTTCCTGCGGCAGGTGATCAGCGCCGTCGAGGGCGAGGGCGGCCGGTACGACAGTTGGCGCGCCGAGATCGTACCGGCGCACTGATGCGCACGATGCCGAGCGGCGTCTGCCCGCTCCCCGCAGCCACGGGGCGCAGCGCCCCCGATTCCCCCAGCCCCCAATTCCCCAGCCCCCAATTCCCCCAGGAGAGATCATGACCAGCAGCCCGACCGCCGACGAGTTCGACCTGATCGTCATCGGAGCCGGACCCGTCGGTGAGAACATCGCCGACCGCGCTGTCCAGGGCGGACTGAGCGCCGCGATCATCGAGAGCGAACTCGTCGGCGGCGAATGCTCCTACTGGGCCTGCATGCCGTCGAAGGCCCTGCTCCGGGCGCCGATGGCGCTGCGCGCGGCGCGCGACCTGCCCGGCGCCGCGCAAGCGGTCACCGGAGGCATCGACGTCGCCGCGCTACTCGAGCACCGCGACTCCGTCACCAGCCACTTCGACGATCACGGCCAGGCGCAGTGGCTCGAGAGCGCAGGAATCGAACTCGTCCGAGGCCACGGACGCCTGAGCGGAGAGCGCGAGGTGACCGTGACCGGCAGCGAGGGCGATGTCCGCGTCCTCCGTGCTCGCTCGGCCGTGGCGGTCGCCACCGGCACCACCGCCGTCGTCCCGGACATCCCCGGTCTGCGCGCAGTCTCGCCGTGGACGAGCCGCGAGGCGACCTCGGCGGAGGAGGTGCCGCCGCGGCTCGTGATCATCGGCGGCGGAGTCGTCGCCTGCGAGATGGCCACGGCCTACGCGGGCCTCGGCTCCTCCGTCACCCTGATCGCCCGGAGCGGACTGCTGTCGCCGTTCGAGCCGTTCGCCGGGGAGCTGGTCGGCTCGGCGCTCAGCCAGCTCGGCGTCGATGTCCGCCTCGGTGATTCCCCTGTCGTTGTCGAGCGCCGATCCGGCACCGTCGCCGTCACTCTCGACGGCGGAGACGTGATCGAGGCCGACGAGATCCTCGCCGCCACCGGTCGTGCGCCGCACACCCGAGACGTCGGCCTCGACACGGTCGGTCTCGAGCCCGGCTCCGCTCTCTCGGTCGATGACACTTTGCTCGTGCTCGGCGCCGACGGTGCGCCCCTCGGTGGCGAGCGCCCGTGGCTCTACGGAGTCGGCGACGTCAACCACCGCGCGTTACTCACCCACCAGGGCAAGTACCAGGCCCGCGCAGCGGGAGACGTGATCGTCGCGCGCGCCACCGGCGCCAAGGTGAACGACGCACCGTGGGGCGCCCACGTCGCGACCGCCGACCACGAGGCCGTCCCGCAGGTCGTCTTCACCGATCCCGAGGTCGCTTCCGTGGGCCTCACCGCCGCGGCTGCTGAGAAGGCCGGCTATCGCATCCGCGTCGTTGATTACGAGATTGGCTCCGTCGCCGGGGCCTCCCTCGCCGCGGTCGGCTACACCGGAACCGCAAGGATGGTCGTGGACGAGGAACGGAAGGTCGTTCTTGGAGTGACCTTCGTCGGCAAGGAGGTCGGCGAGCTGATCCACTCGGCGACCGTCGCAGTCGTCGGCGAGGTGCCGCTCTCGCGCCTCTGGCATGCCGTCCCCTCCTATCCGACCATCAGCGAGGTCTGGCTGCGCCTGCTCGAGACCTACGGGCGCGGCAGCGCGTGAGCGCCCTCCGCCGTGCCGTCTCGAGGGTCGCCCTCGATCCGGCGATCACCCGACCCGGCTATCTCTTCGCCTGCGCGGTCGGACTCGCCTGGGGCGCCCTCTGGAGCACCGGCACCATCCGGCGCAGCCACGGGCTCGTCGTCTTCACCGGACTCCCCGCCTGGGCGTTCGGTCGCGGCGGCTCCTGCGTGGGGACGAGTTACCTGACGGGCACGAACGTGTCCGTGCGCGTCCTCGAGCACGAGGCCGTGCACAAGGGGCAGTGGCAGCACTACGGGATGTGGTTCCCGTTTGTCTATACCGCGGCGGGTCGCGATCCGCTGCGCAATCGATTCGAGATCGAGGCAGGCCTCGAGAAGGGCGGGTATCTCCGTGGTCACTGACATGACAGGACGCGTGGTCGTCGTCACCGGAGCCAGCTCCGGCATCGGCCGGGTCGCGGCCGGCGCGCTGGCCGCAGCGGGCGCCAGCGTCGCGGTGGTCGGGCGTAACCCCGAGCGCACGCGTGCGGTCGCGGCCGACGTCGGCGGAGAGGCGTTTCTCGCCGACTTCGATCGGCTCGATGAGGTCCGGGCTCTCGCCGACGGCCTGCTCGAGCGCTACGAGCGGATCGACGTGCTCGCCAATAACGCGGGCGGCCTAGTGTCGACCCGGGCCGACACGGTCGACGGCTACGAGCGGACGATCCAGAGCAACCACCTGGCGCCGTTCCTTCTCACCCGCCTCCTGCTCCCCCGGATGATCGAGACCTCGCAGGAACGGGCCGGTGTGCGCGTGGTGTCGACCGCGAGCGTCGCGAACCGCTTTGGCCGGCTCCGCCTCGACGATCTCGACAGCCGTCGCGGTCCGTGGCTCGGCGGCTGGCGCGCGTACGGGACGTCCAAGCTCGTGACGATTCTGTTCATTCGGGAGCTGGCTGAGCGGCTGCTGACGACCGCGGTCGACGCTTACTCGTTCCATCCGGGTGTCGTCTCGACTAACTTCGGGTCGGACAGCGTGTTGATGAAGACGATGGCAAGCCTGTCGATCGGGTCCTTCGGCATCTCCGCCGAGGCCGGGGCCGTGCCGTTGATCACGCTTGCCTCCGAGCCAGACGTGGGCGCCGCGAGCGGCACCTACTTCGACCAGCTCACGCCGCACGGCTCCCTCAACCCGCAAGCACGCGACCGCGCCCTCGCCCACGACCTCTGGAACCTCTCCAGCCGCCTCGTCGGCGTCTCCCCTACCCTCTTCTGAGCTCGCCCGCGATCCAGGCTCCATCCGCCCCGTCCCCCGTCCCCCGTGCGCCACGTACCGGGCCGCCGCCTCCCCGCCGGTGACTCGCCCTCTAGTTCGACTCAGGGCGGCCGCTGCGCCAATACCCCATGAACGCCACTCGTCTGCGGTCGAGCCCCAGTTCGGTGACGAGGCAGCGGCGGATAAGCTTCACCGCGCCGGCCTCCCCGGCGATCCAGGCGTAGAGACCGGGGTCGCTGCTTTCCTCCGGGACCTCCCAGAGGATCCCGCTGTCGATGTCGACGTCGGAGACCTCGACCCCGCGGTGGTGCGCCGTGAGGAAGCGGGTCGCCCAGAAGCGCACCGCGCCACCAAGTGCAGCGCCCGGTGCCGCGGCCGGTTCACGGACGATCCAGGTCACGCTCACACCTGCCGGATGACGCAGCGGGAGCCGGTCAAGCGCCGTCGGCACTTCGAGGAACGCCGCTCCACTCGCCTGCTCGCCGAGGCTCTCGAGGATCGCGGCGATGGCGGGGACAGCCGTCTCGTCACCGGCGAGCAGGAGCGACGTCGCTGCTCCGGGGTGGAATTCGACGCCGCCACCCGGTAGCTCGGAGCGGGTATCGGGGGCGATGATCACGATCTGTTGGCCGACCCTGGCCGACTCCGCCCAAGCGGAGGCGGGCCCAGTGTCGCCGTGCGCCGCGAAGTCAACATCGACTTCGGCGAGTTCGGGACGGGTCGCGCGGATGGTGTAGGTGCGGAGCGGGTTGCGCAGCTCATCGGGCAGGTCGCGCCAGCGGGTGTACCAGTCAGGAGCGAGCCCGTCGGGTCCGTCCTCGTCCGCGACGGAGGCCATGAACTCCTCGGCCCCCGAGGTCGCGGTCGGCACCACGAGCTTGATCCTCTGGTCGGGCCCCACGCAGCGAACGCAGTGGAGATCGGCGCCGGTGAGGGTGACCCGGACGAAGTGGGGGGCGATTCTGGTCGCGCGGGCGACGGTCGCGAGGTAAGGCCGGTAGGCCGGGCGCGCGCGGGCGGAGGTCGTCGAAGGCATCGGTTCGTCTCGCTCGGAGGTCGGATTCTCGGACGTCGGGTTCAGCGGGCCGGGTTCAGCGGGCCGGGTTCAGCGGGCCGCGTGCTCGGCCGAGACGCGCAGCCGTGCCTCGATGTCGGTCGCGAGCTCGTCAATGACAGGTCCGGCCCCGCCGATCCAGGCGCAGAAGTCGTGCCGCGCGTCGGCCCACGGGTAGTCGCGATCGACCACGCACATCTCGCCCGTCCACGCGCGGACGGCCCGGTCGAGGACGACTCCTCGGGAGCGGGGCTCACCGATTCCGGCGCGACCGAGCCAGGTGACGCAGACCCGGCCCGGAGCCGAGAGCGGCGGCAGACCTCGCGCGTCATCAACCTCGATGAACACCTGGCCGCGGGCGTTTGCGGGCAGCGCGTCGAGGATGCTCTGGATCCACGGCACAACGGTCTCGTCGCCCGCAATCAGGTACTGCTTCACGTCGACCGGCGCGGAGCCGTCGCGGTCCTCGAACATGCACATCGCCTTCAAGTATAGGCAAGGCTTACCTCAGTGCCTAGGCTGCGACCCTGATCATCCGCCGGGCACCCTCACCACTGGGGCGGATGCCGCCGCTGCCAGCGCGTCCGCCGCTCGAGCTGGGCGCCGATCGCGAGCAGCGTCGCCTCCCCACCGGGGCGGCCGATGAGCTGGACCCCCATCGGGAGTCCCGCCTCGGTCGTGCTCAGCGGCAGGGTGATCGCGGGGAGCCCGGTGACGTTCACGAACGAGGTGTAGGGCGTGTACAGCACCTGCTGTTCGAAGTTGCGCTCGGGATCCTCGAGGTCATACCAACCGACCGGTCGCGGCGTCATCGCCAGCGACGGGGTGAGGATCGCGTCGAAGCCGGCGAAGGCGGCGATCACCGAGCGCTCGTAGGCCGAGAGCCAGCCCGCTGCCTCGACGATCTCGCGGGCGGAGTGGCGGCGCCCCTCCTCGATCAGCCAGCGCGTCAGCGGCTCCAGCAGGTCGAGGTCCGCTCCCTCGACGGGAAGGGTCGCCGCACCGCTCTGCCACAGCATCCGGAAGGCCGCAGGATACGCGGCGCTCGGCGGCAGTGCCGCCTCCTCGAGCCCGTGGCCGAGCGCGTTCAGTGCCGCGATGCCCTCCTCCAGTGCGGCGCGAGCCTCGGGCGCCAGGACGATCTCGTACTCCTCGTCCCAGGGCGAGGCCGTCACGACACCGATCTGGAAGCGGCCCTCCCCTCGCACCGCCGCGCCGAGGAAGGATCCGTCACCGTCACCGGGGGCGCCCAGCGACCAGCGCTGCGGGAGGCGGCCGTTCTGCCGCTCGAGCATCCCCTCCAGCAGCAGCCCAGCGTCCGCGACGGAGCGGGCGAGGGGACCGGCGACCGTGAGACCGCCGACGCCGCCGATCCCCGAGAGCGCAGCCACCCGCCCACGCGATGGCTTCACGCCGACCAGCCCGCAGGCCGCCGCAGGGATTCGGATCGAGCCCCCGCCGTCGGACGCGGGAGCGAAGGGGAGCAGGCCGGCCGCGACGGCGACCGCCGCGCCTCCGCTCGATCCCCCCGCGCCGAGCCGGGTGTCCCACGGGGTCACCGCCGGCGGTCCGATGCGGGTCTCGGTGTACGAGGGCATGCCGAACTCCGACGCGGCTGTCGTGCCGAGGCTGACGGCTCCCGCAGCGTCGAGCACCTCGACGATCTCGTCGGAGGCGGTGGGCACGTGATGCTCACACAGTCGGGAGCCGAAGGTGGTGCGCACTCCGGCGCGGCGCCAGAGATCCTTGTCGCCGCTGGGCAGGCCCCAGAGCGGCGCGGTGCGCGCCAGGTCGTCGGAGGAGAGGGACGCTGCACGTTCGCGGGCAGCCTCCGGAGTCACCGTGGTGAAGGCACCGAGTTCGCCGTTCCAGCGCTCAATCCGAGCGAGATAGTGGTCGACGAGTTCGAGCGGAGTGATGTCGCCGCGCTGCAGCCAGTCCCACTGCTCCTGAGCGCTGAGATGGTGGAGTTCGAACATGGAACGACCCTATTCCGCCGCTTGTGGGAGTCGACAGAACAGGGTCGCGGGTACTCAGGCGGCGCGACTCCCGCTGTCGTCGGCGCCCAGCCGACTGCCGGCAGGGACCACGGTGTCGCGGTCCACGCGCGCTCCTGTGGCGATGACGGCCGAGCCGCCGATGCGCGAGTAGCTCCCGATGCGGGCCCCTGGTCCGACGACCGCTTCGGGACCGACGTGCACGTTCGCGCCGATAAAGGCGCTGTGCCCAATCATCGCGTCGCGGTCGACCCAGCTACCGGCGCCGATCCACGCCCGCTCGCCGACCGTCGCACCTGGCTCGACGTAGGCGCCCGTCTCGATATAGGCGGACGCGGACACGCGCGAGCCGGGAGCAACCATGCCGCGCCCGTTCGCGTGCCGACGGTAAACGATCTCTCCGTCGCCACCACGCGCGCCTCGTCCCTTAGTCGTCCCTGTTCCTGCCATCTGCCTCTGGCCCCTCCG
The DNA here is from genome assembly GCF_013249015.1 of Rathayibacter agropyri. Lineage (GTDB taxonomy): Bacteria > Actinomycetota > Actinomycetes > Actinomycetales > Microbacteriaceae > Rathayibacter > Rathayibacter agropyri. The sequence continues at coordinate 83,350 of NZ_JABRPL010000002.1, forward strand.
AAGTCTCCTGTGGACGGGCTCGTCGCCCTGTCCGTCATCGGTAGACAACAGCGGCCCACCCTCCGGAATTCCCCGTTCGGGGGGTCGGAGGTGGGCGGTCGCGATCACTCCACAGCGTCGGCGACCGCGGTGACAACGGCACGGAAGCGCTCAGGCGCTTCCCGGATCCGCCGCCGAGCCAGCACTCCGGCCAACGCCGAGGACGCGGACGACGCGACAAGCTCACACTCGACCCGGCTGCCCTCCTCGTCCTCGAGCACTCGCCACTGCTCGACGCCCAGCACCGGGAAGCGCCGCTCCAGACCATTCCCTCGGCGCTCGTAGACGGCGTCCTCAGCCGCGAGCACGTCGGCGAGAGCGACGAGCACCGGGGTGGGATCGGCGTGGAGGACGGAGGCCAGGGCGAGGAGGCTGCGCACGGGCGCAGTCTCGCACGTCGGATCGTCAGGAGCGGGAATCGAGCACCCGCCGCAACCAGTCGTAGGAGGCCTTGGGCACCCGGTCCTGACTTCGCGCATCGAGGGCCACCAGGCCGTGTGGCCGGGTGTACCCGTGCTGCCACTCGAAAGCGTCCACCAGCGTCCAGAGCTGCACGGCTTCGACCAGGAGACCGTCGTGCACCGCCTCCGCCAGGGCCGCGAGGTGTGCGCCGAGCCAGCGGATGCGCTCGGTGTCGACGATCGCTCCCTCTCGGTCCGGCTCGTCGGGGTAGCTTGCGCCAAGGGCCGTAACGACCAGCGGAGGAAGGGCCTCGCCGTAGCGCTCGACGAGCGACCGCAGCACCGAGACGACGGCCCAGGGCGCCACCGGCGAACCGTCTCCCGTGCGGTCCAGCTCCGGCCAGGCGACGGTGTGGAACGGCAGCACCGGTGGCGCCCCGACCCCGATCGGCGCCGCCGGATCGCGGCCCGAGGCGATGCGCTGTGGCGGTAGCGGCGCGACCGCGTAGAAATCGAGCGGAGCCGCGATGCGCGCGAGGTCGACCGGGTCGGCCTGCGCGAGGGGCCCGAGGAAGGGCGGCAACTCCTCAGGGCCCTCGGGGTACGCCCCCGTCAGCACAGCATCGGCGACGAGACGGTTACGGAGCACATCGGCCAGAGCAGCCCAGGCCCGATCGTGCTCGTCATCCGAGGCGGCCTCGACAGGTGCGAGGGCGTCGACGATCCCGATCCTCCCGCCCACTTCGGCTGCCCGCAGGGCCTCGAGGGCGACGCCGTGGCCCAGTAGCTGATGGTGCAGCGCGGGCAGGGCGCTGAAAAGGCGACCCGCGGCGGGCGCGTGACGCGTGAGGGCGTAGCCCTCGAGCATCACGGTGGAGGGCGAGTCGAGCGTGATCCAGTCGGCAACCCGGTCGCCAAGCCGAGGGCCGAGTTCGAAGGCCAGGTCTCCGAAGCGGAACGCCGTGTCGCGGTTCATCCAGCCACCGCTGAGCGCCGAGGGCGTGTCGCGGTGGTGCAGCGTCAGCGCGACGCGCAGGCCCGCCTCGGCGAGCGCGTCGAGCAGCCGGTCGTAGAAGCCCAGGCCGCCGCGGTCGACCGGCCCCCGTCCGTCCGGCTGCACCCGCGACCAGGAAATCGAAAGCCGCAGCTCATCGACACCGAGGTCGACCAGCAGCGCGAGGTCCTCGCGCCAGCGCAGGAGGAAGTCGGTTGCGATCTCGGGCGTCGCTTCCTCGGCGATCGTCCCGCGTCGCAGAGCGAAGTCGTCCCAGACCGATCGGCCCCGCCCGCCCGCCTCGAGCGACCCCTCTGTCTGGAAGGCGCTCTGAGCCAGGCCGATCCGCATCCCGGGTGGGAGGATCCTCCCCAGCTCGCGTGGATCGTCGAAGCGCGCGGCCTCGGCCCGCATCTGTCGCCGATTGCGCCCCCGCGCCTCGTCTTCGCGCATGGTCTGTCCTCCGTCGTGTCGTGGCCGGGTATATTCTCGCGGAAGCGCTCTCCCGCACTCTTCGCGCTCCCCCATCCGGGTGAACCTCCTCCTCCGATGGGTGGACTTCCGGTAACGCCGGTGCGGCGCGCTTGACACCGCCCCCGTGCGCCCGTCCAATTGACGCATCGTGAAATCGGGCGTCGACGTGGCAGTACCGGGGGGTCCATCGGTCGCACCGGTGCCCCAGCTGCGCCGATCCCGGAGGAGCACCGCCGCACTCCTGCTGGTCCTCCTCGCCGTCGTCGCCTCGGCCTCGGGCCTCGCCGCGCCCGCCGCCCAGGCTGCGACCGTGGCGATCACCGCACCCGCGGCAGGCACCGTCCTCTCCACCGACACGACCACAGTCACCGGCACCGCGACCGCTGGCAACCAGGTGCAGGTTGGGCTGCGCGGCGGCAACGATCCGCTCTGCATCACGACCACCGGCACGGACGGCCGCTGGAGCTGCGTCGTGACACTGAAGGACGGTCCTGCGACGCTCGTCGCCGTGGAACTCCTCGCCGCGGGCGGCACCAGCTCGGCCGCGATCGACATTGCGGTCCTGAGCGCTCCGGTCATCCAGTCCGTCGACGGCTCCGCCACCTCGGCCGGCTCCGTGCGCGGCACCGCCTACCCCCGCGCAAGCGTCGCGGCGGTCTCGAACGGCGGCGCATCCTGCCTCGCCACCGCGGATTCGAGCGGCGCCTGGTTCTGCCAGCTCACTCCCACTCCGGCTCCCGGCAGCTACCGGATCACCGCGACCCAGACCGCGTCGTTCGCGGGGAGCACGGCCTCTCCGGCGAGCGCGCCGGTCACGCTCGTCGTCGACACGGTCGCTCCGTCCGCGCCAGCTTTGGGCTCACCGACGAGCGGAGCCACGCTGCCGCTGACCGGGGCCACCTACTCCGGAACCGGCACCGACGGCACCCGCGCCTACGTGTACGTCGACCGCGTGAACACGTGCGACGCGGCCGTCGCGTCCGGTGCGTGGAGCTGCACGGGTGGGACGATCGCGTCCGGCGCGCACCGCGTCTCGGTCATCGCGGGCGACAGCGCAGGCAACTACAGCCCACCGAGCCCGTGGATCGACGTGACCTTCGCGGCTGCGACCGCTGCTCCCTCCGACCCACCGACAACGCCACCCGCCACCCCCGGCACCACTCCCTCGGTACCGCGCACGAATCCCGCGCCCGCGCCCGGCACAGCGTCGCCGCCACCGACCGCAACTCCGACGCCTGCTCGACCCGGCCAGGCGGCGCCCGCTCCGCAGGCCGAGCCGAGAAGCGAGCCGACGCCGACACCCGCGCCCGGTCCGATCGAGCAGCCCCCGTCTTCCCCCGCCCCGGCACCCGATGCCGGTTCGGCCCCCGGCGGCTGGAACTCGGCGACCGGGATGACCACAGCGCTCTCGACGGGGTCCCCGATCATGTCGATAGCAGACTGGATGCGATCGCTCGCTCTCGCGCTGCTCTCCCTCGCCCTCGTGGTGGTGCCCGCACGCCTCGCCGCCGCCGGCCGCGCTCCGCACGCTGTCCGCACCTGGCGCCTGACCGGCCGTAACCGCGCCGCGGTCGAGTATGACGACAAGCCAGACACCGGCCCGATCTCGCCGCGCCTGATGGTGGTCGGGATGATCGGCTGCGCCGCCGGTTTAGCCCTGCTCTCGGGGCGCGTCGATAATCAGCCCGCTTATCTTCGGTTGCTGATCGCCGTGATCATCGCGGTTGCTCTCGTCAACGCGGTCGCCGCGGGAGTGCCCGCGGTCATCGGTCGTCGTCTCGGCATTCCAGTGATCGGCGTCGTCGCCGCCCCGCGCTCTCTGATCCTGGTCGCCGCCGCCGCGCTCCTCTCGCGGTTCGCCGGCCTCGACCCGGCCTTCCTCTTTGGCGTGGTGATCGGACTCGTCCTGCCTGCGGGAGCCTCCGCCTCCGCCCGCGCGAAACTCGCTACCGTGCGGGTCATCTCACTACTCGCCCTCGCGGGCCTGGCCTGGGGCGCCTGTGCACTCGTGCCCCTTGACGGATCGTTCGGGGCCGTCCTCTCCGCCGAGGTACTCAACGCGACGACGTTGATCTCAGTGGGTTCAAGCGTGGTGCTGCTGTTCCCGGTGGGGCGGCCGGCCGGGCGGAGCATCGTGACGTGGTCCCCGCTGCTCTGGCTGGGTCTGACCCTGCTTGCCACAACGGTGCTGTTCGTGCTGCTCACTCCGACCATCGCCGCGTGGTCGACCGACGGCGGGGCCGGGCCAGTGCTGTTTGCGGTCGTCGCGTTTACCGCGGTCTGCACGTCGATCTGGGCCTGGCGGCGCTTCGTCGATTCGGAGTAGCAGCCCGGCTCAGCCGATCGAGACCGACTCGTCGAGGTCGTCGTCGGGCAGCGAGTCGGCCACCGCGCTCACTGTGAGCTCACGGAGCGTCGCGATCCCGCCGTAGACCCCGAGGAACGCGGTGTCAGCCGCATCCCGCCCGGTCGCGATGCGGACCAGGCTGGAGCGCGGAGCGAGCGTCGTCGCGTCGACCACGCGCCACTCCCCCTCGACCCAGGCCTCGGCAACCGCATGAAAGTCCATGGGCTGCAACCCGGGCGCGTAGACGGCGGCGAGGCGCGCGGGGACGTCAAGGGCGCGGAGCAGAGCAACGACGAGGTGCGCGAAGTCGCGGCACACGCCCCGGCGCGCGAGCAGGGTCCGCTCCGCGCCGTCGGTCGGCAGGCTCGACCCGGCCACGTACGCCAGTCGGGTGCCGACCCACGAGCTGACCGCCGTCAGCAGGCTCTGGCCAGAGAGCCCAGCAAACTCCGCACGCGCAGTGGCCCAGAGCACGTCCGACTCGGCGTACCGGCTCGGCCGCAGGTAGCGCAGGCGGTCCACCTCCTCTCCCGCGAGGGGAGCGAGGCGGCCCCAGATACGTGCGGAGTAGTCGACGACGAGGTGCCCGACGGGCGCATCAAGCACATGCAGCCGAGTGCCGTGCTGGTCGAGCACCTCGCGCGGCGCGAGCGGACGCCCGTCGACGCTCAGAGCCAGAGTCTCGACGGCCCCGTACGCCTCCGCCACAGCGACCGAGAGCACGAGAGCCGCCGGAGCCGCGACGTCGAGGGTGAGACGGACCGAGACATCGCGCTGCATGCGGGCTCTTCTCTTCGTGAGGGTCGGCGGCTCTGCGGGTCTTTTCGTGAGGGTCTGAGGATCAGGGACCCTGCTCGCCCTTCGGCCGCGGGGTCGGTGCGGCGTCCGGCTCCTGGACCAGCTGAAGACCGCCGGAGGAGTTCGCAGAAGCGGTCAACAGATCGATCCAGGTGCGGTTGATCGAGGGGACGCGGCTGCCAAAGTACTTGAAGTACAGCGGGACGGAGGGGTCGAGCCAGATACTGGAGCGCCCATCACCAACCGCAGGGTCGTCGCGCCACGAGAAGAAGAAGCTCTCGCGGCGGCGCAACTTGTTCGCGATGACGATCTGAACGTGCGTGAGCGTGCGGTCGTCGAACTCGATCTCGACGCCCGAGGCTCCGTAGAGCAGCTTCCCCATGGGGGCCTCCCCGCCGCCCGTTGCCGGGCGGTGCTTGACGGTGCCCGCGGGCACGAGAAGCGGGAAGCCGTTCGGGATGCCCGCCGTGAACCGGGCGGATCGTCGTCCGGACCCGCGTCCGGACGTGCAACCGCCTGGCGACGACTCTATGCGAGGTGGCGCGGGAGCGGAGGGTCGACACTCTATTCCCGCACGGTCCTCGGTCGACAGCTGTTCGTCACCGAGGTTCAGAACCCCGGATAGGCCGCCGACGCCGCCGACAGCGCATCTCAACCCCGGTGACAGACACGTCGGCCCGGCGGACGCGCCGGAATGGCGCCCGGCGATGTCGGAGGTCGGACGCCGCGCCGCAGAGGTGCCCCCACTGGGACTCGAACCCAGACTGAAACGATTTTAAGTCGTCTGCCTCTGCCGATTGGGCTATGGGGGCGACCCTGGAAGGCGCGAACTCTCGCGCCTCCCAGCGGCACTGTCAGGACGTGGCGGGCTCGCCACCGACCGGCACGGGAGCGCCGGCCTGGCCGGAACTCTGCGTCGGAGCCTGCGCGGCCGGGGCCTCGGCGGGAGCCGCCGGGCGCGGACGCGACGCATAGGTTTCGAAGGAGCCGCGCGGGTACTCACGGGCCTCGATCGAGGCGATGTCGCGGCCGAGCCAGAGGTTGTTCCACCATCCCCCGACGACGCGGAACTTGCGCTCCCAGGACGGCATCGCAACGCCGTGGTAGCCGCGGTGCATGACCCAGGCGGGGAAACCCTTGATCGAGAGCTTGCCGGACTGGAAGACACCGATGCCGATGCCCAAGCCCGCAACCGCTCCAGCATTCTTGTGGAAGTAGTCGACCGGCTTCTCGCCGCGCAGGACCGCGGTGATGTTCTTGGCCATCAGCTTGCCCTGGCGGACGGCGTGCTGCGCATTGGGGACGCAGAAGCCGCCGACACCGCCGCCGGTGAGGTCGGGGACCGCCGTCGCATCGCCTGCACCCCAGGCACCCTCGATGATCACGTCGTCGTGGCCGACGCGCAGGTCGGCCCGTACACGCAGACGGCCGCGCTCCTCGATAGGGAGGTCTGAGTTCTTGATCGACGGGTTGGCCATCACGCCCGCGGTCCAGATGATGAGGTCCGACTCGAAGCTCTCACCGGTGGAGAGCTGGATGACGCCGTTCTCGGCCGACTTCAGCTGCGTGTCGAGGTGGACGGTGGCGCCGCGCTCATCGAGATTCTTCAGCACCCAGTGGCTGGTCTCGAGGGCGACCTCGGGCATGATCCGCCCCATCGCCTCGATGAGGTGGAACTGCGTCTCCTCGAAGTCGATCTCGGGGTAGCGCTTGAGCAGGGCGCTCGCGAAGGAGCGCAGCTCGGCGAAGACCTCGATGCCGGCGAAACCGCCCCCGACGACCGTGACGGTCAGCAGACGGGAGCGCTCGGGGCCGGCCGGGAGAGTGGCGGCCTTGTCGAAGTTGGTCAGGATGCGGTCGCGGATGGCGATCGCCTCCTCGATCGTCTTGAGGCCGATGGCGTTGTCGGCGACGCCCGGGATCGGGAACGTACGCGAGACGGAGCCGGCAGTGACGACGATCTGGTCGTAGACGAACTCGTACGGCTCCCCGACCGTCGGGGTGATTGTCGCCGTGCGAGCGGCGTGGTCGATCTTCGTTACCTTGGCGGCGAGGATCGCGGTCTTCTTCAGGTGGCGTCGGAGCGAGACGATCGCGTGGCGAGGCTCGATCGAGCCGGCCGCGACCTCGGGGAGGAAGGGCAAATACGCCATGTAGGGCAGGGGGTCGACGATCGTGACCTCTGCCTCGTTCGGGCGGAGCTGCTTCTCGAGCTTCCACGCGGTGTAGAAACCGGCGTAGCCGCCTCCGACGATCAGAATTTTGGGCACGGGTGAATCTCCAAGGGGAATGGACAATGCGAACACCCCCATTAACGCGAAGTGCCCGCTCTCGATGCGGTGGCAGCACTGACCCCGACTGGGGACGAGCTTAGCGAAATAGGAGGGGCTACACGGCGAGCGCCGTGCAGGCGCAGCGCTCCGGGGACCAGCCGGCCCGCCCCAGGGCCAGGTCGCCGATCGGATTGACGCCGGGGCCGGCGGCGAGAGCGTGCGCGGCCAGCGCGTGCAGGCACTTCACCCGGGTGGGCATCCCGCCAGAGGAGATGCCGGCGATCTCGGGTACGGAGGCGACACTCTCGCGGTCGGCGAGGAACGCCCGGTGCGCGGCTGCGTACGCCGCACGCAGCGTGTCCTCCTGGGCGAGAAGCGCGGTGTACTCGACCATCACCTGCGTCGCCTCAAGCTGCGAGATCGCGGCTGTGGCTGCGGGGTGCGTCAGGTAGTAGAAGGTCGGAAATGGCGTGCCGTCAGACAGGCGCGGGCTGGTCGACACGACCGTCGGGTTACCGCAGACGCAACGGGCGCTGATCCCGATCACGTCGCGGGCGGGGCGGCCGAGCTGCGCGGAGACGACCGCGATATCGCGCTCGGACGGCGGATCGAAGGGGGGCGTGGTCACGGGGGCTCCAGAGGACAAACGGCCGGGAGGACGTTTCAGTGTACGCAGGCGTGCGGCGCAGCCTCAGGGAGCGGGAGTCAGCTCCTGCGCCGTCGGCTCACCGAGGCCGGAGACCGCGATCGAGGAGAGCAGCGAGCCGGCCCAGTCGGTCGGTGTCTCCTGCACGGTATCGCTGGCGGGCTGCTCGGCCTGCTGGGCGACGGCGATGTCGTCGAGCACGAGGTAGCTGACCTCGCCAGGCATCACGAAGTAGAGGCGCTCGCGCGCCTGAGCGCGGATGAACGCGGGGTCGGACCAGCGCGTCCTCTCCTCATCGAGATTCTGCGACTGCGTCTTGGCGGCGTCGACCGTGCGCTGCAGGTCGGCGATCGCGGCACGCTGCTCCACGAAATTCTTGATACCGGGAGCGAGAACGAAGACCGCCAAGATCATGATGGCCATCACCACAAGGGTGAATCCGGAGCCGCGCAGACCGGCGATCCAGGCGGAGGAGGGTGCGGCTGGCGGCTGTTTCGGGCGGGGGGCGCGAGGTGCGGAAGCGGCGTCAGACGTCGATCCGGAGCCCTTCACCGACCGCGTCGCTGTCGTCGTCTTCTGCGGTGCGGCGGCCGGAGCCGCGGCGGGTCGACGCGGTGCGCTGCCGGGAGCGGAGGGGCGGCGGGGCGGTTGGGCCATGAGCGAATACCTCCTCGAGCGCGATGAAGTGGGACAGGACGAGCAGCGGCCCCGGCGCCCACACCGACGTGCTGAGGCTCCGGGGCCGTTCCGGCGGGGAGAGACTACGCCGAGAAGCGCGGGAAGGCCGAGCGACCCGCGTAGGTCGCCGCACCTCCCAGGATCTCCTCGATGCGCAGCAGCTGGTTGTACTTCGCCACGCGGTCCGAGCGGGCGGGGGCACCGGTCTTGATCTGGCCGGCGTCCGTCGCGACCGCGAGGTCGGCGATGGTCGTGTCCTCGGTCTCGCCGGAGCGGTGCGAGAGGATCGCGGTCATGCCGCTGCGCTGGGCCAGGGCCACGGCGTCCAGCGTCTCGGTGAGCGTGCCGATCTGGTTCACCTTGACCAGGATCGAGTTGCCGGCCTTCTCGGCGATGCCGCGAGCAAGGCGGACCGGGTTGGTGACGTAGAGGTCATCGCCGACGAGCTGCACCTTGTCACCGAGGGTCTCGGTGAGGTGCGTCCAGCCGGCCCAGTCGTCCTCGGCCAGCGGGTCCTCGATCGAGACCAGCGGGTAGTTGGCGACGAGGTCGCTGTAGTACGCCGACAACTCCTCGGCCGAGAGCTTCTTGCCCTCGAACGCGTACGCGCCGTCCTCGAAGAACTCGGAGGAGGCGACGTCGAGCGCGAGGCCGATGTCCTTCCCGGGGGTGAAGCCGGCTGCCTCGACAGCCTTGAGGATGAAGTCGAGCGCCTCGCGGTTGGTAGGCAGGTCGGGGGCGAAGCCGCCCTCGTCGCCGAGGCCGGTCGCGAAGCCCGCCTTCTTCAGCTGCGACTTGAGTGCATGGTAAATCTCCACGCCCCAGCGCAGGCCTTCCGAGAACGACTCGGCGCCCAGCGGGACGGCCATGAACTCCTGGATGTCGACGCCGGTGTCGGCGTGCGCGCCTCCGTTGATGATGTTCATCAGGGGCACGGGCAGGGTGTGCGCGTTCGGGCCGCCGACGTAGCGGAAGAGGTCGAGGTCGGCCGACTGGGCCGCGGCCTTCGCGACGGCGAGGCTGACTCCGAGGATCGCGTTGGCGCCCAGGCGCGACTTGTTCTCGGTGCCGTCGAGTTCGATCAGCTCGGCGTCGATGAGGCGCTGGTCGGTGGCGTCGAAGCCCTCGATGGCCGGGCCGATCTCGTCGATGACGGCGTCGACAGCCTTCTGTACGCCCTTGCCGAGGTAGCGCTCAGCGTCGCCGTCGCGCAGCTCGTACGCCTCGAACGCGCCGGTGGAGGCACCGGACGGAACGGCCGCTCGCGAGGACGCGCCGTCCTCGAGCAGGACCTCGACCTCGACGGTGGGGTTGCCACGCGAGTCCAGAATTTCTCGGGCGACGACTGCCTCGATAAGGGCCACAACTATCTCCTCTTGACGGGTGGGCTCCCGGAGGATGGGAGCGGTCGGGAAGGAGTCTACTGACCGCCTCCGAACCGCAGGAGCCCCCGCGCGGTCCTAGACTCCCAGGGCCCGATCGGCCGGACGGCCTCGGCGCTCCCGCCCCACCGGAGGTTCCCCATGACCACGACCGCCGCCGACCACGTCAACCGCCTCACCGCCGTCGTTCCGGACTTCCCCAGCCCGGGCATCCTGTTCCGCGACCTGACGCCGGTCTTCGGCGACGGTGAGGCACTCCGCGCGGTCGCCGACGCACTGATCGAGCCGTACCGCGGCCGGATCGACGCGATCGCAGGGGTGGAGGCGCGCGGCTTTCTCCTCGCCGCCGCCGCTGCCTATTCCGCAGGACTCGGCGTGGTCACGATCCGTAAGCCCGGCAAGCTGCCGCGGGCGGTCCTGCGGGAACGGGCGACTCTCGAGTACGGCGAGACGACGCTCGAGGTCCACGTGGATGCGGCCCCGCGCGGCTCCCGCCTGCTGCTGGTCGATGACGTGCTCGCGACCGGTGGCACGCTCGACGCGAGCCGCCGTCTCATCGACCGCGCCGGCTGGCGCCTCGAGGGCATCGCCGTCGTCATGGAGCTCGACGGGCTCGGCGGCCGCGAAGTGCTGGCCGGCCACCGCGTCGACGCGATCCTCACCGTCTGACCTGCCCCGTCGCTCCTGCTCTCCCGTCCCGCGAGATGCCACTTGCGCGACAGGCCGGCGGAGGCATACCCAAGAGGCATCTCACGGGAGGGTCAGGTGAGGGAGAGGGACATGCGGGAGAGGACGAAGGTCTCGATCACCTGAACCGCCATGTAGAGGACGAGCGAGACGGCCGTCACGAGCACGACGGCCGACCAGACGTCGGCGAAGCGGGCCTGCGCCGACCAGGCGTTGATCGCCCCGCCGATGCCGGAGCCGGTGGAGAGCCACTCGGCGAGGAGCGCGCCGGTGATCGCTCCGGGAACCGAAATGCGAATCGCGGCGAAGAGCGAGGGCAGTGAGCCGGGGATCGCGACCTTGCGGATCGCGGTGAGAGTACCGCCTCCATAGACCGCAACGACGTCGAGCATTTGCGGCGAGGCGTTGTTGAGGCCGAAGGCGATGGTCACCAGCGCGGGGAACAGCACGACGATCCCACCGATGACGGCGACGGAGGCGATCGAACCGGTGCCGAAGACCAGGATGATCAGCGGCGCCATAGCGATCAGCGGTACCGAGCGGAGCAGCATCGCGAACGGCATCAGCGCGTGCTCGAGGCCCTTGGAGAGCCGGAAGAGGATCGCGCCGAGAATCGCCACGATGAGCCCCGCCGCGAAGCCGATCAGCGCGTCGCCGATGGTCACCGCGAAAAGGCCCCCGAGTTCGGCGCGGTGCTCCGCTGCCTTCGCGTCCGTGACGAGGTGGTTCCAGACGTCCCACGGCCCCTTGACGACGTACGACGAGACTCCACTGAAGAGCACGACGCCGATCCAGATTGCCAACACGATCACGATCGTCGAGAGGGCGACGAACAGGCTCCTCCGAAGGCTCTTCAGCGTGGCGCCGAAGGCGGCCGTGCGCAGCTGCTTCCGCAGCTCGTCAACCGCGAGGATCGAGGTGGCCGTCGACTGCTCAGTCCGGTCGGGGACGGTGGTCGTCATGGTCATGCCCGCTTTCCGGAGGACCAGGGCGCAACGAGGCGCCCGATCCCCCCGACGATGCCGTAGCCAAGGAGCGCGACGCCCGCGCAGAGGAGGAACAGGGCCCAGACGCGGGGCGAGTTCAGCGAGACCTGCGCCGCGACCAGGATCGGCCCCACGCCCGTCTCGATCTTGCCGAAGTACTCGCCGAGGATGGCACCGAGGAAGGCCGCGGGCACCGCGATTTGCAGCGCCGACAAGATGTTGGGCAGCGCCGCGATCAAGCGGACCTTGCGTAGCTGGGTGAAGCGCGAGCCTCCGTACACCGTGACCACGTCGAGCGCCGCCTTGTCGGCCGCCTTGAGCCCGAGCAGGCTGCCGACGACGGTCGTGAAGAAGACCGACAGCCCGGCGAGGAAGATCGCGGTGCCGCTCGGACGGCCCGGGGCGTCCGCACCGCCGAGGATCAGCAGCACGATCGCGCCGATGGCGACGATCGGCACGCAGTAGGTGATGACCGCGAGCTGCGAGACGACCCCCTCCAGCCAGGGCAGGACCAGCACCAGCGCCGAGAGCACCAGCGCGACCAGGTTGCCCCAGAAGTAGCCGACCGCAGCCTCGCCGATCGTCACGGAGAAGTTGCGCCAGTAGAAGCCGGCGCCGTCCTCCATCGCCGTCTGCACAACCTGAACGGGGGTTGGGACCGGGGCGTACGTCGCGGCTCCGGTCGGGGCGGTCACGAGCGCGATGATCCACCAGGCGGCGACGATGACGGCGAGGCCGATCAGGCCGCTCAACCAGGGCGGGAGAGACAGGACGCGGCGCGGTGCGGCGGGGAGCGTGGTGACCACGGGGCTCTAGACCTGGTCGTCCGTGGCCGCGCCGCCGTCGCCGAAGAGCAGCTCCGATGCCTGGTCGACGTAGGCGTGGAACTCGGGGGTGCGCTGCATCTCGGGAGTGCGCGGGCGGGGCAGGTCGATGTCGAGAATCTCCTTGACCCGGCCGGGCCGCGGGCTCATCACGGCGACGCGGTCCGAGAGGAAGATCGCCTCCGAGATGCCGTGTGTGACGAGCAGAGTCGTCGCCGACTTCTCGGTCCAGATCCGCAGCAACTCGAGGTTGAGCTTCTGCCGCGTCATGTCATCGAGCGCGCCGAACGGCTCGTCGAGCAGCAGCACGTCGGGCTTAAGGATGAGACAGCGGGCGATCGACACGCGCTGGCGCATGCCTCCCGAGAGCTGAGCAGGTTTGGCTTTCTCGAAGCCGCGCAGACCCACGAGGTCGATGAGTTCGTCGACGTACGCCTGGTCGACCGGCTTCCCCGCGATCTCGAACGGCAATCGGATGTTCGCCGTCACGCTGCGCCACGGCAGGAGGGCATGGTCCTGGAAGGCGATGCCGAGTTTGTTGTCGCGGCGCAGCTCCTGCGGGGTGCGGCCGTCGACCCGAATGGATCCGGCGGTCGGCTCCTCCAGCCCGGCGAGGATGCGCAGGATCGTCGATTTGCCGCAGCCCGAGGGGCCCAGGAGCGCGAGAAAGCTGCCCTGATCGGTGTGCAGATCGGTGTCGTGCAGCGCCGCGACGCTGCGCGAGCCCATCCGGAACGTCTTCGACAGACCGTGGATCTGGATGCCGGTGCCGCCGGCACCCTGGTCGCGCAGGGTGCCGGCGTCGGTCGTGTCGGTCACGAGTTGTGCCCTCCGTGGATCAGGATCAGGCCGCGTACTTCAGCAGATCGGGGTTCGCCTCGTAGACCTCGGCGAGGAGGGTCAGGTCGAAGAGATCCTCGGCCGTCACGTCGATCCCGGCACCCGCAAGGGACGCGATGGTCTCGCCCTGGAGCGTCGTGGAAATGGTGAAGAGGCCGTGTGTGACCGTCTCGTTGGAGACGACCAGCTCCTGGGCCTGGATGGTGGCGCCCTTCTTCGAGGACTCCTCGTTGAGGCCGAGGTCTTTGCCGTAGTTCTCGACGGCGAGCATCGCGCCCGCCTCCGGGTCGTTGACCGCGTCGGTCCAGCCCTTGATCTCGGCGACGAGGAACGCCTTCAGGGCCTCGCGCTTCTCGGCAATCGCCTGCTCGGTGACCGAGAAGGTCTCCGCGACGAACGGGAGGCCGTTATCGGCGAAGGGCAGGTTGACGACCTCATAGCCCTCGGCCGCGACCGTGATCGCCTCGTTGGTCAGGTACGCGATGAAGCCGTCGACGGTGCCGTTGACGAGAACCGAGGGGTCGTACTCGACCGGGACGACGGTGAGGTCGGATTCGGAGAGGCCGTTCGCCTTGAGCAGAGCCTGGAAGAGGGACGTGTTCGACGCTTGAACGCCGATCTTCTTACCCGCGAGGTCGGCCGGCGTGGCGATGTTGCCCGCGGTCGTGATCGAGAGGACCGTGAAGGGGTTCTTCTGATAGGTCGCGCCAATGATCTTCAGCGGCGCTTCCTGCTGGGCGATCGCGGTGCCGATCGAGACGGCGTCGCTCAGCGCAACATCCGCACCGCCCGAGAGCAGTTCGGCGACACCGGTCGACGGGCCGGGGGTGAGAGTGACGCCCGAGAGGCCGGCGGCGGTGAAGTAGCCCTTCGAGTCGGCGAAGTATTCGCCCGCGAACTCCTCATTCTTGATCCAGGACAGCTGGACTTTTAGGGTGCCGAGGCTGCCGCCCTCGCCGGCCGCGGCACCGGAGGAATCGGACGCGCACGAGGCGAGGACGGAGGTTCCGCCGATTGCGAGGCCAGCCACGCCCGCCATGCGGAAAAGACTGCGGCGATCGAATTTCACGGCGGTGCGGAGGGGCGACAGGGTCAAAGGGGACTCCTCGGGTGGGATCGTCGGGCTGCTGCGGTGCGCGGGTCGCGGCGAGGTACCCGCGCGGGCACGCTACGACGCGCCGGTCGGGTGCCTCGACGCTATCCTTCGGAGATTTCTCAGGTGTGTCCGCAGATTTCACGGGTATTAAGGCGCTCACGGAACCGCCGAGGATCCGACCGTCCGCTCGCGGGCGACCGGCGGATCCTCAACACCTCAGCCGAGGTCTTTGAAGGCTAAATTCTCGACCTCGGTCGCCTCCCGCGGGACGAGCGCGAAGCGAGTGAAGCCCGCGGCGGCGGCCCGGTCGAGCAGCGGAGTGAGGTTCTTCGCCCGACGCTCGAGCCGCACGCGCGACCCCCGAGCGATCAACTCCTGTTTGAGTGCGAGCAGGTGCTCGGGCGCGGCGTCGCGCTCGTGCACCAGGACGACCGCATCGGCGCGGGCGGACTCGGTCGCCCCGATGAGCTCAACGATGCGCTCGAAGCCGATCGAGAAGCCGCAGGCCGGCACATCCTGGCCGAGGAAGCGGCCGATCATCCCGTCGTAGCGTCCGCCACCGCCGACTGAGGAGCCGGAGGACGGGTGCGCGATCTCAAAGATCGTGCCGGTGTAATACCCCATCCCGCGCACGAGGGTGGGGTCGAAGCGAAGCGAGACGCCAGCGGGCAGCGAGCGGAGCGACCGCGCGAGCGTGTCGAGCGCGAGCACCGCCTCCGGGTCGATCCCCTCGGGCAGCATGCTGAGGATCGCGGCATGCTCCAGTGCCACTCCCCCGGCGGCGACTGCTTCCTCGATCTGTGCGAGGTAGCCGCCCAGCACCGCCGCGGCGTCTGGACCGTCGGCTTCGAGCTCGGCTACCACTCCGGACGCTCCGATCTTGTCGAGCTTGTCGATCGAGATCAGCGCCGGGCCGAAGCGCTCGGGCGCGAAGCCGCAGTGTTCGAGAATTCCGGTGAGGATGCTGCGGTCGTTGATCCGGATGGTGCATTCGCGCAGACCCAGGGTGTCGAGAGCAGCGGCGGTCGCGGTGATCAGCTCGACCTCGGCCAACTGACCAGGCTCGCCGATGATGTCGATGTCGCACTGCACGAACTGCCGGTAGCGACCCTTCTGTGGGCGCTCCGCCCGCCACACCGGGGCGATCTGCACCGAGCGGAACACCGACGGCAGCTCGGCACGGTGCGAGGCGTAGAAGCGGGCGAGCGGCACGGTGAGGTCGAAGCGCAGGCCCAGGTCGGCGAGAGCGGAGGCGTCGGCGACGGCGGCGAGGTCGTCGCGGGTCAGCCCGCGGCGCAGCACGCTGAAGGCAAGCTTCTCGTTGTCACCGCCGAGGCCGGAGTGCAGGCGCTCGAAGTCTTCGACGACCGGGGTCTCGATCTCGTCGAACCCGTGCGCGGTGTACACGCGGCGGATGACGCCCAGCGCGTGCTCGCGCTTCGCCTTGTCTGCCGGGAGGAAATCGCGCATGCCGCGGGGCGGGGTGATCGGGGAGGCCATGACGGCGATTCTCCCAGATCGGCCGGGGCGGGTCGGCGACGGCTGCGGCTGCGGCTGCGGCTGCGGCTGCGACTGCGACGCAACGTCAGCTGAGACTGAGTCTCATCTGCCATCGTGGACGAGGTGCACTCTCAGCTGACGTTGCGCCGTCACCCCTCGCGCTGCTCCTGCTCCACCGCACGGATCTCGTCCTGCAGATCGCGGGTGGCGGCGCGCAGGGCGCGCTCGGCGTCGAGTCCCTGGGCCCGGGCGGAGGCAACGATGGCGAGCAGGAGCGGGCCGAGGTCCTCCTCCGACTCGATGGGCAGAGGACCCTGGCCCGCGTCGACGATGCCGAGCGTGGTCGCCTTGCCGATCACCTTGTCGGCGAGCGCCAGGGCGGGCATGCCCTGTGGGATACCGTCGAGGACGCTCGTGCGGTGCGGTTTCTCGGTGCGCTTAAGGTCGTCCCAGACGGCCATCACGTCGTCTGCTGTCTCGGCCGTCGCATCGCCGAAGACATACGGGTGGCGCCCGATCATCTTGGCGTTCATGTGGGCCGCGACGTCCTCGATGGTGAAGGGCTCGTCTCCCGCCGCCGCCAAGTCGGCGTGGAAGAGCACCTGGTAAAGCACGTCGCCCAGCTCCTCGATTAGATCGGCGCGGTCGCCCGCCTCGATCGCGTCGACCAGCTCGTGCGACTCCTCGATGAGGTAGCGCACGAGCGACTCGTGGGTCTGCTCGGCGTCCCACGGGCAGCCGCCCGGGGCGCGGAGGACATGGACGGTGCGGATGAGCTCGTCGAGCCGAGGGTGCGCGGTCACCCGGCCATCCTCGCATCCGGCGCGGTGCATCAGGCGTGGGCGAGACGGCGACGCGCGACGAAAAGGCAGCAGGCACACACGAGCGGCACCGCGGCGATCAGGGCGGGCGCGGAGAAGACGACCGCCGATGTAGCAGCACTGATGAGCACGCCGGCCAGGTTCCAGAGCAGCACCACTGCCCCGGCTCCGTCGCCGATCGGGAGCGGGATGGGGCCGAGCAGGGTCGGCGGGAGCGGCCCGCGCGTCGCGTCCACCGCACGCGCTGCGACGGCGACGACCCCTGTCACACAGGCGAGCGGCACCGCGGTGAGCAGCACCGCCCCTCCCGACAGGAGCAGCCAGGTGAGCAGCGCGCCGAGCACCGCACACCCAACCGCCAGGACGATCGGCAGCAGCCCATGCAAGAGAAGCAGCTCGAACGGCGGCGGCGCGAGGAACGCCGGCTGCCCGGCGGTCGCGGCGGCGTGGCGGAAGCCATCGCTCCACACTCCGGCGCCGAGGTAGGCGAGCACACCGGCGAGCGCGGCGGGCACCGCAAGGATCGAGGACGGCACGACCGCCGCGACGACCACGGCCGCCCCGGCCGCGGTGAGAGCGAGGACCGCGAGCGCGGAGCGGCCCGGCGTCCGCAGCGCCCCGATCGCGTCGCGCACCGGGACAGTGAGCGCGAAGGGAGCGACGCGGACCGCTCGCAGCCCCCTCCCCCGGCGCGGGAGTGCCCGGTAGCCGTCGAGCGACTCAGCGAGGTCCCCGGTCCATCCCAGCCTCGTGGTCGAGGACCACTGGCGTGCCTGAGCGAGCAGTGCGGGACCGCGGGCGACGTCGAGCATCCGCGGGGCGGTCGGGAGTAGAGCCGCGGCGAGAGCGCAGAGGACGATCGCCGCGTGCAGCGGATCCGGGCCACTCACCGCTGCGGCGACGAGTCCGCCCGGCGTGAGCGGAAGCAGACCGGGCAGTGGCAGTGCGAGCAGTGCGAGGGCCGCGAGTACCGCGGCGAGTATCGCCGTCAGTCGCGCCGGGAGGCACTGCCCGGCGAGCCACGCGAGAGCGAGCAGGACCGTGAAGGCGGCTCCCCCGATCACGGCGAGGTGGACCGCGGTCGCGGCGGCGAGCGCGAGGAGGGTGGAGGCGGCCGCGGCGGCAACCAGGAGCACCACCGTCGCCAGCAGCACGGGCCGGCGGAGAACGTGCCAGCGCCGCAGATCCGTCGCGAGCAGCACGGCCGTGATGTGCGGCTCGCCCACTGCGGGGCCGCGAACACGGCCAAGGAGGACGGCGGCGGGCAGAGCGACACCGGCGATGACGGCGACGGCAACCTCCGGAGCGAACGCGTGCGCGGCGCCCGCCTGCACTGCCAGCAGAGCGACGGCACGCGCGACCGGCAGGACGACGACGAGCACGGTCATCGCGGTCAGGTACCCCGCGTACGCCCGCGGTCTGCGCGGCGCAGCGGCCCTCGAGCGGAAGAAAGTCCTGACCTCGTCAATGCGGTTCACGGGCGCTCCAGCTCGACGATCCGCGCGTCCAGGCCGTCGATCAGAACCTGACTATGGGTCGCGACAAGGAGGGCTCTCGTCTGTGCCGCACGGCGGAGCACCCCCGCGACAAGTGGCACCCGCTCGACGTCGAGCCGCTGCTCCGGCTCATCGAGCAGCAGCACGCGCGCCGGCCGGGCGAGTACGAGGGCGAGCGAGAAGAGCTGGGTCTGGCCCGAGGAGAGCTCGTGCGGGAAGCGGCGGGCGAGCGGAGCGAGTCCCAGCTCGTCGAGGCCGGCCGCCGCATCGCGCCGGGCCACGGCGACCGCGGCACCCCACGACACGGCCACCATCGCGAGGTGCTCCTCGAGGGTGAGATCGCGCTCGAACGGGGGCCTGCCGATCAGTGCAGCCACGGCACGACGGTGCTCCCCCGATCGCTCGTCCGGCGCCCGGCCGACCACCCGGACGGTGCCGGTCGTCGCTGGAATCAGGCCGGCGAGCACGCGCAGGAGCGTCGTCTTGCCGGTCCCGTTGCGGCCCGTCACCGCGACGCGCTCGCCTACATCGACGGCCAGCGAGCACGGGGCGAGAAGCTCCGTCTCGGCCGAGCGCACGGCGACGTCCTGCACGACGACGAGCGGACCCGCGACCGGCTCGAGAGTACGGCGACGGCGAGCGGCGAGAATCGACATACTCCCATCCTCCCAGCCCGCCCCTGTCCCTATCGCGAGATGCCAGTTGGGTACGCGACGCCGGTCGGAGCGTACCCAAGAGGCATCTCGCGGAGCGGTGGCGGGGGCTCTCGGAGAGCGGAGGACGGGTTAGACGGGGACCGGCTCGGGGAAGATCGCGTCCAGGAGCGACGCGACCCACTGAATGAGGGCGCGGTCGTTGAGCGGCACGCCGTCGAGCACCGGCATCGGCACGACGACCGCATCGGCCTGCTGGAGGTACTTCGCACTCGGGTACATCCGGCGCAAACGCACCTGGATCGAGTCGGGCAGGTGCGCGGGAGCGACGCGGACGTTCGAGCCCATCGCGACCAGGTCGCTGAGGCCCGCCTTCTGCGCGCGCATGCGCAACCGCGACACCAGGATGAGGTTCTCGACCGCCTCGGGCAGCTCGCCGTACCGGTCGGTGAGCTCTTCGACGACCAGGTCGATGCTCCCCTCCTTCGCGGTCGGCGACGACGCAGCCGAGAGCTTCTGGTATGCCTCCAGCCGTAGGCGCTCGCTGTCCACGTACTCCTCCGGGATCCGGGCATCGACGGGCAGCTCGAGCCGCAGCTCCGTCTGCCCCTCGGCGACCTCGCCGCGGAAGGTGTCGACGGCCTCGCCGATCATCCGCAGGTAGAGGTCGAAGCCCACACCCTGGATGTGACCAGACTGCTCGCCGCCGAGCAGGTTGCCGGCGCCGCGAATCTCGAGGTCTTTGAGCGCGATCTGCATGCCGCCGCCGAGGTCGGAGTTGGCGGAGAGGGTGTGCAGCCGGTCGTGCGCGGTCTCACTGAGCGGCGTCGTCTCGTCGTAGAGCAGGTAGGCATAGGCGCGCTCCCGCCCACGACCGACACGCCCACGCAGCTGGTGCAACTGCGACAGCCCGTACTTGTCGGCGCGATCAACGATGAGGGTGTTCGCGTTCGGGATGTCGAGACCGGTCTCAACGATGGTGGTCGAGACGAGCACGTCGAACTTGCGTTCCCAGAAGTCGACGATGATCCGCTCCAGCTGGGCCTCGCTGAGCTTGCCGTGGGCGACGGCGATGCGCGCCTCCGGCACCAGTTCGGCGAGCTGGGAGGCGGCACGGTTGATCGTCGAGACCCGGTTGTGCACGAAGAACACCTGCCCCTCGCGCAGTAGCTCGCGCCGGATTGCAGCTGAGATCTGCTTCTCAGAATACGGGCCGACGAAGGTGAGAATCGGGTGGCGCTCCTCGGGCGGAGTAGCGAGAGTCGACATTTCGCGGATGCCCGTCACCGCCATTTCGAGCGTCCGCGGGATCGGCGTGGCGCTCATCGAGAGGATGTCGACGTTCTTTTTCAGCGCCTTCAGCTTGTCCTTGTGCTCGACACCAAAGCGCTGCTCCTCATCGATCACGAGCAGACCCAGGTCTTTGAAGACGATGGTGTCGCTGAGGAGCCGGTGGGTCGCGATAACCATGTCGACTGTGCCGTCGGCGAGGCCCTCGATCGTCTCCTTCGACTCCTTCGCGCTCTGAAAACGACTCAGGGCTCTCAGGTGCACGGGGAAACCGGCGAAACGCTCCTGGAATGTCTCGAGGTGCTGACGCACGAGCAGCGTGGTCGGTACGAGCATCGCGACCTGCTTGCCGTCCTGGATCGCTTTGAACGCCGCGCGCACGGCGACCTCGGTCTTGCCGAAGCCGACATCGCCCGAAAGCAGGCGGTCCATCGGGATTGGCCGCTCCATGTCGGCCTTGACCTCGTCGATCACGGTGAGTTGGTCGGGTGTCTCGGCGAAGGGGAACGCCTCCTCCAGCTCCCGCTGCCACGGGGTATCCGGCGGGAACGCGTGCCCGCGCGAGGCCATCCGTGCGGAGTAGAGCTTCACCAATTCGACGGCGATGTCACGGACGGCGCGACGCGCCTTGCTCTTGGCCTGCGCCCAGTCACTCCCGCCCATCTTGCTCAGCGCCGGGGCCTCGCCGCCGACATAGCGCGAGAGCAGGTCGAGCTGATCGGTGGGGACGAGAAGCTTGTCTCCTGGGAAGCCGCGCTTGCTCGGCGCGTACTCGAGCACCAGATACTCGCGGCGGGTCTTCACGGCGTTGCGGCCTCCGCTGGAGACCTCGCGCTGCGAGAGCTCGACGAAGCGGCCGATGCCGTGGGTGGCGTGCACGACGTAGTCGCCGGGGGTGAGCTGCAGCGGATCGACGACGTTCTTGCGGCGCGACGCAAGCTTCTTCACGGCGCGGGAGTCGTAGCCGACGGCACGGCCGTAGAACTCGGTGTCGGTGAGCAGAGCGAGCTTCGCCTCCTCGACCTCGAAGCCGTGGTCGACGGACGCCTGCACGACGTAAGCCAGGCCGGTCTCCAAGCCCGCGGGCAGGTCGGGGACGATCCGCGCGGCGACCTCGTGCTCGGCGAGCACCTGATCGGTGCGCTCGACCGTGCCCACGCCCGGGGCGGTCAGGACGACAGTCCAGCCCTCGGCGAGGCGCGCGCGGACGTGCGCAAGAGCGCTCTCGACGCTCGCGCCGAAGCCGGGGACGGGCTCGCCCTCAACCCGCACGGCGAGGATCTCGTCGATGCCAAGCTCCTCCGGCAGCACCTCGGCCTCGCCCGCGGCGGGGCCCTGGCGGAAGGTACTCATCGTCCACCACGGGTGGTCGGGAGCGTCGGCGCCGGGAGCGCTGAACTTCACGGAGTCGCGCAGCGCGCCCAGCGACATGAACTCGCCCGAGGCAAGGTCGATCGGCGCCTCCGCCCCGGCGGTCGCCGCACTCCACGCCGCCTGGAGGAACTCGCGGTTCGTCTCGGCGAGGCTGATCGCGCGGGTCGCGACGCGCTCGGGGGCGAGCACGGCCACGGCAGCACCCTCGGGCAGGTAGTGCGAGACGGGGACGAGCCGCTCCAGCAGCGCCGGCGCCAGCGACTCCATGCCCTCGACCGGGATGCCCTCGGCGATCTTCGCGAGCATCGCTGACAGACTGGGGAACTCGTGCAGCATCTCGCGCGCCCGCTGCCGCACCGCGGGCGCCAGCAGCAACTCGCGGCTCGGCGGCAGGACCACGGAATCGGCCTCGCCCGGGAGCGAACGTTGATCGGCCACCGAGAAGCCGCGGATGGAGTCGACCTCGTCGCCGAAGAAGTCCACGCGGCTCGGGTGCTCGGCCACGGCCGGGAACACGTCGAGGATGCCGCCGCGCACCGCGAACTCACCGCGGCGGGTGACCATGTCGACTCGGGCGTAAGCGAGATCGACCAGCTCGGCCGAGATCCGGCCCAGGTCATAGCCCCGCGCGCCCTTCACCAGGCGGATCGGCTCGATGTCGGCCAGGTTGTCGGCGACCGGCTGCAGGGCGGCGCGCACCGAGGCCACGACCACCAGCGGACGCTCCCCCGTCCAGTGCTTCATCCTCCGCAGCGCATCGAGGCGACGGCCGACGATCTCGGCGCTCGGGCTCAGGCGCTCGTGCGGGAGCGTCTCCCAGGCGGGGAACTCGACGACATCCGCTTCGGGGAGGACACAGCCCAGAGAGGCGCGGACGTTCTCGGAGTCGCGGCCGGTCGCCGTCACGACGAGCACGGCCTGCGGATGTCCCGCCTCCGCCCGGCGCCCGAGCAAGCCCGCGAGCAGAGGGACCCGGAGGCCGTCGGCGACCGAGAAGTCGGCGTCCCGCACCGCGTACGCCAGAGCATCGTCAAACGTGGAGGCGCGCGACAGCGCCGAGATGATCTCGTTGAGAGGCACGGAGGCGAGTTTACGGTGCTCATTGAGCGCCGGTCCCTGCCCGGCGCTGCGCGGTTGGCCTAGGGAGGTGGTCGCGTCTCGCGGAGCGTCCTGCGTTCGGCTGCTCAGAATCGCTGGCACTCGATTCTGAGTCGCGCCTTGTGGAGCGCGCGAAGCGGGGGCGGTGAGGGAACCCTGGTTAGGGGCGGGTGTGGAACTTGAGTTGGGCGGACGCGAGGCCGGAGTCGGCGATCAGTTCGACGGCGTCGGCCGCGTCCGAGACGAGCAGCGGTAGCGCCTCACGCTCCGGACCGGCGAAGTCACGGAGGACGAAGTCGGCGGCCTGCTGGCGACCGGGCGGGCGGCCGATGCCGACCCGAACCCGCAGGAACTTCGCTCCGCCTGTCGCCGCGAGGATGTCACGGATACCGTTGTGGCCCCCGTGGCCGCCGCCCTGCTTCAACCGCAGGGTGTCGAAGGGGATGTCCAGCTCGTCGTGCACGACGATCAGGTGCGACGGGTCGAGCGAGAAGAAGTCGAGGAGCTGCGCCGTCGGTCCGCCCGAGACGTTCATGAAGCTGTTGGCCTTGCCGAGCACCAGCTTCGGGCCGCCGGGCCGGAGGAACCCCTCGGCGACCACGGCGTTCGCACGGTTGTGTCGGCGGAACGAGCCGCCGATCCGCGTCGCGAGTTCGTCGAGCACCATCTGGCCGACGTTGTGCCGGTTGCGCGCGTACTGCGCACCCGGGTTGCCCAGTCCAACGACCAGCCAGGTCTCGCCCATGTCGTTCCTCTTCCTCAGGTTCCGGCAGAGAAACGCTCCGCCAGACACGGAACGGGCCCGCCGCGATCGCGAGCGGGCCCGTCCTCACCGGTCGTGCGGACTACTCCGCCTTCTCTGCGACGACGTCGCCCGAGGCGGGAGTCTCGTCCTCGTCGCCCAGGTCCTGCTCGACCTCGGCGGTGACGTTGACGATGAGTACCTCGGCGTCGGTGACGAGGGTGGCACCCTCCGGCAGCATGACGTCGGCTGCCGAGATCTGGGTGCCGGCCTCGAGGCCCTCGACCGAGACGACGATGTTCTGCGGGATGCGCGTGGCGTCGACCTCGAGCGAGAGCGTGTTCGACTCGATCGAGACGAGCGTGCCGGGAGCGGCGTCGCCCTCGATGTGCACCGGAATGTCGACCTCCACCTTCTCGCCCTTGTTGATGACGACGAGGTCGATGTGCTCAATGATCTGGCGGACCGGGTCGCGCTGGATGTCCTTCACCAGGGTGGTCTGCTCTGCGCCCTCGATGTCGAGTTCGAGAATCGCGTTCGCCTTACGGGTAAGCAGCAGAACCTGGTGGCCCGGGAGAGTGAGGTGCTGGGGCTCGGTGCCGTGGCCGTAGAGGACAGCGGGGATCTTGTTCTGCGCGCGGATCTTGCGGGCGGCGCCCTTGCCGAACGAGGTGCGGACCTCGACGACAACCTTGTTGGTCAGTTCAGCCATGATGTTCTCCTTGGGCGACGCACAGCGCCACCGGATCGGGTCGTGGCCGACGGCCACGGACGGGTTTCGACTCGAACGCAGGTCAGCGTGAGGAAAAGTCCGTGGCGCCCAGGAGGGGCCTCGCCTACTTCCACCGCGTCGATCACGGATGCACGTGCATCCCTCGCCGAAGTTCAGCTGCCGATCCTACCCGGCGTCCGCCCTGCCCGCCAGCAGGCCGCGGGGACGTTCCGCTCAGACGACGCACGTCCAGGCCCACTGACTACCGTTCCCCTATGACGAGTGATGACTTCGGCTCCTACGTCGAAAAGAACGGCTTCCACCGCGACACCACTTACATTCCCACGCGGATCACCGCCGATGGCCGCGACGGCTACCCGGTCGAGGCGGGGCGCTATCGTCTCGTGGTTTCCCGCGCCTGCCCGTGGGCGAATCGCGCCGTCATCGTGCGACGGCTGCTCGGACTCGAGGACGCCCTGTCGATGGGGATCTGCGGACCGACTCACGATAAGCGCAGCTGGACCTTTGACCTCGATCCGGGCGGCGTCGATCCCGTTCTCGGCATTCCGCGCCTGCAGGACGCGTTCTTCGCCCGCTTCCCCGACTACCCGCGCGGGATCACCGTGCCGGCCCTCGTGGACATCCCGAGCGGGCAGGTCGTCACCAACGACTACCCCGTGATGACGCTCGATTTCTCCACCGAGTGGACCGCCTTCCACCGCGAGGGCGCCCCCGACCTCTACCCCCAGGAGCACCGGGACGAGATCGACGAGGTCGCGGAGGTGGTCTTCCACGACGTCAATAACGGCGTCTACATGTGCGGTTTCGCGGGTTCGCAGCGCTCCTACGAGCGGGCCTACGACCGCCTCTGGGCGCGCCTTGACTGGCTGGAGGAGCGGCTGAGCACCCGCCGCTACCTGGTCGGCGACACCATCACCGAGGCCGACATCCGCCTGTTCACCACGCTCGCCCGCTTCGACGTCGTCTACTACAGCCACTTCAAGGCCAACCGGAACCTGCTCTCGGCGATGCCCGCGCTCTGGGGTTACGCGCGGGACCTGTTCGCCACTCCGGGATTCGGCGACACCATCGACTTCGTGCACATCAAGTCGCACTACTACGAGGTGCAGCGCGACATCAATCCAACCGGAGTGGTGCCGAAGGGGCCTGACCTGTCCGGCTGGCTCGTCCCCTCTGGCCGCGAGGAGCTGGGCGGGCGTCCATTCGGCGACGGCACTCCCCCGCCCCCGCCGCTCCCGAGCGAGCAGGTCCCCGCGGGGCACGGGGCCTGAGCAGGCGGTCCTGAGCAGGCGGTCCTGAGCAGGCGGTCCTGAGCAGGCGGAGTCGTCGGGAGGACCACCCCGTGCTCGGGTACGTGATGCGGGTCCGAGCGGAACTCGGAGACCCGTTCACATTCGAGGTCGACGCCGACGCCCGCAACGAATTCGGGCAACGGATCTGGCTCCGACGCGAGGAGTCGCTGAATTTGGCGGACGCGTGGATGGTTCAGAACATCGATTGGCTTATCGCGTTCGCGGCACGCGGTCACGGCCGTCGCGACGTTGCTGGGCCGCTCAAGCCCGGCAACGTCCGCGCCGATCGCTTCTTCGACGGCCCGGCGCTCCGGGTGAACTCCCACCGCTCGCGGGACGTGCTGAACACCTAAGGGTGCGGGAGGCGTCTGCTACTTGTGAAACGTGGGTAGCCCCTTGCACGGGAACGGGCTGCCCGCAAATTTATGATCGGCCAATTGTCAGGGCTGATATTGAGGCTTATGCCAAATTCTCCTGAGTGTCATAGAACCCCAGGTCAGGGCACCTCCATTGAGCACGTAAAGCTATTCTGCATAAGCCTCAATGAGAGGCACTTTTGCCTCAGGGTTTTCCATGAGGACCGTACGCGTGAGAGGCTCCGCACCGCCGAAAGCTGAACCGTCCGGCTTGTGCGGTTCTACGGCGATCAGAGAGTTGCGTCCTGATCGAGACAATAGAATTCGTCGCCACCTTCTTGGATGACCTGATGCACGCGATTGAGATTGCAGAGCGTAAGCCGCACGTATGCAGGTACTTTCGTCAGCAGCTCTTGCAGTTCGATTCTCCAAGGCATCTTCTCAGCTTCGCATCGAGGCGGCTGAATGTATATCTCTTGCCGATCTATGGGCAAACGCTGCTGGAAGCCAATCTGAAGCGGAGACGTGCTGTCGTCCGCCAGGGCCGAGATGTAGCGTCGCACGTCCTCCGTCGAGTGCTGATCGCTGTCGTAGCCGACACGGAAGCTGATGGGAGGCAGACCCTCACGCTTGTCGCCATCAAGGCAGTCCAGTTGGAGGCCCCGAGCGGTTTTTCCGACTCCCAGTGCCCGGGCACGGCGGCGAATCGGAGCCAGAGGCAGTCGGCTCAGGACCGCGCGGCGGCGATCGCCGCGAGGATTTCCTCGGACGCTCGTGTCACATGACCGAGGTCGCTGTCGAGACGGGCGGCCCGGGTGACGAAGCTGCCGACTCCGACAGCGGTCACTCCCGCGGCGAACCAGGCGCGGACGTTCTGCGACGTGGTGCCACCCGCAGGCAGGATCGGCGCCTGTGGCAGCGGTGCGAGTAATGCCTTCACGTAGTTCGGTCCAGCCGGTCCGGTCGGAAAGAGCTTCACGATGTCGGCCCCCGCCTCCAGCGTCTGCACGACCTCGGTCGGGGTGCACGCCCCGCTGATCGTCACGGCCTGGTAGCGGTTCGCCGTGCGGATCATCGCGGGGTCGAGGTTCGGGCTGACGAGGATGCTCGCACCGGCCTGAACTGCCGCGAAGGCCGCCTGGGCGTCGAGGACGGTGCCCGCTCCGATGGCGACGCCCTTCTTGGCGTACTGGGCCGAGAGGATGCTGATCACCCCGAGCGCGCCGGGGAACGAGAGCGTGATCTCGACGGCCCGGAAGCCGCCGGCCACCGCGGCACGGGAAACGGCGAGGGCCTCCTCGGCACTGGTGGGGCGGACGATCAGCACGGCGCCGGTCTGGACGATGGTCGCGAGGACTTCGTGTTTGCTTAACATCGAGGCACACCGTAGCCCGAATCATCACAGAAAGCCATACCTGTATGCAAACAGGCGCGAGATCACCCCTACAGTGGAAACGATGACTGTCCCGCCCCCACTCATCCCGGAGCAGCGCCACCAGGAGATCCTGCGTCTGCTGCGCGGCGCCGGAGTTCTCAGCATTCGCCACCTCGGCGAACGGTTGAACGTGTCGCATATGACGATCCGGCGCGATATCTCGACGCTCGAGGAGTCGGGCCGCGTCATCCCGGTGCAGGGCGGCGTAAGGCTCAACGGCGCACTCGGATCGGAGCCGCCGCGCGAGCGAGGCTCGCGGGTCGGTCTTGAGCTGCCGCGCAAGCAAGCCATCGGACGACGGGCCGCAGAGTTCGTCGAGGATGACATGGTCGTCTTCCTCGACGCGGGCACCACGTGCGAGGCGATCGTGCCGTTCCTCCTCGGCCGGCGCGGTCTGACCGTCGTGACGAACGACTTCTTCACCGTGCTGGCGTTGCTGCCGCACCCCGAGATCACGACGATCCACACGGGCGGAGTCGTCGATGCCTCCAGCGGATCCGCCAGTGGTCCGCTCGCCGCGGCCACTGTGGCCGGGCTCAGTCTCGACCTGTTCTTCGTCAGCACCGGTGCCTGGGATCTCGCCCACGGCGTGACCACGCCGGAGACCGACAAGGTGCTGCTGAAGCATTCGGCGCGAGAGGCGGCCTCCACCTGCGTCCTCGTAGCCGACAGCACGAAGTTCGGTCTCTTCGAGCGCTTCAAGGCGCTTCCGCTGGATGCGCTCGACGGGATTGTCAGCGACTGCGGTCTGCCGGAGGGGAGCCGAACCTCTGTGCTCGACTGCGGCCTCGAGCTCGTGCTCGCCGAGTTCTGACCGCCGCACTCGCCCGCCTGCGCGTCCGGGCCCGGCCCGCACAGCCGTGCGCCCGCTGCACGACCGATGTGCAGATCCTCGACCCGGTCGCTCCGGGCGCCGCAGAACAGCCGGGGCTAGCCTGGGAATGACCCTGAACCCGAACGTCGAGGAGAACCGTGTCTGACAAGCCCACCGCCACAGCCAACATTGGAGTCGTCGGTCTGGCGGTGATGGGCTCCAACCTCGCCCGCAACCTCGCCAGCCGCGAGGGCAACACTGTCGCGGTGTTCAACCGCTCCTTTGGTCGCACCCAGACGCTGATCAGCGAGCACCCCGAGGCGGGCTTTGTCGCCTCCGAGACCATCGAGGACTTCGCCGCCTCCCTCACCACTCCTCGCACTGCGATCATCATGGTGCAGGCGGGTCGCGGCACCGACGCCGTTATCGAGCAGTTGACCCGGGTCTTCGAGCCGGGCGACATCATTGTCGATGGCGGCAACGCGCTCTTCACCGACACGATCCGCCGCGAGAAGGCCGTGCGCGAGAGCGGCATCCACTTCGTCGGCACCGGCATCTCGGGCGGCGAGGAGGGCGCGCTGAAGGGCCCCTCGATCATGCCCGGCGGCTCGGTGGAGTCGTACCAGACCCTCGGCCCGATCCTCTCGTCCATCGCCGCGATCGCCGAGGGCGAGCCGTGCGTCACCCACATCGGCACCGACGGCGCTGGCCACTTCGTCAAGATGATTCACAACGGCATCGAGTACGCCGACATGCAGCTCATCGCCGAGGCGTATGACCTGCTCCGCACCGTCGGCGGTCACGAGCCCGCCGCCATCGCCGAGGTGTTCGACGCCTGGAACAAGGGCGACCTCGAGTCGTACCTCATCGAAATCACCGCCGAGGTGCTCCGCCAGGTCGACGCCGACACCGGGAAGCCTTTCCTCGACATCGTCCTGGACCAGGCCGGTTCCAAGGGCACCGGCGTCTGGACCGTGCAGAACGCGCTCGACCTCGGCGTCCCCGTTGGCGGCATCGCCGAAGCCGTGTTCGCCCGCGCTGTCTCGTCGCACCCGGAGCAGCGCGCGGCCGTGCAGGAACGCGTCACGTCACGACCGACTCCGGTCGAGCGGTACGACGGCTTCGAGGACGATGTGCGCGCCGCCCTCTACGCGTCGAAGGTCGTCGCCTACTCGCAGGGATTTGACGCAATCATTGCGGGGGCCGAAAAGTACGGCTGGGAGATCGATAAGGGTGCGGTCGCCAAGATCTGGCGCGCGGGCTGCATCATCCGCGCGCAGTTCCTCAACCGAATCGTCGACGCGTACGACGAGAACGCCGCGATCACGACCCTGCTTGAGGACCCGTACTTCGCCGAGGCCGTGGCGAACGGAGAAGCCGCCTGGCGCCGCATCGTCTCGACCGCTGCCCTCTCGGGCGTGCCGATCCCCGGTTTCGGCGCCGCGCTCTCGTACTACGACTCGCTCGCCTCGAAGCGCCTCCCGGCCGCCCTCGTACAGGGCCAGCGCGACTTCTTCGGCGCGCACACCTACCAGCGCGTCGACAAGGAGGGCACCTTCCACACGCTGTGGTCGGGCGACCGCACCGAGGTCGAGCAGGACCCGTCCACGCACTGACGCGCGCCGCGGCGCTCCTCGAGGCTCGCGCAGTGCAAGGTCCACAACGGCGGAGATTCTTCGCGCTCATCACGTCCCGCCCTCGGATCAACAAGTCGGCCAGGCGTTCCACGAACGTGATCGCGACGGATCTGCCGTGGGCTTCCATGAGCAGGTCATCCTCCCCCGCGCGAGGATTCACCAATCGGATGCTTCCTCGGGCCGGTCATCGATGCGCACCATGCCCATACTGCGCTTGCCAGTGCTTCCCCAAGCGGCCGACAGCGCTCGGCACTGGTGTGCTTCGGGCGGAGCAGGATGTCCTCGCGGGCGATGTCACCTGAGGGTGGGCGTAGCGTTCAGCGCCTCGACGACCGCTTGAGCGAAGGTCCTCCTGCTACGCTCTGAGCAATAATCGCAATCCAGGATGGGGAACGGGATGGCTCTGTTTAAGCGCAGTAAGAAGAAGCCGCAACCGACGGACCGCATCGAGTGGGTTACAGCGACGGCGCGACGGATACTTGCCGAGCGGGGCGTCGAGACCACGGTGAAGCATGGCAAGAAACCTGAAGAGGTGATGCTTGTCGGTGCTGGCGTGCAGATCTACCCGCTCTTCACCCTGCTTGCAAAAACGAACGGAGCGTCGACTGCTGAGGCGGAGCACATCATCGCCGAGCACCTTGCGCCGCTCCCCTCCTCCGCCGCGATGCCCGACATCGCGAACTTTTCGCCCGAGGAACTCCGTGTCCGCATCCGCACGCGTCTTCTGAATAACTCCGAGGGCCAGCCAGACGACCCTACGCTCCACTACGCCCGGCCGTTTTCGGATGATATCTTCCTGGCGCTGTGCATCGACCTTCCCCACACCGTGATCGTGCTCACCGACGCAAACATGCGCACGCTCGCACTGGGTGAGGATGAGCTGTACGCCTTCGGACAGCTGAATACCGACCGCGAGGCCATTGACCAACGATATGAGGCATCTCCTGGAGTCGAGGTCGTGGTCGGCAATTCTCTCTTCACCGCCTCAAAGGCTGCGAATCTTCCCGCGATACTCGGCTCCGCCCCCTTCGGAACCCTCTTTACGGTTCCGCATCGACACATGCTTATCACCCTGCGTCTCACAGGGCCGGAGACCCTCGAATCGGTGGAGAATCTCATCGGAGTGACCATGCGGGCTATCGGCCACGGGTTGGTACCCGGGGGCGTGATCTCACCGAACGTGCATTTCTCTCGCGGAGGTCTGGTCAGTAGCATCTCGTCGATCGACGAGACGGGTACTATGACCATCCGCGTCGATGATCGGCTGCGGCAAGCACTCGAAGACTCGGCCACTAACCGGTGACCTCCTCTTACCACCCGAGGTCCCGATGCACAACGCCCTGTCCCGCACACTGATTGAGCTGACCTACGTTTTCTCGACAGGGTAAATAGTCGTCTCAGCGGTGAGACTTCGGTCTCACCTTGAGGCTTATCCACACTCCGATTGATCGAGGTGAATTCGCGCATATCGGTCACGAATAAGACCGGCTGATTAGCGGGCCGGAAGACTCTCACCCGGAAGAAACTCCCAGCTGACACCACGACCCTCGCCCATTACTGCGCAACTCACCAGAGTGCTAGGCCGTAGCTTCAGCGACAACACCGAGAACGAATCGCAACCTGCCAGTCGGCCGACGAAAACACGAGAACTCTCAACTGGACGAGGCCAGCAGACCGGCGAGTCGAAGACTTCCCACTCACGGTGAGGCCAAATGGAACGCCTGCCGCTGGCTTCAAACAGTACCTTCTTTTGCGTCCAGCGACGCGTGACGAACGCATGAGAATGGCCTGACCTCTCGCCAGTCATCAAACTCCCTCTTGGCGAGAAATCGCCGCACGAACGAAGTTCCATGACTCCGAATGCGCTCAATGTCTATCCTGACGCCTGCGGAGGAAGCAGCCACCGCGACCAGGCCAGGTACATGAGAGCGCGAAACTCGAAGCTGACTTATTCCACTCCGCGACGATGTCGATGATTCGATCTCCCGAAAAAATGACTTCTGCGACTCAACTGCTGACCGTAATTGATGATCATGGCTCCTACCGGTCAAGATCACCACCGATCACGATCATCACATGAACCCGGCCTTAGAGAAATTCTTCTCACACTAGAGTAGACAGAGACAAGCGTCGCACCCGTGGCCGCATGTGCTCGATCATCCGTCATGATCGCGCGCGCACCTCGTCCAGGACCATGTCGCCAATTCCACGAGTAGCAGTCCACCCCAAGTGCTCACGAGCCTTGTCAACATCCGCCCATATCGCCGCTACATCGCCAGCGCGTCGAGGACGCATTACTGGTTCCGCGCTGGAATTACCTGCTTGAAGCATTTCCCGCACAATCTGCCACACAGAGATCCCGACGCCCCGGCCTATATTGTAGACATCCGACACGCCTTCACTGAGCGCAGCCATAGCCCGAAGATGAGCATCAACCACGTCTTGTACATGCACGTAGTCTCTCACAGCCGTCCTATCAGCGGTCGGATAATCGATGCCGAAGATCTCGGCAGGCTCGCCGGAAAGTACCGACTCGGCCAGACGCGGAAAAAGAGTCTCACCGCCTCGGTCTGCGAGCAACGGCGAAGTACACCCCGCGACATTAAAATACCGCAGCGATATCCATCTAATTCCGACGCTATCGCAAACCTCTCGTATTGCCATCTCGGCTGCCAGCTTTGAGGTGCCGTACGGACTCACAGGTAAGAGAGCGTCATTCTCGCGTACCGGTCCACTACGCGACGGGCTGCCATACACCGCCGCACTTGACGAGAACACCAATTTTGTCATCCCCATCTGACTAGCTACATCAAGGAGAGAGAGCGTTCCAGCTACATTCACGCTCCAATATTTTCCCGGACAAGTCACTGATTCTTTCACCGATTTCTTCGCCGCAAGGTGAAAGACACCCGATGGACGAGAGCCCCGAAGCTCGAATATGAGACGATCAGACTCCGCGATATCCGCTACAATGAGTCGCACGTCGGCGGGAAGACGAGCTGGGTCACCCGTCGAAAGATCATCGATCACTGTGACAGTATGATTCAACCCCCGCAAGGCTGCAACGAGATGTGCGCCAATGTAACCAGCACCTCCAGTCACTATCCAATGCTGAACCAATCGTTACCTCCTCATTAGCGTCGGCGACTAGCGTCGCCACCTCATCGTGAAGGACGCGACGCCAATAGCGACACACCCGACCGCTGATGTTACAAGAACCGCAAACCATATTGATTGCGACGACCCAAAAAGAACTGCTCGGACAATTTCCGAGGCGTAGGTCGCCGGATTGAACCTTCCAACAGCAACAAGCCAAGAGGGCAACAGATCCGGATGGATGACAATAGGTCCAAGCCCGGTCATCAACACAGTGATCGCCAAAGTTAAAGAGGAAGCCTCCTCGAGTGAACGCGAAAGACTTCCGATCATCGCGCCGAGTGCCACAAACGGAAGCATGACCAGAGCGAGAAGCGGCAGAAGATACCAACTCACATCGAGCACGACGCCTACAAGAGGAGCTGACACAACGCTCGTCACCAAGACTGCCGGAAGTGCCAACAGACCAAAGGAGACCATACTGGACAAGATCAACGCCGTCGACCGAATCGGAAATGACGAAAGGTAAACGATCGTCCCCATGTGCTTCATAAATGCAAAGTTGGACGCCACACGCCCCAGCGTCTCGAACATCACAGCAAGAGTTATACTTCCGCTGACAACGTATGTGGTCGCGCCAGCGATGTTCGAAGATCCTGCGTAAAGTCCCAAACCGAGGCTTGTCATCACCGGCGCTAAGAATCCGGTTAGTAGCATCTGGGGCCAGGACCATCTCCAGTTGGTCAGTTGCATGACGACAAGAGCGTAGACAGCCACGAGGAAGCGCACGGACGGAACGTAGGCCAGGACAGCGGGGGCCTTATGAGTATGTGTCATAGATGTCCTCCACGGACGACGACCGCATCCGGAGGTGGGGAACTCCGAGGTCTTGAATCTCCCGAAGAAGATCGGGGACCAATCGTCCCGCTATGGCGGCATGCAGATTACCGGCCACGACCCTTCCGGGCGTCTCTCCACGAGAGTATCGGCGGAATATCTCCGACAATCGATCGCTATCCGGTCCGGCCTCTATGTGGATCACCGACTCAGCAAAACGCACAACAGACCTCGCATCACTTTCGCCTACGATGAGTCCATCCCGCATAATAATAACTCGGTCAAATAGTGCCGCCGCCTCGTGTGGCACATGAGTCACGACGAGAACCGTCTTCGCGCTCCTCTTCATTTTCTCGACGATTCCCCACACAAGCTCCCTCTTTTGCGCGTCGAGGTCGTTCGTAGGCTCGTCAAGCAAAAGGATCGGAAGATCACCCACCAAACTTACTGCGAACTGAAGCAGCCTCACCTGCCCGCCCGACATCGACAGAGTAGGGCGTGACAGAAGAGGAGCGCAATCGAGAAGTGACACAACCCGGTCGACCTCCTCCCTGGCTGCCCTACCTCGCAGCCCCCTTAGCCTTGCCGTAAGCACTAGGGACTCCTTGCCAGTCAGGTTATTGAAGGCACCGCCACTCTGCGGCATGTATGCCACCACTTGACTAGGCCAAGGACGCGAAGGAACTACGTGCTCACCCAGACATTCGACCTGGCCTTTCGATGGCGCTATCACGCCCGCGAGAAGCTTAGTGAGCGTACTCTTTCCCGAGCCGTTCCTTCCTAACAGGGCAACTGTCTGCCCGCGCTCGAGTCTAAGATCGGCTATTTGTACGACCGGCCCGGAAGCACGCCCATACCGTTTCGAAACGCCGCGCAAAATAAAGGCCGCCTCGCGAGACGGAAGCTGCTCGACGCTCGCTTGAAAAGACGCACGATCACGAGACATTGAAGCACAAACTCCCACGTCTAGAGAACACCATTTCAAAAGCTTCGGCCCTGCTGAACCCAGCTTGCGCACCACGAACAACGGCGAGCCCCTCGACAGCCTCGTGTGATCGTGGATGGGGGAACGGCCCCAACTCTTCCTCGTACAAAGAAAGAGCTGCCAGCTTCGCACTCATGTATTCGGAGACATCGACAAAAGTATTAGGGCGAAAGGCGTTAGTTATACCGAAGCCCTGCTCAGTGGACGAAAGAGTTTCGATGAGCATGAACTCAGTCAGGAATGGTCGGACAAAAGTTCGTGACGCGTACAGAACTGCAGCACACAGGCTTCGGTGATCCGCGTGAATATCCTGCGATGCGTGAGTAAACACCACCTGAGGTCGAACCTCTTCGATAACCCGTTCTACATATCGAACGACCTCTGACTGTTGCTGATCGGCTAGGAGCCGACCGTCCAGCCCGTGCGAACCGAACAGACATCGACTCACGCCGAGAAGAGACGCTGCGTGCGATGTTCGAGCTCGTACAGAATCGAGCGATGCAGTGCCGTGCCGGAGCCCAACACCTTCGCAGGCCACCGCCACGAAGACTTCGACGCCAGACGCAGAGAGCGATGCGAGAGTTCCCCCCACGCCCAATACCTCGTCATCAGGATGGGCGACAATCGCAAGAGCCCGAGCCATTAGATGCGTTCTCGATGGTCAAAGGTTTCAGCTCCTGCGCGCACAAGAGCTCCCATGGCGTAAAGGTCCGAGACGAGCGAGGAAGGAGCCGAACCGCTCGAAAGTAACGAGGGCCGATCTTCACGCACAGAATTCGCCAACAGGTCAAACTCCTCAGGTCCAACTTCGATCAAATTTGAGGTGCGAGGCACGAAGAGGTAGCCACCAAAGTCCTCCGCACGTACCCGAACTCCGTCCCAGGACAGTTCCGAGAGCATCTCGGCATCGTCCCGCTTGAGGAGGGCAGCAGATTCGATCGCACGAGCGAACACCCGCGCTCGAGGCTCGAATCTGAACTCAACACGTGCGGTCCGCGAAGCCTCTTGGCCAAGGGACTCTGCGAGCTCCGCGTCACCCAACAGGCGAAGGAGCTGGCCCGTGCGTTCCTCATCGGAGTAGACGAGGATTCCGTTATCCTCGTGGCGAACAAATTCGGATACGCCTCCAACAGCGTCCGCAATCACGGGCAGCCCGGCAGCCATCGCCTCCTTAAGGGCAAGCGGACCGGTCTCGGCAGCCTGACTGGTAAACAGGAATATATCAGCGGCTTTGAAGAACCTGGAAACGTCGCGACGATAACCGTAAAACCGCACACGATCCATAACGCCGAGGTCGGTGGCGGTCGCGCGTAGCGACTCTTCCTCTGGCCCTCCGCCCACGATCACAAGGTGCACATCGTGATGGATAGATGACGCCTGAGCGAATGTTCGCAACGCGCTGTCGAGCTGCTTCTCCCACGAAAGGCGCGCTGCGACGAGAACGACCCGCTCGCCATCGTGAAGTTTGAGGTCCCTTCTTACAGCGGCGCGGTCGATCTCCTCCAACTCCCTGAAGTAAGAAGACCTCATCCCACTAGGTAGCACCCGAACATCCGGCGATGACTCAGCACGATCGAGGAACTCGAACTGGTTGTACCTTTGCTCGTCGGACGTCGCGAAGAGAAGATCTAACGACTCGACACTCTGACGCGTCTCCAGATCGTCGTCCAGTGGGAAACCGGAGTGCCGAATCAGGACCGATACGGCCTGTGGGTTGAAGAGGCCTTTGACAGCCGAAAAATCGCGCCGGCCCGACGTAACAAAGGCGTGAAAGGAATAGTTTTCTTCGCACCCGAGCAGAGCTTTGCGGCTTTCGATTGCGATGAAATCGTCGACTTCCTCCACCCGCAAATTGCTACGACGGGCTTCAGCGGAAAATTCCGAATGTCTTTCGGCGACAACGAGGATCTCGTGTCGGAGCTCTTCGAGCTCTACCGCAAGCGCATGCATGTAAGCATGCTTCCCTCCCCACACCTTGTCAGACACAGTTATCAGGATCTTCACTTAATCATCCTTTCTCGCAAAATTTTATAGAGCGCCGATAGTCAGATGCACGGTCGGCACCGGTGACGATAAAGACGAAAGCGAGACCGATTGCTTGGCCGGCCAGTACATCAGTGGGAAAATGCACTCCTAAAATGACCCGAGACCAGGACACAGCGGCCCACAGCATCGCGAGGGACATTGCGAGCACTAGCCGTCGTCTTCCTCTCATCAGAGGTACCCCAATGAGAGCGACAGAACCACATATTATAGTGATCGTGATTGCGTGTCCCGAGGGAAAGCTATACCCAGGAACGACGTTTAATGCTGAACTCGGTTCGCAATTCGGACGTGGTCGTCCGACGGCCTCTTTGAGGTACACACCAAGACGAGCTGCTGCGACGCTCGCTATCGCGATTCCAGCCGAAAGTCTAAATCTAGCCGCAATCATGCTGGTGAGAACACAGACAGCGCTGAGCGCCAACGAGCACATCGGGCTTCCCACATTCGTCATGAAGGTAGCCGCCTGAAATACGTTACTATCACCTGACGCGAGAGTATGTACCCGGCAGACGAACGATAGCTCCTCGTGCACAGCACGAAGTGGAATAATAAGCACCCCTCCCACCACGATGCTCCATGCTGCCGCGCTCAAATGATGATCGATGGCGCGGGTTGAGCTTGCGGCGCACAACGTGAGACAGGGGGATCGCGCCGGGCGAAGGCTGTGAAGTCTGGAACACATCACGAAAAAGCCCTTGCGATAAGGCTTGCGTTGTGGCCGCCGAATCCGAACGAGTTGGACATAAATGGTTGATCTTGACGGATGCCGATTGACTCCGTAAGAGCACGAATTCTTATATCGGGGCCGCGAGCGCTGAGATTAGCGATCGCCGGAGCATAACCGCTTCTGGTGAGGAGCAGATCAGTAACAAGCTCGAACGCACCCGACGCCCCCATCATGTGTCCGGTGGCACCCTTATATGCTGTGACCGGTGTGGACGATCCAAACAGAGCCGCAATTGCGTTCGCTTCATAGAGATCGTTGAGCATCGTTCCAGTACCGTGCGCGTTGACGTGGGAGATCTCCTCATCGTCCAGGCCACCGGATGCAAGCGCTTCCTCCATGCAACGCCGGATGAGAAGAGCGTCTGGTCTTGGAGAGACCACGTGGTAGGCGTCCGAGTTCGACGCGAAGCCAAGGATTTCCCCGAAAATATCGGCGCCGCGTTGACGAGCCTTCTCCCAGTTCTCGAGCACCAAGAAGGCCGCTCCCTCAGCGAGCACAAATCCGGTCCGAGCGGCATCGAACGGCCGGCCGCGCTCCGATGGCTCGCCACGGTGCTGTGCCAAAGCGCCCATCCGGCCGAATGCAAGGACCGCCGTGGGACTGACCGGCGCATCCGTTCCCCCTGCCAGAGCCAATTCCGCGCGACCGTCCTGGATCGCGGTATAAGCTCGCCCTACGGCGCTGGTACCGCTTGCGCAAGCAGTAGAAATAGTCTCCGCCGGACCATGTATACCGAAGGCGAGAGAAAGAGCTGCGGCCGGTCCATTAATCATCATCTTTGGTGCAGCGAAGGGGCCTGGGCGTTGTTTTGTCAGAGACGACGCTGCAACAATCTCCTCTGCGGAGGCGAGCCCGGCCGCTGCGCTTCCCACAGAAATTAGCGCTCTCGTCAGGCGCGTGCTGTTGCGCAACCCAGTCACGTCGACAGCCTCCTTTGCGGCTGCTACCGCAAGGGCGACCGCACGATCACTTCGACGGGCGACTTGGGGCGAGATATCCGTTCCCCACTCGAAAGCAGCGACGTGCCCGGCCGCCACGGGCTCACCGAGTTCTTTCGAAAGCGCGGCATTGAGGGTTGTAAATCCTCTGGCTGTCTGCATCGACTCCGCCGCTGCAGTTGCCGTTCCTCCCGCTGGCGACACCGCACCCACGCCTACAACCGCTACACGATTCCTTATCATGGTCTTTGTCTCTCCTTGCTCCGAGAAGTCGTTGCAGAGTTATCGAGCGCACGCGCCGCGCCGTCTCGCCGTAATCGTGCAGACGTGCGAACTCGATGAGTCCATCTGGACCGACATCAAGGAGGTCAGCCATACTTCCGTCATTCCCGAAGGTATCTATGACCCCCGACCTGTCCCTTTGCCCGTTCCTGCCAACCGAGCGCCGCGCCCGATAAGCAATCGCTAGTTCCATCAAGCCGAAGAGAACTTCAGCGTTTTCGTGCAAGATATGCGACGGCACGGCCAGATGTAGAAGTCCGATCGCGACGGCATCCAAACCCGTCAGGTAGGTCTGCGGAGTTACTCGATCGAACAAAATTTCCTTCGCGACGATCTGTGAAGTCAATTGTGACACCAGTCCCACACCGCCCCACGATGGAAGAAACCCGTGTCCGGACTCGGGAAATCCTATGGCCCGAACAGTAGATGTCGCCACGCGCAGGTCGCAGTGCAACGCCAATTCAAGGCCACCGCCGAGGGCGACTCCGTTCACCAGAGCAACTGTGGGTATAGGCGCAGTTCGTAACTGTTCCATCACCTGGAGCCCACGATCTATGAAATTCCCGACGTCGGAGGCACTCTGCACCCTGAACGAGTGAACATCAGCCCCCACGCTGAAGAATCCGCGTGTCCCGGTGATCACCAAACCTACAGCATTCGCCTGGAACGCACGAGCGAGATCCCGTTCTAAACCTAATAACATTGAGGCGTCGAGGATGTTTCCTTTGGTTCTCTTGGTCCCACCACCCAGCCTTATCACTCGTAAGGGCAACCCTCCGTCAACGTGATAGACCTCATCCACACCAGTCACCTCGGAAACGGAAAGCGATCTACATCGAGCAGAGCTTCGCGGTCGCGTGCTTTTATCGATCGTCATGGCAGGAGACCGCCTAGATTCAGTTCATGTTGTATGACCTTACGCAGATCTGTAATGGCACGGACAGAAGCTACTCCCCCGGTGTCAAATCCATAGGTGCGGAAAAAGCCGGACATCTCACTCCTCGCGGGAGAATCGCCATGCGAGGCAGAACACACCTCACGAATGAGACCATCTTGCTCATAGCAAAACTCAAGGTTCGAACCCGCGATCAGCGTCATCTGTCCTAGTCTTTTCGACCTAGACCGGGCCTGGGAACCAGAACCGATGCTGCCAACAGAAACTCCCGGTAAATGGTCTTTTACGAAAGCTTCTATACGCCTGATATCCTCGAGACCAATTCGGCGCTCAGAATAAAGGTACGAACAATTGCTGTCGCCCTGGACAGTCGCGTCATGATCAAGACCCAATATCTCTAACGCCACATTCGGATTAACATGCTTCGATACCCAATCAATTCCGTGATCCGAGAAAAAGAGAAATTTCGTCTCATGTCCGAAGCTTTTTGCTAAAGTCTCAATATTTTCTGCGATTTCCCGATAAATCGACAATAGCAGCTTACGGGCCTTCAACCGCTGGTCAGGAGCTCCTTTCACCAAGTACCAGTACAAGAATTCTTGTGCGTGGTCGACTTGGTTGTATCGTACAAACAGCACTTCGGGCCCAGATTGCTCGACTGCACGAAGCGCTGTAGATGTTATCCACTCGATACGTGGCGATTCGAAGAAATTGACTCCCTCACCAAGATGGTATTCAGCTGCGAGGGAACAAGGGCCATCTTCTTTGCAAGAGAAAGCATCAAAGTTCGGTGTCGCCAGCGTTAGTACCGAAGTGCCTAGCTCGATGGCGATATCTGGCCCTTCGAGATCTCCGCGGTATCGTGCCCCCACTGAAATAGGCCCTGCTCTAAGGTTAAACTGGAATCGCTGCATGTCTGCGCCGAGATACCAGGCCTCGCCGTCGACGCTGATTACACAGCCAGTCGGTCCTGTGACAGAAACAAAAGAGAACTCAACGTCCTCTCCGAAGAAGACTGACGCCTCCGCGCTCCCGTCCTTTCCCAGCACAATTGTCCTGCTCGGAGCGTAAATACAGTAGACAGAGGGCGACCCTAGCGGTGATGAGATATTGAAGGTGTGGGGAAAGTGTACCGCGGCCCACGAATAGCCAGCGGCGTCTAGATCAGTGAGCAAGGAACTCGTATACATGCTGTGATTCTCATATGCATGAATACTGAGCAATGGGTTGTGGGAAGCAGATCGAATTGCGCGGACGCTCTCGTCCTCCCAGAACCGATTTCCCACAATCCCGTGATCCTCGGGCTCAAGCCCTGTGAGAAAGGAGGCATGAGCGGGAGCAGTCGAGGACGGAAATACGGTGGCTAGCTCGTACACATCTGAGCTTTGCTTTTCTCGAAATAGTTGCGAGAAATCGCCCAGACCCACCTCGTCAACCCAGGCAGCTTTGCCACCATCTACGCAGAGGACGACAAGACTAGGTCGACGCTTGCCGGTGCCGGGTAACATCAGATCTCCCCCATTCCAAAACTGTTGTGCCTTAGGACCGTCCACGCTCCGGCCCGTGGCCGAGCGGACCGTAGTGTCAGGTGATCACGTTGCCAGAGTTGCTCCCAAGCTCGACAACATGGGAACCCGCACTCGTGTCGAGGACGGCGTCGATCGCACCGCTGTGCGTTACGGTAGCCACGCATGATGCGCCCAAACCAATGACCTCATCAAGGAACTTGCAAACTTGTAAAGGACGAAAGCCCGGATTCATCGCGTTGGACCAGTTCGGATCTGCTCAGTCTTTGGCGGAGCGGTATTGCCCTCATCGAGTCCCCCTAGCTACCTTTCCAATTCGAGTGTCGATCATGGCGCTTACGCCCAGAATTGTTGCGATAAGCTCCGCACTCCGTTGCTCGCGTCAGTAAGAGGACTCCTCGCTCCGGTAGACAAACGTTAGCCACCACAGCCCCGACCTGCTCCGCACCACCCGCAGCTACCGCGCCACCGGGCGTATCATGGCGAGGTCGAATGAAGTGGACCACGACACTTCAATCTTGATTGTTCGCTTGGCAAATAGTCGCCCACGCTCGCACCCGTGGGACCATTTCCGTATGCCTCTGTGCTCGAATGAGCACTCAGATGTCCTCCCTTACCGAGTCTGAGTTCTCTGTCTTTCCTGCGATTGCATTACACACGTCGCCTACAGTCTGAGCTTCGCGCATACGATGATCGTCGATCTCGACTTTGAATTGCTCCTCAAGATCTGAAATCAACTCTACCTGCTC
Organism: Rathayibacter agropyri; assembly: GCF_013249015.1. Classification (GTDB taxonomy): domain Bacteria; phylum Actinomycetota; class Actinomycetes; order Actinomycetales; family Microbacteriaceae; genus Rathayibacter; species Rathayibacter agropyri. The sequence continues at coordinate 125,137 of NZ_JABRPL010000002.1, forward strand.
CATCGAATCGAGATGAAGATCCCGGAGAGATGTGTGTATTGTCGGGACGTCCTCCGCTGCCCACCCCTCGCCTTTCTCCGCCAGCAGTTCACCTGCCCTTGTGATCAAGACCGAGAAAACTTCTGTAGCGCTCGTCATCATCGCACCTCGTATCCTTCGAAGATCTGTCGATCTAACAGCGACGTAAAGCCATAGTCAGTCCGATGGCCGTCTTCCGGAGCAAACTCCCAGAAAATCTCGCGAAGCTTGTCTTCGGGGTACTCAGCCTGTTCGCGTTCTAGCTGTTCCTGTCCTTGCTCCCAAATATAGCGAAGAGGCCTGTCCTTGAGGTTTCCCAATGGCGCAGCACTGTACAGCCTGCTCATCGTGACATCACCGGTTGCCGAGATGGCGATGCTAGTGTCCCTGACTCGATAGGGATACATTACGACATCATCGTAGGACGGCGTCTTCTCTTTCACAAGATATGGAGCGTTGAGACGCAGATCGAATTCTACTGGTGAGACATCCTCCTGAAACTCGCGCACCTTACGATGCAGAGCCATGGTCTGCCCCTCGGTGAGGAGAAGCCGATTTCGTCCGCCTCGACCGTGTGCGCGCACTAAAATCAGGTCTTGCCGACGGAATCCTTCGTGCCGGAGGTACTCCGTGAGGTCAAGCAGATTGTCGTAGTTCGTGGTCATAGCCGTTGTCAGGATCTTAAAGCTATCGACCCGCTTAGCTAGATAGGCGGCGTTCGTCATCACCTGTTCAAACACGTCCAGAAGCCGAACCTTTAAGAACGTCTCACGTGTACCATCCACACTTACCCGTACCGAATTTATGCCTTGCTCAACGATCTGATCGAGCTGTTCGGGTGTGAGATTGGCGGCGTTTGTAATGAGGGTGACTATGGAGTGCTTCAGCTCAGGAACGACCTCAATAACGTCCCAGAAGCTCTTCCGCATTGTCGGTTCACCACCTGTAAGAGTGATCTCAAACGTTCCAAGTTCATCCAACTGCCGAAGAGTATCTTGAAGCTGCTCGGTCCCGAGCATACGGCGGCGTATGTGGACGGGAATCTCTCCAGTGTTCGTTCTGCAATGAATGCATCGAAGATCACACGCGTACGTGATGTCTACGCTTGCCCTGACCGGTGCTGAGTAGCTCATTCTCTCGCTTTCTTCTCTTCAGCAGTAAGTGCTTCGTTGGCGAAGCGGGGACCCATCGACTTCCACCAGTTCAGCGTCTCGGTCAACCCCACACTCAGCGGTACGTTCGACACTCCAGAACTGTACGCATTGAGCATCGAGACATCGGCCCTGAACTCGCTGATATCATTCTTTCTCGGTCTACCATGCTCAACGTCGACGTTCACGCGACTACTGGTGAGGCACGCCAGCAGGTCTCGGATTGACGACGACACTCCGCTTCCAATGTTCACCACTCGCAGATTCGGGCGCATCGAAATATTCAGTAGATGTTGTGCGGTAGTAGATATGTATGAGAAGTCCCGCCGCTGAGTACCCTCGCCCTCGATCGGGAAGGGCACGTCGGCGACAATCGAAGCACAAACCCTCGGAATAACAGCATCGGGCCTCTCGCCAGGACCATAGACATTGAACAGCCGAGCTATCGTTATATCGACGTGCGAGTTTTTTGCCCGGCTACTCACCAATCGTTCGATCTCTGTTTTACTTTCAGCATACGGGGACCGAGGACGGTACGGGTCTCCCTCTCGATTAGGTAAACGGCTCGCCTCACCATATACTTCGCAGCTGCTAGTAATCACCAACTTCGAGACATTCGCACGCTCAGAGGCCCACAAAACGCGGCGGGTCATGTCAATGTTTCGTTGCTTTATCTGACTGTCGATAAATGAGCGAGGAACACTTTTATCGGCGGCCAAATGAATAACAACATCGACGTCTGAGAGTCGTTCCGGAGTCAGCTCCTCAGCGGATTCCTCATAGCAATCCCCGACCACGGGCAGAAGAGGCTTGGCGGAAAGATTATCAATAATTGTGATGGACGCGCCCGTTTTAGAAAGACGCTCTGCGAGGGCGCGCCCGATGAAACCAGCCCCACCGATGAGAGCTACCTTGCTACCAGCCCAGTTCAAATTCGTCATATCCCCCCTACTCCGTGCCTTTGAAAACAGACCTGGGCACCCGCACCGCTTCTTCGGTGCCGACACCGCTTCCGCCCGCGCCTGAATGCCACACGGGCTCTCAGGTGAGCTGCGATGCAGGGGGAATCGCTCGCCGGAGAGTCGCTATTGAGTGGATAGCGTAACGCCGAGTGTCCACCTTGTCTAGGGGCGTTTCAAGCTGGGCTATTTCTGCGAATGTTGGCTGTCTGACCATAACTGTCGTTGGCTTTTGCACTCCTACGGAGTGCAGCTTAGGAGGCGCGGGCGCGAGCATGTCAAGGCCTGGAACGGTACGCAAGGGCGTGCGAGACGGGTACCGCATCCAGCCAGGCACTACACGAAGGAGCCCGTATGCACGAAGTGATCGCCGCAGGTGAGGAGCCCTGGCGCTGGCTCGTCCCTTTGTATCGGCTAGCGCCCAGGCCAGGTAGGCCTTGCGGCCGCAGGCTGTCTCTCGAGGACATCAGCGACGGAAGCCTAAGGAAATTTGTTCGGGCGACCCCCAGATTCGCGGATCTGCTGTCGCTAGGCTTCTTACATGCTTATGACGTTTTCGTGGCCAAACGAGGCAATACGATCGTTGCAGCGTGCACGGTGAACGGCGCGGGCGAGGGCGAGGTGGGAGAGTTTGCTTTTCTCGCGGATTGCACAGATGAGGTGATCTCAGAGGCGAGTACGGCAGCACTATTCGCACTTCGTGATCAGGGACACAAGTATGCAGTCGTGTCGCGACACTTATCAGCCTCGCTCCAGAGTATCGCCACGAAGATCGCCGATGGTCAGCCGCTGTCTCCGAAGACTCGGGATATCCAGTCCCCCTGGGCTGACATCTTTTTCCCGCTCATCAATCGAAAAACAAAATTTACCGACATGATTACTGTTGCCGACGCATGCATCAGAATTCGGCCAGCTCGGCCATCGGAGCACATCGATGTCGTGCAGTCGATCGCGCGTGATTGGGGTCGCGGTTGGGCGAGCGAGATGGAGGCAGCATTAGTGAGGAGCCCCTCCACGGCGATAATTGCCGTGCCAGCTTCCCAGGAAAGCGGCGCGCGATTCAACTTGCACGCATTCATGGCATATAACGTTACAGCTCCGGGCTTCACTTCTACAACCGCCATAGCGCCGTCCATGCAGGGCGTGAGCCTCGAGCTCGCCGGTGCCCTCTTCGACCGGGTCCTTGATGAACTCGCAAGTCGTGGACATAGGTTCGCGATCTTGGGCGGAGTCAGCCGGAGGGCCGCACTTCTGAGGGCGTCGCGCAATTCGTTCGCCATCCCGGGATCCTATCCAGGCGTGTTCCATGGAAAAGACCCTGTTTTGGAGCCTCCCGACGGCGGGGGCTAGGCCTAGTTACCGATAAGGATGTGGGCGCGTCAAGTGAGTGTTTTTTGCGTTCTCTGGTTGCAGAGACGGTCCGGTTGACGCGTTCGTTTTTCAGTGTGCCGGTGAATGATTCTGCCCACGCGTTGTCGTCGCACACCGGTGCGTCCCAAGGAGCGCGTGATGCCGAGATATTTGGCGATCTCGTCGGAGGTGTAGGAGGCGAGTTCAACCGGTCGATTCAACACTAGATTCTGGGAGAGAGCGAACACCTCGGCTGGTGTCTTCCACGGGAGGACGTTCTGGGGCCTGTATTTACGCGCGGGGCGATGGCTTCGAGGTCTTCGGCGAACCATCTCGAGAGGTTGGTGCCCTTGGGGAAGTACTGTCGCAACAACCCGTTCGTGTTCTCGTTTATCGGCCGTTGCCGGGCGAGTGCAGGTCAGCGAGGAACACCTTCGTGCCGGTGTCGAGCGTGAGTTGCGCGTGTCCGGAGCGTGGGTATGACGAGGCGGATCCTGACCTCGACCTCAGCCCGGGGCCGGGCTGGTCTGCGCGGTGCCGCGGCTACTCCAGGGCCCGTGAGGTACGCGGTGGATCGGGCGGGAGGAGGTCCATCACGTTCACCTTGAGCGCCTCGCAGAGCGCGAACAGAGTCTGCAACGTCGGGTTCGCGGGCGAGCCCGGCTTCGATTCGCCCTTCTCAAACTTCTGGTACGTGTAGCTCGCCAGCCCCGCTGCGTGGGCAATCTGCTCCTGGCTGGCGCCCAGGGCGATGCGGGCACGGTGCATAGTGATGCCGAGTTCGCGGGCGTACGTCGCCCAATCGCGCTCGGGAGTAGGTGTCGACATGCTCGCCAGCTTCCGAGAAGATCGGCCGCCGGTCAGCCATATACAGATGGGAAACTGACGGTGGTCATACCTGCGCGCGCGTTCAACGGTGTCCAGACGACCTGCTTACGCGTCGCCGTCGAACATCGAGGTGACAGACCCGTCGTCGAAGACCTCGTGGATGGCGCGAGCCAGCAGCGGAGCGATCGGCAGAACCGTCAGGCGGTCCCACTTCTTGTCCTCCGGCAGCGGCAGCGTGTCGGTGACGACGACCGAGTCGATGAATTCCGAACTCAGCAGCTCGACCGCCGGCTCCGAGAACACCGCGTGCGTCGCCGCGACGACGACGCCGATCGCGCCGGCCTTCTTCAGCGCCTCCGCGGCCTTCGCAATGGTGCGACCGGTGTCGATGAGGTCATCGACCAGCAGGCACACTCGGCCCTGCACCTCTCCGACGATCTCGTGCACCGAGACCTGGTTTGCGACCTTTGGGTCGCGGCGCTTGTGGATGATCGCGAGCGGCACCCCGAGTTTGTCACTCCAGATATCGGCGACGCGAACGCGCCCCATATCGGGCGAGACGACGGTGAGGGTCGCGGGGTCGAGCTTCTCGCGAAAGTGCTCGAGCAGGACGGGCATCGCAAACAGGTGGTCGACGGGGCCGTCGAAAAAGCCCTGGATCTGCGCGGCATGCAGATCTACCGACATGATGCGATCGGCGCCCGCGGCCTTGAACAGGTCGGCGACAAGGCGGGCCGAGATCGGCTCGCGCCCGCGGCCCTTCTTGTCCTGCCGCGCATAGGGGTAAAAGGGGGCGACCACGGTGATCCGCTTGGCGGAGGCGCGCTTGAGCGCATCGACCATGATCAGCTGCTCCATCAGCCACTCGTTGATCGGCGAGGTATGCGACTGGAGGACGAACACGTCGCCTCCACGCACCGACTCGCCGTAGCGGACGTACAGCTCGCCGTTGGCGAACGTGCGTCCCTCGGTGGTGACGAGTTCGGTCCCGAGCTCGTCGGCGACCGCCTCCGCCAGTGCCGGGTGCGCCCTCCCCGAGACGAGGACCAAGCTCTTGGTGTTGCTGGCGGTGATGCCGGTCACTGTGCTCCGCTTCCTCCGGTGGGCGACTGGTCGGACCCTGCGGGGTCCGACGTCGGGGCGGCCTCGGCTGCGACGGCCGCTGCGGTGCCCGGACGATGGGTCTGCACCCACCCGGCCATGTTGCGCTGCGGAGCGACGGTGATCCCGAGAGCCCCGGCAGGGATGTCCTTACGGACGACCGTGCCAGCGCCCGTGTACGCTCCGTCCCCGATTCTAACGGGGGCGACGAAGACGGTGTGCGACCCGGCGCGCACGTGGGAGCCGACGACGGAGGACGCCTTCGTCACTCCGTCGTAATTCGCGAAGATCGAGCCGGCGCCGATATTCGACTCCTCGCCGATCACCGCGTCGCCGACATAGGAGAGGTGCGGGACCTTCGATCCCGCGCCGATCGTCGCGTTCTTGGTCTCGACGTAGGTGCCGATCTTGCCGCGGTCGCCAAGAACGGTGCCCGGGCGGAGGAACGAGAACGGACCGACCTGGGCCTGCGCGCCGATGACGGCGAGCGTCGCGTCGGAGCGCTTGACGACGGCGTCCTCGCCGACCTCGCAGGAGTCGAGAGTGGTGTCGGGGCCGATGACCGCGCCGGCGGCGATGACGGTCGGTCCCTTGATCTGAGTGCCGGGGAGGATCTCGACATCCGGCGCGAGGACGGCATCGACGTCGATCCAGGTGGTCGCCGGATCCTGGATCGTGACGCCCTCCAGCTGCCAGCGGCGCACGATGCGCGCGTTGAGCTCGAGCGCAGCGTCGGCGAGCTGCGCGCGGTCGTTGATCCCGGCGACGAGCCAGCGGTCCTGCACGGGAACCGCCTCGATGGCGCGGCCGACGGCCTTGAGCGCGGCGGCGGCATCGGTCAGGTACTTCTCGCGCTGAGAGTTCTCGGTGCCGATCGCGCCGATCACCGAGCGGAGCGCGGCGGCGTCGAAGGCGTAGACGCCCGCGTTGATCTCGGTGAGGGTGAGCTGGTCGGCGCTCGCATCCTTCTGCTCGACAATCGAGGCAAAGGCGCCGTCGCCGCCGCGGACGATCCGGCCGAAACCGGTCGGGTCCTCGAGCACGCAGGAGAGCATCGTCAGCGCGTTCGCCGCAGCGAGGTGCTCGTCAACGAGGCGGCGGAGGGTCGGAGCGTCAAGCAACGGCACGTCGGCGCTGAGCACCACGACCGTCCCCGCGAACGACGCGGGCAGGGCGGCGAGGCCGAGCTCGACCGCGCGGCCGGTGCCAGGGACCTCGTCCTGGTCAACGACGAGTGCCGTCGGCGTGTGCTCGAGCACCGCCTCCGCCACCCGCTCCCGCTCGTGGCGCACCACCGTGACGACGTGCGCGGCGTCGAGCGAGGCAGCCGTGTCGAGCACGTGCCCGAGCAGCGGTCGCCCGGCCAGGCGGTGCAGCACCTTCGGGGTGCGGGACTTCATGCGGGTGCCCTGGCCCGCGGCCAGGATCACGACGGCAAGCGTGCTGTCTGCCATGTTCTTCGCGTTCTCCTCCGTGTGCGCACCGTGGGGTGCCGCTCCGCCACCAGGATTCGAACCTGGACCGGACAGCTCCAAAGGCTGCCGTGCTGCCGTTACACCATGGCGGACCGCGCTCTCACGCGCCGTCCATCCTGCCATCCCCGCGCCCCACCCCCTCACTCGGCGCCTCCGCGAAATGTCGCGACATGCCTCCGATCGGTCGAGATCCCCCGCCGCGGCGGCCGATCTCGTCCGGCTCCCGGCACCTCGCGAGCCGCTCAGCCGCCACAATGGACGGGTGAGTGCGAATGACGAGGTCGACGGAATCGTCGACGCATGGGTGCGCGAGCGGCCCGATCTCGACTTCACTCCCCTGCAGGTGTTCTCGCGGATGCGCCGGCTGGCCAAGCAGCTCGAGCGCGCGCGCGGCAGTGCCTTCGGGCGCTCCGAACTCGAAACGTGGGAGTTCGACGTGCTCTCGGCCCTCCGCCGCGCCGGCGCGCCCTACCGGATGAGCCCGAAGCAGCTTCTCCAGGCCACGATGGTCACCAGCGGCACCATGACCAACCGGATCGACCGCCTGGTCGAGCGCCAGTTGGTTGATCGCCTCGACGATCCCAACGACGGCCGCGGCGTGCTGGTGCAGATGACTCCGTCGGGCGTTGCCCGCGTGGACGCCGCGATCACCCGCCTCGTGGATGCGGAGCAGGAGTTGCTCAGCGCGCTCACTCACGCGCAGCAGGAGCGGCTGGCGCAGCTCCTCCGCAAGCTGTCGCTCGATTTCGGCTGAGCGAGACTGCGGCAGTACGACGCAACGTCAGCAAGGACGCGGCACGATGGCGGTGGACCACCCGCGTCCGCTTACGGTGTGTCAGAGTTCGAGCTGCTCCGAGAGCTCGAGCCAGCGGAGTTCGAGTTCAGCGGTCTCGTCCTCGTGAGCACGGAGCGTCTCGTTCAGGGCGAGGATGCCGTCGTAGTCGTCCTGGTCGTGCGTCGCCATCTTCTCGTGCACAGCGGCAATGAGCTGCGTGAGTTTGGCCAGGCGCCGGTCGATCGCCGACACCTCCTTCTCGGCGGAGCGGCGCTCTGCGCCGGCAAGCCCGCTCGAGGAAGGCACGGAGGTGGCCGCGGCCGGCGCCCCCTTCTCGAGAGCGCGACGCAGGTCGAGGTACTGCTCGACGCCTCCGGGCAGGTGCCGGAAGGCGCCGTCCATCACGGCGTACTGCTGGTCGGTGACTCGCTCCAGGAGGTAGCGGTCGTGCGAGACGACGAGCAAAGTGCCGGGCCAGGAGTCGAGTAGGTCCTCGATCGCGGCGAGCATGTCGGTGTCGAGGTCGTTGGTTGGCTCATCGAGGATCAGCACGTTCGGCTCGCTCAGCAGGATCAGCAGCAACTGGAGCCGCCGGCGCTGGCCGCCCGAAAGGTCCTTCACCGGGGTGGACAGCTGGGCGCTGGAGAACCCGAGCCGCTCCAGAAGCTGGCCCGGCGTCATCTCCTTGCCGCCGATCGAGTAGCTGGTGCGCTGTTCGGCGATGATCTCGCGCACAGGCTGGTGCTGCACCTCAGTCAGCTCGCGCAACTGCTGGTCAAGGATCGCGACGCGCACGGTGGTGCCGCGCTTCACGCGCCCGCTGGTCGGCTGCACGCTACCCGCCACGAGGCCCAGGAGGGTCGACTTGCCGGCACCGTTGACGCCGAGGATGCCGGTGCGCTCGCCGGGCGCGATCCGCCACTCGATCCCGTTGAGGACCGTCCGCTCGCCGTAGCGGACGGTCACGTCGAGCAGGTCCACGACATCCTTGCCCAGGCGCGAGACGGCAAGCTGCGAGAGCGAGACCGAATCGCGCACTGGAGGCTCGTCCTCGATCAGCTGGTTCGCGGCGTCGATCCGGAACTTGGGCTTGGCGGTGCGAGCGGGGGCACCGCGGCGCAGCCACGCGAGCTCCTTCTTCATCAGGTTCTGACGCTTGGCCTCCATCGTGGAGGCCATCCGGTCGCGCTCGACGCGCTGGAGGATGTAGGCCGCGTAGCCGCCCTCGAAGGGCTCGACGATCCGATCGTGCACCTCCCAGGTGGCGGTGCAGATCTCGTCGAGGAACCACCGGTCGTGAGTGACGACGGCGAGCCCACCGGAGGACGCGGCCCAGCGGCGCTTGAGGTGCTCGGCGAGCCAGGCGATCCCCTCGACATCGAGGTGGTTGGTGGGCTCATCGAGGAAGACGACGTCCCAGTCGCCGACGAGCAGCTTGGCGAGGGCGACGCGGCGGCGCTGACCGCCCGAGAGAGAGCCGATCACGCCGTCCCAGGGGACGTCGCGGAGGAGTCCGGCGATCACGTCGCGGGTGCGCGCGTCGCCGGCCCACTCGTGCTCCTGCAACCCGCCGACGACGGCCTGGGCGACGGTGAGGTCCTCATCGACGGTGTCGGCCTGGTCGAGCATCCCGAGCGTGACGCCACGGCGGTGGGTGACACGGCCAGAGTCGGGCTCGATGCGCTGCGCGAGCAGGCGCAGGAGGGTCGACTTGCCGTCGCCGTTGCGGCCGACGATCCCAATGCGGTCGCCCTCCTCGATCCCCAGGGAGACGTCGTCGAAAATCACGCGCGTGGGGTACTCGAGTCGCAGCGCCTCAGCGCCGAGCAGATGTGCCATAGAGATCCAGCGTAGGCGCTGGCGCTGGCGTGACCCGCCGCTGTGCCGCCGGCACGCGTGCCGCGCGCGCTGTGCCGCTCTGTGCGTGCCGCCCGCCCGCGAAAGTCCACAAGTTGTCGCACTCGGCGTCGAGTGCGACAACTTGTGGACTTTCGCGGCGGCAGCTAGCGCGTAGGGGCCGGTTTCGTGACCGAGACCGAGCGCTGGTGCAGGCCCGTCGCGCCGTCCGGAGCCGGCGGACGCTCGACGGTGGTCTGCACCGTGCCGTCGGCGCCTGTCGCCCTGACGGTGACGACATGAGTGCCCGGAGCAGCGTCCCACTCGTGCACCCACTGGATCCAGGTGTCGGCCGTGACCGCCTCGGCGAGTCGCGCCTCCTGCCACGCCCCGTCGTCGATCTGCACCTCGACCTTGGCGATGCCCGTGTGCGGCGCCCACGCGACTCCGGCGATCGCGATCGTGCCCGCCTCGATCGGCTGGCCCTGCCGGGGCACGTCGATCCGGGACTCGATCTTGATAGGACCGCGCTCGGTCCAGCCGCGGGTCGACCAGTAGGCGAGATCCGCTGCGAAGGTCGTGACCTTCAACTCGACGACCCACTTCGTCGCAGACACGTAGCCGTAGAGACCCGGGACCACCATCCGCACAGGGAAACCGTGCTCGACGGGAAGCGGTTCGCCGTTCATCCCGACGGCGAGGAGGCTGGCGCGGTTCGGGTCCTGCAGCACATCGAGAGGACTGGAGGCGGTGAAGCCGTCCACGCTCCGCGAGAGAACCATGTCGGCTCCCGCCGTCGGCCGCGCCCGCGCCAGCAGCTCGCGGAGGGGGTAGCCGAGCCACAGCGCCGTGCCGATCAGGTCGCCGCCGACCGCGTTCGACACGCAGGACAGGGTGACGAGGTGCTCCTCCAGCGGAAGGGCCAGCAGCTCGTCCCAGGTGATCTCGATCTCCTCCTCGACCATGCCAGTGATACGGAGCGACCAGTCGGCCGGCTCCACCGAAGGGACCGACAGCGCGGTGTCGATCCGATAGAACCGGGCGTTGGGGGTGACGAAGGAGCTGATGCCCTCGATCTCATCGAGCACGGCGCCGGCCGGGAGGGCAGGCGCCGTGCTGGCGGGCACCGGAAGTGCCACGGCCCGACGCACGGCGGTCACGGCGGCGGAGGCAGAGGTAATGATGCGGGCGCCGGTCCCGATGGCGAGGGCGGCGACTCCGGCGACGCCGACGAAGCGCAGGAACGAGCGGCGACCCGTGGCGGCACTCTCCTGGCTCTGTTGCCACCCGCGCAGACGGACGGAGGCGGAACGCAGCACACCGGCTCCGGCCACCATGCCGACGACGCTGGGCGCTGCATCGACCCAGGAAGCACCCTCTCGGCTGACCGAGGCGAGCACACCCAGACCGGCGACGACGGCGAGCAACAGGACTCCGAAGGGCGGCCGACGGTACTCGAGCAACCCCGCACCTGCCGCGAGGACGGCGATCGCGATGGCAATCGAGACGAGGAGCACGACCTTGTCGCCGGTGCCGAACAGGGCGATGACCGCATCCTTCACCCCGGGTGGCACGATATCGATCACGAAGCTGCCGACGGCGAACAGCGGACTGCCACTGGCGCCGGTGAAGACCGCTACGACCTCGGCGAACGCCAAGGAGACGGCGGCGGCCACGATTCCCGACAGGATCGCGAGGAGGACGACTCTTCTCGGGGGCATGAGCGGAACTCTAAGCCACGAGGTCGAGTCTTCCCACGGGGTGGCGCTCGCCGTCCCACGAACGCAGGCGCCTGTGAGCGTGCACGTCGCACGGGAGCGGACAGGTCGACGACGACGCGAGCCGCTATGTCGAGAGCAGTCGAGCGCCGTGCACCGGGCCCGACACCCGGATCGCACGGAGCCGTGCCGCACTCAGCTCACGCTGCAGGTCGAGCGCGGCGTCGGCGTCCGGAGCGAGGAACGCCACGGTCGGGCCGGAGCCGGAAACGAGGCCACCCAGGGCTCCCCGCCCCTCGCCGACCTCAAGAATCCGCGCGAGCCCAGGCTGCAAGTGCAGGGCCGGTGCCTGCAGATCGTTGTACATCGCGTCGGCGAGCATCGCCGGATCTCCTGCACGCAATGCCTGGAGCACGTTCGGGTCGATCGTCGGCGTCGCCGCGATGGGGCGGAAGTCGTGCAGGTGCCGCTCACGGTGGCGGTCAAGCTCGCTGTACACCTCGGGGGTCGAGAGGCCCTCGTCGGAGAGCACGAGGACCCACTCGAACCGGCCCTTCGCCAGCGCCGGGCTCAGCTCATCACCCCGGCCGACTCCGATTGCAGTGCCTCCGGTAAAGGAGAAGGGCACGTCGGCGCCAAGGCTCGCGGCGATGCTGAGCAGCTGCTCGCGAGTGCAGGTCGTACCCCAGAGCGCGTCGCACGCGAGGAGCGTCGCCGCGGCATCGGCCGATCCGCCGCCCATGCCACCCGCGATGGGAACGTTCTTCTCGATCTCGAGGTGTACCCCGCCGCGGTAGCCGGTCGCTCGGGCCAGCGCGCGGGCTGCCTTGATCGCAAGGTTCGAGCCATCACGAGCGAGACCACTCGTGTCGACGGTCCCCGAGAAGGCGACGGAGAAATCGGAGGCGGCGGTGGCGAAGACGTCCTCGTAGAGCGAGAGGGACTGGAAGGCCGTGGCGAGCTCATGGTAGCCGTCCTCACGGACGGCGCCGACTTTGAGGAACACGTTGATCTTGCCGGGCGCTCGCGCGTGGACCCGAGTCGACATCTCGGGAGGGGCCATGCATTCCACGCTACAGGGTGGCGGAGGCACCCTCGTCCGCGTCCGAGAACGCCTCTGCGTCGTGCTCCGCATCGTCTTCGACGGTCCCGTTGGTCTCCGCCACAGGCCCGTCGGGCTCTGCGGCAGGTTCACCGGTCTCCGCGGCGAACTCATCGGGCGCCGTCCCAGCCCCGTCGGGCACCGCCCCACCCCGTACCGGTACGCGGGCAGGATCGAGCGCGCGCCCGAGGCGCACGAACGCGGCGACGTCGAGCTCCTCGCCACGGGCGGTCTGCGGGACTCCGGTCGATTCGAGCGCGGCGATCGCAGCGGTGCTGTCGCCGAAGAGCGCGGCGAGAGACTGTCGGAGCATCTTCCTCCGCTGAGCGAACGCGGCGTCGACCACCGCGAACACCGCCCGGCGCAGCATCTCGTCGCCCGGCTCCTCCCGACGCTCGAACGCCACCAGCATGCTGTCGACGTTGGGAACCGGCCAGAAGACCTGCCGCGAGACCGTCCCGCCGGTGGACCAGGAGCCGAACCACGCGGCCTTCACGCTCGGCCCCCCGTAGACCTTCGAGCCCGGAGTGGCCGCGAGCCGGAGTCCGACCTCGGACTGCACCATCACCACTCCGGAGCGAATGCTCGCGAAATGCTCGAGGAAGTGCAGCAGCACCGGCACCGAGATGTTGTACGGGAGGTTGGCGACAAGCCGCACGGGCTCGCCCGGCACTTCGAGAACCTTCATCGCGTCGGCGTGCAGGACGGCGAGGTCGGCTCCCGGCGCCATCAGTTCCACCGTGCGCGGAAGCTGCTCGGCGAGACGCCCGTCAATCTCGACGGCCACGACCTGCGCGCCCGCCTCGAGCAGGCCGAGCGTCAGCGAGCCGAGGCCGGGGCCGATCTCGACGACCGCCTCGCCCGGCTGCACGCGCGCGAGCCGAACGATGCGGCGGACGGTGTTGGCATCGTGCACGAAGTTCTGCCCGAGCTTCTTGGTCGGAGTGACGTCGAGAAGCGCGGCGAGGTCGCGGATCTCGGCGGGGCCGAGCAGGCGCGGGACGCTCCCGACGCGAGGCTCGGCAGCGTGACGGCCGGTCATGCCAGGGGTCCGACCGGCTCCGTCAGCTCGGAGCCGACCTCGCCGCCCCACTCGCCGTAGACGGCCTCAGTATTAGAGGCGATCGTCGCGGCGAGGTGCCCGACGTCGGTCTCGAGGGTGGCGGCCATCGACCGGAGCGTGTGCGGGATGAGATACGGCGCGTTCGGCCGGCCGCGGAACGGCGTCGGAGTGAGGTAGGGCGCGTCGGTCTCGACCAGGATCAGGTGACGCGGCGTGGCGACGAGTGCGTCCCGCAGCGGCTGAGCGTTCGTGAACGTGACGGTGCCGGAGAAGGAGAGGTACCAGCCTTCGTCGGTACACATCCGCGCCATTTCGGCGTCACCAGAAAAGCAGTGGAAGACGGTGCGCTCCGGGGCGCCGACGCGGCGGAGAGTGTCGATGACTTCGCGGTGGGCGTCGCGGTCGTGGATTTGCAGCGCGAGGTCGAGCTCCTTCGCGAGGCGGATGTGCTCCTCAAACGAGCGGAACTGGGCGGCGCGTCCGCTCTCGCCGGTGCGGAAGAAGTCGAGACCGGTCTCGCCGATCGCGCGCACCCGGGGCTGTTCGGCGAGCTCCGCGATGACCGCGAGCGCGGCGTCGAGCTCGCCACGCTGGTCCAGCTCGGGGGCCTCATTCGGGTGGATGGCGACGGCAGCGAGCATCCGCGGTTCGGACGCGGCCATCTCGGCCGACCAGCGGCTGGTCTCGACATCGGTGCCGACCTGGACGACACCGCGAACTCCGACGGTGGACGCGCGGTCGAGCTGCTCGCGGTAGTCGAGGGGCTCGAGGCCGGCTGGGGTCCCGCCCGCCGGTTCCCCGGAGCTGCCGTGGGGCGTTGCGGCAGTGCGGGTGGGGACGATCTCGAGGTGGGTGTGGTTGTCGTAGATGGGTACGACGAGGGCCTCGGGCAGCGGCGGGTACGTCAGGTCGCGGGCGGAGGCGGCCTCGCGGGCACGGACGGGCTGGCTGTCAGTCATGCTCTCCAGGGTACCGGGAGGGGCCTGAGCGGGGCGGAGGTCCTCCCAGCCGCGCATTTAAGGTCCGTATAGCCTTTACCGCCCGGTCCAAACTTTCGGACCGTTCACGCGCCGCCTCTGGGTTCCAATCCTCAAGAACAAATGACTCCAAGATCGAGTTGTATTCGACTCCCTGTAGCAGCCGATTTCGTTCCACCCGAGTAAAACGCTGCCTAAAGGAACGGGCGGAATGCGTACCAGCACGTAGCAACCACTCCTTTGGATCATTAATGTCATCAACTTGAGCTGGAACGGCCAGACTCGGACGACCAAGAAGGGACGAGACACCCTCGGCGTCGGCAATCATCCACGTCTCCGCCTCTTGGACAGCGACCCGAATAACGAGATTAGGAGTATCGAACGTGACTCCCTTTCTCCAGTCGGCAATAAGGCCAGGAGCGCAATGCTTCCTATCGAGATCCGTGAAGACGATGACCGGCATACGTTGCGAAACCTTCGCGAAGTTCCCTATCTTCGGCTGCAATTTCCCCGATCCGCCGGTGACAATAACATTGTCCAGCGACAGCCCAGGAGCGTAAGCGAGAACAAGGCGCCGTAATAGAACCTCGCCCGCCTTATCCTCCGCGCCACCGATTGCGGAGATCATAAATCTAGTCCGCCCACAATGGCACTATGCCTACGAGCGGCGCTTTTGCCTTCGACAGCAAAACCTCTGCCGGCGAAAAGCCAGCATCCAATTGCACCTGCTCCGCCTCGTTCGCGAGCCTGGCGGTGGTCCCTTCGGCCTCAACTTCGAGTAATACAACATGACGAGAGTCAATTCCCTCGTTCGCCAGCAGCGCTTCGCTATGCGTTGTCACGAAGATTTGCCTTTGTCGCCGCTTGGATGGACGGACTCGACTGAGTAGGACGGGTATTTCACGAACGATCGAATCATTAAGGCTCAGCTCGGGCTCCTCCATGAGCAGCACCGAATCGCCGGCTTGCAGCGACCATAGCAGCGCGATCAAACGGAGCGTGCCATCCGAGAACGAATCTTCCCGCTGCCAGCCGGCATTGGGACGGTAGTGCTCATATCTTGCTTCTAAATGAGGGCGCCCGGTCACCAAGTCTTGATTAAATCGCAGGTCAGAGAATTGAGGTACGGCTATCTTGAGGGCACCTTCGATTCGCTTCAGCCTTGAGTTTCGAGTCCGAGCAGTTTCTCGCGCAACGCGTTCGAGAAACCCTTGACCAAAAGGGTCGTCCTCGATCCGATTTCCCCCGATCTGGTCTGAATACTTCAGTAGCTGAGGAACGAGATGAACGAAAGAGATATCTGCAAGGAACTCAGCAAGTTCCCGGAAACGTCCATTCGCCTGAATCTGCTCAAGACTCGTCTGTGTCAGGCGAGCTGGGTCACGGCTATCGTCGTCATCGGGTCTGCTGACGATCGTCCGTCCATCTTTTTTTACAATTTCTGACGAGATGAGACTACGGTGGGCACCTTTGCCTTCATTCCGCAGTCCCAAGATGTAAACCCAGGTTGGGGCGGTCTGGTCCAGCTCATAAGCCACTTCGATCTCGATCCTCACTTCAGGATCCTTCCGCGCATGCAAACACCTGACTCGGGAGACGCCGCCACGAGTCGACAGAGCGCGCTGGACACCACCTCCGTCTGCCTTCGCCACATCTTTGAGAAAACGAAGGGAGTCGAGGAGATTTGATTTACCAGATGCATTTGGGCCGATTATGTAAGCGACTTCTCGCAGTGAAATGTCAACCGCTCGAAAATTACGCCAGTTCTTGAGCCGCAATCGTGTTATATACACTGTAGGACGCTCCCTGCTGATAGATAACCCGCCCATTCGACAGGCAACTGATGAGGCCGCACGTCAGGAGGCGGGCGCCTCGATACGCGGGAAGAGGGGGGCGAGGGTGCCCACGGTCGTGCCGACGGGCAGGATGCCCCACCGGCCCGCCTCCCGCAACGGCTGCGCGGTCAGCGCGCCCAGCGACTCCGTGACGCCTAGTGCCTCCCACAGCGTGGCCGTCGCCCGGGGCACGACCGGCGAGAGCAGCGCCGCCAGGGCGCGCAGCCCCTCCGCCGCCGTGTACAGGACGGTGCCCAGCCGCTCGCGGTCGCCGTTCTTGGCGAGGGCCCACGGCTCCTGCTCGGTGATGTAGCCGTTGAGTTCCTCGACGATGCTCCACACGGCGGTGATCGCGTCGTGGATCGCGAGCGCCTCGATCGAGCGGTCGGCGGACGCGGCGGCCTCGGCGACAGTGCGCTGCACCCGCTCCTCCGCCTCGGTCAGCGCTCCCGGCTCGGGGACGACCCCCTCGTAGTAGCGGTGCAGCATCGCGATGACGCGGGAGGCGAGGTTGCCGAAGCCGTTCGCGAGCTCGGCCTGGTAGCGGGCCGACAGGTCCTCCCACGAGAACGAGCCGTCCTGGCCGAAAGTAATGGCGCGGAGGAAGTAGTAGCGGAATGCGTCGGAGCCGAAGGTATCGGTGATCTGCTCGGGCGCGATGCCGGTGAGCTTGGACTTGGACATCTTTTCGCCGCCGACGAGGAGCCAGCCGTGGCCGAAGACCTGCTTGGGCACCTCGAGTCCGGCGGCCATCAACATCGCGGGCCAGATCACCGCGTGGAAGCGGAGAATGTCTTTGCCGACAATGTGCGTCGCGGGCCAGCGGCGCTCGAACTCGGCCTCGTCCTGGCCGTAGCCGACGGCGGTGATGTAGTTGAGCAGCGCGTCGAACCAGACGTAGACGACGTGGGAGTCATCCCACGGCACCTTCACTCCCCAGTCGAAGCTGGACCGCGAGATCGAGAGATCGGCGAGCCCCTGGCGCACGAAGCTGATGACCTCGTTGCGGGCAGACTCGGGTTGGATGAAGTCGGGGCGCTCCTCGTACAGGGCGAGCAAGCGCTCGGTGTACTCGCTCATCGTGAAGAAATAGTTCTTTTCTTTGAGCAGCTCGACCGGCTTCGAGTGGATCCGGCAGACGTACTGCCCGGCGTCGTCGCCTGTGCCCTCCTCGAGGTCCGAGAGCTGCTTGTACTCCTCACAACCCACGCAGTAGTAGCCCTCGTACTCACCGGTGTAGATCGCGCCCGCGTCGTACAGCTTCTGCAGGAACTTCTGGACGTTGACCTCGTGCCGCGCATCGGTCGTGCGAATGAAGTCGTCATTGGCGATGTCGATGGTCTCGAGCAGCGGTTGCCAGGCGGTCGCGACGAGGCGGTCGGCCCACGCCTTAGGGGTCGTGCCGTTGGCCGTGGCGGTGCGGAGGATCTTCTGCCCGTGCTCGTCGGTACCGGTCAGCAGCCAGGTGTCGTCGCCCGCCTGCCGGTGCCAGCGGGTGAGCACGTCGGCGGCGACCTCGGTGTAGGCGTGCCCGATGTGCGGGACGTCGTTCACGTAGAAGATCGGTGTCGTGAGATAGAAGGAGGCGCCGTCGGACATGGCGACCATCCTATTCATCGCGCAGGTCGCGTCCTCCCGTGTGACGACGCCTGGGGAGAACGCGCACAGATCGCATCTGGGGAGGGACGAACCCTAGCGGCGCGAAGCAAGCGCGGCCTCGTAGAGCACACGGCGCGAAAGACCGGTGACCTCGGCGACCTCGGCCGACGCCTCCTTCAACCGCGAGCCCGCGGCCACCCGGGCGAGCACGTCCGAGAGCGCGTCCTCCAACGAGGCCTCCCGTACGGGCGCTCCCTCGACCACGAGGCAGATCTCACCGCGGAGCCCGCCGGCCGCCCACTCGGCGAGCTCGGCGGCTGTGCCCCGGCGCACCTCCTCGAACATCTTGGTGAGCTCGCGGCAGACAACGACACGCCGCTCGGGGCCCATCACGTCGACCAGGTCGGCGAGCGCGTCACCGATTCGGTGGGGCGACTCGAAGAAGACCATCGTGCGGCGCTCGTCGATGAGGGCGCGGAACGTCGAGACCCGCTCGCCGTGCTTGCGCGGCAGGAACCCCTCGAAGCTGAACCGGTCGGTCGGCAGACCGGACACGGCGAGCGCCATCAGCACCGCGGACGGCCCGGGCAGCGCGGTCACCGCCACTCCTGCCGCCACCGCCACCTCGACCAGGTGGTACCCCGGATCGGACACCGTCGGCATGCCCGCGTCACTCAGCACAAGCAGGTCCTCGTCGCGGGCCAGCGCGACGAGCTCGGCCGCGCGCTCGCGCTCGTTGTGGTCGTGCAGGGCGTAGAGCGCCGGACGGTTCTGGATGCCGAGCGCCCGCAGCAGCTGGATCGTCACGCGGGTATCCTCGGCGGCGATGTGCCGGGCGGAGGAGAGCGCCTCCACAAGCCTGCGGGAGGCGTCGCCGAGGTTTCCGATGGGCGTGCCCGCGAGGATGATCATGCGGCCAGTCTCCCAGCCGCTCCCCTCGCGATTCTCTGCGCACTCGTCCCCCTTGGACCTCCCGACGTTCGCAACCGAGGTCGAGAGCGCGCAGATGCGGTTGAGGAGAGCGCGCAGGTGATTCTGACCTCGGTGACGAACACGCGGTTCTCGACGCGGCGATCGGAGGGAGCAGCGCCCCGGGCGCGAGCATCCGCACGGTTAGCATGGCCACGTGACGGATCGATCGCAGCGCGACCTCGACGACCTGCTCCTCGACGCGACAGGGTCGACGCGCTCGGTCTGGGTCGAGCCCGCGGACGCGGCCCAGCGTCGTGAGCGGACGCCCGCTCCGGACGTCCCCCGCGGCTCCTGGTTCGATGACCTGCACGCGCGCCTCGTCGCCACCCCCGCCCGTCGCCGGCTGTACGAGTGGGGGTTGCCACTGCTTGTGATCGCCCTGGCCGCCGTGCTGCGGCTCTGGAACCTCGGTTCTCCGCGCGCGCTCGTGTTTGACGAGACCTTCTACGTCAAGGACGCCTGGACACTGTGGAACCTCGGCTTCGAGGGCGGCTGGCCGGAGAAATCGGACTCGGGCTTCATGGCGGGCGATGTGAATACCTTCACGGGCGCTCCCTCGTTCGTCGTGCATCCGCCGCTCGGCAAGTGGATCATCGGGCTGGGCCTGGGCGCGTTCGGCGCCGACGACAGCGTGGGCTGGCGGATCTCGACCGCGGTCGTCGGGATTCTGGCGGTGGCGCTCGTGATCGTGATCGGTCGGCTCCTCTTCCGCTCGACGGCCCTCTCCTCCCTCGCGGGGCTCCTGCTCGCCCTCGACGGGCACGCGATCGTCATGTCGCGGGTCGCACTCCTCGACGGCATCCTGATGTTCGTAACCCTCTGCGGAGTCGCGGCGATCCTCCTCGACCGGCGCTGGACAGAACTGCGGCTTGCGCAGAAGATCGCCGCGGGCCCGCTATCGAGTTGGGGTCCGGTGCTCTGGTGGCGGCCGTGGCTGCTGGTCGCGGGCCTATTCTTTGGGCTGGCCTCGGGAGTGAAATGGACGGGGATCTACTTCCTCGCGGCGTACGGCGTGTACGCGGTCGTGGTCGATGCGCTGCAACGGCGTCGGGCGGGAGTGGCGTTCTGGGGAAGCGGCGCGATCCTCAAGCAGGGCCCGGTGACGTTCCTCCTGGTCGTGCCGATCGCGCTCGCCGCCTACCTCGCGACCTGGACCGGCTGGCTCCGCACCTCCGGCGGCTGGTCTCGACAGTGGGCAACTGAGGCACCAGGCAACGCGTGGAGCGGCGCGCTCGCATGGGTCCCGGACTGGGCGCAAAGCCTCTGGCACTACCACGTGATGATGTACGACTACTCGATCAACCTGCGTGCCTCGCACCCCTACGAGGCGAACCCACTGACCTGGCTGCTGATGCTGCGGCCGACCAGCATGTACTTCGTCGATCAGGCCACGGGGGTCGACGGGTGCACCGCGGCGCGCTGCGATGAGGCGATCACGTCGGTCGCCAATCCGCTGATCTGGTACGCCGGCGTGCTCGCGCTGGTCTACCTCCTCTATCGCCTCGCCCGCTATCGGGAGTGGCGAGCGGGATTCGTGCTCATGGGGATCGTTGCGGGGTACCTGCCGTGGCTGCTCTACCTCGACCGCACGGTGTTCCAGTTCTACTGCGTCGTCTTCGAGCCCTACATGATGCTGGCGCTCGCGCTGACGGCCGGGATCGTGATCGGGCGGCCGAGCGAGGAGCGGATGAAGCGCACCCGGGGGATCCTGCTGGTGCTCGTCTTCACGGTCGTGGCGGCAGCCGTCACCGCGTACTTCCTGCCGCTGTGGATCGGCCAGCAGACGTCGTTCGCCTTCTGGCAGGCCCACATGTGGCTGCCGTCGTGGGTCTGATCCGTCGGCTGAGTCCGGGAGTCGCGGCATGCATGCTCGCGGCTGTCATCGCGGCGGTCACGCACGTAGTCGTCCCCGCGGTGCCGATGCTGACGGCGGCCGTCGCGCTCGGGATCCTGGTCGCGCAGGTTCCGTTGGCCAGGCCGCTCCTCGGCGGCGTGCTGGCGCCGGGGCTGAAGTTTTCGTCGCGGTCGCTCATGCGCGCGGGGATCGTGCTGCTCGGACTCAAGCTGTCGCTGGTCGACATTGCGGCGCTCGGCTGGGGCGCAATCGTCGTGGTGGTCGGGATCGTGCTGGCGACTTTCGCGCTCACCTGGGCGCTCGGTCGGGCACTCCGGCTGCCCGGGCGGGAGCCGCTGCTGCTGGCTGCCGGGTTCTCGATCTGCGGAGCGTCCGCGATCGGCGCGATGGCCGGGGCGACGCGGGCGAAGGAGCAGGAGCAGGCGACGCCGGTCGCACTGGTGACGCTCTGCGGCACGCTGGCGATCGCGGTGCTCCCGGCGCTGCAAGAGCCACTCGCGCTGTCGAACGCGCAGTTCGGGCACTGGGTGGGCGCCTCAGTGCACGACGTGGGCCAGGTCGTCGCGACCGCCCAGGTGGCCGGGGCCTCGGCGCTGGCTGTGGCGGTCGTGGTGAAGCTGACGCGGGTGGTGATGCTCGCGCCGATGGTCGCGGTAGCGGCTGCGGTCACACGGCGCGGCGGGGAGTCGGGAGGGTCGCGACCGGCGATCGTCCCGCTGTTCGTGGTCGGGTTCCTCGCGGCGGTACTCCTGCGTACACTCCTGCCGATGCCCGCGGGGCTGCTCGCCGTCGCAGACACCGCGCAGACCTGGCTGCTTGCCGTGGCGCTCGTCGCACTCGGCAGCGCGGTGCGGGTGCGGGCGCTGCTGACGACCGGTTGGCGGGCGCTGGTAGTCGCCCTCGTGTCGTGGGCGGCGATTGCCGCGATGGGGCTGGCGGCGGTGCAGTTCGCGCTGTGAGGGTCTCCGCGCGGGGAGGGAGGGTCGTCTGTGACGGGATGCGTCGCTTCAGCTCGGCGTTGTCGGCGGTGCCCGCTAGCGTCGATCGCATGGCAGATCGTGAGTACGGCTTCAAGACGCGGGCAATCCACGCGGGCAACATCCCCGATGCTGTGACGGGCGCGCGGGCGCT
Organism: Rathayibacter agropyri; assembly: GCF_013249015.1. Taxonomy (GTDB): domain Bacteria; phylum Actinomycetota; class Actinomycetes; order Actinomycetales; family Microbacteriaceae; genus Rathayibacter; species Rathayibacter agropyri. Next base: position 146,882 of record NZ_JABRPL010000002.1, read on the forward strand.
GCCGATCTACCAGACGAGCGCGTTCGTCTTCGATGACACCTCCGATGCGGCCGCGCGGTTCTCGCTGCAGAAGTACGGCAACATTTACTCGCGGCTCTCGAACCCCACTGTCGCGTCGTTCGAGGAGCGGGTGGCGAGTCTCGAGGGCGGTCTCGGCGCCGTCGCCACCGCCTCCGGCCTCTCTGCGCAGTTCATCACCTTCGCGGCACTCGTGGGAGCGGGCGATCACGTCGTCTCCTCCGCGAACCTGTACGGCGGCTCGATCACCCAGCTCGACGTCACGCTGCGGCGCTTTGGAGTCGAGACCACTTTCGTGCGCTCGAGCGATCCCGCCGACTACGCGGCAGCGATCACGTCGGCGACCAAGGTCCTGTATGCCGAGACGATCGCGAACCCCTCCGGCGAGATCGCCGACATCGAGGGGCTCGCCGCGGTCGCTCATGCCGCGGGCATCCCGCTGATCATCGACTCGACGGTCGCCACCCCGTACCTCGTCCGCCCGATCGAGTGGGGAGCCGACATCGTCATCCACTCGGCCACCAAGTTCTTGGGCGGGCACGGGACGACCCTCGGTGGCATCGTGGTCGAGTCAGGCCGGTTCCACTACTCACGCGAGAAGTTCCCACTGCTGCATGACCCGGTGGCTTCCTACGGCGACCTCTCGTGGGACGGCAACTTCGGCGAGTACGGCTTCCTCACCCGCCTCCGCGCCGAGCAGCTGCGCGACATCGGACCGGTCCTGGCGCCGCACTCCGCCTTCCTGCTCGCGCAGGGAGTCGAGACGTTGCCGTACCGGATCCAGGCGCACGTCGACAACGCGCGCCGCGTCGCCGAGTGGCTGGACGCCGACCCGCGGATCGAGGCGGTGTACTGGGCCGGACTGCCGGCGCACCCGCACCATGCCCGCGCCCGCAAATACCTGCCCCTCGGGCCCGGGTCGGTCTTCAGCTTCGTGGTGAAGGGCGGCCGTGCGGTCGGCCAGACGTTTATCGAATCCGTCGACCTCGCCAGCCACCTCGCCAACATCGGTGACGCGAAGACGCTGGTCATCCATCCCGCCTCCACGACCCACGCGCAGCTGTCCGAGCAGCAATTGCTGCACGCCGGGGTCCTGCCCGGCCTCGTCCGCCTCTCCGTCGGCATCGAGGATGCGGACGACATCATCTACGACCTCGACCAGGCGCTCTCGCGCGCCGTCGAGCGGCACGGAACTCCGGATGCTCCGACCGAACTCCCGGAGGACACGACAACCTCCCTGCACACCCCGGCCGTGGAGGTCTGAGCATGAGCACGATCGAGACGAGCGGAGCCGAGACAGGTGGGGGCGACACCGTGGTCCAGTTGTCCAATGGGCTGAGCTGCTCCGTCCCCGCGAACTCGCCGCTGGCCACGATGCTGCGCTCCCAGCGCACCTGGGTCGGACCGGACGCGCGCAAGCGCCTCGACATCCTCCGCCGAGCGAAGACGGTCGCGATCGTGGGCGCTTCGCCCAACCCGGCGCGCTCCTCGTACTTCGTCGCGACCTACCTCCAGCAGTCGAGCGACTACGAGCTGTACTTCGTGAACCCGAACGCCACCGAGATCCTGGGGCGGCCGGTCTACCGCAGCCTCGCCGATCTGCCGGTGGTGCCCGACATCGTCGATGTGTTCCGTAAGGCGAGCGACATCCCCGCCGTGATCGACGATGTGCTCGCGATCGGCGCACCGACCGTCTGGGTTCAGCTGGGCATTTGGAACCAGGAGGCGGCGGAGTACGGCGAGTCGAAGGGCCTCACGGTGGTGATGGACCGCTGCCTCAAGGTCGAGCACGCGCGATTCCACGGCGGCCTGCACCTGCTGGGCTTTGACACCGGCCAGATCTCGGCGCGCAAGACGCTGCGCTGAGGTCTCGACGGGGCCAGCTCCCGCCCCCGTCCGACGTTCGGTTCGCAGGAGCTATCTCGGCTCGCGAGAATCGGCGGATCTCGCGGGCCGGCCACGGGCGCAGGAGGCGCCACGTCAGTCGCCCTTCACATTCACCAACTGGCGCAGGGTGTGCCGGACCTCCACGAGGTCGGCTGCGTCGGCCATCACCCGGTCGATCGGCTTGTAGGCCGCGGGGATCTCGTCGATGAAGGCGTCGGTGTCGCGGTACTCGATCCCGGCCATCGCCTCCCGTAGTTGGTCGTGCGTGAAGGTGCGCCGTGCGGCCGACCGGGAGTACTCGCGTCCTGCCCCGTGCGGCGACGAGTTCAGCGACAGGGCGTTCCCGCGCCCGACCACCACGTACGACGCGGTCCCCATCGACCCGGGGATGAGCCCGGGGCGCCCAGCGTCCGCCTGGATTGCGCCCTTACGGCTGACCCAGACCTCCCGGCCCCAGTGCTGCTCCTTCTCGGTGAAGTTGTGGTGGCAGTTGATCCGCTCCGCCTCGTCTACCTCGCGGCCGAGCCACTCGGAGAGCTGCCGCACCACGCGGTCCATCATCTCCTCGCGGTTGAGCAGGGCGAAGTGCTGGGCCCAGCGCAGCTCGGCGATGTAGCGGTCGAACTCGGCAGTCCCCTCGACCAGGTAGGCGAGATCAGGGTCCGGCAGGCTGATCCAGTGACGCGCGCAGTACTCGCGGGCGATACGGATGTGCGCGCTCGCGATCCGGTTGCCGACGCCGCGCGATCCGGAGTGCAGGAACAGCCAGACTGCGCCGGTCTCGTCCGCGCTCACCTCGATGAAGTGGTTGCCGCTGCCGAGTGTTCCCAGCTGGAGGCGCCAGTGCCGAGCGTAGCTGTCCGGGTCGAAGCCGGCCTCGACGGCGAGGGCCTCCAGGTCGGCGATGCGCGGCGCCGCGGTGGCGACGATCTTCTTATTCGCCGCTCCCGCCGACAGCGGGACCGCTCGCTCGATCTGCTGCCGCAGCTCAGACAGATCGTGGCCGGCGAGATCGTCCCGGGTGAAGGTGGTCCGCACCGCGATCATGCCGCAGCCGATGTCAACACCGACCGCCGCGGGGATGATCGCGCCGTCGGTCGGGATGACGGAGCCGACGGTCGCGCCGAGGCCCAGGTGCGCATCCGGCATCAACGCCAGGTGGGGGAAGACAAACGGCATGCGGGAGGCCGTGAGGGCCTGCTCGCGCGCGTTGTCGTCGAGAATGCTCGCCCAGGAGACGAGGCGATCGGTAATCCTCTGCATGGTTCGTCCTCTCGTGAGGTGTCGGCGTTCGCCGGCGCGAGACGCGTCCACTGCGGCGGGCTTCCGCGGACCGGTCGTGCGTCGGCGCCCCCCGTGGAAGAGCACGGGCGGGGCAGTGAGGCGCACGTCGGCGGTGTGCCCCGGCGAAAATAGCAGCCCGCGCGCGTCGTCGGTGATCCGGGCGTCTCTCGACGGCACGGAGTCCACCTGGGCGCCCGCCCCGTGGTCGTTCCGACCGCCCCCGCGTGGCCCGGCGTAGTCTCGGTGGATGAGCGCCTACGTCTCCGTCTTCGACCTGTTCAGCGTGGGGATCGGGCCGTCCAGTTCGCACACCGTCGGCCCGATGCGCGCCGCTCTCGCGCTGGCGGAACGGATCCGGGACGCAGGGATGCTGGACCGGGTCAGCCGGGTGAGCTGCACCCTCTACGGCTCGCTCGGGTCGACCGGAATCGGCCACGGCACTCCCGACGCGGTCGTCGCCGGGCTCTCGGGACTCGATCCCGAAACGTGCGATCCGGAAGAGGTTCGCGGAGCGTGGCACCGACTCGACGATGAGGGCGGGATCGCGCTGGCCGGCGAGAAGCGTCTCCCGATGACGCGCGACGACATCGCCTTCGAGCCGCGGACTCGGCTGCCCGAGCATCCGAACGCCCTGACGTTCAGCGTGTGGCTCGGCGACGCACCGCTGCCCGTGTGGGAGGAGACCTACTACTCGATCGGCGGCGGGTTCATCCGTCGGGCGGGAGAGCGCGCCGAACTGGCGGCTCTCGCCGCACACCCCTTCCCCTTCGACTCGGGGCTCGACCTGCTTGCGATCTGCGACCGGACGGGCACAGCGATTTCCGAACTCGCTCTCGCGAACGAGTGGGCCCTGCATCCCGGGGTCAACATCATCGAGCGCCTGGACGCGGTCTGGGACGCGATGGCAGCCTGCGTCGAACACGGACTGGCGACCGAGGGCGTGCTGCCGGGCGGGCTCGGCGTCCGCCGCCGCGCCTCCGTGCTGCGGGAGCGCCTCGAGGCCTTCGAGGAGGACCCGCTCGACCGTGCTCGGGCGACCTCGGTGGAGTGGCTGCACGCGTTCGCCCTCGCGGTCAACGAGGAGAACGCCGCAGGTGGGCGCGTCGTGACCGCGCCCACGAACGGAGCGGCGGGCATCATTCCGGCGGTGGCGCACTACTACCTCCGCTTCGTCCCGGGGGCCGACCGGCTGGGTGTCCGCCGGTTCCTCCTGACGGCGGCGGCGATCGGCTCGCTCTGCAAGACGAACGCCTCGATCTCGGGGGCGGAGGCGGGCTGCCAGGGTGAAGTCGGCTCTGCCTGCGCGATGGCCGCCGGGGCCCTGTGCGCAGTGCTCGGCGGAACTCCGCAGCAGGTCGAGAACGCGGCCGAGATCGCGATGGAACACCACCTCGGCCTGACCTGCGACCCGGTGGGCGGACTCGTGCAGATCCCCTGTATCGAACGCAACGCGATTGCATCGTCGACCGCGGTGAGTGCGGCTCGGCTGGCGCTGCACGGCGACGGTACCCACCGCGTTTCGCTCGACGCAGTGATCGAGACGATGCGCCAGACCGGAATCGATATGTCTTCGAAGTACAAGGAGACGAGCGAGGGTGGGCTCGCGGTGAACGTCATCGAGTGCTGAGGCGCAGCGCGTCGGCACCGAGCGTCCCGCTGCCGCCGCGATACCGCGCCTCCACCACGACACCGCGGCGGCCCCGTCGTCTCGGCCGACTTTGCGGTGCCTCACCGCCGAGCGCCGCTCACCGCGCACCGCGAACCGCGCGACGCGTCCCCTGACGCTGCGGAAGACCCGCCGCTGTGAGCAGGGCGACCAGCGGATCGGCCGCGATCGCGTCCCGCCACTCCCAGCGAACGATGCGAGGCCCGAGGAGCCGCAGCGCGTTCTCGCGCCGCTTCTCACGGAACACCGCGTCCGCGAGGCCGTCGGCGTGCTCGGCCGCCGAGACACCGTACTTGCCGCGGCCGTCGGCGTCGCCGACGAGGCCAAACGCCGGCCAGTCGAAGTCGGTGACAGCTCTGGCGCCGTCAGGCAGGTGCCACACGTGCTGGAGGCGCGGCGCGGGAAAGCCCGCGACGGCCATCTCGACTCTGCTGACCGACTCGAGCGGTGACTCCGCCCGCGCATCCGCGAACGAGATGGCCTCGGCGGCCCTCCGTACCCCCCGGCCGCCGCCTGTTCGAGCGACAAGCCTGAGCAGGGTCTCGCGCATCCGCTCCGGGTCGCGACCTGCGACCCACTCGGAGTGCAGAACATGGTCGATGGCGACGACAGCCCGCCGCAGCGTCGAGTGACGGGCGAGGTCGACGACCGTGTCGGGGACGGATGAGACGGGGATCCCTCCGATCTCGACCACGTCCGGCGGTACCGCGAAACTCCGCTCCCGCACCGCCCCGCGCGTTCGGCTCCCGACACCGGGTCTCGCCAGGACATGGACGCGAGGATCGAGCCCCTCGATTAGGGGGATGCCGTGCAGGAGAGCAGCGGACTCCCCCACGAGGACGCCCCCTCGGCGCAGTCCCACCGCCGCACGGACGCGGGCGTGCTGACGGGTCGCCGCGTCCGCCGCCTGCCACGCGAGCGCAGGTGTGCGCACCCCGCGCCACAGCGCTTCGAGATCGCGTTGGAATGCGAGAGCGGAGCCGGTGCCGTGGGCGCGCAGGTCGCGGACGAAGAAGAGGGGAAGCTGGGTCATGCGTCGATCCTGAGTGGTCGGCTCGTCCCGTGGGAGCGCCCAGACACATCTGGGGAAAACCGGTCCCTGTGGAGGAGCCTCTGCTCGCGGCACGGCGCACTCCAGCCGCTCGGCGACACTCCACGGTGTCCCCCCAGACGCCACGGCGAGCGCGGTACCTCGCCGGGAGCGGGACGTCTCGGCCGGCGGGCGGCGCGCCGCCCGCGTGAAGCACCGTGACGCGTATGCGGGCGGATGTCGCCGGTCGCGCCTAGCGTGGGGCGGGTGAGCAGCACTTCGACCCCCTACCTCGCCCGGCCGATCGTCTCGACCCAGTGGCTGGCCGATCATCTCGGCCGCGAGAACCTCGTCGTCATCGATGCCAGCGTCCTCCTCGTGCCCGGCCTCGACGGCCGTCCCGGCTACCTCAGCGGCGACGAGCAGTACCTCCTGGAGGGCCATGTCCCCGGCGCTGTCTTCGGCGACCTGCTCGAGCAGCTCTCCGACCCCGAGGCGCGATTCCCCTTCTCCCGTCTCGATCCCGAACGCTTCGCTGCCGCCACCGCGGCCCTCGGGATCGAGGACGACTCCGTGGTCGTGGTCTACGACTCCGCGGTGGGTCAGTGGGCGTCTCGACTGTGGTGGCTGCTGCGCGCTGCCGGGCACGACGCCGCCGCCGTCCTCGACGGCGGCCTCACGGCCTGGCGTAGCGAGGAGCGGCCGATCGAGGCCGGTCACGTCGAGCCGGTGGCCAGCGGAGGCATCGAGGTTCGCGAGGAACGTCCGGTCTGGATCGACAAGGCCGGCGTCGAGAGCGTGCTGCGCGGCGAGGCACCAGGCGCCCTCGTCTGCGCCCTCCCGCCGAAAGAGTTCACCGGTGAGGAGGGGTGGAGGCCGCGACGCGGGCACCTCCCCGGCTCGCGCAGCGTTCCGGCCGGCCGTTTGGTCGACCGCGCCACCAACACTCTGCTGCCGCCTGAGCGACTGCGCGCGCTGTTCGGCGAGAGCCTCGAGTCGGAGCGCATCGTCCTCTACTGCGGAGGCGGCATCGCGGCCACCGCGGACGCGCTCGCGCTCGCGGTCCTGGGCGTCGAAAAAGCGGTCGTCTACGACGGCTCGCTCAACGAGTGGGCGGCCGACCCCGACGCGCCGCTCGTGGTCACGGCCGCGTGACGATCTCCTCCGGGAGCCGCGTGCTAGGCAGAGCGCAGACGAAGGACTCGCAGGAGTAGGCGGTCGGCAGGGCGTCCCGCGAGACCCGTCCCTCGAACAGCTCGAAGCCCGCCTCTGCCCACTCCCGAGCGCCCTCATCCGAGACGCCCGCCAGTACGCCGAGTTCCGTCTCCCGCGCCCCGCGAAGCAGATCGGCGAGCCCGGCGGTGCTGGGAGCGACGACCACGAGCTGGCGGACCGGACGGGTGAGGCGTGAAGCGAGCGCGAGCACGGCGCCGAACCCCATCGGCTGCGCGAGCGAGCCCGGTGCGACCGCGGTGACAGCCGCCTCCGCCGCTGCGCGATAGCGCTGCTCACCGGTCAGGAGGTACAGCTCGTGCGCGGCGTCGGCCGTCGCCGCGAGACCGGAGGGGTACGCACCCTCCGACGGATCGGCCGTCAGCGCCAGGCCGCGAGCGGTCAACGCCTGGTCGCCTCCGCCGGGAAGGGCGAACGGCAGCGGCCCCGACGCGGCCTCAAGGGCACCGTCGAGGAGCGCCCGCGCCACGACGGCGTAGCGCGGCCGGCCTTCTGCGAGCGCGAGCTGCAGGAGGCCGTCAGCGAGCATCCCGAGATCCTCGAGCGCCGGTCGCGCCAACGACACCACGTCGCCGAGGGAGGCGCGAACGCTGACCCGTCCCCCGACGAGATGCCGCTCGAGCAGGAAGTCCGCCGCCCGCCGGGCCGCGTCGATCCACTCCGCGCGCCCAAGCGCCCTGCCCGCGCGGGCGAGGGCCCGGATGGCGAGCCCATTCCACCCGGTGACGACCTTGTCATCAAGCGGAGGCGGCGCAAGGCGCGAGCGGTCGGCCGCGAGATAGTAGCCGCCCTCCGAGCGCTGCCCGTCGATGATGCTCTCCGAGTCCTGCGCGCTCGCGAAGCCACCACCCGGTTGCCGCAGCGTGGTCAGGAGGAAGGAGGCGATTCCCTCCGCGACCACCGCGAGTTCATCGGTGCGGGTACCCGCGCGACCGAGCAGCAGCGCAGCGACATCGAGCAACTGCGCGTTGTCGTACAGCATCCGCTCGTAGTGCGGGTCGCTCCAGTCAGCCTGCGTCGCGTAGCGGAAGAAGCCGCCGTCACGATCGCGCAGCGGGGATGCGGCGAGAGCGAGGAGGGTCCGCTCGGCGAGTGCGGCTCCGCTGTCCCATGTGGCGAGGAACCCGAGCACCGGCGCGACCGGGAACTTCGGCGCGCCACCGAACCCGCCGTGCACGCGGTCCTCCTCGGCCGCCAGAGCGGCGACTGCGTCCTCGAGCGCGGCGTCGTCCGGAAGGGTCGAGGCCGCGGGCAAGGAGGCGGTCGCCTCGCGCAGCGCCGCTGCGAGGGAACCCGCCGTCGCCTGTACCTCGTCGCGGCGCAGCCGCCACGCCTGGGAGACTGCGTCGAGCACATCCGCGAACGCGGGCACGCCGCCGACGGCGCGCGGCGGGAAGTAGGTGCCAGCGAAGAAGGTTTCACCGGCGGGAGTGGCGAAGACGGTCAGCGGCCAGCCGAGCTGACGGGTGAAGGCGCTCGCGGCGGTCAGGTAGGCGGTATCGACATCGGGATGCTCCTCCCGATCGACCTTCACCGCGACGAAGCCCTCGTTCAGCCGCGCCGCGAGCACCGGGTCCGAGAACGACTCCCGCGCCATCACGTGGCACCAGTGGCACGTGGCGTAGCCGATGGAGATCAGCAGGGGGACGTCCCGGCGCTCGGCCTCGGCGAACGCCTCCTCGCCCCACGGGAACCAGTCGACCGGATTGTCCGCGTGCGAGCGGAGGTAGGGGCTGACACTGGAGCGCAGTCGTTCGGCCATGCGCCCCACGCTAGACATGGGCGGACCGTGGGTCAGGGGGTTGCTGAACGATCAGGGGGTTGCTGAACGATCAGCGCTCGAAGAACCAGCCGCTCGGCCGCTCCGTGCCGCGCACAACGGCGCCCCCTCCGCCTCCGCGCCCTCGCCGCCCAAGTATGAGGTAGGCAATACTGCCGAGGAACGGCGCGATCACGATGAACGCCACCCACGACACTTTCGCGACCTTCGAGAGCCGCGGATTAGCGAGCACACCCTGGACAGCGAACAGCAGCAGCACAATGTTCAGCACAACCAGCAGGGACTGTGCATTCATCGACGTGCTCCACGAGATCGGGCGCCGCGGTCGAGATATGGCGCCGAGGCGCCCGATCTCGACCGGGACAGGGGATCTCGCGACATTTCGCGAGATAGGGGCATTGTTGCATGCGGGGTAGGGTGGGGGGCTCATGGTAGACGTGCTCAGGGTTCGGTATCCGCCCGAACTTCCCGTGTCGGCGCGGCGCGAGGACATTGCGGCGGCGATCCGCGACAACCAGGTCGTCATCGTCGCGGGAGCGACCGGGTCGGGCAAGACGACGCAGTTGCCGAAGATCTGCCTGGAGCTGGGGCGCGAGAGCATCGCGCACACGCAGCCCCGGCGTATCGCGGCCCGCACGATCGCCGAGCGCATCGCGGAGGAGCTCGACGACGAGGTCGGCGGGATCGTCGGGTACCAGGTCCGGTTCACGGACAAGGCGTCCGCGTCGACACGGATCAAGCTGATGACCGACGGCATTCTGCTCAACGAGATGAATCACGATCGGATGCTCAGCCGGTACGACACGATCATCATTGACGAAGCGCACGAGCGCAGCCTGAACATCGACTTCCTCCTCGGCTACCTGCACCGCCTCCTGCCGCAGCGCCCCGACCTCAAGGTGATCATCACCTCGGCGACGATCGATCCGCAGAGCTTCGCGGCGCACTTCTCGGACGCCTCCGGGGCTCCGGCCCCGATCATCGAGGTCTCCGGCCGCACCTACCCGGTCGAGATCCGCTACCGCCCGCTGGTCGCCGAGGAGCCGGAGGAGGATGACGACACCGACGTGCCGGACGCGACGAGCGGCAGCCGCGACCTGATGACCGGCATCGCCGACGCCCTGGCCGAGCTGGCGCGGGAGGATCCGGGTGATGTCCTCGTCTTCCTCTCGGGCGAGAACGAGATCCGGGACGCCGAGGACGCGATCCGCGGGCGGAACCTGCCAGGCACCGAGGTGCTCCCGCTCTACGGCCGGCTGTCCGCTGCCGACCAGCACCGGGTCTTCGAGCGCTCCCGCACTCCCGGCGTCCGGCGCCGTGTGGTGCTGGCAACCAACGTTGCTGAGACGAGCCTCACCGTCCCCGGGATCCGCTACGTGATCGACGGCGGCACCGCGCGCATCTCGCGCTACAGCGCGCGCTCGAAGGTGCAGCGGCTCCCGATCGAAGCCGTCTCGCAGGCGTCGGCGAATCAGCGCTCCGGACGCTCTGGCCGCACCAGCGCAGGCATCGCGATCCGCCTCTACTCCGAGGAGGACTACCTCCGCCGACCCGAGTACACCGACCCCGAGATCCTTCGCACGGGCCTGGCCGCAGTCATCCTGCAGATGATCTCGCTGGGCCTGGGCGACATCGCGTCCTTCCCCTTTCTCACGCCGCCCGACTCCCGCGGCATCAAGGACGGCCTCGACCTCCTCACCGAGCTCGGCGCCCTGCGCAGCCCCGGCACCCACCCCGACTCCCCCGCGCGAGATGCCTCTTCGGTATGCGACACGCCGCAGAACGCGAGCACAACTGGCATCTCGCGGAGGGAGGCGGCGCCGCAGCTCACCCGCATCGGCCGGGATCTCGCGCGGCTGCCGATTGATCCGCGGTTCGGGCGGATGGTCATCGAATCGCGTCGGCACGGGGTGAGCCGCGAGGTCATGGCGATCGTGGCGGGCCTGACGATCCAGGATGTCCGCGAGCGCCCCCTGGAGCGCCGCGCGCAGGCCGACCAGCAGCACGCCCGTTTCGTTGACCCGACCAGCGACTTCCTCACCCTCCTGAACCTCTGGAATTATCTGGAGGAGAAGCAGCAAGAACTCTCCTCCAGCGCGTTCCGCCGCCTCTGCAAGGCCGAGTACCTCAATTACCTGCGCGTACGGGAGTGGCAAGACGTCTTCCGCCAGCTCCGCCAGCTGGCCCGGCCGCTGAAGCTCGAGCTCGGCGAGCCGAAGATCGACCCCGACGGAATCCACCGGAGTCTTCTGGCCGGCCTGCTCTCGCACCTCGGCATTAAAGACACCACCTCGCAGCAGGCTCAGCGCGCGGCGAAGAACCGCGAGCGCCAGAACGTGCAGTACGTCGGCGCCCGAAATGCGAAGTTCTCGATCTTCCCGGGCAGCGCGCTGGCCAAGAAACTGCCCGACGCGGTGATGAGCGCCGAGCTGGTCGAGACGAGCCGCCTCTTCGCGCGCTCGAACGCGACGATCGACCCGGCCTGGGCCGAGGCGATCGCGGGCGACCTGGTCAAGCGGCAGTTCAGCGAGCCGCACTGGGAGAAGTCGCAGGGCGCGGCCGTCGCGTACGAGAAGGTCACGCTCTACGGAGTGCCGATCATCGCGCGCCGTCGCGTCCAGTTCTCGCGCATCGACGCCTCCTACGCCCGCGAGCTGTTCATCCGGCACGCCCTCATTGAGGGCGAGTGGGAGTCGCGGCACGCCTTCGACAAAAAGAACCGGGCCCTGCGCGCCGAGCTCGAGCGCCTCGAGGAGCGCACCCGCCGCCGCGACCTGCTCGTGGACGACGAGGCCGTCTTCGACTTCTACGACCGCCGTCTCCCGCGCGACATCACCTCCGTCCGCTCTTTCGACTCCTGGTGGCGCACCACTCAGCACGATGAGCCCGACCTGCTCACGATGACGCAGGAGACGCTGCTGCCCGAGGACGCGGAGCAGGTTGACGAGACCGCTTTCCCGACCCAGTGGCGCCAGGCCGACCAGCGCTTGCGCCTCTCGTACCGGTTCGAGCCGGGTACGGAGGAGGACGGAGTGACGGTGCACGTGCCGCTCGCGCTGCTGCCCCGCGTCACGCCTCTAGGCTTCGACTGGCTGGTGCCGGGACTGCGCGCCGAACTGGTCACCGCGATGATCAAGGCGCTGCCCAAGCATCTGCGTCGCAACGTCGTCCCCGCGAACGACTGGGCGCGCACGCTCACCGCCGCACTCCCCCCAGATGTGCCGACCCCGCCGACCGAGTCGTTCGCCGCGACCCTCGCCGGAGCGATCCGCCGGGAGGCGGGCGTCGTTGTGCAGCCCGAGGACTTCGATCTCGAGCGGATCCCCTCGCACCTGCGGGTGACCTTCGCCGTCGCGGACGAGCGCGGGCGCACGATCGCGGCCGGCAAGGAGCTGGCACCGCTGGCCGAGAGGCTGCGGGGCCGGGTCCGCGACGAGGTCGCGCGCGTGGTCGAGGCTCGCGTTCCCGACGCGCTCGAGCGCCGTGGCCTGAAGACCTGGGACCTGCCCGAGCTTCCCCGCGTCACCGACACCCGGCAGGGCGGCAACACGATCCGCGCCTACCCCGCCCTGATCGATGACGGCGACTCGGTGTCGATCCGCCTGCTGGCGACCGCCGAGGACCAGGCGCGCGAGCACCCGCGGGGCGTGCGGCGCCTGCTCGTGCTCGCCACGCCCAGCCCCGTCGCCTACGTGCAGCAGCACCTCTCCTCGAACGAGAAGCTCGTGCTCGCGCAGAGCCCCTACCAGAACACCACCGCCCTGTTCACGGACTGCCTACTCGCCTGCGTCGACGCGGTGCTCTGGCGGATGAAGCCCGACGGGATGCTGTTCCTTCGCGCCGAGTTCGACGCCGTGCGCGACCGCGTCTCGGCGAGCGTGATGGATGCGATGTTCGAGACCGTGAAGACGGTCACGACGATCCTGACCACCGCCCGCGGAGTAGAGAAAGCGCTCAAGGCCTCGACGAGCATGGCGCTGCTCCCGGCGCTGACCGACGCGCGGGAGCAGCTTTCACACCTCGTGTACCCGGGTTTCGTCTCGGCGACGGGAGCGGAGCGGCTGCGGCACCTGCCGCGCTACCTCGCCGCGATCACCGAGCGCTTCGGCAGGATCGCCGAGAACGTCGGCCGCGACCGGGTCTGGCTGAACGAAGTGCAGGCCGCTCACGAGCTCTACCGCTCGGCGGGAGGCGTGCTGCCGCTGCCCGCGCACGCTCCGGAGCGCCTCGCTCGCGCCCGCTGGATGATCGAGGAGCTGCGGGTGAGCTTCTTCGCGCAGTCGCTCGGCACCGCCGAGAGCGTCTCCCTGCAACGCATCCGCAAGGTGCTCGCGGGCTGACTCCCCCGCGCGCTCAGGGCGCCCCGAGCGTCGAGGCAGCCTCCAAGAGGGGGCTCCCTCGACGGTCGGGGGTTGCCTCGCGGGGCGCTAGGGTCGTCCGGTGGGTAGCTACACCGATCTCCTGAAGACTCCCGGAGTGGGACGCATCATTGCGGCGCAGCTCACCGCGCGCTTTCCGTTCGGGATGCTCTCACTCGCGTTCCTGCTGCACGTGGAGCGCGTGCACGGGTCGTACGCTGCGGCCGGCCTGGTGCTGGGCTCGATGTCGATCGGGCAAGCCATCGCCGGCCCGCTGACCAGCCGCCTGATGGGCCGGCTCGGGATGCGCCGGGTGCTCACGCTCACCCTCATCATCTGCGCGAGCGCGATCATCGCGATGGCGCTGCTGCCGCTTGAGGTGTGGCAGTTCGTGGTGATCGGGTTCGTCGCCGGCCTCAGCATGCCCCCGGTTCAGCCGGCGGTCCGCACCATCTACCCCAAGATGGTGACCAGTTCGCAGCTGACTCCGCTCTTCTCGCTCGACGCGTCCGCCCAGGAGATCATCTGGGTACTCGGGCCGGTGCTGACGACGTTCGTGTCGATCCAGGTGTCGACGGTCGCGGGCATCCTCACCGCCGCAGCGTTCCTCGTCGGCGGCGGAGTCTGGTTCATCTCCTCGCCCGAGGTCGGCCGCGTGCGCATTCCGCGCTCGAAGCGCCGCCTCGGCGTCGTGCTGACCAAGCCGCCCGTGCTGTTGGCGACCGTGGTCGGCTTCCTCCTGGTCGGCGCGTGCTCGGCGCTGGAGGCGGGCGTTGTCGCGGTGTTCGGCGAGGGCGGGATCGAGTCGGGCATCGTGCTGGCCATCTTCGCGGCGGGTTCGCTGGCCGGCGGCCTTGCTCTCGGCCACATCCCCATCAGCCGGTGGGCGACGGCGCGACGGATGCTCGTGGTCACCGTCGGTGTGGGCCTCGCCGCCGTCTCGACCGAGTTCTGGTGGCTCTGCGTCACCCTCTTCCTGGCCGGCATCGGCATCGCTCCGGCTCTCGCCGCGCTCTTCGCGATCACGGCCTCGAGCGTGCGGTTCTCGGAGACTGCGGAGGCGTACGGCTGGGTCGGCACCGGACAGCTCATCGGCGCCGCGCTCGGCTCCGCCATCGCGGGCGTGCAGATCGACCGGGCCGGACCGACCGCCGCGATCGTCGTCGCGGCCGTCTTCGCGCTCGTCGGCTTCCTCGTTCCCGCGCTCGGCCGGAGGTACCACCCGGACCTTCGCGGCCGCGACGCGAGTCCCCTTGCGGACACAGAACCCGTCACGCTGCCCACCTGAAGCGACACCGTGTTGTCCGCGCGACGTCGCCCCCCCTAGATTGGGTGCCAGGAAGTGGGGGGTCTGCGATGGGACTGCGAGAGGACGCGGAAGAGCTGGTACGCGAGCACCGGCGCGTCGCAGCCCACTCCCACACACTCGACCCGTGGTCCAATCCCGAGACGCCGGACTGGTGCGCCGAACTCACCGCCGCGCTCTGGCAGGGCTCGTTCCGACCCAGCCCCGTCTACTTCCGCCGCGAGGACGCCTCCCACGCCTGGCGCGGCCCGCACTCACTTCAGCTGCACCACCTCGGCTTCGGCTGGCAGCTCACCGCCCGCCGCGAACACCGGGGTGTGGTCAGCGCCGAGACGGCAGTCGTGCTCGAGACGGGCTCGCTCTGGTCGGGTCTCGGCGTCGGCCGTCGGCCCGCGCGCGTTCTTCGCGGCCGTTCGAGCGTCGAGGGGATGCAGGCCGGGCACGACGCGCACTTCGCCGTCCGCGGCATCGAGGATCGGAGTGACGTGGCACGTGCCGAGCGCCGCCTCCTCTTCGGCGTGGCCGGTCTCGCGGCGCTGATCGAGGACGGGGTGCGCGTTGGCCAGGAGGGCGAGCTCGACTGGAACGTCTGAGCGTCCGTGAACGTCTGAGCGTCCGTGCCAGCATGGAGAAATGAGCGCCCCCCTTCTCCCACTAAACGACGGCCGCGCGATCCCCCAACTCGGGCTCGGCGTTTACAAGATCGGCGACGAGGAGGCGGCCCGCACGGTCGCCGTCGCTCTGGAGGCCGGCTACCGCCACGTCGACACGGCGACCCTGTACGGCAACGAGCGCGGCGTCGGCGCCGGCATCCGTGCAAGCGGCCTGCCGCGGGAGCAGATCTTCGTGACGACGAAGGTCTGGAACGACGATCACGGCTTCGACGAGACCCTCGCCGCATTCGACCGAAGCCTCGAGCTCCTCGGCACTGACTACGTCGACCTTTACCTCGTGCACTGGCCGATTCCCTCCCGCGACCGTTACGTCGACACCTATCGTGCGCTCGAGCGACTGCAGCGGGAGGGGCGAGCCCGCTCGATCGGCGTCTCCAACTTCGCGCCCGAGCACGTGCAGCGCCTGCTCGACGCGACCGGGGTCGTGCCAGCAATCAACCAGATCGAGCTGCACCCGCGGCTGCCCCAGGAGGAGGTGCGCGCGTTCGACGCCGAGCACGGCATCGTCACCGAGGCGTGGTCACCGCTCGCCCGCGGGCGTCTGCTGGAGGAGCCGGTGCTGGCGGCAATCGCGCACAAGCACGGCGTCTCCCCTGCGCAGGTCGTGCTGCGCTGGCACGTGCAGCTGGGCGTCGTCGTGATCCCCAAATCGGTGAATCCCGCGCGAATCCGCGAGAACCTCGACGTCTTCGGCTTCGCGCTCGACCGCGAGGACCTGGCCGGAATCGCCGGACTCGCGACCGGCGAACGAACCGGCCGCGACCCCCGCCTCGACTAAGCCGCGCTGCTCCCCGCGCGAGGGAGCCCCGGACCATCGAGGGAGCCCACTCCGAGGCCCCCTCGACGGTTCAGAGTTCCCTGAGCAGGAAGGGGTGTTTCCGGCGCGTGAAATGTTGCAGAGGGGGGTGGGATGCACGGCTTCCTGTGAATAGCCTCGCAGTGGCGCGGATGACTCCCAGATTCGGGAGTGACGCGGCAGGGTCGCCGACGCGGTGGCCCGTTCTCGAGAAAAGGGAGCCCCAGTGGCGCGAACCACCACGAACACCCCGAGCGGTCGACGACGCAGCGCCCTGATGAGATCGAGCGCCCTGATGAGATCGAGCGCTCTGATGAGATCGAGCTCGCTGATCGGAGCGGGCGCCCTCATCGCCGGCTTTGCCTTTGCCCCCACGGCGAGCGCCGTCGAGCCGGTCACTTTCGCCGACACCGTCACGGTCGACGGCATCATGACGCACCTCGGTGCGCTCCAGGCCATCGCGGATGCCAGCGGCGGCACCCGCGCGATCGGCACCCCGGGCTACGAGCTCAGCGGCGAGTACGTCGAGTCGGTCCTCGCCGCCGCCGGTTACACCACCGAACGCCAGAACTTCACCACAGCCACCCAGGCCATCGACGCCTTCTCGCTGACGACCAGCACCGGAGCCGTCGGCACGCCGATGGAATTCACCCCCTCGACGCCCGAGGGCGGCGTGACCGGCGCGCTGATCGCTCCCGTGGATCCGCTCGGGTGCACCACCGACGCCTGGACGGGCCTGGACGCCACCGGCAAGGTCGCACTCGTCAGCCGCGGCACGTGCAGCTTCCTCGAGAAGTCGATCGCGGCCGGTGCGGCAGGCGCCTCGGCGATCCTGATCTACGACAACGCCCCGAGCGACGCGCTGAACGGCACCTACGGCGGCCAGGACGAGTCCGCGATTCCCGGTGTGGGACTCACCCAGGCCGAAGGCCAAGCGCTGCTCGCCGCGCTCCCGACCGAGGCGACCGTGCTGATCGACCAGACCACCACCGAGGTCGAGACCTTTAACATCATTACCGAAACCCCCGGCGGCAACCACGACAACGTGGTCATGCTCGGCGCGCACCTCGACAGTGTGCCCGCCGGCCCGGGCATCAACGACAACGGCTCTGGATCCGCGACACTTCTGGAGACCGCTGTGCAGCTCGCTGAGGCGGGCGAGACCACCAACGCGGTGCGCTTCGCCTGGTGGGGCGCGGAGGAGGTCGGCCTGGTCGGCTCCTACACCTACGTCGATTCGCTGACGGAGGAGGACGCCGCGAAGATCTCGACCTACATGAACTTCGACATGGTCGCCTCGCCGAACTACGTGATCTCCGTCTACGACGCGAACGAGTCGACCTACGAGGCTCCCGTCGAGGTGCCCGCCGGCTCGATCGCGACCGAGAAGGCCTTCACCGACTACTTCGACTCGATCGACCAGCCCTGGATCGACACCGCGTTCGACGGTCGCAGCGACTATGACGGCTTCATCTCGGTGGGTATCCCGTCCTCGGGCGTCTTCACCGGTGCCGACGACGTCAAGACGGAGGAGGAGGCCGCGCTGTTTGGCGGCACCGCCGGCATCACGCACGACCCGAACTACCACTCCGCCGCCGACGACATCGACAACATCAACACGGAGGCGCTGGGCATCACGTCGAAGGCCATCGCGTTCGTGACAGCCTCGTTCGCCGAGGACACCTCCGCGATCGACGCCGAGAAGGACCCGACCACGCCGGAGCCCACCCCGACGCCGACCGGTACGCCGACTATCGCTCCCACGGTCGAGCCGACCATCGCCCCGACCCGCGAGCCGACGAGCACCCCGACGGCCGCGCCTCTGCCGAGCGGCACCCCGTCGGTCGCCCCGCGCCCCGGCGGGGGGACTCGCCCGCCGCTCGCTGCGACGGGTGCTGACATCGGCCTCCCGCTCGGCCTCGGCGGCCTGCTGCTCGCCGGTGGCCTCGGCGGGCTGCTGCTCGCGACGCTGCGCCGCCGCCGCGCCGAGCGGAGCTAACCGCCCAGCACCCCGGGCCGCCCGGCTGTCGTGGTGTGCACCACGACGCGGTGCGGGGGACCCCGGACCGTCGAGACCGCCTGCTCCTGCGGGCTCCCTCGACGGTTCGGGGTTCCCCCGGCGCGGGCGCCAGGGCTATCGGTCGCAGGAGACACGGTGTTCACTGGGCGCATGCGAGCCATCTGGAAGGGCGCGATCACCTTCGGCCTGGTCAACGTGCCGGTCAAGATCTACAGTGCGACCGAGGACCACGACATCCCGCTGCACCAGGTGCACGATGAGGACGGCGGCCGGATCCGGTACCAGCGCACGTGCGAGATGTGCGGGGAGGTCGTCAGCTTCGACCACATCGAGAAGGCGTACGACGACGGTGAGCGCACGGTCGTGCTCTCGAAGGAGGAGCTGAAGGCGCTGCCGGAGGAACGCGACCGCGAGATCGATGTCGTTCAGTTCGTGCCGAGCGAGCAGGTCGACCCGATCATGTTTGACCGCGCGTACCTCCTCGAGCCCGATTCCTCCTCCGCCAAGGCCTACGTGCTGCTGCGGCGGACGCTGGAGCAGACCGACAGGACCGCGATTGTCGAGTTCGCCCTGCGCCAGAAGACGCGCCTCGCTGCGCTCCGGGTGCGCGGCAAGCTGCTCATGCTGCAAACCCTGCTCTGGGCCGACGAGGTCCGCGAGGTCGAGTTCCCCTCCCTCGAAGGCACCACCCGTATCGCCGCACGCGAACTCGAGATGTCCGCGCACCTCGTCGACTCTTACTCCGAAGACTTCGACGCGGCGAAGTTCCACGACGCATACCAGGAGGAGCTGCGCACCCTCATCGACGCCAAGATCGAGCAGGGCGACGCGCTCGACACCGCCGCGACCTTTGGCGAGGCTCCCACAGCAGAGGGCGGCGGCGAGGTCCTTGATCTGATGGAGGCCCTCAAGCGATCGGTCGAGCGCAGTCGCGGCGCGAAGGCCGGCGCGGAGGAGGCGACGCCTGCACACACGACCCCGGCGAAGAAGAAGGCAGCGGCGGCGAAAGCGGACGGGTCGAAGGCGGACGGGTCTGACGCCGCGCCGAAGGCCGATTCCGTGGAGAAACCTGCGAAGAAAAGGCCTGCGAAGAAGACCACCGCCGCCGAGAAGGCCGCCTCCTGATCAGACGGGCTCGCCCGTGTCGTCGAGATCGACCGCGACCGCGGTGACCAGCGCGAGCAGCGCCTGGGCGTAGGCGTTCTCGGCGGCGCCGTCCGCGTACTCCTGCGCCGCCCCGCCGAACTCACTCTCGACCACATACCGCATCGGCGGACCGGCGACCCGGCGGAGCGAGCGGAAGGTCCCGCGCAGCAGCTCGCGCAGTTGGTCCTCCCGCGGCAGCCAGAGCGAGTCCTCGAGCGATACGGAGTCGAGCGCCCACTCGGTCGTGCCGTTGAAGCCAAGAACGGTCCCGGTTGGATATTCGTGCGCCTCGATGGTCATCTCGCTCACGGTGAAGACGTCGCCGTCGAACCCCTCGCGCTCGATGCGGAAGCGGTCGCCG
This sequence comes from Rathayibacter agropyri, assembly GCF_013249015.1. Classification (GTDB taxonomy): domain Bacteria; phylum Actinomycetota; class Actinomycetes; order Actinomycetales; family Microbacteriaceae; genus Rathayibacter; species Rathayibacter agropyri. The sequence continues at coordinate 166,441 of NZ_JABRPL010000002.1, forward strand.
GTGACAGGGGTCCAGCGCAGGCCCGCGGTGCGCAGCGCTCGGGCCAGCTCGAAGGAGATCATCCGACGAGTGTGGCGGATCGACCCGGGTGCCGGCCGCGAGGAGGGCCGTGGTGCGGACGGCACTCCGACGTCGGCAGAGGAGTTGACGTTCGGGAAATGTCCGGTTCACAGGCCGGGAACCCGCAGTGCAGAGGACCGACACCCCGTGCGTAGGCTGGCCGCATGACAAACGAGTGGGGAACACCGGACCCGGCGGCCCGGCGTGATCGGTCGGCCGAGGTCGCTTCGACCACCGCCGCTGGCGGAGTCGAGCCGGCCCGCGTCGAGGACGCTGAGCGCGCGCTGGCCGTCCGCGAGGTCAAGCGGCGCCGCGACTTCCTGGGGTCGGTGGGCGGCTGGGCGAGCGTCTCGGCGATCACCACCACGGTCTGGGTCGCCACCGGCGCCCACGGCTACTTCTGGCCGATCTGGCCGATCGTCGGTATCGGGATCGGCGTGATCAGCCAGGCCGCGGCCATCTGGGGTCCGACCCGCAAGGAGATGACGGAGGCGGACATCGCCGCCGAGATGCGCCGCCGAGAGCAGCGCGGCCGCTAATCAGCTCGCGCCGTCCAGCCGTCCCACCGCGGTGACGCGGACGACAGCGGCGCCCTGCTCATCCGACTCCGCCAGGTCGACAACGGCGGAAATCCCCCAGTCGTGGTCCCCCGCCGGGTCGTCAAGGATCTGCCGAACCCGCCACTGCGTCGGCTCCTCCGTGACGAGCAGCATCGCCGGGCCGCGCGCATCGGGTCCGGTGCCGATGCGGTCGTGCTCGTCGTAATAATCGTCAAGCGCCGCTCCCCACGCGTCGGCGTCGAAGGCCGCATCGAGTTCGCCCAGCGCCTCGTGGTCATCAAGGGCCGCGAGCGTCACCCGGCGGAACATTTCGTTGCGCACCAGCACCCGGAAAGCGCGGTGGTTTGCCGTCAGGCGGCGCGGAGCCGGCGGCACGATCGACTGGTCCGCCGCGTGCAGCGCCGGGTTCACCAGCTCCTCCCACTCGTCCACGAGCGACGAGTCCACCTGGCGCACCAGCTCACCCAGCCACTCGATCAGGTCGTGCAACTCCTCGTTCTTGATCTCGTCGGGGATGGTCTGCCGGGCCGCGCGGAACGCGTCGGACAGGTAGCGCAGCACCAGTCCCTCCGAGCGCGAGAGCTTGTAGAAGGCGGTGTACTCGCCGAACGACATCGCCCGCTCGTACATATCGCGCACGACCGACTTGGGCGAGAGCTCGAAGTCCTTCACCCACGGCTGCGCGGCCGTGTAGGTGGCGAAGGTCGCCTCCAGCAACTCCTCGAGTGGCTTCGGATGCGTCACCGATTCGAGCAGCTCCATCCGCTCCTCGTACTCGATCCCCTCGGCCTTCATCGCTGCCACCGCCTCGCCACGGGCCTGGAACTGCTGCGCGCTGAGGATGTGCCGCGGGTCATCGAGCGTCGCCTCGAGCACCGAGATGACGTCGAGCGCGAAGCTCGGCGACTCCGGGTCCAGCACGTCGAACACGGCAAGCGCGAAGGGCGAGAGGGGCTGGTTCAGCGCGAAGTTCGGCTGGAGGTCAACGGTCAGGCGGATGCGCGTCACGCCCTCGGCATCAACGCTCTGCTCGATCACGCCCGCCTCCCGCAGCGTGCGGTAGATGCCGAGCGCGCGGCGGGCGAGCTGGAGCTGGCGCTTCCACGGCTCGTGATTGTCGAAGATCAGCGAGTGCACGTTCGCGTAGGCGTCGCCGCCGCGGGCGATCACGTTCAACAGCATCGCCGAGGTGATGGTCAGGTGCGAGGTCAGGGTCTCGGGCTCGGCATCGACCAGCTTGCGGAAGCTCGGCTCACCCCAGCTGACAAAGCCCTGCGGAGCGCGCTTGGCGACCCACTTCCTCCGCTTCTTCGGATCGTCGCCCATCTTGTCGAGCGCCTTACGGTTCTCGGACTCGTGCTCGGGCGCCTGCACCACCACCGTGCCCGCGGTGTCGTAACCCGCGCGTCCGGCGCGCCCGGCGATCTGGTGGAACTCGCGGGCCGAAAGCTGCCGCATCCGCGTGCCGTCGTACTTGGTCAGCGCGGTGAGCAACACCGTGCGGATGGGGACGTTGATGCCGACGCCGAGGGTGTCGGTTCCGCAGATGACGCGCAGCATCCCCTGCTGAGCGAGCTGCTCGACAAGGCGACGGTACTTGGGGAGCATGCCCGCGTGGTGCACGCCGATGCCGAGCCGGAGCAGGCGCGAGAGGGTCTTGCCGAAGGCGGTGGTGAAGCGGAAGCCGCCAATCACCTCCGCGATACGGTCACGGTGCTCGCGGGTGGCGATGTTCGCGCTGGTCAGCGCCTGCGCGCGCTCGAGTGCGGCGGCCTGAGAGAAGTGCACGACGTAGACCGGCGACTGGTTCGTCGCGAGCAGTTCCTCGATGGAGTCGTGGATCGGCGCGATCTCGTAGAAGTAGTGCAGCGGGACCGGGCGCGCGACGCCGGTGACACGGGCCGTCTCGCGTCCGGTGCGGCGGCTGAGGTCGGCAGCGAGAGCCGTCACGTCCCCGAGCGTCGCGGACATCAGCACGAACTGCACGTGCGGGAGTGTCAGCAGCGGCACCTGCCAGGCCCAGCCGCGCGCCGGATCCGCGTAGAAGTGGAACTCGTCCATCACGACCTGGTCGACCGGCGTCTCCTCGCCATGCCGGAGGGCCAGGTTGGCGAGGATCTCGGCCGTGCAGCAGATGATCGGCGCATCGGCGTTGACGGAGGAGTCACCGGTGACCATCCCGACGTTGGCGGCGCCGAAGACGTCAACCAGCGCGAAAAACTTCTCGGACACCAGCGCCTTGATCGGCGCCGTGTAGAAGCTGCGGCGTCCGGAGGCGAGGGCCGCCGCGTGCGCTCCGATCGCGACCAGCGACTTCCCGGTTCCGGTGGGCGTGGACAGGATGAGGTTCGAGCCGGACGCGATCTCGAGCATCGACTCGTCCTGCGCCGGATAGAGCGGCAGCCTCCGCGACTCGGCCCACTCCGAGAAGGCCAGGTACACCGCGTCGTCGTCGACGCGCCCGTCCGCGTCGGGCGTCGGCATCCGGTCGAGCAGCGTCGAGGTCATCCCCCCATCCTCCCAGCCCGCACCCGGGCGCACCGGATGAATTCGGCGCCGACGATCCGGACGCCGATCGCGGCGAGGTCGTCGTAGCGGCCGATGTCGTGCGCGAACCGCCGGTTGCTGGTGCGGTGCCCGTCGCCCTCGTACTCCCAGGCGACCGGACGCGAGTCGGCCCCGTCGCGGACGAGTGCGACCGCCTCGCGCAGGCGCGTCGCTCCGCGGCCATGGAAGCTCTCGACGCGCTCGTGCAGCCGGGCGAGCGGCACCCAGGGCCGGGGATCGGTCGGGTCCAGGACGGCGGGCATCCGCACGAGCGCATCGCCCCCCGCGACGAGGTCGTCGAGTTCCAGCAGCTCCCCGAGATGGCGGCGCCCGGGCCGAGGACCGCGAGGAGCGCCTCCGCTCGCTCGAGCAGCCCGAAATCGGCGCCGGAGACGCGGACGCCGCGAAACGGCGCAATAAGGTCGCTGCGGCGGAGGCGGTTCCGCGCCACCGCAGCCGCAATCGATCCGTCACGGGCGGCCCGTGCGACAGCGAACTACGGGCCGCTAGTGACGGATCAATCCGCGTGCAGAGCGCCGGGTGAGCGCGCGACGGCCCAGGAGGAACACCGCCAGCACCACGGCGGTCACGATCACGAAGCTCCACTGCACGCCCTGGCCGGAGGCGAGGCGCAGCAGCATCCCACCCGCCACGGTCACCGCCCACACCACGAGGCCCGTGGGGGCGATCCGGTCCGGCGCGCGCCACGAGCGCGCGACCGCCCAGCCCGCGAGCAACGCGACGAGAAAGGGCCAGAGCGTTCCGAGCAGCCCCAGCAGCTCCGACTCCTCCTCGTGGCTGCGCCGCCCGATGATCACGAACACCAGCACGAGCGCGGCGTCCAAGCCGAGCCCGAGCCACGACCGGCGGGTCACGCGGGCTCCGTGACGAAGTCGATCAGCTGCTCCACCCGGCCGAGCAGCGCCGGCTCCAGGTCCTGAAACGTGCGCACTTGCCCGAGGATGCGCTGCCATGCACGAGCGATATCCGCCTGCTCCTCGTGCGGCCAGCCGAGCGCCTCGCAGATCCCGTGCTTCCACTCGATGCCGCGCGGGATCTCGGGCCAGCGCGCAAGGCCGAGCCGAGCGGGCTTCACGGCCTGCCACACGTCGATGTAGGGGTGGCCAACGACGAGGACGTGGGCGCCGTGCGGGCCGGCCGCGACCTGGTCGGCGATCCGCGACTCCTTCGAGCCGCGCACCACATGGTCGACGAGGACCCCGATGCGCCGCCCCCGGCTGGGCCGGAACTCGCGCACGAGTTCGTCGAGGTTGTCGACGCCCTCGATGTACTCGACCACGACCCCCTCGATCCGCAGATCGTGGCCCCAGACCTTTTCGACCAGCTCGGCGTCGTGGCGGCCCTCGACATAGATCCGGCTGGGCAGGGCAACGCGCGCCTTCGCCTCGGCGACGTGAAAGGAGCCGGAGGCGGAGCGGGCGCGCCCGAGGTTCGCGTCGCGCTTGAGCCCGGGCGCCTTGAGCGACACGGGCTTCCCATCCAGGAGGAAGCCGGGGCCGAGCGGAAACACGCGGACCTTCCCGAACCGGTCCTCCAGCCGCACCATCCGCAACTCCACGCCGAGCACGGCGCCCACGAAGCCGGACGCGACCTCCTCGACCACCAGGTCGCGCTCGGCCTCGACGACCGCCACCTCGACCTTGCCCCGCGCCCGCCAATCCCCCGCGAGCACGTCCTGCCCATACCTGTCCTCGTCCATCGCACCGAGGGTAGCCGGAGGCGCGCTCCCCGCCCCGCGGACACGGCGCATGCACCTCTGCTTACATGAGCAGATGACCGAGGACCTCGAACCCGCCGCTGAGCTCTTCAAGGTGCTGTCCTCCTCCTCCCGGCTGCGCCTGCTGCGAGCCCTCGCCGAGGAGACGTCGACCGTCGGCCGGCTGGCCGAGGTGACCGGGCTCTCGCAGCCCCTGGTCTCGCAACACCTGCGGATGCTCCGCACCGCCGGGCTGGTCGCGGTCGAGCGCGTGGGACGCGAGGCGCACTACTCCGTTGCGGACACGCATGTCACGCACATCGTCGATGACGCCGTGCGGCACGCGCTGGAGGCGTGACGCACTATCGACAGCGATGATCGCTCTCACCTGCGCTCTCTGAGTGCACTGCGTTCGTGCATCTGCAGGACGGATGCTGCCCACACCGACCACGACGACGAGCACCGATACGGAGCGAGCACTGGCGCTGACCATCCCTCCGGGTGCCGTCCGCTCCCCGAGAGTGTGACCCTGCGAGGCTCCCTCCCCTCAACCGATGGGTAGGCTGACCCGAAAGCACGTGCTCCGGGGTCGGTGAGAATTCCGAACCGGCGGTGACAGTCCGCGAGCCGCGGCCCCACAAGGGGGAGGCGGTTGACCTGGTGGAACTCCAGGACCGACGGTGAAAGTCCGGAGGAGAGGCAGCACGAGCGTCGCGCGGTCCAGCGCGGTGCTGAGCGACGGTGCCCGCGCACCGCCGATCGAGACCCCGGAGTTCGGCAACGAACGGAAGACCGGGAATGACGATCGACTACGAGCACGCGATGCGCCGGGCGCTGGCACTCGCCCAGCGCGGGCCTGCCCGCGGCCCGAACCCGCGCGTGGGCTGCGTGATCCTCGCGCCCGACGGCACAGTGCTGGGCGAGGGCTGGCACCACGGAGCGGGCACCGCCCACGCCGAGGTCGACGCGCTGAGCCACGTCGCGCCGGGCGCCGCCTCCGGAGCCACAGCCGTCGTCTCACTCGAGCCCTGCGACCACACTGGGCGGACCGGCCCGTGCAGCCGCGCCTTGATCGACGCGGGAATCGCGCGCGTCGTCTACGCCGTCGCCGATCCCGGCGAGCACTCGAGAGACGGCGGACGCACCCTGCGAGCGGCCGGGGTCGAGGTCGTCGAGGGAGTCCTCGCCGACGAGGCCGAGGAGTTCCTGCACGCCTGGCTCACCGCCAACCGCCGTCGGCGCCCCTTCGTCACGCTCAAATGGGCGTCCACTCTCGACGGCCGCACCGCCGCCGCCGACGGCAGCAGCCGCTGGATCACCGGAGGCGCCGCGCGTCAGCGGGTGCATGAGCAGCGCGCCGCGCACGACGCGATCCTCGCCGGCACCGGCACAGTGCTCGCCGACGATCCCGCCCTGACCGCTCGGGGCGACGGAGGCGAACTGCTCGCCCACCAGCCGGTGCCCGTCGTCGTCGGCTTCCGACCCGTCCCGCCCGGCGCTCGCCTCCATGCGCATCCGCGCGCCGCGATGCTCGAGCACTCCCACGACCTGGTCGCCGTCCTCCGCCGCCTCTACTCCGCCGAGATCCGCAGCGTCTACGTCGAGGGCGGCCCGACCCTTGCCTCCGCCCTGGTCGCCGCCGGACTGGTCGATGAGTACGTCGTTTTCCTCGCCCCCGTCCTGCTCGGCGGCCCCCGCCTCGCGCTCGGCGATCTGGGCGTCGCGAGCATCGGCGAGGCCCGGCGCCTCACCCTCCGTTCCGTCGAACTCCTCGGGGATGACCTCCTCGTCACCGCGCGCCCCGGCGCCCTCCCCACGGGCGGCGCCGGCATGCCGACCCGCCTCCCCCACGTCCTGCAGATGGAGACCCACTGATGTTCACCGGAATCATCGAGGAGATCGGCGTCGTGACGGCGATCGAGTCCGGCACCGACGCGATCAGGCTCGGGATCCGCGGCCCACTGGCGGTCGAGGGAGTGCGCCACGGCGACTCGATCGCGGTCTCAGGCGTCTGCCTCACCGTCGTCGAGCACACGAACGAGGGCTTCACGGCGGACGTGATGGCACAGACCCTGCGCATGTCGACCCTGGACGGCGTGGCGGTCGGCGACTGCGTGAACCTCGAGCGCGCGGCTCTGGTCGGCGACCGGCTCGGCGGGCACATCGTGCAGGGCCACATCGACGGCACCGCGACGCTCCTGGCGATCACTCCGGGCGAGGCGTGGCGAGTACTGCGCTTGTCACTCCCGGCCGACGCTGCTGCGCTGGTCGTCGACAAGGGCTCGATCGCCGTCGACGGCGTCTCGCTGACGGTGTCGGCGATCAGCCCCGCAGCGGAGCGGGAGCCGTGGTTCGAGGTCTCGCTCATCCCCGAGACCCTCGCCGCGACGACACTCGGCGACCGCGCGATCGGCGAGCAGGTCAACATCGAGACCGACATCCTCGCGCGCCACGTCGAGCGGATGCTCGCGCTGCGCACAGTCGCCGGGGCCCGCTCGTGAGCCTCGCCACGATCCCGGAGGCGGTCGCCGCATTGCGTGCCGGCCGGCCGATCATCGTCGCCGACGACGAGGGCCGCGAAAACGAGGGCGACGTCATCGTCTCCGCCCAGCTCGCCAGCCAAGAGACGATCACGTGGATGGTCCGCCACTCCTCCGGCTTCATCTGCGCGCCGATGACCAACGAGATCGCCGACCGACTCGCCCTCCCGCTGATGGTGGTCGAGAACGAGGACCCCCGCGGCACCGCCTACACGCTCTCGGTCGACGCGGCCGACCGCCTGTCCACCGGCATCAGCGCCTCCGACCGCGCACACACTCTCCGGGTGCTCGCCGACCCGGAGTCAACGCCCGCGCGCCTGCACCGCCCCGGCCACATCCTCCCCCTGCGCGCCGTCGATGGCGGCGTGCGCGAGCGCGACGGGCACACCGAGGCTGCGGTCGACCTGATGAAGCTCGCCGGCCTGTTCCCGGTCGGCGCCATCTCGGAGATCGTCGCGGACGACGGCGAGATGATGCGCCTCCCCGGCTTGATCGCGCTCGGCGAGCGCGAGGACGTCCCCGTGACCACGGTCGCGGCGCTCATCGCCTACCTGCAGGAGGTGCACGGCGACACCGAGGTGCCCGTCGCGGTCGCCGTGCCCGAGAGCCCCCGGGTCAGCTTCGAGGTCGAGACCACCGTCCCGACAACGCACGGTCCGTTCCGAATCCGTGCCTACCGCGACCGCCAGACGGGGGCCGACCACGTTGCGATCCTCGCGGGAGACGTTGCGAACGGCCGTCCCGCGCTCGTACGCGTGCACTCCGAGTGCCTGACCGGCGAGGCGTTCGGCTCGCTGAAGTGCGAGTGCGGGCCGCAGCTCGACGCCGCCCTCGACACGATTCAGCGCGACGGTGGAGTCGTCGTCTATCTCCGCGGACACGAGGGCCGGGGCATCGGCCTGATCAACAAACTGCGCGCCTACCGACTCCAGGAGGACGGGCTCGACACCCTCGAGGCCAACCTCGCGCTCGGGCTCCCGGCCGACGCCCGCGACTACGGCGCGGCCGTCGGCATCCTCGAGGACCTCGGCCTCACGGAGGTGCGCCTGCTCACCAACAACCCCGAGAAGGTTCGCCAGCTCGCCACCCGCGGGATCGTCGTCTCCGAGCGTGTCCCGCTCGTGGTCGGCATCGGCGCCTTCAACGAGGGCTACCTCGAGACCAAGCGCGACCGAATGGGCCACACCCTCGGCAGCGTGCTCGCGCATTTCGACGCCGGAACCGCCGGCGCCATCCTCGACGCCGGGACCGCCGGCGCCACCATAAAGGAGTAACAATGGCCGGTAGCGGCGCCCCCACCACCTCTCCCCTCGACGGCGCGGGCCTGACGGTCGTCGTCATCGCCGGCACCTGGCACGAGCAGATCACCGACGGCCTGATCGCGGGCGCGAGCCACGCGCTCGACGAGACCGGCGCCTCGTGGTCGCTGGTGCGCGTGCCCGGATCGTTCGAGCTGCCCGTCGCGGCGAAGGCAGCATTGGAAGCCGGGGCTGACGCGGTCGTCGCGCTCGGCGTGATCATCCGCGGCGGCACTCCGCACTTCGAGTACGTCTCCGATGCCGCCACCTCGGGGCTCACGACCGTGTCGATCCAGACGGGGAAGCCCGTCGGCTTCGGCGTGCTCACCCTCGACACCGAGCAGCAGGGCCTCGACCGTGCCGGACTCCCCGGCTCCAAGGAGGACAAGGGGCGCGAGGCCGCGGAGGCGGCGGTTGCGACCGCGCTGCTGCTGCGCTCGCTCCGCGACTGAGCGCGCGGATCCGTGGCAGGGGCAAGCACGCGAAGCTGGGAGATCACAGGGTAAAGTGAGCGGGTCGTCACGAGCGACCCGTCTTCTCCTTGCCCTCTCCTCCCCCTCGCCTCAGCGGGCTTGCGACGCCTGATCGACGCCCCACCCGCCGGCTTCGGGAAGTCGCCATTCACACGGAGCCCCTCCCTCATGTCCTCCTCCCCCTCTGTCTCTGCCGCGCCCGCCGCAGCCCCGCAGAATTCGCGCGGCCGGGTCATTTTTGCGAGCCTTATCGGCACGTCGATCGAGTTCTACGACTTCTACGCGTACGCGACCGCCGCTGTCCTGGTCTTCCCGTCGCTGTTCTTCGCCAACGAGGATTCGGGAACCGCCCTCCTCGCCTCGTTCGCCGTCTTCGGCGTCGCGTTCATTGCCCGCCCGATCGGCTCGATCATCTTCGGCCACTTCGGTGACCGCGTCGGCCGGAAGGGCACCCTGGTCGCCTCCCTGCTCACGATGGGCATCGCGACCTTCCTGATTGGCTGCCTGCCAACCGCGCTCACGCCCGGCTGGCAGTTCCTGGCGCCGTTCCTGCTCGTCGTGATGCGTTTCTGCCAGGGTCTGGGCCTGGGCGGCGAGTGGTCGGGAGCCGCGCTGCTCGCGACAGAGAACGCTCCCGCCGGCAAGCGCGCCATCTACGGCACCTTCCCCCAGCTGGGAGCACCGATCGGCTTCATCGTCGCCAACGTGCTGTTCCTCGTCCTTGCGAGCAGCATGAGCGACGAGACGTTCGCGGCCTGGGGCTGGCGCGTGCCGTTCCTCGCGAGCGCCGTCCTGGTGATCATCGGCCTCTACGTGCGCGTCAAGCTGGTCGAGACCCCCGCGTTCCAGAAGGTCGTCGAGGAGGGAGAAGTAGCCAAGTTGCCGCTGGCTCGCGTCTTCGTCTCAAGCTGGCGCCCGCTGGTCCTCGGCACCTTCATCATGCTGGCGACCTACGTGCTCTTTTACCTGATGACCACGTTCACCCTCACCTACGGCACAGCGCCCTCCGACGCGGCAATCCCCGGACTCGGCTACGCGCGCAACGACTTCCTGGTCATGCTGATCGTCGGCGTCGTGTTCTTCGGGATCTTCACCCTGGTGTCTGGACCGCTGGCAGAGAAGTTCGGTCGCCGTCGCACGCTGCTCGTCGTCACCACCGCGATCCTCGTGTTCGGTCTGCTCTTCGTCCCCCTGTTCAGCGGTGGTTTCGCCGGCGTGATGGCGGTCCTCATCCTCGGCTTCACCCTGATGGGCCTGACGTTCGGACCGATGGGCGCCGTCCTGCCCGAACTCTTTCCAACGAACGTCCGCTACACCGGGTCGGCGATGGCCTACAACCTGGCGTCGATCCTCGGAGCCGCGCTCGCGCCGATCATCGCGGTCGCGCTCTGGCGGTCGGCCGGTGGCAGCACCGTCCTGGTCGGGCTCTACCTCAGCGCCGCGGCAGTGCTGACGCTGATCGCGCTGCTGCTCTCGACGGAGACGAAGCACGTTTCGTACGCCGACAACGTCTCGTAGGCGCTGCTCGCGTGCGATCTGCAGGGGCGCGTGCGATCTGCAGGGGATCTGGGCGAGATCCGCCGATCCGCGCTGTGGACCGCCCCGGCGGACGCGCGAAACCCTGCACATCGCACGTGCTCCCGCCCACACGCGTCTGCGCCGCAACCCGGCCTGTTCGCAGCGAGGAGGAGGCAGAATGAACGACGGTACGATCACGACCCTCGCGGGAAACGCCTGAGCCGACGACCCGGCCGTCAGGCGGGCGCACGGCGAATGCGTCCTGGCAGCTGATCGCCCTCGGCGTCAGTCGTCAGGCGGTCCACAAGAAGTACAGCCGAGCACGAGTGGGGAAGAACGAGCAATGAGCACCACGGGCACGAGGCGGCGCGGACGCCGACCGGCCGAGGACGACGGCCCCCGCGCCTCCTTCTCGCAGCTGGTCCCCTACCTCCTCGAGCACCGCGGCATCCTCTCAATCGTTGTCGTGCTGAGCCTGGTCGGGGCGGCGGCCAGCCTCGGGCAGCCGCTCCTCGTGGGCCAGGTCATTACCCGCGTGCAGGAAGGACTCGACCTCGGTCCCCTCGTCTGGGTGCTCGTGGGTCTCGTTGTCGCGTCCGGACTCATCTCGGGCTTCGCGCACTATCTGCTCCAGCGCACGGGAGAGGGCATCGTCCTCTCGAGCCGGCGTCGCCTCGTGGCCCGGCTCCTGCGCCTGCCGATCCACGAGTTCGACGCGCGCCGCACCGGCGATCTCGTCTCGCGCGTCGGCTCCGACTCGACGCTGCTCCGCGCGGTCCTGACCCAGGGGCTCGTCGACTCGATCGCGGGCTCTCTCGTCTTCGTCGGCGCGATCGTCGCGATGGCAATCATCGACTGGGTCCTGCTGCTGATCATCGTGGTCGTGGTGGCGGTCGCCCTCGGCCTCGCGCTCACCCTCGGCCGCGGCATCCGCACGGCCAGCCGCAAGGCGCAGGAAAAGGTCGGCGATCTCGCCGCCTCGGTCGAGCGCGCGATCAGCGCAGTTCGCACGATCCGCGCGGCGGGTGCCACCGACCGCGAGATTGCGGTCGTCGACCGGCACGCGACAGAGGCCTACCAACTCGGCCTGCGCGTAGCGCACGTCTCAGCCCTCGTCGTCCCGGTCGCCGGCATCGCCATGCAGGTCGCGTTCCTCGCGGTCCTTGGAGTCGGCGGCTACCGGGTCGCGTCCGGAGCGATCGACATCGCCCAGCTCGTCTCGTTCATCCTCTTTCTCTTCATGATGGTGATGCCGCTCGGCAACTTCATCGGCGCGATCACCTCCGTCAACTCCGCGCTCGGCGCGCTCGGCCGCATCCAGGAGATCATCGACCTGCCGATCGAGGGCGACGGCGACGGCTCGGCGGGCGGGCTCGGCGCCGGCGTGTCGGAAGAGGCGATTTCGTTCGAGGACGTGATGTTCTCGTACGAGGAGGGAGCGGTTCCCGGCTCTGACGGACCCGCGTCACCGGAGCGCAACCGGACCGTCCTGCGCGGCGTCTCCTTCACCGTGCCGCGCGGCAAGCGCACCGCGCTCGTCGGGCCCTCCGGCGCCGGCAAGAGCACGATCCTCGCGCTGATCGAGCGGTTCTACGACCCGGAAGCGGGTACCGTGCGCCTCGGCGGAGTGGACATCACGGCCATCGACCGGGACGCGCTTCGGGCGCAGATCGGCTATGTCGAGCAGGACGCGCCGGTGCTCGCAGGGACGATCCGCGAGAACCTCGTCCTCGGCAGGCCCGACGCCGACGACGCCGACTGCCTCCGCGTCCTCGAAGCAGTCAACCTCACGGACGTGCTCGAGCGCAGTCCGCTCGGCCTGCACGCGCCCGTTGGCGAGAGCGGCGTGATGCTCTCGGGAGGTGAGCGCCAGCGCCTCGCGATCGGGCGCGCGCTCCTCGCCGCGCCGCCCATCCTGCTCCTGGACGAGTCGACCTCGAGCCTGGACGGGCTCAACGAGCAGCGTCTACGTCTCGCGATCGACGCGGTGGCCGAGAATCGCACACTGCTGGTGATCGCGCACCGGCTGTCGACCGTCGTCGACTCCGACCGGATCGTCGTTCTGCACAAGGGCGAGGTCGTCGGAGTCGGTACCCACTCCGAGCTGGTCGAGTCGACGCCCCTCTACCGCGACCTCGCCAAGCACCAACTGCTGGTCTGACCGCCCCTGCTCGATCGCCGGGCAGCGTGCCGATCGAGCGCAGGCGGCATATCGAAGCCCGCGTCAGCCCGTCGGAGTCTCGGTGTAGGGCGCGTCGACGCCCTCCTGCGGTGCCCTTCCGGCCATCGCCAGCGCCTCGGCGGAGCAGGTGGTCAGCGTCGCGTCGTAGGTCTCGCGCAAACGCCGGGCTGCCGTCTGTTCCTGCTCCTCCGCCAGCGGTCTGACCTGCGGAGGCCGCTCGTTCAGCCCGTACCGGGCAAGACAGTCCTGGACCAGCCGGGCGATGAGCGCTCCGTCCACGCCGTCGCCGATGCCGGGGGTGGCGGAGTCATGGGGGACGGCCGAATCGACGGGACGGGCGGGCGCACTCGTCGTCGGCTCCTGCACCGAGCCACCAGGAACGTCGGCCGAGCGAGGCATGCAGCCCGAGAGACCGACCGCGAGACCGGCAGCGACAAGCAGCACGACAACCGGGCGGAGCCTCGGACGTTGGAGCATGGGCTACCTCGATCAGGCCGACACGGGTGGGAGTGTGCCCACGGTAGCGCAGCCATGGTCAGCTGAGGAGGACGGGCGCACTCTCCGTCCGATTGGCACCCTTCGAGGGGCCAGAGGCGCCCGGGTCATCAGGAGCGACGGCTGACGAAGACCTCAGATCGGGTCGGCCAGCGCCCACATGGCCACCGCGCTCGCGGCCGCAACGTTCAGCGAGTCGATCCCGTGCCGCATTGGGATCTGCACAGCGACATCGGCCGCGGCAAGGGCCTCCGGCGACAGGCCGTCGCCCTCGGTTCCGAGCACGAGCGCGACCCGCTCGGGAGCTGCGGCCGCGAAGTCGCGCAGCGGCATCGCCTCCGGAGTAAGCGCCATGGCGGCGATCGTGAAGCCCGCACCGTGCAGGAGGCTCTGCGTCGCAGGCCAGTCCCCCACCCGTGTCCACGGAACCTGCAACACCGTGCCCATGCTCACGCGGATTGCGCGGCGGTAGAACGGGTCGGAGCAGCGCGGAGTCACCAGCACAGCATCCGCCCCGATTGCCCCCACCGAGCGGAAGATCGCACCCACGTTCGTCGGGTCGACCACGTCCTCGAGCACGACCACTCGTCGCGCCTCGGCCAGGAGCCGCGCCGGGTCGCCAAGCTCCGGGCGGTTCATCGCGGCGATCAGCCCGCGGTGCAGCGTGTACCCGGTGAGTTCGGCCAGTAACTCGCCGGGCCCGATGAAGATCGGCACGTCGCGGTCGCCCACCAGTCGCTCCGCCTCGGCCGCGGACCCACCCAGCGCGAGCACGGACCGCGCTCGGTGGCCCGCTGCCAGGGCCCGCTCGAGCACACGAGCCGACTCGGCGATGTAGAGGCCGTGCGGACCCCGCGCATTCTTCAGCGCAACGTCCGTGGCGTGCGCGTAGTCGCGCAGTCGTGGGTCCGCGAGCGATGTGACCTCGATGATCTCCACCGGATCAGGCGAAGGGATCGGGAGTGAGCGTGTACTTGGTGGTGAGGTACTCGTGAATGCCCTCGAGTCCGCCCTCGCGTCCCAGTCCGGACTGCTTCACCCCGCCGAACGGCGCCGCTGCGTTCGAGACGACCCCGACGTTCAGGCCCATCATCCCCGTGGCCAGCCGATCAATCATCCGCTGTCCGCGGGCCAGATCACGGGTGAAGACGTAGGAGACGAGGCCGTACTCGGTGTCATTGGCGAGAGCGACCGCCTCGTCTTCGTCGTGGAACGGCACGACCGCGACGACCGGGCCGAAGATCTCCGTGCGCAGGATCTCGCTGCCACCCTCGACGTCGGAGAGCACGGTCGGCGTGTAGAAGTGGCCGGGCCCCTCGATGCGGTTCCCGCCCGTTCGCAGCCGGGCTCCCCGCGAGACAGCATCCTCGACGAGGAAGGCCGCCTTGGCGACGGCGCGCTCGTCGATCAGCGGACCGATGGTCACGCCTTCGTCGGTCCCGCGACCGACCCGCAACTCCAGCACCCGCTCGGTGACCCGGGCGGCGAACTCCTCGGCAACCGACTCGTGTATGAAGAAGCGGTTGGCCGCCGTGCAGGCCTGCCCGATGTTGCGAAACTTGGCGAGCATCGCGCCGTCAACCGCGCGACCGAGATCGGCGTCGTCGAAGACGACGAACGGCGCGTTGCCGCCCAGCTCCATCGAGGTCCGCAGCACGTTCTCGGAGGCCTGCTGAAGCAGCGTGCGCCCGACCGGAGTGGAGCCGGTGAACGACAGCTTGCGCAGTCGCGGATCAGACAGGATCGGCGCCGAGACCGCTCCCGCCGACGAGGTCGTGATCACATTGACGACACCCTCGGGCAGGCCCGCCTCGGCGAGCAGAGCGGCGAACGCGAGCGTGGTCAGCGGAGTCGACTCTGCGGGCTTTATGACCATCGTGCAGCCTGCGGCGAGCGCCGGCGCGATCTTGCGCGTTGCCATGGCGAGCGGGAAGTTCCACGGGGTGATCAGATAGCACGGACCGACCGGGTGCTGCGAGACGATCATCCGGCTTCCGCCTTCAGGCGCGACGCCGTACCGGCCCGAGATGCGCACCGCCTCCTCACTGAACCAGCGGAGGAACTCGCCGCCGTAGGCCACCTCGCCCAACGCCTCCGCGACCGGCTTGCCCATTTCGAGCGACATCAGTAGGGCGAAGTCGTGCTTGCGCTCGTGCAGAAGGTCGAATGCTCGGCGGAGAATCTCACCGCGCACGCGGGGCGCCGTCGCCGCCCACGCCGATCCTGCCGCCACCGCCGCGTCGAGCGCCCGCACGCCGTCCTCCGGTGTCGCGTTCGCGATCGTGGCGAGGACCGCGCCGGTAGCGGGATCCTCCACGTCGATCGTGCCGCCTCCGGACGGGTCCACCCACTCACCACCGATCAACAGTTGCGTAGGGGTGCGCGCGAGCAGAGCAGTCTCGGCGGAGCGGGTGGCGGCGGAATCGGTCACGGGAGGGAACCACTTCTTTGGATCGGGCCGCGCCAGCCACGCGGTGAGGGTTTTTTCGTTCCTTTAGCTTAGGTCGGTCAGGTCATCGACGGACCCGAGCAGACGCGATCCTGCAGTATCACCCGCCTCGCCGGGCCTGTGGAGGGACGTTGTCGCGGACCGCCTATCGGAACGCAGCGGTCCTCGAGTCAGCGGGACTGCTCGATGCGGACGCCTGCTTCCGCGAGTTCGCGCAGTGCCTGAGCGCTCCTTTCGGCCGAGACACCGGCGACGAGATCCTCGAGGACGCGCACCTCGAGCCCCTCCCCCCGTGCATCGAGTGCCGAGGCGCGCACGCAGTGGTCCGTCGCAAGGCCGACCACGTCGAGCACCGTCACGCCGAGGCCCGCCAGAGCGTCCGGAAGGGCCTGCCCGTCGGTCGTCGTCCCCTCGAATGCCGAGTAAGAGGGCCGCCCCTGCCCCTTCCGGACGTGCACGTCGATCCGATCGAGGTCAAGCGCCGGGTGGTACTCCGCTCCCGGCGTCCCCGCCACGCAGTGCACGGGCCAGGTGTCGACGAAGTCCGGCTCTGTGGCGAAGTGCCCGCCGTTGTCGGAGCAGCCATCATGCCAGTCGCGCGATGCGAGCACCGTCGCGTACCGGTCGGGATGGGCGGCGAGGTACGCACGGATCCCCGCCGCGACGGCATCGCCACCGGGTACGCCGAGCGCACCGCCCTCGGTGAAGTCGTTCTGCACATCAACGATCAGGAGTGCCGTGGTCATAGTGGTCCTTCCGGGTCAGGAGTCCGAGAGCGAGCCGCCGCAGCGGTAGAAGCCAGTGACGAGGGTGTCGATCGCGGTCTTAGCGGAGTCGGCGACATTGTCGAGAGCGTAGACCGCAAAGGTGAGGACAGTGCCGTCCTGCGCGGTAACGACTCCGGCCAGCGTGTAGCCGGTGTCGATCCAGCCGGTCTTTGCGCGCACCGCACCGTCGGCGACCGCATTGTCGCCGGTGAAGCGGTCGGCGTAGGCCAGCGAACCCGTCTGTCCGGAGACAGGCAGACCGTCGAGAAGGATGCCCAGCCGCCCCTCTCTCGCCTGCACTTTGCGCAGCAACTCGGTGAAGTAGGCGGGGGCGACCGCGTTGTTATCGCTCAGCCCCGAGCCGTCCACGATCGTGATGCCCGCGGTGTCCACTCCGTAACCCGCAAGGCCCTGCAGGACCCCGGCCTGCTCGGCGCCGAAGTCGCTCCCCGACCCGGTGCGGATCGCGACGAGCCGCGCCAGCATCTCGGCGATCGCGTTGTCCGAGACGAGCAGCATCTGCTGCACAAGCGCGCTCACCGGTGCGGATTCAACGGTGCCCAGCACCTGAGCACCCGCGGGCGCGCTGCCGGTCGAGATCGTCGGCGAGCCGCTGAACTCGTCGGCGAACGCCTCCCCCGCCCGCCCGACAGGATCGGTGCTGCGCTCGGAGGTGGAGGCGGACGGGTCGTCGCGGTCGCCGTCAACCTGGAGCGCCGTGATCTCGGGCATGTAGCCATCGACCTGCTCTTTACGGTTCCAGCTCTCCTGCCACGTCTCCCCCGAGTAGAGCGACGCGTCGAGGACGAGACTCGCGATCGGCGTTCCCGCCGTCGCGGGGTCGGCGTCCCATGCACTCTGGACTTGCGCCGCGAGGTCGTCGAGGTGCGCTGCTCCGGCGTAGGTCGATTCCTCTCCACTCGGCAGCCGGGTCAGCGTGAGATCGCCACCACCCACCAGGACGATCGACCCCGGTGCACTGCCGCGCACGACGGTCGTGGCGATGCGCGTATCCGGCCCGAGCACCTCGAGCGCGGAGGCAGCGGTAAGGATCTTGAGCGCCGACGCGGCCCGGGAGGCCGTCGTACCGCCACGATCGAACAGCACTTCGCCGGATGCCGCGTCGACTGCGCGGGCCTGCATCGAACCCAGCCGAGGGTCGGCGGCGAGCTCTGCCACGGAACAGGTCCGCAGAACCCGGGCCTTTGCCTCAGCGGTCGGACGCGCGACAGGCGTCGGAGTCGGTGGCTCGCTGGGCGTTGCGATGGACGCGACGGTCAGCTCCTCCTGCCCGGCATGAGTGCCCATCGCAGTGCCCAACCCGAATGCACCTGCACCAACCACGACGGCGGCGAGCACGGCAGCGATCGCGAGCGTCCAGCGACGGGAAGGAGACTCGATCATCCACGCCATGATAATTGCCTCGCGTCGACATGACCTGAGGGCGCGGGAGGAAGGGAGCCGCCTGTGGGAATCGAACCCACGACCTTCTCATTACGAGTGAGACGCTCTGCCGACTGAGCTAAGGCGGCGTGCACACGGGGCCGGAGCCTCGGACACGATTACAGAGCATAGCCTGCCCGCGCGGGCCAGGGTGAATCGAGCGCGGTCTGGTCATCAGACCAGTACGTCGCGCAACTCCTCGAAGGAGCGGGCGATCCATCCGGACAGCGACTCCCGACCGTCGTGGTCGACCCACGCCGCCCACGCGTGCCGCACCGCTGCAAGACCCACGAGGGTCAGCATCCTCGCGCGGCTGCGCACCCGCTCTGCGTCGCCGTCATTGCGGTGAAGGCGCTCGACGATCAGCCCCTCGATGGCGAGTTCGAACTCGCGCATCCCCGCGATCTTCAGGCCGACCAGGTGCGGCTGCTCGCGGAACAGCGCGCGCCGCAGTACGTGCAACTCGCGGTCGTCCTCAAGCTGCTCCATCACCGCGACGAAGACGCGCTGCAGATCGTCGAGCACCGGCCCCTCACGGAGAACGAACGCGGCGGCGGTCTCGTCGGAGATCACCGGAAGTTTGCCGACGAGAGCGTCTTCCTTCGAGGCGAAGTAGTTGAAGAAGGTCCGGGTCGAGACATCCGCAGACCTCGACACGTCCTCGATCGTCACCCGCTCCGGCCCCCGCTCGCTGGCGAGGCGGAGAACTGCAATCTCGATCGCCCGGCGAGTCGCAAGGCGCTTGCGCTCTCGGAGCCCAGGCCGCTCGCGAGGTCGCTCCTGCTCGGTCAGCACCGCGGATCCTTCTCGGGGACGGTGCCGTCGATCAGGTACGCGTCGACCGCGTCGTTCACGCACGAGTTCGACTTGTTGTATGCGGTGTGTCCCTTACCGTCGTAGGTGATGAGGTGGCCGTCCGCGAGTTCGCCCGCGAGTGCCTGGGCCCAGACGTAGGGCGTCGCGGGATCGTGCGTCGTGCCGACGACGACGATCGGTGCAGCGCCCTCCGCTCGGATCGGCGCGCGCGAGCCCTGGGACGCGGCCGGCCATTCGCCGCAGATGATCTCACCGTAGGCGAGGTAGCGGCCGATGGTGGGAGCCGCCTCCTCGAGAGCCGCCGCGTTAGCGCGCACCGAGGCGGTGTCGGCAGGGGAGGAGTGGTCGAGGCAGTTGACGGCGAGGAACGCCTCGGTGCTGTTGTCCGAGTAGGTCCCGTCGGCACTGCGGCTGTTGTAGGCGTCGGCGTATCGGAACGCGATCGTGGCGCCGCCACGCCGCACGTCCGAGAGCATCTCGCTCAGTGCGTGCCATCCCGTCGCGTCGTACAGCGGATAGATGATCGCCGTCCACAGCGTGGTCGCTCCGAGCTGCCGACCGTCGCTCGCCCGAATCGGGGATTCATCGACCCGCTCAAGCATCGAGCGCAGCTGCGTCATCGCTTCGTCGACCGAGCCGGTGAAGGGGCAGCCCTCGGAGCCGAGGCAGTCCGCGAGGTAAGCCCGCAGCGCGCTCTCGAAGCCCTTCGCTTGCTCGCGGACGATGTCCAACGAGGTCGCCGCGGGGTCGATCGCTCCGTCAAGCACAAGCCGTCCGACGCGGTCCGGGAACAGGCCAGCGTACGTGGCGCCGAGGTAGGTGCCGTAGGAATACCCGAGGTAATTCAGGGTCTTGTCGCCGAGCGCCGCGCGCAGGACGTCCAGATCGCGCGCGGCGTTGGGAGTGCCCACCTCGGGCAGGAGGGAGCCGCTGCGCTGCTCGCACCCGGCGGCAAACGCCGCGGCCGAGGTCCGCTGGGCCTGGATCCACTCGTCGCTACCGCGCTCGCCCGGTGTGATGCCGTAGAGGTAGGAGTCGAGGCCGGGGCCGTCAAGGCATGACACAGCAGTCGAGGCTCCCACGCCGCGGGGATCGAAGCCGACCACGTCGTAGCGTGCGGCGAGCCGGGAATCGACCGCGAACTTGGCGCTGTTGCGGATGAAGTCGACGCCCGAGCCGCCTGGTCCGCCGGGGTTGACCAGGAGGGAGCCGAGAGCGGGGCCTTCCGTCGCGGGCCGGCGCACAAGTGCGATCGACGCAGTGTCACCGGTCGGCTCGTCCCAATCGAGCGGGACCGTCGCGGTGGCGCAGAGGGCTCCGTCGCCGCAGTCGTCCCAGACGAGGACCTGCGAGTAGTAGCGAGCGAGGTCGGCGTCGACGCTTTGCGGCGCCGGCGTGGAGGTCTTCTCGACGGTCGGACCAGGCGCGAAGCAGGCCGTCAGGAGAGGGACGACCACGACGAGGGCCGCGAGCGACCAGGAGCGGCGAGCGCGCATCATGCCGCCACCGCCCGGCGAGCAGCGACGACCAGCATCGCCTCGAGGGCGAGCACCGGGGAGACGTTGGCGTCGATCCGCTGACGAGCAGTGCCAACGGCGTCGAGCACGTCCAGGGTGCGCTCGGGCGAAGTGGAGTCGGCGAGAGCGCTCATCTCCGGCCGCACCTCCTCGTTGATCACTCCCCCGGGTGCTCCGAGCTGGAGGCGAACGACATCGCGGTAGAGGGAGAGCAAGTCGACGAGGATACGGTCGAGACCGTCGCGGAGGCTACGAGTCGCCCGCCGCTTCTGGTCCTCCTCGAGCGCCCGCAGTTGCGAGCGGAGCTGCGCGGGGACCGTGCCGCCCGGTTCGACGCCGAGGGAGTGCAGAGCTTGCTGCCGCTCCACCTCGTCGCGCTCGAGCGTGATCGCTTTCGCATCCTCGGTCGCGACCTCGATCATCCGGGCCGCTCCGAGGACCGCGTCCGAGACTCCCCGCAGGCGCAGGGCGATCCGGAGCGTCTCCTCGCGCCGCTCGCGGGCGTTCGCGTCGGTCGCGAGCCTGTGTGCCATCCCGATGTGACTTTGCGCCTGACGCGCAGCTCGCTCCGCAGTCGCGGCGTCGACCCCGTCGCGACGCTGCAGCAGCCCGGCCACGTCGTCGACACTCGGCACCCGGAGGCGTACCGAGCGCGTCCGGGAGCGGATCGTGGGCAGGAGGTCGGCCTCGCTTGGCGCGCAGAGGATCCACACAGTGCGCTCCGGCGGCTCTTCGAGCGCCTTCAGCAGAACGTTGGAGGTGCGCTCGCTCATCCGATCGGCGTCCTCGATCACCATGACGCGGTAGCGCGAAATCGAGGGCGAGTACTGAGAACTGCTGACCAGCCGACGGACCTCGTCGATCGAGATGATGACGCGTTCGGTCGTCAGGACCGAGAGGTCGGGATGCGAGCGCGCCGCGACCTGGCGGCAGTCGGGGCACTCGCCGCAGCCGCCACTCCGGCACAGCAGCGCGGCGGCGAAGGCGTAGGCGAGGTTCGAGCGGCCAGATCCCGGTGGACCGGTGAGCAGCCAGGAGTGCGTCATCGAGGCCGACTCGTGCCCGCTGTCATTCCGAGGCGTGGAGGCATCCTGTAGTGCCCCAATAGCGTGTTCCTGCCCGATGAGTTGGCTCCAGACCTTCATGCGACCAGGTTAACCACGGGCGCTGACAGTGCGCCGCCCGAGGCGCGTCTCGACGCGGGCGCGCACCTGCTCGGCGATGGCGGAGACGGACAGCGCGGCATCAACCACGAGGAACCGCTCGGGGTCACCCTCGGCGATGGCGAGGAAGGCCAATCGGACGCGCTCGTGGAACTCCTCCTTCTCGGCCTCCAACCGGTCGAAGCGGGTGCGTGCCGAATCGATGCGCGTGCGTGCGAGGGAGGGGTCCAGATCGAGCAGCACCGTGAGATCGGGGCGGAGGTCCTGCGTCGCCCACTCCGACAGCGCGCGGACCTCGCCTGCATCCAGCACGCGCCCGGCGCCCTGGTAGGCGACGGAGGAGTCGATGTAACGGTCCTGCACAACCACCTCACCCCGCTCAAGCGCCGGGCGGACCAGCGTGCCGATGTGCTGTGCGCGGTCTGCGGCGTAGAGCATCGCCTCGGCGCGCGGATCGATTTCGCCGCGGTGGTGCAGGACGATCTCGCGGATCTGAACGCCGACGTCTGTGCCGCCGGGCTCGCGGGTGCGCACCACTGTCTCGCCGCGCGCTCCCAGCCATTCTTCGAGCAGCCGGGCCTGGGTGGTCTTGCCCGTGCCGTCTCCGCCCTCCAGGGTGACGAACAGCCCGGTCACGACTCCGTGGCGCCCGTCGTCCCGGGAGCGGAACCCTTCTTGGCGGTTGTCGTCTTTGTTGCTGGCTTCTTCTCGGCGGTCGCCTTCGCGGCGGTCGTCTTCGCGGCGGTCGCCTTCGTTGCCGTCGCCTTCGCCTTCGCGGCCGTCTTCTTAGCCGGCGGCCGCTTAGCGGGCGCCTTCTTGGCCGGTCCCTTGGCCCGCTTGTCAGCGAGCATCTGGACCGCCTGCTCGAAGTCGATCTCCTCGATCGTCAGACCCTTCGAGATCGTGACATTGGTCTCACCATCGGTCACGTAGGCGCCAAAGCGACCGTCACGGATGCGGATCGGTTTGCCGCTCACGGGGTCGGCTTCGAACTCCTTGAGAGCGCTCGAGGCGCGGCGTGCGCCGTACTTAGGCTGCGCGAAGATCTCGAGCGCCGTCGGCAGATCGACCTCGAAGATCTGGTCCTCGCTCGTCAATGACCGGCTGTCGGTGCCCTTCTTGATGTAGGGACCGTACCGCCCGTTCTGCGCGGTGATCGGCTCGCCGCTCTCGGGATCCTCTCCTACCGTGCGGGGCAGGTCGAGCAGGCGCAGCGCTGTCGCCAGGTCGATCGACGCGACGTCCATCGACTTGAACAGGGAGGAGGTGCGCGGCTTCACGACGGCCGGCTTCTTGGCACCGCGTTTGGCGGGTGCCGACTCGACGACTTCTCCAGTGGTGGGGTCGGCGGTCGTCTCGGGTTCGGGATCGGTCTCGGTGACGTACGGGCCGAACCGGCCGTCCTTGACGACCACGGTCTTGCCCGTCTCGGGGTTGCTGCCGAGCACGCGGTCCGTCTGCACGGGCGCGTCAACGAGTTCCCGCGCCTTGGCGGGGGTGAGTTCGTCGGGTGCGAGTTCGAGCGGCAGGTTCACCCGGCGGGGCGTCTCCTGCCCCTCCTCCTGCGCGACTTCGAGATAGGGCCCGTACTTGCCAATCCGCAGGGTGATGTCATCGGTGATCTTGAGCGAGTTGATGCTCTTCGCGTCGATCTCGCCGAGGTTGTCGACGACGTGACGGAGCCCGGGGTGAGTGCCGCCGCCGAAGTAGAAGCGGTTGAGCCACGAAACGCGGTCCTCCTCGCCGCCGGCGATCCGGTCGAGATCACCCTCCATCTCGGCGGTGAAGTCGTATTCGACCAGGTCGGAGAAGAAATCCTCGAGCAGGCGCACGACGGAGAAGGCGATCCAGTTGGGCACGAGCGCCGTGCCACGGGGGGTGACGTAGCCACGATCGACAATGGTGGAGATGATCGAGGCATAGGTCGACGGGCGCCCGATCCCCAACTCTTCGAGCGACTTGACGAGGCTGGCCTCCGTGTAGCGCGGGGGCGGCGAGGTCTCGTGGCCCTTGGCCTCGACCTCCGCGACGACCAGACGCTGGCCGACCTCGAGCGGAGGCAACTTGGCGTCTTTCTCGTCGCGGGCGCCGTGGCGCTCCTCGTCGCGGCCCTCTTCGTATGCGAGGAGGAAGCCGCGGAAGGTGATGACGGTGCCGGATGCAGTGAACTCGGCGGTCTGAGCGGCATCACCCGCGGGCTCGGCCAGGAGCGTCACCGTCGCCGTCGACCCCTTCGCGTCGGCCATCTGCGAGGCGACGGTGCGCTTCCAGATGAGCTCGTAGAGGCGCAGATCGTTGCCACGGAGGGTTCCCGAAAGCTGGTCGGGAGTGCGGAGCGTCTCACCTGCGGGGCGGATCGCCTCGTGCGCCTCTTGCGCGTTTTTGTTCTTACCGGAGTAGAGACGCGGCTTGTCGGGCACCGTCTCGGCCCCGTAGAGGGACGCCGCCTGGGTCCGCGCCGCATTCAGCGCCTGCTGCGAGAGCCCGGGCGAGTCGGTCCTCATATAGGTGATGAAGCCGTTCTCGTAGAGCGACTGCGCGACGCTCATCGTCTGGCGCGCCGAGAAGCGAAGCTTGCGCGCCGCCTCCTGCTGAAGCGTAGAGGTGGTGAACGGGGCTGCGGGACGGCGCGAGTAGGGCTTGGACTCAAGGCTCGACACCTGCACGGTGGTGGCCGGGTCACGCAGCGCCAGCGCGAGCGCGCTGGCGCCCGTCTCATCGAGTACGGTCACGTCGCTCTTCAGCTGCCCGCGATCGTCAAAGTCGCGTCCGCTTCCGACACGCTTGCCGTCGAGCCGCGCCAGGCGAGCGTCGAAGCCCGCCGCCACATCGGACTCAGGGGCGAGCACGGTCGCGAGGTCCCAGTAGCTCGCCGAAACGAAGGCAAGACGCTCGCGCTCACGGTCGACGACCAGGCGGGTCGCCGCCGACTGCACGCGACCGGCGGACAACCCGGGGCCAACCTTGCGCCACAGGACAGGGGAGATCTCGTATCCGTACAGCCGGTCGAGGATGCGGCGGGTCTCCTGCGCATCGACGAGGGACGTGTCGATATCACGGGTGTTGTCGCGGGCCTTCTGGATCGCGTCCTTCGTGATCTCGTGGAAGACCATGCGGTGCACAGGCACCTTGGGCTTCAGTTCTTCGAGGAGATGCCACGCGATGGCCTCGCCTTCGCGATCCTCATCAGTGGCGAGGTAGAGCTCGTCGGCGTTCTTCAGGGCGCGTTTGAGGTCGGCGACAGTCTTCTTCTTCTGGTCGGAGACGACGTAGTACGGCTCGAAGCCGTTGTCGACGTCGACGGAGAACTTGCCCAGCGGGCCCTTTTTCAGCTCCGCAGGCAGGTTCTTCGGCTCAATGAGGTCGCGGATGTGCCCGACAGAAGCGAGCACCTCGTACCCGTCACCCAGGTACTGGGCGATGGTCTTGGCTTTCGCCGGCGACTCGACGATCACCAGCTTCTTCGTGCCGGACACAGTTCTCCTCGATTGATGCTGTCGGGTCGGACGACCAGTGGTCCGATGGTCCCCTGCTGCGGGGAGGCGGTGCGCGGGGACCGGTGCTGCGAACGGCCACGCGTCCGCATCGGCGGGGCGTCCGACAGGCACACCATACACACTGCCCCCGGACGTCCTGTCCCCCTCCCTCTGTCTCGGGGGGCTTCCGACGCCAGGCGGGCGCCCCCTCGACGCCACCAGCTCCGCCTGCGCAGCATGGGGTGACGGGCGGCGCCGATCGGCGCATGATGAACGGCATGGCAACGATGCATACCACTACCACTTTCGCCTACACCGCCAAGCTCCTCGACGGTCCGCTGGAGGGCAAGACCCTCCGCCGCTCTTACGGCGGTGACTCCGCTCCGGCCGCGCGACTCGAAATCGCAGGCGCCCGGAAGGGCTCTCACTATATCTACCTCCTTTCTGGCGGACTCGAGCACGACGAGGGCGCAGGGTCCCTGCCGACGGCAGCCGCGTACCGCTACCAGCGGCTCAGCTCCGTCTGATCGTCGATGCCGCTCCGTCCGCCTCCCGCGCAGGGGCGAACGGAGCGGCATCGACAACAGCGTTCTCGGACGTCATGAGGGCGGCGGTCCGGCCCTCGAGCGCGCCCTCAGCGGCCCGACCGCGACCTGCACAGACGCGACACTGCCCTCGAAGGTGCAGGTGAGCACGGAGGCTCCGCCCGCCGCCGCGACGCGCTCGGCCTCCGCACAGGGCTCCCCCGGCACCAGACCCGACCCAACGTCCGCGGCGGCGAGGGCCGACGCGTCCGCCGCTGCCACCGCGCGCTGATGCCCAACGACTACGCCACATCCGAGGAGCACCGCGGTCGTCACCAGGATCGTGCCCGTAACGACCGCGACCGCGACGATCGACGCCGATCCTTCCTCCTGGGTGGCACCACCGCGCATCAATACCATCACCGCCCACTCCCCAGCGCGCACGAGCGGAGGGAGACCGGCAGGACCAGCGCCGGGATCGGCTGCAGCGTGGCTCGAACGTCGACACAGACCAGCCCGTCCCGCTCCTCGGTCGACACCGAGGCCTGAGGTTGTGCGCGGGCGACCGGCGCTCGCGGATCGTCGCCCCGAGCGGCCGAGCGCGCCCCGTCGGCCGCCGCATTGATGAGCCGCACGTACTGCGCCGCGGAGGCCACCGAGCCCAGGCACAGTGCCAGCACCGCTACGACCGCTGGCAGCACCAGTGCAAGCTCGGCGGTAGCCGAGCCCTCCTCCTGCGCGAGTCGTCCGCGAAGGATTGCACCCGCCCTCATCCCGCTGCCGTGAGCGCTCGTGTGACCAAATCGGTCAGAATCCCCCGCACCTCGTCGCCCTTGAGGATCACTACCAGCAGTCCCGCGAAGCCGACCGCGGCCATCGTCGCAATTGCGTACTCCGCGGTCGCCGATCCCTCCTCGTCTCCCAGCACGCTCCCGCACGACCCCAAAGACCCGCTCCCGTCACCGTCCAGCCGCAAACTCTCGGACCATGGCTCCTTCTTCCTGCTGCCCCTACTGTGCATCGCGCTCTCGCCACTCATCATCTCGCTCCATTCCCGCCCCGTCTCGTGCCCCCTTCTCCGAGGATCGTGGACCGCCGGCGGCCGTGGGGCTCACACCTCCGATCAGTGGAGGCGTTGAGAATCCGGCCCCTGTGGAGGAGTAACCGCGGCCCTTTCACGTCGTCACCGAGAAGGTCGAGAGGAGCACCGACACCACCATCGGAGCAACCCCGAGCAGCAGGAATGCCGGGAGGACGCACACCCCCAGCGGCAGCATCAACGTCACCCCCAGCCGAGCCGCGCGCTCCCGCGCGACTGAGGCAGCGCGCGCCCGCACCAACGCCGCCTCACTGCGCACAAGGCGCCCCGCGGGCACCCCCGCCGCCATCGAGAGGGCCAGCACCGCCTCGCCATCGGCCAGTGCTTGCTCGCCCGTGCTGATCCCACATTCCGCCAGCGCCTCGATCACCCGGTGTCGAGCGGAGTCGATGGAGCCGCCTCCAGCCAGCGCGACCGCCAGCAGGTCGAGCGCGAGCCCGGGAGCAGGGTCGCCGGTGGACGCGGCCCGAACCAGCCGTCGGGTCCACGCATGGGCGGCCGCCATCAACCCCAGACCGCCCACGAGGCAGACGAGACCGGGAGCCGTGCCGACGAGCACTGCGAGGACGTCGAACCCGAGCAGAGCACCCAGCCCGATCGCCGCGACCGGGAGCGCGCTCACCACGCGTCCGGTCGCGGACGGACCGGCGAGCGCCACCTCGATGTCGCGTCGGGCCCGCGCCAGCTCTCTTAGCGACTCCGCCAGCGCGCTCAAAGCCGCCGCGACGGGAGCACCGGAGTCGGCCGCCACTCGCCAGCACGCAGCGAGCGCCGCCCACGCCGTCTCCTCCCCGGCATCGGTCGGCCCGCTGCGGCGCTTCGCGCTACCACCAGATGGACCTCCGCGACCCAGCACCGCAGGCCCCCGCGGCAGACGACGGCCTGCCGAGCGGGGCGCCCGTCGTGACGCCGGACGCCCCCGAAGCAACGCCACCGATACATCACCACCGCGAGCTGCCTCCTCCGCCACGGCACGCAACAGACGGCGCCGCCGGACAACCCCGCGCCCCGAGCCCTCCGCCGCCGCGAGATGACCCAGCGCGGATCCCGGAGCGATCCCCGCCGCGAGGAGCACCGCGAGCCGCTGTACGATCGCGGCGACCTCGTCAAGCCCGTCTCCGCCGCTCACCGGCCCGACCGCGATCGCGGCGGCAGCGCCCCCTCCTCGACGCGGAGCCGTCCTGCCGGATCGAGCGCGAAGACGCCCGACGCCGCGAGTCTGCGACGGCCGCCGCGCCGCTCCAGGTGCAGGACGAGATCGATCGCGCTCACTGTCTGCCTGGCGATCGCCTCCGGTCCCAGCCCGGCGAGCACCCCGAGTGCTTCGAGACGCGCGGGCACGTCCTCGAGCGAGTTCGCGTGCACTGTCCCGGCACCGCCGTCGTGCCCGGTGTTCAGCGCCGAGAGCAGCTCCCGCAGCTCGATGCCCCGGCACTCGCCGAGCACGAGGCGATCCGGCCGCATCCGTAGTGCCTCCCGTACTAGCCGATCGAGGCCGACCGCTCCCGCACCCTCCAGGTTCGGCTGCCGCGATTCGAGCGACACGACGTGCGGATGCGCCGGACGCAGCTCCCCGACGTCCTCGATCACCACGATCCGCTCGCAGGACGGGGCGGCGCTCAGGAGCGCACCGAGCAGCGTGGTCTTGCCCGATCCGCCGGCGCCGGTGATCAGGAGGTTCCAGCGCTCGCGCACCGCCCGCCGCAACAGCCGTACGTCGGGCGCGTCGAGCATCCCTGCGGCCTGGAGCTCGTCGAGCGTCCAGGAGTCCGCGCGCGGCACCCGCACCGAGATCAGAGCTCCGCCAGTGGCGACGGGTGGCAGCACCACATGGACCCGCACACCGTGTCGCAGCCGGACATCGACGCAGGGACTGGCCTCGTCGACGTGCCTTCCGCCAGCCGCGACGAGGGCGACGGCGAGGCGCCGCGCGCCCGCCGCATCGAGCGTCCACTCCGGCACCCTCTCCGCCCCTCCCCCGCGATCGACCCACAGGCCAGACTCGCCGTTGACGAAGAGATCCGTCACCGCCGGATCGGCCGCGTGGGGCGCGAGGAGGCCGAGGCCGACCGCTGCTGGACGCGCGGGCGTCGGGTCGCGGCGATGCTCGGGAGGAACGAGGGGCACGAAGTCAGGGCTCATCCCCGAACGCTAAAACTGCGACGGCTCAGGCGGTGGAGAGGAGGCGCATCTGTGGACAGAGCGGACAGGACGCGCCTGGGGAGGAATGACGAACGCCCCCGCGAGCCAGGCTCAAGCGGGGGCGTTCCTTCCGCCGGACAAGGCCTGGCGTGAAGAAGGGGGCGGCACCCATTGGGGGGAACAGGTGCCGCCTCGGCGGCGCTGGATTGGGGGGAATCACTTGCGCCGCTGAGCCGAAGTTCATTCGGCCGTATGCAACTCTAGGGGAAAGATCGCGAATCGCCAAGTCCGTCCTCCGTTCTCGGCTGACTCTTATCAGAAGCGCGCCGGGCACTCAGGTTCCGCGCCTGCGCCATCCGGCCTACACCGTCACCGCCCGGGCTGAGCGATACGGTGGTCCCAGCCGGCCGAGCGGGTCGGCGAACGTCGCACTCGCAAAGGAGCGAATCGCAGATGCCCACTTCCCTTGACGCCTCCGGCATCGGTTCGGCCATCGACAACCTGCTACACGAGACCCGCCGCTTCCCACCGCCCGCCGATGTCGCGAAAGACGCCGTGGCGACCGCCGCGCTCTACGACGAGGCCGCTGCCGACCGCCTCGCCTTCTGGGCGGCTCGTAGCCGAGAGCTTCTGCACTGGCACCGGCCCTTCACCAGAACCCTCGACTGGAGCGAGCCGCCGTTCGCGAAGTGGTTCGACGACGGCGAGCTGAACGTCGCCTACAACTGCCTCGACCGGCACGTGCTCGCCGGACAGGGCGACCGCGTCGCGATCCACTGGGAAGGCGAGCCTGGTGACTCCCGCTCGATCACCTACGCCGAGCTCACCGCCGACGTGAAGCGCGCCGCGAACCTCCTGACCAGCCTCGGTATCCGCCCGGGCGACCGGGTCGCGATCTACCTGCCGATGATCCCGGAGGCGGTCGTCGCGATGCTCGCCGTCGCCCGCCTCGGCGCCGTCCACTCGGTCGTCTTCGGCGGTTTCAGCGCCGAGAGCTTGCGGGCGCGCATCGACGACGCGGAGGCGACGCTCGTCATCACCGCGGACGGCGGCTGGCGCAAGGGCGCGGTCTCACCGCTGAAGCCCGCCGTCGACGCGGCGCTTGCCCTCGACGGCGAGTCCAGCGTGCGGCACGTTCTCGTGGTGCGCCGCGGCGGCAACGAGGTGGAGTGGCACGAGGGCCGCGACCTGTGGTGGCACGACGAGATCGTCGCGGTCGACGCCGACCACGTCGCGACGCCGTTCCCCGCCGAGCAGCCGTTGTTCATCCTGTATACCAGCGGCACCACCGGCAAGCCGAAGGGCATCCTGCACACCAGCGGCGGCTACCTCACTCAGGTGGCCTTCACACACCGGGCCGTGTTCGACCTGCGCCCCGAGACAGACGTCTACTGGTCGACGGCCGACGTCGGCTGGATCACCGGGCACAGCTACGTCGTTTACGGCCCACTCGCCAACGGCGCAACTCAGGTGATGTACGAGGGGACGCCCGACAGCCCACATCCGGGCCGCTGGTGGGAGATCGTCGAGAAGCATGGCGTGACGATCCTCTACGCGGCACCCACGGCGATCCGCTCGTTCATGAAGCTGGGCCGACAGATCCCGCAGCGTTACGACCTCTCGAGCCTGCGGCTGCTCGGCTCGGTCGGCGAGCCGATCAATCCCGAGGCTTGGATCTGGTACCGCGACGTCATCGGCGGCGGGCGCACCCCCATCGTCGACACCTGGTGGCAGACGGAGACCGGCGCGATGATGGTGTCACCGCTGCCGGACGTCACGACGCTGAAGCCTGGATCGGCGCAGGTTGCGCTACCCGGCATCTCGATCGACGTGGTCGATGACGACGGCACCCCGGTGGGCGCGGACGAGGGCGGACTCCTCGTGATCACCGAGCCGTGGCCGTCGATGCTGCGCGGCATCTGGGGCGACCCCGAGCGCTACGTCGAGACCTACTGGTCGAAGTTCGGCGACCGCTACTTCGCTGGAGACGGCGCCCGACGCGACCGCGACGGCGACCTCTGGCTGCTCGGGCGCGTGGACGACGTGATGAACGTCTCCGGTCACCGCCTCTCGACCGCCGAGATCGAGTCGGCCCTGGTCTCGCACCCGGTGGTCGCCGAGGCGGCGGTCGTCGGAGCCGCGGACGAGACGACCGGCCAGGCCGTCGTCGCGTTCGTTATCGCCAAGGCCAGCCAGGCGGAGGCGCTCGCGAGCGGGCACGACGAGCTGGCCGCGACGCTGAAGGCGCACGTGGCCGAGCACATTGGTGCGATCGCCCGCCCGAAGCGCGTCATCGTGGTGCAGGAACTGCCCAAGACCCGCTCCGGCAAGATCATGCGGCGGCTGCTCCGTGACGTGGCGGAGGGACGCGCCGTGGGTGACACGACGACCCTCGCCGACACCCAGGTGATGGCCGCCATCACCGCCGCCATCACCGCTGAGTAACCGGAGCCGAGCCCTCCTCCGCGAAATGTCGCGAAGTGCGCTGGAACGGACGAGAGAGCGGTTTCCGGACGAGATGCAGCGCCGCGGCAGCGCATCTCGTCCGGAAGCCCGCATCTCGCGACATTTCGCGAGAGCAAGACAGGTCAGGCGAACGCGACAATTAGCTCGACTTCGACCGGCGCCCCGAGCGGCAGCTCGGCCACGCCCACGGCCGAGCGGGCGTGGCGACCCGCCTCCCCGAAGACGTCGGCCAGCAGCTCCGATGCGCCGTTGATCACGCCCGGCTGTCCCGTGAATCCGGAGGCAGAAGCGACGAAACCGGTCAGCTTCACGATCCGCGTCACGCGGTCCAGCGACCCGATCACCTCGGCGACCGCCGCCAGCGCGTTCAGCGCGCAGACTCGCGCGAGGTCCTTCGCCGCCTCGGCCGTCACCTCCGCTCCGACCTTGCCCACAAGCGGCAGCGCGCCGTCAACGAACGGGATCTGCCCCGCCGTGTAAACGAGCGACCCGTTCACGACTGCGGGCACGTAGGCACCGGCGGGCACCGCCACTGCGGGCAGCTCGACACCGAGCTCAGCCAGCCGCTCGGCGATCACGCGTCGGCCTCGGCGACGGGACGCTTGAGATAGGCGACCAGCCCGCCCTCGGGCCCGGTGACGACCTGGACGAGTTCCCAGCCCTCCGAGCCCCAGGTGTTCAGGATGGCCGTGGTGGTGTGGATCATCAGCGGGGTGGTGACGTACTCCCAGCGCGGGACGGACATGGCTCTCCTCGGGTGCGGCCGGTGCGGGACGACTGCTGAGCGCCGCGCGTCGGCGGGATGAGCGCCACGGCTCGTCCGAGCGCGGCGACTACGCTGATTCTATGTCGGGGCGGGACGGGACCAGAGTCGTGAGGACCATCGGAGGCGCCGTCGGCGGCCTCATCGGCATCGTCGCCATGAGCGTCGTCGCGGGGGTCCTGGTGGCCGCCTCGGTAACGCCCGCCATCGCGCTGAGCGGCATGGCGGCCGGCAACGCGGTCGAGATGTTCGACAATCTCCCCGAGTACCTCGAGATCGGCACGCTCGCCGAGAAGAGCAACGTCTACGCCAAGGACTCCTCCGGCGGCGACGTGCTGCTCGCCTCCTTCTATGCGCAGAACCGCGTCGAGGTCGGCTGGGAGGAGATCTCGCCGTTCGTGAAGGACGCCGTGGTCGCCTCCGAGGACCCGCGCTTCTACGAGCACGGCGGGATCGACCTGCTCGGCACCGTGCGCGCCGCGGCGACCACGGCGATGGGCGGGGAGGTACAGGGCGGCTCCTCCATCACGCAGCAGTACGTCAAGAACGTGCTCGTACAGAAGGCAGAGGCACTGAGCGATCCGATCGAGCGCAACGCGGCCTACCGCGAAGCGACCGAGACCACTCCGGAGCGCAAGATCGCCGAGATGCGCCTCGCGATCGGCCTCGAGAAGGAGTACCCGAAGAATGACATCCTGCTCGGCTACCTCAATATCGCCCTCTTCGGCGGCACGGTGTACGGCATCGAGGCGGCCGCCCGCTACTACTTCGGCATCAGCGCGAAGGACCTCTCGCTCGCTCAGTCGGCGGCGCTCGTCGCGATCGTCAACAATCCCGAGAAGTTCCGCTTCGACCATCCCGACGACCCGGCAAACCCCGCGTCCGACGGCTACCCGCAGACCCTGGACCGGCGCAACTACATCCTCGGCCGGATGGACCTCGAGTCGAAGGTGACCCCCGAGCAGGCGCAGGCGGCCGCTGCAGAGCCCGTCATCCCCGCGATCACCGAGCCCAGTACCGGCTGCCACACCGCCGGGGCCGCCGCCTTCTTTTGCGACTACGTCACCTGGGTGATCAAGAACGACGACGCATTCGGCGCGAGCCAGGACGAACGCGACGCCACCTTCAAGCGTGGCGGATACCAGATTTACACGACCCTCGACTCCGAGCTCCAGCAGGCGGCCGTCTCTGCCACGAACGACTGGGTGCCGAAGTCGATGGCGAACGTCAACATCGGCAGCGCCAGCGTCTCGGTCGAGGTCGGCACAGGCCGCGTCCTCGCGATGACGCAAAACAAGGACTACTCGAACGACCCGTCCGTGACGGGCGCACATGTCACGAGCGTCAACTACAACACCGACTTCGGCTACGGCGGCTCGTCCGGCTTCCAGGTCGGCTCGACCTACAAGGTGTTCACCTTGGCGGAGTGGTTGCAGGAAGGGCGCGCTCTGGGCGAGAGCGTCGACGGCACGCGGCGTGCGTATACGACATTTCGCGACAGTTGCGAGGCCGACGGCGTCTACACCGGCGCAGAGCCGTGGAACCCGGGCAACGACGAGGGCGGCAACGGAGGCGTCACCACGGCACTCCGGGCGACCACCGGCTCCATCAACACCTCCTTCGCTGCGATGGCACAGCAGCTCGATCTCTGCGGCATCCGCAACACTGCACTGGCGATGGGCGTGCACCGCGCCGACGGCACTGAATTGCAGCGGATCGCTCCGACCATCCTCGGCACGAACGAGATCGCACCGCTGACGATGGCGACCGCGTTCGCCGGCTTCGCGAACACGGGCACGGTCTGCACGCCGATCGCGATCGACCGCATCGTCGACCGCTCGGGCGCCGACATCGCCCCACCCGCCTCCGAGTGCACTCAAGGACTGTCCGAGGAGGTCGCCGCGACGGCCGGCTACGCCCTCCAGCAGGTCGTGACCGGCGGTACCGGCGCGCCCTCGGATCCGAAGAACGGCATCCCCCACATGGGCAAGACAGGCACCACCGACGATGCGCTGCACACCTGGATGGTCGGCGCCAGCACCGAGGTCGCGACGGCGACCTGGGTGGGCAACGTCAGCGGCTTCACCTCGATGCGTAGCTTTACGCTCGACGGCGTGAATGCGGGTCAGGTGCGCCATCAGATCTGGCCGCGGATCATGCGGGTTGCCGACGCGAAGTACGGCGGGTCCGCGTTCCCGACCCCGTCGCGCTCACTCACCGAGGCGCCGCAGGAGGCGGTGCCGCAGGTGACGGGGCAGAGTCCCGACGCGGCCACCGCTCGTCTGCGGTCGGCCGGATTTACGGTCAGGATCGACGGCAGTCCGATCCCTTCCGACCGGCCAGCCGGTTCAGTCGCGCAGACGAACCCTCCCGCCGGCTCGCGGGCCGCGAAGGGTGCTCAGATCACGCTGCAACTCAGCGCCGGACGAGGCAACCCTCCGCCGGAAGACTGACCGGACACGGTCTGGCACAAGCGTCCGGCAGAATGAACGCGGTCGTGTTCACGGCCGTCGCGCGAGAGAAGGATCCATGACTGGACGCAGCAGACGCCCCCTCACCATCGCCCTCGCGACGGTCGCCGCGGTCGGAACCGCAGCCGCGGCGTGGGGCATCGGTGTGGAGCGGACGCTCTTCACCGTCCGTCGGACCACCTTCCCCGTCCTGCCTGCGGGCGCCGAGCCCGTACGCATCCTGCACGTGTCCGACCTGCACATGGCGCCCTGGCAGACGAAGAAGCAGGACTGGATCCGCTCGCTGCTTGCTCTCGCGCCGGACATCGTGATCGACACGGGCGACAACCTGGGGCACCGTGACGGCATCCTCGGTATCCGCCGCGCACTCGAGCCCTTCGCGGGCATCCCCGGCGCCTTCGTCAACGGTTCCAACGACTACTTCCGCCCCCGAGTGAAGAATCCGTTGCGCTACTTCCGCAGTCCCTCGGTCCTTCCGGAGTCCCGCGAGCCCGATCTCGACGTCGAGGGCCTCCTGGGCTTCTTCACCGGCGGGCTGGGCTGGGGCGATCTGAACAATCGTGCCGAGAGCGTCACGGTCAAGGGCAGCCGCATCGAGTTCTTCGGCGTCGACGACCCGCACGTCGGGCTGGATCGGATCGACCTGGTCGCCGGTGCCGTCGATGACCTGCGGGCGGCGGCGGACGGAGCGGCGGATGTCAGTATCGGCGTCGCCCACGCGCCCTACCAGCGAATTCTCGATGATTTCGTCGCCCGCGGGGCGGACGTGGTCCTCGCCGGACACACACACGGCGGACAGGTCCGCGTCCCCGGCTTCGGAGCGCTCGTCACCAACTGCGACATCCCCCGTGACAAGGTGGCCGGCTCGACGACCTGGGACACCGGGCTGCGCCGCTCCTACCTCAACGTCTCGGCGGGAGTCGGCACCTCGATCTTCGCTCCCGTGCGTTTCGCCTGCCGGCCCGAGGTGACCCTGGTGACGCTGACGCCCTCGGTCTGACGAGGGTCGTCAGACACAGTCCCTGAAATCGGCTACTATTGCTGAGGCTCGTGCACGGTTATCTGTCATGAGTACACCGGGGTGTGGCGCAGCTTGGTAGCGCGCCTCGTTCGGGACGAGGAGGTCGTGGGTTCGAATCCCGCTACCCCGACCGGTGAGAAGCCCGGCCAGGATCAACGATCCGGCCGGGCTTCGTCGTTGTCGACGGCCACGTCGATTCCGAGGGCCACGTTGTTCGAGAACCTTTCGGGCAGGAACGCTACTCATCAGAAAATTGCGCCTTCGGATGCTCTTACCCGCGAATTCCCATCCGGTCCCAGCCGACGCGGGCGACACTTAAGTTCCACCGCGGTCGTCCCCCGTCCGTCGCGCCTGAGAGGAGCACCGTGGCCCGGTCACTGACCCGCCTCACATTCGCGCTGGGTGCGCCTTACATCGTCACCCTCGCGCTTATCGCGTTCTGGCCGTCCCCGGTCGACACCGCCGTCCGCGGCGACCTCGGCCGGATGACCGCGTGGTTCGCCCGTCACGGGCTACCCGTCATCGACTACGCCCTGATTGAGGCAGGAGCGAACGTGGTCCTCTTCATCCCCCTGGGGCTGCTCCTGGCTCTGCATCTGCGACCGGGGTTCGCGTGGGTCGCCATCGCGGTGGGAGCGCTCACGAGCTGCCTCATCGAACTCGGGCAGCTCCTCTTCCTCTCCGCCCGCTTCGCGACCCTTGAGGACGTAGCAGCGAACACCGGCGGCGCCGCCCTCGGTGCCCTCGTCGGGGGTCTGCTGCGCGAGCTTCTCCTGGCTCGCCAACGACGGAGGGCTGCGGAGTGGAACGACGCCTTCGCGCACATTCCCCTCCGCGGCACCTCCGGCGTCGTCGCGGATCAGCCGGCCGGCGGGCGCTGATCCGACAGTAGATCGCTCAGGCTCACCGGCGGTTGGACTGATTTTCTCAGCGGCCGAGGCCGCGGTACTCCCAGCCGGCCGCACGCCACGCGGCGGGGTCGAGGCAATTGCGTCCATCGACGATGAATCGGTTGCCGACCCGCGCGCCGACGGCGACCGGATCGAGGTCGCGGAAGTGCTTCCATTCGGTCACGACCACGACTGCGTCTGCGCCCTCGAGCGCCTCGTCCACGTCGGTCGTATAGGCAATGTCGGGGTAGCGGCGCCGCGAGTTCTCGATTGCCTCGGGATCGGTCGCGACAACGATGGCGCCGAGCTCGTGGAAGCGGGCAGCGACGTCGAGGGACGGCGAATCGCGGATGTCATCCGACTCGGGCTTGAAGGCGAGGCCGAGAACGGCGATACGGCGGCCCTCGACCGAGCCGCCAAGTCCCTCCGCGACCAGGTCGACGACGCGCTGACGGCGGCGCAGATTGATCTTGTCGACCTCCTTGAGGAACGCGACCGACTCGCCGACGCCCAGCTCATCGGCACGGGCTGAGAAGGCGCGAATGTCCTTCGGTAGGCACCCCCCACCGAAGCCGATGCCCGCGTTGAGGAAGCGGCGTCCGATGCGCACGTCGTAGCCGATGGCATCGGCGAGCTGCGTGACGTCCGCGCCGGTCACCTCGGCGATCTCAGCGATCGCATTAATGAACGAGATCTTGGTCGCGAGGAACGCATTGGCCGAGACCTTGACCAGCTCGGCGGTGGCGTAGTCGGTCACGACGAGGGGCGTGTCGGCGGCCAGCGCAGTCGCGTAAACCTCGTCGAGGGTCGCCTTCGCCCTCTGTCCGGCCTCGCCCTCCGGAACGCCGTACACGAGGCGGTCGGGGCTGATCGTGTCCTGGACGGCGAAGCCCTCGCGCAGGAACTCAGGGTTCCACGCGAGCGTTGCACCGGACGGGGCAATCCGCTCGGCGAGGCGCGTCGCGGTGCCGACCGGAACGGTCGACTTGCCGACAATAAGAGAGCCCGCTTGAAGGTAGGGAAGCAGTCCGTCGATCGCGGCGTCGACGTAGGTCATGTCGGCCGCGTTCTCACCGGGCTTCTGCGGGGTGCCGACGGCGATGAAGTGCACGGCGGCACCGACGGCATCCGCCGTGTCCGTCGAGAAGCGCAGGCGGCCTGAGGCGACGCCGGACGCCAGCAGTTCGGGCAGGCCGGGCTCGAAGAACGGAGCAATGCCGGCGGAGAGGGCATCGATCTTCTTTTGGTCCACGTCGATACCGATGACGTCGTGGCCGAGTTCGGCCATCGCGGCAGCATGGACGGCACCGAGGTAGCCGCAGCCAATGACAGAAAGCTTCACAGGGGGTCTCCGAATCGTGGCAGGTTCGTGTCGCGGTCGCGACGGTGAGGAGGAGCAGGCGATGCGGCGACCGGCCGACGCGCATCACCGCGCGACTATCGCCGCGCCAATGCTCTCAGATCACGGGAGACGTCGGCGACCGCGGCGGCGATCTGCGCGGCGACGCGCTCGTGCGTGGCCTCGCT
Source organism: Rathayibacter agropyri (assembly GCF_013249015.1). Taxonomy (GTDB): domain Bacteria; phylum Actinomycetota; class Actinomycetes; order Actinomycetales; family Microbacteriaceae; genus Rathayibacter; species Rathayibacter agropyri. The sequence goes on from NZ_JABRPL010000002.1 coordinate 204,365, forward strand.
GCGGCCGATCGGATCATCGACGTCATCACCGGTCTCGCTCCGTGGTGCCCGGCCGCGATGAGCGGCAGCGAGACGCACCGCGGCACGCAGCCGCGCTGCCGGATCCTCGAGAGTCGGAAGCGGCACTTCGCGGAGAACGAATGGCAGGACCCGGGCGAACTCGAGCAGCGTGAAGCCGCGGAGCAGCAACGACGGGAAACGACGCGATGCATCGATCAGGTGATCGCGCGTCATCGTGAGCATCAGGTCGGCCTCGCCGACGAGAGCGTCACTCAGCACGGCGCTCGAGTGGGTCGATGGATCACCACCGTGCTGCGCTGAGAACCGCGCCGAGACCGGATCCATCGGGTAGCCGTCGCGAGTCGCCACTCCGGCGCTCGTGAAGGCGAACAGGGGTGTACCCGCGGCAGATGTCACATCGGCGAGCGAGGCACGCAGGAGCTGCTCTGCCATCGGCGATCGGCAAATGTTCCCGGTGCACACCGACAGCACAGTGAACACCGGCGCGACGGAGCCGGCCGCTGATTCATCCGGCCGCCAACCTCGACGGGCGCGCCGGGACGGATCGTCTCCCGGAAAGGTCATCGTGTGCTGCTCACACGGACGTCGGGGCGGGCTCGGCGGTCGCGTCCGGGCGGGCGCCCGAGCGAGTGGAGCCGTAGTAGCTGGTGTAGTAGTACCCGTAGCCGCGGCCGACCTGCCCGCGCGGCGGGACGCGGTTGAGGATGACACCGAGCGTGTGGCCGCTCACACGCTCAAGGTTCTGGATTGCCTTGCCTAGTTCGTCGGTCGTGGTTTTACCCGCCGAAATGACGACGAGCGCGCCGTCGGTTCGCGCTGTCAGGATCGCGCCGTCAGTGACGGGCAGCAACGGCGGCGCGTCCACGATGACGATCGCTTCCCTGGCGATCTCGTGAAGCAGAATGTCCATCCCGTTGGACCCGAGGAGTTCGGACGGGTTGGGCGGGAGGGATCCTGCGCCAAGGATCCAGAGGTTGCCAGACGGACCCCAGGGCTGGAGCACGTCCTGGAGCTCGGCCTTGCCGATCAACAGGTCTGTGAGGCCAACGCCGGGGACGAGGCCGAACGACTTGGCTACCGTGGGCTTTCGCAGATCGCCATCGACGACGACGGTGCGCTGTCCGGATGCGGCGAGTGTCACTGCGAGGTTGGCCGTCACGGTCGATTTGCCATCGGAGGGCAGCGGGCTCGTCACGACGATGATCCGCGGCGGGCTGTCGATATTCATGAACTGGAGGTTCGTTCGCAGCTCGCGGAGCGACTCTGCCAGCGCATGCTTGCCGTCGGCCGCTACGTAATCGGTCGTGTCGGCCTCGGGGACGATGCGGTTGGTCTCGCTCAGCCGCTTGTCGATGGGCAGGGTACCCACGACGGGGAGATCGAACAGTCGCTCGACCATCTCAGCGGTACGGATGCGCCGGTCGAGCGTGTTGCGGACGAACGCGTAGACGAGCCCGATGATGAGCCCTGCGAGCGCACCGATCGTGAGAAAAAGCCGGGTATTCGGGAATGCCGGCGAGGTGGGCAGTGCGGCCGTCTGAAGGACGGTAAGAGTGACGCTGTCGCCTACGCCCGTCTCCTGGTTGACCTGCTTTACCTTCGTTGCGATCGCGCCAACCCAGGCGTCCGCAAGCTTCTGCGCGCCCTCGGGCGTCGAGGCCGTGGCGCTGACCTTGAGGACGGGAGCGAGCGTGTCCGGCTCGACCTGGATGGCCGAACTCAGCGCAGCTGGCGAGATGCTGAGCCCGAGGTTGTCAATGACAATTTGAGCTACGTCGCGCGATGTGGCAATCGGCACGTAAGTGGCCAGGCTCGACTTAGCGACACCCTGAGCGATCTGCTGCGTGTAGATCGCCTGGCTGGGATCGGAGCTACCTCCAGTGGCTACCGACACGAGACCCTGCGAGTCGGCGACGAACTTCTTGGACTGCAGGGACGCCCAACCGAATGCGACGAGGGTACCGAGGAGGATCGCCGCGACGATCGGAAGCCAGTGGTCGCGAAGGAGCCGGACGACGTCTCGTAGTTCCACTGAGTCAAGTTCCTTCGCTCTTCGAGATCACGCGGCGCAAACCGGCGACGGGTGCTGTCGAATTGTGGCACAGCGCCTCCGTGCCACCAACGCCAGGCGCATCATGCGTGCCACCCGTCGGGGGTAGGCGGATGCGGAAGTGTTCTCGCGACCACCCCGAGGTCCTCGAGTTCGCTGAGAGCCACCTCGATCGCTTTCCTGGCGTCGATCCCTGCAGGCGGTTCCCCCACCTCGGCCAGCACCGCGGTGACCAAGTCGTCCAACCCCGGTCCCCGCTCGGCGAGACGCCAGATCACGGGGCCGATGCCCGACAAGCGCACAAGGGTGTCGACGCAGAAGAGCAGGAGCTGCCCGTCGGGGAGCAGGACCGCGTCGTCAGCGGGGGTCCGGAGAATGGCTCCGGGAGGCGCGTCACCGACTGCTTCGAGCGACACCGGGACCACCTCGTTCCACACTGGCGGGGCTACGGCGCCGAGTTTGGCGAACGTCTCCTCCACCAGTCGGACGACGCTCCCGGCCTCTGAGTAGATGAGGCGCCGGACCCCGCCGAGCGCGGTCAGAGTGCGAACGAGATCGGTGATCGGGCGGGGCCGCGCCGACAGGTAGGAGGTCTGGGGCACGAGGTCCTCGATCGCGTCGACCGGGTCGACGTGCTCGAGACGCGGCGCCTCCAAGCAGTCGCGGCGCTCAAGCAGGATCACCCCGGCGAGCGTGAGGTGCGCGTTGGGCACCGGTCGGAGACCGAGCGCGTCGGGCGCCAGCTGAGCCTTGGGAGCTGAGCCGGTGAGCGGCTTCACCGAGAGCGGCTTCGGATAGGCCAGCACGCGGCCCTCGGGAGTCACTGCCACGGTCTCGTCCGTGACGTAGCCAAAGCGGGCGCCGAGCGCGCGGGCAATCGTCGTCTTGCCGGTACCGGAGGCGGCGACGAACGCCAGCACGCGACCGGATTCGTCGGCGACCCCGCACGCGTGCAACATCAACAGCTCGTGTCGGCGCGCGCCGATCGCCTCCACTGTGAGGGTCGAGGTGAGCGTCTCCTCGAGTTGGGCGAGGGTGGTGGTCGAGACCTGCACCGTTTCGCCGTCCGTTGGAGAGGCGATCGCAGCGACCTCGGCGAGGACATCGCGAGCCGCGCTGTCGGACTCAGCCGCGCAGGACGACCAGCTGCTGGCGATCCTGGCTGCGTCGTCAGCGGTGACACCCTGGCCGAAGGTGACGCGAAACGGCGTCTCGAGTACCGACACCGACATGATTTTGGGCGCTGCCGCCCTCACGCCGGCGATCAGTACGCCCCGTCCCGCGCGAGCACAGCGCGCGCCGTCTTGAAAAGAATGACAATATCGCCGGTCATCGACCAGTTCTCCACGTAGTAAAGGTCCAAGCGTACGGTGTCCTCCCAAGACAGGTTTGAGCGTCCGCTGACCTGCCAGAGCCCGGTGATGCCCGGCTTCATCAGGAAGCGGCGGTGCACGTGCTCCTCATACTGCTCGACTTCGCGCGCCAACGGCGGGCGAGGGCCGATCAGCGACATGTCGCCGCGGAAGACGTTGAGGAATTGGGGTAACTCGTCGAGGCTAAAGCGGCGAAGGACCGCGCCGACGCGCGTGACCCGCGGGTCCCTTGCCATCTTGAACAGGATCGAGTTGCCCTCAGCCCGCTGCTGCGACTCCAGAGCAGCAAGACGCGCCTCGGCATCGACGACCATCGAGCGGAACTTGAGCATTTCGAAGGTCGCACCGTTGAGCCCGATCCGCTCCTGCCGGAACAGGACGGGACCGTTGCTGGTCACCCTGACCAGAACCGCGACAGCCACGAGAACGGGCGCGCTGACGATGATGAGCATCGTCGAGGCGAGGATGTCGAACAGCCGCTTCGCGAAGCGCTGTCGACCGTCGAAACGCGGCGTCTCAACGTGGATCAGCGGAAGGCCGGCCACGGGGCGGGTGTGGATGCGCGGACCGCCGATATCGGTGAGGCTCGGAGCCACGACCAGGTGCTCACGCCCGGGCTCGAGGGTCCAGCTGAGCTCGCGGATGCGCTGTGGTGCGAGCTCGTCCGAGCTGGTCACCACGACGGTGTCCGCTTCGGTCGCGTCCATCACCCTGCGGACGCCGTCCACCCCGGTGAAGCCGTGGACCGCGAGGCCGGAGAGTTCTTCCTCGTCCTGCAACGCCTCCGCACCGCCGACCGAGGTCGAGATGGCGCCGACCAGTTTGTAGCCGGCCTCTGTGCCTCGACGCAGCTCGCGGGCCGTGTGTAGCACGCTCGCGCGGGAGCCCAGCAACACGACCTGACTGGAGAAACGGCCGGAACGGCGCTGGCGGGTCAACCATGACCGCCAGAACAAGCGTCCTGCGCAAATCAGGATGATGCCGGCGGGGAACGCCGTAATGATGTACCCGCGCGCCAGCAAGATCTGAAGGAGGTAGGCGATGATCGCCACGATCCCGAACAGCCAGATCGACGAGTCGACGACCCTGCGGTACTCGACGTAGCCCGTGCCAACGATGCGCCGGTCGCGGCTGTCGAAGACCTGTAGCGCGACCAGCCAGCCCAGCGAGAGCACGATCGAGACCCACGTGTAGCTAATCGCGATGTCTGCGGGGTTCGTGAAACCGACGCCGGAGTTGAGATCGAGGTCGAACCAATAGAGCTGAGTGCCGAACACGGAAACGACGATTGCTACCACGTCCGAGATCAGCAGACGTCGACGGTAGTCCTGCTCCCACGGCGGGCGGCGTCTCGGCGTGGTTCCCTGCGCCGTCATCGATTCTCCCGACCTTTCCTGCTGCTCCGAAAGGCGGAGTTCCGTTTCCGGTGAAGTCACGTCGCCAGGCTACCCACTTCGTCGTTTCCAATGGGTATCGAGGTCCCAACGGATCTTCCTGCGGTCATCCGCGGAGCCGTCCGCGACTCTCCTGGAGGTAACACGCGCCACACAGAGACTCGTAAGTCACCGCCGCTCCGTCGATCGCGAGCTGATCGCCATCGAAGACGAAGCGCCCGCCGATCACGCGCCCGTTGAAGATTGCTTTGCGCCCGCAACGACAGATGGTCTTCAACTCCTCGAGGCTGTGCGCGATCTCGAGGAGTCGCCGACTGCCCGGGAAGGCCGCTGTGCGGAAGTCTGTGCGGATGCCGTAGGCGAGAACCGGGACGTTCTCGAGGATGGCGATTCGGAGCAGGTCATCGACGTGCGACTCCGGCAGGAACTGCGCCTCGTCGACGAGCAGAGCGCTGACGTCGCGCGCAGTCCTGGCGAGCACCTGAGCGCGAGCGGCGGCGAAGACAGCAACCGGATCGCCGCCGGGCTCGAACAGGATGTCCACGGCACGGGACACGCCGAGGCGCGAAACGATCAGATCGTCGCCCTTGGTGTCGACCGCCGGCTTGGCGAGCAGCACCTGGTGACCGCGCTCCTCATAGTTGTGCGCGGCCTGGAGGAGAGACGTACTCTTCCCGCTGTTCATTGCGCCGTAACGGAAGTAGAGCTTCGCCATCAGGTCTCCTTGGGGCGGGTGCGGCGGTGGCCCCGGTTCGAGGCAGCGATCACTCGAGAAACCCGTCCTCGCCGGCGCGTCGGATGAGGTCTATGCGCCGACTCGCAGATCGACCGACCTCTCTGTACTTTCGGCGCACTCGCCGCAGATAGGTCTTCGCGGTCTCGAACCGCACGTTCATCGACGCCGCCACCTCGGGCGTGCTCGATCCCGACGCGTAGAGCCTCAGCGCCTCGAGTTCCCCGGCGCTCAGCCGTGGCCGCCGGATCCCGGCGACTCCCGACGGAAGCGGCCGCCACTGAGCCGCCGAGACATCCGCCGAGCGCATCTCGAGGGCGGCCCGAGTCTCCTCCAGCAGGACGCGCGTCGGCCGGGACGCGCAGAAGTGGCGCACGGCGCCCGCCTGGAGAACCCGCTGCTGGATCGCACGGTCCTCGCTCGAGGAGAGGACGATGACCGCGGCACCCGCTGCGCGGCAGGTGCGGACGCGCGCCTCAAGAGAGATCGGCTCGTTGAGCTCGAGCTTCATGATGACAACCTGGGTGGGGAAGGCCTCGCTCGTGATGAGTTCCAGCCAGCTACTGGCGCTGACCGCGAGCTCGAAATCCGGGGCGTGTTCGTCGATCCAGCCGCCCCTCTCGGCGAGGATGCCCTTGTGAGCATCGAGGAGACCGAGCCGCACCCGCGACCTGATTGCATCGTCGGAACTCCGAGTCGAGGAGCCGCCAGACGGCGCTCCGGAGCGGGTGACCATGCGGACGATCCTAGCCGCGGCACGATGGATGGCCGGCTCAAAACAGCGTCGGCCGGCCGACACCGGGCAGGATCGCGGCGCGCTCGGGGCCAAGCTCGCCCACGAGCAGGCCGTCGCGCTGAAGGGTGCGCCGCTGGCCGCCGAGCGTACGCAAGGTGCCCAGCGAGCCGAGTGCGGAGGAGCGGACTGAGCCGGTGGCCGGGTCCTCCTCGCCGCGCTCAAGCCGATGATCGCGCAGAAGAGGTCGGATGCGCGCGGACAGCCAGCGGCGGTACTCCAGTGGCGCGTAGGCGGCGCGGCCGGGGTAGAGCGAACGGTAGCGGTCGAGCAACTCCGGGTGCTCCTGCGAGAGCCAGTGCAGGAACCACTCCTTCACTCCGGGCTTGAGGTACAGGGTCGAATACATGATGGTGCTCGCGCCGGCCTCGCGGCAGGCGCGCAGCGACGCGTCGAGATGCGCCCGGGTATCGGTGAGGAACGGCAGGATCGGCATCAGAAACACCGAGCAGTCGAACCCCGCCTCGCGCGCCGCGGTGACCGTCGCCAGGCGAGCCGCCGCGCTCGGCGCTCCCGGCTCGACGGAGCGCTGCAACTCCTCGTCGTACACCGCGATCGAGACTCCGAGATCGACCGGGACGTGCTCCGCCGCTTCGCGCAGCAGCGGCAGGTCGCGCCGCAGCAGCGATCCCTTGGTAAGGATCGAGATCGGCGTGCCTGAGGCGGCCAACGCGGCGATGATGCCCGGCATCAGCCGGTAGCGGCCCTCGGCCCGCTGATACGGGTCGGTGTTCGTGCCGAGGGCGACGGGATGCCGCTCCCAGCTCGGGCGGGCCAACTCGCGGGTGAGGACCTCTGCGACGTTGACCTTCACGACGATCTGCGAGTCGAAATCGCGACCGCCGTCGAACTCGAGGTACTCGTGGGTGGGCCGGGCGAAGCAGTAGGTGCAGGCGTGGGTGCAGCCGCGCATCGGGTTGATGCTCCAGCCGAAGGGCATCTGTGACGACGTGTGCACCTTGTTGAGCGCTGACTTCGCCAGCACTTCATAGAAGGTGACGCCATCGAACTCCGGGGTGCGCACCGTCCGGACGAGATCGGTGAGCTTGACGAGCCCGGGCAGCGCAGCCTCATCCGCCGCACCAATCGACTGTCCGTTCCATCTCATGCAGCTATTAGAACATATGTTCGAACAGCTGGCGGATCGGGACGCTGCTCGAGCTAAACCGAAGCCGAAAGTTCCAGCGTCTCGGCGGTCGCCGTGACCGTCCGCTCCGCCTTCTCGGGCGCGTCGTTCAGCGTCGAGCCGTAGCTCGGTACGAGCGCGCGGATCCGGGGCTCCCAGGCGCTCATCCGCTCCGGAAAGCACTTCTGCACGATGTCGAGCATGATGGGCACCGCGGTCGAGGCGCCGGGCGAGGCGCCAAGAAGACCGGCGATCGTGCCCTCTCCCCCGGTAATGACTTCGGTACCGAACTGCAGCACTCCGCCCTTCTTGTCGTCCTTCTTCATCACCTGAACGCGCTGGCCAGCCGTAATGAGGTACCAGTCCTCGTCGCGGGCGGTGGGCAGGAATTCGCGTAGCGCCTTCATTTTCTTGCCACGACCGGCGAGGACCTCGCCGATCAGGTACTTCATCAGGTCGAGGTTGTCGCGAGCTACGGCAAGCATCGGACCGATGTTGTGCGGACGGATGGAGAGCGGAAGGTCGAGCCACGAGCCGCGCTTGAGGAACTTGGGGGTGAAGCCGGCATAGGGGCCGAAGAGGAGGGAGGACTCGCCGTCGACAACGCGCGCGTCGAGGTGTGGCACCGACATCGGAGGCGCGCCGACCGCGGCCTTGCCGTACACCTTCGCCCTGTGCCGGGCGACCAGCTCGGGATTGTCGGTCCGGAGGAACTGACCCGAGATCGGAAAGCCGCCAAAGCCCTTGATCTCGGGGATGCCGGACTTCTGCAGGAGGTGCAGCGCGCCTCCGCCGGCACCGACGAAGACGAAGCGCGCTGTAACGCGCTTCGGGGTGCCTCCAACCGCCTGCTTGAGATCGAGACGCCAGGTGCCGTCCTTCTGCCGCGCGATGCTGGTCACCTCGTGGCCGGTGTCGAGAGTGCCGCCGCGCGCGACCACGTGGTCAAACAACTGATGGGTGAGCGAGCCGAAGTCGACGTCGGTGCCGGCTGGCATGCGGGTCGCCGCGTAGGGGCCGCCGCCGGCCGGACGCTTCTCCATCAGCAGCGGCGCCCACTCGTGGATGGTCTTGGTGCTCTCGGTGAACTCTATGCCGGCGAACAGCGGCTGGTCCTTGAGCGCCTGATAGCGCTTGCGGAGATACTCGACGTTCGCCTCGCCATGCACGAAGGTCATGTGTGGGGCGGGAGTGATGAAACTGGACGGCTCGCGGATGTCGCCCGACTCGACCAGGCTCGACCAGAACTGGCGCGAGATCTGGAACTGCTCGTTGATCTGGATCGCCTTGGCCGGGTCGACGGAACCGTCGGCCGCCTCGGGCATGTAGTTGAGTTCGCAGAGGGCCGCGTGCCCGGTACCCGCGTTGTTCCAGGGGTTCGACGACTCCTGAGCCACGTCGCCGAGGCGCTCGTATGCCGCGATCGTCCAGTCGGGCTGCAGCTGAGTGATCAGTGCGCCGAGAGTGGCGCTCATGATGCCCCCACCGATGAGGGCGACGTCGACCGGTTCCGAGGAGTTCACGAGAGTCGAGTTTACCGTCGCTCCGGCGCACAACGGCCGGAAGGAGGCGCGCTCCCCCATCAAATTCGTGGCTTTTCCACTTCGGAGGGGCCGGCGTGCTCGGCCTCGGCCCTCCGCGAGTCAGGCGACGGGCTGCTTCGCCGCGATCAGCTCCGCGATCTGCACGGCGTTCAACGCCGCGCCCTTGCGCAGATTGTCGTTGCTGATGAAGAGGGCGAGACCGCGACCCTCCGGGGCGCCCTCGTCGGCGCGGATGCGGCCGACGTAGCTGGGGTCCTTGCCCGCGGCCTCGAGGGGCGTCGGCACCTCGCGGAGGACGACGCCGGGAGCGTCGGCGAGCAGGTCGCGCGCCCGGTCCGGGCTGAGCGCCCGCGCGAACTCGGCGTTCACCGAGAGCGAATGGCCGGTGAAAACCGGCACACGCACGCAGGTCCCCGAGACGAGCAGGTCGGGGAGTTCGAGGATGCGGCGGCTCTCATTGCGGAGCTTCTTCTCCTCGTCGGTCTCGTTCAAGCCGTCCTCGACGAGGTTCCCGGCGAAGGGGATCACGTCAAAGGCGATCGGCGCGACGTACGTGGTGAGAGCCGGGAAGGCGACCGCGGACCCGTCGTGGACGAGGTCGAGCAGGTGCTCATCGGCGACCGCGGCCCGGACCTGGCCAGCCAGCTCGTTGGCGCCGGCGAGACCGCTGCCTGAGACGGCCTGATAGGTGCTGACAATGAGGCGGGTCAGGCCGGCCTCCCGGTCGAGGACCTTGAGGATCGGCATCGCCGCCATCGTCGTGCAGTTGGGGTTGGCGATGATGCCCTTGACCGCATGGTCGATGGCGTGCGGATTGACCTCGCTGACGACCAGCGGCACCTCGGGGTCCATCCGCCAGGCGCTGGAGTTGTCGATCACAGTGACTCCGGCTGCGGCGAAGCGGGGTGCCTGCGCGCGCGAACCCGTCGCTCCGGCTGAGAACAGGGCGATGTCGAGGCCTTCGGGGTCGGCGATCTCGACGTCCTCGACCACGACGTCCTCGCCGCGGAAGGGCAGCGTCGTACCCGCCGAGCGAGCGGTCGCGAAGAAGCGGATCGACGCGATCGGGAAGTCGCGCTCCTCGAGGAGCCGGCGCATCACCGTGCCGACCTGTCCGGTCGCGCCGACGACTCCGACGTGGAGGGGGGTTCTGCTCATGCTGTGCTCTTTCGTCCGTGCGGCGCGCGGGCCGCTCCTGGCGGAGGTACCGAGGGAGACGGTACCGGGGATCCGACGGATCGGGTCGATCCCGGACGTCAGCGGCCGGTGCCGGCGTAGACGACGGCCTCGTCGTCCCCGTCAAGGCCGAACGCGGTGTGCACGACGCGCAGGGCATCGTTCACCGTGTCCGCGCGGGTCACGACCGAGATGCGGATCTCGCTGGTCGAAATCATCTCGATGTTGATCCCCGCCTCGTAGAGGGAGCGGAACAGCTTGGCCGAGACACCAGCGTTGGTGCGCATTCCGGCGCCGACGAGAGCGAGTTTGGCGATCTGGTCGTCGTACTGCAGCGACTCGAAGCCGACCTCGTCCTTCTCGGCATTGAGTGCCATCAGGACGGTCTGGCCGTCGGCCTTGGGCAGCGTGAACGAGATGTCTGTGCGGCCGGTTGCCGCAGCCGAGACGTTTTGCACGATCATGTCGATGTTCGAGCCGGTCTTGGCGACAATCGTAAAGATCTGCGCCGCCTTGCCCGGGATGTCCGGTACTCCCACGACGGTGATCTTCGCCTCGTTCAGGTCGGCGGCGACTCCGGCGATGATGGGCTCTTCCACGGCTTGTCCGTTCTGCTCGATGCCGGCGGTCTCGGCGTTGTAGACGATGGTGCCCTCGTTGGGGCTGAAGGAGGAGCGCACGTGGAGCGTGACTCCGTGGCGGCGGGCGAACTCGACGGCGCGGATGTGCAGGACCTTCGCGCCGGCCGCCGCGAGCTCGAGCATCTCCTCGCTTGAGATGCGGTCGAGCTTTCTGGCCTTTTTGACGACGCGCGGATCGGCCGTGAAGACGCCGTCGACGTCGGTGTAGATCTCGCAGGTGTCAGCGCCGAGGCCCGCAGCGAGCGCGACCGCCGTGGTGTCGGATCCGCCCCGGCCGAGGGTGGTGATGTCCTTCGTGTCGCGGTTGAAACCCTGGAAACCCGCGACGATGACGACCGCGTTTTGGTCGAGCGCCTCACGCAGGCGGACCGGCGTGATGTCGACGATGCGTGCGGCGCCGTGCTGGGCGTCGGTGATCATGCCGGCCTGGCTGCCGGTGAAGGACCGGGCCTCGTAACCCATGCTCTTGATGGCCATCGCGAGCAGGGCCATCGAGATCCGCTCGCCGGAGGAGAGGAGCATGTCGAGCTCGCGCGGAGCCGGAATCGGCGTCACCTGATGGGCGAGCTCAAGCAGATCGTCGGTCGTGTCGCCCATCGCCGAGACGGCAACGACGACATCGTTGCCGGCCTGCTTCGTGGCGACGATGCGCTTGGCGACCCGCTTGATGCTCTCCGCGTCGGCGACGGAGGACCCGCCGAACTTCTGAACGATCAGGCTCACGCGCTACTCCCGGGTCGGTGGGTGGGGCGCCGTCGCGACCCGACGGCCGAGCCTACCGGTGGCGGCATGCCGACGGGGCCATGAAGCGGAGCCGGGTGCTGCCGTGTCAGTTCTCGACGAGGCGGCGACCCTCGAAGGCGCGACCGAGGGTGATCTCGTCGGCGTACTCGAGGTCACCTCCGACCGGCAGGCCGGACGCGAGCCGGGTGATGCGGATGCCGAGGGTGCTGAGCATGCGCGAGAGGTAGGTGGCCGTGGCCTCGCCCTCGAGGTTGGGGTCGGTCGCGATAATGACCTCCTGCACCTCCCCGTCAGCGAGGCGTTGCAGAAGCTGGCGGATGCGGAGCTGGTCGGGGCCGATGCCGTCGATCGGGCTGATGGCCCCGCCGAGGACGTGGTACAGCCCGCGGAACTCACGGGTGCGCTCGATTGCCGGGACATCCTTTGCCTCCTCGACCACGCAGATGACCGCACGGCTGCGGCGCGGATCTCGGCAGATGCCACACGTCGCCTCCTCGGCGACGTTGCCGCAGATGTCGCAGAAGTGCACACGGTTGCGCAGTTCGAGCAGGATCTCGGCCAGGCGGGTGACGTCGAAGGTCTCGGTCTGCAGGATGTGGAATGCGATGCGCTGGGCCGACTTCGGACCGATGCCGGGGAGCCGACCGAGCTCGTCGATCAGCTCCTGGACGATGCCCTCGTACATGCGGTCGCCTCCTCTCGGATGGGGTGGACAGGAAGCGCCGCCGGAACGTCGGCGGAGAGGTGGACGATGCTGCGAGTCATGCGCCGGTCACGCGGGGTCCGCGCGGCGTGTGCGGCTGCTCCTCGATGAACTGCGCGCCGAGGATCTCGCGTACCACGGCCTCGCCGTAGCGCTGACGCCCGTCGGCTGTGGCCGCGCGGGTGGTGCGGGTCACGGGACGCGCCGCGGGCGCGGGACGCTCGGGAGTAGCACTCGTCCGAGGCGGGGCGACGGGCTCCGGAGCGGGCTCTCCCGGAGGAGAAACAGTGGCCCAAGAGTCGGGCATCGGCGGCTCGACCGGCGGCATGTCCTCTTCTGGCGGCTCCTGGTCGAAGGGGGGCTCGGCGACGGAAGGGGCCTGCGTCGCGGAGGGGGGCGTGTCAGCGGTCGGCCGGTGAGCGGGCTCTGCGGAGGCGGCCTCCGGCCTGGCAGGGACGACGACCTCGGCGGCAGGTGCCTGTGCAGGCGAAGGCTCTGCGGTGGGCACGGGAGCCGGATCGGTAGGAATTGCGACCGTCGTCCAGCCGTCGCCGTCGCTCGGGGTCTCGGCCACGGGAGGCGGTGCGGTTGGTACCTCGACCGCCGCGCGCTCCGCCTCCGGAGCCGCGGCGCGCGGCTCGACCCGGGCGATGTACTTGACCCTGAGACCGAGGACCTGTTGGATCGCCTGTCGCAGGTACTCACTGACGCCGGGTTGTCCCGCTGTGCCGGGCATCTTGAACGACTCGACGTCGTTCTGGCTCGGGAACGAGAGCGTGAGCACGTCGTCCTGCAGAGCGCGGACCTGCGCGGTGTACGCGACGAGCCAGGCGGTCATCTTCGCCTTCTGCACGACCTCGAGGATCTCGGGCCACGTGTCCTTCATGCGCTGGAGGGAGATCCCGGCGTCAACGGGAGGCGCGTCGGCGGTGCGGGAGTCGTCGCCGTCCGGGACTCGCGCAGGCGACGGCGCACTCGCCTCGAGTGCAGGACCCGGCTGTGGTGAGTCCGTCCGGGACCGCTGCTCCGGCACCGTCACGGGCGGCGCGTCGACCAGAGTCGAGGCCGTGACCGGCGCCTCGGTCCGTGGAGCGGCGGCGATCGTCTCCGGCACGGAGCCGGGGTTGGCGGCGTGGGAGGCTCGGGCCTGCTCGGGGACGCGCGTCGGCCCGGTCGGGGGCTGTACCGCGGCGGGACGAGACTCCTGGACGTGTCGAGAGCGCTCCTCCTGAAGCGGTGCGGGGGTGATGCCCGCTCCGGTGCCGTGGACGAGCGTGCGCGCGATCATCAGCTCGAGGTGAAGGCGCGGCGAGGTCGCGCCGGTCATCTCGGTCAGCGCGTCGTTGACCACGTCGGCGATCCGCGAGAGCTCTGCCAGACCGAGTGCGCGCGACTGGCCGGCCATCCGGTCGAGTTCGTCCTGCGAGACGCCACGCAGCACGGCGGAGGCAGCACCCCCCGTGGCCGCAACGACGATGAGGTCGCGCAGCTTCTCAAGAAGGTCCTCGACGAAGCGGCGGGGATCCTGACCCGTCTGGATAACCCGATCGACCGCTCCGAATGCCTCGGCCGAGTCGTGCTCAGCGAGCGCGTCGATGACCTCGTCGAGCAGCGCGCCGTGCGTGTAGCCGAGGAGCGCGACTGCTCGCTCGTACTCGATGGTCTCGGCCTCGGAGCCGGCCATGAGTTGGTCGAGGAGGGAGAGGGTGTCGCGGACCGAGCCGCCACCTGCTCGCACCACCAACGGCAGCACGCCGGCAGACACGTACACGCGCTCTCGCTCGCAAAGCTCTTGCGTGTAGTCGAGCATCTGGGCAGGCGGGACAAGGCGGAACGGATAGTGGTGGGTGCGGGAGCGGATCGTGCCAATGACCTTGTCGGGCTCGGTCGTCGCGAAGATGAACTTCACATGCTCCGGCGGCTCCTCGACGATCTTGAGCAGGGCATTGAAGCCTTGCGGAGTCACCATGTGCGCCTCATCGAGGATGAAGATCTTGAACCGGTCGCGGGCGGGCGCGAAGATGGCGCGCTCGCGCAGGTCTCGCGCGTCATCGACTCCGTTGTGACTCGCCGCGTCGATCTCGACCACGTCGAGCGAACCCTGGCCCTCGCGGCTGAGTTCGACGCAACTGTCGCAGACACCGCACGGGGTGTCGGTGGGGCCGGTGGCGCAGTTGAGGCAGCGGGCGAGGATGCGCGCCGAGGTGGTCTTGCCGCAGCCGCGCGGACCGCTGAAGAGGTAGGCGTGGTTGACGCGGTTGGTGCGCAGGGCCGTCATCAGCGGATCGGTCACCTGTGACTGGCCGATCATCTCGGCGAACGTCTCGGGCCGGTACCGGCGATACAGGGCTGCAACCACCCGTACAGAGTAGCCGCGACCTCCGACACCAGCCCGGCCGTGTCCTGCGCACAGGAGCTGCTCGCACCGCCCGCGCGGCAGCGCACCTCACTTCCCCTTCCCCACATTCGATCTCTGGAAGGAGGAGGGCACGGCCCGTAATCGCATGCCGGCGATTCCGGGCAGCCCGACGCTCCCCGCTCCTAGAAACGCACCCCCTGCACAAGCCAACCGCGGTCGTGTAGCGGCGGAGCCGCTACACGACAGACAAGCATTCCCGGGCGATTTCCAGTTCTTCGTTGGTGGGGATCACGAGGACGGCGACGCGCGAATCATCGGTCGAGATACGGCGGGCGCCGCGGTCGTGCGCGGTATTGCGTACGTGGTCGAGTTCTATGCCGAGGCCTTCGAGGCCGCGGAGGGCGCCGGCACGGACGGCGGCGACGTTTTCGCCGACTCCTGCCGTGAAGACGATGGCATCGACCCGGCCGAGCTGGGCGTAGTAGGCACCGATGTAGTGGCGGAGGCGGTGGTAATAGATTTCCAGCGCGGCGCGGGCCTGCTCATCGCCCGCCTCAGCCGCCTCCTGCACGTCGCGCATATCGCTGTGACCGCTGAGGCCGAGCAGTCCACTACTCCGGTTGAGGAGCGCGTCGAGATCGTCGATCGAGAGCCCGGCCTTGCGCACGAGGTGGAAGACGACGGCCGGGTCCAGATCGCCCGAGCGCGTGCCCATCACGAGACCTTCGAGCGGGGTCATCCCCATCGACGTCTCGACGGAGGCGCCGCCATCGACAGCGCAGGCGGAGGCTCCGTTGCCGAGGTGCAGCACGATCGTCTTGAGGTCGGAGCGGCGGCGGCCGAGATAGGCCGCCGCCGCTTCCGACACGAACTTGTGCGAGGTGCCGTGGAAGCCGTAGCGCCGGATGCGGTGCTTCGCGGCGAGTTCGATGGGGAGGGCGTAACTCGACGCGGCGTCGGAGATCGTGTGGTGGAAAGCAGTGTCGAAGACGGCGACGTGGGTGACGTTCGGGAACGCCTTCTGTGCCGCCTCGATGCCCTCAAGGTTGGCGGGATTGTGCAGCGGTGCGAGGTCGGCGAGGTCCTCGATGTTGATCTTGACCAGGTCGGTGACGACAGTGGGCTCGAAAAAGCGCTTGCCGCCGTGCACCACGCGGTGGCCGACTGCGACAGGCGGGAACTCGTCAAGGCTCGGACCGTGCTCGCCGAATGCGCGGATCATCGCGGCGAAGCCCGCGGTGTGGTCCTGGATCGGTGCCTCGATCTCGAAGGACTCCCCGTCGCGGGTGTGCTTCGTGCGGCCGGTCTCCTCACCGATCCGCTCGACGAGGCCGCTGGCGAGCGTCTCCTCGGTCGTCATCTCGATGAGCTGGTACTTGAACGACGACGAACCACTGTTGACAACGAGGACGACGGACATGAGGGACTCCTGGGGGGGATCGGGGTCGGGAGGGGGCGGCGACCCGCCGCTAGCGCACGACGGGGATAGCGGAGGTCGGCGGGACGATGGCCTGCGTCGCGGCCTGGATAGCCGTGATGGCGACGGTGTTGACGATGTCCTGCACGAGGGCGCCTCGTGAGAGGTCGTTGACCGGCTTCCGGAGGCCCTGCAGCACGGGGCCGATCGCCACGGCACCGGCCGAGCGCTGCACGGCCTTATAGGTGTTGTTGCCCGTATTGAGGTCCGGGAAAATGAACACGGTCGCGCGGCCCGCGACCTGCGAGCCGGGCATCTTCGAGGCGGCGACCGCCGCATCCGCTGCCGCGTCGTACTGGATCGGCCCCTCGACGAGCAGATCGGGCCGGCGCTCACGCACCAGCGCCGTCGCGGCGCGGACCTTCTCGACATCGGCCCCCGCTCCGCTCTCGCCGGTGGAGTAGGAGAGCATCGCGATGCGCGGGTCGATGCCGAACTGCTGCGCGGTCTCGGCGGAAGAGATCGCGATGTCGGCCAACTGAGCCTCGGTGGGGTCGGGATTGACCGCGCAGTCGCCGTAGACAAGGACCCGATCGGCGAGGGCCATCAGGAACACGCTCGAGACGACCGAGACGCCCGGGCTCGTCTTGATGATCTCGAAGCCGGGGCGGATGGTGTGCGCGGTGGTGTGCGCTGCTCCCGAGACCATGCCGTCGGCGAGCCCGAGCTGGACCATCATCGTGCCGAAGTAAGAGACGTCGGTGACGGTGTCGTAGGCGTGGTCGTACGTGATGCCCTTGTGCGCGCGGATGCGAGCGTACTCCTGGGCGAACTGAGCGCGGTGCTCGGGGTCGAGGGTGCTGAGCACGCGGGCGCCGTCGAGGTCGAGGCCCAGACCGGCGGCACGGGCACGGATCTCACTCTCCTCGCCCAGGATGGTCAGCCGGGCGATGCCGCGCTTGAGCACAGTCGCAGCGGCGCGGAGGATGCGGTCGTCCCCGCCCTCGGGCAAGACGATGTGGCGGTCGGCGATGCGGGCGCGCTCGATAAGGCCGTACTCGAACATCAGCGGCGTGACGACCTCGGAGCGGCCGACGTCGAGCAGGGTGAGCAGCTCGACGACATCGACCGCCTCCTGGAACAGCGCGAGCGAGGTGTCGCGCTTGCGCGGTGAATCGGCGGCGAGACGCCCGCGGGCGGCAGTGACGCGAACGGCGGTGTCGTAGGTGCCGAGCTCGGTCATGATGATCGGCAGCGGGGTGTCGACGCCCTCGATCAGACGCACGATCGGCTCGGGCAGTTCGAACCCGCCGTTGAGGATGATGCCCGTCACCGTCGGGAAGGTGCCGGAGGCGTAGGCCATGATCACCGCGAGGACCACCTCGGGGCGGTCACCGGGGACAATGACCACTCCGCCCTCAGTGAGACGAGGCAGAACGTTGACCATCGACATGCCGGCGACGACCACGCCGAGCGCCTCGCGGCCGAGCAGCTCGGGGTCGCCGGCGACGACCACGCCGTCCACCGCCTCGACCAGGCGAGACAGGCTGGGAGCGACGAGGTACGGGTCCTCGCGAATCGCCCAGACGGGAACGGACGCGGGGATGGTCTCGCGGATGGCGGCGACCGCCTCGGCCGCAGTGCCCGGATCGGCGCGATTCGCGATCACTCCGATGAGGCTCGCGTGGGCGGTGCGCAGCTCGACCGAGGCGAGTTCGGTGATCTGGCGCATCTCCTCGGGTGTGCGGGCGGGCGCCTGACCGAGCTGCTCACTCCGGGAGGGGTCGCGGCCGGTGAGCACGAGCAGGACCGGGGCGCCGAGGTTGGCGGCGATCCGGGCGTTGTAGCCGAGTTCGGTCGGGCTGCCGACGTCGGTGTAGTCGGAGCCGAGGATGACGACCGCGTCGCACTGGGCTTCGACGCCCTTGTAGCGCTCGACGATGCGCGAGAGGGCGGCCTCGCCGTCGGCGTGGACATCCTCGTAGGTCACACCGATGCAGTCCTCATAGGCCAGGCCGGAGTCGGCGTGCCCGAGAAGCATCTCGAGGACGTAGTCGGGCTCGGACGTGGAGCGGGCGATCGGGCGGAAGACGCCGACCCGCTGCACCTGACTGCTCAGCGCGTCGAGGACGCCGAGGGCGACCGTGGACTTGCCCGAGTGACCTTCGGCGGACGAGATGTAGATGCTCTGAACCATCGGAGCCAGCCTACCGAGGGGGTCGCTGCGGCTGGCTGAGTGTGAGGCCAGGGAGGGAAAAGGGGTGCAGTTGTGGGGGCTGTGGAGGAGCGTCTCCGCCCGCGGCCCGGGCGTCCCGAGGCCCACAACGCAACCGCCCGGTGAAGACCCAGCCGCCCATTAACGAGGAAGACCCCCCGCGCACCCGCCAGAGCCCGGTTACCCTTGCTGCGTTTCCGCCCTGGGGGAGTTGGCCTGGATGGCGCCACGCGGGGAGCCGGAAGATAGTCTAACCGACGTCGAGGTTCGCCGAGCGCGCCCAGGACCGGTCGTGGTCGGCGGTCGGCTCCGACACCGGCTAGTATCGATGAGTCGCGGCCACGGTCGCGCCAGGAGGATTCGCCTAGTGGCCTATGGCGCACGCTTGGAAAGCGTGTTGGGTGAAAGCCCTCGGGGGTTCGAATCCCCCATCCTCCGCGAACGGTGTCCGTAGCTCTCGCCAGCACGGGCACCGTTTTCGCGCTGTTGGTGGAAGTCAGCGAAGCCGGACACCCGACCCGCTCCACGACAACCCACACGTTGACGCCGACACTCAGCCGCGTCGTTGGGTAGCATCAGTCAGAACGGCATCCGCCCACCAGCCGCGGACATCATCGGCTGGGGGCTGGAACTGCATACGGAGGGAGCAGACCGTGACCGCTATCAGTCACCGACACGGCGCTGACCGCAACCGCCCTGGAGCCTTCGCGCAGCTCTTGCTTCTGCTCACCGGACGACCTCGCGTTGTTCGGAGGGGGCCAGCTCCTGGCCAGGACACGTCAGAGTATCTTCTCTCGGGCCGTAACCGCGACCGACTCCTGCGGAGCGTAAGACAGCTCACTCGTGGCGAGGGTCGCGATCACACCACCGATTGAGGATCATTTGGTCCGATGACGCGTGGGACGAGTACCAGGAGTGGCACGCGCCGCAGCACAAAAAGGATCTTCGGAAACTTAACGACTTCATCAAGGAGATTCGGCGGGGGTCTCACTACCAAGGTTTAGGTATGCCAGAGCCGCTGAAGTACGAGCTTGAAGGCTGGTACTCACGGCGAATCACACTCGGCGACCGCCTTGTGTATCGGGTCACCGATGATGGCGACCTTGAGATCGCGCAGTGCCGAGCGCATTACTGACCCGCGGCGGTGGCTGTGACGTTGGTGGTACTGGCAACAATTCCCTTTCAGGGCGTAGCGTCGTCGCCATGAACGAGATCACGAAGAAGATCGAGGACTGGTGGCCCGCGCTCCCCGAGTCCGTCCGCGCTGAGCTGTCGGCAAACCTCGACAGAGAGCCGCTCAGTGCTGACGCAGTCGTCTCGATCACGCGCGCTCGAGGCTTCGGACCGGCAGCCGTGTCGCTGGTCGGCGACGAGCCAGCCGAGAAACCGCGGCTTTTCCTCAAGACCGAGGACTACCGGTGGATTTCGTCGCAGAGTGGCTTATTCTGAGAAAGCGCTGCTCGCACTGCTCCCGCTTGTCGGTGATCCCGGCGACAAGGTGATGCACCCCGCATCACGACGCACAATCACACCTCTTTAGGACAGCATCGTCCAGTCCCGACCAATTCTTGGAGCCGTGGAGACCTCACCCCGACTCGCGCGCTCTGCGGATAGTGGTGTGGGCGTTGATCCGGCATCGAGACGCGACGTCGCGTGCGGTCTCTTGATGGAGACGGTGGCGTGTCGAGTGTGCCCTGTGCCTCCCGTCACTCCGCGATACGCCCAAGCCATTCGTCGAGGAGCAGGCGCTCCCCCGGGCTTAAAGGCTCGATCTCGGGGAGGGCGGTGCGCAGCGCGACGGCGTGCGCGACGACCGCGCGGGCCGCGGGATCGGTGGGGCCCGCCTCCGCCGTGGTGATCGCCGCGAGGACGGACTCGCGCGAACGGGGGGAGAGTTCGTCGTCGGGCTCGGCGAGCGCGGTCAGGGTGAGGGTGCAGCCGAGGGCGGCGGACTGGAGCAGGCGCGCGGCGCGGTCGACGTCAACGATGAGGCGGCCAGCCTCGGCGATTGCGCGGACCGCGTCGAGGAGGACGCCGCGGGACAGGCGCGCCGCCTCCGACTCCTCGCCCGGCCGGGCGGTGAACATCAGTGCGTAGAGGTGCGGCTCGGCGAGTCCGAAGGCGACGTGGTGATCCCACGCGGCGCGGAGGGCGTCGATGGGGTCGGCCGGGGGCTCGCTCCGCTCGACGTCGGCAAGAGCTGAGGCGAAACCCGCGGCGGCGGCGGAGTCGAGCAGCCCGCGCAGGTCTCCGAACGTGCGATAGATGGTGGGCGCCTGCACTCCTGCCGCCGCGCTGATGGCCCGCGTCGACAGCGCATCCCGCCCGCCCTCGGCCAGCAGCTCCATCGTCGCCCGGAGGATGCGCTCCCGTGTCGTCCCGCTGTCGCTCACGCTACCGACGCTAACACGCATCCGTTAGCACCCGTTGCTCCGCGAGATGCTGTTGTGAGGATGAGACGCCTCCGGCAGCGGATCTCGACCGGACAATGCCCTCTCGCGACTTCTCGCTCGAGGAGGGGTCAGCGGCGGCGAGCGGTACCGAAGATGCCGCGGACGACCTCGCGGAGGAGAGTTTTCCCGACGCTCGAGCCGAGGACCTCCTCGACGACGGACGTGCCTCGGCGGGGGTTGCGGGAGGTGGGCACGGTGCGGCGGCGGGAGCGCTCGGCGGCCTGGTCGGCGGCGCGGTCGGCGGCGGCCCGCTCCTTGGCGCGGCGTGTCTCCTCCGCCGCAGCCTCCTTCGCGCGGCGGGCGGCCTCGTCCGCCTGCTCCTCAGCGACGGCGCGCGCCTGGTCGGCCTCGGCTGCGGCGTCCAGGCGGCGAGTGAGGATCTCGCGGGCGGAGTCGCGGTCGAGGGCGGTGCCGTAGCGGGCGAGCAGCGGGGAGCGCTGGACGCTTACCTCCCGCTCAGCCTCGGGAGTCGGCGACATCGAGCCGAGCGGAGCGCGCAGGCGCGTCCAGGCAACCGGAGTCGGGGCTCCGCGCTCGTTCATGACGGTGACGATGGCCTCGCCGATCGGGAGGGCCTGAAGCACCTCACCGAGGTCGTAGTCGCTCTCGGGGTAGGTCGACACGGTAGCGCGCAGGGCCTTCGCGTCATCTGGCGTGTGCGCGCGGAGCTGGTGCTGCACCCGCGAGCCGAGCTGAGCCAGCACGTCGCTCGGGACATCCTTGGGCGTCTGCGTGACGAAGACGATGCCGACGCCCTTCGAGCGGATGAGGCGCACGGTCTGCGTGATCGCGGCGAGAAAGTCCTTCGACGCGTCGCGGAAGAGCAGGTGCGCCTCGTCGAAGAAGAAGACGAGTCTGGGGCGGTCACGGTCGCCGACCTCGGGGAGGTCGTTGAAGAGGTCAGCGAGCAGCCACATCAGGAAGGTGGAGAACAGGGCCGGCCGGTCCGCGACTCCGGGGACCTCGAGAAGGCTGACCACTCCCCTGCCGTCGGGCGCGAGGCGCAGAAACTCGGCAGTGTCGATCTCGGGCTCGCCGAAGAAGACGTCGGCTCCCTGATCGGCGAACGCGATGAGCTCGCGCAGGATGACCCCGGCGGTGGCCTTCGAGAGGCCGCCCAGCTCGGCGAGTTCGGCCTTGCCCTCGGCGCCGACCAGGTAGGTGAGGACGGCGCGAAGGTCAGAGAGGTCGACGAGCGGCAGTCCGGCGCCCTCGGCGTAGTGGAAGACGAGGCCGAGGCTGGACTCCTGGGTGTGGTTCAGGCCGAGCACCTTCGAGAGCAGCAGCGGTCCGAATCCGGTGACCGTGGCTCGGACGGGGATGCCGGTGCCGATGCCGCCGAGCGCGAAGTACTCGGCGGGTGCCGCCTCAGGGAGCCAGTCCTGCCCGATGCCGCGAGTACGGGTGAGCAGCGCGTCGCTCGGAGTGCCAGGGGTGGCGAGGCCGGACAGGTCCCCCTTGATGTCGGCGGCGAAAACGGGGACGCCCTGCGCAGAGAGCTGCTCGGCGAGAACCTGGAGGGTCTTGGTCTTGCCGGTGCCGGTCGCGCCGGCGACGAGGCCGTGGCGATTGAGCATCCCGAGCGGGATGCGGACGGGCACGTCGATCCGCGCGTCGCCGTTGACGAGGGCGCCGAGTTCGAGGGCCGGGCCAGCGAAGGCATAGCCGGCGCGCACAGCCTGGACGGCGGCCTCGGGGAGGGGGCCAGGGGCAGGCGCGGCGGGAGTGGCCAGTGCCGTGGTGGGCGCCGCCTCCGGAGCCTCGGTCGGTCCGGCCTCAGCGGTGGCAGCCTCGGCGGTGGCAGCCTCGGCCGTCGGCTCCGCGACCACGCTCACGTCGGCGGCGACCTCCTCCGGACCCGACGCGGCAGCGAGCGCCGCGGCCGCTGCCTCCGCTCGTGCCACGGCCTCCGCGGCCTCGGCCTGCAATCGGCGGGCAGCATCCAGAGCCGCGCGCGCCTCATCTCTCGCCGCAGCGAGCCCCTCGTTACTCATGGGCTCAGCCTAGGGTCGCGGCGATCCGTCCTCACGGATAGCCGAGCACACCGGCTCCGGACGAGGCGCCGCGCGTCACGGCCACTGGATCCGTCCCTCCGAGCCTGGGTTGCAGCGTTCGAGGAGGCGGAGGAAACCCGAGAGCCGTTCCAGCTCGGTGAGCGAGGTGGGCAGCGAGGCGGCGAGCGCTGGCGAGTGCACGAGGTACGCGGCCCACTTCGCCCGAGAGATCGCGACATTGAGCCGATTGGGCAGGAGGAGGAACTCGAGGCCCCGCGGGACGTCGGCGCAGGACGAGGCGGCGAGCGAGACGATCGCGATCACCGCCTCCCGTCCCTGGAACAGATCGACTGTGCCGACCGCGGTTTCGTCGAGCCCCGCCGCGTCGAGGGCGGCTCGGAGGAGCCCGCCCTGCGCGTTGTAGGGGGCGACGACGATGACGTCGGCCGCGGTGAGACTCCGCTCACCGTGCTCGTCGGCCCAGGCGCGGCCAACCATCGACACCACGATGTCGACCACGCGCCGGGCCTCATCCGGCGAGGACGTGGTATTTCCGGTGTGCTCGACCGGAACCGAGTGCACACCCGGCGCGACCCCCTCCAGCCGACGCTCCGCGGGGGCGCGGGACGCGAGGGCGCCCTCGTAGGAGAGCTCGGAGACGGCGGCAGCGAGCGCGGGATGCATCCGGTACGTCTGCGCGAGGAAGTAGCCATACTCGGCGGGCAGGACGTCGTGGCCCTCGGCGAGCCAGCCGAGCGCCGACGCGTCGACCGGCTCGGGGTGCGACCCCTGGCTGACCTGCGGGAGCTGCTGCGGGTCGCCGAGTAGGAGCAGGCGCTGCGCAGACACGGAGGAGGCGATGGTCGGCGCGAGAGAGAACTGGCCAGCCTCGTCGACGACGAGCAGGTCGAGTAAGCGGCGGGGAACGGTGGCGGCGTTGGCGAAGGTCCACGCGGTGCCGCCGACCACGCAGCCGCCGCCCTCCTCCAGGACCGCGGCAAGCGCGCCTGAGTTCTTCACCGGCGACCACGCCACGGCCTCCAGCGCCTCGGCCGAGGTCCCGGCCTTGGGCACCTTGGTGACGCGGGACGGATCAACGCCCCGACCGACCACGGCACTCAGGACGTTCTCGACCACCGAGTGCGACTGGCCCACCACACCGATCCGCCAGCCGTGTTCGCGGACGAGTCGAGCGATGACGTGGGAGCCGAGGTAGGTCTTGCCGGTTCCGGGTGGACCCTGGACAGCGAGCGTCGCCCGATCGAGGCCGAGAAGGGTCGCGACGACCGCGCTGATCACGTCGTCGCCTACCACCGGGGCGACGGCGCTCGGCGGCACGCGGCGCAGGATGTCGAGGGCGGGATCGGGCAGGACCTCGGGCAGCGCGTCGAGGATCTCGCCGCCCCACTCGGCAATGGCCTCGGGTTGCGGAGCGGCGCGCGGCGGCGGCGCGGGGGCGAGAGCGACAGGAACGTCGTCGTGCGGCTCCTCCCCCGCCTTCACCCCCTCCTTGAGCAGCAGCGCGATCTGCTCGCCGTCGGCAGTGACGGCGAGGATCGTGGAGCGGTCGGACGCTCCGCGCAGACCCGGACCGGGAGCGGGCGCACCGGGCGGCGGCGGCGCGTCGTAGACAAGGTACGGCGAGGCGCCGACGCTCAGGCGGCTGCCGGGAGCGAGCCGGCCGAGGATCCGCAACTCACGCGACTGCGTGCGTGCCTTCGGGAGCGTCGACCAGTCGCGGACGACCTCGACCCGGTCGATCATCACGACATCCCGGGCGTCGGCCCAGTCGTCGAGCGGCTGGCGGAGGCGGTCGAAATGCTCCTGCCAGAAGGTCTTCGCCTCGCGGCGATGGTAGTCAATGGCAGCACCGGCGAGGGCGAGCGCCGTCTGGTCGGGTGTGCGGCCGCGCGGCGGGACACCCTCGACCTGCTCGAGTAGCGCGACCGCGACGGGATGCGGCTCGCGCGGGACGGGGGCTTCGACCTCGACGAGCGGCGACAACTCCTCGCGCGGCGGAGCGAGCGACAGCAGCCAGTCGCGCAGCCGAAGGGTTGAGCGGCAGTCGTAGGCGTTGTACTCGGCGACCCCGTCGAGCAGCCGCTGCCCCTCGATGGGGTCGGTGAGCAGAGCGGCTCGCGCCCTGACGTACTCGTCGATGCTGTCGGCCGCGGTCGTCACTCCAGATGCATCGCGCACCTCCTCGCCCATGTAGAGCGGCTCGAGCTTCTTGAGGGAGTAGCTGCGCGAACCGACCCGTAGCGCGCGCCGGACGACCGGGTAGAGGTCGACGAGCACGCCGTCGCGCAGCAGGGCGTCGACCTCCTCCTCGCCCACCCCGTGGCGGAGCGCGAGCGACAGCAGGTGCGCTCGCTCATACGAGGCGTAGTGATAAACGTGCATCCGCGGATACTGCGCGCGGCGCTCGCGCAGGTGCGCCAAGAAATCGAGGAGCGCCTGCCGCTCGGCAGCGAGATCGTGTGCCCAGAAGGCAGTGAATTCCTCGTGGTCGTCAACCATGCCGAACAGGTAGTCGAGACCCCATTCGCGGTTGTTCTCGGTGTGCAGCGGGTCCCCCTCGAAGTCGAAGAAGAGGTCGCCAGGGTCGGGGGCGGGCAGGGCGGCGAGGACGGTGGGATCGATCACCTCGACGGCGGGCACCGGCGAGGTCTCGGAGCGCAGCTGCAGCCGCGCCTGCGCGCGTAGCGTCTCGAGGGTCCCGGAACCGAGGCCGGGGACGGGGCCGTCGTGCTCCGCGAGCGCGTCGAGGGTCATCACTCCGGCAGCGGCGAGCTTGGCCCGCTGGTCGAGCCGCATCCCGGCGACCAGAATCGGGTCGCGGTGCGCCTGCACCTCGGGGGCGCAGACGGAGCAGCGCCCGCAGGCGACGTAGCGCGGGTCGCCCCAAGCCAGCGGCTCCTCGGCCGCGAGTCGTTCGGCGAGCACCGCCCGCAGCCGGGCGCTTTGCACACGGTGCACCGGTGCGATCATCGCCAGCGCATGGCTGGTGACGGAGCCGTCGCCGAGCACCAGGTGCACCTGTTCGCCCACCCGCACGCTACGGGCGATCATCTGCTGGGCGTAGGCGGCGAGCTGGAGCAGCGCCGGAATCTTCGCGTGCCGAGCGAGCTTCGTGTCGTAGACCTCATAGGCACCATCGGCGGTGCGGAGGAGGAAGTCGGAGAAACCGAGGAAGTCGCCGTCGAAGAAGGTGGCCTGGTAGAGCACGTCGACTCCGGCGCGCATCGCCTCGACCGCGGCATCGGCCGCCGCAGCGTAGTCGGACGGCTCGGGGCGCGCGAACTCGAGTACGTCGTGGGTGCGCTTCAGCTCCGCCAGGAAGCGGTGCTCGTGCTCGTCGCCGAGGGCGGCCGTGCGCTCGAGCATGCCGTCCTTCTCGACCTCGAGGCGGGGAGCGCGGCCGAGCATCGCGTCGAGACGCCGCAGCACCGCCCACTCGCAGGCGGCCCAGTTCGAAAGATCGGTGGGGCTCGTGACCAGCCGGCCAGACTCTAGGTACACGCGACTCCCTCCACGACCGCCGGGCGGCGACCGCCTCAAGGCTAGGGCGACCCTCCGACATTCGACCGCCGCTCCGGGCGGAGCAGGGTCCGGCCGGACCGCGATACGCGGCCGCTCACGACGCGCGTGCCAGGCTGGGCGGATGACCCGCGCGCGCTTTGAGATCATCCCGTCGGATGACATCGTCGAGCGCGCCCAACGAGCATTCCCAGACCCGTCAGCGGTGACCCTGACCGTTACCAGCCTCCCGAAGCACGGGACGGAACGGACCGTGGACTGCGCGGTGGAGCTGGCCGGCCGCGGGTTCCGAGTCGTGCCGCATCTCGCGGCGCGCACCATCGAGGGGCGCGACGTCCTGCAGCGGGTCCTCGCGCGGATGGGTGACGCCGGGATCGACGAGGCGTTCGTCATTTCAGGCGACGCCAAGGCGGCTACGGGCTCCTACGCGACAAGCTTCGAGCTGATCCGCGATGCTCGTGAGCTGGCTCCCTCGCTCGCGCTCGACATCGCGGGCTACCCGGAGGGGCATCCGCACCTCTCTGACGAGAGCATCGAGCGGCACTTGCGCGAGCGTGCCCCGTTCATTCGCTCGATCATCACGCAAATGTGCTTCGACGTGGATGCCGTTGTGCACTACACGGACCGACTGCGCGAGCAGGGCGTGACCGCGGACGTGTGGGCCGGGGTGCCGGGGCCGGTCGAGCGCTCGAAGCTCCTGACGCTGGGGGCGCGGATCGGGGTCGGCGCCTCGCTCGGCTTCCTCACGCGAAGCACGTCGGTCGCCGGCGGGCTACTGCGCGGACGCCGCTTCGACCCGACCACGTTCGTCGCGCGCCTCGACTCCGCCGCCGGCGACCGCCTCGCGGGCCTACACGTCTACACCTTCAACGAACTCGACTCCCTCGCCGCCTTCACCCCCTTCACCGGGTAACCCGGCGCCGCGAGGAAAGAGGGCACGGGTCAGGATGGGCGGCGGGTCCAGAGTGGCGGGTGTGGGAGTTCGGCCTCGGTACGGAGGCGGCCGGCGAACGGCGCCCAGACAACGAGTGCGACGCCGATCCCAAGCAGGAGGCCACCGACGGTGTCGCTGAGCCAGTGCGCGCCGAGGTAGGTGCGGCTCGCCATCATCGCCACGGTGTAGAGGAAGCCCGCGATCCACACCCAGAGCAGAGGGAAGACGAGCGCCAGCACCATCGCGGTGGTCGCCGCATTCGCGGTGTGACCGGAGGGGAAGGAGCCGTAGTCGCTCGTCACCAGCATGTCGACGGGACGAGCGCGGCCGACCAGCTCCTTGATGAGCTGAGCGGCCCCGACGCTGACAAGAGCGGCGATCGCGTAGTACAGCGCGGCCCAGCGCCTCCGGAACACGAGCAGAACGGCCACGATGCCCAGCGGAATGACGGCCGTGCCAGTGATGCCCGCGCCGACAATGTTCATGATCAGGGCGGGGACGTCCCAGACGGGCGATCGGTGCTCGACGATCTCGTCCATCCACTCGACGTCGAAGCCGAAGGCGGTGCTGGGGCGGACCGCGATCAGCAGAGCCAGAAGCCCCGTGAGCAGAAGCGCCAGCGACGCGGAGACCAGCGGCCAGCGGCGCGAGACGCGGTGGGCCGCCTCCGTGCTGAGTAACCGCGCGGCAACGCCGTCGATGGGTGCCCGCTCCCGGAGCCGCTCGCGCTGGACCGCATCGGGGTGGGCGCGTCCGGGAGTCGGGGGAAAGTCCATCCAGACATGATGCCTCCACCCGCTCTCCACCCGCGGGGGCTTGCGGACCGGGCGAGTCAGACGGGGTGAAGCGGCGTGCTCAGGGGGTCAGCGAGAAGGTGCTCGAAGGCGAGCTCGGCGGCACCAAGCATGAGCAGGTCGGCGCCGAGCTCGGTGCGGACGATCCGGACGGAGCCGAGCGCGACGCGGAAGGGGCCTCCGTGAGCGAGACGCTCCTCGAGGACAC
The DNA here is from genome assembly GCF_013249015.1 of Rathayibacter agropyri. Taxonomy (GTDB): domain Bacteria; phylum Actinomycetota; class Actinomycetes; order Actinomycetales; family Microbacteriaceae; genus Rathayibacter; species Rathayibacter agropyri. The sequence continues at coordinate 232,577 of NZ_JABRPL010000002.1, forward strand.
CGGGCGCAACTCCGATCAGGGCGCCGAGGAACCCGCCGAGCACGACGAGCTGCGGATTGAAGACGTTGATGACGTTGCGCAGCGCAACGGCAAGGTGGCCCAGCTGCCGTTCGACCTCCGCGTACACGGCCGGGTCCTCGGAGGCGGCGAGCGCCTCCTCCAGCCGCTCGCTCTCGTCGAGGCCGAGCGCCGTGAGCAGCTTGGCACGGCCAACCTCCGTCTCGAGGCAGCCGACCGCGCCGCAGTGGCAGTCAATCCCGACGCTGTTGACGAGGGTGTGGCCGATCTCGCCCGCGTAGCCGTCGATGCCGTGCAGGGGCGCGCCTCCGACGATGACGCCGGCACCGACTCCGCTCGCCCCGCCATTGAGGTAGACGAGGTGGGAGACGTCGCGGCCGGCTCCGAGGACGCTCTCGGCGAGAGCGCCGAGGTTGGCGTCGTTGGCCGAGAGCACGGGCAGTCCGGTCGCGTCGGCGAGCATGCGTGAGAACGGATCGTCGACCCAGCCGAGGTGCGGACCGACGCGGACGAGGCCGTCGGCATCGCGGACGAGCCCGGGAACGGCCACGCCGATGCCCACCGTGCGCGTGTCCTCGGGCAGATCGGCCAGGAGTTCGGCGATCGCCTCGGCCGCCAGACGCGCTGCGGCCTCAGCGCTCGGCACGGATGCGGAGCGGCGGATACGTCGGCGCACCGAGGCATCGATGCCGACAACAGCGACCGTCACCGCGTCGATCTCGGGATTCACAGCGAGCGCGACCACGCCGGGAGCGACCTCGACGATCGGGCTGGGGCGGCCGACCTGGTTCACAGTGGCGGGCTCGCGTTCGCGCACGATGCCCAGCTCGACCAACTCGCCGACCAGCGCGGCGATGGTGGAGCGGTTGAGGCCGGTCAAGCGCGTCAATTGCGAGCGGGAGCGGGGTCCGCCGCGGTGCACGAGACGCAGGATCGCGGAGAGATTGTGGCGTCGGACCCGGTCGAGGTTGTTGCCGCGCGTGGCGTGATCGGGCATTCCGCGGTCTCCTCTGCTTGCGGGTCAGCCTATCCGCGGGCGACGGCGCGCGAGGACGGGAGCACTCCCGCGTCTAGCCCGCGGTCCAGGTCCAGGAGCCGGCCGGTCCCTCGACCGAGACGGCACCGCCGGAGCGAGTCACCACGAACACGGTTTCCTCCCCTGAGTCGTGCGCGACCACGCGCGCGTGCGTCACGCCGTCCGGCCCCGGGAACACGCGCAGTTCGAGCCCGTCGAGGTAGTCGTACTCGGCCGTGTCCTCGCGGGCGCCGACCGGGATCACTGCGCCCTCTCGGACGTACAGCGGCAGCGAGTCGAAGCCGTGCACCTCGCGGCGCCACTCCCCCGTCGACGCGATTGTCTCGCCGGTCCACCAGCTCGTCCAGAGCCCGCGCGGCAGGTAGAACTCCACCGTGCCGTCCTCGGTGAACACCGGAGCGACAAGCAGATCGTGCCCGAGTACGTACTGCGTATCGAGGTGGGCGGCATTGCGGTCGTCCTCGAACTCGAGCGCCATCGGGCGCATCAGCGGCAGGCCGGTGCGCGCCGCCTCCGCCCCCGCCGCGTAGAGGTAGGGCATCAGCGAGAGCTTCAGCCGCGTGAAGCGCCGGGTGACCTCGACCGCCTCCTCGTCGAACGCCCACGGAACGCGCACCGACGACGAGCCGTGCAGCCGGGAGTGTGAAGACAGCAGACCGAAGGCGAGCCAGCGCTTGAAGACGCCGGGGTCGGGCGTGCCCTCGAATCCGCCGATGTCGTGCGCCCAGAAGGCGAAGCCGCCGAGCGCGAGCGAAAGTCCGCCGCGCAGGGTCTCGGCCATCGACACGTACGACGACGTGTTGTCCCCGCCCCAGTGCACCGGCAGGGTCTGCCCGCCGACCGTGGCACTCCGGGCGAACAGCACGGCTCGGCCCTCGCCGAGCTCCTGCTCCAACACCTCGTGCACCGCCCGGTTGTAGAGCTGCGTGTACCAGTTGTGCATGGCCTCCGGATCGGTGCCGTCGGCCCAGACCACGCCCTCCGACGGAATCCGCTCACCGAAGTCGGTCTTGAAGGAGTCGACGCCCTGGCGCACGAGGACGCGCAGCTTCTCCTGGAACCACGCGGTCGCCTCCGGGTTGGTGAAGTCGATCAGGGCCATGCCCGCGACCCACAGGTCCCACTGCCAGACGTCGCCGGAGGCGGTGCGCAGCAGGTAACCCTTCTCACGCCCCTCGGCGAACAGCGGCGACGCCTGGGCAATGTAGGGATTGATCCAGACGCAGGTGTGCAGGCCGCGCTCGTGCAGGCGGGCGAGGATGCCCTCCGGATCGGGGAAGGTCCGCGGGTCCCACTCGAGGTCGGTCCACTGGAACTCGCGCATCCAAAAGCAGTCGAAATGGAACGCCGACAGTGGCAAGTCCCGCTCGGCACACCCGTCGATGAACGAGTTCACCGTCTCCTCGTCGTAACTCGTGGTGAAGCTGGTGGTGAGCCAGAGCCCGTAGCTCCACGCGGGCACGACGGAGGGCCGTCCGGCGAGGGCGGTGTAGCGGCGCAGCACATCCTTCTTCGTCGGGCCCTGGATCACCAGGTACTCGAGGGCCTCGCCTCCGACCGAGAACTGCACGCGCTCGACCGCCTCCGAACCAACCTCGAACGACACCAGGCCCGGATCATTGACGAGCACGCCGTAGCCGCGGCTGGAGAGATAAAACGGCACGTTCTTGTAGGCCTGCTCGGAGGAGGTGCCGCCGTCGGCGTTCCAGACATCGACGCTCTGGCCGTTCTTCACGAACGGGCCGAAGCGCTCACCGAGGCCGTAGATCAGCTCCCCCACGGCGAGGTCGAGTTGCTCGTGCACGTAGGCCGAGCCATCGGGGCCGGTCAGGTAGCCCTGCGCCTTGTGCCCGGAGCCGGTCAAACGGGTTCCCGTGGACGTGTCCCAGAACTCGAGCGACCAGGGCGCGCCCTGCGCGACGCGGACTTCAAGATCTCCCGTGCAGAGCACGCCGCCCGCCTCCGTGACGCTCGTTCGGCCCACCCCGTCGTCGACGAGCTCGAAGCCGGGACGCGTCGCGGTCCCGCGCCAGTGCTCGATGCGCACCGTCGCGACCCCCTCGGCGGGCGAGGAGATCGTGATGGTCAGGGCCGGCCGGTTCAGCACGTCGCCGCGGTCGCGGATCACCCGGGTGGGCGCGATCACTTCCAGCGAGGAGCCGTTGGTGCGGATGTCGTACGCCTCCTGAGCGAACAGGGGCGTGAATCCGGCCCGCGTCTGCCAGAACCCGTCGGTGAACTTCATAGCGGTGCCTTTCGAGGACGGCGCGCGGATGGACCCCGATCACGGGGCCCACCTGCGACGGAGGGGAGGAGAGCTACTTGACCGCGCCGGCGGTGATGCCGCGGGTGAGGGTGCGCTGGAAGATCAGGAAGAAGATCAGCGTCGGCAGCAGACCCAGCAGAGCGCTCGCGCTGGTCGTCGTGACGTCCATGATCTTGTCGCCCTGGAGGCTCGAGATGGCGATCGGCACGGTCTGCGTGGCGTCGCTCACCAGGAAGACGAGCGGAATGAGGAACTCGTTCCAGGTCCAGATGAAGAAGAAGATCATGAGGACGGAGAGAGTGGGCCGTGAGATCGGCACAATCACCCGAGTGAGCACCTGCCATTTCGACGCACCGTCGAGAGCGGCCGCTTCGAGGATCTCCTTGGGGAAGGTGCCGTAGACGCTCGAGAGCAGATAGGTGCCGAACGCCGACTGGATCACGGTAAAGATGATGATCACCGAGAGCTGAGTGTCGTAGATCCCGACCGCCTTGAACATGTAGTACAGCGGGTAGAGCAGGGCCTCCTGCGGGAGCATGTTGGCCAGCAGGAACAGGATGATGATCCAGCTGCGTCCCTTCACTCGGCCGATGCCGATCGCATAGGCGTTGAGGACCGAGAGCGCGACCGCCAGGATCGCGACGGAGCCCGAGATCAGGATGGAGTTGCCAAGCTTTTCAGGGAAGTCGACGCGGTTCCAGAAAGTGGACAGGCCGTCGAAGGAGAGGCCGGTCGGGAAGGCGAGCGGACCGCTAGCCGAGTACTCCGCGGGCGTCTTGAATGAATTGAGCAGGATCAGCAGCACGGGGCTGATGATCGCCAGCCCGATCACGACGGCCACGGCGAGGATCACCCAGTCGCCGACCGTGCGCTTCGCGGTGCCTTTCGGCGGGCGCGGGGCCCGCTTCGACTCGGCAAGATCAGCGTCCGTGGTACCGGCCTGGGTGACCGGCAGCGTCTCGATGGCCGACATCAGCGGGCTCCTTCGCTGCGCTCGACGCGCTCCTGGGCGCGGATGAACAGCACGGCCAGGATCACGATGACGATCGTGAGCGCGGTCGCGATGGTGGCGCCGTAGCCCACCTGCTGCTTTTGGAAGAACTCGGTGTACGAGTAGTAAGAGGGGACGATTGTGGAGTCGCCCGGCCCGCCGCGGGTCAGCGCATAGATGGGGCCGAAGACCTTGAGCGCCGCAATGGTGCAGGTGAGGGTGACCACGAAGATCTCCGGGCGGATGATCGAGACCGTGATCCAGCGAAAGCGCTGGAACCAGTTGGCGCCGTCGAGTTCGGCGGCCTCGTAGAGCTCGGGATCCACGCGCTGAAGCGCCGCCATGAAGATGACGACCGGGTAGCCGAGCTGCACCCAAATCATCACGACCATGATCGAGAGCATCGCCGTGTCGGGCTTGCCGAGCCAGTCGTGCGCGAGCGAGCCCAGACCGACGGCCTCGAGGATCGAGTTCAGCGCGCCATTGTCGGGGCGCAGGATCCAGCCGATGACGATCGCGGCGATAACGGTCGGGAGTATCTGCGGCAGGTAGTAGGTCGCGCGGAGGAAGCTGGCGAGGCGACCGCCGAACTTCTTGCCGACGAGATCGAAGAGGATCGCGGCGAGCAGCAGGCCCAGGAGGGTCGGCACAACCACCATCGCGATGATCATGTAGACGGAATTGAGGAACGAGGTCCAGAACTGATCGTCACCCATCAGCTCGACCCAGTTGTCGAGGCCGATGAAGATCGGCGGCTTGATCCCGCGCCACGAGGTGAAGCTGATCGCGATGTTCCAGACAAGCGGGATCATCACGATGAACGTGAAGAGCACGAATCCGGGGATCAAATACAGCCAGTAGCCGCCCGATCGCTTTTCGCGCGGCGGCGTCGCGGGAGGCGGCGCGCTCTCCGCGCGACGATGTGCAGTCGTCGTCATGGTCACTCCTCGTTCGTGCGGTTCGTGCGGCTCTGGTGGGCCCCGCGAGATGCCACTTGTGACCTCGGCGTGTCATGGTCACAAGTGGCATCGCGCAGGAGGGGTCGGACCGCGCCTTAGGTGATGTCGGCGACTCCGTCGTCGTACTTCTTTTGGAGGGCGGAGAGCATGTCGGACTCGGTCGTGGAGCCGTTGATGAGTTCCTGGGTGGCGGCGACGAGGTCGTCGTAGAAGGTGGCGGTCGGCCAGTCGGGATAGAAGGAGAGCTGATCGCCGGCGACAACCGTCTTCCACTGCGACAGCAGCTCCTTGCTCTTCTCATCGGTGATGGCGGTCTCGTCGACGACCAGCGGGATGCCTCCGTTGTTGCCGATCAGATTTTGGATCTCGGGACGCATCGTGATGTCGATCCACGCGAAGGCGAGGTCCTTGTTCTGTGCCGTCTCGGGGACCACCCAGTGGTTGCCCGCGGAACCCATCGTGAACTCGGCGCCCGGGAAGAGGAAGGTGTTCCAGTCGAAGCCGGTGATCTCGGTCGTGAAGCGGCCGAACCACCACGAGCCCGAGAAGAAGATCGGGTACTTGCCCGAGATGAAGGCGGTACCCGCGTCCTCAGCCTTAAGCCCGGAGGCGTCCGTCGAGAAGTAGCCCTTGTCGGCGTACACCTTCAGCTGGTCCGCCGCGTAGCTCCAGGCCGCATCCTCGAAATCGACCTCGCCCGTGTAGGTCTGGTAGTCGGTGATCCAGGAGCGGTCGGCCTTGAGTAGAGCGAGCTGGTAGAAGAGCTGTTGCAGCGGATACTCGCCCCCGGCCTCGGCCAGGGGCGTAATCCCCTTGGCGACGAAAGCGTCGAGGACCGCGGTGAACTCCTCATAGGTGGTGGGCACCTCGAGTCCGTTCGCGGCAAAGGCGTCCTTGTTGTAGTAGACGAAGGTGAATTCGCCGTAGTTGGGAACGCCGTACCAGGAGCCGGAGCCCATGATGCCGTTCTCGTCGTACTTTGCCGTGGTCTGCAACGCCCCGGGAACCAACTTGTCCCACCCGTAGAAGGCGACCGCCTCGTCGAGGTTGGTGAGCAGTCCCTGGCTCGAGAGCAGTCCACTGGTGGCGTTGCCCTTGTTGTACTCGACCACATCGGGCGCCGAGTTAGAGTTGAAGATCTGGCTGGCGCCGGTGCGCAGCTGCTCGAACGCCTTGAACTCGTAGGCGATGTCGGCACCGGTCTCTTTCGTGAAGATGTCGCGGGCGGCGAGCCAGGCAATGCCGCGGTCGCTGTCGGGGGTCTCGAAGTCCCACATGGTCAGGGTGCGACCGGCGCCGTCGACGGTGGTCGAGAGCGGCGCGGAGCCGGCGTCGGCGCCTCCCCCCGAGCAGGCGACGAGCGCAAACATCGCGCCCACGCCCACGCCGCCGGCGAGGAGAGTGCGGCGGCTGAGGCCGATGGGCGGACGGTGGAAGGCGGAACGGGATCGGAGCGGCATGGCGGGGTTCTCCTTCGAACGGGGCGGTGATGCTCAGTGGGTGATGGTGCTGTGGGGCGCTCCCCGGGCGATGAATGTCGATGCGTTTCGACAGTCTGCGGAGGAGGAACGGTGAGAACGGACGGAGGGATCAGAGGGTGGCCGGCACTCGCACGCCGGTCGGAGCGAACGCGAGGGACCCGCGGTCGACGTAGGAGGGCGGGAGCAGCTCGACGCCGACGGTGCGGCCGGAGTCGATCTGCTGGAGGGTCCGCGCGACGGCCGCGCGGCACATCGCATCGAACGGGAGCGGAAGGCTGCTGGTGGGGACCGGGAGGGCGCCGCCGTCGTAGCTGGCGCAGGCGGCCAGGATCGACAGATCGCCGGGCACGGAGAGGCCGCGCTCGAGGACGTGCTCGATCGCCGCCTCCGCCACGGGCTCGTTGCAGTGCAGCACGAGCGCGGTGGCGGCAACCTCAGCGGCGAGAATCGCGTCGATCGCGGCAGCGGCGCTGAGGCGGCCGATGTGCGGGCGCTCGACGGCGACCGCCACGTCGAGGACGGCGGCCTCGGCGCGGAACGCCTCGTCGAAGCGGCGGACGAAGCCCGCGTTGCGATCGGTGTAGGACTGCGGGTGCTCGAGCAGGCCGATGGAGCGGTGCCCCAGCTCAGCGAGACGGCGGACGCTCTGGCGTGCCGCCTCCTCGAAATCGAGGTCGACGCAGGCGAGGTCGTGGGAGTCGGCGGGCACCCCGATGAAGGTTGCGGGCACCCCCGCCGCGCGAATCAGCTCGGCGCGGTCGTCGTCGTCGTCCACGCCCATCAGGACGATGCCGTCGACCAGGGAGGAGGAGGAGACGCGGCCGATGCCGTTCGACGCCTCGTCAGTGACGAGCAGGAGGACGTCGTAGTCGGATTCGCGGGCACGCTCGAGCACCTCGGTGACGAAGCGCATGTGGGTCGGCAGGTGGAGCTCACCGCGCATGGGGGCCGAGAGGGCGAGGATATGCGTCCGCGCCCCGGCGAGCATCCGGGCCCCGGCGTGAGGACGGTAGCCGAGCTGGCGAACCGCCTCGTCGATGCGCTGGCGCGTGGAGGCTGCGATCGAGCGCTTGCCGGAGAGGGCGTAGGAGACGGTGCTGATCGAGACTCCGGCAACGCGGGCCACGTCGTGGATGGTCGCCATGATTCCTCCTGCCGGACGTCGTCGTCGGTCACGGTCAAAGATTCGAAGCGCTTCGACCAGTGGTGCTGGAGCGACTGTACGCAGAGTCGAAGCGCTTGCGCAAGCACGGCCCTCGGTGGGGCTCAGGCAGGGATACGCCCCACTCCCGAGTTCATGGTCCGTCGACAGCGACGCCCCCGCTGCACCCCCTGTCGTTCGCTACCTCAGGTCGCTAGTCCTGGGTCGGTCCCGTCCTGCTGGTCGTTGCGTACCGCTCGGCGAGCGTGGCGAAGGCCGAGGCGAGCTCGGGCGGACCAACCACGTCCATCGGCGCGTCGAACCTTCCGAACGATGCAGCCAGTGCACTCCAGGACCAGGATCCTGCTGCAAGGCTGCAGGTGTGCTCGTCGATGGCGGCGACGGTGCCATCGCCGGCGAACGGGAGGACGTCACGCGCGGGGAGGTGAAGGATGACGGTGCCGCGGCATGGCCACGCAGTGACGTCAGACCCTGTGAAGCGGGCGGAAACGAATTCATTGACGTCGCCGCCTGGCACAGTCCGCGGGGTGAAGCGTGGACCGTGCGGTACGCGCGGGTGGATGCGGTCGACGCTATAGAAGCGCCAATCGTCACGGTCGAGATCCCATCCGACGAGGTACCAGCGCCCGTATGACGTGACGAGGTGGTGCGGTTCCACGCGCCGGGGCGGAAGGGGCTGCCGCTCGTCGGCGTCGACCACGTCACGGGCCGGGTAGTGGAAACGGAGGCTTTCGCGGTCTCGGATGCTCTGCGCGAGCGTGACGAGCACGTCGAGCGAGATGGTCACTGGCGCCGCATCGCCGGCGCGACCGATGGTGGTCACCTCGAGCGCGTCGAGGCGGTGTCGGAGCCGGGAGGGCATCACTTGACGGATGGTGCCGAGGGCGCGGATCGCGGCTTCCTCGATTCCGGCGCCCATCGCGGGAGCTGCCTGTAGAGCGATCGCGACCGCGACGGTCTGGTCGTTGTCGAAGAGGAGCGGTGGGAGCTCGCTGCCGGCGTCGAGGCGGTATCCGCCGTCGGGACCCATCGTTGCCCGGATGTTGTAGCCCATCTCCCGTAGACGATCAATGTCCCGGCGGACGGTGCGGTCGCTGACCTCCAACCGGGACGCCAAGAGCGATCCCGGCCACTCTCGGTGGGCTTGCAGCAGCGACAACAGAGTGAGCAGCCGCGATGTCGTCGTCATGTCCCTCATTCTCACTCGGTGTAGGACAGAAGCCGACCTACACGGCTGTGACAGTAGAGACATCGAGCCGAACGGGCCGACCTCATCAAGGAGCAGAGATGACCATCCAGACGACCACACACCTCAACTTCCGTGGCGACGCGCGCCAGGCGCTGGAGTTTTACCAGTCCGTCTTCGGCGGGCACGCCGTCATCAACAGCTACGCCGACGTGGGAATGCCGGCTGACCTGCCCGGTGCCGACAAGGTCGTCTTCGGTCTCGTGGCCGCAGAGAACGGCTTCCGGGTCATGGGCTACGACATCCCCGGCCAGACGGAGGGCTCGATTGCCGGCGGCGGCTCGACCCGCCGCGAGAACAACACCACGGTCACCGACCAGGCGCTGTTCGTCTCGATCGGTTCCGACACCCTCGATGAGCTCCAGGGCTACTGGGATGCACTCGCGGTCGACGCCATCGTCGTCGAGCCGCTGGCCGCGTCGGCATGGAGCGCCGGCTTCGGCATGCTCACCGACCGTTTCGGTGTCACCTGGAGCGTCAGCGTCACCGCCGCCTAGCCTCAGGCTTTCCTGCTGATGCACCTGGCGGGCACCATAGTGGATGAGGAAAATGCTCCTCACCTGGGATAAGTAGGGTCGTTGACACCTCGATGGGTTAGGACCGGCGCGGGAGGGTGCGGAGCCCCCGCCCCTCCCCGCCTCTCCCGACTCGATGCCCGTCTCCGGAGATTGAGCAGCCCGCGCAACGAGACCCGAGGACTCGTTGCGCGCAGCCATTCCCAGGAGATATGTTGGCTTCAACAACAATTCGGCGACGTCGCCGGAAAGGATTGGTTCCATGTCCCTGACCCCCACTCGCGCCGACAAGTTCTCGTTCGGCCTCTGGACCATCGGCTACAACGGGACAGACCCGTTCGGTGGCCCGACCCGCGAGCCGCTGGACGTCGTGCACGCGGTCGAGAAGCTCGACGAACTCGGTGCCTACGGCCTCACCTTCCACGACGACGACCTGTTCGCCTTCGGCTCGACCGACGCCGAGCGCCAGACTCAGATCGACCGCCTCAAGGGCGCGCTGGAGTCGACCGGGCTCGTCGTCCCGATGGTCACCACCAACCTCTTCAGCGCCCCGGTCTTCAAAGACGGCGGCTTCACCTCGAACGACCGCGACGTCCGCCGCTTCGCGCTGCGCAAGGTCCTGCGCAACATCGACCTGGCCGCCGAGCTGGGCGCCCAGACCTTCGTGATGTGGGGTGGCCGCGAGGGCGCCGAGTACGACTCCGCGAAGGACATCCGCGCGGCGCTCGAGCGTTACCGTGAGGCCGTCAACCTGCTCGGCGACTACGTCACCGACAAGGGTTACGACATCCGATTTGCGATCGAGCCCAAGCCCAACGAGCCCCGCGGCGACATCCTCCTGCCGACGCTGGGCCACGCGATCGCGTTCATCGACTCCCTCGAGCGCCCGGAACTCGTCGGCGTGAACCCCGAGGTCGGCCACGAGCAGATGGCGGGCCTGAACTTCGCGGCCGGCATCGCCCAGGCGCTGTACCACGGCAAGCTCTTCCACATCGACCTCAACGGCCAGCGCGGCATCAAGTACGACCAGGACCTCGTCTTCGGACACGGCGACCTGCACAACGCGTTCGCGCTCGTCGACCTGCTCGAGAACGGCGGCCCCGGCGGCGTCCCCGCCTATGACGGCCCGCGCCACTTCGATTACAAGCCCTCGCGCACCGAGGACGAGACCGGAGTGTGGGACTCGGCCGCCGCAAACATGCACACCTATCTGCTGCTTAAGGAGCGCGCCGCGGCCTTCCGCGCCGACCCCGAGGTCCAGGAGGCGCTCGCCGCCGCCAAGGTCGCCGAACTGTCCACCCCGACGCTCAACGAGGGCGAGTCGTACGACGACCTGCTCGCCGACACCGCCGCCTACGAGTCCTTCGACACAGACGCCTACCTAGGCGGCAAGGGCTTCGGCTTCGTGCGCCTCCAGCAACTGGCCACCGAGCACCTCCTCGGCGCCCGCTAACACCCCCTCATCTCGCGAAATGTCGCGAGATCCCCTGAAACGGACGAGATTCCCTGCCGCGGCACGGGATCTCGTCCGTTCTCCTGCATCTCGGCGGAGTCGACTCCGCCCAGACGGCCGCAATCGGACACGAACGGAAGGTGACAGCGATGACGCTTGTCGCAGGAGTCGACTCATCGACCCAGAGCTGCAAGGTGGTCGTCCGCGACCTCGACACCGGCGCCGTCGTGCGCACCGGACGGGCCAGCCACCCCGATGGCACCGAGGTCGATCCGGCCGCATGGTGGGAGGCGCTGCAACGGGCACTCGCTGACGCCGGCGGACTCGATGACGTCGCCGCGATCTCACTCGGCGGGCAGCAGCACGGCATGGTCGTCCTCGACGGCGAGGGGCACGTCATCCGCCCCGCCCTGCTCTGGAACGACACCCGCAGCGCCCCCGCGGCAGCCGCACTGATCGAGGAGCTCGGCGCCCAGGCGTGGGCTCAGCGCACCGGATCGGTGCCCGTCGCCTCCTTCACCGCCACGAAGCTGCGCTGGCTGCGCGACGCCGAGCCCGAGAACGCGAGCCGCGTCGCCGCCGTCGCGCTCCCGCACGACTGGCTGACCTGGCGCCTGCTCGGCTACGGCCCCGACTCCGCTCGAGGACCGCGGCTCGACGCGCTGACCACCGACCGCTCTGACGCCTCCGGCACCTCCTACTGGGGCGCCGACGGCTACGACCTCGACCTGCTCGAGCGCGCGCTCGGCCACCGTCCGCTGCTCCCCCGCGTGCTCGGCCCGTCGGAGGAAGCTGGCCGGACCGAAACTGGCGTCGTCGTCGGACCCGGCGCGGGCGACAACGCGGGCGCCGCGCTCGGGCTTGGCGCGGGCCCTGGAGATGTGGTCGTCAGCATCGGCACAAGCGGCACCGTCTTCGCGGTGACGGACGACCCGGTGCGTGACGCCTCCGGAACCGTGGCCGGCTTCGCCGACGCGAGCGGACGCTTCCTGCCGCTCGTCGCGACACTGAATGCGGCGCGCGTGCTGGCCTCGACCGCGACGCTGCTGGGCTGCGACTTCGACGAGTTCGCCGCCCTGGCCCTCGAGGCGGAGCCCGGAGCGGGCGGACTCGTGCTCGTTCCCTACTTCGAGGGCGAGCGCACCCCGAACCTGCCCGACGCGACGGCGAGCCTGCACGGGATGACCATTGCGTCGACCACGCGGCCGAACCTGGCGCGGGCAGCGATTGAGGGGATGCTCTGCGGTCTCGCGGACGGTCTCGACGCAGTGCGCGCACAGGGCGTCCAGGCGCGTCGCATCCTGCTGATCGGCGGTGCCGCCCAGAACCGTGCGGTGCAGTTGTCGGCCTCGCAGGTGTTCGACGCGCCCGTGGTGGTGCCGACGCCCGGCGAGTACGTCGCCGACGGTGCCGCCGTGCAGGCCGCGTGGGCGCTGACCGGCTCGCGTCCGACGTGGACGGTCACCTCGGTTGCCGAGCCTGCGCCGGATTACCGAGCGGTCATCCGCTCGCAGTACGCCGCCGCCCGGAGCTGACGCCTGTCTCTCGCGACAGCTCGCGAGAGACAGGACAGGTCACGACGTGAGCGAGTCGACGTAGTCGCGGTGCTCCCCCTCCCAGCGGGTGAGCGCGGCAGCTCGGTCACCCCTGCCGGCGTTAAACAGGGCGTTCTCGAGGGAGGAGAGCGTCGCCGTGTCCATGCGGAAGTTGCGGATCCAGCGGCTCATCGTCGGGTAGTTGGCATCGAACGACGCCGAGCCGAACGAGTGCAGGCTCTCCGCCTTGCCGAGCAGGCCCTTCGGGTCTGCGAGATTCTTCAGCGCAAAAACGTCGTACGCCCAGTGCGGGCGCCACAGCGTGACGGCGATGTTCTCGCCAGCGTGGATCGCGTTCGACAGCTCCTGCAGCATCGCCGGCGTTGAGGACGTCAGGTAGTCCATCTTCTCCAGCCCGTAGCCCGGGATGACGGCCTCGGTCATCGTCCGGTTCAGGCCAGAGCCCGGCTCGATGCCGACGAGACGGTTCCCGACAACGCCCGGGTTCGCCGCGAGCTCCTCCAGGGAGTTGATCGGGGCGTCCTCGTTCACCGCGACGGTGAGCTTCGCCTCGTCGTTCCAGGCACCGAGATCGATGATCGAGTCGCCGTGCTTCTCCACATAGCTCGCGTGTGTCACCGGGAGCCAGGTGTCGAGGGCGAGGTCGTAGTCACCGGTCGAGAGGCCCTGGAAGCCGGGCGCGACATCGGAGTTCTGCAGGGTGACGACGTAGCCCTTCGCCTCGAGCACCGACTCCCAGAGCGCCGAGACGGCGATGCCCTCGTCCCAGCCCTGGAACACGGCGATGGTGACGTCGGTGCGGTCGCCGTTGTCAACCGAGGCCGCAGCCGGCGGAACGACCAACGTCGCGGCGCCGAGCGAGGCGACCAGGCCGATCGAGACGACGCCCACGGCCGCGCGAGTCGCGATCACGGCGCGCCGATCATGGGCTCGGGCGAGGCGGGCAGGCGACGGACTGCCCAGCGCTCCGGTCATCCGGTCGAGGATCACGGCCAGGATGACCACGGCGATCCCGGCCTCGAAGCCGAGCGCGATGTCGATCCGGTTGAGGCTCGCGACTACATCTCCCCCCAGTCCCCCGGCGCCGACCATTCCCGCGATGACGACCATCGACAGCGACAGCATGATGACCTGATTGAGTCCCGCCAGGATCGACGGCAGTGCCAGCGGCAATTGGATCTGCCGAAGAATGCGCCACTTCGACGAGCCGAACGACTCCCCTGCCTCGACCAGCTCCGGGTCGACGCCGCGGATGCCCAGCTCAGTCAGGCGCACGCCCGGCGCCATCGCGAAGACGATCGTCGCGACGATCCCCGGCACGACTCCGACGCGGAACAGGATTAGCGCGGGAATCAGGTACACGAAGGCCGGCATCGTCTGCATCAGGTCGAGAACGGGCCGGATGACGGCCGACGCCGTCCGGTTGCGGGCGGCGAGCACGCCCAGCGGCACGCTGAGGGCGATCGCGAGGACGGAGGAGACGAGCACCAGCGCGAGCGAGTCCATCGCGTTATCCCACTGGTCGACCCCGACGATCACCAGGAGGCCGACGGCCGTCCCGATCGCGAGGAGCCAGCCGCGGACGGCATAGGCGAGCACGGCGATGAAGGCGACGATCACCCAGAAGGGCGGTGTGGCGAGCACGAGGTCGACGCCGGAGTAGAGCCCGCCGAAGACGGTGCGGAGCACGTCGAAGAACGGCTGGAACGTGTGGGTGAGCAGGCTGACAGCACCCTCCGCCGCGGCCCCGAGCGGGAGGCGGAAACCAAGGCCGGTCATCGAATTCCCCCCTCTGTCGCGAGCAGCGCATCGTCCACGGGTCCGCCCGTGGCACGCAGAGTCGCGGTGACGAGGTCGATCGGGAGCGTCGCCTGCGGCTCGACGACCGGCTGCTCGCCCGTCTGCACATTGCCGAGCGCGGCGAGCAGGGTCACCCGCGGGATCGCGCCGAGCAGCCGCCCCTCCGCGTCGATGACCGCGACCGGCAGAGCCGACTCGACGGCCGGTTCGATGACCTCGTGCAGCGCGGTGTCCGGAGCGACGGTGACGACGTCGGAGACCAGCACGGCCGAGAGGTCGCTCACCCCGAGGCGGACCTGCTCAATGACGTCGCTGTCGCGGACCGTCCCGAGCAGTCGGCGGCCACTGCCCACCACGAACGCCGCCGACGTCTGTAGATCTCGCATGCTGCGCAGGGCTGCGCGCGGTCCCGCGGAGAGCGTCACCACCGAGCGCGCCGGCTCCATCACGGCCGCGGCGGTGAGCACACGGGCGCGGTCCACGTCCTGCACGAACTGCGCGACGTAGTCGGTGGCCGGATCGGTGAGGATCTCCTCCGGCGTGCCGATCTGGACGATGCGGCCGTCACGCATCACGGCGATGCGGTCACCGAGGAACATCGCCTCGTTGAGATCGTGCGTAATGAACACGATCGTCTTGCCGAGCTCGTGTTGCAGCTCGATGAGCTGCTCCTGCATCTCACGGCGGATCAGCGGGTCGAGCGCCGAGAACGCCTCGTCCATCAGAACGATCCCGGTGTCGGCGGCGAGGGCGCGAGCGAGGCCGACGCGCTGGCGCATGCCTCCCGAGAGCTGGTCGGGCGTCTTCTCGTGCCAGCCGGCGAGGCCGGCGCGCTCCACGGCGAGCAGGGCGCGCTCGCGGCGCTCGGCAGGAGGCACGCCCTGGATCTCGAGCGGATACGCGACGTTGTCGAGCACCGTGCGGTGCGGGAGTAGCGCGAAGTGCTGGAAGACCATCGAAACCGACGAGCGGCGGACGCGTCGCAGCTCCGCCGCGGGGACACCGGTAATGGTGCTGCCCTCGATGAAGACCTCGCCGGCCGTCGGCTCTTGGAGACCGTTGAGCATGCGAATGAGCGTGGACTTGCCCGAGCCGGAAAGGCCCATGACGACGAAGATCTCGCCGCGGCGCACCGAGAAGGAGGCGTCGATCACGGCCGCCGTGGCGTGGTCGAGTTCAGCGCGATCGGCGCCCGCGCGCAGGCGACGCACCGCCTCGTCGGGCTTGCGGCCGAACACCTTGAAGAGGCCGCGGGCTTCGAGAGCGACGCCCGCCTCGCTCCGCGGCTCACTGAGGATCTGCTGGTTCTGCTGCACGTACGCTCCGTCGGCGCACAGGGGTGACGCCCTGCGCTCATCTCGTGGTACCGGGTCGGGAGCGTGGGACAGTCGTCCGTCGAGCCTCTTGGGGCGCCCCGCCGCTCTGCGCGGCAGGGGTGGAGGCGATCCTCGTGCGTCCGAGGCGGCCTTGGGGCCGCCTCCACTCCCGTTGACCGTACGCTCGCGGTGCGTCGTGGGGACGCCGTGCAAGCGCGGACCGGTTCATCGGGGTCCGTCAGGACCGCCGTCCACGGTAGCCGCCGAGTCGGCAGTCGGCAAACGTCAGCCGAATGCCGGGCGGCGCGTGCGGCAGCGAAGTCGTGGGGAACCGCTGGCTAGAGCAGGTTTTCCCCGTGGCGCGGCATCACCATCCGAGTGGCGCGAAGGGCCGCACCCACGAGGCTGCCGGCTCAGGACGTGATGTCGCCCGTGGGGCCGGACGGGGCCATCGCGCCGACTCCGCTCACCGGCTCACCCTGCCAGGACACGAGCGTCCACCGAGTCCCCGACCCTTCTAGCACTACGACGCCCGTGTTGTCGAGCGGAAGGGCGGCGGCGAGCGGAGCGGCACTCTCGTGGGTGCGGCGCATGGTCGAGACGAGGAGGGCGCCAATTCCCTCCTCGGCGAGCAGAGCGGGCAGTGCTTCGGCCTGGCGCCGGCCGAGGTCGGTCAGGCCCGGTCCGGGGATGCGGGTATCGAGGAGCCCGGCGACGCTGGAGGGGGTCTGGCCGTAGCGGATCAGGAGGAGGCGCATCCGCCCACGGCAACGGCCACCGGCCAGGCCGCAGCGGACGAGGCAGGCCGTTGTGCCGCTGGCGTCGACGCTGCCACCATGAAGCGGAGGCAGCCCCGAACGAGGGGCCAGCACACGGACGGGACGGACGGACATGGTCACCGACAGCGGTTTCTCGAAGGACGAGCGTGCGGCGATGAAGGAGCGCGCGGCCGAGCTGCGGGCGGAGGCGAAGCGGCAGAAAAGCGCCGATAAGGCTGACGCCGACAAAAAGGACGCGGAGGCGGCTATCGCCGCAATGACCGACGTCGAGCGCCCGATCGCGCAGATGCTGCACGACGTCGTTGCCGAGCACGCCGCCGATCTACTGCCCAAGACCTGGTACGGCTTTCCCGCTTACGCGCGCACCGACGGCAAGGCGATCATCTTCTTCCAACCCGGCGCG
This sequence comes from Rathayibacter agropyri, assembly GCF_013249015.1. GTDB lineage: Bacteria > Actinomycetota > Actinomycetes > Actinomycetales > Microbacteriaceae > Rathayibacter > Rathayibacter agropyri. Next base: position 249,558 of record NZ_JABRPL010000002.1, read on the forward strand.
AAGTTCGGCACGCGCTACTCCACCCTCGGCTTCCAGGACGGCGCGCAGCTGGACGACGGCACGATCTGGCCGACGGCCTATGCGCTCACCGCCGCCGACGACACGACCCGATCGACTGTCGTCGAGCTGGTGCGCCGAGCAGCGGGACTTCCGAAGCCCCTCGCTGAAGTGCCCGGATCGGCGCACGACACGCCGTGAGCGCGCGCTCATCCGGGCAACTCAGCGGCACTCCCCTGGAGGATTCCCATGCCCCGCCCCGCCTTTCCCGCTCCGCCCAGCGCCGAGCTGCACATCCACCTTGAGGGCACTCTCGAGCCGGAGCACATCGTCGAGATTGCGAGGCGCAACGGAATCACCCTGCCGACCGAGGACCTCGACGCCCTCCGCGCCCGGTACGCGTTCACTAATCTCGCCTCGTTCCTTAAGCTGCACTACTCCAACCTCACCGTGCTCGCGACCGAGCGCGACTTCTTCGAGCTGACGACGTGCTACCTCGACCGCGCGAAGGCGGCAAACGTCCGCCGCGCCGAAATCTTCTTCGATCCGCAGACCCACCTCGGCAATGGGGTGCCGCTCGAGACGGTGATGGCCGGGATCACCAGGGCGCTCGAGTCCAGCGAGGAGAGCCACGGGATCTCGACCGCGCTGATCATGTGCTTCCTGCGCGACCTCGGTGCAGAGGCCGCGAACGAGATGCTGACCTCGATCCTCCCGTGGCGCGAGCACATCATCGGCGTGGGGCTTGACTCGAATGAGATCGGCTTCGGTCCGGAGCTTTTCGTGGACGTTTATGCGCGCGCGGCCGCCGAGGGCCTGCGTCTGGTTGCGCACGCCGGCGAGGAGGGCGGACCCGAGACGGTGGCGGCCACGGTCGAGCTGCTCAAGGTCGAGCGGATTGACCACGGGATCAGGGCGATGGAAGACCCGATGGTCGTTGCGATGCTGCGCGAGCGGCGGATCCCGGTCACGGTCTGCCCGCTGTCGAACGTGGCGCTGCGGGCGGTCGACACGATGGCGGATCATCCGCTGCCCGCGATGCTGCGCGAGGGACTGGTCGCCACTGTCTCGAGCGACGACCCTCCCTACTTCGGCGGCTACGTGGATGAGAACTACCGAGCCCTGGTCGAGGAACTTGGGATGGATGACGCACAGCTGGAGCGGCTCGCGCTCAACTCGTTCGATGCGGCGTTCATCACCGAACAGGAGCGCGAGCGATGGCAGGCGGAGGTGCGCGCCCACTACAGGCCGTGAGGGGCGCCGCCGTGCGGACCGCCGGAGCGGGACCACTACCGTCTGTAAAGCCGCGGCACTGTCCGTAATCAAGGTCAGATACCTGAAACCACGCCCCCCACCGTCCTCTGGTGAGCGCAGCGATCGCTCTCGGCGTCGGCTCCGGCGCCGCCGCCATCGCAGCATTCTTGGGCGCGTCAGCGTTGGCGAGACGCGTGGAGCATGCGTCAGGATGGACGCCATGACGACACGCGTGGACGGCCTCTACGTCTATCCCGTGAAGGGCATGACCCCGCAGCCGCTCCCGCGGGTAGCGCTCACCACCGGCCGCGGCGTCCCCTTCGACCGCACGCTCGCCCTCGCCCGGCCCGGAGGCGCCTACAGCCCCGGGATGCGGCACGGGATCTCCAAGCGCGAGTACTTCGTCCTCGTCGCCGAGGCCCGCCTCGCCGGTCTGACCACGCACATCGAGCCAGAGACCGGCGTCTGGACCGTCGACGTCCGGGGCCACCGCGCCCTCACCGTCGACCTCGGCACCGAGACCGGTCGCACCGAGCTCCGCGCCTTCTACGCCCGAGTCCTCGATCTGCCACTCGGCACGGAGCCGGTGATCGCGCAGGACGAGGGCCGCCGCTTCACCGACACGGCCCGCACCTCCGACATCGAGATGGAGTACATCTCGCTGATCAACCTCGCGAGCGTCCGCGACTTCGCCGAGCGCATCGGGCACAAGGTGGACCCGCTACGGTTCCGCGGCAACATCTACCTGGAGGGCCTACCCGCCTGGAGTGAACTCGACCTCGTCGGCAGCGAGTTCACAGTCGATGACCTGCGACTGCGGATCACGAAGCCGACCGAGCGCTGCGCCGCCACCGAGGTCGAGCCGGGAACCGGGCGACGCGACCTGCCGGTGCCGCAGTTGCTGCACAGCACCTACGGCCACGACCTCCTCGGTGTCTACGCCCAGGTGCTCGACGGCGGCACGCTGAGCGTCGGCGATGAGCTGGTGCTTCGTGGCTGAGCTGCGGCTCGTGGTGGCCGAGCGGGAGCCACTCACGCCCGCCGTCACCCGCTTTGTCCTCCGCAGCGCTGACGGCACACCGCTTCCCGGCTACTCCGCCGGAGCGCACCTCACGCTGACGACACCGTCCGGCGACCGTCGCAGCTACAGCCTCCTGGAGGCGGGGTCCCCGGAGCCTCCGCAGTATGCGATCGCCGTACGCCGCGAGCCGGAGGGACGTGGTGGGTCGCGGAGCCTCCACGACGACGTGCGCGTGGGCGACGTCCTTGAGGCAGCGACACCCGCGAATACCTTCGCGCTCGAGCCCGCCGAGCGCTACCTCCTGATCGCTGGCGGGATCGGCATCACCCCGATCCGCGCGATGGCCGCCGAGCTGCGGTCTCGCGGCGGTGCGGAGGTGCAGGTCGTCTACCTCAGCCGGGATCCCGACGACGCGGCCTACCTCGACGAATTCGCGGCGAGCGGCGCGCTCGTGCACCACAGCTCCATTCACGGCCGACTCGACCTCTGGCCGTTAGTCGCCGAACCGGACGACTCCGCCCGCGTCTACTGCTGCGGCCCGACGGCCCTGATCGACGAGGTGCTCGCCCTCACGGTGCACTGGCGGCCGAGCCGGATCCACATCGAAGACTTCGCCGGAGTCGACGCTCTCAGCGGCAGGGTTGCTCCGTTCACCGCCGTCTGGGGGCCAACCGGCGCGGCCGTCGACGTTCCAGCCAACCGGTCGATGCTCACAGCATTGCGTTCCTCAGGGATCGATGTGGACTCCTCTTGCGAGTCAGGTACCTGCGGCACCTGTCGCCTGCGCCTCGTCCAGGGCGCGGCCGACCACCGTGACCTCGTGCTCAGCACCGAGGAGCGCGAGCACTGGATCATGCCGTGCGTCTCGCGGGCGGCCGGCGATGAGCTGGTCGTCGCCCCGGAGTGACGGCCATCTCGCCTCGCTCCTCCACCACTTGCTTTCTCACCGCAACCGGGCATACACTCAATCACCCAAGGGGTGATGACATACCAGCAACCACACGTGCCCTTAGACATTCGTTAACCTCAGGCGGGCACCAGCCCGCAGGCGGTGAGGTAGGTAGAGGGTGTGCGCGTACACATCAGAGACGACGTCCTTCGTCGTCTCGCGGAGGACCCAGGCTTCGCCCCCAAGGGCTGGGGCCGCGACGTCATCCGCTCCTTTCGAAAAAAACTGCAGTTGCTCGACGCGGCAAAAGACGATCGAGACGTGCGTGCCTTGAAAGCGCTGCGCCTCGAAAAGCTGTCGGGAAACAGAGCGGGAACATCCTCGATTCGCCTCAACGGCCAGTACCGAGTGATTCTTCGCTTCGAGACGGATGACGAGGGCCGCTTCGTCATCATCCTCGAACTCGTCGACTACCACTGAAAGCCCAGACACCACGAGAGGAGCCGCATCATGGCAACCATCCGCGCTGAAGTCTTTCCCGCTGGGGACTTCCTCGCCGACGAGCTAGCCGCGCGCGGCTGGACCCAGGCCGAGTTCGCCGACATTCTCGGCCGACCACCTCAGTTCGTCTCCGAGATCATCACCGGCAAGAAGGAGATCACTCGGGAGTCCGCGGCGCAGCTCGGCGCGGCGCTCGGCACGTCGGCCGAGATGTGGCTGGACCTCCAGGACAGGTACTTTCTCTGGCTCCACAGCCAGGATGGACCGACCCAGGCGGCTCTGAAAGACGTTCGTATTCGGGCCCGCCTCAAGGAACTCGCGCCGATCCCGCTCCTCGTCAAGAGGGGTTTCATCACGTCGACCACGACGGAAGGGCGGGCTGCGGAGCTTCGACAGCTTTATCGCATGGATTCCCTTGAGGACGAGCCAGACCTCCAGATCGCGGCGCGCAGGACGAACCAGGAGGAGAAGCTGACGCCAACACAGCTGGCATGGGTAGCGTGCGTTCGAGCCCTCGCCGAGAAGCGAAGTGTTTCCGACTATTCCCCAAAACGACTGGAGGCTCTCGCCGTGCGCCTTTCGCAGGTGGTGCGAGAAGCGGAGCATGTCACCATACTTCCAGCGCTGTTTGCCGAGTGCGGTGTGACGCTGGTGTACGTCGAATCGTTTCCCTCCAGCAAGATCGACGGCTGCTCTTTGATAGTGAATGAAAAGCCCGTTATCGGCATCTCCGGCCGCGGAAAACGTCTTGACAAAGTCCTTTTCACCGTGCTTCACGAAACTGCTCACGTCGTGCTCGGTCACGTGGATGAATCGGGGATTATCGTCGATGACCCCGACAATCCGCACACACTCGGGACGGAGAAGCCAGCCGACGATCTCGCGCGCACGTGGACATTTCCCGAAGCGCTTCCGCCCGCGCCCGCTCGCGTGCGAGCCGAGTGGGTGCAGGAAGTGGCGAGCGCGCTGGGCGTCCACCCCATTCTGGTCGTCGGCCGACTTCAAAACGAGAAGGTACTGACGTGGCAGACACCGCTCGCGAAGGGCGCCCCGGCCGTCGACGCGCACCTCGCGCTCTGGGAGCGACCCGCCGTCGGCGGCCCGTCACCGAGACGGGCCGACGCCTATTCGCAACCTGGGATAATTGGGGTGGGCTAGAACTCAATGCGTCGGAGCTGGGGAGCACTTTCAAGGCGAAGAGTACCGGAGTGGAGTGTTCCCGCTTCGGTGGACTCGGGTCTTATGCCGCGAGTTCGTGAATGAGGCTTATGCAAAATTCGGGTAGGGCTTCATAAAAGCCCTGGTCAGAGGCTTGTTCGCTGGGCGTGCGAGGGAATTTTGCCTCAGCCTCACTGATCACAACGTAACGCCGCTCAGACATCTCCCGAGTTGCTTTCGCCTACCTACGAGCGAGGATCTCGTGTTGGATCCGCTGACCGAGTTTTACCTCTTCCAGGGAGTTCTCGCCGAGCACGCGACCGTCGCCGATGCGGAACAATACCCCGTCTTTGAGCGGCTCATGCCGTACCCCGTCCGGGAGGAACTCGACGAACGATGAGTCTGCCCGGTAGTTCAGCCAACCCAGCTGCTCTTTCGTTTCTGAATCATGCACTGCGTCACGATAAGCCCGCTCGGTGACGAGCGCGCGATCAGGGTTCCACAACTCGATCATGTATCGAAACACCCGCTCAGACACCACCGGGTCCAGCAACGGCGACGCAGGATCGCCCACCTTCAATGTTACACTATTCGACAGGCGAGGACTTGTAGCTCCCGCAAACATCGACACGTGCACGAAGTCACGCGTCCGTTGCCTTTCCGGCTCGGTCACAAGGTCAAAGCTCCAACCAACACTTGCCGTTGAATTCGCGGTGGGGCACCCATCATCATCAAGGTGTGTGAAGAAGTGCTGAGGAGCACTCCTATCCCAGCCGCGTTCGAGCATAAGCTCATCAAGGTGCTGCAGATCAGCTCCAAGCGGTTTCTCGTCGTTCATTCGATCGCCGAGCGCATACCAGGTTTCGAAGACGGGATGCAACTCTCGTAGCCCTTCAAGGAACTTTCGCACCTGGATCGTGAACTGACCGAAGGTCAGCTCGCGTGATTTCCAGAATGCGCCGAGATATGATTGAAACGTAGTCATGATTCCTCGCTCTAGCTCAATATGGAGTATAAACGGTTCTGAATGCGCCTTCGAAGCCTTCGTCCTTCAGTAGCAGATCAACTGCTTGCTTGGCGGCCTCTGTAGAGAAATGCCATTCGATAGGCGTGGCGCCGGCTGCCTTAACCTGTTTTTCGATGTCCTTCAGTGTCTTTTTCTGCCAAAATGTTTCTTTTAGTGGTGGGTACTTCCGCCAGTCTTTGGCATCAATGATGCACGTTACGGATCGGATCGTGTCCGTCGAAGTTTACGTCATTTACTTCGTACTCTGTGCCGCGTTCCATGCGTGTGGTGAACTCTTGGTACGCCTCGCCCCCGTTTCGTTTTGGTGTTTCCCTCCAGATGCCGGGGCCACCCTCGGTCTGGCCGCGCCAGGATTCCCCGGCACGAGGGAGTTCTCCCTGCTTCAGCGTCAACAGGCCAGCATCGGCAGGTAACTGATCACCACCGCCTCCACGATTTCCAGCATCGAAGTCTGAACCTCCACTACGCGACGTCACACTCGACCCGTCAACCCCGTCTGCGGGCCGTATTGACGGCGTGAATTTGTCGCTGACTGTCACTCCTCCCGCGCCGGAATGGGTTTTGAGCCAGTCCAGTGCGCTGGTGGTATCACTCGCGGCGGCGATCGTGCCGTGTTTCCCGAGGTCGAGGTCATCGGCCTTCGTGGCCAGGCGCCCGAGGTCGTCGGCTTTGTTGATCAGGTTGTCGAGCTTGTTCACCTTCGCCGCAGCAACGAGAGGGGTAAGGTTCCCGACGATCTCGCCGATCACGAACGTGAGGCTTATGCAAAATCCCCTCGCACGCCCAGCGAACAAGCCTCTGACCAGGGCTTTTGTGAAGTCCTACCCGAATTTTACATAAGCCTCCGTGTTCCCCGAGGCGACCTGCCCGACCACGGTGGTCAGCTGCTTCGACAACTTTGAGCGCGCCTCGTCGCTGGTGGCGAGGGTGAACACACCGGTTCCTCCGCCATGTCCTGCATGTTCAGCTGCAGCGCTCCGGAGGGAATCTACTCACTCAAGGAAGCGCAGCTCGTACCGCTCAGGCACCGCGTCATACTGGTAGTAGTGCCAGAAGATGTCACCAGCTTCGACAGCGCCAAACGCCTCCTCAGCGGGCACTTTATCAACACGACCGTTCCAAGTGATATCCGCAGTGCCCGTGGACTGTTCACCTTCGGGCAACAGGCGAGCCAGCCTGTAGAGACTTTCGGAGCCGTCCAGATTCTGCTTACGCACCTCGATCATCATCGCAGCCGCACTCCCAGCAGCCTGCAAAAACAAATCCGCCCAAGAACCAGGCAGATCATCCCTCAACCGCTTGCCCTCCGGCAGTCGAGACAAAGAGATCGCGAATTCGCCTTTACTGTCCATCAGCATTGGCGCGCGGCGAACAACTTGCTCAGCAAGCTGACCACTCAAGACTTCTAGTCTCGAAACTCCGTTATAAGTGAATACGTGCGTGACTGACATCTCCCAAGCTTTCTTTTTATGGAATTTCCTGAAGGATGACTTCGACAATCTCGATCGGTTCACCATTCAAGATACCCCTCGCCGGATTATCTGACGAAACCCTGCTATCGAAGAGACGCTGACTATTCCCGCCGCGCTGATACTCAAGGGTAGCGTTACCGCTTTTAACTTCGACTCCGATGTACCGATTACCCACCAAATGGATTAGCCCGTCATAGTAGCGGAGTTGCCCACCGGCTTCAAGCCTTACGCCAACCCGATCGGAAATGACCTCGACGCCCATTCTATCACGAACCTTTTCTAGCCCGAGTGCTTCTTTGTTCGCGCTGACCGCGTCTGAACCCGTGTAGTGTCCGAAAATGTCTCGCTTGTCGCCTCGGTCGATGCCTCGAAGCTGCTCTCGAATTGTGTCCGGCAGGGCCTTAATTTCTTCGGGAGTCAACTCGCCCCGTCGAATCTTGTCTACAACGCTTTGCACCCCGTCTGCTGGCCGTATTGACGGGGTGAATTCGTCGCTGACTGTCACCCCTCCCGCGCCGGAATGGGTTTTGAGCCAGTCCAGTGCGCTGGTGGCATCACTCGCGGCGGCGATCGTGACGTGTTTCCCGAAGCCGAGATCATCGGCCTTCGTGACCAGGCGCCCGAGGTCGTCGGTTTTGTTGATCAGGTTCTCGAGCTTGTTCACCTTCGCCGCAGCACCGAAAGGGGTAAGGTTCCCGGCGATCTCGCCGATCACGAACGTGTTCCCCGAGGCGACCTGCCCGACCGTCGTGGTCAGCTGGTTCCACAACTTCGAGCGCGCCTCGTCGCTGGTCGCGAGAGTGAACACACCGGTCGCGAGGGTGAACACGCCGGTCACGGTGTCCTGCATGTTCAGCTGCAGCGCCCCGCTGACCTGGTCTCCCCACCCAGAACCGAGCCCGGCGAGGAACTGTAAGCGTTTATCGCCGGACGCGATCGCGGGCTGCGCGAGGGTGGCGTCATACCAGTGGCCGACCTGTTCGGAGGCCATCCCGATCAGGTTCAACTCCTCACCCGTCGTCGCAATGGTGACGTGATTGATGGCACTGTTCACCCCGCCCACCACCAGCGAACCACCCAGGGCACTCAACCCCAGAGACACACCACCCGTGAACGGGGCCACACCGATCCCGACGGCCGTGACCACGACACCCGCGAGGACCTGCACCCCATCCCACACCATCCCCCACAGAGCATCCTCGTGCCGCTTCCGCTCAGCGTCCGCGGTCACATCAGCGACATACCCCGAGAACAGAGCCTCCCACCCAGCAGAGGCGACCTCCCGATTCTGCTCGCAATACTCCACCATCCCCCCGGCCAACTCCCCCAACCTCCCGAGCGTGAGGTTAAAGCTTCCCGACAGGTAGGAGCGTCCCTGCCCGACAGTGAGACTCCCCAGGTTCGCGACCACCCGGTTCAACTCCGCCACAAGGTTCTTCACCTGATCGAACCCGGGATCCGTGGCCTCATACGCCGCCCACGTCTCCTGCTGAGACGTCACAATCGACCGCATCCGCTCGAAACCCTCCGCAGCATTCTCGGCCGCGGTCGCCCCCGCACCGTCCAGCGACACCAGATGCGACGCGCTCGCAGCAATCGACCGCAGATCGGCCGCGAACCCCCGCAACCGCTCGATGCCGGTATCAAGCTGGACACGGTGCGCGTCGAACTCGTCGTTCACGAGCCGGAAATTCCCGTCCGTGTCCACCTGGGAATATCCGTTCCAATACACGCCGATCGCGGTCTGGAACGTCGACAGACACACCAACAGCGACTGCACGATCGGGACATGCACTTCCCGAATATAGGCACGCATCGCATCCGCACCCTGACCACTGATATTCCCCGAGGCGGCCAGACTTTGGAGCCCCTGCAGGAGCGCCTCAAGCGCCTCACTCCGGTCCGCGAGACTCTTCTGCAACCCAGGAGACGACGCCTGCCACGAATCCGCAGAAAACTCCACCACACTCACTGCCGCACCTCGCCACCCTGCACGTCCCGCACCTCGTTCGTGTCCTTCAGCGCCACAGCACCATCCGTCGCGCTGCGATCCCAGCCCTCTCTCGTCTCCGCCACCCGGGACGTGAGGGCGGACACGGTCCGAGTCTCGTCAGGAAACCCGTCGCGTAGACCTCGTGTGTCTGAACCCATCGCCTCTTGCTTCCTCACCGTCTCATTCAGTTCACGGCTCTCGCGACAGCCTGCGCAGAACGCGTCGCGCCGAGTCTTCTGCGCCCGGGAAGCTGCTAGAAACCGAAGCTCTGCGCATCCTGCGCATCACGCTCACCGATAGTGTCCACATACGTGTTCACCTGTTCGTTGATGTTCACCAGCAACTCCTCGAACTTCTTCACACTCTCGGACAGCTGGTTATACTGCTCAAGATACGCCTGGAACGCCTGACCCTTCCACTGCTCAGCAATGGTCGAGTTCATCTGGCTCACCTTCTCAAGAGCCTGCTCACTCTCTTCCTTCGAGCGGGTATACACCCGAGCCTGCTACTTCAACTCTTCCGGCGAAACACTAAACCGAGCCACGAAACGTCCCTTTCCTGAAACTGCCCGCGACCGTAGCACGCCGCCACCACACGACCAGGAAACCCGCAAGTCGTCACTGTGCGCCCCCACACCTCAGCCAGGAACTAGAGCGGTGCCGCTGTCGATGGCACCGCCGAACATGCACGCAACTCGCCGTGGTGGCCGGTAGGCAGATTCCCCGTCATTCCGGCGTTCCACCGGAAGATTCGGGCGACTCCTGAGGCGGCCGCCATAGTGCCCGAACCATCTCGGGATGAGTTCAGCCACGACGCCGTCGCTAAGGCGCGAAGTGGAACGCCGTTGGCGCAGAACGCGAAGGACCTAGGCTCTCGAAGAACCCGATCGCGAACGGAACGAAACGGAAGCTTATGCAGAATACCCTTGCATGCTCAACGAACGAACCTCCGACCAGGGCGTTTGTGGCGATTAAACTGAATTTTGCATAAGCTTCAATGTTCCTGAATCCTAGCTCATGTTCTGTCGGTCTCAAATATCCGATGGTGGAGCGGCGGCGTCGGGTGTTGTAGTAGGTTTCGATCCACAGGAAAGTCTCGGTTCGCAGGAACTCGAGCGTTGGCCATGGCTTTGTGTGCATGAGTTCTTTCTTGTAGGACGCGAAGAATGCTTCTGCTGCTGCATTGTCGTAGCAGATTCCGGTTCGACCCATCGATCGGTCGATGTTGTTGTCACGACAGAATTTGGCAAATTCGTTGGAGGTTGTGCTACTTCACCCAGTATTCACTTCCACGGTGTTCACTTCTGCGAAGCCAGAAGCCGAGTACGTCTTGCCAGCTCTCCGGGCTTCCCGGCTGGGCCTTCATGACCTGCCGAACGACGCCCGGCGAAACCTTGCCGTGTCTCGGGATAGCGATCACCTGCACGCCATCCGGCGAACCCCACACGTTGTGCGGACCGCGCTCTCGGAGCAGCCGCCACCCACTCGCGTCAAGGAACTTCTCCACCTCGCGCTGCCTAACTTCCTTGACTACGACCGGGGACTTACGACTAGGGACTAGTGCCCCTGGTCAGTCAAGGCAAGGGGGGCTAGTCAGTCACCGCCAGTGCAAGCGAGAGAGCTCACCACTCCGCACGCCCTTTCGCGCCCCGCCGCGCCACCTAGGCTCGATCCCGTGACAGCGCAGACGGACGTGCTCGTGGTCGGCGGCGGTCCCGTCGGCCTCCTCCTGGGCGCGCTCCTCGCTCGCTCCGGAGTCGATGTCCAGGTGTGGGAGCGGCGCTCCTCGGTGCCGCGCGGCTCGCGGGCGATCGGCATTCACCCGCCCTCACTCGACGCCTTCGCCGCAATCGACGCCGATGCGCCCGTGCTCGCCGAGGCCGCTCTAGTGCGGGAGGGGGTCGCCCGTAGCCGCGGCCGCACCCTCGGCACGCTCTCGTTCGCACGCGTCTCCACCACGCACCCCTACGTCGTCACCCTCGACCAGCACCGCACCGAGGCGATCCTGCGCGAGCGGCTGCACGCCGCAGCTCCGGAGGCACTGCGCCCGGGCATCACGCTGACCGACCTACACCGACAGGCGCAGTCCATCAAGGTGACAGGCTCCGGCCGCGACGGCGAGCCCGTCTCCCTCCGCGCCGCCTTCGTCGTCGGAGCCGACGGCGCTCGCAGCACCGTGCGCGGCCTACTCGGCCTCCGCAGCACCGGCCACGACTATCCCGACCGCTACGTCATGGGCGACTTCGCCGATCCCGAGCCCGCGGCCCTCACCGACACGGCACTGGTCGACGTCGGCCCGAGAGGGGTTGTCGAGTCGTTTCCTTTGCCGGGTGGTCGGAGGCGTTACGTCGCGCTCAGCGGACCCGACCACTCCCTCGGCGCCCCCGCATGGCAACCCGAGGAGGGCCCGGATCAGGACGCGGCACTCGCCCTGGCCGCCGCGGTCCGCGAGCGCACAGGGGCCGAGGCGGATCCGGCGACGTGCAGCATGCTCAGTGGATTCCGAGTGCGTCGGCGCGAGAGCGAGCGGATGGGGGTCGGCCGGGTCGTGCTCATCGGCGACGCCGCACACGAAATCAGTCCGATTGGCGGGCAGGGCATGAACCTCGGCTGGCTCGACGCGGCCGAGCTGGCGCCTCTCCTGGTCGGCGCGATCCGCGACGCAGACGCCGGCCCCTGGCCCGACTTCGCCCGCCGACGGACGGCGGCAGCCCGTCGCGCAGCTCGGCAGGCGGAGGCGAACATGGCGCTCGGACGCCCGGCTGGCACGCTCGCGCACCGCGGCCGAGAGGCGTTCCTCCGCACCGCCCTCGCGCTGCCAACCGCCGACGTCCTGGCGCGCGTCTACGCGATGCGCTGGTCCTGAGCGATCCCGCCGCTTAGGCGACCAGCCGAGCCCCAGCCAGCCCGAGCTCGCCGACCAGCACCAGCGACGCGACGATCACCAGCCGGAACAGAGTGCGCGTCGGCGGCCCCGTGAGCACCAGGCGGATGCCCACTCCCGCCAGAGCGATCACCGCGACCGTGCCCATGACCGCCAGCACTGCTCCCGCGCCGCGCACCGGCTCGCCGCCGAGCAGCTGCCCGCCGCCGAGCAGCTGCCCGCCGAGCACGAGCAGCGCCGCAACCACGAGCGAGCCGAAGGCGACCACTCCCGACACCCGCAGCCCCAGCCGGTGCGGGAAGCCACGCACTCCCGTTGCTTCGTCATCGACCAGATCGGGGAGCACGTTGGTGCAGTGGATCGCGACGCCGAACACCGCTCCGGTCGCGATTGCCCACCAGGCCGGAAGCCGCCCGTCGCCGGCCGCCACCGCGACCACAGGCAGCAGGCCGAACGCCAGCACGAACGGAGCGACCGACCACGCCGTGCGCTTCAGCCCCGCGTCGTAGGCCCAGCCCGCGCCGACCAGCACCACGTGCGCGATCGCCGAGACCGACCCGAGCGGTAACGAGAGCACCACGGTCGCGGCCGCCGTACCGAGAGCCGCCCCGCGCACCACGCCCACGCTGATCAGACCCTGCGCGAGCGGCTTGTCAGTGCGCCCCACCGCGCGGTCGCGGTCGGCGTCGATCCAATCGTTGGCCAGCCCGATCGAGAGCTGCCCCACCAGCACGGCGAGCGCGACCAGCACCACAGGGCCGAGCGGATGCCCGGACGCCGCGGCAATCACGGTCGCCAACACGGTGACCGTCACGGTCGGTCCGGGGTGCGATGAGGCCAGCAGGAGTCGCACCCGGGACGTCATTCCGCCAGCCTAGGGTCGCCGCACCGGCGAGAGGCGCCAGCCCCTCCGCATGCGTCGGGTCGCGGTCGGCGAAGGCGTCGAGCGATCGGATCACGTCAGCGTCAGCCGCGCCGGGAATGGGCCGACCTGGGGCAGGGTTGCACCACCCGGCATCCCGACTCAGGAAGAAGGCCTCGGTGGACCTTGTGCACTGGCTGTTCGACGCGCAGATCGTCCTCGGCGATCAGACTGTGCTCTGGCGGGAGGTCATCGGCAACATCTTCGGCCTGCTCAGCGCGCTCGGCGGAATGCGCCGGAAGGTCTGGGCGTGGCCCGTCGGCCTGATCGGCAACGTACTGCTGTTCACCGTCTTCATGGGCGCGCTCTTCGACACACCGAATCCGGTCAACCTGCTCGGCCAAGCGGGGCGTCAGGTGATGTTCATCCTCGTCAGCGTCTACGGCTGGTACCGCTGGACGCACCGTCCGTTCGACGCGAGCACCCGGATCGAGCCGCGCTGGGCCTCCTGGCGCACCCGCTGGCTGCTCGTGCTCGGGATGGTCGGCGGCACCGCGATCCTCACCCCCGTGTTCCGTGCGCTCGGCTCCTACGAGCCAGTCTGGAGCGACGCCTGGATCTTCGTCGGCTCCGTCCTCGCCACCTACGGCATGGCCAAGGGCTGGGTCGAGTTCTGGCTGATCTGGGTGGCGGTCGACCTCGTCGGCGTGCCACTGCTGTTCTCCGCCGGCTACTACGCGTCCGGCCTGATGTACGTCTTCTACGGCGCCTTCACCCTGACCGGTTTCTTCGTCTGGATGCGCCAAGGCACCCGTCCGTCCGCCGTCGTCGTCACCGTCGGCTGAGCCCGAGCACCCTGCGGCCGCCGAGGGAAGTGCCCGTGGGGCGGCCTCGTTGGTGGTCCACTGCGAGCGGAGGCGCCCCCCTCTCAGAGACGAACGCCATCTCTCCCTCATCCACTCCAGCCACACGTCCGCGCGCTTCGCGGACGCCGACCTCGCCGCGCTGCTCGCCCAGTGCCGACGACAGCGCGAGGTGCAACGGACAGCGGCGATAGCTCGGATATTGTGAGGACGTGATCACCGGAGAGTTGAAGAGCAAGATCGATCGAGTCTGGGATGCGTTCTGGTCCGGGGGCATCTCGAATCCGCTCGAGGTGATCGAGCAGATCACCTATTTGCTGTTCGTGCGGCGGCTCGATGACCTGCAGACGCTTGCCGAGAAGAAGGCGCGTGTCACTGGCGGTAAGGTCGAGCGGTCGATCTACCGGCGGGGGCTGGAGCATTTGAGGTGGAGCCGCTTCAAGAACGACGACCCCGAGGTCATGTGGGATGTTGTCGGTAACGAGGTGTTCCCGTTCCTGCGGACCCTCGGCGGAGACGGATCAACGTACGGCGAGCACATGCGCGACGCCCGCTTTACCATCCCGACGCCCGCGTTGCTCTCGCGGGTGGTCGACATGCTCGACGACATCCCCATGGCCGAGCGCGACACCAACGGCGATCTGTACGAGTACCTGCTGTCGAAGATCGCCTCCGCGGGAGTGAACGGGCAATTCCGCACGCCCCGACACATCATCGAGCTGATGGTCGCCATGATGGCGCCTCAGCCGGCGGACGAGATCTGCGACCCCGCGTGCGGCACGGCCGGGTTCCTTGTCGCCGCGTCGGAGTATGTGCGGCGCGAACACCCCGGTGTGCTGACAAACGCGGCGCAGCGCTCGCACTTCCACACGAGCATGTTCCACGGGTTCGACTTCGACTCGACCATGCTGCGCATCGGCAGCATGAACATGCTGCTCCACGGCATCGAGGCGCCCGACATCCGCTACCGCGACTCGCTCTCCGAGGGCGCAAGCGACGACGCCGAGCGATACACGCTGATTCTCGCCAACCCGCCCTTCGCCGGCTCGCTCGACTACGAGTCGACGTCGAAGGATCTACAGCGCATCGTGAAGACCAAGAAGACCGAACTGCTCTTCGTCGCCCTGTTCCTGAAGCTGTTGAAGCCCGGCGGACGTGCGGCGGTGATCGTGCCCGACGGTGTGCTGTTCGGCTCGTCAACCGCGCACAAGGCGTTGCGGCGGATGCTCGTGGAGGACCAGAAGCTCGACGCGGTCGTCAAGCTCCCGTCAGGCGTCTTCCGCCCCTACGCGGGAGTCTCGACCGCGATCTTGTTCTTCACGAAGACGGACTCCGGTGGCACTGACGACGTCTGGTTCTACGACGTGCACGCCGACGGCTTCTCCCTTGATGACAAACGCAACCCGATCGAGGCGAACGACCTGCCGGATGCGCTCACCCGCTGGGCAGACCGCAACACCAGCGAACGCGACCGGGCGCGCACCGATCAGTCGTTCACCGTGTCCAAGGCGGACATTGCCGCTCAGGGCTACGATCTCTCCCTCAACCGCTACAAGGAGATTGTCCACGATGAAGTCGAGCACCGGTCGCCACTTGACATCATCGCCGACATCGAGGCCCTTGAAGCGGAAATCGCCGACGAACTGGCCGAGCTGAAGGCGATGCTCGCGTGAGCGTCTGGCCCGAAGTTGCGCTCGGTGAAATCTGTGAGTTTCGATACGGTAAGGCGCTTGCCAATGCGAATCGAGACGGCGGGATGCACGCTGTCTACGGATCGAACGGGGTAGTCGGCTGGCACTCGCGCGCACTGACTTCCGGGCCAACTGTCATCATCGGACGGAAGGGGTCATTCGGCGAAGTTGCGTACTCCACTGAGGCATGTTGGCCGATCGACACCGCATACTACGTCGATTCCACGAGCAGCCAGGTTGACCTCAAATGGTTGAGCTATCGCCTAGGCGGACTCGGCCTAAAGAAACTAAACAAGTCAGCCGCGGTCCCGGGCCTGAATCGCGACGACGCCTACCGACAAAGCCTCCTTCTGCCACCGATCGAGGAGCAGCGGCGGATCGCCGCGATCCTCGACCGCGCCGACGCGCTGCGCGCCAAGCGCCGCCAGGTGCTCGCCCAGCTGGATCTCCTGCAGCAGTCAATCTTCGTGCGACTATTTGGCGAGCCATCCACCTGGTTCGACCGATGGACGCTCGGCTCCATCGGAGATCTGGTGGAGTCCACTCAGTACGGTACCTCAACAAAAGCTGGCGCCGTTGGCGAGTGGCCAGTACTCCGTATGGGAAATGTCACGGATGCTGGTCGGTTGAATCTTGATGATCTGAAGTACCTCGATCTACTGGCACCCCAGTCCCCCAAGTATACAGTGCGACGCGGTGACCTTCTCTTCAATCGCACCAACAGCCCTGAGAAGGTCGGAAAATGCTGCGTTGTCGAGACCGACCGCCCCCTCGCTTTTGCGGGCTACCTCGTGCGCGTCCGATTCACCAATCCTGCTTCTGCGTACTTCGTATCGGCCTACCTGACTAGTCGCCATGGGCGAGCCGTGCGCCGCGGTCGCGCGAAGGCGGCGGTAAATCAAGCAAACATCAACCCCACCGAGCTCAAGTCGATTTCGATAGCGCACCCCCCAAAGGAGCTAATCGATGCGTTCGCGATGCAAGTGAAGTCGATCGGACAGCATCGCACTCTCATTGAACGCGATCTGACGGTCGCTGAAGACCTATTCGCAGCGCTGCAGTCGCGCGCCTTCCGGGGAGAACTATGACCGCGAACTTCGACTTCGTGCGGGCCGCATGGCCAGATGTCTGCACTGACGCCTCGCGCGCCGAGTCCTACCTGTCGAGCGACCCGCGGTCGGCGTGCTTCTACGGCCGTCGTGCAGCGGAGCAGCTTGTCGGCCGTCTCTACGAGGTACTCGGCCTGTCCCTCCCGTACCAGGACGACCTGTCCGCGCGCATCAACGACGCGGGCTTCGCGCGGGTCGCCGGGGTGGGGATCACGCAGAAGCTGAACCTGATCCGCAAGCTGGGCAACCAGGCCGTTCACGCGCCGCAGCCGATCCGGCCGGACATCGCTCTCGCGGTGCTGCGGGAGTTGCACCACGTCCTGGTCTGGGCCGTGTTCCGGCATTCGGCACATCCGGCCGGCGTACCGACGGGCGCGACGTTCGATCCCGCTCTCGCGGCACGAGCGGCACCGCTCACACGCGAGGACGTGCAACGGCTCGCGGCGAAGTTCGCCGCGAAGGACGAAGCCCACGCCAGGGCACTCGCGGACCGGGACGAGCTCGCGGCCCAGCAGGCCGCAGAGATCGAGCAGTTGCGGGCGCAGGTGGCCGCGGCGCAGGCGTCGAATCACGCATCCGACGACCACGACTACTCCGAAGCCGAGACCCGCGACCTGTTCATCGACGTGCTGTTGGCCGAGGCTGGCTGGCCGCTCACCGAGCCGCGCGATCGCGAGTTCGAGGTCGTCGGCATGCCGAACGAGCCGGGAGTCGGGTTCGTCGACTACGTGCTGTGGGGAAGTGACGGGCTGCCGCTCGCGGTCGTTGAGGCGAAGCGCACGACGAAGAGCGCGCAGGTCGGGCAACAGCAGGCGAAGCTCTACGCCGACTGCTTAGAAGCGGCGTACGGGCGGCGGCCGGTGGTGTTCTTCACAAACGGGTACGAGCACTGGCTGTGGGACGACGCGGCGGGGTATCCCCCGCGTCAGGTCGCAGGGTTCTTCACGCGCAGCGAACTCGAGCTGATGATCCAGCGCCGCTCGACTCGCCTGCCGCTCTCCGGTGCCGCGGTGAGTCCGGACATCGCTGGCCGCCACTACCAGGTACGGGCCATCCGTGCGGTCGGGGATGCGTTCGATCGACAGCAACGGCAGGCGCTGCTGGTCATGGCGACCGGGTCGGGCAAGACGCGGACGGTCATCGCGCTAGCCGATCAGCTGATGAAGGCGAACTGGGCCAAGCGCATCCTGTTCCTCGCCGACCGTACCGCGCTGGTGAAGCAGGCGGCAAACGAGTTCAAGGCGCACCTGCCCGGCGCCGCGACGGTGAATCTGGTGACCGAGCGGAACGCTGAGGGACGCGTGTACGTCTCTACGTATCCCACGATGATGAACCTCATCGACCGCATGAGTGACGGCGAGGGCATCCCGACCCGGCGGTTCGGGCCGGGGTTCTTCGACCTGATCGTGATCGACGAAGCGCACCGGTCGATCTACCAGAAGTACGGCGCAATCTTCGACTGGTTCGACGCGCTACTCATCGGCCTGACGGCGACGCCGAAAGACGAGGTCGACCACAACACCTACCGGCGGTTCCACCTCGAAGACGGCGTGCCAACCGATGCGTACGGGCTCGACGAGGCGGTCGCAGAAGGCTTTCTTGTGCCACCCCGAGGGGTGTCGGTCGGCACCCGCTTTCTGCGCCAAGGTATCCGGTACGACGAACTCAGCGAGGCAGAAAAGGACGACTGGGACGCGCTCGACTGGGGAGAAGACGGGACGCCGACCACGATCGATGCGGATGAAGTGAACCGGTTCCTCTTCAACGAGGACACCGTCGACAAGGTGCTGGCGACCCTGATGACGCGCGGCTATAAGGTCGCCGGTGGCGACCGGCTCGGAAAGACGATCGTGTTCGCGAAGAACCAGGCGCACGCCGAATTCATCCAGCGCCGCTTCGACGAGCAGTACCCCGAACACGCAGGACACTTCGCGCGCGTGATCACCCACGGCACCCCGTACGCGCAGAACCTGATCGACGAGTTCTTAATAGCCGATCACGCGCCGCACATCGCCATCTCGGTCGACATGCTCGACACGGGTATCGACGTACCTGAGATCGTGAACCTGGTCTTCTTCAAGCCGGTGCGATCAAAATCGAAGTTCTGGCAGATGATCGGCCGCGGCACCCGCCTAAGCCCCGATTTGTTCGGCGAGGGCCAGCCCAAGCAGGATTTCCTGGTCTTCGATTTTTGCGGCAACCTCGAGTTCTTCAGCCAGGATCTGCCCGGCAGCGAGGGCTCGAACCAGAAGTCCCTCAGCCAGCGACTATTCGAGGCCCGGCTCGGGCTGATCACCGCGCTCGACCGAGCACAGATCGACGGGGAGCTGCGCGCGTCTGCCGCCGACATCCTGCATGGGATCGTCGCGGGAATGAACATCGACAACTTCCTCGTTCGCCCAAAACGGCGCTGGGTCGAGCAGTTCGCCGACTCGGCCGCCTGGGACGCTCTGACGCCCGAAGACGCGGCCGAAGTGCTCGCGCACCTAGCCAGCCTGCCGTCGGGCGTAACAGACGACGACGTCGATGCGAAACGCTTCGACCTGCTGATTTTGCGCAGGCAGCTTGCGCAGCTCGACGGCGACCTGATCGTCGCCGACCGCATCCGCCAGCAGGTGCAGGCGATCACAACAGCGCTGCTGGCGAAATCAGCGATTCCGTCGGTCGCAGAACAGCTCGTGCTGCTGGAAGAAGTCGCCAGCGATGACTGGTGGGTCGACGTAACCCTCGACATGCTCGAGGCCGCACGGCTGCGCATCCGCGCGCTCGTGCGCTTCGTGCCGAACGTCACCCGCCCGCGGGTCTACACCGACTTCATCGACGAACTCAGCGATGCGACCGAAATCCTGCTGCGCCAGACCACGCCGGGCACCGACCTCGAACGGTTCCGTGCCAAGGCGGCCGCGTACCTGCGGCAGCACGAGGACCACCTGGCGCTGCAACGCCTGCGCCGCAATCGGCAACTCACGCCCGATGACGTGAGCGCCCTTGAGTCGATGCTGCTGGCCAGTGGAGCAGGCTCCAAGGCCGACATCGATTTGGCCACCGAACAGGCGCACGGGCTCGGGCCATTCATCCGCTCCCTCGTCGGCCTGGATCGGGAGGCAGCGCTCGAGTCCTTCGCGCGCTTCCTCGACGGGTCGCGTTTTTCCGTCGATCAGATCCGATTCATCCACCTGATCGCCGACGAGCTCACTGCGAACGGTCTGATGGACGCGGGACGCCTCTACGAATCGCCCTACACAGACCGGGCTCCGAGTGGCATCGACTATCTCTTCAACGAGTCCGACGTGACAGTCATCGTGGAGATCCTGGCCGACGTCAATGCTCGCGCGCGGCCCGAAATCGTGGCTTAAACTCGCCCGAGTCCTCGTACGACGTTCCAGATATGGGACGTCCGGTGAGGAAGCAGCGCCGCCTCGGTAGTGCAAGTGACCTCCAGCCGCTAGCTGGTCATGTTCATCTGAACGAGTGCCGCCGTGACGCAGGGAGCTGTGCAGGCGGGCGTGAGGAATGACACCGCAGATGAGGGTTCCGAAGGCGTCCGTTCAACGAGCGGCTAACGAGACGCCACTGACGCTCTCACTGGAGGAATAAGGCGACCAGCTGTGGCTGATCGACGGAGACAGATGATGGGTAATCCTGTACGGGGACACGGGCTACACAGGGGAGTCGGCAAGGGACGTATCGGAGGCGCCATCTTCGGCGTCGCGGTCAGCGCAGTGGTCGGCAGCCTAGCCGTCGGACGTCAGTGGATCGCAAAGCGCCGCACGCAACCATCCGAGCCGCTCCGTGACACCCGCCCCGGACGCGAGCGTGGCCCGGCAGGCGGCACCCACGAGAAGCGCGACGACAAGCCGGAAGGCGGCGGCGAGAGGTAGTTGCCGCCGCGTTTATCAGTCCGCTACCCCGTCGTCGTTGGGAGCATAAGTTGTGGAAGAGCTCAGGACATTCGTGTTAGACATCCATTTCGCCAACCGTCTTTGCGCGATCCGCGTCTGCGGAACGAGCTAGCGGGCCGGCCCGGTCCGGGTCGGCTCGCGCCGCGCTCAGAGGGTGAGAGTGTGCAGAATCAGAGTTGTGAAGCCGGTGGTGGCGCCAGACTTGGTGTAGTCCTGGATGGCGCGGCGGTTCCTACGGCATGGCCAAGGGCTGGGTCGAGTTCTGGCTAATGTACGTCTTCTACGGCGCCTTCACCCTGACCGGTTTCTTCGTCTGGATGCGCCAAGGCACACGTCCATCCGCCGCCGTCGTCACCGTCGGCTGAGCTTCCCGCCGAGGTTCCCTCGCCGCGCCACGCCCCCGTGCTGGGGGACGTAAAGTGTGCTCACCCGCGCCCGACGCGATCACAGGAAGCAACGGTGCCGATGCCGGAAGACAAGCCCGCGGCCCGGGCGCCGAGCATCTACGACGTCGCTCGCGCGGCCGGAGTCTCGCACCAGACCGTCTCACGCGTCCTCAACGACCACCCCAGCCTGCGCGCCGAGACCAAGAGACGCGTCCTCGACGTGATGGCCGAGCTCGACTACCGACCCAACCTGGCCGCCCGCGCCCTGGTCACCAGTCGCACCCGCACCATCGGCGTGCTCTCCTCGCAGAGTCTCCAGTATGGTCCGGCGTCCAGCATCCAGGCCATCGAGGTGGCCGCGCGCGACGCCGGCTACCTCGTCGTCACCGCCAACGTCGACGGCACCGACGGCGCATCAATTCAGGCCGGGATCCGTCACCTGCTCAATCAGGCGGTCGAGGGTCTCGTGGTCATCGCCCCGCAGATCAGGGTCTTCGACATCCTCTCCCAGGTTGCCCTGCGCATCCCGCACGTAACGCTCCAGACCAGCGAGGACGACCGCGACGACGCCCTCTACGTCGACCAGATGGCCGGCGCCCGGATCGCGACCGCCCACCTCATCGACCTCGGCCACACCGAGATCGTGCACCTCGCCGGCCCGCAGGACTGGATCGAGGCGGAGGCGCGCATGCGCGGCTATCTCGCCGAGCTCGACCGCCGCTCCATCCCGTTGCGTCCGCCGCTGCTCGGGGACTGGAGCGCCGAGCGCGGGCACCACGTCGGCCACGAACTCGCGCGCTTCATCGACTTCACCGCCGTCTTCTCGGCGAACGACCAGATGGCACTGGGCCTGATGAGCGCGTTCCACGAGCGCGGCGTCCGCGTGCCAGACGACGTCAGCGTCATCGGCTTCGATGACATCCCGGAGGCGGCGTTCTACTGGCCGCCCTTGACGAGCGTCCGCCAGGATTTCGCCGAACTCGGCCGCCGCTGCGTGGCGACGCTGCTCAGACTCATCGATGGGGGGCGGCCGGAGGCGTCCACGCCGATCTCGCCGCAATTAGTCGTCCGCGGCTCCACTGCGGCCCCTCGTTCCGCCGTCGCGTCTGCCCTCCACCGACCGAACCGGGACACGTCCGACGCCGTTACCGAGTCGAGACGTCTGCGTTGACAAGAAAGGTGCCAGCGGGGCTAGCATGACGCAATGTGATCGCTCACATGAGCATTACCTCTCCGTCCCGAATCCGAGGGCGGCTCTGCATCCACTGCATTCAATGACGAAGGAACAACAGTGACCACAATGAAGCGCGCTCTCATCGCCGGTATCGCCGGCGGAGCGATGATCCTCTCCCTCGCCGCCTGCTCCTCCGGAAGCGGCGGCTCTGGCTCGGGGTCCGGCGGCGGCGGCCTCGTCGGCGTCGCGATGCCGACCAAGTCGTCCGAGCGCTGGATCGCTGACGGCAACAACGTCAAGTCGCAGCTCGAAGAAGCTGGCTACCAGGTCGACCTGCAGTACGCCGAGGACGACATCCCCACCCAGGTTTCGCAGCTCGAGAACATGATCACCAAGGGCGCCAAAGCCCTGATCGTCGCCTCGATTGACGGCACCACCCTCACGAGCGTGCTCGAAGAGGCGAAGTCCAATGACATTCCCGTCATCGCCTACGACCGCCTCATCCGCAACTCCGAGAACGTGGACTACTACGCCACGTTCGACAACTACAAGGTCGGCGTCCAGCAGGCCACCTCGCTCCTCGCCGGCCTCGGTCTGACCGACCTCACCGGCGCCAAGGCTGCCACCGCCCCCGCGGGCCCCTTCAACATTGAGCTGTTCGCCGGAAGCCCCGACGACAACAACGCCACGTTCTTCTTCAACGGCGCAATGGACACCCTGAAGCCCTACATCGACAACAAGACGCTCGTCGTCAAGTCCGGCGAGACCGACTTCAGCACCGTCGCTACCCTCCGCTGGGACGGTGAAGTCGCCCAGAGCCGCATGGAGGACATCATCACCAAGACGTACTCCGACGGCTCCAAAGTCCAGGGAGTCCTCTCGCCCTATGACGGCCTCAGCCGCGGCATCATCTCGGCTCTGACCGACGCCGGCTACACCGTCGGGTCCGACTTCCCGATCATCACTGGTCAGGACGCCGAACTCGACTCCGTCAAGGCGATCATCGCCGGTGAGCAGTACGCGACCATCTACAAGGACACCCGCGAGCTCGCCAAGGAGGCCGTGAAGATGGCGCAGGCCGTCCTCGAGGGCACCGAGCCCGAGGTCAACGACACCGACACCTATGACAACGGCAAGAAGACCGTCCCGGCCTTCCTGCTCGACCCGGTCATCGTCACGAAGGACCAGATCCAGTCCGTGCTCGTTGATGGCGGCTACTACACCGACGCCGAAGTCAACGGCTGAGCTATCGCGGGCCCCGCGGAGAAGTTTCTTAGCCGTCACCTGCGGTGACGAGCACTGTGCCGGGCCTCCGAGAGGAGGCCCGGCTCTCTGAAGGAAAGGAGGCACGCGTGACCACGAACATCCTCGAGATGCGCGGCATCACCAAGACGTTCCCGGGAGTGAAGGCGCTCCAGGACGTCACACTCAATGCCCAGCGCGGCGAGGTCCACGCAATCTGCGGAGAGAACGGCGCCGGTAAGTCGACGCTGATGAAGGTGTTGTCCGGCGTTTATCCTCACGGCACCTACGAGGGCGACATCGTCTTCGAGGATGAAGTGATGCAGTTCGCGAACATCCGCGACTCGGAAGCGAAGGGCATCGTCATCATCCACCAGGAGCTGGCCCTCAGCCCCTACCTCTCCATCGCGGAGAACATCTTCCTCGGCAATGAGGTGCGCGGCTTCGGCGGGCTGATCGACTGGAACAAGACCAACCAGGAGGCGGCCGCTCTGCTCGCCCGCGTCGGTCTGCGTGAGAACCCGACCACCAAGATCCTCGAGATCGGAGTCGGCAAGCAGCAGCTCGTCGAGATCGCGAAGGCGCTCTCGAAGCGGGTCAAGCTGCTCATCCTCGACGAGCCGACCGCGGCGCTGAACGACGAGGACTCGGACCACTTGCTTGACCTGATTCTGCACCTGAAGGGGCAGGGGATCACGTCGATCATCATCAGCCACAAGCTGAACGAGATCAAGAAGATCGCGGACACCGTCACGGTCATCCGCGACGGCAAGACCATCGAGACGATCGCCCACGACGACGTCACCGAGGACCGCATCATTAAGGACATGGTCGGCCGCGACCTCGACCACCGCTATCCGGATCACACGCCGCATATCGGCGAGGAGATCCTGCGCGTGGTCGACTGGACGGCCCACCACCCTCAGGACCCCACTCGGGTAATGGTCGACAAGGTCAATCTGACCGTGCATCGCGGCGAGATCGTCGGCATTGCGGGCCTCATGGGCGCCGGGCGCACCGAATTCGCCATGAGCCTCTTCGGCCGCTCCTACGGCAGCCGCATTTCCGGCCAGGTGTTCAAAGCGGGCAAGGAGATCAAGATCCGCAACGTCTCGGAGGCGATCGCGCATGGCCTCGCCTACGCGACCGAGGACCGCAAGCATTACGGCCTCAACCTCATCGACGACATCAAGCGGAACATCTCGCTCGCGTCACTGGACAAAGTGGCACGCGGCGGACTGGTCGACGACAACCGCGAGTTCGAGGTCGCCAACGAGTACCGCGGCAGCATGAATATCAAGTCGCCGACCGTGCTCGCGAAGACCGGGAAGCTCTCGGGAGGTAATCAGCAGAAGGTCGTCCTGTCGAAGTGGATTTACTCCGACCCGGACGTTCTCATTCTCGACGAGCCCACCCGCGGTATCGACGTGGGGGCAAAGTACGAGATCTACACCATCATCAACCGGCTCGCGGCACAGGGTAAGGGGATCATCGTCATCTCCTCCGAGCTCCCCGAGCTGCTCGGCATCTGCGACCGCGTCTATGCGCTGTCGGAAGGCCGCATCACGGGCGAGCTGCCCATCGCCGAGGCGACGCCCGAGGCAGTCCTCACTCTCATGACCCAGGAGAAGCAACGATGACCGATCTGCAGAACGGCCCGTCCACCGCGGCGGGCGCGCAGGTGAAGCCCACCGAGAACGCCTTCACGAACCGCCTCAGTCACGTGCTGGGCGACCTCGGCAAGAACGGCATCTTCATCGCCCTGATCGTGGTGGTGGTGCTGTTCGAGGTCATGACAGGCGGAATCCTGCTCCGCCCGCAGAACATCTCGAACCTGATTGTTCAAAACGGCTACATCCTGATCCTCGCCATCGGCATGGTGATGGTGATTGTGGCCGGGCACATCGACCTCTCGGTCGGCTCGGTTGCCGCCTTCGTCGGCGCGATCTCGGGAGTGTTCGCGGTCAATCTCGGCCTCCCCTGGTGGCTGTCGATCGTCCTCTCCCTTCTGATCGGTGCGGCGGTCGGAGCCTGGCAGGGCTTCTGGATCGCCTTTGTCGGGATCCCGGCGTTCATCGTGACGTTGGCGGGCATGTTGATCTTCCGCGGCCTGGCGCTCGTCGTCCTCGGTAACGCGAATATCGGCTCCTTCCCCACTGAGTACCGCGCGCTGGGAAACGGATTCCTCACCGACCTGTTCGGCAAGACCGATCTCGACCCGCTATCGCTCGTCATCGGCGCGCTCGCGATCGTCGCGTTCACCGTGCAGTCCGTGCGTACTCGCCGCGGCCGGCAGAAGTATGCGCAGAGCGTGGAGCCAGGCGCCTGGTTCGTCACCAAGCTCGTCCTGGTCGCAGTCGCAGTCGCCGCCTTTGCTTACGCGCTGGCCACCTTCAAGGGCATCCCGGTTACGCTGATCATCCTCGCCGTCCTGGTGCTGATCTACGGAGTGGTGATGAACCGCTCGGTCTTCGGCCGTCACGTCTACGCCATCGGCGGCAACCTGCACGCCGCTGAACTCTCGGGCATCAAGACCCGTAACGTCACGTTCTGGCTGTTCGTCAACATGGGCGTCCTCGCGGCGCTGGCCGGCCTCGTCTTTACCGCGCGCCTCAACCTCGCTGGACCGAAAGCAGGCGACGGCTTCGAGCTCGAGGCCATCTCGGCCGCCTTCATCGGCGGCGCTGCGGTTCAGGGCGGCGTCGGCACCATCGGCGGCGCGATCATCGGTGGACTCATCATCGGCGTCCTGAACAACGGTATGTCGATCATGGGCATCGGCAGCGAGTGGCAGCAGGCGGTCAAGGGCCTCGTGCTCCTGCTCGCGGTCGCCTTCGACGTCTACAACAAGCGCCGCTCGGGCGGACGCTAGGCCCTGGGGTCGTGCCCGACTGGTCGCGGTACCTGCCGCTGGGCACCGGACCCTCGGTCGACGAGACGGGCGTCAGCAGTGACTGGCGCCCCCTCGTCGCCGAGCGGCTCGACCGCCTCGCCGTCCTGGCCGCCTCGCCCACCCTGACGGAGAGGGAGGCGGCCAGTGCCGTCTCCCGGGACGCCCTCCTCGGGGAGCTCGTCGTGCGGCTGTCGAGCAGCACCCGCCAGCGCGTAGCCACCCGCTTCGGCGCTCGCGAAGCCTCCTCCCCTCCCCCGCCCGCCGACGTCCCCGCCGCTCTGGCAGCTCTCGCCTCCGCTCGCCGCTCAGGCAGCGGACCGCGTTCCGTGGCCGAGCTGGTCGAGGTCGTCCGCGTCGAATTCGCCCTCTCTCCCCACCCGTTCGCGCTGCCGCCCCGTGTCTCCGGAGCCGTCGCCCTCGACCGCCTGCAACGCGCGCCGCTCGCGATCCGCGCCGCCGTCCGCGGTCGCACCCTCTCGCCGACCGATGCGGAGTGGGAGCTGGGCGCCGGCCCTGCCCTGCGCGTCCCGGCCGACGCGCTCCTCCGGTTCCTGCTGGGGGTCGGCCCGTTCCCGGCGGAGCCCGGCGCCGAGCCCACCTGAGCCGGGCGCCTGCCCACCCGTAGCATCGGGACATGTCGCGCTCACTGCCGAGAAGCACTCCGTCCGCCCGTTGCCTCGACGCCGAGGGAGTTCTCGCTTTCGTCGATGCGGTCGAGGCCGCCCCCGGCGTCGAGCTGCACGGCCTGATGGTCGTGCAGGGTGGCGACGTGGTGGCCGAGGGCTGGTGGGCGAGCTCGACGCCGAGGTGACGGATCTACGCTCGCGCTCGATCCGTGTCCGTCATGTCCTCGCGATGGCCAGCGGCCACACCGCCGAGACGATAGACCGGGTCCGCGCGATCGATCCGGTAGACATGGTCCGCGGCTTCCTCCTCCTCCCGCCCGAGCAGGAGCCCGGGAGCGTCTTCGCCTACAACCAGCCCTGCACCTTCACGGCCGCCGCGATCGTCCAGCGGGTCAGTGGTGACTCGCTGGTCGACTACCTCCGCCCGCGCCTGCTCGATCCACTCGGTATCGGCGAGGTGGCCTGGCAGCGCGACGCCTCCGGCCGCGAGATCGGCTACAGCGGACTGCATGCCACGACAGAGGCCGCCGCCGCGCTCGGTCAGCTCTACGTGCAGGAGGGGCGCTGGGGCGACCGGCAGCTCCTCTCCCCCGAGTGGGTGCGCGAGGCCTCGCGCGCACACATCGACACGCACGAGGACGGCGGGCCGGACTGGCAAGCGGGCTACGGCTTCCAGTTCTGGCGATCCGCCTTCGGATACCGGGCGGATGGCGCCTCTGGGCAGTTCAGTCTGATCGTTCCCGAGCTTGAGCTGGTGGTCGCGCTCACCGGACAGACGACGCAGACGCAGACGCTGCTCTCGCTGGCGTGGGAGCACCTGCTGCCGGCGGTAGGGCGCGGGTCGACTTCGGAGGCGGATGCGCGGCTGGTCGACCGGCTCGCGGCGCTGGCGCTGCCTCCGCTTGAGGGTGCCTCCCCCGCCACCGGCAGCTACACTCCCGCGGCGGGGTCGTCGTGGCTGTCCGCCGTCGAGGTGTCAGCGGAGGCCGGTGGGTGGACGTGCTGTTCCTCGAAACGCCGCACCGGCTGCACGTTGAACTCTCGCCGGAGGGACGAACGTTCACCGCGCAGTGGGAGACGGAACCACTGCACGACGGGACGCTCGGGGAGTTGCGCGCGCCGCGGTGAGGAGCGAGCGACCGGCTGCGCGCCAGAGCGCTCCAACCGAGAAGGCCACTCCGTCGCCCTCGAAGCACCTGATCGGGCCGCCATTGCTGCCTTCGAGTCAGGAGCCGTACAGTCAGGAGCCGTACAGCGAGACCCACGGACCTTCGACGCGGATACCGAATGCGCCGCTGGCGACATTTGCGATTGGCCCGACGTTCGCGTGGAATTCCATTTCCGCCCAGGCGGGCCCCTCCGACCCCGCGGTGGGGCGCTTGATTCCGCCGGAAACAGAGCAGCTGCCGACAGAATTGTTGCAGCCGGCTCCGCGGTAATCCCGGACTTTGTCGGCCGCGTAGTCGACCCGAAATGACGCAGTGCTGACAATGTCACTGATAGCGATCTTGCAGTTGCTGAACCAGCCGCCGCCATAGCTGCATTCGCTTCTCTGCGGGTCAATCGCCTGCATCGAGGTTCCTTTGTCCGTCGTCGGCGTCTGCTGCTCGATCCACCGGCGCGAGCCGTCGCTAAAGACGCTGACGGTGCGCGTACGACCGGCGCGCTGCTCGGTGAAGGTGGAGACCGGGATGGATGAGCTGATCTGGGACTCGACCGCCTTCCCGGCGTTCAGGGTAGCGATCAGGCTCGCCTGTTCATTCGCGGGAACGCCCGCGTCGGTCATCACCGCCGAGACGGCATCGATCTGCGCGGCGGTCAGGTATCCAGAGGGAGCATCATCGGCCGTGGCAACCGGGCCGAGGGCGACGGAGGCGAGAACCGCCACTGTCGCTAGGCCGGTCGACATTCGCTTCACCCAAGCGGCACAGTGCATTATTGTCTCCCCCGAGAACGTCCAGATAAGTCCGGAGAGGACATTGCCAGAGGCCGACACACCTCCGCAACCTGCCCCGGCCTCCCGGGGCAGCGAGGGAACCACGAACCGTCGAGGCCGCCCGCTCCAGCGGGCTCCCTGACTGGTTCAGGGCTCCCTCACTGGGGACGTAGTCACACGTCGACCCGTTCGGCCGCTGGCGCGAGCGGCCCGGGAGCGACGGCCCGCAGATGGGCGCGGCGAAGAAGCGGGAAGCCGACGCGCAGCAGCGCGGCGACAAGACGCAGCGGAACGTGGGTCGTCTCGTGCGCCTCGAAGGTCCTGCTGAACCGCAAAAGGTAGTCGTGAAAGTCGGAGGCGGTGCAGTTCAGGCGACGCGCCGAGATCGTGACCCGCACGGCGGAGTCGAAGTGGATGGGCAACGCTCGTCGGGTCAGATGGATCGCGAGGTCAATGTCCTCATGGAATCGGTCCTCGACGTCGGCGCACACCTCGTCGGCGATCAGCAGCCACGCATCGCGCCGGATCGCCATGTTCGAGCCGAACAGGTACGGCTGACGCCGCTCGAGGGCGAACAAAAGCCGCCGCACCCCGAGGTCGAGGCGCCCGAGTACAGATGCGCCGACGACGTCGTAGTAGCCGACTGAGCCGGTCACGGCGCAGACGGAACCGGATGCGAAACTCGCCGTCAGCCGCTCCACCCAGTCGTTTCGGACGACGGTGTCGGCATCGATGCGCGCGAGGACGTCTCCCTGGGCCGCCTCGAACCCGTGGTCGCGCGTCGGGATCAGCCCCTGGCGGCGGTCCTGCCGCAGCACGCGGATCGGGACGCCGCTCGGTTCCATCGCGAGCACGCGCTGGACCGTGTCGTCGGTCGAGAGGTTGTCGACGACGATCACCTCGAACGGCGCGACCGTCTGCCTCTGTAGCGCCTCGAGGCAGCGGATGATGCAGTCCTCCTCGTTCCAGACGGGGACGACGACCGAGACACGCACCTCCACATCATGGCCGCTCGCGCCGCTTTCCCTCCACAGCGGGCGTCGTTTCGCGCCGCGGCGTCGGACGGTGCCAGGCTAAGCCTGCAGAGTTCGGGCGGCTCTCGACCGAGGACCGAGGCGTCCGCGATCCCCTGCACGACCGTTTTCACGCTGGAGCTGATCACGTGACGCCTCCCGACCGGACCGACCTCGGGGCACGCCGTGGACACACGCCCACCGATCAGGAGTGTCACGCGGCTCTCGAAGCTCAGATCCGCCGGCTCCGCCTCTCGATTGGCGAGGACGTCTGACCGCTCAGCCCCGTCGCACCGTGTCGACACATGGCGGGCTCAGTTCGACGGGACCGCGCAGGTCTGCTGTGCAGCGGTCTGGCCGGGGGCTGCCAGTTCCTCCGGGGCGGCCGGCCCCTGGGTCGCGGCGGGCGTCCCGGCTCCCTGTTGCGGTTGCTCTGCGGCCGGAGTCGAGGCCAGCGTGACGGGCTGGTCGTTAACGACCCGCGTCATCAGTTCGGCGCCGAGCACCGTGTCCGGAACGACCTTTCCGGGGCGGTTGGGGTCATCGAGCACCGGGTACTGCACGAACACCATTTGCGACAGATCGATGTCCTTGAGCGAGAGGGCGAGCGCGATCATCGTCGCCGGACTCGTCATGGTGGTCGAGAGGTGCAGGTTCGAGGACGCTGCGTGGGCGAGTCCGTAGAGCGCTGGGAAGTTCGAGAGCGTGTTCGCGGAGCGGACGGTGCGCATGAGAGAAGCGAGGTACTGCTGCTGCGAGGAGATGCGGCTGAGGTCGCTCCCGTCGCCGACACCGTGGCGGGTGCGCAGGAACGCGAGCGCGGTCGCTCCGGACACGGTCGTGGTCCCCGCGGGTAGGTCGAGCCCTGAATCGGTATCGAGAACCGGACCGGACAGGCAGATGGGGACGCCGCCGACGGCGTTGCTCATCTCGATCACGCCGTCGAACGACACCCAGCCCGCGTAGGGGACGCTCAGGCCGGTGAATCGCTGCAGGGTGTCGTTGACGCAGGCCAAGCCCCCGTCCTCGAAGGTCGAGTTCAGCGAGACGCCCGCCTCCGCCGCGTTGACGGTGCCCGTCTTGGTGTCGGTGCAGTCGGGGCGATCGAGGATCAGGTCGCGGGGGAAGCTGATCACTGTCGCGCTGCGGTGATCGGCTGACACGTGCAGGAGGATATTGACGTCGTTGAGGGTCGCGTCGCGGACCCCGAACCGCTCCCCCTGGGTCGCATCGTTGTCGGTACCGACGACGAGAACGGAGAAGCCGCCCTCGATTGCCCCCATCTGCGAGCCGGCGCCACCGGGAGCCTCGATACCTAGGTCGACCGCGTTGTCCGCGACGTTCCGGCTGATACTGACCGTCGCGATCGCGACGAGCGAGGCTCCGCTCACGGCGAGCACGCCCAGGCAGGCAGCGACCAGGAGGAGGAGGGAGCGGGCACCGGACCGCGGCCGCAGGCGCCCATGCCGGACGTAACGATCGGGACTACTCATCGTGCCGGCCATTCCTTTCACCCCACCCGCAGGGGGGTCGCTCTCGCGCGCCAGTGTACGGACGCGCCGAGACCCGCGCCCGCTTACCGGCGCCCCGGCGCGGTCGGCGGCGCGGACGGCGGCCGCCGCTCGCGCAGGAACTCGCCGCGGTCCTCAGCCTCAGCCGTTCTGACTGATGTCGACCGAACTGTTCGCGTCGACACCGGCTGCCGCCCTCCCGCTCTCAGTCCTGAGCGACGGCCACCGCTACCACGAGCGCGGAGTGCACCGCCGACTCCGAGACCGCGAAGTAGCGGCTCGAGCCCTCGATCCATGCCTCCGTCGCGCCCTCGCGGGCGCGCACCGCGTCGATCCCGATGTCACGGCCGGTCGCCAGCGCCGCGACGACGGCGCCGTCGCAATGGGCGATGCTGATCCCCATCCGCCCGAGCGCGGGGTGCTCCCCGCCGAGGACGGGGCGGCCGTGCGGACCCGAGCAGTGGCCGCGCGACGTCGGGCGGCTGTTGAATGGGAGGGATGCAGACCTTTCTCCCCTACCCCGACCTGGCCAGCAGCGTCCGCGCCCTCGATAGCAAGCGACTGGGCAAGCAGCGGGTCGAGACGCTGCAGGTGATGCGAGCGCTCACCGTGCCCGGCTACGGCTGGCAGAACCATCCCGTCACGCGAATGTGGCGCGGCTACCGGCCCGCCCTCATGGCGTACCAGCGCGAGACCTGCGCCGAGTGGGCCGCACGCGGCTTCGCCGACACCTGCCTGGTGAAGACGGAGGCGGCACTCGCGGCCGTGCCGCCGGACCTCGCCGCGTACCTCTCCGGTGAGTACCCGATGCCGCCGTGGTTCGGCGATGAACTCGTGCATCTCTCGCACCGCTCGAAACTCGTGGCGAAGGACGAGGAGCACTACGCCCCGCTGTTCCCGGGCACGCCCAACGACCTCGACTACGTGTGGCCGGTCACCGCCTGAGCATTCGCGGGGGTCACGCCGGCAGACAATCGCGGCTCCTCCACGGCTTCACAGCCGTTTCGGGCCTCTGGCCGGGCCTTCGTCTTCGGGAAGTCTCGGGTTAGTCTATCGAGGTTGACCTCGCGCAGACAGCGCGCAGGGCGTCGGCCACGGTCGTCGTATCATCCGGGGGATTTCCGAAGGAGAAGGTTTGACGTCCGACAGAAAGACCATCGGAAGTGTCATCAAGGCGACCATCGGCTTCCTGGGCATGAGTGTGGTGGCCGGAATCCTCGTGACCGCCACCGTCACCCCCGCCGTGGCTCTCGCCGGAGTCGCCGCGAACGAGTCGATCGGAGTCTTCGACGGACTGCCCGACTACCTCGAGGTCGACAAGCTTTCCGAGAAGAGCAACATCTACGCGACGAGCGCCAACGGCTCACCGCAGCTGCTCGCCTCCTTCTACGTCGAGAATCGCGTCGAAGTCCCGCTCGACCGGATCGCGCAGTCCGCGAAGGACGCCGCCGTCTCGGGTGAGGATCCCCGCTTCTACGTGCACGGCGGAGTCGACCTCCCCGGCACGCTCCGCGCAGTCGCCCAGACCTACGTGCTCGGTAGCGACGTGCAGGGCGGCTCCTCCATCACGCAGCAGTACGTCAAGAACGTGCTCGTTGAGAAGGCCGTACGCAATATCACCGACGAGGCCGAGCGCGCCGCGGCGATCGATGAGGCAACCCGCACATCGCCCGAGCGCAAGCTCCGCGAGATGAAATTCGCAATCGGCCTTGAGAAGCAGTACACGAAGGACCAGATCCTCCAGGGTTACCTCAACATCGCGTTCTTTGGAGGCACCACCTACGGCCTCGAGACCGCGGCGAATTACTACTACGGCACCACCGCGGCCGACCTCTCGATCGCCCAGGCGGCGTCGCTCATCGCGATCGTGAACAACCCCTCCGTGCTGCGGATCGACCAGCCCGATAACGCGGACAACGGCGCCGCGAACGGCTACGCCCGCAACAAGGACCGCCGCGACTACATCATCGGAAAGATGCTCGAGGAGGGGAAGATCTCGCAGGAGGATCACGATGCCGCCGTCGCCACTCCCGTCGAGCCGACAATCACCCAGCCCAGCACCGGCTGCTCGACGGCGGGGAACGCGGGCTTCTTCTGCGATTACGTCACCAACGTCCTGCGCAACGACAGCATCTTCGGTGCCGACGAGGACAGCCGCTGGAGTAATTTCCGCCGCGGCGGCCTCGACGTGTACACGACACTCGACGTCGACCTCCAGAACGCTGCGCAGCGGAACCTCGACGCCCAGGTGCCGCGCACCATGCCGAACTTCGACGTGGGCGCGGTCGTCGTCAGCGTGCAGCCCGGCTCCGGACGTGTCCTCTCGATGGCGCAGAACAAGACGTACTCGCAGGATCCGGACGTCCAGGCGGCCGACCCCACGGCGACGGGCGTGAATTACAACACCGACTTTTCCTACGGCGGATCCTCCGGCTTCCAGCCCGGATCCACCTACAAGATCTTCACTCTGATGGAGTGGCTCAAGGAGGGGCACAGCCTCAACGAGAGCGTGAACGCGAAGGTCCGCTCCGACTGGGGGACCTTCGAGGACAGCTGCAACGCCAACGGCACCTGGTCGCAGGCCGGCTGGTCACCGAAGAACGATGAGGGCGGCACCGGCGACACGTGGACCGCGGCGTACAGCACGAAGAAGTCCGAGAACACCGGCTTCGTCGCGATGGCGAAGAAGCTGGACCTCTGTGCGATCAAGGGAACAGCCGAGTCGTTCGGCGTGCACCGCGCCGATGGGAACGTCCTCGGAGAGAATGGGTCCGCGGTCCTCGGGACCAACGAAGTCGCTCCGCTGAGCATGGCCACGGCATTCGCGGGCATCGCTGCCGGCGGGACGGTCTGCAGGCCGGTCGCTATCGACAAGATCGTCGACTCCAGCGAGGCCTCCCTCCCCGTTCCTGCCGCCGACTGCAAGCAGGCGATTGACGGCAACGTTGCGGCGACCGCCGCTGTTGCCCTGCAATCCACCTTCGATGGCGGAACGACCACGGAGAGCAACCCCGGAGACGGCACTCCCCTCATCGGCAAGACCGGAACGACAGACGACGCCATCGCCACCTGGATGAGCGGCGCCAGCACGAAGGTCGCGACCGTCGTCGGCGTCATGAACGTCAACGGCTACGTCAATCAGCGGGCCGTGACGTTCCCGTCCGGCCCCGCAGCACTCGCGCGACACCGGATTTGGAAGCCCTACATGCAGACGGCGAACGCGAAGTACGGCGGCGACAAGTTCCCCGTGGCGGATGGATCGCTGCAGGTCGTACCAGCGCCCACCGTCCCGGATGTGAAGGGACTTACCGTCGCCGATGCGAAGGCCAAGCTCGACTCCGCGGGCTTCGACTTCGTCCAGGGCGGTACCGAAGCGAGCGACGCACCTGCTGGGACGATCACCCGCGCTGAACCCTCTGGCACGGCAGCACCGGGGACCGCAATCACCGTCTTCACGAGTTCCGGCACTCAGAAGACCGTGCCGAGCGTGACGGGGCAGGAGCTCGAGGCCGCGAAGAACGCGTTCGGAGCGGCGGGCTTCACGAAGCTCACTCTCGCCTGCTCCGAGAACCCGAACGCCCCGGACACCGGGCAGGTCACGGCCCAAGAGCCGGCGGCCGGCTCGCCCGTCGCTCCGGACGCCGCCCTCAAGGTGACCATCACCGCGAAGAAGTGCCCCTGACCTGCACCTCCAGCTCGGGAGAACGCGGTCGACGATGCCTGCGGGTCCGGAGCTGCCAGCGCCGGTGTTGCCTACTGACCGCGACCGCGAATGGCGCCGACGATCGCGACCGTTGCGAAGTACACGATCAGGGCGAGGATCCCGAACGAGGCGAGTGCCGCGCTCGCGTCCGCGTAGGGCCGGCGCGCGTCGGTCACCGTCCCCGGCGTGACGATGTCGAGCGCGAAGAGTCCGACCGCGAGTGCGAAGCAGACGAAGCTCAGCACCAAGAGCGACCGGACCGCCTTGCCCACCGGGTCGTAATACCGCGGATTCGACATCGTGCCTCCGGTCCTCGCGCCCATATGCCTCCAGTCTCCCCCTCCTCGCCCGTTCTTTCTCCCTCCGCGAGATACCACTTGAGTACGCGACACGCCGACGGAACGGAGGCGGTCTTCAGAGGCATCTCGCGGAGGGGTGAGCCGGGCGGAGGCGCTAGGCCGCGAGCGGGAGCACGGCGGCCGAGGTGACCCGCAGCTCGCCGGCCACCGCATCGACGCGCACGGCGCCTCCGTCGGACACCTCGCCGCTGACGACAAGGTCCGCGATATGGTCATCGATCGAGCGCTGCACCAGGCGCCGAAGCGGACGGGCACCGTATTGCGGCTCGTACCCGTTCTCGGCGAGCCAGTCGACCGCGGCCTCCGTCACCTCGAGCGCAACCCCGCGGGGAGCCAGGCGTGCGCGCGTGGCGTCGAGGACGATCCCGACGATCTCGCGCAGCTGCTCGCGGCCGAGGCGGCGGAACAGCACGATCTCATCGATCCGGTTGAGGAACTCGGGACGCATCGCCTCGCGGAGTCGACCCATCACGCGGTCGTGCAGGTCCTTCTCCGAGGCGAATCCCTCCGCCGACGCGTCACTCTGCGCGACGAAGCCGAGCGCACCCGACCGCGAGGCCAGAAACTCCGAGCCGAGGTTCGAGGTCATGATGATGACGGTGTTCCGGAAGTCGACGGTGCGACCCTGCCCGTCGGTCAGCCGACCGTCGTCCAGGACCTGGAGCAGCAGCGTGAACACGTCCGGGTGCGCCTTCTCGATTTCGTCGAACAGGACAACGGAGTAGGGATTGCGGCGCACGCGTTCGGTCAGCTGTCCGGCCTCGTCATAGCCGACGTATCCGGGAGGGGCACCGACGAGTCGCGAGACCGTGTGCCGCTCGCCGAATTCGCTCATGTCGAAGCGGATCAACGCCTGCTCGTCCGCGAAGAGCGAGCCGGCGAGGGTGCGCGCCAACTCGGTCTTGCCGACACCGGTCGGGCCGAGGAACAGGAACGAGCCGACCGGCCGCGACGCGTCGCCGAGCCCGGTGCGGCTGCGGCGGACAGCCCGAGCGACCGCGGCGACCGCGGCGTCCTGGCCGATAACCCGCTGGTGCAGCTCCGACTCGAGGTGCGCGAGGCGCTCGCGCTCCCCCTCCGTGAGCCGCGATACCGGAATGCCGGTCGCCCGGGCGATGACCGCGGCGATCTCGGTCTCACCGATGATCGCCTGAACGGGGGTGGCCGCTTCCTCGAGCTCGGCCTGCACGGCCGTCATCGCGTCGCGAATACGCGACGCCTCCTCGTAGTGCTCAGCCGAGACGGCCGCGTTCTTGTCGGCCTCGAGCGTGGCCAGACGCTCGAGCAGCGCAGCGGAGTCACCACCCGCCCCCAGCTTCAGGCGGAGCCGCGCCCCGGCCTGGTCGATCAGGTCAATCGCCTTGTCCGGCAGGACACGGTCGGTGAGGTACCGCGCCGAGAGTTCGACGGAGGCGCGCAGGGCCTCATCCGTGTAGGTCACCCGGTGGTGCTCCTGGTACGCGGAACGCAGGCCGTGCAGGATCGCTACCGCGTCCTCGATGCTCGGCTCGCCCACACGGACCGGCTGGAAGCGCCGCTCCAGCGCCGGGTCCTTCTCGATCGTGCGGTACTCCGTGAGCGTCGTGGCACCGACGAGGTGCAGCTCTCCGCGGGCCAGCCGGGGCTTGAGGATGTTCCCCGCGTCCATGCCGCCCTCGCCGCCTCCGCCCGCACCGACGACGGTGTGCACCTCGTCGATGAAGACGATCAGCTCGCCGGCGTGCGCGGCAATCTCATCCAGAGTGCCCGTCAGGCGCTCCTCGAAGTCGCCGCGGTAGCGCGTCCCGGCCAGCATGCCGGGCACATCAAGCGAAACGACGCGCTTGCCGCGCAGTTGCTCGGGCACCTCCTCCGCCACGATCGCGCGGGCCAGGCCCTCGACAATCGCCGTCTTGCCGACGCCGGCCTCGCCAACCAGCACCGGGTTGTTCTTCGTGCGGCGACTCAGGATCTCGATCGTCTGCTCGATCTCATCGACACGCCCGATCACCGGGTCGAGTCGGCCCTCGCGGGCGAGCGCGGTGAGGTCGGTGCCGAACTTGTCGAGCATCGGAGTGTTGGAGGCGGGCGGGGCGGTCTGCTGCTGCGGGGCGTCGGCCTCGCGCATGCCCTCGGTAAGGGCTTCCGCGGTGACGCCGGCGCGGGCGAGGACCTGCCCGGCCGGGGCGTCCTGGCCGAGCACGAGCGCGAAGAAGAGGTGCTCGGGCTCGATGTAGGTCGAGCCGCTGGCGCGGGCGACCTGATAGGCGTGGAACAGCGCCCGCTGAGCGCTCGGGGTGATGGTCGCAGCGTTCTGCGTGGCGTGGGCCTCGTCGGCCTGCGGGAGGCGCGCCTCCGTCGCCGTGGCGATGACGGCGGGATCCACGCCGATGCGGTGCACGGCCTGCGACACGGCCTCGTCCTCGATGAGGACGCGGAGCACATGCAGAGCGTCGAGCTCGGTCTGGCCGCGCTCAAGGGCGAAGCGTCCTGCGGACTGCAGAATGCTCTGGGTACGGGCGGTGAGGAATCGGCTGAGGTCGATCGACCGCGCCGCGCGGGCGCGCTCACCGTCGAGGTAGCGGGCGAGGAAGTCGTCGAACGAGCTCGCTCCGGCCTCGTTGAAGTTGTCGGGCACCAGTCCTCCTGAGGAAGTTGAGTCGGTTACGCTCAAGTTCAACGCGGGGCGCCGATTCCTATTCCCGGGCTCACCTCGTCTCACACCGGACCGAACTCCTCGCGCTCGCAACTAGCGCCGGAATCACCCGTCTCTCCGTCGTCGGCTCCGTCGCACAGGGCCGCTCAACCCGCGAGAGCGACATCGCGCGGAGCGTTGGCTCGCCCTTCTCGCGGAGGCATGCGACAGCGCTCGCTCGCTGGCCGACCGCGGCCGCGACGCCTTTGACTCCGCCCTCCCACTGGCCTCGAGGCGCTCGCGAACCGGACTTCCCGTCCGTCGCCGATCTCGTCCGCGAGAAGCACCGCGACGTCCCTGTCACCGATTGACCGGCGCGCGAAAAGGAGGCGCGGACCCGCGTGGGTCCGCGCCTCCTCTGCGCCGACGCGCAGTTCTCCGGGGTGGGAGTTCTAGGGGACGAGATAGCCTGCCGCGCGGAACAGCTCGTACCACTCCGGCCGCGTGAGCGGAAGGTCGGAGCCGAGGGCCGCGTCGCGCACGCGCTGCTCGTTCGTCGTACCGAGCACGACCTGCATGCCCGCGGGGTGGCGGGTGATCCAGGCCGTGGCAATCGCGACGGCCGGCACCTCGTACTTCGCCGCAAGCCGGTCAATCACGGCGTTCAGCTCGGAGTAAGCCGGGTTGTCGAGAAAGACGCCCGTGAAGAAGCCGGCCTGGAACGGCGACCACGCCTGCACCGTGATGTCGTTCAGGCGGCAGTAATCGAGAATGCCCGCGTCGCGCATCACCGACTGCTCCTCGCCCACCATGTTCGACGCGACACCCTGCGCGATCAGCGGCGCATGAGTGATCGAGAGCTGCAACTGGTTCGCCACGATCGGCTGGTTCAGCGACTTCTTCAGCAGCTCGATCTGGTAGGGCGTCTGGTTCGAGACGCCGAAGTGCTTCACCTTGCCGGAGGCGTGCAGTTCATCGAATACGCGTGCAACTTCATCGGGCTCGACCAGTGCGTCGGGCCGGTGCAGGAGGAGCACATCGATGTAGTCGGTGCGCAGCGCCTTCAGCGAGCCCTCGACCGATGCGATCAGATGTTCGTACGAGAAGTCGAAATACGGGCCGTCCGGCACGATGCCCGCCTTGGTCTGCAGCACCACCTGCTCGCGCTCAGACGGGGTGAACGCCATCGCCTCGGCGAAACGCTCCTCGCAGCGGTGCAACTCACCGCCGTACACGTCCGCGTGGTCGAAGAAGTCGATGCCGGAGTCACGCGCGGCGCCGACGAGTCCACGGATCGCCTCGTCACTCATCTCAGGGATGCGCATGAGGCCGAGAACAACGTTCGGGGAATCGACACCAGAGGTGCCGAGGGGGACGTGCTTCACAGAGAGTGCTCCTTCGT
Organism: Rathayibacter agropyri; assembly: GCF_013249015.1. Lineage (GTDB taxonomy): Bacteria > Actinomycetota > Actinomycetes > Actinomycetales > Microbacteriaceae > Rathayibacter > Rathayibacter agropyri. Next base: position 289,039 of record NZ_JABRPL010000002.1, read on the forward strand.
TGGATACCTCCACGGTAGGCGCCGGGGACGTGGGCGTCTAACCCTGTGCAGGGGTTGCTGGTGCGATTCGTCGGCCGGAGTGGCGAAGGGAAGCCTGCCCCGCTCATAACCAAGGATGAGACGGCTGATCGACGTTCTGAGAGCGCTCCACCCCTGCCTCAGCCTTCGTTACGAAGACCTTGCCGCCCAGAGCGGGCGGTGGAAGGCTGCCGCCATGACGATCGAGGTGCGCCCCGCCACCGTTTTCGATGATCTGGCGACAATGAACGGGCCCGCCCGGCCCGATGCGAGTGTGTGCTGGTGTCTGAGCTACCGCTTGCTCTCGTCGGTCGAGAACACCTCCCTTCGGGGTCCAGCCCGCGGCGAGCGGATGCGCCAGCTCGTGACGGAGGACCCGCCTCCGGGTGTCCTCGCCTACGACGGCGACGACGTGGTCGGCTGGGCGGCTGTGCATCGGCGGGCCGACACGAGCTACTCGAAGAACCGAAAGATCCCGCACGTCGATGACCTCGAGGTCTGGAGCATCTGGTGCCTGCGGGTGCGCCCGGGCTTCCGCGGGCGCGGCATCTCGCATCCGCTACTCGAGGGCGCGATCGAGTTCGCCCGGGCGCACGGAGCTCCGGCGGTGGAGGGATACCCGGTGGACAACGCCGGCGCGAAGGTCGATCTCACGATGGCGTACGTCGGTACGCGCTCGCTCTTCGAGCGCGCGGGCTTCGAGAAGGCGGCCGATACGACCTCGGTGCTGAACGGCTTCCCGCGGGTGCTGATGCGCCTCGCGCTCTGACATATCACGGAGATATCGTGTCGTCGTGCTCCTCGACAACGTCTCCCTCGGCACCGTGGTCCGGCGAGCCCGCGAGGACGTCGCGATGTCGCAAAGTGCACTCGCCGCCGCCACCGGTGTCCGTCAGCCGAACATCGCCGCCATCGAGTCAGACGCTCGCCGACCGAGCCCGGAGATGCTCGATCGCCTCCTTTTGGCCGCCCGACTTCGCCCATCGATCGCCCTCGAGTATCTCGCCGACGACATCCGCCGGCTCGCTCAGGATCACGGGTTGACGGATGTCCGAGTGTTCGGTTCGTCCGCACGGGGCACAGACGATGAGCGGAGTGACGTCGACCTCCTCGTCGCGGCCGATCCTGCCGTGGACTTCCTCCGGCTGGCGGCCTTCCGCGCGCGTGCCGAGGAGTTCCTGGGCTTCCCTGTCGATGTCGTGATCGACAACCCCGACGACGAGACCGTGTCGGCCATCCGCGACGAGGCGGTGCCTCTGTGAGCGACGACGCCGGGTCGAACGGATTCCCGGCGCGACCGCGACGGCCCGCCGACTTCACCGAGAAGCGTGTCCGCCTGCTCGCCGAGGCCGACCGTCTGCTCGCCCGCCTTGAGCGTGCAATAAGGGATGGTCGCGAGGAGTTCCTCCGCCAGTGAGGCTTATGCAAAACGGCATCACGCGCTCGACTAAGGTGCCCCTGACCTGGGGTCTTGTGACGCTCAGGCGAGTTTTGCATAAGCCTCAGTGTCTCCGACAGCAAAGACATTGGCGCGCTCGCCCCCATCAACCTCGCTGACCTCGTTCACCGCGACCTGACTGAGGTAATCATCGCGCCGCTCCCCGCCGCGTCGGTCGAGGGACTTCGAGCGACGCGAACCGTTGCGGCGCACAGCTAAAATAGAGTACTACTGACCGATTAAAGCAGGCGAATAGTAGCGAGGAGATTCCCACAGATCTAATTGTTCAAATAGACCACGCGACCAGCAAATTCAGGAAACTTCTTCTCGGACATTATAATCAAAGACCCGAACATCGAAGCAAACTGCCGAAGCGCCACATCCTTACCCTCTTGCTTTACGCGGCCTGATGTAAAAGCTGAATCCAGCTGAGCGGCTAGAGGCATCAGACTTGTCAAGAGCGGCATCCATAGGTTAACGGCCGTCGAGAGATCAACCTTAGCATCAAAGGAGAGATCAAGCTTATTTGACACCGACTTTTCGAGAACAATCTCAATTACGCGCGCGACCGCCTCCACTAAGAGGTATGATGCGCCACGCTTTCCTAGAAACTTTAGTTCATTCGCGTCATCCGTGGTAATTGCTTCGCCACTCGACTTTTGCTTCGCGAGAAGACTCAAACGGCGGGACGAGATGGCTTCGTACAACGAGTAAGAAAATAGAATTCCCCTCGCCGTCGTGCGCTCGCCAAAAACACTTGAGTACAATTTATCATCGACCCAAATTTCTGATTTCTTATCATATGCCGTTACAGAATCTCCGTTGAAAGCAGTCAATACTTGTCCTGCGGTGTAATGCGGAATGGCCGAACGGCTTCGTTTCATTGCGTCGCTCGCACCACCACGCCTTCCACCATCATAGGAGACGCCTTTGAGCTGAGCGAATTCGGAACGAAGCCTAGACTGAACTTCGTCACCACTCCGAAAGTCGGCGGCCTGGACTCGGTTTTGAGAATTATTAAATCGGACAATCTTTTCCAGAAGCTGAGAGTCTGATGATTTGATGAAACGAATAGGTACCAATAGCCCTTCATCAGGCCTAGACGGCAACGATCCGAGCGAGCCAGTCGTCTGCGCCCCGTTGACAATTGAGAGCCCCCGAACGGTCAATTTACGACTTGCCCTAGACCGGCGTCCCACGCTGTAGCTCAATACAAGCGCAGTGATTCCGTTGTTATAAACAGCAAAATCTCCCGGTTCTGATTCTGCAGTCTGCTTAATTCCATTATTAATATTTGCATCACTATTGCGAGATCCGAGATAATCGCGAACGTTTGCCGAGAAAAGCTCTTCCTTATGCTCGGCAAAAAGATCAAATAACCATGCGCCGGGGACCATAGTTGTTACCGAAGACCATCGCTCGGTTTGAACTTCAATTACATCGTGCACCTTGATATCAAATTCTTCTGTTACCGTTATTGCTCTTTTCGAGCCGATATACATCCGCTCGAGAGAATTAGAACCGACTTCCTTTCCGAATATGTTAACGTCCGGACCCAGCAATTTCCTGGCGAGGCGTTCCGCATTCCCAACCTCCGTCGTTGCATTCACAGATTCGTCGCAGTTGTGCACATACCAGACGTGAAATTCTCTAATCTGCTTTGCCTCTAGCGCCTCTCGCAACTCGACGGCCTTTCCGCGCAGGCCCTCGGGAAGCTTCTCGAGCGGTGCTTCAATAAGCCAGCTCAAAGCAGTATGCAGATCTGACGCCTTATTAGCGGGAGCGGAAGTTTTCTTTGTGAGACTAGTGCTAAAATAACATTGCGCCAGAACGGCAACGCCGCGATCCCGGTCAAGATATATCACGTCGCACTTCTTGTCATCGCCACCACCAGTTAGAGAATCGGCGGCACCTCCTCGGATATCATCAAGTCCAAATCGCAAATTGACGGCGAAAATACCTACCGAATCTGCCCCTAAATTGTATTCTTTTTCGAACTCATCAAACGCCGCTCGCCAGTTTTTTGCTGATTCACCAGGATCAGTCACGAAATTTCCCCTTGTCGTTTCAGGCGGACAGTTTAAATTGAGGCTTAGAAGTCCCAGTCCTCGTCCTCCGTGGTCACTGCCTTGCCGATCACGTAGGAGGAGCCGGAGCCCGAAAAGAAGTCGTGGTTCTCGTCCGCGTTGGGCGAGAGGGCCGACAGGATCGCGGGGTTCACATCGGTGGCCTGCTTGGGGAACATCGGCTCGTACCCGAGGTTCATCAGCGCCTTGTTGGCGTTGTAGTGCAGGAACTTCTTGACGTCCTCGGTCAGGCCGAGCTGGTCGTAGAGGTCCTGCGTGTACTGCGCCTCGTTGTCGTAGAGCTCATAGAGCAGCGAAAACGTGTAGTCCTTGATCTCGTCGCGCTTGGCCTGGTCGACCCGTTCGAGTCCCTTCTGGAACTTGTAGCCGATGTAATAGCCGTGCACTGCCTCATCGCGAATGATCAGGCGGATGAGGTCGGCCGTGTTGGTGAGCTTGGCGCGCGAGGACCAGTACATCGGCAGGTAGAAGCCCGAGTAAAACAGGAACGACTCCAGCAGCGTGGAGGCGACCTTCCGCTTCAACGGGTCGTCGCCGCGGTAGTAGTCCATCACGATGGACGCCTTCTTCTGCAGGTTCGGGTTCTCGACCGACCAGCGGAAGGCCTCGTCAATGTCCTGGGTGTTCGACAGGGTCGAGAACACCGAGGAGTACGACTTGGCGTGCACCGACTCCATAAACGCGATATTCGTGTAGACGGCCTCCTCGTGCGGCGTGATGGCGTCCGGGATCAGCGAGACCGCGCCCACGGTGCCCTGCACGGTGTCGAGGAGGGTGAGCCCCGTGAACACGCGCATGGTGAGCTGCTGCTCCTCGTGGCTGAGCGTGTTCCACGACTGGATGTCGTTGGAGAGCGGAACCTTCTCGGGCAGCCAGAAGTTGCTCGTGAGGCGGTTCCACACCTCGACGTCCTTGTCGTCCTGAATCCGGTTCCAATTGATGGCCTGGACGGAGGTGACGAGCTTGAGCTTCTCGGGGGGAGTCATGATTCCTTCTCGCTGCTGCGAATGGGTCGTGCTGAGGGGTGGGCTGAGGGCTCTACAGCATGCACGAGACGCACTGGTCGAGTTCGGTGCCCTCGAGTGCCAGCTGGCGGATGCGAATGTAGTAGATGGTCTTGATGCCCTTGCGCCAGGCGTAAATCTGGGCACGGTTGACGTCGCGGGTGGTCGCGGTGTCCTTGAAGAAGAGCGTGAGCGAGAGGCCCTGGTCGACGTGCTGCGTCGCCGCGGCGTAGGTGTCGATGATCTTCTCGTAGCCGATCTCGTACGCGTCCTGGTAGTACTCCAGGTTGTCGTTCGTCATGAACGGTGCCGGGTAGTAGACGCGGCCGAGCTTGCCCTCCTTGCGGATCTCGATCTTCGACGCGATCGGGTGGATCGAGGACGTCGAGTTGTTGATGTACGAGATCGAGCCGGTCGGCGGGACGGCCTGCAGGTTCTGGTTGTAGATGCCGTGCTCCATGACGGAGGCCTTGAGCGCACGCCAGTCGTCCTGGGTGGGGACGGCGATGCCCGAATCGGCGAAGAGGCGGGCGACGCGCTCGGTGGCGGGAGCCCATTCCTTCTCGGTATAGGTGTCGAAGAACGCGCCCGAGGCGTATGTCGAATCTGCGAAGCCCTCAAAGGTGGTGCCGCGCTCGATCGAGAGGTTGTTCGAGGCCCGCAGGGCGTGGAACAGCACCGAGTAGAAGTAGATGTTGGTGAAGTCGATGCCCTCCTCCGATCCGTAGTGGATCCGCTCGCGGGCGAGGTAGCCGTGCAGGTTCATCTGACCGAGGCCGATGGCGTGCGACTTGTCGTTGCCGTCCTCGATTGAGCGGACTGATGCGATGTGCGACTGGTCAGACACCGAGGTGAGGCCGCGGATCGCGGTCTCGATGGTGCGGCCGAAGTCGGGCGAGTCCATCGTCAGCGCAATGTTCAGCGAGCCGAGGTTGCAGGAGATGTCCTTGCCGATCGTGGCGTAGGACAGGTCCTCGTTGTACGTCGTCGGAGTGTTCACCTGCAGGATCTCGGAGCACAGGTTGGACATGTTGATCCGGCCCTTGATTGGGTTCGCCTTGTTCACCGTGTCCTCGAACACGATGTAGGGGTAGCCCGACTCGAACTGGATCTCGGCGATGGTCTGGAAGAACTCGCGCGCCGAGATCTTGCTCTTCTTGATGCGCGGGTCATCTACCATCTCGCGGTACTTCTCCGAGAGGGAGATGTCGCCGAAGGGGATGCCGTAGACGCGCTCGACGTCGTAGGGCGAGAAGAGGTACATGTCCTCGTTATTCTTCGCAAGCTCGAAGGTAATGTCGGGCACGACGACGCCAAGGGAGAGGGTCTTGATGCGGATCTTTTCGTCCGCGTTCTCGCGCTTGGTGTCGAGGAAGCGCAGGATGTCGGGGTGGTGCGCCGAGAGGTACACGGCTCCGGCGCCCTGGCGGGCTCCGAGCTGGTTGGCGTAGCTGAAGCTGTCCTCGAGGAGCTTCATCACGGGGATGATGCCCGAGGACTGGTTCTCGATCTGCTTGATCGGGGCGCCGGCCTCGCGGATATTCGAGAGCGACAGGGCGACGCCTCCGCCGCGCTTGGAGAGCTGCAGAGCGGAGTTGATGCCGCGGGCGATCGACTCCATGTTGTCCTCAATGCGCAGCAGGAAGCAGGAGACGAGTTCGCCGCGCTGGGCCTTGCCCGTGTTGAGGAAGGTGGGGGTCGCGGGCTGGAAACGGCCGGCGACGATCTCCTCGACGAGAGCGGTGGCGAGCGTCTCGTCGCCCTGCGCGAGGCCAAGGGCGGTCATGACGACGCGGTCCTCGAAGCGCTCGAGGTAGCGCTTCCCGTCGAAGGTCTTCAGCGTGTAGGAGGTGTAGTACTTGAAGGCGCCGAGGAAGGTCGCGAAGCGGAACTTCTTCGAGTAGGCCAAGTCGTTGAGCTGCTGAATGAATTCGAATGAATACTGGTCGAGGACGGCCTTCTCGTAATACTCCTTCTCGACCAGGTAGTCGAGGCGCTCCTTGAGCGTATGGAAGAACACGGTGTTCTGGTTGACGTGCTGCAAGAAGAACTCGCGAGCAGCCTCACGGTCCTTGTCGAACTGGATCTCTCCGTCCGGGCCGTAGAGATTGAGCATCGCGTTGAGCGAGTGGTAGTCCATCTGTGCGGCGTCGCGGGGAGCGTCGATCACTGCAGCGTCCAAAACGAGTCCAATCCTTCATCGACGGCGCGGACGTCGTCGGGTGTTCCGAATACTTCGAAGCGGTAGAGGTGCGGTACCGCGCACTTGCGGGCGATGATGTCGCCGGCGAGGCAGTAAGCCTCACCGAAGTTGGTGTTGCCGGCGCCGATGACGCCGCGGATCAGTGAGCGGTTGCGCGGATCGTTGAGGAAGCGGATGACCTGCTTGGGGACCGCTCCCCCGCCATTGCCCCCGCCGTAGGTGGGGAGGACGAGTACGTACGGCTCTTCGACGTCGAGCGCGACTCCGTCTCGCCGGGCGTGGAGCGGGATCCGCTGAGCCGGCCGCCCGAGCTTCTCGATGAACCGGTGCGTATTCCCCGAACTACTCGAGAAGTACACGAGCCCGCCCATCCGCCGCCCCTTTCCCTGTCAGCTGCTTGCCGCCGAGCCCCCTCTGAGGTGCACGGGTGGTGAGTCGCAAGGCGGAGAAGGAAGCCGTAGCGGCGCTACGGCGCCCGCCGACAACGCCGCGAATCGCCGCCCGTGCGCCTCAGAGGGTGGCGATCTTGTCGGGGCGGAAGCCGGACCAGTGATCATCGTCCGTGATCACGACCGGCGCCTGGAGGTAGCCGAGGGCCTTGACGGCCTCGAGGGCCTTCTCGTCGACGGAGAGGTCGAACACCTCGTAGTCGATGCCCTTGCTGTCGAGGGCGCGGTAGGTCGCGGTGCACTGGACGCAAGAGGGCTTGGTGTAGACCGTCACAGCCATGGGTGTCGCCTTTCGGGAGGAGGGGCCTCGGGGCCGCTCCCGGCGGTGGCCCGGGGTGCGGGCTGAGTTCGGGAGACGGTCGTAGCGAAGTTCGGGGATGCCTGCGGAGCTCTCGCTCCCGCCTGCTCAGCAATACTACATATAGGGGGGCATCCGGCGTGAGCCCACTAGAGGTAGTAGTTACATCGGTGTAGTTATCCCCTGGTTCATCCACAGGCCGGAGCCCGCGGAACCGCGGAAGGACGCGGGTCCGGACGAGTCATCCACAGCTGTGGAAAGTCTCGATCCGCTCCCTGGGTACAACATGCTCCGGCGTGTCGGCATGCCCACACCGTACGCCCGACCACCGACATCCCGATCGACCGCTCACGTCACGAGCGCGGCCAGCTCCCGGGCGACCGCGCGCAGGTGCGGCAGGGGTTCCGCGAGCGCCGCGGCTGTCGAGCCCGCCTCCTCCGTGAGGGATATCGCCGCGGCGAACGCCGTGGTCGGTGCCTCGAGCGCGCCCGCGACGAGCAGCGTGCGCGCGCCGGCCGCTTGCGCGAGCCCCAGGACGTAGGAGGGGACCTTGCCCGCCATCGACTGCGCGTCGAAGCGCCCCTCCCCCGTGATCACGACATCGGCGCCGGCGACGAGCCGCGGCAGCCCGAGCGCCTCGCCGACGGCCGCCGAGCCGGGAGCGAGGCGCGCGCCCCAAGCGAGCAGCCCGAATCCTGTACCGCCCGCGGCTCCCGCGCCGGCCGCCCCCGCATCTGCGTCCAGGTGCGCGGCGAGGTGGCGGAGTCCATCATCCAGGCGCAGGATGTCCTCGAATCCGGCGCCCTTCTGCGGACCGAAGACCCGCGCGACACCGACGTCGCCCAGCAGTGGATGGGTGACGTCGCTGAGGATGCTCGCTCCGCCCGCCGGGATCGGCCTCAGCCCCGAGAGCTCGATCCGGGCGAGCTCGTGCAGCGCGCCTCCGCCGTCGCCCACCTCCTGCCCCGCAAGAGTGAGGAAACGCGCACCCAGTTCGCGGAGGGCGCCGACCCCGCCGTCGGTCGATGCGCTGCCACCGATCGCGAGCAGCAGCGCTCGGGCCCCGGCGTCCAGCGCCGCCGCGATCGCTCGGCCGAAGCCGCGAGTGTGCGCGGTCAGCGGTCGCGGTGCCTCGAGCAGAGTGAGGCCGCTGGACGACGCGAGCTCCACCACGGCCGTTCCGTCGGGCAAGAGGAGCCATTCGGTCCGGACCGGCCGGTCGTCCGGCCCAGGGACGACAAGCGCGTGCCGCCGGGACTCGGGGACCGCGATCGCGAAGGCCGCGACGGTTCCCTCACCACCGTCGGCCATCGGCGCGAGCACGATCTCGTCGCCCGGACGTTCCCGACGCCAACCCTCGGCGAGCGCCCGGGCGACCTCGATGGCGCTCGCCGAGCCCTTGAACGAGTCCGGCGCGACGATGACCCTCAGCCTGCTCATGCGCCCCAGTGTGCCAGCGGTCTGTGCGTCGCGTGCGACGGTCAGCTGCGCAGCTCGCGCGCCGGATCCACGGCCGCCGAGCGTCCGGCCGGCACGACGGCGGCGACTCCCCCGACCAGTGCCCCGAGCAACGGCCCCTGCGCGAGGACCTCCACCGCGACGACGGGGGTCCAGCCCTGTCCGGAGGCGGTCGCGAGAACGACTCCGATGCCGAGAGCGGTGCCGAGGGCGCCGCCGAGAAGACCCGTCAGCGCACTCTCGAGAACGAAGAGGGCCGCGATTGCCGCGCGCGACGCACCGAGCGCCCGGCGCAGTCCGATCTCAGCCCGCCGCGCACTCACTCCGCTCCAGGCGGTCGCGAAGGCGCCGAGCACCGCGAGAACCAGCAGTACCGCCCCGGTCGTCCGGACAAGCTGCTCGAGTTGATCGTTGATGCGGCTGCGCAGCTGCGCGAGGTCGGCCGTCGTCTCGGCATAGAACGCGGTCGGGGCGGCCGGATTCAGCGCGGTGGGGGCGATTTCTGCGATCGCCCGGGCAAGTCCCGGCTCGGTCGTGCCGAGGAGCATGCCACCCTGGGTACCCTCCGAGATCACGTCGACCGCTTGGTGACCGATGACGATCGCCCGGGTGAGATCCGCGCCCGCCGGGCTCGCTGAGGTGATGCTCCCCACGACGCTGAAGGTTTTCCCGCCCATCGAAAGGGTTGCCCCGTCGGACCCTGGGACGATGCCTAGCCGCTCCGCCGCCTCCGCCCCAACGAGGGCGATCCGACTCGAGATAGGCTCCGGGGCCGACAGCAGAGCGGCGGAAGAGGTTGGCACGGTGCTGATCTCGAGCGCCCCCACCGCGTCGGCGCCAAGCGCGACGACGGGGACCCCCGCGCCACTGTCGTCGAGCACAGCCTCCTGCGACCGCCGCACCGGGGCACGAAGACCTGCGACATCCCAGCGCAGTCCCACGTGACGAACGCCCTCGACATGCGCGAGGCGTTCCGCGTCCGCCTCCGTCACATCTCGGTCCGTCCCGCTCGCTGTCAACCGGACGAGGTCGCCGGCGGCCGTACGGACCGTGTCGTCGATCTGTCGCGACGCAGTCACCGCCAGTGCGTCGGCCGCCACGAATCCGCCGGCTCCGACAGCGACGATCGCGACGGCGACCAATGCCCGCGCCGGCTTGGCGAGGAGGCCAAGCACCACGTCGGAGAGGAGCGTGCGAATCCGCCGATGAAGAGGAACCCGCAACTGTGCTGTGTCAGGGGAGGCAGCGTCAGGCTCCGGGTCAGATGGCGCGTCCGGACCCTCGAGACGCCCGCGCCGCATCGCGAGATGACGGTCGGCGCGCGCGGCCAGACGCGTGTCGTGGGTGACCACGATGAGCGCGAGACCACCGTCGCGGAGCGTCTCGAGGAGGCTGACGATCCGGTCGCCGGTCTCCTCGTCGAGGCTGCCGGTCGGCTCATCGAGTAAGAGGAGGCTCGGCCGATGCACCAGCGCGCGCGCGATCGCGATGCGCTGGCGCTCTCCTCCGGAGAGTAGATCGACGCGCGCGTTCGCCTTCTGCGCGAGCCCAACGGCCGCGAGGGCCTCGGTGATCCGATCCTCGAGCAGGTCGACGTCGATCCGACCCGCGTGCGCGCCAACCGCAACATTCTGAGCGGCTGTGCGCCCCGGCAGCAGGTGGGCGTCCTGAAAGACGAAGCCGAACCGCAGAGCGCGGAGTTCGTCCCGCTGCTGGTCCGACATCACCGCCGTGTCGATCCCATCGATGCGGAAGCGACCTTCGCTCGGGCGATCGAGCAGGCCGAGGATGTTGAGGAGTGTGGACTTCCCGGAACCGGAAGGTCCGGTGATCGCGATGAACTCCCCCCTGTGCACTGCGAGGTCGACGCCGCGCAGGGGGTGGTTGTCGGCGTCGAAGCGTCGTTGGACGCCGGAGCATTCGAGGACCGACACCGAGTCAGCCGATCACAACGGTGTCACCGACGCTGAGCGCGGGCTCACCGTCGAGCAGTGCCCAGCCATCGGCGACGGCGCGCACGTTGATCTCAACGCGCTGCTGACCGCCAGCGCGGTCGACGTTCACGAAGCTCGTGGTGCCGTCCCGGCGAAGTGCCGTCGCGGGAACGGCGAGCCGCTCGGCGCCACGCTCGCCGAAGGTCACGGTGACAGAGGCGCCGGAGTGCAGCGCAGCTCTCGTCTCTGCTGAGACGACGACGGTGACGTCGTGCCCGGGGGCCGACTTGTCCGCCGACGGGGCGAACGGCCCGATGCTCTCGATCACGCCGTCCGCATGCCCCGCCGAGGCAGGATCGACGATCGACGCCGGCTCTCCTGCCGTGAGCGAATCGGCTGAAGCGACATCGACGCGCGCGACCACGCGGTCAGGCGGCACAGTCCAGGTCATCACCTGGCCGTCCGCCGGAACCGTGGAGTAGAGAGACGGCGCGGAGGCGACGGTGAAGTCGGATCTGTCTAGGTCGACGATCTCGCTGAACGGCAGGCGGCCACCTCGCGGCCCGGGCGTCGTGGTGGTCGTCGCCGGCGTCGCAGCGGGTGCGGGCGTCGCAGCGGGAGCGGCGGAGGCGGGAGCCGCCGAGACGACGTCCGGTCCCCGCTGCGCCTGGTAGCCGCGGTCATCGTAGAAGGCCGCCAGTGAGACGACGGTCGCGGAGTCGAAGGTCGCCTTCTCCGGATTCGCCGCGTAGCCGAGACGGGAGAGTGCGCCGTTCAGGGCGAGGACATCCTCGCCCTCGTCACCCTGCACCAAGTCTCGATAGCGCGGACCGTCGATCGCCAACGCGAACACGGGCCGCTCCGCCACGGCGAACAGGAGTGCGCCATCGGTCACGACCGAGCCGGAGCCGAGCGGAGCCGCCGTAATCTGCGCCGCGGCGGCTCCGGCGGGAGTGACCGCGTGGACGCTGACGGCCGTGCTGCCCCCGACCGTGCCGAGCGCCGAGGGGAGGGGCATCGTCCGTTTCTCCACAGTGCCCGTCGTCGTCAGCGTTCGCTGCGCATTATTGAAGGCGGTCGTGTCGGGCGCACGAAGCGCCTGCCCCACAAGAAAGGCCGCCGCCATCGCACCGATCACGGGGACCAGCACGACGACGATCACCCACGGGCGAGGGCCGAGCCGCAACCGCGGCCCCCGGGTCTCGTCAGTGTCCGCCGTGTTCACTGATCACCTTCTGCGCGAACGCGACCCGCTCGTCCGTGTCCTTCTTATCCGCCACCAAAGCCGCCTCGTTCTCCGCAATGAACCCCACCTGATACGCGGCCACAACATCCACGAACGTCTGCGCCGCGCCCGTCGACGACAAACACTCCACCTCGTCCAAAGCCGCGCGAATACCCACCTCACTATCCGGAGCATCCGCGATCACGGGCGCGGTAGGACCGCGCGAATCATCGAAGGTATAGCCCTGTGCTGTCATGCAACCCTGCAGATCGCCGAGCGCCTTCTCCCAGATCGGATCGTGGCTTGCCCAGGCCCATGTCTCTGATTGCCCCCGCTCATAGATCGACTCACTGGGGTTGCGCTCCGCGAAGATATTCCTCTCGTCGCTTCTTGCTGAATCGCGACATTTTCTTAAAGCGGACGTCGTCTCGGGAGGAATATCTGCCTCCTTCTGGTGAGCTTCGGAAAGTGCATCGTATGGTCTGTCGAGCCCCGTTCGCGACGCTCTCTCCTTTGTCCAGGGCCCGAAGTAGTTGACCGTCCACCGCGAAGACGGCGGATAGTCGAGAACGTTGACCAGGGTAAGCGCGCGACCCGCGCGATGAACGCAATCCTCAGTAAGCAGATCAGAAGCACGCTCGAGCATCTGGCGACCGCGCAGGTCCGGGCCGTAGACGTCGAGCGGCTCGTGCACCGTCTCGGTTGCCTCATCCAGCACCGCGACATTCGGTACAAAATTGATGAAGGGCCGCTCATCACTGTTCACATCCGGCGAGGATAGGCATCCGCTCAGCAGCAGCATAGACGACATCGAGACGGCGACGACCGATGATCCGCGGGTCAGCCTCATCGCTTAGAAGACGACAATACTCGTGATGCTGTCATTCCACGTCCTTCCGTCATGCCACTCCCACTGGAGCTCACTCGCAACTTCGCCGTCTCTGACGAGGCGCGCTGCACCCCGTCCGTAATCATTCTCGTAGAATCCAACGGTCACCCCCCGGAGGTTCTGCAACGACGAGAATCGATCATTCCACGACTCACCGATGTTTGCCATAGTGACGACATTGTTGAAGATATGGCCCTGCTGCCTGTCGTCTTCCCACGCGCAGTACTGCCCATTCGGGCAATCCATGGTCTGGGATGCGCTCGCCGGTGCGACGCCGCATGCGAGCACGGACACGGTCGCGATCGCCGCTGAGCCCGCTGCGAGGATGAGACGGCGGGGAAAAGTAGAACGTGTGATGTGACTCATGGTATTTCCTTTCGACAGTTCCTGTGAACGAAATTGAGCGAACCACAAGCCGGAGAACGAAGGAGCGGTCTGGCGCAGAAGGTCGCTTCCGCTGACCAGCGTCTAGACGTCGTAAAACGCCGCTCCGATCTGGAGCTTTAGGGTTAACACCTCCGGGTGACACCCCTCATCAAACAGTCAATACGCGCCAAGTCCTCTCGCGTAGGCACCGGCGGGGCGGTCGCCTCAGGTCCGCTCGAGCGCCTCCGCCGACTCAGTCCGGCCCGTTGCGCCCGATATAGGAGCAGCCGCATGGACGCTGACGGCCATGCTGCCACCGACCGTGCCAAGCGCCGAGGGCAGGGGCATCGTCCGACGCTCGAAGGCGCCCGTCGTCGTCAGTGTCCGCCGTGTTCACTGATCACCTTCTGCGCGAACTTGACCCGCTCGTCGGTCTCCTTCTTATCCGCCACCAAAGCCCCCTCATTCTCCGCAATGAACGCCACCTGATACGCCGCCACAACATCCACAAACGTCTGCGCAGCACCCGTCGACGACAGACACTCCACCTGATTCAGAGCCGCGCGAATGCCCGCTTCACTGTCCGGCGCCTCCGCGATCTTCGGCGAGGTCGACGCCCGCTGCTCGTCTAGGGCGTAACCCTGCGCGGCGAGGCAGCCACCGAGGTTCGCTTGGGCTTGAGCCCAGATCGGGTCCCCACTCGCCCAACTCCAGGTCACGGTCCGGCCCCGCTCGTGGATCGACTCCTCGGGCGTCCGGTAGCTCAGCGACGCGATCTCCTCGCTTCTGCTGTCCACGCCGACGCACTGCATGATGGCGTCGTACGTCTCGGCAGAGGTCGCCTCATTCTCTCGCTGGTGCGCCTCGGCGAGTGCATCGTGCGGCATCCCGAGACCTGCCTGCGACGCCCTCGCCTTCGTCCACACCCCGAAGTATTTCAGCGACCACATCGTGGAGGGCGGGTAGTCAAGTACGTTCACAAAGCTGACGGAGTGACCGTCCGCGCGAACGCAGTCCTCGGCGAGCAGGTCCGACGCCCGTTCGAGAACCTGCCGGTCGTGCACGCTCGGTCCGTAGACGTCCAACGGCTCCCGCACCGTCTCCGTCGCTTCATCAAGCACCGCGGCGTTGGACACGAACTCGATCGACGACGGTTTGTGCACGCCGTTATCGGCGCCGGAGGCGCAGCCACTGAGCAGAAGCACCGCACACCCGAGGGGTAGAACACAAGCACGCATCATGGGTCAGCCCACCGTGATGATCGAGAACTGGTCGTTCCACGAGTCACCGACGTCGCTCATGGTCATGTTGTTGTTGAAGATCCGCCCCTGCTTCCTGTCGTCCTCCCCGGCGCAGTACTGACCGCGGGGACAGAACTTGGTCTGCTCGGCAGCATTCCCCGGCGCGACACCGACCGCCAGCACCGAGGACGCGGCGAGCAGCGGCGATCCGACGACGACGATCCCGCGACGACGGGAGAAGCGGGAAGAGGTGTGGTGATTCATGAGTGATTCCTTTAATAGGGTCCGAAGACGAAACTGAGGAGACCACAAGCCGAAGAGTCGATGCACGCGCTGGCGCGAAACGTCGGTCGGGTGAAAAGACGTCGCTCACCCAGGGAAACCAGATCAGACCAGGGATTTCTTCCCCCAGTTCTCCTGAGGACCTCCTCGTCGAACGGTCGTAGAACGACAAGAATCCCGACGCGCCGCGCGCCTGCTCGAAGTAAGGGAGGACCAGCCGGTGGCGGAGGGAGGAGAAATGACCCATGAGGAGCACCGCTCGTCAAATTGTTAGAACGGGTCGAGAAAACATCGCTAGCACCCTCCCCTGCTCTCCGGCGCGTAAAGACGGTGGGTCTCGTCGGCGCCCGCCGTGCTCGCTCATCACCGTGGGCGCGAACGCGATCCGCTCGTCGGTCTCCTTCTTTTCCGCCGCCAGAACCCCCTCGTTCTCAGCGATGAATGCCACCTCGTATGCGGCCACCACATTCACGAACGCCCGCGCCGGATCCACAGCCGCCGAGCGTCCGGCCGGCACGACGGCGGCGACTCGCCCGACCAGTGCCCCGAGCAACGGCCCCTACGCGAGGACCTCCACCGCGACGACGGGGGTCCAGCCCTGTCCCGACGCGGTCGCGGACACGATTCATGAGATGAACACGCCGACGTCCGAACCCGGGTAAACCCTCAACGAGGGTGCAGGGTGTCGCTCACGTCCTGCGCCGTGCTCCAGCGAACATCGTCATCCAGTGACGGTGCCGACAGCGGAGTAGGTGATCCTCAGAAGCTTGGCCGAGGTCGCACCGGACGGCGCACTCTTCGCGAAAAGGATGATCTGGGTCGGCGTCGCATTCGCCCACACACCAGCGTCAACGGCATCCGCCGACGCGGGCGTCACGGCGACGTGCGGGGCGCTGCTCCACGGCTGCGCGAACGTGACTCGCCCCAGTTCCACGCCGCCCGGTGCCCCTGTGAATGCAGACGTCGCGCCGTTCGCGACCTGAACGACGATTGTGCCTCGTGAGTCACTTCCGCTGCCGCTGAAAGTCGCTCCATTACCTGAGAGCGTGAAGGTCGGTGCCGTCGGCTGGACGAAAATCTCGTGTCCCCAGACGCGCACATCTCCCTGCACGTCGTACGGGCGCCGCGTCGTGGCTGTGTTCGGACGCTGGTCGGAGAGGATCGGCCCGGGTGCGACCATCGCGCCGTTGTTGACGTACGGAAGGGGCTGTGGGTCCCTGATCGAGACCACGGGCCCGAAGTCGACGGAGACGAACACTGCGGCTCCGGTGTACCGGCTGAGGCGGGCGCCGCCGCCCAGGTGGAAGCCATTGCCTCGGGCCAGCACGAAGAGATTGTTGGACGGCCCTTGCCCGAGCCAGGTGCCCCCGACAACGGAGACTCCACCGTTGAAACCGGTGCTCGTATTGAGGACCTGCTGATTCATGCGCAGGAGCGGACCGGGACCGCCAAAGACGAACGCTGCCACAAAATCAACACCGCGGACATTACCGAGATCAATTACAGGGACACCATTTGGGTTCGCTATTCCGCCCGAGTCGGTCGAGGACTCGATGTGCAGATTGACGAAGCGGAGGAATTCTGCCGCATCGTAGTTCGGCCGATTGCCGACACCGACGGCGAGGGATGTGCCTCCCTTAGCTCGCTCGATGTGCAGCGAGTTGAAGTCGGCCGTATTGGTGATCAGCGCATTTCCGGAGCTCGACTGGTTTGACTCGATGACGACGGCAGGGCTGGTGGTGGAGCCGCAGTTGTCAACACGGATGAAGTTATAGATTGCATTATTGGTCTGGCTGATCCAAAGCCCCTTCTCGAAGCTGATGATGCGTACGTTATCGACTCGCGTCTCAAAGCCGTAGCGGACATGCAGGCCGACGCCCGACCCGTCGCCGGTGAGCGTGACACTCGAGAGAGCCGTCGCGGCGCCGTCGATCGTGACCGCGGGCTTAGACGGGTCGGCCGGGCGGATGACGACTCCGCCGTAGCGGTAGTCACCGATTCCGAAACGGGCGGACGTGCCGCTCATGCCAGCAAACTCCACCCCGGCACGGAGAATGATGTTCGCGCGGTAGATGCCGGGACGCAGCATGACTCTCGCCCAGGCGCTCGATCCGTTCGACGTCTTGGTCTGCCCTGTGTGGCTGGCGGCGGTCGCCTCATCGATCGCAGCCTGCAGGGTTGCGGAGTCGTCGGCAGTCCCAAGGATCCCGAAATCCGCAGCGTTTAACGTCAGCTCGCCCTTGCCGACCGGGCGTCCGCCGTTCGTCGTGAGCACCCGGTCGGGGAGATTGCCCACGGGGACCTTCTTGTCATCACTCAGCGGCGCTACTCCTCCTGCGGCTCCCACCTCCTCGCGACGGACGAAGGAGTTGTCATCGGAAGCTGCGGACGTCTCAGTCATCGGGGGACCTCTCTCGGGGAAAGAGTGCCACTCTATTCCGCGGTCGTTCTGATTCCGCGGTCGTTCTGGGCGACCTGCGCCCAAGCCCGCGCAGCCCTGAACAGCATCAGCCGGTCAGACCCGATGAAACGGGGCGCTGGACACGCTCGCAGCGCCTCCAGCTCCCACTCCCTCCGCCGACGTCACACGAACGGGCGCGAAACGGACCGCTCAGCACCACCACACCCCGTCAGCGGTCGAGCGCCTCCGCGAGGCGACGGGTCACCGCGCGCAGCTCGAGTTCGGCGCCGCGCAGGCGCTCGTCGAGCAGGGCGGCGCGCTCGTCCACAGCGTCGAATCGGCCGGGCGCGGCGTCTGCCTCCTCCTGCACCGACGCGCGCAGCGCCGACACCGAAGCTCTCAGTTCATCCAGCGCCGACTGGAGGCCCGCCGTCTCGTCGCGCAGCGCCGCGCATTCGCCGTGAACGGCGCTAACCTCGCCGCGCACGACCGCGAGCTCGTCTCGCACCGCGGCGGTCTCGTCTCGCACCGCGGCGGTCTCGCTCCGCACCTCCTCGGTGCGCAGCCGCGCCTGCTCGAACCAGGGCGCGAGCAGCTTGTGCGCTGACTCGCGCAGCGCAGCGTGACTCCGGCCGAAGCGGGTGGGAGCGGCAGCGGGGTCGCGGAGGAAGTTGTGGTCACTGGTCATCGTCGTCGTCCCGTCCGGAAAAGCGGCGGTGAAGGATATCCATCGTCCGCTGATCCTTGTCCATGATGTCGGCCTCGAGAGTGGTGTCGGCCAGGCGGTCGCTGAGGCTCCCCGGTGTGCCGCGCCGCTCGAGCGAGGCTTCGATGAGCTCGATGGAGCGTTCGAACGAGAGCGGCCCGCGGGCGGCCTGCCGCCCGCGGCGACCAAGGGCCTCCAGGTCGGTCGAACCGTTCATGACGTTGCGCATGGCGCCGACGAGCGCGGGAACGGAGCGGGTGATCTTGACGCAATCGACGCCGTCAATCAGGAACTCCGCGACTCCGCTCGCCGCTGTGACGATGGGGACGCAGCCGGCCGCAGCGGCCTCGACAGGCGCCACGCCGAACGCCTCGCCCTCCCAGGTGGGGAAGAGGAAGGCGTCCGCGTGCTCGTGAGCGGCGAGCACCTCGTCCCGGGGCGTCGCGCCGTGGAACTCGACCACTCCGTCGAGCCCGGCGTCGCTCGCGCGAGCACGCCAGCCCTCGACGTCGCCGTCGCCGTAGAGGTCGACGCGGAAGTCGCGGGTCTCATCCGCCAACACGGCTGCCGCCTCTACGACGAGTCCCACGCCTTTGTGCTCACCGAGCGAGGCCGCGAACGTGAAGCGGGTGACGCCTCCCTCCCGGTACAGGCGGGGCTCGCCGGAGTCGGGAGGCACGGTGACTCCACGGCCGATCACCTCCACCTCGCCGAGGGTCAGCCCACCGGCCTCGATCCCGTCAACGAGGGAGCGGCTGACCGCCACGATCTCGCCGCGGTCGAAGTAATCGGGAGCCTGCGCTCCGTAGACGGCGAGCACCCGCTCGGGCAGCCCGTCGACCAGGGCGTTCGGGATCCGGTCGCCGAGGTTCCACATCCAGGGTGCATCGACGCTGCGCAACAGGTCGATGAAAGCAAGTCCGCCGAGGCCGAGCAGGTTGAACGCGACCACGTGGGTGGGCTCGAAGTCGCGCAGCTCCTCCAGCAGGATGCGGGTGTTCTCGAAGCGAGAGACGGCGCTCTCGTGGTGCATCAGCTGCGCGATCTCGCCGCCGGTCTGCGGGAGGGGAAAGTACGTGCGCAGGCTCAGCGTGCGGTGCAGCTCGACCGCCGGCGAGGGATCGGGAGGCAGGTAGGTCGGCGAGGTTAGCACCCGCACGCTGTGGCCGCGCGCCGCCATCGCTTCTGCAACCCGGGCGCAGGTCATCTCGTAGCCGCCGAGAACCTGCGGCGGGTAGAGGTTGCTCACGAAGAGGAGCCTCATCGGAGTCGGCCCTCCCGCTCGGCGGCGTCGGCCGCGATGCGAGCCGTGACCTCTGGGGTGTAGGCGGCGCGGGCCTGGCGGTCGTTGCCGCCGTCCCAGTAGTTCACGAGGTAGAGCCCGGTTTGCTGAGTGCGCGGCACGAACGGGAAGAGCTGTGCGCGCGGCTCGATCTGCGCGATGCGGTAGCCGGCATCGACCGCGCGAACGTGCAGCCAAATGTCGTCCGCATCGGGCGCGATGTCGCGGAAGGCGTCGCCGTGGGCAGCGATCTCGGTGAGCAGCTCGCTCGGGAGCAGCTGGCCCGAGACGGAGGTGCCGAAGACGTCGGCGGAGGCGCGCGTGTCCGCGACAGGCGTCCAGCTCGTGTACGGCGCGACCGCTCCATCGACGATCCCGACGCGATGGGCGCGGTAGCAGAGGACCGTCGTGCGGGGATATCTGCTGCGGGCGTCGCACAGGCCGCGGAGCCAGGTGCGCGGGTAGACGATGTCGTCGTCCGAGGTGACGAGGTCGCGTTCGCCGGCGCGGCCCGAGAGCAGGTACGGGTAGTACTTCGTGTGCACTCGGTAGCCGTCGACCAGGCGGATCTCGACCCCCCGTCGGCGCAGGCGCCGAAGCGGTGCGGGCAGATCGGCGTGCAGCGCCGGGTCGTCGAGCCAGAGCACCAGACGCGCCGGGCGCGCCTCACCACGCGCAATCGACTCGAGGGCGACGTGCACGCGCTGCAGCCGCTCGCCGTGGGTGGTCATCGTCACGACGACCTCGCCGTCGGGGTCGACCGCCGAGCGCCGCGAGAACCGGTTCGCGAGCGCCAGGACCAGCAGCTCGCGGCGGAAGGCGAGCGAGGCCGGGTGGTCGATCGGGCGGGCGGCCAGACGGTGTAGGGCGGTGCGGGAGAGTCGGACGAGCTGGCGGAGCCGCGTCCTGGGTCGGACGCGTCGGCCCAGGACGGCGAGGCGCGTGCGGGGCCGGACGCGCCGACCGAGAGCGGCGAGAGCGGGATGCATCGCTCCAGGGTAGTGGGACGCTCCTGAACGGACGGTGGCCCGACGACGCTCGGGTACCGCCGGGCGGCCCCTACCTCTTGGGCAGCGCCGACGACAGGTCGGCGATCAGGTCGCCGGAGTCCTCGAGCCCCACCGAGAGGCGCACGAGCGACTCCGACACTTCGAGCGGAGTGCCCTTGACCGAGGCGTGCGTCATCTCGCTCGGATACCCGATGAGCGACTCGACGCCGCCCAGCGACTCCGCCAACTGAAACAGCTCCGTCGACTCGGCGAACTTGCGGGCCGCGCGCGGCGTCGCGAGTTCGAGCGAGAGCATCCCGCCAAACCGCGACATTTGGCGCTTAGCGAGCTCGTGTCCCGGATGTCCCGGAAGGCCCGGGTAGTGCACCGCCGTCACCGCGGGGTGCTCGGTGAGGAACTCGGCGACCGCCTGCGCGTTGATGGAGTGGCGCTCCATCCGCACCCCGAGAGTCTTGATGCCGCGCACGGTGAGCCAGGCGTCCATCGGCCCCGAGATTGCTCCGACGGCGAACTGCAGGAACGCGATCTTCTCGGCGAGAGCACCCGAGCGCAGCGCGAGCGCGCCGCCGACGACATCGGAGTGCCCGCCGAGGTACTTCGTGGTCGAGTGCACCACCACGTCGGCGCCGAGCGCGAGCGGCTGCTGCAGGGCGGAGGAGGCAAACGTGTTGTCGACGACGACGATCAGGTCGTGCGCATGGGCGAGGTCGGCCAGCTCCGCAATGTCACTGATGGTCATCAGCGGGTTGGAGGGCGTCTCGACCCAGAGCATCTTCGTCTCGCCGGGGACGATAGCCCGCTGCACCTCGCGAAGGTTCGCCATGTCGACCGCCGTGTTGCGCACGCCCCACGCGCTGTGCACACGGTCGATCAACCGATGGCTTCCGCCGTACGCGTCGTTGCCGAGCACGACGTGGTCGCCGGGAGCGAGCGCCGCACGCAGCAGGGTGTCCTCGGCGGCAAGACCGGAAGAGAAGGAGTAGGCGACGTCCGCGCCCTCGAGCGAGGCGATCAGCTCCTGGAGGGAGTCGCGCGTCGGGTTGGCCGAGCGCGCGTATTCGTAGCCGCCGCGGAATCCGCCGATCCCGTCCTGGACGAACGTCGACGTCAGGTAGACGGGCGGAACGACCGCGCCGGTAGTCGGGTCGAACTCCTGCCCGGCGTGGATAGCGCGGGTGTCGAAGTGCTGCTTCTTGGGCATTGAGCGGTCTCCCTGGGTCAAAGGTGCGGAGGCGACGGCGATCAGGCTGTGGCGTAGGTGAGAAGATCCTGCCGCGTGATCACGGCAACGGGTTTGCCCTCGTCGGTGACGAGGAGCGCGCTCGCCTCGGCGAGCGCGGCTCGGGCGGTGGTGATGCCCTCGCCGAGACCGATCAGCGGGAGAACGTCGCCGACGCAGACGCCGAGTGGATCGTTCATCGAGGCGGAGCCGGCGAACACGCGATCGAGCAGGTCGCGTTCATCAACGGTCCCGACGACCTCCCCCATCACCACCGGAGGCTC
Organism: Rathayibacter agropyri; assembly: GCF_013249015.1. Taxonomy (GTDB): domain Bacteria; phylum Actinomycetota; class Actinomycetes; order Actinomycetales; family Microbacteriaceae; genus Rathayibacter; species Rathayibacter agropyri. Next base: position 310,833 of record NZ_JABRPL010000002.1, read on the forward strand.
GGCGCTCAGCACCGGCAGCTGCGAAACACCGAACTCGGTCATGATCCCGATCGCGTCGCGGATGGTGTCTGTCGGGTGCGCGTGCACAAGGGCGGGCAGCCCGCCTGCCTGAGCATTCGCGGCCCGAGCACTCAGCACGTCGCGAACAGTGCCCTCGTCTCGCATGTCGAGGAAGCCGTAAGAGCGCATCCACCGGTCGTTGAAAATCTTCCCGAGGTAGCCGCGACCGCCGTCCGGCAGGAGCACGACCACCACGTCGTCAGGTCCGAGATCGGCAGCGGCCTTGAGCGCCACCGAGACGGCCAGACCACTCGAGCCGCCGACGAGTAGGCCCTCCTCTCGAGCGAGACGGCGGGTCATCGCGAACGACTCGGCGTCGCTGGAGGCGATGATCCGGTCGACCACGGTCGGGTCGTAGGCGCTCGGCCAGAAGTCTTCGCCCACGCCCTCGGTGAGATAGGGGCGCCCGCCGCCGCCGGAGTAGACAGAGCCCTCGGGGTCGGCGCCGATGATCTGCACGCGACCCTCCGACACCTCCTTGAGGTACCGGCCCACTCCGCTGATCGTGCCGCCCGTGCCCACGCCGGCGACGAAGTGGGTGAGGCGGCCGGCGGTGTCCCGCCAGATCTCGGGGCCGGTGGTCTCGTAGTGGCTGAGCGGCCCGTTGAGGTTGGCGTACTGGTTGGGCTTGAAGGCGCCGGGGATCTCGCGGGCGAGGCGATCGGAGACGGAGTAGTAGGAGGCGGGATCCTCCGGAGCGACGGCCGTCGGCGTGACGACGATCTCGGCTCCGTAGGCGGTGAGCACGCTCCGCTTGTCCTGGCCGACCTTGTCGGGCAGGACGAAGACGCAGCGGTAGCCGCGCTGCTGGGCGACGAGGGCCAGGCCGATGCCGGTGTTCCCGCTCGTCGGCTCCACGATCGTGCCGCCGGGCGCAAGGAGGCCGTCGCGCTCGGCCGCGTCGATGATCCGGGTCGCGATGCGGTCCTTCGACGAGCCACCGGGGTTGAGGTACTCGACCTTCACCAGCACGGTGGCCCGGACACCCGCGGCGACGGGACCGAGCTTGACGAGCGGAGTGTCGCCGATCAGATCGAGCACCGACTCGGCGTAGACCATCCCGGTCTCCGGGTGTCTGGGCATCCCGCCCTCCGGGCGTGCGGGCAGGGCGCGATCCAGGGTCATCTCGCCAGCGTAGCAACCGCCCTGCGGCCTGTGACGGGAGGCGGTGACGTCGTCAGGAGGAGAAGACGGAAGGGAGTGCCGCGGCGGTCGAAGTACCCTATCGTGAGGGTCCGCGAGCGCCCCCGTCGAGACGGAACGGATCCCGAATGACCTCTCCGATCGCCGCACCGCCGCGGCGTCCGGCCGATATCTCTCTTCTGCGCCTCCTCGGCCCCGCGATGGTCGCCGGGGTCGCCTATCTCGATCCGGGAAACGTCGCCAGCAATATGACGGCCGGCGCCCGCTTCGGCTACCTGCTGGTCTGGGTCGTCGTGCTCGGCAACCTGATGGCGTGGCTCATCCAGTACCTCTCGGCGAAGCTCGGCCTGATGACCGGCCGCAGCCTGCCCGAACTGCTCGGCGACCGCCTCCGCGGGCGCTGGGGGCGCCGGGCCTACTGGCTCCAGGCCGAGACCGTGGCGATGGCGACCGACCTCGCCGAGGTGATCGGCGGAGCGATCGCCCTCCACCTGCTCTTTGGACTGCCGCTGCTGGCCGGTGGGCTCGTGACCGGCGCCGTGTCGCTGGTGCTGCTGCTCGTGCAGACCCGGGGCGGCGCTCAGCCGTTCGAGCGCGTCATCACGGGGCTGATGGTGCTGATCGCTGTCGGTTTCACGGTGGGAGTGGTCGTCGATCCGCCGGACGTCGGAGCCACGGTTACCGGGCTTGTCCCGCGCTTGGAGGGCTCGGAGTCGGTGCTGCTGGCCGCGTCGATCCTCGGCGCCACCGTCATGCCGCACGCCATCTACGCTCACTCGGCCCTCGCCCGCGACCGCTTCGGCCATGTCGAGGGCGCGGGTGCCCGGCGGAGGATCCTCATCGCCACCCGAATCGACGTCACCATCGCGCTCGCCATCGCCGGGACCGTGAACCTCGCGATCCTGCTCCTCGCCGCGCACTCGCTCTCAGGAGTCGCCGGGACCGACAGCCTCGAGGGGGCACACGCCGCGATCGGGGCGGCGCTTGGACCGGTGGTCGCGACGCTGTTCGCGGTCGGCCTGCTCGCCTCCGGCCTGGCCTCGACCTCGGTCGGCGCCTATGCGGGAGCGGAGATCATGCACGGACTGCTCCACGTGCGCGTGCCGCTCGTCGCGCGCCGGCTGGTAACGCTGATCCCGGCGCTGCTGGTACTGGCCATCGGTTGTGACCCGACGCGCGCGCTGGTGCTGAGTCAAGTGGTGCTCTCGTTCGGCATTCCGTTCGCGCTGGTGCCGCTGGTGGTCCTCACTCGGGATCGGGGCCTGATGGGCGATCAGACAAATCGGTGGTTCACGACCCTCGGAGCCGCGCTCGCGGCGGTGTTCCTCATCGTGCTCAACGGGTTGCTGCTGTGGCTCACCTTCGCGGGCTGAGGGTCCTCCACATGTCTACCCCCCATTGAGCCGATCTGGAGCCATTCTCGTTAGCATCTGAGAGCGCCTCTCAGGCGCCTGCGCCCGCCACCAGGCGCCATCCGCCCCCAGAACGAGAGACCCCGCCGTGCCCAGAGACACGATGTCCACCAAGAACCGCGCCCGCCAGGAAAAGCTCGAAGCCTACAAGCGCGAACAGGATCGCCGCACACGCAGCTCCCGCATCTGGATCTGGTCGCTCTCGGCGCTAGCCGTGCTCGCGGTCGGCGGCATCGTCGCCGTCACGGTCTTCGGCAACCAGCAGATCGTCGAGGCCCGCCAGATCGATGGCCTTCAGACCTTTACCAACGACGCCACCCATGTGGCCGGAGCGGTCGAGTACCCGCAGACCCCTCCCGCCGGCGGCCCGCACAATGCGGTCTGGATGAATTGCGGGGTCTACGACCAGCCGGTCCCCAACGAGAATGCCGTGCACGATCTCGAGCACGGGGCCGTCTGGGCGACCTACGACCCGTCGTTGCCGCAGAGCGAAGTCGACGCGCTGGTCGCTGCGATGCCCGAGACCTACTCCGTCGTCTCGCCCTACGAGGGACTCACCTCCCCGATCGTGCTCAGCGCGTGGGACGCCCAGGTTGCGATCGACTCCCCCGACGATCCCCGCCTCAACGCTTTCGTCGAGCGCTTCTGGCAGTCCTCGAGCGCGCCCGAGCCCGGCGCGCCCTGCACCGGCGGTATCGATGCGCCCGGCAAGCAGTAGGGGACGCGTCCTCCTCGCGGCCGTGGCGGCCGTCGCTCTGCTCGTGGGAACTGCCGGCGGCTACCTCTTTGGGGCTCTCGCCCCCTTCGCCTCCAGTCCGACCCCGTCGAGTAACAGCGCTGAGGCAGGCTTCGCGCGCGACATGCAGGTGCACCACCTGCAGGGTGCCGAGCTGGCGATGATCGCTCGCGAGCGCAGCACCGACGACGAGGTGCTGACGGTCTCAAAGGACATCCTGCTCACGCAGCAGCAGCAGGCGGGACAACTCTTCGGTTGGCTGAATTCCTGGGGCCTGCCTCAGGCTGCTTCCGAGCCGTCGATGACGTGGATGGGCCGGCCGACACTCGCCGGAGCCGCTGACGAGCACTCGGCGATGGGGATGGGGACCGAGGACGGCGTCGTGCCGACGAGCATGCCGGGTCTTGCTACTCCGCAGCAGATTGCCGCGCTCAGCACCGCCTCCGGTCGCGACGTCGACCGGATGTTCCTCGAGCTGATGATTGCCCACCACCGCGGTGCCATCGACATGGCGGAGGCGCTACTCGCCCGCAGTCGCGTGGGCGTCGCGACCGACTTCGCTACCTCGGTCGTCAAGGCGCAGGAGGCCGAGATCTCGCTCATGGAGCAGATGCTCGCCGACCGCCCCGCGGAGTGACGGCGAGCGTTCGGACTGAGTTGAAACACCTTGTCTCAACCGGCAACGAGAGGTTATCTTTTCTCGACGCCCTCAACGACGAGGGCGTGGATTTGCCGCGAGGAGCGCACCATGACCGAACCCAGCCCGTCCGCCACCGTCTGGCCCCCGCCGCTCCCTCCGACAAAGGTGCGTGGGCGCAAGCAGGACCGACCGCGGCGCCGAGTACCGCTCCTGGCCCTGATGGGGGCGTCCGCCGGCGCCCTCGTCGTCGGCAGCGCAATAGGCGCAGCTGGCGGAGCCTCCGACACCGGTGAGTTCGAGGCGCAGCTCGCCACTGTTCAGCAGCAGCTGGCGACCGCCGAAGACTCGCTGAAGGAGCAGACCGAATCGCGGGAGAAGGCCGTCTCCGACCTCAGCGCCGCGGAGGCTACCGCTGCCGGGCTCCAGCAGAAGGTCGACTCGATGGCCGCCGAGGCGGCCACCTCGACGACCACACTGGCGAGCCGCGACGCCCGGATCGCCGAGCTCGAAGCCGCCGCCGCATCCGCCGCCGCCGCTCCAATCGCCGCCGCCGATAGTCCGGCCGCGGCTGCCGAGCAGGCAGCACCTCCGGCGGCAACCACCGGCGGCGGATCCGTCTACTACGCCAACTGCACCGAAGTGCGTGCTGCTAAGGCAGCCCCGATTCGTGCGGGCGACGCCGGCTACAGCCGCGGGCTCGACCGTGACGGCGATGGGATCGCCTGCGAGTAGCCGGGCAACCCGAGACGGGCTCCGCGGCTGTTCAGCCCTGGAGCGCCGACTCGGACTGCTGCGCGTACAGCGATGCGTAGAGGCCACCGAGTTCCAGCAGTTCGCGGTGGGTGCCTGACTCGACAATCCGTCCGCCCTCGACCACGTGGATGACATCGGCCGAGACGATGGTCGAGAGCCGGTGGGCGATCGCGATGGTCGTCCGCCCGCGGGATGCGTCATCGAGCGCGGTCTGCACGACCCGCTCCGAGACGGTGTCGAGGGCGCTGGTCGCTTCGTCGAGAATGAGGACGGCGGGGTCCTTGAGGAGCACGCGGGCGATCGCGAGCCGCTGCTTCTCACCCCCGGAGAGGCGGTAACCGCGCTCACCGACGAGCGTGTCGTAGCCGTCGGGGAACGAAGTGATCGTGGCATGGATATTCGCGGCACGGGCAGCCGCCTCCAGCTCCTCCTGCGTCGCATCGGGGCGCGCGTAGCGGAGGTTGTCGGCAATCGTCGCGTGGAAGAGGTACGTCTCCTGGCTGACGATGCCGATGTGTGAGACCAGCGACTCCTGCCGCAGTTCCCGCACGTCGATGCCCGCGAAACGCACCGCTCCCCCGACCACGTCGTAGAGGCGCGGGATGAGGTACGAGATCGTGGTCTTTCCCGCTCCGGAGGGACCGACGAACGCGACGAATTGGCCGGGTTCGATCGAGACGGAGACGTGGTCGAGGGTTGGCCGGGCGTCCTCGGCCTGGTCCGGATAGCGGAAGACAACGTCGTCCAGCTCAACCCGGCCGACGTCGCCGCCGACCTCGCGGGCACTTGCCCGGTCCGTGATTGCGGGGCGCAGGTCGAGGTACTCGAAGATGCGGGCGAAGAGTGCCCCGGCGGTCTGCAGATCGAGCGCGACGCGCATCAGACCGAGGAGCGGCCACATCAGGCGCGCCTGCACCGTGGTGAAGGCGACGACGGTACCGGCGGTAACAGTGGTACCGCCGAGGATGAGCCAGGCCGCAACGAGGTAGACGATCACGGGAATCACCGAGAGAAAGATCTGCACCATGGCGAAGAACCACTGCCCGGACATCTGCTGGCGCACCTGGAGCTGAATCTGTCGGCCGTTCTCGTCGGCATAGCGTGTCACCTCCGACTCCTGTCGGCCGAAGCTCTTGGCCAGGAGGATGCCCGAGACGCTCAGCGTCTCCTGGGTGATCGCGGTCATCTCCGATAAGGACTCCTGCGTCTTCGTCGCGATGCGGGCGCGCACCTGGCCGACGCGGCGCTGCGCGACGACGAGCACCGGAGTGAGGACCAGGGCGACGATCGTCATCTGCCACGAGAGCAGGAGCATCGCAACGACCGCCGCGATCACCGTTACCGTGTTGCCGAGCACGCTCGAGACGGTGTTGGTGAGTACGCTCGCCACACCGCCGACGTCGTTCGCGAGGCGCGACTGGATGACACCGGTGCGCGTGCGGGTAAAGAAGCCGAGTTCCATGGCCTGGAGGTGGCGGAAGAGGCGGATGCGCAGCTCGCCCATCACCGTGTTGCCAACGGTCGCGGTGAGGTAGGTCTGCCAGACGCCGAGGATCGCGGAGAACGCCCAGATCAGCACCATGATTCCGACGAGTTCGAGCAGGACAGGCAGGTTCGGCCGTCCGCCCGGCGGAAACAGGCCGCGGTCGAACGCGAGCTGGGTGAGCAGCGGCGGCACGATCGTGAGAGCGGCTCCAACGAGCACGAGGATCACGGTGAGCGTGAGCGTCGGGCGGTGGTCGCGGAAGAGTCCGGCGATCCGCCGGAGCAGGTCGTCGACCTTGGGCGCCGCCGCGTTGACCTGGCGCTGGCTGTCGGGATCGCTGCTCGAGATCCTCCCTCCGCGCGCCCCTCCGCGCATCCCGCCGCCTGCCGCGACGTCGCCCATCCTGCTCACTGCTCGACCCTAACGCCGCTGATCGCTGCGGTCCGAGGCTTCCGCCCACGGCGAAGATGTGCTGCGGAGCGCGGGCCGCCCCACCGGGACGAAGCCCCTTTGGCTGGCCCGTGAGCGCGAGATCAGCCCGCTTTAGGCACGCCCGTTTGACCGGATCGGTCCGTAACGGATGATGTGGGATGCCTTGCGGCTACATTCGAGACAAATCTGCCGGTGAACGCCGAGCGGCTGACCGTTCCGCGCCCATTCAGGCGCTTCGTCATCTTCTCCTGGATCGAACGAGCGTGCTCGATTGCCCGTTCGGTGTCCTTGCTCATCTGTCCTCCGATCAGGAGCGACTCTGTCGCTGCCGTTCTCACGGTTCCTTACGTTCGTTCCGGGCGATGACCGCCTGCGCGACGGCCAACGCTATACGCTCATCATCCTCTGTCAACCACGGCATGTCACTGAGAGCGTCCATCATCGCCAACCCCATCTCCCGCTCGGCAGGGGTGTCGCTGAGCGTCTTCTCGATCGTCCACGACCAGCGCGTCCAACTCTGTTCGCGCGCGGTGAAATTCTTGGTCACACGTCGAGTGGAGATCCCGTCGATGACGGTGACGACGATCGCGGCAAGTCCTACAACGCCCGCGATGAGAGCGGCGACGAAGGTCGCGACGGCGCCGTCCTCCCACCCGCTCACGTGGTCACGCCCGTTTGCCGGCCTGCCGAGTCCAGCGCGCGGAGGGGCGCGGGTGACATCGACGTGTTGACGGCATCGGTCGGCGACGCTCCAGCCACCTTCGGTTCCACACGTGTCATGCACTAACGATAAGGCGAGTGCGAAGCGCCGCTTCGTCAGGCGGCCCTCGCGCATCAAGCGCGACCGATCAGCCGAACGTCGCTGACCGGGTGCGAGGTCCTTTCCGTAAGGGGATCGATCAGCGACGTACCGGCGTGGGGCGCTCAGGGGTGAGCGGCGGGTCATGATCGCCTCGCGAAAGCGTATAAGTGGAGCACCCGCGACTACCCCGTGCTCATGACCGTTGTGCGACTGTTGGAGGAGCAGGACGAGGTTGATGCCGACACCATCGCATCGGAGCTGGGGATCACGCACCGAGCCGCCGTAGTCGACCTGACCAACCTCGGGCATCGGCACCTCAACGTTGTCGACATGAGCACCTCCGATGGCATGGACAAGTACGCCCAAGGGGTTCGCCCCGCGGGGTTAGAAGCGGTGGGTCAGTGGCCGAGCGCCGAAGCCGCTGCGGACCGTCTCACCGCGGCACTCGCGGCCATGGTCGACGCGACACCAGAGGGCTCTCCAAAGCGGGTGCGCCTCACCGCGCTGCGCGATGGACTGGTCCGGCCGGCCGTGACGTTCTGGTGGAGGTCGCCGCGTCGGTCATCACCGGCCGTCTACCTCTCTAACCCGGCATGCAGTCGTACTCCGTGGTGGCGGTGCCAAAGCGCGATGTCGACCGGCAGTGCCTACCGCTCCGGGCGCTCCACCCAGACGCGCCGCCCCTCGAGCGACCGCGTGGCTTCATATCCGAGGCGCAGAAGGAGCCCGCTCGCAGCATTGTGCCGCGGCGCGACCGGTGATCGGGACCACCTGAATTCTCCGCGTCGCCGGGACGAGAGGCAGGAACAGGCGGGTCTCGTGAGCGGTGTGGCCGACCCAGGCAGAGGCACCGAACCGTACTGGGTGCCGAACGCCATTCAAGCCGAACGGGGCCTGCGAGCCGAGAAGCCGAGGCAATTTGTCCGTCCCGGCTGTTCCGTAGGGGACGGGGCGTTCAGCGGCCGCTTCCGCGTCATGTGTCCGCAAGTCGTTAAAACGCCGGCCACTGCCTGTCCGTTCAACGTTCCGTATGGGGACCGTCAGCCGGGCACTCCGGGGAGTTTGCAGTGGATGACGTCAGAGTGCAGTGAGACGATCAAGGCGCGGATGCGTTGTGGCGCCGTCACGCGGATTGACGTCGAATCCAAGTCGCTCCAATTCTGCAGCGGCGGTCATCGGGTCATCGGACACCGCGGCGGCGAGCTGACGCGTGCGCCACCGGAGGCGGCCCTGGTGAAGCGCAGCGCCCGCGCCATCAAGAGTGTCGATACCGAACTCGATGATCATCATCTCGAGCACGTCCTCCACGCATGGCCGAAACCGATGGCCACCAGTTGGGAAATGCACATCGCCGAATCTCGGCGTGTCACCTCTCGCTCGGCGCTTCTGGTGTATCTTTCCGCGACGTCGGGCGCCTGTCGCCGCGAGCGCGTCTGTCATGTCTTGTCGCTCGGCATGCACGTTGTAGTGCGCCGAGGGGACGTCGCTACCGCTTTGTCGGAGATAGTCGACTGTGAAGAGTGGCCGGGCCGAGCCCACCACGTTCACTTTAAACGTCGAGCGCTCTACAGACACGAGGCGGCTCACCGGACTCAGCACGAGCCGATACTGGACGATGAGGCGGAACGTCTCTACGTCGTCGATGTCCAGCCGAAGCCCGAGTTCCTCGGTTGGCTCAACTGTGACTGCAACACCGCCGCCGCGCGTTCGAACCACGCTGCTCTCTAAACCGACGAGTCCGTTGGGAATGATCCTCGCGAGCATCTCCATGATCTCCAGCATGAAGTCGAAGACGTTTTCCTCAAGCCCCCCGTCGGACTGACCGCCAGCGTCAACGCTCGGCATGCTCTCGCAGGTAGGTCAGGTCCTCGAGCTTGCGCAAGATTGCTTGTCCCTCCTGGGACAGCTCGTACTGGTCCGCGCGCTGGCGCAGCTCATCGGCCGAAGCGCCTGCGCGTGCCTCAAGTGCAGCGAGGCGAGTGTCGATTTCGGGAATCGTGAGAACCTCGAGGGTGGGGACCATGTAGTCATGGTGACACGTACCCCCGTCATTCGCACGTGGACCTCGGCAGTGTCCTGCTTGGATCTGCGCACGGACGGGCTGTCACCGAGGTCGAAGCCGCACGCGAGGTCGCCGCCACGACGAAGGCCCGGGTCCTGCGCAAGCAGGACCCGGGCCTTCGTCCGTGCCCCCTCCCCCTCCGAGAGCTGTAGCGGTTCGCGGCGCCGTTAGCTGCAAGGCGGAGGAGGAGAGCTGTAGCGGAGCTACTGCCGACGACGACAACGCCGCAGATGACGGTGCCGCGGACCGCTACCCCTTGGTGGCGCCGGCGAGGAGGCCGCGGACAAAGAACCTCTGGAGCGAGAAGAACACGATGAGCGGCACAATGATCGAGATGAACGCGCCGGCCGTGAGTAGCTCCCACGATTGTCCGTAGGACCCGGTGAGGTCCTGCAGCGCCTTCGTGATCGGTAGTCCCGCACCCGAGGTGAAGACCGTCGCTACCAGCAGGTCATTCCAGACCCAGAGGAATTGGAAGATGCCGAAAGAGGCGATCGCCGGCACCGCGAGCGGCAGGACGATCCGGAAGAAGATCTGCCCGTGGCCTGCTCCATCCACGCGTGCGGCCTCAATGACTTCGCCCGGGATCTCCGAGATGAAGTTGTGCAGCATGAAGATCGCGAGCGGGAGGGCGAAGATCGTGTGCGCGATCCAGACTTTCGCGTAGGAGCCGTCCAACCCGTTCACGCCGAGACCGGGGAGGATGTAGAGCCCGCCGATGCGCAGGCCGTCCGAGAACAGCTGGAGCAGCGGCACGAGCGCCATCTGAATGGGCACGATCTGGAGCGAGAACACGAGGACGAACACCGTGTTACGGCCCTTGAAATCAATCCATGCAAAGGCGTAGGCGGCGAGGCTCGCGATGGTGATCGGGATGAGCGCCGCGGGCAGCGTGATGACCAGTGAGTTTACGAACGCCTTGCCGAGGGTGAGGCTGTCTCCCGAGTTCAGCGCGTTCGCGTAATTGTCGAGAGTAAAACCGGGGTTGGCGAAGATCGTCCACCAGCCGGTGGTCTTAATGTCGTTCGCGGGACGGAACGACGAGATGAACAGGCCGAGTGTCGGCACGGTCCAGATGACCGCGATGATCAGCGCCGCCAGCGTGGCTCCGCGGGACGTCGTCGCCTTCTTAAGTTTGCCGCTGGCCGTCTCGATGCGGGACTCCCCGCGCACGAGGCGCCGTTCGGTGGTGCGATCGACCGGAACCTGGATCGGAGTGGGCGTGGCGCTCATCGGATTTCCCTCTGCTTGGCGAGCTGGCGGGCGTTGTAGACGACGATCGGGAGCACGAGCAGGAACAAGATGACCGCGAGGGCCGCGCTGTAGCCGCTGCGGGCGCCGAGTTGGAACTGGCGGACCATCTCGAAGGCCAGGACCGTGGTGTCGGAGCGGCCACCGGTCATCGCCGAAACGATGTCGAAAACCTTGAGGGAGGCGATCGAAATCGTCGTGAGGACGACCACGATCGACGAGCGAATGCCGGGAACGGTGACACTCCAGAACGACTGCCAGGCCGAGGTGCCGTCGAGCGAGGCCGCTTCGAGCTGCTCGGCGGGCACGCCCTTGATGGCGGCGGACAGGACCGTCATGGCGAACCCGGCCTGGGTCCAGATCAGGACGACGACGAGGAACAGCGTGTTCCACGGCTCGAGTCCCAGCCAGTCGACCGGCGGGGCACCGAAGGCGGTGAGGACGCCGTTGAGCAGGCCGATCTGCTCACCCTGTCGCACGTCGTAGAAGAACTTGAAGATGATCGATGCGCCGACGAACGAGATCGCCATCGGCATGAAGACCAGCAGCTTGAAGAACTTCTCGCCGCGACTCTTGTCGATAAAGACGGCGTAGGCGAGTCCGATCGCGGTCGCGGTGATGGGCGCCAGCAGCACCCAGACGACAGTGTTGAGGAAGGCGGTGATGCCGTCGGGACTGGTGAAGACCCAGACGAAGTTATCGAGACCAGCGAAGCCCGAGCCGTCGTTCTTCATGAACGCGTTGAACGCGGTAGTGATCGTCGGGTAAATCAGGCCGATCAGGATGAAGAAAGCGGCCGGCGCCATGAACGCGGCCAGTTGGAGTCCGTAGCCCGCGCCTTTGCGGGACCGGAAGTCGAGCAGGAACAGCGCGCCGCCAAGCACCGCCGCGACGACCGCGACCCAGAGGACGGAGCTGTACAGGCCGAAGACGAGCAGAAGGACGACCGGGAGGACGACGGCGACCGCGAGGCGGAGCACCGTATAGCCGGCGCCGCGTCGGGGGGCCACCTCGACAAAGAAAAGGATGAGCGCCACCACGGCCGCGAAAGCCAGGAGGATGAGCGGGATCTGCGCCAGCGGCGGGAGTCCGGCCAGCCATTTGAAGAACCCCGAGATGGTGATGGGGGACATGAACGTCCTTTCGAGTGCGACTCTGAACTCAACGGAAGCCTCATCCCGGCGGGACCGCTGCTGCGGCTCCGCCGGGACGAGGCGTGGTCGGAGGGCCGGGGAAACCGCGGCCCTCCGCCGGACTGCTAGGAGGTGTAGCCGGCCTGGATCTCTTCGAGCGCCTGGTCGGTGCCCGTGCCGTCGATCCAGTCGACGATGCCCTTGAAGAAGCTGTCGGAGCCGACGGCCTTCGGCATCAGGTCGGACGCGTCAAAGCGGAACGTGGTGTCCGGGTTCTGCAAGATCGCGATCGAGTCCTTCAGCACGTCACTGCCCGCGTTAGCCGGGTCGAGGCCCTTATTCGCGGAGATGACGCCACCGAGCTTGACGCGGCTGTTCGCCCAGTCGGCGCTCGAGAGGTACTCCTGAACCTTCGCAGTGTCAGCGTCGTTGGAGAAGGCGGCGACCATCTCGCCACCACCGGTGACAGCCTGGGGGTCACTGGCCTTGACCGGCGGAGTGAGGAAGGCCCAGACGTCGCCGTCCTCCGCCACCTTCGCGCCCGCAGACGTCAGGAAGCCCTCGAAGAACGAGGCCTGGTGCGTGAGCGCGCAGGTGCCGTTCGCCATGTTCTGGGCGACGTCGCCAAACGCCGTGGAGTTGATCGACTTCACGTCGCCGTAGCCGGCGTTGACGAGGGCCGGGTCGCGCAGGATCGAGCCGACAGAGTCGAAGGCCGCCTTGATCTTCGGGTCGGTGAACTTCGTCTTACCGGCGACCCAGGAGTCGTAGGTGTCGGCGCCGGCCTCGCGGAGGACAGCGTCCTCGATCCAGTCGGTGCCGGGCCAGCCCGAGGCCTCGCCCGAGTTGAAGCCCGCGCACCAGGAGGGTCCGCCGGTCTTCTCGGCGATCGTCTTGCCGAGCGCCTGCATCTCATCCCAGGTCTTGGGAACGGAAACGCCCCACTCCTTGAACTTCGCCGGCGAGTACCAGATGTAGCCCTTGACGGACGCCATCAGCGGCGCACCGTACTGGGTGCCGTCGACCTGGCCGTACTTCTGCCAGTCCTCCGACCAGTTCTCCTTGACATTGGCGACAGCGCCCTCGGGGAGCTTCTGCACCTTGCCCGAGGCGACGGTGTCGGCGAGCAGACCCGGCTGGGGGAAGATCGCGAGGTCGGGGGTGTCGCCACCCTGAACCTTGATGCCGATCTGCTTCTCGAACTCCTTGTCACCGGTGTACTTGATGTCGATGTTGTTCTGCTTCTCCCAGTCCGCCCAGGACTGCTCGAGAAGGGTGGCCTCGTCGCCGTTGATCGTGCCGTAGACGTTGACGACGCCGTCGGCAGTGCCGACGCTGCCGGCCGAGCTGCCGCCGCCGGCGTTCGGGTCGTTGGGATCACTGCTACTGGAGCAGCCCGCCAGTGCGATGCCGGCAGCTGCCAGAACGGCAACCGGAACGGTGATACGGCGGTGCAGGGATGACCGCATTCTTCCTCCTCATTGAGTGATGAACCAGCCAAGGGAGCCGCTCCCCGCCGACGGTGGTCAGGGGGCTGTAGCGGCTCGACATGCGTGCCGCGACAACTCGGTTGCTGGTGCAGGCGACGCCAGAAGGAACTCCGGGCGGATCGCCGATGTCGTATGGGTGGGCTCCCACGGGGGGAAACCTTTCCACAAATACGATGAAACCACAACGCGAGTGAGAGAGCGCTCTCTGAGATAACGATTCGGCGTCAACCCGCCGCTTTGCGGAGCACCACGCGATCGGAGATCGATCTCGCGCGGGCGCTCGGACCTGCGGCGGGGTATAACTTCCTGGAACCGTTTCCAGCATCGACGCTGGACGGGCGGGAGGAACGCCGTGACAGGCATCGAAGAGGTGGCCGAACTCGCCGGAGTGTCCAAGGCAACAGTCTCGCGTGCCCTCAGCGGTCGGGGCTACGTCTCTGCCGGGACGAAGCAGCGAGTGCAGCGCGCGGCGACAAGTCTGGGCTACGTCGTCTCGGCCAACGCCTCAAGCCTCGTGACCGGGCGCAGCAACAACGTCGCGGTGATCATCCCGGTGATCAACCAGTGGTTCTTCGCCGGAATCATCGAGGGAATCGAGCGCGCGCTGCTCGCTGCCGGCTACGACCTCCTCCTGTACAACATCGACAAGCACCTCGACGCCCGCCGCAGCGTCTTCGAGTACTACCTCGTCCGCAAGCGCGTCGACGCGATCGTCGCGGTCACCCTCGAGATCTCGCCGCACGAGACGGAGGCGCTGCTCGCGCTGGGCAAGCCGATCGTCGGAATCGGCGGTGAGCTGCCTGGCATCCCAACCTTCAGCATCGACGACGTCGCCGCCGCCCGCCTCGCGACCGAACATCTGCTCTCGCTCGGGCACGAGCGCCTCGTCCACATCGGGGGTCTTGCGGAGGAGGAGATGGACTTCCGAGTCCACACCAAGCGTCGCGACGGCTTCCACCGGGCCCTCGCCGCGGCGGGGTTGACGGCCGGCGAGCACGCCGTCGTGTCCACCACGTTCGACATTCCGGGCGGGCACCGCGCTGGGAGGCAGGTGCTTGGCGACCCGCGGAGCCGCCCGACCGCGATCTTTGCCGCCTCCGACGAGATCGCCATTGGCATCATCCTGGCCGCCCGCGAACTCGGCCTCTCGGTGCCCGAGGACGTGTCGATCATCGGGATTGACGACCATCCGCTCGCAGAGTTGTTCGGAGTGAGTTCAATCCGCCAGGACCCGCGGCAGCAGGGCGAACTCTCCGTCGCCCTTGTTTTGGACGCCCTCGCGGCCCTCGCGCGCGGCGAGTCCCCTCCCCCGGCACGACACACGCTGATCCCCGCTTCCCTCGTGATCCGCACGAGCACCTCGGCACCGCGCGGCGCGAGAATCGGAGCATGACGGCAGGCTTCGCCGCCTACACCCGCCGGAGGTCGTCCCGATCCGCTGGCCCGTGGGCTGAACTCACGTGGACTGAACTCACGTGGACGCGGAGGCGGCGGGTGCAGCCGACGCGCCGATCTGCTGCAACGCCCAGGTATTGCCGTCCGGGTCGGCGAAGTAGGCGTACTGCACCCCGCCGAGGTCCTGCACGTCGCTCACCTCGAGCGAGCGTCCCACGAGTTCTGCGCGCGCGGCCGCGATGTCGTCAACGACAAGATGCAGAGAGCGGACGACCCCCTCCTCAGGCCCGGGCCCCATCCCAGCCCCCACGACGATCGAGCAGGCCGAGCCGGGCGGAGTGAGCTGCACGACGCGCATCGTCGCGGAGGGACGCACGTCGTGGTCGAGGTGGAAGCCGACCACCTCCGTGTAAAAGGCGACCGAGCGGTCGACGTCGCTGACGGGGAGGGGAACGAGTTCGAGTCGCATCTGCACGCGACCAGTGTGGCTCACCTGTCGCGACGGACCTACTGCGGATTATCAGTTGCGCCGGCCGACGGCGAGCCGCTCGTGCATGATCTCGACGGCGCGCTCGAGGACGTAGCGGTCGGCCGGGCTGAGGTCGGCGAAGAGGGGCGTCAACGCCTCGCCCAGGTCGGTGCGCCAGTCTTCCAGTGCCTGCGCGCCAGCGGGAGCTAGGCGGATCTGCCAGGCGCGAGCGTCCGCCGGATCGACGATGCGGTCGAGCCAGCCGGAGCCGACCAGGTTCTTCACGATCTTGGTCATCGTCGGCTGCGAAACTCGGCTCTGCACGGCCAGCTCGCCCAGGCGCATCGGCCCCATCGAGAGGAGGACCGAGAGCGTGCGCCAGACGGCCTGCGACTCCTGATTGCCGGTGGCCCGCGCCGCGAGCCGGGTGATCCGATGGGTTACCGAGACGAAGTCGCTGAGGAGTTCACTGAGCGAGATTTCGCTCGGCGGAACATCGCGCGCGGGGAGCCCGGCCAGCGGATCGGGTGCAATCACGGTCCGATCCTAAAGGCGTGACCGCGCACGCGATCCGGAACGGCGCGCAAACGATGCAGGGCGCCACCTCCGAAGAGATGACGCCCTGTATCGGGGAACTTACTTGACGGTGACGGTCGCGCCGGCAGCCTCGAGCTGAGCCTTGGCCTTGTCGGCGGTCTCCTTGTTGACGGCCTCGAGGACAGCCTTGGGGGCGCCGTCGACAACAGCCTTCGCCTCGCCGAGGCCGAGGCTGGTGAGCGCGCGGACCTCCTTGATGACCTGGATCTTCTTGTCGCCGGCGGCCTCGAGCACGACGTCGAACTCGGTCTGCTCCTCGACCTCCTCGGCGGGGGCAGCGGCGCCGCCACCGGCCGCGGCGACCGCGACGGGAGCAGCAGCGGTGACCTCGAAGACCTCTTCGAACTTCTTGACGAACTCCGAGAGCTCGATGAGCGTGAGCTCCTTGAAAGCCTCGATGAGCTCGTCCTGCGTGAGCTTTGCCATGATTTTTCTCCTTGTTTTCTTTGTCTACAAACCGCGTGCGTCCTGCCTCCCGGGAAGGGAGGAGGTCAGCTCGCGGACTCCTGCTTCTCGCGCAGCGCCTCGACCGTGCGAACGGCCTTGGAGAGCGGTGCGTTGAACAGATATGCGGCACCGAACAGCGAGGCCTTGAAGGCGCCGGCGAGCTTGCCGAGCAGAACTTCGCGGGACTCGAGGTCGGCGAGCTTGCCCACCTCTTCTGCGGTCAGCGGGTTACCGTCGAAGTAACCGCCCTTGACCACGAGGAGAGGGTTTGCCTTGGCGAAGGCACGCAGCGACTTGGCCACGGCGACAGGGTCGCCGTGCACGAACGCGATGGCGGAAGGGCCGGCGAGCTCGTCGTCGAAAGACGAGATCCCGGCGTTGTTCGCCGCGATCTTGGTCAGCGTGTTCTTCACCACGGCATAGGTTGCGTGCTCACTGATGTCCTTGCGCAGCGTCTTCAGCTGAGCAACGGTGAGACCGCGGTACTCGGTCAGCAGAACGGCCGTCGAGCTCTGGAACTTCTCCGTGAGTTCGGCAACCGAGGCTTCCTTGTTCGCCATGGCTACTCCTGTGAATTCTCGTGCCGGTAGCCCGAAAGCAGGAAAAGAAAAAAGCTCCGGCACAGGGGTGCGGAGCTTCGGGAGACGCGATGATCGCGGAACTGAATCTCTTGCACCTGCGCGGGCCATTCGCTTCGCGAATCCTTCGTCCGGTGGCGATTCGCGGGGCCAGGGCCCTGCTCGTGCGCACACCGGAAACCGGCGGTCTTTGGCTTCGGACAGAGTACGTCGTCGCGGCGCGCGGGCGCAAGTCGAGCCGGAGGGTCAGCAGGCGCGATGCTGGAGGCATGATCGGTCCGTCCTCGTCCTCGCCCCACGGCGCTGACTCCGCCATCGCCTCAGTGGAGGCTGAACTCAGCACCCTGTTCAATCGCGTCCGCGCGGCGATGCGCTCCAACGCCGAGCGCCTGCATCCGGATCTCTCTCCCCTGGGTTACAAGACGCTCTCGGCGCTCGAGCGATGCGGTCCCGTGCACTCCGGCGCCCTCGCGGAACTGCTCGAGATGGACAAATCGGCCCTAAGCCGCCAGATCACCACGCTGGATCGGTTGGGCTTCCTCGCCCGGAACCCCGATCCGCGGGACGGCCGCGCCACCATCCTCTCGGTAACGCCCGAGACGGCGCAGAAGCTGCGCGAGGTCCGCAGCTCGAGCAAGGCGCTGATGCACGAGGAGTTGCGCCGCTGGGACGTCACCGACGTCGAGCTCTTCGCCTCCCTTCTCCAACGGATCAACGCCCTCGACATCTGACGCCTAGCATCCCCCACGGTTGGGGACAATCGGCGGACGAGGCCCAGCCGACTGCGTAGTTTCGAAGGCGATGGACGTGCAACCCTCCTCCTCCGCCACTCTCCCCGACGACATCGACGGCGCTCTCGCCCTTGCGCGAACACTCGGCGCCGACGCTCCGCGGCCCGGCACCGGACGCACCGCGGAGCTGCATACCCTGCTACGGCGGCTGGCACGGCACGACCTTGGCGTCGCCCGGGCGCTCGAGCCGCACCTCGACGCACTCGCGATCCTCGGTGAGGCGGGACTCACGCCGACAGCGTCCGGGCTCGCCGCCGAATCGACGTGGGGTGTGTTCGCGGCTGAGGGTGGCGACGATCCGCTCGTCGCGCGGGAGCGAGATGGTCACTGGCTGCTCGACGGAGTGAAGCCGTGGTGCTCCCTGGCCGACCGCCTCGATGCGGCTCTGGTGACCGCGCACGTGGGCGACGCCTCCGGTGAGCGCCGACTTTTCGCCGTGCCGCTGCACGAGGGCACGGCAGCACCGGAAGCGGACGCCTGGCATGCCCGGGGTCTCACGGAGGTGCCGAGCGGCCCGGTCCGCTTCTGCGGTGCGCGCGCCAAGCCCGTAGGCGAGGCCGGTTGGTACCTGTCGCGGCCCGGCTTCGCCTGGGGAGGGATCGGCGTCGCCGCCTGCTGGCACGGCGGAGCGCTCGGAGTCGCCGCCGCTGTCGCTACCGCGGCGGCCCGACGCGAGGACCCGCACCTGCTCGCGCACCTGGGCGCCATCGATACGGCGCTCTCGGCGTCGCGACGCGCGCTGGATGAGGCGGCCTCGGCCATCGACGCGGGCGACGCCGACGGTGCGCGGGGATCGCTGCTGGCCAAGCGGGTCCGGGCGAGCGTCGCGGGAGCGGTCGAGGAAATCCTCCTGCGCGCAGGCCGGGCCCTCGGCCCCGCGCCGCTGGCCCTCGACGCCGAGCACGCCAAGCGGGTCGCCGACCTCGCGCTCTACGTGCGCCAACACCACGCCGAGCGCGATGATGCGGCCCTCGGTCGCTCCGTGCTCGCCTCGGGCGAAGCGGCCGACTGGTGAGCCGCCCGTTCGACGGACGTCTCGAAGGCACTCCGGTCGAGCGGTGGAGCACCGACGGACGTCGCGAGCGGCTCCCGGAACTGACACTGCCGCAGGGGATCGAGCGCCTCCTCGTGGTCGTCGCCCACGCCGACGACGAGACGCTGGGGTGCGGTGGCACCATCGCGCTCGCCCGGCGGCGGGGCCTCCCGGTCGACGTCGTGGTCGCGACCGACGGAGCGGCCTCGAACGGCGGATCCGACGCCGCACTCGCCGCCGAGCGCCGACGTGAGGCCGCGGCGGCGCTCGGGCAGCTGGGCTCGGGCATCGGCCTCACCTTCCTCGACGTGCCAGACTCCGCCACACCCGAGCACCGCGAGCGGATCGGCCGCGACGTGCGCGAGCGCGCAGCAGGCGCCTCCGGTTCGGTCCTGCTCCTCTCGACCTGGGCCGGTGACGGGCACCGCGATCACCGGATCGTCGGCGAGGTCTGCGCGGACCTCGCGCAGGAGCTGGGTCATCCGCTGCTGGCGGCACCGATCTGGTTGTGGCACTGGGCCGTACCGGAGGACCCCGACGTGCCGTGGGACGCGCTCGTGCGCGTCCGGCTCGACGATGAACTGCGCGAGCGGACCCGGCGGGCGCGCGCCTGCTACCCGAGCCAGACACAGCCGGCACCGGACGGAACCGGGTCGGTGCTGCATCCGCTCTTCCTGCGCACCTTCGCAGGCGACGACCGACTGGTGAGGATCGGCTGGTGAGGATCGAATGAGCTACTTCGACGAGCTCTACGCGCGGCATGAGGACCCGTGGGGGTACACGAGCCGCTGGTACGAGCAGCGCAAGCGCGCCCTGACGCTGGCGAGCCTCCCCGAGCAGCGCTACGGGTCGGTACTCGAGATCGGCGCCTCGATCGGGGTGCTGGCCGAAGCCCTCGCCGACCGCGCCGACCGCCTTCTCGCTATCGACGTCTCGGCCGCGGCCGTCGACCGCGCGGCCCGCCGCTTGGCACCACTTGGGCATGTGCGGGTCGAGCACCACGACATCACCCGCAGCGTCCCGGCGGGCCCGTTCGACCTCGTCGTGCTCTCGGAGGTCGGCTACTACCTTGAGCCGGCCGCGCTGACGAGCGTGCTGCGCAGCGTCCTGGACAGCCTCGCTCCCTCCGGTGAACTGGTCACGGTGCACTGGCGCCACCCCATCGACGGGCTCGAGCTGGACGGCGACGCGGTGCAGGCGGCCGTCGCCGAGTTGGGGCTGCACCGCCTCGCACGGCACGAGGAGGAGGACCTGCTGCTCGACGTACACGCCCGCGACGACCGTTCGGTCGCCCGCCGGACGGGGCTCGTGTGAGCCACCTCGAGCAGGTGTTCGTCGTCGTGCCGGCGCACGACGAGCAGGAGCGAATCGGTGGGCTGATCGCCTCGGTTCAGGCCAGCGTCATCGCTCTCGGGCGAACCGCTCCGGGGCTCACTGTGCGAGTTCTCATCGCGGCTGACGGCTGCACGGACGCGACCGCCGAGCGCGCTCACGCGGCCGGAGTCGAGGTGCTGGAGCTGGAGCGCTGCGGTGTCGGCGCGGCCCGCTCCGCCGGGATCGCCCGCCTGCTCGCCTCCGTCTCCGCTCCCGCCGAACGCGTCTGGATCGCCAACACCGACGCCGACACGGTGGTGCCCTCCGAGTGGCTGGCCGCGCACATCGAGCACGCCCGACACTGGGACGCCCTCCTTGGCACGGTGCGACCCGACGCGGCGGACCTCTCCCCCGACGCCTTTGCGCGCTGGCGCGACGTGCGGGCGCGGGAGGAGTCGATCGGGAGCATCCACGGGGCGAACCTCGGAGTGCGCGCCAGCGCCTACGTCGCGGTCGGCGGGTTCGGCGCGGAACCGGTACACGAGGACGTGCTGCTCGTCGAGCGGCTGCGGGCCAGCGGCGCCAGGGTCGGAGCGACGGATCGCGGCGAGGTGGTGACGTCGGGCCGCCGGGACAACCGCGTCGAGGGCGGATACGGCGGATATCTGCACGCTCGCTTCTCGGCCGAGACGACGTCCTCCTCCGTCTGAATCGGCTACACGCGCACGCGGAACACGATAAGAGGGGGTCGTGTCAATGGTCAAAGCCCGGTTTGTCACGCGTTGCGCAGGAGAGTCAAATAGGTGTCGAGCACGGCTCTGTGCTCTCCGACGGAAGGGTCACCGCATGAATCCCCGCCTCGTCCTGCTGGCAGTGGTCGCGTTAGTTGCCTATGTGTTCGGCGCCCGCGCCGGCCGTGGCCGCTACGAAGAACTTCGCCATCTCGCACTCGGCGTGTGGAACGACCCGGCCACGAAGAAGACGCGCAAGAAGCTCAAGAAGACCTCGAAGCGCGAGGCCAAGCAGCTCACCGCGATCGCCAGCAAAGCTCGCGACAAGGTGCAGCGCTCCCTCCGCTGATCACCCGCTCTACTGACGCCGGCCTGTCCGGCGTCATCGCTCGCATCGGAACGGCCGGTCGAGCACGATACGAAGGAGAAATATCATGGGCATTATCAGCTGGATCATCCTCGGCCTCATCGCCGGGGCGCTCGCCAAGCTCATCCTCCCGGGCAAGCAGGGCGGCGGATGGATCATCACCATCGTCCTCGGAATCATCGGCGCTCTGCTGGGCGGCTTCCTCAGCACGCTGTTCGGCATCGATGACGCCGTGAACGGCATCAACATCGTGAGCATCATCGTCTCCGTCGTTGGAGCGATCGTCGTCCTCCTCATCTACGGCGCGGTCACCGGCCGCAAGTCGCGCGCGTAAGCTGCGCACTCCGAAGGCCCTCGGCGCTCTCGTGCCGGGGGCCTTCGCGGTCTCTTGCCACCCCTGCTTGCCCTCTCGCCTGGTGCAAGGGGTTGATGCTGGGTGGCGGGAACGGTGGACTAGAGGTACGACGGTGTGGCTACACTGCGCCGTTGACCCCACGAAAGGACGTGACTCGACTATGAGCAACGAGACCGCAACTGTCCCCACAATCACCCTGAACAACGGCGTCGAGATCCCGCAGCTGGGCTTCGGCGTGTTCCAGATTGACCCCGCCGAGACTAAGGACGCGACCCTCGCCGCCCTCGAGGTCGGCTACCGCCACATCGACACGGCGGAGATGTACGGCAACGAAGCGGGCGTCGGTGAGGCAGTGCGCGCCTCCGGACTCGACCGCTCCGACGTGTTCGTCACGAGCAAGCTGAACAACGGCTTCCACGCCCGCGAGGACGCGCTCGCCGCTATCGACACGACCCTCGGCGAATTGCAGTTCGACTACGTCGACCTCTTCCTCATCCACTGGCCGCTGCCGAACGTCGGCGACTATGTCGAGACCTGGAAGGCGATGGAGGAGATCTACCGCAGCGGCAAGGCGAAGGCGATCGGCGTCTCCAACTTCCAGACCAACCACCTCAACCGGCTCCGCGCCGAGGCGACCATCGTCCCGGCCGTGAACCAGATCGAGGTGCACCCGTACCTCGTGCAGCAGGAACTCCGCGCCTACGACACCGAACACGGCATCGCGACCGAGGCCTGGTCGCCCATCGCGCAGGGCCTCGTGCTGGATGACGACACCATTACGCGGATCGCGCGGAACGTCGACCGGAGTCCCGCGCAGGTCGTCCTCCGCTGGCACATCCAGCGCGGCGACATCGTCTTCCCGAAGTCGGTCACCCGCCAGCGAGTGGAGGAGAACTTCGCGCTCTTCGACTTCGAGCTCGACGATGAGGCGATGACCGACATCACGGCGCTCGACCGCGGCCACCGCACCGGTCCGGACCCGGACACCTTCAACATGATCCCGAGCTGACCCCTCGGGTCGGTAACGAATCCGGCATCACGAGTCGCGCCAGGAGTGCTCCGGTGCGTAGCCGAGTACCTCGCGGGCGTGGTCGATGGAGAGGAGCGTGTCGTTGAGTCCGAGGTCACCACGTAGCTCGACGCCGGGAAAGACCTCGGCGACCAGCTCGGCGTTGGGCCGGGTCATCACGGTGTCGGCCGCCGCGATGATGAAGCGGTCGAAGCCGGTCGTCTCGGCCAGCAGCGCCTTCTCGACCGCCTGCGCGCCGTCGCGGCCGTCGATGTAACCCCAGAGGTTCCACTTGCGCAGCGTCGCGTCGGAGTCGAACGACGGGAACTCGGCGTAGTCCGACTCGTCCATCACGTTCGAGAAGCGCAGACCCATGATCTTCAGGTCCGGGTGCCAGCGGCACAGCTCGATCGCCAGCTGCTCCTCGAGGTGCTTGGTCAGCGAGTACACCGACTCCGGACGCGCCGGGTACTGCTCATCGACCGGGATGTAGGGCGGCGGCACGTCGAAGGGCAGGCCGAGCACGGTCTCACTGGAGGCGTAGACGACGTTGCGGATGCCGGCGCGGATCGCTCCGTGGAACGCGTTGAACGTGGCGAGCATGTTGTTGTGGAAAGTGGCGACGTCGGGGGCGAGTCCCGGCGCGGGGATCGCGGCGAGGTGCACGAGCGCGTCGATCCCGTCGTACTGGTCGCCGACTCCCTGCAGAGCGTCGACCACCTGGCCGTAATCGGTGATGTCGACGCGGATGAAGCCCGCGTCGCGGTCCCCCGCGCGGTCCAGAGTGAACACCTCGTGCCCGGAGGCGCGGAGGCGGGTGACGACGCTGCGGCCGAGCTTGCCGGATCCACCGGTGACTGCGATTCTCATGCCCGAACGCTAACGAGACGTCCGGCGGCCGGGGAGGGGTGGCGAATCAGTCGCGGGAGTGGAGTGAGATGCCGCCGCCGACCTCGGGAGTCGTCTCATCGGCGACGAGTTCACTCCAGCGGCGGAGGACGGCGGCGCCGGCCGCGTCGTTCACGGCTCCGTCGACGACGAGCACCGGGTACGGCTTCTCGGGAACGCCCTCGGCGGGCCGCACGTCCACGTGGGCGACGTCGTACGCGTGCTCGAACAGCCAGTCAGCCATCGCGTAGTCGCTCCGGGAGTCGCCGACGGTGCGCCACCGCTGCGGGATCGCGCCGGTCGCGCCGAGGAGTTCGACGGCGCGCTGGGCGCCGAGGTCCTTGCCGACACGGTTCGACTCGATGTCGGTCGAGATGATGGTCGGGTCGATCCGGAAGTCAACCGTCCCCTCCTCGTTCGGGTAGCGGATACCGCGGCGCTCGACTCCGAGGCCCGCCGCCGTCATGATTTGCAGGGCGTCGGCGTCGAACACGAGCTGGCGCTCAAGGTAGTCCTCGTTCGCCAGGTCGACCAGCTGCTCGGCTGAGACCATCGCGCGCTTGCTCTCGTCGAAGAAGACCAGGTCCTCATAGTCGGAGCGGATCATCCGCTCGAGGTCGCGGGCCACCGGCTCGGGGATGGCGAGCGACTCATCGACGATCGGCTCCGAGGTGCCGCGGTAGTCGACGGTGAACCAGACAGCGCCCTTCTCGCAGATGCAGACAATGCGCGCCTCGGCCGAGACGCCGCGCTCAAGGAGGGCGGGCAGCACCCGCTCACGCAGGAACGCGTCGGAGCGGCCCGTGTTGAAGACGATTGGGATTCCCGCATTGGCGAGTGCAACGAGGTCGTCGGCGATCGCGGGGATCGAGATGGTGCGCGTGACGGGGCTGGCGATGGGGCCGTCGACATCGAGGAGGAGGCCGAGCGGAGGCGGTGTGGAGGTCATCCCGACCCATTCTGCCGTGCGCGCCCGGCCCCTTCCGCGAGATGTCTTTTCGGTACGCCTGCTTCGGCGTGTCGCGTACCGAACAGGCACCTCGCGAGGAGGGAGGGCAAGAGTTAGAGGGCGAGGGAGAGGAGGAGGGTGGCGCCGAGCGCGAGGACGGAGGCGAGGGAGACGCCGACCGTCACCGACTTGAGGGCACCGCGGACGGACTGGCCGAGGAAGCTCTGCAGCAGCCAGAAGGTGTTCGACGTGACGTGGATGCAGAACAGCGCGCCGGAGCCCGCGGCGAGCGCGATCAGCAGCGGATCGAGGCCGAGCGTCGCAGCGACCGGCGCGACCACTCCGGCCGCCGTAATGGCCGAGAGGGTGACCGACCCGACTGCGATGTGCAGCACCGCCGCCATCAGCCAGACCAGGAGCAGCGGTGCCGACGCCGACGTCGAAAAGTAGCCCTTCAGGATCTCGCCGAGGTCGCCCTCCGCGATCACCGCGGCGAGGGCGCCGCCGACGCCGGTGAGCAGGAAGATCTGGCCGCCGTCCTGGAACCCCTTCGCGACCGCTTTTTCCATCCGCGCCGTGCCGACGACCGAGCGGCCGACGACTCCGGTCCCGATGACGGCGAGCAGCAGCGCGATGACCGGGTTCCCGAGGAACTGCAGCATGGGCACCTCGATACCCGCCACCGTCAGCACCGCCTGCACAGCAATCAGCAGCAGCGCGAGGAGCATCGGGGCGAACAGCAGGAGAAGCGGGCGCTCGCGGGGAGTGTCGGCGGGAGCGTCCGGCGGGCTGCCACGGTCGATGGCGGTGTCCTCGCGCACGGCGAGCTGCTCGTCGCGGGCCGGGTCCCAGAAACCGAGGCGGAACGCGAGCGACATCAGCAGGATCGTCACCACGACGGTGGGCGCAACCACCGCGAACCCGCCGAGCATCATCACGCCGAGCGGCACTCCGAGCAGACCCGCGAGGGCGACCGCGGCGAAGCCCGGCACCATCATCACGATGCCCATCTCGAGCCCCACGGCGAAGGTGACGGCCACGATGCCGGTACCGGCGCGGCCCAGGCGCGGAGCGATTTTCCGGGCGAGCGGGGCGGCGATCACGATCAGCGCATCGACGAAGATCGTCTGGAGGTAGGTGGCGAAGGAGAGACCGAGCGCGTAGGGGATGCCGCGGCGACCGAACACGCGCAGCAGTCCCTCCACCAGGCGCACGACGGCGCCCATCTCGTTGAGCATTGCGCCGATCAGCACCCCCCAGCCGATGAGGAGGCCGGCCTCCGTCATCACCTCGCCGAAGCCGCGGGTCATCGTGGAGACGGTGTCGACAGGCCCCAGACCGGTGAGCAGGCCGATCGCGGCGGCTCCGACGGCGAGCGCCAGCACCGGGTTGAAGCGGAACCGCACGATGGCGACCACGACCAGCACGATCACGAGGGCGACGACGCCCAGGGTGTACCACTCGGGCATGACGTCCTCCTCCGCCAGCGACTACATGCCGTCACACCCTAGGGGACCGTCGGCACACCCCTCGCTCCGCGACGCCGCCGAGCCCTAGCGTGGACGCATGGCACTGACGCTCCCCGAACCCCGGCTTCCCTCCCTCCTCGACTCCCCCATCCTGCGCTGGGGGGTGCTCGCCCCTGGCTCGATCGCGACCTCGTTCGTGGAGGCGCTACAGAAGCACACTCGACAGCGGGTCGTTGCCGTCGGCTCCCGCTCGCTCGAGCGGGCCGAGCGCTTTGCGAGCCGCTTCGGCATCGAGCGGGCCTCGGCCGGCTACGAGGCCGTGGTCGAGGATCCGGAGGTCGATGTCGTCTACATCGCGTCGCCGCACTCCGAGCATGCCCGGCAGGCGCTGCTTGCCATCGCGGCGGGCAAGCACGTCCTGGTCGAGAAGCCGTTTGCGCCGACTCCGGGTGAGGCCGAGATGATCGTGCACGCCGCCCGTGACGCCGGAGTTTTCGCGATGGAGGCTCTGTGGATGCGTTACCTCCCGCACATGGATGTCGTTCGGCAGCTCCTCGCCGACGGGGCGATCGGCGCGCCCGTGCTGGTATCGGCCGACTTCGGCGCCGCGTTCGAGTTCGACCCGGCCAGCCGCATCTTCGACCCGGCGCTCGCCGGCGGCGGCCTGCTGGACGTCGGCGTGTACGCCTCCTCCTTCGTCTCGATGGTCGCGGGGACTCCGCAGAGCACCGTGGTGGCAGGCAGCCTCACCTCGACGGGCGTGGACGCGACCGCAACGATCGTCGGTAGCCATACGCACGGCGTGCAGTCGGTGGCCACCTCGACCGTGCTGGCCGACACCCGTCACGCGGCGAGCGTCGCGGGCGGCGAGGGACGGATCGACGTTCACCCGTCGTTCTGGACCCCCAGTGGTGTCACGCTCACCCGCGGCTCCGAAAGCGCATCGTGGACGGACGAGTCACCGCTGCAGGGCGGCGAGGGCCTGGCGTGGGAGGCGCTGCACGTCGCGCGCTACGTGGCCGAGGGGCGCACCGAGTCGCCGCTGCATCCGCTCGACGAGGTGGTGCAGGTGGTGCGGACGCTGGACGACGCGCGCCGACGGCTGGGCGTCTCGGTGTAGCGTGCGCCCCACGCCGGCCGCTCAGCCCACTGGCAGCTCCACCCGGAAGCTCGTCCGCCCCGGCTCCGACTCCACGAGTACCCGCCCGCCGTGCGCATCGACCACCGCCGCCACGATCGCCAGCCCCAGCCCCGTCGATCCGGTCGTGCGCGCCCGGGACGAGTCGCCGCGGGCGAACCGCTCGAACAGCACCGGCACCAACTCGGGTGCGATGCCCGGGCCGGAGTCGGTGACAGTCACGACCGCGATTGCCCGGCCCTCAGACCGCTCCTTCGCCAGCGCCGCCACCACGCGGGTGCCGGGCGGAGTGTGTACCGAGGCGTTGCGCAGCAGGTTCGCGACCACCTGGTGCAGCCGGAAGCCGTCGCCGCGGATCTCGATCGGCTCCTCCGGCAGTTCCAGGTCCCACTCCTGCAAGGGTCCGGCGGCGTGCGCGTCCGAGACGGCCTCGATCAGCAGCAGCGTCAGGTCAACCGGCTCCTTCTCGAGGTCGCGTCCCTCATCCAGGCGCGCGAGCAGCAGCAGGTCCTCGACCAGCGAGGTCATTCGGGTCGCGGCCGATTCGATCCGGTCGAGAGAGTAGACGGCCGCTTCGGGCAGTTCGGTCTCGCCGCGGCGGGGAAGTTCGGCGTATCCGCGGATCGCGGCCAGCGGCGTGCGGAGCTCGTGCGAGGCGTCGGCGACGAACTGCCGGACCTTGTTCTCGCTCGCCTGCCGCGACTCCAGCGCCCCGGTGACGTGGTCGAGCATGCGGTTGAACGCAGCGCCCACCCGGCCGACCTCGGTGCGCGTGTCGGCGTCCTCCTCCGGGACCCGCTCGACCAGCTCGACGTCGCCGCGGTCCAGCGGCAGCTCGGCGACCCGCGTCGCCGTCGCCTCCACCCGCTCGAGCGGACGCAGGGCCACGCGGATAATCGCCGTGGCGATCAGCGCCACGAGCAGCATCGCGAGCAGCACGACCGCGACGACCACCCAGGTGAGGGAGCCGAGCGTCTCGGTCACCTCACCGAGCGGCACGCCGACCACGACGACGGAGCCGTCGACCACAGCCGCCTGCACGCGATACGTTCCCAGGCTGCCCGGCAACTCGATGGTTACCTGGTTCCCGGCGGCGGTAACCGCAGCCGTGAGGACGGAGTCCGCGGGCTCGGAGAACTGCCGGCACACGTCAGCAGCGTCGATGTACGCGCCAACGAAGGAGCCGTCGAGCGCCTGCACCGCGGTGATGGTGCTGAGGTTCTGGCTCGGTCCGTTGTCGAAGGATCCACTGGGGCAGGACGTGGCGCGCTCGATCGCGCTCGACCCGGTGAATCCTCCCGGGCCGTCGAACGCCTGCAACCGCTGGATCGACTCCCGCAACTGAACGCCCGTGCTCTCGTAGAGAATGCCCCGCAGCGAGAGCACGCTCACCGCACCGACGATCCCTGCCGCCACTGCGACGAGCGCGACCACGGCGACGACCATTCGCCGCCGCAGCGTCCACGGGGCGCGTCGACCGCCGCGGGAGCGCCGCAGCGCGGAGCGGGTCGCGAAGTCGCCGAGCGCGGGGCGTCCGCGAAGGGTCACTGGTCGGCGGGCTTGAGCAGGTAGCCGGCGCCGCGCACGGTGTGGATCATCGGCGAGCGCCCGGCATCGATCTTCTTGCGCAGGTACGAAATGTAAATCTCCACCACGCTCGACTTGCCGCCGAAGTCGTACGACCAGACACGGTCGAGGATCTGCGCCTTGCTCAGCACCCGACGCGGGTTCCGCATCAGGAAGCGCAGGAGCTCGAACTCGGTTGCGGTCAGCTCGATCTCATCGGCTCCGCGGCGCACCTCGTGGCTGTCCTCGTTCAGCACCAGGTCGCCGACGGCCACCTCGGGGTCCTCGGCGTCGCTCGCGAGCAGGGTGCTGCGGCGGATGAGGCCGCGCATCCGGGCAACCAGTTCCTCGAGCGAGAACGGCTTGGTCACGTAGTCGTCGCCGCCCGCCGTGAGCCCAGCGATCCGATCATCGAGCGCATCCTTCGCGGTGAGGAAAAGCACCGGGGTCTCGCTGCCGTCCGCACGCACGCGCTGGAGAACCTGGAGCCCGTCGATGTCGGGGAGCATCACGTCGAGCACGATGACGTCGGGCCGGAACTCGCGGGTGATCGTGATTGCGGCCCGGCCCTCAGCGGCGGTGCGCACCTCCCAGCCCTCGTAGCGCAACGCCATCTGGAGCAAATCGGTCAGCGTGCTCTCGTCATCGACGACGAGGACGCGGATCGGCGTCCCGTCAGCGCGCTTGAGGCGGGTGCGCTGCGCGGGGGCGAGGTGCTTCGAGGGGACCGAGGTGCTCATGGTCCCAGTATCGGGAGTTTCCTATGGAGGAGCTATGACCGGCCGAGGTCGCCGCTGTGCGCGATGTCAGCGCGACGGCACCCGCCCTCAGGGCGGCAGGCGCGAACGGCTGAAACCGACCAGCTCACGGCGAACGGACTGTGTGTTCAGCCGGCGACGATGGGCATCAATGTCTCATTCACTCGCTCCAAGGAGGCTTGCAACTTCCCTCCGAATCGCGGGATAATCCGGTGCCTTTGGAATCACGTGAGGAGGAACAAACTCCAGTGTAACGGATGAGCCACAGGGCGGCATAAGCGAGAAGGATTAATTGCACCAACAGTAACGAACCGTCGAGAGCGGCGAGACTGTACAACGCAGTCGGGAATACAAGAGAAAGAATTACCGCAAGAAATACTATTGACCACAAGACGAGAGTGGCCCTAAGACCTAGGCGCCCCAACCGTCTGGAACCCGCGAGAATCTGTGCAGAACCGGGAATGAGGAGGTTTACAACGAGCAGACCGCTACGCGCGCTCACTTCCTCCTGGGGACTGCGACACAGGCGGGCGCGAACGCACCATCCTCGCAGTCAGGAGCGGGCAAGCGCTGGAACGGGAAGTCCGAATGCAAGCTGAGTAAACTCCTCCGCGCAACCGAGAAGCCCGCCCCTCATTCAGGGTCGGCGTCCAGCTGCTCCGGATCAAGCGCGGCCGTTCGAGCGTATCCGCGCACCCGCCGGTCGATGAACGTCGCCAGCCAGAGCAGGACACCGATCGCCATCAAGATCCCGGCGATCCCGTACTGCGCCATATCCCGACCGGACGTGATCGGCAGCACCAGGTAAACGCAGGCAATCGTCCCGAGAACCGGGAGTACCGTCGGCGTGCGGAAGTGCTGGTGCTCCACCGGCTGGCGGCGCAGCACCAACACGGCCACGTTCACCACTGCGAACACCGCCAGCAGCAGGAGCGACGTGGTGCCGCCGAGCAGGACTGCGATCGGGTCGGAAGGATCCCGCGACACATAAGCGGTGAGCAACAGCGCGATCACCGTGGTGAAGAGGATCGCGGCCCACGGCGTGCGCCGCCCGGCGAGCACGTTCTGCAAGAACGGCGGCAGCACTCCCTGTCGGCTCATTCCGTACAGGAGTCGGCTCGCCATCATCATGTTGATCAGCGCACTGTTCGCGACCGCGAAGAGCGAGATGAACGGCAGCAGCGTCGAGATCGGGAAATTGGGTGCCGCCGTCTCCACCACCGTGACGAGTGGAGTGTCGTTGCCGGCCAGCTCCCCCACCGGCACGATTGCGACGGCCAGTGTCGAGACCAGGACGTAGACCACCGCAGTGATGCCCAGACCGGTAAGCATCACCCGCGGGAAGATCCGGCTGGGATTCTTCGTCTCCTCCGCCATGTTCACTGAGTCCTCGAAGCCGACCATCGCGAAGAAGGCGAGCGAGGTGGCGGTACTCACTGCCAGCAGCAGCGACTTATCGCTCGGCGATTCAAAGGCGACGACCCGCGAGAAGTCGGCCTGCCCGCCGAAGACCGCGAAGAAGCAGACGAGGATCACGAGCAGCAGGCCCGAGAGCTCGATCAGCGTCAGGACCACGTTGAGCCCGACACTCTCCGCCACGCCGCGCACGTTCACCAGGGCGATGCAGACCATGAAGGCCAGCGCGACGGTCAGGCGGGTACCCGCCCCCTCCCCTAGGCCGAAACCGATGGCGAAGTTGCTCGCAAAAGCTCCGGAGGCGGCGGAGGCGGAGGTGATCCCGCTTGCCATGACGGTGAAGCAGACCAGGAAGGTGACGAAGTGGATCCCGAACGCCTTATGCGCGTAGAGCGCGGCGCCAGCGGCCTGCGGATACTTGGTCACCAGCTCGAGGTACGAGCACGCGGTGAGCAGGGCGACGACGAACGCGATCACGAACGGGAGCCATGCGGCGCCGCCCACCTCGGCGGCGACCTGCCCGGTCAGCGCGTAGATGCCGGTGCCGAGGATGTCGCCGACGACGAACAGGAGCAGCAGCTTGGGGCCGAGCACCCGTTTGAGCTCGGGAGGGGCGGTGCTCTCGCGTGTCGCGGTCATCGTCAGCGCCTCTCCCCGTTGCGGATGAGCGCGAGCCTACGACCGCGGGGCCGCTCGGGGAAGGGCGTGGTCGCGCCCCTGCGCGTGCGGGGCGAGGTAAAAGTGCTCGATCTCGGCGAAGCGACCAGGCAGTGTCGGCGATCAGGCAGTGTCAGCGGCCACGCGGCTTGCGGGTGCGCCGCACCGCCGGGGCCGATGCCTTCGGCCGCGCCGGCCTCTTCTTCCCGCCGCCGGCCTTCTCGGCCTTCTCGCGCGCCTCGCGGGCCTTCGCTTTCGCGGCCTTCGCGCGCGACTCGACCTTCGGGGTCGCGGCCGTCCCGCGGGTGGTGGTGGCACTGCGGCCCCGCACCACACCGATGAAGTCCTCGATATCGTCGCCCTTCTCCTCCGTCACCCAAGCGAGACGGACCGCCGCGGGGGCAACTCCGGTGACGGGGACGGCGACGACATCCTTCCGGCCGTGCGCCCTCGCCACGGACTGCGGCACGATCAGCACGCCGACGCCGGCGGCGACCTGCTCGACGGCGTCGTCGAATCCGGCCATCCGGGGCAGCGGGCGCCGCGACTCGTCGGCGACCTCGACCGCGACGGCCGCCCACTCGGGCACATCAGCGGGCTCCTGCAGGAGGTGCTCCCCCGCGAGATCGACGATGTCCACCTCCTCGGCGCCGGCCAACGCATGCTCGCGCCACAGCACCGCGACCGGCTGCTCGTCATAGAGGTAGATCGAGCTCAGCGCGGCGGACGCGACCTCGCCGCGCACGAACGACAATTGCGCGCGGCCGTCGAGCAGCGCCTCCTCCTGCTCGTGCTCGCCCACGACGGTGATGCGCAGCGGCAGGTCGGCGCGGCGCTGGCCCCAGATGCGCGTCCACTTGGTGGGGGTCACGCCCGGCACGAGGGCCACGGCGAGGACGGGGCCGGCAGCGACCTCGTGATCGGGGGACTCGGGCTGCTCGCTCATCCCCTCAGGGTAGGTGCTCCGTGGCGCGCCGGTAGGGTTGCCGCATGGCCAAGGCGACACAGACGATGAAGGCTGCGACCGCGGCGAAGAAGCTGCAGGTCTACCTGCCCGCGACCCCCGAGGAGTTCCGGGAGTCGGCGATCACGCGCGAGCAGTACGACGAGCTCGTCGCGAACCCGCCCGCCTGGCTCGTGAAGCTGCGCGAAGAGGGTCCCCACCCCCGCTCGGTGATCGCCTCCCGGCTGAACGTCTCCATCTCGGGCCTCGCTCGCGGCGGAGTCACCGACGCGCTGACCACTCCCGAGATCCAGGCCCTGCTCGAGGAGGTCCCCGAGTGGCTGCGCGTCGAGCAGAACCGCTACGCCGAAGTCCGTCGCGAGCAGGCCCGCCTCAAGTCCGAGCGCGCCGCGAAAGCCGGCTAACCGCGGGCCTACTGGGTGGAGAAGGCGGCGTGGTGACCCAGGCACCGGTGTGAGCCGCGTCGAGCACGGCGTCGGTGATACGCGCAGCGCGGAGGCCGTCGTCGAACGTCGGCAGACCCTCAACCTCTGCTCCCGCCACCGCGGCGTAGGTGTCACGGGCGAAGGCCGTGAACGCGTCCTGGTAGCCCATCGGATGCCCGCTGGGCACGATCGAGAGTCGCGCCGCATCCGGGGCGAGGAGTGACGCATCGCGCGGGACCAACACGGCGCTGTCGCGGCGGCCCACCCAGAGCGTCTCGGGCAGCTCCTGCTCGAAGCGCAGCGACTCCGCCAACCCCGAGACCTCAAGCATCAGCTCATTGCGGTGCCCGGCGGCGACCTGCGAAACGAGGAGGGTGCCGACGGCACCGCCCTCGAGCCGCACGATCACTCCGGCTACGTCCTCGGTCTCGACCGGGCGACCGCCGCGCTCGGCGTGCACCGTGCTCGTCATGGCCGCGAGCGCGTCGATCCGCTCGCCCGTCACGAACTCGAGCAGGTCGACCAGGTGCGAGCCGATGTCGCCGAACGCGCGCGAGCGGCCACCCGCGGCGGAGTCGACGCGCCAATTGTCGTCGGAGGCACTCAGGAGCCAGTCCTGCAGGTAGCTGCCGCGCACGGTGACGAGCCGACCCGTCTCGCCCGCCGCCACACGGGCGCGCGCCTCCCGCACCATCGGATGGAAGCGGTAGGCGAACGGCACGGTGGCGACGATTCCCGCGGCGGAGGCGGCGACGGCAAGCGCCTCCGCCTCGCCGACCGTCGCAGCAAGCGGCTTTTCGCAGACCACGTGCTTACCCGCCTCGATCGCGGCGAGCGCCAACTCGGCGTGCGTGCCGTTCGGCGTGCACACGTGCACGAGGTCGATGCTCTCGTCCTCGATCAGGGCGCGGGCATCCGGGTAGGCGCGCGCGAAGCCGAGTTCGGCGGCGGCTCGCTCGCCCTTTGCGGGGCTGGAGGAGGCGACTCCGGCGAGCACCGCACCGGCGCTGCGGGCCGCGCGGCTGTGCACGGTGGCCATGAAGCCGCCGCCGAGCACGCCGATACGCAGGGGCGCGGGCATCAGGCGAGGGTCGCTTCGCTCGGGTCCCAGCTCTCGGGGAGCGCGGGGCGGGGGGTGACCGTGCTCGTGACGAGTACCTTCTCGCCGGTCTCGGCGGCCTCGAGCAGCGAGAGCATCACGTCGGTGACGTGGTACGCCAGGTCTCCGGAGGCAGCCTCGGGGCGGTCGGCGCGGAGGGCGCGGGCGAGTTCGAGGACTCCCGTGCCGCGGGAGGCGGTGGACCCGACGGCGGCGATGACCTCCGGCTCGTCCAATCCGCGGCGATGGAGCGTGAGTTCGCCATCGTGGGTGTTCGGATCGGGCAGGACGAGCGTGCCCTCGGTGCCATTGATCTCGATAAAGCCCGTGCGCGGCAGGCTCGACTCGAAGCTCCACACGCCCTGCGCCGAGGCTCCGGATTCGAAGCGCAGCAGTCCGCCGATGTGCGTCGGGATGGTCACCGGGAACTCGGTGCCCTCCTGGGGTCCGGAGCCGACCACGCGGGTCGCGCGGGCCTGGGACGAGACAGCGGTGACGCTCTCGACCGGGCCGAGGTTCTGCACGAGGGCCGTGAGGTAATAGGGACCCATGTCCAGCAGCGGTCCGCCGCCGGGCGCGAAGAAGAAGGCGGGGTTCGGGTGCCAGCCCTCGGGGCCAGGGCCCTGGAAGAGGGTGAGGGCCGAGAGCGGCGTGCCGATGGCTCCGCTCTCAATGACGCGCTGGGCCGTTTGCAGACCGGCACCGAGGAAGGTGTCGGGAGCCGTCGCGACGCGCAGCCCCTTCTCCTTCGCGAGCGCGAGCAACTCGAGTCCGCTGTCTCGGTCGAGCGAGAACGGCTTCTCGGTCCAGACGTGCTTGCCCGCCTCGACCGCACGGCGCGCGACCTCGACGTGCGCGGCCGGGACGGTGAGGTTCACGACGATCTCGACGCCCTCGTGCGCGAGAAGCTCATCGACGCTGCCCGACGCCGGGACGCCGAACTGCTCCGCCTGGGCCTTCGCCCGCTCGAGGTCGAGGTCGGCGACGATAAGCACTTCAAGGTCGGGGAAGACGGTGAGATTGGTGAGGTACTCCGTACTGATGTTCCCGGCGCCGATCACGCCGACGCCCACGCGGCCCGCGCCGCTCATGCGCCGAGCCCAGTGACGTAGCGGTGAGCCGCCTCCAGGCCCTCGAAGATGTCGCCCGCGTAGGCGTCGAACTCGAGTACGGGCAGCGCCCGCCCAGCGGCGGCGAGGATCCCGGGGACGTCCATCGCGCCCTCTCCCGCGGGAAGCTGCTCCTGCGTGTTGGCTGAGATCGGCCCATCCTTCACATGCAGGAAGCGCACCTGGTCGCCCAGGCGGCCCAGGACATCCACCGGGTCGTCGCCGCCCACTGCGGCCCAGTAGGTGTCGAGTTCGAGCACCATCCGCGGGTCGAGGAGGCCCGCGAAGTACTCGAAGGCGCTGCGTCCATCGACGCGGTTCTCGAACTCGAAGGCGTGGTTGTGGTAGCCGAGCACCAGGCCGCGAGCGGCGGCGGAGTCGACCAGGGCGTTGAGGTCGTCGGCGATTCGGGCGACGTCGTCGGCGGTGCTCCAGCGGGTCGGATCGACAAAGGGGTCGATCACGGTCTGCACGCCGAGCGAGGCGGCGACATCGAGAATCTCCTCGACGGTGGCGTCGCCCTGCGGGCCGAGCAGCCGCGCGTGCGCGCTGGGGGCGGTGAGTCCACTCGCGGGGAGCCCCGCGCGATAGGCGTCCGCTCGCTCGACGAATCCGAAGAGTTCGACCTGCGTGAAGCCGATGGCGGCGAGGCGATCGAGGGTGGCTGGCAGATCGACCGCGAGCGGTTCGCGCACCGAGTAGAGCTGGACAGAAAGGTCCGGGGGTGCGGAGAGGTCTGGAGGTGTAGCCACCGGTAAAGCTCCTGATCGACGTCGAGAGGGGTTGCTGGGAACCCTACGCGGACTTTTGATCACGGACAAGCAAAACTCGGAGGGGAGCGCTGTGGTTGACTTCGGCCATGTCACCGCTGCGCCGCTCCGCCGTCAGCGCGGTCGGCGAGCTGCTCCTCCTCCTGGCCGACGGAGCGCCGCGCACCCGCGCCGACCTCGTGGGCGAGGCCGGCCTCCCACGGGCGGCCGTGTCCGCCCAGCTCGACGCGCTCGCCACCTCCGGTCTGATCGCGCGCCGCGACGACGCCCCCTCCTCCGGCGGTCGCCCCGCAGCCCGCGTCGCCTTCGATGCTCGGGCCCGCAGCCTTCTGGCGATCGACCTCGGCGCGGCCCACGCCGTCATCGCCCTGACCGACCTCGACGGGCAGGTTCTCGCCCGTCGGCGCGAGAGAATCGCGATCGCCGACGGCCCGCTCGCCGTCCTCGGCCACGCGCTCGACATCGCCGACGCACTGCTCGGTCAGCTGCCGGAGGCGGGGCCCCTCGCCGGAGTGGGCGTCGGAGTGCCGGGGCCGGTCGAGCACGCGACGGGCCGTCCCGTCAAGCCGCCGATCATGCCCGGCTGGGACCGCTTCGACATCCCCGAGTTCGTGGCCCGCCGCCTCCCCGTCCCCGTTCTGGTCGACAACGACGTGAATCTCCTCGCCCTCGGCGAGCACGCCGACCACTACGCCGACGTCGATGATCTTCTCTACGTGAAAGTCTCCACCGGCATCGGCGCCGGGATCGTCAGCGGCGGCGCCCTCCAGCGTGGAGCGCTTGGAGCCGCTGGCGACCTCGGCCACGTCCAAGTACCCGGCGACCGCGGCGAGGCCGACCTCGAGGCGATCGCGAGCGGCTCCGCGATTGCCCGGCGCCTGGCCGAGGCCGGTCGGGACGTCTCCAGTACCTCCGACGTCGTCACCCTGCTCTCCGCCGGCGACCCGACCGCAGTCGAGTTCACCCGCGCGGCCGGACGTGACCTCGGTGAGGTCCTCGCAACCTGCGTGAACCTGCTCAACCCCTCCGTCATCGTCGTGGGGGGCAGCGTGGCGGAGGCGAGCCACGAGGTCCTCGCGGGCGTGCGCGAGGTGGTCTACCGCCGCTCCCTCCCCCTCGCCACGCGCTCCCTCGACATCGTCCAGGCCGCGGCGTCCGGCGGCGGAGTGCGGGGCGCGGCCCTCATGGTCCGCCGTCACCTCCTCTCCTCCGCCCAGGTGGACGCCTTCCTCGCGTGCTGACCCCACTCGGGACACAGCCTCCGGCGTGCCGATTCGGCGAGGCCGGGTACGAGGCACAGAATGAATCGGTGCCCGATCTGCAGCTCTCCTTCCCCTGGGAGACGCAGCCCGTCTTCGTGGACGCCGAGCCCCCGCACCTGCGCCGGGTCGTCGCCGACTCGTCGGACCGCGTCACCTGGCTCCGCGCCCGCTCCCGCGGCATCACCGCGACCGACGTCGCCCGTCTCTCCTCCCCCGCCGCCATCGGCAAGGCCGCACTCGACAAGCTGTACGGCACCGGATTCGGCGGCAACGCGTTCACCGATCACGGCCGTGCCCGCGAACCGGAGATCGCCGCGTGGGTGCGCCGCGAGCACGCGATCGAGCCCAGCAGCACCCTCTTCCATGCCAGCCAGGAGCGCCGCCACCTCGCCACTCCCGATGGCATCGGCGTGCGCGACGACGGCCGGCTCGAACTCTGCGAGATCAAGACCACCGCGAAGCCCTGGCGCAGCATCCCCCGCCACTACCTCCGCCAGGTCTTCTGGCAGCAGTACGTGCTGGGCGCCGAGCGCACCCTCGTCGTCTGGGAGCAGCACCGCGACTTCGTGCCGATCGATGGCGAGCCGAACTGCCGGTGGGTCGATCGCGACGAGGACGAGATCCACATGCTGGTCCGCCTCGCCGGGATGCTGATGGCCGAGTTGCACGAAAGAACCCGCGCGGGCGCACGGTGACCGTCCTCCTCCTGCACGGACTGGGCGGCGACCGCTCCCAGCCGCTGGGGCTGCTGCGCTCGGCGCTCCCCGCCGGCTCCCAGGTGATCGCACCGGACATCCGCGCACACGGCGCCTCCGAGCTCACCGGCGCTCCCGGCGACTTCGCGCTAGAGGCGCTGGCCGACGAGGTGACAGAGGAGGTCGTGCGTGCGGGAGCCGCGCACAAGCCACTCACGGTGCTCGGCATCTCGATGGGCGCGGCGATTGCGCTGCGACTGGCCGTGCGCCGCGTGCTCCCCATCGACCGCGCCGTGTTCGTGCGCCCCGCCTTCACCACTCAGCCGCTACCCGACAATCTCACGGTCTTCCCCGTCATCGCCCAATTGCTACACGACCACGGCGCGAAACGCGGCGAGCGGATGTTCCGCGCCTGCGCGCTGTTCACCCGCGCCGCCGAGATCTCGCCCGCGTCAGCCCAGGCGCTGACCCTCCAGTTCCGCGCCCCGCTCGCTCGCGAGCGCGCCATCCGCCTGGCCGCGATCCCCCGCAACGCCGCCTACCGCGACTCCAGCGAGCTCGGCGAGGTGATCGCCCGGACCCTGGTCATCGCGGCAGAGCGCGACCCGGTGCATCCGCTGACGGTCGCCGAGGCCTGGGCTAGGGCTCTTCCGGACGCGGACCTCGCACAGGTACCGTCGCGCGACGCGGGCCTCGCCGATCAGCAGCAGCGGATCCGCGGCCACGTGCGCGAGTGGCTCGCGCGGCGCTGACATCCTCGCGCGCGAGCACGAGTCCGACGAACGCGAGCCAGAGCACCGCGATCGCCGTCGCGACGAACTCCAACGTGCCGCCGAGCTGGAGCCACACGCGCACGAGCGAGAGGATGCCGCCAGTTCCCGCGACCAGCGCCACCGCGATCCCGGCCCCCAGCGAGAGCCGGGCGAGCGCCGGATGCGCCTGCGCCGTCGCGAGCTGCAGCATCGCGACGCACGCCGCGGTGAAGCCAAGCACCGCGGCGGAGGTGTGGATCAGGTCCTGCCAGCTGAACGCCCGGCCGACCGGGAGCGGGCAACCCGCCGTGCAGGTCACCTGCGACGCCAGCGCGAAGCAGGCGGCGGCCAGGAGGATCGCCGCCGCTGGCCGGACCGCGCGGAGCAGGCGGGCCCGCACCGACCACGCACCGACGGCGATCAGGGTGCCGCCCGCGGCCACCAAGAGCAGCGCGATGCGGAAGGCGCCAGCAGTCGGCAAATCGGGCGCGCCCATCTCGCTGACGTACACCCAGCGACTCGTGCCGATGCTGATCCGAGCAGCGAGGAGGACAACGAGACCTGCCAGGACCAGGATGGCGCCGCCCACGAGCAAGGGCCCTCGGGAGCGTCTGTGTCGCATCCCCTCATCGTGCCAGACCGCTTTCCCCGCGTCTCCGCCGCCCGAATCGTGTCCACGAGCCTGAATGTTCTCCGGGGAGTGACACCGCCGTAACAGCGCTGACTCATTACCGCGCTTGACTGATCAGTGGCGTCGGAGTGCGGGGATCGGGGGCGACGTTCTCGACCCTGCTCGAAGAACCCCCTGTCGCCGCGACACGAAGGGCCATGATGCACAGCAGCGCGCTCGGGCACGGACTCGCGATCGGCGAGATCCCCCAGGAGGTTGTCCTCCCCCGCACGATGACCGCGGCGGTGATTGACGCTCCGGGACGTGCCTCCGCTCTGCACCTGGCAACGGTGCCGACGCCCTCGTCGATCAATGCCGAGTTCACCGTGAAGGTGATCGCCGCCGGAGTGAATCCGCTGGACGCGAAGACGCGGGCCGGCCGGGGAGTCGCCTCTCAGATCACGTCCTACCCGGCGGTCCTCGGCCACGACTTCTCGGGCGTCGTCGTCTCAAGCCCCTACCCTGCGCATCCGCTGCGGCCGGGCGACGAGGTTTACGGCTTCATCATGGTTCCTCGCT
This sequence comes from Rathayibacter agropyri, assembly GCF_013249015.1. GTDB lineage: Bacteria > Actinomycetota > Actinomycetes > Actinomycetales > Microbacteriaceae > Rathayibacter > Rathayibacter agropyri. Next base: position 350,425 of record NZ_JABRPL010000002.1, read on the forward strand.
ACTCCGGCTCGTACGCCGAGTACGTCACCGTGCCGAGTGTGTCGATCGCGCGGAAGCCGTCGACCCTCTCGCACGTCGAGGCGGCCGGTGTTCCGCTCGCGGCGCTCACGGCGTGGGGCATGGTGGTCGAACTCGCGAAAGCGCACGAGGGCCAGCGGATGCTCATCCACGCCGGCTCGGGTGGAGTCGGCCACTTTGCCGTGCAGTTCGCCGCCTACTTCGGCGCCTCGGTGACCGCGACCGGATCGACCCGCAACCTGCAGTGGCTCCGCGACCTCGGCGCCGCACGGGTGATCGACCATACGACCGAGAGGTTCGATGAGCTGCTCGACGGGATCGACGTAGTGATCGATCTCGTCGGCAATGTGCACGACGACACGGGCTCGCGGTCGCTCTCACTCTTACGCCCTGGCGGGTTGATCGTGAACGCACCGACGGGCAGCTGGCCCGGCTTCTTCGAGGAGGCGGCGGCGGCCGGCGTGCGGGCCTCCACCTACCGCGTTGCCCCGGACGGAGCGACGCTGGCCGTCATCTCGCGCCTGCTCGAGTCGGGTGACGTCCGCGTCTTCATCGACGGAATCTTCCCGCTCGCCCGCGCCTGCGAGGCGCACGAGCAACTCGAGACCGGCCACACCCGCGGCAAAATCGTCCTTACCGTCTCGGACTGCTGACCCCCGCCGCGGAGACGGCGACGGGGGCGACGGTCCCTCGGATTAGGCGAGGACGTTGACGTCCAGCGGGATGCCGGGGCCGAAGGTCGTCGAGACGGCGGCCTTTTGGATGTAACGGCCCTTCGAGGAGGACGGCTTCAAGCGGACGATCTCATCGAGGGCGGTCTTGAAGTTCTCCTGGAGCTGCTCCTCGGTAAAGGCGGCCTTGCCAACGACCAGGTGCACGTTGGCGTGCTTGTCCACGCGGAACTCGATCTTGCCGCCCTTGATCTCGGTCACGGCCTTCGCCACGTCCGGGGTGACGGTGCCCGTCTTCGGGTTGGGCATGAGGCCGCGGGGGCCGAGCACCTTGCCGAGACGACCGACCTGGCCCATGAGCTCCGGGGTGGAAACGGCGGAGTCGAACGAGGTGTACCCGCCCGCGACCTTCTCGATGAGCTCGGCGCCACCGACTTCGTCGGCACCCGCGGCGATGGCGGCCTCCGCGGCCGGGCCCGTCGCGAACACGATGACCCGGGCGGTCTTACCCGTGCCGTGCGGCAGGATGACCGTGCCGCGGACCATCTGGTCGGCCTTGCGGGGGTCGACACCGAGCTTGAGGGCGACCTCGACGGTGCTGTTGAACTTGGCGGAACCGGTCTCGCGAGCGAGCGCGACGGCCTCGTCGGCCGTGTAAAAGCGGCCCTCTTCGAGCTTGGCCGCTGCGGCCCGGTAAGCCTTCGACTTCTGTGCCATGTTGTTTCTCCTTGAAATGAGAATGTGGTTCTAGAGCCTGGCGGGCTCTCCCACGGAAAGTTGGAGTTCTGGGTGCGACGCGACGGAGGGTATTACGCCTCTACCGTGATGCCCATCGAGCGAGCCGTGCCGGCGATGATCTTCGCCGCGGCGTCGATGTCGTTGGCGTTAAGGTCGACCTGCTTAGCCTCGGCGATCTCGCGGACCTGGGCCTGCGTGAGCTTGGCGACCTTGACGGTGTGCGGGGTCGACGAGCCCTTGGCGACTCCGGCGGCCTTCTTGATGAGCTCCGCCGCGGGCGGGGTCTTCAGGATGAAGGTGAAGGAGCGGTCCTCGTAGACGGTGATCTCGACGGGGATGACGTTGCCACGCTGCGACTCGGTCTGCGCGTTATACGCCTTGCAGAACTCCATGATGTTGACGCCGTGCTGACCGAGCGCCGGACCGATCGGGGGCGCGGGGTTCGCCGCGCCGGCCTTGATCTGGAGCTTGATCAGGCCGGTGACCTTCTTCTTGGGGGCCATTCTGATTCCTTTTCTCAGGGTTCGAGCGGTCGGGGGCTCCCGGCCGCTCTCCCGCGCATCCGACGGTGCCGGATCGCGGTGGAGGAGGGTCGGCCGACGCACACACGAGGGCGCGCCGACACGAAAACCCCCGCAAGCTTACACGCGTGAGGCGCAAGCAGTCAGAGCTTGGTGACCTGGTCGAACGACAGCTCGACCGGGGTCTCGCGCTCGAAGAGCGACACGAGCACGGTGAGCTTGCCGCTCTCGGGCTTGATCTCGCTGATCGAGCCGGGAAGACCCGCGAACGAGCCCTCCTTGATCGTGATGGTCTCGCCGATCTCGAAGTCGACCTCGGCGGGCAGGACGCGCTGGGTCTGCTTCTGACCCTTCGCGCCGGCGGTCTTGGAGGGGGCGACGTCCTTGATTTCGACCAGGCTCTTCAGCATCGTGAAGGCCTCTTCGAAGCGCAGCGGAGTCGGGTTGTGGGCATTGCCCACGAAGCCGGTCACGCCGGGAGTATGGCGAACGACCGACCACGAGTCCTCGTTGAGATCCATCCGCACCAGCACGTAGCCGGGGATGCGCACACGGGTCACCATCTTGCGCTGGCCGTTCTTGATCTCCACCACGTCCTCCATCGGGACCTGGACCTCGAAGATATAGTCCTCGGCCTCGAGCGAGACCTTGCGGTTCTCGATATTGGACTTCACGCGCTTCTCGAAGCCCGCATAGGAGTGGATGACGTACCACTTGCCGGGCTTGCCGCGCAGCTCGGCGCGGAAGGCCTCATAGGGGTCGATGTCGGCAAGCTCTTCACCGGCGGATTCGGCGTCCTCGGCGGCGACCTCGGCTTCGTCCTCGACGGCCTCGAGAGCCGCTTCGGCCTCCTCGACGGTGTCGATGTGGGCAGCTTCGTCAACGGCGGAGTCGGCCTCGGGGTCGTCGACGGATCCGATCGCGTCGAGCGCTGCCTCAAGGTCGGAGGCGAGGTCGTCCTCGGACTCGTTCTCGTCGATGACGCTGAGGGCGCCCTCCTCGGCGGGCTCGACGGCGTCCTCGGCCTGAGTCTGCGTGTCGCCCTCCTGCTCCTCCTCGACCTCGGACGACTGCTCAGCAGCCGTCGCCCAGTCGACGTCGTCGCGGTTTCTGTCAGACACTCGTCACAACTCTCTCTTGATCGATCGGTCGCACCCGTCGGAGCGGGTTAGGCGGCGGGTGTGCCGAATACGTAGGTCACGGCCAGGGCGAACACCCAGTCGAGGAACGACACCAGCGCCATCATGATGACGACGAAGATGAGGACGACCACAACGTAGTTGCCCAACTCCTTGCGGGTGGGCGTGACGACCTTCTTCAGTTCGGCGATGACCTGCCTAATGAAGAGGGCGATGCGCGCGAACGGGTTACGCCGCGCGGCTCGCTGCTGATTCGCGATCGCGACGACGTCCTCGCTCGGCTCGTCGACTGCTTTCCCGGCCACCTGCACGCACCTTTCCCGCACCGGAACCTCCGGTGTGGCCGACCGCCCGTTCCGGGGCGGCCCTGGACCGATGACCGCTGCGTCGCGGGGACCGCGTGCGACGGGCATCGATGTGCAGGGCGGACAGGGCTCGAACCTGCAACCTGCGGTTTTGGAGACCGCTGCTCTACCAATTGAGCCACCGCCCTAGGGATGCCGTTGTGAGCATCCGAGGAGGAAATCGACCAGCTGGAGGGCAGAGATCGACTACCTCGGACGAGTGTACGGGCACCCGCAGGGCGTGTCCAGCCGAGCGACGCCAGGCTCGGGACCCCTCTCGCGCACGCAGGATACGCTGGCCGTCGTGTCTTCCACCACGCGCATTTCCGCCCGCATCGCCGCCATTGCCGAGTCCGCGACCCTCAAGGTCGACGCCAAGGCGAAGGCCCTTCAGGCCCAGGGTCGCCCGGTTGTGTCCTACGCCGCAGGGGAGCCCGACTTCGTCACTCCCGAGCACATCGTGGAGGCCGCCTCGGCCGCCGTGCTCGATCCGAGGAACTACCGGTACACCCCGGCCGCCGGTCTCCCCGACCTGCGCGAGGCCATCGCCGAGAAGACGGCGCGCGACTCCGGTTGGGCGGTCGACGCCGCGCAGGTCGTCGTGACCAACGGCGGCAAGCAGGCCGTCTATCAGGCGTTCCAGACCCTCCTCGATGACGGCGACGAAGTCCTCGTGCCAACGCCCTACTGGACCACCTACCCCGAGGCGATCAAGCTCGCAGGCGGCGTGCAGGTCGACGTGTTCGCCGGAGCAGACCAGGGCTACCTCGTCACCGTCGAGCAGCTCGAAGCGGCGCGCACCGAGCGGACGAAGGTCCTCCTCTTCGTCTCTCCCTCCAACCCGACGGGGGCCGTCTACTCCGCCGAGCAGACGCGGAAGATCGGCGAGTGGGCCGAGGAGCACGGGCTCTGGATCATCGCCGACGAGATCTACCAGAACCTCGTCTACTCCACCGGCGACCAGGACGACGCCAGTCCACTGGAACGCGCGACCTCGATCGTGGAGGCCGTCCCCGCCCTCCGCGACCGCACGATCCTCGTCAATGGCGTCGCCAAGACCTACGCGATGACCGGCTGGCGCGTGGGCTGGATGGTCGGCCCGGCCGACGCGGTCACGGGCGCCGCCAACCTGCAGTCGCACCTCTCGAGCAACGTGTCGAACATCTCGCAGCGCGCGGCGATCGCCGCCCTGACCGGCCCACAGGAGCCGGCGGAGAAGATGCGCCTCGCGTTCGACCGTCGCCGCCGGACCATCGTGGCCGAGCTCACCGCAATCGACGGCATCGAGTGCCCGACCCCGGGTGGGGCGTTCTACGTCTACCCGGACGTGACAGGGCTGCTGCACCGCGAGTGGGGCGGCGTGACTCCGACGACATCACTCGAGCTCGCCGATCTGATCCTGGAGCAGGCCGAAGTCGCGACGGTGCCCGGCGAGGCCTTCGGACCGAGCGGATACCTCCGTCTCTCCTACGCTCTCGGCGACGACGCGCTTCTTGAGGGCGTCAGACGCCTTCAGCGGTTGTTCCGTTAGGCCGATTTCCGAGTCCGGCAGCGCGACGTCCTGGAGCAGATCGCGCACTTCGCGCGCCTCTACCCACACGCGCTCAGACGGACGTGCCGATCACTACGGGTTCAGGGTGCAAGAGCACGCCGAATTCGGCCAGCACCCGGCTCTGCACGAAGCGGGCAAGCTCCGCGACCTGCGCGGCCGTCGCCCCTCCACGGTTCGAGAGGGCGAGCGTGTGCTTGCTCGACACAGCCGCGCGCGAGCCGGGCAACGCGAAGCCGCGGGCGATTCCGGCGCGCTCGATCAGCCAGGCCGCGCTGAGCTTGACCAGGTCTGCGCCGGGAGCGACGACGGGCCAGCGCGGCGCCTCGGAGGGCAGACCTTCCGCGAACGTGCTCGTGACCAGGGGGTTGGTGAAGAAGGAGCCGGCGCTGGCGGTGTCCGGGTCTGTCGGATTGAGCACCATGCCCTTGGCAGCCCGCAGCCGCAGCACTGTTTCACGCACCTGGACGAGCGAGACCCGCTCGCCGAGGGCGAGCCCGAGCGCAGACGCGAGCTGAGCGTAGGCGACGGGTGCACCGATCCCGTCGGCTCCCGCCTCCTCGAGACCGAACTCGACCGCGAGAACGGCACCGCGACGGCCCTGCTTGATGATCGAGGTGCGGTATCCCAGTTCGAGGTCGGCCGCGGTCAGCCGGACAGGCTCGCGCGCGCCCTCATCGAGGAAGTCGACGGCGAGGAGGGTGTCCGAGAGTTCCTGCCCGTAGGCGCCGATGTTCTGCACTGGCGAGGCGCCGACTGTTCCCGGGATGCCGCTCAGAGCCTCGACTCCGGCCCAGCCGCGCTCGACGGTCATCGCGACGAGGCCGTCCCACGACTCCCCCGCCTGCACCCGGAGCCGGACCTGGCCGGGCTCGTCGGACGGCAGCCGCTCGACGCCCGAGGTGCGCACCCGGATGACCGTCCCCTCGACGCCGTCGTCCCCGACGAGCAGGTTCGAGCCGCCGCCGAGCAGCAACCACGGCTCGTCATCGGACCACACGCTCACCAGTGTCTCGACGAGTTCCGCCTCGGTGGCGGGTTCGAGGAGGCGCTCGGCCGGACCCCCGACGCGCAGGGTCGTGAGCGCGGAGAGAAGGGGCGCGCTCATTGGGAGGCGATCACGAGAGTCGGACCTGCGCCTGCGCCTTGCCGAGCACGGTCTGGCCAGCGACGGACACGGCGAGGTCAATGCGGACCGCGCCCTGCTCCGGGTCGAGCGTGCCGACCTTCGCCACGACCTCGATCGCGGCGCCGTCACGCGGGTCGACGACGACCGGACGCGTGAAGCGCACCTGGTAGTCGAGGACGCGTCCCGGGTCGCCGACCCAGTCGACCACGACCTGCACGGCCGTGCCCATCGTGAGCATGCCGTGGGCGAGGACACCGGGGAGGCCCACCTCGGCCGCGACGTCATCGCGGTAGTGGATGGGGTTGAAGTCCCCCGAGGCGCCCGCATAGCGAACGAGAGTGTTCCGATCGAGGGAGAACCGGCGCTCGGCAACGACCTGGCCGACGGTCAGATCGGCGAGGACGGGCAGCGTCGCACTCATTCGTCACCCCTCACCACGAGGGTGGAGATCGCAGTGACGACGTGCTCGCCACCCGAGTCGACCATCCGCGATTCGGTCGTGACCATCGAGTGCGCGCCGAGCTTCTTGATGCTTGTGACAGACAGGGTCGCGGTCAGCTCGTCGCCGGCCACGACGGGGCGGCTGAGGCTGAAGCGCTGGTCGCCGTGCACGACCCGGCTGAAGTCGATTCCGCCGTCGGGCTCAGCGAGGAGCTGCGCGAGGGTGTACTCCTGCACGACGACGGTGAAGGTGGGCGGAGCGACGAGGTCGGAGTAACCGGCGGCGCGCGCGGCCCCGACATCGTGATGGAGAGGGGAGGTCGCAGAGACGGCGCGCGCGAACTCGCGCACCTTTTCGCGCCCCACCTGATAGGGCTCCGTGGGCGCGAAGACACGCCCGACGAGTTCGGGATTCACTGACACCCGGCAATACTAGGCGCTGCCGTCCGGCGCGTTCTGGCGCGTTCCAAACCAACCGCGGCACGATGCGCCATTCTGGTATGACCATCGAATATTACCCATCTGTATATGGCTGACCGATAGCCCAACATCTTCGAAGCTGGCGGGCATGTCAACACCCACTCCCGAGCGCGACTGGGCGACGTACGCCCGCGAGCTCGGTACGAACATGCACCGTGCCCGCATCGCCCTGGGCGCCAGCCAGGAGCGGATCGCCCACGCGGCGGGCCTCGCCGGCTACACGTACCAGAAGTTTGAGAAGGGCGAATCGAAGCCCGGCTCGCCGGCGAACCCGACGCTGCACACTCTGCTCGCGTTGTGCGAGGCGCTCCAGATCGACCTGATCGATCTGCTGCCGCCAAATCCACCGCGCTCATCAGAGGGCCTCGAGTAGCCGCAGCACCGCGTCGGCCGCGGCCACCAAGCGCGCCGCCGAGCTGAGGTCGAGATCGAGCTCGCCGAGCCCGTCCGCCTCGAGGCGCAAGCGGTCCTCGCCGCGGGCCCCGGGGCGGCACACCGAAAGGTGCACCGTCGCGGCGGAGGGATCACCCCCACCCGCCCACAGCACCACCGGGAGCGAGCGCGCCGGTGAGCGGTGCAGCCGCTCCCCCGCCGCCACCAGAGTGTCGTGCTCGCCCGCGCACCACCGGGGGCATTCGTTGTTCCTGTCGTCCTGTCGTTCGTCCACGTTCCGCACCAATCGTTCGAGGTGGCAAGCCCACCAGGCGGCACCGACATCGACGCGTCCCCCCGCCCGGATCCGGACCCGGCTGTGGACAAAAGCCGGTCTTTTGCCCGCTGTGGAGGAGCGCGGACAGAATCCCATACTGAGATGGGTGATCTCGAAGCGTGGCACGAAGCGTGAGTGATCCGTGGTCAGCAGGGTCCCTGACCCTGCGAGGATCAGGGAATGTCAGTCCTGCGTGACCTCGGCCGTGGCGCTCGGCTGTTCCTCCGCGGCTTCCGCACCTGGGGCCGCTCACCTCGCGCGATGCTCCTCGGGGCGATCCCTCCGCTGATCGTCGGGCTGGTCTTCGTCGGCGTGCTGGTCCTGGTGCTGACGCGCGTTCAGGACGTGGTGATCGCGCTCACGCCCTTCGCAGACGGCTGGGAGGAGGGCTGGACCGCCACCACGCGCCTCCTGCTCGCCGTCGCGATAGTCGGCGCGATCGTCGCGCTCGGCGTAGTGCTCTTCGCCGCGGTCACGCTGCTGGTCGGGGACCCCTTTTACGAGCGGATCTGGCGTCACGTCGAGAACGGGCTCGGCGGCGTCCCGGATGAGCGGGATACCGGCTTCTGGAGTGGCGTCGGACGAGGACTCCGCGACTGCGCCGTTCTGGTCGCGACATCGATCGGGATCGGGGCGGTGCTGGTGCTGCTGGGCCTCGTACCCGTGGTGGGGTCGATCATCGGGCTGATCATCGGCGCCCTCGCCGGTGGGCGGGCGCTCGCGCTGGAACTGACCGGATTCGCGGGTGACGCTCGCGGGCTTTCGCTCGGGCAGCGTCGGCGACTCCTCCGCGAGCACCGCGCTGTCTCGCTCGGATTCGGGGTCGCCGTCTACCTTGCGTTCCTCATCCCGGGTGGCGCCGTGGTCGCGATGCCCGCGGCGACAGCGGGCGCGACGCTCCTGCTGCGCACCCTGCGCGGTGAGCCGATCGACGCCGTGCCGACCACTGCCTGACCACTGCCTGACCACTGCCTGATCTCCGCTTGGCCGCTCACCAACGCGTCCCCTAGACTCCCTCCGTGCCCGCGCCGATCATCAGCCCCTGGTGGCCCGCCTCGTAGGCGGACCGACGCGCGCAGACTCTCGCACTCGACCGCCTCCTCCGGGCGGTCGTTCTGCTTGTCAGAGCCCGGGTGGGGCACGACCCTCAAGGACCACGATGACCTCGCTCCTCTCCCGCATCCTCACCTCCGACGGCTCGCTGCCGTTCGCAGTCGTCCTCCGTCAGGACCACTCAGAGGTCGACGTGTTCACCGGTGACGTCCTCGACGTCCAGGGCCTGGCCGACATCCCCCTCGACGGCGCCGACGTGCTGACCCTGGTTCCCTACCGGCAGGTGCGAGAGCGCGGCTTCGCGGCGAAGGACGATGGGGCGCCACTGCGCAACCTCGTCGTCCGTGAGCGTGAGAGCGTGCCGCTGGCGGAAGTACTGCGCCTTTTGCCCGAACGCGAAATCCCCGTGGAGGAGCGCGGCTTCGACGTGCCGGACGATGAGTACGCCGACATTGTCCGCCACGTGATTGACGAGGAAATCGGCAGAGGCCAGGGCGCGAACTTCGTGATCAGCCGTGCCTTCGTCGCGCAGACCGACGCTCCCCCGGTGGCAGCGGTGCTCGCCTGGTTCCGCAGGCTGCTGACCGACGAGTCGGGCGCCTACTGGACCTTTGCCATCCACACCCCAGGCTCCGATGGCTCCCCCACCGTCACCGCGGTCGGGGCGACACCCGAGCGTCACGTCTCGGTGCGCGATGGGGTCGCCATGATGAACCCGATCAGCGGCACCTTCCGCCACCCAGCCGCCGGACCGACCGGCGAAGAGGTACTCGCGTTCCTCGCAGATGTGAAGGAGAGCGAGGAACTCTTCATGGTGGTGGATGAGGAGATGAAGATGATGAGCGCGGTCTGCCCTGCCGGTGGCCGCATCCTCGGGCCGTTCCTCAAGCAGATGTCGCGCCTCAGCCACACGGAGTACCTGCTCGAGGGGTGCACAGATCTCGACGTCCGGGAGGTCCTGCGCCTGACGATGTTCGCGCCGACCGTCACCGGCTCGCCAATGGAGAATGCCTGCGCCGTGATCGCAGAGTATGAGAAGGAGCCACGCGGCTACTACTCCGGCGTGCTCGCGCTCTTCGAGCCGCAGGAAAGTGGATACACGGTCGACGCGCCCATCCTCATCCGCACCGCCTATCTCCGCCCCGACGGCAGGCTCACCGTGCCGGCCGGCGCAACTCTGGTGCGCCACTCCACCCCCGACGGTGAGGTCGCCGAGACGCGCGCCAAGGCCTCCGGCGTGCTGTCCGCCCTGGGGCTGCTGCCGCACCGCGACGTGCCGCCGGCGATCGACCTCAATGCGCAACCGGGTGTTCAGGAGGCGCTCGAAGCGCGTAACGAGCGGCTCGCGTCGTTCTGGCTGCGGCCGCAGGCTTCGGAGCACATCGTGGGGCTGGCCGGGCACACTGCGCTCATCGTGGACAACGAAGACCAGTTCACGACGATGCTCGCGCACCAGCTACGGCACCTCGGCATGGATGCCCGGGTCGAGCGCTGGTCACAGGTCGACGACGTGCTGAGCGATGACCTCGTCGTCTTCGGCCCCGGCCCCGGCGACCCGCGCGACGACTCCGAGCCGCGGATCGCGCGCCTGCGCGAGCTGATGACCGCGCGCCTCGACTCGAAGCGTCCGCTGCTCGCCGTCTGCCTCAGCCACCAGATGCTGTCACTGCTGGCCGGCCTGGCGGTCGAGCCCCTGCCTGCTCCGCGCCAGGGTGTGCGAATGGCCGTCGATGTGTTCGGCGAGGATGCGGCCATCGGCTTCTACAACACCTTTTCCTCACTCGCTCCAGGCGGTGAGCGCACGCCACAACTCGGGCTCGAGGTCTCGGTCGATCCCCTGACAGGAGTGGTGAACGCCCTGCGCGGCGAGCACGTCGCGTCGGTGCAGGGACATCTGGAGTCGGTGCTCTCCTCCGACGGTCTGCGCACCCTCGAGCGGCTCGTGCGTCTCGCGACCGCGCAGCCTACCCGCGCGTGCCCCGTCTGACCCCCCGGTCGGCCCTCGTATGACGGATGTCATGGGCCGGTGGTGACGGAGGGCCGGGGCGTGGAAGCCGGCGGGCGGGCAGGCTGATGGCATGACCTCGACCCTCCTCGCCGTCCAGGCGACCGCCCTCACCAAAAGCTTCGGCTCCGTCGCCGCCGTCGTCGGCGTGGACCTCACGGTCCGCCCGGGCGAGATCGTCGCCTTCCTCGGCCCCAATGGCGCGGGCAAGACGACGACCATCGACATGCTCCTGGGGCTCTCGACACCGGACACCGGCGAGGTGCGCGTCTTCGGGCGCCCGCCCCGGACCGCCGTTGCGCACGGACTGGTCTCAGCCGTCCTGCAGACGGGCGGGTTGCTCACAGACCTCACCGCGCGCGAGACGCTCGAGCTGACCGCGAGTCTCTTCGCCGAAACCCGCGCGGTCGACGAGGTGCTCGAGCGGGCTGGCATCCGTGAGATTGCCGACCGGCGGGTGGGCCTGTGCTCCGGTGGTCAGCAGCAGCGACTCCGGTTCGCGATGGCGCTGCTCTCGGACCCCGGGCTGCTCCTCCTCGACGAGCCGACGACCGGGATGGACGTCGAGGGCCGCCGCGCCTTCTGGGGCGCCATCCGCGCCGATGCCGAGCGAGGCCGCACGGTCCTCTTCGCGACGCACTACCTCGAGGAGGCCGACGAGTACGCCGACCGGATCGTCCTGATGAGCCGCGGCCAGATCGTCGCTGACGGCACGACCAGCGCCATCAAGAACGTCGTCTCGGGGCGCATCGTCCGCGCCACCCTTCCGGGCGCCGACCTTGCCGCACTGGCCGGCCTCCCCCGGGTCTCGAGCGTCGACGCGAAGGGTGACCGGATCGCGGTGCACACCGACGACTCCGACGCCCTCGCCCGGCACCTGCTCACCCGGACCGACGCCCGCGACGTCGAGATCACCGCTCAGACCCTCGAGAACGTTTTCCTCGCCCTCACCTCCGAAGGAGCCTCCGCATGACCAGCACAGCCCCCATTGCGGATCGCGTCCGCCTCGACCGCCGCTCCTCGGCGCTCGGCGGCTTCACCATCACCTACCTCCGCATCGAGATCCTGCGGCGGACGCGGAACCGGCGGACGCTCTTTTTCACTCTGCTCTTCCCCGTCCTGATGTTCTTCATCGTCGGCTACCCACGCCTCGACGACGCGTTGACCGCGACCCCGGTCTCCGAGGGGGGCGTGTCGATTGCCGCCTTCATCATGGTGTCCATGGCGATGTACGGCGCGATGATGTCGGCGACGCAGACGGGCGCCGCCGTCGCGGTCGAGCGCGCCCAGGGCTGGAGCCGGCAGCTTCGGCTCACTCCGCTGAACCCGGTCGTGAACGTTCTCATCAAGATGATCGCCGGAATGGTTCTCGGCGCGCTCGCCGTCGTCGCCACCTACGTCGTCGGGGCGCTCAGCGGCATCGAGCTCTCGCCCGTGCAGTGGATGGCGACCGGAGTGACGGGCTGGCTGCTCGCGAGCGCCACCTTCACCACGCTCGGCCTGATGGTCGGCTACCTCGTGCCGGGCGAGAACGCGGCGCAGATCACGAGCCTTTTGATCGTGGTACTCGCGTTTCTCGGCGGGCTCTTCTACCCGGTGAGTAACATGCCTGACGTCCTACGAACCCTCGCCACCTTCACTCCGGTGTACGGCATCGCCGAGCTCGCCCGCGCGCCGCTGACGGGCGAGGGCTTTGACGTCGGCGCCCTCGTGAACGTGCTCGTCTGGCTGGGCGTCTTCCTGACCGGGACCGTCGTCGTCTTTCGCCGAGACACCGGGCGGGTGTGACAGCTGCGGGAAGACCGGTCTTCCCGCCCCTAAAGTGAGCGCGTGAGCAGCACGAGCATGGCGCCGCACGGCGAGCGCGGTGCGCTTTGGACGCCGCTCGCTCGGCGCTGGTACGTCGGCGCCGTCATCTCGCTCTTCTGGGTCTACTCGTCAGTTCTTGCGTCCCCGGAGTGGCCCGGCCGGGTCGCCGGCGTCGCCCTGATCGCCGGCTTCAGCGTCGCGTTCCTCGTTGCGCCGCCGATTGCCTGGACCGTGTCGACCCGTGGCCGGGCGCTGATCTGCGCCGGAATGCTCGCCCTCTCGCTCACGCTCCTCCCCTGGCTGGGCCGTGGCGTAACAGGTCTCTGGACCTATGTGGGCGTGGTCGCGGGACTGTGCCTGTTCTCGTGGTGGCTGACGCTGGGCATCATCGGGGCACTCACGCTCGTGGCGCTCGCCCTCCGCCTCGACGGCAGCCCAGGAACCGAGAGCACCGTCGTCGTGCCGGTGATCATCTTCTCGATCTCCCTGATGATGGCCACCTTCGCCCGCACCATCGCCACCGTGAACCAGCTCCACGTGACCCGCGCCGAACTCGAGGTGCTGACTGCCGAGCGCGAGCGGAGCCGCGTCGCCCGTGACATCCACGACATCCTCGGGCACTCGCTCACGGTGATCACGGTGAAGTCGGAGCTGGCGGGGCGCGTCCTCACCAGCGACCCTGCTCGCGCGCGGGCCGAGATTGCCGATGTGGAGTCCCTCGCGCGCGGCGCCCTTGCCGATCTCCGGGCCACCGTGTCGGGGTTCCGCGCGACGACCGCGAGCGGCGCGCTGGCCGCCGCCCGGGGTGCCCTGAGCGCCGCGGGGATCTCGGCCGATCTGCCCTCGTCCACCGACGCCGTCCTCTCGCAGCACCGGGAGCTGGCGGGCTGGGTGATCCGCGAGGGCGTCACCAACGTCATCCGCCACTCGGGCGCCTCGCACTGCCGCATCCGCCTCACGCCCTGCACGGTCGACGTCGCCGACGACGGCGTGGGCCCGCAGGACGGGACGGCGAGTTCGACCGGGCTCGCCGGGCTCCGCGAGCGGGTCGAGGCGGCGGGCGGACGCCTCTCCATCGGGACGAGCGACCTCGGCGGCTTCCGCCTGGCGGCGACGCTGCCCGGAGCCGGGCAATGAGTGCCGCGCCGCTGCGCCTCCTGATCGCCGACGACCAGGCGCTGGTGCGGGGCGCGCTCGCCGCGCTGCTCTCCCTGGAGCACGACATCACCGTGGTCGCCGAGGTGGGCCGCGGCGACGAAGTGGTCGCGGCGGCCCTCGCTTCGGCTCCCGACGTCGCACTCCTGGACATCGAGATGCCCGGCCTCGACGGAATCGCGGCCGCGGCCCTGCTCCGCGAGGCGCTGCCGTCCTGCCGCGTGCTGATCGTGACGACCTTCGGACGCCCCGGTTACCTCACCCGCGCAATGCAGGCCGGCGCGTCGGGCTTCGTCGTGAAGGACACTCCGTCAGCCCGGCTGGCCGACGCGGTGCAGAGGGTCGGGCAGGGGCTGCGGGTCGTCGATCCTGACCTCGCCGCGGAGTCACTGGCGCAGGGCGGCACTCCGCTCACCGAGCGCGAGACCGACGTACTCGCCGCCGCGCGCACCGGCGGATCGATCGCCGAGCTAGCCAGGATGCTGCACCTCTCGCAGGGCACGGTCCGCAACCATCTCTCGGCGGTCATCGGCAAGACCGGCGCCCGCAATCGGGCCGATGCGCTGCGCATCGTGGAACGAAACGGCTGGCTCTGACCCCGGGTGCTATTCGGCTACGGCTCCCACACGACCGACCTGGAGAGACAACTGACCACATCGAGAAAAGCACGACGAAGGATAAAATGCAGAAGAGCAAACTTTGGCTCACGCTCCTCATTTCCGCTTCGGTGCTCCTTGCCGCAGGAGGAGGAATTTTCTTCCTCCTCCTGCAACCTGGCGCGAGTCGACTACCTGCCGAAGGATCAGGACGCCAGGTTCTCGAACTCCTAGAGAACGCAGCTCTGAGTAAAAGCTCGGCCGGCATCCGAGAAGCAGCTCCGGCAACATCGGACGACGATCTTGAGGGGATTCTGGCTACGTGCTCCGATGTCACCGCAGAGAGCATTCAGTTCGATGTCTTCGACGAACTTGTTCCCACCTCAGCTCATGCCTCTCTGTCAGAAACTTCGAGCAACGACGGCGCGAGCCCGGCAGCGTGCGAGATATGGATCAGATGGAATGGTGACGCCTGGGGCGCGTCGTCAAAGTCCGCCCTTGTGTCTCCGTCTCCCCTTCCAACGGGGCCGAGATAGCGTCCGCGCCTATTTCTCAGTGCCACGCCGCAACGACATCGGTACACCAGTACATCGTAAAGGATATCCGCACCAATTGGATAGCTCCAAACAACGTCACATGCGCGCGAGCAGATCCGCCTTCTTCGCGGCGAACTCCTCCTCGGTGAGCACGCCCGCATCACGCAACTCCGCCAGCTTCTTCAGTTGGTCGACGAGGTCCGACTCCGTCGCCGAGCTGCAACCCTGGTGGGCGTCGTGGATCGCGTCGTTGACAGCGTCCGCGAAGCTGCGGGCCTCCTCATTCTGCTTCGCGTGGAAGATCACCGCGTTCTCATCCTGCTGAATCGTCTGGCTCTTCCCGGCGAACTTGTTCTGCGCGTCTCCCGGCACCGTGAGTTGGATGTAGCCGGCGGTTAGGCCGCTCTTCTTGTACTGGATGGAAGAGACGACGGCAATGGGCAACTGCTTCTCCGTGCCGTGGGAACCCGAGAAGATCGCGGCACCGAGGCCCTTCCTGGTGATCGAGATCGAGCGACCGTCGAACGACATCGCGCCGTTGGTCCCCTTGAAAGTGATGTCCATGTGTCCCCCTGGTCGGTGTGAGACCAGACCCTACCAATCGGCCGCCCGTTCTCCACAGGCGGGCGGGGAGGGACGACCGCGGCGTCCACGAGGTGAGCACGGAAAAAGACGGGCCAGCCTGCCGCCGAAGCCACTGACTGACCCGTCTTTACTGGGTGGTAGCGGGAGCGGGACTTGAACCCGCGACACCACGATTATGAGCCGTGTGCTCTAACCACCTGAGCTACCCCGCCGCGCGTTGCCCGCAGGCTCGGCCTGCGGGAACGGAGCCCCCTGTGGGAATCGGACCCACTACCTCTTCCTTACCAAGGAAGTGCTCTACCAATGAGCTAAGGGGGCGCACCCGCGGGTCTGACAGCCCCGATCGGGGCGTGCCCGCGATTTGGCACCGTTAGATGCTAGCACCCCAGTGACGGGCCGGAGACCGCAAGCTCCCTCAGCGCAGGGGGTAGTCGGCGTAGGCGAAACGCGTCGAGTCCGGGGCCCAGCCCGCGACGTTGATCGTGCCCTGCCCGCCGAGGATCCGCTGCACGACTCGTCCGGGTTCACGGTTCGTCCGCCCGGTGAGCTCCAGTAACCGCAGCTCGACGTCCACGTTCTCGGGATGCCCGAGCGTCCCCGCGGGATAGGCCAGGTAGAGCAGGTGCGCGCCGTCCGGCGACTCGTGCGGGAACCAGTCAACGGTACCCGATTCGACCAGCCGCGAGAGCCCCGAGCCGTCGAGGCCCATCCGGAAGAGTTGCGCTCCTTCGCCGCCGCGCTCGGAGTTGAACACGAGCGTCTGCCCATCGGCCGCGACATCGACCCCGTCGTCAGCGAAGGCGTCGTCCGTCAGCGCGGTGAGCGCGCCTCCCTCTGCCGGCATCGTGTACACGTTCGTCCGCCACTGCCTGGAGGTGAGGCCGCCGCCGATCAGGGCGAGCAGCGTCCCGTCGGGCGAGACGCCGTGCAGATAGTGCTTGAAGCCCTCGCGCACCTCGGTCAGCCGTCGGGCGGGAGCGGAGCCGTCGAGGGCGACCGCGTAGAGGTGTCCGTCCCGCGCCGAGACGTAGGCCAGGCCGCCGGAGGGAGCCAGCACGTGATCGTTGTTGAGCTCGGCCGGCACACCGTCGAGCGGGATCGGCTCGAGCACCGCCGGCCCGTCGAGCGGGAGGCGGAACAGCCGACCATCGCCGTTCACCACGAGGGCCGTCCCGTCCGGAGTCCAGTTCGGCGCCTCGACGAGCACGGACTCGGATTCGAAGACGGTCGTCGCGACTCCGGTGGCGAGGTCGTGGATGCGGAGGCGGCAGAGCTGAGTGGGCAGGAGGGAGCGGGCCATGTCACCACGCTAGAGGCCGTCGCCCAGGGAGCCGCGATCGTCAAGCCTCTCCACACTCAGGTTGGGCAAGAAACGCCTCCGGTATCCTTGACGCACGATTGCGCTGGGTACACGTTGAGAGGAACATGTGATGCTCCTCATCCTTCTCATCTCGTTCACCCTCGCCGTGATCACCCCGTGGGTCGTTGATCGGTTCGGCCCGAAGACCTTCTCCGCCCTGGCGCTCGTGCCGGCCGCGACCTTCGTCGCCACCGCGACCGCGCTGCCGACGATCCTCGCTGGCGGCGAGATCCGCGAAAGCATTCCGTGGATCCCCGCACTCGACATTGCTCTCTCGTTCCGGCTCGACGCGCTGTCGATCGTGCTCGCGCTGGTCGTCAGCGGAGTCGGCGCACTCGTGCTCGCCTACTGCGCCCGCTACTTCGAGCCCGATGAGCCCTCGCTCGGCCGGTTCGCTGCGCTGCTCTTCGCCTTCGCCGGAGTGATGTATGGCCTCGTCACCGCCGACGACGTCATCATCCTCTTCGTCTTGTGGGAGGCGACGAGCGTCCTCTCCTACCTCCTGATCGGCCATTACAACGGCCGGAAAGAAAGCCGTGGAGCAGGGCTTCAGGCGCTGCTCGTCACGACGCTCGGCGGCCTGGCGATGCTGGTCGGGATCATCATCCTGATCGTGCAGGCGGACACGACGAGCCTCTCGGGGATCGTCGCCGCCGCTCCCTCCGGCCCGCTGGTCTCGGTAGCGCTTGTCCTCGTGCTGCTCGGCGCATTCTCGAAGTCAGCCCTGGTGCCGTTCCACTTTTGGTTGCCGGCCGCGATGGCCGCGCCCACACCGGTCAGCGCCTACCTGCACGCCGCCGCGATGGTGAAGGCGGGCATCTACCTCGTCGCACGCCTCGCGCCCGGCTTCGCCGACGACTCCGTCTGGTTGCCCGTCGTGGTGAGCGTCGGCGTCTGGACGATGCTCGTCGGCGGCTGGCGCTCGCTCCGGCAGTACGATCTCAAGCTCGTGCTCGCCTACGGCACGGTCAGCCAGCTCGGCTTCCTCACCGTCGCAGTCGGCTTCGGCTCGCGCGATGCCGCGCTCGCCGGGCTGACGCTGTTGATCGGCCACGCCCTCTTCAAGGCCCTGCTCTTTCTCGTGGTCGGGATCGTCGACCATCGCGCGGGCACCCGCGACCTGCGCAAGCTCAGCGGCCTCGCTCGGCGGGCGCCCGTCCTCGCGGCCGCGGCGCTGATCGGCGTGCTCTCGATGGCGGGCGTCCCGCCGCTGCTCGGGTTCGTGGCGAAGGAGGCGGTGTTCACCAGCCTGATCTCGGCGAGTGAACAGGGCTCGTTCTGGGCCTGGGTCGCACTGGTCGGACTGGTCATCGGCTCGATTCTCACCGTCGCCTACTCCGCCCGCTTCTTCTGGGGCGCCTTCGCGCGGAAGAAGGGGCTGGCGGACACCCACCTGCATGCGGAGCCGTGGAGCTTTACCGCCGCTCCGGTGCTGCTCGCCGCCGCCACCGTGATCGGCGGACTCACCGCCGCCGTGCTCGATCCGCTCGTGGCCGTGTACGCCGACGCGCTCCCGTACGCCGCGCCGGATGCCGACCCGCAACTGGCTGCGGCCGCCGAAGCCTCGGATCACGGCGGCTACCACCTCGCCCTCTGGCACGGGTTCGAGCCTGCGCTGGGCGTGAGCGCCCTGGGCATCGGCGTCGGCCTCCTCCTCTTCGCCAAGCGTGTGGCGGTCGCTCGAGCCCAGTCGCTGCTCCCCCACCTGATCGACTCCGCCGAGGGCTACTGGGCGACCGTCCGCTCGCTCGACCGCGTCGCCAGCACCGTCACCGAGTTCGTGCAGCGCGGCTCGCTCCCCCGCTACCTCACCGTGATCTTCGCCGTCTTCGTGCTCGGCGTGGGCGGTGCTGCCGCCCTGAACCGCACCTGGCCGGGCGATCTCGTCTTCTGGGACAGCCCGGGGCAACTTGCGGTCGCGGCCGTGATGATTCTCGCCGCGGTGCTCTGTGCCCTGGCCCGCAATCGCGTCGCCGCCGTGCTCCTGGCCGGCGCGACGGGCTACGGGATGGTCGCCCTCTTTGCGCTCCAGGGCGCTCCCGACCTCGCTCTCACCCAGGCCCTCATCGAGACGGTGACCCTGGTGGTTTTCGTCCTCGTGCTGCGCCGCCTCCCCACCAGGATCGCGACGAAGCACCGGCCGATGCGCAAGCGCCTGCGCGCGGTGATCGGCATCGCTGTCGGGGCCGTCATGGCCCTCGCCGCGACCATCG
Organism: Rathayibacter agropyri; assembly: GCF_013249015.1. Classification (GTDB taxonomy): domain Bacteria; phylum Actinomycetota; class Actinomycetes; order Actinomycetales; family Microbacteriaceae; genus Rathayibacter; species Rathayibacter agropyri. The sequence goes on from NZ_JABRPL010000002.1 coordinate 369,476, forward strand.
CCCTGGGGGCCCGCACCGCCACGCCGATCTCGGCCGAGCTGCCGCGCCTTGCCTACGAGGAGGGCAAGGGCCGCAATATCGTCAACGTCCTCCTCGTCGACATCCGCGCCTGGGACACGATGGGCGAGATCTCGGTACTGGTCGTGGTCGCGACCGGAGTGGCGAGCCTGATCTTCCTCTCGAGCCGGGCGGGAGGCGCGCCCCGCCTCGAACTGCAGGGCGCGGGCGACCGCGGCTCCTGGCTCGTCGCCGGCCGCACCCTCCGCCCCGAGAACCGCTCGATCGTGCTCGAGGTGCTGGTACGCCTCCTCTTCCACCCCGCGATGATCGTCTCGGTCTACCTGCTCTTCACCGGCCACAACACCCCGGGCGGAGGCTTCGCGGGCGGCCTGCTCGCCGGTCTCGCCCTCGTCGCGCGCTACCTCGCGGGCGGCCGGTTCGAACTGGGCGAGGCCGCTCCGATCGACGCGGGCAAGGTGCTGGGACTGGGCCTCTTCTTCGCCGTCGGCACCGCGGTCTCGTCGCTGGCCTTCGGGCTCGACGTGCTCGAGTCGAGCTGGCTCGACCTTGAAGTGCCCCTGCTGGGCGAGCTCCACCTCGGCACCTCCACCCTCTTCGACATCGGGGTGTACCTGATCGTGATCGGCCTCACGCTCGACATCCTGCGCAGCCTCGGCGGCGAGGTCGACCGCCACGGCGAGGAAGCCGAGAACGGCGCACCCTCGGGCGACGGCGTCACCCACTCCATCAGCAGCACGCCCGGCCCCGCGGTGGGCACGGTCGACGGCCTCGAGACGACGCTCCCCACGGGCTCCACCGTCGTGGGCGGACCGGGCAGGGGGAACGGCGTATGAGCATCACCGTCGTCCTCGTCATCGTGATGGCGGTGATGTACGCCGCGGGCGTCTACCACATGCTCGAACGGAGCCTGACCCGTATCCTGATCGGCTTCCTGCTCGTCGGGAACGCGACCAACATCCTCATTCTGCTGATGGCCGGCCGCTCGGGCGTCGCCCCGTTCGTCACCGACGACGGCCGCTCCTACGAGCAGATCGCCGCCGAGATGGCCGATCCGCTGCCGCAGGCGCTCATCCTGACGGCGATCGTGATCACGTTCGGCGTCTCGGCCTTCCTGCTCGCCATGATCTACCGGCGCTGGCGACTTGCGAACGCCGACCAGGTCGAGGACGACGAGACCGACACATCCGTCCGCGAAGACGCGGCGGGCATCTCGGCGCAGACCACGGCAGACGACCGTGCGCTGGACGTCTTGCTCGAATCCAGCGACGAGGGTACCGCCGCCAAGCACGGCGAAAGCGCCATGACCGACGACAGGAAGGAGGACCGATGAACGCCCTGATCCCGCTCGTCGTGACCCTCCCCCTCCTGGGAGCGGCCGTCGCACTCATCCTCGGTCGCCACCGGCGCGCGCAGATCACCGTCAACATCGCGACGCTCTCGAGCGTGCTGGTGATCTCCTCGGTGCTGCTCGTGCTCGTTCTGACAGGCGACGAGGGCGGCAGCGCTGTTTACGTGGGTGGCTGGGAGCCGCCGTGGGGCATCGTGCTGGTCGTCGATCCGCTCGCCGCCCTGATGCTGGTGATCACCTCGATCACGCTGCTCGGCGTCCTGCTCTTCTCGGTCGGCCAGGGTCTCGTCGATGGCAACCGGGAGACGCCGGTCACGATCTTCCACCCGACCTACCTGATCCTCTCGGCGGGCATCCTCAACGCCTTCGTCGCGGGCGACCTCTTCAACCTCTACGTCGGCTTCGAGATCCTGCTCGCAGCGAGCTACGTGCTGATCACGCTCGGCGGAACGGCGCCGCGGATCCGGGCGGGCACGACCTACGTGGTCGTCAGCCTGGTCTCGAGCGTGTTCTTCCTCTCGGCGATCGGCCTGCTCTACGGCGCGACCGGCACGGTCAACATGGCGCAGCTCTCGATCCGCATCGCCGAGTTGCCGGCCGATGTGCAGCTGGTGCTGCACGTGGTGCTGCTCCTGGGCTTCGGGATCAAGGCGGCCGTGTTCCCGCTGTCGTTCTGGCTCCCGGACTCCTACCCCACCGCGCCCGCGCCGGTTACCGCCGTCTTCGCGGGACTGCTCACGAAGGTCGGCGTCTACGCGCTGATCCGCACCGAGACTCTGCTGTTTCCGGGCGGGCGGCTGAGCGACGTGCTGATGGTGCTCGCGCTGCTGACGCTGATCGTGGGCATCCTCGGCGCGGTCGCGCAAGCCGACATCAAGCGGATGCTGTCGTTCACCCTGGTCTCGCACATCGGCTACATGGTCTTCGGGATCGCGGTCGGCACACCGGCCGGCTACGCGGCCACGATCTTCTACGTCATCCACCACATCACGGTGCAGACGACCCTGTTCCTCGCGACCGGCCTGATCGAGCGCGTCGGCGGCACCACGTCGATCCTGCGCCTCGGCGGGCTGCTCAAGGCCTCGCCGCTGCTCGCCCTGCTCTACTTCATCCCGGCGATGAACCTCGGCGGCATCCCGCCGTTCACCGGTTTCCTCGGCAAGGTCGGGCTCTTCGTCGCCGGCACGGAGTCGGCCGTCGACCACCCGTCATGGCTGATCTGGGCCGTCATCGCGGCCGGCGCCGTGACATCGCTGCTCACCCTCTACGCCGTCGCCCGCGTGTGGAACATGGCGTTCTGGCGCCGACAGGAGGAAGTGCCCGGCTATGAGTCGCCCCTGATCGACCAGCTCCAGGAGGACCCGCACGACACGGGCAGCATCCGCACCCGTCACTCCCCGCCGATGATGGTGTTCGCGACTGCCGGCATGGTCGTGGTCGGCGTCGCGCTCACCGTCGGCGCCGGTCCGCTCTACGACGCGAGCGAGCACGCCGCGAGCGCCGTCGCCGATCCCGCGACCTATATCGCGACCGTCTTTCGTGACTCGTCCTTCGGAGAGGAGGGTCCCCGATGAGCCCCCGCCGCCGCGTCGACATCTGGAACCGTGTCGCGATGTTCGTGACCCTGGTCGGCATCTGGGTGCTGCTCTGGGACGACGTCTCGGTGCTCTCGGTCGTCTCCGGCCTCCTGATCGCCCTGCTCATCACGCGGGTGTTCTATTTGCCGCCGGTCGAGTTCTCGAACCGCGTGAACCCCTGGTTCGTGCTGGTGTTCCTCCTGCGCCTCCTCTCCGACATCGCGGTGGCGTCGGTCCGGGTGTCCTGGCAGATCCTCACCCTGCCGGTGCCGGTGCACAACGCGATCGTCGCCGTACACCTGCGCAGCCGCTCCGAGGGGATGCTCGTCTGGACGACCGAGGCTGTCTCGCTTGTGCCGGGATCGCTCGTGATCGATGTCGACCCGCAGCAGAACGTGCTCTACCTGCACGTGCTCGGTGTCGTGCACGATGAGGGCGAGCGGATCGAGGACGTGCGCCTCACGGTCCTGCGGACGGAGGCGCGCATTGTCCGCGCCATCGGCTCCCGAGACGACGTGCGGCGCGTCAACCAGCCGCTCGAGGCCGGGGCGGGGGCGGTCCGATGATCGGCTGGCTCGTCTGGATCCTGGTGCCCGTGTTCGGGGTCGCCTGCCTGCTCGCGCTCGTGCGCATCCTCCGCGGCCCCTCGGTGCTCGACCGTGTCGTCGCCGCCGACGTGCTCGTCGCGACGATCATCTGCGGGATCGGCGCCGAGATGGCTATCAACCACCACGCAGGCACTCTGCCCGTGGCTCTGGGGCTCGCGTTGTTCGCCGTCTTCGGCTCGATCAGCGTGGCCAAATTCATGGCGAATCGCGAAGAGGACTGATATGGACCTGTTCTTCGACATTCTCACCGCCGTGCTGCTGATCGTCGGCGCACTGCTGTCCCTCGTTGCAGCCATCGGCCTGCTCCGTTTCGACGACCTCCTCTCGCGGATGCACGCCGGTACGAAGCCGCAGGTGCTCGGTCTGATCTGCGTGATGCTCGCCGTGGCCATCCGCAATCCCGGCTTCGCCGCGGCCGGCACGATCGTGCTCGTGATCGGCTTCCAACTGCTCACCGTGCCGGTCTCGGCGCACATGGTCGGCCGGGCGGGGTACCGGGCCGAGTCCGTCTCGCCGGGGTTCCTCGTCGTCGACGAACTCGCAGACGCGGTCAACCGCGCCGACGAGCAAGACTAAAAGCCCGGATTGTCGCTTGCACCGTCGCGTGCGCACATCCCCATCCCGGCGGACCCGCCCGCTCTCTAAGCTCGATGCCATGACAGTGGACTCCGCCCTTTCCGACGCGCCAGAGAACTCCCCCCGCCCCTCCCGAGAGGTAGGCGGCCGCCCGAAAGCCGAGTGGTGGCGCACCGCCGTGATCTACCAGATCTTCCCCCGCTCATTCGCCGACGGCGACGGAGACGGCCTCGGCGATCTGCCCGGCATCACCTCGCGGCTCGACAGCCTGGCCGAGTTGGGCATCGATGCCGTCTGGCTCTCGCCCTTCATGACCTCGCCGCAGAACGACGCCGGGTACGACGTCGCCGACTACTGCGACGTCGATCCGATCTTCGGCACCCTCGCGGACTTCGATGCGATGCTTGCCCGCGCGCACGCCCTCGGCATCCGCATCATCATCGACCTCGTCCCGAACCACTCCTCGAGTGCGCACCGCTGGTTCCAGGAGGCGCTGGCCGCCCCTGCCGGCAGCGCCGAGCGAGCGCGGTACATGTTCCGCGACGGGCGGGGCGAGTCGGGCGAGCTGCCGCCGAACAACTGGGTGTCGGTCTTCGGCGGGCCAGCCTGGCACCGTGTCACCGAGCCAGACGGCAGTGCGGGCCAGTGGTATCTGCACCTCTTTGACCCCTCGCAGCCCGACTTCGACTGGACGAACGAGTGGGTACGGGAGCGCTTCCGCGAGATCCTCCGCTTCTGGCTCGACCGCGGGGTCGACGGCTTCCGCATCGATGTCGCGCACGGGATGATCAAGGCCCCAGGTCTGCCGGACTACACGCCCCCGGCCCACTACAGCCCCATGAGCGGAATGTCCTCGAAGAACCGCAACGAACCCACCACTGCTCCCTACTTTGCCCAGGAGGGCGTGCACGAGATCTACCGCGATTGGCACTCCCTCGTCGCCGAGTACCCGGACGACCGCGTACTCTGCGCGGAGGCGTGGGTGCAGCCGCTGTCGAAGCTCGCCCAGTGGGTGCGGCCGGATGAACTGCACCAGGCCTTCAACTTCGCGTACCTTGAGACGCCGTGGAACGCCTCCGACCTGCGTGACGTCATCGATTCCTCGGTCGAGGCGTTCACCTCGGTCGGTGCTCCCCCGACCTGGGTGCTCTCGAACCACGACGTCATCCGCCACGCGAGCCGGCTCGGCCTCCCCGTCGAGATTCCGCAGGGGTACGGCGTCGGTCCGCTCACTCCGAGCCAGCCGGATCCAGTGCTCGGTCTGCGTCGGGCGCGGGCCGCGACGGCACTCATGCTCGCGCTCCCCGGCTCCGCCTACCTCTACCAGGGTGAGGAGCTGGGCCTGCCCGAGGCGATCGATCTGCCGGATTCCGCCCGGCAGGACCCGAGCTGGTTCCGCACGCACGGCGTACGCTACGGCCGCGACGGCTGCCGGGTCCCGCTCCCCTGGGAGGCCCAGGCGCCGGCTTACGGCTTCAACTCGACAGGCGCCTCCTGGCTGCCGCAGCCGGGCGAGTGGGCGCCCTTCGCACGAGACCGCCAGCGCGGTGTCGAGGGCTCGACCCTCGAGTTCTACCGGACGGTGCTGTCGGTGCGCCACACCGAGGACCTGGGCTCAGGCGTCGTCGAGTGGCTCGATGGGTACCCGGAGGACGTGCTCGCCTTCAGGAACGGAGCGATCACCGTGATCGCCAACCTGGGCGAGGCGCCGGTCGAGCTGCCCGTCGGCTCCGTGGTGCTCTCGTCGGAGGAGTTGCACGAGCCGGCGCTGCCCGCGGACGCCACGGTCTGGCTACGGACGGAGTAGCGCACCAGCGTCAGCGTCCCGCGTTCGCCTTCAGCCAGAGGTAGGAGTCGACCTTCGTGACGCCGTCGAGGCGGATCTCGAAGTGCAGGTGCGGGCCGGTCGACATGCCGGTCGTGCCGACGAGTCCGAGCAACTGGCCGACCTTCACCGGGTCGCCCTCTTTCACCGCCGCGGAGCCGTGCTGCATATGCGCGTAGACGCTCGACACGAGTTGCCCGTCGATCTCGTGGTCGATGATCACGTGGACGCCGAGCGAGCCCTCGCCGTCGATGACCGTGCGCACGACTCCGTCGGCGATGGACTGGATGGGCGACCCGTTGCCCGGGTTGAAGTCGGTGCCGCCGTGGTTCACCGAGCAGCCGGCGCAGTTGCGGTAGCCGAATCGGTCGCCGACCGGCACGCCGACCGCGAACGGCCACTGGATCGACGCGTTCGGGTCGTTCGTGAAGCCCGAGTCGGAGGTGCGGACGATGTCGGCCACGTTGGTGTGCGCCTTGCGCTCCTGCACGCCGAATCCATCGCGGGCGACGGTCTCGACGCCGACCTCACCGGCCACGAAGGATTGCGCACCGCGGCGGGGGTCAGCACCGAACGGAGTCGTCAGGCCGCGCGCCTGCACGTCCTCGGCGGTCAGGAGCGACGTGGCCGGCAGCGACGTGGCCGCCACGATCGCGGCGACGTACGAGAGGGCGACGACTCCGCCGACGCGGGGGCGGCGTACCGGCCTGAGCGGCGCCGAGCGAGGGGCGGCCACCGGTGCGGGGGCGGTGCGGACGGAGGCGACGCGTCGCTCGGCCTCGCGCAGCTCGCGGCGCGTGAGGGGGGCGGGCGAATCGTGGCTCACTGAATCAAGATCTTCCGTTTGGAGGGCAGGCCGGGTGCGGACGTGGGCGCACCCTGTGCGAACATCACGAATTCATAAAGGATAGCTACGGCACCAGGATCCGGCCAGCGCCGCCCGCAGAACGGCGCGTTCCCCCGAGGTCGTCCACACCCCGCCTAGACCTCGTCCGCGCGCAGACGGCGCAGCAACTCCTCCAGCTCGGCGAAGAGCGGGTCAGGCGCCGCGATGAGCAATCCGGAGCCGAAGGGAGCGCCGTCCAGGCCCGCGACCCGCGCTCCCGCTTCCTGCGCGATCAGCGCGCCCGCGGCCAGGTCCCACGGGTTGAGCCCGCGCTCGAAGTAGGCATTCAGCTGCCCGGTCGCCACCGAGCACAGGTCCAGCGCAGCCGAACCGATGCGCCGGATGTCGCGGACCGAGCCGAGCAGCTCCTGCACCACCGCACCCTGCCGCATCCGGCGGCCGGCGTCGTAGCCGAACCCCGTGCCGACGAGAGCGAGCGACAGCGACTGCGGAGCCGCGACTCGAAGCTCAACGCCGTCCCGTTCCGCTCCTTGACCGCGGCTCGCGGTGGTGACTTCACCCGTCGCCCCGTTCACGACCGCGCCGGCGAGCGCCGTCCAGGTCGCCGGGTCCGGCTCGCCCTCGACCACCGCGATGCTGACCGCGTAGGAGGGGATGCCGTAGAGGTAGTTGACGGTGCCGTCGATCGGATCGACGACCCAGGTCAGCCCGCTGGTCCCGCCGCCCGCACCCGACTCCTCCCCGAGGAATCCGTCGTCCGGCCGAGCCTCGGCGAGACGGCGGCGGATCAACTGTTCGACCTCGCGATCGGCCGCCGTCACCACGTCCTCCGGCGAGGACTTCGACGCGGCGATCTCGACTCCGTCCTGCCGCCGCTGACGGGCGAGATGCGCCGCCTCGACGGCGATCGAGCGGGCGATGGCGAGGAGGGAGGCGTGGTCGCGCATAGCTCAAGCCTAGGGACCGAGCGCACCATGCGGTCCCCTGCACGCTCGCCACTTCATCAATGAGAGTCCTTGTATCTCAGTGGGCAACGCTCCGGTGCAGCCAATATGATAGGGAATCAACAATGCCAACAGCTCTTTCGCGCGATACGCTAGCGATCGCCTCAACAATTATCCTGACGGCAATCCTCGGCACGACGAACGCAGTCGCCGAGGAAGCCCCGTTTGCTACGCCAGCAGTGCATACAGCCGCGCTGGTCTTCGGCGGCTACAATGCAGAACGAGCAGGAAAGAATGGTTACGACGTGAGAACCGACGAAGACGGGTGGCAGTACGCGGTACCTATAGGCACCCCGAATGGAAGCCTGGAAGGTGCGACGTCAAAATACAATCCGACAACGGGTGAGACCAGGGCAGCATCAATATTCCCTCAGCTAAACACCGTTGCAGGAGACTGCGGCACGGCGACACTGACTCTTTACACGAAGACATCCGGGTACACGGCTTACAATCTCAACGGACTTCTCGGTACAGCGCTCTACCACACGTGGGTCATCTCCGTAAGCGCCTCTACCGGCAATCAGCTCGTTGACCGCAGCGGCCTTCCGCCAGTACCAGGCGCGAGCCTTTCTTGGGGAACGAATTTCACGTACGGTGGTGAGGCGGGCCAGGGAACGACAGTGTTCGCGAACGTGTCCAACGGTGTCGTCGAGACATCGTTGGGTGACTGCTCCGCCGGTCATCCGAGCGATTCCCTCTGATCATGGCTGAAGCAGATCTTCCGCCCGGCGTCGTTCGAGTGCACGTAAATGACGACCGCGCCCGCACTTTCGGCCTTCCTGTCCTGCAATCGAACCATGCTGATGCGCGCTTGCTCGGGTACTCGATCTACGGAAGGGACGGCATCGACCTGACCGTCCAGGCCGGTCACGTGCTCCTGGACGGCACAGCGCCGACGCCCTTCACCACACGTTCCACACAGTCCGGTGAGGACGACGAGCGGGAGTGGTCGTTCCACGCGCTGGACCACATTCAGAACAGTGCGAAGGAGGGCGCCACGGCCGGTCGCGCGGAGTTGATCGAGATGCTCCGGTCGGCACCGAGGAAGAGTGGGATTATCCGAGTCGACCGCCACCGCATCCCGTCCGAGGAATTCACTATCCTCAATTCAGTGTTCGCCAGAGTTCAGCTCGTGGACAACGCACTCATCACCATTGCTGCGCCGCCGACGATCGTCTCGGCTCCTTTCTCGACGCTCACGACCTGACCAGAGTCATCGCCAGCCGCGTTCCTCCGCCCACGACGCGATGCCGTCCAGCAGCCGGTCAATGAACACGTGCGATCCGATGACGGCGCGCGCTTCGTCGGCCGCGCGGTCGAAAGCGTCGACCACTCCTGCCGTGATGACACCCACCCGGTCCCGCGCGTACTCGTCGTCGAGGCCGAGCGAGCCTGCGGCGCGCACGAGCGCGTCCGTCCCGATGGCGTGGATGCGGTACTCGTCGTCGATGGACATCGCCAGTGTCAGCGCCGCGCCCCGCGTCGGGTACGGTGCATGGCTGCCCAGGTCATACAGGGGCGCCAGCCGAGCATGGTCCCCTTCGAGCAGGAGGGAGTAGTTCTTCGCGTGCGCGTCCGTCCCCTGCGAGGCTAGGGAGAAGACGAGGGCGTCGTAGAACCGCTCCGCGTTGCGCACCCTGTCCTGCGCATCCGGAAGACTGCGGAAAAGGCGGGCGATCTGCCGGACGCTCGGCCCTCCGTCGACCTGGTACTTCTTCTGAGGCAGGACAGCCATGCTCTGGCAGAGGTCCTCCTGGTGCAGCCGCACCCACCGGGTACCGACCGTGACCCGGTCGTACCGCTCGGAGACGAAGGCCGCGTCACCACGGGTCGTCACGATCATCGTGTCGTTCGCGACGTCCAGACCCAGGTGGCGAGCCGCGGTCATCGTCATGAACTCGTTCAGGTGGTGGTCCGGGTAGGGCGGAACCGCAGGTTTGATGATGTGCGTTGTCGGAGTCGAATCGTTAGGGACTCCCCAGAGCTGGTCGCGTGATCGGAAGAGTGCGATCTTCGGCTGCGCTCCCGGCAGGCTCCAGCGGACACCAAGTTCGCGCCGTCCCCAGACGTCCCGATTGGCGATCACGTCGGCGACCACCTCGGCAAAGCGATCGTCGTCGAGCAGCTCGACGTCCCCCTGACGACGGGCAGCATCGGGGCTGCTCTCTCCCGCGGGCAGGATCTGCACAGCGCCAGCCGCGTCCCGGCCGATGTGCGAAAGCAACGCGAACGGATTCCCCGCAGAGACTCCGTGCTCCCGAGCGAGGGCGTTCCGCCGATCAGCACTATCCGGGAGCAAGCCCTCGAGGAACGGCAGCACCGCGCGACTCGGATGCGTCCGGCGCTCGAGCGGCATCGACAGCGAGAGCGGAGTAGCGGACGCCGACGCGGAGTAGTCACCGTCGTACTCGAAGGTGACATTCCCGGTGGCGCTCTGCCGGAGGAGTCCTGCCGGCTCCCCGTCGAGGAACAGAGCGAGTTCAGTCATCATCCCGAGTCTCCGCTGCGCGGACGACGACCTCCAGCCGCAACTCCCGGAGGACCCTCATCACACGGAACAGGGTCACGGAGGGCGATCCCGCCTCGAACCGGTTGAGCCACTCCCGAGTCACTCCGGCCCGTTCAGCCAGCTGCGCCTGCGTCAGACCCTGCCCCACGCGGCTCTCGGCGACGAGCGCACCGACGCCGCTGGCCGACCGGATGATCGTTCCGCGCTCATGTGACATGTATGTCACAGTACGGCCTGTGCGCTTTATCGCACAATGCGATTCTGTTGCCTGCGATTCTGTGGCCACTGCAATCCTGTGGCGAGTGAGGGATTCGAACCCCCGAAGGCTACGCCGTCTGATTTACAGTCAGATCCCTTTGGCCGCTAGGGTAACTCGCCGTGGCGCACCCGACCGTGTTCACAACCGGAGGCGCTGGATCAGGATACCTACGCGGCGGACGGATCGGAAATCGAGACGGCGCGGCGTCAGGAGACTGTGGCCGCGTATCGCGACGCCGCCTCCGCAACCTTCCCCGCGTAGCTGTCGGCCGAATTGTAGGCGGCGATGGCGGCGCGCCAGCCCGACTCCGTCGAGAGGTCGCCGCCGGACGCGCAGAGGTAGCGGGCCGCGGTGACCGCCTGCTGGTCGACATTTTGCGGATCCCAGCCGCTCGACGCCCAGGCCATCCAGGTCGCCGGGAGGATCTGGAGCGGTCCCATCGCGCGGTCGACCTCCGCGTCGCCGTCGAGGGCTCCGCCGTCCCTGTCCTCGACGCGATCAAAGCGCGTGCCGTCAAGCCGCGGGCCGTAGATCGGCGCGGTCGGTCGGCCGTCGGCTCCGAGCGTGCCGCCGTCGATGGTGCCATGCCGGCTCTCGACGTAGCCGATGCCCGCCAGCGTGGCCCAGTCGAGCCGGCAGCCGGGATTGACGGACGAGGTCAGCAGGGCGGCACCGGCGTAGGCGGTGAGTGCCCGCAGCGGGATACCGGTCGTCTCAGCGGCCCCGGCCAGCCACGTCTCGTCGGTGAGGAGGCGCACCGGCGTCTTCGCCGCCTCTGCGGGATCCTGCAGCACGGCAGGATCGGCCGCGACGGGCGCCGTCGCTGCGGGCGGGATCGTGGACATCCCCTCCTCGACCTGCCGAGGAGGGGCGTGCCGACCGCAGCCGACGACGAGCACCCCGACGAGCGGAAGCAGAAGGAGGACGGGGAGGCGGCGCACCCCTCAGAAGTACCAGCCGCGACTGAAAGCTACACTCGCAGCCATGGCAGATTCAACGTTCGACGTCGTCAGCAAGATCGACAAGATGGAGGCGGACAACGCCCTGAACCAGGCCCACAAGGAGGTCGAGCAACGCTATGACTTCAAAAACGTCGGCGCCTCGATCGCGTGGAGCGGCGAGAAGATCCTGATCAAGGCCAACACTGAGGAGCGGGCGAACGCCATCCTCGACGTGTTCCAGTCGAAGCTCATCAAGCGCGGTATCAGCCTCAAGAGCCTCGACGCCGGCGAGCCCTTCGCCTCGGGCAAGGAGTATCGGATCGAGGCCACCCTCAAGGAGGGCATCGACCAGGAGCACGCGAAGAAGATCAACAAGCTCATCCGCGACGAGGCGCCGAAGTCGGTGAAGTCGCAGATCCAGGGCGACGAGCTGCGCGTCTCCTCGAAGAGCCGCGATGACCTCCAGGCCACGATGACCCTGCTGCGTGGGGCCGACCTCGAACTCGACCTCCAGTTCGTCAACTTCCGCTGAGACGTCAGCGCGCGTAGCCGGCCAGCGCCCGGTCCCACGTCGATGATCCAGTCGGCATGGGCCATCAGTGCCCGGTGGTGCTCAATGACGACCACCGAGTTCCCGGAGTCGACCAGCCGGTCGAGCAGGCCGAGGAGCGTGTCGACGTCAGCCAGATGCAGGCCGGTCGTCGGCTCGTCGAGCAGGTACACCGAGCCTGACGACGCCATGTTGATGGCCAGCTTGAGCCGCTGGCGCTCACCCCCAGAGAGGGTGTTCAGCGGCTGGCCGAGCGTGAGGTAACCGAGCCCGACGTCGACCAGCCGCGCAAGCACCGTCTGTGCCGGCCCCGTGGCGAAGAACTCGGCGGCTTCGCCAATCGGCATCGACAGCACGTCATGGATATTCTTCCCGCGCAGGCGGTACTCGAGCACCTCGGCCGTAAAGCGTTTTCCCTCGCACTCCTCGCAGATCGAGGACACGGTGGCCGCCGGCCCAAGCTCGGTGAAGATCATCCCCGCGCCCTTGCAGACCGGGCAGGCGCCCGCCGAGTTGGCGCTGAACAGCGCCGGCTTGACTCCGTTCGCCTTGGCGAAGGCGGCGCGGATGGCGTCGAGTACGCCCGTATAGGTGGCGGGGTTGCTCCGCCGCGAGCCACGGATGGGCGACTGGTCGGCGACCACTACTCCCGGCCGAGTCGCGAGCGAGCCGTGCACGAGCGACGACTTGCCCGAGCCCGCGACTCCGGTCACGACCGTGAGCACGCCGAGCGGGATGTCCACATCGACGCCGCGGAGATTGTGGGTGAAGGCGCCGCGGATCTCGACCACACCGGTCGGGCGGCGCACCGCTTCCTTCACCGGTACGCGGTGGTCAAGGTGACGCCCCGTGAGGGTGCCGGAGGCCCGCAATCCCTCGACCGTTCCCTCAAATCGCAGCTCCCCACCGTCGGCGCCGGCGCGCGGGCCGAGGTCGACAACGTGGTCGGCGATCTCGATGATCTCCGGCTTGTGCTCGACCACCAGCACCGTGTTGCCCTTGTCGCGCAGGCGCCGCAGCAGCTCGATCATCCGCGAGACATCGTGCGGATGCAGGCCCGCCGTCGGCTCGTCGAAGACATAGGTGACATCGGTGAGGCTCGACCCCAGGTGCCGCACCATCTTGACCCGCTGCGCCTCCCCGCCCGAGAGGGTCCCCGACTCCCGGTCAAGCGAGAGGTAGCCGAGGCCCACCTGCACAAGGGCATCGAGCGTGCCGAGAAGTGTGTCGATGATCGGCGCTACCGAGGGCTCATGAAGTCCGCGGAGCCACCGGGCCAGGTCGGTCGCCTGCATGCCTGAGCACTCGGCGATGTTGAGAGTGTCGATCCGCGACGCGAGCGCCGTGCGGGTGAGCCGGCCGCCACCGCACTCGGGGCAGGCCGCGAAGGTGGCCACCCGCTCGGCGAAAGCGCGGATATGCGGCTGGGACGCCTCCTTCGCCAGGTAAAGGCGGGTGACCTTCACCAGGAGCCCTTCGTAGGTCATCGTCATTCCGGCGATGGCCATCTTGGTCGCGGGGCGGTGAAGGAACGCGTCACGCTGCTCCGGAGTGAAGTCGGCGATGGGCACGTCGGCCGGGTAGAGCCCCGACTCCGCGAGTCCCTTCCAGTACCAGCCGCCGACGACGAAGTTGGGAATTGCGTCGAGCGCGCCGCCCTCGAGCGACTTCGACGCGTCGTACAGCGCGTGAAGGTCGATGTCCGAGACACGACCCGTGCCCTCGCAGCGCGGGCACATCCCCTCGGGCAGGTTGAACGAGAAGGCACCGCTTGTCCCCGCGTGCGGAGTACCGACCCGGCTGAAGAGGATGCGCAGCATCGTGTACGCGTCGGTCGCGGTGCCCACCGTGGACCGGCCGTTCGAGCCCATCCGCTCCTGGTCGACCACGATCGTCGCCGAGAGCCCGTCGAGGGATTCGACATCCGGACGCGCCGGTGACCCCATGAACTGCTGCACGAACGCGGAGTACGTCTCGTTGATGAGCCGTTGCGACTCCGCCGCGATGGTGCCGAAGACGAGCGACGACTTGCCCGAGCCCGAGACCCCTGTGAACACGGTGATCCGCCGCTTCGGGATGTCGAGGTCGATCCCGCGCAGGTTGTTCTGGCGCGCACCGCGCACCCGGATGACGTCGTGAGGCGCGGGCGTGGTCATGCTGTCTCCGTCCGAAGCGGTGCCCGCAGCCTAGGGGACGCGCGAGATCGCCACCATGTCCTCGCGAGGAACGACCTTCACGCGGGCCCGGCCCTCGGGCGCGCCAAGCGACATCTCGTGCTCGTCGAGGCGGTGCCAGCCGTCGAGATCGGTGTAGGCGACCTCGCGCTCCTCGAGCAGCGCGACGACGGCCGACTCCTCCGGATGCTCGGGCGTCCACCACGAAGCCTGGTCGTTGAGCACGTGCGCGACGGTCTCCATCGCGTCGGACTTGGTGTGACCGATCAGCCCCACCGGTCCGCGCTTGATCCACCCTGTCGCGTACACGCCGTGCACCTGCTCGTCCTGGTCGTCGAGCACCTGGCCCTCGCGGTTGGGGATGACTCCGCGCATCTCGTCGAACGGCAGGCCGTCCAGCGGCGAACCGAAGTAGCCCACCGCCCGGTAGACCGCCTGCACCGGGATCTCGCGGATTTCCCCGGTGCCGCGGACGCCGCCCTCGCCGTCGGGCTCGGTGCGCTCGTAGCGGATCGCGCCGACGCGTCCGGTGCCGTCGTCGACGAACGCGAGCGGCTTGGCCCAGAAGTGCAGATGGAGGCGACGCGTGGCGCTGCCCACCTCGCGGGTGCGCCACTGGTTCAGCACCCGGTTGATGACCATGACCTGCTTGTTCGTCTCGATCGCGGCCTGCGAGGCCGGGTCGAGTTCGAAGTCCTCGTCGGCGACGATCATGTCGACGTCGCGCAACTCGCCCAGCTCGCGCAGCTCCAGCGGGGTGAACTTGACCTGCGCCGGGCCGCGACGGCCGAAGACGTGAACGTCGGTGACCGGAGACGCCTTCAGCCCCTCGTAGACGTTCGGCGGGACCTCGGTGGGAAGGAGATCGTCGGCGTGCTTTGCGAGCATTCGCGACACATCGAGCGCGACGTTGCCGTTGCCGATGACCGCGATGGAGGATGCCTCGAGCGGCCAGGTGCGCGGTACGTCAGGGTGGCCGTCGAACCAGCTGACGAACTCCGCCGCACCGTAGGAGCCTTCGAGCTCGACGCCCGGGACGTTGAGTGGGGCGTCTCGCACCGCTCCCGTCGCGAAGATCACGGCGTGGTAGTGCCGCTTGAGGTCCTCGAGCGTGATGTCGGTGCCGAAGTGCACGTTGCCGAAGATGCGGATGTCGCCGCGGTCGAGCACCTCGCGGAGGGCGGTGATGATGCCCTTGATGCGGGGGTGATCAGGTGCAACTCCGTAACGCACCAGCCCGTACGGTGCCGGGAGGTGCTCGAACAGGTCGATCGAGACGTCGTACTTCTTCTCGGCCTTGATCATGAGGTCGGCGGCGTAGATGCCCGCGGGCCCCGCACCGACGATGGCCAGCCTGAGCTTGGTCATGGTGTTCCTCCTGCCGGGGCGCCGAAGCGCTCGTCCGGTCTCATTCCTGCGGCGCAGGGGCGCGCCGCGACGATCGGGGTCAGCCGGTGCGGTCGACGACCGTGTCGGCGAAGCGCGTGAGCGCCTTGCGGACCGAGCCGTCGGGCAGCGGGGCGAGGGCGGCGACGGCCTCGTCGGCCCAGCGGTGGGCTTCGGCGAGGGTCTGCGCGGTGACATCGTGGTCGCGCAGTTGCGCGATGGCGTCCGAGATGTCGGCGCTCTGCTCCTGGGTGTGCGCAATCTCGTCGTTCGAGCGGCTCACATAGCTCTCGATGCGGGCGAGGAGCGCCGCGGCCGCCGGGTCGGCGGAGGCGCGTTCGCGCAGGCGAAGGATGGGCATGGTCGACACGCCGGCGCGGATGTCGGTGCCCGGGTTCTTGCCCGTTTCCTCCGGCTGCGGCGAGAGGTCGATCACGTCGTCGACGATCTGGAACGCGACGCCGATCTTCTCGCCGAAGACTCGCATGGCCTCCTCGTACTCCTCGGGTCCGTTGGCGAAGGCGACGCCGGTGCGGCCGGCCGCCGCGATGAGTGATCCGGTCTTGTCGGCCAGGACCGAGAGGTAGTGCTCCACCGGGTCCTCGCCGTCGGTCGGGCCGACGGTCTCGTGGAGCTGCCCGAGGACGAGGCGCTCGAAGGTGTCGGCCTGGAGGCGGATCGCCTTGTCGCCGAGTTCGACCATGAGCTGGTTCGCGCGTGCAAAGAGCAGATCGCCGGTGAGGATCGCCACGTTGTTACCCCAGACGGTCTGCGCCGAGGGGACACCGCGGCGCTTCTCGGCTTCGTCCATGACATCGTCGTGGTAGAGCGAGGCGAGATGGGTGATCTCGATGGCCTGTGCACCGAGCAGCACCTGCGGAGTGTTGCCGCGGCCGAGCTGCGCGGCGAGGAGGGTGAGCATGGGCCGCACCCGCTTGCCGCCGGCTTCGAGAAGGTACCGGGTCGACACGTCGGCCACGGCGTCGGCGAAGGACAGCTGCCGGACGAGTCCCTCCTCGACCTGCTCGAGCCCGGCGTCGATCGTGCGGGCGAGAGCGCGGTCGGAGGTGGAGGAGAAAATGCGCTCGGAGAGGCCGAGCTGCGCCGTCAGAGACGGGCTGCGGCGGGCGACGGGCGCAGTGGCGTTCACAGGGAAACCCTAGCGTCCCCCCCTGCGGGGACCCAGGCCGTCATCGGCTCGCTGCGATCGGCTTGACGCCACGGTGGAGGGCCACAATTCCCGCGGTCAGGTCGCGGTGGGCGACGCGCTCGAAGCCGGCGGTCCGGAGCCAGCGGGCGACGACCTTCTGCTTCGGCCAGGCGCGGATGGAGTCGCCGAGGTAGTCGTAGGCGGGGTTGTTCGACGAGGCGAGCCGCACAACGGCCGGCATCACCGTCGAGAGGTAGAAGTCGTACGCAGCGGCCAGCGGAGCCAGCGGCGGCGTCGAGAACTCGCAGATCACGATACGTCCGCCCGGCCTGAGGACACGGTGGAACTCGGCGAGCGCGGTGCGCGGCTCCGCGACGTTGCGCAGGCCGAACGAGATGGTCACGGCGTCGAAGGAGTCGTCCTCGAAGGGGAGGTCCATCGCGTCGGCCTGGACGAACTCGATCCGCTCGTTGCCCGCCTGGCGTCGACGGCCGACCTCGATCATCCCGGGCGAGAAGTCGGCGGCAACGATGTGGGCGCCGGAGCGGGCGAGGGAGGCGCTGGACGTGCCCGTGCCGGCGGCGACATCGAGAATGCGCTCTCCGGGCGCAGGGTTGACCGCTCGCGTCGTCGCGAGGCGCCAGAGGTGATCGTTGCCCACCGAGAGGAGGGTGTTCACGAGGTCGTAGGCGGGAGCCACCGTGTCGAACATCGAGGCGACCTCGTTGGGGCGCTTGGTGAGGTCAGCCTTCGTCACGATCCTCGAGTCTACGGCGAGGCGCGGGATGACGGCTGTGCATCCGGCATCCCACGATCCTCGAGTCTACGGCGAGGCGCGGGATGACGGCTGTGCATCCGGCATCCCGCGCCCGGTCCTCGCGCTCCTGATCAACAGGAGCGCCGGAGTCGCCCCGCTCCGCCTCGCGCGGCGCCCCCCGGACCGGATCACGGTAGCAACGGGCTCCGGGTACGCCCCACGGACGGCGTACGACGTCTCACCTTCTGGCGCGGGCGTACTCTGACTGGGTGACGCTCATCGGCGCCGGGGTTCCTCCCCTTCGGGTGGAGACGACCCCGCTGGACCCCCCGTTGACGCCCCTCCCCCTCTCTCATCCGCAGCGCCCCCTCCTCTGGCAGCGCGGAGGTTCCGGGCTGAGCGGGCGCGGCGAGACGTTGCGCCTGGAGTTCTCCGGGCCGGACCGCTTGCGCGATGCGGCGGATGCCTGGCGCGCGCTGTCCGCCTCCGCGACCGTCGAGGACCCGCTCGGGATGCCGGGCACCGGGCTCGTCGCCTTCGGCGCCTTCGCCTTCTCGAGCTTGTCGCGCGCCACCAGCGTTCTGATCGTGCCGCGGACCGTCGTCGGAATCCGCGACGGTCGCTCCTGGCTCACCCGCATAGCGCCGGAGGGGACGGCCCTGCCGGAGGTCCCGGTCGAGCAGTCGATTGGCGAGGAGTACCACGTCCCGCTGCTCCCGGGCGCGATGTCCCCCGTGGCGTACCGCGACGCTGTCGCCGCAGCGGTCGCCGCGATCCGCGCCGGTGACCTCGACAAGGTTGTGCTCGCTCGTGACGTGCGGGGGCGTCTCCCCCGCGGCGCCGACCTGCGGCGCGTGCTCGGGGCCCTCGCCGATGGCTATCCCGACTGCTGGACCTTCGCCGTCGATGGCTTCCTCGGCGCTAGTCCCGAGACGCTCGTCGCTGTCGACCAGGGGGCCGTCTCGGCGCGGGTGCTCGCGGGCACAGCCGCTCGTGGAGACGACGACTCCGGCGACGAGGCGGTCGCCGTCGCGCTCCTCGCCAGCGCCAAGGATCGTTCGGAGCACGCCTTCGCCCTGGCGAGCCTGCTGTGCGAGCTCCGCCCGCACACGCGCGGGCTCTCCGCCGGCACCGAACCGTTCGCCCTGCGCCTGCCCAACCTGTGGCATCTCGCGACCGATGTCCACGGCGAGCTCGCCGACTCCTCCACCGCCCTCGATTTGGTCAACGCGCTGCACCCGACGGCTGCCGTGGCGGGCACCCCGACTGTCGACGCGCTGGCGCTGCTGGAGCAGCTAGAGCCCTTCGATCGCAGCCGCTACGCCGGGCCGGTGGGCTGGATCGACGGGAACGGCGACGGCGAGTGGGCCGTCGGCCTCCGTAGTGCCGAGGTCGCCGCCGACGGCGCGGTCGCCGCGTGGGCGGGAGCCGGCATCGTGGCGGACAGCGATCCCGACTCCGAACTCGCCGAGACGCGGATGAAGTTCCGGCCGATGCTCGACGCTCTGGGGTGACGCGCACTCCGTCAGCGGACGTGCGTGGGCGCCTCAGAACGGCGGTGGTGTGTCGACGAATCGGGGTTGCGGTCCCGGCGGACGGCCCGGGAGCACCGGCGGCCGGGTAGTGACGCGGCGGCCGGTGGGAGTGGTCCACTCGGCCGTGCCGTCGGGATGCAGAACGTAGGTCCAGCGATCGCCGTGGCGCACGTGGTGGTGCCCGACGCAGAGCGAAGCGAGATTCGCCGGGGACGTCTCGCCACCGTTGCGCCACTCGATCGTGTGGTCTGCCTCGGCCGTGGACGCCGGACGGGTGCAGCCCGGAAACCGGCACGTCTGATCCCGCAACTGGAGGAGGAGCCGCATCCGCGGCGGCGGGACGCGGTGAGTGCGTCCGACGGAGACGACCGCGCCCGTCCCGGCATCGGTCAGCACCCTTGTAAAGGAGGCGCTGACACCGACGAGTTCGCGGGCAGTTTCGGCGGGGATCGGTCCGTAGCCGTCGAGTTCGGCCGGAGCGTCATCGGCTCCGGAGGCGGTGCTCACCGCGAGGGTCAGCCTCACCTCGGCGCGCAGGCCAGGCACGAACGTCACCGCGCCCTCGTCCTCACCGGTCGGTGCGGTACCGGCGACATCCCCGCGGCAGAGCAGATCGCCCCACGCATCGGCGCGCAACTGCGCCAGCGTCCGCTCGTCGCCGCCGCCCGGGTGCTCCCCATCGCCGTCACGGAGGTTGCGAGCGATGCGGTCGAGGCGGGCCAGAGCGCCCACCGCGACGGGCGCCGGAACGTAGGCGCACACGGTCGCCATCCCATCGATCTCGGGCGTCAGCCACACCCCGCGGTCGGCGCGAGCGCGCGCGTGCCGCTCACCGAGGGGCTGCTCGTGTAGCTCGTCCCGCAATCGCGCCACCGCGCGTCGCAGCTGGGTGGGCGTCATCCTTATGGCGCACTCCGCCGCTCGCTCGTCGAACTCCGCGCGGGACGCCGCAGGGAGCGACACCGCCACCGCACAGATCGCCTGCCCTGCCTCCCACCGCAGCCTCGCCGCGGCCAGAGCTGCGCGCGTGCAGGGCAGTTCCTCGACGAGAAGCTGCGCCCGCTCGAGTTCCCGCGACGCGACGCGCTCTGAGACCCCGAGCGCGACGGCGAACTCGGCCCGGACCGACCGCTCCACCAGATCGCTCGACTCGCTGCGCGCTAGCGAGCGCGCCCGCGCGAACGACTCCGGACAGGACAGCGCCGCCCGATAGCCCGCATGCAACGCCTCGGCCGCGGCGAGGAGCACGGGTGACGCGCTCCGCGCGAGGGCGGCGGCCCGGTCGCCGTGCGCCCGCACCTCGCCCATCGTTGCCTCTGCCGTACCTGTCTTGATCATACGAGTATTGAACCAGGGACCACCGACACAGGACCGTCAGCAGCGGTCAATCAGGACAACTCGTGCACCACGGACGCCTGTGGAGGGACGCCTACGCCGCGCATCCGTCAGCGTCCGAGCGGAATCTCCACGATCCCCGGCCCCTCACCCGGCGACGTCAGCACGTGCTCCAGCTCGCCACGGGTCGACACCCGCCGGTGGCTCCACCCGTACGCCCGCGCCAGCGCCTCCAGGTCGACTGACTGCGGGGTGAACTGCACCCGGTCGAAGGCGTCGGGCGACGAACTCGACGCGACCTCCAACCCGTCGAAGATGGTCCCCCCGCCGTCGTTCACCACGACGAGCTGCACACGTGGGCGCCGCTCGCCCGGCGCGAGCAGCAGGCCACCCGCCTCGTGCAGGAGCGTGAGGTCGCCGAGGACGACCCGCGTCACTCCCGCCGCACCGCGCTCGGTCGCCTGGGACGCGACCGCGATCCCCAGGGCGGTCGAGACCGTGCCGTCGATGCCGGCGAGCCCTCGGTTGGAGTGCACGGTGATCCTCTTGCCCGGAAGGGATCCGTCGGCAACACGGATGAGGCGCGAGGCGCCGAACAGCAAGCGGTCGTGCGGCCAGGTCACCCGCCAGACGGCCGCCACCACGGACTCGCGGGTGAGCGGCGCGCGCACGGCAGCGAGCGCGTTGCGGGCAAAGCTCCGGCGGTCCTCCAGAGACATGGTGCCACCGTCTGGCGCCTCCGCCAGCGCCTCGGGGTCGGCGGCCTGGACGAGCGCGCGGCTTCGGAATACCCACGATCCAGCCCAGGCGCGCTCGGCCCGGGTGGGCTCCGCGGAGCGCACCACCTCGACGCCGGCGACCCGGCGCGCGCGTCGGCCAGGGTTGTAGAACTGCGGACGGCCCCGGTCAACGACGATCACCTCCACGTCCTTCCGGCGCAGCAGTTCCGGCACCTCCCGCGAGAGGGTCGGGTGACCGAACACGATCGCGCGGCGCACGCGTCCGCCGAATTCGGCGTCGGCCAGGAGACGGCGCCAGGCGACGACAACCTGCGGCCCGAAGCGGGCGCCGGAGGACACTTCGGCCAGCAGCGGCCAGTCGCCCGCGCGGGCGGTCGCCTCGGCGTCCTCGCCCGACTTGTCCCCCGCGATGACCACGGTGAACGGCTCATCGGGTCCGGCTGGGACGCACTCGATCTCCTCCGCGGGGCCGGGCTCGACGGGGGGAACGGCACTCGGGATATCGAAATCCGGCAGCCGGGAGGAGAGCGGCTCGCGGAACGCGAGATTGAGATGGACCGGTCCGCCCGGATGCAGCGCCGCAGCGAGCGCGCGGTCGGCGAGCGCCACAGCCTCCTCCGACGTCGACTCGGAGCCAGGAGCGACGACGTCCTCGAACAGCCGAACAGCGCGCCCGTAGAGCTCGCGCTGCTCCGTCGTCTGATTCGAGCGGATGCCGCGCAGCTCGTCCGGGCGGTCGGCCGTGAGCACGATGAGCGGCACGTCAGAGGCATCGGCCTCGAGCACGGCAGGGTGCAGGTTCGCGGTCGCGGTCCCGGAAGTGGTGATCACCAGCGCGGGCAGGCCGGTCTCGAGCGCCAGCCCGAGAGCGAGGAAGCTCGCCGAGCGCTCGTCGATCCGCACGTGCAGACGTACGGCGCCGCGGGTCTCGAGTTCGGCGGCGACCAGTGCGAGCGCCTGGGACCGGGAACCGGGCGCCACAACCACATCGCGGACACCGAGCGCGACGAACCGAGTAACGAGGTCGACCGCGAAGCGAGTGGAGGGGGCGACCGGTGAGGAATCAGGCATCACGGTGGCCGGGGCCGTCCGCCTCGCCCTTCTCATCCATTTCGGCGAGGTCGCGCTCGAGCTGGGCGATGCGCTCGGCCTGGAGTCGGTCCTGCTCGGGATCGCGCGCCGTGCGGATCGTGCCGAGGAAGTCGGGGTCGTCATCGGGCGCGGTGTAGCGGCGTCCGCCGGTGCGCTCGCGACGCGGGCGGCCAATCCAGAACCACAGGCCCGCGCCGATGACGGGCAGCAGGATCACGACGAGAAGCCAGGACCATTTGGGGAGTGCGCGCACCGCGTGCCGCTTGCTCATGGCGCAGTCGATCACGGCGTAAACCGTGAAGACGGCGAGGGCCACAAGCAGGCCAATGACAAGGCGGATCATAGACCGAGTCTACGTCCGGCACCTCGTTCGGGGACGTCCTGCTCGGATGCTGGACAGGAGGCTCCCACGGTGCTCACGGAACCGTGTGCAGGGGCCGATGTCAACGGGAGCCGACGTACACTGTCCCGGTGAAACTGAGCCGCGCGGTCGCCGTCTACTCGCTCCTGCGCCTGGCTATGTTCGCCGGCGTCTTCGTGCTGGTGTATCTGCCGGCGCGCACCTTCGTCGACTCCGAGTTGACCGCCGCGGTCACCGCCGGGTTCGTGGCCGCGATCGCGAGTCTGTCACTCTCGTACATCATGCTCCGCGCGCCGCGCGAGCGGATCGCGGAGGCGATCTACGAGCGCCGCAAGGATGCTCCGCGCGCACCAACTGACGACGACATCGAGGATGCAGCGGTGGACGCCTCCCGCGACGAACGCTGATCAGAACGCCAGCGCCGCCCCGAGGATCACGGCGTACGCCAGCCCACCGAGGCTCGTCAGCTGCAGCGCCAAGACCAGCTCCTTGCCCGTGCGCGCCGTGAGAGTGATCAGGATCGCCGGCAGGATCATCAGCAGGACAAAGAGCGTCAGCCAGGCCAGCGGGTAGAAGAGCGCGAGGATCACCGAGATCGCGAACGGCACCAGCACCAAGCCGATATAGATGGCGCGGGCCACCGCCGGTCCGACCAGCACCGCGAGAGTGCGCTTACCGGAGAGACGGTCGGTGGGGATGTCGCGGATGTTGTTCACCATCAGCACTGCGCAGGCAAAGAGCCCGGCAGCGACGGCGCCGAGCCACGATTCCTGATTGGTGCGACCGATCTGCACGAACGTCGTGCCGACGGTAGCGACCAAGCCGAAGAAGACGAAGACGAAGAGCTCGCCGAGACCCAGGTAGCCGTAGGGACGACGTCCGCCTGTGTACAACCAGCCGGCGGCGATCGCGGCCGCGCCGACGATCAGCAACCACCAGTGGCCGGAGAGCACGGTCAACGCGAGTCCGGCGACGGCGGCGAGGCCGAAGAAAACGAGCGCCACGGTGAGCACCTGCTTCGGCTTCGCCGCTCCGGAGCCGGTCAGGCGTGAGGGACCGACACGGTTGGCATCCGTGCCGCGGACGCCGTCCGAGTAGTCGTTGGCGAAGTTGACGGCGACCTGGAGCGCGAGGGCAACGGCGAGGCAGAGCAGGGCGCGCACCCAGTGCCAGCCCTCGTCAAGCACCTGAGTGGCGCCGGTGCCAATAAGCACGGGGGCGACGGCGAGCGGGAGCGTTCGCAGCCGGGCACCGGCGATCCATTCGCGCGGACCGGCGGGCGTCACGGCGACAGCACTGGGCCTGCCGCCGGGCCGCCCGCTGCGGGATTTCGCCGTTGGCTTCTTCTTGCGACTCGTACTCGACACGGAGGGAATCCTACCGAGTGGCCCTAGCCCGCCCCGGCGGCACCTCGTTCGAGGGCGCGGCGGTCGGGCTTGCCGGAGGCTAGCAGCGGGATCGCCGGTACGGCGAGGACCGCGGCGGGAGCGGCGGCACGCCCGAGACGGTCCACGACGAGAGCGCGCACGGCGGCGAGCGCCGGCGCCTCCTGTGCTGTAACGACAACGGGAACCTCGCCCCACTGCTCATCCGCGCGACGCACGACGACAGCGTCCGGCACGATCCCGTCGCGCAGCAGGCTCTCCACCACGTCGAGCGACACCTTCTCGCCGCCGGAGACGATCACCCGATCGAGCCGGCCCGTCACCCGGAGGCGACCATCGATGATCGTGCCCGCGTCGCCCGTGCGATACCAACGCTCCCCGTCGAGGACGACGAAGACCGAGGCACTGTGCTCGAGCGCGCCCGCCGCATCGAGGTAGCCCTCGGCGAGGGTCGCGCCGCCGAGGAGGATCTGCCCGTCCTCTACGCGCATTCGCACATCGTGTAGGGGGACGCCGTCGTAGACGCAGCCGCCCGCCGTCTCGCTCGAACCGTAGGTGAGGCGGAGTGGCACTCCGAGCGCGGCAGCGCGCTCTCGGAGAGCCTGCGGGGTCGACTGGCCGCCGATCAGGAGCGCGTCGAACGAGCGCAGCGCCTCCGCCTGAGCAGGATCGCGCTCGGCGAGCTCCAGCAGCCGCGCGAGCTGCACCGGCACGAGGGAGGAGTAGCGCCGCTCCCCCACGGGCATGGTGCGGGCGAGCGCGAGGAACGCGGCAGCGTCGAAGCCGCCTGGCCGCAACACGAGCGGATCCGCCTCCGCGGTCACCGAACGCACCAGCACCTGCAGCCCGGCGACGTAGTGCGTCGGCAGGCAGAGCAGCCAGCGGCCGGGACCGCCAAGCTCGGCCAGCGTCGCAGACGCGCTGGTGAGCAGGGCGGAGGTGGCGAGCGCCACCCGTTTCGGGGGACCGGACGAGCCCGACGTCTCGATGACGACCGCCACGCGCTGCGGGACGACCTGGTCCTCGGCGGGCGCGACGGCGCCGGGCGCACGCACCCGGATTGCGGGACCGCTGCCGTCGAGTGCGGCGCGCAGGGCGATCAACACCGCGTCGGGGGCTGGATCGACGTCGGCGAGTGTGCGGGTCACCGCCGCTCCACCCCGCTCAGAACTGCCACGGGAACGGTGACCAGTCGGGCTCGCGCTTCTCGAGGAAGGAGTCGCGGCCCTCGACTGCCTCGTCGGTGCCGTAGGCGAGGCGGGTGGTCTCACCGGCGAACAGCTGCTGACCGACCAGTCCGTCGTCCACGGCGTTGAAGGCGTACTTCAGCATGCGGATCGCCGTGGGCGACTTGGTCAGGATCGTCTCGGCCCACTCCACGGCCGTCGTCTCGAGATCGGCGTGCGGGACGACCGCATTCACCGCGCCCATGTCGTAGGCGCGCTGCGCCGAGTACTCCCGGGCCAGGAAGAACACCTCGCGGGCGGCCTTCTGCCCGATTTGGCGGGCGAAGTAGGCCGAGCCGTAGCCGGCGTCGAAGGAGCCGACGTCGGCATCCGTCTGCTTGAACCGGCCATGCTCGGCCGAGGCGATGGTCAGATCGCACACCACATGCAGCGAGTGGCCGCCTCCCGCCGCCCAACCGGGGACCGCGGCGATGACGACCTTGGGCATGAAGCGGATGAGCCGCTGCACCTCGAGGATGTGCAGGCGTCCCGTGCGCGCGGAGTCGATGCCCTCGGCGGTCTCGCCGTCGGAGTAGCGGTAGCCGTCGCGACCGCGGATGCGCTGGTCGCCTCCGGAGCAAAAGGCCCAGCCGCCGTCTCTCGGGCTCGGGCCGTTGCCGGTGAGGATCACGACGCCGATGCGCGGATTCGTGCGCGCGTCCTCCAGCGTACGGAACAGCTCATCGACGGTCCGCGGGCGAAACGCGTTGCGGACTTCTGGCCGATCGAACGCGACCCGCGCGATCCGGCCCGAGCGGTCGTGGTGATAGGTGATGTCCTCGAGTGCATCGAAGCCGTCGACCGGCACCCAGCGGTGCGCGTCGAAGAGTTCGGAGACCTGCGTGCTCATGTGCTCGACCCTACTGATGCGCACTGCAACGGCGAATCTCGATACGCCCCCTCCGCGGGGAAAGAGGCGTATCGAGATCCCCGCCGCTACTACTTCGCGGTGGAGGTGCGGCGATTCTCCGCCGACACCATCCAGGCGTACTGCTCCAAACTCTGGATGATTGCGTGCAGGAGGTCCGCGCTCGTCGGGTCCTCCTCGTCCACCTGGTCGTGCACCTCGCGCAGTGTGGCGGCGGTGTTCTCGAGGCGGATGGTGATCAGATCGACGGTCTCGGCCGTATCGATCTCGCCGTGCGGATACTCGGGCAGCGTCGTCGTCGCGGCGACAGTGTCGCTGCGGCCGTCCGGGATCCCGTGCAGGGCGCGCATCCGCTCGGCGATGTCGTCGCTGAACTCGCGCGCCGACTCGATGATCTCGTCGAGCTGGAGGTGGAGGTCGCGGAAGTTCTTGCCGACGACATTCCAGTGGGCCTGCTTGCCCTGCACGTGAAGTTCGACCAGATCAACGAGCACATGCTGGAGGCTGTCGAGCAGCTCCTTCGACGCCTTGAAGCCCTTCTCGGCATTCTGGCGGCGGCTGGTCTTAGCACCGGAGCCCGCGGGGGCTTCGACGTGGCGATCGAGTGTGGTGGTCATGGACCGTTCCTTTCTCTTGAGGTGCTTCTTCGGCTGGTCACCGCCCGGCTGCGCGGGGTGCGCACGGGACGGACGTCATCAGATCGTGGCGACGGACCCGGAGTCGACGCGGTAGTTCGAGCCATTCACGAAGGAGGCCAGGTCGGAACAGAGGAACCCGATCACGGCAGCGACCTCCTCCGCCTCGCCGCGGCGCTTCAGTTCCATGTACGGGCGCTCCTCGTCGAGGAACGACGAGATCGCCTCGTCAACTGAGGTGCCCCGCTCGCCAGCGCGCTTGTGCATCATCGCGTCGGTCATCGGGGTGTGGATGAATGCGGGCGAGACCGTGTTCACCAGCAGGCCCTCCTGCGCGTAGGAGCGCGAGAGGCCCTTGGCGAAGGCGAGGACCCCCGCCTTCGCGGCGCAGTAGGGCAGCTCGTCGTCATAGGGCTGCACGGCGTCCTCCGACGCAGTAAGCACGAGACGGCCCCAGCCTCCGGAGCGCAGGTCGGAGAGGAACTCGCGAACGAGCCGGACGGGCCCGAGCAGATCGACCTCGAGGGTACTCGTCCAGCCCTCGTCGTCGATCTCGTGGAACATCCCCTGAGCGCCGGTGACTCCGGAGCACTGGACGAGGATGTCGATCGCGCCGACCGACTCGCCGACGCGGCGGTGCAGCTCGGCGAGCTGCTCCGTGCTCGTGACGTCAGCGGCGAAGGCGTGCAGCCGCCCCTCCGGAGCATCGAGCCGCGCGGCCGCCTCATCAAGCGTGCCCTGGTCTTTGTCCGAAATCACGACCGTCACATCCTCCGCCAGCAGGAGCTTCGCGGTGCTCCAGCCAATGCCGGAGTCACCTCCCGTGACGAGGGCGGTGCGGCCGGCGATTCCGAGGTCCATAGCTGAGAGGTCTCCTTGCGGGTGCGGTGTGGCATGTGCAGTGTGGCGGGGTATATCCGGTCTACGCTCCCCCGGCGCTCCCCTCAATGGGTTGCGCGGACACCGGCGACGGAGTTACGCGCGACCCACCTTCTCCGGCGCCAACTCCTCAATGGTGATCGCGGCGTTGATAAGCGCGAGATGGCTGAGCCCCTGGGGCAGATTGCCCCAGAAGGCGAGGTCGTCCACGGCGATCATCTCGGACATGATGCCGACATCGTTGGGCACCGTCGCGACGAGCTCGTCCATCAGCGCGACCGACTCGTCGTGCCTGCCGACGCAGGCCAGCGCCGACGCCAACCAAAAGGAGCAGGCAACGAACGGATGCTCTTCGCCCTCCATCCCGGAGTAGCGGAACATCAGAGCGCCGCGGCCGAGCTCGCCGACCAGGGCGTCGATCGTCGAGACCATCCGCTCGCCGCGCTCGTACCCGCTCGGGCCGTGGAGCAGCACCGAGGCGTCCAGCTCCTCACTCCCGGGGTACATCACATACGAGCCGAGTACCTCAGACCAGCAATGCTCCTCGATCCAGTCGCGAATGCGCTCACGCTCGAAGCGCCAGCGGTCGGGGCTGCCCGCCACCTGACCGGCCTCGGCCAAGTGCACAGCCGCGTCCAACGCCTGCCAGCAGCCCATCTTGGAGGAGGTATAGTGCTGCTGCTCCTCCAATTCCCACATCCCCGCGTCGCGGTTGCGCCAGAGGTCGCAGGTCGTGTCGGCCACCCGGGCCAGCAACTGGCCGGTCTGAATATCGAGGACATTGCCCTCATCGACATACATGCGACAGATATCGAAGAGGTCGCCGAACACGCCGAGCTGGAGCTGGCTTTGAGCTCCGTTGCCGGCGACCACGGGTCCGATCCCCGCATAACCGGGGACGTCGTACTCCGTCAGCGCGGGCGGCGCGGAGCAGTCGAGCCCGTAGAAAATGTGGAGGTCCGGCCCGTGGGCCTTAATGGTGCGCAGGAGCCAGGAGAGAGCGGCGTGGGTCTCCTCACGCAGGCCGAAACGCACGAGCGCGTGCACCGTGTAGGCGGCGTCGCGCACCCAGGCGAAGCGGTAGTCCCAGTTCTTGCCGCCGTTCGGTGACTCCGGCAGCGACGTGGTCGCGGCCGCGGCGATCGCTCCGGTGGGCGAATAGATCAGCAGCTTGAGCGCGAGCGCGCTGCGCTGCACCGCCTGGGCCCACGGACCGTCGTAGGAGAATTCCTCCGACCACGCCTGCCAGCTGCGGATCGTGCGGTCGATGCCGCGGTCGACGTTCTTCGCGACCGGGAAATGCAGGGGCTCGTCGTGCGTGGCCGAGACGACCAGGACGTGCCGGACGGCGTCCTTCCCCGCTGTCACCACGAAAGATCCGGTGAGTTCATCGCCAGCACCGGAGGGGGCGTCATCGCCGTCCGGCCCGTGCTCCTCGCCCGTCACACCAATCGTGATGTCGCCGGCGCGGATGAGGGAGCGGCCGTCGGCGTTCTGGATCCACGGGGAGAAGGTGCCGAGGCCGGTGCCCGGGCGGACCGCCCAGCGCATCCGCACCTCGCCGTCGATGCCGTCGACTCTGCGGGCTAGCTCGGCCCACGGGAGCCGGCCGGCGATCCCGGTGACGAGCGCATCGGTGACGCGGACGGTCCCCGACTCGGTGGCGAAGGTGGTCTGAAGCACGTTGGTGTCCCGCACGTAGGCCCGCGTGACCTCCGCGGGCTCGTCGGGAGCGAGTTCGACGCAACCTCCGGACTCGGCGTCGAGGAGCGCGGCGAACGCAGGCGTCGAGCCGAGGTCCGGAACGGGCATCCAGTCGACGCTGCCGTCCCTGGCGATCAGAGCGACAGTGCGTCCGTCACCGATCGCGGCGTAGTCGCGCAGGGGCCGGGTCGCTCGGGGTTCCGCCATGCCCTCACGGTAGGTGGCGCTTGATCCGTCGGCTTGGGCTTGCGGAGGCGGCGGGCGGCCTGTACCGCGGGCGTACAGCACCGCGGGAGAGCCCCACCGAACGGGGTCACGACGTCTTAACGCCGCCGTACTCCTTCATCCGGTCAATGAATTCGTCTCGATCGCCCTCCGTAAGCACGCCATTGGCGTAACCCGCGAGAAAAGCGCCCTGCGGATCCGGCGACAGCCCGACATCCTCGAGCATCTCGGCGACCCGCCCGCTCTGGTCTGCGTCGAGGTCTGCGAGGCCGAGCTCGATCGCTGGCACCTTGTCGGTGGAGGAGCGGGCCGTCACGATCCAGAGCGCCGTCGATGCCTCCTCCTCCGGCAGGGTGCCCTCGAGCTGATAACCCTGATCGGACCACTGCTCGGGAGTCCTCGCAACGTCCACCTCGTCGAAGCCGAGCGGAGCGAGCGCCGCCGTGAAGCGGTCGACCGCCCCCTGCTTGTCGGCTCCACTCGCCACGTCACCCGCCGCGTACTCCGTCGCCGAGATGTAGTCGTAGAGGAGCGACGGGCCGCCATACGCGTTCTCGGACTGCTCGTAGTACTCGTCGTTGGCCGAGGTCCAGTTCGCGAGCAGCGCGGCCTCGACCGCGGCGACGGCCGCGTCGGACTTCTGCCGCACCTGCTCGGCCGAGGGCTGGCCAAGCACCGCAGCGGCATCACCGTCCTGGTAGCCGGGGTAGTCGTAGAGCGGATCGGACGGGTCGCCGCTGCCGAAGGGATCATCGGTCGGGGCGCCCGGAGCCGCCGTGGGGAGGTCTTGAGGGGCGGCGTCCAACGCCGCGCCAACGCCGAGCGCGAGGAGCGTGCCGAGGACACCGGTGTAGACCAGTCCGACAACGACACTCGCGCCCAGCGCGACCCAGCCACCCGTCCCGAGCGGGCGATGTGAGGGAATCGAGCCCTGCGTCGGGCCCGGAGCGGGCGGCATCGAGGGCGGCGGACTCGTAGGAACCTGGCTCATCGCACTCCTCCGCTTTCGCGTGACAACTTGGTTAGTCTGACACCTCCGCGGGCCCGGCGCCTCGACGCGCCCGCGCCTGGTCCCTGCGGGGGACAATGGCCGAATGGACGATGACGTGCCCGCCTTCCCGCTCCCCTCCCTCCGCGAGATCGATGCGGGGCTCCGCGTCGTCGCCCTGCCGCTACGCACGCGATTCCGCGGCGTCGACCATCGCGAGATCGCGCTCATGCGCGGACCCGAGGGCTGGACCGAGTTCTCGCCGTTTCTCGAGTACGGCACCGTGGAGGCGGCGGCCTGGCTGCGCGCCTCCATCGACTACGGCTGGAACGAGCAGCCCGCTCCCCTGCGCCAGCGGATCCCCGTGAACGCCACGATCCCCGCCGTCTCGCCGGCCGAGGTCGCCGCCGTGCTCGAGAGCTACCACGGCTGCCGCACCGCGAAGGTGAAGGTCGCCGAGCGTGGGCAGACGCTCGCCGACGACGTGGCGCGGGTCGTCGAGGTCCGCCGCCTGATCGGCCCCGAGGGGAGGATCCGCGTGGATGCCAATGGCGGCTGGAACCTCGACGAGGCCGAGCACGCCGTCCACGCCCTCGCCGACGCGGACCTGGAGTACGTCGAGCAGCCGTGTGCGAGCGTCGACGAACTCGCCGAGTTGCGCTACCGGGTGAAGTACATGGGCATCCCGATCGCCGCAGACGAGAGCGTCCGGAAGGCCGCGGATCCGCTCGCCGTCTCCCGGGCCGGCGCCGCCGACCTGCTCGTCGTGAAGGCGCAGCCCCTGGGCGGCATCCGGCAAGCGCTCGCCCTCGTGGCCGAGGCCGGCCTGCCTGCGGTCGTCTCGAGTGCGATTGAGAGCTCGGTCGGCCTCGCGATGGGCGCCGCCCTCGCCGCGGCCCTCCCCGACCTGCCCTACGACTGCGGACTCGGCACCGCCTCCCTGCTCGCGCAGGACGTGACCGAGCACCCGCTGCGCCCGGTCGACGGCAGCATTCCCGTCGGCCGGGTCGACGTCTCGGAGGAGCTCGTGACGCGTCACGCGGTCTCACCCGAGCGCCTCGCCTGGTGGCGCGCGCGGCTGGGCGACGCCTACGCGCTGCTCTGAGCGGCGGTGGCGGCCGAACGACGACGTGTCGCAGTGCCTGCTGCGTTACGAGCGGTCGCGGAACGCTCCGCTGGTCGCAAAGGCGAGGAGCGCGACGAGGAAGCAGGCCATCATGAAGAGACCGATGCCCAGAAATCCCAGGCCGCTTGCGATGAGCGGACCACCGGCGACGCCTCCGACCGTGACGCCGATGTACATGGCGGAGTTGGACAGCGCGCTCACTGTTCCTCTCGCCCCCTCAACGTGGCTCTGGAGCTGCGTCATCAGGACCGGGAAGAGGAAGCCTGCGACGAGCATGCCCAGCGCGAGAACTCCGGCCGCGAGCCAGACATCGTTCGCGCAGCCAGCGAGGATGTAGGCGCACCCGAGGGCGATCACCCCAAAGAGGAGGGACCTGCGCTGCCCGAGCAGCCCGACCACCCGGGCTCCGGCCAGCGATCCAACGGCATTGCCGATACCGATCACGACCATGGTTGCGCTGATCAGCAGCTGACTCGCGCCGAAGTCCCTCGCGAACCATGATCCGATGAAGGAGAGCCCGGTGAAGTTCCCCGTCTGGAAGACGAGATAGGCGAGGAGCGAGAGAAGGAGCGGCCGTGACCGCATCACGATGCCATACGGCGCGAAGAAACCGGAACTCGCAGCACCCAGCGGGGCCACGTGCGGGAACACTGCGAAGAGAAGGAACCAAAGCAGTACTCCGAACGCCGCGATCGCGAAGAACGGCAGCCGCCATCCCAACGCCGAGAGGAAGGACCCCAGGGGGATGCCCGCCACCTGAGCGATCGCGAGTCCGGCGGTCGCCGCGCCCATCGTGCGGACGATCGCTGCTCGCGGGACCAAGACCGGGATGGACGCCCAGATCTGAGGCGTCACGAACGCCGCAGCCACGCCGGCGAGGAACCGCGCTGCGCAGAGGGACCAGAAGTCCCACGCGACTCCGCACGAGGCCGTGAAGACAGTGAAGCCGACCACCCCGATGAGCAGGACCTTCCGCCGGTCAACCCGATCGGACAGGGGTCCGGATACCAGGGCGAAGAGTGCGTAACCGAGCGCGTAGGCGGAGACGAGCCAACCGGCTCGCTCGACATCCACGCCGAACTCCATCTGGAGCAGGGGAAGAAGCGGAGCCGTCAAAAAGGTGTCGGTACCGATAACGAAGAGGGTGGCGAACGCGAAGAATCTCACGCGGCTCTCAGGGACGTGGAGGGAAAGCGATGGTGCAGACAAGGAAGGCTCCTCCTTCAACAGCTCCTCCTTCAACAGGGAGTGGACGTGGTTGCACGGGGTGTCGACGGCCCGGTCAGCAAGCGTTGCCTCCTCGTCGATTCCAGTTCGGTGTTCATCGAACTAGATCGGTCAGAGCTGGGTCGGCTTTTCCTCATATTTGGCGCCTTATAGTGAGAGCGCGGCGAGGAAAGGAGTTCTGATGAGCGCCGGTCCTTCGCTCCATCACCCGCTGCCCGCGGAGCTCGAGGTGGGACGGGTGCTCGCTGCACTCGCTGACGACATCCGACGCGAAGTTCTGCGGCGGATCGGCTCGGACGGGCCGCTCTTCTGCGGAGACCTCGATCTCGGCGTCGGCAAGAGCACCATGTCGCACCACTTCACAGTCCTGCGCGAAGCGGGACTCCTGCATACCGAGGTCGTCGGGAACCACCGGCGGATCACACGACGAGATGCGGTTATCGACGGCCGTTTCCCCGGCCTGCTGGCGTCAGTGGGCCTGCCTCCCGCGAGCGGCTCGTGGGACGACTGACCGCACCCCCGCCCGTGAGCATCGGAGTCCCGTGACCGCACCGACCGTCCCCGTTTTCCTCGACTGCGACACCGGCATCGACGACGCGCTCGCGCTCGCGTACCTGCTCCGCTCGCCGCGCGCTCGGCTCGTCGGGATCAGCACGGTCAGCGGCAACACCGACGCCCGGCGGGCCGCCGTCAATAGCCTCGGCCTGCTCGCCCTTGCGGGGTGCGACGACGTCCCGGTCGCGGTAGGCGCACACCACTTCCTCGAGGAGGACTACGTCGGCGGCTCGCCGCATGTGCACGGCGACGACGGGGTCGGCGGGGTCGAGCTGCCCGCGGGCGGCGAGCCGGTCAACGAGGATCCGGCCGACCTGCTCCTCCGCCTCGCCCGTGAGCACGAGGGCGAGTTGCGGCTGGTCGCGATCGGCCCGCTCACGAACCTCGCGCTCGCCCTGCGCGCGCACCCCGAGCTGCCGTCGCTCCTGCACTCGGTGACCGTGATGGGCGGAGCCGCGCTGGTGCCCGGCAACGTCACCGCCGTCGCGGAGGCGAACATCTGGCACGATCCCGCCGCAGCCGCCGAGGTCGTCGCCGCCAGCTGGAACCTGACCCTCGTCCCCCTCGACGTGACGATGCGCCACCTGATGACGGAGGAGCACCGATCGGTGCTGCTTAATTCGCCCGACCCGCTGTCGCAGGCCATCGGGCAGGCGCTCGGCTACTACTTCGACTTCTACCTCGGCCACTTGGGCGAGCGCACGGCGGCCATGCATGATCCGATGGCTGCCGCGATCGCCGTCGACGCGGTGGGTCTCGCCTCCGCGCCGCACGTGCACGTCGAGGTCGACGCCGGCTCCGGTCCCGGTCGCGGGCAGACCATCGCGGACCTGCGCGGCATCTACCGCGGGGTCCACCCCAAGAACGCCCGCACCCGTGTCGTCCTCGCTCTCGAGGCCCCCTTCACCCCCCACCTCATGGAGGTGATCACCCCGCGCTGACGCCCTTCGCGCGCAACCGAGGCCAGAAGGCCCCGGTACGCCCCCAATCCCCTCTCGTCCGCCCTGTCAACCTTGGTCAGACGCACTCACGGGACGACACGGATTCACTCCATCCACTGCGCGCCCTTTCTCACTCCCCCACTCCTCCACCGCGCCCGCGCAGCGCGCCGTCCCGTGCTCCCGCACCTGCTGAAGGGAGTCGGCGGGCTCTGGCGGGGTCGATCGCAAGGCGGAGGCGACGGCCGTAGCGACGCTACGGTCGTCGCCGACAACGCCGCGAGCGGCCCCGCCAGAGCCCGCCGATCACATGCCGGTGTCGAGGCCGGAGTAGGCGTGGAGCCCCTTGAAGAACACGTTGACGACGCCGAAATTGAACATGACGGCCGCGAAACCGACGATCGCGAGCCAGGCGGAGGGGGTGCCGCGCCAGCCGCGGGTGGCGCGAGCGTGGATGTAGCCGGCGTAGATCGTCCAGATGATGAAGGTCCAGACCTCCTTGGTGTCCCAGCCCCAGTAGCGGCCCCAAGCCTTCTCGGCCCAGACGGCGCCGGCGATGAGGGTGAAGGTCCAGAGAATGAAGCCGATGATCGTGACGCGGTAGGCGAGGTTCTCGAGGGTGAGCGAACCCGGCAGGGTGCGGAGGAAGCGGAGGACGGAGCGGGGGCTGTCGCCCGACACCTCCCTCCGCGCCTGGAGCAGCTGGGTGACCGAGAGCGCGAAGCCGAGGGCAAAGAAAGCGGTGCCGAGGATCGCGACGAGCACGTGAATGACAAGCCAGTACGACTGCAGTGCCGGCGGGAGCGGGACGACGGCGACGTAGTAGTTGACGATCGCGACTCCGAGCAGCACCAGGACGAGACCGGTGACGAAAGCGCCGAGGAAGCGGAGGTCCCAGCGCACCTGCACCGCGAGGAAGACGCCGATGATGATGAGCGTCCCGGTCATCGAGAACTCGTACATGTTGGCCCAGGGAACACGGCCGGCGGCGATGCCTCGAAGGACGGTCGCGGCGAGGTGAAGCACGAACGCGAGCAGTGTGAGAGAGAATCCGACGCGCATGGCTGTCGAGCGAGCGGGAGCGGCGTAGACCTCATCCTCAACCCGACTGCCGAGGCGCGAGAGTGTGGCGGTGCGTCCCGAGCCGACGGTGGCGACCGTGGCCCTGCCGTTGGCAGCGCGGTCGGCGGCAGCCGCGGAGGCGACGCGCTCCGCCTCCTGAATCACCTCGATCGATTCGCCGTCGGCCACGGAAGCGCGGCGGGCGAGGTCGACCGCGAAGAAAATGAACGCCAGCGCGTAGACGCCCATAGCGGAGGAGAGGCACAGCACCGAGTACTGCGAGAGGGTCGCGATCACCTCCCCAGGGTAATCGCTCCCCCGCCCCACCTGCCCCCTGCCCACCCCTCCCGCGAAATGTCGCGAGATGCTCGCGGACGGACGAGATGGTACGCCGCGGCGGGCGATCTCGTCCGCCTCGCCGCATCTCGCGAAATTCGCGTTCGCGCGTGTCCGAAAGTGGGCATCTCGCGACATTTCGCGAGAGGCGCAGCCGCTGCGGTCAGTCGAGCGGAGCGTGGCGGTCCGCGACCGTCCGCACGGCGCGCACCAGCTGCGGGTCCTCGCCGCGGGCGAGCCCCGCGTACTCGAGCAGCAGTCCGCCGTCATCCTGCTTCGTCGCTTTCAGCCAGACGCGCCGCCGCGGCACGAACAACGAGGTGAGCAGGCCCGCCAGCACCAGGATCGCGAACAGCAGCACCCAGCCCTGAGTCGCGTCGTGGTGGATGTCGAACGAGGCGAAGCGCTTCACGCTGTCGGTGCCGATGCGTGTCGGATCCGCTCCGACGTTCTCGAAGGTCACGGTGCCGAGCCCGTTCGGCAGCTGGGCCGTGTCGCCGGGCTTGAGGCTGATCGGCGCGACCCCTGTGCTCCCGCCGGTGAGCCGGGTCAGCGAGTCGGTGTTGAGCACGTAGACGGAGGTGGGCACTCCGCCGTCGAGCCCGAGGTCGCCCGCGAAGACATTGAGCGAGAGCACCGGGTACTGCAGATCCGGGAAGATGGAGGTCGAGGCACCGGAGGGCAGCTCGTCCTGTGTCGGGTAGAAGAACCCGGTCAGCCCGAGCTGCTCCGAGAGCCCATCCGGCACCTTGATGACGCCCACCGAGGTGAGGTTGGCATCCTGCGGGAGGAACGGCACGGAGTCGGTGAAGATCGCTCTGCCGGAGGGGTCGCGCACCGTGATCGTCGGCGCGTAGCCGTTGCCGAGCAGGTAGACGTTCGTCCCACCGATCGCGAGCGGGTCGTTCACCTTGATGGTTCGGTCCTCGGAGCCGCCGCCACGCTCGGTCGTGGTGACGTGCGCGGTGAAGTCGACCGGCTGGCCGAGCGCCGACTGGTTCTGCTCCTCGTACTTCACATCGAGGCCGTCGAGCGTCAGCTGGTACGGGTCGAGCTGGCTACTGTCGAAGAAGCGGCCCGGGTTGAAGGAGTCGTAGGCGGCGAGGTTGTTCGCGAAGCCCTGCGAGCCCTCGACCAGCACGCGCTGGCCGCTGTAGCCGAACCCACCACCGACTCCGACGGCCACGAGGATGCCCACCAGCGCCGAGTGGAACACGAGGTTGCCAGTCTCGCGGAGGTAGCCTCTCTCGGCCGAGACGCTCGACCAGCGCCCGCGCGGATCGTCGTACCGCTCGACCCGGTAGCCCGCGCGGCGCAGCACGGCGTGAGCGGAGGTAACGGCCTCCTCCTCCGTCGCGCCCTCGACCTCGCGCACCGTGTAACCGGCGAGGCGCTGCAGGCGTGCGGGCGTGCGCGGCGGACGCGAGCGCATCGCCTGGAAGTGGTGGCGGGTGCGCGGGATGATGCAGCCGATCAGCGAGATGAACAGCAGCAGGTAGATGCTCGAGAACCAGGCCGAGGTGTAGGTGTCGAACGCCTGCACCTTGTCGAGCAGGGGCGCGAGGTCCGGGTTGTCGACGAAGTACTGCGTCACTCCGTTGGGGTCGGAGGAGCGCTGGGGCACGAGCGAGCCGGGCACCGCCGCGATCGCGAGCAACAGCAGCAGGAACAGCGCTGTGCGCATGCTGGTGAGCTGGCGCCAGATCCAGCGCAGCCACCCGGTGAACCCGAGTGCGGGCTGCGTGACGGAGCCGTCGGAGTCGTAGTGATCGGCCGGGCGGAACGACGCGTCGGTCTGCTGCTGCGTCGCCTCGTCCGGGCGCCGCATGCTCTCCTCCGACTCAGATTGCCGGCCGGAAGCCATCGATCACCGCCGAGAGGGATCCGTAGACGAGGGTGTTCCAGATGCCCGTGACCATCAGGACTCCGATCAGGACGAGGGCGACTCCGCCGGTGATGTTGACCAGGCGAATGTGACGCTTCACGAACGCGAGCGTGCCGGTCACCCAGCTGAAACCGAAGGCGACGAGGAGGAAGGGGATGCCGAGCCCGAGGCAATAGACCAGGGCGAGCAGGGCGCCGCGCCAGGGCGAACCGACTCCGTAGCTCAGGGCGAGGATCGAACTGAGCGTCGGTCCGAGGCACGGAGTCCAGCCCACGCCGAACACGATGCCGAGGAGCGGGGCGCCGATCAGCCCGGTCGCGGGACGGATGCCGGGCCGGAGTGTGCGCTGCAAGAACGAGAACTGGCCGACGAAGACGAGCCCCATGGCGATCACGACGACGCCGAGCACCCGCGTGATGACGTCGGTGTACTGCCGCAGCCAGAACCCGACGGTGCCGGCCGCCGCTCCGTAGAGAACGAACACCAGCGAGAAGCCGAGTACGAACAGCAGCACCCCGAGCACGACCCGGCGGCGGCCCCGCACGGCACGCTCGCTGGCGTCGGCAAAACCGCCCACGTAGGCGAGGTAGCCGGGTACCAGCGGGAGCACGCAGGGCGACGCGAACGATACGAGCCCCGCGAGCAGCGCGATCGGCACCGCGAGGAGGAGCTGACCGCTGACGACGATCTCGCCCACGCCGCTACTTCCCCTCGGCGAGCGTGTCGCGGACGAGGGTCGCCAGGATGGACGCCTCCTGCAGCTGGCCGAGGATGCGCGACGCGACACGCCCCTGCTTGTCGAGGACGAGCGTGGTGGGCACGGCGTTAGGCGGGACCGTGCCGGTGAAGGCGAGCTGCACCGAGGAATCGGTGTCGACAATCGAGGGATAACCGAGCCCGAACGTCTCGGTGAAGGCGGCTGCGGTGGGGGCCTGGTCGCGCACGTTGACGCCGACGAAGGAGACGCCCTGGTCGGCGAACTCGGAGTGCACCTTCTCGAGGTCGGCGGCCTCGGCGCGGCAGGGAGCGCAGCTGGCGTACCAGAAGTTAACGACGACGACCTGCCCGGCGAGGTCGGCGGAGTTGATGGCCGCACCATTCTCATCGGTTCCCGAGAAGACGACCGGATCGTCGCGGTCGTCGCTCCTGATCTCGGTGACCGTGCCGTCACCCGAGATGTAGCCCTTGTTGCTGCCTGTGCGGTACTGGTCGGCGAGCGGATCCTCGGTGCAGCCCGTCAGGGCAAGCGCGGCCACCAGCGCAAGGGCGCCCGCGACGCCGAGGCGATTCACCCGCCGGGTCCGGCGCATCAGACGGCTCCTACGTCGGTAGCCAAACCCTGCAGGCCCGCGGCCGGGTCGGAGTAGCCGACCTCAACGAAGCCGTTACCTCGGCGCTCGAGCGTGGTGATGCTCGAGAGGGCGCAGCGGCGCTTGCGCGGGTCGTGGAACAACCGCTCGCCCGCAAGGGCGCGGTGCGCAGTCCAAATCGGAAGCTGATGGCTGACGATCGCCACATCGCCCTCCGTGGTCTCCTCCCACGCCGACTCAATCGCCGCGTACATCCGCGCCGAGATGGAGAGGTAGGGCTCGCCCCAACTGGGCTCGAACGGGTTGCAGAGCCACGGCCAGTGCCGCGGGTTCTTGAGGGCGGAGTTGCGTGCGGCGAGGGACTTGCCCTCGAAGCGGTTGCTCGGCTCGATCACGCGCTCGTCGGTGCTGATCACGAGCTCGAACGCCTGCGAGATCGGCTGGGCTGACTCCTGCGTGCGCTGCAGCGGAGACGCGACCAGCGCGGTGACGGTGCGCCCGCGCGTGAGCAAGTCGTCGGCGGCGGTCCGGGCCATGCGGTGGCCGAGATCCGAGAGCCGGAAGTTCGGGAGTCGCCCATAGAGGACCCGGTCGGGGTTGAACACCTCGCCGTGCCGCACGAGATGGATCTGATCGGCAACCACGAACGTCAAGTGTACGGAACCCGGCGCGGGGGAACGTCGGGAAAGGCTCGCCTCAACCGCACGTGCGCTCGGGATCAGCGGCGCGCCAGCACCACCGCCGAGAGCCGACGCACCAGGGAGCCGGGCAGGTGCCGCACGACGGCCATTGGAACTCCGAACCGCCACGACGGCACCGAGACCACCCCGCCGCGCGCGACGTCACGGAGGAACTCCTCCACCACCGCATCCGCGTCGAGCCAGAGGAAGGACGGGATCGACGAGGTATCCATCGCCGCCCGCTCGTGGAACTGGGTGCGCACCCAGCCCGGGCAGAGCGCGGCCGAGCGGACACCGGTGCCCCGCAGCTCGACGGCGAGCGACTGAGCAAACGAGGTCGCCCAGGCCTTCACAGCGGAGTAGGGGCCGATGTGCACGAAGCCAGCGACGCTCGACACGGTAAGGATCGCCCCGCGCCGTCATCGCCTCCGCCGCTGCCCCCGACAGCACGGCGACCGAGCGCACCATGACCTCAAACGCGCGGTCGTGCGCCGCGACATTCGGCTCGGCGAACGTCCCGCCGATCCCGAAGCCGGCATTGTTGACCAACACCCGCACGGGCCGCTCCGGATCGACGAGCCGAGCGCGCACCCGCTCGACCTGCTCCCGATCCCCGAGGTCGGCGGGCAGGACCTCGACGCGCGGGGCGCCGAGCAGGCCGGCCGCCGCCTCCTGGAGCCGGCTCGTGTCACGGGCGACGAGGACGAGGCTCCAGCCGCGGCGGGCGAAGGCACGCGCGAACGCGAGGCCGATGCCCGAGGATGCGCCGGTGATCAGTGCGGTGCTCATCCTGCGACGCTACCCGCCGCGCGCGTGCGATCTGCAGGACCGGGTGCGATCTCCAGGACCGGGGTGCGATCTGCAGGATATCGGCTGCCTGCGGGCTCGCTCCAGCGGCAGGATGGCCGCTCGAGCGCGGATCCCCTGCAAATCGCACGAGGTCTTGCAGATCGAGACGGCGGACCCAGCGACGCGGCCCGCGCCCGCCGACGGCCCCCGAGTAGACTCCCCTACCGTGACCGCCGAGACCCGCCTTGCCCGAAGCACCGTCAAGAAGCTCGCCGCGCTCGAGGACGGACCCGTCCGCGTCTCCGGCTGGGTCGAGACCGTGCGCGACCAGAAGAAGGTGCAGTTCGTCGTTGTGCGCGACGAGTCCGGCGCCGTGCAGCTCGTGAACCCGGCCGTGCGTGAGGCCGTCGAGGGCGACGACGCGTCGGCCGAGCGCCTGACGATCACCGAGGCCATCTCGGGCCTCACGCAGGGCTCGTTCATCACGGTCACCGGCGCGCTCAAGCATGACGAGCGAGTGAAGCTCGGCGGCATTGAGGTCAAGCTCGAGACCCTCGACATCGTCGCCGCCTCACGTCCCGAGGCTCCGATCGCAGCCGATTCCGGCATCGACAAGCGGATGGACTGGCGCTTCCTCGACTTGCGCCGCCCCGAGCAGAACCTCATCGCCCGCGTGCAGACCACCTTCGAGCACGCACTGCGCACCTACTGGGTCGAGCACGACTTCATCGAGATCCACACTCCCAAGCTCATGGCGAGCGCCTCGGAGTCGCGCGCCGAGCTCTTCGAGGTCGAGTACTTCGAGACCAAGGCGTACCTCGCGCAGAGCCCGCAGTTCTTCAAGCAGATGGCGCAGCCCGCCGGCTTCGGCAAGGTGTTCGAAGTGGGGCCCGCGTTCCGAGCCGACCCGAGCTTCACCTCGCGGCACGCCACCGAGTTCACCAGCGTTGACGCCGAGGTGTCCTGGATCGAGTCGCACGAGGACGTCATGGAACTGCACGAGCAGCTCATGGTCGCCGGCCTCACCGCCGTCGTCGAGAAGCACGG
Source organism: Rathayibacter agropyri (assembly GCF_013249015.1). GTDB lineage: Bacteria > Actinomycetota > Actinomycetes > Actinomycetales > Microbacteriaceae > Rathayibacter > Rathayibacter agropyri. The sequence continues at coordinate 410,936 of NZ_JABRPL010000002.1, forward strand.
CGCCGAGATGAAGGCCCTCTTCGACATCGACCTGGAGGTGCCGAGCACGCCGTTCCCGCGCATCCCGCTTGCAGAGGCAAAGCGCATCGTTGCCGAGCGCGGCTACGAGGTGCCCCGCGCCGACGACGACATGGACCCCGAGGGCGAGCGCCGCATCGCGGCCTACGTGCGAGAGGAGTTCGGCCACGATTTCGTGTTCCTCACCGACTACGCGTCGAGCATCCGGCCGTTCTATCACATGCGCCGCGAGGGCGACGGGACGATCACGAACAGCTACGACCTCATCTATAACGGCGTCGAGATTTCGACTGGAGCGCAGCGCGAGCACCGCGTCGACGTCCTGATCGAGCAGGCGCGCGAGAAGGGCCTCGAACCCGAGGAGCTCGAGTTCTACCTCGACTTCTTCCGCTACGGCGTCCCGCCGCACGGCGGCTTCGGAATGGGCCTCTCGCGCGTCATCATGCTGATGCTGAACCAGGCCAACCTGCGCGAGGTCACCTACCTTTTCCGCGGCCCCACGCGCCTCCTACCGTAGGCCGCACGCAGCACGCCGCCGAGGGAATCTCCGCGCGGAAGGGTTCACTCCTGCCGCGGAAGCGGACCGCCGATGAACAGATCGGTGTTCTCGCGGCGGCGGCGCAGCACGAACAGGACCACGGCACAGGCCAGGAGCGAGGCGACGACGGCCCCTCCGCCGAGCATCAGGGCCGTGATCGGCGTGATCCCCGCGGGGCCGGCCTCGACCGCAGCGGTCATGAACTCGGAGCGTGCCGCGCTGATCGCGGTGCCGCACACCTGCGGCGCCTCCCAGGTTGGGGCAGTGCTCTCCCCCTCGCGGTAGGCCACGGTGACCGCCGCCGTGCGATGCGAGTCGCGCCCAAAGGCGACGATGCAGTAAACGGCGGCGTCCGGTTCCGCGACGATCGCGTGACCCAGCACCAACTCGGCCCAGCCGATGCCGTCCGACTGCACTGCAACATCGCCGGCGGCCAGTTCGGCGCGGTCACCTGTGGTTCGGAAGGCGCCGACAGCGACCGTCTCCTCCGCGTCAAAGCCCCAGACAGCACCGCGAGGCGCCTCGGTGGTAGTGCCGTCGAAGTCGCGCGGCTCGAGGAGGAGGCCGACTCCCGAAGAGTCCGCCAGGCGGAAGCCGACCTTTGCCGTGGATCCGCGGTCACCCGGGAGTTCGACGGTGTAAGCGCCCGCCTTGGCAATCATCGCGGTGGGCACGGAGGCGGTGCCGTCGCCGGTCGTGCCCGCGTTCGGCTGCAGCGCCAGCGGCGTCCTCCCGCCGTCAGGATTACGGAGGGTAGCGGTCACGGTCTCGTCGGGGTCGAAGCCCGCATACGAGACGCCGACGCCGTAGAAGCGAGCGAGCTCGACGGTGAGCGAGCCGGGATCCACGTCGGTCTGCCGCGACAGGAAGACGGAGGCGGTCGCGGTACTGGACGCGGGCTGCGAGGCGGTGCGGGATTTCTGTACGTTCGTTGCAGCCGAGGTGGAGAGCGTGGTGCGACCGGGTGCCGAGACGCGGGGCGCCGTCACGCCGGCGTCCGTGGTGGCCGTGCCGCCGGAGGAGCCAGCGCCGTAATTGCCGGACGTGCCTCCGGTGCCGCCGCCGGACGACGACCCGCCGGGTTGCCCGCTCTCGGGAGCCTGATCGGCGGGCTGTGGAGCGTTGGGCTGCTCGGGCTGGCTGGGCTGCTGAGGCTGGCTGGGCTGCTCAGGTTGCGACGCCTGCTCGAGCGCCGGATCTCCGGGCACGGGCTGTTCCGGCATGGTCGGCTCGACAGGGACGCCGGGGATGCTCGACTCCTCGGGGACCTCCGGCACCGGCTCCGAACCGCCGTCTCCCGGCTCCGCAGGGATACCGGGCACGCTCGGTACCTCGGTCGAGACCGGCTGCTCGACCGTGGCCGTGATCATTGAGACGGTCGGCGCCGCCACCGCCGCGCGTGGAAGGGCCAACCCGACAAGGAGTGCCGCCATAGCGGTGACGGGCACGACGAGGCGATGTGCTGACGGCATGACTGTTCCTTCCCCCGCGGCCGGCGATCTGCGTCCGCGCGCAGGAGAACGCGCTCCCCCAGGAGAGCCTAAAGCGGCAAGGCCGCCTCCCGGGCCCCTGACCGTCCCCCGTCAGAGGGACAGGCCATGTCGGGCTCCCGGACTGCCCCAACCCCGAAGGCTCAGGGGTTCGAGGCTCAGACGCTCAAGGGTCAGACCTCGAAGTCGACACAGGCCCGCTCCCGCACGAGCGGACGAATGAAGCCGGCCACGCGGCGATGCTCCGGATGCTCGATGTACGCCTCCAACCCCTCGGCGTCGGCGTACTCCGCGATCAAGACCATGTCGAAGTTGTCCTTCGGAAACAGAGTGTTCCGGCCGATCGTCATCGATTCGATCTCGGGGATGATGGGGAGCAGGCCGCGCAGCGCCTCCGAAATCTGCTCGGTGTGCTCGGCCCGCTGCACCGGATCGACGGCGTTCAGCTTCCACGAGACGACGTGGCGGATAGTCATGCGTGCTCCAGGAGGGCTCGGCGGAGGCGGTCGGGATCAACGCGCCAGTAGGTGTGGACACGCCCGTCGAGCAGGACCACCGGAATCTCTTCGACGAAGCGCTCGTGCAGCTCGGGATCCTCGAGAATCGAGACCTCGCTGAGGGTGACGGCCGGTGCTGTCGGATCGCTCGCGAGCCCGGCGAGCACCTGCTCGACCACGGCGCGCGCCTTGTCGCAGAGATGACAGCCCGGTTTGCCCACCAGCGTCAGCTCCACACCCACCATCCGGTCAGTGTAGAGGCCCCGATCAAGGCCGCGCTCCGGCCGTGCCACCTCGCGCCAGAGCGTGAAAGGCCCCGGAACGCAGACGAGCGCCCGACCCTGTGAAGGCGGACGCTCGAGTGGGAAGAGGCGCGAGCCTACTTCTTGTTGCGACGCTGGTGACGAGTCTTGCGAAGCAGCTTGCGGTGCTTCTTCTTCGCCATCCGCTTGCGACGCTTCTTGATGACAGAACCCACGAAGACCTCACAACGTTCAGGGGGTCGACCGCCCGACGGGCGGCCGCTTACGAAAAACTGGCTCCCGCGAGCTTACACGACGCGGGACCTCACACGACTCGGGCCGTGTCGGGGTCACTTGCGGATGCGCAGCGCCTCCGCCACCTTCGTCGCCCCCTCGCTGACGCCGCGCTGAATGTCCTGCACCACCGTGCTGACCTGATGGGTGCGCTCGGCGAGCGCACGCCCGAGGGACTCCGCCCGTGCCGCGGTCGGAGCGTCGAGCAGAGCGCCTTTCCCGGCCTCGTCCTCGGCAAAGAAGGGCAGCAGCCAGTCCTCGACCTCCTCCAGCGGCCCATACTCGAGGGCGTAAAAGCGGTGCTGGCCGCTCTCGCGCACCGTCACGAGCCCCGCGTCCCGCAGCACTTTCAAATGTTTGGACACGGTCGGTTGACTGAGCTCGAGGCGCGCGACGATCCGCGAGACGCTCATGCCCTCGCCCGCTCGGCGCTGCTCGAGCAGCAGGGAGAGGATGTCGCGGCGCGTGCCGTCCGCGATCACCGCGAAGATGTCAGCCATGCGCTCAGGCTAACCAGCCCTCCGGCCGATGCTTCCCGAGCCGATAGCATGGCCGCGATCGAGTGGAGGATCCGCCGTGGTGGTTCGGCAGCAGTTCCGCAGCCCCGTGGGCGTCTCGCCCCTGTCGCCGTGGTCGGGCCTTGAGCGGGCCCGCGATCTCATCGACGACTTTGCCGGGCGCTCCCCCTCGCGCTTCGCGATCCTGATCTTCTCGGCGCTCGTGCTCGTCTTCACGCTGCTGTTCTCTCTGCCGGTGTCCAGCACCGATGGCACCGTCACTCCGCTGCACGACGCCTTCTTCACCGCGATGTCGGTCATCTGCGTCACCGGCCTCGCAACGGTCGACATGGCGACACACTGGTCGGCGTTCGGCCACTCCATCATCTTCATCGGCGTGAACATCGGCGCGCTCGGCGTTCTCACGCTGGCGTCGATCATGGGACTCGCGATCTCACGCCGCCTCGGCCTCCGCGCGAAACTGATGGTCGCGAGCGACTCGAATCCGCTGCGAATCCACTCCGGGCCCGTCGCTGAAGGCCAGGCCGTGCGCCTCGGCGAGATCGGCGGCCTGCTCGCCACGGTCGCGATCAGCGCCGCCGCAATCGAGATCATCGTCGCTCTCCTCCTCTTCCCGCGGATGCTTATCGACGGCATCCCGGTCGGCGAAGCCGCCTGGCACTCCTTTTACTATTCGGCGATGGCATTCACCAACACGGGCTTCTCGCCCAATGCCGCGGGCCTGACGCCATTCGAGGACGACTACTGGTTCCTCGGCATCTTGATGATCGGGGTCTTCCTCGGCTCGATCGGCTTCCCCGTCATCTACGCGTTCTCCCGCGGCTGGAGGCGCCCACGCAAGTGGTCAGTGCACGTCAAGCTGACGCTGGTCACCTCGGTGGTCCTACTCGTCGCCGGCGCCGTCCTCTACATCGTGCTCGAGTTCGACAATCCGACCACGTTCGGCACCCTTGATGCCGGCGATACGGTCTTCCAGTCCTTCTTCCTCTCGACAATGACCCGCTCCGGCGGCTTCTCTACCATCTCGGTACCGGACCTGAATGGCTCCAGCCTCCTTGTCACCGACATGCTGATGTTCATCGGCGGCGGCTCGGCCTCGACCGCGGGCGGCATCAAGGTGACGACGTTGGCGATCCTGTTCCTCGCCGCCTTCGCGGAGGCCCGCGGGAACAACGACATGGAGGCGTTCGGCCGTCGCATCCCGAATGATGTGCTGCGCCTGGCTGTCTCGGTGGTGCTGTGGGGAGCGACGACCGTCGCTGTTTCGTCCGTGCTGATCTTGCACATTACGAAGGCCTCGCTCGACCATGTCCTCTTCGACGTGATCTCGGCCTTCGCCACCTCGGGCCTCTCCACAGGACTCACGGCCGAGCTACCCACCTCCGGCGTCTACGTGTTGGCGCTGACGATGTTCATGGGACGCGTTGGTACCGTAACTCTCGCTGCCGCGCTCGCTGCAAGCCAGCGGAGGCAGTTGTTCAGACGACCGGAAGAGAGGCCCATCGTTGGTTGACCGCATCAGGTACGACGCTCCGGTGCTGGTGATCGGCCTCGGGCGCTTCGGAGCCGCCACGGCCGGCCAGCTCGACCGACTCGACCGCGAGGTCCTCGCCGTCGACGCCGACGCCGGGCTCGTGCAGAAGTGGTCGGAGCGCGTCACCCACGCCGTGCAGGCCGACGCCCGTTCGCTCGACGCCCTGGCGCAGATCGGCGCGCAGGATTTCCAGGTCGCCGTCGTGGCGGTCGGCTCCTCGATCGAGGCCTCGGTGCTGATCACGGCGAACCTGGTCGATCTTAAGATCCCGCAGATCTGGGCAAAGGCGATCTCGCGCTCGCACGGCAAGATCCTCGAGCGGATCGGCGCGAACCACGTCATCTACCCCGAGGCGGAGGCGGGTGAGCGCGTAGCGCACCTGGTCTCGGGCCGAATGCTCGACTTCATCGAGTTCGACGACGACTTCGTGCTCGCCAAGATGTACCCGCCGAAGCCGATCCGCGGCCTCACGCTGACGGAATCGGGCGTGCGCCGCAAGCACCGCGTGACCGTCGTCGGCGTCAAGAGCCCCGGCAAGCCGTTCACCTACGCGACCGAACAGACCGTCGTCTCGAACCACGACCTCATCGTCGTCAGCGGCACCCCGAGCGACATCGAGCGCTTCGCGGCCCTCGGCTCCTGACCACCGCCCGGCACTCCCACACACTCCCCCCGCCTCTTCCGCACGTCTGCACCGGCGTGTCGCGTACTCAAGACGCGTCTCGCGAGAGGGGTCGCGGCCAGGGGTCAGGAGGCGGCGAGCTCGCGCGCGCGGGCGAGGGCCGCGTCGGTCGCGCGGGTGAAGAGGGCGGCGAGGTCCGCCTCCTGCAGCACGGCGATCGCGCGCTCGGTGGTGCCGTTCGGGCTGGTGACACGGCGGCGCAGTTCGGCGGGCTCCTCACCCGAGTGGACGAGCAATTCGGCGGCGCCGCGGACAGTGCCCACCACCATGGTCGACGCCTGCTCCGGAGTGAAGCCCTTCGCCACCGCGGCGGCGATCAACTCCTCGATCAGCAGGAACACATAGGCGGGCCCCGAGCCTGAGATCGTCGAGAGCGCGTCGAGCTGCGACTCCGGCACCTCGACCACCTCGCCGACCGTCTCGAACAGCCTGCGGACAAGCGCCAAATCCTCCCCGCTTGACCGGGTACCCGCGCTAAGGCCCGTCACTGCGCGGCCGACCACCGCCGGAGTGTTCGGCATCGAACGCAGCACAGCAACAGACTCGGGCAGGTGCCGCTCGAACGTCTCGACTGTCACTCCGGCCGCAACGCTCACGACGACGCTCCCAGGGGCGAGCGCCGGCGCGATCTCGTCGAGCAGGTCGACCACCATGTGCGGCTTGACCGCCACGAGGACAATCCCAGCGCCGTCGACCGCACGCCGGTTCGCCTCCGGATCGTCGGCGGTGGCGGAGGCAGTCACCATACTGTGCCCCTCCCAGGTCGCGGCCTTCGCAGGATCGCGGTTCGTCACGCGGACTCCGCCCTCGACATGGACACCCGGTGCCAGCAGCCCCGTCAGGATCGCGCCTCCCATCGAGCCGAGACCGAGAACGGCGATGGTCGGAAGCAGGACGGGTGCGTCAGTCATCCGCTCATCCTACGAACCGGATCCCGACCGAGGCCGCCGCGGCGCGGGTGCCGCCTCGTAGGATGGCCCGATCACCCACCGGCGATCCCGAGGAGACCCTGTGAGCGCATTCGAAGGCAGCACCGGACTCGGCGCCGCCCTCTTGGCCGACCAGGGCATCGCCCTGACGACGCCTCCCGCCGACCCCGGCCGCTCGCTGCTCGCCGGTGAACCGGACATCGACCCGGCAGGAGTCTCCATACCGATCGCCGCTCGACCCGGCACTCCCCCCGCCTCCCCGAACGGGAGTGCTTGACATGCGGCGTGCGCTGGCGATCGTCAACGAGCGCGGCGCTGGCCTGGGCGCGCTCGAGCCCATGCTGCGCGAACAGGGGTGTGAGGTCGACGTGGTCGCGGGCACCGACCTCGACGCGATCGACATCCTCGCGCCCGACCTCGTCATTACGCTCGGCTCGAGCGCCGGCGTCTACGAGACCGCACGGCACCCTTTCATCAGTCCCGAGATCGCCCTGCTGCACGACCGGATCCATCACCGCCGTCCGACGCTCGGCGTGTGCTTCGGTGCGCAGCTGATCGCTGCCGCGCTGGGCGAAACCGTTCGGCCGGGAGCGACGCGCGAGGTGGGCTTTCGCTCCGCCTCACTCACTGAGAAGGGCGAGTGCTCACCCCTGCGGCACCTCGCAGGGATCGACGTGATGGAGTGGCACGGCGACACCTTCGACCTGCCCGTGGGCTCCGTGCTGCTGGCGTCATCGACGTCGGGCGGGGTGGAGGCGTTCGCGATCGGCGGCTGGCTGCTCGGCGTGCAGTTTCATCCAGAGCTGACCGGCACGATGGCAGCGCAGTGGCTCGAGGGCGACGCCGAGTACGCGGGGGCGGCGGGCTACGACTCCTCCCGGCTCGAGATCGACGTCGCGGCCGGCCGTTTCGAGCGGATGCACGGGGCGACGCGGCTCGCCCTGGCAGAGTGGCTGACCGCTCAGCGCTGATCGAACGACGCCGATCCCGTACCGGTCAGCGTCGCGCCGCGAAGAAGGAGAGCAGGAGCCGCGAGCTCTCCTCGGCGCGAACCCCCGGGTACACCTCGACGACGTGGTTGTGCCGGCGGTCACGGAGGAGATCGTGCACCGAACCGGAGGCTCCCGCCTTCTCGTCCCACGCTCCGAACACGACGCGCTCGACCCGCGCCGCGAGGATCGCCCCCGCGCAGAGGACGCAGGGCTCAAGAGTGACGACGAGGGTGCAGCCCTCGAGATGCCAGTCGCCTCTCACCGCGGCCGCGGCGCGCAGTGCCACGACCTCCGCGTGCGCCGTGGGATCGGCGCGAAGCTCGCGCTCATTGCGACCACGTGCGAGCACCGCGCCGTCGGAGTCGATGACCACGGCGCCGACCGGGACGTCGCCCCGCTGCGCCGCACACCGCGCCTCCTCAAGGGCCAGCCCCATCCAGTCGCCACAGCCGCGCGGGAATCGGAGGTCGCTCTCGCGCATCGTGTCCCCTTCCGGCGGCGGCGGCCGCACGTCGGCCAATGAGTAGATTGAGCTTATGCGCGTCCATGTAGCCGACCACCCGCTGATCACGCACAAGCTCACCATGCTGCGCGACAAGCGCACTCCGTCCCCTACCTTCCGGCAACTCGCCGAAGAACTGATGACTCTGCTCGCCTACGAGGCGACCCGTGGCGTGCGCACCCGCACCGTCACCATCGAGACCCCCGTCACGCAGACGACCGGGCTCGCCCTCAGCGACCCCCAGCCGCTTGTCGTACCGATCCTGCGCGCGGGCCTCGGGATGCTCGAGGGCATGGTCAAGCTCATCCCGACCGCGGAGGTCGGCTTCCTCGGCATGGCACGCAACGAGGAGACTCTCGAGCCGACAACGTACGCCGAGCGCCTCCCTGACGACCTCTCAAACCGTCAGTGCTTCGTCCTCGACCCGATGCTCGCCACGGGAGGCTCACTGATAGCGGCGATCCAGTTCCTCTTTGATCGCGGAGCAGTCGACGTCACCGCCGTCTGCCTCCTCGCTGCCCCCGAGGGCGTCGCCGCCGTCGAGAAGGCGTTCGGAGATCGCGACGTAACGATCGTCCTCGGCTCGCTCGATGAGAGGCTCAACGAACTCGGCTACATCGTCCCCGGCCTCGGCGACGCAGGCGACCGCCTCTACGGACTCGCGGGCTGAAGCCGGACGCGCGCGCTCCTCCTCCCTCATCTCTGGCGCACGTTCCGTGCCCGTTCGCTCCGCGCAGCTCGGCTCCCTGATCACCCTCGGCTCGGCAGAACTTCCCGACAGTGATGAGAGCTGAAGGAAGACGGAGGACGTACGCCGCCGGTGTGCTCGCCGTCGTTCTGCTTCTTGCGTCCGCTTGCGTAGGAGAGACCGGAGGAACCGAGACCCGTACACACCCTGACTCCCCTGAGGGCCGCGCGCGCAGCTCCCAGCCTGTCCGTCCACGACAGGAATCCGAAAGCGGAGTGCCGCCACGCCGGAACACTGTTGACGCGCGGCACCCGCCTCCGCTTTACTGGCAAACATGACTGACACCCTGCACGCCCTGACCTCCCTCGAGGCCTTCGGGAATGCCGGCATGATGATGGCCGATGGCTTCGTCATGTGCTGTCGAATGTGTGCATGAGGAACTGACCTCGCCGGATCTCCGCACAGCCTCCGCCCTCCGATCCTCCTGATCGAGCCGATCACGTCGATCGGACAGGTGTTGCAGGCGTGAATGATCCCCTGGATGCTCAGCATCCGTCCCTGCCGGAACCGCTCATCGCGGACCGGCTCGATTGCGCACACCCGGATCCGCTCCCTCGGACACTCGTCCCGGATCCGCCCAGCCAAGGATTCGTCATGACCCTCCTCCACGCCCGTATCGCCACCACCGCTTCCCACCTCCAGCCGGTGCGCAACACCGCACCCACCGCACCACGCCTGCGCGCCGTGACCCACAGCACCGAGGCCCGCGGCTTCGCCCTGTATGTGGGCATCGACGAGGCCAAAGCTCGCGCCGCCGGCGTCGACCTCGGCCGGCTCGTTGAAGAACTCAAGCGTGTCACCGCGCAGCTCGCACCCGATGCCGAGACATGGGCCTCCGTCGCCCTCGCCCCGCAGGGAGCCGGCGGCCGCGACGTCGATGTCGTGCGGCTCGCCCTGCAAGACCCGGCAGCGGTCGCGAAGCGCCGTGCAGAAGCGGAGCCGGACCTCGACCGCGCACCCGGCGGTGTCACCATCGACATCTCCCGCAAGCGCGTCGTCCTCGACGAGGAGACGACTGCACTCACCTACAAGGAGTTCGAGCTCTTGCAATACCTCGTCCTCCGTGAGGGCCGCACTATCGAGCGCGCCGAGCTCATCGCCTCCCTCTGGGGCACTACCGACGACGACGCCCCGAACGAACGCACCATCGACGTGCACATCCGCCGCCTCCGCGCCAAGCTCGGCCGATACGAGGACATCGTGCGCACCGTCCGCGGCGTCGGCTACCGTTTCGACCGCCACGCCGACGTCACCATCCGCTACGCCTCGACGCCATCTCCTGATCTGTTCTGAGTTGGATTGTGGAGCGAGCGCACGCGCTCGCTCCACCGCAGTCGGCTTCCACACATAGTCACGACCCACAGAGCGACGCACCCCCGGCTCGCGAAGAACGCTCGCACGCGTTCTTCGCTTTCGCCTTGAGGGTGGGCGGCTGGCATGCGACCGAGGCGAGGAGTGGGGGCGGCTGCGACGACGTGGTTCTTCTCCGGGCGATGTTCAGGGGTTGAGGCGGCGGGGTTCTCGTCGTCGCGACCGGCCGGACGCGCGGAGGCTCAGGCAGGTCACAGCAAAGAGGATGTTGCACCGTTACCGCGCCGTTATATAGTTCAGGTGCGTCAGTCGTTTGCTGTGGCGGCGAAGCGCGAAAATGAATGCAGGACACTCTTGGTGCAAGGGAATGAAGGCCGGCCGCGCGCCTCAGCGGCCGGCCTTCTGTCATTTCCGGCACACTTCTCCCCAGGGCCCCGGCGTAGGCTGTACGGCGTCTGGACGCCAGGGAGTCGATCCCTGAGTACGACAGGGAGGTTTTGTGGGGTCAAGAGAGGCCGTGGCCGCATGGGAGTCACTCTTCCGAGCCCAGGTGCACGTGATGCGTGCGCTCAGCGCGGAGTTCCCGTCGAAGGAAATCTCGCTCAACGAGTACGATGTCCTCTTCAATCTCACGCGCCAACCCGAGCGCCGCGCTCGCCTGCGTGACCTCAACAAGCACGTCCTGCTCACGCAGCCGAGCGTCAGTCGCCTGATCGACCGCCTGGTTGCGCGGGGCTACGTGGAGAAGAGCGAGGACCCCTCCGACGCCCGCGGCACGCTCATCGCCATCACGGACGCCGGCTACGTGCTCTTTCGCCGCGTCGCCCTCACCCACATGGAGACGATCTCGCAACAGGTCGGCGGAGCGCTCAACGAGGATGAACTGCGGCAACTAAGGGCGCTGTGCGACAAACTGCGCAACGGGATCGCCTCCTCCTGACGCACTCCCTCCGGTAGCACTTGCCGGCCGGGCCGACCACCTCTTCGCCCGGGCGACGGACTCGCGGATTATGGGAGCATCATGAGCGACTCCTCCCCCACTCTCGTCTGGCTCCGCGACGATCTGCGCCTGGCCGACAATCCCGCCCTTCGCGCCGCGGTCGACCGCGATGAGTCGGTGGTGGTCTGCTACGTGCTAGACGAGGAGTCAGCGGGAATCCGTCCGCTGGGCGGCGCCTCCCGCTGGTGGCTGCACGGCAGTCTCACGGCTCTCGCGGCCGATCTGGCCGCGCTCGGAGCGCCGCTCATTCTGCGCCGCGGGCCCGCCGAGGCCGTCGTCCTCCAGCTCGCCGACGAGATCGAGGCCGGAGCGGTGCACTGGAACCGCCGCTACGGCCTGGCCGAGCGCTCCGTCGATGCGGCAGTTAAGGAGGCGCTGCGCGACCACGGCCGCGAGGCCGAGAGCCATCACGGATCGCTGCTGTTCGAGCCGTGGACCGTGCAGACAGGAACGGGCGGACCGTACTCGGTGTACACGCCGTTCGCGCGCGCCTGCCACGCCAAGCCGACTCCCCGCGCACCACTCCCCCGCCCCAGCTCGCTCGACGGGTATACAGGCGACATCGCGTCCGACTCCCTCGCCGACTGGGAGCTGCTGCCGACCCGGCCGGACTGGGCCGGCGGCCTGCGCGAGCGCTGGGAGCCGGGCGAGACGGCAGGCACGGCCCGGTTGCACACGTTCCTCGCGGAGCAACTGGACGAGTACGCCGACGGACGCGACCGGCCAGCGCAGGATGCTACGTCGAACCTGTCAGCTCACCTGCGCTGGGGTGAGGTGAGCCCCTTCCAGGTGTGGCATGCGCTGGAGGAAGCCCACGCGAGGGGACTGCACCGCGGCGAGGGCAGCGAGCGCTTTGTCTCCGAAGTGCTCTGGCGTGAGTTCTGCTACCACCTCCTCTTCCACTGGCCCGAACTCGCTACCGCGAACTTCGACACCCGCTTCGACTCCTTCCCCTGGGGACACCCTGGGGAGGCGGCCGTTGAGGCCTGGCATCAGGGCCGTACAGGTTATCCGCTGGTCGACGCGGGCATGCGCGAGCTCTGGCGCACCGGCTACATGCACAACCGGGTGCGAATGGTCACCGCCTCGTTCCTGATTAAGAATCTGCTCGTCGATTGGCGGGTGGGCGAGGAGTGGTTCTGGGACACCCTCGTCGATGCCGACCCAGCGAGCAACGCGGCAAACTGGCAATGGGTCGCCGGCTCCGGCGCTGATGCATCACCGTTCTTCCGCGTCTTCAACCCGGTCACGCAGTCACGCAAGTTCGATCCGAACGGCGAGTACATTCGGCTGAACGTCCCCGAACTCGCGGACGTCGAGGGGTCGGCGGTGCACGAGCCGTGGACGCTCGCGGGCACCCTGATGCAGGGCTCCACCGAGTATCCGGCGCCGATCCTGGACCTGAAGGAGACGCGCGCTCACGCCCTCGACGCCTTCGCACAGATCAAGAGCGCGCCACGCGACATCACGCCGCGGGGGAACGACTAGGGGCGATCTGCGGACGTGTCCGGTGCCTCAGGGTCAGCCGGGATCGCGGAGTCGACCAGGGCGTCGTCGGCGTGACTGTGCACCCGCAGATCGCGGGCCGGAATGCCGACGAGGACTGCTCCGTCCGGAGCATCCCTGACCACTACGGCGTTCGCTCCCACGCTGACGTCCGAGCCGAGCACGATTGGCCCGAGCACAACCGCACCCGCTCCGACGACGACGCGGTCGCCGAGAGCAGGATGCCTTCGCTCCCGCCGACCCGACTTCCCGCCGAGCGTGACGCCGTGGTAAAGCAGGCAGTCGTCGCCGATCCGTGCGGTCTCGCCGATGACGACGCCCATGCCGTGATCGATGAAGAGCCGCCGGCCGACCGTCGCCCCGGGGTGGATCTCGACGCCCGTCGCCACTCGCGCCGCCTGGCTCAGCAACCGCGCGGGGAGGCGGAGACCGCGTCGCCACCATGCGTGCGCGACCCGGTGCGCCCAGACGGCGTGCACGCCCGGGTACCCGAGCACGACCTCGAGCGCGCTGCGGGCGGCGGGGTCGCGTCGGCGTGCAGTGCGGACGTCCTCGCGCACTCGAGCGAAGACGCCGAGATCGTGAGTTTCGGACGAGATGCGGCGCCTCGGCAGCCGATCTCGTCCGAGGCGGGACATCTCGCGAAATTTCGCGAGATTCAGCTGCGGAGGTCCTCGTAGAGGACGGTCGAGATGTAGCGCTCGCCGAAGTCGCACACGATCGCGACGATGGTCTTGCCGGCGTTCTCGGGACGCTTCGCGACCTCGAGCGCGGCCCACATGATCGAACCGGAGGAGATGCCTCCGAGAATCCCCTCTCGAGCCGCGAGGTCGCGAGCGACCCGAACGGAATCGTCAAGGGTGACGTCGATGATCTCGTCGTACACGTCGCGGTCGAGGATCGCGGGCACGAAGTTCGCGCCGATGCCCTGGATCTTGTGCGGGCCGGCGGTGCCCTGGGTGAGCAGCGGCGAATCGATCGGCTCGACCCCGATAATCTGCACTCCGGGCTTGCGCTCCCTGAGAACCTGGCCGACTCCGGTGATGGTGCCGCCCGTACCGATGCCGGCGACGAAGATGTCGACCTCACCGTCGGTGTCGTCCCACACCTCCTCGGCAGTGGTGCGGCGGTGCGCCTCCGGGTTGGCGGCGTTCTCGAACTGGCGGGCGAGGATCGCGCCGTGGGTCTCATCGACGATGGAGCGCGCCTTCTCGACCGCGCCACGCATGCCTTCCCCGCCCGGAGTCAGCACGATCTCGGCGCCATAAGCCCGGAGCAGAACGCGGCGCTCCACGGACATCGTCTCGGGCATCGTCAGCACCACCCTGTAGCCGCGGGCGGCGCCCACCATGGCGAGCGCGATCCCCGTGTTCCCGCTGGTCCCCTCAACGATGGTCCCGCCGGGCGGAAGCTCGCCCGATGCTTCCGCCGCGTCGATAATCGCGACGCCGATGCGGTCTTTCACGCTGTTCGCGGGGTTGTAAAACTCAAGCTTCGCCAGGACGGTCGCCTGATCGGCGCCCTCGAGCCGATTGATGCGGACGAGAGGGGTTCTGCCGACGAGCTGGGTCACGTCGTCATAAATGCGTGCCATGGTGTGCGCTTTCTGCCGGAAACGTCCGCCCGGGAGCCCGGAGCGGCGGTGAAATGGGTGCTGCCGCGCCCCGCGCAGGAGACGCTGCCTCCACGATACGGATGCGCCGACCGCACGGCAGGACGGATGCGCGTCCGTAGCCCACTTCGCGCCCTCGAGGCGGCAGTTTTCGGCGGTCCACGCGCCTCCTCCGCCCGGTCCGCGCCCACTCACACGCATCCCCCGCCAGCGTGCATCTCCTCCTGCAGGAGGACGCCGCGTGGACGGGCGCGTCACGTAGCATGAACCGGGGGGATCGCGCGACTGCTCGCGAGGCTCTCGCCACCTTCCCCTCTGCATCTCCGCGGCCGGCGCCGCGTCGAAAGGACGACCGCTTCATGGCACTCCCCACCGCATCCCGACGCTCTGTCCGGCCGCTCGGGATGTCACTGCGGGCGATCATGGGGTTCATCGGGATGAGCGCCATAGCGGGCGTTCTCATCACGGTCGGAGTGACGCCGGCGCTTGCTCTGACGGGCCTGGCAACGAGCAACACGATCGGCATGTTCCAGAACCTGCCCGGCTACCTCGACGTCGGCCAGCTGATGCAGCGCACCAACATCTACGCGAGCAATGGGACGACCCTCCTCGCCTCCGTTTACAACCAGAACCGCGTCGAGGTCGGCTGGGACGACGTCGCGCAATCGGCTAAGGACGCCGCTGTCGCCGGCGAGGACCCTCGGTTTTACGAACACGGCGGGATCGATCTGCAGGGCACGTTGCGCGCCCTCGCCGTCACCCTGATGGGAAAGGACCTCCAGGGCGGGTCCTCGATCACCCAGCAGTACGTCAAGAACGTCCTGGTGCAGAAGGCCGAGTCGATTGCCGACAAGACCGAGCGCGAAGAGGCGTACGCCGAGGCGACCGACCCCACACCCGAGCGCAAGCTCAAGGAAATGCGCCTGTCGATCGGACTCGAGAAGGCAGCATCGAAAAACGACATCCTGCTCGGCTACCTCAACATCGCCCTGTTCGGCGGCACCGTCTACGGCATCGAGGCCGCAGCGAACTACTACTACGGCATCCCCGCGAGCCAACTCTCGACTTCGCAGGCCGCGGCGCTCGTCGGGATCGTGAACAACCCGCAGAAGTTCCGCTTCGATCTCCCCGATAATGCAGAGAACGGCGCGGCGAACGGGTACGCACAGACGAAGGATCGCCGCGATTACATCCTCGGGGAGGAACTGAAGCACGGCCGGATCGATCAGGCGACCCACGACGCGGCGGTCGCCGAGCCCATCACCCCGAACATCACCGAGCCGTCGACCGGCTGCACGACCGCCGGTAACGCCGCCTACTTCTGCGACTACGTGCTGAACGTTCTCGGCAACGACGAGGCGTTTGGCTCGACCACCGACGAGCGCTTCGCACGCGTCCGACAGGGCGGCTTCGATATCGTGACCACCCTCGACCTCGACATCCAGCAGGCCTCGCAAGCGGCGCTGAACGCGTACATCCCGCCCGTCGACCCGCGCTTCGAGGTCGGCGCGACCGCCGCCTCCGTGGAGGCCAAGACCGGGCGCGTGCTTTCGATGGTGCAGAACACCAAGTACAGCCAAGACCAGGAGATCCTCGCCGCGAATCCGGGGTATAGCGCGATCAACCTCAACGTCGACCTCAACATGGGCGGCGGCTCCGGCGTGCAGACGGGCTCCACCTACAAGGTCTTCACCTTGGCGCAATGGCTGCAAGCCGGGCGCACGATCAACGAATCGTTTCCATCGCCAACGTCGGGGTTCGGTAGCTACGCCAAAAAGTGCAACGTCAAGAGCGGCGGCTACTACGACGGCGAGCGGTTCGCGCCGCGGAACGATGAAGTCTCGGAAGATGCGCGCTCGATGACCGCGCTCGAGTCGACCACCAACTCGATCAACACGGGATTCATGGGAATGGCCAATCAGCTCGACCTGTGCGACATCAGGACGACGGCTCAGGCCTTCGGAGTTCACGGCGCGAGCGGCAAGGAGCTGAGCAGCGGCCCCGCCGCCGTCCTCGGCACCAACGAGATCGCTCCTCTCACAATGGCGAGCGCCTACGCAGGTATCGCGAATGACGGGACAACCTGCGACGCCGTGGTCATCGATCGGATCACCGACAGCCAGGGTGCAGCGGTTCCGGTCCCGCCCTCCAACTGCAGGGCATCCGTCTCGCCGGAGGTCGCACGCGGAATGCAGTACGCGATGCAGCGAGTAATGACATCCGGTACGGCCACCCAGTCGAATCCGCGCGACGGCATCGAGCACATCGGCAAGACCGGTACGACCGACGAGGCCGCCGATGTCTGGACAGCGGGCGCGAGCAGGGCCGCGTCGCTCGCGGTCTGGGTGGGCAGCATTAAGGGCTTTGACAACGACAAGAAGCAGAATCTGCGGTTCACGAATCTGACGGGCGACCAGGGGACGGTCAAGGCGTCGAACGCCCGGCACGCCATCTGGAAGCCGATCATGACCGCGCTCGACCAGAAGTACGGCGGCGCCGATTTCATCGACCCGCCGGCGACGATGCTCGCAAGCTCGTCGCGTGGCGCGACTCTCGCCAAGGTCCCGGAGGTTTCTGGCAAGACGGTGGCGGACGCGACCGCTGCTCTGACCGCAGCGGGCTTTGTGGGGGGCATCACCGAGCCCGTCGACTCCACGTCGATCGCCGAGGGCTCCGTCGTCTCCACGACACCGAGCGCGACGAAAACGGCACTGCGCGGCGCGGTCATTCCCCTGCAGGTGAGCACGGGGAAGACGCCGACCAACCCGAGCGATATTGCTGACCTTAACGGAGACCTGCTGTACAAATGACGCGTTGACGCCCAGATGGATCGATCGGTGAGTTTGTCCTCTTCTCGCGATGCAGGGACCGGGGACTGGAGGCGACCGACTCGCAGCCCGCGCGGATCGAGATTGCCGGGCACAGGAGGCTTGGGCGGACGACCGAGCAGCAGTTCAAAGGCCCGGCGAAGAGCGCCTGACCCGCCCCGGCACGGCCAGCAGCAGCACTACGACCATCAGCACCACCACTCCCGCCACCGCCCCCGTAGTCAGCCGCTCCCCAGCACCGCGACACCCAGGAGGGTCGCCGTTGCCGGCTCCAGCGGGGTCAGCGTCGAGACTGTCGCCGCGGGGAGGACCCGCAGGCCACGAGCGAAAAAAGGTGTAGGCGACGACGACCGTGACGACTCCGAGCCAGAGCACGGTCGGGATCGAGCCGGCGAGGCGCTCAGGACCGCGGAGCACCAGCAGCGGGAGCGCGAGCAGCGCGGCTGCTCCGAACTGAGCGCCCATCGCCGCGACGGCGCTGAGTCCGCGCTCGAGCAGCAGCGTGCCGCAGACGGCGTAGGGGGCGTCGCCGCGCCCATTCCGCTCCGATCCCGGCGTCCGCCTGGCCACACCGGCCCCCAGTGTCGCAGGCATGGCGCGTTCTCTTCCGCCTGTCGCCGGTGGGGCACAGGATGGACGAAACGACCTAGTGGAGGAGCAGACGTGGGCATGGTGGAACCATTCGATCTCGACGACCACAGTCGCAGCGCGCACCGCGGTCTCGGCGCCTTCTTCTCCTTGAAAGAGTTCGAGGAGGCTCCGCTAGACCGCGAGGCCATCGTCGCCACCGCATTCCTCCGCGCGATCGAGCACGCGGCCGTCGCCCGCGTGCTGCCCGTTGCCCGCGCCTATCCCGATGAGCAGGTACGCACGTTCGCGAACGTCTGGGCAGCCGAACGGCTCCGGATCGCCGATGCGCTCGGTGACGTGCTGGCGGCTTCACCGCAGATTCGCGGCATCGATGTCCGTCCGCCCGAGCCGCCGGTGGCGCCACATCCTTTGCCCGGCCGAGCCTCCGTCGCGCTGGCCGGCCCGATCGCGCTCGTGTTGGCAGTGGACGCGCGTATCACCGTCCACGCCTATCGCAGGCTCGCCCGGCTCTCGCTGCACCCCGAGATGGAGCGGCTCGCCGAGACGATCACCGGCATCCTGGAGCGGCAGGCCGACTTCTTCACGGTGCACGCGGCGTCGCGCCTCGGACGTCCACTGCCACGTCGGATGCTTGCTGCCGGGCTGTTGGCAGTGCTGCGTCTTCCGATCGGCGAGGCCGACCTGCCCGAAACGCTCGCGCGCGAGGGGCGTGAATTGCTATTTGGACGCGATGACGGCGGTCTCGACGGCATCGACGCGAGAGTGGTGGCGGAGTTCGCGCTGCCCTGCACCGCGGCCCGGCGTCTCGCGGGTCCCTACCGGGCACCGTCGATCCGCGCGGCGCACCGGCTCGGACGCCTCGCCGCCGACACCCGCGCAGCCATCGAGACTCTGCTCGAGCAGGTGCGGGAGTAGCGGCCGTCAGCCCAGCAGCTCACGGACGTCCTCGGCGGTGATCCCGCCGGTGGCGGCCGCACCGTCATCGGACATGACGGCGGCGAAGAGGGCGGCCTTCGCCTCCTTGAGCGCCATGACCTTCTCCTCGATCGTGTCCTTCGCGACGAGTCGGTAGACCATCACCGAGCGGGTCTGGCCGATGCGGTGCGCGCGGTCGACGGCCTGCGACTCGGTCGCCGGGTTCCACCACGGATCGAGCAGGATGCAGTAATCGGCCTCGGTGAGGTTGAGGCCGAAGCCGCCCGCCTTCAGCGAGATCAGGAAGACACCCGCCTCGCCGGACCGGAACCGCTCAATCACCTCGTCGCGCTTCTTCGTCGCTCCGTCGAGATAGGCATACTCGATACCCGCGGCATCGAGCCGCGAGCGTACCCGGCCAAGGAAGCGGGTGAACTGGCTGAACACCAGAACGCGGTGCCCCTCGCCGAGGGCGTCATCGAGCAGTTCGTCGAGCAGATCGAGCTTGGTCGAGGGAACGCTCTCGTGCGCCTCATCGACCAGCGCCGCATCGAGCGCGACCTGGCGCAGGACGGTGAGGGCACGGAAGATCGCGAAACGGTTCTTCTCGAAGTCACCGATCAGGCCCAGGACGCGCTGCCGCTCCCGCGCAAGGTACGTGTCGTATACCTTGCGCTGCTTGGCGCCGAGCTCGACTTCGAGGGTCTGCTCTTGCTTGGGCGGCAGCTCCTTCGCGACGAGTTCCTTGGTGCGCCGCAGCATCAGGGGGCGGATGCGTCGCCGCAACTGCGCGAGCTTCTCGGTGTCGGCCTCGCGCTCGATCGGCTTCTGGTAGAACTCCGCGAAACCGGTGGGTGAGGGGAACAAGCCCGGCGCCACAATCGAGAGGAGCGACCACAACTCCATCACATTGTTCTCCATCGGAGTGCCCGTGATGGCGAGCTTGAAGGGCACGTCGAGACGGCGGGCAAGCTGATGCGTCGCCGACTGGCGGTTCTTGACGAACTGGGCCTCGTCGAGCAGAAGTCCCGACCACTGGACGCTCGAGTACGACTCGTAATCGAGGCGGAACAGGGCGTAGGACGTAATGACCAGCTCGGCTTCACCAATGACGCTCGTGAGCGCCCTCCGCTTCTTCTTCGACGTCTCATCGATGCCGACCACCCGCAGCCCCGGAGCGAAACGCGTGGCCTCGCCGACCCAGTTGGGCACGACGCTGGTCGGCGCGACGACGAGGAACGGATGCGGCGACGTGCCCGCCTCCTGAGCCGCGGTGCGCTGCTCCTGCATGACCCGAGTGACGAGCGCGAGCGACTGCACGGTCTTACCCAGGCCCATGTCGTCGGCGAGGACACCGCCGAGCTGGTTGTCGTAGAGGAACGAGAGCCAGTCATAACCGAGCTGCTGATAGGGCCGCAACTCGACCTCGAAGCCCTCGGGGAGGGCGCGCGACTCCAAGGCACCCGTGGCAGTGAATCCGGAGAGGCCCTCGATGGAGCGGCGCCACGCCGCAGCCTGCGCCTCTACGACGCCGAGTTCGACCAGTTCATCCCACAAGGAAGATTGGAACCGGCTGATCCGGAGGGTCTCGCTCGGATCGTCCGAGAGCTCACGCGCCTCGGCGATCAGCTCGCGGAGGCGGCCAAAGCGCTCATCGTCGAGAGCGAAGTAGACACCGCTGGGCAGCACCATATACTCGTCGCCTCGGGCGAGTGCAAGGAAGATCTCGGCCAGAGGTACCGCCTCATCGTTGACGGTGACCGAGATCTCGAGATTGAACCAGTCGCGGCTGTCCGGCTGAGCGACGGTCTGCACGGCGACAACGGGTGCGGTATGCGCCTCGCGGTAATCGACGCGCTCGCCAATCTCCTCGATCTCGACCGTTCCAAGCTCGCGGAGGCGCTCAAGCTCGCCGGTCAGGAAGTCGACGGTTGGCATTCCGCGCAGGTCAAAGGTCGGGCGCAGGCGACGGGTCGACGGCGAGACAAGCGCCGGAGTCGACTCCGGGTCCAGGCCGGCCCCGACGAGGGAGTCGAGGACGCGCTGCTCGGCCTCGGGGTCGCGGTAGCCCGCGTCCTCGCCGATCCGTAGCGGCAGCCGTTCAGCGTCGGCGCCGCGCGCGCCCTCGACTCCGTAGCGCCACCACCACGAGCCGCGCAGGCCGGCGCCCTCGGTGTGCTCGAGAGTTAAGCCCAGGCGCGGCTGCGGGACCGGCGGCGCCTCGAAGGAACTGTCGAGCGAGACGATGTCGAACAGGCGGTGCAGGCGCTGGTAATGCTCGGTGAGGAACGCCGCTTCCTCCTGCGCGGGGATGCGGATCGCCTCGCGGCTCCACAGGAAGGTGCGCGCCGAGGACAGAAGCGGCGCGGCGAACGGAATGAGCGTGACGGGGCGAGCACGGAATTCATCGCCACCCTCCCAGGTGTAGAGGCCGACGGCGGGGTCGCCGATGAAGCCGAACTCCTCCGGAGCCGGGTGGTCACCGATGGCGACCAGGGAGCGCAGCTCCAGACCCGCGGTGCTGCGGGTGACGTCGATCGAGGCGGTGGCGGTGGTGTCGAGGATCTTGAGGGGGCTCTGGTCGCGATCGCCCATCACCAGGCCGATACCCGCGCGTACAGCGCCGTGCAGCGTCGCCCAGATGGCCTCGCTCCGGCACTGGTCGAGGTAAAGCCAGGTGTCGGGCGAGTAGTAACTCGAGGCGCTGTGACCCGAGAGCAGCGACTGCATCTCGCGGATCACGTCGATCTGGCGCTCGTCGTAGTCGTGGCTGTAGTGCAGGTAACCGAGGTCGCGCCAACTGGCGCCCGTGCGCACCCAGCGGTCGCGGTCACCCATCCGCACCGGTCGAACCCCCAGGCGCGGGCGCGGCTCGGGCGGCGGCCGGTAGGAGTTGTAGCGGCCCGGCGGACGACGCACGGGCTCGCCGGGAAGCAACTCGAACTGGAGACCGAGCGGGATGCCGGTGTGCGAGCGCTCGGCGCCGGCGAGCAACGGAGCGAGCATGCTGCGCCACTCCGGGACCGCGTCAGCAGCCTCTCCGGCGACAGGGCCGGCCGTTTCACCCTCGCGCTCCCGACGCAGGGCCTCGATGAGGACGGCGGCGACGTGCTTGCACTCGTGCTTGACCGGGCAACTGCAGGCCCCGCCGAGCAGGCTCCAGTGCTCGCCCTCGTCACGCAACTGCACGCTTACGGCGTAGGGCGAGCGCCCGGATCCGCCGACCTGGCCGAAGAGACGGGTACGCGCGCCGAACCACTGCAACTCGCGCACGCGACCCTCGCCGGCGTAGGCGACACCCCTCGCGAAGGCGGCCGAACCGACGAGCGAGCGGATGTCCTGCTCGGAGAAGGGCTCGTGCCCAGCGTTCACCGACCAGGGTGCGGCCGACGGCAGCACCTCACCGGGGGGACTCTGGCGGGCCATGAACCTCATGCTCTCCGCGCTCGGAACGAGCGCATCCGTCTATTCAACCGGATTCCGAAGGCACTGCGAGCCGAGCGGCGGGATCCGTGGATGACTCGGAGTCCTGCCTACGATGGACGGATGCCCCGCCTGTCCGTCGTCTCGGCGCACACCTCCCCGCTCGAGCAGCCGTCGACGGGCGACGCGGGGGGGATGAACGTGTACCTCGCAGCGGTCCTGCCCGAAATGGCGGCGCTCGGCTGGGAGGTCGAGGTGCTCACCCGCGGCGACGGCGTGCGCCAGCTAGCACCGGGGGTGCGGGTGGTCGGCGTGCCGGTGACGACGGGGGATAAATACGCGCTGGCGTCTGCGGCACCGGAGTTCGCGAGGGCGGCGGCGGGAGCCGACGTGGTGCACTCGCACTACTGGGTCTCGGGCCTTGCCGGGATGCTGACCGGCCTGCCGCACGTGCACTCGATGCACTCGAGTTCGCTCGCCAAGAACGCGCGGATCGCGCCCGGGGACGTGCCGGAGCCGCAGGGACGGATCGACGCGGAACGCTCGGTGCTCGCCGCGGCCGACGCGATCGTGGTGGCGGGCGCCTCCGAACGAGACGATGTTGTGGGCGCTTATGGCGCGGATCCCTTGCGGGTGGTCGTCGTGCCGCCTGGCGTCCAGGCGCGGTTCCGGCCGGGAGACGGCGTGCGTACTGGCGTCGTGATGGTCGGCAGGATTCAGCCGCTGAAGGGGCAGCTTCTCGCCGTGAGGGCGCTCGCGGCGATGGCGCCGTCCTCGCGGCCGGTGCTGCGGCTGGTGGGCGGAGCCGCGCCGGGGCGGGAGGCGTACCTCGACGCGGTGCGCGCCGCGGCGGCTCCGCTCGGCGACCGGGTGCTGATCGACGGACCAGCCGGCCGCGAGCAGGTAGCGCGGCGGCTCCGGAGCGCTCGGCTGGCGCTGGTGCCGTCGGCGGCCGAGACGTTCGGGCTGATCGCGTTAGAGGCGGCGGCGAGCGGCACGCCAGTGCTGGCGCGGCGGACGACCGGTCTGGTGGATGCGGTGCGCGACGACACGAGCGGGATGCTGCTCGACTCCGACGACCCTGCCGTGTGGGCGGAGGCGATGCTTGCGCTGCTGGCTGACGGCGGCGAGCTCGCCCGGCTCGGCCGCGGCGGTGTGGAGTGGGCGTCGCTGCACTCCTGGGGCGCGGCGGCAGCTCGCCTCGACGGCGTCTACCGGCGGCTGCTGGCGCGCTGACCGCGCGCGGCCTGTGCCGAGGGAACCCCGGATGCTCGAGGGAGCCCGGGTCTCGACGGTCCGGGGTTCCCTCGGTGGAGGAGGACGGAGGGGGGTCAGTCGGCTATGGCGGGGGTGTTGGGGTCGAGGCGGGCGCCGCGGGTGGAGCGGTACCAGGGGGCGAGGCGATCCGGGGAGACCGCGACCATCGCGGCACCGGTGAAGCCCGCGTCATTGCCGAAGCGGGCGGGCACGATGTCGGTACCGATGTCGAGGAAGCCGGCGAACTCGTCGAAAACGTGCGCGGCCGCGCCTCCGATCACGAAGAGCTGGGGCGAGAGCAGCATCTCGAGGTGGCGGTAGTAGACCGTGAGGCGGGCAGCCCACTCCTCGAGCGTGATCCCCTCACGGCGCACCGCGGAGAAGCCGACGCGCGGCTCGAAGTCGGGGCCGTCGATGTGCACGTGGCCGAGTTCGGAGTTGGGGATGACGACGCCCTCGTGCACCAGCGCTGTACCGATTCCCGTCCCGAGGGTGGTCAGCAGCAGCAGGCCCTCGCGCCCGCGCATGGCGCCGAACTCGCGCTCGGCGACCCCGGCCGCATCCGCGTCGTTGACGACCACGACATCGACCCCGGTGGCCTCCGACAGCAGGGCTTGAGCATCGAGGCCGACCCAGCGCTGCGAGACGTGCGTGGTCTGGCGCACGACGCCTCCGCGCACGATGCCCGGGAAGCCGACACCGACGGGTGTGCCTGCGATCGGCGAGACGTCGCGGACGATGCCCGCGATCGCGGTCGCGAAGTCCTCCGGCTCCTTGCCGAATGGGTTCGCCACTGCGAAGCGGCGGGCCGCGCGCTCGCCGGTGGTGACGTCGACCAGGGAAGCCTTGATCGAGGTCCCTCCAATGTCGACGCCGACAGCGAAGCGCGGGAGGAGGCCGTCCTGGGGCTGGGTCACGGATGCTCCGTCTGCAGTGGTGGCGAGTCGGGGATTCGGGCTCGCGGGAACGCGGTCGGCTCGTCGGATCCTCAGGATCGCGACGAGCCGAGTGCGATTCTACGAGCCGGAAATGCGGGCGGGCTCCGCAACTCCGGCCAGGACGTAGTCGATCACCGGTTCATAGAGGTGCACGGCGAGCCCATCATCGATGGGGACGACCACCTCGATCGAGCCTTGCGCCTCCGCCACGAAGACGGCCGGGTCATTGCAATCGGCCAGTGCGAGGACGGGGAGCCCCCGACGGCCGGCCGCGCCCGCCCAGCCGTGGTCGGCGATGACCAGATCCGGGCGGATGCCGAGCTCGTCGAGGCGGTCGAGCAGCGCGTCCATCGGCTCGGGCGAGTGGGTGTGCATCAGGCTCCCACCGCGGTAGACACAGGTCACGCCGCCCGTGCACCACAGCGCCTGGTGTTCGTCGGCGAGCGGCACGCGGATGCCATCCGGCGAGGCGAAGGGCAACGCGTTGACGTCCAGCACGCGGGCGCCCGCCGCCGCCGCAACCGAGGCGAGACGGCGGTAGACGTCCATCAGTGTCGCCGGGTGGGCCGTGGCGAACAGGAGCAGCGCGCCCTGCCGCACAGCGGAGGCAAAGCGGTCGCGGTAGCGGGCGAGGCGCTGGACGGTGAGGCGCGCGTCGATCTGGTCCTGGCCGCTCTCGAACGAGAGGTCGGTGCTGATCCCCACGCGCTCCCCCATCAGGGCGAGCAGGCTCTCGAGCGTCCAGTGCTCGGCGACGTCGACGCCGTAGAGGTGCGCGGGCTCGCGGGCGGCGAGGCGGCGGAGGTTGCCGAGGTTGCTCGCGCGGTCGGTGAGGACGGCGCCGGTGAGGAGCGTCGAGTTGAGGACGACCTCGAGGTCGGAGTCGGACAGCGTCATGGGGAGGGGCCTTCCGGAGGAGAAGTTCCCAGGCTAGCGAGTGGGACCGGAGTTGACTCGCGATCTGTCGGCGATATATCGTTACTACATCGCCGACAGATCGCGGGCACTCGCTCGAGACGGGCGACCGGATCAGATCGACAGGATCCTCGAACGACAGAAAGCAGTGCACCCATGAACCCCAGGACCTTCTTCACCGACGACCGCCGCGACTCCTGCGACGGCGACCACTCCACCCGCCATGAGCACCCCGGGCAGCGACGCGGACCCGGCGGCCACGGTCGCGGCTTCGGGCCCGGCTTCGGCTTCGGGCCCGGTTTCGGACCGGGCTTTGGCGCCGGCTTCGGCGGCCCCTTCGGCCGCGGCGGCGGGCGCGCACGACGCGGCGATGTCCGCGCGGCGCTCCTCTCCCTCCTGGCCGAGGCGTCCTCGAACGGCTACGGCCTCATCAAGGCCATCGCCGAGAAGACGAACGGCTCGTGGCGCCCCAGCCCCGGCTCCGTCTACCCCACCCTCCAGCAGCTCGTCGACGAGGGCCTTATCACGGCCGTCGGCGAGGGCCGCGGGACCGAATACCAGCTCACGGATGCGGGCGGCACCTATGTGCGCGAGCACGCCGACGAACTCGCCGCCGCCTGGGAGGCCACTCCCGGCGCCAGCGACGCCGACCGCGCGTTCATGGAGAACGTCGGCAAGCTGATGGGCGTCGTGCAGCAGTTCCGCGGGGCGACCGAGGCGCAGCGCGCCGCCGCCTCCGCAAAGCTCGACGAGACCCGTCGCGCGCTGTACCTCATCCTCGCCGACTGATCCCTGCCCTCTTTCCTCGCGAAATGTCGCGAGATGTCCCGGAACGGACGAGATGCCCTGCCTCGGCGGCGTATCTCGTCCGTTTCGACGTCTTTCGTCACCGTCGGCGAGTCGCGGCACGCGCTCGCCGCGAGATCCCTCCGGACGGACGAGATGGGCCTAAACGGACCGGTGTCTCGTCCGTGTCACCCGATCTCGCGACATTTCGCGCAACGGTGGAGGGGTTAGCGGGCGGCGGCGAGGCGGCGGAGGCCCTCATCGAGGGGGACGGCGGGGGTCCAGTGCAGGTCGGCGCGGGTGCGGCGCTGGTCGAACCAGTGTGCGGTCGAGAGCTGCTCGGCCAGGAAGCGCGTCATCGGCGGCTCATCGGTGCCGGGGCGGACGGCCCAGACACGCTCGACCAGCGAGCCGGCGGCTCGGGCGACGGCGGCAGGCACCGACCAGCGCGGCGGCTCGACTCCGGACGCGCGGCAGATCCCGGCAAGCAGCTCGGCGACGGGCCGCGGCTCACCGTTAGTGACGACGTAGGAGCGCCCGTGCACCTCCTCGGCTCGCCCGAGAGCGGCGACGATCGCCGAGGCGGCGTTGTCGATGTAGGTCGAGTCGATGAGCGCCTGGCCGTGGCCGAGCAGCGGCAGCCGGCCGGCGCGGGCGCGCTCGACGATGCGGGCGACCAGCTGCGTATCCCCCGGTCCCCAGACCAGGTGCGGACGTACGGCCACGACCGCGAAATCCGGCGCGTCGGCCGCGAGGGCCAGCAGCTCGGCCTGCGCCTTCGTGCGCGCGTACTCGCCACGAGCGCGCTCGGGATCCGCGGGCTCGGCGTCGTCGCCGATGATCGAGGATCCGGCGTGCGCAACCGAGGGGGACGAGATCTGCACGAAGCGGCGTACCCCGGCCCGGGATGCTGCGGCGAGGAGCCGGCGCGTCCCGTCGATGTTGACGCGGTCGAAGTCGCCCGGGTCACCCGCCAGCGAGACCTTGGCGGCGAGGTGCACGACGGCCTCGAAGTCGGCGACCGCCTCCTCCACCGCTCGCGGGTCGGTTAGCGAGCCGCGCGTCTCCTCGACGCCCACCACCCCGGAGGCGCGGCGCTGGAAGGTGCGCACGTCGTGACCCTGCGCGACGAGTCCGGCCGCGACCGCTCCGCCGAGCAGCCCGCTCGCCCCGGTGACCAGGACCTTCACGGCGCGACCAGTCGCCCGCCGGCCAGGACGCCCTCGGCCCAGCGGGAGAGTGCGGTCCGGTCGATCTTCGAGTTGTGCCGGATATCGGTCGGCAGCGCTGGGACGACGAGCACAGCGGCCACGGAGGCGCCCACGGCAGCGCGCACGGCGGCGGCGAGACCGGCGTCGGCCAACGCCACGCGGCGCGCGCCCGACCGCAGCTCAACCACAGCGGCGAGTTGCGAAACGCCGCGCGGCCCGACCGCCACGACGGCGGCGCGGGCGACGGCAGGGACCCCCGCCTCGATCCGCTGCTCGGGACCGACCGGAGTGACCACTCCCTCCGCAGTGACGATCACGTGCGGCAGCCGCCCTTCGACCCAGAGCCGGCCCTCAGAGTCGATCCGGCCGACGTCGCCGGTGCGATGCCAGCGCTCGCCCGCGGCAGCGCCGATCCGAGCGGAGCGGTCGGTCAGCCAGAGCCGCTCGTAGTGGTCCTCGACGTGGCCGGCCGAGACGACGATCTCGCCGGTGACCCCGGTCGTCTCGACGGGTTTGTCGAGCGGGCGGCCGGCGGAGTCGAGCGGCGCGATCCGCAGCCGCACTCCCGCGGCAGGCACGCCGACACAGACACCTCCGCGCGGGTCCTCGTCGGAGGCGGCAGCGCGGATGCCCTCGAGCGAGGCGTCGGTGAGCAGCAGCGCCTCCGTCATGCCGTAGGGGGTGTGGGCGGAGGCGTTCGGCATCAGCGCCTGCGCCTCGCCGAGCAGCCCCGCCGAGATGGGGGCGCCGGCGGAGAGGAAGGTGCGGACGCCCGCGAGCGCGCGGTGGTCGTCGGCGTCGAGCGCGTCGGCGGTGGCGACCACGTTGGCCAGGGCGGCGGGAGAGAGAAAGAGCACGGTCGCGTCGACCCGCGCGGCGGCGGCAGCGACGGCCGCGGCGGTCAGGGTGCGCGGCGCCGTCACGTTCATGTCGGGAGTCGCCGAGCGCGTGCCGAGCGCGGGGCCGAGCAGCGCGAACGGTGCGAAGCCGGCGACGAGCCCGGTGCCCGGGCCCACCCCGTATTGGCGGGCGAGCGCATCGCGGACCCCGGCGAGCTGACGGTGGGTGTACGCGACTCCCTTGGCCGGCCCGGTCGAGCCGGAGGTGAAGAGGATCGCGGCGACGGAGTCGGCGGCAGGCGGCTCGCCCAGCGCCTCCGGATCGGCGGCCAGCTCGGCGCGGCCGATGTCGATCAACTGCCCGAGCGAGGTGTCGACGCCCAGGGCGGCGGCACAGGCGCGCGGCAGCGTCTGCGTCGACACCCGGGCTCCGGGCCAGCGCAACGCGCGAGCGACACTCAGACCAGGCAGAGCACCGACCACGAGGTCGGGCCAGGCGCCGCGGACCGCGCGGGTCAGGCCGCGCAGACCCAGGCCGGCGTCGGCAACCACCACGACGGCTCCGATGCGCAGGCACGCGTAGAGCGCAGCGGTGAGATCGGCACCGGGCGGCACAAGCAGCGAGACCCGGTCGCCAGGTCCGACACCGGAGGCACGAAGCCCCGCGGCCAGTTCGCGGACCCGGCGCGAGAGCAGTCGCCACGAGATCGAGCGCGGCCCGCCGCCGCCGGGAGGTGCCATCTCGACCAGGGCGAGCGAATCGTCCGCTGCGTTGCGCTCGAGGTGCGCCCACAGCGGCTCGACGGGCGCCGTTGGCTGGCGGACGTCCGGAGCGGGATCACCGCCGAAGGGGTCATCACCCGCAGCGAGGTCGCCCAGCCAGGTGAGCACCGCCGAGGCGTAGTCGACGTCCTCCACGAGCAGGTGGCCCGCGCCCTCGAAGCGGTGCACCTGCGCGTGCGGCAGGCGGTCGAGGAGGTCATCGAGGTAGCGGTCCGAGAAGATCGGATCGAGCGGGCCCCAGAGCATCAGGGCGGGAGTGGCGAGAGCACATACTCCGTCGGCGATGCGCTGGAGCTCTGGGTCGCTCGGGTGCGCGGAGTCGACCGGGATGTCGGCGACGAACCCGCCCACTCCCCCGCGGCGCGAGGCCGAGCGGTACGGGGCGCGGTACCCCTCCTTGACGGCCGCCGGCAGCGCCGGGTGCCCGAGCGCGAGCGTCGTCTCGAGGAACGCGGGAGTGCCGACGGTGGATGGACCCAGCACGCCCGAGGCGAGCGCGAGCCGCAGCGGCGCGGGAATCGGCGCGTCGGCGCTCTGGTGGACCGCGGTGTTCAGGAGCATCGTGCCGCGCAACTGCTTCGGATGATCCACGGCCCAGCCCAGCGACACGACTCCGCCCCAGTCGTGTCCGAGGGTGACGACGTTGTCGAGCCCGAGCACGGTTGTCAGGTTCGAGAGCTCGCGCACGCGGTCAGCGAGCGGATGCAGTGCTCCCGTGCGCTCGGAGAAGCCCATCTCGAGCTGGTCGACCGCGACCACGCGCCACGCCGGACCACCGCGGCGGGCGGACTCGAGTGTGGCCGCCGCGAGGTCGCGCCAGAGGTACGACCAGGTCGGGTTGCCGTGGACACAGAGGATCGTGCCGACCGGCCGGGCGCCAAGCTCGTCACCCGTGTCCAGCAGGTGCCAGCGGCGCGTCACACCCTGCGCGTCTGGCGCATCGACAAGGCGGGACCAGGCCGGGTCGAGCCCGTCGAGCCCGGCCGGGGGCAGGCGGGCGTCGTCGGTCGCACCGAGCGCGCCGCGAAGCCGCGCGGCCGGGTGGGGCGCGGTCACCAGGCGATCTCGAGCATCGCGGTGTTGATCCCCGAGCCCACTCCCATGAGCAGCACGCGGTTGCCGGGCTGCAGGGTTTCGGCCTCGTTCGCCAGGGTGATCGGGATCGACGCGGGGCCAACGTTGCCGAGCGTCGGGTACGTCGTGGGGACGCGGCTGCGGTCGAGGCCGACCGCCTTCACCAGGGCGTTGGTGTGCACATCCGATACCTGGTGCATGATGTAGCGGTCCATCCCACCCCAGTTCCAGTCGCGGGTGGCCTCTCTCCACGCGGAGACCACGAGTTCCATCCCGCCCTTGAGCAGGGCTTTCGCGTCGGTGAACATGCCGTCGACGCTGCCGACGCAGAGTTCGTTGAACTGCGTGGCCGCTCGCGTGATTCCGCCGAGGATGCGGTGCCCCTTGGGGTGCTCATCGGCCGGGCCGAGGATCGCGGCGGCGGCGCCCGAGCCGAGGGTGAGGCTGGCGAATTCGCTCATGAAGTCTTTACGTTTGACGCCATCGCGGCTGAGACGGTCGATGGTGTTGGTCTGGATCTCGTCGGCGTCCTCGCCGTCGATGATCATCGCGTAGCGGATCTGTCCGGAGTCGATGAGTTGCGCGGCGAGTGTCATGCCGTTGACGAAGCCGAGGCAGGCGTTGGCGATGTCGAAGTTGATGGCCGACGACGGCAGGCCGAGGCCGTGGTGGAGGCGCACGGCGACCGAGGGCTCGAGGTGCTTGCGGGTGACCGAGGTGTTGATGATCAGCCCGATCTGGTCGGGGCGGATGCCTGCCTCGGCAAGGGCGCGCTTGCCCGCGTCGATCGCAGCGCCGTCGAAACCCTGCTCGGCTCCCCAGTTGCGGCGCTCGTGCACGCCGGCGACGCGCTGGAGAAGGCCGGTAGGGAGTCGGAGACGCTTGAGCGCCGGGGCCAGTCGCGCATCGATCTCGGCCGACGTCGTCACTCGCGGAGCCATCGTGGTCGCGACGGAGAGCAATGCGACGTTGCGGTGCGTGGTCGTTGCGTTTCCGTCCAACGGAACTCCCTATCGAGTTGTCGATCCTGGCATGTGCCTCCGTGATTTTACGCTGTCGTTCAGGTAACGCTTCCTGGATGGCTGCTGGGCGAAATCGGAACGCGGCCTCAGTGACGGCGGAAGCCCTTCTGGCCCGTGATCGCGGTCAAGCAGAGGGAGGGCCACACGGTACGCGCCGTGTCAACCCACCCCCGGCGAGGACTCCATCGGAGGCTGTGCCTGGCGCGCGGCAGGGGGGTCTCGGCCGGCGGCTACGTGCCCATCGCCCAGGGCTCGCGGTCGCCGCGGAGTCGGGCGGCGAGCGCCATCGCCTGCTCGTCGGTGAGCGTCGCAACGTAGTCGACGACTCCGCGACCCCGCCCGAGCCGATGCAGCACCGCCGGATCGGACGTCGGGCGCCCGCGGTCATCGGCGGGCAGCCACTCCGGGTGGTCGGCGCGCAGCCGGAAGTAGCCGTCGGTCGCGAGCTCGATCAGATCGAGCAGCTTCTGCGGCGCGCGGGAGCCGTCGCGCGGATCCGCCAGCCACGCGTCGAGATGGGTGACCAGCGTCTCCAGCACCTGAGACTGCCCGCGCTGGTAGGTGGCGAAATCGGGCCGGTCGATAACGAAGCGCGTGTGCACGAACTTCAGGACCGTCACGTCGTGCCACGCGTCGGGGAGGAGCGAGAGGTGGCCGGAGCGGACGTTCGGCTTGGCAAGCACCACCACCGAGCGCTGCAATCGGCCGATCCAGGAGGAGACGAACGCCTCAATCGCCCGTTCGGTCCGGGTCGAGCCGTCGAACGGGACCGCGAGTAGACCCTCCACCAGTTCGGCCGAGACCCGCTCGACGGAGGCGCGGAAATGCTCGTCGCTCGCGATCCACGGGTCCCGCGCGACCATCCTCCGCCGCAGCATTTCGAGCGAGTGACCAGGCGCCCGCGCCCACAGCTCCGCCGTGTCGAGAGCGGCCAGCGCA
The DNA here is from genome assembly GCF_013249015.1 of Rathayibacter agropyri. Taxonomy (GTDB): domain Bacteria; phylum Actinomycetota; class Actinomycetes; order Actinomycetales; family Microbacteriaceae; genus Rathayibacter; species Rathayibacter agropyri. The sequence goes on from NZ_JABRPL010000002.1 coordinate 442,870, forward strand.
TTCTGCTCGCGGAGGAACGCCCGGAACTCCACCGCGACCGCCGCCTGCTGGAGTACGCCCGCGCGGTAGAAGTCGTCCAAATCGTGCAGGGAGTAGGCGATGTCGTCGGCAACATCCATCACCGCGCACTCGAGGGTCTGCTGCCAGGGAGCGATCGCCGCGAAGCCGGAGCGAGCGTCGAGCATGTCGTCGAGGTCGAGCGTGTACGCCGAGAACTTCGGAGGCGCCGTCTCCCAGCGGCTGGCGGTGGAGCCGCGCGGCAGTTCCGTCGGGTCGGCGGAGTCGATCTCGGGCCGGCACACGGTCCGCCCCCACGGGTACTTGAGGACGGCGGCCCGGGAGGCGGCGGTGAGGTTCAGGCCCGCCTCCACTGTCTCGCAGACATCGAGCTCCGAGAGGATCCGGAACGACTGCGCGTTGCCCTCGAAGCCCTCGGCGAGGCCGAGCCGGTCGCGGGCGAGGCTGTCGAGCGCCTGCTCTCCGAGGTGCCCGAACGGAGGGTGGCCGAGGTCGTGGGCGCTCGCGGCGGCCTGCACGACGACCGGGTCGCAGCCGCCGAGGTGCTCGACGAGCTCGCGCTGCTCGGGGTCGGTGGTGGTCAGCTGCATCGCGATGGCGCGGGCCACCGCGGTCACCTTGATCGAGTGGGTCAGCCGATTGTGCACAACCTGGCCGACGCCGGAGGGGGAAATGACCTGAGTCACCGCGGAAAGGCGGGCGAAGTAGGGCGAGAACCGGATGCGCTCGAGGTCGACGCGGTACTCCGGATACTCCTCTCCCGTCGCGAAGCGGTCGACAGGTTCGGGGATACGCCGGTGCCGCCGGTGGTCGTGCCTGTCGACGGCGAGCGGGAGTCCGTGCGCCTCGGCGCCTCCGCTCCGCTCGCCTGCGAGTGCTTCCGCGCCGAGGGAAACCACCTCATCCATGGAACAACCCTACGATCGCGACAGCGCTGCCCGCGGCGAACGATGCAGCGGCAACATGCGGACGAGAAGAGCAGGAGCGGGCGACAGGACGCGAGCCACACGCAGCGACGCTGCGATCGCAGGAACGGAAAGCATCGCGCCAGCCCCGACGGCGAACCCCATCCGCGCCAGAGGGAGCGAGGACGCCGCGCGCAGGGCGCGGAGAACGGCAGTCGACGTCGCCAGGAGGAGAGGCGCTGTCGCGAGACCGGGGTTGCACTGTCGGCGCGAAACGGCCAACACGAGGTGCCCGACGGCATTGACTGCGAGGGCGCCGGATGCGGTCATCCCGGCCATCGTCGAACTCGGCTGGCGGAGCACGGCTCCTGGGCAGGTCGCGACTGTCACCGCGGCCGTGAGGATCACCATGGCGATGCTCATCCGCTCGGGTCGATAGTCGTCCTCGGTCAAGCGGAGGCGTGCGACGAAGCGGGCGTCGGGGCGGGCGCCTCGATCAGCGAACGCGATCCCCTCGGCATTGTGCAGCGCGAAGGCGACGAGCATCGCTGTGCGGCGGCGCTCCACAGAGACACGTCCTCCCCCACCGGGACGCCGGGCGCGAGGCGGTGTCACGGCAAGAGCGGGTCGTTTCGACACCCGGATCACTGAGGGGCCTCGCGGGGAGCGACCGCGGTAACGGCGGCGGCGGCAAGGACGGCGCCCAGGACGTAGGCGGCGAGGTCGAGCCACGAGAACGTGGTGCCGACGACAAGGGCGAGCGGCGCCCACAGCTCGACGAGCCGCGAGGCGACTCCGATCGCCTGCAACTGCTCCATCGCGATGGACCAGGCCAGGGCGATCCCCGCGGCCGTCACCGCCGGAATCCTCGGCAGCAGCACGGCGACCAGCAGCGCCACCAGCACGACGTACGCCACTCCCCCGGCGATGTCGGCGAGCAGCCCCGTCAGCACGAAGCGCAGGGCGAGACCGAGACCCAGCACGGCGAGAGCGGCGAGGGCGAAGCGCAGGCGCGCCCGCATCACGCGCGCTCCCCGAGAGCCCGCCGCAACCGGTCGAGCGCGAGGAGGAAGGTGCGGTCATCGGCGACACGCCAGCCCAGCGGAGCCGGCGAAGCAACGACGAGCGGGATCAGGACCGTGCGCGGGCGGCGACGCGCGGCGAGCGCCTCCGCCACGGCGCGGGCGGCGGCAGACCCGGCTGGCACCCTTCGCGGAGCGAGCACGGTGAGGACGACGGCGCGGACCCGGTGCGCGCCCGCGGGCGTAGTCCCCACTCCCACCGAAACGATCCGCTCCCACTCGGCAATACGGAGTGCGTCGGCACGCTCGGCGGCGAGTTCGACGCCGTCACGGTCGACCGCCAGCACGGAGGCGACATCACCCGGGGCCGCGGCGGCGGGAGCAGCGATCCGGCGCAGTGCCCGCGTGAACTCGCATGTGTGCAGCACGGCGAAGCCCTCGGTCACGTCGGCGAGCGCGAGGAGGCGGCGCTGCCGCTCCGGAGCCGCCTGCCGCATGCGGGCGCGGAGGCTGGCCGGGAGCGCGCCGACCCGCAGCGTAGAGCCGAGCAGGGCGGTCGGCTCCAACCGGACGCGCGCGGGGAGAGGGACGGACGGCGGCGTGCGGCTCGAAGGAGCACCCCAGTGCGGCGTCGATGCGGGGTCCATACCTCTCCTCTCTTTGCTCGTGTGGCGGTTCCTCCCGCCCGGACGATTCTCGCCCCTGCGCTCTCCCGCCTTGTCGGGAAGTCCGGAGCGGCCTATCATGGTGGTACCCCCGGGGGGTATTCGAGCCACCCGACGCACGATGCAGGAGGACTTCATGAGCACCAGGATCGACCTCGGCCTGACCGCGAGCGGCACGACGGGCGGCTGCGCCTGCGGAGGCGGTGAGGCGTGCGCCTGCGGGAGCCACGGAAGCCACGGGCACTCCACGACCACCGGCACCTCCGTGCAGAGCATCGGAGTCGTCGGCATGACCTGCGAGCACTGCGTCCGCAGCGTCACGGAGGAGCTCGCTGCCTATCCCGACGTCTCTGGCGTCGATGTCTCGCTCGTGCCCGACGGAGTCTCGACCGTCACCGTCAATTCCTCCCGTCCGCTCGGCCGCGAGGAGATCGCCGCCGCCGTCGCCGACGCGGGCTACCGGCTCGCGCCCCTGAGCTGAGGTGGCCGAGACGGCCGGCACTCCGCTCGAACTCGCCATCGGAGGCATGACCTGCGCCTCCTGCGTCGCCCGGGTGGAGCGGCGCCTCGACGCCCTGCCCGGCGTGCACGCCACGGTGAACCTCGCGCTTGAACGGGCGACGCTCACCCTGCCAGAGGGCACGAGCCCCGCCGACGCGATCGCCGCCGTCGAGGCCGCGGGGTACAGCGCGACGATCCCCTCCGCTCCGATCGACACCGCCCCCGCCGACGACACCGCCCCCGATGACACCGAGCGCCGCGCCCTGCGCACCCGTCTGGGCGTCTCGGCACTGCTGGCCGTGCCGGTCGTCGTGCTCTCGATGGTCCCCCCGCTGCAGTTCCCGAACTGGCAGTGGCTGTGCCTCGCGCTCGCCTCGCCGGTCGCCGTGTGGGGCGCGCTGCCCTTCCATCGCACCGCCTGGCGGGCGCTGCGGCACGGCTCCACCACGATGGATACCCTGATCAGCCTCGGCGTCAGCGCCGCGTTCCTCTGGTCGGTGTGGGCGCTCTTCTTCGGCGACGCCGGCCGACCCGGGATGAGCATGCCGTTCGAGCTGCTCGGCAGCCGCTCCGGGCACGACGAGATCTACCTCGAGGTCGCCGCCGCTGTGCCCGTACTGGTACTCGCCGGTCGGTACCTGGAGGCGCGCTCCAAGCGCGACGCCGGTGCGGCCTTACGGGCGCTGCTCCGCCTCGGCGCGAAGGATGCCGTGCGCATCACCGCCGACGGGCAGGAGGAGCGGGTGCCCGCGTCCGCGCTGGCCGTCGGCGACCGCCTCCGCGTGCGCCCCGGCGAGACCGTAGCCGCCGACGGCACCGTGCTCGAGGGCTCCAGCGCCGTCGACGCGAGCATGCTGACCGGCGAGAGCGTGCCCGTCGAGGTGGGACCTGGCTCCTCCGTCACCGGCGGCGTGCTCAACGCGCACGGGCTGCTGAGCGTCCGCGTCGACCGCGTCGGCTCCGAAACCACGCTCGCCCGGATAGGCCGGCTCGTCTCGGACGCACAGGCGGGCAAGGCGCGCGTGCAGCGGCTTGCTGACCGCGTCTCCTCCGTCTTCGTTCCGGTCGTGGTGGTGCTCGCACTCGCGACCCTCGTCGGCTGGCTGATCGCCGGCGCCGGGATCGCCGCCGCCGTCTCGCCGGCCGTGGCGGTGCTCGTCGTCGCCTGCCCGTGCGCGCTGGGCCTGGCCACTCCGACCGCCGTGCTCGTGGGTACCGGCCGCGGCTCGCAGCTCGGGATCCTCCTGCGCGGCCCCGAGGTGCTCGAGGCGAGCCGCAGGATCGACACCGTCGTGCTCGATAAGACCGGCACTCTCACCACCGGCACCTTCCAGGTGGTCGAGTCGAGCGACGACGAGAGCCTGCGGATGCTCGCCGCTGTCGAGCGCGGGTCCGAGCATCCGCTGGCCGCCGCGATTGTGGCCGGAGCCGCGCACCTGGACGTCCCCGAGGCGGCCGGGTTCCGCGCCAGCGCCGGCTTGGGCGTGCGCGCCCGGGTCGAGGGTCGGCTGGTCGTCGCCGGCCGGCTGCGCTGGCTAGAGGAGCAGTGGGGATTCGCACCCGGCGACCTCGCCGAGCGCGCGGAGCGGGCGACCGCAGAGGGGGGCACTGTGGTCGGTGTCGGCTGGGACGGCGCGCTGCGTGGCTTCGCGGTGCTGCGCGATGAGGCGCGGCCCGAAGCCTCCCGCACCGTGCGGGCGCTCCGCGCGCGTGGACTGCGGGTGCTGGTGCTCACGGGCGATAATCCCCGGACCGCGCGGGCCGTCGCCTCGGCCGTGGGGATCGACGACGTGATCGCCGAGGTGCTGCCGGAGGAGAAGCTGGCCGTCATCTCGCGGTTGCGTGCCGAAGGCCGCCGAGTCGCATTCGTCGGCGACGGCGTGAACGATGCGGCGGCGCTCGCGGCTGCCGACGTCGGCATCGCGATGGGCACCGGCTCGGACGCCGCGATCGAGGCCAGCGACATCACTCTCGTCGGCGACGACCTCGGTCGAGTGCCCGACGCCCTGCGCCTTGGCCGCCGCACCCTCGGCATCATCCGCGGCAACCTCTTCTGGGCCTTTGCCTACAACGTCGCCGCGATTCCGCTGGCGATGGCCGGGCTGCTCGGCCCGCTGGTGGCTGGAGCCGCAATGGCCTTCTCGAGCGTCTTCGTAGTGCTGAACAGCCTGCGCCTGCGGTCGTTCCGCTGACGTCCGCGCCACGGAACCCCTTGACGGCCTGCTTGCTTTTAGCAAGTGTGGCCGCATGAGCCTTTTCATTACCTGCCCGGTCGACAGCGTCGAGCGCGCGACCGCTTTTTACACAGCCCTCGGCTGGACCCTCAACGCCGAGATGTCCGACGACAACGTGTCCTGCTTCGCGATCGCGCCCGAGCAGTACGTCATGCTCGGCAGCCGCGAGATGTACGCGAGCGTCGGCGCCACCGAAGAGCTGATCGGCGCACCCGGCACGCCCTCGAAGGTCACCGTGTCGTTCGACCTCGGCAGCCGCGAGGCGGTCGACGAACTCACCGAGCGCGCCGGAGCAGCGGGCGGGCGGATCGGCGACACCGACGACTACCCCTTCATGTACCAGCGCCAGTTTGACGACCCCGACGGATACCATTACTCGCCGTTCTGGATGAAGCCGGACGTCGATCCGACGGCGTGAGCGGCCTCGCCGCAGCGCTCGACGTCGTCGGAGCACGGTGGGCGCTGCTCATCGTGGAGCGGCTGCTCGACGGTCCGCAGCGCTACGGAGACCTGCAGCGCGACCTCGGCGCGCCGACCAACATCCTCGCGACCCGCCTGCGCGAACTTGAGGCAGCCGGCGTCCTCTCCCGCCTGCCCCTCCGACACAACACCCGCGCCTACGTGCTGACCCACCGCGGGCTCGCCCTGCGCGAGGCAATCCTCCCCCTCGCTCAGTGGGGCCAGGCGCTAGGCCCCACCGGGGGAACCCCCGCCAGTTGAGGGAACCTGCTACTCGGGATTCCCTCGATGGTCCGGGGTTCCCCCGCGAGGGCAAGGAGCCACGACTGCAGGGGTGCGGGGTTGTGGGTCTCCTCAATGGGTGTCGTTGTGGGGCGTTGCTAGCGTCGAGAGGAGTGGTAACTGGGCTCGAGGAGAAGCATGAGTACTCATGGTGTCGGTAGCCGCGGCCAGGGTGCCAGTGGAGGTGACAGCCGGTGAACGACTACCAGGAACTCGTGGAGGACGTCCTCGACGGCACTCCCCTCTCTCACGCCGACGCTCTGCGCATTCTCCAAGCGCCGGACTCCGATCTGCTCACGCTCGTCGCCGCAGTGAGCCGACTCCGTCGCGAATACTTCGGTGATCGGATCAAACTCAACTACCTCGTCAATCTGAAGTCGGGGCTGTGCCAGGAGGATTGCGGCTACTGTTCTCAGGCGCTCGGATCGACCGCTGCAATCGTGACGTATTCCTGGCTGACCCCGGACGACGCGGTCGCTCAAGCCTCCGCGGGGATCGCCGGCGGTGCAGCTCGGGTCTGCCTGGTCGCGAGTGGCCGCGGGCCACTCCATCGAGACATCGAGCGCGTGTGTACGATCACGTCGCAACTCAAGCATCTGCATCCGGATATCGAAGTCTGCGCCTGTCTCGGTCTGCTCAAAAACGGCCAGGCCGACCGGCTTGCCGCCGCCGGGGTGGATGCGTACAACCACAACATCAACACCGCCGAGACCTTCCACGAGGAGATCGTTCGCACCCACACTTACGCGGACCGGGTCGAGACCATCACGAAGGCGCATCGAGCGGGCCTCTCCCCCTGCAGCGGCCTCATTGTCGGGATGGGTGAGTCTGACGAACAGATCGTGGAGGCGCTCGTCGCCCTCCGCGAGCTGAAGGCCGAGTCGGTTCCGATTAACTTCCTGGTGCCCTTCGACGGCACCCCGATGGCGGGCCGGTGGACGCTCACTCCCGCACAGTGCATCCGCATCATCGCGCTGGCACGGCTGATCCATCCCGACGCCGAGATCCGTCTCGCCGGCGGACGGGAACTTCACCTGAGGAGCTTGCAGCCTCTCGCGCTCCACCTCGCGAACTCGATCTTCCTCGGGGATTACCTCACCGCGGAAGGTCAAGCGGCCGCCGCTGACCTCGAACTCGTGCGCGACAACGGCTTCACCATCATGAGCACCGAGACCGTTGCTGCCACTCCTGCGCCCCGGACGCCTCGAACCCGCCAGCGTGGTGCCGGTACCGAAGTTCCGCCCAATGCCTGAGACGTCCCACTCCCCTCGCCGCGCCCGCACCGACGTGATTGGCTGAGGAGATGAGAACCGAGACCCGCCAAGGCGTCCCCGTCCTACTCGCCGACGACGAGGGGCCGGCGCTGTCTACTCCTGAGGACGCGCTCGCCCTCATTGGCGAGACCTACGGCGGCGAGGTCGAGACGATCGTCGTGCCGGTCGGCCGACTCGATCCTGAGTTCTTCCGCCTCCGCTCCGGCATCGCAGGCGAGTTCGTGCAGAAGTTCGTCAACTACGGCAAGCGCCTCGTGATTCTCGGTGACGTGAGCGAGCCGGTGTCCGCGTCGAGCGCGCTGCACGCCTTCGTGGTCGAGTCGAACCGCGGGGATCATCTCTGGTTCGTACCGAACCTCGACGCACTCGATGCCTGCCTCCGCGCCTCGACCACCGCGACCGACCCGGGAGCCGACGGCCAGGTGGAACCCACCCCCGGCCCCGCTCGCTGATGTCGCTGCTCCACCCCGGGCCCGACGGCGCTCTGCCTCAGCTCGACGGGCCGGTCCGCCTCCTGCTGCTCGCCGACACACATCTGCCGAAGCGGGCGAAGGCTCTGCCCGACGATGTGTGGCGGGCCGTCGACGAGGCAGATCTCGTCGTGCACGCGGGCGACTGGGTCGACGAGGCGACGCTGGATGCGCTGGACGACCGCGCGGCGCGGCTTGTGGCGGTGTGGGGCAACAACGATCCGGAGGCTCTGCGAGCGCGACTGCCCGAGGTCGCGCGGGCTCGCGTCGCCGGCCTCGACATTCGAGTCGTGCACGAGACCGGGCCAGCGACAGGTCGGGAGGGGCGCGCCGACGCTCGCTTTCCGGGCGCCGACGTGCTGGTGTTCGGGCACAGCCACATCCCCTGGGACACCATTTCCCCGGGCGGGCTGCGCCTGCTGAACCCGGGCTCGCCGACGGATCGACGACGCCAACCGGTCTGCACGTTTCTGACGGCGGTGGCCGACGCCGGAGCGCTGCACGACGTACGGCTGATGCCTCTTGCGCCTCCGGCGCGAACCATTCCCCGCGGCGGCGCAAGGGGGTCACAGGGGTTTTAGGTCGGCCTAAGCTCCCTGAGATGAGCAGCTCACATGACCACCCCGACTCCGCGCACCTGCGTCCGGAGGGTCTATACGACGCCACCGTGGCTGCGCTCGGGAAGCTTTCGGAGGCGCTCGAAACGGTCGAGCACGCCCGAGGTCTGCTCTACGGCTTCCACCGGCTCACCGGAAAGGCCGATCTGGCCCTCGGTGAGGCCGTCGAGGCCTTCCGTGAGGCTGGACACCACGCGATTGCCGACCGGCTCGACTCGGAGCTCGTCGGGCGCAACGTCATCGAGGGTCGCTGGACGTTCCAGATCGTGGAGGACTACGACGACTCCTACTACAGCTCCTTCCGAGAAAACGAGCGCGCCGCCCGCGAAGCCCTCGCCGGCGGGCGACGCCACTTGCTCGAGTCCGAGATGAAAGAGGACCGCCGTTCGCGGGGCCGCCGTCACCACGAGTCCCGGCCGGAGCCGGCATGAACGCCGTGATCCGAATGCACTCCTCGGCGCTGCGAGTCAGGGCGGCCGCCGCCGGACGCGGTGGGCGGGGCAATACTCCCGAGTCTGGAGCGATGATGCGACGCACCACCCTGAGCATCGACGGCCGCCGCTTCTTGCTGGCCGTCTCGCTCGACACGAAGGCGCTCGAGCAGCGCCTTGTCGAGGCGGTGCGCAACCGCGGCGACATGGTGAGCTTCACGGTCGCTGGCGAGCGCGAGGTGTGCGTGCTGGTCTCCCCCGGAGTGGCGGTCATTCTCGAGCACGAGGACGTGCCGATCGAGGACCCAGACGCGGAGGATGCACCGATCCTGTACGACGACGTCGAGTACTTGACCTAGCCCTCCGCTACAGCGCCCGTGCTCGCCCAGAGGTGGAACGCCGCGAGCGCGCGGTGGGGTCGCCATGCCCGCGAAGCCGCCGCCGCGACCGTGCGCTCCGCCTCCCGTTCCCGGCGCCACTGCGCGCCCGAGCGAGACGCTAGCAGCCGCGCGCAGCCGCAGTCCCGGTCTGATCTGCAGGCACCCCGCGCGATAGACCGGAGGTGACCTCGGCATCGCGAATTTCGACGCGCCAAGACCCGTGCTCCGGCTCATATCCCCTGCATATCGCACAGCCCCGCCCCGAGAACGCACGTTCCCGCAGCGCTTACCATGGGGGAATGTCCGTGACTACGCTCGTCGAGCACCCGCCCCGCGAGGCGATCCTCGCGGCCGCCGACCGCCTCTACTATGAGCGCGGCATCCAGTCGGTGGGCATGGACGAGCTGCGGACGGCGGCCGGCGTCTCACTCAAGCGGCTCTACTCGGAGTTCCCGAGCAAGGAGTCCGTCATCGTCGCCGTACTGCACGGCCGTCACGAGCAGTGGACGATTGGCGTCAGCGCTCGGGTTGCGGCGGCCACAGGTCCGCGCGGCAAACTGCTCGCCATCTACGACTTCCTCTTTGACTGGTTCTCGGAGGACTCCTTCCGCGGCTGCGGCTTCATCAACGCCTTTGGCGAACTCGGCTCATCGAACCCCGGAGTGGCCCTGCTCGCCCGCGAGCACAAGGACTCCTTCCAGAGATTCCTCGCCCGCCTGGCGGAAGAAGCGGGAGGCGGCTCCGAGCTCGCCGCGCAGCTCGCCATCTTGGCCGAGGGCGCCCAGACGACGGCGGCCATCTCCGGGACACCGGAGGCCGCACTCCACGCCCGACGCGCGGCCGAGATCCTGATTGATGCCGAGACGCGGCTCGTTACCTGATGACGGGTTGTGGCACGTTCTCGAGCTTCACGCCTCGGTGCAGGAGGCTCATCTCACTAGATGAGTCATAAATAGTGGTTATCAGGTCGGACTAGCAAGGGTCTCGACCCCGGTTGGCTCAACTCGATCTTCTTGATACTTGCCTGTCACGACTGTTCGATGAACGACATCACGCTGAGCGACCCGGGTCCTTCTGGTACTCGGGCGAGCTGGTACTCGGGCGAGATGACCGAGCCGGGAGCCGTCGAGGTGCTCACCGCGAGGCGCACGTTCCGCACAGCACAAGGGTGTTCCCGTGAGTGCGAAGGCGACGGGCCATCCGTATTGTTGCGACCGCCGCCTCCCACCGAGAGGTACGCGAGACTCTCAACGAGATTCACCTCCGGATGCTGGAGGCAGCCGAGACACTGAATCCCTCCACGGCTGGCACCGTCATCCGCTCCCTGCAGACCATGCGCGACATCGTCGAGCGTCCGGCGGCGATCGGGTCAGGCGCCCGCTCGTCTGAGCTGCCGGGTGAGCCGGTCGGCGAGTACGATGCGGACGATGCTGTGGAGCAGCGTCGCGCCTGAGGACGACCACCTCGGCGCGTGGTCGAGTAGCTGGACAGAAAGCGCACTCATGATGGTGCCTAGCTAGCTCAACTAGTAGACAGGTTGTCTAGCGATATAGCCTGATTCTTGTCAGCCACTCGCTCGCTAGATCGGAGAAAACCATGGGAAACATCCTGTACGGCACACCTCCCGCCGCCCTCGAGGTCGAAGATCGCGCCCTCGCTCACCTCCAGATCGTCATCATTAACAAGTTCCGCCGCGACGAGCGATTCCTGCTCACCCTCGACGCCAGCCCGCAGGCCGGGACGGGCCGCCGAGGCGTGTGGATGCACCCCACCATCCCGATCCAGTTCGAGTTCAAGGGCAGCCGTCAGCCCACGATCAATCCCGAATGGGTCGAGGCGCTGATGGAACGCGCCAACAGCGGCGCCGGTCTCCGCATCGTCCCCGAGCCGGCGAACAACGCTGTACCACTGCGACGCGCCGAGCCCGCGGCCTGACTATCCGCGCCGGAGCGCGCACCCGATCAGCCTCCGACACCTTCCACGACCCGCTTCCCCTCACGGGAAGCGGGTCGTGCCGTTCCCGCCACTGCTGAAAGGTTTGGCATGTGCTGCGCAAGTGGTTGACACTACGCGCCACTGTCAGGAACACCCCCCTACACTTCCAATGCGGCGCAGGGTCGGTTCGGCGGGCTCGATCCTCCTGTCGCACGCAGAACCGGACGCCGGACGCACAGGCCCCCCTCCCATGCGTCCGGCGTCCGGCTGCGCGGCGCACGTTTCGCGTCAGCCCGAGGTCCGCCTTTTCAGGAGTCGACCTCATGAGCCAGGACGCGAGCAGCCCTGCACCTATGGACAACGCGCCCCTGCGCCCCGGGGACAAGTTCTGCGCCGTCATCGGCGATGAAACCGCGCAGTGGCGGATCGTCGCTGTCCTCGGTGTGCGCGTCCTCGCAGAGCGGATCGACGGCATCGGCCGCCGCAGCTTCACTCTTCGCTTCGTTCGGCACCAGATGTCGCCCGAGGCACACGTGCCGGTACCGCCCGCGAAGACGGACGCCGACGGGGAGACGGATCAGCCCGTTGACGCGGAGAAGACGGACGCTGCCGAGCAGGCCCGCGACGCCGACGTGTCCTCCAACTGAACCGACGGGTGTGAGTCGGCCGCTACGGGATCAGGCGCTCCGCGCGGTAGCGCTCGAACAGCGCGATGAAGGAGTCGACCGTGCGGTGGTAACTGTCAAAACCTGCCAGGCGCGACTTGCCGATGTCGGTGACGACCTCGATCCGCCGCCCAAGGTCGGCGTCGGTGTGCCACCAGGAGGCGACGCGCGCAAGGTCGGGCTCAATCAGGCCGTGCTCTCGCACGAGACGCTGCCAGGTGGCGCCCGCCTCGGCCATCTGCTGCTCAAGCGGCTGCGGCTCCTCGCCGGGGCCGATCGGCTCAACATCGAAGTACTCGGCGATCCGCGCCCACATCCAGCGCCAGCGGAACACGTCGCCGTTGACCACGTTGAACGGCTCGTCGCGGCCCGCCTCAGACGTTGCCGCCCAGAGCATCTGCTCGGCAAGGATCGTCGCGTCGGTCACGTCGGTCAGGCCGTTCCACTGTGCGAGCGAGCCGGGGAAGACGAAGGGAGTGCCCTCGGCGCGGTGGATAGACGCCGCGACCGCGAGGGTGAGTCCCATGTTCATCGCGTTGCCTACCGCGTGGCCAATCATTGTGTGCGAGCGGTGCACCGACCAGGTGAAGCCCGCCCGCTCCGCCGCCGCAAAGAGCTCGTCCTCCTGCGCGTAGTAGAAGTTCGGGGCATCGAGGCGCTCCTCCTCCTCGTGGAACGGAGTATCAGGCATCGCACCCTGACCGTAGGTCTCGAACGGGCCAAGGTAGTGCTTGAGGCCGGTTACCAGCGCGACGTGCTCAACCGGGGCGTGGGCGAGCGCGGCGAGGAGGTCACGAACCATGCCGCCGTTGACCGCGATGTTCTCCTCCTCCGTGGCCTGCCGCGACCACGCGGTGAAAAAGACGTGACTGGGCCGCTCATCAGCGAGGACCCGCGCGAGGTCCGCGTCCGAGCGGAGGTCAGCGGCGAGCGGAGTGACGCCGGTTCGCTCGGCGATCGGGCGGCGCGAGAGGGCGGTCACCGGCCAGCCGTGCTCCGTCAGCAGGTCAACGAGTGCAGAGCCGCCGATGCCGGTGGCGCCGACGACGAGGGCGCTGTGGGAGTCGGACGGCGAGACGAGAGTGGAGGACATTCCTAGGACCAACGCCCGGCAGCGTCTGGCATTCCCGGGGCGGGCAGAGCGCCGCGGGCGTCACAGAGGGACACAGACCGCCGCCAGCCCGGGCCGCTCCCCTACCGTCAAGCGCGAGCCGCCCGAGTGGGCGCAACGGAAGGAGCCGACGATGACCGTCACCGAGGTGCGGGCGACGCCCGACGTGGACTACGAGGAACTGGCGGGGCGGTTCCGGCCGCTGTTCGCGGAGATCGCGGCGGGAGCTGCGGCACGCGAGAGCGCACGGGAACTGCCTGTCGAACAGATCCGCGCACTGGCGCAAGCGGGGTTCGGCGCGGTGCGGGTGCCCGTGGCGGCGGGCGGGGCCGGGGCGAGCCTCCCGCAGTTGTTCCGGCTGCTGTCCGAACTCGCCGCGGCCGACTCGAACATCCCGCAGGCGCTGCGCGGGCACTTCGCTCTCGTCGAGGACAGGCTGCTCGCGACCGACGGGACACGGGACCGCTGGCTCCGCCGGTTCGCCGACGGGCAGCTCGGCGGCAACGCGTGGACCGAGGTCGGCGCGGTCGCGATCGGCGACGTTCTGACAAAGGTGACGCCGATCGAGGGCGACCCGACGCGCTTCTCGGTGAGCGGCACCAAGTACTACTCCACCGGCAGCATCTTCGCCGACTGGATCGACACCTTCGCGCAACGCACCGACACCGGCCAGAAAGTTATCGCGATCGTGAAGGCGCGGCAGCCGGGCGTCGAGCACACCGACGACTGGGACGGCTTCGGCCAGCGCACGACGGGCTCGGGCACGAGCACGTTCACGGAGGCGGTGGTCGCGGCCGAGGACGTCATCGACTTCGAGACCCGGTTCCGCTACCAGACCGCGTTTTACCAGGCGGTACTGCTCGCGGTGCTCGCCGGCTCCATCGCGGGCGCGGAGCGCGAGATCGCCGCGGAAGTTCGGGCGCGCAGGCGGATCTTCTCGCACGGCAACGCCGACTCCTTCGCCGCGGATCCGCAGATCCTGCAGGTGGTGGGGCAGGTGTCGGCGGCGGCGTATGCAGGTGCGGCGATCGTGGAGCGGGCAGCGCGGGCGCTGCAGCGCGCGCACGACGCGGCCCTCGACGGCGACCCGGTCGAGGACGAGCGGCAGAACGACCTCGCGGAGTTGGAGTCGGCGCAGGCCCAGATCGTGCTGACGCAGCTGGCCACCCGAGCGACCTCCGACATCTTCGACGCGCTGGGCGCCTCCGGAGTGAGCACCCGCAAGAATCTCGACCGACACTGGCGCAACGCCCGCACGGCCGCGAGCCACAACCCGTGGGTCTTCAAGGCGAGGATCGTCGGCGACCACGCGGTCACCGGCACCGTGCCTCCGCGGGTCTGGGCGGTCGGCGCCCCGCACCCCCGCTGAGGGAGCCCCACACCGTCCAGGGAGCCCTGAATCCGGGGTTCCCTGGACGGTTCAGGGCTCCCTGAGCACGGCGAGCGGCTCGCCGCGGTGGTGAAGGGTCAGGGGGCGGCCGGCGTCGGTGCACTCGCGGTCGATCAGGTCGAGGGCGTTCCAGAAGGACCCGACCGCGCGGCGCTCGCCGGAGAGCGCGTCGAGGAGGTTCACTGTCGCCAGCCGAGCGGCATCGGTCGCGGTCGAACTCGAGGAGCTGTACTCGAAACCGTCGAGAGCCTCGCGGAGTGACACACGGTGCTCGGAGTCCGGCTCCGCCGCGTACGCGTTCCACGCCTCCTCGCGCACGGCGCACGGCGCCGCCTCCTGCGCGTCTCCCGGCAGCGCGCACCCGGCGAGCAGCAGTGGGACAGCCAGCACCGGGAGCGCGGCCGACCTCGCTCGCGTCACCGGCGGGCTACCGCTCGATGTACATCTTCCCGGTCGACACCCAGATCGTGCATGCCTTCTTCCGATACTCCGGAGCACTGGTCTCGTAGATGTGATCGCAGGTCGAATCACCGGTGTACCAGTGCGCGCACCCACCTTGATACTCGTCTTCGCAGATTCTGTCGATGTGGTTCGGTGCCGCCGAGGCGGCCGGTGCGACGAAAACCAGGGACAGAGCGATGCCGGCGGTGCCAAGCACGGGACGAGTGCGAAAAAAACGATGCACGGTGACTCCTTAATAGCCGATGATCTGTCGCGTGTGGACGCTAATACGCGTGCTGCTCATGACACGAGAGCGGCGCGAATCGCCCGCTAAGGGGCACCCGCATCTCCCCTCGACGGAGGGCAGCGTCGACGGGTAGGACATGGAGGCGACGGGCGGCTTCCACGTGACGTACTCGCGCTGGGGTCGTCGCGTTTCCGTGGTGCTCGGGTTCGGGGTCGTCCGGTCATGCTGCTCTGCGTTGGAGACGCCGCTGGTGACCGCGGTAGCTGGCCTGCGGCATCCCGGCCAGGAGCGCCGTTTAGCTGTTGCGGCCGCGGGCGTCGACCGGCCAGGAGGCCGTACCGCCGCCGCGCAGGAGCACCCGATACTCCTCCGCGAGGTTCACCGCCATGCAGACGTGGTTCGGCGCGATCCGCACTCGGGTGCCGAGGGGAAGGTCGATCCCGGTGATCGTGGCGTGGTGCTCCGAGAGCACCGGAATCCTCGCCGCCGGATGCGCGGGAATCCGACCGAAGCCGCTCGATGCGGCGCCTTTGTCGGAGGAGAGCACTTTGCTCCCCGCGTCAGCGATGAGATGGTCCCTCCGGCGCGAGACGATGGTGGCGAGCACGGTGACGGCGATCGCATCCACTCCGATCGTGCCCATCTCCCACTGTTGAGCGTCGCCGAGCGCCGAGACGCCGGGGCGCAACTCTGTCAGCACGCCGGAGTCGGCGAACGCTGCCGATGGAGTGGAGCCGCCGCTGACCACGCGCGCGTCGACTCCGGCCGCCGCGAGCGATGCGACCGCGGCGGTCAGGGCCTCCGCCTCGTCGCGGGCTGCCGCGGCACGGTTGTCCGCTGCGTAACTGTGACCGGGGAAGGTGAAGACGCCGGCGACGTCGAGCCCTGCGGAGGCGGCGGCCGCGGCCACCGCTCCGGCCTCGGCGGGCAGAACGCCGCTGCGGTGGTGGCCAGAGTCGATCTCGACGACGACCTCGAGGCCTCCGCGGTTCGGGACTGCCGCGGCCAGGCGCTCGACCGACTCCGCGGAGTCGATGCCCACGCGGACACGGGCGTGCGCGAGCACCTGACGGAGCCGCTGGGCGCGCTCGTCGTCGAGCCAGAGCGGGTAGGCGATGAAGAGATCGCGCACGCCCCCTGCGGCGAACACCTCCGCCTCGGAGACGGTGGCGACCGTGATGCCGACAGCCCCGGCGGCGATCTGGCGATGGGCGATCTCGAGCGACTTGTGCGTCTTGGCGTGCGGTCGCAGGGCGAACCCGCGCTCGCGCGCCGATGCTGCAACCACCGCGATGGTGCGCTCCAGCACCGCCTCGTCGAGCACCAGCGCGGGAGTCGCGACCGCGTCGAGTTCGGCGGCGCGGTCGGGAAGGGGATCGGCGGTCACGCGCTGAGCCTAGGGGTGCCGCCGACGCGAACGCCACCCAAAAGGGGGTGTGGGCGGGATGCTGCCCCTGTCGTCCGCGCGGAGCCAAGCACGCAACATGCACCGAGCGTTCATCCCGCGACAGGCTGCGGCGACGACTCCCCCACTGCCAGGCTGGGCGCATGACTGCGCAGACCGCCGCACTCCGACCGTTCGGCCCCTCAGGCGCTCAGGTGACCCGCCTCACGCTGGGCACGTCCTGGCGGCCCGAGCGCGTGGCCGACCTCGACCGGGTGCCGGCGCTCGATTGCGTGCTCGACTCCGACGCCGCCTCGCGCCCCGTCTCGGTGATCGACACCTCCAACGAGTACGCACAGGGCCACAGCGAGCGCCTCATCGGCGAGGCGCTGCTCTCCCGCGGCAGCGTGCCCGAGGGGATCACCGTAGTCACCAAGCTCGACCGCGACCCCGCCACCGGCAGTTACTCGGCCGAGCGGATGCGGCGCAGCCTCGACGAGAGCCGCGAGCGCCTCGGGATGGACGTCCTGCCCCTGCTCTACCTTCACGATCCGGAGCGGATTTCGTACGACGCAGCGTTCGCCGCGGACGGCCCCGTACGCGCGCTCGTGGCGATGAAGGAGGCGGGCGTCGCCCTGTCGATCGGCATCTCCGGCGGGCCGGCGCCGATGCTGCGCCACTACGTCGAGACCGGGCTCTTCGACGCAGTCATCACGCACAATCGCTTCACTCTGGTCGACCACTCGGCTGAGGAGCTGATCGACGTCTCCGTCGCGCGCGGGGTCGTCGTGGTGAATGCGGCCGTGTACGGCGGAGGGGCACTCGCCCGCTGGCCCGAGCCGGTCGCCTCCTACGCCTACCAGCCGGCGCCAACCGCGATTGTCGACGCGGTCGCGGCAATGGGGGCGGCGTGCGAGCGCGCGGGCGTGCCGCTGGCCGCCGCGGCGCTCCAGTTCTCGACCCGCGACCGGCGCGTGACGACCACGGTGGTGGGCGCCACGTCTGCAGAGCACTACGACGCATTCGTCGCCGATGATGCGCTCGAGATCCCGGACGAGCTGTTCGAGGAGTTGGAGTCACTCGCTCCCCCGAGCAGCGTCTGGCAGGACACGCCCGGCTCGCCCTGGCCGCGCTGATCCGGCATACCCGCCCTCTGCATCCGGTTGCAGCCTGTGCCCTGCCCCCCAGCTGGCAGTACGAAGAGAGACGAACGGAGAGACGTGAACGACACCGCACTGTTCCAAGCGCTGAGCCTACGGTCGAGGACCGCACGCAACCGGCTCTGGGCCGCGCCCATGTGCCAGTACTCGGTCGAAGCGCAGGACGGGGTGCCCACCCCGTGGCACCTCGTGCACCTCGGCGGGCTCGCACGCGGCGGGGTCGGAGTGGTGATCGCGGAGGCGACCGCCGTCGAGCCGGTCGGGCGGATCAGCCCCTGGGACACCGGGCTCTGGAGCGACGCACAGCGCGACGCGTGGGCGCCGATCGTTGACTTCGTGCACGGGCAGGGAGCGCTCGCGGGCATTCAACTCGCGCACGCCGGGCGGAAGGCTTCGACCTACCGTGAGTGGAGTGGACGCGGCTCGGTGCCGCGTGAGGAAGGCGGCTGGGAAACGGTCGCCCCGTCTGCCGTCGCCTTCGACGGCTACGCGGAGCCGCGCGAGTTGGGCGCCGAGGAGCTGCCGGGCCTCGTTGAGGCGTTCCGTTCCTCCGCTCGTCGCGCCGTCGAGGCCGGCTTCGACGTGATCGAACTGCACGCGGCGCACGGCTACCTGCTGCACCAGTTCCTCTCACCGCTTGCGAACCGACGCGACGACTCGTACGGCGGCTCGCTCGAGAACCGCGCCCGGCTGCTGCTCGAGATCGTCCGGACCGTGCGCGCCGAGATCGGCGAGCTGGTGCTGCTGGTGCGCTTCTCAGCCACTGACTGGGCCGAGGGCGGCTGGACGCTGGAGGAGACCATCCGCGTGTCGGAGTGGGCACGGGACGAAGGCGTCGATCTGTTCGACGTGTCCACCGGCGGGCTCGTCGGGGGCACAGACATCCCGGTCGCCCCGCTCTACCAGGTTCCGTTCGCCCGGGATCTGCGGAGGGCGACGGGCGCGCCGGTGGGTGCTGTGGGACTCATCACCACCGCTGAGCAGGCGGAGGGCGTCGTTGCGGCCGGGGATGCTGACGTCGTGCTGCTGGCGAGGGAACTCCTCCGCGACCCTCATGCGCCGATCCGCATGGCCCGCGAACTCGGCGCGCCGCTCCCCGCGCCCCCGCAGTACGCCCGCGCCTGGCGCTGACCCGCTCCCTCGCCTCTGCGCGCTCCGCCTCTGCGCGCTCGAGGCGCAGACGTGCGAGATGCCACTTGAGTATTCGGTGTGTCGCGTACTCAAGTGGCATCTCGCGGCAGGGAACGAGGGGCGGGGGAGGTGTCAGCTTTCGGAGTCCTCGGAATCGGCGGGGGCGTCCTCTTCGGGGTTGAAGTGGGAGTCGCCGGAGACGCCGACCGCCAGGCCGTCGTCGGACGCGGGGATGGTGCCGTCGGTGCCGACGCCGCCGTCCTTCTCCTCACCCTCGGAGTCCGTCGAGGTGCTGCTGTCCGACACGGCTCAGGCCTCGACGTCGCCGCGCCAGGCGCCGTCCGGGGAACCCTGCTTCTCGATGTACTCCTTAAAGTTCTTCAGGTCCTTTTTCACGGCGTGGCCGCCGGCGCCCACGAGCGAGCCGACCGTCTCGAGGAAGCCCTTCGGCTCCCAGTCGAGCTGCACGGTGACGCGGGTCTCGGCGTCCGAGAGCTTGTGGAAGGTGACGACTCCGGCGTGGTCGGTTTCGCCGCCGGTGCTGTTCCACGCGACGCGCTCGTCGGGGTGCTGCTCGGTGATGTTGGCCTCGAACTCGCGCTCGACGGGCCCGACCTTCACCTTCCAGACGGTGAGCGTGTCGGTCACCTGCTGGATCGACTGGACCTCGTCGAGAAAGCGCGGGAACTCTTCGAACTGGGTCCACTGGTTGTAGGCGACGGAGACGGGGACGTTGACGTCGACGGTCTCGATGATCTGCGGCACGGTGGCGCTCCTTGCTGTCTCACTCGGTGTGCGGCGGTCCGCTGCTGCGGTCGTCATCCTCGACGCTAGGCGGGAGTCGCCTGGGAGCGCACCGGGTTGCGGACTTCCCCGAACGTGGTAGATGCCCCTCCGCCTGCCACCGAGACGTCGGGTCCCTCGCCGAGACGCCGCGCCAACCGTGGTGTCTCGCCGAGGGACGGGTGTGTCGGCGGGAGGGAGCGACGGTAAGCCGCGCGTCAGCCGTCCTGGGGGTCGCCGCCCAGTTGGCCGATGGCGGGGAGGGGCCCGCCGTCGTCCGCGCCCGTGCGGCGCCAGCGGGCGACCGCATTGCCGAGGTGGTAGATCACCAGAGCGGCGCCCGCACCGAGCACGATGCCGCCCAGCTGGAAACCTCCGGACGTGAACGAGAAGCCGGCGATCGCGATCACCAGGGACACCGCGGCCGTGTACTGGTTGACCGGACGGGTGAAGTCGACCCGATTGTCGATCCAAATCTTGATGCCGATGATGCCGATCAAGCCGTACAGGGCGGTGGTTGCGCCGCCGAGCACCCCCGCGGGAATGGAGTTGAACACCGCGCCGACCTTGGGCGAGAGACTCAGCAGGACCGCCGCTACTCCGGCGACCCAGTAAGCGGCTGTGGAGTAGACGCGGGTCGCAGCCATGACTCCGATGTTCTCGCCGTAGGTCGTGGTGCCGGAACCGCCGAACGCGCCGGAGATGGTGGTCGCCACGCCGTCGGCGATCAGGGCGCGGCCGGTGCTCGCGTTGGCCGAGGCGTCGGTCATCGACGCGACACCGCGCACGTGCCCGACGTTCTCGGCGATCAGCACGAGCACGACAGGGAGGAACATCGCGATGCCCGACCACGTCGATCCGGACGCGAAGTCGGGGAAGGTGAAGGGCGGCAGCCCGAACCAGTCGGCCGCGGCGACCGAGGAGTAGTCGATCTCGTTGGACAGCAGCGCGGCCACGTAACCGATCACCACGCCGAGGAAGATCGAGACGCGGCCGAGGAAGCCGCGCAAGAACACGCTCGACAGGATGATCGCGGCGAGCGTGATCGTGCCCGTGACGGGCGCCTGCTTGAAACTCACGTAGGCGGTCGGAGCCAGGTTGAAGCCGATCAGCGCCACGATCGCGCCGGCGACGACCGGCGGCATGAGGCGGTCGATCCAGCCGAGGCCGACAACCTGCACCACGACACCGACCGCGGCGAGCAGGAGCCCGACGGCCACCACTCCGGCGAGCGCAGACCCCGTGCCGCCCACAGTGGTCGCGGCCGTGACCGGTGCGATGAACGCGAAGCTCGAGCCGAGATAGCTGGGAAGCCGGTTGCGCGTAATGAGGAGGAACAGGAGCGTGCCAACTCCCGAGAACAGCAGCGTTGTGGCGACCGGGAAGCCGGTCAGCACAGGCACCAGGAACGTGGCGCCGAACATCGCGACGACGTGCTGGATGCCGATCGCTACCGTCGCGGGCCAACCGAGCCGTTCGCTGGGGGCGACGACAGCGCCGGGCTCGACGGTGCGGCCGTCTCCGTGCAAAGTCCAGATGGGCATGGGGCTCCTCGACGGGGAAAGGGAGGCGGGGGTTGACGCTTAGGCTAGCGAGCGCTTGCGCGTGGCGGGCAGTTCACCCGTCAGTCGGAGGAGGGAGCATAGGAGGCATGCCAGACCCTCTCGCGGACCCGGAGCGGTTCGCTGCTCTCGCCGCCGCGGTCGCCGATCCTGTCCGCCGCTACCTCTGGCGCCGTACCGACGACGCGCAGGCCGACGATGTGCTCGCCGCCACACTCGACGTGCTGCACCGTCGCGCAGACGACCTGCCCGACGTCGACCCCGTCGCCTGGGCGATTGGCGTCGCCCGACTGCAGCTCCAGTCCGCGCGCCGACACCAGCGCCGGCAGGTCCTCCTCGCCCAGCGGATCGGGGTCGCCGAGCCGCCGCTGCAACACTCCGACGAGCACTCCGACGCGGAGGCGGCGGTGCGCCTCGCGCTGGCACGGGTCCGCGAGAGTGACGCCGAACTGCTCCGGCTGTGGTCGTGGGAAGGGCTCGATGTCCCCGGCATCGGAGTCGTCCAGGCCGAGCCGGCGGAGGCCCTCGCGCTGCGCCTCGATCGCGCGCGCCGCGAGTTCACCGAGCTGCATACAGCCGCCCCGGGTCGCGGAGGTGGGGACGATCCCCGCGCACTGCTGCGGAGCGTCGATCCCGCCGGCTCCCTGCCTCCGCTCGCGCCGGTGGAACTCGCCGCTCACATTGCCGCGGCCACCGGAGGACCCGGCACCGAGCGACCTCCCGCGACCGCCCGCCGCCGCTCACCGTGGCTCATCGCAGGAGTCGGGGCGCTCAGCGCCGGCGCCGCCGCCTCCCTGCTGCTCCCCTTCGCCCTCGGCGTCGGCGGCGGATCGAGTTCGTCGTTCCAGCTGTACGCCACCGGCGGCCCGGGCGCGGTGTGCTCGCCGGTCACGGAGGCGGCCCTCGCCCCGGCGCAGGTTGCCTTCCGCGCCGAGGTCAGCGGCATCGACGCAGCGGTCGTTACTTTGCGCGTCCTCGACCGCTACGCCGGGGATGTCGGCGACTCGGTCACGGTGACGCACTCCACCGAGTCGGCCGTCGCCCCGATCACGTTCGAGAAGGGCGTTGACTACCTGCTCGCAGCCGACGGCGACACGATCCTCACCTGCGGCCTGAGCGGACCCAGCTCGCCCGAACTGACCAGGCTCTACCGGGAGGCGTTCGCGACGCGGTAAGCCGATTTGCACAGCCGCATGCTCCTGGCAAGGGGGCTCCTTGGAGCGGGAGCGCGACGCAGTCTGGGGGAAACGTTCGACGACTTCCGGAGGCAATCATGTTCTTCCACGTGCAACGGCTGATCAACGACATCGAGCAGGACGAGCCGGATCCGGCCGCCGCGAATGCGCTCCAGGAGGGGCTCGGCGGCCAGTTCGGCGAGATGCGCACCATGATGCAGTATCTCTTCCAAGCCATGAACTTCCGCGGCGCCGACGCAAAGCCGTACCGCGACCTCATCCAGGGCATCGGTACGGAGGAGATCAGCCACGTCGAGCTGATCGGCACGACCATCTCGCGCCTGCTCGACGGGTCGCCGCGCTACCAGGGCAAGCCCACGGATCCGCTCGACACTCCGGGTGCCGGGGGCGCGACTCCGCTGAGCATCGCCCTCGACACGAGCAACATCCACCACTACCTCGTGGGCGCCCAGGGCGCGCTGCCCGTGGACGCCGCGGGCAACCCGTGGAGCGGCAGTTATGTCTACAACTCGGGCAATCTTGTGCTCGACCTGCTCTACAACCTCATGCTCGAGTCGACCGGGCGCCTACAGAAGTGCCGCATCTACGAGATGACGGACAACAAGACGGCGCGCTCGACCATCGCCTACCTGATCGTGCGCGACCAGGCGCACGAGAACGGCTACGCCAAGGCGCTCGAGACGCTCGGCATTGACTGGAAGAAAACCCTCCCGATCCCGAAGACCAACGCCGAGAAGTTCCCCGAGGTGAAGAAACTCGTCGACCTCGGCCTTCAGAGCAAGCAGTACACGTTCGACCTCGAGGGCGCGTCGGAGGCGGGGAAGATTTACCGCGGCGCCTCGCCCTCGCAGGACGGCACGGACCTGGAGTCGAAGGAGCAGGCGCCCGAGGGGGTCCCCTCGGTGATCGCGCCGGAGCGCTTCGAGGAGTTCTCCCCGGGTCTGGACCCCGAGCTGCTCACGCTCATCCAGACGACCGCCGAGATGGAGCTTGACGAGATCAGCTCCTTCTATGGTCCGACTTCGGCGTGATCGCCCGGGTCCCGCGCGTGCATGCCGCGGCGACGTCGATTTCTGCGGCGTCTGGGGTAGGGCGCCTGGGGTAGATGGGGCTCTGTGCGTTCATAACTCAGGATGGATGCTCAGCGGGTGACGGGAACATGCGGAATTCCGAGGCCCTCCCGGACATCCTTCCTGAGTTGTGAACGCCACCACCTCCTCGCGCCGGTCTGGGAGAGGCCGAGGGTGTAAGGGCCGTTCCCGGCAAACTCGGCCAGCCCCAGAACCGAGCCTCGCTTCCGTCGTTTCAGCTCCGTCTTCGCTGGCCGCCGCCTCGAAAACCGCTCGCACCCTCACACACCCGCACCGCGGGAACGACAGGTCCGGCGGCGCTGACCGTTGCTCTAGCGCCCGGCGGCGCTGATCTGGCACTGACCACCCGGTACGAGCGTCGGCCTCCGGCGCCTCCGCACAGCGCAACGTCGGCTGAGAGTGCTCCTCCACAGTGGTGGACGAGCACTCTCAGCCGACGTTGTCGTGCCTCTAGTGGCGGAACATTCGCGCGGTCGTCTCGAACAGGCCCTTCACCGGGCGCTGCTGCTCGCCCTGCTGGGCGCCGAGGATGATGATCACGGATGTCAGCACCGGGATTGCCCACTGAGTGACCTTTTGTACACGGAGCGCAGCGGTCAACTCCTCCGAGTTCTGCGCCGAGGCCTCGGTGACGCCCGGAGCGCCCTCGTCCGCGTGCTTCGCCTGAGTCGCGCCCGCGATCGCGGCGATGACCGACGCGGCACCGGCTAGGCCCGTCACGACCGTTTTCACCGCCGTGTTCGTGCGGCTCTCCTGCTGGTTGGCCAGACGCGTCTTGTTGGCGAGGATCAGTCCGATGCCGCCGACGCCGTGCGCGGCGATCGCGGCGAGCTGAACCGGAGTCCAGCGCGCCCAGCCGTCCGAGGCGAGGCGGAGGCGCTCAGCGGGGTCGGAGGAGGTGGACGCAGCGCCATTCAGGCCGACGGCGCCCATGAGAGATCCGCCGAACCAGGCGGCGGCTCCGAGGTCATGAAGGCTGCGGACGAGCGTGTTGCGTGAGGGCATTGAGGGCCTCTTCTCTGGTGGAAGTCCGGGCGCGAGCGGCTCGGGACGGTACGGACTCCTTCGACGCTACGCGCGCCTCGGAAGAGCGCACGGGGCTTGACGTCTCACCCTCCGGCACGCTGCTCTGGTGTCGAACTCACGAGGCAGAGGAGCATCCGCGATGACCACCGACGAGATCACCGACGACGAGAAGCGGACGATCCGCGATCGGTTTCACGATGCTGTGAACATGACCGCGAAAGAGCTCGAGCACTGGCTCGGCACTGACGAGTCGAAGGAGGTCGGCCACAAGCCCGAGGGCGGTGGCGAGTCGGTGGGGCATGAGAGCGGCCGCCGCATTATAGACCTCCTCGGCACCACACAGTCCGACCTCGACGACGATGACTACGCCCACATGAAAAAAGTTACGGGGTACGTGCACCGGCATTCGAAGCAGCGCCCCTCGGGCGATGTCACGGAGACGAAGTGGCGCTACTCGCTGATGAACTGGGGCAACGACCCGCTGAAGTGACGCGGCCGACGGGCGTCTGCCACTGCCGTCCGCGCTGATCGTTCCAGCGTGTCTCGTCCCACCCGTTTCCTCCGCCGCAGGCCGCGACGGACCGCACAGGGATCGACGAAGAAGGCGTAGCCGCGCGTTATGGCCTGTGCCGCAGTTGAACCCCTCTCACCACCTTCTCGCCAAGATGGGGGAATGCAGATCCTCAGTGTCGCGGCCGCGGTCATCACCGATAACGGCCGCATTCTCGCCTGCAGACGTCGCGCCAAGAGGATATCCGGCGGCCTGTGGGAATTCCCCGGCGGCAAGATCGAGCCGGAGGAAACACCTCAGGCCGCAGTGTGGCGCGAGATCCACGAGGAGCTCGGGATTCAGATAGCGGTCGGCAACCTTCTGACCGTCGACGAGACGGCCACCGCCGCCCTCACGATCCGACTGCACTGCTATCACGCGACTCTCATGGACGAACGGCCCACGGTAAGCAGCGATCACGACCGTCTCCTGTGGCTCAGTCCGGAGGAACTCGCCGCGCTGGAGTGGGCTGCGCCGGACCTCCCCGCCGTCCGCCTCCTGTCCTCAATGAATGGCTGAGGCAGGGATCTTCTCAGGGCGGACAGGCTGGGAATTGGCTCGAGCATGGGCCCCCCGACTCTCGGCTCAAGCGCACAGGCAGCTTCGATGTCACGCGCGTCGTCCCTCTCGGCCAGAGATCGAGGGAGGGAGACAGGCGCCTGAGCAACGCCTGCTTGACTGGCAGCTATGGAGATCTTCGTCGGAGTCGTCGGCCTGCTCGGTGGACTGGTCATTGCGGGGCTGGCGATCGTCGCGGTCGTGCTCGGGAGGCGGCACGCACTCCCCGCCTCTCTGGTCGACGTCGAGGTGCGCCTCGTGCACGCGGGCGACGACTGGTGGCGGGTCGGCGTGAGGGTACGCAACTCCGGTCGCTCGCTTGTCCCCGAGACGAGCTACGTCGGTGGACGCCCGATCGCGGTCGGCCTCGGCGGCGGCGCTTCCGCGGAGTGGTATGGCTCGGCCCCGCGCTCCGACGCCTGGCGGATCGACCCGGCCAGAGGCCTTGTCCTCGGACCCCTCGCCCTTGATCGCGGCGCCGACCTCGGTGCGACGATCGTCGTTCGCGGCCGACCGCACGTGCGCATCGACGCTCCTCTGCGCTACGTGCCAGTGCGCGAGAACGTCATCGAGTCGCAGACGCCCGGCGCAGTGTGGGGCGTGTCGGAGCCTGCCAGGAGGGACGCGTCTCCCGCTGAGCCGCAGCAACGCCCGTTCGACGTCGATTCCGCCCGCGCCGAGCGCGAGACCGTGCTGCGCGGCGGGTTCGGCGTCTGGGCGGCGATGATCGCGGGCGTCGTCGGAGCGGTGACGGTCGCGACCGGGATCGCCTTCGAGCTGGCCGGTATCAACGCTTCGGGCCTCGGCGGCGTCGGCATCATCCTGATCGCGGCCGGCTTCCTCGGCCTCGTAGGCACGCTCGGCGTGCGGCTGCTCCGACGCTGGCTCGAACCACCTGTGCTGTGGCGGACGCCGGCGCAGCGCCTCCGCCGGCCGGGCACGATCGTCGTTCTTCTGCTGGCCTACGCGGGCCTCGCGATGGTGTGCGTCGAGTTCGCGCTGCAATCGGTGAAGGGCGAGACGACCTGGGTGGCGGGAGTCGGCCTGCTCCTGCTCCTCGGGGGCCTGCTCAGCACAGGGCTCGTCGGCTTCCTCCGCCTCGTGGTGCTGCTCGGCGTGCGGCGCGCCTCGCGGGGAGCGGCTTGACTCGCTCCGTCGGATCAGCGGGCCGACGTCGGGTCGAGCAGCACGGCGTCGTCCCAGCCGTCCTCGGGATCCCGGACCTCGGGGTGGCCCTCGGCGGGCCGACGACCCGCGACCGCGACGACCACCAGCGATCCCAGCATCACCAGCGCGGCGGTCTGCAACGGCGAGGAGACGCTGACGAGCGCTTGGCGCACAAAGACCTCCGGCGGGACGGTAACGGAGTCGCCCTGCCACTGGTCGGGCAGCAGCAGGATGACCGCCGGCACAGCGAGGACCGCCGCCCAAAGCACCGCGGTGAGCAGGATTGCCACGGTCCACAGGAGTCGGATGCGGGTCATCGGCGCACCGCGGTCAGCAGCGGCACGATGACAGCGAGGCCGAGCGCGACCAGGCCGACGGTGAGGCAAGGTCCGATTGCGTTGTCGCTGAGCACGCGGAGGTACTGCTCGGGGCCGAAGACCCCCTGCGATGGCGAGTAGTCGTACCAGCTCTGCGAGCTGCGCCACAGCGCGAGGAGCCCGAGGACCGTGAAGGCGGCGCCGACGCCCGCGAGCGCGCCCGCGATGCGGCGAGAAGCGCGAGGGGGCGCGGCGGGAGAGGCATCGGCTGCGGGGTCGGGCGCGGCGGGGTTGGGCGCGGCGGGCTCGGCCGCAGGGGCTGCGGCGGGATTCGCGGGCGCGGCATTCGCGAGGCGTGCAGAGGGGAAACGGCCGGGAACTTCGGCGGCCGGACGGTCGGCGGCAGAACTCCGGTGCGCTGACGAATCGCTCGTGGCACCGGAAGGCGCCCCCGTCGATCCTGTTTCCCTCGGCCGCCGGGACTGCTCGACGCTCCCGGTCGGGCGCTCTGAGTCGCGCGCACTGTAGCCACGCTGGAACGCAGGGTGGTACCGCAGGTCCGTCCGACCCTCGTTGTTGCTCGGGGACCCTTCGGCTCCGGTGCTCTCGGCCATGCGCTCCCCCAGACTCCTGTCGTCGAGCCATCATGACGCACTACAGCGGCCTCCAGCGAGAACGCTCCGAGGCGGAGGGTCGCCTTCCCCGCTCGGTCACCACCGCGAGCGGTCAGCGCACCGCCGCCACGCTCGCCCTCGACGGCAGACTGACGACCCCCGCACCCACGAGAAGCACCGCGACAGTCACGACCGTAAGCGCCAGCCATCCTCCGGCGCCTACCGCCAGGCCCAGCAGCCAGCCTCCCACCGCGGACCCCGCGTAGAACGCGATCGTGTATACCGCCCCCGCGTGCCCGCGCAGCGCCGGAGCCGCACGGGCCCCGGTCCAGGCTGCGCCCATCGCGTGCAGGGCGAAGAAGCCCGCGGTGAAGACGAGCAGTCCGACGATCACCACCGCGACGACATCGGCGAGCATCACCAGGAGGCCGACGATCATCAGCGCCACCCCGATCCGCATCGCGCCGCGCGGGCCGAAGCGCGGGCCCCAGATGCCTGCGAGCCGGGACGAAACGGTTCCCGCGAGGTAGGCGGCGAACAGCAGCGACACGAGAGCAGGCGGCAGCGCAAACGGGGCACCCTCGAGGCGGAACGCGAGGTAGTTGTAGACGGCGACGAACACTCCGATCGCGAGGAAGGTCTGCGTTGCCACTGCGACGAGCACCGGGTCGCGCAGCACCTCCGCGGTTTTCGCCCGCCAGCCACCGGCAGCGAATTTCCGCCCCGGGCCGTCGCGAGGGGCGAGCACGGCGAACAGGATCGCCGCGGCGGCGCAGACTCCTGTCACGATCACAAGCGCGCCGCGCCAGCCGAGCGCCGATGCAAGAGGACCGGCGAGAAGGCGCCCGGCAGCTCCGCCGATGGTTGTCCCAGAGACGTAGGCGGTCGCCGCGGCCGTCGCACCGGAGCCGTCGATCCGGTCGTGGATCGCCGCCACGGCGAGCGCCGGCACCGCTCCCAGAGCCGCTCCTCCGACGAAGCGCAGGACGAGCAGGAGCTCGAAGCTTGGAGCGACGCAGGCCAGCAGTGCCACGACCACGGAGGTCAGCACGGCGATCCGCATCGACCTGAGGCGGCCAATCCGTTCGGCGACGCCTGCCCACGGCAGCACCGAGAGCGCCAACCCGAGTGTCGCTGCCGAGACTGCAAGGGCTGCGTCGGAGGGAGCGAGCGCCCACTCTCGCGCGAGCTGAGGCAGCACACTCTGCACCGCGTAGAGCTCCGCGAACGTGGCGACGCCTGCCGCAAGGAGCGCGGCTGACAGGCGGCGATGCGAGGAGGGAGCCGCCGGCCGCGTCGATCGCGGACGTGCGGCGGTGCTCATGGGAGCGACCGTATCCCGATCGACGGCCCGAGGGCGAGCCGGGAAATCGGAGTGCGCGTCCGCGGCACCGGTGGTCCGGTGACGCCTGCGAGCATCGCGGCACGCTCAAGGCCGGTGTCCCCCTCCCAACTTCGACCCCCCTTCAGAGAGCGGGCTTGGCTCGTCATGTGCGCTCACTCCTTGTCTCCGACACGCCAGCACGGCTCGACCCAGCGGGAGACGTTCGCCGGTGCTTGCGTGGTCGGGACGTCCTTCGGGCCGATGATCCGACGGAGCCAGTCAGGCCGGCGAGAGCGCAGGAGCGCAATCCGCCAGCGTGCGTCGGTCCGCGCGAGGAGATGCGGGTCGATGGGCCGGAGCACGCCCTCCACCCGCTCCTCGACGAGGACCGTGTGCGGCCGAGAGCGATGCAGACGTCGGGCGGGTTCCCGCTCGGGGTGAGCCTGGCCGAACCGGGTGCGTAGCTGCTGCTCAAGCTGCTCAGGGTCGCGCGCCGACCAGGCGGTAACGCCATTTCGCCCGTCGGGCAGTGGGAAGCACTCGGTGATGCGGAACGGGAGGTCATCGGGGGTCATGCGGTGGTGCCTTTCGGAGAGCCGGTCAGGGCCCCGGGTCGCGCTGGGCGACCCGGGGCCGAGGTGGGATGGTTAGTGGGTCTGGGTCGAGCGCGAACGGCGGCGGACTGCCGTCAGGGCCCCACCGGCAAGGAGGAGCGCTGCCGCACCGCCTGCGAGGGGTCCGACCGGCACCCCAGTTGAGGCCAACGCCGCCGTCGAGGCGAGCACGGTCGGCACAACTCCGATCGGAGGCACCGCGACCCGTGCGCAGCTGGCGGAGGCGTCGTCGTTGCAGGGGTGGGCGACCGACGTCGGCTCGAAGCCGTCGGGTACGCCGTCGAGGCGCACGCGATTCGGGATCGTCCACGCGTCCACTCCCTCGGTGACGCGGCCGGTCACCGTGAAAGTGGTCGACGCTCCGGGCGCCAGGGACAGGTTCTCGACGGAGAGGTCGGAGGACGCGGGACCGCCGTCCTGCGAGATCGTCACTTCCGTGAGGTGCTCCAGCTCAGGGACGTCCGTCAGAGTGACGCCCTCAGCGGGGCGTGCTCCCTCATTGGCGACCACGACGTGGAAGCCGGCTCGCTCGCCGTGGTCGACGGTCTCCTCGACGGCGGTCTTGTCGATAGAGAGGCGTCCCTGCACGGCTGGTACGGGAATCTCCGCGCAGGAAAAGCCGGCGTCGTCGGCGCAGGCATTCTCGACCGTCGGTGGGTCAAAGCCCTCCGGCTGCTGCGTGATCGCGACGCGGTTCGGCACAGTCATCGCGTCGAACCCGTCGGCGACTCTCCCGCTCACGTGCAGCGAGACCTGCCCACCAGCCGGGATATTAAGACCGCCAACGGGTTCCGTGGCGGGCTGCGTACCTCCTGCGCCGTTGTCGATGGTCGGCTCGAGGAGGTGGTCGAGCGTCGGCACGTCGGTGATCGCGACATTGACGGCGTCGATCGAGCCCGTGTTCGCCACAACGATGTCAAAGCCCGCGGTGCCACCGTGCTCGGCGCTCTCCTGAGAGGCGGTCTTGCGCAGCAGAAGCCCGCCGCTACCGACGATGTGCGAGACGGTGGCGCAGGGGTTCGCGTCGGTCCCGGTGCCCGATTCAGCGGGTTTGAACGGGGCTCCGGCAAGGCAAGCCGTGTTGGTCAGCGCATCATCGCCCGAGCCGGTCACGACCACGTCGAACGCGAGTTCCGCGGTCGTTCCGACCGGCAGCGTCCCGGCGGACCAGGCGATGCGGCCCGTCGATTCGTCCACCGCCGCCGAACCGTGGGAGGTGCGGATCGAGGCCGGATCAAGGTCGGCGTCGTCGAGCACTCCTTCGTCCAGGTAATCGATCACGGACGCATCGGCGTCATCTCCGGAGCCGTCCGAGGTGAGCGCGACCCGGTAGGGGACCCGCGCACCGGGCAGGAGCGGAGTGGCGGAGTCGACCGACGAGGTCTTCGCAATCCTCACGTGCGGAGCGAGCGGGTCGAGGCTAGCGACGGCGACCGCGCCGTCGGATCCGAAGGACCAATCATCGATAGCGCGCAGGTCGCCGTAGGAGCCGTGCACCGAGTCGTTCTCGTTAGGTGTGCGACCCTTGCCCGAGTCATCCCTCTCCCAGCGGTGAATCCCGCTGGTCGAGTCGCTACCGGCCTCGCCGGAGGTCTCCGCTGAGGTGCTGGAGTAGCGGTCTGAGCCCGACTCAACGAAGAGGGAGTCGTCCCAGTGGATCGTCGACCCGCTGCCGTCGCCTCCGGTCGATCGCAGGATCGAGACGCCGCCACTGGAGGACTCTGCATCCACGCGAGTGAAGTGGAACTCGTTCGTGCGACGGACAGCCGCGCGGAAGGTGACATCGCGAGCCGCGATGTCGATAGCTCCGCCCTTCGCGTCGAAACCGTCCCACTCCAGCGAGAAGGGCCCCGTGCTCCCCGAGATCCGGGTGAGGTGGACGTCCCGCTCACCGTCGTACGCTCCGTCGCCGTCCGCGTCGATGTCGACAACGACGGTTCCCGGCTGCGTGCCGAGACTCCCCGTCACTGTCCCTGCGTTCGAACCCGTCGAGGAGCGCGTGTACGCGAGCCCGTCGATGGTCGGGGCACGGTACTCCGGGGCGATCGATGCCGGCAGATCGGCCGATGGCGGATCGAGGAAGAGCTTGTAGGTCTGGAGACCGTCGATCCCCGAGCGGCCGGACGCCTGCACATACTGCGCTCCGATTCCTCCTGCCTCGGAGGACTGCGGCATGGGTACCGAGAGATAGGAAGGATCGGAGGAACCGACCCGCACGTTCCCCTTGTTAGTAGCCTGCAGGGTCGAGGCGACTCCGTCGTACCCGCGAAGACCGAGTTCGTAGCGGGCGCCCGTCTCTGTCACCGCATACAGGGTGAAGGAGGATTGGCGCTCCTCCAGAGCGGAGTAAGACTCGCGAGCCCCCGATTGGATGCCGTACGAGGTGGACCACACTCTGCCCGCAAGCGCGGTACCACTGCCGTCCTCAACGCCAACGTTCCAGACGAGGTTGACCGGAACGGTCACGTCGTCGTCCGCCACCTCAATCTGGTAGACGCCCGACTCGGATGCAGTAAAGGTACCGCCGGCGGTCGTGGTCGGTGGAGCGCCCCGCGGAAAGACTTGCTTATCGAAGACCGTGCCGTCAGGAGCGGTCACCGCCGCCGTGCCGCCGCCGCTCTCCCCCTCTTCCGAGCCTGAGCCGCCCTTCAGCGGATGCAGATCGACGCGGAGTATCTCACCCTTGCGCACGTACGCCGAAATCGTTGTCACTCCCGCATTCGTGGCGCCGCCGTGCAGCAGCGTGTTCTCGATGGTCGTGTGCGGAGCGTCGGCCGCCATCGCAGGAGAGGGAACCAGCCCGCCTCCGAGGAGGCCCCCGATGAGCGCACAGCCCATCGTCGTTCCTACAAGAGCGCGTGCCGTCCACGCTCGAGATCGTCCGCGCTCGTCCCGCCCCGACTGTTTCGTTCGACTCATCCGATGTCCTCTCCTCTGCCGCCCGAACGCACTGCGCCGGTGACGATCGTTCAGCCCCCACGAGAGGAGGCTATTGACGGCCGGGGGCGTGCCGCGGCGAGAGGTAGCACTTCTGGGGAGAACGGCGCGAGATAACGCCTGGGGAGGGATGGCGCAGCCGTCATCGAAGGGAATGCGCCCCCATTCGGGCAAGTAACTCCGGAGCGGCACCTCCGGACACGAAAGAAAGGGGCGCCTCAGGATGCACAACTCGACCTCGGTCTCGACGACGTCGGATCTGTGCATATTGAGTGCCGAAACGTCCACAGAGGACATGTCGACCATCAGCCCTTGGGCTCAGGCCAAGGCAGACCTCGGTTGGGAATGAGTCGCTACCGAATCGACCTGCGGCCAGCCGCCCTCACGGCACTGCGGAACAGTGACCCGCAGGACCGGAGGCGCATCCAAGGTGTCATCGCCCTCCTCGGTGAAGACCCGCGGCCACCAGGAGCGAAGGCACTCCAGAGTCGACCGGGCATTCGCGTGCGCGTGGGCAACTACCGGATCGTCTGCGCCATCGACGACGGACCGCTCCTCGTCGTCGTAACCCTCGGCCATCGGCGCGACATCTACGACCGGTGACCCTGGAACTCCGGAGAGAATCGGCAGGCGAACTTGCCCACACGCGTGGATCGGCGGGTCCTGATGTTCAACCTATGAGCTGGTCGCGGCCACACCCACCGAGGACCGCCCGGATCTCAGCAGAGCGAGGGCCTCAGCAGAGCGAGGGCCGGACGCACCGCAGTGTGTCGCCGTTGCCGTCACGACCGCAGCACCGGGCGCCGCGAAGCCCACAACCCGATCGACCGAGAAGAAGACGATTCACCCATGAAAAGGAGAAACCCCAGATGAGCCACAGGAAAAACGAGAACGGCCCGCCGAAGCGGGCCGTTCTGCTCTGTCTCAACCAGAGTGCGCCCGGAGGGATTCGAACCCCCAACCTTCTGATCCGTAGTCAGAATCGCGGAGTCCACGGAGGTCCGCCGCTCCCGGCGACGCCGGCCTCGGTGTTCCACGCGCACCGGCCCGACGTCCACGCATTCACTCGCGTTGCTGTCACGGTTGCTGTCTTCGGAGAGGTGGTGACCCGATGACCGATCAGGACTGGACCGACCTGTTCCTGCCCACGCTGATGCCCGACGCGCCCGCCGGCCATGTGCGGATGCGCGCCGACGTCCTGCCTCCGAGCGTATTCGGGTCGAACGTGCGCGGCATCGCCCGTGAGTCGGAGTGGGATCGGATTCGGCTAGGCATCTCCGCCCGTGCGGGCAAGCTCTGCGAGATCTGCCGTGGCGAGTCCTACGGGCCTCATCGCAAGGTGCAGCATCCCGACTGTCACGAGATTTGGCGCTTCGATATCTGTGACGGCGTCGTAACTCAGGTGCTCGCCGACCTCATCGCGCTCTGCAAGAGGTGCCACAACACGCAGCACGTCGGCCGAGCGCTCGATCTCGAAGACGTCAACGAGGTTCTGCAGTCGGTGAACGGGTGGAGCCATGCCGAGGCGCACGAGGATATCCGGCGCGCCTTCCGCCGCCTCAAGCTGCTCGAAGGAGCCGAGGTGGATCTCGACCTGTCGGTGCTCGTCGGCCAGATCATCGTTCCGGGCGCACCCGGGCTGCGCTTCACGTCCGCGCAGCGGTCGCTCTTCGGCAACTCATGGAACCGGTCGAAGCCAGCACCGCAGCTCGCACAGCTCGACCTAGGGCTCGGGTAGCTCGAGCAACAGCCGTAAGCTCAAGCAGCGGACTCGCCCCACATACGTGGATCGGCGGGTCTTGCTGTTTAACGGTTCGACCGGGTCACCTCCCGGACCTGCCGAGGAGCGCCCGGACCGCAGCGGAGCGAGGACCGGACGCACCGCAGGTGGGTCCGCTGGGCGGAGCCCGGCGCTTGAACGAGTAGAGAAAGTTCTCACGCCGCAGCAACGATCGCCGGCCGGGCCTGACGGCTCGCCGTTGCATCAGAGCGCTAACATGGTGTAGTGCACACCGTCGAGATGTTCGGCACCCGACCCAAATGTCTGAGGTCTGCTATAGGGTGCACACAACTGACTGGGAACGTGAAGGACGGAAGAGTGCCGTGGCGACTGGAGAGCTACTCACCGAGCTAGTTCGGGCGCACTACAACGATGAGTCGGCCCGTTTCGGCACGATCCTGGGCCAAGTTATCGCAGCCGAGTCACGCGCGGGGCATACCCAGGTCGCACGCAGGCTTCGAGAACTGAGGCTGACGAGTGAGGACCGAACACCCAAAAAAGCCGTTCCGCTAGCTCGGACCGCGAAGAACCTTTCAGATCTGATCGATATCGGATATAGCGATTCTCGTCTTTCGGACCTCATCTTGAGGACAGAGACGATGTCGCGCATTGAGCGGATCGTGGTGGAGCAGAGAAAGAAGGGCCTACTTGAGGAGCATGGTCTGCGTCCAAGGCGGAAGGTACTACTGCATGGCCCTCCTGGCACAGGGAAAACCCTCACTGCAGCTGCATTAGCGGGGGAACTCAAGTTACCTTTCGCTCGCGTGCGCCTCGAAGTGCTCTTCAGCCGGTACCTCGGAGAAACGGCCTCGACACTAAACGACATCTTCAGCGAGGCCAGTCGAGTAAAAGGGGTTTACCTGTTCGATGAATTTGATGCGCTCGGAAGCCAGCGCCTTGATTCGAGCGATATTGGCGAGATGCGCCGCATCGTCGGCACGTTCTTGCAGCTTCTCGATTCGGACGGTAGTGAAAGCATTTTCGTCGCCGCAACGAATATACCAGCGAACATAGACGGCGCCCTGTTCCGACGGTTCGACGACATCATTGAGTATCAGGGCCCCGACCATGACGCGCGCGTCCAGCTCATTCGTCGAATGACGAGATCCGAGAAGCTTCCCATTTCCGCTCTCAAAGAACTTGCTGCCACAGCTAAATTATCCTCCCTGGCGGATTTGACGGCCGCGGTCAACGAGGCCCGAAAAACAGCCTTACTCGCTGGACGGACGGAAGTCACAGCAAACGAGATAGCCGATGCAATTGCAGAACGTATGAACCGATAGCCCTTTTCGCCGACAGAGCTCAAATTTCAAGGGAGAAATATGGCCGACCTGCCGCACATTCGAATCAGTGCGTCCCGATCAGATAGCTACAGCTCACCGCGCAGAGGGAACACTGCTCCAGCTCCGGCGCGGGACCGACAGACGCAGGCGAACCACGTCAGTGGCTTGCTGCAGAGTATTGAGGGCGAGATTCGCGACCGCAAACTGAATAGCGGCTTGGTTCTCGCATTCAATGGTCCTGGACTGGAGGACGAAGCATCTCGACTCGGGGACAAACGAACAGGTAATGAGGTTCTTGCGGTCTCACCGCTCGAAACGGTTCTGGTTGGAAGCCGCGGCGACCTGTCCGCTCTTCGGAAAAAGGTATCCGAGTATCGAACAGAAGAAACACCGAAGGGACGGCCGAAGCACGAGCAGTTAGTTGCGCGCATCGAGTCCGCCAGAATCGCCAGGATTCAGGATCTTTCATTTGGGGAGATCGACGATTCGGCGATCGATAAGGATACCGTCTACTTCGTGGAGATATGGCTCGGCTTCGAGGTGGAAGGAAGCAGTGACCAAGCTAGGTTCGAAGCATTCATAGAGTCGGCCGAAGCCGATCAGGATGTGCGTCACATTTCCACATACAAGGGCACGGATCGCGATGTTCATCTAGTAGCGATACGCGGCAGTGTTCTACTCGGACTTCCTGAGCACATGCCGTACCTCGCTGAGGTACATTTTCCGCCCGCAGTGAGGCTCCGTGAAGTGGCCGGAGGAATCGAATTCTCTAAAGGTCTGCCGCCGGTGCTAGTTCCGACTCCGCTTCAGGTGGCGGTGGCGGTGCACGACACTGGACTGGACCACCTTCACCCGCTCCTGGCTCCCGTCGTCCTGGGCACTGACTCGGCTGTACCCGACGGCTCGGCGCTCGACTGGAACGGCCACGGAACCCGGATGGCCGGTTTGGCGGTCTATGGAGACCTGACGAATCAAGTCCTGGATTCCTCACTAATTCCAGCAGCGGCGCTGATCGCGGTGGAGTACCTCGAGCCAGGGGAGCGCGGTGACGTTCTTTGGGCCGAGAGAACTCAACTCTCAATTGAGATCGCCGAGGACCTCGGACGGAACCATAGAGTCGTACACAGCATCAGCATGGGTGCGTCCAACCCGAGAGAACACGAAGCCACTAGCTGGTCGACCGCGATTGATCGCGCCGCTTGGAATAACGGTGAAGGCCGGCTTATCGTCGTCGCCGCAGGCAACGTACCTCCTGCCTCGGACCCATCACAGTATCCGTCGGAGAACCTTGCTTCGACGCTCTCGCAACCAGCTCAGGCATGGAATGCAGTAACCGTCGGAGGCGTAACGGAGTTAGCTACCCTTTCCCCCCGTGACGTCCGGCTTGGCGCAAGCGCACCCGTGGCCACACATGGTCAATTGAGCCCATTCACCTCAGTCGGTCCAGCGAAAATGTGGCCTAGCAAGCCTGACGTTGTTGCCGAAGCAGGAAACACCGCGCCGGACGGTTCAAACCCAAATCAAGGACTGATCGGCCTCTCCGTCCTAACCACGGCCGCACGGACGATCGGTTCTGATCTAACTCGAGCAAACGCGACGAGCGCAGCGACCGCAATAACCGCGAACGCGCTGGCACGAATATGGGCAACCTACCCAGATTTCAGGCCGGCCACCATTCGAGCTCTTCTAATTCACGCCAGCCGCCCAACGCATTCAATCGTCGATCAGCTTGATCCTGCGGACCTGCGGCGATCCATCGGTCACGGCTCCTTTGACTGGTCACGAGCCGCCCTTAGCTCAGAGAGCAGACCGGTCATGGTTTATGAAGGGTCGCTTCAGCCGAAGGTCATCAATATCGACAAGAGCATTACCCGGCAGGTTGTGCTCATTCAACTGCCCTTCCCCTCGACTATCTTGCGTGATCTCGGGCCGGAACCGGCGGAATTGCACGTTACATTGTCCTACTTCGTCGAGCCCTCCGAATCAGAAAGGCGATCAAAGTATGCCGGGGTCCGATTGAGGTGGGACATGCAAGGCCCAAACGAAACACCGGAAGAATTTGCGGCGAGAATCAATGCCCTCGCGAGGGAAGAGGATCACGTTACGCACACATCCAGCTACAAGTGGGATCTCGGCGCTGACGAACGTTCTCGAAGCTCTGTGCAACACGATTGGCTAGAAGGCCCTGCAGCATCCTTCGCTGGCGACCGACTTATTGCGGTCTACCCCGTCCTGGGATGGTGGGACCGCCGAAAAGGGTTTGAGCAGAGGACAATTGACTTCTCGCTAGTTGCTTCACTCGAGGTTTTCTCGGACGTGGACATTTACGCCCCGATTTCTGCCGCTCTGGAGATTGATCTCGATGTCGACACCGAGGTCGAGATTGAGACAGCGTAGCGGCACACTGGAACCTTCATCTGATCGTGCCGGTGGGGCGGGCCTGCCGACATGAATCATACGGGTCGACTGTAGGCCAGGCACGGAACCCACGGAAGCCCTCTCCGATGCCTCGGCCGCCTTCTGCGCCGTCCTCAGCACTTTCCCCGAGGAAGGGAAGACGGTCAGCAAAGATGACCGGCGCTATAAGACCTGACGGGTTTCAACCCACATGATTCCTGAGTCAATTGGTGGCCGCTAGCCATTCGCCCGGCGACACATCGGATCGCGGGTTAATTTTGAGAAGGCGAGTTCGAATTCGACTCTTGCCTGATCGGAGTGAGCGTCGCGGCGATCCCCTCCAGCGTTCTCTTGCCTTGCTCGCGGCGGTGGTCAGCTCGGACTTGCTCGACGCTACGAGGCCGCGTCCCACTGTCACGCATGGACCGAGCGGCCTCCCCGATCGGTCCGTCGAATTCCGCGAGATCTGATAACGCGAGCGACGTGAAGCCGGCCAGGATCGCATCTACGTCGGGCTGTTCGGAGAGAAGAGCCGCAAGGCCCTCAACTGCGGCCTGGCCGTAGCGACGGGGGATGCCCTGCGGCGAGGCGTCCTGTGCGCGCGCCAAGTCCGCCATCACAGGACGTGGTTGGTGGAAGCGATGCGCGTAGGCCGTGAGCAGGGCTCGTAGGTCGGTGCTTGCGCGCGCGACCTTGTGCGCGTCCGACACGGACATCCGCAGGAGATCTTGAACGTCGCGGGGCTTGTCAGGCCAGACGATGCCGTCGAGGTGCCGCCCGCTGCGCAGGATCTTCTTGTTGAGCGCATGTACAGCCTCCACCACTGGCTTGGGGACGAGGCCCCACCCCTCCAGCGCGCTCGCTTCGTCGTTCTCGCTCATCTCTCAAGTGTCGCGCATTGCGACGCCGTACGCACACATTGCGGACGTTCACGCTTGCGTTGGTCATACACAAATGTTTATGCTTGGTTCGTCGCGAACGAGCCCGGACTGTCCACCGTCCGAGACGGTGCGGATCGTGCTCGCCGCGATTCAAACAGGCAATCAAGCAAGGAGGGCTGAGGACCATCAGTCCTGACGCGAGGGCTCCTCGCGACCTACAAGCCGATGCATGGAGGAACAAGATGCCAGTGAAGAAAACCGGGCTACCCGTCAACAGTGAGAGCTACTTCGGAGGGCCGGCCTACGCCGTCGGTGACGCCGAACCCCTCATCGAGTTCGTTGACGGGAAGCCCGCGGGGCAGCAGCACGACCGCGACACCGGGAAGCCGCTCTGGACGGTTCGCGTGTTCGACGCCGACCCTGACGCGCCGAAGGGACAGGGCGAGGTAACCGTCAAGGTCGTCGCGGTCAGCCCGCCCACGCTTCCCGCCGAGCTGCCAGGCCTGCCGTTCCGCCCGGTGATCTTCGACGATCTCGTCGTCGTGCCGTACGTGAAGGAAGGCAACGGTCGTCCCCGTGTGGCCTACTCACTCCGAGCAGGCGGTATCCGCCCCGCTCCCGCACGCAAATCCGGCGACTCGTGATCGTCGCAGAGCTTCGCAACTACGGCAGCGGTCTGCGTGAGGTGCTGAGGCGACACAAGGTGCTCCCGCCGGTCTACGTCGTGGCGATCATCGTCCTCGGACAGTGGCGGCCCGCTCAGATCGCGCTGTGGCTGATCACAGCCGCGCTGATCCTCGGCGCGCTCATCTGGCGCTACCGGGATGGTGCGAATCTCAGCACTCACCAGTTCCGGGTGTGGCAGCGACGTCAGTACGCCCACGTCGCTGCCGTCTGGCCGGAGCTGATGCTCCGTCTCGGCCTTGCCATCCGTCTGGCCCCGGCCGCGCCGGAGGTCCCACGTATCAGCACAGCGCGGTGGCACGGTCACTCGCTGGTACTCGTCACCCATCTTCCGCTCGGGATGGAGCGAGACCGACTCGTGCTGTCCGCCTCCGCGATCGCCGAGTCACTTGGAGCCGTTGCGGTGACCGTCGAAGCTGCTCCTGGCGGGGCCGAAGTTGCCATCCGCTTCGCCGACCCGCTCACTCAGCCGGTGATGGTTCCGGACCCGGGCGACCATGTTGACCTTCGCGCGGTTCCGATGGGCGTTCAAGCCTCAGGAGCACCCTGGACGTTCCGCGTCGGGCCCCACACCCTCGTGGCTGGGTCGTCTGGCTCGGGCAAGGCGTCGATGATCTGGAGCCTCCTCATCGGTCTCAGCCCCGCCATTCGCGAGGGGAAGATCGAGGTCTATGGCGTCGATCTCAAGGGCGGCATGGAGCTGACGATGGGGCGCGGGCTGCTCACTCAGTACGCCACCGAGTCGGAGGCTGCGGTCATCCTGCTCGAGCGTGCCGTCGTCCGAATGCAAGAGCGTGCCGCCCGGTTGGCTGGCAACGCACGCGCACACACAGCGACTGTCGAGAGTCCGCACGTCCTCGTGGTCATCGACGAGCTGGCCGCTCTCACCGCGTACCAGACGGATCGCGACCTGCTGCGCCGAGCGAACAACGCTCTCGCGCTGCTCTGCTCGCAGGGTCGAGCGCCCGGGTTCACGGTCTTCGCGTGTCTCCAAGATCCGCGCAAGGAGACCCTGCCCGTCCGGGGCCTGTTCACGCAGACCATCGGGCTTCGTCTCCGCGATGCAATGGAGACCTCGATGGTGCTCGGTGAAGGCATGCGGGAGAAGGGCGCTCTCTGCCACCAGATCCCGACGACGCTCCCCGGTGTCGCCTACGTGGCTCCCGACAACGGTGGAGACCCCATCCGGGTGCGCGCCGGCTACGCGTCAGACGACATCATCCGCTACACCGCGGAACGCTACCCCGCACCGCGCGTCGAGGCGATCGTCGAGCCCGACGCCGCCTCGACAGATCCCAAAGCAAGTTCACCAAGCCCGCGACGCCCTCGCCGCAGCCGCAAGACAGGAGAAGAAGCATGACCACCAAGACCCGCACTCGCTGGATCGTCGGCCTGACCCTCGGAGTCTCTGTGCTCGCGGGAACAGCGATGGCCGGCTACGCCATCGGTACCGCCTCCAACCTCCAAGCACAGAGGGGTTACGCGACCGGCGTCGAGACGGCTCGATGGGACTACTGCAACCTGCAATTCGATGCGGACCACAAGCCGGTCGCCGATGATCCGCGCACCTACGCCGGCCTACCCGAATCGGCCATCGTGGCGGACGCGTCGTGCAGCCCAGAGCTGGTCACCTCCTGGAACAACGCTCAACAGGACGCGGGCGCTGAGAAGAGAGGATGTGTGATCGACGAGGACCTCACAGCGATCGTCGGCGCGTACGTCTGCACCGCCCCCACGAGCACCACCTACTGATGCCGACGCTCGCCGATTCGGTCGCCGACCGCGTGCGGCGTGCCGACTTCGATGACTGGATGAGAGGTGCAGCCGCCACGGGCTATTGCGCCAACCCCGTCCGTCTCGTTGGGTCGTCGCACGTCGTCGACGCGGTCTCCGGCGAAGTCGTGTCGTCCTACGAGTCGGCGCAGCAACCAGACGGCGTCACCTACGTGCGCTGCGGCAACCGTCGCGCGGTTCGTTGCCCCTCGTGCAGCCATGAGTACAAGGGCGACATGTGGCACCTCGTCGTGGCCGGCGCTGCGGGCGGGACGAAGGACGTACCGGAATCCGTCGGCAGCCACCCGCTCGTCTTCCTCACGCTCACTGCGCCGTCATTCGGAGCCGTTCACTCGGCCAAGAAGTCCGGCCGTTCGGGCTCGGCCCGCTGCCGTCCGCGGTCGAAGAAGGAGCTGTGCCCGCACGGCCGCCCGACATGGTGCATGGGCATGCACGACCCCGACTCTCCGATCGCCGGAGAACCGCTCTGCCGAGACTGCTACGACTACCTCGGACACATCGTCTGGCAGTGGCACGCACCCGAACTCTGGCGGCGCTTCACCATCGCTCTCCGCCGCAAGATCGCTCAGTCCCTCGAACTCACCGAGGCCTCGACGCGAAAGCTCGTGCGGGTGCAGTTCGCCAAGGTCGCCGAGTTTCAAAAACGCGGCCTGGTGCACTTCCACGCTCTCATCCGCCTGGACGGTGACGCTCGCGAGGGAGATCCTTATCCCGCGCCATCTGTGCCGATCGCTTCTGCGCACCTCGCGACGATGGCGGTCGAGAGCGCGGCCTCTGTCTCCGTCGTCGCAACTCCCATCGCGCCCGACGATGCCGCTCGGGTTCTCCGCTTCGGTCGCCAGGTAGATGCACGCGGTGTGGTCCGTCACGAGACCGACAGCGACGACGAGCTGACCGATCGTGCCGTCGCGGCCTACATCGCGAAGTACGCGACGAAGGCGACAGAAGAGGTCGACCCGTCGGCTGCCGCTAACGGTCCGAGACCACACGTCGCCCAGCTCAAGCAAACCATCGAGGATCTCGCGCGAATCTCTCGCCTCGGCTCCACAGACGACACCTACGACCTCCTCGGCAAGTGGGTCGGCATGCTCGGCTTCCGCGGCCACTTCGCCACGAAGTCCCGCCGCTACTCCACGACCCTCGGAAAGCTCCGCTCCGCCCGTCAGCTCTGGCAGAAGCGAATTGCCGCCAAACGATCCAACTCGTTCGGCGTCGAATCCCAGGCAGAGGACGACGACCTCGACGACGACACCACGCTCGTCATCGGTCAATGGAGCTTCGCGGGGATGGGCTGGCTGACCAATGGAGATGCTGCCCTCGCTGCCGAGGCAGCCGCTCATGCACGTGAGTGGGCCGACAACCGACGCCAGCAGAAGAAGACCAACGAGAACAAGGAGAGGTGATTGCCATGGAGAAGCTCATGCTGACTCCCGAAGAGGTAGCTGATGCGCTCGGTGTCGGACGATCCACCGTCTACGACCTGCTGCGGCTCAAGGTGCTGCCGAGCGTTCGGATCGGGCGTTCCCGTCGCGTCCGGGTCGAGGATCTGCGCGGCTACGTGGACACCCTGATAGAAGCCCCGGTGCCGCAGTGAGCAAGCGCGCGAACGGAGAAGGTTCCGTCTACCAGCGGAAAGATGGTCGTTGGAGTGGGGCAACCTACGTCCTCCAACCGGATGGTGGTCGCCGACGCCGACAGGTCTATGGGGCAACTCGCACTGAGGTCTCCCGGCAACTCGCCGACCTCAAGGCGAAGACCGACCGCGGAATCCCGGCGTCGATCAGCACGTGGACCGTCGAGTCTTACGCCGCGCACTGGCTCGCCCACACAGCTCATGGCTCGCTCAAGCCTTCGACCGTCTCGAACTACTCCTGGATGATG
Source organism: Rathayibacter agropyri (assembly GCF_013249015.1). Lineage (GTDB taxonomy): Bacteria > Actinomycetota > Actinomycetes > Actinomycetales > Microbacteriaceae > Rathayibacter > Rathayibacter agropyri. The sequence goes on from NZ_JABRPL010000002.1 coordinate 486,031, forward strand.
CGGAAGCACATCGTGCCCGCGATAGGGCGGATTCGACTCGACAACCTGACGCCAGCGCACGTGCGCGAGCTTCATACCAAGGTCGCCGCAGCGGGTGTCTCCTCCCGGACCGTCCAGCTCGCACACGCCGTTCTCCGGACCATGCTGTCCGAGGCGATGCGAGAACAGCTTGTCGCTCGCAACATCGCGACGCTCGTCCGAACGCCCCGAGTCGAGCGCACTGACGTGTCGCCGTGGACACCGGATGAGGCGGCAGTATTTCTCGAGGCCAACCGCTCCGACTCCTACGTCCACCTGTACTCCGCCGCACTCTCCCTGGGGATGAGGAAAGGCGAACTGCTCGCCCTCCGCTGGACGGACATCGATCTCAACTCGCGGGAGTTGCGGATACGCCAGACGGTGCAACGCCTCGGTGCCGGGCAGGGAATGGTGATCGGAACACCCAAGACCAACCGCTCCCGCCGTACGATTCCACTCCCCCAGATCGCCATCGATGCGCTCATGGCTCGCCGTCGAGCGCAGCTCGTCGATCAGCAGCTCGCGGGTGGCCGGTGGAACGAAAGCGACCTCGTGTTCACGACGTCGATCGGCACGATCATCGAGCCGACAAATCTGCGCCGCAGCTTCAATGCCGCGATCGAGCGGGCCGGAGTCCGACGCATCCGCTTTCACGACCTCCGGCACACATGCGCTTCACTCCTGCTCGCGGAGGGCGTGCCCATGCGCGTTGTGATGGAGATCCTGGGGCACTCGGCGATGGCGATCACATCGGACATCTACGCCCATGTGATGCCCTCGGCTCTCACGAACGCGGCGACCGCGATCGACGCTGCACTTCAGAGAAGGGACATTTGATGCCAGGCCAAGCCCCGTACGAATCGGCTGAGAGCTATGCACGCGGTGAGATCTCGCGCGACGACCTGATCCATCTGCTGACGACCTGGCGCTATCTCCCGAGCGAGACGCGCACGACCGGGCTGCACGATGACCTGCTCAACACTGTCTCCGGGTCGTTCGACGACGTCGAGGCGGCCATCACCGACGGGCTCATCGACGACGAGATCTACTCCCGCGCCCATGAGGCGTTTCTGACTCAGATGAGGGAGCGCGGTTGAGCAGGACGAGCCGGTTGCTGTCGCGGTTGCTGTCACGACCGCAGGCCGGGCACAGCGAAGCCGACAACCCGATCGAGTGCGAACCAGGCGATTCACCCATGAAAAGGAGAAACCCCAGATGAGCAACAGGAAAAACGAGAACGGCCCGCCGAAGCGGGCCGTTCTGCTCTGTCTCAACCAGAGTGCGCCCGGAGGGATTCGAACCCCCAACCTTCTGATCCGTAGTCAGATGCTCTATCCGTTGAGCTACGGGCGCAGTCCATTGCGTGGCCCGGAGGCGCACGCAACGAGCTACGACTATACATGCCGCGAGCCCCCATCCCCTAATCCACGAGGAGCGCCGTTCGAGGGGTCCAGGAGGTGCCGAGAGACCATCCCTGACGCGGTGCCTCGCCGCGCACCGGGACATCTCGCAGCAGCGGCGCCCCTCCGCGCACCAGGTTACCTCCCCGAACCGGACCCTCCTGCGCAGGTAGCGTGGCAGCTATGGAGGCCGCCGCAATCGAGCTTGTGCGCTTCGTCGTCTCCCCGTTGCACCGCTTCGAGGGCCGCCCCTCCGACGGGCCGATCCCGTCTGAGGGCAACGAACAACCCGAGCAGATCCGGATCCGCGCCGGCCTCGGCATTGTCGGCGACCGCTTCTTCGCGCAGCGGGCTCATCGCACCGCGGCAATCACCCTTTTCGCCATCGAGACCCTCGAGCGCATCGCCGCCGAACTCGGCACCGGACCCTTCGACCCCTCCGACGCGCGGCGCAACATCGTGGTCCGCGGCGCCGACATCGACGCCCTCGCGGGGCGCACGTTCGCCGTTGAACAGGGCGACGAGCGGATCGAGTTCCAGGGCGGTCGCCCGGCCAGCCCCTGCGCGTGGATGGACGTCTCCCTCGCCCCCGGCGCCTTCCGCGCAATGCGCAGGCACGGCGGAGTCCGCACGACACCACTGACCAACGGCTCCCTCCACATCGGCCCGGCGCGGCTGGTCCTCCACAGATCAGAAGGCATGCTGATCTGAGCCCGGCGGTGACCGCCTAAGCTCGCAGCCATCTCTCCCCGACTGAAGGAGGCACCTGTGCTCCGTCCGAGCGACCTCCTCCCCACCCTCGCCTCGACTCTGCGCCGCGGACTCCGCGACATCTTCGCTACGGCGCTCTCCCGACGTCGAGAACCCCGCCGCCGCTACCGCAGCACCGACGTCTCGGTTCAGCGCGTGCACCGCGGCGATGTCTGGGCGCGAGTCAGCACCGTCGGGCGAGACGGCGAGCGGACCTTCGTCCTCGTCCCCGGCATTGGGGTCGCAGCCACCTACTTCGAGCGGCTGGCACCCGCGCTCAACGAGTTCGGCCCTGTGCACGCCCTCGATCTGCCGGGCTTCGGTGGCGTGCCGCACCCGGTCGATGCACGTCGGATGGATATCGGCGACTACGCAGAACTGGTCGGAGCGGTGATCGACGAGCTCGGCCTCGAGGATCCCGTGGTCCTCGGCCACTCGATGGGTACCCAGGTCGTCGCCGAGCTCGCGGCGCGGCGGCCCGAGCTGACGACCATCGTCTTGCTCGGGCCGGTAATGAACCGTCACGAGCGCAGTATCCCAACCGCCGCCCTGCGCTTTGCACAGTCCAGCGTGAAGGAGCCGCTGCAGGTGGCCCTGCTCGCGGCCGGCGCCTACCTGCTCTGCGGTCCGCGCTGGTTCTCCCGCGTGCTGCCCGAAATGATGCACTACCGGATTGAGGACACGGTGCCCCACATCCGCGCCTCAACGCTCGTCATCCGCGGCGAATTCGACCGCCTCGTGCCTCGGGAGTGGGCCGAGGAGATCGCCGCGGCCATCCCGCACGCACGCGCCTGGGAAATCCCCGACGCCTCCCACTCAGTGATGCACGCTCACGCCGAGGAGGTGGCGCGGCTCTGCGTCGAGCACGCCCGCGCTCCGCAGCCCGATCGCGAGGAGGCGGCCCTGCGGCGCTACCCCGACTCCGAAGTCGACCACTCCGAGGAGGATGCGCGCATCGGCGATCCGCTCGGCGCTCTCCGGGGCCGAATCACCGAACTCGCGGGCATCCTCGTCGATGACGACTCGCTCATTGCCGAGGGCAAGACGCAGCATGCGGAGGCGAGCGATCCGGCGGCACTACACAAAGCGGCACCCGACCCTGGCGACGACGAACTGATCGACGGCGACGCACATGCGCACTGACCGGGAGCTCTGCGCTCAGGACTCCCTACCCACGATTTCCTCGCGGATGCGGCGAAGGTCTTCTGCCAGTGCACCCAGCAGGATCCAGTGTTGCGGATGCGGCGTCGCAATCACCAGTGGAGCTGTGAGGGCGGGCAGCTCATCGGTGATCGCCTCCGGCTCCGGTAGGTCGACCGCGGACTGCACGAGCAGCCGTAAATCGTGTGCGGCCCGGTGCAGCTGCACGGCGCTGGCCGAGATCGTCGGCTCGCCGACCAGGTCCTCGTCGTAGAGGTCGTGCACAGTGCGGGTCATCCCGCGCACGCGGGTCACGATGCGTCCGAGCCGCGGCATGATCGAGTCAAGGGCGAGCAGCCGGTCGCGGTGCGCTGAGCGTCGCGGATTCAATCGCAGCGATTCCTCGCCTGTCGCGATCGCCTCCTCCGCCCTGTGCTGCATGGTCTGCAGGAGTCGCGCGGTGATCAGCAGTTCGTCGAGGCGCCGGCCGGGCACTGGCTCCTGCAGGGCGTCGGCGAGGTCATCGAGGCCCGCCGCGAGCTGCGCGGTCAGGTCGCCGACCGCCCGCTCGGCCGGAGCGAGCGCGACCGGGGGCACGATCAGAACGTTGACCACGACTCCGACCGCCGCACCCACGAGCGTCTCGAGAATCCGGTCGAGCGCGTAGTTCGGAGTCACCGCGCCAACCGAGAGCACCAGCATCGCGCTGATCGGGATCTGGACAGCGGACGCCGGCGTCAGGCGCACCACCCAGCCCACGACGATAGCGGCAACGATCGCGACGAGCACGATGATGCTGTCGCCACCGAGCACGGTGCCGATGACCGAACCGACGACCACGCCGATGATGACACCAACGGAGCGCTCGAGTGCCTTCGAGAACGACTGGTTGATGCTCGGCGCGACGACCAACAGCGCAGCAATCGCCCCGAAGACGGGCAACGTCCCCGGGAAGATCAGTGCGGCGAGCATCCATGTGACGGCCGTGGCCACCGCCGTCTTCACCAGCTGCAGCACCGGTGGCCGGGTTGCCACGGTGAAGCTCGAGGTCAGGCGCATGGGTCCACGGTAGTGAGCGCTACCGACATCATCGGTGCGCACTGGCCTCGACGCTCGCGAGCACGGCGCGCAGGGAGCGGGAAGCCTCTTCCCGCACGGCACCGGGTACGCCCGCGAGCAGTTCGCGTTCGGCCGCGAGGACCTCGGGGAAGGCTTGGTCTACCAGTGCCTCCCCCGCTTTCGTCAGAGTGATGAGCGCACCGCGACCATCTGCCGGGTTGGCCGAACGCCTCACCAGACCACGCCGATCCAGCGCAGTGACCCGCTTCGTGATCGCCGCAGCGGAGGCGAGCGCGATCGTCCGGAGCGTCGTGGGCGATTGCGGGGAGCAGGCCCGGCGTAGCGCCGACAGGACGTCGAATTCGCCGCGAGTGAGCCCGTGCGCGGCCAGCCGCTCCTCCGTCGTCCGCACAATCAGAGCGGACGCGCGAATCAGCCGCCCGACGATGTCGGCGACAGAGGTGTCGAGTTCGGGCTGAAGCGCCGACCATCCGGCCCGGATCTCGTCGATTGCATCCTGCGGTCGACCTTCAGAGTATTTCACGCGTAAAGTATATCTGCTTCACGCGTGAAGCATTTCTCCGGCCAGTGCCGCTCGGACCCGCTCGCTCACTCAAAGTCCTGATGCCCGCCACCGCTCTCCCCCACCCTCGCGAACTCGTCCTCCTCGGCCCGCACGCGGGTGCCCACCGCGTCGCCCTCCGCGCCGGCGTCTCAATCGCCGTCCCCCTGCTCGCCCTCTGGGCCATCGGACGCACCGACCTCTCCCTGTACGCGACCTTCGGCGCCTTCACCGCTCTATACGGGCGCCAGCACACGCACCGGCCGCGCCTGCGGATGCAGCTCTCGGCCGCCGCTTTCCTCGTCGCGACCGTCACGATCGGCACCGCCGTCGCGCTGTCACCGCAGCGAGAATGGCTGATCATCCCGGTCGTCACCGTCGTGACGATCGCCGCAACTTACCTCAGCGACGCGCTGCACTGGCATCCGCCCGGACCGCTGTTCCCCGTCTTCGCTGTCACGGCCTGCGCCTCCGTCCCGACCGAGCCCTCACGCATCCCGGTCGCCTTCGCTCTCGCCGCAGGCTCCGCCGCCTTCTCACTACTGATCGGCGCGAGTGGCCTGGCCCTCCCCCGTGCGCGTCGGCTCGAAGCTACTCCGTGGCGCGCCTCCTTCCGTGCCGCCGCCCGTCCCGCCACCCGCGCCGCGATGCTCCGTTTCGGCGCCGTGGTCCTCGTCGCTGGGACGATCCCCACAGCAACGGGCCTCGGCCATCCCTACCGGGCGATCGTCTCCGCGGTAGCGGCAGTCTCCGGAGTGGACGCGGGAGCCCGGCTCGTGCGCGCCGGCCACAGGATGCTCGGCACCATCGTCGGCGTGCTGATCGCCGCCGCGCTTCTGGCCGCGCCTGTGCCGCCGCTCGCCGTGATAGCGGTCGTGGTGCTCCTTCAGATGTCGGCCGAACTCGTCGTCGGCCGCAACTACGGAATCACGCTCGCCTTCGTCACCCCGCTCGCGATCCTGATGGTCGAACTCGCCCACCGCACCAACGAACTGGCGCTGCTGCGCGACCGTGCCCTCGAAACGGCGCTGGGCGTGCTGGTCGGAGTCGCAGCGACGCTGATCGCACAGGTGGCGTCGCTGGATACTCAGCGCCACCGTCAACCTCGAGTCCGAACCGGCACGAGTACCGCCCGGTACTGCTCGCCGTGACGAAGACCACTCCGCGGTGGACACGAATGGCGCGCGCCGCGGCGGAACCACAGCTTCTAGACTTCCCGCATGGCGCGGACGACGACAGCGGTGATGGCCGAGATCGCTGCGGCGATCGATGAGTTCCGCGAGATGGCTCGCGTGCAGGACGACGGCGCAAGGACGAACGCCGCCGTCTGGCTCGACCAGCTGTTCGCTGAGGTCACTAGCCGAAGTGACCTGCGCCGAGCCGCCACCGAGGCACTGCACCTCTGGGTCGGTATGGGCTCCTTCTCCGACGTCTGCTGCACCCGAGTTGACCACGCAGTCGAGCGTCTGCGCCGGGCACTGCGGGCAGCGCAGTCATGGCTGCTCCGCGAGGGCTGACCGGCGCGACGGGACAGGAGCCGACGAGTCTGCGCAACGACGAAGGCCACTGCTTTGGCGGAAGCGGGGGCCTTCTTGGTGGCGGTATCGGTGGGATGCGAACCCGATCGTCCTACCTGCCTCATCAGGCTGATCGACACTGCGACGGGAGCGCTGGCACTCCCACTGAGGAAAGTCCGGCTTAATCCCGTCGATCGCAGCGGAAGCGTTGCCATTTTGTTGCCGCCGACCAGCCCGACGGCCGACTAGAGCAGCCGGCCGTTTTTTGGGTCCAGTGCTGCGAACCAGAATGCGGTGTCCTCCTCCGTATGCACATGCATCGCCACCTCGACCATGTAGTCCGACCAGTAGGTCGGATCAAGGTCGTTGATCCTTACTCCGTTGAGTTCGAGGAAGGTTATGGTCGCGACCCACGCCGTGCGCTTGTTGGCGTCTGCGAATGCATAAGCCTGCGTGATGCCGTGGAGCATGACGCTCGCCTGCTCATAGATTGTCGGATGGAGGAACACCGCACCAAACGATGATTGAGGGCGCAGCACCGCCCCCTCAAGCTTGCCCCGGTCTAGCAATGCGGCGCCGTCCATGAGGTCGTGCAGATTGATGACTTCCTCGACGGTAAGGAAGCGGGTCACTTGGTTGCGAGGAGGACGAGACCCTCTTTCCAGCGAGCGATTACGCTCCGAGCAACGGAGCTTGCCTCATCGGCGTCGGCGCTCGTCAGATGGACGCGGCGTTGAGGCACGTCCCCACCCTCGATTGCCCTGCAGGAGTAAAAGTCGAGCATGGTGTCACGCCGGACGACGCGCTGCGACGGCTCGTCTGGTCCGAGCCCTCTGCGAGCATCCATCCACGGCGCGTCGCGATGGGTACGTTCGACGAGCTCTTTGAATCCGCGGTGACCGTAGAACTCGAGTACAGAGTCGAGGGTCCCGCGAATCTCCTCCGTCAGGTTCGCCCTGGCGGACAACGAACCGTAGCGGTTCTCGCGGTAGACGGAGCGAACCACCGGGCCCTTCGGCCAGGCCTCGAAGTCCTCCTCGAAAATCGGCCTTCCCGTCCAGGCCAGGTGCCAGGCCTGCGCGAAGTAGACCAGCTTCTGAAGCCTCACGCTGTCCCCGCTGGGGACTCTCGCCGCGGTCGCAACGTAGGCGGCAACGTCGAGTGCGGTGGTCATGATCGCCCCTCCATCTCCTCCACAGGCAATTTCAGCGTCCCGGTACATAAGAATCTCGCGCAATGCGCGGGCGGCTAACGGAGCCGTACGCTTACGGTACAGGTGTCCCGGTGTGGTCGTATTTCATCCCGCGGCGATTGACAGATTGCTCAGCCACGTCCCTGACGTGCCACGGCGCTCGACTGCAGAGCAGCGATTCGACGGCCGTCGACGGCCAGGCAGCGTTCAGCGAACAGCTCTGCTCCTCTCTCGCGCAACAGCCCCTCCTGGCGGCCGGGCGTGCCTCGAAGGGCCTTGCCGGATCAAGGCGGCGCCGCTGTCGGTAGTCACGCGTACGGTCAGGCGCACGCCGAGCGAACTGGTTGAGACCCAGTGGGTAGCTCTGGGGCGGTATGGGTTCACTCTCCGACGTGTGCTGCAACCGAGTGGACCGTGCGGTCGAGCGCCCGCGCCGCGCGCTGCGAGCAGCGCAGTCATGGCTGCTCCGCGAGGGCTCGACAGCGCCTGTCTCTTCCTCTGGTTTCGCATCGACGCTCGATTCGAGGTGAGGCGCAAGCCGCACTCGCCGCCTCCTGGTCGACGTCTCTGCGAGATGGCGAGAAGCGCGCTGCCCACGGCGTAGAAAGGCCTGGGGAGAAGCTTGGTACATGTCATCGGAGACCCCAGACGGAAGCGTGCGTTTGTCACGACGCGCTTCTACCGGTGACCAACGCCCGAAAGAGCTCCCGGATGCGACAGTCCCATGTTCGGCCTTATAGGCTTGCGCCGACAGCACGATCTCCTCTGACTGGAGTCTGCGCAAGGGACTGCGGGGGGATGAGACCGAACGGCAGCCAACCCCCTTCGGCGCGACAGGGTTGAGTTCGTCGACGTCGGCTGGCAGACCAGACTCGCTGTACTGGGCAATTGTGTTGCGCTGGCTGGCTCCCACTACGAGGTGGTCAACTACACGGTCACGTACACCGGCGAGAAGTCTGCTTACGCCGCCGAGGTCAGGGCGGACGTAGTCACGACCGCAGGCAACGTTGTCAACAGTTTTGACACGATCGTCCTGCTCGAGGACAGCATCGGAATGGACGAACTCTTCAACGGTGCTTCAGCGACGGATTCTGCAGCCTTCGTTATCCCGGACCGCGAGTCAGCGCTGATTCGCGTTCGGCCAGCGAGAACAAATTCCCTCCGGAACGAATCCGGTGAGCGCCGACTAAGAGTGCTCGAGCAGAGAAGAAGGAGCACGACTGGCAGACGTGCTTCGTTGGCGAGCACCTGGATCACCACAGTTGCTGCTAGACATCCCTAACCCCGCTGGGCGCAAAAGGATCTTCATCATTGCGCTTGCGACGACTCTCGAAAATTTCGCGGCGAAGTGCAACTAGAGACTCGCCGGCAGAATAATACCTGCCTCGCGCTTTACCATTAGCAACGAGGAGACCGGCGTCTACCAGTCGAGCAAGATCGCGCATAGCGGTCTGGTCGCTTACCTCCTCATCTGCCTGCACGAGAGCAGCCTTGTAAGTCGAGTTCCTGAGCCTGTACCCGTATGCGGCGTCAAACATCGCATAGATCAACCGCTCATGGAGATTCAGACCAACACGGATTCGCTCGAGTTCTTCCCAAAGTCGCTCGCCTTCCCTGACCCGCCGCTGAAGGGTCTGTGCTTGACGAAGGTGGGCAGTAAGCATAAAGCGGACCCACGGGCGAGCGTCCCGCGCCGGGTCCCAGTTTCCGCCTCCAACCTCAGCGAGCACATCGTAATAACTACGGGTGTTTCGCCCGAGATATTCCTCCACACTCATGAACACGGGAGAAAGCACGCCCTCACCCGCGAGAGTAAGGCTTTGAAGGCAGCGAGCCATCCGACCGTTTCCATCTCGGAACGGATGAATCATCACAAGGTTCAAGTGAGCCATCGCTGCCCGCACAATCGGCGGACCGTCCGCATGTTCATTCACGCGGACCACCAGTTCAGCCATCAGACTTGAAACGTCATCAACATCAGCGCCGGAATGGACTATCTCGCCGGTTTCATCGTCTCGTACAAAAATCGACCCTGGGCGCCATCGACCCGGATGGTTCTTGAGGTCATAGTTGGTCATCATGAAATGGAGACTCTTGATCAGAGTCTCATTCACATCGATCGACGCTTCCTGCGCGAGCTGCAGGACGTACGTCATCGCGTTTCTGTAGCCCTCAAGAGCGAGACGCGTCTCAGTCGAGGCGTCGAGAGGCTCCTCTCCGAGCGCAACAGCTGCCGCGTCGTCAAGTGCAGCATCGTAGCCTTCGATGCTGTTCGAACCTCGGATGTTGCGAGCGAAGGACATGCGGCGGAGCGAGCCCGCCCACCGACGCGGCTCAGCGAGTTGGAAGCGCAGCGTGTTCTTGAGATCCTCGATCTCGGCGAGCACCTCGCGCTCACGGGCGTCGAGCGTTGGGGTTTCGAACAGCATGAGTGATAGTAGCTTCCTTCGATCGGGATGATTGATTCAATCCCTCATCCTGGAAGTATGAAGGCATGAACCCCTCATCGCAACCGCTCCGAGAACGGAGCCGTAGACCCGCGACTCTCGGCAGCACAGCTGGTTCAGCTGGATACGCCTTGTGCGGTTGTTGCCACGGCGTTGCCACCCTCGTCCTCAGGAACCGACTGAGGCCCCCTACTTCCGCATCATTCCGAGAAAGTAGAGGGCCTCAAAGTGGCGGTACCGGTGGGATTTGAACCCACGGTGGACGCAAGCCCACACATGTTTTCGAGACATGCTCCTTCGGCCGCTCGGACACGGTACCGAGATGGAGTGTACGCGTCGGCCGGAATCCGCGCCAATCGGGTAGATCGCAGCGACCGGCGCGCTCAGGCAGGAAGGAGGAACGTGAGCACGCGCTCCCACTCCGGTATCGCGAGTAGATGGCCTCGGCCTGGGACGAACTCAAGACGCGAGTCGGGCAGGCGCGTGGCGTACCACTCGGCGTGACGGCGGCCGACGACTGCGTCCTCCGCGCCGTAGAGCAGCAGTGTCGGCGACACAACATCCTCCACCGCGAAGCCCCACTCCTGCACGCCGTACCCGATGAGGTCGGCCGCCATGCCGAGGGTGCCCTGAGCAACTGCGCGCTCAAGCATGCGGTCAAGGCGCCCGCGTACGCCGGGGGCGTCGAGAATCGAAGTGTTCGCCTCGGCGGCGCCGAGCATCCCGAGGAGCGCGTCGGGGTTGGGGGCAGCGCCGAGGGCCGCCTCGAGGGAGGTGCTCAGCGAACGGACGGCCTCCGCGAGCGGGAGCGCGGCGAGCGCCTCCAACGCAGCGCGGTTCTCGTCGCCGACCCACGGGACGGCGTCGTCGGGCGCGGGCGTCGCGATCACGGCGACGCGCTCGACAAGCCCCGGGTAGTTGGCGGAGAGTGCCAGGGCGACGCGGCCGCCTGCCGACCAGCCTGCGGCGCAGACGGAGGCGATGCCTACGGCCGCGAGATACTCGGCGATGTCGGCGGCGGCCTGCTCGGGGCTCGCGCCAGCACCCTCGCCGGCTGCGTCGAGGTCGGTCAGGAGCGCGGAGGCGCCGTAGCCTGGGCGGTCGAAGGAGAGCAGGCGCACTCCGTGGCCCGCGGTCGCGTCGGGGTCGGGATCGAAGTCGGACGACCCGGGTGCCGGGTGCGCCAGCACGAGAACCTGCTCCGCGCCCTCGGGCCCCGACGAGGTGACTCCAAGCGGGCGACCTGACTTGAGAACGTGCACTGTCGACGGCATGTCCCTAGTCTCGCGCAGACCTCCGACATTCTCTGGGCAGCGATCAAGCGAAAGCCTCCTCCACAGCGCGATTTCTGCTGCTGCATCCCCAGGGATGGCGTGGCCCGGCTCCCGCGTCGGTGGTCGAGGGTACTGTCGAATACACGTTCGAGAGAGCGGCGCTCGACGCCGCTGCAGCCGCCGCGGCACCCGACGCAACAACACCGGAGGCAACGACACCGGCGGCAACGACACCGGCGGCAACGACACCGGACGCAACGACATTGTCGGTGGTCCCCCGTAGCGTCGCGCGCGTTTCCTTCTTCACCCCGAAAGGACCTCATGGCTTCCTCGAAGACACGCACCGCCGCGTATCGCTGCTCAGAATGCGGCTGGACGACCGCGAAGTGGGTCGGCCGCTGCGGAGAGTGCCACCAGTGGGGCTCCGTGGTCGAGAGCACGGAGCGCACAGGCATCCTGCGCGCTGTCGCCGCCGTCGCTCCGGCGGCCGGTCGTATCGCTCGGCCGATCACGCAGATCGAGACGACGTCGGCCGCCCACCGTCCTACAGGCGTGGGCGAACTCGACCGGGTGCTCGGAGGGGGCATCGTCGCCGGCGCGGTTGTGTTGCTCTCAGGAGAGCCGGGGGTCGGCAAGTCAACCCTCCTGCTCGAGGTGGCGAGCCGGGCTGCGGCCGAGGGTCAGCGGGTTCTCTATATCAGTGCAGAGGAGTCGGCCGCGCAGGTGCGCATGCGGGCCGAGCGCACGGGTGCTATGCACGACAGCCTTTTCCTTGCGGCCGAGACCGATCTCGGGACCGTCCTCGGACAGATCGATGAGGTTCTACCGGACCTCCTCATCGTCGACTCGGTGCAGACCGTCGCGAGCAGCACCATCGAAGGCCTCCCGGGTGGCCCGAGCCAGGTGCGCGAGGTGGCGGCGACCCTCATCCGAGTCTGCAAGGAGCGGGCACTCCCCCTCGTGCTCGTGGGCCACGTGACGAAGGACGGCTCGATCGCCGGCCCACGCCTGCTGGAGCACTTGGTCGACGTCGTCTGTCATTTCGAGGGAGACCGTCAGACGGCCCTTCGCTTCGTGCGCTCGCTCAAGAACCGTTTCGGCCCGACGGACGAGGTCGGCTGCTTCGAGATGACGGCCGAGGGCATCGCTGAAATTCCGGACCCGAGCGGCCTCTTCCTCAGCCGAACCCGTTTCCCGACGCCCGGGATCTGCGTCACGGTCGCGATGGAGGGGCGCCGCGCGCTCCCCGTCGAGATCCAGGCACTCGTGATCGCAAACGACGGCGAGCATCCTCGTCGAGTCACGAACGGCGTCGATCCCTCCCGCGTAGCGATGATTCTGGCGGTCCTCGAGCGGCAGGCCGGCCTACCGCTGCGCCGCTGCGACGTCTACGTCTCGACGGTGGGCGGGGTCAAGCTGATGGAGCCAGCGGCCGACCTCGCCATCGCGGTCGCCATCGCCTCCGCTCACGCCTACACGCCGCTGCGCCCGGGGATCGCGGCCTTCGGCGAGATCAGCCTCTCCGGTGACATCCGCCCTGCCTCGGGCGCGAAGCAGCGCGCAGGCGAGGCGACACGGCTCGGCCACCCCTCCCACCTCGACTCGAGCGCCTTCACGCTCTCGAGCGCCATCACGCACGCGCTCGTTCCCGTGCCAGAGCGCATCAGGCCCGAGCGTGTCCCCGCAGGCTGACCGGCAGCCCGCGCCGTCTCCACCAGGAGCAGCACCAGGAGCAGCGCGACGCTCCCGCCGACGGTCGGCCCTTAAGCCCTGCCTCCGTCACCCGCTTGCCGAGAGCGGTCTGGAACGCGGTGACCGCTGTGCCGAGCTCCCGAAAGCGCGCTCACACTGTGCCGATCTGCGTCCACATGCCTGCATGCAACGCGCGTCCCCCGCGAGGAACATCCCCCGTGGTGGACTACTGAAGCAGGAATTGCGTCGGCGAGCCAGAGGGGATCCCCGCGACCGACACCGACAAGTTGTAGGTCGCGCCTCCTGCCTCGACCGCCTCACGCCCGCCCGAGCAGGTGTCGGCGGAGGAGCGAGTGCGGTCCCATATCAGCGCGCTCCCCGTCACCGAACGGCCCGCCTGGAGCAGCACCGGGAGGTCGGCGGCACCGGTCTGGCAGTCGGTCGAGGTCCAGATCTGCTCCGACCCGCTGGTAATGGTGAAGACCTGCTTGCTGGTACCGGCGTCGATCACGCAATCGGTGCTGGAGGTGTTGGTCAGCGAGAGTGAGAGCTGCGGCTCTGCGCCGGGCGCGTAACTCGTCGCATCGGTGACGGCCGTGACGGCCACGGAGTCGGCCGTGCATGCGGGGGCCGCGCCGGGCGTCGCGCCGGGGGCTGCTCCGGGCGTCGCTTCGGGCGAGGTCGAAGGGTAGAGCGTGGGCAGCGAGGCCGTCGGAGTGGGGCTCGGCTGCGAGTCGGATGCACCCGACCACGGCTGCAGTGAGAGGAGTACCGCGAGACCGACGAGGATCACAACCAGCGCGAGCAGGACCCCGGCCCGGCGTCGCCGGTAGACCCGGGAGGGCAGGCGGCGGGGCGGCGGAGTCACCGAGACAGGCTACGACGAATCAGCTGTCACAGCGTCTTGAGCATGCGGGTGTTGCCAAGAGTGTTCGGCTTGACTCGGGCGAGGTCGAGGAACTCGGCGACGCCCTCGTCGGGCGAGCGCAGCAGCTCGGCGTACACCTCAGGGTTGACGACCTTTTCACCGATCGGCTCGAAGCCGTGCTGAGCAAAGAAGTCGACCTCGAAGGTGAGGCAGAACAGCCGCGTGAGGCCGAGTTCGCGGGCGTCGTTCTCGAGGCGCTCCAGGATGTGGTGGCCGACACCCTTGCCGAGCCAGTCCTGCGAGACCGCGAGGGTGCGCACCTCGGCGAGGTCGTCCCACATCACGTGCAGCGCACCGCAGCCGATGGCGGTGCCGTCGCCGTCCTCGGCGATCCGGAACTCCTGAACGGCGCCATAGAGCACCACGCGGTCCTTACCGAGGAGGATTCGCTCGTTGACGAGCGGCTCGCTCAACTCCTGGATGAACGGGACATCGCTCGTGCGCGCCCGGCGCACCGGGTACTTCCAATCAGCCACCCGACCAGCCTAGGGCCGCGGGACACCACCCCTCCGCGAGACGCCGCCCCCGCGAGTGGTACCTCGCTGCGCGGAGTGGTGTCTCGACCACAACAGGCCCGGGAACGACAACGTGCCCGCCCCTCAGAGGAGGGACGGGCACGAAACGGTCGAACCGCTACGCCATCAGGTCGGGCGTCGCCGGGCCGGCCGTAGCCGCTCCGGAGGACGCACCGGCGCTGATCGAAATCAGCCGCGGCGTCGTGGTGAACACGAAGCCGTTGTCGATGAAGTCCACATGAACGTGGTCGCCCGCACCGAGCTCACCGTGCAGGATCCGCTCGGACAGCTGGTCCTCGATCTCACGCTGGATCGCGCGGCGGAGGGGGCGGGCGCCGAGGGCGGGGTCGAACCCGACCTCGATCAGCCGCTCCTTGGCCGGCTGCGTCAGCTCGACGGTCATGTCGCGGTCAAGCAGACGGTCGCTTAGGCGCTTGATGAACAGGTCGACGATCTGCAGCAGCTCGGGCTTGGAGAGCTGCGGGAAGACGATGACATCGTCCACACGGTTGAGGAACTCGGGCTTGAAGTGCTTCTTCAACTCCTCGTTGACCTTGCCGCGCATGCGGTCGTAGCCGGTCGCGGTGTCTCCCTCGATCTGGAACCCGACGGGACCACCGGCGATGTCACGAGCACCGAGGTTGGTGGTCATGATGATGACGGTGTTCTTGAAGTCGACGACACGGCCCTGGCCGTCGGTCAGGCGACCCTCCTCCAGAATTTGCAGGAGCGAGTTGAAGATGTCCGGGTGCGCCTTCTCGATCTCGTCGAAGAGGACCACGCTGAATGGCTTGCGGCGCACCTTCTCGGTGAGCTGGCCGCCCTCCTCAAAGCCGACGAACCCGGGAGGGGCGCCGAACAGCCTCGAGACGGTGTGCTTTTCGCCGTACTCCGACATGTCGAGCGAGATCATCGCGTTCTCGTCATCGAAGAGGAACTCGGCGAGCGCCTTAGCGAGCTCGGTCTTTCCGACACCGGTCGGGCCGGCAAAGATGAACGATCCGGAGGGGCGCTTGGGGTCCTTGAGACCGGCGCGGGTGCGGCGGATGGTCCGCGAGAGGGCCGCAATGGCCTCCTCCTGACCGATAACCCGCTGGTGCAGTGCCTTTTCCATGAAGACGAGCCGCGACGACTCCTCTTCGGTCAGCTTGAAGACCGGGATGCCCGTCGCCTGGGCGAGGACTTCGGCGATGAGCCCCTCATCAACCACTCCGGTGGCCTTAACGTCGCCGGACTTCCACTGCTTCTCGAGGCGCAGGCGCTCACCGAGCAGCTGCTTCTCCTCGTCGCGGAGGGACGCGGCCTTCTCGAAGTCCTGGTCCTCGATCGCCGCCTCCTTGGCCGAGCGGACGACGGCGACGCGGTCGTCGAAGTCACGCAGCTCCGGCGGTGCCGAGAGGATCGAGAGGCGCAGCCGCGCGCCGGCCTCGTCGATCAGGTCGATCGCCTTATCGGGGAGGAAACGATCGCTGATGTAGCGGTCGGCCAGGTTGGCGGCTGAGACGATCGCGCCGTCAGTGATGGACACCTTGTGATGCGCCTCGTAACGGTCGCGCAGTCCCTTGAGGATGTTGATGGTGTGGGGCAGCGACGGCTCCGCGACCTGGATCGGCTGGAAACGGCGCTCGAGGGCGGCGTCCTTTTCGAAGTGCTTGCGGTACTCATCCAGCGTGGTCGCACCGATGGTCTGCAGCTCGCCGCGGGCGAGCAGCGGCTTGAGGATCGACGCAGCGTCGATCGCGCCTTCTGCGGCCCCTGCTCCGACGAGGGTGTGGATTTCGTCAATGAAGGTGATGATGTCGCCGCGGGTACGGATCTCCTTCGTGACCTTCTTCAGGCGCTCCTCGAAATCTCCGCGATAGCGGGAGCCGGCGATGAGCGAGCCGAGGTCGAGCGTGTAGAGCTGCTTGTCCTTCAGCGTCTCGGGCACGTCTCCGCGCACGATCGCCTGGGCGAGGCCCTCGACGACGGCGGTCTTGCCAACGCCGGGCTCCCCGATCAGGACCGGGTTGTTCTTGGAGCGACGGGAGAGGATCTGCATGACCCGCTCGATCTCTTTCTCGCGTCCGATGACCGGGTCGAGCTTGTTATCGCGCGCCGCCTGCGTGAGGTTGCGTCCGAACTGGTCGAGGATCTGCGAGCCTCCCTGAGGCTGCTGCTGCTCACCGCCCACGGCGACCTGCTCCTTGCCCTGGTAACCCGAGAGCAGTTGGATGACCTGCTGGCGCACCCGGTTCAGGTCAGCGCCGAGCTTGACCAGCACCTGCGCCGCGACACCCTCGCCCTCGCGGATGAGACCGAGCAGGATGTGCTCGGTCCCGATGTAGTTGTGGCCGAGCTGCAGCGCTTCGCGCAGGGACAACTCGAGGACCTTCTTCGCCCGGGGCGTGAAGGGGATGTGGCCGGTCGGCTGCTGCTGCCCCTGGCCAATGATGTCCTGCACCTGCTCGCGCACGGCGTCGAGCGAGATGCCGAGGGATTCGAGCGCCTTGGCGGCCACTCCCTCGCCCTCGTGGATCAGCCCGAGCAGGATGTGCTCCGTGCCGATGTAGTTGTGATTGAGCATCTTGGCCTCTTCCTGGGCCAGGACGACGACGCGCCGCGCGCGATCGGTGAATCTCTCGAACATGCTGTCACTCCCTACAGAACCCGCAGGGGTGGGCTCCGATACGTCGACTGTAACCAGCGCTCGCCCCGCTGCGGAGTCCTGTTCGCCCTGGGCGTGAGGGCGGTCGGACAGGCATGGTCAGCCGCGGCCGGACCTCGGCGACGTGGGCCCCCGACGGCAGGTCGAGGACGAGCTGCCGACTCGGGGACAGCGGGATCTCGCGACCTGGTGCGACGCCCGGTCAGGATCCGGCGTTGCGCGCCAGCTTTGCGGCACCTGGATCGACTCCGTCACGGTGGCCGCGCGCCGTGACGGATTCCTCCGGCCGGGTCCTCGCGCTCGCGACCCTCGACGGCGCAGCGGAAGCGGACACGGCGTCAGCTCCCGCAGCAACTCCTGCTGAATCCGCGCCGTTCGTTCAAGCCGCATGGACGCCCGATCAACAGGAGGCATGCGATGGGCGGTCGTCTCGACGAAGGAGGACAGGCAGAAAACGTCACGGACGCACGGCGAAGAGAATCTGCGCCAAGATGTCCGAGCACCACTCGCCGTGAGGGGGCCTCGACACTTCTGAAGGAAGCACCACATGACAGCACGCTCGCATCCGTTCGTCACCGCAGCTCTCGCCGCAGCGACCCTCGGCCTCGTCCTCGCCACAGCGGCCCCCGCCTCGGCCGCTCCTACCTCCGAGACGACAAGTGGCGAGGAGGCCCTCGGCTACAACGGTGGCGGCATCACGGTCGATGCCGGTCCGGCCTACGCGGGCTACGACGTCTTCGTCCAGTCACAGTTGCCCAGCTCGCTCTCTGGCAAGGGCGGGAAGCTCACGCTGGAGAAGGCGTCGCTCGACGCCGAGGGCTCGGCCCGGATCGTCAACTTCGCCGGCCCGGTCAGCCTGTACTTCTTCAGCCCGAGCGCGGTCGTCCCGGACTTCGAATTGCCGCCCCAGCCAGAGGCAACCGCGGCGATCTACCGCGGCGAAGAGGTCACGTACGACGTCGACCCGATCGCTGGTACCGCTGTCATCCAGGGCGCCGTGCCCACGGTCGTCGCGCCCGCGGAGAGCAGCTACCAGCCCTACATCATTCCGTTCACCACTGCGACCGTCGCACCCTCGAGCTACGCGCTGGGCCAGCCCTTCGATCTCACGTTCTCGAACATCTCCTGGGCAGGGGACAACGACCTGGACGGGCTGTCGACCAGCGTCGTCATCTACTCCGACCGGACGACGCTCGGCACTCCGACGATCGCCAACGCCGCCGTCACCCAGACCATCGGCGCCGAGTGGACGACTGATCCGCACAGGGTCGCCCTGATGGACTCCTACGGGCGCATCTTGACCAGCGCGACACTCGACGGCGGTGCTGCCGCGAAGTCGACCCCGACCGACACACCGACCGAAACTCCCGTCGCCACGGTTTCCGCCACGGACACAGGCTCGAAGCCGACCCCTGCCCTGCCGCACCTCGCCGAGACCGGAGTCGAGACGGGCGGGCTCGCCCTCGCCGCCTCTGCTCTCCTCCTCGCCGGAGCGGGCGGACTCCTCGTGGCGCGCCGTCGCCGCGCGAGCGTCTGAGACCTCGGAACATGAGTGACGGGACGGGCGGGTCGGGGAGCATATCTCCTCACCCGCCCGTCCCCACATCCGGTCAGGTGAGCACGAGAAGACTCCTCGCCGCGGTCGCCGTCTCGCTGCTGGTCCCGGGCCTCGGACACCGGCTCCTCGGCGCGCGTCGAGCCGCTGCTGTGCGTCTCGGGGTAGCCGCGACCGCCAGCGTCGGGATACTCGTCCTGTGCGGGGTGGTTGCGTCCGATCCGTCCCTCCTCGTGCGACTCGCCACAGATCCCACCGCTGTCGCCGTCTCGGGCACCCTCGGTGGGGGCCTCGGTCTCTTCTGGCTTTCGGGTCCCGTCGCGGCGGCGTTCCTCGCGCGTCCGCGTCGGCGGGCACGAGCGGCGCTCGCCCTCGTCACCGTGGTCGCGGCGGCTCTGCCCCTGGGCGCAACAACCTGGTGGGTGACCGCCGCCGTTGCGCAGCACGACCTGCTCACCTCGGTGTTCGCCTCCGGCCGCGGCATCACGCCCGTAGATGGGCGCTACAACATTCTTCTGATGGGGCTCGACGCCGATCCGAACCGCGACCAGGTGCTCCTACCCGACTCATTGACCCTCGTCAGCATCGACGCCGTCACCGGTGGGAGCGTCCTCTTCGGCATCCCGAGAACCGCGTCGAACTTTCTCTACCCCGAGGGGTCTGCTCTGGCCCGGGCACTGCCGGAGGGCACGCGGTGCATGGCCGGCTGCGGAGTGAACCACCTCTACCAGTACGGAGAGACGCACGCTGAGCTGTACCCGGACGAGCCGGACCCGGGCGCTGCCGCCATGCGCGATGCAGTAGAGGGGTACACCGGTCTCACCGTCTCTGCGACGGTCTCGATCCGGATGACCGGATTCATCGACCTCGTCGATGCGCTGGGCGGGGTCTCGGTCCTCAACACCAGACCAGTGCTCCAGGCAGGAGTGCCCGACGACGGCAGCGGACGTCCGGTCGAGTACGGGCCGCCGATCCCTACCGGTCTGCAGCACCTCGACGGCTCCGAGGCCCTCTGGTATGCCCGCTCCCGGGTGAACACTTCCGACGCCGACCGCTCCGAGCGCCAGGCCTGCCTGCAGGCGGCCTTCTTCCGCCAGGTCGATCCCCTGACCGTACTGACCCGCTTCACAGCGATCGCGCGCTCCGGATCCGAGAACGTGGCGACGAGCCTCCCGACGAGCGCTCTTCCCGCTCTGGCCCGGCTTGCGAACGCGGCGCGCACTCATCCCTTCGTCCGCATCGAACTGGGCGAACCACTGACGCTGCCGGAGCGGCCGGACACAGAACTCGTGCACCGAACGGTCCTCGCGGCGATCGGCGGTGGAGACGACTCCGGAGCGACACGGATTAGCGTGCCGGAGCCGGACGCCAACGTGGACGAGCCGGCCGTCTCGACTCCGTCGAACCGGGGTGCTGTAGAGCCGGCCTGCAGCGTCCCCTAACCTGCCGCCTGCTCTGCCGCTCCGCTCCGCTCCGCTCCGAAGACGCGAGCACCGGGATAGCAACGAGCGCGAGAGTCCAAAAGTTGTCGCACTCGGGCTCGAGTGCGACAACTTTTGGACAGTGGGCGCGGGCAGGTCAGGACGGTTCTGACTCCGCGGCGGCGGCACGAGCAGCAGCACGGTCGGTCGACTCGGCGGTCTCGCGGAAGGCACGGCGCGGGTCTTGCAGCGCGCTCATCGGCGACAGGTCGCGCGGAGCGACCGCATCGGCGAGCCAGCCGGTGATGATCCGCCACTTTCGGTCCAGGGTCGGCATCGCCATGCCGTGATAGGCGCGATGCGCGAGCCAGGCCGGGAAGCCCCGCAACCTGACTCCCTTGATCAGGCCTGCGCCCTTGCCGATCCCATACTCGGCGACCGTGCCGACGGAGGCGTGGCGGTACTCCTCCACGGTGCCACCGGCGAGGTCGGCGATGATGTTGCGCGCGAGGAGCTTGGCCTGCCGCACTGCGTTCTGGGCGTTCGGCGGGTAGTAGGCCGGCTGCTTCTCCGCCGTGAGGTCCGGCACCTGAGCACCGTCACCGGCGGCCCACGCCCCGCCGACAGGCTCGCCGTCCTCGCTGATGACGCGCAGGCGCGCGTCCGCCATGACGTGCCCCTTGGGTCCGCGCGGCGCGTCGGTCGCGTCGAGGATCGGGTTCGGCTTGACGCCCGCGGTCCAGACGATGGTCGCCGAGGGGATGCGGTCGCCGGAGGAGAGTTCGACGACGCCGCCCTCGCACGAAGGCATCGTCGTCTTCAGGTGGATGTGCACGCCGCGCGAGCGGAGGTGATCGAGCGTCCACGCCGAAAGCTCGGGGCCCACCTCCGGAGCGACGCGGTCAAGCGCCTCGACGAGGTGCCAGGCGACATCGCCCATCGAGAGCGAGGGCTGAGCGGCGAGGGTGCGACGGCTGAGGTCCAGCAGCTCGCTCAACGCCTCGACGCCGGTGTAGCCGCCGCCGATGAAGACGAAGGTGAGCAGGCGGCGGCGCTCCACTGTGTCGGTGGTGAGCGCCGCCTTCGCGATGTTCTCGATGACGCGGTCGCGTAGGTGCGCCGCCTCCTCCACCGTCTTGAAGCCGATGCCGTGCTCGGTGAGGCCGGGCGTCGGGAAGGTACGGGTCACGGCGCCGAGCGCGAAGACGACCTGGTCGAACTCAAGCGTGCGCGTCGAGCCGTCCAGCGCCGCGACGGTCGCGATGCGCTCGGCCAGGCTGACCCCGGTGATCGCGCCGCGGATGACGCGGGTGCGCTTCAGCGCCGAGACGAGCGGGACCGTGACGTGCCGGGGCTGCACGTGGCCGCCCGCGACTTCCGGGAGCAGCGGCTGGTAGGTCATGTAGGGGTTCGGCTCGACCAGGGTGACGTCAATCGGCGTCTCTCCCCGCCGCTTCTCGAGGCCCCAGGCGGTGTACAGGCCGACGTAGCCGCCGCCGAGGATGAGAATGCGCGTCGTGCGGGATGCCGTCATGTCCGTTCCCTTCTCGAACCCGGCGCCCAGCAGGCGGAACCGAGTGGTGCTGAGGACGGTCCGACGGTACGCGCGGCTGGCGAGCACGACCAGGGCCTTGCGCGACGCGCGCCGGAGACACAAGCGACGGCGTTCGCCTACCCCGCGGACACCGTCTCGCGCCCGCCGAGCAGCCGCCTACGCCGATATTCCGCCGGTGAGACCCCGGTCTCGGCGGCGATGGCCCGCCGGAGCCGGTCCGCCGACGTGAAGCCAGTGCTGCTCGCGATCTCGGCGAGCGGGACCTCCTCACTGGCGGCGGCGGCGACCAGACGCAGAGCGTTCCTGGTGCGGATGGACATGATCAGGTCGCGCAGGGTGGTCCGACGCTCCTGAGCCATGGCCCGCTGCAACGAGCGAAGGCTGACCTGGCAGCGGAAGGCGACCGTTGCAGGATCGAGATGTGGGTCGGCGTAGTCGGCCAGGATTACCTGCACAGCCGCCTCGACCATGTCATGCATGCCCAGGCCGCTGACAGTGTGCTCCTCCCGCACGGCGCCGAGCAGTCGCCCGAGGCGCAGCACGGTGCCCTGGAGGTAGTCGGCCTGCATGGGGTGCTCGACATCGAGGTCGCCCAGGAACGCTCGAAGCACGGTCCGGGCCGTGGTAATGACCGGCGATGGAGGAAGTCGGTTCGCGCCGTCGAGACGGTGCATCCGGTCGCCCTCGACCGCGTCGATGCAGAGAACGAGGAACCGGGCGGGCCGTGATGTCCGGATCGCGACCGGCTCCTCAGCCGAGAGCGCCAGCCCGCCGTCGGTCACGGCGGTACAGCCCGCCTCTGTCTCGATACTCAGGGTTCCCTCCATCGGCAGCAGAAAGACGGAGGAGGCGGGGCTCGAGCCCACATTCGGCCAGCGAACTGCGAACGCCGTGCTGACGACGTGCAGCACGCGCACCCGGTCGACCGCCCCGACGAGAAGGTCCATCCGGAAGTCGAGCTGCTTGTCGACTCGGATGTCGACCGTGCGACGGGCAGCAGCGAGACCATCCATCCCGCGAAGGCGTACAGAGCGGAGCCCCGGACTCATCGGGACGGATACCGGATTGAGGAGGGTCGTTCGAGGGACCACCGTGAGGACTCCATTTCATGACGCGGAGCAATAAGGCACCGAGTCCCGAGCCTAGGGTAATTGAGTTATACTCGCAATCCCCTTGATGGGGGACAGCGCGCGTCACTGCAGCGCCGAGGTGAGCCGCGCCAGATTGTCGAGCAGTGTCGAGCGGAGCGGCTGCTGGCGCCACTCCCGCAGAGTCAGTTCCCGGGAATGCTCGCGATACTCCTGCTGCACCTGTCGCAGGTCCTCGACGAACTCGGCACCGCGCACCATCAGCGAGACCTCGAGGTTCAACGTGAACGAGCGCATGTCCATGTTGCTGGAGCCGATCACAGCGACGTCGTCGTCGATGGTGAAGTGCTTGGCGTGCAGGATGGTCGGCGTGCGATACATCCAGATCCGCACGCCCGCGGTAAGCAGTGTCTCGTAGTACGAGCGCTGAGCGTGGTAGACGACCGCTTGGTCGCCGATCTCCGAGACGAACAGCTCCACGTGCACGCCACGTCTCGTCGCCGTCGTAATCGCGTAGAGCATCGCCTCGTCCGGGACGAAGTACGGGCTCGTGATGATGATCGACTTCTGCGCCGAATAGAGCAGGGTGAGGAACAGCCGCAGATTGTTCTCGCCCTCAAAGCCCGGCCCGCTGGGGACGACCTGGCAGTCAATCGTGTCGCGCTGCTGCAGCGCCTCCATCGGCTCCGACTCGCGCAGCATCAGCTCATCGGTCTCGCTGTACCAGTCGGTGATGAAGATCGCGTTGATGCCCTGCACCACCGGGCCTTCGAGGCGCACCATCAGGTCGTGCCAGTGCAGACCCCGGCGGATGTTCCCGCGCTTGTTGTAGCTCGAGTCGACGACGTTCTGCGAGCCCATGAAGGCCACCGTGCCGTCGACAATGAGCAGCTTGCGGTGATTACGCAGATCCGGACGCTGATACTGCCCCCGCCAGGGCCGCACGGGCAGCATGTACGACCAGCTCGCCCCGGCCCGCTCGAGTGCGCGGAGGCGGCGGTACGTTCCGCTGTAGTAGCCCGGGACGCGGATCGACGCGATGTGGTCGAGCAAAATCCGCACCCGCACTCCTCGCGCAATCGCGCGGTCAAGAGCATCGAAGAAAGGCGCCGTGGTCGAGTCGGCGGCGAGGATGTAGAACTCGCAGTGCACGTAGCGTCGGGCACGGTCGATCTCACGGGCCATCGCCTCAATCGTCTGCTCGTAGTCGCCCTGCAGGCGCGCGTCGTTGCCGCCGACGAGCGGCATCGCTCCGAGGTTGCGGTTGAGGGTGACGACCGAGTCGAGCCACTGCGGCCACGGATGCTCCCGGGCGACCCTGTCGATCCCGTCGGTCGAGTCGAGGATGAAGCGGTTGATCTCCTGCTGCTTGCGGCGGCGCTTGCGCGGCAGGCGGTAGCTCCCGATGAAGAGGAACAGCAGGATGCCGACGTAGGGAATCAGGAAGATCGCCATCAGCCAGGCGAGGCCCGTCGTGGGTCGACGGTTGCGCGGAACGACGATGACGGCAATCACCCGCACGACAAGTTCGACGACGACCGCGGCGATCGGGAGGATCACCGCCCAGTCCGGTGCAGGCACCGCGCCTCCTCGTTCGTCGTGCAGAGCCGATCACCGAACGCGCTGAAGGGCCGCGGCTCGGCGGTGGTCAGGAGGCGTCGCGAGGCGGCAGGCCGCGGCGCGCGCGCTCGCGGGCCTCGATGCGGTCGTAGGCGCGGCGCTCGTTGCGGTCCGAGCGGATCAGCGCTCGCATGACGAACCAGAAGATGAGTCCGACGGTGATCGTCGGCACGAGGGCCCACAGCCCCTGGTTCCACAGCTCCCAGTCCATGCTGGCGATCCTACCCGTGGCCTCCGAAAGCCCGTCCACGGAGGGGGTAGCCCGTTCGCTCAGCGGCCGGAGCAGCTCCCCTCTACGTGCTCGCGACCGACTTGTTCAGGGCCGCCGCGTCGGAGTTCAGTCCCTCAAGCTCGGACCGGAGGCCGTCGTACACGGCGATATCCGCATCGATGGCGGAGCGGGTGGCATCGATCGCCTGCCCGCGCGCGAGCAAGTCCGCGCGCTCGGCCTCGAACTCCGCGGACGACGAGAAGGCTCCGCTCTTGGCCCGGGCGTTGAAGCTGTCGATCTGGGAGTTGAGCGCGTCGTACTCGGAGTTGTTCGCATCGACCCGAGCGCTGAGGTCGGTGTACATCGTCTCGATGCGGGAGACCAGATCCTTGATCCGGTTCTCCAGGTTGGTGAAGACGGCCTCATAGCGCGCGTTCAACCCGACGACGACGGAACGATCGTCGAAAAACTCCGCGTAGTGCGCCTCCAGGGCCGGCGGGAGATCGGCGACCTCGGTGCCCAGAATCGAGTGCAGCTCGTTGACCCGCTCGCCAAGCCCGCCGGTGCGGTAGAGCTCGAGCCGCTCGGCGACCGCGCCGTCCTGCGGGAGCGCCGCGTACACCGCCTCGAGCTCGGCACCCAGCTCGGCCTGCTCGTCGGAATCGAGACGCGCCCACGCGGCGTGCAGCATCTCGTGCGCTGCCGTGACGTCACGCACACCGTCGAGGTCGGGATTCGAGACGTCCGAGATGAAAATGTCAGTGCCGGTGTAGCACCCGAGGACGATCTCGTCCGAGGCGCCGTAGCCGCAGCGGGCGTTGAAGCCTGCGGTCGGCTCGACGGACGGGTGCGACGCGTAATAGAGGGCACGGCCTCGCTTGGACATGGCGGTGCGCTCCGCGAAGCCTGCGACCGTGGCGTCCGGCGTGAACCCCTCCGCCGCTCGACGGTCGGCCAGCCCGGCGCCGACGTGGCCGGAGGAGGTGACCACCGAGGTGGCGACGACAGCGCCGACGCCGAACTGCGCAATCGTCAGCACGACGGCCACTGCTGCCGCGACGATGCCGGATGCCCTGGGCATGTCTTCCCCCCTCCGGCCCGGGAGGCCGCTGTCGTGGCTGAACTGCCGTCGCTGCGCCGTGATGGCTGCGCGAGTGGAGTCAGCGTGTGCGGTGTCTGCGGAGTCGCCTCCGCCGACTGCGACCCTACTTGACCAGCGGAGAACAGGATCGGCGCGCGGATGCCGAGTCCCACTAAGGCGCGCTACGCGCTCGGCTGTCCGAGCCGACCGCAGCGTTGCTTGCCACTGGGATCGGCCCCGGCGCGGTCGCCTCGTCCAAGGCGCTGTGACCGTTCACGTTGATCCGCGCGGATTCGAGTAGAAGGGGGTGATATCGATAGCCCTACGAGATTGTCTTTATGAGTCCTGATGACGCTCTTCGTTGCGCGGCCGTTCTTCCTTCTGCCTCGCTCGAGTAATCAAGGTGAGCGCGGTGACGAATGAGGGCACGACCAAGCACAGCCACCCCCCGATCGGCGCGCCGAGAAAAAAGAAAAATACCGCCAGCGCACCCTGGAAGAGCAGGAACCAGCGGATCGTTCTCCATGAGGTGAAATCCATACTCTCCATGATGCACGCTCCGTCAACAGAAGGTGGCGGTGCCCACTGCCGTTCCACTAAATGCCCCACCGACGCCACTCCCAACAATCCCTAGCCAGCATTTGATGTCATCACCGAAGTCCTGCGTCGTCCACGTCTGCGTGCTGTCGGGCTTACTTCCCTCTCGGAAACCTGTTACCGTCACGACGCCATCCGCATCAGATCTGTAGTAACAGTCCTGGTGACCGGGTTCATGGCGATCGCGTTCATGGGCACGTCGGTGCCGCTCGTTGCGCTGCGTCAGCGCGGGACGCTTCGTCTGCTCGGGACGACGCCTGTGCGCCGGATGTCGTTCATCCTCGCGCAGAGCCCCGTCCGGTTCGCTCTCGGGATGGCGGAAGCCCTCGTGATCGTCGGAATCGCCTGGATGCAGGGATACGTCGAATCATTCAACGTTGTGAGGCTGTTCGTCACGCTCGTCCTGGGGCTCGCGATGCTCTTCGCGTTCGCCTACCTGCTCGCCAGCCGGTCGTCGAATCCGGACCTGATCACCCAGATCACGGGATTCCTGCCGGTCGTCGTGATCCTGACGTCAGGGAGCGTCATACCGCTCGACGTCTTCCCGGATGTCGTCCGCTCCTTCACCTACGCCCTCCCGAGCACGTGGTTTATGCAGGCGGTCGGCGCCGATATCGCGGGAACGGCACCATTCCTCTCGGTGTATTGGCTCTGGCTGACGATGACGGCGATTGGAGCCGCAACGGCTTTGCTCGCCGCTCGGCTCTTCGAGTGGAACCAGGGGGACCTGTGATTCGCGCGCCAGGGAAAGCCGGGGCGTCGACTTCTCAGCCTTCCGACCCGGCGGACGCCGACGCCTCTCGACCTACTTGACCAGCGGGAACAGGATCGTCTCGCGGATGCCGAGGCCGGTGATCGCCATCAGCAGGCGGTCGATGCCCATCCCCATCCCGCCCGTCGGCGGCATGCCATGCTCGAGCGCGCGGAGGAAGTCCTCGTCGAGGCGCATCGCCTCATCGTCACCCGCCGCGGCCTGGCGCGCCTGCTCGACGAAGCGCTCGCGCTGCACGACAGGGTCAACCAGCTCGGAGTAGCCGGTCGCCAGCTCGAAGCCACGGACGTAGAGGTCCCACTTCTCGACGACGCCCGGGACGCTCCGGTGCGCGCGCACGAGCGGCGAGGTGTCGACTGGGAAGTCCATCACGAAGGTCGGGCGCGTGAGGCCCCCCTTCACGAAGTGCTCCCACAGTTCCTCGATGTACTTGCCGTGAGTGGGGACGTGAACGTCGACGCCCTCGCGCGCGGCGAGGGTCTCGAGCTCGATCAGCGGAGTCTCGGGAGTGATCGCGATGCCGGCCGCGAGCGACAGGCTCTCGTACATCGAGAGCCGGTCCCACTCGCCGCCGAGGTCGAACTCGGTGCCATCGGCCCAGGTGACGACGTGCGAGCCGGCGACGGCCTGCGCCGCATTCTGGATCAGCTCCTGGGTGAGGTCGGCGATCGAGGTGTAGTCGCCGTAGGCCTGGTACGCCTCGAGCATCGCGAACTCGGGCGAGTGGGTGGAGTCGGCGCCCTCGTTGCGGAAGTTGCGGTTGATCTCGAAGACCCGGTCGATGCCTCCGACGACCGCGCGCTTGAGGTAGAGCTCGGGCGCGATGCGCAGGTACAACTCGGTGTCGAACGCATTGGAGTGCGTGGCGAAGGGGCGAGCGGAGGCGCCGCCGTGCATCACCTGGAGCATCGGCGTCTCGACCTCAAGGAATCCGTGCGCCGCGAAGGTGCTGCGGAGGGAGGCGTTGACCCTCGCCCGGGTCACCACGGTCTCGCGGGCCTGGGGCCGCACGATGAGGTCGAGGTAGCGCTGGCGCATCCGGGTCTCGTCGCCGAGGTCGTTGTGCAGGTTCGGCAGCGGAAGGAGCGCCTTCGCGGCGATGGTCCACTCCGAGACCCAGACGCTCAACTCGCCGCGCTTGCTCGAGATGACCTCACCGGCGACGAAGAGGTGGTCGCCGAGGTCGACCAACTCCTTCCACGCGGCCAGCGACTCCTCGCCGACCTCGCCGAGCGACACCATCGCTTGGATCCGCTCGCCATCGCCCGATTGGAGGGTCGCGAAGCAGAGCTTGCCTGTGTTGCGCTGGAAGACGATCCGCCCGGCGAGGCCGACGCGCTCACCGGTCTTCGCATCCGGCTCGATGTCCTCGTGCCGCGCGCGAACGGCCGCGACGGTGTCGGTGACCCCGACCGCGACCGGGTAGGCACCCGCGCCAAGATCGTCGCCGGCGAGTTCAAGCAGACGCTCACGCTTGCCGAGGCGGACGGCCTTCTGCTCGGAGGCCTCCTGGTCGAGCGCCTGCTGCTCGGCGGCGGTGCGCTCGGTCGGCTCGGTCGGGGGCACGGGGGCGTCGGGAGTGTCGGCCATGGCGCAGTGCTTTCGGTAGGAGGCGGACGGCCGAGATCAGGCGAGCAGGATCGGGCCGTTGTCGAGGAGGCGGGTGGTGCCGACACGCGCGGCGACGAGCACGAGGGCCGGACCGCGGTGGTCGGCATCGACCGGGAGGAGCGTCGCGGGATTCACCACGGCGAGGTAGTCCAGCCTAACGAGCGGTTCGTCCCGCGCGACGGCGTGCGCCGCGTCGATCGCCGCGTCGGCACCGCGGTCAGCCGCTGCGGCAGCGGCGGCGAGGAGTCGCGGCAGCGCGAGTCCCGCTCGACGCTGCTCGTCGTCGAGGTAGCGGTTGCGGCTGGAGCGGGCGAGTCCATCCTCCTCCCGCACGATGTCGACGCCCTCGATCGCGACAGGGAGGTTGAGGTCGCCGACCATCCGCCGCACGAGGAATAACTGCTGCGCGTCCTTCTGCCCGAACACCGCGAAATCGGGTTGCACGATGTTCAGCAGCTTCGCAACGACGGTGAGCATTCCGTCGAAGTGCCCCGGCCGCGAGCGACCCTCGTAGAGCTCGCCGACCTGGCCGGCGACAACGCGTGTCGAGGAGGCTCCATCGGGATACATCTCGGCGACGTGTGGCGCGAAGACGACGTCGACCCCTGCCGCGTCGAGCAGTGCGGTGTCACCAGCGAGGTCGCGCGGGTAGCGGTCGAGGTCCTCGGTCGGCCCGAACTGCAACGGGTTCACGAAAACCGAGACCACGACGATGTCTGCGAGTTCGCGCGCCCGGGCGACGAGCGCCAGGTGTCCGGCGTGCAGCGCCCCCATCGTCGGAACGAGTGCGACGCGCTTTCCGGCCCGCCGCGCCTCCTGCAGCCGCTCGCGGAGAACGTCGATGCGCTCGATGGTGCTGATCACCTGTCGATGCTACCGGCGGGCCGGTGCCAGCCTCCGGCTCCGCGAGATACCGCGCTGATCGCCGGGACGACCCGACCGGCGCGGCGTCTCGGCGGGGCCGGGATGTCTCGGCGAGTGCCGCCGCCTCTCAGCGGAGCTTGACGATGCGGAGCGCGACGACAGTAAGCCAGGTAAGCGCCGCCGCGAGGGCAAGTGCGGTCAGGACGATCGGCAGCGCATCGTCGACAGTGAGTGACCCGGAGCCGACAATCGCGGTGGAACCGAGGTTCAACGCCCGCGTGGTGATGGCCTGCGGCAGGACGTAGCCGAGGGGATGGAGCGCCGTGGACGTGACTGCGGCGACCCCAACGACGCAGCCGACAAGGCAGAGGGCGACAGGCACCGCGAAGGATCGCAGCAGCATCGACAGGAGCGATTGCACGGCAATGAGAGGAAGAGCCGCGACGACGGCGACGAGCCCCACGACGGCGAATTCCCACGGAAAGGGCCCCGGCAGATGGAGCACGAAGGTTCCGGAGACCGCAGTACCTGCGACGAGGACACCCTGCATGACGGCGGTGGGCAAGAGGACCACGGCAATCTTCGCCAGCGAGAGCCGTGACGCCCCGACGGTGGAGGTCAGCACAAGGTTCCAGTTCGTGCCGCGGTGCTCGACGCGCCAGACGGTGGCCGTCAGGAGGCTAATCCCCATCGAATAGAAGATCATTCCGTAGAAGAGCACAACCTGAGAGGTGAACGACCCCCACCCCGAATCGAGAACCTCGACGTTGGTTGCGAGGTTGATCGTGCCGGTGACCACCGCGAGGATCGGCAGGATCAGGGCGACGATCCAGGTGCTGGATCGCCTCAGTTTCGTGAGTTCGGCGCGGAACATGGATCATCCTCCGATGCGATCGAGACGGTGCACTCCCACCGAGAAGGCGGCAGCGGCGAGGATCAGGAACCCCGCAATCCATCCGTAGGGCGCCTGGATGTAGACGACGACGTCGCCGGACTGCCCGGCCTGCGAGATGACGGCGTAGTACCCCCACGGGATAACCCGGCTGACGGAAGCGGGAATCAGCAGGGAGAACGCCGCGAGGAACGCGCCAAGCATCCCGACTCCCACGCTGACGAGCTGGTTCTCCACCCGTGCGGCGAGCCAAATGTGCAGCGCGCAGAACGTGACGTCGAGCAGATAGACGAGTCCGGTGTACACGATCCAGGGCACGGCATCGAGGGGCACGGTGATCCCGACGAGGACGCCAATGCCGATCACCAGGAGCGTCTGACAGGCAACGGCAGGCGCCAGCAAGAGGGCCAGAGCGCAGAGTTTGGCCCGACAGAGGCTCGGACGACGACGCCCGGCAGCGGCAGCGAGGTTCCAGCCGGACCCCGAGTGCTCGATGTCGGTCTGCCTGCTGGCGAGCACGGCGGCGAGGATCGGCGAGGTCATCGCCACGATCATGGTGTAGCTGAGCAGCAGTGCCGCCCAGGGCGACGCATCCGAGTCATCGAACGTCGCCCGAGCGCTTCCCGAAAACAGGGAGGCGGAGCTGAGGGCAGCGACAGCAGCGACGAGACCGATCAGGAGAGGGATCGCCCGCAGCCGTCGCATCTTGCGGAACTCCAGTGCCACGGAGTTGATGAGCCGTCGTAATCCTGGCCGCGTCACAGGAGACCACCCCGGCCGGTTAGATCCATGAAGACGTCCTCGAGACTCTGCTGGACGCGACGGACCTCGTGGATCGGAACGTCCGCGTCGACGAGGCGCTTGATAAGCGCAGCGGTCTCATCCTTCCCGTAGCCGCCGACCCGGATCCGCTCTCCTGTCGCCACCGCGTCGGGGACCAACCGGAGGACCTCCTGGGGCGCGGGAGAGTCGAGGACGAGGTCGGGCACGGAATGCGCGAAGAGCTGGTCGCGGCTGCCCTGGAAGATCAGCTTCCCTGTGGCGAGGATGCCGAGGACGGAGGCCATCTTGTCGATCTCGTCGAGAAGGTGGCTGGAAACCATCACCGTGATCCCCTGGTCGGCCAGGTCGAGCAGGAGTGTGCGGATCTCCTCGATGCCGGCAGGATCCAGACCGTTGGTCGGCTCGTCGAGGACGAGAAGGACGGGATTGCGAGCGAGAGCCATGGCGATTCCGAGGCGTTGCTTCATACCGAGGGAGTAGTTGCGCACGAGCTTGCCCTTGTGCTCGGTCAGTCGCACCGTGCTCAGTGCGCGCTCAATCTGCGCGTCGGTGAGACCGAGCATGTCCCGCACGATCAGCATGTTCTCCCACCCCGTCAGGTGCCCGTATCCGGGAGGCGCCTCGATCATCGAGCCGATCGAGGCGAGCAGCTCGCCCCGCGCGGTGCGCGTGAGAGGCTGTCCGAACAGCTCGATCGAGCCGGACGTCGGCTGGGTAAGTCCGAGCAGCATCTTCATCGTCGTGGACTTGCCGGAACCGTTGGGGCCCAGAAAGCCATAGACCACACCCGACGGCACGACGAGGTTCAGCCCGTCCACGGCCGTGTGGCGCTTGAAGCGCTTCGTCAGCCCGTGCGTGGCGATGACTGTGCTCATGATGCACTCCTCCTTGATCCGCCCTGTCCGGGCGTATTGGCGTCCCAGACTGAGGTGGCTTCCATCGTCGCGGCAAGGCAGCCGATGCGAATCATGCTGCGGTGTGACTTGCGACGGCGCTTCTCCTCTGATGGTCGGAGACGGGCGCAGCGGCAGGTGATCCGCGTCAGCCGGAGGTAGCGCTGTCGAGGGTCAACTCGGCCGCGCCGAGCCCTCGTCGGTGTGCCCAAATGACGAGTTGAACGCGGTCGCGCACATGCAGCTTGGCCAGGATGTGTCCGACGTGCGTCTTGACCGTGACTTCGGCGACGCAGAGATCCCGCGCGATCTCAGGATTCGACTTGCCCGACACGACCCGCTCGAAGACCACCCGCTCGCGCTTGGTCAGCGCGGCGAGCGCCGAATCGTCCGGCGGCCCTCCTTCTGCCTCCCCCGCGGCCATTCGATTCACCAGCCGCACCGCGGTGCTCGCCGAGGTCGTGAAGGTCCCGCTGTGCGCGGCCCGAAGCGCATCGACGAGCTGCTCGGCGGTGCTGTCCTTGAGGATGAAGCCGACGGCTCCGGCTTGAAGCATGCGGATGGCGTAGACGTCGCTGTCGTGAGTCGTGAGTCCGAGGATTCGGGTTCTGGGGCTGATCCGCTCGGACGTGATGACCCGCGTCGCTTCGATCCCGTCCAGCACGGGCATCCGGACGTCCATCACCACCAGGTCCGGTCGCAGGTCGCGCACACGTTCGATGGCGGTCGCCCCGTCGACCGCATAGCTCACCGTCTCCATGTCGGGCTGGGCGTTGACGATGCGGATCAAGCCGTCGCGGACCAGAGCGTGATCGTCCACCACGATCACAGAGATCCGGCCCCTCGCCGCCGTCACGCGGAAGCTCCCGCTCCGTGAGCGCTTGTCCGCAGCGGCCAGCACGCCGTGAGCATGAAGACGTCGCTGTGCGAGTAGCAAACGCTGCCGCCGTAGAGCGCACAGCGACGACGTATTCCGGCGATTCCCCGCTGCTCACGAAGAGGTACGGACGGAGTCGAGGCGATCGGATTCGTCGTGACGACTGTGAGCGTCTTCTCCTCCCAGGCCACCCTCACCCGCGCCTGGTCACCGCTGCCGTGCCGCAGAGCATTGGTCAGCGACTCCTGGACCACCCGGTAGACCGACAGCGACATCTCCGGAGTCAGCGGCTGCGGCACGCCGGTGACCTGGAGAGCGACGGTCATCCCCGATCTCGCGAAGCCCTCGACCAGCTCTCCGAGGTCATCGATCCCGGGTGTCGGCAGCGCCGCTGACACGATCTCGGCTGAGAGCAGCCCGCGAATCTCCTGGAGTGCGGAACGGCTCGTTACGGAGATCGTCTCGAACGCGTCCGCGGCCTGTGCATCCGACGCTCTTGCCCGGCCGCTTTCGGCCTGCACCACAATGCTCGTGAGCGTGTGCGCGAGCACATCGTGCATCTCACCGCTGATGCGCTCGCGCTCCTCGTAGGCGGCCAGCCGGCCCCGGATCGCGACATCGCGCTCGGAAAGCTCGCGCCGACGGCGGGCGTCGCGCAGCGCCTCGGCCCTGCGCCGCTCGAGAAGCCCGAGCGCCCAGGCCGTCACGATGCTGATCAAGACCAGCCCGACGACCAGACCGGCCGCCCCGAATCCCGACGAGGACCCGAAGAGAGCCCAGCCACCCAGAGAGACGGCGTAGCCAATCCCCAGAAGCAGACCGATGCTGCGTGCCTGCTCCGAGGCGTGCGCAGCGACGGAGAAGACCGCAACGAGCAGGACCACGCCACCCGGCAGGAGCAGCCCGCCATCGACGATGAGGTGGGCCACCGACACCGCTGCGGCCACCACGGCGAAGGCCACCGGACGGGTCCGTCGCACAATCAGCAGCACGGCCATGAGCACCGACCACCGCCACTCAGGATGACCCAGCACACCCGTCACGGCGCACACCTGGACCGCGACAGCAGCGACGATGACGTCGCGTGTCCACCATTCACTTTTCGTGTCCCGCACCACCCGACGATAGGCCGGGCACCAGGGGACGGACGCGAAGTGGCGCCCGATGACAGGGGTCGCTCGCGTTCCGTCTCCACCGATCGGGGGAGGCGGACACACCGACCGGATCACTCCGTCACCAAAGCTCCCACCATCGGATAGTTCCGTCCCACCACCGCGACGTCTTACAGTCGCGGCACACCCGGAATCGGGATGCCGCGACTACCGGAAATTCTCACCATGGCATCTCTGCAAAGACCGGACGTCGCCGCCGTCTCTGCTTCCTCAAATCCCAATGATTATCTCGACATCATCTGGTTCTCGAACTCCGGTCATCCCGTGCACCCCGCTGCGCTCCGTCGTCGCTTGGTGCGCAACATTGCTCCCTTCGCGACGCGGAGTGGGAGATCGAAATAGATGACAAAGGAAAGAAGGAAATGATACCCGAGATTCTCGAGAAGGAGGCTACCGTCGTGAGCCCGTACCAGAGCAGCAGCGGCCGGGTGTGCACACTCACGACCAAGTGCGGCACGGCCATACGCGCCTGTCGCTGACGACATCCGCATGGCAGACGACTCGGGATTCGCTCCCAGGCTACCCACGATCCTCACCTCAGCGATCAACCCGAAGGCTGGCACAGACCATGTTCCGTCACGAAGATGCTCTCGCCTCCGCGGAGGCGGGCATCCCGCAATTCTCCTCGTATCGGGCAGGCTCGCCCACTCCAACCGCGCCCGCGGCGTGGGCTTCGCGATCATCAGCCGCACCATGAGCGGCCTCCTCGCACTCGCCTCCGTAGAGGATCAGATGAAGGCGAAGGGCTTCGCGGAACGCTCTAGCATGGTGAGTTGCGGCGACTTACCCGGCGCACAAATGCCTCTGCTCACGTCGGCGGTGCCTCTGTCGATCGCGGAGCAGGCGATGCTTGCCGCCTGGCAAGACCCACCCGGGGACCCAGTACCCGGGTACAAGTTCCAGCGTCCCAGCCGCGGCCGCTTTCTCATCACGGTCGCCAACCGCCCCGGCACCTTCGAGCACATCGAGCGGACCGCGGAGCCGCTGCTCACCGATCCCGGTACGATCGAGATTCTGCCGTGAGGGCGGTCGTCGCGGTCGGCGCGAGCTGTCTCACGCTCGGCTTCACCGGCGCCGCAGTCGTCGCCGCGATTCACGACCGCCGCCAGCACTCGGAGTACAGCGAATGGTCTCTGTTCGCCTTCTGCTGGGCGGGCGTAGCCGGCGTCGCAGGGATTGTCGCGCTGGGCCAATGGGTGCTGCTGCTCCAATGACCTGCCCGTCAACGATCGCGTTCGAGGCCCGGAGTGTCAGCCGGACGCCCGGCGCAGGGCGTCGTCGATGGAGGAGCGGACCAGGCTCGATCGGCCGCTCCGGTGCCCGCAGCGGTCTTCCGAGCGGAATCACCACCGTCCGCGGTCTCCTGCTCGGGACCGCCGGTGCCCTCTACGCTCTCTGTCGCGAGATCGACCCCGCCCTGCCGAACGTCCTCCTCCTCGAGTGAGCAGTGCGGGCGCACCGCGGCGTGAGGCACCAGGCAGACCGCCGAGACGGCCCGCCCGCCGTGGCGTCTCGAGCGATACGGCGGTGTCTCGGGCTGACAGGAACGTGAAGGCGCCAGGCGATCCGGGCTGGGAGCCATACTGGTACCGTGCCATGCGATGAGCCCTACTCGCATCGGGAAGCCGCCCGCGCACGGCACCGCACTGCGCACGCTTGTCGCGGCGCAGGTGCTGGCGTCCACAGCGGCGGGACTGGTGCTGGCGACGGCGAGCGTCACGGCGGTGGCGCTGGCGGGAACCGAACAGGTGGCCGGAGCGACCCAGACGGCGATGGTTGTCGGAGCGAGCGTGCTGACACTACCGATCGCACGTCTCTCCGAACGCTTCGGTCGCCGCGCGGCTCTCTCCCTCGCGTACAGCATCGCGGCAACCGGCGCGCTGGTCGGCGCCGCGGCGATCGGGCTGGGGCTGTGGTGGCTGCTCGTGCTCGGCACCGTCCTGATCGGCGGCGGAGCCGTCGCCGGGCTGGCCGCGCGGTTCGCCGCAGCCGACTCCGCTCCTGCCCCCGACACAACGGCCGCCATGATCGCAATGGTCCTGTGGGCATCGACGGTTGGCTCGCTCGTCGGTCCGAACCTCGCCGCGCTCACCGCCGGCGCGACGTCCTTCCTCCTCCCTGCTGTGCTTTACGGAGCCGCCGCAGCGTGCATTCGCATCGGCCTGCCGACGACCACAGCGGCGCTGGTCCGACCTGTCATCGTGCGCGCGAACGCGATCACTGTGCTCCGTGAGCACCCTCGGGCCCTCGCGGGAGTCGCGATCTCGGTGGCCTCGCACGCCGTCATGATCGCGCTCATGGCGCTGGCTCCGGTGCACCTGCACCACGCGGGTCAGCACGGCGGCGGCGAGCACGGGGCGGATGAGACCACGGTGGTCGTCGGCATCGTGCTCAGCGGGCATCTCGCCGCGATGTACGGATTGAGTCCCCTCTTCGGGCTGCTCGTGCGGCGCTGGGGCGCCCTGCGCTGCGGTGCGGCCGGCCTCGCTCTTACGGCCTCTGCCGCGGGAATCCTCGCCATCGGCGCCTCGAACGGGCCCCTGCTGTTCGGGATCGGCCTCGTCCTGCTGGGCGCGGCGTGGTCGCTTGGGACGGTCGCCGGCTCGACGCTGGTCACGCTCGACCTCGCCCCCGCGGACCGCGCGGCCGCCCAGAGCATGACCGACCTCCTGCTCAACGTGGGCGGCGGAGCAGCGAGCATCACCGCCGGACTCGTGGCCGCCGCTGCCGGGTACGCCGTGCTGGCGACGAGCGCCACCGCTGTCATCCTGTGCTGCCTCACCGTCCTCGTTGCGGCCCGCGGCGCCGCGCGAGGCCACGAGACGCCGCGCTGACCGCCGAGGCGTCCCGCCCGCCGCGCCGTCTCGGCGACACGACGATGTCTCCGGCGCGTCGGGCGCACCAGCGGCCGCGGCGTCAGCCGGAGGCGCGGCGCAGGGCGTCGTCGACGGAGGAGCGGACCAGGCTCGAGAGGAAGAAGCCCGGCTTCTCGACACCGATGCTCGCCAGCAATCCGGCCGCCTGGTCGACGATGGCCGTCGAAAAGGTGGTCGCCGTCGACACGGCCTCGGCGTAGGCCGCACGGTCCCCCTCCGCTACGGTCACCGGCTCGCCGCCCATCTCCACGACGAGCGCCTGCGCGATCGGTAGTACCGGGCCGGGCGCCGACACCGCACAGTAGGTCTCGGCGAGCCGGGCGAGGTCCAGGCTCGTACCACTGAACGCCATCGCGGGATGGACGGCGAGCGGAATGACTCCGGACGCGAGCGCAGGCGCCAGCACGCCGTAGCCGTGCTCGGGTGCCGTGTGCAGCACGAGCTGTCCCGGCTGCCACGCCCCGATCGCCGCGAGGCCCGAGACGAGCGCCGCAATCTCACTCCCGGGGACGGCGATGATCACCAACTCGCTGCGCTCCACCAGGTCCGGGATCGGAAGGACCGGCACTCCCGGAAGGAGCGCGTCGGCGCGCTCCCGCCCGCTCTCGCTGGTGGTCGCGACCCCGATCACGGCGTGGCCGGCACCAGCCAGCGCCGCACCAAGCACCGGGCCCACCCGGCCGGCACCGATGATGCCGACGCCAAGGCGTCCATCGCGGCGGATCTCAGGCATACGGGTCCCCCTTCGGAGCGGGCCAGGACGTCGCCGCGGGTGCGGTCATTGCGGCGGTCGCGGTCGTCACCGTCGGCAGGCTCGACTCCGCCCGCCGGCCCCACAGGTGGCTCGCATCCCGCGCCGCCGCCCGGACGCCCGCACTCGCGAGCCGCTCGAAGAGGACCATCCCGTCGGCAGCGCTCATCACCGGCACGGTCGGAGTGACGGGGCCGGCGACCGTGTGCACGTGTGCCGAGGCCAGCCCGAGCAGGCGCTGAAGCGGCCCCTGCTGCACGCCGATGCTCTGTATGCGCGCCAACGGCACCACCGCGACCCGCCGCCACACCGCACCGCTGCGCAGGATCGCGACCTCATCCGTCAGCCGGTAACCCGTCCTGTGGAACGAGAACGGCCGAAGCCACACCGCCGAGCGGGGCGCCCGCGTGAATCCTGCGGCGTCGCGGTGCCGCAGCGCGTCGCCAACCGGAGTCGACTCTTGTGTGCCTGGCAGCAACAGGCCGAGCACGCGCTCGACCGTCGTGAGATCGCCGACGGGCAGGATCGTGGTGTTCGGCTCGCCGTTCGCCCCGCGAGACGCCGCGTGGCCGGCGCGGTCGATCCGGACACGCCACCAGCCGAAGGGCCGCCAGAGCAGCGGCTGCGTAATCTCGACCGCGTGGATCCGCCCGGGCGGCAGTGTGTCGCTGCTGGTCGAGAGCACGCCGTAGCCGACGCGCACGCCGTCGGGCGTCGCGGCGATGGAGTAGCGGAGCGAGCGCACGAACTGCCGGATGTAATAGCTGCCCGAGCCGATCAGGCCGGGAAGGATCGCGACGAGCACGATCGGCGAGCCGTAGACGGCCACGAAGACGACGGCCACCACCGCGGCGGCGAGGAACAGCGTGAATCCGCTGAACACCAGCGACCCGAGCAGGCGGCCCGGCGGGATCGACACGACCGACTCGGGTGGCGCGTCGTCCACCGGTTCGCCGAACTCCTCGAGCCGGCGCGCGAGGAATCCGCCGGCCCGGCCCTCGCCCGCGACCGCCGACTCCCGCTCACCCACCCCCGACGCCAGGCGCAGGATGTCGCGGCGCACAGCATCGACCAGCCGCGAGCCGAGATACGAGAGCTGCACCGTCGCGTCCTGGCCAGCAACGCTCACCTCGAGCTTCGCCGCGCCGAAGAGCCGCGCGAACAACGGTCGCTGCACGGCGATGCCCTGGATGCGATCCAATCGCGCCCTCCGGTTGGTGCGGAAGAGCACGCCCGAGCGCACCTCGACGACCTCGTCCGTGATGCGGAACGTATGCATCCGCCACGACAGCCAGAACGCGAAGACGGCCACGGCGAGTCCGACCGCGACCGCCAACAGCGCCCAGCCGACCAAGCCGCGACGCAGCAGCTCGTCGACCGGGTCGCCGCTCTCGAAGCCCTCGGGGCCGGGCAGGAACAGCTCGACCAGGCGCTCGCGGAGGTTGGTGACGATGATCCCGAGGACGACCAGCAGGCCGATCCCGCCCTTGAGGACGGGCGTTGCGGGATGGAGGCGGTGCCAGTCGCCGTCGGCGAGGTCCGTCTCGACAGCGCGGAACTCCGTCACAAGCCCGCCCGGCGCGACTCAGCGAGCTCGACGAGGCGGTCGCGGAGCTCCTCCGCATCACTCTCGGCGAGGCCCGGAATGCTGACGCCGGTCGCCGCGGCGGCGGTGACAAAGCGGAGGTCGGCGAGGCCGAGCGCCCGGGCGAGCGGCCCGCGAGTGACGTCGATGAGCTGCATCCGCCCGTAGGGCACCGACACGAAACGCTGGAACATGATGCCGCGACGAAAGAGCAGATCGTCTTGCCGCAGGAGGTACCCGTAGGCGCGCGCCCGGCGAGGCGCCACGATCAGGAGGGTCACCGCGAGGACCGCGGCGGCGAGCACCAGGATCCACGCCCACGAGACGCCGATCAGCAGCAGCACGACGGGCACAGCAAGCAGCATCACACTGGACACCACGGCCGACACGACCTCGACCGCGACGTACTTCGGCGAGACACGCCGCCACTCCCCCGCGACCTCGAGGCGGTCTCTCCCGCGCGTGACCGCGTCGCGGCGCGTCGGCAGCACCGCGTCCTCGGGCTCGGCGGGCATGGCGTCGTCCTCCCTGCCCACGTGCGAGCGGGCGTCGGCGTCAGGCGTGGTTCACCTCGCCGACGGCGCTGTCGTCGTCGTTACTCGGCGGGATGGTGCACAGGTACTCGGCGATCACACCGGCCACCAGCAGCACAACCGCGCCCACGATGGACGCGATGTCCTGCCACACGGAGCCTAGCGAAGGGATCGCCCGGCTCAGGAGGTAGACGAGGATGCCGCCCGACGCTCCGAGCAGCAGCGCGCCGACGTGGCTGGACGCCTTCGCGAGCACCACGACGCGCATCGCACGGAACGGGTCGATCGGATGGTGCAGCGTGCCTGTCGTAGCCCGGTGGATCGGAATCGCGAAGCCGAGCACGAGGGCCGCCACGACGACGAGGGTGAGCGGGACGGTCAGCGGGGGGATGAGCACAGGACGTCCCGCGGCGGCGATGGCGAGGTCGAAGAGGAAGCCGGCCACGGCTCCGGCCAGGGCGAGGCCGAGCAGAGTGCTGATGCGGGTGCGCCTCACGGGGTCCTGCTCTCGGGGTCGGCGGACGGATGCGTCGGCGCCGGCCAGGTCAGCGCCGCGACGTGGTCGGCCACGCGGTCCACTGCCCGCGCGCGCAACTCGGCCACCGGCCCGGCTCCCGGCAACACCGCATCCGGCTCGACGTCGAGCCAGGGTTCCAGCACGAAGGCGCGCTCGGCCGCGCGCGGGTGCGGCAGGGTGAGATGCGCGTCGTCGCGGCGCACACCTCCGATGGCAATCACGTCGATGTCGAGCGTGCGGTCGCCCCAGCGCTCCTCGCCCGCGCCGCGGATCCGCCCGCAGGCCACCTCGATCGCCGCCGTTGCCGCGAGCAGGTCCTCGGGCTCCAGCGTCGTCGACCCAGTGATCACGGCGTTGAGGTATCCGGGGGCAGACTCATCGACGCCCTCGGGTTTCCACGCCGGCGACTCGACCACCTTCGACACTGCCTCGATCCGCAACCCCGGTGTCGTCGCGAGCAAGCGCAGCGCCTCCTCGAGATGCGCGAGGCGATCGCCGAGATTGCTGCCCAGCGCCAGAACCACGTGCCGCACCGGACGGATCCGCTCCTGTCGGGGCCTCACGAGCGGGTCCTCGTGATCTGCACGGCGACGTCCTCAAACGGCAGCGGGATCGGCGCATCCGGTTTGTGCACGGTAATGCGGACGACGTCGGCCGCCGGGAAGCCCAGTGCCACGCTGGCGAGGCGTTCAGCCAGTGTCTCGATCAGGTCGACTGGATCGCGGGTGACGGCGTCGGCCAGCGCAATCGCGAGTTCGCCGTAGTGCACCGTCTCGGCCAGGGCGTCCCCCTCAGTTGCGGCGGACATGTCGAGCCAGACCGTCACGTCGATCACGAAGTCCTGCCCGTTCTCGCGCTCGAAGTCGAAAACACCGTGGTGCGCGCGCACGCGCAAGCCAGTCAGCGTGATGGAGTCGCGCAGGGCGAGGGTGGCGGGATCGAGCGCGGTCACGGGGTCTCCTCCTGGAGTCGGGCGGCGAGCGCGAGTGCCCTGGCGCTCGAGCGGACGTCATGCACCCGCACACCCCATGCTCCCCGCTCGGCCGCGACGAGGCTCAGCATCGCCGAGATGTCGTCGCGCTCGGCGGCCGGGACGCCGGCGGGGGCGAAGGGGGCGAGAAAGCGTTTGCGCGAGTGCCCGACGAGAACCGGGAACCCGAGCGAGCGGATCGCGCCGAGCCGGGCCAGCAGCGCCCAGTCGTGCCCACCGTTCTTGGCGAAGCCGAGGCCCGGATCGAGCAGGAGGCGATCGTCGCGGATCCCGGCCGCCCGGGCCGCGTCGACGCGGCGCTCGAGCTCGTCGCGCACCTCTGCCACGACGTCGTCGTACTCGGCGAGCGCGTTCATGCCCGCGCTGTGGCCGCGCCAGTGCATCGCGATATAGACCGCTTCGCGCTCGGCGACCAGCGGCAGCATGGCCGGGTCCGCACGCCCGCCCGAGACGTCGTTGACGACGACGGCACCCGCGTCGAGGGCGGCGCCGGCGGTCTCCGCGCTCATCGTGTCGATGCTGACCCGGACGCCCTCCGCCGCGAGCGCGCGCACGACGGGCAGCACTCGCGCCTGCTCGGCGGCGGGGTCGACACGGACGGCACCGGGGCGGGTGCTCTCGCCTCCGATGTCGATCAGATCGGCGCCGAAGGAGGCAGGCCCCTCGCCGGACGCGCGAGTCATCGCGAGGCCGTGGCGGACGGCGTCATCGACCGAGACCCATCGGCCGCCGTCGCTGAACGAGTCCGGAGTGACGTTGAGGATCCCGACGAGCGCGCTGCGGTCTGCCGGGGCGAGGTCCACGACGGAGGGGGCCATCTCACTGCCCCCGTGCGGCGCCGATCAGCGCGATGATCTCGGCGCGGGCGGCCGTCTCTGCGAGGCTGCCGCGAGCGGCGACCGTCACGGTCGAGCTGGTGGATTGCCGGGGTCCGCGCATCCGGACGCAGCCATGCTCCGCGTCCACGACGACCAGCACCCCCTCGGGGGCGAGCCCCTCATCAAGCGCATCGGCGATCTGCTCGGTGAGCCGCTCCTGGATCTGCGGTCGCGAGGCGACCGTGTCGACCACGCGCGGCAGCCGTCCGAGCCCGACGACCCGCTCGTGCGGTCGGTAGGCGATGTGCACCACGCCGATGAACGGCAGCAGATGGTGCTCGCAGACGGAGCGAAAAACGAGATCGCGCACGATCACAGTGTGCTCCACCGGCGGCTTCTGGCCGTCCTCGACGACCGCGAACGTCTCGGTCAGCTGGGCAGCGGCGTTCGCGGAGAAGTCGCTAAAGAACTCCTCGTACGCCTCGGCAACTCGGCGGGGCGTCGCTACCAGGCCCTCGCGGCCGGGATCTTCCCCAATGGCCACGAGGATTTCGGCGACG
Source organism: Rathayibacter agropyri (assembly GCF_013249015.1). Classification (GTDB taxonomy): domain Bacteria; phylum Actinomycetota; class Actinomycetes; order Actinomycetales; family Microbacteriaceae; genus Rathayibacter; species Rathayibacter agropyri. The sequence continues at coordinate 528,795 of NZ_JABRPL010000002.1, forward strand.
GCCGCCTCGATGCGCGCCTTGTCGACGGGCACGCGCTCGCTACGCCGTCGCGGGGCGCGGGTTGATCAGCGGCGGGCGCTTCGGGGCGACTGCGTCGGCTCCTGCGGAGGAGACGCCTCCGTCGGTCGCGCCGGAGTCGATCGGCGCCTTGGCGACCGGCACCGCGATGGGCGGCAGGTCGGACAGCGGGCGCTTGTCGCTGGAGAGCCACTGCGGGCGCTCATCGATGCGGCGCACGTCCTTGAAGATCTCGGCCAACTGGTCGTGGTCGAGCGTCTCCTTCTCGAGAAGCTCCATTGCGAGACGGTCGAGGATGTCGCGGTTGGCGTTGATGACCTGCCACGCCTCGTCGTGCGCCTGCTCGATCAACTGGCGGGTCTCGGCGTCGACCGTCTCGGCGATCTGCTCGGAGTAGTCCCGCTGGTGGCCCATATCGCGGCCGAGGAACATCTCGCCCGAGGACTGGCCGAGCTTCACCGCTCCAACGTTGGAGGACATGCCGTACTCGGTGACCATCTTGCGGGCGATGGAAGTCGCCTTCTCGATGTCGTTCGACGCTCCCGTGGTCGGGTCGTGGAAGACGATCTCCTCGGCAACACGCCCGCCCATCGCGTAGGCGAGCTGGTCGAGCAGCTCGTTGCGGGTGGTCGAGTACTTGTCCTCGAGCGGGAGCACCATCGTGTAGCCGAGGGCGCGACCGCGCGGGAGGATCGTGACCTTGGTCACCGGGTCGGTGTGGCGCATCGCCGCGGCAGCCAGGGCGTGGCCGCCCTCGTGGTAGGCGGTGATCAGCTTCTCCTTGTCACGCATGACCCGCGTGCGGCGCTGCGGCCCGGCGATGACACGGTCGATGGCCTCGTCAAGCGCACGATTGTCGATCAACTGCGCATTGGAGCGGGCCGTCAACAGTGCGGCCTCGTTGAGGACGTTGGCCAGGTCGGCGCCGGTGAAGCCCGGAGTCTTGCGCGCAACGACCTCGAGGTCGACCCCGCTCGCGAGCGGCTTGCCGCGGCCGTGGACCTCGAGGATCCGCTTGCGGCCGAGCAGGTCGGGAGCGTCGACGCCGATCTGGCGGTCGAAGCGGCCGGGGCGCAGCAGCGCCGGGTCGAGAATGTCCGGGCGGTTCGTCGCCGCGATCAGGATGACGTTCGTCTTGACGTCGAAGCCGTCCATCTCGACCAGGAGCTGGTTGAGGGTCTGCTCGCGCTCGTCGTGCCCGCCGCCCATGCCTGCGCCGCGGTGGCGACCCACGGCGTCGATCTCGTCGACGAAGATAATGGCGGGCGAGTTCTCCTTCGCCTGCTGGAAGAGGTCGCGGACGCGGCTCGCGCCGACTCCGACGAACATCTCCACGAAGTCGGAGCCGGAGATGGAGTAGAAGGGGACGCCCGCCTCCCCCGCAACGGCGCGGGCCAGCAGGGTCTTGCCGGTGCCGGGAGGGCCGTAGAGCAGGACGCCCTTGGGGATGCGGGCGCCAACCGCCTGGAACTTGGCCGGCTCCTTGAGGAATTCCTTGATCTCGTGCAACTCCTCGATCGCCTCGTCGGCGCCGGCGACGTCGCCGAACGTGACCTTCGGCGACTCCTTCGAGACCAGCTTCGCCTTTGACTTGCCGAACTGCATGACGCGGTTGCCGCCGCCCTGCATGCCCGAGAGCATCAGCCAGAAGAACGCGCCGATCAGGAGGATGGGGAGCAGGAATCCGAGCGCCGAGAGGAACCAGTTGGTCTGCGGGACCTCGTCGTTGTAGCCGGTGCTGCCGAGTTCCGCCGCAGACACCGCGTTGACGACCTCGGATCCGCGCGGGGCGACGTAGTAGAACTGCACCTGCGTCCCGTTGTCCCCGTCGGCCTGCTTAAGCGTGAGGTCGACGCGCTGCTCGCCGTCGACGATCTTGGCGGAGTCGACCTTGCCGTCCTTCAGGAGGTCGAGGCCCTCCTGCGTCGTAACCGGGCGAAAGCCGGACATCGTGATCAGCGAGGAGCCGATCCACACCGCGACGATCGCCAGGACGACGTAGAGGATGGGACCTCGGAAGATGCGCTTGACGTTCATGCTTGTTGCGGGTGCGACACCCGGCGCCTTTCTGACGAGGAAATGTGAATGACAGGCTACCTCCCGCTCTCTGGACGGCGCCCACGCGTTCGCCGTGGGCCGAACGCGCGCGTCCTGACACCTGCGCCGACTTCGCCAGTGTCCAAAAGTTGTCGCATTCGACGCTGAGAGCGACAACTTTTGGACACTCACGGCGACGCGCGTTACGCCGACTCGAGCAGCGGCTCCGGGTCGCGGAGCGCGGGGGTCAGCCCCCGACGTCGGCGCGCCGCTGCCAGCACGGTGACCACGAACGCCCCGGCCAGCCACAGCAGCAGCACCAGCACCGCGTGCGCCACCCCGATGCTCCCGCCCGCGATCAGTGAGCGGAACGCCTCCACCGTCCACGTCAGTGGCAGCACCCCGTGGATCACCTGGAAAAAGGCCGGCGCGGTCTCAACCGGGTACGTCCCTCCGGCAGAGGACAACTGCAGCACGATCAACAGCAGGGCCAGAAACCGTCCCGGCGCATCCAGCAGTGCGATCAGCGCCTGATTGATAGCCACGAAGGTCAGGCTCGTCAGGACCGCGATTCCGATCAGCCCCGGCAGGTTCGAGGCCTCGACCCCCACCCCGAAGCGGATGACCAGCGCGGCCAGCACGCCCTGAGCAAGGGCCATCAGCGCGCCCGGCAGGTAGCTGCGCACCGCAATCACCCAGGCGGGTCGGCGCTCGGCGAGGAGGCGGGCGCTGAGGGGCGCGCTCATCAAGTAGAACGCGAGCGCTCCGACCCAGAGCGCCAGGGCCAAGAAGTAGGGAGCGAGGCCGTAGCCGTAGGAGGGCACGCGGTTCAGCCGTTGCGCATCGAGGCCGACCGGAGCCGCGGCGACCGCGCTGAGCGCTCGCGCCTGCTCGTCGGTGTAGCTGGGCACGTCGGCTGCGCCGTCGGTCAGCTTCGTGTCGAGTGTCCGCGATCCGGAGGCGAGGGAGTCGACGCCGCTCTCGAGGTCGCGGGAGCCGTCGGCGGCGACGGTGGTTCCCGAGGCGGCGGAGCTGGCACCGTCGGCGAGTGCGGCGGCGCCGGTTGCGACGTCGGCCGTCCCGGAGGAGAGAGTCGCGGCACCGGAGGCCGCATCGGCGATGCCGGTGCTGAGCGGGCCGATCGCGCCCGCGAGGGTGTCCACTCCGCCCGCAAGCTGCGTTGCGCCGCCGTCGAGCGACGCCGCGCCGCCGGCCAGCGTCTGCGCGCCGGCCGAAAGCTTCTGCGCTCCGGCGTCGGCGGAGGCGGCGCCGGTCGCGACCGCGGACGCGCCGGTCGCGAGGTCGGCAGCCCCGCCGGAGACCGAGGAGGCGTCGGCGGTGAGGGCCGTCAGACCGGACCTGCCGTCGCCGACGAGGGCCGTCGTCCCGCCGCCGAGAGCCCGCGCCCCCGCATCGGCCGTGGACGCTCCACCGGCGACGGCGGCGGCGCCCTGCTTGAGCGCTGTCAGTGCAGCGACGCGCTGGGCGTCCGTAAGGGAGTCGTAGCGGGCAAGGAGCGAGGCGAGACCGGAATCGACTCCCGCCGCACCGGTCGCGAGGGCCGGGGTGCCCGCGGCGAGGGTTCCCGCGCCGGCCGCGAGCTGCTGCGCCGCACCGAGTGCCGCCCGTGCGCCGTCCGCCACAGAACCGGCGCCGGTCGAGAGGGACTGTGCCCCTGAGGCCGCCGAGACGGCTCCGTCCTTCAACCCCGATGTCCCCGACGCGAGGTCCGCGGCTCCCGAGGCGAGGCCGCCCGCGCCGCTGTCGAGCTGCTGCGCACCAGATGCGACCGTGCGTGCGCCGGAGTCGAGGGCTCCCACCTGCTGGGGCAGCTGGCCCGTCCCATCGGCGATTCGCTGGAGCCCCGAGGACAGGGTCGCGGCTCCGTCGGAAGCCGACGAGGCGCCGGAGCGGAGCGCGGCGGCACCGGTCGCGAGCTGCGCCGTGCCGTCTTGGAGCTGCGCGAGGCCGACGACGAGCTTCGAGGACCCCGCCGAAGCGCGGTCGGCGCCATCCGCGAGTTGCCCCGCCCCGTCGGCCGCCTGCTCCAGGCTCGAGTGCACATCGGTGAAACCGAGGTAGACGTTCTGCAGGTACGTCTCTCCCACTTTCTTCTCGAGCGTCTGCGTGACGGTACTGCCGATCGTCGACGCGATGTTGCCGACGATCAGGTTGGCGCCGTCGTTCGTCTCGACCGAGAGCATCGCCTGCACGGCGGCGGACGGATCGTCGCCGCCCACTGAAGCAACGTCCGCGGAGAACCCCGCGGGAACGGTCAGCACGGCATACACGTCGCCCGAGGCCAGCTCGCGCGCTGCCTCGTCGGCACCGACGGCGGTCCAGGCGAAGTTCGATTCCGAGGTGCTGCTGGTCAGCTCCTCGGCCAGGTCGTGGCCGAGGGCGAGGGCCGAGCCGTCGGAGGCGGTCGCGCCGGCATCCTCGTTCACGATCGCGGCGGGCACGGTGTCGAGGTGGTGGGTCGGATCGAGGTTCGCCGAGGTCAGCAAACCCGCATAAATCAGCGGGATGAGCGCGATCGCGGCAAAGACGACGGCGAGGCGCGGGTTCACGGCGCGCAGGGTACGGCCGAGCGGTGTGGTGGTCATGGTCCTTCTACTTCGTGGAGTGCAGGGCGGCGAGCCGCTGCGACGCGACTCCAGTGACGAGGAGTTCGGCGATATCGGCAGAGGCTTCGGCGGCCGGGCGGCGGGCCTCGCCGTCGAGGAGCCAGCCGACGACGAGCCAGGTCGTTCCGGCAGCGAGGAAGACGGCGAAGCGCTCGACACGGGCGTGGTCGCCTTCGCCCGGAGTGCGTTCCGCGAGGGGCGAGAAGGTGAGGAGCCGCTGCGCGAGGAACGCGACGACCGACTCCTGCACCGCGCGGGCCGTGCCTCCGCTGAGCACCCGGCGGAAGAAGTCGGCGTGCCCGAGCAGGCCCTCGAGCAACCCGCGGACCACGCGCGGGACCGCGCCCTCCCAGTCAGCCTGCGGTGCAACGGGCGCGACAGCCGCAAACAGCGCGTGCATCCGCTCGACGGCAGCGGCCTCGATCAGCGAGGGGACGTCGCCGAAGTGCTGGTAGAACGTGGGCCGGCTCACGCCCGCCTCCGCGCAGAGTTCGGTGATCGACGGCTGCTCGTCGCCTGGTCGGTCCAGCGCCGTCGTGATCGCAGACAGCAGCAGTTCGCGCGAGCGGATGAGCCGCGGGTCGGTCACGAGGGTCCTCTTCTCCGGCGCCCGGAAGCGCCTTCTTTACGTCCGTCAAGTAACTTACAGCCGTAAAGAAGAGCGCGCAAGCGCTCAGGAGGCGGGAGGCCGGGGAATCAACGTCGCGATCTCGGAGGTGGCGACGATCACAGAGTCGTGCGGAGTGAGCCCAGGGCTGCGCGGAATCGGCACAGGCAGGCGCACCAGCAACGCACCCGGGTCCACTCCGAAGCGCCCCGACCTGGTGCGGCCGAGCAGATCGCCGTCCAGCTCCGCGAGAACAGGCTGGTCCAGGTCGAACGCGAACTCGCGGCCCGGCCACTGCCGCAGCGACGCGAGCCCGTTGCGGTTGCCGGTCGCCACATCGAGTGCCAAGCCGAAGCGACGGCGCAACAGCACCAGTTCCAGATCGCCGTCATCGAGCACCGCGCCGGCCGCGAGTTCGATGTTGGCGACGACAGAGCTGCAGTTGCAGGCCAACAGCATGAAGCAGCGCTGTGGAGGCTCCGCCGCCCCGTCAATCGTCAGCGTCGCCTCGAAGCCGGCCTTGAACATCGCCGGCGCCCCGGCCGCGAAGTAGGCGCCCCAGCCCACCCGCTTCTTCAACTCCTCGTCCGTGTTCTGCATGATCTCCGCGTCGAGGCCCACGCCGCCCATCACCATGAACACCCGCTCCTCGCCGTCGTCGAACGTCGCGATGCCCACATCGATCGCCCGATTTTGCCCGAGCAGGGCGATCTCGACGGCCTCGGGGAGCGATCCGAGCGGGATCCCAAGGTTGCGGGCGAGGAGGTTCCCCGTCCCGCTCGGCAGCAGTCCGTACGGAATCCCGGTGCCGCGGAGGGCCGTCGCCACTGCGCGCACCGTGCCATCGCCACCCATCGAGCAGATCAGGTCGGGCTCGGCCTCCACGGCGGCTCGGGCCGCGGCCGCACCGGAGTCGTCGGGACTGGTCGTGAACCAGAGCGGCTCGTTCCAGCCGTGCCGGCGGGCGATCGTCGCGACCAGGTCCTCCGCCGCAACGACGTTGTCGAACTTGCTCGGATTGATCACGACGGCCAGGGTTCGCTTTTCGAGTGCCTTCACCCGGTCAGTCTGCGACGAACGACGCCCGCTCCAGCGCCGCGGCGGCCTCGATCGCCAGAACGGCGCCGATTTGGGCCGAAAGACTGGCGGGCCCTGAGGGTGGGGCGTCCCAGCGCGGGCCGGCCAGCAGCACTCCGCGACGCTCACTCGAGCGCTGCAGAGCGGCGACACTGCCCGTGACGAAGCCGCGCACACGCTCCGCGACCGCTGGCTCGACTCCGCGGGTCGTTGCGAGGTCGACAAGATGCCGGTAGGCGATGCCGCCGAACAGCGCGCCGTCGCCCGTGCCCTGCTCGACGAAGACGCCGTCGGGAGCGAGCCGGTCGAGCAGATCCTCCGCCGTCCGGGATGCGTGCTCGAGGAGGCGCGAATCGGGCCGCAGCCGGTGCAGCGCCAGGGCGGACCCCAGGTAGACGCCGTGGTTGTAGCTGAAGGCCCACTCATCGCGCGTCGTCCCGCCCTCGCGACCGATGCCGTCGGCCACGAAGCCGGTGTCGTCGTCCCGCAACCGGACATGCATCCAGTCGAAGGCGGCTCGCGAAAGCTCCTCGCGGCCAGCGGGGCGAAGGCGCTCCAGCCGCGCGCCGAGGATCGCAAAGGGGCCGTTCGCCGGAGCGTTCTTGTAGTGCAGCTGACGGCGGCGCCACGCGAGGCTCGCCCCGTGACGGAGGTTCCACCCCTTCTCGACCGCGAAGCGCCACAGCCGATCGGCACGGTCGAGCCACCGCGGATCGCCCGAGGCCTCACCGAGCCGCGCAAGGGCACCACCGAGCCACATCATGTCGTCGAAGTAGCCGTTGACCAGGCGTCCGCCGTTGCGCAGGCGGATGGCGCGGTGGATCTGCCTGGCCCGCTCAAGGTGCGCCTCATCGCCCGTGCGCTCGAAGGCGTCGACCGCCGCGTCAATCGCGTGCGCCAGCCACCAGTAGTTGAACTCGAGATCCGCTCGCAGCGACGTCGGGTAGCTCATGTGGTAGCCGAGCAGCGGCACCGCGAAGAGCCGCTCGAGACTCTCCTGCGCGGTGTCCGCGAGGCTACTCGTAGACGTGCGGGGCGAGGACGGCGACATCGCGCAGGTTCCGGTAGCGCTCGGCGTAGTCGAGTCCGTACCCGATCACGAACTCGTTCGGGATGTCAAAGCCGACGTAGGCAACCTCGACCTCGACCTTGGCCGCGAGGGGCTTGCGGAACAGGGCACAGATCTCGACGGAGTCCGCTCCTCGGCTGCGCAGATTGCCCTGCAGCCACGAGAGGGTCAGTCCGGAATCGATGATGTCCTCGACGATCAGGACCTTGCGGTTCGTGATGTCGGAGTCGAGGTCCTTTAGGATGCGGACGACGCCGGAGGACTTGGTGCCGCTCCCGTAGGAGGAGACGGCCATCCAGTCCATTGCGATGTCGAGCTTGAGCTCTCGCGCCAGGTCCGCCATCACCATCACGGCACCGCGGAGGACGCCGACGATAAGCAGGTTCTCGCCCGCGTAGTCGCGTTCAATAGCGCGCGCAAGATCACGAATCCGCTCATGGATCTGCGCCTCGGTGTAGAGGACCTCGGTGATGTCGTCGGCAATGTCGGCTGCTTCCACCCGGCAACTCTACGGCTGGTCCGGCTCCGGATGGCCCTCGCGAGATGCCACATGTGCACGCCTCCGTCGGCGTGTCGCGTACTCAAGAGGCATCTCACGAAGGGGGCGGGAGCGGGGCGAAGACGAGGGTGGTGCCGGAGCGGGTCGCGACGATGCCCGGGAGGTTGATGCCCTTTTGGCCGTGCCAGTCGGTGACCAGCGCGGCGACGGCCAGCGTCTGTGCGCGCGAGAGCGCGACTCCGAACTCGTTGGCGACGACCAGGCGGATGATGCGCTGTCGGAGGGCCGGCGGATCGGCGGCGAGCCCCCGGGCGTCGATGGTCACGTGCCCCGCGTCATCCTGCCCGACCAGCTCAAGCGCCCAGTCGAGCGCAAGCGCGTCCAGCGCGTCGGCGTCCTCGCGTAGTTGCTCCGCCGTGCGCGCCAGCGCCTGCGCCACGCCCGGCCCGAGTTCGTCCTCAAGCACCGGTAGCACGCGGCGGCGCACCCGCACCCGGGAGTACCGCAAGTCGATGTTCTGCGGGTCGTCCCAGACCACGATCCCCTGATCGGTGCAGGCGCTCCGCGTCGCCTCGCGGCGCAAGCCCAGGAGGGGGCGACGCAGCCGACCGCTCACCGCCGCCATCCCGTGCAGCGAAGCGGCTCCCGCTCCGCGGGCGAGTCCGAGAAGCACCGTCTCCGCCTGGTCGTCGAGGGTGTGTCCGAGGAGGATCGCGGCCGCGCCCGAGGCCGCCATCGCATCGTCGAAAGCGCGGTACCGCGCAGTGCGGGCCGCCGCCTCCGGACCGCCCTCACCGACCGCCGGGACCGAGACCACCTCGACCAGCACCGGAGCGAGCCCGAGCGCGTGGGCCTGCTCCCCCGCGCGCCGCGCGACATCGGCCGACGCCTCCTGCAGCCCATGATCGACCACCACCGCGCCGGCCCTTCGGCCACCTCGGGGCGCCTCGAACGCGACGGCCGCCGCGAGCGCGAGCGAGTCGGCGCCACCGCTCAGCGCGACCAGTACCAGCGCCCCGGGATCGAGCTCAGCGAGGCTCGCTCGCACCGCCCGCCGAATGTCGGCGACAGCGGGGGTTAGGCGGGGGCGATCGGGCACATCAAGTAACGTTAGGCCAGCGATCCGGCCTGCGAGCGCGCATGCGCACGAGCGCGTCGGGGCGGATCACCACCGCCGATGCGCCGCTCGCGGCGCCACCGACTCAAGGAGAGAGCATGGCCGCATACGACGTCGTCGTCGAGATCCCCAAGGGGAGCCGCAACAAGTACGAGGTCGACCACGAGACCGGTCGCGTGTACCTCGACCGCGTGCTCTTCACCTCCTTCGTCTACCCGACGGACTATGGCTACTTCGAGAACACCCTCGGCCTCGACGGCGACCCCGTCGACGCGCTGGTGCTGCTCGAGTACCCCGTGTTCCCGGGCGTGGGCGTCTCGGTCCGCCCGGTCGGCGTGCTCAACATGACCGACGAGGCCGGCTCCGATGCCAAGGTGATCGTGGTCCCCGCGAAGGACCCGCGGTGGCAGCACATCCAGGACATCGGCGACGTTCCCGAGCAGACGAAGAACGAGATCAAGCACTTCTTCGAGCGCTACAAGGATCTCGAGCCCGGTAAGTGGGTCAAGGTCGAGGAGTGGGGCGACGCGGCAGAGGCCGAGCAGATCGTCCAGGACGGCATCAAGAAGCTGGCCGAAGAGGGGCACTGACCCCTCGCCTGACACGACACGAACCCCCTCCCGTGGCATGACGGGAGGGGGTTCGTGTCGTCTCGGGGCCGTCGTCTCGGGGCTGTCGTTCTCGGGGCGGCGAGACCTCAGGCGCTCGGGCGGCCGACCATCGTGGCCGGGGAGCCCCAGGTGTTCCAGATCCGCACAGGCTTGCCGTAATCGGCGGCCTCGAGGATCTGATTGTTCCCGAGGTAAATGGCCACGTGGTAGTAGTCGCCGCCGCCACCCCAGAAGATGAGGTCGCCACGCTGACGCTGGCTGTACGGAACGAGCTTGCCCGCACCGGCCATGGTGGAGTACTGATTCGTCGCGGAATGCGTCCCGATGTACAGGCCCGCGGAGGCGTACGACGCCTTGGTGAGACCGGAGCAGTCCCACTGGTTCGGACCCATACCGCCGAGCACATACTCCTCACCGAGTTGAGCCATCGCGTACGAGATGGCGGTCTCCACCGCGCTGCTCTGCGGCTGCAGGACAGGGGCGGACACCGCCTGCGGAAGGGGCGCGGGGGCCTGGACCGGTGCGGGCTGGGCAGCGGCGGGCGCCGGCGCAGGCTGCTGCGGAGCGGGCTGCGGCGCCGCAGGCTGTGGGAGAGGGGCTGCGGGCTGCGGTGCGGCCGGTTGCGGGAGGGAGGGAGCAGACTGCACCGCCTGGGAGGAACTGGACGACGATGCTCCGCGCTGCGACGACGCTGCGGATCGAGCGGCCTCGGCCTGCGCCTTGGCGTCAGCCTGAGCTCGCGCGTCGGCCTGCGCCTTCGCGTCAGCCTGCGCCTCGGCCTGGGCGCGAGCCTCCGCCTGCGCCTGTGCGGCAGCGGCCTCGTCTGCCTTGCGCTTCTCCTCGCCAGCGAGGAATGCCTTTTCGACGTCAACAGTCGAGTCCTTGAGCATCGCCAGCTGGGCAATCAGCTGCTCAGACTTCTGCTCCTGCGCGGTCAGGGCCGAGCGGGCGGACTCGGCCGCGGCATCGGCGTCGGCGCGCGCCTCGTCCGCCTCCTTCGACAGCCTCTCGTGCTCCGTCACGGCCACGTCGGCCTGCTGACCAAGCGACTCCGCGTTCTGCTTGTCAGCGAGAGCGTCGGCGTAGACCTTCTGCGACTGCTCCGACAGCTGCGACATCGCACCGAGCTGGTAGAGCAGGTCGCCGGCGTCCTGGCCCTTGGCCACGAGGCTCGCGGAGAGGTCGCCACCGGCTGCGCGCGAGAGGTGTGCGGCAAGCAGACCCGCACGCATCTTCGAGGTCTGGGCCTGCGCGGAGGCGGCGGTCGCCTTCTCCCCGAGGCTGGAGACGGCCTGTGCGGCGGCGTCGAGAGCCTCCTTGGCCTGGCGCCACGCCTCCGCCTTCTTCATCGCCGTGATCGACTTCTCGTCGACGCTGGCCTGGAGGCGTGCGATGAGCCCGGTGATCGAGTCGATCTCGGCCTGCTTGCTCGCCTCGTCCTTCTTCGCATTCTGCACGTCGTCCCACGAGGGGTACTTCGCGTCCTCCGCGAGAGCGGGGGCAATGCCCAGCGAGGCCGTTACGGCACTCACCGCGAAGGCCGCCGAGATCGTGAGGGGGAGGCGGCCTTTCCAGGCGCGCTCCCGAGGTGCTGGAGTGAAGCTGCGGGCAGTCGTCTGTGCGTCAACCAAGGGTGACTCCTCGTGTGGCCATAAACGGTTGGGCGTCCACGGCCGAACCGTTGACGCGGGTCTCGAAGTGCAAATGGCAACCGGTCGAGGCGCCGGTGGTGCCGACGGCGGCGATCTGCTCGCCCGCCTGGACGCTGTCGCCGACGCGGACGAAGATACCGCCCGGCATGATGTGTGCATAGCCCGTGCTGATGCCGCTGCCGTGATCGATCAGCACCCAGTTTCCGTACGTGCCATTCGGACCCGCGTAGGTCACCGTGCCGCTATGGGCCGCGAAGATGGGGATGCCGCACCCGCCCGCGATGTCGGTGCCGCGGTGGAACGAGCCCGACGAGCCGCCACCGGTAGAGATGCTGTCACGGGCCCCGTAGGTTCCGGAGATGCGACCCGCTGCGGGACGGACCCAGCCGGAGTCGCTCACCGCGGTGGAGCTGCTGCCAGCACTGTAGCCGCCGGAACTCGCAGCCGCGGCCGATGCCTGCCGCTCGGCCTCGGCAGCGGCCTGACGGGACGCCTCTTCCTCCGCGAGCTTGCGCAGGCGCTCCGCCTCGCGGGCTGCGACTCCGGCCTCGTACTCAGCGACGGTCTTGGACTCGGTATCGCGCAAAGCGGCGAGCTGCTGCTCGAGAACGACGCTCTGCTGCTGCTGCTCGGCGAGCGCCGCCTCCGACGCCGCCTGCGCCGCGGTCGCCTCGGCGAGCTTCTGCTCGGCAGCGACGCGGAGCCGCTCGCGCTCGGTCTGCGCCACCAGTGCCTGATCGGCGAGGGAGGAGGCCGTGTTGCGTGCGGCGCTGGCCTGCTCGTAGATCGCGGAGGAGCGCTCCACGAGCTTGGTCATGTTGCCAATCTTCGACAACAGCTGGTCGGCCTGACCGGACTTCTGGTCGAGGAACATGTTGACCGAAAGGTCAGTGCCGGTGCTCCGATAGAGCTGAGCGGCGAGCAGGCCCGCCTGCTGCGAGGCCGCGTCGGCCTTCTGCGCGCTGGCGCTCGCCTTGTCGTCCAGTTCCCTCGAGCGGTCGGACGCGAGGTCGAAAGCCTGCTGCGCGGCAAAGTGCTCGTCGCCCCGCTGCTGGGCGAGCTGCTGGGCCGCCGTGACCTCGCGCTGCAGGTCGCCGATCAGTGACGTGATCCGGTCAACCTGCGCCGCTGCTGCAGCGGTGTTGCCCTTGGCCGCCTCGACGTCCGCCCACGTGGGGTAATCGGCCGCCTGAGCGGGAGTCGCGACCAACAGTCCGCTGACGAGTGCGAGGGCGGCGGAGGCGAGTGCCGCGCTACGGAGTCGGCTCAACACCCCACCGCGGAGTCGCCCGAGTCGGGTGATACCCGATGGGTGGGCGGGACGCGGGCTGCGCAGGGAGTAGGGCATAGGACCTCGGGGATTGGTGGGGCCTCCTCCCACGGCGGTGCGGCGCCGGCGCGCAGGTGAAGAGCGATTCCGCCCCACCCTAATCGCGCCCCCGCCCGATCTCCTAGACCCGGGTCAACCCCGGAAGGGGTGCGCGCGCCCCACAAAACGTTCGATTTTGCATCCGAGGCCAGGTCCCCTATGCTTGCGTGTCGGTAGTCATGGGTGGGTCGGCCACAGGTCGTCCCGTCCAGCTTTCGGCCCCATCGTTTAGTGGCCTAGGACACCGCCCTTTCACGGCGGCAGCACGGGTTCGAATCCCGTTGGGGTCACGGATGGGACTACTGGCAAGTGCACTGATCCGTCAGGGTCGGGGCGTGAAAATTGAACAGCCTCGAAGGCAGTATGCTTGTCTTCGCAACGAGGCCCTGTAGCGCAGTTGGTTAGCGTGCCGCCCTGTCACGGCGGAGGTCGCGGGTTCAAGTCCCGTCAGGGTCGCAAAGGGTCCTTCCGAGAGGGAGGGCCTTTTTCAGGAGACCACCTCTCCGGCGACATTTCGTCGCAGCGGTTCGACATCGAGCAGTTCGACAGTGCGTCGCAACCGCACGGTGTTCGTCACAATGGCTCTGTAGCTCAGTTGGTAGAGCGCACGACTGAAAATCGTGAGGTCACGGGATCGACGCCCGTCGGAGCCACGGAAACCCTCGCCTAGCTTCTACATGGCGGGGGTTTCTTCGTACCCGGCGGCATCTCCCGCCCGGCCGGCTACTGAGGGGCGCGCGGGATACCGCCGTGCACGGCGGATCCACGGATCGAGCACGCATCGCAGCATCGAGCGTGCGCTGCAATGCGTCCAGGTGCCGTGCGTCGTCGGAGCCAACCGCGGCTCACACACCCCTCACACGTCGTTCGTACGCGCCCCCGGTAGCTCGCCGCGCACCTGGAGGTGCAACCGCTCCATGTCGGCGTCGAGCGTGGCCGCAGTACGGGCCGCATCGGCGAGGCCGTCGAGCAGCTCCTGCGGCACCTGGCACTCGTACTTGTAGTAAATCTTGTGCTCCAGGCTTGCCCAGAAGTCCATGGCGATGGTGCGGAACTGCACCTCGACGCGGACGTCCACCGATCCGCCCGAGAGGAATACCGGCACCTGGACGATGGCGTGCAGACTCTTGTACCCGTTCTCCTTCGGCCGGGCGATGTAGTCCTTCACCTCGAGCACGGTCACGTCGGACTGCGACGTGAGCAGGTCGAAGACGCGGTACACGTCCGAGACGAAGCTGCAGGTGATCCGGACGCCCGCGATATCGGTGATCGCGTCGGCAATCCCCTCGAACGTCGTTTCGCAGCCCTTGCGCTCGATCTTCCCGATCAGACTGTCGGCCGACTTCAGGCGGCTCGTCACATGCTCGATCGGGTTGTACTCCCGCAGCTCGCGGAACTCTTCCTGCAGGATCGACACCTTGGTGACGATCTCGTCCATCCCGAACTTGTACTGGAGCATGAACCGCGCGAAGTCATCCCGCAGCGCGCGGATCTCGGCAACGGTCGTGGCGTCCAGGGCCTGCGCGACGTCGTCCGTCAGCGGCGGGACAGCGGTTACGGGGTTGGAGGGGCTCGGGTCCACAGTCGGACACCCTACGCGCGCCGACGTCCGAGGCAGGTGGGAGTGCCCGCCCTACTGTGGAGACGTGAGTATCGAGCCCCGCCCGCTGCGCTTCTTCGCCTTCGTCATGAACACCGCCTCCCACATCCAGCACGGGCTCTGGCGACACCCGGACGCGCGTCAGCACGAATTCGACGACGTGCAGCTGTGGGTCGACCTCGCCCGAACGCTCGAACGCGGCCGGTTTGACGCGATGTTCTTCGCGGATGTCGCAGGTCTCTACGGGCCGGCCGACGGCGACTGGGAGGTCAACGCACGGGAGGGACTCCAGCTGCCAAGCAACGATCCGTCGGTGCTGCTCTCAGCGCTGGCGGTCAGCACCGAGCATCTGGGCTTCGCGTTCACGAGTTCGGTGCTTCAGTCGCATCCGTTTGACTTCGCCCGGAAGGTTTCGACGCTCGATCACCTCTCGAAGGGGCGCATCGGCTGGAACATCGTCACGAGCGCACTCGACGGTGCCGCCCGCAACTTCGGCTACGACCGCCTCGAGGAGCACGACGAGCGCTACGCGTGGGCGCAGGAGTACCTCGACGTGGTCTACAAGCTGTGGGAGGGATCCTGGGACGACGGCGCACTGCTGCGCGACAAGAGCGGCTCCTTCGCGGACCCGGCTCGCATCCACCGCATCGACCACGTCGGACAGCGCTACCGCGTGCAGGGCCCGCACCTCTCGGCTCCGTCACCACAGCGCACACCGGTCCTGTTCCAAGCCGGCTCCTCCCCCGCTGGCCGACGCTTCGCGGCGCGCAACGCGGAGGCGCAGTTCGTGTTCTCGGGGTCACGCGAGAAGACGCGCGAGCTGATCGACGACACCCGCCGCCTGGCTGCCGAGGCGGGCCGCGAGCTGGGCGCTCCTGCCTTCTCTCTCGGCCTCTCCTTCATCACCGGCGACACGGAGGAGGAGGCGCGGCGAGCCGAGCGCGACATCGACGAGTACCTCTCCTCCGACGCCTTCCTGGTGCACTCGAACCTCGGCTTCGACCCGATGACTGGCGAGAAGCTCGACCCGGACCTGCCGCTGTCGGCGATCGAGACGTACGCCGGGCAGAGCCACCTGCAGTGGATCCGTGATGCCTCACCGGACCGGGAGCCGACCGTTCGCGACTTGGCGCGCCTCTCGGCGAAGCTGCGGGGGCGCGTCGTCGGCACTCCCGAGCAGATCGCCGACCACCTCGCCGAGTGGCGGGACGCGGGCATCGACGGGATCAACGTCGTCAACTGGATCCTGCCGGGCAGCTACGAGGAGTTCGTCGACCGGGTGATGCCGGTGCTGCAGGAGCGGGGCCTCGCCCAGACGGAGTACGCGGAGGGGACGTTGCGCCGCAAGCTCTTCGGCACGGACGAACTGCCTGCGACGCATCCCGCCCGCGCCTACCGCGGAGCCTTCGCGGGCTGAACCGCTCGGCCGGACGGGGGTGCTCTCACGGTGCGCGGACCAGGACGGGTCAGGGCAGCGCGGGGCGCGCCTCCGGACGCGAAGCCCGCGGGATGAGCAGACCGAGAACGACCGCCACCGCCGCACCAACAGCGCCGATGACGAACGTGGTCTGGAAGCCCTGCGGACTGGGCAGCTCGACTGCCCCGACCGGCACCGTGAGTTGCGCGAGCACGCCCGCGGTGACGGCGGAGGACAGAGTCGTGCCGAGCGTGCGCATCAGGGAGTTCAAGCCGTTGGCCGCGGCGGTCTCGGAGGCGGGGACGGCGTGCATGATCAGGGTCGGCATCGCGGCGTAGGCGAGTCCGAGGCCGACGCCGATCAGCGCGTTGATCACCAGAATCTGCCAAACCTCACTCCCGAACGACAGGATCAGCAGGTACGAGACGGCGATCAGCGCGGCTCCGGCGACCAGCACCAGCCTCGGCCCCGATTGCGCCGAGAGCCGGGCGGCGAGCGGTGAGGTCGCCATCATCGCCAGTCCCGAGGGGGCGAGCACGAGGCTCGCGACGATCAGGCTCAGGCCGAAGCCGACTCCGGAGGCGGCGGGCAGCTCGAGCCGCTGCGGGAGCGTGATCTGCGCACCGAAGAACGCGAAACCGACCGCCACCGAGGCGAGGTTCGTGAAGAGCACGGCGGGGCGGGCCGCCACGCGCAGATCGACGAGTGGACTCTCCTGCCGCAGTTCATACCAGCCCCAGAGCAGCAGGACGGCGATGCCGCCGAGCCCGGAGCCGAGGATCCCGGGGCTCGTCCAGCCGGAGTCGTTGCCCCGCGAGACGGCGATCAGCACGCCGCTCAGGCCACTCGCGAGACCGATCGTACCGACCACGTCGAACGTGCCGGACGAGCGCAGGGTGGACACGGGAACGACGAGCATCACCAAGACGATGTCGAGGACGCCCAGTCCGGCGGACATCCAGAACAGGACATGCCAGTCGGTGCTTTGCGCGATGAGGGCGCTGAGCGGCAGGCCAAGCGCGCCGCCGATGCCGAGGGTCGCGCTGACCAGCGCGATGGCTCCCGGAAGGCGGTCGCGGTGCAGGGTGTCGCGGAGGATCGAGATACCGAGCGGGATGACGCCCGTCACGGCGCCCTGGAGCGCGCGGCCGACGACGAGGGTCCAGACGTCGCCAGCGAAGGCGCAGACAATCGAGCCGATCACGAGCACGACCAGCGCGGCCACGGCCATCCGGCGCTTGCCGTAGAGGTCGCCGAGACGGCCAGAGACCGGGGTCAGGATGCACGCGCTGAGCAGGGTCGCGGTGATCACCCACGCGGTCGCGCTGCGGTCCGTGCCGAGGAGAGTCGGCAACTCCGACTGGATCGGCACGACCAGTGTCTGCATGAAGGAGGCGCTCATCCCCGCGAAGGCCAGGACGGCGGTGACGAGGCGCGGGTCAGGTGATCGGGTCAGGGAGCGTCTGTCGGAGTCGGGCACGGCGGTCCTTCGGGTTGGCGGCGAGCGGACGGCCGGGGGGCGGCCGGCGGGCCGTCGTCGGCGTCGGCGGCGGCGGCGGCGGCGGCGGGAAAGTATCGCTCGGCTCTGCTCTCTCCGACTCGGGGGCTAACGTCCAAGCTCGGGATATTGTTCCCGATTCCGCTCTTCACGCGCGCGTCTGGCAGGACGAGGATGGACGGATGATCGACATCGAGAGTTGGATCGCCGCCTACGAGAAGGCCTGGGCCACGGACGACGCAGACGATGTGGCAGCGCTGTTCACCGAAGACGCCGAGTACTTCGAGGCGCCCTATCGCGACGCCATCACTCCGCGCGACGCCATCGTGGCGTGGTGGCTCGCCGAGGAGGAGCCGGGCGATCCGACGTTCGCGTGGGGGCTGGTCGCGCTGACCGAGGAGACGGCGGTCGTTCAGGCGCGCACGGTGTACCCGGGCGACCGGACGTATCTGAACCTGTGGGTGGTCCGCTTCGCGGCGGACGGGCGGGCGCGCTCGTTCACGGAGTGGTATATGGAGGAGCCGGCCGACTCGGTTTCGTGAGGGCCCGCGGGCGTCCGTGCGATGTGCAGGAGTCCGTCCGATTCGCAGGTGATTCCGCCTCCAGTCGCTTGTCCTCTGCGGAGGAGAGCGCTCTTTTCAGCTGAAGTCCTGCAAATCGCGCACGTTCCTGCAAATCGCGCACGTTCCTGCAAATCGCGCACGTTCCTGCAAATCGCGCACGTTCCTGCAAATCGCACAGAGGGTCGGCAGAGCGGCAGAGCGGCGGGAGGGGCGCAGGGCCCGGAGGGCGGGTCAGAGTTGGGCGGCGGTGAAGGTGTCGCAGCTCGTCGCGTCGCCTTCGAAGCCCGCCCGGAACCAGCGCTGACGCTGCTCGGCCGAGCCGTGCGTCCAGCCCTCCGGATCGACCGTGCCGGTCGCCTGCTCCTGGATGCGGTCGTCGCCGACCGCGGCCGCAGCGCCCAGAGCGTCCTGATACTCCTGCGCCGTCACCGGGCGGAGATAGGGCGTGCCCGTCTCGTCCGGCACGGTGGAGGCGTCGCCGACCCAAGCACCGGCATAGCAGTCGGCTTGCAATTCAAGCCGCACCGAATCCGACTCGGCGCCCGTTCCGGAGCGGTCGGCCGACTCCATCGCCCCGGTCAGGTTCTGGATGTGGTGCCCCCACTCGTGGGCCAGGATGTACATCTGCGCGAGCGATCCGCCCGAGGTGTCGAAGCGGGTGCGCAGCTCGTCAAAGAACGCGGTGTCGAGGTAAATGGTCTGATCCGGTGGGCAGTAGAACGGACCAACCGCTGCGGTCGCGCCTCCGCAGCCCGTGGAGGTCTGGTCCTCGAAGAGGTCCACGCCTGCGGGAGTGCGGTAGGCAACTCCAAGGGTCTGCGCTGAGGCGTCCCAGTAGCGGTCGAGCGACTCCGCAGCGCCTTCAAGGCGGCAGTCGACCTCGGCGTTCGCGTCGGCGCCGCTCTCGCACGCGACCGCCGTGCTCGTAATCTGCTGCGGAGAAGAATCACCCACGAGGCCGCCGAGACTCGAGAGATCAACGCCGAGCAGCTGCGAGAGCAACGCGAGGACCACGATACCCACCGCGCCTCCGCCGACCGCGACGCCGGTCGTTCGGCCGCGGCGACGGACCTTGCCGCCGCTGAGCTGGGAGTCGTCGTTGAAGGTCATGCCGTCGAAAATAGCGCCCCGTGCGTCGGTTGCGCTCGGGCTTGCGGCTAGCCCCAGCGGGAGGTGCGCGCCGAGCGGATGATCTCGAGGAGCGCCTCCCGGAGCGCCCCGTCCTCGCAGGAACCGGGGAACAGGTCGACCTCGAGCCGGTGGGCGCGACGCCAGGCGGCACGACCCGCCGAAGTCAGCGACACGAGCTGACGGCGGCGATCAGCGGGGTCGGTGGTGCGAGTGATGTGACCCTCACGCTCAAGCCGCTCGAGAGTGCGTGACATGGTCTGCACCTCGACGTGGGCGGCCGCGGCCAGCTGCTTTTGCGCGACCGGCCCCGCGTGGAGCAGATGCAGGACAATCAGGCCGGCATGCGTCAGGCCGATCTGGGCGAGGGCACCCTGGCGCGCATGCTCGACCATGCGGGACGCGGTCGAGAGCAGACGGCCCGTTGGCCAGCCATCCATCCCGGAGGAATCGTCGGAACGCATGCGCCCAGGTTAAGTCCAGTGCTCCGGCGCGGGAGGGAGCAGGCGCCGGACGGAGCGCTCAGGGCGCGAAACGGTCGGTGGCCTCGATCAGCGCATCGAGGATGCCCGGCTCGTCGAAGGCGTGCCCGGCATCGGGGATCATCCGGAAGTCGGCCTCGGGCCAGGCGCCGTGCAGGTCCCACGCGGTGAAGGCGGGGGTGCACATGTCGTAGCGGCCCTGGACGATCACGGCGGGAATCTGGCGCAGGACGCCGGCGTCGCGGATCAGCTGACCCTCCTCGAACCAACCTTTATGTACGAAGAAGTGGTTCTCGATCCGCGCGAAGGCCAGCGCGAAGTCGGGGTCGGACCAGGTCGAGATCAGCTCCGGCCTCTGCACGAGCGTGGCCGTCGACGCTTCCCAGGTGGTCCAGGCGACGCCCGCGGGGCCATGTACGGCGGGGTCGGGATCGTGCAGGAGGCGGTAGTACGCCTCGATCAGGCTGCCACGCTCGGTCGCCGGCACGACGGAGGTGAACTGCTCCCACAGGTCGGGGTAGATCGCGGCGGCACCGCCCTCGTAGAACCACTCGAGTTCGGCGCGGCGGAGGGTGAAGATGCCGCGCAGAATGATCTCGGTCACCCGCTCCGGATGCGTCTCGCTATAGGCGAGAGCGAGGGTTGAACCCCAGGAGCCGCCGAAGACGAGCCAGCGCTCGATGCCGAGGTGCTCGCGGAGCCGCTCCATGTCGGTGACCAGGTACCAGGTTGTGTTCGTGGCGAGATCGGCGTCGGGTTGGCTAGCGTGCGGAGTGGAGCGGCCGCACATCCGCTGATCGAAGAGCACGATGCGGTACTTCTCAGGATCGAACAGTTGGCGGTGGGCGGGCGAGGTTCCGCCACCTGGCCCGCCGTGCAGGAACACGACCGGCTTGCCCTCGGGGTTGCCCGAAGCCTCCCAGTAGAGCTGATGGCCATCGCCGACGTCGAGCATGCCGGAGTCGTACGGTTCGATCTCGGGATACAGAGTTCGCATAGGCCGCACCCTACTGACCGCGGCGCAGGCACTGGGCCGTTTGACTCGGTCCGCCCCTGGATGGGGGGGCTCTCGATGGTCCCCTCGACCGCTGCGGCGGCGACGCCTGCCTAGAGAGCATCCTCGCGCGAAATACCTGCTTGTCCGCGCTCTGTAACCAATTGACTCCTACGCATAAATGCGCACCACGATAAGCAGGCCACAGTAGCTCGGACAGACAAGAAGAACACGCCAGAGCTCTGAGGTGCGCACGTGTCGTCATCGTTGAGCGAGCCGAGCGTTGAGAGTCACACACGCACACGCACACGCAGGAGCGCCCCCGGCCCCGAAGGGCCGAGGGCGCTCCCCCGTTCGCTCACTGCACTACGAGCACGGGCGTGCCGCGTACGGCGCGCTTACCTCAGTCGAGACGGCCTTCCCGTCGATCGTCGCCGAGGCGCCGACCGTCACCGCGCCGGCAGACAGGTTCGCCTGACGGGTGGTGAAGGCGTGGGAGACGGTGGTTCCGGCCGCGACCGACGCCACCGTCTTCGTGCCGTACGGCGAGGTCATGGTGACGGACACCGCCTCCTCGGATTCGTTCGTCGCCTGCACGGTGATGATCGCCTTGCCCGCGATGCAGCGAGTGGCGGCGGTCGCTGCGACCTCGAGCGCCGGGGCAGCCTCGCCCTCGGTGAAGGCGAAGGTGTCGAGCTCGAACAGGTCGCCAGTGGGTCCGGAGTAGCTGAAGTACACGTCGTGCACTCCGGTCGCTCCGGTCAGCGCCGCGCTGACGTCGGCCCATTCGCCGGTCGTCCCGTTCACCGCGACGGTGCCAGCGACGGGCCCGGTCTCGGAGTCGAGGCGCACGGTGATGGTGCCGCCGGCCTGCAGAGCCTTCGCGCGTGCCGTGAACATCGCCGCTCCGGTGTCCCCGAAGTCGACGGCGGACAGCGCGGTCCAGTCACCGTTGTCGAGGTCCTTCAGCACGAGGTTCTGCGTCGCGCCGGCCGCGGGGGTGCCCAGCGGCGCGGTGGCGATGCCCTTGCTCCAGCCGATGGTCTCGGCTGGGAAGGTGCGGAACGGCTCGAAGTCCTTCACCTGATCGACGCCCTTGTAGTCGCCGACCACCTGCTTCACCGTGCCGTCGGTGTTGAACTGCAGCTCCTGGATGTGCGGGCTGCGGTACCCCTGGGTGGTGTCACCGTTGATCCGCTTGTTGAGGGTCGGAGCGTGGTAGGTGAAGTAGTACTTGCCGCCCAGCTCGAAGACCGACTGGTGATTGTTGCCGCCGGTGCCGGCTCCGAAGAAACGGCTCTGGTTGGGGAACATCACGCCGGCATACGCCTCCTTGGGCCACGACATCGGGTCATCCGAGATCATGTAGCCGATCTCGCCGCCGCCCGGGTAGCCGGGCTCGGGGGTCTGATTGCCGCCGAAATCGTTGCCGCCGAAGTGCGACGAGTAGGAGAGGTAGTACTTGCCCTCGCGCTTGAAGACCTGGGCCGCCTCGAAGGCGACCGGCGCATCCACGACCGCGGAGGTGCCCTCGGTGGAAATCATGTCGTCGCCGAGCTGGATGACGCGGATGTTCTTCGGGTTATTGAAGCGCTCGGCCGCGGGGAGCGCGGTCGAGGCGGGTCCGCCGCCGAAGAACAGGTAGCCCTCTCCATCGTCATCGACGAGCGGAGCCGGATCGAACTTCCACGCGACAGCCTCTGCGCCCGGGGTGGACGCGTTGATCAGGGTGGAGGTGCGCTGGCTGGTCCACGGGCCGACCGGTGAGTCACCGGTGATCACGTTGCTGGAGCCGCCGCCGTTGGCGTAGTAGAGGAAGTACTTATCGACGCCGTTCACGGTCTTCTTCGCCATTCCCGGTGCCCACGAGTTGCCCGTGAACGGGGCGACTCCGGTGGAGCCCGCGACCTGGATCTCGCCGTGGTCGGTCCAGTTGACGAGGTCATCCGAGGAGATCACGGTGATCTGGTTGATCTTGCCGTAGTCGATTCCGGCCGAGACACCGGTGGCCGGGTTCGGGGCGTAGCCCTGAGTGTCGTTCGTCATGTACATGTACACGCGACCGTTCTCGACGAAGCCGAAGCCGTCGGCGCCGAATTTCCAGCCCATGAGCGGGTTGTGGTCGCCCGGGAGCTTGCCCACGACCTCGATGGTGCGCGAGGCGGGCGCGGGCGGTGCCGCTCCGACCAGCGACACGTCGTCGAGCTTGTAGTCCATCAGGTGCGTCTCAGGGGCGGCCGACGGAGTCGCGGTCCACGGCGTCTCGAAGAAGAGGCGCGCGGTCGCGACGCTCTGCCCGGCGGGAATGGTGAACGATCCGTTGATCGTCGCCCACTGGCCCTTGGTGGCGGTGACGCTCGCGAGGTTTGTGTAAGTGCCTCCTCCGTAGTGCATGGTGGCGAAGAACTGCTTGGTCGCGGGGCTCGCGGCGTTCTCGTACTTGATCTGCGCCTTCACCTGGTAGGTCTGGCCGGCGACCACCTTTCCGCTGAGGTCCTGCATGGCGCCGGCGCCTGTCGTCGTCCGGCCGGTGACGAGCGCGGCGGCGGTGCCGGTGCGCGCGTCCGTCGTGGTGGCGATGGTTCCGGAGTCAGCGGCGTTGCCGTTGTTGACGAACCAGCCGCTCGTGCCGTTCTCGAAGCCGCCGTTGACGACGAGCTCCGCTTCGGCCGCTGTCGAGGTCTGGGCGGCGAACGGCGCCACCAGCAGTGCGGTCAGTGCGGCCGTGGCCAGCAGTCTGAGCCGCAACCGCCCTCTCGGGGCGGTGTCTCGTTGTGTTCTCACGGATCCTCCTTGATCGTGTCGTGCGGGTCGGCGACGGATGCCGCCGAGGGGTTAGGGGCGGGGCGGCCTGAGCGCAGGCCGCCCCGCAGATCAGCCGCAGGAGACGGCCGGGTGAGGCGCTGTCACGGTGGTCGTCACCGGCGTGCCGTCGAACGTCGCGGTCGCGGTGACCACCACGTCGGCCGCGGGGACTGATACCGCTCGAGTCGTGAAGGCGTGGCTCGCGGTCGAGCCGGGGGCGAGAGCGGCGACCGTCTTGGTGCCGGCGGCGCTCTCCATCCGGAGGGCGACGGGCACGTCATCGGCGTTCGTCGCCCGGACCGTGACGACGACCTTCCCGGCGATGCACCGGGTCGCAGCCGCGGCGGTGACGTCGAGCGACGCCTCCTTCAGCGTCCCGAGGCGGGCCAGCTGGTAGCTGAGCGCGCGCTCGGGGGCGTCAAGCTGGTTCTGCGTCCCGGCCTGCCCGACAGCCTTCGCCTTCGCGAGGACCGACTGGAGGTCGGCCCAAGCGTCGGCCGGGTAGTCGCTGGCGCGGAGGGTCGCCGCGTGGGCGATCGCTGCGTCCAACTGCGAGCGGTCGAGCGCCTTCGCCTCCGAGGAGAGCGTGTCGCTCAGGAGGAACTCGTCGACATCGACGTGACCGCCGGCCGTCTTCGTGGCGTAGCTGAACAGCCCGAGGCGGTGACCCATGAAGTGCGTGAGCTGTCCGTCAAGGGTCTGCGGGCCGACGCGGGAGCCGAGCTTCGTCCAGGTCAGCCCGTCGAGGCTGTAGGAGAAGGTGGTCCAGAGCTGCCCGGCGGGGGCCGCGAGCTCGAGGTCGGCCTTAAGGTGCACCTCGGCGGCGTCGCCGAGGGAGGCGGTGGTGCCGGGGAGGAACGACTCGACAGTGGCCTGGTCGAAGGTGGTCGCGAACGGCTGGCTGCGGTTCACAACTCCGACCGTGCGCACGCCGTCGACGCGCTTCACCGCGACGTACGAGAAGCCGCGGTTGTAGGCGGCGAGTCCGGCGACATCGCCGTCCTTCATCCCGGACACGTCGAGGGTCGCCTCCGCCGACTGCTTCGGCGCGACGATGCGCTGGGAGAGCGTGTTGCGCGCCTCCTCCAGGTACGTCATGTCGGGCGAGCCGGAGAGCCGGGTGTGCGCGGCGGTGCCGGTGAGGACCTTGCCGTTGGTGAGACGGATCCAGCCCTCGCGCTCGGTCAGCGACCAGTAGCGGTTGTCGGGGGCGTGATTCCACTGCCAAGCGAGGTCGAGTCGTGAGCCGTTGGGCTCGATCTCGGCGGCGGTCGGGCGTTCCAGGGTCGGGGCGGCTCCGATGAGCGAGACGTCATCGAGCAGGTACTCGACGCTCGAGGACGCCGGCTGCGGATTGCCCCACGGCGTCTCGACGGCGAACTTCACGCTGCCGACGTTCGCTGTCTCGGGCACGGTGTAGCTGCCCGTGATCGTCGTCCACTGGCCCTGAGGGACGGCGGCCGAGGCCATCGTCACGGGTCCGGCGCCGAAGTCGGCGCAGAGGTTGAAGCGCACTGAGGCCGGGCCGGTGCTGTATTTCACCTTGGCGGACACGGTGTACGTCACTCCGCGCTGGAGCTTGCTGGTGAGTACCTGGTTCGGCCCGGAGCCGTTGAGCGTGCGGGTGCTGACGCGGAGCGACGCGGCGCCGGACGCCTTGTCGGTGGTGTCGGCGCTCAGGGTCGCACCGAACTGGCCGGCCCACGGTGCCGTGCCCGACTCCGCCCCCGGGTTCTGCAGCAGTTCGACGCCGAGGAGCGACTGGTCGTAGGCGGGTGCGGGCGGAATCGTCCACGACTCGTCCTGGAACGCCTTCGCCGGGGCATCGTTGTCGAAGTCGTCCGACACGACCAGGCTCTTCTGCCGCTCGAATAGCTCCTCCTCGGGGCTGAGACGGATCGGCTTGGGGAAGCTCCCGCCGACCGGCACCGAGCCGTTCGTCCCGAAGGTCGGCCAGCCGTCCTTCCACGTCGCCGGGATGAGGCCCGGGATGCGGCCGGTCGGGAAGCTATCGCGGAAGAACATGCCGTGCCAGGCGGTCGTGCCGTCCTCGCGGCTGATCGGCACCAGGCTGCCCTGGGCGAAGCCGCTGGAATTCAGCACGCCCTTGCCCTCGTAGGGATTGCTGCCGTCGGTCGTTGCGTAGCGGCCCAGCAGCTCGGAGGAGCGGAACAGCGCCACCTGCCGGCCCTGACCGGAGGGCCAGGTGATGATGACGATGTAGTACTGCCCGTCGATGTACTGCACCTGCGCCCCCTCGAACAGCCCGCCGAGGTAGGCGGCGCCCGGATAGTCAGCCGTGCGGAGGATGTTCGGGTACTCGGCGACCACAGTGGTGAGATCGTCGCTGAGCTTCACGGCGCTGGTCGATCCCGAGCCGTAGAAGATGTACGGAGTGCCGCCATTCGCGTCGTCGAAGAAGAGAGACGGGTCGTGGAAGGCGCGGCCGAGAGCGGTGCGCGTCCAGGCCCCGTCCTCGATGTCGTCGGTGGAGTAGAGGTACGAGCCACCGAGGTTGTTGGTGTTGAAGACCACGTAGAAGCGGCCGTCGTGGTACCGCAGCGACGAGGCCCACTGGCCATTGCCGTAGGAGTTCTGCCCGTTGCGGAGCGAGAAGCGGTCACCGATCTCGAGCCGATCGAAGACGTAGTTCACGATCTCCCAGTTCACGAGGTCGTAGGACTTCATGATCGGAGCGCCCGGGCTCAGGTGCATCGTGGTGCTGATCATGTAGTAGACGTCCCGGCCCTCGTCGTTCTCAGCCGCGGGCACCCGCTCGACGGAGACATCGGGCACATCGGCGTTGAGCAGCGGGACGGAGTAGGTACCGTCGCCCCGGTCCGTCGAGGTGTACGACGGCTTCGGCGACCACGGTTCGGCGGCGCCGGCCGGCGTGGCCGAGGCGAGCAGCCCGGTCGCGAGGAGAGCGCCGATCACCGCACCGGCGAGTGCGCGCTGGAGGGTCATTCGAACAGCGACAGGGTCAGGACGGACGTGTAGTCGCCGGCCGCAACGTCGGGCTCGGTCTTCAGGGTCAGGTCCGCCGTGACGCTCCACGAGCCATCGGTTGCGGTGTCCTCAGAGTCGAGCGAGAGCGCGAGCAACTCCTGATCGAGCAAGCCCACGGCGTCGTCGCCCTCGTCGAGGACGGTGTCGACAGGGTCACCCTCCGACACCAGGCCCGACTCGCCGCCGTCGATCAGCGCGGGCGTCCAGCCGAGGTGGTCGGCGGAAATCTCCTCCTGGTCCGCATCGCCGGTGAAGGCGCTCGCTGAACCCAGGACATACCAGCCGGCGTCGTCGGGGATCTCGTCAGCGGTGCGGGTGTCGGTAACGGTCACGGTGGGCAGCTGCCCGGTGAACTGGCGGATCGTCGGGGTGGAGCCGGACTCGGTGAGCGCAGCGTCAGACCCAGCGACGGACATTGACAGGACACCGGGCTGGTCGAGCTCGGTGACGGTCACGTTCACATCGACATCGTCGGAGCCGTAGGAGGTCTCCGCCGCCGCGGCCGCGGCGGCGACTCCCGAGACGAGAAGGCAGCCGACGAGGGCGACGCTCGTCCGTAGGAGCGGGAGGGATCGGGGGGTGGATCGCAAGGACATGAGAGTGCCTCCTCGATCGGCGTCATCGCCGATCAGATCGAGCGCTGAAAAGCGCGAGTGGTGGGACGGCCGCGACAGCCGTAGGAAAGGTGCGCCTGCCCCAAGGACGGAGCGCACGAAGAGGACGAGAAGCGCGAACAGGAGCGGTTCATGCGCAGCGGCTTCCACAGCGTGGCCGCGCGAACTCCAGCTCTCGACACCCCTCAGCACCGAGGGGGAGGGAGGCTGTCCCAGACGTGTTGCCCTCGACTGCTGAACGCTCGCTCAGCTAGTCTTGCGGGCAATGTTACCGGGAACATTCCCGATTGCAAGGATGCATTTCGGCCTCCTCGCAGGCGCCGACAGTCGACGCGGCCGCTCTGCCCGGAGTCGGACAGGGACAGCGAGAGGGACGCCGATGTCCGCACGACCACGAATCGAGGCACAGGCCGCGTCGGTGACGCGAGAGCGCGCTGATCCGCCGGGGCTGATCGGGGTGCTCCTCGGCGACTTCGAACCGTTCAGCACGGAGGTGCTCCAGGGCGTGGCCACGGCCGTGCGCGGTACCCGGTTCGATGTACTGGCCGGTAGCGGGGCGAGCGGCGGAGAACTCGAATCGCTGCAACGGCTCATCGACGCGCGGGCCGACGGGGCGATCCTGGTGACACCCACCTCCGTGATCGCGTCGTCGTGCCTGCCGCTCGTGGTCGTCGATCCGCTCACCGCGCAGACCGAGCTGCCCTCGGTGACCACCGACGACTTCGGCGGGGCCCTGCTCGCCACGAGTCACCTGATCGGGCTCGGCCACCGGCGGATCGGCTTCATCGGCGGCCGCCCCGACCTGGAGTCGTCGCACCGCCGCGGAGCCGGCTACCAGCGGGCGCTCGCCGATGCCGGCCTCGCCTACGACCCGGGGCTCGTGCGGGTAGGGCACTACCGCCACGATCCCGCGCTCGCCGCGGCGCACGATCTGCTGCTCCTGCCCGAGCGGCCGTCCGCGGTGTTCGCGGCGAACGACGCCTCCGCTATCGCCGTCATCGAGACGGCGCGCGCGCTGGGGCTCTCGGTGCCGCTCGATATTTCAGTCGTCGGCTATGACGATGTGCCGGACGCGTCCCGGATCGTGCCCGCGCTGACCACGATTCGGCAGCCGCTGCACCGGGTAGGGCGCGCGGCGGCGCGGGCGCTGATGACGCTGATCGACGGCGGGAGCGTGCCGGAGCCGCACCCGCGCCTGCGCAACACACTCGTGCTCCGCGGGTCGACGGGGCCACCGCGGGGGGAGGAGGATCACGAGACGCGCGCTCCTCGATCCCCCGACACGCAGGCTGCGGGAATACGCTCGGCGCCATGAGTCAGCAGCGCACTCCGGTCACGGTCACGGTCACAGGAGCGGGAGGGACGATCGGTTATTCGCTCCTGTTCCGCATCGCCTCCGGTCAGCTTCTCGGTCCCGACATCCCCGTCCGCCTGAGCCTCCTCGAGATCCCGGCCGGACTCCGCGCCGCCGCGGGCACCGCCCTTGAGCTCCAGGATGGCGCCTTCCGCCTCCTGCACGGGATCGAAGTGACGGATGACCCGGCCGTTGCCTTCGACGGCGCGAACGTCGCGCTCCTCGTCGGCGCCCGCTCGCGCAGCGCCGGCATGGAGCGGGCCGACCTGCTCGCCGCGAACGCGGGCATCTTCGGGCCGCAGGGCGCAGCGCTCAACGCGCACGCCGCCTCCGATATTCGCGTGCTGGTCGTCGGCAACCCCGCGAACACCAACGCGTGGATTGCACGGCAGAGCGCGCCGGACATCCCGGCCGGTCGCTTCACCGCGATGACCCGCCTCGACCACAACCGCGCACTCGCTCAACTCGCGGCGAAGCTCGACAGCCCGGTCGGTGCGATCGAGGGCGTTGCGATCTGGGGCAACCACTCCGCCTCGCAGTATCCGGACGTCAGCCACGCGACGATCGGTGGCCGGCGGGTGACCGAGCTTGTCGACGCCGAGTGGTTGCACTCCGAATTCGAGCCGCGGGTCGCCAAACGCGGCGCCGAAATCATCGAGGTCCGCGGAACGTCGTCGGCCGCGTCTGCCGCCTCCGCCGCTCTCGACCATGTGCGCGACTGGGTCGACGGCACCGCCTGGACCTCGGCCGCGGTCGAGTCGGATGGCTCCTACGGCGTGGAAGAGGGGCTGATCTCGTCGTTCCCGGTGCGCTCGGTCGACGGCGAGTGGCGGATCATCGACGGCCTCGAAATCGATGCGTACTCACGCGCCAAAATTAACGAGTCCGTGCTCGAGCTGCGCGCCGAGCGCGACCAGGCCCTGGCGCACCTCCGTGCCTGACCCCTCAGCGGCGCTTCTCGGGAGCGGGGAGGGTGCCGGCGGTGCGGGCGGCGGCGTACCACGCGTGCGCTTCCTCCTGGCGCGTCGCCTCGGCGCCGGTCGCGATGGCGGCGCGGATGTGCTCGGGGGCATAGCCGAACGCGGCGACCAGGTCGGCGGCGTGCGGGCGAATGCGGGCGAGCAGGCGGTCGATGTAGGAGGTGACGGCGAGCGCCCGCTGCGAGGAGAGTCGGCCGTGGATGAGGTACCAGTCGAGGTGCTTCTCGATCAGGCCGAGCCCGAACAGGTCCCGGAGCCAGGTGAGGACCGTGCGGGTGCCTGCGTCCTCGATCCCGTCGAGCGCCTGCGTGAACGCCTCCCACTGGAGCAGCTCTGCGTGCGCGCGGGCCGCCTCGATCAGCTCGTTCTGCTGCGCGTTGAACAGGCGGGCGGCCTCGTCTGCGGGCAGCTTCGACGCCGGGCGCAGACGCGACGCGATGCCCGAGACCATGCTCTCGACACGGCCGGTCAGCAGCTCGCGCTGGTCCTCCCGCAGCTGTCCGACCGACCGGGCCGTCGATCCGCGGTCGGCGACGACCTGGGCGAGGCGCCGCAATCCTGAGGTGTCGACTGTCGCCTCCGCGACGTGGGAGGCGGCGTAGCGCGCCAGATCGGTCGGCTGCGCGTCCTTGAAACGGCGGCCAACATCGGTGAGCAGGCGCTTCGCGACGAGTTGGAGCAGCACGGTGTTGTCACCCTCGAACGTGGCGTAGACGTCGAGGTCGGCGCGCAGTTGAGTGAGGCGGTTCTCGGCGAGGAAGCCGGCGCCTCCGCAGGCCTCGCGCGCCTCCTGGAGCGTGTCGAGCGCGTGCCAGGTCGAGAGCGCCTTGAAGCCGGCGGCGAGGGTCTCGAGGTCCTGCCGGGACTCCTCCGTATCGTTCGCGCCCGAAAACACCTCGTCGAAGGCACGCAGCAGCTTCTCGTGCGCGAAGCCGGCGGCGTACGTGGTGGCGAGGCGCGGCAAGAGGCGGCGCTGATGGCGCTGATAGTCCAGCAGAACCTCCTCGCGCTCTCCCCCGCCCGTGAACTGGCGGCGCTGGTCGCCGTAGGTGACGGCAACGGTGAGGGCGATCTTCGCGGCGGCGACCGAGGCGCCGTCGAGCGAGACGCGACCCTGCACGAGCGTGCCCAGCATGGTGAAGAAGCGGCGGCCAGGACTCGCGATCGGCGAGGAGTAGGTGCCGTCCGCGGCGACGTCGCCATAGCGGTTGAGCAGGTTCTCGCGCGGGACGCGGACGCCGGTGAAGTGAAGCCGGCCGTTGTCGATCCCGTTCAGCCCGCCCTTGAGGCCGTCGTCCTCGCCGCCAACTCCGGGAAGGAACTCACCCTGCTCGTCGCGAATCGGCACGAAGAAAGCGTGGACGCCGTGGTTCACGCCGCGAGTGATGAGCTGCGCGAACACGACCGCCGCACGCCCGTCGATGGCCGCGTTGCCGAGGTAGTCCTTCCAGGCCGCGCGGAACGGGGTCCGCAGCACAAACTCGCCGTCCTCATACGTGGCGGTCGTGGCGATGGAGGCGACGTCGGAGCCGTGCCCCGTCTCAGTCATCGCGAAGGCGCCGGGGATCTCGAGGCTCATGATGCCAGGGAGCCACTTCTCGTGGTGAGGGCGGGTGCCCAGGTGCAGGACCGCAGCGCCGAAGAGGCCCCACTGCACGCCCGACTTGATCTGGAGCGAGGGATCGGCGGTGACCAGCTCCTCAAAGCCGGCGATATTGCCGCCGTGATCGGCATCTCCGCCGAGATCGCGCGGGAAGGCGCGGTGCACGCCACCCTCCGTGGCGAGGATGCGCATCTGCTCCGAGACGCGGGCGCGGTGCTCGTTCATCGGGAGCCCGTCGAGGCGGTGCAGGTCGGCGCGGGCCGTCAGCGCGCGGGTGGCGAGACGCTGCTCGCGCCACGCTCCAAGCAGAGTCTCGCCGAGGGCGGCCACGTCGACGGAGGGGGCGCCGTCGGCATCCAGGCGGGCGTCGACCTCAGAGCCGAGCGAGTCGATCGGCGGCGTCGGCGAGATGGAGCCGGTGCGGGAGCGGCGGAGCCGGGAGCGGCCGGTCGCGGCGCGATCAGCGGCATCGGCGGCGGAGCGAGGGTGGGGAGCGGTACTAACCATGGTGTTTGTGTCCCTTCGACCGTCTTTGGTGGGGACCGCTCCCGGCGCATCATGCGCCGGCGGGCGCGGCAGCGGAGGCGGTGTGAGCACGGTAGGCCGCGCGGCGCGAGGTCGGAAACGTTCCGTGGTGGGGGCACAAAGGGCGCCGGGCGGAGGCGTCGACGCGTTGTCGGAACTGGCCAGGCGGAGAGAGGGCGCCCCCGACAGCAGACGCCATCGTGAGCGGCGCGTCCAACGTCCGCTCTAACCTCACTACATGAGTTGGCTTCACCCCTCGTTTCGAGCTGCGCGGGGCGACGGAGCGCGACTCCTCGCAGGGAGCAGCGCTGGCGTCGTCGCGTCAGTGCTGGTGCGGTGACGCGCCAGGAAAGGCGGCTAGCGTCCGTCTGGGCAGAGTGGGACGACGTGAGTGATGATGAACTCCGCCGATCTGCGACGGTGCAGAAGGATCGTGTTCCGCGTCCGGGGTCGACCGCTGATCTCGTGGTGACGCTCATCCTCCTGCCCCTCGGCTTCGTCCTCACCGCCACGCTCTCCCTGATGGCGTTCGTTGCGGCGATGCTGAGTTCTCTCTACGGCGGATCCTCCTCTCACCCGTCCGCCACGACAGTGACGTTCGTTGTCGCGGCGGCCGTCTGGGTGCCCTTCCTCCTGGCTTCGGTGGTGTCGGTCGTTCGCCTCGCTCGGCGCCGGAGCGCCGCGTGGGTGCTCGTGATCGGCGCGGGCGGAACGATCGCGGTCACCGTGATCGGGGCGGCAGTGGGGCGCACCTGATGGTCGCAGAGCAGGACGATGCTCGGCGCGGCAATGATCCTGCGTTTCTGACCGCCGACCTGATCGCGACAGTGCTCCTGCTGCTTGCTCTCGTCGTTCTGTCACTGGTCCGATCGCACTGGTCCGATCGCACTGGTCCGATCGCTCGTCGGTCTGGTAGCGGGTACATGGTCGGCGCTCTGCTGGGAGGACCACTGCACTCGCGCCTTCTTCGACCCGGGCACTCTGGCCTCCCTCGGCGGGTTCTGGCTGATCGTGTACGCGACGGTCGTCGCGTCGGTCCTCCGATGGAGACGGCGCACGCTCGCGTTCGTCATTCCGCTTGCGGGCTGGCTGGCCTCGTCGGCCTGGTTTGAGTGGCTGGTGGGGATGTCGCCAGATCGTTGACAGCGACAACGAGTCGCGTGGCTCGAGGCCGCGGTGTCGTGGGGCCGACGCGCAGTGGGGAGCGGTGAGCCTCAGAGTATGAGCGAGCCGCCGCCCCTCCCCCGCCGCCGTGGCTCTTTCGACCGTGGCTCTTTCGAGGTGTGCGGGCGTAGACCGGCGGGCTCGCACCAGCGGATCGTGCACCGGTGAGCGTGGGGATCTCGTGGTGACGATCGTTCCGATCACCGCGGCGCTGGTGGTGACGATGCTGCTGTCGTTCTGCGGATTGTTCTACAGGTTGGCACGCGGCTGGGGCAGCGGATCGGTCGCCCGCGACATCGAGGGCACCTCGCCGCCGGAGCACACCGGCTGATCCGCACCTCCGCCTCCACAGGGGTCAGTAGCTGTCCCAACCCGGCTCCCAGTCAGGTTCGTCCGGCGGAACCCAGTCGTCCTCGGGCGGCTCCGCGGCCGACACCGGCGGACGGGACGGCTCGCCGGCGAACGAGGGTGTGGCCCCGCCTGAGCGAGAGCCGCCGCTGCGTGCGCTCGGGGGGCGGCGAGGAGCGGGCGCCTCATCGCGCGGCTCCGGTACGACGATCTCGGGGGTCTCTCCCGCGACGACCGCGAGCACGGCCTCGCCGTACGTGAGCAGCTTCTTCTGGCCGACACCGCCGATAATGCTGAGCGCATCCATCGTGGCCGGTTCGGTGGTCGCGATTTCGCGAAGGGTCGCGTCGTTGAACACGATGTACGCCGGGACCGACTGGGCACGTGCCTGAGCGGCACGCCACTCCCGGAGGCGCTCGAAGAGGGGCTGCGCCTCTCTGGAGAGTTCGGCGACAACGGACCGGCCGGAGCGCGAGGATCCGCTGGAGCGCGCTGGCTTCTCGGGCTCCTGCCGCAGCTCGACCTTGCGCTCGCCGCCGAGCACGGAGGCGGAGGCGGGGGTAATCACGAGCGTGCCGAAGCCGTCGTCGTTCACTCCGAGTAGGCCCTGCGCGAGGAGCTGGCGGGCGACTCCGCGCCACTGGGTGTCGCTGAGGTCGGCGCCGATGCCCCAGGTGGTGAGCGCGTCGTGCTTGTGCTGGGTCGTGCGCGGGGTGGTCTTTCCGCGCAGGATGTCGATGATGTGGCCGGCGCCGAACTGCTGGTTGCGCTCGCGCTTGAGTCGCACGACGGTCGAGAGGAACTTCTGCGCCGCGACCGTACCGTCCCAGGAAGCCGGCGGCTCAAGGCAGGTGTCGCAGTTCCCGCAGGCGGCGCTCTGCTGGCCGAAGTAGGCGAGAAGGTTGACCCGGCGGCACTGCACCGTCTCGGAGAGGGCGAGCATCGCATCGAGGTGCGCGGACATCCGCCTGCGGTGAGCAAGATCGCCGGGCGACTCGTCGATCATCCGACGCTGCTGGACGACGTCCTGCAGGCCGTAGGCGAGCCAGGCGGTGGAGGGGAGGCCGTCGCGACCGGCGCGACCCGTCTCCTGGTAGTAGCCCTCGACCGATTTAGGCAGGTCGATGTGCGCGACGAAGCGGACGTCCGGCTTGTCAATCCCCATCCCGAAGGCGATGGTGGCGCAGACGATCACACCCTCCTCGCGGAGGAAGCGCGATTGGGCGGCGGCGCGGACGCGGGAGTCGAGACCCGCGTGGTACGCGACCGCGTCAAAGCCCGCCGCGCGCAGTGCCTCCGCTGTCGCCTCGACGCTCTTGCGGGAGAGCGCGTAGACGATGCCCGCGTCGTGCGCGTGCTCACGTCGGAGGAAATCGATCAGCTGCTTGCGCGGCTCGACTTTGTTGACGATCCGGTACTGGATGTTGGGACGGTCGAAGCTCGAGACGAAGTGGCGGGCCGCGCCCAAGTGCAGGCGGGTCGTGATCTCGCGGTGGGTGGCCTCGGTGGCGGTCGCGGTGAGGGCGATGCGGGGGACGTCGGGCCAGCGCTCGGCGAGCTCGCCGAGCGCCAGATAGTCGGGGCGAAAGTCGTGACCCCACTGGCTGACGCAGTGCGCCTCGTCGATGGCGAAAAGGGCGATGCGCCCGCGAGCAAGGAACTGCTTCGTGCCCTCGTTGCCGAGGCGCTCGGGGGCGACGTAGAGCAGGTCGAGTTCGCCGGCGAGGTAGGCGCGCTCGACGCGGTTGCGCTCGCCCGCGTCCTGCGTGGAGTTCAGGAACTCGGCGCGCACGCCATTGGCGCGGAGGGCGTCGACCTGGTCCTGCATGAGGGCGATGAGCGGCGAGACGACCACGCCCGTGCCCGGACGGACGATCGCCGGGATCTGGTAGCAGAGCGACTTGCCGCCGCCGGTGGGCATGAGGACGACGGCGTCACCGCCGTGAATGACCTGCTCGACGATGGCCTGCTGCTCGCCGCGGAACGAGGCGTAGCCGAAGACCTTCTCGAGGATCGCCTGAGCCTCGCTCGCGCCGCTGTGCGCGGTGCCACGCGGCTCCGCCGGAGCGGCGGGCGTCGGAGAAGCGGCGAGGACGGTTGCGGTGGGGTCTGTCACGCGGGGAACTCTACCGGCCGCCTCCGACGCCGCCCCGGGTGCGCGGGGTTCTGTGGAGAGGGCAGTGAGGAGCGGGGTGTGGAGGGATGTTCGAGGGGGGGTCGGGTTGGGATGGGGTCGGGTCGCCGGGCGACAATCGGCTCGCAGGAACGGTTGAGGTTGTCACAGCGGGGGCGCCTCCCGAGACGGAGCGGGCTCAGAGGTCGGTCACGGTTCTGGCGTCGCCGTCCCACAAGCGGATGCCCGTGAGGCCGGCCGTGAACGGCTCGCCGAGCAGCGGTATGGCCTGGCCGAGCTGTTCGGCGCGGAGGCGGCGCGAGACGCTGATGTGCGGTGTCCATGACTCGGGGAGCGAGGTGCCGACGCCGCCCGGGACCAGGCGCGTAGTGCGAGCGTGCAGCGCTTCGAGGGCCGGGGAGCGAACGACGCCCCAGGCGAGCACGAAGCGGCCGACGTGCGGGAAGAGGAGGACAGCGCCGAGGTCGAGCGAGGCGGGCAGAGGGCCGAGCGCGCCGGGCTCGGGGGCGACGAGCTCGGGGCCCGCGACGAGGGTGAGATGCGGGCGGTTGCTGTCCGAGGTGTGCAGCGCGAGGCTCGGGATGCCGGCCGCCTCGAGTGCCTGCCACTGTCCGCGGACCCGCGCCTCCGACTCCGGATCGAGGAGCACTTCGATGCTGCGCATGCCCCTATCCTGCCGGAGCGGCTCGACCCGCCCCAACGCGCTAGCCGCGCACGCGAAAAGCCAAAAGTTGTCGCACTCGGGGGTCGAGTGCGACAACTTTTGGACAGTCGCACGACCGCGCGACCGGGCCGGGGCCGCGCGCGAGAGCCGGCGGAAGTGCGAGAAGCCAAAAGTTGTCGCACTCGGCGTCGAGTGCGACAACTTTTGGAGAGTGGGCAGGCGGCAGGCGCCGGGCGGAGCGGCGGCGCGGCGGAGCGGCGCGCCCGCGCTCAGCCCACCGTCACGAGGGCGGCGAACAGCTCGGGGGCGCGGCGGTCCACGATTCGCCCGCCGACGCGGATCCCGACGACGGCGAGCGCCGAGCCCAGCACCACTGCCACCGCTAGCGACATCAGGCCCGGCACCACGTCGCCGCGGATCAGCGAGATCGCGCCCAGCACGATCGACGGCACCGCGAGCAGGCCGGTCGCGGCCATGCTGCCGAGCATCACGACACTCGAGATCATCCCCGACCCGGGCGGCGTCTTCAGCGGACTGTCCCCCGGCGCCGGCACGGGATACACGACCAGCGAGGACGCGACGCTCGAGACGCCGAACCCACTCAGCACGAGCGCGAGCGACATCCCGAGCACGCCGGGCACGGCGTCCGGTCGCCCCGCGTACAGGCAGGTGCCGACGGTCACGACGAG
Source organism: Rathayibacter agropyri (assembly GCF_013249015.1). Classification (GTDB taxonomy): domain Bacteria; phylum Actinomycetota; class Actinomycetes; order Actinomycetales; family Microbacteriaceae; genus Rathayibacter; species Rathayibacter agropyri. Next base: position 565,049 of record NZ_JABRPL010000002.1, read on the forward strand.
CACCGCCGGGATGCCGATCAGGGCGGCGGCGATGACGCGACCGGCGCGATCGGCCGACCCCGTCACTCCTGAACTGACGTGCGCCGCCCATGCGGTGCCGTCGTAGGACACGTCGGCGCACAGGGTCACGCCGAAGATCAGCCCGATGAGCAGGCTCGACAGGATGACCAGCGTGCTCCCCCCGCCGCCGATCGCGGAGTAGAAGAACGCGAGAACGACGACTGCGGGCACGACCAGCAGGCCGCGGCTGTACCGGGGGTCCCGCCACCAGTAGCCGAGTGCGCGGGCGGCGACCGCACCTGTGGGAGTGCCGGGGAAGCGGGCAAACAGGCCAAGGCCCGCGGATCCGGAGGCGGAGTGCGCGCCCGTTGCGGCGGGCTCGGCGAGTGCATGGCGCAGCGCTCGCGCCCACGCCCACACGAGTACGGCGAGGGTCGCGAGTCCGATCAGCAGGCGCGCGATCGCCGCGACCCCGTCACCCGCAACGACGGAGCCCGGTACGGCCCAGATCGCGCCGAGCGGCGACCAGCCGAGGGCGGTCGCGATGACGGGGAGCACGTCGAGGCCGCCGCGGATCACGTTCGTGAGCCCGACGAACAGGGGGCCGAGGAGGATGACGACGACGAGCACGACTCCGCCGATGACTTCGCGGTAGCGGCGGCTCGAGCCCAGCCCCGTCGTCAGCGCGCCGATCAGGCGGGAGGCGACCACGCAGATCGCGACCCCGATCACCGCCGAGACGACGGCGGGGAGGATGCCGACAGGGTTGCTCCACCAGGCGGCCGCCGACGCGAGCGCGCCGAGCATGGTCACGAGTCCGGGGATGCCCGCGAGTCCGGCCGCGGCGAGTCCGATCATGAGGGTGCGCAGCGGGATCGGGAAGGTCGCGAGAGTGGGCAGGTCGAGGCTCTGGTCGGAGCCCGACACGAAGATCGGCCCGAGCACCCAGCCCAGAATCAGCACGGATCCGCCGAGGATCACCGCAACGTTCGCGAACGCCGGGTCCGTCCCGCCGAGCGCGACCAGCCCCGTGAACACCAGGGCGAGCACGCCGATCGCGTAGAGGCCGCCGACGATGACGCCGATGAGCTGCCAGACGTTGCGCGTCAGCGAGTTGCGCAGGAGGAGCAGCCGCAGCCTCAGGAGATGCGCAACCATGCCGGTCCCTCCTGGTGGGTGCGGCCGCCGACCAGCTCGACGAAGCGCTCCTCGAGGCTGGAGCCGGAGCGGACCTCCTCGAGGGTGCCCGAGGTGAGGACGCGGCCGTCGGCGATGACGGCGACGCGGTCGCACATCCGCTCGACCAGGTCCATCGAGTGGGAGGAGACGATCACGGTGCCGCCCGACGCGACGAAGCCGGTCAAAATGTCGCGGATGTTCGCGGCCGACACGGGATCGACGGACTCGAACGGCTCGTCCAGCACGAGGAGGCGCGGGGCGCGCACGAGGGCGCAGGCGAGAGCGATCTTCTTGGTCATGCCCGCGGAGTAGTCCACGACCAGGGTGCGGTCGGCCGGGTCGAGGCCGAGCAGCGCGAGTAGGTCGTTCGTCCGCTCGATCACGGTCGGCCGCTCCAGCCCGCAGAGCAGGCCGTAGTAGGTGACGAGCTGGAGCCCGGTGAGACGGTCGAACAGCTTCACGCCGTCGGCGAGAACGCCGATCAGCCTCTTGGCCGCGAGGGTGTCCTTCCAGACGTCGACGTCGTGGATGGTGACGACGCCGCTGTCGGGGCGGAGGAGGGCCGTGGCCATCGAGAGGGTCGTGGTCTTGCCTGCTCCGTTGGGGCCGACGAGTCCGAAAAAGGAGCCGGCGGGGACGTCGAGGTCGATGTCCTTGACGGCCTCCTTGTCGCCGAAACGCTTGCGCAACCCGCGGAGACGCAGGGCGATCTCGCCGTGGCGGCCGGTCGCCTCCGGAGCTGCCCACGCCGGGTGGGCGTCGGCCGGTGTCGTCGCGTCCATATATGTCCCTTCAGGGCCGCGGTGCGCAGCCGCCACGTCAAAATAGACGCTCCACCCCCCGCGCACATCCGCCGCACGACGGACTCTCCTGCCCCACGCCCCCGAACTGAGTTGCCCGAGCCTGCACTCGACACGCCGAGAGGGACGACCATCTCGGACGTCTCAGCGACGGCACCGAATCTCGGCGACGGCACGGAGGCGGACGGCGCGCCTACGCTGGGACAATGCCCACGCTTTTGCTCGTCCGGCACGGGCGTACCACCGCTAATACCGCCGGGATACTTGCCGGGCGTACCGCTGGAGTGCGACTCGACGAGGTGGGCCGCGCGCAGGCCGCGCGCACAGGAGACCGACTGGCGGCTGTCCAACTCGCCACAGTGGTATCGAGCCCTCTTGAGCGGTGCCGACAGACCTCGCGATTCGTGCTCGAGCGGCAGAGCGGATCGCCCGCGACCGTGATCGACAAGGGCATTACCGAGTGCGATTACGGGCAGTGGCAGGGCCGCTCACTCCGGGATCTCGCGAAGGAGCCGCTGTGGGCGACCGTGCAAAACCAGCCGTCGGCGGCTGTTTTCCCGGACGGTGAGGGATTGCTGGCGATGCAGGCGCGGGCGGTCGGCTCGATTCGAGGGCACGACGCGGCGGTGGCCGAGGAGCACGGGGCCGGCGCGGTGTGGGCGGCGGTCAGCCACGGGGACACGATCAAGGCAATCCTCGCCGACGCGCTCGGGATGCATCTCGACCTGTTCCAGCGATTGAGCGTCGGGCCTGCGTCCGTGTCGATCATCCGCTACGGCTCGGGGCGGCCCGAGGTCGTGGCGATGAACACGGAGGCGGGCGACCTGGGATGGCTGCGTGCGGCGGCGCCGGTGGCGGATGCTCCTGTCGGCGGTGGCGCCGGGCACGAGTGAACGGGTGACGCCGACACGAGTAGGGGGAACGTGGTTCACGTGGGGATAAGGGCGGCTGCGTCGCTTCTTCCCATCGCCCTTTCCGCACATTCTTCTCGCACTCTGCCTTCGGAGTGCCCGCCTACGGCGAACGCTTGTGCACCAGCGGCGCCGTGAGCCTCGTCAATTGCTCCTTCCAACTCACGTCGATTCTCCCCTCACCCCCCTGGAGGGCCGGAGAAGTGGCGGCCCGTAACTATAGCGTTCGGAGCATGGAGTTCGGAGACTCCGGCGCTCCGGTGGTAAGCATGGACGGCAGGCTCTACGGCATCTTTGTCGTTGCAGGGGACAATCGAAACGTGGGCCTCATGGGCTACCTGCCCATGGACGTCATCCTGCAGGATCTCGGGTACGCCTACGGCCTCGCACCGGCGTAGCTCCAGCGTCGAGCCCCCTTCCGCGCATTCTTGTCGCAATTTCCGCACACAAGCGGAAAGGGTCGACATCGGTTTCTGTGCTGAGGCGATCCTCATGGCATAAACATGCTTCCCTCCTCTCGAAGGCCATATAGTCACCGAGGGCAACTCGCAGAGAAAAAGCTACAGACGAAAGCTGTGGCGCACGATTGGCGAACGCACCAGAGAGGCGATCATGACGCTCACCCGTTCAGTGCGCCGAGTACTAGCGCTTGTCGTCGCGGTCTGTGGCTGCGCGACTCTCGCGACCCTTGGTTCGGCCGCTCCTCCGACACACGCCCAAAGCCTTCGTCACCAGATCCCGATCGTGGCGGGTACGGCACTAGGGCTACCCGGCGCTCGCCAGTGCACAGTGGGCGCTGTCCTCAAGTCCAGGACCTGGTCGTCGCTCGCAACGCCATTTCGACAAGCGACCCGCTACGCCGTGCTAGCCAAGCACTGCGCTGTCGTCGGACGGCAGATCAGAGTCATTCGCGAGGTCGTCGGCACTGTAACTTGGGCGTCGCCGACCTACGACGTCGCACTCGCCACCATTCCTCCATCAACGGTGCAGCGTCCGATCTGCGCCGGAGCATCGCAACTGCACCATTGCACCATTCCCGCTGCCACCCCGCGGGCAGTCGGCAAAATCATCATCACTAACTTCTCCGAGCCTGAGGCAGTACCGATCTCGGGCATCGGAAGCCCCTCCCCCGACGAGCACTTCTGCACCAGCGGTTCGGTCAGCTTCGTTAACTGCGGCTTCGTACCCGCCGGAGTCCCCCCAGAAGGATGGAGCACCGGTGAACTGGCCGCACGAACCACTAACGGTCGGAACGTCATTATGGGAGACTCGGGAGGGCCCGTCATGAGCGTCGGCGGGACTCTGTACGGAATAATCGCCATGGGCGGGTTTCCCGGGTATCGAGACATGATGGGCTACCTGCCGATAGAGACCATCTTCCGAGACCTCGGGTACGAGTACCAACTCGCACCCGCTTAGGGATCCTCTCATCCATGCGACGACTGATGCGCACTCACAAGAAAGGCGTCCCATGCAGTCCCTCCGTTCGCTGCGTCGCATCGTGGCACTCCTGGCGGGCGTCTGCGGCATCGTCGCTCTCGTCAGCCTCGGCCCCGCTGTACCGGCCGCGAAGGCACAATCCCTCCGCGACCAGATTCCGATTGTCGGCGGCACCGCCCTAAGACTGCCGGGAGCACGATTGTGCACCGCGGGCGCAGTGCTTGAATCGCGCAGTTGGATATCGCTCGTCGCACCGATCGCGCGCGCTACCCGCTACGTCGTCCTGGCCAAGCACTGCGCCGCCCTGGGAGAGGAGATCAGAGTCGGCAATGCGGCGGTCGGCACAGTGACATGGACATCAACGACCTACGACGTCGAGATCGCGACAATACCCCCGTCAACGGTGCAACGACCTCTCTGCAGCGGCGCCTCTCAGCTGCACCACTGCACCATTCCCCCCGCGACCCCGAAAGCAGTCGGCCGGACCATCCTCGACCTCGGCGGGGGCCCACAAGCTATCCCCGTGACCCGCATCGGACTTCCGACAGGGAACGAACAGTTCTGCACCAGCGGCGCCTTCAGCTTCACGGACTGCAGCTTCCACCGAATCGACTATCCACCCAGGCGGGGGGTAGTCGGCCAAGCCACCGCCCGCGGTGGAAGCAGACGCGGCCTCGTTCCGGGAGATTCGGGAGGTCCGGTCGTCAGTAAAAACGGCACGCTCTACGGCATCATCATGGCTAAAGGGCTTGACCTGAACGACGGTCTGATGAACTACCTGCCGATACAGCGACTCTTCGAAGACCTTGGCTACGCTTACGAGATCGCGGCGGCATAGTGATGGAGTCGGCGGTCCGCAAAGGCGCCGCGCGTGTGGGCCGCTGACGCGGCCATTCCCAGGCGAAGCCGCGCGAAGCCTTGAGCGTCACAGCCGCCTCCTCGAGTACCCGAGAGCTCACGACCGATAATGAGTAACGACCGATGATGAGAAAGATACGTTCATGAATATCTCCCGCTCACTGCGCCGCATCGTGGCACTCCTCGCGGGCGTCTGCGGCATCGTCGCTCTCGTCACCCTCGGTCCCGCTGTACCGGCCGCGAAGGCACAATCGCTCCGCGACCAGATTCCGATTGTCGGCGGCACCGCCCTTGAAGTGCCAGGAGCCCGCTGGTGCACCGCGGGCGTTGTGCTCGAATCACGGAGCTGGGTGGCATTAGCATCACCCGCCTGGCGCGCGACTCGCTATGTCGCACTGGCCAGACACTGCGCCCCCCTGGGGAGTGACATCAAGGTCGACGGCGCTGTCGTCGGCACCGTCACCTGGGTGTCCTCGACATACGACCTCGAGATAGTGACAGTCCCGCCGTCGACGGTGCAGAGGCCCGTCTGCGTGGGAGCGTCTCAGCTCCATCACTGCACTATTCCGCCCGCCACCCCGAGAGCAGTCGGCCGGATCATTCTTGGCGGCGGCGGACGCCCGCGAGCCATTCCGGTCCGCGGTAAAGGAATCCCGGCAAACGGTGAGCGCTTTTGCACCACCGGCGCCGCCAGCTTCGTGAACTGCTCCTTCTACACCGTCTACGTCCCACCCCACCAGCGAGACTTAATCCCAGCGGCCGCCCGGAGTTACAGCGAGTTCGGCATCGTCGGCGGGGACTCGGGAGGTCCGGTGGCGAGTACCATCGGCACAATCTACGGCATCATTCTCCTCGAAGGTTACGGTCGGCAAGCAGGCTTGATGGCATATCTGCCGATTGATCTCATCTTCCAGGACCTCGGCTACAGCTACGACCTCGCACCGGCCTAGCGGCAGAGTCGGTGGGCGCCCTTGCGGGCACCGGCGCCGGGCGGGACGAGGTCACGCGACGTCGCGACCAGCAGAGGACGACCCGTTCACCCCCCGAAAGAGGCGGTGCAAGGAGCCGCGCGGGGTGGATATCGGGCTGCGAGCCACCCTCTGAGTCGATACTCACGTGACGGCCACGTTTTCCTCGGAGCACAGGCTTCATCTTTTCTCGTCACTCTCCGTGACAGAAGCCGGGGCGAGCACCTGCGAAAAGCCGGGAACTGCCGATTCAGTTCCCTCTCGTCTGGATGCGGTTCATCGAGCACCGTTCCGGCTGAGGGGAACGAGTCGAAAGGCAGTCATGCTACTCATCCGGTCACGGCGCCGCATCGTGACGATTCTCGCCGGTATCTTCGGCATAACCACTCTGGCAACCTTGTCTCCAGCTGTCCCTCCGGCGACTGCCCAGTCCCTTCGGGATCAAATTCCCGTTGTCGCCGGAACCGCGCTCCAACTGCCCGGTTCCCGCTTGTGTACCGCGGGAGCCGTGCTCGAGGCCAAAACCTGGATGTCGAGAGCGACTCCGGTCGGACGCGCGACCCGCTATGTCGTCCTGGCCAAGCACTGCGCGGGCATCGGGAGTGCCGTCACGGTCGGCGGTCAGGTTGTCGGCTCGGTGACCTGGGTATCGTCCACCTACGACCTCGCGATAGCGACGATCCCGCCGTCCCAGGTACAACGACCGGTCTGTAGCGGAGCATCCCAACTGCACCACTGCACCATTCCCGCCGCCACTCCGAGAGCAGTCGGCAGGATAGTCCTGCATAGCGGGCCGCTTCCGGCCGCCGTTCCCGTTCTCGGTTTTGGCGTCCCGGCCGCCGGCGAGTTCTTTTGTACCAGCGGCGCCGTGAGTTTTGTCCTCTGCGGATTCGCCTCCGTTCCCATTCCGCCGATGTGGTGGCCAGTTGGCGCGGTAGCGGCCGGCACCTACGACGGCCTCATGCCCGTTCCTGGCGACTCCGGCGGACCCGTCGTGAGCTACGGCGGCAGGCTCTACGGAATTATCCTCTCGGGAGCAATCAACGAGTACACGGGCACCCTGGCGTATCTGCCCCTCCCGCTCGTCCTCCAGGAACTGGGCTACATCTACGGTCTCGCGCCGGCCTAGCGGTGACGCTGATGGCGGATGCGCGAGAGAGAATGACGACTCGGTCACTGAATCGACCTTCATAGGTCCAGCAGGCGGCCTGATTGCTACCGCATTACGGCGACTCATTCTCGCGGGAGAATCGTGCTGACCCGACGACGAGGAGTTGCTCCAGCGACGCGAAGCCGTCGCTCCCGACCAGAAAGAGCCCCATGCGCATCGCCTTACTCACGCGAGGCAGAGCGGCGTTGTTTGCCGGGACCTGCGTTGTCGCACTACTGAGCCCCATTTTCGGACTGCTTGGCCCCGCCATTCCTGCCGCGAATGCCCAATCCATTCGGAGCCAGATTCCGATCATGGCCGGAACCGCCCTCGACGTGCCGGGCACTCGTCGCTGTACGGCGGGCGCTGTGCTGCGCTCCAGAAGCTGGATCTCGCTCACAACGCCCTTCAGACGAGCGACCCGATACGTCGTCCTCGTCAAGCACTGCACAGACCTCGGGAACCCGATTAAGGTCGGCGGCGAGGTCGTCGGCTCTGTGTCCTGGGCATCGTCGAATTACGACCTCGCACTGGCGACGATCCCGCCGTCAACGGTGCAGCGACCCATCTGCTCCGGAGCATCGCAATTGCACCACTGCACCATTCCGGCTGCCACTCCGAAAGCAGTCGGCAGGATCATCCTCCATGACGGATCGACGCAACGTGACGTCGCGATCCCCGGTACCGGAGTCCCGGCCGTCGGCGAACGCTTCTGCACCAGCGGCGCGGTGAGCTTAGTGAACTGCAGCTTCCGATCTGTCGATGTTCCTAGTAGAGGATGGGATCCCGGTGCAGCAGCAGCCCGTACCTTCAACGGCCGCAATGTCATCCTAGGAGACTCCGGAGGGCCGGTGGCGAGCGTCGGCGGAAGGCTCTACGGTATCATCATCTCACGAGGAACGCTAGAGTTCGGGTTCCTGGAGATGTTGGCATATGTGCCGATGTTTGTCGTCTTTCAGGACCTCGGCTATACCTACGAACTCGCACCGGCCTAACGGCAGCACTGCGAGCAGACGAGACCGACAAAAGAGTTCGGTGGCCGTTCCGAAATCGGACTGCACCACGTCTCGATCTCTCCGCTGTGCCAATACTCATGCGATGGGCACATCTTCTTCACTGACGAGTTCGATAATCACTATGCACCGTCCGTAATGTATGTCACCGAGAGTTGCCAGAATTGGTAACGGACGAGCGATGAGCAGAAAGGCATCCATGATCATCTCCCGTTCACTGCGCCGCGCACTCCTCGCCGGCATCTGCGGCGCCGCACTACTGACGTCTCTCTGTCCTGCGGCCCCCGCGGCGAATGCCCAATCCGTTCGCGACCAGATTCCCATCGTGGCGGGCACAGCCCTCAGGGTGTACGGCTACTACCGGTGCACGGCGGGCGTCGTGCTCCAATCGAGAAGCTGGGTTTCGCTCGCAACACCCATCGGACGAGCGACCCGCTATGTGGTCCTTGCCAAGCACTGCGCCGACTACGCCGATCCCATCTCCGTCGATGGCCAGGTCGTCGGACGGGTGAGCTGGCGGTCGCCCACTCACGATATTGAGTTAGTGACGATACCCCCGTCCGTCGTGCAGCGGCCAGTGTGCAGCGGAGCATCCCAACTGCACCACTGCACCATTCCACCCGCCACTCCGCGGGCACTCGGCAGGATCATCCTTAACAGCATCCCGCCTGGAATCGCTGTTCCGATCGTCGGCTTCGGGGTCCCTGCCGTCGGCGAACGCTTCTGCACCAGCGGCTCCAGGACCGATATCAACTGCGCATTCGAGATCACCGACATTCCGCCCGGCCAATCTGAATCGGGTCAGGATTTCGCCCGCACGATGAACGGCGTGACCCTCCAGCCCGGAGATTCAGGAGGACCCGTGGCGGGCGTCAACGGCAGGCTCTACGGAATTATTTCCAAGCGGGGGAGCGATAACAACAGGGACATCATGGGCTATGTACCGATGTTCGTCGTCATGCAAGACCTCGGGTATCTCTACGAGCTCGCCCCCGCGTAGTCGGCATGCCCGCTACCGCTGAGCTCTGAGAAAGAGGTTTTCATGATGGCCACCCACTCAGTCCGTCGTCCCGTCGCTCTCTGTGCCGGGATCTGCGGCTTCGCCCTTCTCGCGATACTCTGCCCGAGTCCTCCTGCGGCCACTGCGCAGTCACTCCGCGACCAGATCCCGGTCGTCGCCGGTACCGCCCTCGGTCTGCAAGGCGCTCACCGGTGCACAGCGGGCCCCGTACTCCGATCCAGAAGCTGGATCTCGAGAACCACGCCGGTCCGACGAGCGACCCGCTATGTCGTCCTCGCGAAGCACTGCGCCAACCTGGGCGACGAACTCACCGTCGACGGCACCGTCGTCGGCACCGTGAGTTGGGTCTCGCCGAATTACGACCTCGAGCTCGTCAATATTCCCCCGTCCGTCGTGCAGCGGCCAGTGTGCAGCGGAGCATCCCAACTGCATCACTGCACCGTTCCCGACGCCACTCCGAGAGCAGTCGGCAGAATCATCCTCAACAACGGACTGAGCCAGGAGGCTGTTCCTGTCCGTGGCTTCGGAATCCCGACCACCGGCGAACGCTTGTGCACCAGCGGATCCGTGACCTTCGTCAACTGCGCCTTCGGGCCCGTCGCTGTCCCTGCCATCGGGTTCGCTCCCGGTGACGCGACCGCCCTCACGTATAACGGCAACAACATCACCTCGGGAGACTCGGGAGGCCCCGTGGCAAGTACCACTGGCCGGCTGTACGGCATCATCCTCCGCTGGGGACTCCGCACATACCGAGGCATCATGGGCTATCTCCCGATGCCGACCATCCTTCAGGACCTCGGCTACAGCTACGGCCTCGCGCCAGCGTGACAACAGCGCCGATTTCCTTCCCTCTCACGCCCAAGAAAGACCCGCATGACAGTCACCTCCTCCGCGCTCCGCACCGTCTCTCTCTGCGCCGGAATCTGCGGCTTCGCGATACTTGCAACACTCTGTTCGGGTCCTCCTGCGGCCACTGCCCAATCGCTTCGCGACCAGATTCCGATCGTGTCCGGCACCTCCCTCGGAGTGCAAGGAATGCCCCGATGTACCGCCGGCGCCATCCTGAGGTCCAGAAGTTGGATTGCACGAGCGACACCGATCGGTCGAGCGACGCGCTATGTCGTCCTCGCGAAGCACTGCGCCAACCTGGGCGACGAGATCACCGTGGACGGCGCCGTCGTCGGCACGGTGAGCTGGGTCTCGCCGAACTACGACTTTGAGATAGCGAAGATTCCCCCGTCGACGGTGCAGAGGCCGATGTGTAGCGGAGCATCCCAACTGCACCACTGCACGATCACCGACGCCACGCCGAGAGCAGTCGGCAGGATCATCCTGGACGACTCAGCGGAGGGGGCCACTCCCATCCCCGGAATAGGAATCCCGGCCGCCGGAGAACGTTTCTGCACGAGCGGCGCTGTCACCTTCGTCAACTGCGCGTTCGAATCCATCGATGTTCCGGCTATCGGGTTCGCTCCGGGTGAAGTGGCGGCCCGCACCGTGACCGGCAACAACATCACAGCCGGAGACTCGGGAGGCCCCGTGGCAGGCCTGAACGGCAGGCTCTACGGGATCATCCTCCTCTGGGGAATCAATGAGTACACGGGAATCATGGGCTATTTGCCGATGCCGACCATCCTTCAGGACCTCGGCTACAGCTACGAACTCGCACCGGCATAGCGACAGTGCCGATTCCCTGTCACATCGAGCACGAAAAGGACCAAAATGACACTCACCTCCTCCGCGCGCCGCACAACCGCTCTTCTCCTCGGCATCTGCGGACTCGCGACCCTCATCACCCTCACTCCGGCGGTCCCTGCGGCGACCGCGCAGTCCCTCCGCGACCAGATTCCCGTCGTGGCGGGCACCGCCCTCGAAGTGCAGGGCGGTCGGCTCTGCACTGCGGGGGCCGTGCTCCGATCCGTGAATTGGTTCTCGCGAGCCTCGCCCATCGGAAGCACGACCCGCTATCTCGCGATCCCGGAGCACTGCGCCGATTTGGGCAACACCATCAAGGTCGGTGGTGAGGTCGTCGGCACGGTGACCTGGGTCTCCTCGCACTACGATCTCGCGATAGTGATGATCCCGCCGTCCAGGGTGCAGCGGCCGATCTGCAGCGGAGCATCCCAACTGCACCACTGCACCATCCCGCCCACGACTCCGCGAGCAGTCGGCAGGATCGTCCTCAACCGCGGCTGGACCCAACAGGCCGTTCCGATCCCCGGTGTCGGAATTGCCGCCGTCGGCGAACGCTTCTGCACCAGCGGCGCCGTCAGCTTCGTCAACTGCGCCTTTGAAGTCGCCGATACGGCAACCGCCGGGCTGCCTCCGGGTGAACTCGCCGCGCGCACGACCAACGGCATTTCCCTCCAACCCGGGGACTCGGGCGGGCCTGTGGCGAATGTCAGCGGCAGACTTTACGGCATCATTATCTCTCGGGGAGAAGACGACGAACGGGACATCATCGGATATCTGCCAATGGACATCATCTTCCGCGATCTTGGCTATGACTATGCGCTCGCTCCGGCGTAGTAGAAGCGCCGGGTGCGTCCGGCGCGGGCAATGGATACCCCTGAGGAATCACGCAGGCGGCGAGCGATATCTGCCCGCTGCGCATCACTGAGCCGATACTCACGCCACCGGCATATCCCCTCCACGGTGATGACATTAGGGTGACTTATCCCTTCCCCCTCAGCGAGCCTCGCCGCGGACGACCACCTTCCGAAAGACACCATGATTGCTCTCCATTCGACGCATCGCAGTTCAGCGCAACGCACCGTCGCGCTCCTTGCCGGGATCTGCGCCCTCGCACTTCTCGCGCTTCTTGGCCAGGCGGCGCCCGCCGCGACTGCGCAATCGCTCCGCGACCGAATTCCGATTGTTGCCGGCACCGCCGTGGGACTTCCGGGAGCCCATTGGTGCACTGCGGGGCCCGTACTCCAGTCCAGGACCTGGATGTCCCTTGTCGCTCCTGTCGCCCGCGCGACCCGCTACGTCGTCCTCGCCGGGCACTGCGCCGGCCTCGGCGACGAGATCACAGTCGGTGGGCAGGTCGTCGGGACGGTGACGTGGAAGTCGACGAACCACGATGTCGAGATCGTAAAGATCCCCCCGTCGATGATCTCCCGACCCATCTGCAGCGGAGCATCCCAGCTCCACCACTGCACCATCTCCAATCCGACCCCAAAAGCGGTCGGCAGGATCATCCTCGGCAGCGGCCCCCTTCCGGAGGCCGTCCCGGTTCGGGGCATTGGTGTTCCCGCTCTCGGCGAACGCTTCTGCACCAGTGGCGCTGTGAGCTTCGTCATCTGCTCCTTCGAACTCGAGGAGGAGATACCGCCGCCCTTTGGCACGTGGCGGCCGGATGAGATGGCCGCCCGGACCCACAACGGCTACAACACCGTCGACGGAGACTCGGGCGGACCGGTCGCGAGCATGGGCGGCAGGCTCTACGGCATCATCCTGGTGGGTGGGCGTGATCGAATCGCGGGCATCATGGGCTATCTGCCGATGGACGTCATCTTTCAGGACCTGGGTTACGAGTACGGACTAGCACCGGCGTAAGAGCAGCGCCGATCCCGGCCGACCGTGCCTGGACGACAGCGACGGATGCCCTGAGGATCCACGCACACAAGCATCGCCATGCCACGCCACCGATCCACGACCGCTCGTAGACTCGAAACATGCCCCCGATAGTCCATGAATTCGACTGGCCCGACCGCATCGTCGTCGGAACCATCGGCGCTCCCGGCTCGCGTTCCTTCTACCTCCAGGCCAAGACGGGCCCCCGCGTGGTCAGCGTTGGGCTCGAGAAGCAGCAATCGGCCCTGCTCGCCGAGAAGGTTGACGAGATCCTCGACCAGCTGATGACTGCCCAGGGCAACCCGGTGAGCGTGCCCGCGGGCACTCCTCCCGAACTCGTCGACAACGATCCGCTCGATCAGCCGGTGGAGCCGGAGTTCCGAGTCGGCGGGCTCAGCCTCGGCTGGGATCCGTCGACCGCTCAGATCGTGATCGAGGCGTATCCGCTGACCGAGGCGGACGAGGACGCCATCGAGGAACTGGAACCCGCCGAGATGCTGCAGGTCAAGATCCCCGTCGGCACGGCACGCGCCTTCGCGAAGCGCACGCTCGAGGTCGTCGGGGCCGGACGTCCGCTGTGCCCGCGCTGCGGTGAGCCGGTGGACTCCGACGGGCACGCCTGCCCCCTCGTATGAGCACCGCCGGGGGGCTCGACGGCGAGCTGGAGCTGGCCGGGAGGATCACCATCGCCTCCAACGCGACGTTCCTCGCGCGGCTCGGCGGCGCGTCCGTCGTGTACAAGCCGATGTCGGGCGAGAAGCCGCTCTGGGACTTCCCCGACGGCGTCCTCGCCGGGCGCGAGGTCGCGGCGTACCTCGTGTCGGAAGCGCTGGGCTGGAACGTCGTGCCGCCCACCTGGCTCCGCGACGGACCTCTTGGGCCGGGGATGGTGCAGCTCTGGCAGGACATCGATCCGGAGCAGGGTGCGGTCGACGTGGTGCCCGTCGGCGCGGTGCCTGAGGGGTGGCGCCATGTCTTCGACGGCAGCGATGAGGAGGACCGCGAGATCTCGCTCGTGCACGAGGACTCGATGGCGCTGCGGCGGATGGCCGTCTTCGACGTGGTCGCGAACAATGCCGACCGCAAAGGTGGGCACGTGCTGGCCATGCCAAACGGTCACCGCTACGGAGTCGACCACGGGCTGACGTTTCACGCCGAGCACAAGCTGCGAACGGTGCTGTGGGGCTGGATCGGCGAGCCGCTGCTCGAGGAGGAGCTGACGGCGCTGGCGTTGCTGCGGCGGCAGGTCGACGGACCGCTCGGCGCCACCCTCTCGGAACTGCTGACCGAGGAGGAGGTCGCCGCGTTTGCGGAGCGCTGCGAGCGGCTCGGCTCGTTCGGGCGGTTCCCGGGCCCGCACGGCGTCATGCCGGCGGTGCCGTGGCCACTGTTCTGAGCGGGCTGGTGTTCACAACTCAGGATGAACGCCTTCGACGCGACGCAGACATGCGGATTTCAGCGCCGTAGAACGAATTCTTCCTTCGTTATGAACACGCCGACCCCTCAGAAGCTCCAGCCGCGCCCGAACAGCTCGTCGCCGACAGCCCCCGCCCCGCGCGCGCCGAGGTACGACGACACCACGGCCGCGCCCAGGTCGTCCGCCTCCGGGTTCACCACGGAGCCGCCGACCCGGCTGGCGAGCGAGTCGATGAAACGGGCGAGTCCCGGGTCCTCCCCTAGTCGGAAGAACGTCGTGTGCGCACCGAGGCGGGTGGAGGCGTCGAGCTCACGAACTGAGACGGCGATGGTCACCGGGTCGGGCGGGTAGTCGAAGAAGACGCCTCCGTCGGGCTCGAGGTGCGCGGTCGGCTCGCCGTCAGTGACGATCAAAAGCACGGGCTGAGCGTTCGGGTGCTTGCGGAAGTGCCGGTTCGCCAGCAGCAGCGCGTGGTGCAGATTCGTGCCCTTGTCCCACTCCGCGTCGAGCCCTACCAGCTGCTCGACATCCATCACCTCGGCGCGCCGGCCGAACGCGACGAGTTGCAACGCGTCTCCGCGGAACCTGCTGCTGATCAGGGTGTGCAGGGCGAGGGCCGTGCGCTTCATCGGAACCCAGCGGCCGTCCATCGCCATCGAAAAGGAGGTGTCCACAAGCAGCGCGACGCAGGCTTGCGTGCGCGCCTCCGTCTCCTGCACCTCGACGTCGCCGATCTCGATGCGCACGCCGGAGCCGACCGGGCGGCCTTCGCCCGCCGTGCGGGTGAGGGCGTTGGTGACGGTACGGGTAACGTCCCAGGTCTCGGTGTCGCCGAACTCCCACGCCCGCGTCGCTCCGGAGCGCTCGCCCGCCGCCCCCGCGCGCCGGACGTCGCGGGCGCCCTGGCGGCCAGAGACGGTCTCGGCGATGTCGCGCAGCAGAGCCTTGCCGAGCTGCCGCATCGCCTTGGGGCTGAGCGCAAGACGTCCGTCGGAGCCGCGGCGCAGGGTTCCGGAGTCGCGCAGCGCGCGCTCGAGGCGCTTCAGCGTCTGCGCGTCAACGGAGGCGTCCTCGCCGAGGCGCTTCGCAAGCAGGTCGAGATCGAGGTCGTCGAGGGAGGAGCGTTCGGACTGCGCGAGCTGGTCGGCGAGCGCGTCGAGGTCGGCCAGCTCCTGGAACACGCCCGTCCCGTCGCCGAGTCCGAGCCCCTGCTCGCCGTCCATCCGCTCGGAGCCACCCCAGTCCTCGCCGGGACGGAGTGCCCGCAGGGTCTCGTCCAGACGGCCGAGGGACTGCATCAGCTCGGGGGTGCCGAAGGCCTGCTGGGCGAGGGCGTCGAGTTCGGCGCGCTGCTCGGCGGTCATCGAGTTGCGCATCCGCTGGGCCGCGGCCGCACGGGCGGCGAGGGCGTCGATCAGCTCATCAACCGACTCCGGATTCTCGGGGAAGTAGTGGCCGTGCTGCGCCATGAAGACGTCGAACTGCTCGGGGGTGTCCTCGCCTCGGGCGTGCGCCTCGAGCAGGCCGTTCAGGTCGCGGAGCATCGCGTCGATCGCGGCGCGGTCTTCGTCGCGCGCATTCTCGAGCGCCCGCTTCATCCCCTCGAAGCGCTGGTCGAGGAGTTCACGGCCGAGGAGCTCGCGAATCCGCTCGAAGTCGGCGCGCGCTTCGGGGCTCTGCCAGCGGTAGTCGCGCAACTCCGAGACGGCTGCGGCGGGCGACGGCGGGAGGCTGTCGAGCTGGATCTCGGCGAGCGCGCGGTCGCCGTCGTCCATCTGCGTGTCGCGGGCGAGCTGCTTACGCTCGGCGAGGACGGCCCGATCGAGCAACTCGCGAACCTCACGGAGAGTGCCGTCGAGGTTGTTCTTCTGTGTCAGCTCGCGGCGGCGCTGCGCTACTCGGGCGGCCAGGTCGTCAAGCCCCTGGCGGTCGCGGCTGCCGCGGCGGAGGAATTCGCGGAGGGCGCGCTCGGGCGACGTCCCGGCCATGACGTCGTCGCCGATGGCGTTGAGGGCCTGGGCGAGGTCAACCGGAGGAGCGAGCGGATCAGGCCCGCCGTCGTACTTCGCGTAGCGGGCGTCCCGCTTCAGCCGCCGGTTGCCCCGGGGAGCGTCAGCCATAGACAGCCTCGCCCCCGCCCGTCTCCTTGCTCAGCTTGCGCGAGAGGTAGAGACCCTCGAGGGCGAGCTCGACCGCTCCGGCTCGGCGCCCCTCTCCCACGGCGTCGAGGCGCTGAGCAACCTCGTCGTAGACGCGCGCTTCGCCCAGAAGCGGCAGACCGGCCAGGAATTCGCGCGCCGTCACCTGCTCGCCGGTGGTGACCATCGCTCCGTTCTCGACGGCCTCGACCAGCGGGCCGAGGTCGACGCCGCGCAGGTGCGCGCGCACGGTCTCGGCGGTGGCCTGGCGGAGGAGGTGATCGAGGATCTCGTCCTCGCGCCCCTCCTCACCCGACTCGAACTCGATCTTGCCGCCGAGCACATCGACCGCGGTTTCGAGGTCGATGGGGCGGGCGACCGCCTCCTTTTCGCCGCGGCGGGTGGCCCGGTGCAGAGCGGCGGCCGCGATGGTCTCGGCGCCGGCGATGGCGAAGCGGGCGCTCACTCCGCTGCGCTGGTCGACGGAGCTCGACTCGCGCAGTGCCCGGGTGAAGCGGGCGAGGATCTCGATGAGCGCGTCGGGCACGGTCGCGACGAGGTCCGCCTCCTGACGGATGACGGCGATCTCATCGACCAGCGCGGTCGGGTAGTGGGTGCGGATCTCGGCGCCGAAGCGGTCCTTGAGCGGGGTGATGATCCGGCCGCGGTTGGTGTAGTCCTCGGGGTTGGCGCTCGCGACGACGAGGACGTCGAGCGGGAGACGGAGGACGTAGCCGCGGATCTGGATGTCGCGCTCTTCCATCACGTTCAGCATCGCCACCTGGATGCGCTCGGCGAGGTCGGGAAGTTCGTTGATGGCGACGATGCCGCGGTGGCTGCGCGGGATGAGGCCGAAGTGGATGGTCTCGGGGTCGCCGAGGCGGCGGCCCTCGGCCACCTTCATCGGGTCGACGTCGCCGATGAGGTCGGCGACGCTGGTGTCGGGGGTCGCCAGCTTCTCGACGTAGCGCTCCTCGCGGGCCTTCCACGAGACGGGCAGGTCGTCGCCGAGTGCGGTCGCGCGGCGCCGACTGACGGTGGTGATCGGCTCGTAGGGGTGCTCGCCCAGCTCGGAGCCATCGATGACGGGAGTCCACTCGTCAAGCAGGCCGACGAGGGTGCGCAGGAGGCGGGTCTTGCCCTGGCCACGTTCGCCCAGCAGCACGATGTCGTGGCCGGCGAGCACCGCGCGCTCGACCTGCGGGATCACGGTCTCGGCGAAGCCATGCAGGCCCGGCCAGGGGTCGCGGCCCTCGCGCAGGGCGTCGAGCAGGTTGTCGCGGATCTCGGTGCGGAGGTTCTTCTGCTCGTGCCCGGAGGCGCGGAGCTGGCCGAGTGTCTGAATCGTGGGGCGCATCACCCCGACAACGGTACGCCGCGGGTGCGGCATGTGGCGAAGGTACCGGCAAGAGCGCCTGGGGAGGAACGATACCGCCCGATCAGCGCCGGTCGAGCCGGGGCGCCGCCGCCAGCAGACGCCGCGTGTACTCCTCGCGGGGCGCACCCAGGACGGAGGCGGCAGGCCCCGACTCGACCACGCGGCCCTCCCGCATCACCGCAATGCGGTCGCTCATGTGCGCGATCACTCCGAGATCGTGCGAGATCAGCAGCAGCGCGAGGCCGTGGCGACGCTGTAGTTCATCGAGCAGATCGAGGATCTGCGCCTGCACCGACACATCGAGGGCCGACACCGGCTCGTCGCAGATCAGCACATCGGGACGTGTGGCGAGCGCCCGGGCGATCGAGACGCGCTGGCGCTGACCGCCCGACAGAGTCCTCGGCGAGCGCCCCGCCAGCGTCGGCGACAGTCCCACGCCCTCGAGCAGCGACGGGACGGAGTCGGCGCCCGCATCGCGGAGGAGGCGGCCGACACTCCAGCGCGGGTCGAACGACGAGAGGCTGTCCTGGTAGACGGCTCCGATGCGGGGGCGACGGGGGCGGCGCGCGCGCTCCATCGCCGACGACCACTGCTCGCCGAACAGCTCGACGGTGCCGGCATCGGGTCGCCGCAGCGCCAGAAGAAGCCGGGCCACTGTGCTCTTGCCCGATCCGGACTCACCGACGAGGCCGACGGTTTCACCGCGCCGCAGGTCGAGGTCGACGCCGTCCACCGCGGTCCGGACGCCTCCACCGGGCAACCGGAAGCGGGCGACGAGGCCGCGGGCGGCAACGACCACCTCGCCGGGGGCCTCGGGCGGGGGCGCCGGGGCGGAGGGATCGGTCAGCCGTGATCCGCGCGGCCGACCGGCGGGGACGGCGGCGACCAGCGCGCGCGCCTCGGCGCTGCGGGGCGCGCGCAGCACCGCGGCGGTCGGTCCCTCCTCCACCACGCGGCCGTCGGCCAGCACGAGGATGCGGTCGACGAGCCCCGCGACCACGGCGAGGTCGTGCGAGACCAGCAGCAGGGCGCGGCCCCGGGCCTTCTGTTCGGCGAACAGCTCGAGCACGCGCGCCTGCACGGTCACGTCGAGCGCGGTGGTTGGCTCGTCGGCGACCAGCAGCGGCGGATCGAGGGCGACGGCCGCGGCGAGCAGAGCGCGCTGGCGGAGTCCGCCTGACAGATCGCCGGAACGCTCGCGCATCCGCTCGACCGGGTCGGGCATGCCGACACTCGCGAGCGCGTCCGCCGTGCGCCGGGCGCGTTCGCCAGCGGGTAGCCGACCGTGCAGGCGAAAGACGTCGCCGATCTCGCGGCCGATGGGCCGAAGAGGGTCGAGTGAGAGCAGGGCGTCCTGGGGAACGAAGCCGACGTCGCCGCCGCGCAGGCGGCGCAGGGCACGCTCGCCGGCGCCGACCACCTCGGTGCCGCCCACTTGCGCGCTGCCGGTCACCGCTCCTCCGCTCAGCCCCAGCAGGGCCCGGGCGGTGACACTCTTGCCGGACCCCGACTCGCCGACGATCGCGACGCACTCCCCCGGCTCGATGCGGAACGAAACTCCGTGCACGACCTCGACCCCGTCGAACGCGATCCGCAGCCCCTCGACAACGGCGGCGCTCACTTGGCACCCCGCAGCCGTCCGCCGAGCACAGTCGTGGCGAGGGTGGTCAGCACGATCGCGAGGCCCGGGAACACCGTCAGCCACCAGGCGCTCGCGAGATAGGTGCGGCCCGCCGAGAGCATCGCGCCCCACTCCGGAGCAGGCGGCTCGGCACCGAGGCCGAGATAGCTGAGCGCCGACGCCCACACGATCGCCTGGCCGACGCCGAGCGTGGCCAGCACGGCGAGCGGCCCGAAGGTGTTCGGCAGCACGTGGCGCAGCAGGATGCGGACCGGCGGGTGCCCGAGCACGCGCGCCGCCTCGACGTAACCGGAGTCGCGGATGCCCAGAAGCTGCGTGCGCAGGATCCGGGCGTACCCCGGCGCGGTCGAAAGGCCGACCGCGATCGTCGCGGGGACGACTCCGGGACCCGTGACGACGATGACGAGCAGCGCGAGCAGCAGGGCGGGGAAGGCGAACAGCACTTCGAGGACGCGGCCGATCACTCCATCGACGAGGCGACCGCCGAACGCCGCGATCACGCCGAGCAGACCGCCCAGCACGAGCCCAATCGCCGTGGCGCTCACGCCGATGAGGAGGGAAGCACCGGCACCCGAGATCAGCCGACTCAGCACATCGCGGCCGGACTCGTCGGTGCCGAGGAGGTGGGCGGCGGACGGCGGTGAAAAGGCGTCGCGCGGGGCGACGGCGAGCGGATCGGCGGGGGCCAGCAGTCCGGGCGCAACGGCGGCGAGCAGGAGGAGGGCGAGGAAGACCAGCGCCAGCACCTCGGCGGCGCGGACTCGCGCGGCCCCCCGGCGGAGCGGTCGGGCGGCGCGCAGCTCGAGCTCGCTCACGCGACCGCCTCCCGCAGGGCCAGGCGCGGGTCGATCACGCGGGTCAGGATGTCGGTGGCGAGGGTGACGACGATGTACGCAAGCGCCGTGACCAGGACCACTCCGGTCACCACGGGCACATCGCGCACGGTCACCGCCGCGAGCAGGGTGCGGCCAAGTCCCGGTCGAGCGAAGATCGTCTCGACGACGACCGCCCCGCCGATCAGGTAGCCGAAGGCCCAGCCCGAGAGCGAAACGCCAGGCAGCACGGCGTGGCGCAGGGCATGCCGCAGGCGGATCCCGAGTTCGCCCTCGCCCCGCGCCCGGGCGGCGAGCACGAACGGCGATTCCAGGGCGTCGAGGAGGGAGCGACGCATCACCTGCCCGAGGAACCCCGCCAGCGGGATCGCGAGGGTGAGCGTCGGCAGCACCAGCCCGACGGGGGCGCCGGTGCTGACCGGGGGCAGCCAGCGCAGCGCCGTCGCGAACACGGCAATCAGCACGGTCGCGAGCCAGAAGTGCGGTAGAGCGGCGGCCGTGAGCTCGAGGCCGGACCCGATCGCGGCGGCGAGGCGGCCACCCCGCGTCGACCAGAGGGCGGTGGCAAGCGTGAGGAGCCAGGCGACGCTCAGGGCGAGGGCGGCGAGGAGGAGGGTGCCGGGCAGTTGCTCGCCGAGCACCTGGGCAACGGGGGTGCGGAGGGAATAGGACGTGCCGAGATCGCCGCGGGCGAGCCGACCGAGCTGCACGAGGTACTGGACGAAGAGCGGCCGGTCGAGGCCGTACTGCTCCCGGACCGCGGCGAGCGCCTCCGGGGACGCCTGCGAGCCGGGACCGCCGAGGATCGCCTGCGCGGGATCGCCCGGGACGAGTCGGATGAGGAAGAAGACGGCGGTGGCGACGGCCCAGAGCACCACCAGCGCGCCGCCGAGGCGGAGGAGCATGCGACGGATCACCTGCGAGTGTCCTCTCTGGTGTGGTGCCTCGAAACGCCGCCCGAAGCGGCTGTCCCGATCAGCGTGAGGGGCCATGCTGATCGAGGAGCGCGCTCAGCGGGCGTGCCGAGGTCCGGCGCGGGGTCAGGCCCAGGCGTTCGCGAACCAGGGCGTCGATACCGTATCGAGCGCCACGAGGCCCCGCACGGACGAGCGGTGCAGGTAGTGGTTCTGCTGGTCGTAGAGCGGCAGAATCCAGTAGCCCTCGAGGACGATCCGCTGGGCCTGCTGGTAGAGCTCAGCGCGGGCCGCCTCGTCGGTCGTCGCGCTCGCCTTCTCGAGCAGGGAGTCGAGGGCCGGATCGTTGACCTGCGCATGGTTCGCGAAATAGCCACTCGGAGCCGGCGTGATCCCCGAGGACGAGTACAGGATGCGCAGCACGTCAGGCCCGACCTTCGTGTACGGAGCGCTCACCAGCTCGTACTCATTCGAGCCGAGCGCGGTGTACCAGCTCGAGAGGTCGAGGAGGCTGATCTGCACGTCGAAGCCGAGCACCTTCGCCGAAGCCTGGACCTGCTCGAACAGCGACTGCTCGGCGGGGATCGACTGGTTCGTGCTGACCGGGAAGCGCAGGGTCAGGGGCTTCCCGTCCTTCTCGCGGATGCCGTCGCCGTTGGAGTCGGTCCAGCCGGCCGCGTCGAGCAGGGCCTCGGCGGCGGTGACCTCGGAGTCCGAACCGGCGTTCTTGAAGCGGGCGGCGTCGGAGTAGGCGGTTGCCTCGCGGCTCGACAGCGGAGAGTAGGACCGCGCGGCGGTACCGAAGAACAGCGAGTCGATCGCGTCGTTCACGCCGACTCCGCGCACGAACGCCTCCCGGACCGACTGATCGTCGAACGGCGCCTGGCTGGAGTTGAGTTCGAGGCGGTTGGACGAGCCAGGGCGCGGCGCGTTGAGCTCGACCAGGTCGGACGCGCCAGCAGCGGCCTCCAACGTGTCGGGCTGCGCGTTGTCGATCACGTCGACCTCGCCCGCCTGCAGCGCGGAGTATCGGGTGGCGGAGTCAGGGATGAAGCGCCAGGTGATGCTCGCGAGATGGGCGGGGCCCGCGTGGCCCTCACCGGTGGGTCCGGTCGACGCGTCGTAGGCGTCGTTGCGGGTGAGGGTGACGTGGTCCTGCTTGACCCACTCCGACACCGTGAAAGGCCCCGTGCCCACCGGTGCCTCGCAGTTCGCCGCCTCCCCGCGGGCGATGCCGGCGGGCGACTCGATTGCCGTCCACGGCTGGGCGAGCGACTCGAGCAGCGCGCTGTCGGGAGCACGGAGGGTGAAGCGGGCGACCGTGGGCGAGACGGCAGTCACGGAGGCGACCTTCGCGACGGCGAGGTAGCCGGTGGACGACTTGGTCGCCGGGTCCTGGAGGTGCGCGATGTTCGCCGCGACCGCCTCGGCGTTCAACGGCGTGCCATCGGTGAAGGTCAGGCCCTCGCGCAGGGTGAAGTCGTAGGTGAGGGCGTCGTCCGACAGAGTCCACGACGTGGCCAGCCACGGCGTGATGGCGCCCTGGGAATCGCGCGAGACCAGCGACTCCAGCACCTGCGTGGCGAGCAGCGCCTGCGGGTAGTTGCCGCCGACGTGCGGGTCGAGGCAGGTGGGCTCGGCGTCACCGGATGCGTAGGTGAGGGTGCCCCCGTCGACCGGGGTGCTCGAGGCGCCGGGCGACTCGGCCGTGCAGCCGCTGAGCAGGAGCGCGACGGCGACGGTAGCGGGGAGGATGAGGGAGCGGGTGCGACGCAGCGACATAACGGCTTTCGTGGAGAGTATCGAGGAGCGCCCGTTCTTGCGCGGGAGCCAGCAAACGGTAGCAGGAGTCTCGACCACGATGAGGAACTCGGCGGGACTTGTGGCGCCCCCAGGCCCCCCACGGCAGAGCATCCGCGCTGGTCCCTGGACGACACCATCTCCTCAGCGCGCGCCATTCCCCATCTGAAGATGAGATCGAGCGCACGGAAAGTATCGGGCATCCCTACCCTGACGCAATGTTTCCCCTCGAACCTCACATCAGCAGTCGGAGAAATGTGCTCGCGGCCGGCGGTCTCGGTGCCGCGGCGGTCTTCGCAGCCGCCCCCTCGGCCTCAGCAGAGACGAGCGGAGGAGGGTCGTGGCGCGAAGATCCGACCGACGCCAACGTGATCCATGTTCTCGGTGCTCGCGGCGACGCCGACGCCAACTTTGCCACGAACAACAAAGCCTTCGCCGAAACGTGGCAGGAGGTTCTGCGCCGACAGCGCGAGGAGAGCCGCGGCGGCCAGACCGTGCGAGTCCCGCCGGGCGTCTACCTCATCGACCACTGGGACCTCTCCGTCGTCTGGAGCGATATCGGAAGCGCCTCAGAGCCCGAGGCGCAGCGTTCTGGTTCCGAATCGTGGTTCGTGAACGTCACCATCCAAGCCGAGGGTGTCGTCTTCGTTGCGAAGAAGTCGGCAGGTGAGACCTACCAGTCCGTCTCCGGACCGGCCCCTGTTCCTGAACCGGTCATCCGGGTGGGTTCTCGAGAGGGCGGGCGGGCGCAGAACCTGCTGAAGAAGGTCACCATCATCGGTCTGCGCATCCAGGCGGGCATCAGCCCCAGCGCGAATCTCAATTCGATTCAGCGTCTGGGGATCCTCATTGAGCACTGCCAGCAGTTCGTGATGGATCGTGTGTGGATCAGCCTGCTCACCCTCGGCGGGATGTCCCTCGTCGGGACGATGGATTGCGCATTCTCGAACGTGCAGATCCTGTGGTGCGGACGTGACAGCGAGGACACCTCGGCGAAGAGGTACGGGCTCACCATCACCGGCTCGGCCGAATCAGCGCGTGCCGACAATCCCAATGCTCTGCGTCTGACCGGCATCCACATCGAGTTCTGCCCGCTGCTCCTGCTTATCGACAGCGAGGCCCGTCACGTCGACTTCTTTGCCTGCAAGTTCGAGCAGTCGGCGCCGTCCCGCACGTCCCCGGTCGTCCTCGGTGGTGTCGACGGAACCGGCGGGAGAGGATCCGTCCTCGAGATCGGCTTCCACGGGAGCATGTTCGTCGGCTCCTACTACAACAACAAGTCCAATCCCAACCCTCACGTCTTTAAGACTCAGCAGCCTCCCTTCGTCTCCGTCGAGGAACGCTCCTACTACGGAGAGGACTCGTCACCGCAGAGGAACGTCTTCGCATCGGACTCCGCCTGGCGCACGCACACGGCGGTGTCGTTCACCGGCTGCCACTTCACCACTCCCAACGGCGCTGGAGCGCGGTGGTTCCGCGGCGCCAACTCGTCGTTCACCGCCTGCGACTTCTCCGGATGCGCGAATGTCGGCGACGAGGCTCCCTCGATTGACATGGGCGACAACGTGATCATCGAGGGAGGCCGCTTCGCGCTCACGTCCTCCATCGACGACAAGTTCGGCAACGGCCGCGCGTCCACCATCACTGCGGCAGAGGGCCTGCGCAACGATCTCTTCCGCTTCCGGGGCAGCAGTGCCAGCGTCTCGAGACCGATCGTCTTCTCTCCGCCTCCTGCGGCGGACGGGCAGCGCGTGCCCGGCGCGCTGCTCACCCTCGCAGGCGGCGACCGCACACGACGCAACATGTTTACCGGCTACCGGCCGGTCTACGGCCAGGCGCCCACACCGATGCGGTATGAGAACTCGGCCGAGAAGCATCTGAACGACCGGCTCGAAGTCGATTCGATCTTCGTCGACATCGCCACACAGCTGACCGGATCACAGGGAAGCCCACCATCCGTCTTCGGACGCAGCGCTGGCACCCTGATGTCCGGTGTCTACGAGGACTTCCTCGATGCCTTTGCCGGTCAGCACCTTCGGCTCGTCGTGGGGTGGGGCCAGCAGGTCGATCTCATCAACTCCGACAGCCTTATCCTGCAGGGCCGCAGGAATCGGACCGTGCCCGAGAAGACCTGGTTGTCGTTCGACAGAGTGGGAACGTCCTGGATCGAATTCTGACGGGCGGCGGCATCTCAGCGTGGGCACGGCTCCACCCGCGACCACCGCCGCATCGACCACTGTCTCGGCGGCCCCTGACTCGTCGCCTCGACTCCCGACCGGTGAAGAACTCCGGAAAGACGCGGCCGGAGCCGTCGGTATCCGCGGATACCGTCGGTGAGCCGTCCTGCGTTTCTCCACCTCCCGGGGGACGAGCGCTACCGGGAGACCAGGGTCAAGGACCTGGGGGGGCAGACGTCGTCAGTTGTTCCGATCGGCGAAGCCGGCGGGCAGATCGCCGGGGGCGGTGTCGACGACGGTCTCGTCGTCCGCGCCGACGTGCTCGAACAGAGTGATCCGCGCGAACTCCGGCACGACGTAGATGGGATAGGTCGGCCCGGCATCGCGGTACTCGCGCATCCGGTCGAGGTGGTCGTTTTGGAAGAGCACCGTCTTTGAGCCGTCGAGCTCGACCCAGTGCGGGAAGAAGATCGTGCCGTGCAGGACGCGCTCGGAGGGGACGACGGTGACGACGACGCTGGTGCCGGTGGGTTCGTTCCAGGACAGCTTGTAGACGCCCGCGGTGAGGGCGACGAGGTCGACCTTCTGGTCCTTGACCCAGCGACCACCGACCAGGCCGGAGTGGATGCGGTAGTCGATGGTCGTGGCGTTCTTGACGTACATCTCGTACTGCCAGCCGTTGGCGTAGGTGTAAATAAGGCGATACCCGACGATGCCGGAAAGGTCCTGCTTCGGAACGGGATTGTCGATGCTGGTGCTCATACCCCGAGTGTCTCCCACGCCACCTCCACGCGCGCCGATGGCGGAAGCCCCCGGCGTCCCCTCCAAGGGGAAGCCGTCGATGAGTTCGCGTAGCGCCCGGATCTCGTTGGTCTTCGCGGCGATCTGCACCTGCCCGAACATGGTCCCGGTGTCGTGATCGAGGGCGGCGACCAAATGCGGGGCGGGATGCTCCGACTTCCTCTTCCGGGCACAGCGAACGGTTTTCCCGTCGACCGCGATCACCCGCCGGCCGGCACCCGCGCGCTTGGCGTGCCACCACGCGGCCAGGCGATGACCATCAGCCGGTGCCCGACCTCATGGGGCGAGACTTCCACGCGCCCCAGCCGAACACCCGCCGGGTCGGCGATATCCCCTTTATCAAGACCTGGAGGCCAAATTCTTTAGCGATACCGACTCGTCAGCTCAGCGGAATCTCTCAAGGGCGCTTTCGGGATCGAAAAAACAATTCCAGTCGCCAAACTCCGGTATTTCGAACCAGTTTGCAGAAACATCTACTCCTTGAAATTCTCGAAGTTCCACGTCGTCAGGCTTTCCAAAGCCATCACTTGTCACGATCTCCTCTTTCGCATACCCGTCCTCACGAAACTGCATTGTGAGGTGGCCGGTTGACTGGTTACGCCGAATATGTTTGTCCTCGATTGGGCATAAATACCACGTGATTTGGCCGAGAAAAACAGATTCATCGCTGCCCATGCACGGGACTGATTCGTCTTTTGGATGGTAATAGCCGCTCCAAATGTAGCCAACATCAATAGTGCGATGCTGGTTGATTTTATGGAGCACAGCGCCGTTCGCCTGAGGGTATATCTGCAAATAGCTCACGGGTTGTCCAGCCCCATCGAGCCGTACAATACCGAACCACCTATCGCGGTCTGCGGCGTTCAACTCATATCGTGCACGCGCCTCAGCTTTGGTAATCTCTGTCGAAAAAAGGCCCCATCGCTTCTTGGGATGAGGGGGTCCCGCGCCCACTTTATCGCAGTAAATGCATTCAGGCATGGTCCTATATTACCACATATTCGTAATATTTTTCCCTGCACATCACGAATAATAACCAGAGACTCCTTCGAGGCGGCGTACTTTACCAGGTCCTTAGAAATCCCTTTATTTTGCACAGGTACTTCAAGGATTAGATCTCCGTCTAGCAGGCCGCCACCCTTATCGGAGTGTCCGGCGGTACTTGTTGAGCATCTCGTCAATGTATTGCCGTCCAGTCTCCAGGCGAATACCTGCAAACTGAGTATTTTTCCGAGACAAAATTTCTTTACCAGGTGGGGCAACCGTCATAGTGCCCGAGCCACCTCGGGACGAGTTCCGCCACGACGCCGTCACTAAGGCGCGAAGTAGAACACCGTTGGCATAGAACGCGAAGGACCTAGGGTTTCGAAGAACCCGATCGCGAACGGAATGAAACGGAGGCCTATGCAGAATACCCTTGCATGCTCAACGAAGATTCCACCGACCTCCGCATTTGCGGCGCTCAACCTGAATTTTGCATAAGCACCTTCTAAGGATTACGCTGACACAAACCTTGGCGACGCCACAACCGATTATCTACTCAGATTGTTTCGGGTCTTCTTCGACAGGCGGCGATTTATCAGCAGTTTTGCGACGTAGCACGCGGCGCCGACGATGACCACAAAAACAACGACGAGAATGACTACCGTAAGGAGGAGGTTTGCGTTTCCGAACATCAGGTTTCACTTCGACTTTCTCTCGTGGAGGAACATTTGCGCGAGATGAAGATGCGGTGAGTGGTCTCGTAGGTGCCCACCGGTGATTACCCCTCCACGTCCCATCGGGTTTCCGTTATCGGACTTCGTTAGTGAACACTAGGCACAGCGATCGGCCTCCGCAAAGGTTTCTTTTACCGGATGCACTGGAGCGGCCAGGGACTCCGCCGCTCCCGAGAGTGTGATGGCGGCCCGTCCTCCTCGGAGTAACCAGGACTCCGTCCACCCCCGGGGCCTCGTCAAAGTCGTGCTAGCTGGTGAGGAGTAGTTTCACTGGTCGTTTGTGACGACGCCCGGGAGGGGACCGGGCCGGGGTGCCGCTACGGTGACCACATGCCCGACCGCGCCCCGACGATCCGTGACGTTGCGGAGCGGGCCGGAGTGTCGTATCAGACGGTCTCGCGGGTGCTGAACGACAGCCCGCAGTTGCGACCCCACACGCGGGAGCGGGTGCTCGCTGCGATCGAGGAGCTCGGCTTCCGTCCCAGCGCCGCCGCCCGCGCACTGGCGACCAGCCGCTCCGGGCTGATCGGGATCCTCGCTGCCGAGAGCCACAGCTTCTATGGCACCGCTACTGCGATGGCCGCCATCGAGCAGGCGGCACGCGACGCCGGCTACCGCGTTCCCGTGGTCAACGCGGCACCCGATGCGGAGTCGCTCGCCGGCGGCCTCGCGCACCTGCAACGGGAGTCGGTCGAGGCGATCGTGATCCTCGCCCCGCAGGAGCGCGCGTTGGAGGCGATCGAGAGTCTCGCGATCGGCGTCCCTTTTGTGACTCTCGGGGCGACAGGGCGCGGAGCGGACTCCCTGCTCCTCGTCGACCAGGCCGCGGGCGGGCGGCTCGCGACCGAGCACCTCGTGGGCCTCGGCCACACCCGCATCGCGCACCTCGCCGGACCGCAGCACTGGGTGGAGGCGCAGGCCCGGCTCGATGGCTTCGAGACGGGGATGAGCGCGGCGGGCCTCGCGTCGGCGGCCGTGGTCGAGGGCGACTGGAGCGCCGAGTCCGGCTACCGAGAGGGCCTGCGGCTCCTGGATGAGGTCCCCGACCTGACCGCGGTCTTCGCCGGGAACGACCAGATGGCGCTCGGGCTCCTGCACGCGTGCGCCGACCGCGGAGTGAGTGTGCCCGAGGACTTGAGCGTCGTCGGCTTCGACGATGTGCCGGAGGCGGCGCACTACCAGCCGCCACTCACGACGATCCGGCAGGACTTCGCCGAGGTTGGCCGCCGCACGATCGGCGTGGTGCTGGCGGAGCTGCGCGGCGAGACGGCCGCGGTCGACCGCCCCGTTCCCCCGGTGCTGCTGGAGCGCGCGTCCACGCGGACACCGCGCAGGTGACGACGTCGATCCGTCGCGAACGGCCCGAGTGGAACGGGGCGTCCGTGACGGATCGATCACCTGTCGCGGGGTGGGTCGCGGGTAGGGGGCGGGCGGAGTTCTGCAGGGCGGTGCGGTTGCCGTCAGTAGGGCGTTTCGCCTACGCTGGGTGAGGCTTTGTGAGCGGTCACATTGCCGATTGAGGAGCATCATGGACCAGCGCAGGCCCACCCCCGCCGACGCGATCACGAGCGGCGCCACCGCTCTCGGCATCGAACTCGGCTCCACCCGGATCAAGGCGTGCCTGGTCGACGCGGCCGATCCCTCCGTCGTGCTGGCCGTCGGCAGCCACGAGTGGGAGAACCAGTTCGTCGACCGCCGCTGGACCTACTCCCTCGACGCGGTGCACGCGGGCCTCCAGGCCGCCTACGCCGACCTCGTCGCTGACGCCGAGACCCGTCACGGCGCGCGCCTCACCTCCGTCGGAGCCCTCGGCGTCTCCGCGATGATGCACGGCTACCTCCCCTTCGACGCGGACGGGTCACCGCTCGTCCCCTTCCGAACCTGGCGCAACACCAGCACCGGCCCTGCGTCGGCCGAGCTCACTGAGCTGTTCGGCGCCAACATCCCGCTGCGCTGGTCGCTCGCGCACCTGCACCAGGCGGTCCTCGACTCCGAGCCACACATCGAGCGGATCGACTTCCTCACCACCCTCGCCGGCTACGTGCACTGGCGCCTCACCGGCGAGAAGGTCCTCGGAGTCGGCGACGCCTCCGGCATGGTCCCCACCGATCCGGCGACGCGCGACTACGACCAGAGCGTGATCGACCGCTACGACGCGCGCGCGGCGGGCGCCGTGAAGCCGCTGCGCGAGCTGCTCCCGACCGTGCTGCCCGCGGGCGCCGACGCCGGCTCGCTCACCGCCGAGGGCGCGCTGCTGCTCGACCCGACCGGCTCCCTCCAGCCCGGCGCCCCGGTCTGCCCGCCCGAGGGCGACGCCGGCACCGGGATGGTCGCCACCAACTCCGTCGCGCCACGCACCGGCAACGTCAGCGCGGGCACCAGCATCTTCGCGATGGTCGTCCTCGAGGGACCGCTCACGAGCGTGCACCACGAGCTCGACCTGGTCGCAACTCCAGCCGGCGACCTCGTTGCGATGGTCCACTGCAACAACGGAGCCAGCGAGCTCGCCGGCTGGGTCGGCCTGTTCTCGCGGTTCGCCGCGGCCTCGGGCGTCCCCGCCGAGAGTGACGCCGTCTACGGCACGCTCTTCGCCGAGGCGCTCGAAGGCGAGTCGGACGCGGGCGGACTACTCGCCTACAACCATCTCGCGGGCGAGCCGATCGCCGGGCTGGTCGAGGGCCGCCCGCTGGTCGTGCGCACCCCCGACTCCCGCCTCACCCTCGCCAACTTCATGCGCGCCCAGCTGTACGGCGTGTTTGGCACGCTCACTCTGGGCATGCGCGTCCTCGCCGGCGAGGGCGTCCGGATCGACGAGATGTTCGCGCACGGCGGCATGTTCCGCACGGCCGGAGTCGCGCAGCGTTTCCTCGCCGGAGCGCTCGACGCCCCCGTGTCCGTCGCCGCGACCGCCTCCGAGGGCGGCCCGTGGGGCATGGCCGTGCTGGCCGCCTACCGCCTGCAGAGCGCAGTCGCGCTGGACGAGTACCTGACCGGTCAGGTCTTCGTTGATTCCGCCTTCGAGACCGTCGCCCCCGATCCCGACGATGTCGCGGGCTTCTCCGCCTACCTCGAGCGCTACCGCGCCGGTCTCGCCGTCGAGCAGACCGCCGTCGACACCCTCACCGACACCCAGGGAGCATCCGTATGACCGCCGAGACCGTCGGCTTCGACGCCGCCACCGAGGAGGCGATCGCCCGCGTCCGCGAGGACGTGGCGCGCCTGCACTCCGAACTCGTCCGCTACGGGTTGGTGATCTGGACCGGCGGCAACATCTCGGGCCGCGTGCCCGGCGCCGACCTGTTCGTGATCAAGCCCAGCGGCGTCTCGTACGACGACCTCGCTCCCTCGAACATGATCCTCTGCGATCTCGACGGGACCGTCGTCCCTGGCACCCCCGGCAGCGACCGCAGCCCCTCCAGCGACACCGCGGCGCACGCCTATGTGTACCGCGAGATGCCCGAGGTCGCCGGAGTCGTGCACACGCACTCCACCTACGCGACCGCCTGGGCGGCCCGCGCCGAATCGATCCCCTGCGTCATCACGGCGATGGCGGACGAGTTCGGCGGCGAGATCCCGATCGGCCCGTTCGCGATCATCGGCGACGACTCCATCGGCCGCGGCATCGTCGCGACCCTGAGCGGGCACCGCTCGCGCGCGGTCCTGATGCAGAATCACGGAGTCTTCACCATCGGCAAGGACGCGAAGGACGCTGTGAAGGCGGCCGTCATGGCCGAGGACGTCGCGCGCACCGTGCACCTCGCGCGCCAGGGCGGCGAGCTCGTCCCCATCCCGCAGGAGTCGATCGACGCCCTGTTCGACCGTTACCAGAACGTCTATGGACAGAACCCGACCGGAGCCATCGCATGACCAGCAGCCCGCGCTACAAGAGCATCATCCCGAACCTTGCCACCCGCACCGTCTGGTTCCTCACCGGCAGCCAGGACCTCTACGGCGAGGACACCCTCCGCCAGGTCGCCGAGCAGTCGCAAGCCGTCGTCGCGCAGCTGAACGAGTCGAGTTCGATCCCGGTGACCATCGAGTGGAAGCCGGTGCTGAAGAGCTCCGACGCCATCCGCCGCACGATGATCGAAGCGAACTCCGACGACTCCGTGGTGGGCGTCATCACCTGGATGCACACGTTCAGCCCCTCGAAGATGTGGATCCACGGCTTCGACGCGCTCGCCAAGCCGCTGCTGCACTTCCACACCCAGGCGAACATCGCTCTGCCGTGGCAGGACATCGACTTCGACTTCATGAACCTCAACCAGGCCGCGCACGGCGACCGCGAGCACGGCTACATCCTCAGCCGGATGAGCGTGCCCCGGAAGACGGTTGTGGGCCACGCGAGCGACACCCGCGTCACGGATTCGATCGGCATGTGGTCGCGCGCAGCGGCCGGCTGGTCGGCCTCGCAGAGCATGAAGGTCGCCCGCTTCGGCGACAACATGCGCAACGTCGCCGTGACCGAGGGCGACAAGACAGAGGCCGAGATCCGCCTCGGCGTCAGCGTCAACACCTGGGGCGTGAACGAACTCGTCGAGCGCGTCGACGCGGCCACGGCGGCGGAGATCGACGCGCTCGTCGCCGAGTACGTCGAAAGCTACGACGTCGTGCCGGAGCTGCTTCCCGGCGGCGAGCGCCACGAGTCGCTCCGCTACGGCGCCGCGGTCGAGATCGGCCTGCGCTCGTTCCTGGAGGAGGGCGGCTTCGAGGCGTTCACCGACAGCTTCGAGGACCTCGGCGGGCTGCGTCAGCTTCCCGGCCTCGCCGTGCAGCGCCTGATGGCCGACGGCTACGGCTTCGGCGGCGAGGGCGACTGGAAGACTGCCGTTCTCATCCGCATCGCCGCGGTCATGGGCGCCGGCCTCCCCGGCGGCACCAGCCTGATGGAGGACTACACCTACGACATGACGCCAGGCGAGGAACTCATCCTCGGCGCGCACATGCTCGAGGTCTCGCCGTCGCTCTCGTCACAGCGCGCCTCGCTCGAGATCCACCCTCTGGGTATCGGTGGCCGCGAGGACCCGGTGCGCCTCGTCTTCACCGCCGACGCTGGCCCCGCGGTGGTCGTTGCTTTGAGCGATGTGCGCGAGCGTTTCCGCCTCGTCGCGAACAAGGTGCAGACCGTGGAGCCGCCGCAGACACTGCCGCACCTGCCGGTCGGTCGCGCCGTGTGGCAGCCCGCGCCGGACTTCGGCACGAGCGCCGCGGCGTGGATCACTGCAGGTGCCGCGCACCACACGGTGATGACCACGCAGATCGGCATGGAGGCGTGGGAGGACTTCGCCCGCATCGCCGGCGTCGAGCTGCTGGTGATCGACGAGTCGACCACCCTGCGCGGCTTCGAGGCCGACATCCGCTCGAACGCGGCGTACTACCGGCTGTCGCAGGGGCTGTAAGGGCTGTCGGCAGGCTCCCTGCGGAGGCCGGCCGTCCGCCGTTCCCGGGGCGGGTCGGCCGTCCGGCCGTCGCCTAGATGCGCACATGACGAGCCGACCAACGGCCCGGCAAGAGACAGTTCGATCGATTGACTTTCCGCGCTTAGGCGCACGGCGAAACAGCAACGGGGCTGAGTAAGACCTACAGATCCAGCGCTTGCCCTGAGCCAGCTGCGCCACCCACCTCCTCAACTGGAAAGGGGGCGGCGAGGTTGTTGCGGATGCCGACAGCGGCTTCGGCCGCATCGTCACGGTGTGTCGGCGCGGAGTAGAGCCGATGCCCGGCACCCGCCAGCAGCCTCTCGACGGTGCTGTAGGCGGCGTCCCGGCCGCCCTCAGCACGGGAGACTCCGGCCTGGTCGAGCCGCGAGCTGCTTCTGAGTCAGCCCCCGACTCGTGCGAGCAGCTAGAAGGAGTGTGCCGATCACCGCGCTTTCCTGTGTCGTAGACGCCATAGTGTGCCACGCCCGGTGCGCAGGCCTGCACAACGAAGGCTGGGAGCCCCGAAAGGCGTCCGTGGGCCGGGATTCGGGCTCTCAGCCTTCGTTGTGCAGGCGGGCGACCGCGGAGCCGCCGCGGAGTCAGTCGCGCGCCGTCGAGAACGCCGCGTCGAAGGCGTCGGACGGCGGCGTGATCGCGTTGAGCTTCCGCACGAACGCCAGCGCCTCGGGCGCGCCGTCGAGGCGGTCCATGCCCGCGTCCTCCCACTCGACGCTGGTCGGGCCGGTGTAGCCGATCGCGTTGAGGGCGCGGAAGACCGGCTCCCACGGTACGGCGCCGTGGCCGGTGGAGACGAAGGTCCAGCCGCGGCGCGGGTTCGCCCAGGGCAGGTGCGAACCGAGGACGCCGTTGCGGCCGTCGAGATTCGTGACCGACTCCTTCACATGCACGTGGAAGATGTGGTCGGCGAAGTCGAGCACGAAGGCGACGCTGTCGAGCTGCTGCCAGACGAAGTGCGACGGGTCGAAGTTGAAGCCGAACGACGCGCGGTGGCCGATCGCCTCAAGGGTGCGCTTTGCAGTCCAGTAGTCGTAGGCGATCTCGCTCGGGTGCACCTCGAGGGCGAAGCGCACGCCCACCTCGTCGAAGACGTCGAGGATCGGATTCCAGCGGTCAGCGAAGTCCTGGTAGCCGGCGGCGACCCACTCGTCGGAGGCGGGCGGGAACATGGCCACGCCCTTCCAGATGGAGGAGCCCGAGAAGCCGTTGACCTGCGTCACGCCGAGCGCGGCGGCAAACCGGGCGGTGTCCTTGAGGTCTTGGGCGGCGCGCTGACGAACGCCCTCGGGGTTGCCGTCGCCCCAGACGCGGTCGCTGAGGATGTCGCGGTGGCGCGCGTCGATCGGGTCGTCACAGACCGCCTGGCCGGTGAGGTGGTTCGAGATCGCGAAGACCTGGAGGCCGTTCGCAGTCAGGATGTCCTTCCGGCTCTGCACGTACTCTGCGTCGTCCCAGCGCGCCACGTCGATGTGGTCGCCCCAGCAAGCGATCTCGAGGCCGTCGTAGCCCCACTCCCCCGCGAGGCGTGCCACCTCCTCGAACGGCAGGTCAGCCCACTGGCCGGTGAACAGGGTGATCGGTCGCGTCATTGCGTGTCCTCACTCGGGTCGGCGCCGCGGGTTAGCCCTGGGGATACCCGGACGGCTAATTTGAAGTTCAATGCAACATATCAGGAGCACCCTGACGGAAGGAACGATCATCCGATCGATCGATCGCGCAGGGATGCGCACCGCCACCGCCGCCCCGACCTGGGAGGACGGCCTGATCGTCGGCAGCGGCCGTGTCGGCGCGGTCGCCCACGGGCCCGCCGACTCCCTCACCGTTTCGCTCGCGCACGAGCGCTGGTTCCTCCCCGTGAATCCACGGCCGGACGCCCCCGACCTTGCGAATGTGCGGGACGAGCTCCGCCGCGCCCTGCTCGGCGGCGACTCCGACACCGCGAGCGAGTTGCTGAACCAGGCCGCCCGCGACAGCGGCTACGACGGCGGCCTGATCTGGACGGATCCGCTCGGCCTCTGCGCGACCGTCACAATCCGTACGCCCGGCGGGGTCGCCGCGATGACCCGACTCATCGATCCGCTCGGTGGCGAGGCAGCCGTGGAGTGGACCGACCTCGACGGCGGGCTGCACGCGGTGCGCCTGCTCGCCCCGCACGGCGGCGAGGGCGTGCGGGTGGCCCTGGAGTCCTCCGAGCCGACGGCCGTCACCATCGAGCTGGCGCTCGGCGCGGGCGAGGCGACCTCGTTCGACACCGGGGTGCCCGACGCCTCCGCCGTGGTGTCGGCGCGGGTCGAGGGCGGTGCGAGCGGCGTGCTCACGGCCGACGCGGGCGAGGGAGGGACCGCGCGTGCCGTCACTCGCGCGACGAGCGGAGCGACGTGGCGCGTGGTCGAGGGCGCCGCCGTCTCGGTCGTCGAGCTCGCGGGGACGCCGCAGGTGCTGCGGCTGGACGTCGGCCTCGGGGCCGCGCCCGACGCCTCCGCTGCCCTCTCGTGGGGGACACTGCGCGATCGCCAGCGCGAAGGCCACGGCCGGTTGGTCGGCACCTCGATGCTCGACCTCGACGGCGTCTCCACCGCCGAACTGACCGAGGACCTGTGGGCCGCCGCCCGCTCCGGGGACGCGGGCGCACGCCGCCGCGTGGTCGAGCTGGCCTGGCTGAGCGGGCGGGCGAACATCGTCGCCTCGACCGGGGAGCTGCCGCCGACGCTGCAGGGCGTCTGGCAGGGCACCTGGCGTCCGGCGTGGTCGGCCGACTACACGCTGAACGGCAACGTGCAGAACGGCGCGATGGCGGGGATGATCGCGACCGGGACGCCCGAGCTCGCACTCTCGCTGCTCGAACTCGTTCTCCCGCATCTCGAGGATTACCGTGACAACGCGCGGCTGGTCTACGGCGCCGAGGGGATGCTCCTGCCCTCGCGAATGTCGACGCACGGCCGCGCCGACCACTTCGTCGACGGGTATCCGCACCTGTTCTGGACCGGCTGCGGCGGCTGGGTGCTACGCCTCGCGGCGGATGTGGTCGCCACTTCCGGCGACCGCTCGATCGTCGACGATCAGCTGTGGGAACTGGCGGAGGGAGTGCTGCGCTTCGCCGAGACCGCGACCGTGCTGGTCGACCGGGTGCGGCGGATCGTCCCCTCCTACTCCCCCGAGAACACGCCCGGTGGGCAGGGGGTGCCGACGGCGGTCGACGCGACGATGGACGTGGCGATTCTCCGCGACGCCGCGCGTGCGACCGCGCTGCTCGGACGCGCCCGCGGCGACGACTCCCTCGACGCCCGCTGGACCCGTGTCCTGGCCGATCTGCCGGGGTATCGCGTGGCCGAGGACGGCACGCTCTCCGAGTGGATCGATCCGCGCTGGGGCGAACAGATTGCGCACCGCCACGCCTCGCAGCTGTATCCGCTCTGGTACGAGCTCGACGCGGCGTTCGTGCGCGACGAACGGTTGCGGGCCGCGGCCGTGGCGACGGTCGAGGCGAAGATCGCCTGGCGGGCCAAGGCTCCGACGGCACCGCCCGGGCGGATGGAGATGGCGTTCGGTCTGGTGCAGATCGGGATCGCGGCGGCGGTGCTCGGCGAGGCGGAGGCGGCGCTAGTGTGCGCGGAGTGGCTGGCGGTGGAGCACTGGTCACCGACGCTGACGACACAGCACGACGCCGGACGCATCTTCAATCTCGACGCGAGCGGCGGGCTGCCGGGCCTGGTCGCGGCGATGCTGCTCGGATCGACGGCCGACTCGCTGACCGTGCTGCCGGCGCTGCCCGCGGCCTGGCCGCGCGGCTCCGTGACCGGGCTGCGGGCCCGCGGCGGGCTGGTCGTGGACCGGCTGGAGTGGGAGCCGGGGCGGGCGCGCCTGACGGTGCGCCGGATCGCGGGGGCGGAGTGGCTGGCGCCCGCGGAGGGGACGCTGGTCGTGGGCGGGCGGGCGGCCGTGGTCCGCGCGGCGGCGGCGGCAGGGCACGTGGACGAGGTGGCGGCAGGGCGCGTGCGGTTCGGGACGGAGCCGCTGCGGCTGGTACTGGAGTGGCCAGCCTGATCGGGTCGCACGCCCGGCGCACCCGCGCACGCTGCAGTGCCGACTCGAGCGTGCGTGCGCGCCGTGACCGCGCACCGTCTACCCCGCGTCGCGCCCGTCCGCCTCCCCGCCAGCCGCGAAGCGCCGGTGCCGGAACAGCACCGCCACCACGCCCTCGATGACCGCCGCCACCAGGATCAGGATCGCGAACGGCACGAGCGACACCTCCGCGAAGCCGCCCATCACCGGCATCACCAGCCCGGCCGCCGTGAAGCTCACCGTGCCGAGGATCGCCGTGACGCTCGCCGCCTCCCGTGACGGCCCCTGCAGCGAGAGGAACTGCACGGCCGGCGCACCCAGCGAGCGTCCGGCGAGTGCGAAGGTCAGCGCCCCCACGACCACGAGCAGCGGCTGGTCGCCCAGGATCGCGATCACGAACAGCACCACGGAGCCCACCGCCGTCGCCAGAGCTGACGCCGTCATCGCCCACCGGGCGCCGAAGCGCGGAATGAGCACGCGGCCCGTCGTCTGCCCGACCGCAATCGTGATCAGCGAGGTCGCCAGAAAGAGCAGGCCGTAGCCGTCCGCGTTCACCCGGAACACGTTCGTGTAGAGGTACGGCGCCGTCGCCAGGTAGCCGAATCCCACCGACCAGCCGGCCGCCGAGGCCGCGGCGAGCGCCAGGATCCGCGGCCGGCGCAGCAGCCCGAACGAATTGCGGAGCGAGGGCATCAGCCCGCCCTGGTGCCGCTTCTCGCGCGGCAGCGTCTCGGGGAGCACCAGCAGCGCGATCACCGTGGCCACCGTCCCCCACACTGCGACGACGAGGAACGAGCCGCGCCAGTCGACCACCTTCGTCAGCTGCGCGCCGACCGAGGGCACCAGGATCGGGAACACACTCGTGATCACCGCGAGGTTCGCGAGCATCGTGACGAGCCGCTTGCCGCTGTACAGATCGCGCACGATGGCCACGACCACGACTCCGGCCGCCGTGCACGCCGCGCCCTGAATGAAGCGGGCGGGCATCAGCACCGCGGTCTCGGCCGTGCTCGCCGCGACCAGGCTCGCTGCGATGTGCAGCCCCGCCGAGATCCCGAGCGGCCAGCGCCGCCCGACCGCGTCGCTGAGCGGTCCGGAGAAGAGCTGGCCGGCCGCGAAGCCGAAGGTCGCGCCGGTGACGACGAGCTGGGCCGAGGCGGCCGAGATGTCGAGGTCGGCGCCGAGCGAGGGGAGAAAGGGCAGGACGAGGTCGATGGTCAGCGGGCCGAAGCCGACCAGCATCGCGAAGATCGGGAGGAGGATCCGCGCCGAGGGCACGGCACGCACGGCGACGGCGGCGCTCACGCGAGCCGGTCGGACATCGTCATGGGGGTCCTGTTCCTCGGATCCCGGCCAGCACAGCGGGTCATCGGGTCCTGGCCGAGTGGATCGGGAAGTAGAGCGAGAACGCTTCGTCGGCGATCTCGTGCACGGGTCGGAAGCGGATCGCGGCGGGCTGCCCGACCGTGCGGTAGCCGCGCAGCCACTGGGTCCACTGGCGCTCGTTGTCGGGGGCGAGGAGGGAGGCGGCGTCCTCAAGCGTTCCGTGCAGCGCGACCTCACGGTCGACCAGCCCGGCCAGCACGACAGCCCCCTCGACGAAGGCCACCGTGCCGGGCTCGTCCGGAATCGGCACCGTGCGCACCTCGAACGGGAACGCGAGGTCGACGCTCGTCTCCCCGCCCGGGTGCTCGATCACGAGGACGTCCTCGCCGCGGCTCACCCGCTCGGAGTCACCGGCCACCTGCGGCTCGTCGGCGATCCACTCGGGCACGCGCACCCGCACCCGCAGCGGCGCGCCCGAGAGCACGACCCGCAGGCGTGACGCGGTCGGCCGGCGGATGTCGCCCGCCTCCCCGGCGTTCGCATCGGGTCCGACGTAGCCGGCGTTGTCGAGCACCTCGACCCGCACGGCCGTCTCGGCGCCGTCGACCAGCACCCGCGTGCTCGCGTCGATGTGCTGCGCGATCGTGAGGCCGTCGCTGCCGGGGTAGAAGACCAGATCGGAGTGGCGGGTGTGCGCCTGCACAAGGGTGCCGTGGCAGCACCAGAAATCCTCGGTCGGCGTGCCCCAGTCTTTCCTCGCTCCGCCCTCCAGCGGGAGGAAGTAGGCGACCATGCCGGTGCGCGGGTGCTGCTGGGCGAGGATCCCGTTGAGCAGGGTGCGCTCGATGTAGTCGGCGTAAGCGAGATCGCCGGTCCAGCGCAGCAGCACGTCGGCCAGCCGGATCATGTTGTAGACGGTGCAGTGCTCCTGCGTCTTCTCGCCGCGGCGGGCCGCGAACTCGAACGGCGGCGTCCAGATCTCGCCCGAGGTTTGGCCGCCGGTGCAGAAGGTGCCGCGCGCGGTGACTGCCTGCCGCCAGTACTCCTCCACGATGCGGCGCCAGCGCTCGTCGCCGGTGACCTCGTAGGCCCGCGCGGCGCCAAGCACCTCCGGGATCGTGGTGTTCGCGTGCTTGTTCGTCAGAACGTCGCGCCCCTCGAGCAGCCCGTCGAAGAGCGAGCGGCGGTAGTAGCGCTCCAGCAACTCCGAGTAGACGGGATCGCCGGTGCTCGCGAGCAGGTCGGCCCAGACCTCGAGCATGCCGCCGACCTCGACCTCCATGATCCGCTGGAAGTCCTCATCGCTGAAGCCGCGCACCCACTCCAGGAGCGGCACGGTCGCGTTCCGCGCGAGCCGCAGTGCCCGCTCGTCGCCGAGGTCGCGGTGCACGTCGACGAGCCCCATCAGGAGCTTGTGCATCGCGTACTGCGGCGCCCAGATCGGCTGGCCCTCGGCGAGGCGGCGGAGAAAGCGCGGCGGGATCGCCCAGATCCAGCCGTCGCCGTTCTCCTCCTGGCAGCGCTCGAGGCCATCGAGCACCGCGTCGATCTTGACGCGGAGGAGGGCATCGCCCGTCACGGCGCTCTCGCGGGCCGCGCCCGAGAGCCAGTGGCCGAGGAAGTGGCCGCGCAGCGCGCCGCCCGGCGTCTCCCAGCCCCAGTGCCTGGTCAGGCCGCGAGCCTCGGGCGTGCCCTGGGAGGGCTTGAGGTGCCAGTCCTGCTCCACGATGCCCGCCTCCAGCAGGAAGTTTTGCAGTAGCGCATCGTCCTCGAGTGAGACGAGATAGGCGCGGTTCAGGCGTCGGCGGGAGTCGAACAGTCCGCGTTCGAGGCGGGTGCCCTGGAGGGTGGGAGGGGTCGGCATTCGGGAGCTCCTCGTCGTTGATCGAGATCGATCTCTCACTGTACTCAGGTCGAGAGAGACGATAGGAATAGAGCTATGAATCCGCCCCGGGTGATCCATGTCGTCGCCGCCGACGTCTCCGTCCTTCTCACCCAGACGGGAGACTTCCTGCCGGTCCTGGCCCACTGGGGTCCGCGGCTCGATGCGAGCGACGACGATTTGAGCGTCTACGCCACAACCCCCGTGCGCACAGGGATTGACGGGGAATCCGACGTGCCCTACGAGCCGTCGATGCTTCCCGAGCACAGCTTCGGGTGGGCCGGCTTGCCCGGTCTGCGGGTGCACCGCGGAGGTGCGGGCTGGTCTCCGCTGCTCGTCGTCACCGGGGTGTCGCTCGATGGCGAGACGGTCCCGGAGGGGGCGGTCGTGCAGACCGGAAGCGCCCTCGTCACCGTCGAAGCAAGCGATGCGGAGGCCGGAATCGCGGTGGTTCTGGAGATCGATCTCTCCGCCGCGGGACTCCTCCGCACTCGCGCGACGGTGCGCAACTCGCACGACGTAGGAACTCTCGAGATCATCGGAGTCGACCCCTCTCTGCGCATCCCGGCTGAGGCCCGCGAGATCCTGGACTTCGCGGGCCGCTGGGGCACCGAGAAGATTCCGCAGCGCCACCCCGTCGTCGTGGGCACCCACTCCCGCTCGTCGCGCCGCGGGCGTACCGGACTCGACGCGACCACCGTCATCGCCGTCGGCACCCCCGGCTTCGACGGCGGCTCCGGACGCGTCTGGCTCTGCCACGTCGGCATCGGCGGCAACCACGAGCACGCCGTCGAGCGCGGCGACTCCCACCTGGCCTTCCGCGGCGGCGAACTGCTGCTGCCGGGCGAAGTGCGCCTGGCGAGCGGAGAAAGCTACGCGTCGCCCTGGATCTACGGCAGCTTCGGCGTTGGCCTCGATGACGCGGCTGCCCGCTACCACGCCTTCCTCCGCGAGCGCTCGCGCGCCTCCCGGCGCCCGCGCCCCGTGACCCTCAACGTGTGGGAGGCCGTCTACTTCGACCAGGATCTCGCCACCCTGAGCGAGCTCGCCGACCGCGCCGCCGCCCTCGGCATGGAGCGCTACGTGCTCGATGACGGCTGGTTCCTCGGCCGCTCCGACGACCGCGCAGGGCTCGGCGACTGGACCGTCGATCCGGCGGCATGGCCGCAGGGCCTCGCTCCGCTCGCCGACCACGTGCGCGGCCTGGGCATGGAGTTCGGCCTCTGGGTCGAGCCGGAGATGATCAACGAGGACTCGGACCTCGCCCGCGCGCACCCCGACTGGATTCTGCGCACCCGCGACTCGTCGCTGCCCGCCCGCTGGCGCTTCCAGCAGGTGCTCGACCTCACCAACCCCGACGCGTTCGCGCACATCCTCGAGGCGCTCGACACGCTGATCCGCGACCTCGATGTGGCCTACCTGAAGTGGGACCACAACCGCGATCTCGTGGACGCGGGCCACCCCGCCACGGGCGCCCCGGCGGTGCACGAGCAGACCCTCGCCGTCTACCGTCTGATGGACGAGCTACGCGCGCGCCACTCGGAACTCGAGATCGAGAGCTGCGCGTCCGGCGGCGGCCGGGTCGACCTGGGGGTGCTGGAGCGCACCGACCGCGTGCACACCTCCGACAACCACGACCCGCTCGATCGCACCCGGATACTGCGCTGGACCGGCCTGCTGGTGCCGCCAGAGATGCTCGGCTCGCACGTCGCCTCCGACGTCTCATCGGTGACCGGCCGCACGAGCGATCTGCACACGCGCTGCGCGGTCGCGTTCCTCGGCCACTTCGGCGTGGAGTGGGACCTGCGCGAACTCGACGAGACCGACACGGCCGTCCTCGGTCGCTGGATCGCCGCCTACCGCGAGCACCGCGACCTGATCGCGACCGGCCGCGTCGTCGGGAGTGGGGACGTCGACCCGGACGCGCCGACCCTCCGCGGCGTCGTCGCTCTCGACGGCTCCGAGGCCCTGTACACGCTGATGACGCCCGTGCTCTCGGCCGACACCCGGAGCCGCGTCCGCCTCCCGGGCTTGCTCTCCGATGCGCGCTACCGCGTCGAGGCGGCACGGCCCGAGTCGCTCGGACCGTGGTGGCTGAGTCCGCGCTGGCTGGAGTCGACCGTCCCGCTCGACAGCGACGACGCGGCGCCCTCCTACTCCGGCAGCCTGCTGCGCGAGGCGGGTCTCGACCTGCTCGCGTTCCACCCGGACCGCGTCGTCGTCCTGCGGCTCGTCCGCGTCTCCTGATCCCCCGAATTTCCCGATCCCTCCCCGAGAATCCACAATCCCTCCCCGAGAACACTGGAGTCCTCCGTGCACAGCACCATCACCGTTGACGTCGACCGCCCCGGCGCCACCATCAGCCGCCACCTCTACGGCCACTTCGCCGAGCACCTCGGCCGGTGCATCTACGACGGCTTCTGGGTCGGCGAGGACTCGCCCGTCCCCAACGAGGGCGGGATTCGTCTCGACGTCGTCCAGGCCCTGCGCGCCCTCAACATCCCCAACCTCCGCTGGCCGGGCGGCTGCTTCGCCGACCGCTACCACTGGACCAACGGCATCGGCCCGCGCGATCAGCGCCCCGGCCTGATTAACACGCAGTGGGGCGGAGTGGCGGAGGACAACTCCTTCGGCACCCACGAGTTCATGGCCCTCTGCGAGCTGCTGGGTGCCGACGCCTACATCTCGGGCAACATCGGCTCGGGCACGGTGCAGGAGATGGCCGACTGGGCCGAGTACCTGACCGGAGCCGGGAGGTCGCCGATGGCGGACCTGCGTCGATCGCACGGCCGCGAGGAGCCGTGGACCGTTCGCTTCTGGGGGCTCGGCAATGAGACCTGGGGCTGCGGTGGCAACATGCGTTCCGGCGCCTACGCCGACCTCGCCCGCCAATTCGGGACCTTCGTGCAGAGCGGCAACGACACTCCGCTCTACCGCGTGGCGGCCGGAGCAGACGGTGCCGACACGCACTGGACGCAGACGCTGATGGAGGTGATCCCCGAGATCGAGGGGCACCCGTTCTCCTCCGTGCCGTGGGAGTCGGTCTCGGTGCACTACTACACGATTGGCGGCTCCTGGCATGCGAAGGGCAGCGCCACGGACTTCGACGCGGACACTTACTGGAGCACGATCGTCGCCGCGCAGGGCATCGAGGAGCTGCTCCGCTCGCACGCCGCGGTGATGGACGTGCACGACCCCGAGAAGAAGTACGGGATGGTGCTGGACGAGTGGGGCACCTGGTGGGATGTGGAGCCGGGCACGCACCCGGGGTTCCTGTTCCAGCAGAACACGATCCGCGACGCGATGGTCGCGGCCTGGCACTTCGACGTCTTCCACGGCTTCGCCGACCGGTTGACGATGGCGAACATCGCGCAGACGGTGAACGTGTTGCAGGCGATGCTCCTCACCGACCCGGACGGCGGCGAGATGGTCCGCACCCCGACCTACCACGTCTTCGAGATGAACAAGGGGCACCACGACGCGACCGTGCTGCCGACCACCGTCGCCGGGCCGACCCACGCGGTCGACGGCCGCGACGTCCCCGTCTCCTCCGCCTCCGCCTCCGCCAAGGACGGGCGCGTGCTCGTCTCGCTGACCAACGTCGACCTCGACGAACCGCTCGACATCGCGCTCGACATCCGCGGCGGCACCGTGACCGGAGCGACCGGCCGCCTCCTCACCGCCGACCGGCCCGACGCTCACAACCGCCCGGGCGCCAGCGACGAGGTGAGCCCGGTGGCCCTAGACGGCCTCGAGACCACCGCGACCGGCCTGCGCGTGACGCTCCCGCCGCACTCCTTCGCAACCGTGACGCTGGAGCTCGCATGATCGCCGCGCGCTGAGGGCGCCCGGCGCCCGCCTGCCTGCTGCGGGTCGTCTCACGGCCGCCCCGCCCCCGCCGCGCCCCGCCCGAGCGTCGAGAGTCTAAAAGTTGTCGCACTCGGCGCCGAGTGCGACAACTTTTAGACTCTCGCGGCGGCGCGCGCAGCGCCCCCGCTCACGGGCGCGTGAGCGACCACGGGGTGCGCAGCGCACGCTCCGAGAGCACCCGGCGCTCGCCCACGACAGCAACACTCGCCGTCACGGCCGCGTCCGCCGCCGAGGCACCAGCAATCAGCCGCAGCGGCCCCGGATCCACGGCCAGCGCCCCGTCCTCCCCCGTCACCGCGAGCCGGGCCGCCTCGACGTCAAAGTGCACGGTCAGCGCCTCCCCCGCCGCGATCGGCACGCGCGCGTAGCCGATCAACTGCACCGCCGGCCGCACGACCGCCGAGGTAGGGTAGGCGGCGTAGAGCTGCACCACCTCCACCGAGTCGGCGCCGTCATTCCGGAGCGACACCGCGGCGTCCAATGACCCGCCGACGGGCAGCACGGAAGCTGCGTCGAGCCCGGTGTACGTCACAGCGCCGCGAGTCAGTCCGAAGCCGAAGGGATACAGCGGAGTGTTGTCGAGCGCCGTGATCCCGGGATTCGCAAGCCCGAGCGACGGCTGCACGTAGGTCGTCGAGGCCGCCGGATACCGCGGCACCTGCACAGGCAAGCGCCCGGT
Organism: Rathayibacter agropyri; assembly: GCF_013249015.1. Classification (GTDB taxonomy): domain Bacteria; phylum Actinomycetota; class Actinomycetes; order Actinomycetales; family Microbacteriaceae; genus Rathayibacter; species Rathayibacter agropyri. Next base: position 610,043 of record NZ_JABRPL010000002.1, read on the forward strand.
CGGCGACACGCGACCCGAGAGCACGCCGGCGACCGCGGCCGCCCCGTCCGCTCCGGGGAAGAACGCCTGGACTACTCCTCGCGCCGCTCCGAAAGCCCCGAGCGCGTAGGGCCGGCCCGAGAGGACGACCAGCACCGTGGGCACGCCGGTCGCGAGCACCGCCGTCACCAGCTCCTCCTGCGCTCCGGGGAGGCGGAGGTCGGCCGCGTCGCAGCCCTCCCCCGAGGTGCCGTCGCCGAAGAGCCCGGCGATGTCGCCGACGACGACGACCGCCGCGTCGGAGCCGCGGACCACAGTCACCGCCTCCTGCACGCCGTCGAGGGAGGCCGAGGTGATCGAGCCGCCCGTCGCGAAGCGCACCCGCGATGCGCCGAACTCGTCGCGCAGCGCCGTCAGCACCGTCGGGATCGACAGCCCGAGGTCGTGCCCAGGGTGCTTGGCGAGCACATGGTTCGGGAAGGCGTAGCAGCCGACGAGGCTGCGGAACTGGTCCGCCGCGGGTCCGACTACCGCCAGAGTCCCCTCAGCAAGCAACCCGCGCACGTCCTCGTCGCGCAACAACACGACCGACTCCTCCGCGATCCGCAGCGAGATCGCGCGGTTGCGCGCGCTGTCGAGGTCGACCGACTCGGCCCCCTCTGGCACGGGCGGATCGCCGTCGAGCAGTCCCGCCTCGAACTTCTGACGCAGGTGCCGCTCAACGGAGCGGTCGAGGTCACGCTCGTCGACCACCCCTTCGCGGATCAACCGCGGCAACGAGCCGTAGGACGCGGTCTGCGGCAGCTCGACGTCCACGCCCGCGTGCAGCGCCAGACGCCCCGCGTCGGCCGCGTCCACGGCGACGTGGTGCATCGCCTGGAGGAACGGCACGGCCCAGTAGTCGGCGACGACCGTCCCCTCGAAGCCCCAGCGCTCACGCAAAAGCGTTGTCAGCAGGTGCCGGTTGGCACTGCTCGGCACGCCGTCGATGTCGGTGTACGAGGTCATCACACTGCGCGCTCCCCCGTGGCGCAGCGCGGCCTCGAACGGAGGCAGCACCGTGTCGGCGAGTTCGCGCGGCCCCATGCTCACGGGCGCGTGGTTGCGCGCGCCGCGGGAGGCGGCATACCCCGCGAAGTGCTTCAGGGTGGCGATGATGCCGGCTCCCTCCAGCCCCGCCACATACGCGGTGCCGAGCTGAGACACGAGGTACGGATCCTCGCCGAGGGTCTCCTCGACGCGGCCCCAGCGGTAGTCCTTCACCACGTCGACGACGGGCGCGAGCCCCTGGTGGATGCCGAGGGCACGCATGTCCGAGCCGATCGCCTCCGCCATCTCACCCACGAGCTCCTCGTGGAAGGTGGCCGCCCAGGCGAGCGGAGTGGGGAACGCGGTCGCACCGTACGCGGCGAGGCCGGTCAGGCACTCCTCGTGGGCGAGGGCCGGAATGCCGAGGCGGCTCCCGGCGACGACGCGCTCCTGCACCTCGCGGAGGCGGCGCACCCCCTCGGCGACGGTCACCGGCTCGGTGCCGAACACGCGGGTCAGCTGGCCGAGGCCGCCGGTGAACGGGTCATCGGCTGCCGCGGGTCCGCCGTCGAGCTTGGGAGCGAAGTCGGCGGCGGAGTCGGTGAGCCAGACCGAGCCCAGCTGCGCCGCCTTCTCTTCGAGGGTCAGTTCCATGGTCAGGAGGCGGGCGCGCTCGGCCGGGGGCAGAGCGCGGTCCCGCCAGTCCTGCCCGGGAGGACGATCCAAGTCCGTCCCGGGCAGTGCTGGAGAAGCGTCGTGCATCAGCCCTTGAACGCCCCGTCCATAATTCCCGACACCATCCGGCGGCCGACGAAGAAGAACGCGATCAGCAGCGGGAGGGTGGCCATGAACGATCCGCCCATCGCCAGGGCGACATCGACCGAGCGGTTAGCCTGCAACTGCTTCAGCGCAATCTGCACCGTGAACAACTCCGGCGACTTCAGCACGATAAAGGGCCACATGAAGTCATTCCAGACCCCGGTGAAGGTGATCAGCCCGAGCACGAACGCCGCCGGCCGGACCACGGGGAACGCGATCCGCCAGAACAGCTGCCACGAGTTCGTACCGTCAATGCGGGCGGCCTGTATCAGCTCGTCACTGACCGTCGTGGACATGTGCTGGCGCATCCAGAAGATGCCAAAGGCGCTGGCCAGACCCGGAACAATGATCGCCTGGAGGGTGTCGACCCAGTCGAGCGCCGAGACGATCAGGTACTGCGGGATAATGCTCAGCTGAGCCGGCACCGTCATCGTCAGCAGCACGATCAGGAACAGCACATTGCGGCCAGGGAACTGCAGCTTGGCGAAGGCGAACCCGGCCATCGCGCAGAGGATCGCCGAGAGGACGGAGATGCTCAACGAGACGATCAGGCTGTTCAGCATCGAGGCGATGAACGGGACCGTGTCGAACACCTTCTCGGCGATCGCCATGAAATTCGTGCCCGGGTACAGGCGCGGCGGGATCGACGTGACCGCCGTCGCTCCCACCGACGCGACCACGAACATGTAGTAGAGCGGGAACACTGAGACGAGCACCGCGATCGCAAGGAACACGTAGGTCGGCCAGCCGACTCCGCCGCCCTTGCCGCGGCGCTTCGGCAGCGTCTGGGGCGTGTCTCCTGTCGCCACCGCGCGGGCCTGCGGGAGGGCCTGATCGATCACATCCGACATCAGACGGCCGCCTTTCTCGTGCGAGTGGACAGATAGAAGTTGAGGAGGGAAACGAGGACCACGATCACGAACAGCACGACACCGATGGCGGAGCCGTAGCCGAACTTGAACTGGCCGAAGCCCTGCTCGTAGAGGAAGAGCGCCAGTGTCTGGCACTGCCGACCGGCGCCGCAGGTGAGACCCGATTCGGGAGCCACCAGGAGCGCCTCCGTGAAGATCTGGAGACCGCCGATCGTGGACATAATCACGGTGAAGACGATGATCGGGCGCAGCGCCGGAATGGTGAGATGGCGGAACTGCTGCCAGCTCGACGCTCCGTCGACCGACGCGGCCTCGAACATCTCGCGGGGCAGCGATTGCAGGCCCGCCAAATAGAGCAGCGTGTTGTAGCCGAACCAGCGCCAAAAGACCATCGTCGAGATGACGATCCACGAGCCGTAGTTCGTGGCGAGGAAGTTGATCGACGGCAGCCCGAAGATGCCGAGGAACCAGTTGATCAGACCGAAGTTCTTGTCGAAGATCTGCGCGAAGACGATCGCGGTCGCGGCGACGGAGGTGATGTACGGCACCAGGAGCGCCATCCGGAAGAAGTTCGCCCAGCGCAGCCGCGCGTGATTCAGCATGTGCGCCAGAAAGAGAGCGAAGAGGAGCTGCGGCACCGTCGAGATGATGAAGATGCCAAAGGTGTTGACCAGGGCATTCCAGAACCGGGAGTCGGCGAAAAGCTGCTGGAAGTTCGCGATGCCGACGAAGGTCTGCTCGCCGATCGGGTTCCAGTCGAAGAGAGAGACGTAGAACGTGAACAGGAGCGGGAAGAGCCCGAACACGATGAAGATGATGAAGAAGGGCGCGACGTACGCGTAGGGGGCGATCCGCTCCGAGAGGGAATTGCGGATCCGCGCGGCCTTCCGAACCGGCGCGCTGGGCTGCTTGCGCTGCCTGGGGGGTAGTGCGGCTGTCGCCGTTGACACGGGGAGTACCTCCGTCGAAGGGGAGAGGGCCCGGCGCGCAGGGCGCCGGGCCGCTCGGGTGGGTGCGACGATCAGCCGCCGATGGCCTGCTTGGCCGTGTCGAGGGCGGTCGACCACGCCGCATCGGAGGTGACGTTGCCCGCCTCCAGTTCAACGAGAGTGTTCAGGAGAGCGCCGTTGATCGGAGTCGTGTCTGGCCCGTTATAGAAGGACGGGAACTGCTCGACGGAGGTCGCCATGACCTCACCGATCTTCGAGTCGCCGAAGAACGGGTCGGTGTACGACTGGACCTCGTCGCTCGCGACCGCCTCGGTCGCGGCGGGCAGGGTGCCCGAAACCTTGAAGTGGTCGGTCTGACCCTCGGCCGACATCATCGTCTTGATGTACTGCCAGGCGGCCTCGGGGTGCTCCGCGCGGGCGGGAATGGCGATGACGCTGCCGCCCCAGTTGCCGCCGATGCCGGGAACGCTGGTCACGCGCCAGTTGCCCGCAGTCCCGGGGGCGTCGGTCTTGATGCCCGAAAGGATCCATGAGGGAGCGATGGTGACAGCGAAGGCACCGTTGGCACGACCCGGAGCCCAGCCCGAGGACCACGCGGCGATGCCGGCGCTAATCCCGGCGTCCTTCGTGTCCACGGCGATCTGGAACGCGTCCTTCACCTGCGGGTTGGTGTCGTACACCAGTTCGCCGTCGGGCGAGTAGTACTTCTCGGAGACCTGGTTGACGGTCGAGAAGAAGACGCTGGTTTCGATGTTGTCCACGAAGGGCTTGCCAGTCGCAGCGGTGTACTTCTTGCCGGTCTCGATGAAGGACGGCCAGTCCTTCCAGAGGTTCGCAACCTCGGCCGGGTCGGTCGGCAGGCCAGCCTGCTCGAAGAGGTCGGCGCGGTACGCAAAGCCCAATCCGCCGACATCGGTCGGGATGCCCACGACGGAGCCGTCGTCGGCGGTTGCCGCGGAGGCGGCCCACGGAAGGTACGCGGACGCGACGTCGTCGCCACCGAGGGTGCGCAGGTCAAGGAAGTTGGAGCTGTTGGCGACGAACTGGGGCAGGTCGTCGTTCTGGATCATGACCAGGTCCGGCACCTTGCCGCCGGCGAGGGCGGCGGTGAGGGCCGTGGCGGTCTCGGTCGTGCTGCCGACCTCCGAGAGCTTGATCTTCGCATCAGGCACCTTCGCGAGGTACTCATCGACGCTGTCCTTCGCTTTGATGCCGGTGAAGGACCAGAAGGTGGCTTCAGCGTTCGGGTCGTCCGAGGCGCCTCCTCCCCCTCCGGATGAGCACCCGGTCAGGGTAAGTGCGACTACTGCTGCTGCGGCTACGGCCGTCAGGCTTCTTTTCACGACAATTCCTCTTCGTTGGGGATTCGCGGGTGTCGGGTGAGGGCGAGCCTCAGAGAACGATCTCTTGGCCGCCACCGTAACCCGGAGGCGAGCCCGATGCAAGCGACAATCGGTCTCCGCCAGATAACGATCTCCGCCTAGTATTCAAGGGAACTTTCGCAAAATGAACGGCTGAGAGGCGCGGCACGTGCACCGCGTGCAACTCTGGAGATCGCACCCCCGCGAGCCTGCTCCACCGGCACAGCGGGAGGCCAACTTTTCTCTCAGAAGGAAGCAGCATGACTCGACCTACGCTGGTGGACGTCGCGCAGGCCGCGGGCGTCTCGCGCGCCACGGCCGCCCGAGTGCTTGCCGGCGGCACCACCGTCGACGTGCGAATGGCGGCTGCCGTCGAGCGTGCCGCCAAGTCCCTCGGCTACGAGGCGAATAGCGCCGCGCGGATGCTCCGCGGGGGCCGCGCCGGTGCCATCGCCCTGATCGTCGCCTTCAACGAACTCGACAGCCTGACCGGCACGTTCTTCACCTCGGTGCTCAAGGGCGCCGCGAAGGGGCTCTACGCCGGCGAGGTGCAGCCGGTACTGCTGCCCGCCGACCACGACGACAGCGACCGGATCCCGCGCTTCCTGCGCTCGCGGGCCGTCGACGGCGCGATCGTGATCCTCCAGCACGAGATCACCCACCTCGCGCAGTCCCTCGCCGACTCCCCCGTGCCGATTGCCTGGGTCGGCCGCCCCCGCGTGGCCCTGGCCGAGGACGCGATCGTCATCGACTCCGACAACTACGGAGGCGGCCGTCTCGCCGCCCGCGCCCTCGCCGCCGCCGGCCGCCGCCGACTGGGCATCATTGCCGGGCCGCACGACATGGAGCCGGCCCGCGACCGCATCCGCGGCTGGCGCGACGAACTGACAGAACTCGGCCTCGACCACAGCCCGATTGTGCACGGCGCCTTCACCCTCGAGAGCGGATCGGCCGCAATGGCGCGTCTCCTGCAGCGCCATCCCGACCTTGACGGCGTCTTCGCCTCGTCGGACCTGATGGCCAACGGAGCGATCCGCGTCCTGCACGCGTCCGGCCGCCGCGTCCCCTCCGACGTGTCGGTCATCGGCTTCGACGACGTGGTCGTCGCGACCACCTCGGATCCGACGCTCACGACCATCCGCCAGCCACTGGAGGACATGGGCCGCGTCGCCGCCGAGACGGTCGTCGCGGTCGTGCAGGGGCGCCCGGTCGATCGCCAGCCGATCCTCGCAACTACCCTCGTGCAGCGGGAGTCGGCGTAAGCGCTCGGCCTCCGGCCTCGAGACTTTCCCGTCCCTGAGGCACCGCGCCGCCGATCCTCGTGCGGGTGGGGCCGTCCATCGCCCGTGGGGATTCGTGCACAACGGGGCGGAGCCCCCCGACGGGGGAGGACGAGGCGGCTTCGTGCGCCTCCTTTGTGGGTCGCGTCTCGCAAACTGGAAGAGCCCGGATCAATCCAGCGGATCGACCGATCCATCCCGCACGACAAGAGGATCTCCTATGAACGACAAGACCGCACCGCCCACGCAGACCGACTCCACATCGACCGAATCCGTGCGCACCCTGCGCCGCCGAACCGTCCTCGCCGGTGCTGGGTGGAGCGTCCCGGCTGTCGGCGTCGCGCTCGCCACTCCGGCCGCCGCCGCATCGACATCGGCGACGGCCAGCGGAACCATCGTCTTCGACCCCAATCAGTACCGCGGCACGCGAGCCAACAACCGCGTCAAGTTCACTCCCCTGACCGGTTACGTCACGGTCTCTGGCGGGCCCCTACCCACCAGGGTGTTCATCACCTTCTCGGAACCCAGCCCGGGACGCGTCGACCTCCGCTGCGACGCGGGCCGCTACGCGACTGTCATTCAGGCGACCGGCCGCTTCCAGTTCGTCGGCGTCTACAACGCGATCGTGGGCGGCAACAACCCATTCGGATTCGCTTACGCCGGTGTCGAGGAGGCCGATGCGGGTGGCATCGTCTTCGGCTACGCCACCGCCGAGCTCATCGGCTGAGGCGCCGACGCGCTCGTCGGGGCCGTCGAGGTCAGCCGGCCGCTCTGCCGCCTTCTGACCGCCGACGAATCCCGAGACGCCGCTGCGCGGCTGCTCGATCAGCACGGTCGAGTGGTCGCGCAGCGGCGTCTCGCGCGGGGACCTCTCTGCACGCCCTCGGCGGCCCAGGACCACGTGCTCGGAGGGTCGGCGACGCCTACGTAACCAAGGTTGGGAGTGCCGAATCGCGCCGCACGCCGCGGGATCGGGGCTCTGAACCTTGGTTGTGAGCGCGAATGCGTCCGAGCGTCAGCGGCCCGCCACGTAGTGACTCCAGATCTGCGTCGGCGTCAGGAGTGTCGAGTAGACCGTCGCGAAGCGGAGGCTGCCGGAGAAGTACGCCGGGCCGACGTTCGGCCAGACGCCACCGAGGGCGTCATAGCCGATCTTCCAAGTGCCGGTGAAGGCCTCGGGCGCGCGGTAGTCGGCGCTCGCCGCGACCTGCTTCCCGTCGAGCCAGAGCGCGAGACCCGAGGTCGGCGACAGCGTCGAGACAACGTGATGCCAGGCCCCGTCATCGACGGCCTGCGGGCTCGTGATCGTCACGGCCTCGCCGTCATACACGCCGAACACCAGGTGTCCGTCGGCGCCGATATACGTGTGCCGGTCGTACTGACCTCCTGGCGCTGTCGCTCCGGTGCTGAAGCTGAAGAGCTTGCCACCGGCCACCGTGGTCGCGAACCAGATCTCTGTACTGAACGTCGTCGGCCCCACCAGCGACAGCGGCGAACTCAGGTACTGGTCCGTGCCGTCAAGGCTCCAGGCGCCGCCGCCGTCTCGCGGGCAGGCGTGCGGCGTCGTGTCCGAGCTGACCATCAGGGACTGCGCCTCGCCGGTCGACCGGTAGGTGCCGGGCTCAGCGCCCGAGGCGGTGTCTGGAGCGACCGTCGCTCCGCTGGGCTGCGCAAGCGTGTACGAGAAGAGCGCACCCGCGTCGTCCTCGGCGGAGGCGGATCCGCACGTGAAGAAGGAAGCACTGCCCGCCGTATTGCTCGGGTTCCGCACGGTGGCGATGAAGGCGCCGGAGGTGGCCGGAACGGTGACCAGAACGCTAGCCAGCACGGCGACGGCGAGCGTCGCGCCGACCGAGCGAGGCCGGGCGCGCAGCGCGCGCACCGGAGCGGCGAGGGGGGAGGGACGCCGGGGCCTCACCTCTCCCCCTCGGTCCCGGGCGACTCACCGGCCGACCCCTCACCGGCCGACCCGTTGTCGCGCACCACCACGAGCAAACCATCACCGGGCGACGCGCCCGACGTCTCGTCCGCCGCTCCGCTCCACCGGTGCACCCCGGTGCACTCCGCCTCCGCGGGCAACCCCACGACCAGCGTGTACAGCACCGGCAGCGCGCAGACGAACATGAAGACGACCCACCCCCAGAACGGCAGGTGCAGGCCGGAGGAGAGGGCGTATGCGGCGGCGTCACCCCCGCCGGTCTGCACCGGGATCTGCATCCGTCCGACCTCTCCTGAGATCAGGTCGACAGGGTCGGCACCCTCGGCGCTGACCCGAATCGGGAGGACCCCCGTCGAGACGAGCGTCGCGGTCGTCGTCATGTCGTCCACCGCCGCCTCGAGGACGACGATCCCCACCAACGGTCGCAGCACGAAGACGGTGAAGGAGACGACAAGTGAGAGTCCGAGGATCCGCATCGCGACGCGCTGGGTCGAAGGGGTGAGACCACGGGTGGGTAACCACACGACGAGCGAGCCGACGAGCAGCATCGGCAAGGCCCGCAGAAGCCAACCGACGACCGGGAGAATCCCAGTGACGACTCCGACGAGCTGATCGGGACCGGTGGCCCACGGGTCAGGCGATCGGTTCACGTCCCCCTGCGTGCTGAGCGTGCCATCGTCATGTACGGCGACGACCCGGTGCGTGTAGGTCTCATCCGGCACCGTGGCGGGGTGGAAGCTGACGATGTCGCCGACGTGGACGTCCTCGATCGCGGTCGGCTCGGTGAGGACCAGTGTCCCCACGGGGGCGGCGACTCCCATCGAGGGTGTCTCGACGACGAACCAGCGGCCGCCGGAAAGATGGAAGAGCAGCGCCGCGGTTGCCAGCCCGATCACCAAAGCAGTCGCCCCCCAGCGGAGGACCGTGCTCAGGACGACGCGGTGGCGGCTGCGCGTCTCGGCCGGCAACTCTTCCAGCCGGGGCGCAACGGTGACGAGGGTCATTCTCTCCAACTCCTCTCGCGCGCTGCGAGTAGGGCCGTGACGGGCGGAGAAGAGGGTCAGCTCGTGAAGGTCCAGGTGAGCGGGACCGAGGCGGACAGACCCTGGTAGGCGTTGCTCGCCGACTGATCGAGGGTCACGGCGATCGTGAAGGGTGTGCTCGTGCCGGGGGTGATCGGAGCCGTATTGAGTGTCTTGACGGCCGAACCGGCGAGGTTCGCGGCGGTGCCAGTGAAGACGGTGGACGAACCAGACGAGATGACCACCTTCAGCTTGGAGCAGAAGTCGGTCGCCGTTCCCGATCCCACGGCTGCAGCGTTGGCGCTCTGCTCGCAGGTCGCGCCGGGGGCCAGAGTGAAGGTGCGGGCGGCGGCGGTGCCGACGTTGGTGAGGGTGACAGCGGTAGAGACCGTCTGCCCGGGGACCATCGTGGTCGATCCGCCGAACTCGTTAATCGTGGAGCAGGAGGCGGTGTTGCTGCTGATCGAGCCGCCGTCGGTGCTGACGCAGGTGACCGGCTTGGAGCCCGTCGTCTTCTCCTCCATCACGAGCGAACCGGACGCCGCGGCATTGCCGACATTGGAGAGACCCGCGACAAAACCGGACAGGGTGCCGGACATCGAGACGGCGAGAAGAGCGGCAGCGGAGATGCTCGTGGCAAGAGGGAGGACAGCGAAGCGAACGCGCTTGCGCTTCGGTGCGACGTGGTTCGACATGATGGGGCTCCTGATGGGGATGTAAGGGTGAACTGCTGCGCACTCCGGGTGGGCAGAAACTCGATTGATGGACAAGTTACTTGATGGCAAAGCTACATGCGAATCGCAATTCTGGCGGGCGCTCCGAGGAGACGTCGGCGGCCCGTACGATGACGGAACCGCTACTCCGAGAAGGCCCGATGATCTCCGAAAACCCCACCCGGCACGACAGCGACGATGACGCGCCCGCCGTGCAGGTGCGGCACGCCCTCCGCCTGCTCGAGAACGCCCAGCGGCACCTGCGCACGAGCATGGCGGCCAGCGTCGGCGTGGGCATCTCAGAACTCACCGCGCTCGAGGTCCTCGGCGAGTCCTCCGACCTCACGCCAAAGTGGCTCGGAGTCGAGCTCTCGCTCTCCACGGGAGCCGTCACCGCCCTGCTCGATCGTCTCGCGACCGCCGGATACGTCGACCGTGTCGCCAATCCGCAGGACCGCCGCAGCGTGCTCCTGCGCCTCACCCACTCCGGCACGCTCCTGCTCGCACGGGTCGACGAGCGCTACAACGAGGTCAGTGCCCAGGTTCTGGAGGCGTCGCCGAGCCTGGGCGTCGTCGCCGAGGATTTAGCGCGGGCGGCGGCGGTCATCGTCGCGCACACGATCCACTGACTGCGGATCAGGTGACGACACCGCCGCCAGGGTGCGCTCACTCGCGGTACGCAGCCGCAGCGGAGTCGAAGCTGGCGAGCATTCGGTTGAGGTTCGAGAGCTCGAGAACCATCGCGACCTGCTCACTGGGCGACGCGAGCCGCAGGTCCCCGCCGGCCTGGCGCGCAATCTTTAGTGCACAGACCAGGGCACCGAGGCCCGACGAATCCATGACCTTCACCTTGCTGAGCTCGACGACGATGCGCAGATTACCCGCGTCGATCGCGCGGCAGACGGCGGCACGCAGCTCCGGCGCGGAGGAGGCGGTAAGACGATCCCCGCCGTTCAGAACGGCGATGCCCGGCTCGATCGTCTCGGTCGTGATCGTCATGCGGCGTCCTTCTCGGAGAGGTCGGGAGGGCGGGGCTGGCGGGCGGATTCTCCCCCCACCGCGGCGTAGCGGCAACGGCCATCCCCGCGTCTCCTTCACCCCGTCGCAACGCCCGTCCTGGCGCGTCACTGCGACGACCGTAGCGTCCGCGCCGAACGCCCGCGACGAGAAGGGCCAGGCGTCCCTCTCTCGGGGTGGGCGTCGCAGGCACGCTGCGCGGCGCCCGTCGCTGGATGACGGCAGTACAGATCACCGCACTTCTGGTGGCACCAGTTCTGATGCCGCCACTTCTGATGACACCAGTTCTGATGACACCAGTACAGATCACGGCAGTACAGTGCGGGAGTCGGTCACTCACCCAAGGAGCCTCCATGCCACCTCCCCCTCAGGCGACGAGCGCACAGTCCGTCTCCAATCGGCTCGGCTCCTCCGTCAAGGCCGCGGAACAGGTCCTCATAGCCGCGAAGAGTCGCGCCCTGCGCCCTTTCGGATTGACGGTGCCGCAGTACGCCACACTGCTCGCCGTGCATATCACGCCGGATCAGTCCGCCGCCCAGCTTGCTCGGTCGGCGATGGTCGCTCCGCAGACGATGGCGACGATCATCGGCAATCTCGAGTCGAAGCAACTCATTCGCCGCGAACCGTCACCCCTGCACCGCCGCGTGCTCGTCACTCGGATCACGGCAGCGGGAACGAGTCTCGTGACCGAGGCGGATGCGGCAGCGAAGGCCGTCGAGGAGGAACTCGCAGGCCAGTTCACGCCGTCCGAACAGGCGCAACTGCGGCAGTTACTCCAGCGCGCGATCGATCATCTGCGCACGAAAGCGTGAGGTTGCGCCACGGCGAATAACAGAGTCCTGCGCTCCACTCTGCTCCATCGAGGGCACGGCGCCCCTCGCAGAGGCGGCCGCAGTTCTCTCGCGAATCGAGGTCGGCCAGACGACGGGCACGTGGGTGCTGCTCCACCCGGTCGGCTGACCTCCAAGATGCCGCGGAGTACCACTCGACCGCCCTCGTCGCCAGGCCTCCCGGCGGTAGCGGAGGCTCAGTAGCGTCGCCCTGGCCGGATCGACCACTGGACACCCGGATCGACCACTGGACACCACGACGAGAGGAACGGGCGATGACCAGCACCAGCGACATAATCAGGACACACCCCGAGGAGCGGACCGGCGTCGATCCGGACATCCTCACCGCCTGCATCGACGCGTGTTTCGAGTGCGCGCAGGTCTGCACGGCGTGCGCCGACGCCTGCCTCAGCGAAGAATCGGTGGCTCACCTGGTGGCATGCATCCGCTCCGACCTCGACTGTGCAGATGTCTGCGGAGTCACCGGGGCAGTGCTCTCGCGCCGCGGCGCCCCCGGATCGGCCGCCGTTCGCGCGCTGGTCGAGGCGTGCCTGCTCGCGTGCCGCGCCTGTGCCCGACAGTGCGAGCAGCACGCGAGCATGCACGAGCACTGCCGGATCTGCGCTGTGGCCTGCCGCCGCTGCGAGCAGGCGTGCGAAAGCCTGCTCGCGGCACTCTGACCCGCACGCCGTCGAGAAACAGCACCCGACGCTCGGCCGTCACCCCGTCAGGAGCGGGTCTTCTGGCTGAGGTGTTCCACGGAGCCACGTCGCCGGCCCGTGACCAGGAAGCACGACGTCCGCGTGGTCGACCAAGCGGCGCACGAGCCGGATCGACCGCGCCAGAACGCGGGAGTCTCCTGTCGGCTGAATAGCCCGCGCAGGCGCCGACCCGAGATACGCGTCGCCCGTGCACATCAGTTCGCTTCTCTCGCCGAATAAGAACACCTGCGAGCCAGCAGTGTGACCAGGCGCAGCAACGGACTCCACGCGAAGCTCGCCTGCTGTCACGCGCGAACTCATCGCGTCGCGCACAACGCTCGGCATCACCCGGGGGTATCCGCGAAGCACGCTTGGCGGGAAATCGACAGGAAGACCAGCCTCCGGCTCTACCAGCATCTGCTGGTCCTTGTCGCCGACGAACACCGGCACCTCCATCAGGTCGGCGATCGGTTGCGCATCCCACGAATGATCCATGTGACCGTGTGTCAGCACCACGGCATGCACAGTCAGCCCCAGGCCGCGGCTCATCGCCATACACCACTCTCGGCTACCTTTGCCTGGATCCACGATCACCGCGTCGCGACTCTCCGACGCGAAGAGCACGTATGCGTTCGTGTCGAACCCCGCTCCGAAACTCTGTGACAAGAATTCGGTGCTCACACAATCCTCGACGAACTTCGATGAAACTCTGTGCGCCCGCCTTCACGCACCCACACGCCTGTCCCCACACTCTCGAGCATCGCCAGATCGGTCGGATGATCGCCGAAGGCAATGCACTCGGCCGGATCTATTCGGCGTTCAGCACAGTACGCGAGGACGGCATCCGACTTCGCCGGACCAATCATCGTTCGCGCTACGGTACCCGAGTACGTATCACCGACGAATGTCATGACGGAACACAGAACACGGTCAGCGTGGAGTTCCTTCGCTAAGGGATCAAGCACCACATCGAACGAACCCGAAACCAGCACGATCTCGAATCCTTTGGCACGAAGTTCGTCGATCTCCGCCACAACGGGCTCGATGTAGAATCCCTCACCCCGCGAGGCTGTCGCGAACCACTCCTGTCCCGCGACTCGCACCTCCCGACGAGACAGACCCTTCCACAGAGAGTAATACGACGCATTAACCAACTCTCTCGGCGCATTCAATGGCAAGGAACCAACGAACTCATCCCACAGAGGAACGTCGCCATGCGTGTCATGAAAGTAATTGAGAAATTCACGCATGCTTTTCACAGAAACGACTGTCTCATCGACGTCAAAGAACGCCGCCTGACGATGCGACCAATCTGCTCGAACTGCACTCATGAGCGATTGATGATTCGATCGGCCAGCATCCCCAGCGTTTCGTCGGCGACTATCTCATCCAGCGAGAGACGCACGCCGAAGAGTTGCTCAATCTCGAGAATGAGCTCCACGGCGAAGATGGAATCCACTTCCAACTCCGCCAATGTCGAGTCTTCGCCCACTCGTTCACTAGGCAGATCGGAATAGGTTGAAATGATTTTCTTGAGGGCGAGCAGCACATCAGTCATTATTTGTACTTTCTGGTTCTTCTGTGGACAATTGTGGCCAGGTCAGCGCGACGGCACCCCAGGTAGTTCCTCCACCGTATGCAGCGAGAACCATACGGTCCCCCGCTCGCAATCGCTCCTCGCGCTCAGCCTGCGCCAGGGCGAGAGGTATAGAGGCAGCCGACGTATTTCCGACCTCAGCAATATTCGTCACCGCAACCGCTGAGTCGAGCCCAAGTTTCTTGGCCAGCGCCGCAATAATTCGAGCATTCGCCTGGTGCGGAACGAGCGCGTCAAGATCTCCCAAAGCCCACCCTTGCGCGGACACCACGGCGCGCACCGCCTCTTCCATCCGAGTGACGGCATCCAAGAAGACGGCCGTTCCTTGCATCTGAAAGAACGGACTCGCTGGCACGCCCGATAGTGCTGCTGCCGAACCGCCGCCCGGAATCCGAATCAGGTCCGCCTTGCTGCCGTCGCTTCCCAGTATGCTCTTCCCGACGACCCCCGGTTGCAACTCATGAGTCCGCTCGAGGACTACCGCCCCCGCTCCGTCTCCAAAGATTGCAGCTGTCGTGCGATCCGTGGGATCAAGAATCGTACTGAAAATTTCCGCTCCGATGACGAGAACAGACGCAAACCTCCCTGACTCGATGAGCGAGGAGCCGACGGAAAGGGCATACACAAAACCGCTACAGACCGCCGAGATGTCGAACGCGGGGACGTTCGTCATTCCTAGCCCTGTCGCTACAGCAGGAGCCGTACCTGGGCACGGATAGTCTGGAGTCGTCGTCGCGAGAATGACCACATCGACACGATCGCGATCAGCCTTGTGAAGCGCCGCCCGCCCAGCTCGCACGGCCAGGTCGCTTGTTGACTCCGACCTACTGTGGCGACGTTGAGAAATACCAGTACGCTGGACAATCCACTCATCAGACGTATCAAACGTCCGCGCTAGATCATCGTTAGTCACAATATTCTCAGGAAGCGCTTGTCCGATTCCGGTCAGGAGTGCATACATGAATTATTTCTCTTCCTCCGAGTGGTAATACGCTCGACGTGACCGTCGGGGCGAACCGTCAAAAATCGGGGAAGCACGCCGAGACGGCGACGAACTCCGAGTGATGCATCAGCTCCGTACAGGACACTTCCGTCCTCCTGCAGCGGGTTCACAGACCGGCTGAACCGACCTCGCCAATCAACGACCCCACCTCGTAGCGGATCCACGACGTATGTCGTCGGCGAACCGTCATCGGCCAGGGGGAACCGCGTAGGAAACCTCCGACCAGAAAGCGAGCCGCGCGCAGATGTCGGATAGGATGTATCCAGTTGCCCGAATCCAGCGGCGATGCGGTCGGCGACGCACGGTAGTCGAGAGCCGACCGAGTATAAGACTCGGAGCGACATTCGCCGGACGCGCCGGTCGACAAGCCCGAGTTGCGTCAAGTAGGCGCTTCGCCGCGCACTTTCCCGATAATCGTGCATTCGCTCTCGTTCGTAACTGTCCAGTAAGCCGTCCGGCGCCGATCCGGAGATCACTTCAGCGAGCTTCCAGGCGAGATTCGCGGCATCCTGCAAGCCCGTGTTCATTCCTTGTCCGCCAGCGGGACTCAGCGTGTGGGCCGCATCACCGGCGAGAAACACGCGTCGCTTCCGGAAGTGCTCGGCATGCCCAAAACGCACGTCGAATACCGAAGAGTGAGCAAAATCGCGCAGATCGGTCCGGACGCCTGCCCTCGCCCGGAGGAGACGAACGAAGTCCTCTCTTCCCGGCGCGATCCGAGTCTCGGGAGGAACGCCCACAGCAATTCTGAACCGCGAGGCGCCGAAAGGGACGAGAGCGAGGGCGCCGTCGCGCCCGTAGTAGTAGGCAACATCAGCTTCGTTCAGGCTAGCGTCTATGGGGACATCCGTGATTGCGAACCGGATCGCACCGCCGGAGTTCATCAGGCGGATGCCACTGCGATCCCGCAGATGACTATGAGCGCCATCAGCGGCCACGAGCCAGTCGGCAGTCATCTCTCTTACGACGTGACCCTTGTGAAGACATCGGAGCGAGACACCGTGTACGTCCTGACTGACATCGACGACCTCAACCTGCCTGAGAACCTGCACACCGACCTCGATGGCTCGACTCTGCAGAATCCGCTCAGTAATGGGTTGAGCAAGACCGATCCCGAAGGGATATGACGTTGTATCGATCCGACCGAAATCGAACATCGCAAAAGAGCGGCGGGAGGTGTTGAGAGTGATTCGCGACAATCGATGGCCTGCTTCCAGGATCGCGCCCGCGACGCCTAGTCGATCAAGCAATTCGAGCTGCCTCGGCCAGATCGTGGTAGCTTTGCTCTGCACACCACCGCCTTCTCGTCGGTCGAGCAACGTGACCTCCACACCGCGCAAAGCGAGATCAATCGATATCGCCAAACCCACCGGACCAGCCCCGACGACGACCACTTGCCTTCGCGCCGCCCTCACTGGACAGACTCGGCTGCGATAAGCGTCAGAGTAAACCCGGCGCCGACACTTAAAAAGAGCCTCACCGAATCGTTGTCCTCCTCCTTTTCGGATTCCGAAAGGTTGGCGATCGTGTCCCCCGCTCCTAGATGGCCGGTCTGAGCGGCCAGATGACGTATGGCGAGACCGAACTCTTCCTCTAGCACCGGACGATAAGCACTATCTATTGTGTCGACCCCAACCCGCGGTACATAAACGTGCGAGACCGCCGGGTCGCCGACGGGCAGGCCGATCTGGGCGTGAATCTTCGGAATAAGCGATCGAAGAGCGGAAGCGAAATGCTGTGTGAGTGATTCCTTTCCGTGACGAGCAAGGAACGCCCGCTTATGTGGCCGAACGAGATGTGGCACCGGCTCATCACTCGCCGAGCCGTACAACCCATCCGCAGGTCGATGCATGCTTTCCAACTCTGACAGTGCGATTGTCTGCGACGCCAGAACCCGCATGAACGGAGGTCGGCGTGCCGGACCACCGAAAAGGCCAGCTGTCGCGCCATCCCCATATACGACGCCGTAGTCCCCGCCCCATCGATCGAAGGACGCATCAGGAAAGCGGTCAGCAGTGCAGACCATGACCATTGCATCTGGAGCTGATGTTGCAAGATATCGCTGCGCAAGATCAAGAGCGGTGCCACTACCATTACACATCGCGGAAATACCGATCGGTATTGCATTCGTCGCGCCAATACTCTGTGCGATGTAGTGGGCCGGCGACCAGAAGCTCGCCCCCTGGAAGAAGGTTGACGCGTAGAAGATGGCCGAGACATCTTCCGCACGGACTCTCGCGCCAGTGAGGGCATCACTGCACGCCCAAATAGCCATGTCCGGCGCACTCAGGTCGTGCTCAACCGGTACTTGAGAGACGCCACAGGCGCTCCGATTCTTGCTCGAAAGCGCTCCCCTCGCCTCTGCATCTTTGGCGAGTTCTACCGACGTGGGTAGATACATGGCCAGCGCCGCAATAGTCATCGGAGGGACTGTGGTCGCCACTGGCTGACCTCCCCTTCTTCTCGCACCGCGATCCTGTATTCCGTGAGAATCTCCCCGTCAGAGTCGCGAACATCTCCGTGAAAGGAACGACGGTCTTCGTCCTTGTGAGAGAGCAGCGAACGCAGCCTGGCAACCACGTCTGTCTCGATGAACCGGTGGAAGACGAGGGTCCCCGACAGCAGACGCGGCGATACTCCTACCTGGAGCGCCGCAGCCTGGCGCGCAGCCTCGAGAACGACCATTCCCGGCACGTGGTCCTGTCCGTGCTCGAACATGCTCGGGTTGGAGAAGTGCGGCTCGACCACACACTCGAGGGTGTCTGCACCGGTGATCACCGGGTCACTGATGACGATGTTCACGGGGTTGAGGCGTCCGACCGACCGCGCAAGGATCTGATTCACTTCAGTAAGTTCCACAGCGGGCTCGTTAGCGCCGCCGCGGGTCACAGAACTCCTTCTTAGGGCGGAATACACAGAAGGTGGGAGGAAGGTGGTATTGTGAGAAACTCGACCAATGGTTATCCCGTTGTGGACGAGATCGACATCCGTGCTCACGGCGAGGGGGATGCCACGCCGATGACGTTCGATAGATGGGCGCGACACCAAGGTGACGGTACGTCTCTCTCCCAGCTGATCGGCACTCATTTCATCGATGTCAAAATCGAGCCGATTGAGCACAAATTTGTAATCGAGCGGCACGCTGAGGTATTCATGAGCGATGCAGGACGCGGTCTGGCGAACCATCTCGATCAACACCAGCGGATCGGCACCTGATTCGCGGCCCAGATGGTCATTGAAATAGAGATTGCTTCGAGGAACCTGACCGGTTGAGAGAAAGAGATCACCCTGCTTGATGACCTGGCCCACGAGGAATATCTCACCGATGGTGTGTCGATGGGCGAACTGTGCGGAGACGCTACGATCGGAGGGATCTGTCCCGGACAGTGTCGTCTCCTGTGCCAGAGTCAATTCCGTGCTCCCGATGCCGGAGGAAGAGCATCGAGTACGCCGCTCCACTGGTCCCCGAGATCGACCTCTTCTGCAAGAAGATTTTCCTCTAAATGCGCTTTGCGCTGGCTTCCGGGGATGATGGTTATGTGGTCTCCTTGAGCGAGTACCCACGCCAGAGCGACCTGTGCTGCGGTGTATCCGAGAGATTCTGCGCAGGCGCGAATGGTCTCGACGATGCCGGCGTTAGAATCCATTGAGCTTTTTTGGAATCGGGGGTGGTTCCTTCTCCAATCGTGGGTCGCCAAGTCGTCCGGCGACACGACTGCACCGGTCAAATAACCTCGTCCGAGCGGGGAGAAGGCGATGAACTCGATCCCCTTCTCCTTGCAGTAGGGAACTACTTCATCCAGGGCTCCGCGACTCCACAGGGACAGTTCGGACTGAACCGAGGAGACTGGATGAATACGTGCGGCCCGCTCGATCTCATCGACGCCTACTTCGGAGAGGCCCAGCGAGAGGGCCTGCCCGTCCGCCGCTAGCCCAGCAAGCGCTTCCCAACTGTGTTCGAGTGAAACGTCCGGGTCGACTCTGTGAAGTTGATACAGGTCGATGTACGACGTGCGAAGTCGAGTGAGGCTGGAATGGAACGCATCGACAAGATGCTTCGGCGTACCGTTCCGTCGCGTCTCGCCCTTCTCAGTGACGACGAGACCACCCTTTGTCGCGATTCGCACCTGGTCTCGGTATGGGCTCAACGCATCTCCAATCAAGGTCTCGTTCGTGAATGGGCCGTATTGGTCCGACGTATCGAAGAATGAGACGCCGAGGTCAACAGCTTCGCGCAAGAAATTTATTTTCTGAGAACGCTGAAGAGTTCTGTCCTCATACGCCCAGCTCAGGCCCATGCAGCCCAACCCTATGCGGCGGCGAGAGATGTCGTTGTGATCGATGTGTGACATGACATGTCGTCCTTTCATCTTGAATAGCTACTCGTCTGTGCCGACAGCGACGGCGATGACGGCGGATGGCGTGAGGTCCCGCACACATGAGCGGTCGATTCGAGGGATGGTGGCCTGTTCTGTGGGCCATGCCGTCCACGTCGGGAATTCAGAAGATAGTCCGTGTCCGCGGGCCTTTGCAGCCGCTTCTTTCAGCGCCCAGATACTGAGAAGTGCGGTACCGCGCATGTGCGGACGCAAAGTCTCGACGGCGGCAATTTCCTCTCTGCTACAGAAAACTCCACCGTGAGTCGCTGACTCCATCGGTCGTTGTCGCTCTCGTTCGATGTCCACGCCGATTGGCTGACGTCCAATTGCGAAGGCCCACATGCCCGGGGCGCGACTGAAGCTGATAGTGAGGGCGCTCGTGCCCCTGACCACCGGTGCTCCCGTGGCCAGCCGCGCGAGGGAGAGCCGACCGCTTGTGGCAACGGGCAAAAGCCCTGCCAGGGCTAAGGCCGTCGAGCGCGATTCAGCGTCTGCGCCGGACCTGCCCCAGACGGCGACGAATCCCATTTCACGCCAGATGGCCCTCACTCCTCGGGTCGACAAGGAGTGCGCCGCGGACACCCAGTGAGTGCGACGGCGATGGCGAAGACCTCCGGTCGTCACGCCTGCGACTTCCCGGTCCGAAGGAAGCCGATGAGCACGAGGACAGCGAT
Source organism: Rathayibacter agropyri (assembly GCF_013249015.1). Taxonomy (GTDB): domain Bacteria; phylum Actinomycetota; class Actinomycetes; order Actinomycetales; family Microbacteriaceae; genus Rathayibacter; species Rathayibacter agropyri. The sequence goes on from NZ_JABRPL010000002.1 coordinate 630,208, forward strand.
CGCGATGCAGACGGCCGCGTTGAGAAGCATCGCGCCGCTGAGAGCGGTCCCCGAGGTCGCCGCCGAGCCTAGTCCCTCTGCCGAGGCGATGACGGTGACCACCGCCGCGAGCACGGGTGTCCCCAGCGCGATCGCGACCTGCTGGCTGGTCGACGTCAATCCGGTCGCGAGGCCCTGCTCGCCATCCGGAAGACCCGAGGTGGCCGTGACGGTGTAAGCGATGATGCTCGCGATGTGGCCCAGCGTCGCGACAGCCAGACCGAGGCAAATAATGAGGATCGAACCTGGATGATCGCCTGCGAAGGCAACGATGGCCGTTCCCACGCCCTGAAGGACGAGAGCTCCGACCAAGACCCGAACCTGCCCGACGGCGCCGATCAATCTCGGTACGAAGAGCGCACCGACGACGGCGACGATGCCAATGATGGCGATGACAGCACCCGTCGTCACGGGATCGAGGCCGAGAACGAGCTGCAGGAACAGCGTCGTCAGATAGGTGAACGACGACATCATCCCGAACGTTGTCAGCCCAGCGAGGTTCCCCCACCGCACATTCTTGCGCTTGAGAACAGCAAGAGGGACAAGGGGGTGAGAGCCGCGCAGTTCAATGAGCGCAAACAGGACGACGAGAATGAGCGCGGCAGCGAATAACGTCAGAGCACCTGGATCACCGAACCCGCCGATCGCAGCACTGGACACCCCGAGCACGAAACAGGACAGGCTGAGAGTAATCGAGAGCGCTCCTGCAAAGTCGAGCCTTGTCGTGACGGCCGGACGCGATTCTGGAAAAAGGAACGGAGCGAACACGAGGACGAAAACAGCGACCGGCACATTGATCCAGAACGCGGCCCTCCACGAGAGGGACGAGGTGAGCGCACCACCGAGTAGCGCCCCGGTAGCGAAACCAGCAGAGAGGAGTGCGCCGTTGAGACCCAGAGCGCGGTCGCGCACGGGGCCTTCCTTGAAAGTCGTGGTGAGAAGAGCGAGGGCAGTCGGAGCCGCGGCAGCCGTTGCGAGTCCCTGCAGGACGCGAGCGAGAATGAGGATCCACGCGTCTGTCGCAACCGCTCCGACGACAGAACCGGCAGCAAGGAGCAGCATCGCCGCGAGGAGCACGCCTCTGCGTCCGGCGAGATCACCGAGACGCCCGAAGAACAGGCCGAGGCCGGCGGCGGGCAGGGTAAATGCAGTAACGACCCACTGAAGGTCGTTCAGTGGGATCCGAAGATCAACGCCGATGTCAGGAAGTGCGACGTTCAGTACCGAGAAGTCGACCGCAAGCATGAACGTCACGCCCATGAGGACGGTAAGTCGCCACCGGTCTCGAGGGACCATCCGTGTATCTCTCGGGTTGGCTGTGCCGACAACAGGTTGCGAACCACTACTCATAAAAACTCCTCAAGGTGAGTGCGGGTCGTCACAGTACTCGGTCACCTGACAGGGCTCTGCTCTTGGCGGAGTCCGTCCAAAAAGTGGCGCACGAGGGATGATCGACGGTGTGTCCGTCGCACCTGGGTCCTCTATCAGCAGCGGGCGACCGTTCATCTGTCCGCCATCGAGGAAGAGCAGTCGTTCACAGTCGGCGCCCATATCGCTGAGTATCGTTCGGGAGAAATAGGAGGTCATCATGAACGGTTCGTCCACCGGTGCGTTCGGCGCCGGCACCCCCATCGAGAGCATCTGGCGCGCAATGGAGCAGGCCCGCTCTCGCCTGGAGAAGCGCGTCGGCTCCCGCGTCGGCCGCGGCGACGTGCGCGCGGCGGTGCTCGCGCTCCTCGCCGAGCAGCCGATGCACGGCTACCAGATCATCCACGAGATCGAGCAGCGCAGCGGAGGCGACTGGAAGCCGAGTCCCGGCTCCGTCTACCCGACGCTGCAACTGCTCGCCGACGAGGGCCTGATCGCGGCCGACGAGCAGAACGGCCGCAAGACCTACTCGTTGACCGACGCCGGCCGCGCACAGGTCGCCGACTCCGGCACCTCGACGCCCTGGAACGACTCGGACCACGTCGACTTCGGGGCGCTGCCCAAGGCAGGCATCGAACTCGCCCAGGCCGCGGCGCAGGTTGGACGCTCGGGCTCCCCCGAGCAGATCCGCAAGGCCGTGGCCGAACTCGAGGATGTGCGTCGCCGCCTGTACGCGATCCTCGCGCAGGACTGAGCCGGGTGACCTCGGTCAGCCCGAACGCTGCGGGCGGCCGGGCACGCGAGGACCGGCGGCGCTACCGCCGGATCCTCCGCTTCGCCGCATGGCATCTCGCGGTGACCTGGCTCTTCGACCTGCTCCTGCCGCGCCTCGGCCTGTCCCGCGTCGCCGTGCGCACCCGCCCCGGCCGGATGACACGGTTCGCCCGCAGCTTCCACGTGCTGGCGGTCGAGCTGGGCGGTCTGATGATTAAAGTTGGCCAGTTCATGTCGTCGCGCCTCGACGTCCTTCCGCCCGAGATCACTCGCGAACTCGAGGGCCTCCAGGACGAGGTGCCGCCCGTCCCGTTCCCGCGCATCCGCGCGCTGGCCGAAACCGAGCTCGGAATGCCGCTCGAGCGCGCCTACGCCGGCGTCGAGGAGTTACCGGTCGCCGCCGCCTCGCTCGGCCAGGCGCACCGCGCGCTCCTCTCCCCCTCCGACGCCGCCGATACCGGGCACGCGACCGCGATCATCAAGGTTCAACGGCCCGGGATCGACGCGGTCGTCGAGGTCGATCTCGCCGCACTGCGCCGGGTCGGCGGTTGGCTCAGCCACGTGCGTCTCGTCTCCGACCGCGTCGATGCGCCCGCGCTGGTCGAGGAGTTCGCGGTGACCAGCCTGGAGGAAATCGACTACCTCCAGGAGGCGGCCAACTCCGTGCGCTTCGCCACCGACTTCGCAGGCGACGCCCGGGTCGCGGTTCCCGCCGTGGTCTGGGAGCGCTCGACCCGCAAGGTGCTGACTCTCCAGGACGTCACGGCGATCAAGATCACCGACCACGACGCGCTGCGAGCGGCCGGCATCGACCCGCGCGACGTCGCTCCGGTCTTCGCGGCGGTGATGTTCGACCAACTGTTCACGAACGGCTACTTCCATGCCGATCCGCACCCCGGCAACGTGTTCGTCACTCCGACCCCCGGTGCCGAACTGCCGTGGCGGCTCACCTTCATCGACTTCGGGATGATGGGCGAGGTGCCGCCGAGCACCAGGGCTGGCCTGCGTCGGCTGCTGATCGCCGCTGCCTCCCGCGACGGCAAGGGGCTCGTCGATGCGGCGCGCGCGGTCGGCGTCCTCCTCCCCTCCGCCGACTCCCGCGAACTGGAACGGGCGATGACGCAGCTGTTCGCGCGGTTCGGCGGGATGGGCTTCGCGGAACTGCGGGAGGTGGATCCGCGCGAATTCCGCGACTTCGCCGTGCAGTTCGGCGACGTCGTGCGCTCACTCCCGTTCCAGTTGCCCGAGAACTTCCTCCTCATGATCCGCGCAATGTCGCTGACCTCGGGCGTGTGCAGCGCGCTCGACCCGGCCTTCAACCTCTGGGACTCGGTCGAGCCCTACGCGCAACAGCTCATTCGGGAGGAGCGCGGTTCCGTCGCCACGGACGTCGGTCGGCAGGCGGTCGACACGCTCGGCCTGCTCTGGCGCCTGCCGCGCAAGCTCGATGAGCTGACCGACCGGCTCGAGGACGGCACGCTCGCGGTCACGGTGCCGACGATCGAGCGCCGCCTGACCCGAATCGAGAGCACGATCCGTCGCGTCGTCTCGGCGGTGCTGTTCGCGGGCCTGTTGATCGCTGGATCCGTCGTGCGCCCGGACGACGGTGTGCTCGGCGCGCTGCTGATGGGTGTCTCGGTACTGCCGCTGCTGCACGCGCTCCTGGCCCGCGGGCCGCGCGGCTGACGCTCGCAGGGCCCGGCCCTGATCGGCGGAGATATGGTGAGCGTCGCGAAATCGGCCGACGCTCCTGCAACAGCCGCCCTGGTGTGCTCGAAGCATGTACTCGACGTCCACCACCACCGCGTCCCCCGCCCGACGTCGCCGCACTCTCGCTGCCGCACTCGTGCTGGCGGTCGTGCTCCTCGTTGCCATGGTCGGAGCCGGATGGGTCGCCGCGACGACGCAGCGGCTCGACCCGGCGCTGGCCGCGCTGATCCCTGCCGATCAGCCGGGAGAGACGGACGGATTCATCGACGACGCCGCACCGATCTCCCCGTTCGACGACGACCTGCCTGCGATAGCGCGGCTCCGCCCGGCTCTCCGCACCGCGATGCAGGCCGCCGCGACCGACGCGCAAGCCGATGACGTCTCCTTCGTCGTCACGAACGGCTGGCGCAGCGAGCGCTACCAGCAGGCACTGTTTGACGACGCCGTCCGCACCTACGGCAGCGAGGAGGCGGCGAGCCGTCTGGTCGCACCCGTCACCACGTCCCGGCATGTCTCGGGCGACGCCATCGACATCGGCCACACCGACGCGGACAACTGGCTCAAGCGGCACGGCGCCGACTACGGGCTCTGCCAGATCTACGCGAACGAGATCTGGCACTTCGAACTCGCCACGACACCGGGCGGCGAATGCCCGACGCTACTGCCAGACGCCAGCTGGGGCTGACCGGCTTTCCCGCCGTGCGACAGAACCGCGCGAGGAGACTCTCGGCCCGCTCAGCCTGCAGGAATCGTCCGATCGAACGCCACCAGCAGGTCACGGACCGCCCGGGCGCTCCTGAGGCCGACCTGGTGCGCCACTCGCTCCAGTTCGATGCTCGACACGCGAGAGTACGTCAGGAGAAGGGCCTCCGCGGCATCGGCCCTGCGCATTCGGATCTCCCTCGTGGGAGTGGTACCGAGAGCGGCGAAGGCCATCTGCACGCGCCTCTCCGTGACAGACATCTCGCTCGCGAGCGTAGCGATCGAGAGTGCATGGTCGTCAAGCTGCGATCTGATGATCCGGCGAGCCTCGGAGACGAGGCGCCGATCCGACGGGCTGAGTCCGCTCGGCAGGTCGTAATCCGTCTCCTCTACGAGATCGGCGGCGATCGCTTCGACGGCGATAAGGCAGCGCCGACTGATGCGCTGGTCCGTCTCATCAGAACTCGCGAGAATCTCGTTGATGAGGACGGACAGCAGGCGCACGGCTCGAACAGTCCGCGGGACGAAATAGGAATCATTGATGAGCCCTGAGTTCAAGCGCTCGCCCGATCCCGTTCCCAATTCGATTTCGAGGACCGCAACGGGAAGCTCGCTCGCGGTCGAGATCAGGCTCGCCGCCCTATACAGAACAGCATCTCCCTTCTCGAGCAAGTGGTCCTCACCACCAGCGCGTAACAGCATCTCACCTTCGGTAAGTACGGTAATGGAGATTCCAGGAGCACGTGAGTCGGCATTGGTGAGCACGCCAGCGCTCGTCCACATCCTTGCCAGACCGATGTCCTGCGCTCGATAGATGTCGGCGAAGAGTCGGAGGTCATCTCGGTGATCGGGAGACCGGCTTAGTGTCTCTAGCCACGCCGCAGCCGGTTCGCCCGAGAGCGAAACACCTTTCGACCATGCCGTCCTATCAGCACGCAGCATCTTCTCCAGCCTCAACTTCCTCGCAACCCCACGACCATCTGTATAGGACGGAACGCGGTAAGGACACCGGTGGGTATTTGCGATTCGTCGTATTCTGTTGATTACTCAACCAGTGCTACACTTTCGCCACATTTCGTCCAACGCGTTTCAGACCGAAGCGAGGCCGCACTCTTGCATAGGAGCGGCGAGATGTCAATCTAGGCTGCGGGACTGTTAGAAGGGTGTGTCTCGGTGCAAGCACCGAGACACACCCTTCTGTCGATCAGGAGCAGGTTAGCGCTGGCATCTTGATCAGGATGTTGTGGTTTGAATGCTGACTCGTCTTCAATTGGGAGAGTCGGATTTTATACCGGAACGTGTAGGTGCCGTCAACCGTCGGAGTGAACGTCGCAGACGCCGCGACCGGCGCCGAGGTGTTCGGGTCGAGGAACCCAGCCCCTCCCCCGTAGGTGGAATCACTGGAGGCTGTGTATACAGTCTTCCCGTCGATCACGGTATCATAAGCGACGTAGGAAGCAGCAGCATCAGCGCCGTTCGCGTAAGCGGACCAGCTAAAGTTGTAGGTGTGGCCGGCGACACCCTTGAATGAGAATTCAATGTAGTACTCTAGGGAGCCCGATTGGGTCGCGTCCTTTCCGTTGTCCCACTGCTCTTGATTCCAGTAGTATTTACCCGGTCCGCTCGAATCCCCCGTGATGCCCTGCGCACCCGTCCATCCAGAGGAGGCCGGAACACTAGGGCAGACGAATGCTGTGGACGCTGCCGCGGCCGGTGTGGCAAGCGCGACCGCGACGACGGGAATGCTCCACGCCGCGCCCTCTACCAGTGTGCGCCGATCAAAGCCGCCATCAGCGGGAATGACCCACTCGCCGCCCACATGAATCTTTCGCGTCGATTCGAATTGCTGAGTCAATTTGTTCCTCCTAGTTGTTCTTTCGTACGGCTCGATCCTGCGCGACAGGCCGCGGGACTGGCGGCTCACAAGGAGATGACTTCGTAATCTCGAGCATATTTTTCGTTTTTCCGTGCTCAGGAGGAAACTCGGCACGCGCTGGCTCCGGAGGATCATTGCTTCAGCCAGCCGCCGCGAATGTGCGCGCGGCGTGGGTCACCGCCTCCGAGAGGGCACGGATTGCCTGCATCTCAACTCGGCGGGCCAGGGCCGTCAGAGAGATCGTGCAAGCCGGGATCGCGTCGGCCGGCCACAACCACACCACCTGACATCCTCACGATGCGGAGCGAACGCGGGGTGTCCCTACCGGGCGATGTCGCCGGAGCGCTCGGTCGATGATCTCGCCCGCCCGACGGCGAACGCGTCACGAGTGCGCCTCCCGGCCACCGCGGCGACGACGACCAGCTACCGTCACGAGGTGACCGCCCTGCTGCTCGTGACCGGAGCCACCGTCATCTGGGCGCTCACGCACCGCAAACTCCGGGCAATCGCGGTCAGCGGGCCCCTCCTCATGGCCGTACTGGGGGCCATCGCCGGCTGGTTCGTGGCGGACGAGAGCACGCTGTTCTTCGACTCCAAGGCAGCGCTGCTGGTCGCGGAGGTGGTTCTCGCGCTGCTGCTCTTCGTGGACGCGATCGATGTGAAGGGTCCGCCCGGCGCGGCCCTCAGCGCCGTCCCGCTGCGGCTCCTGCTCATCGCCCTCCCTCTCTCGGCAGCGTGCATCCTCGCGGTCGGGCTCGCCCTGCCGCTCGGCCTCTCGCTCCCGGTCATCATCGCCGTGACGTGCATCGCGACGCCGGTCGACTTCTCCCCCGAAACGTCGATCATTCGCGACGCCCGGATTCCCGCACGCGTGCGGCGCTGGCTGAGCATCGAGAGCGGCTACAACGACGGTCTCGTCACACCGGTGCTCCTCGGCGCCCTCGCTCTCGCCGCCGAGTCGGCGCGACCGGAGCAGAACGCCCTGACCACGTTCCTCGCGGCAGCACCGGCGGGTCTCATCGCTCTCGTCGTCGGCGCAGCCCTCGGTGTGGGCGCAGGACGCCTGTTCCGGTGGGCCCGCGCCGCAGGCTGGGCGGACGGCCAAAGCATCCGGATCGGTCTTCTCGCCCTACCCGTACTCACCTTCGCCGTGGCCGTCTCGGTGAGTGGCAACGGCTTCGTCGCGGCGTTCGTCTGCGGGATCGCGTTCCGTCTCGCCCGCGGTCGCGGCTGGGACGACCGCTTGGAGACGCCCCTGGTCGAGGACGTGACCTCCTTCTTGACGCTTCTGCTCTGGTTCGCTTTCGGCCTGATCGGGATCATTCTGATCACCGGGTCGGTGGACTGGTGGCCGGCCCTGTTCCTCGCGCTCTTCGCCCTGACGGTCGGCCGCATCGGCCCCGTCCTCCTGGCCCTGCTCGGCACGAAGACGACCAGGAAGGACCGACTCGTCATCGCCCTGCTCGGCCCGCGGGGAGCGGCCTCGATCGTGTTCGGCCTGATCGCTTTCAACGCGCTCCCCTCGGAGGACGGCTTCGATGTGCTGGCCGCGACGGGCTTCGTCGTCGGCGGCAGCCTGCTCCTGCACGGAATCGGCGGTCCGCTGCTCATCCGACGGCTGTACGGCGCGGCTGAGCGGCGCTGAGGTCTGCGTCCAGTCGAGGCCGGGTGAGGGAGGAGGCGATCTACTCTCGCACTCCCGCGACCGACGCACGGCGGATCAGGCGCGTCTCGAGTTCCATGCGGGTGCCCGAGGCGAGCGGAGTCGCCGACCGGTGCGCCTGGTGCAGCATCCGGAAGGCGACAGCACCCATCTCACCGATGGGCTGCTGAATCGTGGTCATCGGCGGGGTCGCCCACGCCGACTCCTCGACATCGTCGAAGCCGACCACGCTGAGGTCGCGCGGGATGCGCAGACCGGCGTCGTCAGCCGCCTCGTAGATGCCGAGGGCCATCACGTCCGAACAGGCGAAGAAGGCGGTCGGAGGTTCGGGCTCGGCGAAGATCGCGCCGACGGCCTCCCGGGCGAGCTCGCGGTCCCAGTCGCAGTAGGCGATGCGGGGCGGATCGACTCCCGCTGCCCGCAGCGCCGAGGAGAAGCCGTCGATCCGCGCGCTGCTGTAGAGCTGGTCGCGGGTTCCGCCGACGACTCCGAGCCGGGTGTGGCCGAGGCCGAGGAGGTGCTCGGCGGCCATGCGCCCGCCGTCCCAGTTCGTCGCTCCGACGCTCGAGACATCGGCGGGCGGACGGGTGCTCGGGTCCACGACGACGACGGGCAACTCGGCGGTGGTGAGCAGGTGCAGTTGCGCGGCCGAGACGTTCACCAGCACCACGATCGCGCCGAGCGAGGGTCGGCGAAGGAGGCGACTGATCCAGGCGCCGTCGTCGCGAGCGCGTGTGAGCACCAGATCTACGTTCGCGGCCGATGCCTCCGCCTCGATGCCCGCGAGCACTGGGCCGATCCACGTGCCGCTGATGTGGCCGACGACGACATCGACGATCTGCGCGACGTGCGGGTCCTCGACCGGCGGCCGCAGGCGCGGACGGCGGCGGTAACCGAGCTCGTGCGCCGCCTCCATCACCCGCAGGCGGGTCGCCTCGGACACGTCGGTGCCACCGTTGAGCACCTTTGAGACGGTCGGGACGCTCGTCCTGGCGCGCTCGGCGATGCCGGCCATTGTGGGGCGGCGGGCCGTTCCGGTGGCGGCCTCATCGTCGGCGGGATCGCGCATGACCCCACCGTAGCCCACCGAGACTTTCGCAAGTAGAACCGCTCGACCGCCCCGCTCGCTCGGGTTGCTCCCCGGTGCGGAGCGGTGCAGAATGGGCCGACGCCCGGGACAGCGGCGCGGAAGTTGCGCAAGTCCTGTTCAACGACGAACCGCGGAGTACTCCGCCCGGCCCCTGAGGACGACGATGACTGACCTCCCCCCGACCACTTCCGGCAAGACGGCGCTCGTCGTCCGAGGGGGCTGGGACGGCCACCAACCGGTCGAAGCGACCGAGCTGTTCCTGCCCTTCCTGCGCGAGAACGGCTACGACGTGCGCGTCGAGGAGTCGACGGCCGTGTACGCCGACGAGACCTTCATGACCACGGTCGACCTGATCGTGCAGTCGAACACGATGACGTCGATCCAGTGGGAGGAGTTCCTGGGCCTGCGCGCAGCCGTCGAACGCGGCACGGGCCTCGCCGGCTGGCACGGCGGGATCGCCGACTCCTACCGCGACAACTCCGACTACCTCCAGCTGATCGGCGGGCAGTTCGCCTCGCACCCGGGCAAACACCCCGACGAGCGCACCGGCGAGCAGTCAGACAACTACGTGCCGCACACGATCGAGATGACCGCCCTCGCGGTGGACCACCCGATCACGCAGGGCATCTCGGACTTCGAGCTGGTCACCGAGCAGTACTGGGTGCTGCACGACGACTACAACGACGTGCTCGCCACCACGACGCAGGCGGTCCGCCCGTGGGATCCGTGGAAGCGTCCGATCACCTCCCCCGCGATCTGGACCCGCCTGTGGGGCGAGGGCCGCATCTTCGTCTCGACGCCGGGCCACCGCGTCGAGATCCTCCAGGACGAGAACGTCCGCACGATCATCGAGAGGGGAATGCTGTGGGCGTCCCGCTGAGCGTTGGCATCATCGGAGTCGGGAAGATCAGCGAGCAGTACCTCGCCAACTTCCCGACCTTCCCCAGCCTCCGCCTGGTCGCGGTCGCCGATCTGAATCAGGAGCGCGCGCAGCAGATCGCCGACGAGCAGGGCGTCCGCGCCCTCACCGTCGATGCGCTGATCGAGGACCCCGAGATCGACGCGGTGCTCAACCTCACCATCCCGGCAGCGCACGTCGAGATCGGCACCCGCGCGCTGAAGGCGGGCAAGCACGTCTTCGCCGAGAAGCCGCTCGGGCTCACTCCGGCCGAGGCCGCGCCGATGCTCGACCTCGCCGACGAGCTGGGTCTGCGCTTCGCGAGCGCTCCCGACACGGTGCTCGGGACGGGGGTTCAGACCGCTCGCCGCACGCTCGACTCCGGAGTGATCGGCACGCCGATCGCCGCGCAGGTGCACTGGGCCGCGCCCGGGCACGAGCGCTGGCACCCGGCGCCCGAGTTCTACTACCAGCCCGGCGGAGGGCCGCTGCTCGACATGGGTCCGTATTACCTGACGGCGCTCGTGCACTTTTTCGGGCCTGTCGTGCGGGTGACCGGGCTGGCGACACGCTCCGACCGGCCGCGCACGATCGAGACGGGGCCGAAGGCGGGCACGCCGATCCCTGTGTCGATCGACACGCACATCACCGCGCTGCTTGAGCACGCGAATGGAGTCGCGACGACGGTCACCGTGAGCTTCGAGATCTGGCGCAGCCGGGCGCCGAAGTTCGAGGTCTACGGTACCGAGGGGACCATCTCAGTGCCCGACCCGAACATGTTCTCGGACCCGGTCGAGGTCGCCGTCCGCGACGAGGACTGGCAGGTCGTGCCCGACTCCGCCGGCGTGATCGGCACCGGGCGCGGAGTGGGACTGGCTGACCTCGCGGAGGCAATCGCGGAGGATCGCCCGCACCGCGCCTCCGGCCGCGTCGCGCTGCACGTGCTCGAGATCATGGATGCCGTGCTCCGCTCGAACTCCGAGAAGGCGGTCATCCCGATCGCCAGCACCGCCGAGAAGCCCGACGTGATGCCGCTGCGCGTCGCGGCCTCCCTCGCCGGCTGAGGGAACCCCGGACCGTCGAGGGAGGCCGTTATGACGGGCGGTCTCGACGGGGTTCCCCGGTGGAGGGATCTCACCCTGTGCCTGATTGGTTGGAGGAGCGCCGACGGTGGAAGTGGTTCAGCACTGCCCACCCGATCAGCAGGACGACCGCCTGGGTGATCGCGATGATCACCGGCTTCCACGGATCAACTGCCCCGAGCACGGCCGAGACGCCGTTGCCGGCCATCGTCCCAACGAATGCGACCGCGAGGAAGCCCCACGGCGACCACGATGCGGCCGCGCGATTTCGCTGTTGAGTCATGTCTGCATACTCCCGTGAGTTGTGAATACCTGTCAGTCTTAACGGCGAAGTGCGTGAGATTCGACAAAATCTCCTGAGTTCAGATTCATCCGCACGTACGGGATCCAGCTCAGGGAACCGCGAACCGTCGAGGGTTTCCCTGGCGGCGGGGCGGGGCGTGCTGGCGGGATGCCGGCGCACGTCGTTGTGCGCGGCGCCGTACCTCCCGAGTGGGGGATAACCGGGGAGCGCACGACCGGATTTGCGGCGGTTGTCGCTCGTGCGAGCCGCCCCGTTTGAGGGGCCGGACTTTCTAGACCCCGTACACTCGGCGGGTCGACGGCTGTGAGCGACCGTCGCGAGCGGAGGAGATGGCCGTGGGGGTCGGGTTCCGACGGAGTGGGGAACTCCGAATATTGACGCGTCCGCGCCTGGAGCCGGCGGGCGATCCGCTGACCCGTGGCGACAACCGATGCCGCCTGTCGGGCACCCTGACGATGCCCAGCGGCCCAGGTCTCGTGCGCCCCTCGGCCCTCGCGCCGCCGTGGGAAGCGCCGCTGATCCGGCTGATCCGGGCTGGCGCACCCGCCGCTGACCTGCATGAGGCGACCGCCTCCTTTCCCGAGGGTTCGCGAGTGGCGGTCGCCGTCGAGCTGGTTCGCGACGCCCTCCGCTCCCCCGAGGACGACCGTGCGATGCGGCTCGCCTGCTGGCTCGTCCGCCTCCGCTACGACCCGAGCACCGATTCGTTCCTTCGCCGGTACGGGATAGTGCTCACCGTGCGGTTGCCCCTGAGCGGGGGGCTCGACGTCGAGGTACCCCTCGACGGCACAGCGCTACGGCTGGTCTTCGCCGAACTCGCCTCGACGCTGGACCCGGGCGGCGCGATCGCCGCGGTCGAGACGCTCGAGCCGTCAACACTCGCCGCGTCGACGCTGGCCGCGCTCTACTGTGCTCGGCGCCGCTGGCACGATGTTGCGCGGTTTTCGGCTCCGGTCGAGAACCTCGACGCTGCCTCCGCCGCCGTACTCATCCGCCGGGGGATCGCACTGCGGGAACTGGGACTGATCGACGGCGCGCTCGACGCGTTCGGCCGGGTGGTGCGCCCCGCCGTCACCAGCACGCGTCCGCTCGAACTGCGGGCGGAGGCGCTTCTGGAGCGGGCGAGCACCCATCTGGCCGAAGGACGGTGCGCGCCGGCCCGCCGCGACCTCGAGCGGGTGCTCTCGCGGTATCCGTGCAGCGCCGAGGCGCAGGAGCTACTGGAGGCGGCGAGCCGCTGAGGCGTTCTGGAGAGGAGGGGCGCGGAACGTCAGTCCCTCATCAACTCGAGTCACGGCCCCGCTCCGACGTCGCCTCAGTTCTTTGCCTGACTATGGCGCAGGATGCGCCACTGCTGTGCCGTGGTGGTCGAGTTGAAGGTACTCTCGCTGCCACTGAGAATCAGTCATGGCGAAGGGGGAGGTCGAGGACGTGGTCTCCACTTTTGGGGAAGTTTCCGCCGCTCCTGTGCTCGGTTCTCGCGTACTGAGAAGTGCGTTCTGGCTTTTCCTCCTGGCTGGGATCGCGAACATCGCCTTCCTCCTCGCCGCGCCGGCGCTCCGGCGTCTTCACTCCATCAACGAGTTCTCTCGGCCCTTCCTTCCGGAGTTCCTCGCCGCCGCCACACTCGCACTCATGGCCTACGGGGTCTTGGCCTTCGGGATTCGCGCGCGCACTGCGCTGGCTTTCCGGCGGACTGCCCTTCTCCTCGCCGGCGCGACCCAATTCGTCTTCGCGGTGTCGAGGCCGCAGCCGAACGCATACCCGATCGGGGATCTGGGACTGCTCTTCCTGGTCACATTCTTCGCGGCTCCGGCCATCGCGTGGGTCGCAGCCTTCTCCGTGATCGCCCTGCCCGCTCTTCCTGTGGGGGCACGCCTCGCACTCGTCTTCCTCGCACTGTTGCAAACCCTCGGCGTCGTTTCGACGTTCGCCGGATGGGGTCCGCTTCTCGGCGGGCACGACTATATCTCCGACAATCCACTCTGGTCCTCCGTGATGCAGCTCGGAGCCTCACTGTTCCTCGCGCGGCCCGCTTTCACCTCTCACCACTTCCGTCCGATCGAAAGAAGATAAAGACGACGCTGCTGTCGACTGCGGATGGGCCGTTCTCTTCTCCGATATCTACACGGTCTCGGCCGATGTGGGCGGAACTCTAGTGACCGGCTGACGGTGTGCTGTCGAGTGCGCGCTTCACGCGAGGAGAGGAGGGGCGGGCCAGGGCGGCGCCGCCCCTTCCTCTCACGAACTCGCGCTCAGCCCTCCGCCTGCGACGGCTTGCCCTCGGCGGGCAGGACCTCGTGCGGAGTCTCGCGCTCATCCTCGCCCTCGGCCTGCGACGGCTTGTCGGCCTGGTCGTCTGGGTCCTCGACGGGACTCGGGGTCTGGTCAGTCATCGCAGCCCCTCCGGCTCGTCGGATGTGGCGGACGGCTCGGGGTGCGCCTCGAACTCCATCCACGCCCGCTCCAGATCGGCCTGCGCCGCCTCCGGCTCGCTGGCGAAGTAGCCGTCGTAGATCGCCCGGCCGCCATGCTCCGGCAGATCATCACGGCCACCGTAGGTCTGCGCGAACACGCCAACCTCGTCGTCCCTCTTCTGCTGATCCCGCAACCACGCGGGGAAGGTCTGCGTCATAGATGACACCTCTCTTTCCTCATGCCAGCCAATCCCTCCACCCGCCTTGCGGCAACCCCTCCCCCGCCGCGAGATGCCAGCTGGGGGTACGCGACACGCCGAAGGGAGCGTACTCAAGAGGCATCTCGCGGAGGAGGACGGGTGGGGTGAGCGGGAGCGGGAGCGGGTACTCTCCTGGGCGGTGGGCAGAGGCGAAGGGCACGGTGGTTGAGGTGGCGGCAGAGTTCGCGGGTCCCGCGGGTCGAGGAGACGGCGGCGGGGCGGGTGAGCGCAGTGCCTGAGGTCGCGACCGTCGCCGGGCGGTTGCGCGGCCGGTGGGTGAGCACGCCAGACGGTGACGCGCTCGCTTTCCTGGGCGTGCCGTATGCGGGGGAGGCGCCGCGGTTCCACACGGCGCTCCCCGTCGAGTGCTGGGCTGGGGTGCGCGACGCGGGTGAGTCCGGGCCGAGCGCTCCGCAGACGGCCGGCGGTAGCGAGCAGGGTTGCCTCACCGTGAATGTGTGGGCTCCGGCTGGGGCGGAGGGACGTCCCGTCCTGGTCTGGGTCCACGGCGGGCTGCACGTCGCCGGATCCAACGCCGAACGGTTCTGTGACGGCGCGCGTCTCGCCGCTCGCACCGGCACCGTCATCGTCGCGGTGAACTACCGGCTCGGCGCCCTCGGCTTCCTCACCCTCGACCACGTCCTCGGCGATGACGTCCGCGACTCCGCAAACCTCGGGCTGCACGACGTGATCGCCGCCCTCGCCTGGGTGCGGGAGGAGATTGCGGCGTTCGGAGGCGACCCTGACCGGGTGACGGTCGCCGGGCAGTCGGCGGGTGCGACGGCGGTGGCGATGCTCCTGGCGGCGCCGGCGGCGGAGGGGCTGTTCGGGCGGGCGGTGCTGCAAAGTGCAAACCCCGAGCGGATCGGCTCACGCGAGAACGGCGAGGCGGTGACGAGCGAGCTGCTGGAGTTGCTGGACGCGGCGCCCGAACAACTCCTGGATCTGCCCTGGCAGCGCCTTATCGAGGCACAGCACAGGCTGCTCGCCCGCCGGTCCGCCGCGGGGCCGAACACGGAGGCCGTTTTCCGGCCGAACCTCGACGGGCGGCTGCTGATTCGCGACCCGGTCTCGGCGCTTGCGGCCGGAGCCTCTGGCACCGTCGATCTGATCGTGACGACGAATGTGAACGAAACGTCGGGCGCAGTGGATCTGACGGCGCCCGACAGCCCGGCGCTGCGGGCGATGCTGGAGCGGCACCTCGACGTGCTCCTGCCGGAGTGGGCCGGGTCGCGGGAGTCTGCGTACCGGGAGGCGCTGGCGGCGGAACTCGGCCGGGAGGCCACCGATGCGGAGGCGCTGGAGGCCTGCGTTACCGACGAGATTTACCGGCAGCCGAGCCAGCGGCTACTCGACGCGCGAGCCTCGGCTCCCGGGTCGACCCGCGCGGCGCTCTTCACGTGGCGGCTGGACGATTCCCGCGGCGCCACGCACTCGCTCGAACTACCGTTCCTCTTTCGCCACCTGGACGACTCCGCCGCCGCTCGCGCCACGCTGGGACCCGCTGCGCCGTGGAGTCTGAGCGACGAGATCGGCGCGCGCTGGGCGGCCTTCGCCGCAACCGGCGACCCCGGCGGCGACTGGCCCGAGTACGGCAGCGCCCGCGAGACCCTCGTGCTCGGGACCTCCGTGCACTGCGCCCTCGCGCCCCGCGAGCACCTGCGCCGCCTCGTCACGCGCGCTCGCACCTCCTGAGTTGCGCGCTGAGGTGCCCGAGAGTGCTGCGATTCGAGCGAATTCGCTGCATTTTCGGGCACCTCAGCGGGAGGGGAGGGAGAGGAGGGGTATCGGCGGGCATCTGCGGTGGCCCCGCGCGGGCAGTTAGGTTAGGGTAACCTTCGTTAGTCCTGAGAACCCTGTACCCCCACCCGACTGCCCTGTACCCCCACCCGACAGCCCTGTACCCCCACCCGACAGCCCTGTGAAGGATCGCCGTGCCCGCCACCCGCACTCCCCTCCGCCTGACCGCCGTCGCCTCGCTCGGCCTCGCCGCGATGCTGCTCACCGCCTGCTCGGCCGACGCCGGCGCCGACGGTACCTCCGAGAGCACCGCCGCCTCCGCGAGCGAGGGTTTCCCCGTGACCGTCGACCACGCCTTCGGCAGCACCACGGTCCAGTCGGCGGACCGTGTCGTCGCGACAAGCTGGACGAACCAGGACGTCGCGCTCGCGCTGGGCGTCACTCCCGTCGGCTTCACCCGCGCGTCCTACGGCGACGAGGACGGCGATGGTCTGCTGGCCTGGACCAAGGAGGCCCTCGATGCCGCTAGAGCCACGACTCCGAGCCTTTTCGACGAGACCGACGGCGTGCCCTTCGAGTCGATCTCGGACCTCGCCCCCGACGTGATCCTCTCGGCCTACTCCGGCATCACCCGGCAGGACTACGACACGCTCAGCCAGATCGCGCCCACCGTCGCGTACCCGGGCCTGCCCTGGGCCACCACCTGGCAGGACTCGGCGAAGCTCGACGGAGCCGCGCTCGGGCGCGAGAAGGAGGCCGTCGCCAAAGTCGGCGAGGTCGAGAGCACGATCACCCAGACCCTCGCCTCCCACCCGCAGCTCGCGGGCACGACCTTCATGTACGGCTGGTACAACCCGACCGACGCGAGCACCTTCACGTACTACACGCCGAACGACGCGCGGGTGAAGTTCGTCGAGGACCTCGGCCTCGACGTCGCTCCCAGCATCACCAAGCTCTCGGGCGACTCCGAGGCCTTCAGCGGCACCGTCAGCGCCGAGAACGCCGACCAGCTCGACGCCGCGGTGCTCATTGTGTACGGCGACGACACGACCCTCGCCGCCCTGCAGGCCGATCCGCTGCTCTCCAAGATCCCAGCCGTCGCGCGCGGCTCGGTCTACGTGCTGAAGGACGGCTCCTCCGCCGCGATGGCGACCTCGTCACCCAACCTGCTGAGCATCCCGTGGGTGCTCGACGAGTACACCGCGGGCCTCGCCGCGGCCGCCGACAAGGTGTCGTGAGCACCGGATCCGCCGCTTCCCTCGGGCGCCCCGGACGCGACAGTTCTCGCGGCCGGGGCGCTTCCGGGCGTGCCCGGCTCCGGATGCTCGCGCTGGCCGCGGCGCTCCTCGCCGTCGCGTCCGTGCTTTCCCTCGTGTATGGCTCCCGCGAGATCCCGCTCGCCGAGATATGGCCGGCGCTGACCGCCCCAGATTCCGCCTCGATTGTCGACGCGGCAGTGCAGGGCCGGGTGCCGCGGACGATCCTCGCCATTCTCGTCGGCGCCGCACTCGGGCTCGCGGGCGCGGTGATGCAGGGGCTGACCCGCAATCCGCTGGCCGACCCGGGCATCCTGGGCCTCAACTCCGGAGCCTCGCTCGCCGTGGTGCTCGGCATCGCGGGCGTCGGCGCGACGAGCCTGCCGCAGTTCATTTGGCTCGCATTCCTCGGCGCGGCAGCCGCGGGAGCCTTCGTCTATGCCGTGGCCTCGCTCGGGCGCGAGGGCGCGACTCCACTCACCCTCGCCCTCGCCGGAGCCGCCACCGCCGCGGCGCTCACCTCGCTCATCAGCGCCGTCCTCCTCACTCAGGAGACGACGCTCAATCGCTTCCGGTTCTGGCAGGTCGGCGGAGTGGGCGGGGCCGAGACGGCGAGCATCGTGCAGGTCCTGCCCTTCTTCGCGGTCGGCGCGGTACTCGCGTTCTCGAGCGCCCGCGGACTGGACGCCCTGGCCCTGGGCGATGACCTGGCGACGGGTCTCGGCCGTCGCGTCGGGCGCATCCGCCTGGTCGCGGGCGTCGCCGCGGTGCTGCTCTGTGGAGCCGCGACCGCGATCGCCGGGCCGATCGGCTTCATTGGGCTGGTGGTGCCGCACCTCGCTCGCCGCGTCACCGGGCCCGCGCACGCCTGGCTGCTCCCCTCCTCCGCTCTACTCGGCGCGCTGCTGCTGCTCGTCGCCGACGTGGTCGGGCGCGTCGTCGCCCGGCCGAGCGACGTGGAGGTCGGGATCGTCACGGCGCTGATCGGCGCGCCCGTCTTGATCGCAATCGTGCGGCGCTCGAAGGTGCGAGCGCTGTGAGCGCGGGAGTCGCAGTCGGAGTCGTCAGCGCAGGCACCGTGACGGGACGCCGTCGCCGCCAACGCCGCACGCTGATCGGCTGCGGTGTGCTCGCCGCCCTGGCGCTCGCACTCGTCGTCGTGTCGCTCACAGTCGGTAGCACGGTGTATTCGGTGCCGCAGGTCGTCCGCGTGATCCTCGGCGAGACGGTACCCGGCGCCTCGTTCACGGTCGGCACACTGCGGTTGCCGCGCACGATCACCGCCGTGCTGGTCGGCGCAGGATTCGGGATGGGCGGCGTGATCTTCCAGACGATGCTGCGCAACGCTCTCGCCAGCCCCGACATCATCGGCGTCACGTCGGGGGCGAGCGCAGCGGCCGTCGTCGCCATCGCCTTCTTCGGGCTCTCGGGAGGCGCGGTCTCGGCGATTGCCGTCGCCGCCGGGCTCGCTACCGCGCTGCTCATCGCGGCTCTCGCCGAGGGCTCTGGAGTGATGGGGGCACGGCTCATCCTGATCGGCATCGGCGTCGCGGCGATGTTCCAGAGCGTCATCGCCTACGTGCAGACGCGCGCCGAGGTTGAGGACGTGCAGGAGTCGCTGCGCTGGCTCACCGGCAGTCTCAATTCCACCGCGTGGCCGGCCGTGCCTCCGCTCGCGCTCGCGATGCTCGTGCTGGTGCCGCTCGCGCTGCTGCTCGCGGGCCGGCTGTCGGTGCTGCAACTGGGCGATGAGTCGGCGACGGCACTCGGACTCGACGTGCGCCGCAGCCGCCTGGCGTTGCTCGCGGTCGGCGTGGGGCTCGTCGCCGTCGCGACGGCCGCCACGGGTCCGATCGCTTTCGTAGCCTTCGTCTCCGGGCCGATCGCGCGGCGCCTGCTGCCGAGCGCGCGCACACTCCTCCTCCCCTCCGCCCTCGTCGGCGTGGTCGTCGTGCTTGCCGCCGACCTGCTCGCGCAGCACGTGGTGGGCGCGCTGTTCTCGGGCGCCCGCTTCCCGGTCGGAGTCGTCACCGGCGTGCTCGGCGCCCCATTCCTGCTCTGGCTCCTCGCCCGCCGCACCCGCACCGGAGGCTCCCTGTGACCGCACCGCACACCCTCAGCGCCGACGCGGTGACCCTCGCGTACGACGAGCGCGTGGTCATTGACGGGCTCTCGCTCACCGTGCCGACCAGCGCGATCAGCGTCATCGTCGGCGCGAACGCCTGCGGAAAGTCGACGCTCCTGCGGGCGATGGCCAGGCTCATCACTCCGCGTTCCGGCAGCGTGCTGCTCGATGGGCAGGCGATCCACCGGCTTCCCACGCGGCAGGTCGCGCAGCAAGTGGGGCTGTTGCCGCAGACGCCGATCGCGCCGGAGGGAATCGCCGTCTCGGACCTCGTCGCACGCGGGCGCTACCCGCACCGGGGGCTGTTCGGGCGCGGCTCGGGAGGCGATGACGACGCGATCGTCGAGGATGCCCTGCGCGACACGGGCACGCTCGAGCTCGCCGATCGTGCCGTGGATGAGCTTTCGGGTGGGCAGCGGCAGCGGGTGTGGATCGCGATGGCGCTGGCGCAGCGCACCGACGTGCTCCTGCTGGATGAGCCGACGACCTACCTCGATGTGTCGCACCAGGTAGAAGTGCTGGATCTGCTCACCGACCTGAACCGCTCGCGAGGCACCACGATCGTGATCGTCCTGCACGACCTGAACCTGGCGGCTCGCTACGCCGACCACCTATTCGCCGTCCGCTCGGGCGCGCTGTACGCCTCCGGGACCCCTGCCGAGGTAGTCACCGCGGACACCGTGCGCGCCGTGTTCGGGATGGAGTCGCGCGTGATCGAGGACCCGGTGTCTCGGACACCGCTGGTGCTGCCGATCGGCCGGCACCACTCGGGGTGACCCCCGCCGCCGGGGTTCCCTCAGCCGAAGGCGCGCTACCGCGGCGGGCCGAGGGAGCCGCCCGAGCGCCACGGGCCGGCGAGACGCTCCTGGAGGAGCGGCGCGGCCGGGTCGGCGAGGCGCGCGAGCAGTGCCTCCACCCCGCGGCGGCCCAGCTCGCGGCCCGGCGCCACCAGCAGCTCCAGAGTCGGGTCGGCCAGGTCGGCGACATCCGGGTCGGAGGCGAGGAGCACGATCGAGAGGTCGTCGGGGACGCGCAGCCCACGGTGCCGCAGCTCGTGCGCGAAGCCGACGGCGGCGCCTCCGTTGATGATGACGACCGCCGTGACGGAGTCGGTCTCGAGCGAACGGGCCAGCCCGCGGCCACCGGCGGGTGACTCCTCGCAGCGCAGCAGCACGCCCGAGACACCGCGAACCGCGCACACGCGCTCGAACGTCTCCTGCGTGCGCGCGTACGGCCCGAAGTCGGCCGCTCCCTCCCTCTCGGGGCCGAGCACCAGCGCCACCCGCTCATGCCCCAACCCGGCAAGGCGTCCGAGCGCCTCCTCGACCATCCCCTCGAAGTCAATGTCGACCCAGTCGAGCGCCGACGGATCGCGGGTGCGTCCGATCAGGGCGAAGGGAGTTCCGGAGTCACGCAGGACCGGCACACGCTCGTCCTCGCTGGTCACCTGCATCAGCACGACGCCGTCGATCAGCCCATCGGCGCGCAGGTCGGCAAGCCGCTCGGATCCGCCGACCGTCGGCCACAGGACGATCGAGTGACCCTGCTCCGCGGCAGCCTCCGCGGCCCCGAGGAGGAAAGAGGTCGCGGTGTTCAGCGGCCGGCTCGACACGAGCGGATAGACGACCGCGATGATCCCGGAGCGGCGACGCGCAAGGGCGCGGGCCAGGGCGTGCGGGCGGAAGCCGAGCTCGCGCATGGCCGCCTGCACCCGCTCGCGGGTCTCGGGCGAGACGGGCTTGGAGTCGTTCACGACGAACGAGACCGTGGCGATCGACACGCCCGCGAGGCGCGCGACGTCCCTCATCGTGGCCACGCGGCCTCCTCCGGATCGGGTGCCAGCCCGCGGTTGACGCGGGGCGGACGTCTCCCGCATCCTAGGAGACGCGAATGGTAAAGCGGTTAACCACGCTTCGATCTCTCCACTGCCGCCCCCCTCTCCACCGCCGAAGAAGGACTCCCCGTGACCACACCCTCCTCCCCCGTCCGCGTCCTCGTCTGGGGCGAGAACCGCCACGAGCAGATCGAGGAGAAGGTCCGCGTGATCTACCCCGACGGCATGCACGCGACCATCGCCGAGGGCATCCGCGCAAACCTCGGCGAGAACGCCAGAGTTTTGACCACCACGCTCGACGAGCCCGAGCACGGACTCACCGAGGAGGTCCTCGACGCCACCGACGTGCTCGTCTGGTGGGGCCACATGGCGCACGGCGACGTCGCCGACGAGATCGTCGAGCGCGTCCAGCGCCACGTCCTCTCGGGCATGGGCCTCGTGGTGCTGCACTCCGGCCACTGGTCGAAGATTTTCGGCAAGCTGATGGGCACCACCTGCACGCTGCGCTGGCGCTCGGAGCAGGACCGCGAGCTGGTCTGGACCGTCGATCCGACGCATCCGATCGCGCAGGGCGTGCCGCACCCATTCGTCATCCCGCAGCAGGAGATGTACGGCGAATTCTTCGATGTGCCAGCCCCCGACGAGCTGGTCTTCCTCTCGACCTTCTCGGGCGGCGAGGTATTCCGCTCCGGGATGACGTGGAAGCGCGGCCACGGACGCATCTTCTTCTTCTCGCCCGGCGACCAGGACTACCCCGTCTACCACCAGGAGGAGGTGCGCCGCGTGATCGCGAACGGTGTCGAGTGGGCCAGGTCCTCGCGTCCCGAGCGCCGCCTACCGGTGCTCCAGCGCTACCGCACCGAGGACTTCCACAACGGCGAGGACTACGAGGGGACGCTGGTCCGATGACGCTGCGCATCGTCCAGGTCGGGGCCGGCGCGATGGGGCGCGCGTGGATCCGCACCCTCCGTGACTCCCCCGATGTCGAGCTGGTCGGGCTCGTCGATCTCGACGTCGATCTCGCTGCGCGCGCCGCGGAGGAGGAGGGGGTCGCGCCGGTCGCGGTCGGCACCTCCGTCGCCGAGGTCGCCGCTCGCTCCGGAGCCGAGGCCGTGGTCAACGTGACCGTGCCGCGCGCGCACCTGCCGGTGAGCACGGAGGCGCTGTTCGCCGGGCTGCCCGTGCTCTCGGAGAAGCCGATCGCGCCGACCATCGCCGAGGCGCTCGTGCTCGCGGCGACGGCCGAAGCATCCGGCCAGCTGCTGATGACCAGCCAGTCGCGGCGCTACTACGCGGCGATCGCCGCCTTCCGCGAGCAGATCGCCGGACTCGGACAGCTGGGGACCGCGTCCGTGCATTTCGCGAAGGCGCCGCGCTTCGGCGGCTTCCGGGACGAGATGGACCACGTGCTGCTGGTCGACATGGCGATCCACGCCTTCGACGCGGCGCGGTACCTGCTCGACAGCGACCCCGTCGCGGTCTACTGCGAGGAGTACAACCCAGGCTGGAGCTGGTACGCCGACGGAGCCGCGGCGACCGCGGTGTTCGAGTTCGCCGGCGGGGTGCGCTTCAGCTACACGGGCAGTTGGTGCGCCGACGGACTCGAGACGTCGTGGAACGGCGACTGGCACGTGAACGGCGCAGGCGGCACCGCGCACTGGGACGGGGACGCGGCCCCGGAGTGGCAGTCGCGCGAGTCGGAGTCGGTGCAGGTCGCGTCGCTCGAGCCGACGCCGGAGGAGATCGCCGGTTCGCTCGCCGAGTTCGTGCGGGTGCTGGGCACGGGGGCGGTGCCCTCGGGCGAGGTGCACTCGAACGTGCGGAGCCTCGCGATGGTGGAGGCGGCGGTCCGCTCCTCCGAGACGGGCGCGCGGGTTCAGCTGGACGACGTGCTAGAGGACGGCTACGCCGAGGCGCTGGGCCTGGCGCGCGACGGCCGCGTGCAGGCGGCGCTCGCCTCCTGGGGCTCGGCCGCGGCGGGGCTCGTGCGCTGACGGGTCCCGACCCGGGGAACCCCGTCCAGGGAGCCCGTTGGTGATGGCTCCCTCGACGGGGTTCCCTGAGTCGAGGGGCGGGCCTGGCCCTGGAGTCTCAGCCGCTGGATCCGGCGGTCGTCCCGGAGGCCGCGATGCCGATCGGCTCGGCCAGGTGCTGGGGGACCTGCTCGAGAACGGCGCCCGCTTCGCCCGCTCCCGGATCGACGTGTCCGTCGAGGCCAGGGCCGGCTCCGTCTCGATCACTATGGACGACGACGGCCCGGGCCTCGCCGAGGGCGACCGCGAACGCGTGCTCGACCGGCTGGTCCGCCTCGCGCGGCCGTTCTTCCTTCTGCCTAGCTCGAGTAATCGCGTCATTCAACTTGACCGCGTCATTCAACCAATCCGGCTCCAGCCCGTGCGCCGCACTCATGTCGGCCGCGATCCGGCGCATAGCGCCCGTGGGCTGGACGAGGGCATCGACGTCACGGGAAACTCGCTGAGCGACAAAGCCGGGAGTGTCTCACGTCTCATTCACCGTCAACGTCTCCCGGGTGCGTCTCTGCGAGTAGAGCTACGCGGCAGCGGGCCGCGAGGCGAGGACGGTCGTCTCGGCCACCTCGATGTCGACCGTCACACACGGCTCATCTTCGCTCCCCGGCGCAGGGAGGAGTCGCGCGGTCCCGAAGATGCTCACCAGATCCCCGACCCGCACGGTCGCGAGTGTCGTCATCACCACGCTGCCGCCGCACATCGCGTAAACGACGGCATCCGCGACGTCGGGCTGCTCGATCAGGCAGGAGAACACCACACGGCCGGCATCCGTGCTCACATCCAACGGCTCGGGAGCTCCGACCACCCGACCGGTCATCATCGTCAGCAGCATGGGCACTCCTTGGGGTCGTGGCATGTTTTGGGAGACCTCCCGTCTCCCCAATGCCTGCCGTTCTTCATAGCCCCGACACTGGGGGACATGGGCGAACGTGCTGACCCTTTTGGCTTTCCAGACGAGTTCGATCGCGCTATGGACGTGCTGAATACGAAGGTCCGCGTCGCCATCCTGCTCGAGCTCCGCAAGCACGGTCCGTCAACGCCGATCCGGCTCGCCGAGCAGCTCCGCCTGAATCGCGCGCTCGTTCGCCGGAATCTCCTCGCGCTCGAGCAACTGGGGATCGTCGACGTCCACCCGCCGCGCTCGGAGACCGACGTCCGCAAGCGCTACTTCTCCATCAACGACGCAGCCCTCGCGGCCGTCCTCGACACCGTGCAAACGCTTGCCGCCGATTCGGAAGACCGGGAGCCGTAGCGGCGAGCGACCGAGCGACCGACGCCTAGCAGCGTCACCTTGTGGCGCTGTACTGGGCCGGCGGCCAGCGGGGGCTCGATCGCCACTCGGAGGAGACTTCCGTGACGTTGGCGCTCCCCTCGCTCAGACGCGTGAGCTCGACTGAAGCCGTGTCACCGCGGCGGAGGGCACGCCCTTCGGGCCGTCAAGCGCCGTGGCGTTCGACGTACTCACCCATCGCTCGGCGAGCTTAAGCACTGAACTCGATGCCCTCGGCCGCGGCGAGCCCGTCGCTGCCCACTGCACCGCGGGCTCCGCGGGGTCACCGTATCCCGACCACCGATGGAACCCAGTTGGAGGGACAACCTTTGTCATATTTCCAGTTCCGTCGTAGGTTCGAAAGGACACGATCAGTGCTTCGCTCCGCGAAGCCGTCACCCTGGGGGTATGGATGAGGATGTCCAAAATTGCAGCTTGTTTCGGGGGGCTTCTTTTGTGCGTTGGCGCAATTGCGCCAACTTCCGCAGCAGCTTCGGCGGAAGAGCAATGGGATGAGATGAGAGCGGGGTATGCATCTCTCGGCACCCCCGAAGGAACGGTCGACGCCCTGGTAGAGAAGCTGAACAGCGGGCAGCCCGTAGACGCTTTCCTCGGCGGCGCACCGGTCTCGACTTACACATTCACGCAGATCGGAGATGGGCCGCTTGCATCAGACGGGGAAGAAGTAACTGTTTCGACATTCCCAGATGGTTCGGCGAATACAGTAGCGGAGATGCCGCCACTGTCCTCGATCTTCCCGCTGGCGAGATAACTCCGATGGCGGAAGCGGCGGATGTCGGGTCCAGACCGGATCTGGTTACTCCAACTTCAACTCCTGCTCCATCACCGCCTCCTGGAGCGGAGGAGTCGTCCAGCTCGGCTTCGTAGCAAGCTACTCACTTATTTAAGGCGGTTACGACCAGATCATCGGAACAGGCATGACCTGGCAGAGATGCGGGGGCGTCCAGTGCACCAGCCCCACTTTCACTGTGAAAAAATTATCTGAGGGCACTAGCGGTCCGGCGGTACTCCGCGGCCAAAGCGACGTTTCCGCGCCATGGGGTAGCTGGAACGCTTGGGTTGCGCTGAACGTCGGCAGAGACCACGGATACGCGACTTCATCTTAGGAGGAAAAAAGCCGGACGTTACTGACGAGATAGAACCAGGCGCAGGACTCCTCATCGCTAGCGCAGGCTGGTATGCAGCCTACACCGCTTTGACGACAATAGCGATTGTACTTATAATCCGATCCCGAAGTGCTCGATCGGAAAAGTTGCTGTGGCTCGCCCTAGTCATTCTTGTGCCTTAGAGCGTTATTCATAAGGTCTGATTCGGGTGTGTCGCTCAGAGGCATCGGCTTCCCGTTTGAGAGAATAGAAGTTCC
>NZ_JABRPL010000020.1 GCF_013249015.1 Rathayibacter agropyri
TTCACGCCGCGATGTGAACCGTCCATGATCACCCCGACTTCCTTTCCCCCTCGCCTTGTCGGCACCATAAAACACAGTTACAGGTCGAGGTAATTACTCGCCCTCCACCAAGCCCATGTTGCCTCGCCGCTGCTTTTGATGCGGCTGCGAGGTAATGCGATACGGCCGCTCCGCAAACTACTCCCAAGTCAAATACCGCCGGGTGGCTAGCGAGGAGAGCTACTAATCTCTACGTTCGGAGCGAGTTCTCTGGCCGGCGACAGACGCCACAGCGAAGCTGAATAGGCCTCGACGCGGACGGGATCACTCGCCGACCTCCGGCTTCTCCTGGCGCTCGCAACATTTTCGTCTGCCCGTTTCTATACAGAGAAGGTTTGAGTACTCCATGCAAAACTACGGCCGCGACATCGTCGTCTCTACATTCGACTGGACCAATCCTTCTAAGGATGGCCTTCACCGCCGCACGATCGTGAAGGGCGCCGCCTGGACAGTGCCGGTTGTGGCTGTCGCCATGGCTACGCCAGTCGCTGCTGCGTCGAAAATGCCGACGCTGAAGTTCACGCAGGCGTCTTACAGCGGAACCGCTTGTGGCACCATCACCGGCGTGCAGGTCAAGCGCACCTCTGACGGAACCACTGCCGAAGCCGGCAAGATCATCACCGTGACGCTTAAGGACGGTTACAAGTTCAAAGACAGCTCGACGACCTATACCGCCACGACCGGCACGGACGGCACCATTACCCTTCCGGACATCACCGTCCCGGCCACAGGTGGCGACAGCACCTTTAACGCGATGTCCAACGCTCTCAGCGCGTCAGCGCCAGTTAGTGCAACGAAAGTTACGAGCCTCGCCAAGGCTCAGCAATACGGTAGTGCCACCGCATCCACAACTTATAAAGCACCTCAAGGAGACGGACTCACGGCAGTCGGCTACGGAACCTTCCTTAATACTGCCGGCGACCTTTTTCACAACGAGACTAAGCAGGCCACCGGAGTCACCTCCGCGGTCGCGGAGAACAACGGCACCTATGACACGGTCACTTACGTCGAGAACGGTGTAGCCAAGGCGCAGCAATACGGGTCGGCTACGACCATCACGACCTACAAGGCACCGACAGGAGCCGGCCTTAAAGCCGTCGGTTATGCAACCTTCCTGAACGACGCCGGTACCCTCTGGCACAACGAAGT
>NZ_JABRPL010000021.1 GCF_013249015.1 Rathayibacter agropyri
TTGGGGCACCTCGGCGGCGCCCCCGGTTCGCCGGCCCTGATGTCGCTCACTTGTTTCTTCCGGGTTTCCCTCCACACTCTTTTGACTTGTCCGGGCGCGTAATCAGGGCGACTATTCGCGTAGGGAAGACGAACCCCGTCAGAATCGTACCCGAAAGAGTTCGGTACACCGCGCTTCGGCAACCGGCCAGTCGGATACTTCACCGGACCCGGAGCATTACTACCACCCGGCTGGTCGACACCACGCGACTTCACGGTCGACCCGTCAATCGCGTCTAGTTTTCGTATCGTCGGGGTGAATTCGTTGCTGACTGTCACCCCTCCCGCGCCGAGGTCATTCTTGAGCCAGTCCAGGGCGCTGGCGGTCCTGCTCGGGTTCGTGATGATGGGTTTCGCGAAGTCGGCGAATTTGTTAGCCCGGCCCACAAGTCCGGTCGTTTTCGCGACTTTCAACGCCACCGCTCCGGGCAGGATGTTCCCCACGATCTGTCCGATCACCACCGGGTTACCCGCGCGGACCTGGTCAACAAGCGTCGTGGCCTGCTGCAACGCTTGGTTACGCACGTCCTCGTCGAAGATGAGGGCCTCGATCCCACGCCCCGTGTCGCGCAAATTCATCTGCGCCGCACCGCTCATCGCCTGCCCGACACCAGACCCGACACTCGCGACGAACTGCCCCGCCCACGACCCCGACTCAACCGCCGGCTGCATCACCGTGACGTCATACCAGTGGCCCACCTGATCGCTGGCCATCCCGACCAGATTCAACCCCTCACCAGTAGACACGATCGACGCGTGATCAATCGCACTGTTCACACCCCC
>NZ_JABRPL010000022.1 GCF_013249015.1 Rathayibacter agropyri
CAACCTCATTCGTACGGTCACCCGCCTCGAACTTTATCGACTCGGCTGGTAAACAACCTTATGAATAACGCTCTTAGCAGTATAAATCGAAAATTCCATATTGTCCTCCTCTTCTCAAAAAGGATTCGACATCCTTGCCGTAGATGTGTTCCCGTTGATCTCGTATTCGATCCGCGTCTCCCGCTGACACTTCACAATCAGACGCAAAATCCTCTGGATTTTACTCGCCGGCTAGCTCAGCCTCAAGCTGCGCCGTCCAAGCGTTGTCACCCTTCCAGAACCTCCAGAAGTTGTCCTTCTTCTCCTCAGCGGTCAAATCGTCGTAGTATGTCCAATCACCCTCAGCAGTGCCCGCTTCGGTGTCCACCGCCCAGCGAAACCGCACTGGGGATTTACCCTGCAGGGTACGGAGGATGTCGTGCAGCTCAATGATTCGCGGCCTGACGAAAGCGACATTCTCATAGAACCCGGTGTCATCCAGGACAGCAGAGACGTCGAGGACGCGACCGCCGACAATGACAGTCCTGATGTTACCCTCGACGCCTGTGACATTTCCACGACTGTCGTCCGTGATTTTACCTTGCACGTAGAACTTGTCGACTTTATCACCGACCTGCTCCATGCTGAAGATAAGAATCTCGTCTTGGATCTCCGATAGCCGTTCGAAACTAGTCTCGTTGTTCATGACAGTTCCCTAATCGATATTTGG
>NZ_JABRPL010000023.1 GCF_013249015.1 Rathayibacter agropyri
CCGGTTGGCTGCGCGTGTGTTGTCATCATGTTGTCCATGGAAAGGTCTTTTCCGGGGAGTGACTGCGCTGGTGCCGATGTACGCTGGGTCCGCTATCCATTCGGCCTTATCGAGAATCGGTTCCCATCCACACAGGCTGATCGCCGCTCGGTCGTGTCGAGAGCCGGGGGCCGGGTCGGACATGGCGAGCAGGTGACCGTTGATGTCCGAGGCGACTTGCACGTTCAGCCCTTGACGATGTCGCTTCCCGGAGTAGTTCGCGCTCCCCGTCGCGGCGCGGTTCCCGGTGGGAACATCGGTGCCGTCGACCAGGACCACGCGGCCCTGGACAGCCGTCTCCACACCCACCCCCGACAGACAGCAGGCCTGCTCGATCAGCGGGACGATCCGCCGATAGACGCGAGAAATTGTGGGCTGCGACACACCGAACATATCCGCAAGAGTCATTTGGTTCACGTTTTGCCGTAATAAGATCAGAGTCACAACGACCTGCTCACGAATGTTCACCAGCGCCGGCCGTCCCGGCATCTCACCCCTTCCCGCGACAATCTGCCATATCCGAGAGATCAGCTCCGTCAATTGCTCCGCATCCAGGCCTGTAGTAGAGTCGTACCGCATCGGCTTCCCGTTCTGAAAATAGCGAGCTTTGGAACTTCTATTCTCTC
>NZ_JABRPL010000024.1 GCF_013249015.1 Rathayibacter agropyri
AACCAGGCACTCACCGAACTCCGAGAACTTGGTATCGACATCGATCCAAAGACACTCAAGAAGAAGGACATCGTAGGTGTAATTGATAGCCATCGTGAAGAGGTGAGTGTTGCTGACCTTTCGGACACTGAGAAGGACGCACGGCTTGATCTCCTCGACGAGCTGGAAGAGCGCTCTTTTGAGGAGCGTAAGAGTTGGACTGCACGCAACAACTCTTCGAGAGACCTTGGCGAAAAAGCGGCGGCAGCATATCGAGAAGCGCTTGGTGACACCGAAGTTCTTAATAGACCGAACGCTGTGCGCGACAGATTCGACCTGATCACCCAATCCCCAGACAGAACCCGGCTGACCTTCACCGAAGCGAAAGGTGGCGATGCGAAGCTCAGCAGTACCGGTCGCAGAGTCGATGGAGAATCGGCCGCGCAAGGTTCCACGACCTACTTCAATGACCTATTCCAGAAAGATCCGGAGTTCCGGGCCTGGCTAGACGAGAATCCTGGCGTTCTAGAAAAACTGCAGAAAGGTGAGATCAAGATCGAATACCAGATGGTCAGAGCGCGACCGGACGGAACCGTGGAAGTCTCTGAT
>NZ_JABRPL010000025.1 GCF_013249015.1 Rathayibacter agropyri
GCGGAGGTGACGTTGGAAGCCTGCTTGGTTTCGTTGTGGTACAGGTCCCCGGCGGTGTTGAGGAAGGTTCCGTACCCGACGGCCGTGAGTCCAGCTCCAGTGGGAGCCTTATAGGTCGTTTTTGCCGTTTTCGAACCGAACTCCTGAGCGTAGCCGACGCCATCCTTGACGTACGTGACCGTGCTGAAGCCGCCGCCTTCCTCGGCAACGGCAGAGCTGACGCCACTTGCCACAAGAGTGTTGCCGTACCAGAGGTCTCCGGCGTCGTTCAAGAACGTTGCATAGCCAACAGCCCGAAGGCCGGCTCCCTTGGGGGAGGTGTACGTGGTCTGGGTTGTCTTCGTCCCGTTTTCTCGCGCCTTGGCCACACCGTTCTCGACCCAGGTGACTGTGTCGTAGGTGCCGTTGTTCTCTGCGACCGCAGAGGTCACTCCGCTGGCTGCATATTGAACTTCGTTGTGCCAGAGGGTACCGGCGTCGTTCAGGAAGGTTGCATAACCGACGGCTTTAAGGCCGGCTCCTGTCGG
>NZ_JABRPL010000003.1:0-58366 GCF_013249015.1 Rathayibacter agropyri
GTTGAGTTCTCAAGAATCGGACACACCCCGCCTCCACACCACAAAGGCACTTCACAACGAGAGTGATCGAAAAATATATTGCCTGTCTCAAGTATTGCTACTTGCGACTTATTTAGTAAGTCGGCGATACTAGAGAAGTTCTTCTCTGTATCACCGTGGCAACTTGTGCCGTGGCAACTTGTATAACCTAGCACATCCGCAGACCGTGTCAAATCCGGCCTCTTCGCGATGCCGTCACGCTCGTAAGCGCTCCGGCGTTTCCCGCATCAGGACCGTGGTCCTGCGCCGGGCGGCGAAGATGCTGGATCTGAGGGATCCTGCGAAGGCTTTACATCCGTGCGGTAAACCGACCCCGAAGGCCTGTCTTACCGAGTGGATGGTCCCTATTGAGGCCGGGACGTGGGAGCTGCTGCTCTTTCCGTTTCCCTGCGGCCTTTGTGGCGACTCGGGATAAGTTACGCAGCAATGGCGCTGCTGTCAAACGGTGGCCGAAAATGGCGCATCCCGGGCGTGTCGTGACAAGCGTCGGGCCCGGCCCAGGAGTTGCGGCGGCCCAACGAAGCTGGAACGCAAGCGAGGAGCGTGCGGCCCGGATTCGTCGGTACCGCCCGCTCCTCGACGGGGCGACCAGGATCTACACCCCGATGCCCACCTGCTCCGGCGAGACGTCCGCACCCGGTGCGGACGGCTGGAGCGCCTCGGCGACCCGCTGAGCGAGCGAGGTGTCGACGTTCGCCCAGTACTGGAGCACGCGCTCACGCAACTCGGCCCGAGTGACCTTCGACACGTGCCCGGCGATGTTCGAGACGAGGCGGGCCCGCGCATCATCGTCCAGCACCTCGCGGTAGAGGGTTCCCGCCTGGCCGAAGTCGTCGTCCTCCGGGTGCAGGGTTGCCGCGGCGCGCGTCAGCTCGCCGTCGGCCTCCCAGCCGGTTGACTCCGCGGCACGGGCGGGATCGGCGTGAGCCCCACCCTGCGTGTTGGGCGCGTAGACCGGGACTTCCGACTTCTGAAAGTCGAACCGCATCGGGCCGTCCTTCGAGTACGAGTGCACCGCCGATTTCGGAGCGTTGACCGGCAGCTGCGCATGATTCGTCCCCACGCGGTAACGGTGGGCATCGGCATAGCTAAAGATGCGCGCGAGCAGCATCTTGTCGGGGCTGGCCGCGATCCCGGGCACGAAGTTCGACGGGGCGAAGGCCGCCTGCTCGATTTGCGCGAAGTAGTTCTCGGGGTTGCGGTCGAGCCTCATCGTGCCGACCTCGATCAGCGGGTAGTCGGAGTGAGGCCAGACCTTGGTGAGGTCAAACGGGTTGAAGCGGTAGCTCTTCGCGTCGTCGTACGGCATGACCTGCACCGAGAGTGTCCACGACGGGAAGTCGCCGCGATCGATCGCGGAGGACAGGTCGCGGATGTGGAAATCGGCGTCCTCTCCTGCGATCTGGTCGGCCTGCTCCTGGCTCAGGATCTCAATGCCCTGATCGGTCTTGAAGTGGTACTTGACCCAGAAGCGCTCGCCGGCCGCGTTGATCCACTGGTAGGTGTGCGAGCCGAAGCCGTCCATGTGCCGCCAGGAGGCCGGAAGCCCGCGGTCGCCCATCAGCCAGGTGACCTGGTGTGCCGACTCGGGCGAGAGGGTCCAGAAGTCCCACTGCATGTCGTGGTCGCGGAGGTGGCTGCCGGCCAGACGCTTCTGCGAGCGGATGAAGTCGGGGAACTTGATGCCGTCGCGGAGGAAGAACACCGGGGTGTTGTTACCGACGAGGTCGTAATTGCCCTCGCTCGTGTAGAACTTCAGCGCGAATCCGCGAGGGTCGCGCCAGGTGTCGGGCGAACCCTGCTCACCGGCAACGGTTGAGAAGCGCGCGAGCATCTCGGTCTCGACTCCCGGCTGGAAGAGCGCGGCCCGGGTGTAGGCGCTGACGTCGCCGGTGGTGGTGAAGCGGCCGAAGGCTCCGCCGCCCTTGGCGTGGACGACCCGCTCCGGGATGCGCTCACGGTTGAACTGGGCGAGCTTCTCGACGAGGTAGTGGTCGTGGAGCGCGAGGGGCCCGTCGGCTCCGACACTCAGCGAGTGCTCGTCGCTGGCGACCGGTGCTCCGGAGTTCGTGGTGGTAAATCGTTCCTCGGTCATGTTCCTCCTATCGGCGAGCGGCCCGGTGGGCCTCCCGCGTCGGTGTTGAGCGGATATCTGTCAGTGCACCGCAAGAACCTGGCAATCGGGACAGGTGCCCCAGAAAGTGACATCCGCGGTGTCGATGGCGAAGCCGCTCGCCATCGACGGGTGCAGGCACGGGGCCTCACCGACGAGGCAGTCGACGTCGGCGATGGCTCCGCAGCCGCGGCAGACAACATGGTGGTGATTGTCGCCGACCCGCAGCTCGAAGCGTCGGGGGTGACCCTCCGGCTCGATCCGGCGAGCGAGTCCGGCGTCGGTGAAGGCCGCGAGGACCCCATACACCGCCTGCGATGACGAGTCGGGGAGGCTCTCGCGCACCCGGGTGAGGAGCCCCTCGACTCCGGAGTGCGGATGCTCCTCGAGCGCGAGGATCACCGCTCGCCGGGTGGCCGTGGCCTTGAGACCCGACGCCCGGAGCCGATCATCGACTGTGGTCATGAGGGCGACGGTAGCGTCGTTGTCTTGACCAAGTCACAACACACGGCGGTCGACGCGATCTGGCGGGTGAATGGCACGATCCGTGCCCCTCCCGGCGAAGGGAGGCGGATCCCCCGGGTCGTGCGACTGTCACGCGACCGGACCCTCAGCCAGCACGACCGGTGCCGAGTGTGCAGCACCCGAGGCGTCGATCCAGGACACGACCACGGATTCGCCGGGTTCACGCGCGGCGAGCGTCGCGGAGAGAGCGTCGGCGGAGGCGATCGCCGTGCCGTCGACTGCCGTGACGGTGTCGCCAGCAGCGAGTCCCGCCGCCGCGGCCGGACCTTTCGTGACGACTCCCGCGATCAGGGCGCCGGAGGCGGCGACGGCCGCCCGCCCCTGCCGCACCGAGGTATTCGACGACAGGGACACTCCGAGGAAGGCGGGGTAGCCGATCTGCACGGTCGCCGTCTCGGCACCCGCCTCAATGGTGGCGACGATATCGAGCGCGGTTGAAATCGGAATAGCGAAGCCGGTGATGTCGGCCGTGCCACTCGAGGCTGCGGTGTCGATCCCGACCACCCGGCCTGCCGAATCGACCAGCGGGCCACCGGAGTCGCCCGCGACGATATCGGCGTCGATCTGGATCAGGCCGGTGAGAGTCTCGCCCGAGGCCCCCGACTCGGAACTCGTGGTGATCTGCTGGTTGAGAGCGGTCACGGATCCGGCGGCGGCGGTGAGGTTACCGGCTCCCCCAGCGTTGCCCACCGCGGTCACCGCATCCCCCACCGCGGCGCCGTCGGTGTTGAGGCGTGCAGGAGTGAGGTCGGAGGCATTCTCGAGCTGGAGGACGGCGACATCATGCGTTGCATCGGTGCCGACGACGCGGGCGGAGTAGCTGCGCCCGGAGGACTCGACGGTCACCGTGACGGTTGTAGCCCCCGCGACGACGTGGTTGTTCGTGAGGATCATGCCGTCCGAGGTGAGGATCACGCCGGTGCCGGCGGAGCGGGCGTTCTGGTAGGTGAGATCGGAGGTGATCGTCACGACTCCGGCGGTCTGCGCGGTGCTTGCAGGGACGGCCTCCGTCGCGGTGGAGGAGCCGTAGCCACCCGAGTCGTAGCCACCCGAGTGGATCGACCCGCCAGGGTACGGCGAGATCGTGATGTCGCCGCGCGAGCCGCCGGGGTGGACCGTGGCGGTCGTGCTGGAGGAGGCGGAGGCGGCAGGTTCGACGCGACCGGCGTACGAGACGCCGCCCGCTGCGACTCCGATGAGCACCGCGAGGCCCGCGCCGCCTGCGATCAGCGCATGACGGCGACGGCGACGGTCGTCGGCGTGTAACGCCCGGCGCTCCTCGGCGGCGTCTGCCTGCGCCGCAGTGGGGTCGGCGAGTTCGCGCTCGTTGGGTTCGTGTCGCTCGTTCATGATGTCGTCCTCGTGACCGGGGTCGCCCCGGACGGCGACCGGACCCTATTCCACGGCCGCAGTCCCCGCGCAAGCTGGGCGCTGCTTATGTGTCTCCCAAGACCGTCTGCTCGATAGTTGTGGCGACAACTAAAGATGGCTACCGTGAGAGCGTGACCTTTTCCTCCCCCGACCTGCTCGCTCCGGATACCGCAATGGGGGCCGTGACTCTCCGCGTCGCCGACCTTGACGGGCTGATCGCCTACTACCGCGACGCCGTGACACTCGATCTCCTGGCGCACGACGGCTCCGTTGCGGTGCTCGGTCGCGGCGGCGTGCCCATCGTGATCCTCCAGCACGCTCCCGAACTGACGCACGCCTCGCCGCAGAGCGCGGGGCTGTTCCACACGGCGATCCTCTTCGAGTCGGAGGCGGCGCTCGCGGCAGCCGTGCACAGCGTCGCCACCCGCCACCCGGGCTCGTTCACCGGCAGCTCCGACCACCTGGTCAGCAAGGCCTTCTACTTCGACGACCCCGAACACAACGGCGTCGAGCTCTACTGGGACCGCGACCGCACGCAGTGGTCGTGGACGCACGGGCGGATCGAGATGGGCACCCTGTTCCTGGACCCGAACCGGTTCCTGCAGGAGCACCTGACCGAGGAAGCGATGGTGCAGCCCCGGCTGGGCGGCGCCTCCATCGGGCACGTGCACCTGAGCGTCGGCGACGTCGCCACCGCGAAAGAGTTCTACGTCGACCGTCTCGGCTTCGAGACGACAATCGCGTACGGCACGCAGGCGCTGTTCGTCTCGGCGGGCGGGTATCACCACCACATGGCGATGAATACCTGGAACTCGGCCGGGGCCGGGCGGCGAAAGCGCGCTCTCGGGCTTGGGCAGGTGGAAATCGTCGTCCCTGGCGCCGATGACCTCGGGGCACTCGGCGAGCGACTCGCGAGCTCGAGAGTCGCCACCCGCGACGACGGCCGCGCGCTCGCCTTCGAGGACCCGTGGTCGAACACCCTTCGCGTGACGACACCCTGACCCGCTGCTACCGCCACCTCTGCTCCCGCCGCGAAATGTCGCGACATCGGGTCATTCGGACGAGATGCGACGCCTCGGCGGCCGATGTCGTCCGGGCGTGGGGATCTCGCGAGATGCGGCGGGGCAGCGCGGAGTGCCGCGGGTACGATGATCGCGCGGAAGACCGCACTCCCCCGAGACTCCGGAGAACACGGTGCCTACGATCGTCGTTGAAGTCATGCCCAAAGCCGAACTGCTCGATCCGCAGGGGAAGGCAGTGGCCGGTGCGCTCGCGCGGCTGGGCCACTCCGCTCTGCAGGGGGTGCGGGTGGGCAAGCGCTTCGAGATCACGGTCGACGAGGTCACCGACGAGGTGCGCGCCGCGGTGCAGCAGGTCGCCGACGACATGCTGTCGAACTCGGTCATTGAGGACGTCGTTGGCATCCACTACCCGGCACAGGACGCGCGATGAGGATCGGCGTCATCACGTTTCCCGGCTCGCTCGATGATCGCGACGCCCAGCGCGCCGTCCGGTTCGCCGGCGCGGAGCCGGTGGCTCTGTGGCACGGCGACCACGACCTCGACGGTGTCGACGCGATTGTGCTGCCCGGCGGATTCTCGTACGGCGACTACCTGCGCTGCGGCGCCATCGCCTCCCACTCCCCGATCATGCGCGAGGTGATCGACGCGGCGAACGCCGGAACGCCCGTGCTCGGCATCTGCAACGGTTTCCAAATGCTGACCGAGGCGCATCTGCTGCCCGGCGGCCTGATCCGCAACGACGTCGGCTCATTCGTCTGCCACGACCAGCGCCTGCTCGTTGCGAGCACCGCGACCGCCTGGACCAACGGCTTCGAACCCGGCCAGGAAATCACGATCCCGCTGAAGAACGGCGAGGGCGGATACATCGCGTCGGCCGAGACACTGCTCGAGCTCGAGGCGGAGGGACGGGTCGTCGTCCGCTACCTTGGGCAGAATCCCAATGGCTCGATGAATGACATCGCCGGCATCAGCAACGCCCGCGGCAACGTGGTGGGCCTGATGCCGCATCCGGAGCACGCGGTCGAGCCCGGCTTTGGCCCCGACACTACGGCCGCCATGCGCTCAGGAGTCGATGGGCTGGCATTCTTCACCTCCGCGGTGCGCGCGCTGGTCGCCTCCGCCTGACGCAGGACTGCCCGCTGGAGGCGGGTGGAGACGGCCAGGTGGACGGGACTCAGCGGTCGCGGTCCGCGAGGTAGCTTCGCGCCATGGCATGCAGAGCCAGGACGGACGCGGCATGGGCCGCGGGAGTGAAGGAAGTGAAGGCGTTGCGCGCGGCAGCGGCCGCCTCGCGGACCAGGGCGCGGTCGCTGCACAGCCCTTCGAGATAGGTGGCGAAAGCGGCGGGCTCCACCGGCGCGAGAAGTCCCGGGCCGTTGAGTCCCTCCTCAAGGTCGGGGTCGACGTACACGACGCCGCGGCCTTCCCGCAGCGCCTCGACGATGATCATCGGCTGATTGTCGAATCCGAACGAGGTGAGGACGACCAGGTCGGACTCCCGGATGACATTCCCGACCTGGCTGTTCTCGACGAACCCACGAAAGGTGATCGCCGTCGATCCTGCCGCGAGCCGGACGGCGCGTGCGAGCGAGGGTCCGGTCCCGATGACCTCGACCCGGATCGCCTCGCGGTTCCGCTCCAGGATGAGCAGGCACGCCTCGATGAAAGGCAGAAGGCGCTTCTCCGGCGCGCACCGGCCGATCCAGAGCAGGCGCAGCGGGGCCCCGCCTTCTGCACCGGCCTCTGCCTGACTGTGCTCGGGGTCGGCGGCGGCCTGTACCCGAGGCAGCACGGTGTTGGGCAGCACCTCGACCCTCGGCACGCCCGCCCGCCGAAGAGCCTCGGCCTGGTGACGGGAGGGCGAGATCACGAGATCGGCGCGAGCAGCAGTGCTCCGGGTGACGTCCCGCAGAAGGTCGCCGAGGCGGTCGCGTCCGGCCCGCCCTTGTCGCGGTCGGCGACCGGTCACGACGGCGAAGTAGGTCGCTGCGAACGGGGCCAGCAAATGCCCGACAAGGCCGGGCACGCCGCGCCAAAAGAACGTGTGCACCGTGGCGATCGACGGGATCGAGAGTTGTGCGGCGACATCGATCGCGGCGACGGCCAGGCCGAAGTCGGAGTGCACGTGGACCGCGCCGACGCCCTCGTCGCGGAAGAGCGCCTCCAGCATCGAACGAGTGCGCTTGGTGTTGCGAATCACCGGCAGACTGACGATCGGGAGCCTCGGCGCCGGCACCAGGCGCACATCGATGCCGTCGAGCGGAAGCGTCGTAGACGAGTCCGGGACGACCAGCACGACAGAAATGCCCGCCTGCACGAGACTCCTGCACTCCGCGACCATCGCCGTCTGCGCACCGCCTGTGTAGTCGAGTGCATAGTCGCAGACGACCGCGACTGTCGCTCGGGCCACCTGCGATCGGGGTCCCCCATTGGCCGGGTCCGCCCCGTGCACGGCCCTCGCGGCGAGCTGCGACTTTCTCACGACCATCGGGCTGACGCTAGCACGTGCCCTATCGCCTCCTTTCGGGAGGCGCGTCATCCGCCGAGGAGGCGCAAGAGGCGCGGCCGGCAACCGCTGAGCGTGGCGACTCCGAGCAGGTCCACGGTCGCATGTCGATCACCGCCGCGGTCTTGACCCCGAGATGCGGAGGGAATCGGTAGGGGTTACCTCCACTTTGAGGTGGGGCGGAACGCCGACCTCGGGACGAGACCGTTGGATTGTGCACGTGCACGCGAGCGATGGCGCTCAGGCCGCTACGAGCTTCGCCAGGTAGGTCGCGGATGTGAGGGACAGGCGCGGTTCCGCCTGTCGGAAGGCGTAGATGGCGGCGACCTGCTTCCGCGGCTCGATTCCTCGCTGTGCGAGCAGACCGCGGCCCCACTCGACCGCGGAGGCGACGGCCACCGAGGTGGTCACGGCCCCGTCGCCGAAGATGGCCACGAGCCGCTCGGCCGGATCGGTGTGGTCACCCAGGAGAAGCCTGAGGAGAGATGCCATGGTGTGTTTCCTTTCTCTCGTCGTGAGGTGCGTGACCCAGAAGCCTGGGCGCTCTGACATCGTCGCCCATCGATCGCAGAGCCGCCATCGAACGGACGTACCTTCGTCGAGCCGTGGCATGGTCCAGGAGAACGAGAGGGCGCATTGGACGTGCGCGGAGACAACAATCGCGCCTTTCTCAGCTTTGTACAAAGTTCCTGACTAGAGTGACGGCCGACCAGGGGCGTGTTCCGTGCGCTCCGGGTGAGCCCGGGGAGTTGCAGACATGCGAGATGGCATCATCCGGGTGAGAGTAGTCGGTGACGAGATCGTCGTAGCGGGTTTGCAACGCGTGTTCTCCGCCGAGGAGGACCTCGTGCTCGTCGAGCACGCTGGCGGATCATGGGACGTGTGCGACGCAGACGTCGTGGTCGTCTCGATCGACGAACCAAGCGCAGAGCCCGTAGTGCAGAAGCTCGCCGAGAACGAGTCCTGCTCGATCCTCGTCCTCTCCGCACTCGATGACGACGCCTTTGCGGCACAAGTGCTCGCTGCGGGGGCCAGCGGCTACATCCTCCGCGAGTCCGGCGCCACTGCGGTCGTCAACGCCGTGAGGGCGGTCGCGACGGGGAGCGTCCTTGTCTCGCGGCGACTCGCCCGACGGAGCACGTTCGCGATCCCCATCAGCGAGGAGCCCGACGACCGTCCAGTCGCCGGGAGGTTCACAGAGACGTTGGCGGTGCTGAGCGACCGAGAGCGCGACGTCGTCCGCCTCGTAGCGGACGGCCGCTCAAACGGGGAGATCGCTCAGGCGCTGCACCTCTCCGAGTCGACGGTGAAGACGCACCTCTCGAACTCCTCTGCCAAGCTCAAGATCTCCGGCCGCGTCGCCCTTGCCCTGCTGATCAACGACGTGACTCGGGGGCCCCAAGCCGCGGCTAGTCAGTAGCCGCGCTGGGTCCGTCGCTCCTGGATGGCCTCGAGGCGCCGCCCCGACTGGCGACGCGCCATCGCGCCTAGGGCGCGCGGTGCGAGAAGCATTCCGAGCACTCCCCAGGCGAGCGGCACGACGATCGCCAGGGCAAGCTTTCCGCCGTCGATAACGAACGCGGGCAGAAGCACTGCGCGGGCGAGCTCACGGCCCTTTCAGCACCTCGGGCTCGTTAGCCATCGACACCGTCGGGATCGACGCGGTGATGACGGAGCCGTCGGAGCGACGGGTGCCCTCGATATCGGAGGTGGTGGGGGCGCCGTGCAGGCGGCGGCCCTGATGGGTGAGCGGCACACGGACGGGGTTGCCCGCCTCAACGTGCACGCGCTCGTCGCGCACCGTGATCGACGCGGAATCGCCGGTCTCGACGGTCAGCACCACCTCGGTCTGCGCAACCTCGATCCGCAGGCGGGTGCCGTGCAGGGTGATCCTGAAGGTGAGGCGCTCCCAGCCGTCCGGGAGGCGGGGGTCGAGCGTGATCCGTCCGCCGTGATCGCGCATACCGCCGAAGCCGTAGACGAGGGCGCTCCAGACGCCGCCGGTGGAGGCGACGTGGATGCCGTCGGCGGTGTTGCGGTGCAGGTCGGCGAGGTCGACGAACAGGGACGACAGGAAGTAGTGGCGGGCGAGGTCGCTGTAGCCGACCTCGGCAGCGATGATCGACTGCACGACGGCGGAGAGAGTCGAGTCTCCGGTCGTGAGCGCGTCGTAATACTCGAAGTCGGCACGCTTCTGCTCGGCGGTGAACTCGTTGCCCTGCAGCAGGAGCGCGAGCACCACATCCGCCTGCTTGAGCACCTGGAAGCGGTAGATCACCAGCGGATGGAAGTGCAGCAACAGGGGCCGCTTGCTCGCCGGGGTGTTCTCGAGGTCCCACAGCTCCTTCTCGAGAAAGGCCGCGTCCTGCGGGTGAATGCCCGCGCGGGAGTCGAAGGGAATGTGCATCCGGTCGGCAGCACGAGCCCACTCGATCACCTCGCCCTCGTCGAGCGCGAGGCGGTTGGCCATCCGCTCGTAGGCTGCGGGCTCGACCGCCTTAAGCAGCTCGACCGCGCGGGCCGCCGAGCGCAGGTTCGCCCGAGCCATCACGTTCGTATACAGGTTGTCGTTCACGACGGTGGTGTACTCATCCGGCCCGGTGACGCCGTGGATGTGGAAGTGGTCATCGCCGTTGCTGCGCCAAAAGCCCAGGTCGGCCCACATCCGCGCGGTTTCAACGAGGATGTCGATCGCTCCGCGGGCGAGGAAGTCGTCGTCACCGGTGGCTCCCACGTACTGCATGAGCGCGTAGGAGATATCCGCGTCGATGTGGTACTGCGCGGTTCCGGCGGCGTAGTAGGCAGATGACTCCTGGCCATTGATGGTGCGCCAGGGGAAGAGCGCGCCACGCTGGTTGAGTTCGGCAGCGCGGGCGCGGGCCGGCTCGAGCATGTTCTGGCGGAAGCGCAGGGTGTTGCGGGCGACGAGCGGCGCGGTGTAGCTCAGGAACGGGAGGACATAGACCTCGGTGTCCCAGAAATAGTGGCCGCCGTAGCCGGAGCCGGAGACGCCCTTGGCCGCGACTCCGCCGCCGTCGGTGCGCGCCGTGGACTGCGCGAGCTGGAAGAGGTTCCACCGGATCGCCTGCTGGATGGCGGGCTGCGCGTCGAGCTGCACGTCGGAGCGGGCCCAGTAGTCGTCGAGCCACTCGCGCTGCTTCGTGAACTGCTCCTCGGCGGAGGTCTCCCGCGCGCGGTCGAGCGTGCGATCGCAGCGGTCGGCGAGCTCGCGAACGGGCACCCCGCGCGACGTGTGGTACGTGAGGGTCTTGATCAGGCGGACCGGGCGGCCGACCTTGGCCTGCACGCGGTAGACGTGCTTGGCGAGGTCGTCGTCGATCTGGGAGGTCTGGTCCCACTCGTTCTCGGTCTCGAGCTGGTGCTCGGCGCCGCACGCGATCGTCATCTCGGAGTTGGTGGTGCGGTAGCCGAGGAGGTACCGGGTGCCGATGACGCGCTTGAGGCGCGGCTGGAGCACGCGATCCTCGAACGACTCCGCCTTCCGCGGGTCGAATCCGGCCGCCTCGCTGCCCGACGGGGCGTGATATTCGTCGACGCCGTCCTGACGGTTGAGGATCTGGCTCGAAATGAGCAGCGAGGCGTCGGCATCGAGCATCTCGACCTCGTAATCGAGGATCGCGAGGTGGCGATCGGTGAAGGAGACGAGGCGGCGCGAGCGGATGAGCACGCGCTTGCCGGAGGGGGTGCGCCACTCCAATTCGCGGATCAGCACGCCGTTCGCGAAGTCAAGGCGGCGGGAGTAGGCGAGGACATCGGCCTCACTCAGGACGAAGGGCTCGTCATCGACGTAGAGGCGGATGATCTTGGCGTCGGGCACGTTGACGATCGTCTGGCCGACGCGGGCGAAGCCGAACGCCTCCTCCGCGTGCCGGATGGCCCAGGTCTCGTGGAAGCCGTTGATGAAGGTGCCGTACGCGTAGCCGTCACGGCCCTCCTCCACATTGCCGCGCAGGCCGAGGTAGCCGTTACCGACCGCGAAGAGCGTCTCGGTGCGGCCCTGTAGCTCTGAGGCGAACTCGGTCTCGACGAGGGCCCACTCGTCGATCGGGAAACGATTGCGGTCGAGTGGGTCGGAGGTGATGGGGTTCATGCTGCGTCCTCGGGAGCGGGAGCGGTGGGGAGAAAGGGGAGGAGCTCGGCCAGGTCATCGACGACCACGTCCGCTCCGTGCTCGAGGAGAGTGTCGGCGCCGACTCCGCGGTCAACCCCGACGACGAGGCCGAAGCCGCCCGCACGGCCGGCGGCGACTCCAGAGTGCGCGTCCTCGAGGACCGCGCAGGCCGACGCCTCGAGCCCGAGAAGCTCGGCGGCGTAGAGGTAGGTGTCGGGCGCGGGCTTGCCGGCGATCGAGCGCTCGGCGGCGAGGAGTCCGTCGACCACGACCTCAAAGCGGTCGCGCAGGCCAGCGGCGTCGAGCACAGGCACGCCGTTGCGGGAGGAGGTGACCACCGCGACCTGCACACCGGCGGCGATGGCGGCATCGACGAAGCGGAGCGACCCCGGGTACGGGGCGACGCCGGTCTCGGCGAGTGTGCTGGTGAAGGCGGCGTTCTTGCGGTTGCCGAGGCCGCAGACGGTCTCGAGCGACGGATCGTCGGCGGGGGTGCCCTCGGGGAGGGTGATGCCGCGGGAGTCGAGGAACGCCCGGACCCCGTCATAGCGCGGGCGACCGTCGATGTAGCGGAAGTAGTCGGCGTCGGTGTAGCCCTCGGCGATGCCGCGCGAGGAGAGGTAGTCGGTGAACAGCCGCGACCAGGCCTGCATGTGTACGTCGGCGGTCGGAGTCAACACGCCGTCGAGGTCGAAGAGGAGGGCGCGGATCCCGCCGAGCGCGGAGGCATCGGGGAGCGTCGGGGATGCAGTCACGGCGGGAGGACCTCTGATCGGGGGCAGGCGTTCGGCGGTTCCGCCGATGACGGTCATCCGCCGCTGACTTGCAGTATCGTATACGCCCCTCGGTCGCGGTGTGGAACCGTTTACACGTCTGTCATCCTCGCGCCGTCGGCGGTGTCGATCCGCGCCTGACGGAGACGCTGCGCCAGCGCAACCGAGGGATCGTCCGGGAGCGCCCCGTGTGCTCGTCGCGCGTTCGCAACCGAGGTCAGGATTCGCGAGAGGCCCTCCAGGAGGAGGTTCAGCGCGTCTGGACCTCGATAACGAACACGAGGCCGTCCGAGCGGGTCAGGCCCTCGCGAGTTTCTCAACGGTGCGGAGGTTTCGCGTCGTGGTGGACGAGCGATAGGCCGCGCGGGCAAGGACCTTCGCGGCGGGAGTGTCGGTAGAGGAACCGCGCGGGCAGCGCCAGTAGAGAACGCCGACACCGCGCACGAGAAGCTCGACCGCCGGATCGGGCACGCCGATCGCGGCCTGCGCCGCATCGAGGGCCTGCTCGTCGGAGCCGAAGACGACATACGGGTGCGCCTCGTCGTCGGTCCGGGGGAACGGGTAGGCGGCGGCGACCGCGGCGAGCGCTTCCTGCGTGACGAGGACGATCCACGCGTCGTAGCCGAACCGCTCGGCGAGGGCCGCCTCCAGCGCGGGCTTGAGCTCAATGACGGGGCGGTCGGAGTCGAATGCCGCGTTGCCGCTCGCGAGGACCGTCCGCACCCGCTCCACTCCGATCCCGGCAACCGCATCGGCGAGGTCGGCACTGCGCACGGTGCGGCCGTTGACGTTCACTCCGCGGAGGAGGGCGAGGTACCGGGTCATGCGGCCGACGGTAGCGTGACGGGATGGCGCGCGGAAGCGGACGACGACGGCCCAGACCCACCCTCGAGGAGGCACTCCTCCTCTCGAGCGAGCGCGGCCCGGGCGCGAGGACACGGGCGGAGGTGGTCCCTCCCTCCGGACGTCACCTCGTGCTACCCAGCGAGTCGGGGACGGTGCTCGATGTGGACGTCGAGGCGCTGGTGACGCTCGCCGCCCGCGAGGACCTGCTGATCGCGCTGGAGCGACGGGTGGGCGAGTACGCCGTGGCCGCAACTCCGGTGCTCTCGTGGTGGTCGGCGACTGCGTCGGTGCCCGGCGAGGAGGAGGAGCGGCGGCTCGACGCGCTCGCCCTGGAGGCGGTCTCGCTCGGGCAGGGGCCGGCGGCGGATGTGGACTCGACGCTGCGCGAGCTGGCACGCACCGACGATCTGGAGGCGCTCGGCTCGGCGCTCGCGCTGCTGGCGCGGCTCCCGGATCCGCCGGCGGCGTTCGAGGACGCGGACGGGTTCCTGCGGGTGATTGCGCCGGAGTCGCCGTTCGAACGTCGGCTTCAGGTGCTCCGTGAGACCGGGGCGAGCGCGGGGCGGCTGCTCGTGCTGCTGCGGGACTGCGCTTTCACGGCAACCCTGCCGCGGCGGCGGGCGGCGATCGCCGCGATGAGCACGCGAGTGCAGGGCGAGGCGGTAGGCGTGGACGCGCTCGCAGAGGCGGTGGACGCGGCGCTGGAGAAACGGTGGACGGTGCTGTAACAGCGCCGGTCAGCACGCACGACTGGAGCAACCACGCTCCCAGCGCCCGGCTTCCGATGGTGAATAGACACGCTCGTAGCGCCCGGCGTCCGCCGGAATAGGCTGAACAGATGTCACTCACCGGGCTCGACCTCCGCCGCTTCCCCGCCGCTCTGACCGCTGACGGCGGCCCCGACTCCGCCACTGCTGCGTGGGCCACCGCGATCAACGCGGCCTTTCACGAGAAGGAG
This sequence comes from Rathayibacter agropyri, assembly GCF_013249015.1. Classification (GTDB taxonomy): domain Bacteria; phylum Actinomycetota; class Actinomycetes; order Actinomycetales; family Microbacteriaceae; genus Rathayibacter; species Rathayibacter agropyri. The sequence goes on from NZ_JABRPL010000003.1 coordinate 14,286, forward strand.
TTCACCCCCGAGAAGCTACTGGACTGGACCGAGCACATGGTCGCCGACGAGCGCGTGCTGACCGCGGTGCTCGACTCCGCCTCACCAGAGGGGCTGGACGGCGCAAGCGTGCCCGTCGGCACATACGCCGCGTTCCCCGGGTCTCTCCAGGTGGGGCGGGGTCGTGAGCTCGACGCGCACCTGGTCTCGCAGGTCACCGTGCGGCCGACCCACCGGCGCCGCGGCATCCTGCGCGCCATGATGACGGAGGACCTGCGCCTGGCGTGCGAGGCGGGCATCCCGGTAGCCGTTCTGACGGCCACCGAGGCATCGATTTACCGCCGGTTCGGCTTCGGCCGCTCGGCCTTCACGCGCTCCATCCGCGTCGACACCGGGCCGCGCTTTGGACTGTGGTCAGAGCCGACGGGGCGCGTCGAGGTCGTCGCAACGAGCTGGCTGCAGCCGCGCATCCCGGCGGTGTTCTCGGCGTTCCAGGCGTCGACACCCGGATCGGTGACCCGCCAGTCCCGTTACGAGGCCGACTCCGTGGGCACCGCCTCCGGCGAGAACACCCCGGGTTTGGACGTCCGCTCCGCCGTGCACCTCGATGACGACGGCACGATCGACGGATTCGTCACGTATCGGGCGGTCGGGGACGAGTTCGACCGCACGCTGGAGGTAGTCGACCTCGTCGCTCCCTCCCCCGACGCCTACCTCGCGCTCTGGGGCTATCTGGGCGCCGTCGACCTCGCGTCGACAGTGACCTGGGACATGGCGCCGGTTGACGACCCACTGACCTGGGCACTGCGCGATGCGCGTGTGGTGCAGGTGCGGCACGTGGGCGACCTGATCTGGTTGCGGATCCTCGACGTCGCTGCCGCGTTCTCGGCACGGCCGTGGACCGCCGAGGACTCGATCGTGGTGGACGTGGCCGACGGGTTGGGACTCGTGGACGGGCGGTACCGGATCACCGCGACCGACGGCTCCGGCCGGGTGGAGCGCACGGAGGACGACGCCGATCTGGCGCTGGACGTCGCGGACCTGGGCTCGCTGCTGCTGGGCTCGGTGCGGCCGTCGATCCTGGCACGCGCCGGATCGGTGCGGATCGTGGGCGGGCAGGAGCGGGTGGACCGGTTCTTCGCGCCGGTGGCGACGCCGTACTGCATCTCGTTCTTCTAGGCCGCGCCCTTGGGGACGGGGGCGTGCGATCTGCAGGACCGACGTGCCATCTGCAGGAACGGCGTGCCCAGTGCAGGAGATCCGCGCATCCCGCCGCGCAACATCCTGGCTGAGGCCCGGATCCCCTGCACATCGCACGTCGGGCGGAGCGACTGCCAGGCTCCTCCGGGCGTCCGCGCATCCCGCGTCGGTCATGCTGGAGGCCCCGACACCGCCAGGAGGCCCACGTGGGTGCATCCGTGATCATCGACGTCATCGTCGTGCTGAGCCTGGTCGGCGCGCTCATCGACGGCCTGTGCCGTGGTTTCCTCCGCACCGTCGGCGGACTCGCCGGGATCGTCGCGGGCGCGATCGCCGCCTCCTTCGCGGTGCCCGCCGTCTCAGCCTGGGCGGCCGGAAGCGAGTGGCGCCTGCTCGCCGTGGTCGGCACCGCGGTGCTGCTGCTCGGCGTCGGCTACGCCATCGGAGCGTCGCTCGGCGCAGTCATCGGCCGCGGTGCCGACCGGGTCAAGCTCGGTGTCCTCGACCGCCTCGCAGGAGGAGTCGCGGGAGTCGCGATCAGCGGCCTGGTCTGGATCGCGGTCACCTCGGCCGTCTCGCTCCTCGGCGTCCCGCTCCTCACCACGTCGATCGCAGAATCCAGCGTCGTCCGCGCCATCGGCGACCTCACCCCGTCGCCAGTCCGCACCTTCCTCGCGCAGGTGCAGTCCGCCGTCGTCGGCGAGGGCACGTCCTGGGTGGTCGAGGCCCTCGACGCTCCGACCGTGCCGCCGACCATCCCCGCCGTCGCGACAAACGACTCGGAGGTGGCCGCCGCCGCCCGCTCGGTCGTGCGCGTTTCGGGCACGGCCTGGGCCTGCGACGTCGGAGTGACTGGCAGCGGCTTCGTCGCCTCCGATGACCGAGTCATCACCAACGCGCACGTCGTGGCCGGAGTCGCGCAGCCGGTGGTGGAGGCCACCGGCGAGGCTCCGCGCACGGGTCGCGTGGTGTACATCGATACGGCGGCCGATCTCGCGGTGGTCGCGGTCGACGGCCTCGACGCGGCTCCCCTCGCGCTCGACGACGCGGTCGCCGCCGGCGACGACGCGGTCGTGGCGGGTTATCCGTTCGGCGGGCCGCTCACGCTCGGGGCGGCGCAGGTCTCGTCCGACTCGACGGTCTCGCTGATGGTCGACGGCGCGCCCACCTCCCGCGAGGTGCTGACGCTAGCGGCCGTCGTCAACCAGGGCAACTCCGGAGGGCCGCTGCTCTCGCTGGACGGCACTGTCTCCGGTGTCGTCTTCGGCAAGGCGGCATCGGTCGGCAACGTGGGTTACGCGATCCCCCTCTCGGTGCTCTCGCCGGTCGTGGCGCAGGCGCCGTCGCTGACGGACAGCGTGGATGCGGGAGTCTGCCGCTCGAGGTGAGGCGCGAGGCGCAGCGAGCGTCAGAGTAGTGGGCCCCTGACAGGCACGAGGGTGAGGTCGTCGACCTGGACGGTGTTGCGCGGCGCCGAGGCGAGGTAGTCGGCGACCCGCGGATCGAAGGAGTAGCGCCTCGATCGCGACGGCGACGATGCCGGCCGAAGACGGATCGGTCGTGACCCGGTCGCCGATGGAAGGGACATCGACGCCGGAGGACATGCCCTGGGCCAGAACGAGGCCGCCGTCGATCCCGCGCTCGTTCGGCACTGCCCGATTCTCGGTGCCCCCTCCCTCCCCCGAGCCGGGATCGGGCGGCCGGTAGGATCGACGCGCATCCCGTCCCCCTCCCCTGGAGCCTCCAGCACATGGCAGACAGCCGCACCGCCGTTCCCGACACCACTGCGAACGCGGAGGCGACGCCCGAGCGGGAGCAGCCGTACGCGGCCCTCGGGCTCAAGCCCGACGAGTACGCCCGCATCCGCGAGATCCTCGGCCGGCGCCCGACCAGCGGCGAACTGGCCATGTACTCGGTGATGTGGAGCGAGCACTGCTCCTACAAGTCGTCGAAGATGTACCTCCGCCAGTTCGGGCAGAAAGTCTCGCCCGCCATGAAGAAGAACCTTATGGTCGGCATGGGTGAGAACGCCGGAGTGGTCGACATCGGCGAGGGCTGGGCGGTCACCTTCAAGATCGAGAGCCACAACCACCCGAGCTACATCGAGCCGTTCCAGGGCGCGGCAACCGGAGTGGGCGGCATCGTCCGCGACATCATCTCGATGGGGGCGCGCCCCGTCGCGATCATGGACGCGCTGCGCTTCGGACGCGTAGACGACCCCGACACCGCCCGCGTTGTGCACGGCGTGGTCGCCGGCATCTCCTTCTACGGCAACTGCCTCGGCCTGCCGAACATCGGCGGTGAAACGTACTTCGACTCCGTGTACCAGGGCAACCCGCTCGTCAACGCACTCGCGGTCGGAGTGCTGCGGCACGAGGACCTGCACCTCGCGAACGCCCGCGGCGTGGGCAACAAGGTCGTGCTCTTCGGGGCGCGCACGGGAGGCGACGGCATCGGCGGCGCGTCGATCCTCGCCTCCGACACCTTCGACGCCGAAGGACCGACCAAGCGCCCCGCGGTGCAGGTCGGCGACCCATTCGCCGAGAAGGTACTCATCGAGTGCTGTCTCGAACTGTTCCGCAAGGACCTCGTCGAGGGCATCCAGGACCTCGGCGCCGCGGGCATCTCGTGCGCCACGTCCGAGCTGGCGTCCAACGGCGATGGGGGCATGTTCATCTCGCTCGACTCCGTGCTGCTGCGTGATCCCTCGCTCACGGCGGAGGAGATCCTGATGTCGGAGTCGCAGGAGCGGATGATGGCCGTCGTGCGGCCAGACAAGCTCGACGCCTTCCTCGAGGTCGTCGGCAAATGGGATGTTGAGACCAGCGTGCTGGGCGAGGTTACCGACTCCGGCCGTCTCATCATCGACTGGCACGGCGAGGAGATCGTCAACGTCGATCCGCGCACGGTCGCCGTGGACGGGCCGGTCTATGAGCGACCGATCGCCTACCCCGCGTGGCTTGACGCACTGCAGGCGGACTCCTCCTCCCGCCTGCCACGCTCGACCGGCGGCGACGCCCTCCGCGCCGAGACCCTCGCCCTGCTCGGCTCCGCGAACCTGGCCGACAAGGGGTGGATCACCTCGCAGTACGACCGGTACGTGCTGGGCAACACGGCGCTCAGCTACCCCGACGACGGGGGCATGGTCCGCGTCGACGAGGAGTCGGGGCTGGGCTTCGCGGTCGCGACCGACGCCAACGGCCGCTGGTGCCAGCTCGACCCGGCGCAGGGCGCTCGCCTCGCGCTGGCGGAGGCGTTCCGCAACGTCGCCGTTACCGGAGCGACGCCGGTCGCCGTCTCGGACTGCCTCAACTTCGGCAGCCCGGAGAATCCCGAGGTGATGTGGCAGTTCCGCGAGGCCGTCGGCGCGCTCGCGGACGCGTGCCTCGAGCTGGAGATCCCGGTCACCGGCGGCAATGTCTCGTTCTACAACCAGACCGGCGACGTGCCGATCTTCCCGACCCCGGTGGTGGGCGTGCTCGGCGTGATCGACGACGTCGCCCGCCGCATCCCCTCCGGCTGGCAGGACGAGGGCGACAACCTCTACCTCCTCGGCACGACCCGCGACGAGCTCGACGGCTCCGCGTGGGCGGGCACGGTGCACCAGCACCTGGGCGGGTTGCCCCCGCAGCTCGACCTCGCGGCAGAGCGCTCACTGGCCGAATTGATCGCAGCGGGCGCGAAGGAGTCGCTGATCGCCTCCGCTCACGACCTCGCCGACGGCGGCCTTGTGGTGGCGCTGGCCGAGTCGGCTCTGCGCTTCGGCGTGGGCGCGCGCATGTGGCTCGACGAGCTGATGGAGCGTGACGGCGTCGATGCGACCGCCGCGCTGTTCTCGGAGTCGACAGGCCGCGTGCTGGTGTCGGTGCCGCGCGAGGACGACGTGAAATTCCGCGGGCTGTGCGAGGGCCGGGGCTACCCCGTGCTGCGGATCGGCGTGACCGACGCGGCGACCCCGGCGGTCGAGGTGCAGGGGCTGTTCACGCTGCCGCTCGAGGAACTTCGCGCCGTGAACGGCGCCGTGCTGCCGCGCCACTTCGGCTGAACGCTCTCTCGGGCGCGCGCCCGGCCCACGCTCCCGCCACTATCCAAAAGTTGTCGCACTCGACGCCGAGTGCGACAACTATTGCGCTCTCGCGACGTCGTCCCGCGCTCGCGACGTCCGGGCGTCCGCGAGAATCCAGAAGTTGTCGCACTCGGCAGCCAGTGCGACAACTATTGCGTTCTGGCGTGAGGCGGTCTCGGCCGTGCTCCTCGCCGTGGTCGGCTGGCGCGGCGCCGCGTGCCGTCAGCGGGTCTGCGCGGGCAGGTCGTCCGGCTCCGCGTTGTCGAGCACGCGGCCGTTCTGATCGCCCACGCTCAGCACCGTCGACGGGCTCAGGTTCAGGGTGTCGCCGCCGAAAAGGCTGGTGATGCTCACCCCGTCGCGGCGCACCGAGTTCAGGGCGTCGAGGTAGTCCGAACTCACGCAGAAACGGTCGGCGATCCGCTGGCTGATATCGCCCGCGGCCACGACGTACGCGGCGGGGGTTCCGTCGGAGGCAGTCCGCACCGTTCCGGTCGCGCCCACCCGAGACCCGCGATCGCGCACCACCTCGAGGGCCACTCCGTCGAGGGTGTCCTCACCGAGGGTCCTGATCGCGCACTCGCCCGTGTCGCTCGCAACGGGCGCAGGAGTAATCGAGACGCTCGGCACGGGCCGAGGCGACCCGGCGCCCCCAGCGGTCGTTGCGCCGGATGCTCCTCCCGCTGGCCCCGCGGCGGGACCGTCCGATGGGGCGATCGCCTCCGCTCCCCCGGGCGCGGGGGCCGTGCAACCTGCGAGCAGGAGCGCCGCGGAGAGGGCGATCACGAGGCGCTGCGTCGTCCGGACCATGCCGCGACTCTAGCCGGGGACGCGATCCCCGGGCGCACGGCACCCCGGTTGATCGCCGCCGTCGAGCGTTCGCGAGACTCCAAAAGTTGTCGCACTCGGCGCCGAGTGCGACAACTTTTGGAGTGTCGCCGGCGGGCACGAAGAACCAGAGACAGGCCTCAGGCGTCGGCGACTGAAATCGCCAGCACGATCGCCGTCAGCGTCGTCCGCAGCCGCTCGAGCGCCGCCGACTCCGACTCGTCCTCGAGCATCGACTGCTTCACCGCGTCGTCGTAGCTCGCGACCAGCAGCCGCACTGCCGTCGTCGGCTCGAGCGAGAACTCCCGCCGCACCTGCCGCAGCGCCCCGTGCACGATCTGCACGAGGGAGGCGTCGAAGCCGGCCCGGAAGTCGCGGTACTGCGGCGCGATGCGCGGGTCGCGCAGGGCCAGCAGCTCGAACTCCGACTCCACCACGCACCACCGGCGGCTGTCGGTCACCGGTCCCTGGAGGAAGTCGAGGATGACCACCGCGAGGGTCTCGGCGCTGAGCGGTTCATCCGACTCGACTACCCGCGGGATGGTACGACCCATCTGCTCGACGAGGCCGGTGATCCTGGCACCGTTCTCCCGCTCCATCAGGGCGAAGAACAGCTCCTCCTTCGAGGAGAAGTTGGAGTAGAAGGCGCCGCGCGAGAAGCCCGCGCGCTCGCAGATCTGCTCGACGGAGGCGGAGTGCACACCGGTCTCGGCGAAGACGTCGTACGCGGCGTCGAGCAGGCGCTCGCGCGTGCGCCCGCGTCGGGAGGTGTCGGGAGCAGTGGCGTCACTCGCAGTCATCGTGTACACCTCCTGGATTGTCAACGCCCTCAACGACCATCACTGTACGCGATACGTTCCTGTATCGAATACGGTGTCGTATCGGATACGCTCGTGTATCGAAGCCAGAACCATCGTGGCACCCCAGGTACAGAGACGTATCGCTTCCCACCCACCGTCAGGAGACCGCGTGTCGTCGCTGCTCTACCGTCTCGGTCGTCGCGTGTACCGCGCCCACCGCCTCGTCGCCGTCCTCTGGCTGCTCATCGTCGTGGCCGGCGGAGGAGGAGCGCTGCTGCTCAACCAGGGCACCGACAACACGTTCTCGATCCCGGGCACGCAGTCGCAGACCGCGCTCGATCAGCTCGAGCGCACATTCCCGCAGGTGAGCGGCACGTCGGCCCGCTATGTGGTCATCGCCCCCGACGGAGGCAGCGTGCAGGACGCCGACGTGAAAGGGCCCGTCAGCGAGGCGGTCACCGCGCTCAGCGACGTCAACGAGGTCGCCGCGGTGACCGATCCCTACTCCAACAGCGTCTCGGGCACGATCTCTGAGGCGGGCAACGCTCTGGTCATCACCACCCAAATGGACGGTTCGGCCACGACGACGAGCACCGCCAGCCGCGATGCTCTCACAGCCGAGGCGACGACCCTCCAGGACGCCCTGCCCGCCGGCTCGATGGTCTCGCTCGGCGGCGACCTCTTCGCGCAGAACCTCCCCGGCGTCACGATCACCGAGGCGATCGGTCTCGTCGTGGCCCTGGTGGTTCTCGTGCTCACCTTCGGCTCGTTCGCCGCCGCGGGCATGCCGCTGATGACCGCGCTGCTCGGCGTCGCGCTCTCGATGTCGGCAATCTTCATCGCCACCCGCTTCGCCTCGATCTCGTCGACCACGCCCCTCCTGGCGCTAATGCTGGGACTTGCGGTGGGGATCGACTACGCCCTGTTCATCATCAGCCGCCACCAGGACCAGCTGCGGCAGGGCATGGACCCGGAGGAGTCGACCGCACGCGCGACGGCGACCGCCGGCTCCGCGGTGGTCTTCGCCGGCCTGACCGTCATCATCGCCCTCGTCGGCCTGTCGGTCGCGGGCATCCCGTTCCTGACAACGATGGGCATCGCGGCGGCGGGCGGAGTCGCCATCGCCGTCATCATCGCTCTCACGCTCACCCCCGCGCTGCTGGGCTTCGCGGGCGGGCGCCTCCGGCCGAAGGATCGCCGCGCGAAGAAGCGGGCAGCGAAGGCCGCTCACATCGACCCGAAGGCGCCCGAAGACACGGCAGCACCCTCCCTCGGCGGCCACGCCGACGTTCCCCACGGCTTCTTCCGCAGCTGGGTCCGGGTCGTCACCCGCTTCCCGATCGTCACGATCATCGCGGTGATCGGCGTGCTCGGCGTCGCCAGCATCCCCGCGCTCAGCCTGCGGCTCGCCCTGCCCGACGCCGGCTACCAGGCCGAGGGCACACCCGCGCGCACCACCTACGACCTCCTCGCCGAGAATTTCGGAGCCGGCTACAACGGCCCGCTCATCGTCACCGGCACGATCATCGGCTCAACCGATCCGCTCGGCCTCATGAACGACCTCAAGGGCGAAATCGAGAAGCTCGACGGAGTCGCCTCGGTGCCGCTCGCGACACCCAACGAGACCGCGGATACCGGCATCATCCAGGTGATCCCCGAGGGCGGCCCTGACTCCGAGGCGACCAAGGCGCTGGTCGCCGAGATCCGCGACAAGCACGACGACTTCCAGCGCCAGTACGGCGTCGACCTCGCCGTGACCGGCCAAACCGCGGTCGGCATCGACATCTCGGACACGCTCGCCAAGGCGCTCCTGCCGTTCGGCCTGCTGGTCGTCGGCCTGTCGCTGGTGCTGCTGACAATGGTGTTCCGCTCCCTCTGGGTGCCGATTAAGGCGACGCTCGGCTACCTGCTCTCGGTCGGCGCCTCCTTCGGCGCCGTGGCAGCGGTGTTCGAATGGGGCTGGTTCTCCCACGCGCTGCACGTGGATAAGACCGGCCCGATCATCAGCTTCATGCCGATCATCCTGATGGGCGTGCTCTTCGGCCTGGCGATGGACTACGAGGTGTTCTTGGTCTCGCGGATGCGCGAGGACTACGTGCACGGTCGGCCCGCGCGGGCCGCCGTCGAGTCGGGCTTCGTCGGCTCGGCCAAGGTCGTGACGGCCGCGGCGATCATCATGTTCTCCGTCTTCGCCGCCTTCGTGCCGGAGGGGGACACCAACATCAAGCCGATCGCGCTCGGCCTGGCCGTCGGCGTCTTCGTCGACGCATTCATCGTGCGGATGACGCTGGTGCCGGCCGTGCTGCACCTGCTCGGCGACCGCGCGTGGCACATGCCGCGCTGGCTCGACCGCATCCTCCCCTCCTTCGACGTGGAGGGCGAGGGGCTGACGAAAGAGCTCGCGCTTGCCGACTGGCCGGAGCCGGGGGCGACGGATGCGATCGCCGCCGAGGGCCTGTGCCTCGACGGCCCCGACGGACCCGTCTACCGCGACGTGTCGCTGCGGGTCGCGGCCGGATCCTCCCTCGTCGTGCACGGCCCGCACCGCTCGGGCCGCACCGCGCTGCTCCTGAGCATCGCCGGCCGCCTCGCCCCCGACTCCGGGCGCCTGAAGGTCGCGGGCCTGGTGGTGCCGATCCGCTCGGCCGCCGTGCGAGGCAAGGTCGGGCTGGTGCGCCTAGCCGGAGTCGCCGACCCGGTCGCCGAGGTGCGTTCGGCCCTCGAGTCAGCCCCGCCGATCCTGGTGCTCGATGACCTCGACACGGTCACCGACCCGCTGCTGCGCGAGGCGATCCGGGCCGAGCTCGACGCCGCCCGTGCCGCCGACGACGCCTTCACCGTGGTCGCCTCCTCCGTCGACGCGGCTGCGCTCGATGACGTCCTCCCCACCGACCGCGGCACGCTCGCGGTCTCCCCCGCGGCCGAGCGCCGCGCGATCGCAAAGGTCCTCTGACAGATGGCTCGCTTCTCCCTCGAACGCCCACGCGGAGTCACGAAGGTGTCCTGGGTGACCCTTCTCGGGATCGTCCTCGTCCCCCTCGTGATCGGCGGCCTCCTCGTCTGGGCGCTGTGGAACCCGACCGAGCGCCTCAACCGAATCACGGCCGCCGTGGTCAACGAGGACACACCCGTCGAGATCAACGGGCAGACCGTTCCGCTCGGGCGCCAGCTCGCCTCCGGTCTCGTTACGGGCGGCACCAACTCGGCGACCGACTCCTCGGCCGCGACGCCCACTCCCGGCACCACGCCGGCGCCGAACGTCTCTGGCTCGGACTCGTCCAGCAACTTCACCTGGGTCCTCACCGACAAGGACGACGCTGCAAAGGGCCTGGCCGACGGCAGCTATGCGACCGTCGTGACCATCCCCTCCTCCTTCTCCGCCGCCGCCACCTCGTACTCGGGCGACGCCGCGAAAGCGACGAAGGCGACCATCGATATCGCCACCAGCGAGAAGGCCAAGCTCGTCGACGACGCGATCTCGGCAACCGTCACCAGCACCGCCACCTCACTGCTGAACACCCAGCTCACCACCGCGTATCTCGAGAACGTCTACGTCGGCTTCACCACCCTGCACGACCAGATCGGCCAGGCGGCGGAGGGCGCCGGGACCCTCGCCGACGGCGCAGACCAGCTCAGCACAGGAGCCTCCTCCCTCGCCGACGGCACGGGCAGCCTCGCGACCGGCGTCGGCGAACTCGCGACAGGTGCCTTGTCGCTGTCGAACGGAGTCGCACAGCTCGGCACCGGCGCCTCCTCCCTCGCCGACGGCGTCGGGAAGCTGGGTACTGGCGCCTCCGACCTCTCGGGCGCAGTCGCGCAACTCGCGACGGGCGCCCGCAATTCCGCGACCGGAGCGGCGACACTGCAGGGCGGCGCGTCCTCCCTGGCCGACGGCCTCGACCGGCTACGGGGCGGAGTGGAGAAGACCGGCGAGGGGACACAGCAGGTCGCGGCTCTGAGCGCGAGTGCCGCCACCGCCACCGCGCAGACGCTGGCCGGCCTTTCGACTGTGCTCGAGTCGTGCACCACCGAGCAGTGCATCGCGGCCAAGGCCGTCCTCGCTTCGGCGAGCGGACCTACTGGCGCGGTCACCCTCACCCAGGAGACAGCGGGCGCGGTGGCCGGGATCGACGTGGGCATCCGCACCGGTGGCGGCGGGCAACCCTCGCTGATCGACGCCGTCGGGCAGTCCGCCACAGGTGCCCGCTCCCTCGCCGACGGTATCGGCCAGCTCTCCGGCGGTCTGACGCAGCTGGCCGGCGGGGCCGACGCGGCTGCCGGCGGCGCCGCTCAGCTCGCCACCGGAGCGACCAGCGCGGCGCAGGGAGCCCGCGACCTCGCGACCGGCGCGACCACGGCGGCGGGCGGGGCGGCCCAGCTCGCGACGGGCGCCTCCTCCGCTGCCGACGGAGCCACCCAGCTTGCAGACGGCGCTACCGGTGTCTCCGACGGCGCCGTGCAGCTCACCGACGGCACTCGCTCGCTCGCCACCGGACTCGACGCGGCCGTCGCCCAGCTGCCGACCTACACCGACTCCGAGTCGACGAACCTCGCCGACGTCGTCGCGGACCCGGTGGAGAACGCGAGCAGTACGAATGACCTCTTTGGAGCCGCCAGTGTTCCGTTCTTCGCGACCATCGCCCTCTGGCTCGGTGCCCTCGCGACGTTCCTCGTGCTCGCTGCGTTCTCGCACCGCGCGCTCTCCTCGACCCGCTCCTCCGCGGCGCTGGCCCTCTCCTCCTCCGTGCCCGCTCTCGTGATCGGAGTCGTGCAGGGCCTCGCGGTCGCGATCGTGATGAGCAACGTCGCAGGTCTAGAGCCCGGCCGCTGGGTCGGCTTCGCCCTGCTCTCGATGCTGGCGGGCGCCTCGTTCGCCGCCGTCAACCAGGGCCTCGTGGCGCTGCTCGGAGGCGTAGGCCGGTTCCTCTCGATGGTCGCCGCGGTGATCGCGCTCGGCGCGGGCATCATCTCGACCGTGCCGGGTCTGTTTACCGACGTGCTCGGCTTCCTGCCGCTGTCCGCCGCGCAGAACGCCCTCTCGGGAGTAGTCGAAGGTACGGAGGGAACGGCCGGCGCGGTCGTCGGACTCGTGGTCTGGCTGCTGTTCGGCCTGCTGCTGACCGTCGTCGCCATTGCTCGGCGGCGGGTCACCTCCGTCCGCGCCCTGCGACGCACCGCCGAGGCGTAGGTCGCTCGGGTGACGGCTCGAGGGCCGTCACCCGGCATCTGTCGGATGGATTCTCACAAAAGTCCCCCGAGCTAGGGACGGATCGTGCGAGGATCGCGCCGCCTCTGCGCCTGCCGGCCTACCCCCGCACGGCGGGGGATAGCCTGACGCGGTGCAGTCGGAACCAGTGGTGATCCGGACCGGGCGTGTGTACGGCCCTTCGGTCCTTCTCCGGCTGCGCGCGCTCCTGTTTCGGCTGGTCGGAGCCGGCCTCGCCGCCGTGCTCATCCCCTTCGCGATTCTCGCCGATCAACGCGGCGTCCTCGACGAATCGATCCTCGCCCTGATCTTCCTCGCCGTGACCGCGGCGGTCGGCCTCGCCTCGGCCGTGTCGCTCTTCGTCCTCACACCGACCCGCGTGGTGACCACCGAGACTCAGGTCGTTCTGATGCGCGGACACCGGCGGCGCGAGCAGTGGCCCCGCCGGTCGGTCCGCTTCATGGAATCACGTGACGGAGACGGCTTCGTCGCTTGGTGCCGCGGCGACGGGGTCGACGTCCGCTGTGCGCACTACCGCCCGAGGGATTTGGCCACCCTGCTCGCCGACCTCGGTGCTGTCGCCCGCATCCGCGACGCCGTCGCCCCCGCTGACGCGACAGGCGCGCACGCGGTGCTCTTCCGCCCGCTTCTCGCTCCGCTGCGCCGGCGGGCTCTCGTGCTTGTCATCGTCGCCACCGAGGCGTTCGCCGCGGGAATCCTGGCGGTTGCCCTCGCCGACGCTCCCTCTGGCGAGAGACACCAGATCGTCGCGGGTTCCGTGGTCGCAGCCCTCTCACTGCCGCTCGGTCTGATCGCTGCGCGCCTGGCGCTTCGACCCGGACTCCCGAGGACGATCATCGTCTCCGAGTCGGCGATCCAGATCGATGGCCTGGTCTTCCCGCTCGACGCACTGCGCTCTGTGGTCGCGAGCAGTCCGACCGCGCGGAGCGGTCTGCGTCTGACACTCACCGAGATGAGCGGCCGAGTCACCCGGGTGCCGCTCGGGCTACGCCTGCCCGTGCTACGGCCGGATGAGTTCTTTCCCGAGTATCCCCTGCTGCTCGGCGTGCTCCGCGAGCGCACCGCGCTGCTGCCAGGGCTGCTCCGCATCGAGGGCTGAGCGGCGCCAGGAAGTCTTCGACGGGATGTGCAGACCTTCCGCGATGTGCAGACCTTCCTCTCTGGCAACCTCGACGATCCTTGGCGGTGAGGCCCACCAATGACGATATCGAGCACACCACCTTTAGAGACCGCAGACGGCAAGACCGTCTTCGTCGTGTATCTGTCGGCGAGGCTCATCTCGATCGCGGGGGCGGCAGCGACCACCGTTGTCGTCCCCGTCCTCGTGTACGCCTCTACAGGCTCAGCAGTTCTGACTGGACTCACCTCGGGCATTGGTGGTGCCAGCTACTTCGCTTTCGGAATACCGGTCGGTCACTTCGTGGATCGATGGCCTCGGGGGCCGGTGCTCGTCCTGTGCACCCTCCTGCGTGGTCTTGCTCTAGGAGGCATGGCCGCTAGCGCGCTCCTTGGCGGCTTCACCCTGCCCGTCCTCCTGACGGTCCTCGCAGTAACGAATGTCTTGTTCGTCGCAACCGATGCGGCACATGCGGGTGCGCTACGGGCGCTCGTGGGAGCGGACAGTCTTCAGCGCGCGAATGCGTCCGTCGCGGGGTCGTCCGCAATAGTGGAAATAGCGGCACCTCTTGCCGCTGGCGTCGTCCTCCATGCGACGAGTGCGACACATGTTTTCTTCGTCGAAGCCGTCGCGCTACTGTTTTCGGCGATTCTCCTCAGGGCCATTTGCCGCCGCCTCGATGCGGCCGACGTGGTATCGAGGTCGAAGCCGACCTGGTCAGCGGCCCTGTCGGGCTTCGTTTTTATCTGGCGATCTCTCCCGGTCAGACGCATCACTACCGCGGCTTTCTTCTTCGCCCTCACCGAGGGCCTTGTTCTCGGGCAACTCGTCGTGCTGTTCACTAGTCGCTACGGAGAAGAAGAAAGCACGGCCCTCGTGGCCCAGGCGTACGCGGCGATCGCCATCGGATCCGCGGTCGGGTCCTGGCTCCTCACGAGAATTCCGTTTGCGAGGCGCCCTCTTCTCGTGACGTCGGCCAGCTTCCTCTGTGCCGCGATAGCACTAGCGGGAATGCTTCGCGCTCAGTCGCCCACGGTAACACTGGCGGTCGTGGGGCTCTGGGCTGTCCCCTTCATCGTGGTCTTCGTCGGCTCCGCAGCCCTGCGTCAAAGCATTGCGGCCGACAACATTCAGGGCCGGGTCGCTGTTGCAGGAAGACTTCTCACGCTGGGGGCAGGAATTCCCCTCGGAAATGCGCTAGGCGGACTGATCTCCGAGGTCACCTCCGTCGACACGACCTACCTGGCCGCCGCCCTCCTGTCGCTGTGTGTCAGCGCTGCATTCGGCCTATCGAGCGCAAGGAACTCCCTCGTCAGGAGCGTCGGCACCGACTAAGGTTCCGCGCGAGATCTCTGCACCGCCACCGTGGGGCTAGGGAGCACCGCCGCGATCCTCTCGCCCACCACACTTTCGTGACGCTAAAGACACGAGAGCACACAGGTGGCCGCGGGTCAGTCCTCGATACCGCTCGCGATGCGCTCGTGATGGTGGATGACCTCGGCAACGATGAACCCCAGGAACTTCTCGGCGAAGGCGGGATCGAGGTGCGACTCCTCGGCGAGCGCCCGGAGTCGCGCAATCTGGCGCGCCTCGCGATCCAGGTCGGCGGCAGGCAACCCGTGAGCTGCCTTGAGCCGTCCGACCTTCTGGGTGAACTTGAAGCGCTCTGCAAGCAGGTGGATCAGCGCAGCGTCAATGTTGTCGATACTTTGGCGAATCTGCACCAGTTCGGCTTGTACCAGGGTCTCTTCTTGCGACGGGTCCTCATTCATGGTGCGACCCTAACGGAGCGTGGTTTGTCCGTCACTGAGGAGATGCCGGACGACGGCCCCCACCCGGTCTCGGGGAGGGGCCGTCGTCCGGCATCTGGTCAGTCGACCAGGTTGATCTGCACGGGAATGTTGCCCCGCGTGGCGTTCGAGTAGGGGCAGAGTTGGTGCGCCGCGTCGGCGACGTTCTGCGCCTCCTCGGCGCTCGCCTTCGGCACGTAGACGTCGAGCTCGACCGAGAGGCCGAACCCGCCGGAGTCGTTCTTGCCGATCGAGACACTGGCCGAGACGGCCGCATCGGTCGTGTCGATCTTCAGCTGCCTGCCGGCTCCATGCAGCGCGCTGAGGAAGCAGGCCGAGTAGCCGGCAGCGAAGAGCTGCTCGGGGTTGGTCCCCTCCCCGGAGCCGCCGAGTTCTTCGGGGGCGCGGGTATCGAGGTCGAGACGGTCGTCCTCCGTGCGGACGTGGCCGTCGCGTCCTCCACCGGAGGCGTGGGCGATGGCGGTGTAGAGAGCATCCATCCGTCCATCCCATCACTCCGCCGCCGTGAGCGAGGTGAACGCCGCATGCTCGCATGGTGCCGGACCGAAGATCCGCTGCGAAGCGGGGGCGGAGGAGCGTCAAGCCCCTCCCCTCCCGTGCTGCGCGGGTGTGCGCTGGAGGCAAACCCCGGCGTGAGCCGGAGAACGGAGACACACATGCGAGCACTTACCTGGCAGGGCATCGAGAAGGTCTCGGTCGAGACCGTCCCCGACCCCCGCATCCAGCAGCCGACCGATGCGATCATCCGGATCACCTCGACGGCGATCTGCGGCTCCGATCTGCACCTGTACCGACTCCTCGGCCCATACCTCGACAAGGGCGACGTGCTGGGGCACGAGCCAATGGGCATCGTGGAGGAGGTCGGCGCAGGCGTCACGACGCTCCGGGTCGGTGACCGAGTCGTCGTTCCCTTCACCATTGCGTGCGGTGAGTGCTTCATGTGCCGCCGTGGCCTGCAGTCGCAGTGCGAGACGACGCAGGTGACCGAGTACGGGTCAGGAGCCGCGCTGTTCGGCTACACCAAGATGTACGGTCAGGTCCCCGGCGGACAGGCCGAGTTCCTGCGGGTCCCGCTAGCCGACTACAACACGGTCGTCGTTGGATCCGACCTGCCCGATGAGCGCTACCTGTTCCTCAGCGACATCGTGCCGACCGCGTGGCAGGGCGTGGACTACGCGGAAGTGCCCGACGGCGGCTCGCTCGTCGTCTTCGGACTCGGCCCGGTCGGCCAGTTCGCCACGCGTATCGGCGTGCACAAGGGCTACCGCGTGCTCGCGGTCGACCCGGTCGCCGAGCGCCGCGAGATGGCGGCCCGGCACGGCGTCGAGACGTTCGATCTCTCGGACGACATCGCCGATCAGCTGCGTGATCTCACCGAAGGGCGCGGACCCGACTCCGTCATCGATGCGGTCGGCATGGAGGCCCACGGATCCCCGATGGGCTCCTTTGCGCAGACGATGGCCGGGCTGCTCCCCGATCCGATCGCCCGCAAAGCAATGGATACGGTGGGCGTCGACCGGCTCGCTGCGGTCACGGCCTCGCTGGATCTCGTGCGCCGCGGGGGGACTGTCTCGCTCAGCGGCGTTTACGGCGGTGAGGCCGACCCGCTGCCACTGAAGTCGATGTTCGACAAGCAGGTCACTGTGAAGATGGGGCAGTGCAACGTGAAGCGCTGGATCGATGAGCTGCTGCCGCTTGTCGAGGATCCGGCCGACCCGCTGGGAGTGCTGGACCTCACCACGCACCGCGCTCCTCTCGAGGACGCTCCCGGCCTCTACGAGACCTTCCAGAAAAAGGAGGACGGCTGCATCAAGGTCGTGCTGCACCCGTAGACGCGAAGGCGGTCTTTCTCCGCTTCGCCCACCGATGACGAAGGCGGCGCCCCCCAGGGGAGCGCCGCCTTCGCGGTAGTGGCGTGACCTACTTGAAGACGTCCTTGACGTCTTCGCCGACCTTCTTGGTCGAGGCCGCAGCCTGGTCCTTCTGGCCTTCGGCCTTCA
The DNA here is from genome assembly GCF_013249015.1 of Rathayibacter agropyri. Taxonomy (GTDB): domain Bacteria; phylum Actinomycetota; class Actinomycetes; order Actinomycetales; family Microbacteriaceae; genus Rathayibacter; species Rathayibacter agropyri. Next base: position 31,314 of record NZ_JABRPL010000003.1, read on the forward strand.
GGCTGTCATCGTTCTTGTGGTCGCCTAGGGCTTCCTTCGCCTTGCCGGCGATGTCCTGAGCGGCGTTCTTGATCTTGTCATCGAGCCCCATGGTGGTGCCTCCTTTACTGATCGTTCTACGACGGTAGGACCGCAGACTGCCCGTCCGCTGAGTACGCGAGGGGGCTTGTCCAGGGCCCAGGTAGCCTGCCAATATTCGCACTCGCACTGCACCGGCCGGCCCTGGGGTGCCGCCGCGGAGCGATTAGGTTGCGGGAGTCGCGGTGTCGGACGGGAGCGTCTGCGTCGGCTGCATCGTGGGCGTCGGGGTTGACCCGTCGTCGGCGCTGGTGGGCACAGCGCTGCCCGATTGGTTCGGCGTTTGAGCATCACCCGTGCAGCCAGCCAGCAGCCCGATCGTGAGGACGGAGGCGCCCAGGGCCCCGAGGAGACGTGCCGCGCTCACTTGCCCGTCACCGCATCCTTCACGGCCCCTACTGCCTTCTCGACAATGTTCGGCTTTGGGTCGGTCCCGTAGAAGCGCTCGTCTGGCTGAGTGGGCGGCGGCATCGTGACTCCGGCGCCCGGCTCGGCGACGCGGTAGCTGAACTCGCCCTTGCCGTCGGGGGTCGGGCCGGACGCCCAGGTCCCCTCAGACGCGGCTGCGCCGTCCGAGAAGTTGATGTACTCGTACGACACCGAGCGTTCCTCCTTCGAGAGAGGAAAGTTCGAGGGCACGGGCAGATCCTCTTTGCCCTCGGCGCGCAGCTCGGCGGCTGCCGCGATCCACTGGTTCTGGTGCATAGTGTCGCGGGCCAGGAGGAACGACAGCAGGTCGCGCACTCCGTGGTCATCAGTCATGTGATAAAGCCGCGCGACCTGAAGACGGCCCTGCATCTCGGCGTTGGCGTTCGCCGTGAAGTCAGCGAGCAAGTTTCCACTGGCGGTGATGTAGGAGCCCTGCCACGGGTTGCCCATGCTGTCGACAGGTCGGACACCAGCGCCGGCGACGATCGCGGCCTGCACATCCATGCCTCCGACCACGGCCGCGAGGACCGGATCCTTGGTAATGGCGGCCTCGGACTGCTCGACCGGGGCCTTTTCTAGCAGTTGGGCAATCATCACGGCAATCATCTCCACATGGCCGAATTCCTCGGCACCAATGCCGAACAGCAGGTCTCGATACTTGCCCGGGTCGTGAGCATTCCAAGCCTGGAAGCCGTATTGCATCGCCACAGTGATCTCGCCGTACTGGCCGCCGAGCACCTCCTGGAACCGGCGCGCGAAGACGGCATCAGGCTTCGAGGGAGTGGCCGTGAACTGCAGTTCCTGACGGTGGAAGAACATGACTGGTTGTGCCTTTCCGGTAATCGAGTGGTTCCGGTGGATCGGACGTCCGATGTCTGTTCTGTGACGGTAAGCAGCGCTGTCGGAGGGCCAGAAGGGGCTTGACGGCCGTCTCGGGACGATGCCCTGGCCGCTCCCAGGCTCGGCAGCCCTGACCCTCTCGCGGGCGCGGATCGTATCCTCCCTGCGGAGTCGACCGCTACTCCCTTCCCGAGGCTCCGACGCCGCGCCCAGACTGGGCGGCGCCGGCACGCTATCCACACCACACGACCCTGGAAGGGACAGACGATGTCGAACATCGATCCCGCTTCACCTCCGTTCGGAGACGGCGCCGCGAACTTCGGCGCGACCGACACCTCCACCTACACCGGGGCGCACGCCGCCTCCGGCTCCAGTGGCGCAGTCGACTCCGCGAAGGAGACGGCAAGCACCGCGAAGGAGCAGGCTGGCGCAGTAGCCGGCGACGCCAAGCAGGCCGCGAGCGACGTGCTCTCGACCGGCAAGGACGAGGCCGCCAACGTGGTCCAGGAGGCCAAGGTCCAGGTCAAAGACCTCTACGACCAGAGCCGTACGCAGTTCACCGAGCAGGCGCACGCGCAGAAGGAGAACGCCGCCAAGGGTGTCCGCGCCTTCAGCGACGACCTCACCGCACTCGCGAACGGCGAGGGCGGCAGCGGCAACGCAGCCGCGAACCTCGTCTCGCAGGCCGCGACCCGTGCCCAGGGCGTGGCCCAGTGGCTCGAGAACCGCGACCCCTCCGAGCTGCTCGACGACGTCCGCTCGTTCGCGCGCCGTCGTCCGGGAGCCTTCATTGTGATCGCCGCCGCCGCCGGCCTGGTCGGCGGGCGCCTCATCCGCGCGCTGACCGCCGAGGCGAAGGACGAGAAGGAGGCAACCACGGCCCGTACCGACGGACCCGAGTTCGACGCTCCCGCGCCCTCCGCCTACGGAACCGTGGGATCGAGCTCTCTTGAGCGCGACTACCTGCCGACCGAGCCGATTGCCGACCCGCTGAGCACCCCGCCCACCGCGACCGGCTACGACTCCTTCCCCGGCGGGACTCGGCTGTGAGCGACCTGTCGGGCGCGCATCGCGCAGGCTCTTCGGAGCCGACCGCCGACGAGCGGGCCGGCTCGACATCGCTGGGCGATCTGCTCGGCGAGGTCTCACGCGACCTGTCAACCCTGATCCGTCAGGAGATGGCACTCGCTAAGGCCGAGCTGAAGGAGTCAGCCGGCAAAGCGGGCAAGGGCGCCGGTCTGCTCGGTGGTGCGGGCTACGCCGCACTGATGGCCGTGCTGTTCCTCTCGATCGCCCTCTGGTGGGGCCTTGGCACGCTGATCGGCAACGGCTGGTCGGGCGTCGTCGTGGCAGTGATCTGGGGCGTGATCGCCGCGATCCTCTACGCCGTCGGGCGCAAGAGCCTCCAGCAGATCGACGGTGCCCCAGAAACGGTCGACTCCCTCAAAAAGATTCCCGAAACACTCAAGCCGAACGGGGCAGGACGATGACGTACAACACAGAGAACACAACCCCGAATGTGCCGTGGGGCGCTGATTCGTCGACGAGCCCTGATTCTTCGAAGAGCGCTGATTCTTCGAAGAGCGCCGAGGAGATTCGCGCGGACATCGAGCGCACTCGCTATGAACTCGGCGGCGACGTCGATGCTCTCGCCGAGAAGGTCAGCCCGAGCGCCATTGCGCAGCGGCAGACCGACAAGGTGAAGTCGGCCATGGGCTCGGTCCGCGACCGCGTGATGGGTTCGGCGCACGACGCCTCGGATTCGCTCTCGAGCGGAGCCGGCGCGGCCAAGGCGAAGGCCGAGGGCAACCCGTTCGCGGTCGGTTTGATCGCCTTCGGGGCAGGCCTGCTGGTCGCCTCGCTGATCCCGGCGTCAAGTCAGGAGAAGGAAGCGGCGAGCCGCGTCAAGGAGCAGGCGCAGCCGGTCGTCGACTCGGTGACGGACGCCGCGAAGGAGGCTGCCGACGAGCTCCGAGAGCCCGCGCAGCAAGCGTTCTCCGCGGTCAAGGACACCGCAGCGGACGCCGCGCAGAATGTCAAGGAAGCCGGCAGTTCGGCTGCCGACGACGTGTCGGACTCGGCTCGCGAAGCCAAGCACGCCGTCCAGGAGGACGCACAGTCCTGATCGGATGCTACGCAGAAGGGCGGTGGACTTTCGGGTCCGCCGCCCTTCTGGGTATCACTGACGGCCCAGCGGACGGATCGGGTTGTCCCAGCGTGGAAAGGGCACATACACGCCGGGAAGCGACTCGTCCGGATGCTCTTTCTCCCTCCTCGACGCAACCGCGACGAACAATGCATGCGCGTCGTTCGTCCAAAACAGTTCGCTGTACACCTGGATTGAATACTGGCCACTCGCCTGAATGAAATAGTTAATCCGATAGCCGTCGCCCATTATCCCCCACAAATCCGCACTCGCCGACTTCTCCCTGACGAAGCACTCCCACCCCTGCTCCTCAAAATAGGCCACCATCGGATCCAGATCCGCCCTGGCCCCCTGAGCCCCCGGAGGCTTGATGATCCGAGTACACGTAACGTAATAACTGTTCTTACCCGTCCCACCCGGAAGACCCCCACCCACGCCACCATTGAACCCCTCCTCGGGCAGCGTCTCACCACCATTCCACATCCAGACGCCGTCACTAATCCGCAACTGCGCATCCCGCAACAACTCCTCCGCGTGCACATAATGCTGCGCATTCAGCTCGAACTCCTGCTCCAAAGACAACTCCGCCACCTCCGCCCGAGTCATCCCCGCCGCATCCCGCCGCTCCGCCACCGGAATCGACGAACATGCCGACACGACGAGGGAAGTACCGAGGACCAGCACCGAAAGCCGACGTTTGCGAATCCGGGTCACTGCCGCCCACGCGGGTGAATCGGAGCATCCCAACGCGGGAACGGGGCGTAAAAACCAGGGAGAGACTCGTCCGGGAATTCAGGAATGTCTCGCGACGCGACCGCATCGAACAACGCATGCGCATCATTCGTCCAAAACAGTTCGCTATACACCTGGATCGAATACACGCCACTCGCCTGAATGAAGTACTTCACCCGATAGCCATCACCCGTGATACCCCACAATTCGGCGTTGGTCGTATACTCCCGCGTGAAATACTGCCACCCCTGCTCCTCAAAATACTTCCGCATCGGGTCTAAGTCCGAGAGGGAACCATTCGCCCCCTCCGGGGTGATAATTCGGCCCCCTCTCACGTAGTAGCTGTTCTCGCCCGTCCCGCCCGGAAGACCACCCCCTACCCCACCACTGAACCCTTCCTCGGGCAACGTCTCCCCACCGTTCCACCTCCACACACCGCCACTGATCCGCAACTGCGCATCCCGCAACAACTCGTTCATATGCACATAATGCTGCGCATTCAACTCGAACTCCTCCTCCAAAGACAACTTCGCCACCTCCGCCTGCGTCATCCCCGCCGCATCCCGCCGCTCCGCCATCGGAATCGACGAACACGCCGACACCACAAGAAAGACCGCGAGAACCCCCGCGATCCTCGCCGCCATCCTCAAAGCAGTCACTGACGGCCCAGCGGACGGATCGGAGCATCCCATCGAGGAAAGGGGACATACACGCCGGGAAGCGACTCCTCCGGGAACGGGTCGTAATCCCGGGACGCGACCGCTTCGAATAATGCATGAGCATCGTTCGTCCAAAATAATTCGCTATACACCTGAATCGAATACACTCCACTCGCCTGAATATAATAGTTAATCCTATAGCCGTCACCGGTAATACCCCACAGATCGGCGTCCGTTGTGTGCTCCCGTGTGAAATACTGCCACCCCTGCTCCTCAAAATACTTCCGCATCGGGTCCAGGTCCGAGAGGGAACCGTTCGCCCCCTCTGGGGTCAGAATTCTGCCTCCTTGCACGTAGTAGCTGTTCTTGCCCGTCGCACCCGGAAGACCCCCACCCACACCACCATTGAAACCCTCCTCGGGCAACGTCTCCCCACCGTTCCACCTCCACACACCGTCACTAATCCGCAACTGCGCATCCCGCAACAACTCGTTCATGTGCACGTAATGCTGCGCATTTAGCTCGAACTCCTGCTCCAAAGACAACTTCGCCACCTCCGCCTGAGTCATCCCCGCCGCATCCCGCCGCTCCGTCATCGTGCTCCTTTCTCCACCCGCTCCGCATCCGCAGAGCAGCGTCACCAGTAGTGCCGTCGCCAGCATTGCACGGACAGTCCGCCGCGAATTCTTCCTCGCTCTCACTGAGCCACGTCCCCCGTCGCCATAATCTTGACTACGGACTTGAAGGAGGTCGCATCCGGTGAAAGGTAGCCAACATCCCCGTTCGACTCGTCTGGCGACATATCATGTCCGGTCACAGCCTTTGTCCCGTCCCCTTCCTCGGCGGAGAAGATGATCGCGCCATCGAGGGTCCGGGGGTCGACGCGCGGACCCAGACCCCAGAGACGGCCGATATCTGCCGTCCCGTCGGCATCGGCCTCGGTCGCGAACACCTTGTCGACATTTAGGTCTTTCAGGTCGATATCTGGGTCGACCCCGGCGGAGCCATAGGAGACGAGCGCGTCGATGCGGTGCCGAATGTCCCGACAGGCATCGACCGCCGTCGGCGAGCCGTAGGAGTGATTCAGGAGGGAAATGTTCTCGGGCGGAAGATCCGCTCGCGCATCGAGGAAACCATCGATGAAGCCGCTCAGACGGGGAGACCCGGAGTCAGCCCGCGCATCGATCAAGGCCTCAGGTCCCGCGGGAGTGTGGTAGCCAATCCATGAGACGACAGCGAAGGAGGTACCAGGATGGATGAATACAGCACCCTCGAATAGATCATTCGCCACGCGGACGTTCTGCTCCATGCTCCCAACTGTCGTGAGCGCTCCCGGAACATTGACGGTCACCCGTTCCGCCGTATCAAGATTCCCCAGCGAGATGGCCCCGACCAGCGCCCCGTCGTCCACGCTGAGCCCGACGAGCTGAGCGACCTGCCCCGCAGGCGGACCCGCTAGCTTCCTCGCCTTCTCGTCCGCATCCCTCACCGCCTCCCGAAGCGCACTCATCTGCTCCGTGAACTCTGCTAGCCCTATGCCCTCCCCACTCCCCAGCCCGAGGTCCAGATAGACCCCCATCGGGTCGCGCTCCGCCGCATCGAGCACGGCCCGCGACGCGGCATCGCGAGCGGCAGCTGGCAGCCCGTCGAGATCGGCGAAGGCGATCTGCGTCGCGAGGGGAAGGCCGGCAACGTCGGAGGGCCTCAGCCCCGAGTCTCGCCACGCCGCGAGCACGTCCGGCGACGTGAGACTCCGATCGAGGAGATGTCGCAGCGGAGCCGGTTGACGCCCGATCGCGCAGGTGCCGATCGCGACGTCCGAGAGCGTGCCGCCCCCGGCACGCTCGAACGCCTCTGCGACGCGCTCGAGCCAGTTCGCGTCGTCTGCGTTCTCGTTGAGGAGACCCATTAGACCGCCCAGCGCGTCCATTCGCTCAATCGGCGCCCAGGAACAGCTGTCGCGGAATTCGGTCCAGTCGCCACTGAGCCGATTGACGAGGTCGCCCGCTTCCCGATCGAGCGCCCGAGCGACTCCCAGGAAGCTGCGCAGGCGCATCGGATCGGCCGAGCTCCTCCCCGACGTCGGAGCGCCCTCGGTCGAGTGGTATCGCGCCCGCACTCCGAAGGACACGCACAGCGGACGAGGACGGATCGGCTCGGTGGAGGGCCGCGGATCGAGGTCCCGCGCGACCTCGTCCTTCAGCGCCTGCAACGGGTCCCCTGGAATTTGATTGTGCAGACGTACCCTCTCCCGCTCATACCAGGAGTCGAGGGCGTCGCGGCGCTCCTGCTCCGCCGCCGCCTGCTCAGCCACCGCGTCAACCTGGTCGGCGACCATCGAGAAGACGTCGATGAGCGCCATCCGATCGTTGAGAGCAGGCCTGCACGCCCGCTCGAACAGCACCTGCGCAACCCCCGAGAAGTCGATCTGCACGTCAAGCACCGCGGCTTCCCGCTCCTGACTCTGGCGCGAGAGTTCCACCGCCGCACTCCGCAATCGTGACGAGAGAAGACTCGCCGCCTCCGCATCAAACCGTACTCGCACGGATCCCCCTGCCTTCCGCGCCCCCCACGAGACGCATTTGAGTGGTCGTCATGATAGGCACCATCCACAACCTTGCTCCAGTTGGCGCCGAAGAACGGGAGGGCGAAAAACCGCTCCGCTACCCGAAAGAGCACCTCGGGCAGCGCACGTACGGCCGGGAATACCTCGCGCGATCCGCGCCTTGCCGTCGGTATGCGATCGATCGTCTACTCACACACCGGTGACTCCTCCGTCCTCTCCCTCGTCGACCGGGAGACGCGGACCCCCGGGCCCGGTGAGGTCCGCGTCCAGGTGCTCGTCTCAGGAGTGAATCCGACCGACTGGAAGGCACGCGCCGACGGCGAGCTCGCCTTCGACGAGGTCGTCCCGAACCAGGACGGCGCGGGCGTCGTGTCTGCGGTCGGCGACGGCGTCGAGGGCCTGAGCGTCGGCGACCGGGTCTGGATGTACCTCTCGGCCCACCAGCGCCCCACCGGCACCGCGCAGGAGTCGGCAGTGCTGCTCGCCGAGCATGTTGTGCGCCTCCCCGACGGGATCGGGACCGACGTCGCCGCCAGCCTCGGCGTCCCCGCGATGACCGCCCACCGTGCCCTCACCGTGCACGAACACGGCCCCTCCCGCCTCGTTCCCGGTGCCCTCGCGGGCCGCACCGTCCTGGTCCAGGGCGGCGTCGGCGCGGTCGGACATGCGGCCATCCAGCTCGCCGTCTGGGCGGGCGCCACGGTCATCGCAACGGTGAGCAGCGACTCCAAGGAGCGGCTCGCCCGCGCGGCAGGCGCGCAGCACGTGCTGCACTACCCGGACGACACGCTGGCTGACCGCATCCGCGAGCTCGCACCCGACGGTATTCAGCACGTTGTCGAGGTCGCGCCCGCGCAGAACGCCGCCCTCGACGTGGCGGTGCTGGCCAACCACGGCAGCATCGCCTACTACGCGAACACCAACGGCAACGAGTTCACGGCGCCAATCGTCGCCAGCTTCGCGAAGAACGCGCGCTGGCAGGGTCTCCTTCTGTACACGGTCGGCGAGGAGGCCCTGCAGGCCGTCGCGGAGGACATCACCGCCGCCCTCACCGACGGCGCACTGCCGGTGGGCGAGGCGGCGGGCCTGCCGCTGACCTGGTTCCCGCTCGAGGAGACTGCCGCCGCGCACGACGCGGTCGAGCAGGGAGCCACCGGCAAGGTCCTCATCCGGGTGACGGACGAGCAGGGCTGACGCCTCCGGCCAGGTCTCGCTGAGTAGCGGACCCTCCCGCGGCTCGCCTATCCCCGTAGCGGAGGAGATCCCGCGATGGTCGACCGGTCGCCCAGACCCTCGACCAGCTCGGCGAGCGCCTCCTCGGCCGTGAACCTCGGCGTCCAGCCCAGCTCGGCGCGCGCCCGCTCGGTCGACATCACCGGGACGTTGCCCGCGATATCGAGCCAGCCCGCGTCCGTCCGCTGTAGCCGTAGGTGCCACGTCGCGGTGACGATCGAGCGGAGGAGGCCGAAGGGCACCGTCACCAGCCGGGCGCCGACCGCGCGGGCCAGGAGCTGCGGAGTGAGGACAGGCTCGGCAGCGACGTTAAAGGCGCCACCCGCTCGCCTGTCGAGTGCGCGCCAGAACGCGTCGGCCACATCGTCGGCGTGCACGCCCTGGACGATCAGGGTCCGCGGCAGTGGCAGGACAGGGATACGGACCGCCTTCAGCCACCGGGTGGGAGAGTGCGGTCCCGCGAAAAGTCCGGCGATCTCGGTCGCCGCGCCGCGCTGAAACACGAGCCCAGGGCGCAGCCGGGTGACCACCACCTCCGGGTGCTCGGCCTCGAACACATCCATCGCCCGCTCGTTCGCTGCTTTATGTCGGCTGTACGTCGATGTGTGCAGACCACCGGTCGGCCAGTTCTCGTCGACCCGGGTCGACTTGGGAGCCGCACTGTACGCACCGACGGACGACGCGACCACGACCTGGCCAACTCCGGCGGCAGCGACCGCCGCGAGCACTGCCGCGGTCCCCCCGACGTCGACCAGCCGCTGGAACTGCTCATCGTGGCTCGGCTGCAGTGCCCACGCGAGGTGCACGACCGCGTCGATCCCGGCGAAGGCGTCGCGAAGCAGGCGCGGCGCCTCCCTCGACGCGATGTCGACCTCGACCCAGCGCACACCCCGGTACTCCTCGGAGTCGAGCCCGGGGGCCCGCCGCGCGACTCCGACGATCTCGTCCACCCCGGCCTCGCCGTCCAGGCGTCGCAGGAGTGCCGTACCCAGATTGCCCGTCGCCCCGACAATCGCGATCCGCATGTCGTCATCCCTCCGCGGGCGGCATCCGTCGCCCTCGCTCGAGGGTAGGCAGCACGGCTGCCGCAGCGGAGGCGCTTGACAGCTCCGCCCGCCGGGCGCTCCTCCACAGGGGCCGGACGCCTAGACCACAGCCGCCGCGCGCGCATCCCCAAGCGCTGTCCGCGCCGAGTACCTAGCCTGGGACGATGCTGCTGACATCACCCCGACGCGTGACCTCTGTGCGACACGACGTCGAGGGGGTCGAGTTGCGCACCCTCGCCGGTGGACGCGCCGACGCCCAGCGCACGTTCGTCCTGATCCACGGCATCGGGATGTCGCACCACACCTTTTCCCCCCTCGCGGCGGCGCTGGGCCGGCACAGCCGGGTGATCGGAGTCGACCTCGCCGGTTTCGGGGCGAACCGCCGGCCACAGCAGCGGGTCGGGATCGAGGATCATGCCCGGCAGGTCGAGCAAGCGCTGATCGAGCGTGGCGTCACCCGGGCGGTCGTGGTAGGGCACTCGATGGGGACGCAGGTGGCCGTCGAGCTCGCCCTGCGCGCTCCGAATCTCATCGACGGAGCGGTCCTGATCGGGCCCGTCGTCGACCCATTGAGGCCCGGCTCCCTGCGCCAAGGGCTCGCTCTCCTGCGCGACTGCCTCGGCGAGCCGGTCGGCGTCGATGCGATCGTGCTCGCCGACTACCTGCGCGGCGGACTGCGCTGGTACCTCCGTCAGCTGCCCGAGATGCTGCACTACCCGATCCAACTGCGGCTCGCCGCTCTCGCCCAGCCGGTCCTGATCGTGCGCGGGCGCGACGACCCGATTGCGACCCGAGACTGGTGCGAGAGCCTCCTCGCCGACGCCGAGCGGGGGCGCCTCGTCGAGTTGGCGGCGTCCCGCCACGTAGTGCCGCGCACCGAGCCCGAAGCTCTGGCACACGAGATCCTCCGCTTCGCCGCCGCGCTCGGCGAGGCGCCCACTCCGCTGCCTGCACCCCGCCAGGCGGAGTCAGCCGCATGAAGCGGCTCCGAAGCCTGCTGCGCACTGCCACCTGGTGGTCTCAGGACTACGCCTACGCCGTCGCCTGGCAGATGCGCGGCGTCCTCTCCCGCCGGGCGCCGGACGACTACCTCGACGGCGACCGTCGGCCGGTCGTCGTCCTGCCCGGCATCTGGGAGACGTGGTCGTTCCTGCGTCCGATCATCGATCCGCTGCACGCGCGCGGCCACCCGCTGCACGTTCTCACGAGCCTTGGCCGCAACGGTCGGCCCGTCGCCCGCACCGCGGAGGATGTGGCCGCCTACCTCGCTGAGCATGATCTCCGCGAGGTGGTGATCGTTGCGCACAGCAAGGGCGGCCTGATCGGCAAATACGTGATGACCGAACTCGACCCCGACAGCCGCGTCGATCGGATGGTCGCCGTGTCGACGCCGTTCGGCGGCTCCCGCTACGCGCCCTACCTGGTCCTGCGGAGCCTCCGGGCCTTTTCCCCTCGGGATGCGACGACGCTGCTGCTCACCGGCCGCGCGGGCGCAAACGCCCGCATCACCTCGGTATTCGGGCTCTTCGATCCGCACATCCCCGACGGCAGCATGCTCGAGGGCGCGGTCAATGTGCGGATCGAGACCGGCGGCCACTTCCGAATACTCGGCAATCCCGAGACCCGGGCCGCAGTAGAGGACGCGGTCACGGCCGAGGAGCACCCGCCCCCCGTCCGCGAGGACCGCACCATCCTGTAGCAACCCGCCGCACGGACACGCAAACCCCTGGCGCTGGGCGGCGCGGAGGTCGAGCGTGGGGGAATGGCCTCCTCCCGCACGACCGGACCAACCGAACTCCTCCTGGTGCGCCACGGCGAGAGTCGGGCCAACATTGCGGCGAGCGCCGCCGAGGCGGAGGGAGCCCACGAGATCGTGGTCGATCGGCGCGACGCCGACGTCGACCTCTCTCCCGCGGGCGAGGAGCAGGCCCGGGCCCTCGGCCACTGGCTGGCAGGCGAGGCGAGGCCCGCCTCAGCCTGGACCTCGCCCTTCCGCCGCGCCTCCTCGACCGCGCGTCTCGCCTTCGCGGAGGCCGGGATCGACCTGCCGCTGCACAGCGACGAGCGCCTGCGCGATCGCGACCTCGGCGTCACCGATCGCCTTACCTCCGCGGGCCTGCGCGCCCGCCTACCCGACGAGGCGGCTCGTCGCGAGTGGCTCGGGAAGTTCTACTACCGGCCGCCGGGCGGCGAGGCGTGGACGGATCTTGCGCTGCGGGTCCGCTCGTTCCTGGACCATCTCGACGCCGCCGCGCCTCACGGTCCAGCCGTGCTGTTCTGTCACGACGCGGTCGTGCTCATCATCCGCTACGTCTGCGAGAGGCTCTCGGAGCACGAGCTGCTCGACATCGGCGCTTCGACCCCGGTCGCGAATGCGTCCATCACCCGCCTCGTCCGCGAGGGTGATGGCTGGAGCCTCGCGCTGTTCAACCACACCGCGCACCTCGAGCGCTCCGGCGCTCCCGTCACCCGGCACGATAACCGCGACGCCGGAGAAGGAGATCCCTATGAGTGAGGTCATCGATCGCGCCCTGCTCGACCGGCGCTGGCCCCTGCCCGCACCCGGCGGCTCGAAGCATGCCCGCGGCGACGTCGTCGTCATCGGAGGCGCTCGTAAGACTCCAGGAGCCGCGATCCTCGCGGGGGTCGCCGCCCTGCGCACCGGGGCTGGTCGCATCACGCTCTGCGTCGCAGAGTCGGTCGCCCCGGCCGCGGCCGTCGCTCTGCCGGAGTGCGGCGTCGTGCCGCTCCCTGAGACCCGCGGCGGCTCAATCTCGGGCCGCGGACTGGAGGCGCTGGCCGGCGAACTCGCCTCGGCCGATGTCGCGCTCGTCGGTCCGGGCCTGGATGATCCGCGAGCGACCGCCGCGACCCTGCGGGCGCTCGCCCCCCTCCTTGACGACGTGCCAGCGGTGCACCTCGACGCCTTCCCACTCGGCGTACTCCCTGGGCAGCGCCGGGTAGCCCGACGTCTGGCTGGGCGGCTCCTCCTCACGCCGAACACGGAGGAGGCGGCTCGGCTGCTTGGCGCGGAGGTCGACGATGTAAAGCGCGCCGCGCTGGCGATCGCCGCACGCTACGACGCGATAGTGAGCCTGTTCAACACGATCGCCTCGCCGGACGGCGACGTCGTACGAGTCGAGGGCGAGCATCCGGGGCTGGCGACCGCGGGCAGCGGAGATGTTTTGGCGGGAGCGACGGCTGGCCTTCGTGGCCGCGGTGTCGACCCGATGGGTGCCGCTGCCTGGGGCGCCTACCTGCACACGGAGGCTGACACCGTCCTCACAGGACGGCTCGGCCCGGCGGGCTATCTTGCCCGCGAGATCGCCGGCGAGTTCCCGGCCGTGCTCGCGCGGTGAGCGCCGGATCAGCTCCGGGAGCGATCCCCGGGCGCCGCGGTGTCAGTGCACCACGTCGGCGACCGAGAACGCGACGCCCGGGGTGATGAGGATCGACGTCTCGTACGGCTCACCCTCGCCCTGGTTGACCGTGATCCAGCGCGGTGCGGAGCCATCGAGCGCGCGATCGATGCTCGCACGCACCTCCGCAGCGGTCGTCTCGCTAAGGCTGAACGCCACCCCGCCGTAGGTTATCTCGACGCGCTTCATAGGGTTCCCTCGTCGGTGTGGCGGACGGCGCCGTGCGGCTCCTCGCTGATCCGCAGACCGTGAGCGGTGTGCGAATCGGCCAGCAGTTGGCGGATCCAGTCGGGGTTGATGACCGGAGCCCTGCCGCCGTGGTACTTGAACCGCAGCGGGATCGCGGGGTGCAGCCAGATCGAGGTCCGTCCATCCCCCACCGCCTGCGAGTCCTTCCAGGAGAAGTAGAACGACTCGTTGCGCGCGAGCTTGGACCCGATCACGATCTGCAGGTGCGCCAGCAGCCGGTCGTCGAAGTCCGCCTCGAGGGTCGAGTCGTAGATCAGTCGCCCCATGAGTCCGTTCTCCGTTCGGGAAGTCGCGTGATCACCGGGGGATCCGCGGGCTCGTCGGTATCGATCTTACCGAGGCCTGTCCCAGGTACGGTGGCGTCCGCTCATCCCGTGCTTGCGGCGGCCTGGCCGCCCGATCCGGACGTGGAAAAGAGCTCCTGCTCGCTGTCAGCGGGCGGGAGCTCTTCTCACCGGCGTTCTCGGTCGTGTGAGCGGGGCCTCACGGCGACTCAAGCGACGGCGAGCGCCGCGACCGGTGAGACCGTCGTCGCCCGACGCGCAGGCACCACAGCCGAGACGATCGTGATCACCGTGCTGACCAGGAGCACGCCGACCAAGATCGGCACGGGGATCGTCGGCGGCACCAAACCGGCACCGGGAATCGACGCGAAGAGCGAGACCGCCCCGCACCAGCCATACGCGATGCCCAGCACCACGCCGAGCACTATCGCCGCGACGATCATCTGAGCCGCCTCAAGCACCACCATCGCGCGCACCTGCGAGCCGGTGAACCCGAGAGCGCGGAGGAGCCCCAACTCGCGGCGGCGCTGCAGCACGCTCAGCGAGAGCGTGTTGACGATACCTACTGCGGCGAGGAGGACCGAGAATCCGAGCAGGACGGTCATTATCGCCGTGGTCACCGAGATGATCTGCTCGAACGCGGCGAACTGCTCCGGGCTCATTGCGTCGACGCGCTGCATGATCGAGCTGAACGTCGCGGTGCCGACCGCGAACATCGTGACCAGGGCCACTCCGATCACCAGGCCCACGACGGCGCGGGCGCTCCGGGCGGGATTGCGGATCGCGTTGGCGGAGGCGAGCCTCGCCACCGGACCACCGCCGAAGACACGACCGACCAGCGCCGTCAGCGGCGGGAGCAGCACGGGCGCCCCGAGGATGACTCCGGTGAACGAGACCATGCCGCCGAGCAGACCCAGCAGGACACCACTCGGAGCATGCAGGCCCACGACCACTCCGCCGGCGAGCAGGAGCCCGCCGATCACGACGAGCACGATCGCGAACACGTTGCGGACGGTGCGGCCACGCAGCTCCTCGTAACGCGGCTCGGCCGAGGAGCCAGCGGCCTCGGCAGGAGCCACGACGAGGACGCGGCGCGAGCCGGCCCACGACGCGATCACCGTCGAGGCGATTACCGCCAACAGAGGCACCACGAGGCCGGGCGTCACGAGCGGGTACTCGAAGCGGCTCATCATGCCGTTATTCATCGCCAACTCCGTACCGAGCGCGACCAGGGCGATACCGACCACCAGCCCGATCGCCGCACCCAGCAGACCCTGACGGAACCCGGTGCGCACGACCTCGCCGCGCAACGACCGGCCCGAGGCGCCGAGCAGTCGCAACAGCGCGATTTCACGGGTGCGTCCGGCGATCACCGTCGAGACGGCGTTGGCCGTGACGATCCCGCCCACGTACACCGCGATACCAAAGAAGAGGGCCCCGACCATCGACAGCGTCATCGAGACCGTACCGACATTTTCGAGTCCGCTCGCCGCGATCGCCGCGGACATCACGGCGACGACCTGCACCAGCAGGGTGCCGAACATGGCTGAGAGCGCGGCGAGGGTGACGATCGCGCCGCCACCCTGGCTCGAGCCGGTGTTCACGCGGCTCATGCCACTCCCTCCATCGCAAGCATGGCGCGCGAGATCTCCTCGGCGCTCATTCCACGGCGGTCATCGACGAGAGCCCCGTCGCGGAGGAACAGGATGCGGTCGGCGTACGCCGCGGCAATCGGGTCGTGGGTCACCATTGCGATCGACTGCCCGTACTCGCGGGTGGAGGCGCGCAGCAGAGCAAGCACCTCCCGACCAGTGCGGGAGTCGAGGTTGCCTGTCGGCTCGTCGGCGAAGATGAGCTGCGGGCGGGTGGCGAGCGCTCGAGCGATCGCGACCCGCTGCTGCTGTCCGCCCGAGAGCTCGTACGGACGGTGGGTGAGACGTTCGCGGAGGCCGAGGGAGTCGATCAGGCGGGCGATCCACTCCTCCTCCTCGGCGGTGACGGCGCGGCCGTCGAGCTGGAAGGGGAGACGGATGTTCCCGCGGACATCGAGCGTGGGAACCAGGTTGAAGGCCTGAAAGACGAAGCCGACGCTGCGCCGACGGAGCACGGTAAGTTCGGCGTCACTCATCGCAGTGATCTCGGCGTCGCCGAGGAACACGCGCCCGGCTGAGGCGGTGTCGAGCCCCGCCAGCACGTGCATGAGGGTGGACTTGCCGGATCCGCTCGGACCCATGACCGCGGTGAACTCACCGCGCGCGATCGAAAGCGTGATGTCGTCGAGGGCGACGACGGGCGGAGTGCTGCCGTAGAGCTTGCGCACGCCCTCGACGCGCGCGACGACGGAGGAGGTCTGGTTCTGCATGTCCTTGACGCTACGGAGCCCGTCGTGTCGCCGTCGTCGTCCGCGGGTGGCGTGAGTGTCATCCCTCCGAAGGACACTGCGTCGTCCGCGCAGCATCAGATCAGCGCGGTCGGAGGCCTGCCCGACGGAGGGTGAGAGCTGCAAGGGCCGCGGTCGCCGCGGGATCACCGCGACGCCAGGCGGGAACCGCGTCAGGATGCGCAGCCAAGATCTCGCGCGGCGTCGCCTGGGTGAGCGCGCGGAGGGCCAGCAGCTCGGAGCCGGTGACGGTCGACCCCAGCGTTCGGAGTTCGGCGGTGCGCCGGGCGAAACGCAGCCGAGGTCGCAGCCAGAGGACGGCGAGCAGTAGGAGCGGCAGCCCCGCCACGGAGACTCCGGCGACCACCGCCAGGGCGCCGGCGAGCTGCTGCTGGTCGCGGCCCGCGGCCGCCAGCATCGAACCGGCACCACTCGCCTCATCGAAGGGGGCGCGCACCGCGTCGCCGAGGAGCGGGATGCCACCGAGCGTGGTGCCGGCGTCGCTCATTGTCGAACCGAAGCCGCTACCGGCGCTCTCGAGTCGCCGCCCGATCTCGGCGAGGCCGGCGATCAGCGAGCCGACAGCGAGCCCGGCGGCGATCGCCACCACGGCGACTCCGATCGAGAGGGCATCCGCCACGATCTGCCGCGCACGGACGGCCGGAAGGTCGGCGTAGATCTGCATGCGCCGATTATCCGGCGCCCAAGACGGCATTGCTGTTCATAACTCAGGAAAAAGTCGATTTAGCGCCGCGGGACCCGCATGATTGCGTGCGCGCAACGTCGTTCATCCTGAATTGTGAACTCCACCGACCGCCCCGCGGGTCGGACGTCCCTCCACAGGGTCGCCGAGCGGTCCGATTGCTCCGTTCCTGGCCGTCTCCCACTCCTCGCACCGCCGCCGGCGGCCACGCTCGCAGGATGGATTTCGGAACTGAGCTGGCTCGCCGCGGCGGCACCGTCTCGCGCTCGACGCTGATCGCGGCGGGCGCGACCGGCCGCGACCTGACTCGCGCGGTCCAGGACGGTCGGCTCGTCCGCGGCCGCCGCGGCTGGTACGCCTCCCCGAACCTCCCGCCCGAGGTCCTCACCGCCTTCCGCATCGGCGGACGCCTCGCCGCGACCGACGCCGCCCGCTCCCACGGCCTTTGGGTCTTGCGCTCACCGCAGCTTCACGTGCACGTCGATCCCCACGCTGCCCGCATGGCCGTCCCCCGCGGCGTCCGCCTGCACTGGGATGCCACGCACCCGAGCGACGAACCCCTGCGCGTCTCCCCCACCCACGCGCTGCTCCAGCTCGGTCGCGTCGTCGGCGACGAGGACCTGCTCGTCGCCCTCGAGTCCGCCCTTGAGAAGCGGATCCTCGGCCCCGACGACCTCGCCGATCTGCGCTCCGCCTGCCCGCAGCGGCTGCACGCGCTCTTCGCCTTCGCCCGAGACGACTCCCAGAGCGGAGTCGAGACCCTGACCCGTTGGCGCCTGCATCTCATCGGCATCGTCGCCCTCGCCCAGGTTCACCTGCCCGGGGTGGGCCGGGTCGACCTGCTGATCGGCCGGAGCCTGGTGATCGAGCTCGACGGTCGGTCCACGCACGAGTTTGAGAATGATCGCCGCCGTGACCTGCACGCCACCGCGGACGGCTACGTGACCCTCCGTTTCTCAGCGACGCAGATACTCACCCGCTGGCCGGACGTGGAGCGCGCGATTCGCGCCGCGATCGCCCGCGGCCTGCACCTGCTGTGAGGGCCTCAGAGCAGGTCGTGCAGCACGACGACCTGCTCGCGCTCGGGCCCGACACCGATCGCCGAGAACCGCGCGCCGCTCATCGCCTCGAGCGCGCGGACGTAGTCCTGCGCCGTCTGCGGCAGGTCCGAGAATTCGCGGCACCCCGAGATGTCTTCCTGCCAGCCGGGGAACTCCTCGTAGATCGGCTTCGCGTGGTGGAAGTCACTCTGCGAGACCGGGACCTCATCGTGGCGCACGCCATCGACGTCGTAGGCGACGCAGACGGGGATCGTCTCAAGGCCCGAGAGCACGTCGAGCTTGGTGAGCACGAAGTCGGTGACCCCGTTGATCCGGGCGGAGTAGCGGGCGATGGGTGCGTCGTACCAGCCGCAGCGCCGCGGGCGGCCGGTGGTGGTGCCGAATTCGAAACCTTGCTTGCGGAGGTACTCGCCCCACTCGTCAAAGAGCTCGGTGGGGAACGGGCCGGCGCCGACGCGCGTCGTGTAGGCCTTGATGACGGCGATGACCCGGTCGATGCGGTTCGGTGCGACTCCGGAGCCGGTGGCCGCGCCGCCGGAGGTGGCGTTGGAGGAGGTGACGAACGGGTAGGTGCCGTGGTCGACGTCGAGCATCGTGGCCTGGCCCGCCTCGAAGAGCACGGTCTTGCCGGCGTCGAGGGCCTGCGCAAGGACGAGCGAGGTGTCCGCGACCATCGGGCGCAGGCGCTCGGTGTACTGCAACAGGTCTTCGAGCACCTGCTCGACCAGGATCGCGCGGCGGTTGTAGACCTTCACCAGCAGGTGGTTCTTCTGGTCGAGCGCGCCCTCGACCTTCTGGCGAAGGATGTTCTCGTCGAACAGGTCCTGGATGCGGATGCCGACGCGGTTGATCTTGTCTGCGTAAGCCGGGCCGATCCCGCGGCCGGTCGTGCCGATCTGCCGCTTGCCGAGGAAGCGCTCCGTCACCTTGTCGAGGGTGCGGTGGTAGCTGGTGATGACGTGCGCGTTGGCACTGACGAGCAGCTTCGACACATCGACGCCGCGGGCGCTCAGCGCCTCGAGTTCGTGGAACAGCACCTCGATGTCAACGACGACACCGTTCGCAATAACGGGCACGACGCCGGGGGTGAGGATTCCCGAGGGGAGCAGGTGCAGGGCGTACTTCTCGTCGCCGACGACGACGGTGTGCCCGGCGTTGTTGCCGCCGTTGAACTTGACGACGTAGTCGACGCGGCTGCCGAGGAGGTCGGTCGCGCGTCCCTTGCCCTCGTCGCCCCACTGGGCGCCGGTGATGACGATTGCTGGCATGGCGTGTCCTTCTCGACGGGGAGGGGGCGTACGGCTCGGAGCAGACTCCGCCGGGCTGCGGCGATTCGGCGCGACAGTCGGTGCCGCATCCGCGCGTTCAGCCGCTCGATTCTAGCGGAGGGGCGCGACGGCCGCCCGGGTTTGAGCGACCACCGCAACCGCATCGCCGAGCGATGCTCTCCATCCCGACACACGCAATTCACACACGCCGCATAGATTCGAAGTCGCTCACAAACCGCTCATCATGCGAACAGGACAACGATGCGCACACTCCGCGCTGCACGCCTCCTCGCCGTCGTCGCGCTCGGGGCCGCCACCGCCGCTCCCGTCGCGTCGGCCGCGACCCTCGACGACGGCGTCGAGCTCACCCTGGTGTCGACGACCGACACGCACGGGCACGTCTACGACTGGGACTACTTCGCAAACGCGCCCTACCCGGCCGCCGGCACGCTGGGGCTCACTCGCGTCGCGACCGAAGTCGACCGTCTCCGCGCCGAGAAGGGCGAGGAGTCCGTGCTCGTCATGGACAACGGCGACGCGATCCAGGGCACGCCGCTCACCTACTACTACGGCCTCGGCGACGGCGCCGCGGGCGTCCTCTCCGGCGAGACGACGCATCCGATGGCCACCGCCTTCAACACCATCGGCTACGACGCGCAGGTCGTCGGCAACCACGAATACAACTACGGGCTCGACATGCTCGGCGCCTACGAGGGTGATCTGAACGCCCCGCTACTCGGCGCGAACGTGATAAACGTCGCCACGGGCGAGCCTTACCACGACCCCTACACGCTGATCGAGCGCGAAATCGACGGCACGACGGTCACCGTCGGCGTGCTCGGCCTCGTGACCCCCGGCGTGCGCGTCTGGGACAAGCAGTACGTCGACGGCGTCCTGGAGTTCCAGGACATGGTCGCCGCCGCGAAGCAGTGGGTCCCGATTGTCCAGGAGCAGGCCGACGTGGTCGTCGTCCTCGCGCACACCGGCCAGGGCACAGTCCCTGACGCGGAGTACGACCCGGCCGATCTCAACGAGGACGTCGTGAACAACATCGCGACGCAGGTCCCCGGGATCGACGTGGTCGTCGCAGGCCACAGCCATAAGGACGTCCCCGAGACGCTCTTCACCAACGTCGTCGGCGAGCAGGTGCTCGTCACCCAGCCGAAGTTCTGGGCGCAGGGCCTCACCGAGGTCACTCTGAACGTGGTTCCGGATGCCGCGGGCGGCCTCAACGTCGACTGGTCCGCCGGCAACGCCCCGGTCGCGAAGCCCGTCTACGCGACGGACATCGCCGACGAGTCGACCGCGATGGTCGACGCTCTCGCCGAGCAGCACGCCACCACGATCGACTACGTGAACACCCCCGTCGCGGAGTCGGTGGAGGAGCTCTCGGCCGAGACATCGCGCTACGAGGACACCCCGGTTATCGACTTCATCAACACCGTGCAGGCCGAGACCGTCGAGACGGCGCTCGAGGGCACGGAGTGGGCCGACCTCCCGGTGATCTCGCAGGCCTCTCCGTTCTCACGCACCGCCGTGTTCCCGAAGGGGCAGGTCACCATCCGCGACATCGCCGGCCTGTACATCTACGAGAACACCCTGCGCGGAGTCGAACTGACCGGGGCCGAGGTGCGCGAGTACCTCGAGTTCTCGGCGCGCTACTTCACGCAGACCGCCGAGGGCGCCGTGTTCGACCCCGCGACGGGCACCAACGCGAGAACCCAGGACCGCCCAGACGGCATCCCGGACTACAACTACGACGCGATCTCGGGCCTGGACTACGTGATCGACGTCTCGCAGCCCGCCGGCTCGCGCATCCGCGGCCTCTCGCACTCCGATGGCACCCCGGTCGCCGACGACGAGCGCTTCGTAATGGCGGTCAACAACTACCGTCAGAGCGGAGGAGGCGCCTACCCGGCCGTCGCGCAGGCCCCCCTCGTCTACGACGAGCGCCTCGAGATTCGCCAGTTGCTGATCGACTGGTCGAGCGCCCGCGGAGTCATCGACCAGGCCGACTTCTTCGACCCGAACTGGACGCTGACGACGGAGCCCGCCGCGGACACTCCGGCGCCGACCGAGCCCGTCACCCCGACCGAGCAGCCCACCGTCGCTCCGTCGCCGCAGCTCACCGCCGCGGCGGTTCCCGTCGCCGGCGGCGCCGGTCCGCGCTCGCTCGCGAACACCGGCTCCGACGCGGCCGGCCTCGTGGGCGGCGCGCTGGTGTTGCTGCTCTCGGGCCTCGCACTGGTGATCATGCGACGGCGCCGCACGGCGTAGCAGGACAGTGGTCGACGGGGTTCCCGCCGGCCGCCGTCCTGCATCCAGGGCGAGGACGGATCAGGCCCGGCGCGCCCGAGCCCGGCGCCGTGCCCGCCACGCCGAGAACGCCCCCGTCGACCACAGCGCCCAGACGACGAGAAGAGGCTGGAAGACGAGCCGCACCGCGCGCGCGGCGTCCGTCTCGAGGCCGAAAGCCGGAGTGCGGGTGACGAGCTGCGAGATGTTCCCCGGGAACACCGCGACGAAGAACGCCGCCACCACGACTCCGAGCACCACCCGCCACCGTGTGAGCAGCGCGAGCGCGAGCCCCAGCACGATCTCGACCACCCCCGACGCGACGACCACGAGGTCGGGGTCGAACGGGAGCCACGGGGGCACCTGCGCCTGGAAGGTCTGCCGCGCGACCGCGAGGTGGCCGATCCCGGCCGTCAGGAGCACGAGGCCCAGGAGGATCCGGGCGAGGGTTCGCGGGAGGCAGCGGCGTCCTCCTCCGGCGAGCGGCGCAGGAGCGGTCATTCCTCCAGTCTGCCCTCGCTGGCGCTGGTCGGACGTGCGTCCCGGCGCCGCACCGTATCCTCGATACCGCCCCGTCCGCAGACCGTGAAACGAGACCCATGAGCACCCTGCCCCGCCTGATGGCCTTCGACCTCGACGACACCCTCGCCGCCTCGAAGTCCCCCGTCGACCCGGCGATGGCCGACCTCTTCGTGAAGCTGCTCCAGGCCACCGAGGTGTGCATCATCTCGGGCGGTCAGATTGGTCAGTTCCGGATGCAGGTACTCGACCGCCTCGAGGGCGCCGACCCCGAGGTCCTCGCGAAGCTGCACCTCATGCCCACCTGCGGCACGCAGTACTACCGCTACGAGAACGGCGACTGGGCGCAGATCTACGCCGAGAACCTCACCGAGGACGAGAAGTCGCGCGCCCTCGCCGCCGTCGAGGAGAAGGCGAAGGAGCTCGGCTACTGGGAGTCCGAGACCTGGGGTCCGATCCTCGAGGACCGCGACTCGCAGATCACCTTTTCGGCCCTCGGCCAGGCCGCGCCCGTCGAGGCGAAGCAGGCGTGGGACCCGGACGGCGAGAAAAAGAACATCCTGCGCGAAGCCGTCCAGGCCGTCCTGCCCGACCTCGAGGTCCGCTCGGGCGGCTCCACCTCGGTCGATATCACCCGCAAGGGCATCGACAAGGCGTACGGGATGAACAAGCTCACCGAGCTGACCGGCATCCCTCTCGAGGACATGATCTTCGTCGGCGACCGACTTGACCCCGACGGCAACGACTACCCCGTCAAGGCGATGGGTGTCGAGTGCTTCGCGGTCGAGGGCTGGCACGACACCGCCGCGTATCTCCGCTCCTACGGCCTATAGCCGCGCCCGCCCTTCTCGCGAAATGTCGCGAGATCGGTCGGGGCGGACGAGATCCCCTGCCGCGGCGGGGGATCTCGTCCGTTTTCCGCCATCTGGCGGGAGGGTTGCCGCGAAAAAGACGGTCAGCGGTCCTTATCCAGTGATCCCGAGGCGGTTCCGTCGAGGGCGAGGCGGAGGCGGCGCGGCAGCTTCGCGACGATGATCGCGTGCGATTCCGCGATCAGTTCGAGCACCAGTCCCGGCTCGACGATCCCACCCGTGTCGACCGTGACCCAGTGCCGCTTGTTCAGGTGGTACCCGGGCTCGACGCCATCGACTCCGGCAACGAGGTGCACCACGTTCTCCGGCAGCGCCTTAACGCTGACGACAGGCCGCCCGAACCGCACCCCCTCCAACGCGAACACCTTCCCGCCGACTTTCCACACGCGGGTCCCCTCCCCGAACGGAAACCCCGCCTCCGCCCCCGGAAGCTCTTCGAGGAACCCCTCGACCACCCCGTCGCCCATCCCCCCATCCTGCCGCACCGGCCCACCCCACCACGGCCCCACAGGCTCGCCCCGCAGCACGGCCCCACCCTCGCCCTGCTCGTGCGCCCAACGCACGGCCCCTGCTCGTGCGCCCAGCGCACGGCCCCACCTCCCTCTCCCACAGGGTGGACTGATCGTCGTCCGGGTGCGGTGATCGCAAGGCGGAGGAGGGAGTCGTAGCGGCGCTACGACGACCGACGACAACGCCGCGAGCACCGTACCCGGGCGACGATCAGTCGGCGCCGAGGATGACTATGGAGGCGGTCGGGGGCAACGCGTCTTCGTGGTATCGCTCGATCTGTTCGATGGCGGCGGGGTCGGCCTGCTCGAGGAATTGGGTGAGGCGGGTGACTTCCTCCGTCTCACCGATGGAGTCAGCGGCGCGTCGGAGGGCGTAGAGCGAGAGGAGGAAGCCGCGGTTGGGGCCGTGGCGCCAGGGGATGGGGCCTTGGCCGCGCCAGCCGGCGGCGCGGAGCATGTCGAGGCCTCGGTGGTAGCCGACGCGCGCGTAGGCGTAGGAGGGGAGGGCCGCGTCGATCCCCCAGACGCTGTCGGCGAGGAGCGCCCAGGCCAGCGGTGAGCGCGGGTGGGCGGCGGCGAGGGCGGCGAACTCGACGGCTCCCGGGTTCGCGTGCTTCGCGAGGGCAGCGGTGACCGCGGGCTCGTCCGGGAGGAGGGTCGGTTCGGGGCCTAGCAGGTTCTCGCCAGTCATGATCCCCAGGCTATCCCGCTCCTGCCCGTCCATGTCTGGAAGCGTGCACCTGGGTGCGCGGCACTCGCTCCTCCACAGGTGGCCTCGTGGACCGTTCCGGGGGTTGCACCGCGACTTCCCGCGCCACGGCGGGGGCCCGCCGATAGCATCGACCCATGGCGACTAACCGCAGTGACGTCGAGGCTTGGCTCACGGATATGGATGGCGTGCTGGTGCACGAGAATCAGGCGCTCCCTGGCGCGCCGGAGCTGATCCAGGAGTGGACCGACTCGGGTACGCCGTTCCTCGTGCTCACCAACAATTCGATTTTCACGCCGCGTGATCTCGCGGCGCGTCTGCGTGGCTCCGGATTGCATGTGCCGGAGGAGCGGATCTGGACGAGCGCGCTCGCCACTGCCGATTTCTGCGCCTCGCAGATCCCCGGGGGCAGTGCATTCGTGATCGGCGAGGCGGGGATCACCACCGCGCTGCACGAGGTCGGCTTCATCATGACCGAGACGTCGCCCGACTATGTCGTCGTCGGCGAGACACGCAATTACAGCTTCGAGGCGATCACGAAGGCGATCCGCCTGATCGTGGCCGGTGCGCGTTTTATCGTCACCAATCCTGATGCGACCGGCCCCAGCGCTGAGGGGGTCCTGCCCGCGACGGGCGCGATCGCCGCGCTCATCACGAAGGCCACGGGCAAGGATCCTTACGTCGTCGGCAAGCCAAATCCGATGATGTTCCGCTCCGCCATGAACAAGATCGGTGCGCACAGTGAGAACACGGGGATGATCGGCGATCGGATGGACACCGACATCGTCGCCGGGATCGAGGCGGGTCTCCATACGATCCTCGTGATGACCGGGATCAGCGACGAGGCCGAGATCGAGCGTTACCCGTTCCGTCCGGACGAGGTGCTGAGCGGCGTGCACGAACTGCTGTCGGCCGAGCCGCTCGAGTCGGAATTTCCGCCGGAGTCCACGGCCTGACGACCGGACGGGTCGCGGTCGGGTTCGGGCGGACGGGGCCGGAGGCGGGCGCCCGTACCGATTCGGAAGCACTCACACACTCGGGCGTGCTCGGAATATCAGGCTTGCTCAGAAGCGGACGTGCTGCAGCACCCAGGCATGCATCGCGACGGCCGCCGCGGCCGAGGCGTTGATCGAGCGGGTCGAGCCGAACTGCGAGATCTCGAGCACCGCGTCGGAGGCGTCGAGCGCCTCCTCCGAGAGCCCCGGGCCCTCCTGCCCGAACAGCAGAAGGCAACGTTCGGGCAGCGCGAAAGTCTCGAGCGGCACACAGCCGGGAACATTGTCGATCGCGATCAGCGGCACCTCCGCCGTGGCCGCCCACTGCACCAGCTCGGCCACGGTCTCGTGGTGCTGCACGTGCTGGTAGCGGTCCGTGACCATGGCGCCGCGCTTGTTCCACCGTCGCCGGCCGACGATGTGCACGCCCTCGGCGCCAAAGGCGTTGGCGCTGCGCACGATCGAGCCGATGTTCATGTCGTGCTGCCAGTTCTCAATCGCCACGTGGAACGGATGCCGGGTGCGGTCCAGTTCCGCGACGATGGCCTCCATCCGCCAGTAGCGGAAGCGATCAATCACGTTGCGGGCGTCGCCGCGCTCGAGCAGCTCCGGGTCCAGGCGCTCGTCATCGGGCCAGTCGCCTTCCCACGGGCCGACGCCGTGGGTCGTGAGTTCGACGGAGGCGGTGGGTCCCGCCGCGGTAGTCGCCTCGTTCTCGTGCACGATCGGCAACCCTACAAGCCGCGGGTCCGGGCCGACGGTGCGACCTGGTCAGCCAGCGGGGGTCCCGGCGAGGGAACCGGTTAGCTCACCACCGCCCGCGCGGTCAACGAAGCAGTAGTAGCTGCGCTCCCCGGCGTCCCACTGCTCCTGCGTGACCGGGAAAGTGCCGGACACCTGCACGTCGCCGTAGGTCCCGGCAGCGGCGACATCGACCACGCCCTGCGCCTGGCACAGCGACGAGACCGAGACGGCGAGCGCCTCCTGCCCGGGGAAGGAAGGATCAGGCAACTCGGCCGTCGCCACGAGCTGCGCGGCGTGCGCAACGGCGCAGTCGACGACCGTGAACTCCTCTGCCCAGACAGAGTCGAAGGGCTGCACGCACTCGCCGCCAAGCAGAGCATTCCAGGCCCAGGTGCCCGCGGGCAGCGGGCCGACGCCGGGGAGGGAGGCGGTCGGAGCGGGCGAGGGAACGCCGTCGGCGCTCGACGTGCCGGCCAGTGCTCCCTGCTCGGCGGACGCGCCGGTGGAGCCTACGGCGGTGCCGATCGCGAACAGAATGGCAAGCAGGATCACGGTTCCCAGGGCGATCAGGCCGATCAGCAGACGGCGGCGGCTCAGAGTGCGCCAGCTGGGAAACCGGGCAGCGGCAGGCGCCGACCCGCGGGAGTCGGCACCGGAGCGATCGGGACGCCGCCCCCGAGGACCGCGGGACGCGCGCGACGACGCGGAGTTCACGTGCGAGACGGCAGGGGCGGTCGTGAACGGTGGTGCTGGAGAAGCGGCCGGCTCGGCTGGAGGAGTGGGCGGCTGAGCTGGCGGCTCAGCGGTCGGCTGAGCGATCGGCTCGGCGGTCGGCTCGAGGTTCCAGGCGTAGGCGCCGGCGGTCTCGCGCCACAGCTCCTCGTCTCCGCCATCGTCCTCGGGATTGTCGCGCGAAGCGACGACCTCCTCCCACACGGGCGGCTCGTCCCACTGTCCCCGCGGATCAGGCCACTGGTAGACCGCTGCGGGAGCCGGTTCCCGAGGGGTCGGCGGCATCGCTCCATCGGGTCGCCCGTCGCTCGGCTCCGAGAACGGCTCCGGAGGCGGGGTGCGCGCATCCTGGAGGGCGGCGGGTGCCGTCGGCAGATCAACGGGCGGCTGCGCCGCGGGCAGGAACGGGCGAGAGGGATCCGGATCGGACGCGGGCTCGGGGTGGACGACGTCGGAGGCGTGGTCCTCCTTGGCGGGGAGCGGCGTCGCGTCGTGATCGGCGGGCTGCTGCTCCGAGGGGTCGGGCCCTGCTGGCGCGGAGTGGCCAGGCTCGCTCCGGACGTCGTCGCTCGGGGCCTCGTCGCT
>NZ_JABRPL010000003.1:58466-466244 GCF_013249015.1 Rathayibacter agropyri
CGCTGTGTCGTCGCTCGCTGTGTCGTCGCTCGCTGTGTCGTCGCTCGCTGTGTCGTCGCTCGCTGTGTCGTCGCTCGCTGTGTCGTCGCTCGAAGGCTCGCGCGGGTCCACGATTCTCAGCTGGTCGAGCGTTTCAGGCTGTTCGAGCATTTCAGGCTGCGGTGTCACGCTCAGAACCGGCTCCCCCGGCCAGAGGCCGACGGGAGCCGCACGATTGCGGCCACGAGACATTTCTGAGGACGAGTCGTCGCGGTTCTCGCGAGCCGATGTTCCGTCGACGGACTCTGCGCCGGTGCTCTCCGCGTCCTCGGTGTCCTGGTCGCGTTCCTGAGAATCCTCGGGCCGGGGCGCTTCGGGAGAGGGCGCATCAGACGGCGGAGCCTCGAGTCGATCGGTGTCCGGCTGACCCGGCTCCGACTCATCAGCCTCGGAACTCTCGCCCTCCGACGCTTCGCCAGCGTTCGGTTGCCCGGCCGGAGTGGTCGAACGAGGTGCGTCGAAGATGCTCTTGAGTCGTCCGCCGCTGAGCTGTTGCAGCAGCCACTCGCTGCCTCCGACTGGACGCTCCGGCTCCGGACGCTCCCCATCGTGGGAGCGGTCGCGCTCGTCATCCATCAGCTGAGGCCGAGATCGGCCAGACCGATCGCGGAGTAGTAGGGGTATCCGGCGTCCTCGATGATTTCCCGCGCGCCCGTCGCCCGGTCGACCACGACCGCGACTCCGGCGATCTCGGCGCCCACCTTCCGCAGCGCCTCAATGGCTTTCAGCGGGGAGCCTCCGGTGGTGGAGGTGTCCTCGACGACGACCACGCGCTTGCCCCCGAGGTCCGGGCCTTCGACCTGTCGGCCGCGACCGTGGTCTTTCGGCTCCTTGCGAACGACGAAAGCGTCGTAGGCGACCCCGCGCACGGCTCCTCGGTGCAGGATTGCCGCGGCGATCGGGTCGGCGCCCATCGTCAGCCCGCCGACGGCGGAGACCCCCTCGATCGGCGCGATGAGATCGAGCATGACCTCTCCAATCAGCGGAGCGACGCGATGGTCGAGGCTCAGTCGGCGCAGGTCGACGTAGTAGGAGGCCTTCTTGCCGCTCGTGAGGGTGAAGTCTCCGTGGAAGACGGCGTCGGAGCCGATGTACTCGATGAGCTGCTGGCGTGCGTCGGTCACGCGCCTACTCTACGGGGCGGTCTCTCCCCCGCCGGGTAGCGAGGCCGCCGCGACGCGCTCGCCCGCGTCCTCGCCGCCTCCGCGGAACTGGGTCATGTAGAGGTCGTAGTAGGCACCGCGCCGAGTCAGCAGCGCGTCGTGCGCGCCCTGCTCGACGATCCGACCTGATTCCATCACCAGGATGGTGTCGGCGTCGCGGATGGTCGAAAGGCGGTGAGCAATGACGAACGACGTGCGATCGGTCCGCAAAGCGTTCATCGCGTGCTGGACCAGCAGCTCGGTGCGGGTGTCGACCGAGGAGGTGGCCTCGTCGAGGATAAGCAGCGACGGGTTGGCGAGGAACGCCCGAGCGATCGTGATGAGCTGACGCTCGCCGGCCGACACGCTCCCGCCGTCGGCGTCGAGCACCGTGTCGTAACCGTCGGGCAACTGGTGCACGAATCGGTCGACCATCGTGGCCCTCGCCGCCGCGATGATGTCGTCGTCGGAGGCGTCGAGTCGGCCGTAGCGGATGTTCTCGCGGATGGTGCCCTGGAAGAGCCAGGCGTCTTGCAGGACCATTCCGACTCGAGAGCGCAGGTCGCCGCGGGCGAGGCTCGTGATGTCGACGCCGTCGAGGAGGATGCGCCCGCCGGTCAGCTCGTAGAAGCGCATCACGAGGTTCACGAGCGTGGTCTTGCCGGCTCCTGTGGGCCCGACGATGGCGACCGTCTGCCCCGGCTGGGCCGAGAAGGTGAGGCCGTCGATCAGTGGCTGCTCCGGGTCGTACGAGAACGAGACGTTGTCGAACTCGACGCGGCCGTCGGTGCGGTCAGGGAGGGATTCGCTCGCGGTCTCCGGCTCCTGCTCATCGGCATCGAGCAGCTCGAACGTGCGCTCGGCCGAGGCTACCCCCGACTGCAGCATGTTAGCCATGCTGGCCAGTTGCGTCACGGGCTGAGTGAACTCGCGCGAGTACTGGATGAACGCCGTCGCGTCACCCAGGGTCAGCTGGCCGGAGGCGACCCGGAGGCCGCCGACCACCGCGATCAGCACGTAGGAGAGGTAGGACACGAAGGTCATTGCCGGCATGATCATGCCCGACACGAACTGCGCGCCGAACGAGGCGGAGTAGAGGCTGTCGTTGCGGCGGTCGAACTCCTCGAGCATCTCGCGGTCGCGGCCGAACGCGCGCACGATCTCGAGTCCAGAGAAGGTCTCTTCGATGTGGCCGTTCAGCGCTCCCGTGTTTTTCCACTGAGCGGCGAAGAGCTTCTGCGAGCGGGCACCGATGACTCCGGCGATCACACCCGAGAGCGGGATCGAGATCAGCGCGATCAGCGCGAGTTGCCACGAGACGATGAACATCATCGCCGCGATGCCAATGATCGTGAGGACCGACTGCACGAGCTGCGAGAACGCCTGCTGAAGCGCCGTCTGGATGTTGTCGACATCGTTCGTGACTCGCGACATCACGTCTCCGCGCTGGCGGGTGTCGAAGAAGCGCAGCGGGAGACGGTTGAGCTTGGTCTCGATGTCCTGGCGGAGGCCGAAGACCACGCGCATCACCAGCCCGTTGAGGATGTAGCCCTGGGCCCACATCAGCACCGATGCAACCACGTACATCAGCAGCACGACAATGATGAGACGGCCGAGCACCATGAAATCGATGCCGGCGCCGGGCACGATGGTCGTCTTCGAGAGCATGTCTGCGAAGGTGCCGTTGCCGGAGGCTCGCTCCTGCTCGATGATCTGCTCGAGCGGGACCCCCGGGGTCAGCTGCGAGCCGATCACTCCGTTGAAGATCGTGTCCATCGCCTGCCCGAGAATCTTGGGAGCGATGACGGTGAGGACGACCGAGAGCGAGACCAGGACGACCACGAGGATCATCCGTGCGCGCTCGGGACCTAGCAGCGCGAAGAGGCGCTTGGCCGAGGGCCAGAAGTTCTGCGCCTTGCGAGCGGGTGGTCCGTCGCCGAACATTCCGCCGTCGGCCTCTCCGGGCTCGAACTCGGGCTCGACGGATTCAGGCTCCGTGGCCGCAGGCGTGGCTGTGCCGGTGCCGGCGGTATCGCGCGTGCGCGCCATCTCAGGACACTCCTTCGACGCTGAGTTGGGATTCGACGATCTCGCGGTAGGTCGCGTTCGACTCGAGGAGTTCGTCGTGCGTGCCGCGCCCGACGACCTGGCCCGCATCGAGGACGATGATCTGATCAGCGTGCCGGATGGTCGACACGCGCTGGGCGACGATGATCACCGTCGCATCGGTCGTGGCGTCGGCGAGCGACTCCCTCAGCCGAGCATCCGTCGCGACGTCAAGAGCCGAGAACGAGTCGTCGAAGAGGTAGACCCGCGGCCGGGCGACGAGGGCACGGGCAATGCAGAGCCGCTGGCGCTGGCCGCCCGAGACGTTGGTGCCACCCTGCGAGACGGGCTCGTCGAGGCCGCGCTCCTTACCGCGTACGAAGTCTTCGCCCTGAGCAATCCGCAGCGCCTCCCACAGCTCGGCGTCGGTCGCATCGGGACGCCCGAAGCGGAGGTTGGAGGCGATCGTGCCCGAGAACAGGTACGGCCGCTGCGGCACGAACCCGATGATCTGCGCGAGCTGCGCCCGGTCGAGAGAGGAGACGGGGACGCCGTCGATGGCCACCGACCCCTCCTGCGGGTCGAACAGGCGAGGCACGAGGCCGAGCAGGGTGGTCTTGCCGGCTCCGGTCGAGCCAACGACGGCGGTCGTGCGTCCGGGCTCGGCGACGAGATCGATGCCCGAGAGCACGGGACGCTCGGCACCCGGGTAGCCAAAGACGACACCGGTGAACTCGACCCGGCCGCGGGTCGGTGCGGCAACTCCTCCCGGCGGAGTGGTGAGACTGGTCCGCGCGTCGAGTACCTGCTGGATCCGCTCGGCGCAGACAACCGCGCGCGGGATCATCATCACCATGAACACGCCCATCATGACGGCGGTGAGGATCTGCAGAAGGTACTGCAGGAACGCGGTGAGCGAGCCGACCTGCATCTGAGCCGCCTCGACCCGCTGCCCGCCAAACCAGAGGACGGCGGCCGTGGCGAGGTGCAGGATCATCATGATCGCCGGGAACATCAGCACGAAGATGTTGCCGACCTTGATCGAGACCTCGGTGATCGCGGCGTTGGCCTGGCGATACCGCTCGGACTCGAACGGCTCGCGCACGAAGGCGCGCACCACGCGGATGCCCGTGATCTGCTCGCGGAGCACACTGTTGATCCCGTCGATCCGGTCCTGCATCAGGCGAAACAGCGGCAGTAGCAGGAAGACGAGGAAGCCGACCACGAGGAACAGCAGCGGCACCGACACCCACACGAGCCACGACAGGCCCGCGTCTTCTCGCAGGGCGAAGACGATGCCGCCGACGCACATGATCGGCGCGGACACCATGAAGTTGAGGGTCATCAGCACGAGCATTTGCACCTGCTGCACGTCATTGGTGCCTCGGGTAATCAGGGTGGCCGTGCCGAAGCCGCCGACCTCGAGCCCGCTCAGCGAGTCGACCCGGCGGTAGACGTCGCGGCGCAGGTCGCGGCCGACCGACATCGCGGTGCGAGCACCGAAGTAGACGCCGCCGATTGCGGCGGCGACCTGCACGAGACAGACGCCGAGCATCGTCATGCCGGTGCCCCAGATGAAATCGGTGTCGCCCCGGCCGATCCCCTGGTCGATGATCTCGGCGTTCAGGCTCGGCAGGTAGAGGGCAGCGAGCGTCGCGACGAGCTGTAGCACGACGACGGCGCTCACCCAGCGCAGGTAGGGCTTCGCATAGGTCGACGCGAGACGCATCAGGATCATGGGTCCTCCGGGAGGAAAGCGGAGCAGGAGCAAGGAAGGAGACGAAGGGCTCGGTCGGCGGCGGCCGTGCGGTGAACCACCGCTTGGGGACGAGGCAAGACAACCATCGACCACCGACAGCGGATCCGCAATCGCGGGCAGAGGCGCAGCACGCAGGAGGGGTTGTCTGCCGACCCACCACGTCCCACGCCGAGCCACTGTGGCGCACGCGGCGTCTCGATGCGGAAGGGACGTCTCGAGGCGCGCCAACAGCGCGCCACGCCCGGCGCAGGCGCGACTCCTACACTTTCAGGATGCGTATTGCCACCTGGAACGTGAACTCCATCCGGGCCCGCACCGGCCGCGTTGTCGACTGGCTTGTGCGCGAGGACGTCGACGTGTTGGCCATGCAGGAGCTGAAATGCAAGCCCGAGCAGTTCCCGCACGAGGCTTTCGCCGCCGCCGGCTATCACGTCGAGATGGTTGGCCTGAGCCAGTGGAACGGCGTGGGCATCGCCTCCCGCTTGCCGCTGGAGGACGTCGAGGTCGGCTTCCCCGGCATGCCCGGTTTCGCGAAGGAGGCGTCGGTCGACGGCACGTTCCCGCTCGAGGCGCGCGCGATCGGCGCCACGGTCGACGGCGTCCGCGTCTGGAGCCTGTACGTGCCGAACGGCCGCGCCATCGGCGATCCGCACTACGACTACAAGCTCGAGTGGCTCGCTGCCCTCGAGGCGAGCACGCGGACGTGGCTGGCCGCCGAGCCCAACCTGCCGCTCGCGCTGGTGGGCGACTGGAACGTCGCGCCGCTGGATAGTGACGTGGGCGACCCGAGCCTGGGCCCCGGATCCACGCACGTCTCTCTCCCGGAGCGCGCTGCCTTCTCAGCGTTCGAGGCGGCGGGCCTTAAGGACGTCGTTCGGCCACTGGTGCCGGAGGGCTACACCTACTGGGACTACAAGCAACTGCGGTTCCCGCGCAATGAGGGACTCCGGATCGACTTCATCCTCGGCTCCCGCGCATTCGGCGAGCTGGTCACGGGCGCTGCCATCCACCGGAATGAACGCAAGGGCGACGCCCCGAGCGACCACGTCCCGGTGCTGGTCGATCTCGACCTCGAGACGACGCTCGACGACGACCGCCCGATGATCTTCTGACGATGGTGACCTCGAAGAAGAAGCGCGCGCGGACACCGGCCGCCCCTGCCCGGCTCACGACGCCCGCCCGTCCCGCCGCCATGCGCTCCACCTCTGCCCACGACGAGTTGCGGACGCAGGCCTACCGCTCGGTCCACGAGACCATCGCGGCCGGCAGGTCCCTCCGCCGGCGGTGGGACCTCGTCCTCTCGATCCTCGGCTGCCTGGCCCTCGGCCTGCTCTCGATCGCGTTCGGCTACCTCGCCGCGGTCCTGGCCGTCTTCCCGGCGCAGTGCGAGGGCCAGAACTTCGCCTGCGATTTCGACCGGATCGACTGGGGGGTGTCGATCGCGCTTCTCGGGCCACCGATCCTGGCGTTGATCGCCGTGGGCGTGACGATCGTGCGCTACCTCGTCGGCCGTCGCGCGTTCTGGATCCCGATCGTCGGCGCCGCGATGTGCACCGGCGCGGCGTTCCTCGCCTCCTGGCTCGTCACGAGTTCGATCCCCGGCTCGGCAGTGGCTTAGCAGCCGTGCGCCGAGCCGGGCACGCGGCGTCAGCCGCAGCTGGGCTCATCGCTCAGAGTCACCGTCGTCGGGTTGATCATCGGAGTGACGCGCACAGCCTGGTCGCCGAAGCCCGAGCCCTCGGCGGTGAACTGCACGTCGAACGTCTCGGACTGCCCAGGCGAGAGCTGCACCGCAACCTTCGAGACGGGGCGCCCGAGGTCGTCGAGAGTCTGCGAGTCGTAGCCTGTGCCGTCCGCCCAGGAGGATCCCGCCACGGTCGTTCCAGGAGGGCCGTAGACGTAGATGTTAGTGACGAAGTCACCCCGTGGATACAGGCCGCTCCCACCATTCGCTGCGACATACGACGGCAGGGTCTGCGCAACGGCCCTGCTGATCTTGTTGGTAACCGTCACCGAAGTGGTGAAGACGGCTCCGGACGCGGCGCACCGACCGGTACTCGACTGCTTCACGGCGGAGTCGAGGTAGTAGTCCATCTTCGAGCCTCTCGACGCGTCCTGGAAGAACACGCCCGTCGTCGTGTGGTCCGTGGTGGTGGCCGGCAGGACCCCCGCGATAGGGGTCGGTGAGAGAAGCCCCTGCTCGTCGGAGTCGGAGCTGTACGCCAGGATCCGGCTCTCGTTGACCGCCTTCACGACGGCGGGGAGCATTTTGGTCGGCTCCATCTCGCCGCCGAGGATCTTCCCGAGGATGGTGGCGCTCGCCTCGG
Source organism: Rathayibacter agropyri (assembly GCF_013249015.1). Lineage (GTDB taxonomy): Bacteria > Actinomycetota > Actinomycetes > Actinomycetales > Microbacteriaceae > Rathayibacter > Rathayibacter agropyri. The sequence goes on from NZ_JABRPL010000003.1 coordinate 65,780, forward strand.
AGAAAAACTCGTCGGTCGCCGCGCCGACGGTGGAGTCGGTGTAGCGGAAGTAAACCTGGTTGAGCAGCGTCGACACCGCGTTGTCGCTCGTGAGCACGGTGCCATCGGTCAGGCTCACCGGGCCGGTCGAGCCGAGCAGGTAGGACAGCGCCACTGGATCGATAGCCAGGACCCCGTCGATCTTCTGCTCGGGGAACTTTTGCGCCCAGAACTGCGACGTGATCGACGCAGCGGTGGGGAAGTCGGGGCGGCTGGTCGAGACGTTGAACGTGGTCGCGAGGTTGGGGCCGATCGCTTTCAACGCGCTCTTATCGACGGTGACCGGATCGAGCCCGCTGAAGTCGCTGCTCGCCTGCTGCTTGCCGATTGAGATCGCGCCGCCGTCGACGTCGAGCTGCATCACCGAGGAGGCACCGCCGCCGAGGGCCTGCGCCTCGGCCAGGTTCTGGAATAGCACGAGGTAGTGGCGCGGGCCACTCGCGCCGAGCGAGTCGGGGAGGATCCTCGTGAGCGGTTCAACCTGATCCATTGCGGTGGTGGCGGTGACGAGCTGCGGGCTGAAGGAGTCGAGCGCCGAGGAGACCTGCGGCACGAGAGCCTCGCGGTCGATCCCGGCGACGCGGGTCTGCGCCTCATCGACGACGCCCTTGGCGACCGTGATCTTGTGCGAGAGCTCGGTGATGGCGGCGAGGTCGACGCGACCGGCAACCGGCTTGAGGATGTCGAGCGATGTCGTCGAGAGCGGAGTGACGATCTTGCCGGAGATGTCATCGGCGATCTCGGTCGCGGCGCGGACGGCTGAGAGGTTCGGGCCCAGCGTCGGCACGATCTCCATCACGCGCCACACCGGGTCGTCCGTCTCGTCGCGGGCCTCGCCGGTGAGGGTCGCGATCTGGGCGGCTGTCTGCTCCGCTCCGTCGGTGTCGAACGAGGTCAACTTGCCCGATACCTGCGACACCAGCGGGATCGCCTCGGTGAGCTTGTCGCGGACAGACATCGCCTTCTCGTAGGTGCGCACGCCGAGCAGCACGGCCACCACGGCCAGGATCACCAGGATCAGGAGGACGATCAGAGTGATCCACAGGCCGCGTCGGCGGCGCGGTCTTCCCGAGGCGCGGCGGGAGGCGGACGTCGTGGTGCTCATTGGACAGAGCCTAAGCGACGGCTGCCAGCGCGCGACGGCGCGCGCGCCACCCGCGCCAACGAGAGCCGGCAGTCATGCACCCTCCGCTCAGCCCAGGAGCAGCGAGACGGTGATGAGGACGGGCACCGCCGCGACCGTCGTGATCAGAGCGGTATCCCTGGCCACCGCGGTGCCTCGGTCGTAGCGGGACGCGAACGTGAAGATGTTCTGCGCGGTGGGGAGAGCGGCGGTCACGGTCACGACGAAGAGGTGCTCGGAGTCGAGGTGGAAGACGAACCGACCGAACAGCAGTGCGACCGCCGGCATCACCAGCGACTTGAGCACGGAGGCGACGATGATCTCGATCCGCGCCGGCCCCGCCTCCAGTGGCCGCTGCCCGCGCAGGGACATGCCGAAGGCCATCAGCACCAGCGGGACGGAGGCGTTGCCGATGATCGAGAACGGCTCGAGGACCGGGCGGGGCACATCCACGCCGGTGATGGCGACCGCGAGTCCGAGGGCGGAGGCGATGATCATCGGGTTGCGCAGCGGCTGCGTCAGGATCGCGCTGACCGAGGCGCGCCCGCTCGTCGAGACATCGAGCAGCGTGAGGATCGTCGGCGCGAGCAGGACCAGCTGTAGGAGGAGAGTCGGCGCCACCCACTGCGGATCGCCGAGGACGTAGATGGCAACCGGCAGCCCGATGTTGTTGGAATTGACGTAGGAGGACGCTGCGGCCCCGATCACCGTCTCCGGCAGCGGCCGACGGAAGAACAGGCGCGAGGCCAGCACGTAGAGCGCAGCGGCGACCACGACGGTGAGCAGAGACACCAGTAGAAAAGAGGAGAACAGCACCGAGACGTCTGCCCGCGAGAGCACGGTAAACAGCAGTGCCGGAGTGGTGACGAAGAAGGCGATCCGCGAGAGGACCAGCCGACTCTCCAGCGGCACGATCCCCGACCGCGCCATCAGGTAGCCGACAGCGATCACCACGCCGATGATCGAGAAGCCGGTGAGCACTCCCTCCACTGCGTCCTCCTCGGCTCGACGCCCCGAGCCGGTCGCCGACTCCACCCTAGGCAGTCACCGCACGGTGCAGCACCGCGTGGTGGCGGCGGCGCTCAGCCGAGTTCTGCGAGGTCGAACGCCCAGTCGGCGAACAGGCCAGGTGGGTCCCCCTGCTCGACAACATCGATGCGGTCAAAGCCCACCTCGACGCAGACGGCACTGCGGTCGAGGTCGCCCTCGGGCACGGAGACGTGCAGGAAGCGCGGCACCGGGAACGCCGCCGCCTCCTGAAGCAGCAGCCGAACAGACTGCGCCGTGATCCCCCGCGCGTGCGGAGCGATGCTCCAGGTCGCTTCGTAGGCGACGAGGCCGCGCGAGCAGCCGTACCAATAGCCGATGGAGCCGACGGAGACACCGTTCAGCTCGATCACGTAGAAGAACGCGTCACCCTCCGACCAACCGCTGAGGTAGCGGTTGTGACGGACGAGGAGGTCACCCTCGAGGCCGCCGTCGGCGTCCGTGGACGTCTCGCGGAGGACGGAGGAATCCGCGTGCGGCCAGGGGAGCAGGCGGAGGTTCTCGGTGTCGTGATCGATGCTGGCTGTTCTCTGGTCGCTTCCGGGTTCGGGTCCCGTCACGCGCTCCGATCCTCTCTCTCGGGGATGGCTCGTGTGAAGCCGGCGCACCATCGTTGGTCGCTCCGGTTCACTCACTGTGTCGGCACTCGGGATGCGGACGCACTGTCGCCCCATCATCGGCCCTGATTGCAGGACGACGGCGGGGCAAGCCTAAAACTAGCCCCGAATGGGGGGGGTAACCAGCAAGCGTTCTGCCCAGCGCCTGGTCACCCGCTCCCGCGGTGTGGGGAAGACGTGCGCGGCGGCAGCCGTCGGCGCCGTGTCGGACCGTCCGAACGCAAGAAAAGCGCGCGACGAAGCCCATACGCTCGGAGTCGGGCCGTCTCGGACCTGTTTCACCCAGGATCATCAGCGTGAGGAGGATCACCATGTCGCACATCGTGCAGAGCACCGTCGTCGGAGAACCCGAGGTCGTCGAGGACCGCGTGGAGGCCTCCGCGGCGTGGCTCGAGATCAAGGCCGCAGCCTCGGCGCTCCAGCCGCTGCAGGAGCAGGACGGCTCGCTCGCCGATCCGGAGCACCTCGAGCAGGCCCGTGCCGAGATCACCCGGCTGGTGGCCGGCATCCGCGCCCTCGCTCCCTCCTTCTCCTACGACGCCGCCTACCTCGACGCACTCGTGCATGACCTGGAGCGCTGGAGCGACGAGGGGCTCGGGGTCCCGGACTTCCTCGACTCGCTCAGCGCGTTCCAGCCGCAACTCGACCGCGTCGACGGCCGGCGCCACCTCGTGGTGTTCCCGATGTACACGCAGAACGGCAGCCGTGACCGGCACGTCGAGGCCGTGCTGATCGAGGTGGTCTGGCCCCGCTTCATCGCCGAGCTAGAGGCGGGCGACTACTCGAACGCGCTCTTCGTCCCCGTGCGCTTCATCGACTTCACGGCCGGCTACGACTCCGACAGCGCGGTGCTGTTCCCCGAGACGGTCGCGATGCGCTCCATCCCCTCCTTCACCTGGGGCGCGATCTTCGCCGACCGGGAGGCAGCGCGCTTCCGCCGCGTCGTCACCGCGGCCGCGGAGATCACGCGGCTTGAGCTCCCCGAGGACGCCCAGCGGCTGCTGACCGACCAGCACCTCGCGGAAGAGTCCTTCGTGATGTGGGACCTCATCCACGACCGCACCCACATGCGCGGTGACCTGCCATTCGACCCGTTCATGATCAAGCAGCGGATGCCGTTCTTCCTCTACTCCCTGGAGGAGCTGCGCTGCGACCTCACTGCGTTCCGGGAAGCGGTAGCGATCGAGCGCAGGCTCGCCTCCCTTGAGCAGCGCGACGCAGACGAGGAGGCGCTTCTCGAGCGCTCCCGCTTCGTCCAGTACGCGATCGTCTTCGATCGGCTCTTCCGCTTCCCGCTGACCGGGTCGCGGGTGCGCAACTACGACGGCCTCGGCGGACAGCTGCTCTTCGCCTGGCTGCACCAGCACGGGGTGCTGCACTGGACGGATACCCGTCTGGCGTTCGAGTGGGAGGGGGTCGCCGACGTGGTGGTCGCGCTCTCGGACGCCATCGACGAGCTCTACTGGCGCTCGATCGACCGGCCCAAGACGGCGCACTGGCTGGCCGCGCACGCCCTGATCGCGGCGACGCTCACTCCCCACCCTGCGTCTGCCTGGGCCCGCGGTCTGCCGGACGACGTGCTTCTCGGCGCTCCGCGCGGTCTGACGGATGCGGTGCTGGACGACGAGTTCCCGCTCTCGATGTTCTATGAAGCCCTCGGACGGAAGATGGGCGATGTCATCGCGTCCACGCGGGGCATCACCGGGGGCTCCTGAGCGGAGGCGCCCACGGCGTCGATTACCGTGGACTACATGTCCCAAGGTTCCGACGCCACAGATCCGTTCGATGCGGGCTGGGCGCGGAGACCACCGACCCGGGCCAGTTACGTGCACGACACGATTAGTGCTGGGGTCCTCCTCGTGGCGACTTTCACATCCGTGGTGCTGAACACGTCGGCGGGGTTCCCGGACGCGCCGCACCCGATCCTCAGCGCGCACTGGGCCGTTGCGCTGACCCTGCCACTCGCTCTGCGCCGCCGCTTCCCCGCGACTGTCGCCGTAATCCTCTCCATCGTCTACGTCCTGGGGTACGTGCTTCACGTGCCGGAGACGATGTTCAGCCAGATCTGCCTCTTCCTGGCCCTCTACACGGTCGGAGCGTGGGAACGCGACCGGCGGGTGGCGCTCGCCGCGCGGGTCGTCATCGTCGTCGGCATGCTCGGCTGGCTGACCGTCTCCTTGATCACCGATCACTGGGTCAGCAGCGAGGTACCCCGCAACGACTCCTCCGGAATGCTCTCGCCCGACATCGCCGCGTCGGCGCTCGCGGTGATGTCCAACCTCCTCTTCTTTGGCGGCGCGTATGTCTTTGGCGAGGCGTCCTGGCAGTCAGCGCGGCGGCTGGGGGCGCTGGAGGCGCGCACCGCCGAACTTTACGACGAGCGCGAGCGCTCCGCGAAGCGAGCGGTGTCGTCCGAGCGGCTGCGCATCGCGCGAGAGCTGCACGACGTGGTCGCGCATCACGTCAGCGTGATGGGGGTGCAGGCGGGGGCCGCCAGACGGGTGCTGGCGCGCGAACCCGAGAAAGCCGCCGCCTCGCTCAGTGCGATCGAGAGCGACGCCCGCTCCGCGATCGAGGAACTGCACCGGATCCTGGTCGCGCTGCGAGCCGATGACGCTGCGCCGAACGCACTCTCGGACTCCGCCTCCACGCGCGGAGCCGCACAGCTGGAGGAGCTCGTGGCCGCCTCGAACGGCTCTGGACTGCCCACCACGTTCCGGGCACTCGGCACGCCCCGTGACATCCCCGCCACCGTGGGACTCAGCCTGTACCGCATCGCTCAGGAGTCCTTGACGAACGTCCGCAAACACGCGGGACCGGGTGCGCAGGCGGAGGTACTTCTGCGCTACGCACCCGACTCCGTGGAGCTCGAGATCACCGACGACGGCGGCACCGGTCCGCATCTGGGCGCGCCCGCCTCCTGCGGCCTTGGGCACACCGGCATGAGCGAGCGCGCGGCTGCCGTCGGCGGCCGGATCGAGATAGGTCCGCACGGTGCGGGCTACCTCGTCCACGTGCAGGTGCCCCTGTCCCCTGTTCACATGGGTGGTGGGGCGCCGAACGCCGAGCCGGTAGCGTCATCGGGGGCGTCGCGGGGGCGTCAGGAGCGAGCGACCTGGGGGCGCAGATGACCGAGCATGTGCGCGTGCTGCTCGTCGATGATCAGGAGCTCGTCCGCGTCGGCTTCCGCATCATCCTCGAGTCGGAGCCCGGCATCGATGTCGTCGGTGAGGCCCGGACTGGCCTCGAGGCGATTCAGCGCGCCGCGGAACTGTGCCCGGACGTGGTCTGCATGGACGTGCAGATGCCCGGTCTTGACGGCCTCGCCGCCACCCGCGAGATCGTTGCGGATGCCGGGCTCTGCTCGCGCGTCCTCATCCTGACCACCTTCGACCGCGACGACTACCTCTTCGACGCGCTCTCGGCCGGCGCGAGCGGCTTCCTGCTCAAGAACGCGTCGCCGGAGGAGCTCGTCGATGCTGTGCAGGTGGTCGCCCGTGGCGACGCGATGCTGTCGCCGGACGTGACCCGCCGCGTGATCGAGCGCTTTGCTTCCGGCCCCGCGCGGCCACAGCCTGCGGATCACCCGGGCGTCGGCGACCTCACCGATCGTGAGCGCGAGGTGCTCGTGCTCCTGGCCCGCGGATGGTCGAACGCCGAGATCGCGGCCGAGCTGTTCGTGGGGGAGGCCACCGTGAAGACCCACGTGTCGAAGATCCTGATGAAGCTCGGGGTCCGCGACCGGATCCAGGCGGTCGTCTTCGCCTACGAGCACGGGATCGCGATCCCCGGGCGCCTGTGAAGCTGGCGGCGTGGCGGGTTCAGCGCCGGAGAGCCTGAACGGAGCGCGGCGGTGAGCGACGGACGAACTCCATTCGGATCTCCGGGGCGATTGTGCGATCGAGCACGACGGTCATGTAGCGGCCGTCGACCCGCGCGCCGATCGCGATCACGTCGGGATCGGTATCGACGCGATAGCCGCGCAGCGCCTCGCCGTCCACGATCACCGGCACGCCGCGCACCACGTCCTCATCGCGCAGTGCGGCGGCGACCACCGGCATGCCGCCGCGGCGGGTGCGCACGCGGCCGGGGAAGGTGTTGCGCAGCACATCCCCCATGTGCGCGGCGAGGCGGGACTCCAGAGGGCGGCTGCGCTCAGCGGGGATCGGCACGGAGGTGCGCACCGCCTCCCAGAGGACGGGGTAGCGCATGCGCGTCACCTGATCCACCATCCACGGCGGGAGGTGGTCGTTCTCGGCGCGCTCGATCGCGCGCTTCTGTTCGGGAGTCAGGGGAACGGCGTTGACGGGATCGGCCCGATTGCGCGGGTTCTTGAAGAACGAGTAGGAGAGCGAGATCTCGACGAAGCGGCCGAGGGCCATCGTCTGCGCGGCGGTGAACTCCTCGAGACGAGGCTGCGGGGCGAACGCGAGCACAGGCTCGCCAAAGCGGGCCGCGATCTCGTCAACCCCTGGAGGGGCGGGCATGTCGCGAACATCTCCCGTCGTGTCCATGCGCATAGGTACAAGAGTGGCCTGCCGCACAGCCGATACCAACTTCTTGACGGCAATCAGTCACCTAGGCGTCGCTCCGATCACCTTCACGAAACACGACGACAGCATTGCGGGTGCCTCGGGGGCGCCGCAGCGACCGCTCCAAGCGGGGGGCTGCGAAGATGGGGGGATGAGCGCTCTGCACGACCCTGATGTCCGCGGCTTCGCCTCCGACAACTACTCCGGAGTGCACGACGAAGTGCTCGCAGCGATCGCCGCAGCCAACGGAGCGCACCAGACCGCCTACGGCGAGGACGTCTACACCCGGCAGGTGCAGCAGGCGTTCCGACGCGAGTTCGGCGAGCAGGCGCAGACTTTCCCGGTCTTCAACGGCACGGGAGCCAACGTGACCGGGCTGCAGTCGATGCTCCCGCGCTGGGGGGCGGTCGTGGCTGCCGGCACCGCGCACATCAACGCGGACGAGGGCGGGGCACCCGAGAAGGTCGGCGGCATCAAGATCCTCACCGTCACCTCGCCCGACGGCAAACTCACCCCCGCCCTGGTCGACGAGGAGGCGTGGGGCTTCGGCGACGAGCACCGCGCGCAGCCGCTGGTGGTCTCGATCACTCAGTCGTCCGAACTCGGAACCGTCTACACGCCCGAGGAGGTGCGGGCGTTGGCCGATCACGCGCACGCCCGGGGCATGCGGCTGCACATGGACGGCGCCCGGATCGCCAATGCCGCTGCCTCCCTCGGCCTGCCCCTGCGATCGTTCACCACCGACGCGGGGGTCGACGTGCTCTCGTTCGGCGGCACCAAGAACGGCATCCTGCTCGGCGAGGCGATCGTGGTGCTCGACCCGGAGGCCTCCAGCGGGCTGACCTTCCTGCGCAAGACGAACATGCAGCTCTCGTCGAAGATGCGCTTCGTCTCGGCGCAGCTGCTCGCGCTGCTCGGCGACGGCGGCGCGGAGGACCCGCTGTGGCTGCGCTCGGCGCGCCACGCGAACGCGATGGCCTCACGCCTCCGCTCGCGCCTCGACGAGTCGATCGGGGCGGGCCGGATCAGCGGGCTCGCCTTCACGCAGCTGACACAGGCCAACGCGGTCTTCGCCACCCTGCCCGCCGGCGTGGCGGACCGGCTCCGCGAGGCCTACCGTTTCTACGACTGGAACCCCACCACCGGGGAGGTGCGCTGGGTCTGCTCCTTCGACACCACGGAGGACGATGTGGACGCCTTCGCCGCCGCCATTGAGCGCGAGCTGGGCGCGTGAGGGCCCGTATCCTCGCCGCGGGAGTCGCGGTGCTTGTCGCCCTGAGCGGATGCACTGCGGCGGAGCCGGACGGGGACGACGCCCCGGGTACGGAATCCCCCACGGCCTCGGCACAGGCCCTACCGGCCCCCTCTCCCACTGCATCCACGAGACTCGGGTGCGACTCCCTCCTCCCCGCTTCCCGTGCTGCGACTGCCCTGGGAGTGGACACGACCGCCCTCGAGGGCAGCCGCACGGTGTCCGTGCGCTCCTCCGGCGAACTGATCCGGGAGGCCGCGGAGGAGAACGGCGGCCTGCTGCGCTGCTCCTGGTACGACGGCGATGCGTCGATCACAGCGGCCGCCGCCGAGGACGCCGGAGCGGCCTTCGCGGGCAGACCGGGCGCGCGACTCGCGACCGAGGTCGAGGCGTACGGCTCGTGCACGAACGGCAACTGCGACGTCGATCTGCTGGCCGGAACCACCTGGGTGACTCTGCAACTGCGCGAGGCACCCGTCGATGTCGACCTCGCGGCGCTCGCCACGGGAACCGCCTCCGGATCTCTCGGCACCCTCGACGAGCCCGTCGCGGCGACGGCTCCGATCTGCGCCGACCTGCTCACCGCCGAGCAGCTGACCGCGACCGCCGGACTCGCGCAACCCACGCCGGGCGCGGGCAGTGAGGCAGGAGCGCCCTCGACGGCGAACGCAGCCGCCGCGACGCGCGCGGGCTACGCCTCCTGCAGCTGGAGCGACGCGGCGAGCGGCGCCTACTCAGGAGTGACTGTGGACGCCCTGCCCAACGGCGACGAGGGCTGGCGCAACCTCTCGCTGACCTTGGGGTTGGCGATCGCGCTCGAGCCGCTCGACGGCTTCGGCGAGAAGGCGCTGACGGGCTGCGCCGCGGGCGTGTGCGAGATCGATGCCCTCGCCAACGACGTGTGGTGGCGCGTGACGGTCACGGGTGACGCGACGAAGGCCGAGGCGGTCGCCCGCGCGCTCCTCGCGAACGTTTAGCAGGCATCTCGCGGGAGGGGTGAGGGGCGCCAGTACTCGTACCAGGAAGACTCGCGGCAGCCGAGGGCGGCGTAGAGGCGGCGGGCTCCGGCGTTCTCGGCGAGCACCTGCAGCCAGAAGCGTTCAATGCCTCGCCGCGACGCCTCCTCCAGGAGTTCACGGATCACTGCGGAGGCGTGGCCGCGGCGACGGGAGTCGGGGCGGGTAGCCAGGCCGAAGAGCCCGCACCACGGCTCACCGTCCAGCGCCCGGACGAAGGCGAGACGGCCGGTCGCGGCGGGACCGGCCTCCACGGCGAGAGCGTAGACCGCTGGGCAGCCGGTGAGGATGCGCTCGGCGACTGCGCGCTCGGCAGCGCCTCCGCGACCATCCACCGACCACCAGAGGGCAAGCCAGTCCTCGTCGGGAGTCGGCGCGAGGCGGACGGGCGCCGCCTCGGGGAGTGCGGCGAGCGCCTCCGACACCGATCCGGTGAGCACGAGGGTGCGGTCCGTCGGCGCGTAGCCGCGGGCGGATAGCAGCTCGGGCAGCCCCGCCGGGCTCGGCGGGCCGACCTGCAGCAGCGGCGGGATGCGGTGCTCGCGGGCGAAGGCCTCCGCCTCGTCAACGGCGGCGGCCTGGTCGGCGACGTCACCGGAGGCGAGCACCGAGTTCGCACGCTTCGTCACACCCGCGGAGGCGCGCAACTCCCACTCGCCGAGGGTGCGATGCACGAGCGGGGGCCAGGCGTCAGCGGCGAGACGGTCGAGGAGGCGCGGGTCCATCGGGTCACCGTAGCGGAGCCGGGGGTAAGCCCTACATGTTGATCATGTGCCCCTTAAGGCCGTGGAAGCCCTCCTGCAGCGCCTCCGACAGCGTCGGGTGCGTGTGCACGTTGCGGGCCAGCTCGGTCGCGGTGAGGTCCCACTTCTGCGCGAGTGTGAGCTCGGGGAGCAGCTCGGAGACGTCCGGTCCGATCATGTGCGCGCCGAGGAGCTCGCCGTACTTCTTGCTCGCGATCAGCTTGACGAAACCGGTGGGCTCGCCGAGACCGTGTGCCTTGCCGTTGGCCATGAAGGGGAAGGTCGAGACGGTGATCTCGTGGCCCTCGTCGGTCGCCTGCTTCTCGGTGAGGCCGAAGGAGGCGATCTGCGGCTGGCAGAAGGTCGCGCGAGGCATCATCCGGTAGTCGCCCAGGGTCTGTGTCTCGGCGCCGGCGAGGGTCTCGGCGGCAACGACACCCTGCGCCTCCGCAACGTGCGCAAGCTGAAGCTTCGCGGTGACGTCGCCGATGGCGTAGATGTGCGGGACATTGGTGCGCATGTGATCGTCGATCGCGATCGCTCCGCGCTCGGTGAGTTCGACGCCCGTGTTCTCGAGGCCGAAGCCCTCGGTGCGCGGGACCCAGCCGATCGACATGAGCACCTTGTCGACCTCGAGGGTCGACTGCGTGCCGTCCTTCGCGGTGTAGGTGACCGTGACGTAGCCGTCTTTGTCGACAACCGACTCGACTTTGGTCGAGGTCAGGATCTCGACCCCGAGCTTCTTGTACTGCTTCTGAATCTCCTTTGAGACGTCCGGGTCCTCGTTGGGGAGGGCGCGATCCATGAACTCGATGATCGTCACGTCGACGCCGTAGTTCTTGAGGACATAGGCGAACTCCATGCCGATCGCTCCGGCGCCCACGATGGCCATCGTGTCGGGGAGGTCGCGGGTCATGATCTGGGTCTCGTAGGTGACAACGTTCTCAGAGAGCTCGACGCCGGGGAGGAGGCGGACACTCGCGCCGGTCGCGATGATGGCATCGTCGAAGGTCAGCGACTCCGTACCGCCCTTGGTGAGCTGGACGTCGAGACCCTGGGGGCCGGTGAAGGAGCCGACGCCGTCGAACTCGGCGATCTTGTTCTTCTTCATCAGGAAATGGACACCCTTGGTGCGGCCGTCCGCGACCGTGCGGCTGCGGTCGAACGCCGCGCCGAAGTCGAAGGAGACGTCGCCCGAGATGCCGAACTGCTTGGCCTGCGTGTGGAAGAGGTGGGCGAGTTCCGCATTGCGCAGCAGCGCCTTCGACGGGATGCAGCCGACGTTGAGGCAGACACCGCCCCAGTACTGCTTCTCGACGACGGCCACGGACTTGCCAAGCTGGGCGGCGCGGATCGCGGCCACGTATCCGCCGGGGCCTGCCCCCAGGACGACGACGTCGAAGTGCTGGGCCATGGATGATCCTCCATCAGAGTCATGATCGGTGTGCGCGGGGTGACCACGCCGTCTCCCACCGTACCGTTCCGGGGCTCGGAGGCGGCCCGGTCCTCCGTGGGCGAACGTGTGCGATCTGGGGCGGTGTGGGGTGCGGGACGCGCCGACTGGACAGCGCGGCGCGCTCCATCAGTAGGGTTCCAAACCTGGCCGGGAACGATCTGTCCGCGGTCAGGGCTGCATGAAATTGATCGCCACTAGTCGGATCGGCTGCGGCGAGCGCGGCCAGTAATGTAAACCGCCCAGCTCGTCGTCGAGACGCAGCCCGGCCTACGATCTCCGCGCTAAGCCCCACGCCTGGCGCCGGACCTTCCAAAAGATCCTGACAAGCAACCCGCGCTGCGACTGCCTCAGTTCACACGCGCCACCACTGCCTGCGATTCGCGCAAAGCCTCCTACTCGCGCCCTACACTCGGACCGTCGAGCAAACCGAGGTTTCCGCACCACCGCCAATTGTGAAACGTCGACGGCCTCGAAGATCGACCATTCAGGCTTATGTAAAATCCGATTAGTTAAGTAAATTTTGTGCGTGTCGATCACGAATAACACCGACTGATCCGCTGTGATTGAAGAGCAGTTTTTGACAGACACTCTTCGCAAAAGAACCAGCCGGTGCGCGCACAGACTACTACAGGAATGACGGCCGAGCACTACGCGATCCTCGCCGAACGGATCGAGAACGAATTCACATGGCGTCGGCGTCGAGGACGGCCACGCAAGCTCTCGCTCGCTAGAGCGTTGCATGTCACCCTTCTCCATTATCGCCACAATGAGGCTCATGCAGAACTCGCCCGAGCGTCACAAAACCCCAGGTCAGGATCACCTTCATTGAGCGCGTGAAGCACGAGGCTTATGCAAAATTGGTTCCTTCTGGATGAAGAAGATGAGTCCGCGGACGGCGTTGAAGACGTCTCGGAAGGTGCGCAGTGGCCGCCTGTAGTCGGTGTGGAATATCCGCCAGGTCTTGATGTTAGCGATTGTTCTCTCGATCACGTATCGGTGAGTGTTCACGAAGCGATTGTGTTGTTTCGCGTGATCTGGCAAATGTTCTTCGCCTAGTTACATTTTTATCGGTGTGACCATTCCGGTGCCTTGGTAGCCTTTGTCGGCCAGCGTGTTCGAGAGGTTGAGGATGTCGGCTAACCCGGTTTCTCGAAAGGCGTGGGCACCGTGGTGCTTGCCCGCGATGGGATCCGAGATGTGGATCAACCTTCGGCCGTCATTGCCGTAGTAGTCTGTGTGCGCACCGGCTGGTTCCTTTGCGAAGAGTTTATGTAAGATGTTGCCCGTCAATCAAAGCAGATCAGCCGGTGTTATCCGTGATCGACACGCACAAATTTTACTTAACTAATCGGATTTTGCATAAGCCTCTATGTCCTCCACGCAGGTGATCATTCTGGTCGGCCTCATCGTCCTCATCGTCGCCGGGCTGGCCTTCGCGGGATGGGTACTCTCGCGACGACGCCGGTAGACGACGTGGACGGCTCCTGAGATAAAATTCGGCAGGACAGGTTTGTGAGACGGATCAGCGCCCACGTTTGCGGCCGTGCGCAGCGTTGGGCGAGCCCGCGGCCGTGTGTCTCGGAACGCTAAAGGTTTCCAAGACGCCTACTAGTCGCTTCGACGAGGTCGCCCGTACGAGCATGATGGTAGTTCAAGGATCAGGGGGCACCGATGGTGTGGAAACGACGTCAGCACGAAGAGACACACGCAGTGCTCCCGCCGAATGTTTGGGTCGTGCAGCACGACGAATCGCCGAACAACACGATCCTTGGCGTCTTCGCATCGGAAGCTGAAGCGGCCACCTTCGCTGAGGAGGTTCAGCACCGCTTCCCTGACGGGGTCATCTACGCGAAATTCCCGCTCGGCTACCGATACGACAGCGGGCCTGGTTACGTCACATTCGGACCCGACGACACGGGAAAATAAGCGGCGCGGGGGCTGGAACAGTCCCCGCGCCGCTTGGGTGCTAATTAGTACCGCACGCGAGGTTCGCTTCCTCGTACGCCGATGCAGTCCCCGTCGCGCCCGTAGGGAACGTGCCGGTGCTCCTGACGATCATCCGGAAAGTCGTCTGACGAAGATCATCGCACTTACGAATCGGGGATGTCTGCTCGAGACGCCCCTGGCCCACATTCACCGAGGTGAAAGGGCCCGCCACCTTTTGCAGCCCCCACCACACCATCTTGTACAGATCCGTGGTCTGAGAGATCCGCGCCATGATCACAGTGCACTGCGTGGCAGGATGCCCACCAACGGCACCGTATGGGAACTCCCCGCCTGAAGCACGCTTGTAGACGTTGCCGGTGTTGATGGTGCAGGCCTGCCCGCTTGCAGCTGCGACCGGCTCACTGGCTCGTGCCACGTTCGCAGTACTCGCCGATGAATCTGTGAAGGTGACCGACGAATCGGTGCTGACTTCGGCGGCTTCTTCCCACGTGAGGTCATCCGGTCCGGGGGCCGCAACGGCCGCGTCGTACGCGGGTGCATCTTCGGGTGGGCCGTCCGCGAGAGGCGATGAAGCAACAGCATCACTGGTCGGAGTCGCCGCTATGGCCGGCGTCACCGTCAGCAACGAGGCAGTGATGAGAGCGCACGTGGCGGCGGACGTTGCAACGATACGAGCAGAGCGATTGGTCATGGTTCTCTTCTTCCCATTACGCCGCGGCCACCCCTCGTAGCCGACACATACGCACGGCCTGTTTACTTCCATCCTCGGTGCCATCGAATCCTCCCGAGGGCTGACCCGAGAACAACTGTCTTTCCCGGCGCCCGCGCCGAGCCCGCGACCTCACCGCCGGCCCGAAACTCCCCATGCAGTGGACTTCGAGCACAAGCGCAGTCGACTACGGAAACCGACACGCGGTGTCATTCCCCACGCTCGTGTGCACCACCGACGCTACCGCGGCGAGCCTGTCCGTTTGGGGGTCGATCAGCGGGACGCCGAGCGTTCGGCTACGCCGCAACGTGCAGCCCGAATCGGCATCAGCCCCAGACCTGACATATGGTCAGTTATCGGACACTCGGCGCGCGCCATTGATGGTCGCACTTGGAGGGCGCGCCGGAAGAAAGCTCGTTCGTGGCCCCGCGGACGACCAAACTAAACACGTGCAGACCTCGCCTTCTGACCAGCCCGACCCGCCGGTTGCCTTCGTTTCGTACTCCTGGGCAACCGAAGAGCACGTCGCGTGGGTCACGAATTTGGCCCGGCGATTGCGCGCCAATGGAGTGGATGTTCACCTCGATCGGTGGGATGTCCGCCTAGGGCACGACCTGAACTTGTTCATGGAGCAGTACCGCGACCTATCAGCCCGGGTTCTGGTCGTGCTCTCCGATGACTACGGCCCGAAGGCCGACGGCCGCGGCGTACAGTCCTCTGGTGTCGGCACCGAGACGACCACCGTATCCCCTACCGTCTACCGCGATTTGGGTGGTAATCGGGTCATTCCCGTCGTCCCGGACTCCGGGACCGTGGCGGAAGACCCTATCCCACCTGCATACCTCGACGGCAGAGCGTGGATCGACTTCCGCGGCGATTACGAGTACGCCTACGAGCGGCTGCTACGCGAGCTGCATGGAGTCCCGATTGAGGCCGCTCCGTCCCTGGGACGCAACCCGTTCGTCGGCACGACCGAAGCACAGGCCAGGGCTGCGATCCGAAATGACCCCGCTCGTTGGCACGACGGTCGGATGAGTGGGCTAATCGAAGTGAACATGACCGAGAACTCCGGCCATTTCTCTCTCGGGAGTGATGAGGCCCGCTTCGAGTTGCAGTTGGACTATCTGTCTGGCGGCGGTCCCCGACTAGACGGAGAAAAGCGCGTCCGTCACTACAGCGATCAGATCGGCAACATTGGTCTGGTCGCTGCGGCCGCAGAACAGCCGCAGGCGTTCACGGACCTCGCTGCCCTACCGATATCCAATCGAGTCGAAACAACTATTCCCGGCGACGTGGTGGTCATGGTCAACCGCGAGGGCTACTGGGCCCTCCTCCTGCTGGATGATGTGGACTTCCGTCCTGGCGCAAACGGCTATGAAGCGGTGGCGCAATTGCGTTACGTCATTGCTGCCGATCGCACCGCCACTCTGACACCCGACGATTTGCCGCCGAGGGCCGCGCGAGACACATGACGTCCCATACCAACGGGAGCGGCCGGCGCGCTGGCCGAGAGAGCTGACCGCGCATCCCGTACTGGGATCGTGACGCGGCACAGCCGCGGGCGCGAGAGAATGAGGCCTATTCAAAACGCATGAGTGATGTAACACTGGTCGGTGGGGCATAACTAAAAATGACGGTTCTTTTGAGAGGATTGATTGAGCACAATCAGCCACTCGAAAGAACCGTCACGGATGTATCATACAACAGGATTCACCTCAAGCGAAATAGCCGACCTGAGTGCTCTCATCAGTCGGGAGTATCCGAGGGTTCGCGCGACCACTGGTCGCAAGAAATCTCTCGGTCTCTTTCGAGCTGTCGCCGTCACCCTGACGTACCTGCGGCGACACCACGTCCAAGATGAAATTGCTGAGTACTACGGAATCTCCCAGCCCACCGTCTCTCGAACGATCGCTGAATTCGTGCCGATTCTCGGTACCCTGCTCGCCGACTGGATCCCGACCGCTGACAGCCTCGATCCGAACAGCCAACTCATCATCGACGGCAGCCTGTTCCCCTGCTGGTCCTGGCAGAACCACCCCGAACTGTACTCCGGCAAGCACCACCGCACCGGCGTCGACGTCCAACTCGCCTGCACCCTCAGCGGCGACCTCGTCTGGGTCTCGGACCCACAACCCGGGAACATGCACGACTCCACAGCAATCCGGCACACGTGACTCCTCGATAATCGCGCGCCGGACGACCCACCCCACCACTTCGGCGACAAAGGATATGTAGGCCTCAACATGATCACACCAAAAAAGAAGCCAATAAGCCGCACCCTGTCAGACGAGGAGAAAGACTACAATCGACAAGTGAATCAGATTCGATACCAAATCGAACGCGCGATCGCAAACTTCAAGACCTGGCGAATACTCCACACCGACTACCGCCGCCCCTACGAAACGTTCGCTCAAACAATCACCACAATCATCGCCCTCGAATTCTACCGGGAGACGTTTTGAATAGGCCTCAACGAGGTTCGCGGGATCTCATGAGCGCCATTCCCGCGCTTGGGCAGACCTATACTTTCTCGGCCAACCCTGTCGCTTGTGCCGCTGGCATCGCGGTGCTCGATCGAATCGACGCAGCGCTGCTCGAATCCGTGATTCATCGCGGTGCGGAGATGAACGCCGCGATCTCAACCCTCGACACGCCGGGGCTTACTGTGCGCACGGTCGGGCGTGGACTGATGATGGGTATCATCGTCGATGACGGCACGTCCGCTCCTGGGAACGTGACGGCAAGGGTGGTCCGCCGTATGAGAAATGCCGGAGTGCTGGCATTGCGCGGGGGAACGCGAGGGAATGTTATCAAGGTAACTCAGCCGTTGACCCTTTCGGGCGCGGAGGCGGCTTACGCTGTCGACGTCGTGGGCTCCTCGCTCTCGGCGGAGGCTCGGCCATGAGAACCGGACCTGCCGCGACGCCACTCTGGTGGGGCCGTGTCTTCGTCGACGGGGTCAAAGGAGGCAACCATACGGCGATCCTGGCTCCGGGTTCCGTGCCTGATCCGGCGGTGTCCGCGAGGCGGCTCGGGGTCCCCGATACCGGGATCATCGACGCATCCGACGAGGAAGGTGTGAGCTTGCGCACCTATTCGCCGGTTGAAGAGTTGGCGCAGTGCATTCAGACTTCGCTCGCCGCAATCGTCGCCCTCGATCTTCCCTCCGGACGTTCCTACAACGTCCGACACCCGACGAGTGAGTCACTCTGCGTGGAACGGGAGGGCTCTATGGTCTGGGCTCGATACAGGTCACTTGAAGCTGATGGCACGGCGGAGGCGAGCAAGGCGCCGCGGTGGGTCACGGAGCAGATTGGCCAGGCCGACGCAGTCCGGGCGGGAAGAGTTCGGACGCGTCTACTCGTGCGGTGCGACGACATCGTTGCCCTTTCCCGCGCCGTAATTCCCGCTGAGAGCGTCCGGATGCTGTGCGCTGCAACCAATCTCCACGGGCTCGTACTCTACGGCGTCGACGGCGAGGGAGTAAGGGTGCGCGTCTTCACGACCTCCCTCGCCGGCGCCGAGGATGTCGCAACCGGCGGAGCTGTGCTCGCCGTCGCCGGTCGCCTCCGCGAGGAGGGCGCCCGTGGCGAGATAGCCATTCGGCAGGGCGGGGCGGATAAGACCCAACACGGGTACTTCCGAGTCCGCATCGACGATGGGATTGCCCTCGGAGGAGAAGTTCTAACTCTTGCCCGTGGCTGGGCGGTGAATTCGTGAGCACGGACGTAAATTGGCCAGACTTCGCCGCGGTCGATGTGGTGGATACGCTGCAGACAGTCGTAGTACACAGTATTGCCGATATTCCGGCAGAGAGGCTGTCCGCGCTCTGCGCCGCAGGCCTCTACGAAAGCGCGCGATGGCTCGCCTACTGCGAGCGCGCTCCGGGATCTCAGATGATGTACGTCACGTTGGAGGACGCAGAGGGGCGACTGCGCGCGCTCTCCGCACTTCGTCAAGTCGAGGATCCTCGCACGATGCACCTTTAGTGACTTCCATGCCCGGAACACCCGCGGAAGCTAGCGTGCCAGCTGCTCGATACCTCCGGTCAAGCGGCTGGGCGAGCAAAGACCGCCCCCTGTCAACCGAGGCTCGGAGGCGGCCCGGTCCTCCGAGGGTGAACGCAAGGGGACGGGGCGGGCGGGGGTAGGACGCGCGCCCGTGGCGGCGTCCGCAGCGGGAATGCCCGAGCACCGGGCGCGGTTTAGCTGCTTCGGGTAACGGCGCCCTTCCCCCGTCCTCGCTAGGAAGAAGTCCCCGATGTCCCTCACCCCTCCCCGCACCGCGACCACCAGCGCCCCGATCCTCGACGTGCTCGCTGAGCGCTGGAGTCCCCGCTCCTACGACACCGCCGCGACCGTCTCGGACGAGACCCTCGCCTCGCTCCTCGAGGCCGCGCGCTGGTCCCCTTCCGCCGCCAACTCGCAGCCGTGGCGCTTCATCGTCGCCCGCCGCGGCTCCGATGAGTTCGGCCGCATCGTCGCGACCCTCGCCGGCTTCAACGGCGCCTGGGCCGGTTCCGCTGCGGTTCTGGTCGTCGCGCTCGCCGAGACCGTCGACACCGAGGGAAAGGCGCGCCCGTGGGCGGTCTACGACCTGGGGCAGTCCGTCGCGCACCTCAGCATTCAGGCGCACCACGAGGGCCTGCACGTGCACCAGATGGCGGGCTTCGACAAGGACGCAGTGCGCGCCGCGTTTGGCGTCGACGAGCGGTTTGAGCCGATGACCGTCGCCGCGATTGGTGTCGCCGCTGGTGCAGAGGCGCTGGAGAACGAGGTGCTGCGCGACCGTGAGACCGCTCCGCGCACCCGCCTCCCTCTCAACGATCTCGTGCTCGTCCAGGCGTAGCCGCCGCTACTGAAAAGGCCTCCCGACCGTCCTGCGGTCCGGGAGGCCTGTGTGTTACTCCCCGTGTCGCCGCTCGCCGCGCCCGCCGGGACCCGTCCGTACGATCGGATCACCCGCCCGACCGCCCCGCCGACCGGAGCATCATGCCCGCCGCCCCCGCCCCCCGCACGAGCCTGGCGTTCGACGCCGAGATCGGCCAATCGGCGTTCCCGGTGCGCTTTGACGAGGTCGGCCGCACGTTCGTTCCGGGCGCCGCCGTGCTGACGGACGTGTCGCTCGACGTCGCCGCGGGCGAGGTCATCGCGATCCTCGGGCCGAGTGGCTGCGGCAAGTCGACCCTCCTGCGCATCGCGGCGGGCCTGGATCGGGCCTCCGAGGGCTCGGTGCTGATCGACGGTGCGCCCGTCTCGGGCATTGACCCGCGCTGCGCGGTCGCGTTCCAGGAGCCGCGGCTGCTGCCGTGGCGAAGCATTGCCGACAACGTTGCGCTCGGCCTCCCGCGCGGCACCGCCCGTCCGGCTGCTCGGGCGGCCGTCAGCGAGTTGCTCTCGCTGGTCGGGCTCAGTGCGCACGCCCGCTCCCGCCCGCGGGAGGTGTCGGGAGGCATGGCCCAGCGCGCCTCGCTGGCCCGCGCGCTCGCGCGAAACCCCGGCGTGCTCCTTCTGGATGAGCCGTTCGGCGCGCTCGACGCGCTGACGCGGCTGCGGATGCAGGACCTCCTGCTCGACGTGCACGCGGCGGCGCCCGCCACGATTCTGCTCGTGACGCACGACGTCGACGAGGCCCTGCAACTGGCAGACCGCATCGTGCTGCTCGGACGCGACGAGCCGGGAGGCGTCTCGCGCATCCAGCGCGTCGTGGCAGTCCCCGGTAGCCGCCCTCGAGACCGCGGCTCGGCTGAGCGTGCCGAGCACCGCGCCGAACTGCTCGCTGGTCTGGGAATCGAGCGGCACTAGCTCCTCCCCAGGGGCGTTTTTTCTGATTTCTCCACAGATTCGCCGCTCCCCGCCCTATCCCTTCCCCGCGTCCCTCACACTCAGACCCGTCACCGCATTCCGAAGCCGAGGCCCCCATGTCGTTCTCCCGCTCCCCCCTCACCCGCCGCACTGCTCTCGCTGGCCTGCTCACGGCCGCCGCCGTCCCGCTGCTCGCGGGCTGCGTCCAGGGGGAAGGCAGCACAGGCGCGGCGGCCGCCGCCGCGGGCGGCACAAAGGGCGGCACCAAGGGCGGCACTCTGACGCTCGACTTCGCCACCTATAACCCGCTGAGCCTCATCGTCAAGGAGAAGGGCTGGCTCGAGGCCGCCCTCGCCGACCAGCAGGTCACCGTCGCCTGGGTGCAGTCCGCCGGCTCCAACAAGGCCAACGAGGCGCTGCGGGCCGGAGCGATCGACGTCGGCTCGACCGCCGGGTCCGCTGCCCTGCTCGCCCGCTCCAACGGCTCCCCGATGAAGACGATCGACATCTTTTCCCAGCCGGAATGGGCGGCCCTCGTCGTGCCGGCCGGCTCGCCGATCACGTCGGTCGAGCAGCTCAAGGGCAAGCAGATTGCGGCCACCACGGGCACCGACCCCTACTTCTTCCTGGTGCAGGCGATTGAGGCGGCCGGGCTCGGGATCAACGATGTCACTGTGCAGAACCTCCAGCACGCCGACGGTTGGGCGGCACTGCAGAACGGCTCCGTCGACGCCTGGGCCGGGCTCGACCCGATCATGGCGGGCGCCGAGGCGGCGGGGGCGACCCTGCTCTACCGCAACGTGGCCTTCAACTCCTACGGCCTGCTCAACGCCACCGAGAGCTTTCTCGCGGAGAAGCCCGACCTCGCGCAGACCGTCGTGAACGCCTACGAGCACGCCCGGGCCTGGGCTCTCGAGAATCAGAACGAGACGGCGAGCATCCTCGCATCGGTCGCGGGTCTCGACGTGGCGGTGGCGACCACGGTCATCACGCAGCGGAGCAATCTCGACGTCGACCACGTGCCCGGATCCGCGCAGACCGACGTGCTCGCGGCGATCGGGCCGATCTTCGTCGAGAATGGCGACGTCGCCTCCCAGCAGCAGGTCGATGAAGCGCTTGACGCGCTGATCGACGACACCTACGCGACGGCGGCCGACCCCAGCGCCATCGGCGCCTGAGCCGCTCCCCCTTCCTGTGACCCGAGGAGATGACCATGTCGATCCGTGACACCGAGACGGTGACCGACGCCGATGCGCTGCGGGGCGGCACGGGGCTCCTTCCCGACGCGGTGGGGATCTCTGTGATCGGTCCCTCGGCGGTCGAGCCGCAACGCCCGCCCCGCGACGACCGGGCGACCGGACCCCGGCCGCTGACCTCGCGGCGCTGGTTTATGGTCGCGGGCGGAGCGATCCTCCCGGTGCTGCTGCTCGCGGCCTGGCAGTTCGCGACGACGACGGGACTCGTGTCGGTCTCTGTGTTCCCCTCGCCCGCGATGGTAGGAGCGGCCAGCGTCGACCTCGCGCAGCGCGGCGACCTGGGGCAGGACGTCGCCATCTCGACCCAGCGGGTTCTGATCGGTTTCGCCCTCGGCTCCGCCCTCGGGCTCATCGTGGGAGCGCTCTTCGGGCTCTCGCGTGTGTGGGAGGTCGTCCTTGGGCCGACGCTCGGCGCGATCCGCGCGGTGCCCTCGCTCGCCTGGGTGCCACTCCTGCTGCTCTGGATGGGCATCGGCGAGGAGTCAAAGGTCACGCTGATCACTATCGGCGCGTTCTTCCCCGTCTTCACCACGGTGGCGACCGCTCTCGGCCATGTCGACCGGCACCTCGTGGAGGCGGGACGTGCCTTCGGCCTCTCGGGGGTGCGGCTGTTCGCCTCCGTGCAACTGCCTGCCGTGATCCCCTCGGTGATCTCAGGTCTTCGCCTGGCGCTCGCGCAGTCGTGGCTGTTCCTCGTCGCCTCCGAACTGATCGCCTCGTCGATGGGGCTCGGCTTCCGCCTCACCGACAGTCAAAGCAACGGCCGGATCGACCGGGTGTTCCTCGCGATCATCCTGCTGGCCGTCCTCGGCAAGCTCACGGACGCCGTGGTCGGCGTGTTTCAGCGCTACGCCGTGAGGAAGTGGGCATGAACGCCCGGGTGGGAGTGCCGCCCGTGGACGACACGATCGCCAGCCTCCTCGACGAGCACCGGCGCTTCCCGCCTCCCGAGTCCTTCGCCGCCACGGCGAACGTCGACCAGGAAGAGTACGCGCGAGCCGCTGCCGATCCGGTCGCGTTCTGGGAAGAGGCGGCGCGGCGCCTCGACTGGGCTGAACCGTGGCACACCGCGCACACCTGGGAGCCGGCGATCCCGCTCCCCGACGGCTCCCTCTCGGTGCCACGCGCGACCTGGTTCGAGGGCGGGCGCCTCAACGTCGCCGAGAACTGCGTCGACCGCCACGTCTCTGCCGGACGGGGCGATAAGGTCGCGCTGCACTTCGAGGGCGAGCGCGGCGACCGGCGCTCGATCACCTACGCGCAGCTGCAACGCGATGTTGCGCGGGCCGCGCATGCGCTGACCGAGCTCGGAGTGGGATTCGGCGACCGCGTCGTCGTCTACCTCCCGGTGATCCCCGAGACCGTCGTCATCACCCTGGCGATTGCGCGCATCGGAGCCGTCCACTCACTCGTGTTCGGCGGGTTTTCCGCGGAGGCGGTGCGGTTCCGCGTCGCGGACACGGGCGCCAAGCTGCTGGTCACCACGGACGGGCAGTTCCGCCGTGGTACGGCCGTGCCGGTCAAGGCGAACGCCGACCACGCGGTCGAGGGCATCGAGTCGATCGAGCACGTCCTCGTCGTCCGCCGCACGGGTGACTCCGACGTCCCCTGGACCCCGGGCCGCGACGTCTGGTGGCACGAACTCGTCGAGAGGCAGAGCGACGTCCACGAGGCCGAGCCCTTCGACTCCGAGACGCCACTGTTCATCATTTACACCTCCGGCACGACCGGGAAGCCCAAGGGCCTGGTGCACACCAGCGGCGGCTACCTCACCCAGGCCTCCTGGACCCACTGGGCGGTATTCGACGCGAAGCCGGACGACGTGCACTGGTGCACGGCCGACCTAGCGTGGGTAACGGCACACACCTACGAGATCTACGGTCCGCTCTCGAACGGGCTGACCCAGGTGCTGTACGAGGGGACCCCCAGCACTCCGCATACGGCGCGGCACTTCGAGATTATCGAGCGCTACGGCGTCACCGTCTACTACACGGCACCCACGCTGATCCGCACGCTGATGACCTGGTTCCCCGAGGGGGTGCCCGAGCAATACGACCTGTCGAGCCTGCGTCTGCTGGGCACGGTCGGCGAATCGATCAATCCGGAGGCGTGGGTCTGGTTCCACCGGGCGATCGGCCGTGGGCGCTGCCCGATCGTGGACACCTGGTGGCAGTCTGAGACGGGCGCCGCGGTGATGTGCCCCCTGCCCGGCGTCTCGACGCTCAAGCCCGGCTCCTCCCTCGGCGCGCTGCCCGGACTCGGTGTTCTCGTCGTCGACGAACACGGGGAGCGGGTCCCGAACGGCTCCGGCGGCTACCTCGTCGTCGACCGCACTGGGCCGGCGCTCGCGCGCACAGTCTGGGGGAACCCGGAACGGTACCGCGACTCCTACTGGGCGCGCTTCGCCTCCCGGGGCTACTTCTTCTCGGGCGACGGAGCCAAGTACGACCCCGACGGCGACATCTGGGTCCTCGGCCGCGTGGACGACGTCATCAATGTATCCGGACACCGGCTCTCGACAATCGAGATCGAGTCCGCGCTCGTCGCGCACCCCGCCGTCGGCGAGGCGGGAGTCGTGGGGGTCGCCGACGCGACAACAGGGCAGGCGATCGCGGCGTTCGTCATTCCGTCCGATGAGGCTATCGACCGGGCCCGGGAGGATGCGGCCTACTGGATCGAACTCGGCACCTCGCTCTCGGCGCGGTTGCGCGAGCACGTGGCCACGGCGATCGGCCCGATCGCGAAACCGCGCGACGTCGTGGTCGTCCCCGACCTGCCCAAGACGCGCTCGGGCAAGATCATGCGGCGCCTGCTCGGCGACATCCGCGACGGCCGTGCGCTCGGCGACGTGACCAGCCTGCAGGACGACACCGTGCCGGCGCGCATCGCGCGAATCGTCGGGGCGCGCGGCTGAGGCGAGCAATCAGACGCATTGTCCGTGGTGACCAGTAGTCTGACGCTGGGGCGCAGCGAATTGCAGACTTAGCGCAGAGGAACGGAGCGACAACATGCAAGATAACCTGACCAGTTCGAATGGCGCGGAATTCTCTATTCAGAACTTAGTAGATTTTGGACTGTCGGGACGCATTAGGGTGCCAGAATTCCAAAGAAGCTTCCGATGGACTAGCGGCGATGTTCTCGCTTTGTTCGACAGTATCCTCAAAGGATATCCGGTAGGTAGCGTCCTCCTCTGGCAAAAAACGGCGCCAGCACACCGGGTGACATTGGGCGCACTTACCTTCAACTCAGCCGAGCATCACAACGCACTTTGGGTCGTAGATGGTCAGCAACGGATCACAAGCTTAGTCAATGCAGTACTCAAAGAGTCTTACGATGTGGACGAAAGATTTAGAGTGCTCTATTCCGTGAAGCGCAAGAAGTTTGTTCACCCTGCCGACGCGCGGGGAACTCTTGCTATCCCATTGCCCGATCTTTTTGACATTGCTAAGCTACTACAATGGTTTCAGCACAATCCAGAGGCGCTTGATGATGCAACACATATTCAAACAGTCACGGCTCGCCTCCGGGATTTCAAAGTCCCCGCATCTGTCGTTGAACAAGCAGACGAAGGAGTCCTGCGGGACATCTTCGATCGTATGAATACGGCAGGTCGCCGACTGCATAGCGCGGAGATCTTCGATGCAATCCACCGCGCGGACGGGGACACACAAGCTGGGGACCTATCAATCCCCGCTATTGCCGATCGAATCGCAGCTACAACAACCTTCGGTCGTATTGAGGACGCGGCCGTCTATCAAGCGATTCTCGTTAGACGACACCCAGACATTACTCGAGACCCACATGGCGAGTTTGACAGTGAGCGAAAACTCGAGACACCCTTTTCTAGAGAAGGCCGCGACGAAGGTTACCGCCGCGCAGAAGAAGCGCTTCAGCTTGCTGTTCACTTCTTATCTGGGGTAGCAGGAGTTCCGCACGTCTCATTTCTGCCATATCGGTTCTTGATACTTGTCCTGGTTCGCTTCTTCGCCTTGTATCCAAAGCCGCGCCCTCGAAATAAGGAACTCTTAGCTTACTGGTTTTGGCGAGCAGCGACGCGAGCACCCGAGCTCTCTTTTAACGGATCCACTGCAAACGTCCGCGCCCTCGCGGGGAACATTGTGCCGGGGGATGAAGAGCGATCAATCAAGAATCTCTTGAGTTCAGTTCGCATGACTGGAGTGCCTTACCGCAAAGCAGCCATAACGAGGGACATACGTAGATTTTCTACCAATCGCGCATCAGGAAAGATTATTTTGTGCGCACTCTGGGCCAGTGGTCCTAAGAGTATAAAGACGGGGAAGCCGATTGGCGCGGAGGAAATTGCCGAGATTCTCGATCAGAGCGAGACCCCCGCAGATGTGGCGATCGAGCTTATTCCCCGTCGCAAACTGCCGCCCGAATATCGCCGCTCCGCCGGAAATCGAGCTATCTCGGCGTATCCCAGCTCTATGAATGACGTTCTCGCGAGTTTGAACAGCTTGGACGATGCATCGACCGTTGCGGAGTCCAATCTGTTGACACCGCATCTGCTCGCAGCCCTGGCGGACGCGGACGGGGTCGAATTCGTTTTGCAACGTGAGGATTTAGTTGAGACCGCTCTAACGCGCTTTGTCGAGACAATGACAGGAGAGCGATTTGAGGATACACCTGCACTCGATGCGCTCGATCTCGACGACATTGATGACGACGACGCGCAAGAAGACGACGACACGCAAGAAATTGAATCGGAACCAGATCCTGATGAAGATTGGGACTCTCCCTTCGATAGAGAGGCTTGAAAGGTGAGAACCCGCCATCACTCAGTTCTTCTGCACGGTGAACAGATTGGCAGCCTCCATCATCACGATGATGAAGTCGCATTTCGCTTCACGGACCAGTACTGGCAGGACGGGGATCGCAATGTTCTGGGTCTATGGTTTGAGGACAAGCGATTGAGCGTCTCGCGATCGAACTCCGTGCTACCGGTCTGGTTCAGCAACTTGCTACCGGAGGGGATTCTGCGGACTTGGATCGCCCAGGATCGAGGAGTTTCTGTGGCGCGCGAGATGGAGCTTCTTCTGGAAGTTGGCCATGATCTTCCAGGAGCCGTTCAGGTTGTGCAAGACGAGGGTAATCCGTACTCACTCGATGCCAACAGTGCGATCTCACCTCGCCGCAACTCGGATTCTCCGGCCTCTAGATGGAAATTCTCTCTAGCCGGCGTGGGCCTGAAATTTTCTATGTTGAAGGTCGGGGAGCGACTGACAATCCCGTCTGGAGGTGAACTTGGTGACTGGATTATTAAGCTTCCAGATGCCAATCACCCTCGAGTTCCAGGAAATGAGTTTTTCTGCATGAGCCTGGCCAAAAAAGTAGGTATTTCTGTGCCCGAATTGATGCTTGTCATGCGGGACGAGCTCCCCCACCTGCCGGACAACGCGTGGCCGAGTGGGGAAACCGAAGCCTTCGCAATCCAGCGTTTTGATCGCACGGTCGACCGCAAGTCGATTCATATAGAGGACTTTGCTCAAGTCCGCGGTTTTTACCCGAGCGACAAGTACCTCGGGTCTTTCGAGACTGTTGCCGCTTTGTCCTACAGGGGATCAGATCTCTCGTCATTGCTTCAGTTTGTTCGCAGACTTGTATTTAATGTCCTAATTGGTAATGGCGATGCACATTTGAAAAATTGGTCGCTAATATATAGAGACGGACGGCGCCCGGCATTGTCGCCTGCTTATGACCTTGTTAGTACTGCAGGATATCGGGATGCCGGTGATCCAGAGGATCTGGGGCTAAAATTTGCAGGCAGCCGACGGTTCGAGGCGCTGACACGGCAAGGCCTCGAGCGTCTTGAACGGCTGCTCGAAGTTGACAAAGGCTTGCTAGTTAACGAAGCTCGGGCGACTGCCGACATCTTCCGTCGAGAATGGGCACTTTGCTATCCGGACCTGAGAGATCTCCCCTTCATCGAAACTTGGATTGGCCCTCGGCTTGATGACACGATTCGTCGCCTCGGCGATTAATTTCTGTCGAAGCAGTTCAGCTGCGTCAAAGGGAGTAGCGTGAACGCGTGCGCGACGTCCAACAGCAGATCATCTCCGAGCTCCACGTCTCCCCCACCGTCGATCCGGCCGCAGAGGTCGATCGGCGCAGCGGCTTCCTCGCCGACTACCTCCGCAGCACCGGCGCGAAGGGCCTCGTCCTCGGTATCAGCGGCGGACAAGACTCGAGCCTCGCCGGCCGACTCTGCCAGCTCGCAGTTGAGCAGGTGCGCGCGAGCGGAGGTGACGCCTCCTTCATCGCGGTGCGCCTCCCCTATCGGGTGCAGGCCGACGAGGAGGACGCCCAGATGGCCCTCTCGTTCATCCGGCCGGACCGCCAGGTCGTCTTCGACATCCATCAGGGCGTCGATGGGATTGCCGCAGCGTTCGGTGATGCAGTCGGCGAGCCGATCTCGGACTTCGTCAAGGGCAACGTCAAGGCCCGCGCCCGGATGATTGCGCAGTACGCCATCGCTGGCCAGACCGGCATGCTGGTCGTCGGAACCGACCACGCGGCAGAGGCGGTAACCGGCTTCTTCACGAAGTTCGGCGACGGCGGCGCCGACGTCCTCCCGTTGACCGGCCTGACGAAGCGCCAGGGGCGCTCGCTCCTCGAACACCTGGGCGCTCCAGCCCGGCTGTACGAGAAGGCGCCGACCGCCGATCTACTCGACGAGAACCCGGGGCAAACTGACGAGTCGAACCTCGGCCTGGTCTACGCCGATCTCGACACATACCTCGAGGGCGGTGACGTCGATCCGGCCATCGCAGCCGCGATCGAGGCGCGGTATGCCGCGACCGAGCACAAGCGCCAGGTACCGCTGTCGATGTTCGACGACTGGTGGCGCTGACAGACATCAGACGAGCCTCGAGATCGGCGGAGACGGACGAGATCGCCTGCCGCGGCGGGGGATCTCGTCCGTCCGTCGGCATCTCGCGACATTTCGCGGGGGCCCACGCCCGGACGGGCGTCGGGTTACGGACGCACGAGCGTCTTGATCGCGCGGCGCTCGTCCATCGCGGCGTACGCCTCCGCGATCTGTTCGAGCGGCAGTTCGAGGTCGAAGACCAGGCCGGGCTCGATCGCTCCGCTGAGCACGTCGGGAAGCAGTTCCGCCATGTAGCCGCGCACCGGAGCCACTCCGCCGTTCACGCCCACGTTTGATCCGAACATCTGCCGCACGGGCAGCTCGGGGCCTCCGTTCGGGACACCGACATAACCGACCATCCCGCCGGGGCGCGCGGAGTCGAGCGCCTGCTGCATCGACTCCTTGGTGCCAACGCACTCGAGCACGCAGTCGGCTCCGATTCCGTCGGTCAGTTCGCGGACGCGTGCAACGCCCTCGTCGCCGCGGGTCTCAACGATGTGTGTCGCTCCGAACCGTCGGGCGAGATTCTGACGCGACTCATGCCGTGACATCGCGATGATGGTGCTCGCTCCGAGGCGCTTGGCCGCGAGAACGGCACAGAGGCCGACCGCGCCGTCGCCGACCACCGCGACCGTCGAGCCGGCGGTCACTCCCGCGGACACGGCCGCGTGGTGACCGGTGCCCATCACGTCGGCCAGCGTCAGGAGGCTCGGGATGAGCGCCGGGTCGGGGTCGGTGCCGACACGGAAGAGCGTGCCGTCGGCGAGCGGAACGCGCACCTTCTCGCCCTGGGCGCCGTCCGCGAAGCCCTCCTCGCGCACCTCCGCACCCCACCAGCCACCCGAGAGGCAGGAAGTCGAGACACCGTTGACGCAGTTCACGCACGTGCCGTCGCAGATGTAGAAGGGAGCGATCACGAAGTCGCCGACAGCGGCATCGTGCACGTCCTCACCCACGGCCTCGACGACGCCGACGAATTCATGGCCGATGCGATGCTCCTCTTTCGTGGGAGTGACACCGCGGTAGGGCCAGAGGTCGGAGCCGCAGACGCAGGCGGCCGTGACGCGAACGATCGCGTCACGGCCGGTCGACAGCTGAGGGTCAGGGACCTCCTGGAGCCGGATGTCGCGCTCACCGTGGATGAGTGTTGCTCGCATGAATACTCCTGGTTTGGGGGAGGGGTAGGACGCGTTCCACGCTACGCCCGCGTCGTGCAGCGGACGCCGGACCGAAGGGGGCTTGCATGAAGGGCAGCATCCGCTCCAGCGGCACAGCCCGGCACGCTGTGCCGCGCGACGTGCGGGACCCCCCGAACACGGGTGTCCGGGCGACCCGTCGAGGATCGCGCGATCACGGCGGCGCCTCCGCCCAGCCGTCTCGTCCGACGACCACGTGGGCGACGAATCGCAGCCCGCACGCCTCCGCCCCCTCGGCGAGCGCTCGCGTCGCTGCCCGGTCGGAGGGCAGAACAGCTGCTTCGCCCGGATGACTGTGCGCGAGTCCGACTCCCGTGGCGCCGCGGGCGAGCACCTCGGCCAGCACGGTGGGCACCGGCAGCTCGGCATGGGCGGGAGCACCGTCGGCCAGCGTCAGGACGTCGCGGACAACGCCCGACTCACCGAGTGCGACCGCCAGCACGGTCTCGAGCGGGCGGGCGGCGAGGAGCGGAATGACCAGCTCGGCCAGCCCCTCCGCATCCGTCACCCGAGCGGCACGCGACGCGCGGTTCATCCGTCGCCGCAGCTCGAAAGAGGCGACCAGCCGGCACGCGGCGACCTCGCCGACTCCGCGATGCCGCATCAGATCGACCACGCCGGCGCGCGCGACGGCGTCGATGCCGCCGAAGCGCGCCAGAAGGCGTTGCGCCACGACGGTCGCGTTAGCGCCGCGCACTCCCGCTCCAATCAGCACGGCGAGAGTCTCTGCATCGGTCAGCGCCCCGGGACCCCGCGCACGCAAGCGCTCGCGCGGTCGCTGCTCGGGAGCGAGGTCGGCCATGCGCGGCGATTCGAAGGACATACCCGCGACGCTACGCACGCCTCCGTCGCCACGGGCGCTCGCGATCACATCTGTGGACGATCTCGCCCTCTTCACCCCCTGTGGAGGAGCCTCCGCCGCCGCTCGCCGCCACGAGTGTCCAAAAGTTGTCGCACTCGACGCCCAGTGCGACAACTTTTGGACACTCGCGTGGCGGCCCCAGGCACCGCGGCGCCCGAGGCGCCTACGCCGACGCCGTCAGGCCCGGCGTCACCACCAGGCTCTCGCCATCCGGCGCCACGTCCACCAGCACCACGTCGCCGTCACGAATCGTCCCGCCGAGCAGCGCCGTCGCGAGCTGGTCGTCAATCGCCCGCTGCATCAGCCGACGCAACGGCCGCGCACCGTATTGCGGGTCGTACCCGCGCTCGGCCAGCCAGCTGCGGGCGGCGGGCGTGACCGCGAGATCGAGCCGCCGCTCCGCCAACCGCCGCGAGAGTCGGTCGACGTACAGCGACACGATCTCCCCCAGCTCGGTACGGTCGAGCGCGTCGAAGATCACGATGTCGTCGAGCCGATTCACGAATTCGGGCTTGAAGGCTTGGCGCACCATCTGCTGCACCGCCTCCTCTTTCTGCGCCCGCGAGAGCGTGGGATCGACGAGGAACTGCGAACCCAGGTTCGAGGTGAGGATGAGGATCGTGTTGCGGAAGTCGACAGTCCGCCCCTGCCCGTCGGTCAGCCGCCCGTCGTCCAGCACCTGAAGCAGCACGTCGAACACTTCGGGGTGCGCCTTCTCGATCTCGTCAAGCAGCACAACGGAATAGGGGCGACGCCGCACCGCCTCCGTCAGCTGACCGCCCTGCTCGTAGCCGACGTAGCCGGGAGGAGCCCCCACCAACCGCGAGACGGCAAACTTCTCGCCGTACTCCGACATATCGATGCGCACCATCGCCTTCTCGTCATCGAAGAGGTGGTCGGCGAGCGCCTTCGCCAGCTCGGTCTTGCCGACGCCGGTAGGCCCGAGGAAGAGAAAGGAGCCGGTGGGCCGGTCGGGGTCGGAGATGCCCGCACGAGTGCGGCGCACGGCATCGGACACGGCCGAGACGGCCTCGTCCTGCCCGATCAGCCGCCGGTGCAGCTCGGTCTCAAGGTGCAGCAGCTTCTCGGTCTCGCCCTGAAGCAGCCGACCCACGGGGATGCCGGTCCACGCCGCGATGACCGCCGCGATGTCGTCCGCCGTCACCTGCTCGTTGACCATGCGCCCCTCGACAGGCTCCTCCTCGACCTCCGCGGCAGCGAGCTCGCGCTCGATCACCGGAATGTCGCCGTACAGCAGCTTCGACGCGCGCTCGAGCTTCCCTTCGCGCTGCGCCCGCTCGGCCGCGATGCGCAGGGCGTCGAGCCGGTTCTTCAATTCGCCGACGCGGTTGAGGGAGGCGCGCTCACGCTCCCAGCGCTCCTGCAGCTCCTCGAGCTCGGCGGCGCGCCGCGCGAGGTCCTCCCGCAGCTTCTCGAGCCGCGCCTTCGAAGCCTCGTCCTTCTCCTTCTTCAGCGCCAGCTCCTCCAGCTTTAGCCGGTCGACGGAGCGGCGCAGCTCGTCGATCTCTACCGGAGCGGAGTCGATCTCCATCCGCAGGCGCGACGCGGCCTCGTCGATCAGATCAATCGCCTTATCCGGCAGCTGGCGCGCCGTGATGTAGCGATTCGAGAGCGAAGCGGCGGCCACCAGGGCGGAGTCGGCGATGGCGACCTTGTGGTGCGCCTCGTAGCGCTCCTTCAACCCGCGGAGGATCGCGACCGTGTCCTCCACGCTCGGCTCGCCGACGAACACCTGCTGGAACCGACGCTCCAGCGCCGCGTCCTTCTCGATGTACTGGCGGTACTCGTCCAGGGTGGTCGCGCCGATCATCCGCAGCTCGCCACGGGCAAGCATGGGCTTGAGCATGTTCGCCGCCGCGACCGAGCCCTCGCCGCCGCCCGCGCCCATCAGCGTGTGCAGCTCATCAATGAAGGTGATGATCCGGCCGTCGGACTCCTCGATCTCCTGGAGCACCGCCTTCAACCGCTCCTCGAACTCACCGCGGTACTTCGCTCCCGCGATCAGCGCCGAAAGGTCGAGGCTCACGAGTTGCTTGCCCTTGAGGCTTTCGGCGACGTCGCCCGCGACGATCCGCTGGGCGAGCCCCTCGACGACGGCGGTCTTGCCGACGCCGGGCTCGCCGATGAGGACCGGGTTGTTCTTGGTGCGGCGCGTGAGCACCTGGCTGACGCGCCGGATTTCGGCGTCGCGCCCGATCACCGGGTCGAGTCTGCCGCTGGCCGCGATCGCGGTCAGGTTGACGCCGTACTGCTCGAGGGCGGACTTTTCGTCCTGCTGGGGCATTCGACCGGCCTGCATGATGGTCTCCTCCGTGGATCGAAAGTTGAGTGCGTACGACTCAACTTAGCTCGCGGCGAGCCTATTCCCCAGTGGTCAGGCGATCCGGAGACCACCGCGCAGTGACTGGAGAGCGTCGCGGAGGATCGAGCGCAGGCGAGGTTCGCCGATTCCGGTGAGCGCGGCGATCTCGGGCTGCGAAAAGCGACCGGCCGAGGCCAACAGAAGCAATTCCCGATCGGGCACCCGAGTGCGAGCACCTCGCGGGCAATCGGTCGCCGCGCGGAATCGACCGTCGAGCCCAGCGTTTCGCAGAGCACTTCGAGCAGCCACAGCACCGGTTCCGGCACCCGGGAACCCTCCCGTGCGCGCCGCCACACAGCGGTGAACACCTCCGTGCAAAGCCGATCGCGCGCACCGGGATCAGCCTGCACGGTGGAGATGCACGCCGAGAACAGCCCGCCGAAGCGGTCGAAGAGATCGGCGAGCGCGGAGGTGTCGCCGGTAGAGGCGCGTGAGAGCAGCCCCGCCGCGTCCGTCGTCAGCGCGGGGCGTGCCCCGGCCGCCTCCTCAATTCCCCCACTCACAATCCTCAGCGTGTCACCGCCTCCACGGTGGTGGCACCAGTTGCGCAAAAGGGGGGTGCCGGGTAAGACGGAGTCGCTCTCCGCCGAGCTCGAGATCCCTGAGGAACGCGGAAGCCGGAAGGGAGCCTGCTCACGGCGGGTGTCGTGCCGGGCAGTCGTCCGCGCGGATGCTGCTCGCGAATGCTCACAGGGGGACGCTTCGAGTTTCCACACCCGGGCTCCGGGTCCTCAGCGGATCGGGAGAGGCGTCGGGGCAGTTCTCCACACCTCTCCACAGGTTTGTCCACACCTGTGGAATGGCGGGTCGTCGAGCGGATCAGACGTCAACGGCGCGGACGAGACCGTCCTGGACGCCCCCCAGCCAGTCGTAGACGCTGCGGATAGCGGCAGCATTGTCGCCCTGCGGCTGGGCGCCCTCAGTGTCCGCGATCCCGAGGCGCACAGCCAGCGCAAGCCGCATATCGGTCAGGGCCCGGAGCCACGCGATCGCCTGCGGCTCCTCCAGCCGCACACTCACCTCGCCCAGCCCCGCGAACACCCGGTTGTGGCTCGAGCCGTCGCCGGCATCCAGCCCCGTCACGACCGCCCGCGCATCATCCATCTTGCGGCCGGCGAGATCCGGAGCAGTGAAGCGCCGAAACTCCTCAGCCGCCTCGGCGTCGTCGCGGTACGCATCGGGCAGGAGTCGCGCCAGCGCCGGGTCGGATCGGGCCTCGGGGGAGGACGCACCCCGGTCGAGCAGCTCCAGCATCTCACCAGCGAGGTGGCGGAGGATCCCGGCCTCCTCACGGTCGAAGCGAGCGACGGCTGCACCGGAGGAATCGCGGCGGAACGCGCGCATCAGCCCGCCCCGCTCATGCGTCGGCCTTCTGCAGCGTCGCCCACAAGCCGTAGCCGTGCATCGCCTCCACGTGCCGCTCCATCTCCTCGCGGTTCCCGGTCGCCACGACGGCGCGTCCCTCGGTGTGCACCTGGAGCATGAGGCGCTCGGCCTCCGCCCTCCCGAAGCCGAAGTAGCTGCGGAACACGTACGAGACGTACGACATCAGGTTCACTGGGTCGTCCCAGACCAGGACGATCCACGGCACCTCCGCCGCAGAGCGGGTTGCCAGCCGCTCGTCCGCGCGCTCGATCGTGTCCGCCATCCCTCCAGCGTAGGTCGCCCGGGTCTCCTCCCCCACCGAGCATTCAGAAGCGGATCCGCGTTGCTGCGCCGACGACCGCCTCAGGACGAGAGTTGCGGCAGCACCTCGCGGGCGAAGAAGTCGAGGTGCTCAAGGTCCTGCAGATCCATGAACTGCAGGTAGACCCGCTCGACGCCCGCCTCGCGGAGCGATTCGAGGCGGTCGACCGCCTCCTGCACGCCACCCGCCACACCGTGCTCGCGCAACTCGGTCGGCTCGCGACCGATCGCGGCGGCTCGGCGCGTGAACTCCGCCTCATCGCCTCCGCCGACCGCGATCAGCGCGACCGAGTGCACGATGGACGACGGCTCACGCCCGATCGCCCGGCACGCCTCATCGACCCGCGCGAAAGCGCCCGGGATCGCGTCGAACTCGGGGAACGGCAGGTTGAACTCGCTTGCGAAGCGCGCCGCGAGCGCCGGAGTCCGCCGGGGCCCGCCTCCGCCCACAATCACCGGCAGCGGCAACCGCGCGGGCTTCGGCAGTGCCGGCGAGTCGGTCAGCGTGTAGTGCTCGCCCGCGAACGAGTACAGCTCCCCGACCGGCGTCGACCACAGGCCGGTAACGATCTCGAGCTGCTCCTCGAGCAGGTCGAAGCGACGGGGCGGAAAAGGAATGCCGTACGCGGCGTGCTCCTGTTCGAACCAGCCGGTGCCGAGGCCGAGCTCGACGCGACCGCCCGACATCGCGTCCACCTGCGCCACCTGGATCGCCAGGATGCCCGGTGGTCGGTAGGTGACGGACGAGACGAGGGTACCGAGCGCGACCCGCTCGGTCTCGCGAGCCAGGCCGGCGAGAGTCGTCCACGCATCCGAAGGGCCGACGCCGGGGTCGCCGTCTCCCATCCGGAGGTAGTGGTCGGAGCGGAAGAAGCCGTCGTAGCCGAGGGCTTCGGTGGCCTGCGCGACGGCAAGGAGATCCTCGTAGCTCGCGCCCTGCTGGGGTTCGGTAAACACTCTGAACTGCACGCGTCCAGCCTCGCGCACGGGGAGTGGATCGCGCGAGCCCACAGCCGGACCCCTGCGTTCCACGGCAGGCCGCCGGCGACGAGAAGACCCCATCTCCGAGCACCCGTCCTCACCGGACGCCCACGCCACCCTGCCGTTCAGCGTCGTGGTGATCCTGATGTGCGTGGCCACCGTGATCGCGTTCTGGAGGGAGATTCGCGCGTACGACCGCGCCCGGCGCTCAGGCTGCGGTCATCGCGGAAGTGAGCGTCACTGCGTGTTGGTGAAGATGGCTTTCGGGCGGTCGTAATCGGTTCTGACCTCGACGACCAACGACTTGGGGTCCGCCACAGAGAAGGCCTGGCGCCAGGTCACCGAGCCGCCGGGCAGGATCGAGGTCCGAGGCTGTTCGAACTTCTCGGTGGAGGAGAAGTCGTAGATGCGGCTCGCCTCGACGCCACCGGAGGAGACATCGACTGTGAGCTGCGGGTCGAAGGCCTTGTCGGAGTCATTCTTGATCGCGAAGGTCAGCACCACCTGGTGTGCCTGGTCGGCACCCGTGGCTCTCGCGCCGGGCTGGTAGGTGGCCGGCTCCGCGACTCCAATCGCAACCTTGTCGTCGTAGATGACGCCGTCGTTGAACTTCGCGATGAGCTGCTGGTCGGCAGGGCGAGGGGCCGAGGACGAGTCGGACGAGCGGGAAAGCCCCTCGAGCTGTCGCTCCCGCACGGTGTTCACCAGCCCGACGGCCGTGATCACGAGGATGACGATCGTGAGCACGAGACCGACCGCACCGAGGACGAGACCGGTCACCCCAAAGCTCTTCGGCGGCTTCTTCTTTGCCAGGGCCACGATTCCGAGGACGATCGCGGCGAGGGCGGCGAGACCGCCGAGGAGCGGGACGAGAGCGAGCGGCACGGCCGCAATCCCGACGATCAGCGCGGCGAGGGCGAGACCGCTGCGGGCGGGCGACGCGGGAGGCGCACCGTGGGAGCCGGAGAACGGCGGAACGGGCGGGGTTGATGTCTGAGATTCCGTCATCGCTCTAGCCTGCCCGAAATGACCTCCTCCGCGCGCGTTGGCGCGGGATGCGTGTCGCTGGATGTCAGTGGGGCGAGCGGCCGATCAGCTGGGCGAGGGGACGACAGGGTGCTCCGGCGGGTCCTGGTCGTCGTCGAGTCGCGCATCGGCGCCCTCGTCCAGCGCCTCGTCTGGCGCCTCCGGATCGTCACTGTCGGCCGGGTCCTCCGGCGGCACCGGCAGGGAGTCGACGTCGGGGCGGGTGGTGTGGGTAACGTCCTCGGGGGCGTTGAAGCCGAAGCTGCTCATGGTTCCCTCTCCGCGGCACAGACGGAAGGCAGCGCCGCTCTCGGCAGCCTAAGTCGCCCTCTCTGACGCGGTCACGGCCTTGACGCACCGCGTCCGGTCACTATCCCGCCCGCTATTCCCCTCGCGATCTGATCGAGCAAGGCACCTCGTCGGCCGAGGTCCCTGGTCCAGAGATCGTCTCGCCCGAACGTGAAACTCCTCACGAGCAGACCTGCATCCACCCCGGCCCACCGGTGCAGCAGATCCACCCGATTCTCGGCGCTCAACACGGAGCCGATGTCGACGCCGAGGAGGAAGGCTTTGCCGAGATCCCCATCCCACTCCAGCCGGTCCATCAGATCTTCATTGTCTAATGACCATACCTGGCCATCAATCATCGGGTCCTCCTGATACCAGTAGGCGACGAGCGCGAGATCCTGAGCGTCCTTCTCCTGACCATAAACGGATTGATCGATGAATGCTCGCATCTTAAGAGCGCCGTATCCCGCGGCGCTCGGCAACCGGATTGTGATGCCAGACGGGAGCGTAAGTAGCTCACTCCGAGCAAAGACATCGTTGAATCCGAAGACGATGAGCGCCTCTCCCCGACGAGGCGGCAACGTGATCCCTTGGGGATCCTCCACCTCACCGAAAGGCATGACATCAACGATGACGCCCTCAATCCGATACCGGATGCCGGTGCTCCCCGTCCTCGCATAGGTCCTCGCCAGCTCGTCGTAGGAGTGCCAGTCCGGCACCGCCAGCCCGAGATCGAGATCCGTCGTCGAGCGAAGCCTGAATGTGTGGCCACGGGCAGCGTGAAGGAGGTTTCGCGCCTCCGCTCCCATGAGCAGTAGTGAATCGGTGTCCACGCTCGTGCGTTCAGCGATCGACGACACCACCCCATCGACGACATCGAAACATCGAGGATCACGATGCTCGTAGATCGGGATTCACCTCCCGCGTGGATCGAGCAGCGTCGCGCTGCCGGCCTTCCCCTGCTGCGAGCAGGTCCGCGTAGACCAGCAACGGAGGGGCCTTCTGAATTGCTTGTCGCCCGGGCTGCTGACCCGGGTCCGACCAGAAAACCTGCCGAACGAGGATGTTCGGATCGCGGTCACTCCGCCATCCGTTGAGGCGCGCGAAGGGGGGGGACCACTCATCGACGTAGACAGTCATCGTCGTGCCGTGCAGATCATTCACCGCGGCCTCTCCGCTGAGGTAGGCAACAACTCCGTCGGCTATCTGCAGGGGGCAGTCGAGATCACCAAGGAAGGACTTAGCCCGCGTAGGCGAGCCGAGCCCGAGAGGGAACGCGGATGTCCACCGGTCGATGAGGTCGGGAAGTCGGCGGAGAGAGGACGGGCTCGGCCAGCGATCAAGATAGCCCGCGTACCGAAGAAGCTCAATCGTTCCTTGCGCCATGCCGACGGAGACGCGTGCGTGTTGAGCGATGACACGAATTGGAGCGTCAAGGAGTTCGGGCCAGGAGATCAAGCAGAAAATCACCTGAGCTCTCTTTGTACTGAAGAGATTTGCCGGCCTCACGGTACTTCGTGTACCGGGTTGCTGCGTGTCCCGCCTCCCGCGGACGTCAATGAGAATGCCAGGGAGCCGGACGAAGGCGTTCCCCGCGGCATCGAAGAAATTGACCCCCGCGGATCGGAACGCGGCGGAACTGCGAGCACTGACATGCGGTCCGAGGACGAGGAGAGGCACCCTGTCGTCAGCGCCGTCGCTCACATCCGGGATGCTCGTGAGGGTCATGGCGGAGTTGTAGCTCACGAGCACTCGATCGAGGCCACCGCCGTCGAGGTAGTGGAGGTGACCTTCTCGACGACCGCCGTCCTCCAGGCTGCCCAGGGAACCTGGCACGACGATGTCAACACCGTACTCAGCCGTCCTGCGGCCGAGCTCTGCAGCGAATGTGGCGTCCATCACCATCCGTTCATTTTTTCGTCGCGTTCAGCCTAATTGAACATGCGCAAAAAGTGAACACCCGGTCGGCTGCCCGACCTCAGTGCACGTACTCGAGCAGGTCCGCGCCGAGGGTGCGCATCCCCTCGAGCACGGCGAGGCGATAGTGCAGCGTCGTGTCGTCGAATTGCGTCGCCACCGCGTAGGCGACGCCCGCTCGCGGGCCGCGGAGGACCCCGGCCTCGGCGCGCACTCCGACGTCGATACCGGTGGCGTTGACGAGGAGCACCCCGTGCTCGGGCCGGCGGTGCGCGAGTGGGTCGAGGCCGAACGCGGACGCGACCAGCGAAAGGTCGCTGCCGAGAGACAGCCAGCCGATCACACGGGAACTCACGGCGGCATCGACGATCTCGCCGTTCGCGAGCGTCGCCAGCAGCCAGGTCAACTCCCGGGCGGAGCCGATGGAGAGCTGCGGAGCGTCGTCCGGGCCGCGTTCATCGCGAACCACATCGAGCAGGGCCGTGCGGGAAAGCCCGAGGGCCTCAGCGCGCTCACGCACCGCGTCGAGCCCCACCCGGCGCAGCAGGACGTTGGTCGCGAGATTGTCACTCGATGCCCCGACGAGAGCGGCGAGGTCGGCGATCGGCATCGAGGGGACTTGCAAGTGCTGCCAGAGGCCCGAGCCTGAGACCGCGTCACCAGCGGTGCGGTCGAGAAGACGCAGGTTCTCCTGGGGCTCGTTCGCCAGGCGCGCGGCGACCTCGATCAGCAGCACGACCGTGCCGAGGGAGGCGGTGGGCATCGAGACGGAGTCATCGACAGCGAACAGAGTGCGCCCGGTCGCCAGGTCGACGGCGCGGGCCGAGACCACCACTCCGTCGAGCGCGAGGCGCCCGAGAGCATCGAACCCGCGCTGGAAGTTGTCGCGCTCGCCGTCGCCCTTGTGACGCCCTCTGCGGTTGCGTCTATTCGTGCGGCGAGAATCGCGGGTGGGGATCACCACGGCTAGGGCCCCTCTACGTGTCGGGAGTGCTGTGGGTGCGGCGGGCGGCTACCAGATGCTGACGCG
This sequence comes from Rathayibacter agropyri, assembly GCF_013249015.1. Taxonomy (GTDB): domain Bacteria; phylum Actinomycetota; class Actinomycetes; order Actinomycetales; family Microbacteriaceae; genus Rathayibacter; species Rathayibacter agropyri. The sequence goes on from NZ_JABRPL010000003.1 coordinate 105,579, forward strand.
CTCGCCTGGGGCGAGCCAGAGAGCGTCGCCATCGGAGACGTCGAACGCCTCGTAGAACTCATGGATGTTGCGGACGATCTGGTTGCAGCGGAACTCGGCGGGAGCGTGCGGGTCGATGGCGAGGAGGCGGATCGTCTCCTCATTCCGCGACTTCTGCTGCCAGGCCTGCGCCCACGAGAGGAAGAAGCGCTGGGCCCCGGTCAAGCCGTCGATCACGGGCGGCTCCTGGCCCTCGAGCGAGAGGAGGTACGCCTTCCACGCGATACTCAGGCCGCCGAGGTCGCCGATGTTCTCGCCGATCGTGAGCGCCCCGTTGACGTGGTGATCGGGAGTCGTTGCGGGAACGAGCGCGTCGTACTGCGCGATCAGCGCGCTGGTGCGCTCCTCGAACGCGGCGCGGTCATCCTCGGTCCACCAGTCGGTGAGCCGGCCGTCGCCGTCGAACCGGGAGCCCTGGTCGTCGAAGCCGTGGCCGATCTCGTGGCCGATGACCGCGCCGATCGCGCCGTAGTTCGCGGCGGCGTCGCGGTTTTCGTCGAAGAACGGGAACTGCAGGATGGCGGCAGGGAAGACGATCTCGTTGAAGCCGGGGTTGTAGTAGGCGTTGATCGTCTGCGGAGTCATGAACCACTCGTCGCGGTCGAGCGGGCGGCCGATCTTGCCGAGTTCGCGGTCAAATTCGGCCTCGGCGACGCGGCGGACGTTCCCCATCAGGTCGGCGGCGTCGATCGAGAGGGCCGAGTAGTCGCGCCAGCGCACGGGGTAGCCGATCTTCGGGGTGAACTTCGCGAGCTTCTCGAGCGCGCGCTCCCGGGTCTCGGGGCCCATCCACTCGAGCTCGGCGATCGAACGGCGGTAGGCCTCGATCAGGTTCGCGACGAGCACGTCCATCACGGTCTTCGCGCTCTCGGGGAAGTGGCGCGCGACGTAGGTCCGGCCGACCGCCTCCCCCAGCGACGCCTCGACGAGCGAAACGCCGCGCTTCCAGCGCTCGCGCTTCTGCGGCGTGCCGGTGAGGACACGCCCGTAGAAGTCAAAGTTGGCATCGACGAAATCGGACGACAGGTAAGCAGCGGCGCCGCGGATGACCTGCCACAACAGCCAGTCCCGCCAGGCCGGCAGGTGCTCCTCGATGAGGAGGCCGGCGAGACCCTGGAGGAAGCTCGGCTGGCGCACGACGACCTCGGCGAGCGCCCCCTCCGGCGCACCCATCGCGGTCAGCCAGACGCCGAGATCGATGCCCGCGGCGAGTTCTTCGACCTCTGCCCAGGAGCGGAGGTTGTAGGTGGCCTGGCTGTCCCGGCTGCGCACCTTGTCCCAGTGCACGGCTGCCAGCTCGGTCTCAAGCGCGAAGATCCGCTCGGCCCGCGCCTCGACGGCGTCGATGCCCGCCAGCGCGAGCATGCGCGCGATGAACGGCGTGTAGGCGTCGCGGACGGACGCGAACTCGTCGTCGCGGTAGTAGCTCTCGTCCAGCAGGCCGAGGCCGCCCTGGTTGACGGAGACCAGGTAGCGCTCGGGGTTGCCCGGGTCGTTGTCCACGAAGAGTCCGACGAACCCGGGGACGCCGGAGCGCTCGAACTCGCCGACGGTGCGCAGCAGAGCGGGGATCGAGTCAACGCGCTGGACCGAGGCGAGGTCGGCGATGATCGGAGCCGCGCCCAGCGCCTCGGCGCGGGCCTCGTCCATGAAGGAGGCGTAGAGGTCGCCGATCAGGCGCTCCTCGGTGCCGTGCTTCGCGGTCTGCGCCTCCACGATGATCTCGCGCACCGCCTTCTCCGCCTCCTCCTGGAGGATGTGGAAGGAGCCGTAGCGCGCCTTGTCGGAGGGGATCTCGGTGCGGTCGATCCACAGCCCGTTCACATGGCGGTAGAGATCGTCCTGCGGGCGCGTCGCGGGGTCGAGTTCGGGCAGGTCGATACCGGAGCGGGACGTCGTCGAGGTCATGAGCGACAGCCTACGGCGGGGCGCCGACACGGGGGCAGCTGACGCCGAGTAGCCGGTCGACGTCAGAGGGCGCGGGGAGGGGACACCGATCCATTCGTGGATCCGCCCACCCCTCCCCGCGCCGGGACCTCACGCGCAGGTGGGCTCAATCATGAAGGAGTACACGTTCTGGCTCGCGGTGTCGCTGTTCGCCTGGTTGAAGTACCAGTGGGCCGACTTCGTGCCCTCGAGCACCCTGGTATCACCGTGGTAGACGTCTCCGTTCGGAGACCGGAAGATCTCGTCGCCAATCGGAGTCGAATCCGAGACAACCGTGAAGGTCGACACAGTCCCGTTGTTGTCGCGGCGGTAGCCCTTCGTACCCTTCACATAGGTGAGGATGTGGTAGCCGGCCTTATCGCCGAAGCGGTTGTAGGTCCACGATGCCTTATCGACGCCGCTCGCGACGACCGTGTTGCCGCTGTACAGGTCACCGTTCGGCGCGAGATACGCGCTGTCACCGATCGCCGTCGAGCCCTCCGGGACCTTGTCGTTGGTGGTCACGTTCCCGTCCCCGTCTCGGCGGTAGGCAACTCCGTCCTTCACATAAGTGAAGACGTTCTGGCTTGCGGTATCGCTATTCGCCTGGTTGAAGTACCAGTGCACCGAGCTTGTGCCGGCAACGACGACACTGCCGCCGCGGTAGATATCACCGTTCGGTGCCAGATAGACACCGTCGCCGATCGGAGTGGAATTCGACGGAACCGTGGACTCCGACACATTCCCGTCGTTGTCGCGGCGGTACCCCTTCGTTCCCTTCACGTAGGTGAGGATGTGGTAGCCGGCCTGGCCGCCGAAGCGATTGAAGGTCCAGTGCGCCTTCTCGACGCCGCTCGCGACAACCGTGTCGCCGCTGTACAGATCGCCGTTCTGGGCGAGATACGCACCGTCACCGATCGCCGTCGAGCCCGCCGGGACGCTGCCGTGCGTCGACACGGTCCCGTCCCCGTCCCGCCGGAAAGCAGCGGGCTTGCTGGTCCCGGACACGGGAGCCGAGGCGGAGAGTGTCGTCGAACTGGCGCCGAATGCCGACTTCCCGCCCTTCGCGGGAACCTTGATCCCGGGCAGTGTGATCGTGCCGTCGCTGCCTGTCGTGCCCGAGTACCGTGTCGCGCCGTCCGCGAAGATGTAGCCGTCGGCGAGAGTCACCGAGACGGTCTGGCCGGAATCGGCGGTCGAGCCGTCGGTTGTGCGGCGCACCTGGACACCGCTGATGGTCTCGCATGCCTTGCCTGAATAGGAACCCTGCGTAAATGCGAGCGTCGGTGTTCCGGAGGCCGCCGCGGCTGGCGTCGCGACCGTGACCGCGACGACCGGAATAGTCCAGCCGGCTCCCTGGACGATGGTCCTGCGGGAGAGACGCGGAGTGGGCTCTGCCCCGTTATCGGAGTGGGCGTCGGAGCGAGGAGTTGTGCTTCTCATGCTGTCCTTCTTGTCGAGTGCGGGTTGTCGCAGCGACTCTCGCGAACCCGACTCCCGACCCTCCACTCCAGTAGCGCTATCAGTCACGACCCAGGAGCGCTCAGACGAGGATCACGCCTTCGCGAACACGTCATCGAGGGTCACCGTGGTGAGGGATCGCTCGCGAAGAAGCTTGAGGAGCTGCGGGAAGACGTCGCACACGCTCTGGTGATTGGCATGTCCGATGACCACGTGTCCGGGGATGAACCACTGGTTGGCAAACTCGAGCACCTGCTCCTTCGTGATCAGCCCCGAGTCCGAGAGCGATCCATACCACATGATCGGAGTCGTGAATCCGATGGCCGCTGCGACCGCATCGGTGTGGTCGTTGCGGAAGCCGAAAGGAGGACGGTAATAGGGCTTAGTGCTGACCCCGAAGAGCGCCGTCAGCGCCTCATCGTTGCGCATCAATTCGTCAATGATGCCCTGGTCGGACAGAGAAGTCAGGTCGGCGTGCGAATACGTATGATTGCCGATCTGCACCTGCCCCGACCGCACCATAGGCCGCAGGATGTCGGCAGCCTCGGCCCAGCCTGAATACTGCGCGTTCGGGAAAAAGACGAGTCGGCTCCCGGTCTCGCGTGCCATCTCGGCGTAGCGACGGACAGTGGCAGCGTCACCACCGTCGTCCACCGTCCACATCACGTAGTTCCCGTCGACCGGGACCGAGTAGACGCCCTTTCCGGCCGGCGGACGAGGGACGCGCGCAATCCCCGGCGCGACCGATGTCGACGAGGCCGGGGCCATCGAAGGCGGAGCGGGGTTGGGGTCGAGACCCGGCACAGGCGTCCCGGACGGGACGGCGATCGGCGGGGCAGTGCACCCCTCCAGGGCGAGCGTCGGAATCAGGCTGCCGAGAGCAAGCATCCGACGTCGTGTGAATGTTCGAAGTGAGGTCATGACGTGAGGGTTCTTACCGCCCCACTTCGGGCGACGCTGCCGTTCACCTGACAACGCGCCACGAGAACCCGTTCTCGGTCAGCAATCCGGCCAGATCGGCGCGAGAGGGGACGGTCAGCGGCGCAATCCGACCTCAGTGCGCCGGCCCGGGCGCCTCCGTCGAATCCTGAGTGCTTCCGGCCGAGGAGGAGCGGCGCTCGGCACGCTCGGCTCGGGACAGTGCGCGCCGGTTCGCGAAGCCGGCGATCGCCACGACGTCCGCGCCTCGTCCGAGCCCGTTGGTACCGACGGAGTGCGCGTGCTCGCGGGCCGCACGCAGCCGTGCCGAACGGATCTGCGCCGACGCGGTCGTGTCGTGGGCGGCGCAGGCGCGACGGAGATAGCTCGGCGACACTCCGAGGCGCTGGGCGAGCGCGGCGGCGGTGAAGCCCGGATCGGACGATGCCTCCTCGATCCGCTCGCAAGCGCGCAGGAAGAGCAGCCGGAGCGAGTCGGGAACCGCCGAGCGGTCGTCGCGGACCACCTCCGCAAGGAGCGCGGCGACCAGGCCCCTGACGGAGCTGCGGAAGGCCGGGAAACCCGGGTCCGCGACGGTGACGCCTCCGTTGAGAGCGGCGTTCACGACCGCCAGGAGGACACCACGGTAGGCGGCGACGGGATCGATGACCCTCCCGTCTGCGGCAAACAGGGCGGCCACGAGCGGGGCGAGGGTCGACTTCGGCATCTCGATCTCGTAGCGGGCACTGTTCTCCCGGGCGACCAGGTCGAGTCCGCAGGACACAAGGACCGCCTCTCCGGGCTGCACCGGACGGAAAGGGCCATCGGAGTCGCCGAGGTCGACGGCGCCCTCGATCTGAACGATCAGCAGCGCCGTCTCCGGCTCTCGCTCGAAGCGGAGGCGACCGGCGGAATGCCAGACGCGCGCCAAGCGGAATCCGTCCTGCCGGATCTCGTCGGCGACCAGGCGGAACAGCGGGTCGTCGGAGGATCGGACGCCGCGGTCGAGCAACCAGGCCCGGGCCGGCTCGCCCTGCAGCGAGAACTCGCGGTCGCGGGACGCGCTCGAGGGGGGCATCGGCATGTCCCGCCTCCGTTCCTGGTGAGGTCCGCACCGGCGCCCTGATCTCGGCCGCCGGAGTATACGCGGGCCAGAATTCCAGTCCGCCACGACATGGTCGACTCGCGACGCGAAACGGGAGGGGCGATGGCGCCGCACTGCGCCCTTCTCAGCCTCACCTGGCGCGAAGCCTGGCGCGGTCCAGGCGCGCGCTCTATCGTGAATCGGTCTCGTGACTGGTTGTCCATCCGGTTTTCCACGCGACCATCGACTGCGCAGCCGTGGCAGTGAGACCGTCGATACCGAGGAGACCCATGTCCGACCGTCTGTCCATCGCCGACCAGCGGGATGTGAGCATCCTATCCGCCCCGCCGCGGGCGCGGAGCCTGTCGATGGTGAGCTTCGTACTCGGCGTGTGCTCGGTCGTCGTCGGCTTCATCCTCGTCATCCCGACCATCGGCATCATCCTCGGCATCAAAGGCTTCCGGCGCGAGCCGTACCACCGTCTCGCACGATGGGGAATAGCCCTGAACGGCGTGATGCTCGCGGTGTGCTGCACCCTCGTCGTCCTCGTCGCCGTCTACTTCCAGGCGGCGTGACCGGGAGTTCTCGTGATCCCCTTCACCGTCCTCGGCGCCCTCGTCCTGGCGGGCGCCTGCCTCCTCGCGATCCCGGGCGTCCGCCTCGCCGCCCGCGGCGCCGCCTTCGGACGCTCGCGTGCTGGAGCAGATGCTTCGGCACGGCGAGCCACCGCAGCACCCGTCGCCCCCGAGACCACCACCACAGAACCGATCCTCGCCACCGACAGCACGGAGACCACCGGATGACCCTGCGCGCAACCCTGCACGACCAGCGCCCGAGCCTCGTTGTCGCGACGCTCGGCGCCGCCTTCGGCACCGCCCTGATCACGGTCCTCGCCGGCGTCGACGCGATCCTGGAGAACGCGCCGAGCACGGCGAGCAGCCACATCGTCCCTGAGCTCCTCGCGGTCCTTGGACCCGTCTTCTTCTGCATCGCCGCGTTCATCGGCGGCGTCGTGACCGCCAACACGTTCGCGGCCTCCGTCGCGATGCGCACGCGGACGATCGCGCTCCTGCGGCTCCTCGGCTCCTCCGCCCGGTCCCAGCGGCGCGTCTTCCTCCGCGAGGGCGCCACGATCGGCCTCATCGGGTCGGCGCTCGGCTCAGTACTCGGGATCGGCCTGGCCTTCGCCGTCCTCGCGGTGGTCGCCGTCAGCGCCGCCGCCCCCTTCCTCCCGCCTGCTATCCCCGTCACGATCGCGTTTCCCTTCGTCGCCGTCATCGCCGTCACGGTCGTGGCCGCGTGGAACGGCTCCCGCGAAGTGCTGACGGTCGCGCCCATCCAGGCGCTGGGAGCTGCTGAGGAGGCTCCACTCGGCACCCGCCGCCGCCCCGTCCGCACGGTCCTCGCCGCCCTGCTGTTCGTCGTCGGGAACGCCGTCATCGTGCTCGGGGTCCTCCAGGGATTGCAGGACTTCAGAGGCGTTCTGATCACTCTGCTGGGCGGGCTCGCCTCGTTCTCCGGTGTCATCCTCGGCGCTCACGCGTTCCTGCCGCGCGCCCTCCACCTCGTCGGTCGGCTCTTCGGCTCCACGCCCGAGGCGTCCCTCGCGCAGGCAAATGCACTGCGCAATCCCGAACGGAGCACGCGGGCCACCTCGGGGGTGCTGATCGGAGTCACCGTGGTCGCCGCGTTCTCCGTCGCGCTCGCCACGTTCCGCGGGCTCCTCGATCCCGCTATCGCCACCCGGCCGGACTACTACATCGGTCTCGACGAGGTCCTCGCGCAGACGAGCGCAATCGGACTCGGCCTGGTCGCGTTCAGCGCGGCAATCGCCTGCGTCGGCGTCATCAGCGACCTGTCCATCAGCGTCGTGCAGCGCACGCACGAGATCGGACTCCTGCGCGCCCTGGGCTTCACGCGTCGGCAGGTCCGCCGCACGATCGTGCTAGAGGCGGCCGCCATGTCGATCACGGCAACGCTCCTCGGGCTGGCACTCGGCGCCGCCTACGGCTGGGTCGGCGCCCTGTCGTTCATCGGCTCACTGCCCGGAGTGACGGTGGTCGGGCCGGCCGTCCCGCTTGCACTCGTCGTCGGGCTCGCGCTCGTCACCGCTGCCCTCACGGTGACAGCGGCGATCATCCCCGCGAAGCGGGCCGTCTCGGTGACTCCGGTCGAAGCCCTCAAGCACTGAGGCCGCAGACGGCACTGAGGCGCCTGGCGCCACGAAGGCACCTGGAGCGAACCACCTCGCTCACTCCTCGGCGGCGTCGACTGCCTTCTGGCCGTCCTCCTCCGACGCGAAGCCGGACGCCTTCGCCAATCTCTCGAAGGAGTCCGCGTCGTCGGCGACCCGCACGCGCTCCTGGAGCACCTCGGTCCGCTGCCGGTCGAGCTCTCCCCCAGCGCTGCCGCCGAGGGCCGAGAACACCGCATCGAGCATGCGCTCGGGGACGTCGAGCTCGAGCGCCAAAATTGCGGCGGTGAAGTCCGGATCGTACTTTCGCTCGGCGATCAGAATTACAGCCTCGGCATAGAGGTCGCTCGCTCGAGAAGGGCCGGCGGTCCCTGTCCGAGTCACAGCCGAGAGAACAGCGACCAGAAGACCCTCGCTCGCCCGAGCCGCGTATCTGGACTCCGCGATAGCCGAATCAGCCGCGAGCAAACTGTTCGCCAGAGCCGACAGCGGAGTTCGGTACGACTCCTCGAGCACCACGGGTCTCCCCTTATGCGCACGCATGCTCGTTCCCCGCAGGAGTGGCGCGTACGTGAAGCGCCACAGGAAATGTGCCGTCGGAGCAGTGACGTGGAGTTCGAGCGGCGCAGTGCCGTCGAGGATGATGAGGTGGCCCGCGACATAGGCGATCCGTTCGTCGCCGTGCTGCAGCAGACCGCTGCCCTCCATCACCAGAAGAGCAGTCATCCAGGCCGGTGAGCCGCGTGTCCGGAATGTGCCGCCCGGTGACCAGACCCGATCCAGGCGGTACATCGGCGCAGACACGCTCTCGATGATGACGCCGGGTGTCGGGGGAACGTCGTCCCATCCCGGCAGTCCGTCAGCGTCCGTCGAGGACTGACCTGAGGAAACATTGCTCATTGCCCGACCTCCCCCTCCGCGTCACAAGGCACGTAGGCGCGATCATCCTCTCCCCTGGAGGGCATGTACACCCCTGGAGGGCATGTTGGGGGGCGGCCGTCGCGCACGAGCCCCTACGTCGTCAGCGCGATCGCCGGCGGTGTGCGAGCGGCCGTAATGGCCGGGTAGGAGCCGGCAATCATCCCGATCAGCACCGTCGCACCCACTCCCGCGGCGACAATCCCGACCGGCACCACGAGCGGAGCCTCGTTCGCCGCCGCGAAGACCGCAACGGCCCCTGTACCGAGAGCTGCACCGCCGATCCCGCCTAGCAGAGAGAGGAGGAACGCTTCGACGAGGAACTGCGCCCGGATATGCCCGCGCGTCGCACCGAGTGCGCGGCGCAGGCCGATCTCGCGGCGGCGCTCGAGGACCGAGATCACCATCGTGTTGGCGATGCCGATGCCGCCGACGAGCAGGGCCACCGACCCGACTCCGAGGAGCAGACCGCTCAGCGAGTCATCGACCGCGTTCTTCGCCTTCAGCGCATCGGAGGGACGGGCCACAGCAACGTTGCGGGGCTTGACCGGGTCGATGGTCGCCGAGAGCACCTGCTGCACCGCGGGAACCGCGTCGTCCGCCGAGCGCTCGTAGATGGTCGTCGGGTTTCCCTTCCAGTTCAGGAGGGAACGCGCCGCAGTGCCCGGGATGAGCACAGCGGGGTCGAGTTCCGGCGCCAACGGGCTGTGGCCGAGGATGCCGATGACCATGAAATTCTGCGTGCCGACGTAGATCATCGAGCCGGCGTCCTGGATCCCGAGCGCCGTCGCGGCAGCCGGTCCGAGGACGGTCGTCGGCAGCTCGGCGGACGCCTCGTCGAACCACCGGCCTCGTGTGACCGGCGCCTCCGTCACCGTCAGCAGACGCCGATCGGCGACGGCGACCGTGAGCCCGTTGCTGTGGCCCGGGTCGATGTACTGGTTGCGATAGGCATTGATCGACAGGGCGGCGACCGAGGCCGCGGACTGGACGCCGTCGATTCGCAGAACCCGATCGACCGCGTTGGGCGCCATCGGCACGGGAGCGGTCATCATGCTCGAGGCCGGCCCGGCGGTGAGCAGATTCGTGCCGAGTTCCTGGAGCTGCTTCTCGAGCTTCGCCTGAGAGGTCGCGGACACTCCGACCACCGCGATCATCGCGGCGATGCCGATGGCGATTCCCAGGGCGGAGAGGATCACGCGCAGAGGGCGCAGCCGTAGGCCCCCTCCGCCGATGCGGAAGAGGTCGCCGGCGAGGAGTCGGGAGCGGGTCATGCGGCGCCTTCCGAGGAGCGGATATCCGATTCGATGCGACCGTCGCGGATGGCGACGACCCGGGGGAGGCTCTGGGCCAGAGCGCGGTCGTGGGTGATCACCACGATGCTCGTCCCGCGCTCGTTCAACTCGCGCAGGAGGGCCACCACGGCGGCTCCCGAGACGGAGTCGAGAGCGCCGGTGGGCTCGTCGGCGAGCAGGAGGGGCGCCTCCGACACGATCGCGCGGGCGATAGCGACGCGCTGCTTCTCGCCTCCGGAGAGCTGGTGCGGGCGATGGTGCACGCGGTGCGCTAGGCCGACCTTCTCCAGTGCCTCGCCCGCCGCCTCGCGGCGCCTGCGCTGGGGCGTGCCCGTGTAGAGCGCTCCGTCGGCGACGTTGTCGAGCGCTGTCCTGCTCTCGTCGAGGTGGAACTGCTGGAACACGAAGCCGAGCGTCGAGGCCCGCAGGCCCGAGAGCCGGCGGTCACCGAGGGTGCTCACATCGACATTGTCGATGTGGACGGATCCGCTGGTCGGGCGATCGAGGAGACCCATGATGTTCAGCAGGCTGGACTTTCCGGATCCGCTCGGACCGACGATGGCGAGGAGTTCGCCGTGGTCGACGGCGAGCGAAATGCCGTCGACGGCGCGGACCGGCGGAGATCCGTGCTCGCGGGTCACATCGCGCAGATCGAGGAGACTCACGAGCCGGCCGCCCCCACCGTCAAGCCCTCGTGCAGGCCCTCCCCCGAGATTTCCGCGATGTCGTCGGCGACGAGCCCGAGGGTCACGGGGAGCCGGTGGTGCGCGTTTCCCTCGTCGATCACGTCGAGGTCGTAGCCACCGCCGGGATGCGCGAGCAGCGCGTCGACCGGCACAGTGAGGACGTTCTCGTGGCGCTCGCCGACAAAGGCGACCTGCACCGCTGCCTCCTGGGAGCCGCCGGCGACCGACGGATCGGTGAGGCTGATCTCGACGGGGACGACGCGGTTGGCAGCCGAGTCATCCTGGCTGCCGTCGCTGGAACTCGAGCTCCCGCTCTGGCCAGAACTCTGTCCCCCGGCGCCCTGCGCCTGGCCGACCGAGGTGATCGTGCCGGGAGCGGCTGAGCCGTCGGGCATGGTGATGGAGACGGCCGCGCCCGTCGCGGCCAGGTTCTGCTCGGTCAGGGGCAACGAGACCTTCACCGAGGGGGCGGACGCGGTCAGCGTGAGGACCATCGTCCCCGCACCCACCGGAGCCTCTACGGCCAGCGGGGTGCTGCCCACTCGGACCGCGTCCGGAGCGACGGCGATCGCGGTCTGTGCGACCTCTCCGGTCTCGGGGACCTTGAGCGCCTTCTGCCACTTCCGCACCGCCTCCGCCGTCGGCTCGAGGAATTCCTCATCGGGAACTCGCGAGAAGTAGCCGAGGGCGGAAAGGTTCTCCTCTAGCTGGAGGACGTCCTTTCCCTTCGCTCCGACCGAGAGGTCACGCCAGACGGGAGCCGTCCCGATCAGCAGGACGGTCGGCACGGTGTCGACCTCGTACAGGGTGTCGCCGCGCCCAATCGTCGCCCCGACGTCGGGGATGGCGGTGAGCGTTCCACTCGATTTGGAGGTGATCGACTTCACGACGGGGTAGCGGAGGGTTCCCTTCTCCGTCGACGTCTTCGACACGGTGCCCGTCGTCACCTGCACCGTGCGGCCGACCGGTTGGGACGCGCTCGCGGTATCGGCGGTCGGAGCGGACCACGGAGCCCAGAGGACGATCCCGACGACGGCGGCCAGGACGAGAACACCGGCGATGCCGGCGATGAGACGGCGCGGGTGGGCGGTCACTGGCTGATTTCGTCCGCGCACGAGCGGTAGTCGGACATTAACGTCGTGTCGGTCTTCGAGAGCGCCGACATGGCGTCGTTGTCCCAGTTCCCGTCGGCCTTGAGATCAGGCAGCTTGTGGCCCTTGTCGACGAGGCACGCTTGCGCCTTTTTGGTCAGCACGACGTTGGCCGCGGTCTGCTCCGCCGTCGGCACAGGCGGTTCACCGACTTCGCTCGCGCAGGCGGACCGCGCTGCCTCCACCGTGTCAGCCGGATCGTCGCCGGCGTTCTTGACGCCCTTGCTGCCAAGACAGTCGGAGAACTTCTTCTCGTACTCTTTGCTCTGCTGGCTGAACGTCGCGACCGCCGCTTGCGCGTCCTTGACCGACATCGTCGCTTCAGGAGCCGCTCCGTCGGTCGAGGCTGCAGAGCAGCCGGAAAGCAGGAGAGCGCCGAGAGCGAACGACGTCGAGATCAGAGCGATCTTCTTCGTCAGAGTCGTCTTATCGAGAATCATGTGAGTTCCTTTCAAGGAGAAGTCGGGGCGCACTGTGTACGACCGACTCGGAAGACCCTACGAGGCTCTTCGTGAGACATCCGTTGTACTGCGCCACGATCGGATGCGTTTGCGCCGCTTTCCGCGGTCTCTCCGTGCGATATCCCTCGCAAGGATGAGCCGCGGAGTTCGCTCGGAGGAGCCGACCCGTCCGGGGACATCGTCTCGACGACCGGTCTTACCGCGGGGCAATATCGAATTCGTGATCGAGTTGCCTGAAGAGCTGATCGATCGGCATGTACCACATGAAGGTAAGCGCCCCATACATGCCGCCGCTCTGGATAATCCCGTACAGTTGGCCCTGCTGGCTTATCACCGGCCCGCCGGAGTCGCCGAAATCGAGCCCCAGGGCGCTGGTGGCGAAGCCCTGCGCAACGGGGTCCCTCCCCCGGCCCTCCTGCAACAGCCAATAGCAGTTCAGGCCGGTCGTGCTCCCGCTCGTGCAAAAACGCTCACCCAGCGCAGGACTGGCCGGGGGAAGCATTGGCACCGCTCGTTCGCTCCCCTGGACGCGCATGATGACCTGGCCAACAGCGCGCGGTCTCGCGGTACTGCCGATAAAACAGCCGTTGATGGAACCGAAGCAGCCCTGCGGCAGAGTCACTTCAGGAGGCACCTGAACGAGTTCCACGTCATCGGTCGCGGACATCCAGCTGACGGTTCCGATCTGAACGGAATTCAGAGAGTAAGCCGCACCAATCTCCGGAGCGCAATGCTTAGCCAGGACGAGATAGCGGACCGCTCTGAGGAAGGGCGAGAGGGCGGACCCTGGGCCATTCCTCTTGAGCACCGCGCCGACAGTGCAGACTCTTCCCCCCGAACCGACGAGGGCGGTTCCCGCGACGATCGGAGTCCGTGTCCGCGCAGAATCCTGAGCGTTCGCAGGAAGGGCGATGCCGACGAGTGCGGCGACCAGGAGGAGAACGCCGGCCAGGGCGAGAGCGAGCCTTCCGCCGCCGCCGCCGGATGTCAGAGAAATCACGATGAGGACGCTATCGAAGCGACTTCGATGTCCCCATATCAGTGACATGAGCGTTTTGGCACTGTTCCACAGGCGTTGGGAAGGCGGCTTACCAGGGCTCCTCGAGGGGTGGGGCCGGGATCGCCGATCTCGGATCTACTCCGAAAGAGACTTGAAGCATGCCATTGCATCAGAATTCAGCGTTGTATCCGTTTTCGAGAGCCGTTTCATCTCGTCATCGTCCCACTGCCCATCGGCCTTCAGGTCCGGCACCTTGTGGCCCTTGTCCTCGAGGCAGGACCTCAGCGCCCTGCTCATCGTCGCCAGAGCCGCGGCCTGCTCCGCCGTCGGCGCAGGAGGATCACCGATTTCGTCGACGCAAGCCGAGTGGGCCGCATCCTTGGTGTCCCCCGACACCTCGTCGGGATTCTTGACGCCCTTCTTGCCGAGGCAGTCGGAAAGCTTCGTTCTGTACTCATCCTTCTGCTGGCTGTATGTCGAGGCCGCCGCCCGCGCGTCCGCGAGTGACATCGTCGGCTCCGCGGCCGGTCCGTCTGTTGCTCCAGCGGAACAGCCCGAAAGTAGGAGAGTTGCGAGAGCAACGGAACTCGAGAGCAGCGCGATCTTCTTCGTGAGGGTGGTGACAGTACTCGTCATGGATATGCCTTTCTCCAGAGGCCGAACCCTGTCTGGATCCGACTCCGGAGACCCTACGATCCATCGCGACGTCATCTGCCGCGTCGCGCCGCATCTCACGATGAACGCGCCGTTTCCCGGCTCTCACCGACCAGATGTCATTCCCGAGAAGGAGGCATGATGACCGCTGGGACGACGATGGTCCCTCTCTCGGAGGCTCGTCATAGTGGGGCGATATCGAACTCGTGATCGAGCTGCAGGAAGAGATCGGCGGCCGGCATGTACTGCATGACGTTCTCCTGTCCGCGCCCGCCTCCTCTCTGAATAACGCCAATAAAGTGTCCTTCCTCACTGACCACCGGGCCACCGGAATCACCGACGTCGATCCCCTGGGCATTGAAGGCAAACGCCTGCGCGGTTCCCTCCATCCTCCAACGCCTCGTTCCGTACTCATACACCCCCCAATTGCAGTTCACCCCGGTCGTGCTTCCGCTCGTGCAGAAGCGTTCACCCCGAGCAGGGCTGACCGGAGGCAGCATCCGCACCGGCCGTTCGCCGCCGAGAGTGCGCAGAATAACCTGCCCGACAGCGCGCGGTCTCGCCAGGCTGTTGAGAAAGCAGCCGTTGATGGAGCTATGGCAGCCCCGCGGCGGAGTCACTTCAGGGGCAACCTGGACGAGTTCGACATCATCGGTCGCTGAAATCCAGGAGACTCGCCCGACTACCACGGAATTCACCGCGAATTCCATGTTTAATTCCCTAGCGCAATGCTTCGCCAGCACGAGGTATCGCACCGCCCCCATGAAGGGCGAAAGGAGGGCGCCCGGTCCATTTCTCTTAAGCACGGCGCCGACGGTGCAGGCGTTCCCGAAAGGCCCAATCAGCCTGGTTCCCGCGACGATCGGCATCCGCAGTCGCACGGGGTCCTCAGCGTTCGCGGGAGTCGCGACGCCGAGGACCGCGGCGATCACGAGAAGAAGGCTTGTCAGGCTGAAAAACAGCCTTCGACGGCGGGAGTGAGACGGCATCGATGTCACCTTTGCACAGGCGATCAGCGGCGCACCGAAAACGGGAGCACGGCCGATCCAATCGAGAGGTCCCGAGAGTCGCCGTCACGTACGAATGTACCCCAGCGACCGAAAGAACCAACCGAGAGGATTCCCGGTCGAAAAAGACGCTATCGGAGCTGCTATCGAATGCTCATCGTAATGGGATGAGGGTTCTAACACTGTCCTCTAGCTGTCGGATACCCCTCAGAGGTGAACTCTCCTAAGGACAGCGTGAGGGTGCAATTTCGCAGGCGCTGTGAGTACGCCTGTAACTACTCCGCGAGTTCGTTGAAGCACGTCTCCGAATCGGAGTTGAGCGTCGTATCCGTCTTCTGGAGCGCCTTCATGGCGCCGTTGTCCCACTGCCCGTCGGCCTTCAGATCGGGGATCTTATGGCCCTTCTGGGCGAGGCACGAGTGCAGTGCCTTCGTCCACGTTCGCAGCGCCACCTTCTGCTTCTCGGACGGCTGCGGAAGGTCCCCGACTTCCTGGGCACAGGCCGCCTCGTCCGCGTCCTTTTTGTCGGCCGACGGCGAGTCCTGGCGGCCACCTCGGCCTTCAAGACAGGAGCTGAACTTCCCGTCATACTCGATCTGATCCTGATCGATGGTTCCCATCGCGGCAATCGCATCCTTGACCGACATCGTCGGCTCCGCGGTCGCGCCATCCGTCGAGGCTGCGGAACACCCCGAGAGCAGGAGCGCTCCGAGAACGACGGAACCCGAGAGCAGCGCGATCTTCTTGGTGAGGGTTGTCGAGTTACTCGTCATGGAAGTACCTTCCTCCGGAGCCGAATCCCGTGTGGATCTGGCTCCGGAGACCCTACGAGTCGCCCCGAGCACCGCCGCCGGAGCGCGCCGCAATCCGGGGTGATCGCGCCACTTCTCCGCTGTCAGCGACCGGACATCATTCCCTCGAAGGTGGCACGACAACCGGTAGGACGACCCCTCTCATCGAGGGGCGTACCGCGCGGAGATCGCTCCGCAGCGAGTCTGCGATCACCCCGAGATTTCCGTGAAGCACGCCTCCGTGTCGGAGTCGAGAGTGGAGTCCGTCTTGAGAAGTTCCGCCATCGCGGGCTTATTCCACCCTCCATCGGCCTGGAGATCGGGCATCTTGTGGCCTTTGTTAGTGAGGCATGAGGTGAGCGCGCCGTTCCACGTCCGCAGTGCCGCGGTCTCTTCTGCAGTGGGCGCAGGCTCTTGTCCAACTTCGTCGGTGCAGGCTGATACGGCGTCGTCGTCCGCATCGGCCGGCACGAGTGCATCGCCCGGATCGGGCGGCAGGGCTCCGTCGCCCGAACTGTTGACCCCGTGTTTGCCGAGGCAGGCGCTGAACTTCTCCTGGTACTCCATCTGCTGCTGCTCATAGGAGCTGACAGTCACGGAGGCGTCCGCGACCGTCATCTCCTCCGGGGCCTCTCCTTCGGTAGAGGCCGAGGAACAGCCCGAGAGAAGACCTGCTCCGACAGCAATCGAGCCGACGATCAGTGCGATCTTCTTCTTCACAGTTGTCGTGTCGTGCGGCATGGGGCTGCCCTTTCTCATAATCGTGATGTCGTGCGTTGCTCCGACTCCGGAGATGTCATTTCGTGTCGCCGTCAGAGGGCCGTCTGTTTCTCGTGATGACCCCGCCGCTGGCGCAGTGGCCGTCAGACACGGTGAGTCCGCTCCCGCCGACGATCGGCACGCGAAGCCGACACCGATCCGAGGTGCCGACTGGAGTTGCCGAGCCGGCGAGCACGGCAAGGGCGATAAGAGCGACGAGCGCAGCGACGGCAGCGAGAGCGAGGAGGATCAGCAGGCCACTCACGAGGCTGAAGGCAGGTGTTCGACGGGGCGCGGGCGGCGAGCAATTCATAGATAAACCTTGTATGTGAGAGAGATACCCTCATGACGGCGCGATCTCGTAGGCGCGCCCGGTCTGCGCGAACAGTTGATCGATCGGTAGATACTGCATGAGATCCGTATAGGGCCCGGTTCCCACTCTCTGGATGATGCCGTAGAGCTGGCCCTGCTCACCGATCACGGGGCCGCCGGAATCGCCGTGCTCTACCGTCTGACCACTGGTCGACTGGGCTATCGCTCCCGTGTCGTCTCCCCAGTTCGCAGGTCTTTCCGAATCGGTCATCCAGTTGCAGTTCATGTGGCTAACCGCACCGCTCGTGCAGAAGCGCTCATCCGCGCCGGGAACCGCCGGTGCCCTCATCGGCACCGCCCGTTCCCCTCCCCGAGTACTGATAACGACCCGCCCGACAGCGCGAGGGGCGATTATCGAACCGTGGAAGCATCCGTGGGCTCCGCTGCAGTTCTCTGGTTTCGTCACTTCGGGTGCGACCTGAACGAGCTCGACGTCATCGGTGGCGGAGATCCATGTGACGGTGCCGATCGGGCGGAAGTTAAAGGTGATCGTCGCGCCTATCCTCGGAGCGCAGTGCTTGGCGAGGACGAGATATCTCGTTGCGGCCACGTATGGCACGATGTTCGCTCCCGGCCCTGTCCTCTTCAACACTGCGCCGACGGTGCAGAACGCCCCGGTGGACGTCGAGACGGATGCCCCTGCCACGAGAGGGGAAGTGAAGCGCGCGTCGTCCTGAGCGTTCGCGGGAGTCGCCACACTGAAGAGCCCGGCCAGTAGGAAAAGCAGGCTCATCCTGCAGAAAAAATTTTTCCGGCGACGAGTAGAGCGGGAGTATTCCATTGATACACCTTCTGTGAAAGAAGCGGCTAACCACCGAGTTAGTACGGGGCCGCCCATGATGCTAAAGGGAATTGTTTCCCATCACCGTCTCGTGGTGTGAACGTTCTTGCATTCTTCTACAGGTGTCGACCTGCACTGGTGTCGACCTGTACAGGTGTCGACCTGCACTAGCGCCGGGCGGGTGAGTAGCCGCCAGAGCGGGCGAAGTGAAATCCTCGTAGGCGTGGATCTCACTTCGCCCGCTCCGTGGGTCTACTCGATCGGGATGACCGCCATTCTCCGCTTTACAGAGGAGCTATATCGTAACCGTAATCGAGCTGAGAGAGGAGTTCGTCGATGGGCAAATACTGCATGAGGCTCGTGTACGCGCCGTCTCCCGCTCTCTGGATGATGCCGTAAAGCTGACCCTGTTCACCGATGACCGGTCCGCCGGAGTCCCCGTTCTGGGCCCCCCTACCTCCTGTGGTGACAGCAATCGTTCCCCTGTCGTCCCCCCAATTACCGGGCCTGTCTGTGTCCAGCATCCAATTGCAGTTCACGCCACTGAATCCTCCGCTGGTGCAGAAACGCTCATCGGCGCCCGGGACCGCCGCTGGCCTCATCGGCACCGCACGCTCACCTCCCCGAGTGCTGAGGACAACCCGCCCCACGGCGAGGGGAGCGACCTGATTGCCCTGGAAGCAGCCGTGCTGGCCATAGCACCCCCTGGGGCTCGTGACCTCGGGCGGAACCTGCACGAGTTCGACATCATCCGTCGAGGATATCCACGTGACGGATCCGATCTGGCGCCCCTCCAACCTGATCGTGGCGCCGATCTGCGGGGCGCAGTGCTGAGCCAGGACGAGATAGCGCACCCCCGCCGTGACGGAAGAGGCGTTGGCGCCAGCGGTGTTTTTCTTGAGCACCGCACCAACCGTGCAGTAACCCAGAGGAGTCTGGACGACGGTTCCCGCGACGACCGGTGTGCTATTTCGCACCCGATCGAGGGCGTTCGCGGGAGTCGCGAAACCGAAGAGCGTCGCGACTATGAGGAGTATAGTCGTGAGGCCAAGAGTGATTCTCGATTGACGAGCGGAGAGAGATTTTTTCTTTGAGTGCATCGATTTACCTTCCGTGCGGGCGGATGCGTCAGAGATCGGCCGAGCGAGTACCGGGCCGTGGCTGACGCTAGACGCCGTCTTCCCATATTCCCTTCATGATGCCATGAAGGTTCTTGCATGTTTCTCCAGATGCCGACGAGGCCCTTATAGGGGGGCGATGTCATAGGCATAGTCAGTTTGCGCCATGAACGTGGCGATCGGTAGATACTGCATGAGATTCACAAAAGCTCCGGTGCCAAACCTCTGAATGATGCCGTACAGCTCGCCCTCGGACCCGATGACAGGACCACCGGAGTCACCAGCCTCGACTCCGATCGCGTTGGTCGACCGGGCCATCTGACCTCCGTCGTCGCCCCAGGTCCACGGCCTTTCTCTCTCTGACACCCAGTTGCAGTTAATTCTACTGACCGCCCCGCTCGTGCAAAAACGTTCGTCGCCACCAGGGATGGCCATATATCTCATCGGGATAGCCCGTTCGCGTCCATGAACAGCCATCACGACCCTTCCGACGGCGCGAGGGACGATCTGGCTGCCTACAAAGCATCCGTGAGAGCCGTAGCAGCCCTCCGGACGCGTCACTTCGGGTGGAACTTGAACGAGTTCGACATCATCCGTGGCGGAGACCCAGGTAACGATTCCTACCGGTTGACGTCCCAATCCGAGCTGAGCGCCGATCTCCGGCGCACAGTGCTTGGCCAGGATGAGATAGCGGAACGCCGCCGTGTAGGTGGAGACATTGGCATCCCATCCGTTCCTCTTGAGCACAGCGCCGACCGTGCAGAATGTTCCGCTGACCGTCCAGAGCACGGACCCCGCGACGAGTGGGATTTGGGTTCGGAGCAGATCATCCGCGCGCACGGGCGTCGACCCACTGAAGGTCGACACAGTGAAGAGTGTGACGAACACCAGGAGGAAACCCGTCAGGCGGAGCCAGAGACCTCGGCGGCGAGCAGGACATGTCATCGGAATCACCTTCTGTGCACAGGTGATCGGCAGCGCGCCGCCGTCAGGAAGAGGTTCACTGCCGATCGATTGGAGTGAGTTCCTGAAAGCCGCGCAGAAGCGGACGAAGGCGACCCTCAGGAACCGATCGAGTGGACACTCGACCAGTGAAGACGCTATCCGGCTCGCTTCTGTGTACTCATCCCGAGGAAATGAGGGTTCTGTCAGTGTTCTACAGGTGTCGTCGAGGTGATCGGAGAGCCTGGTCAGGGCGGCCTACCGACATCCTTTCCCAGGGACGCGACGTCAGTCGGTCATCCCGCCGGTGCAATAACATAGTTGGGGTCAATCTGAGAGAAAAGTTCTTCGATGGGGAGAAACTGCATGAGGTTCACGTTTGCTCCCTCCCCCTTTCTCTGGATAATGCCGTACAGCCGCGCGTCCTCGCTGATGACAGGTCCCCCGGAGTCACCGACATCTATCCCTTGAGCGTTTGTCGTGCGGGCCATGACCCCCGTGGGGTCTTCCCATCCCGGAGGCCGGCCGTCGTTCAATACCCAATTGCAGTTCACTCCCGTTTCCTGCCCGCTGGTACAGAAGCGTTCGCCCCACGCCGGACTGCCAGGGGGGTTCATCGGGACCGGTCGTTCACCTCTCCGAGTGCTCATCATGACCCGCCCTACGGCGCGCGGCACCACGGCACTCCCGCCAATGCACGCCGCAACGGAGCCAAAGCAGGCTCGAGGCGTTGGGGACGTGTACGGCGGGATCACGGCAAGTTCGACGTCGTCGGTCGAAGACATCCACACGACAGTGCCTATCCTCTCGAAGTTCAGTCCGATCCCGGAATCGATGTACGGGGCGCAGTGCTTGGCTAAGACGACGTATCGCGTCGCCGCCACGTACTGAGAGACCATCGAACCCGGTCCGATCCTCTTGAGCACTGCGCCAACCGTGCAGTAGCTGTGGGTGGGCATTGTCAGAGCGGTTCCCGCGACGATGGGAAAGCGGGTTCGTGGTTGGTCTTGCGCGTTTGCAGGAGCAGTTGGGCCAACAAGTGTGGCGGCCATCAGGAAAATGCCCATGGCGCCGAAAGCAATCCGCCGTCTGCGCGTGGAGCGTGGAAACTTCATTGATTCACCTCGTGTGGGAGGATGCTGGCCGACGTGCCCTAGGCGCAAAAAGGCGCACCGGTGGCCATCCTGAGTAATGTCTCGACTATCGGCATCGCGTTGCTGCACACGATATCGACGTGTCGGGTACGAGCCGAGCGAATACCCGGTCAGCAATGACAGTAACCCGGCTCTTTCAGCAGCATCATCCTTATGTCATGAGTGTTCTCGAACACTTCCACGAGTGTTGGGGCTTTTCATAAGTCCCCCTTAGGGGGCATAGTAAGCCCCTTTCGGGGTACGGAAGAGTTCTCGCTGGCTCAGGAGGTGAGATATCCACTCTGCTGCCGAAACTCCGCTTGCGACTGCACACCACCGCGCGTGCTCCGGCGCCTCGGCGAGAGGGAGGCGTCTCAACGGAGTAGCGGGTTAGCGCGTGGCTGTGGCCGACGCGGTGAGGGCGCGGCGCAGGGCGATGACCGCGACGATCACCGCGCCCGTCTCCGTCAGCACGGCCGCCGCGACCGAGATGGCCGCCCAGACGGCGAAGGGGCCGGAGCCGGCAGCGTCCACAGCGGCGAACTGGGCGCCAACGAGGGTGAAGGTTCCGACGAACAGCCACGCACCAACCAGCGCGAGAATGCAGCTGAGCCACGGCAAGCGCTCCGACCCCGCGCGGATCGCGACGAGAGCTGCCCCCCGGTCGAGAACAACCACAATGAGGACGGCGGCGAACACGGCGCCGATAGCCGCGAACTGAGGTTCGGCGCCCGCATTCCCTCCGACAATGGCACCCAGCTCGATCAGCGGCAAAACAAGAGCGACCCGGGCAGCCCATCGACACCAGCGAAGAGAAGACGAGACAGACACGGGTACTCCTTACATTCGGGTTGGCTCCCACGGTGCCCGCCCCGCACCGCGACAACAACCGCCGCAAGGCCCACCCGCCTCCCCCTCCCGAACGACTCACCTCCCCCCTCCGCCCTACCTCTCCTCCCCGCCGCGAGATGCCAGCTGGGTACGCGACACGCCGATGAAAGCGTGCCCAACTAGCCTCTTGCGGGGGTGAGAAGGGGGCTGAGCGCGCCGGTTATCGGCGGGTGGTCAGGGTGTGGAGGAGGGTCGGGACGTCCACGTCCATCCACCTCGAGGGGGAGGGCTCGCGGCGAGCGAGCGGGCGGGGCAGCCACCGGCCGGTCGCCCACGGGCGGGGCGTGTGGAGGCGCTGCACGCGGCGGAGGTCGCGGCGCAGCCCGGCAGCATCGTGGTAGCCCGCGAGGCGCGCGACGCGGCCGAGTTCGGCCGAGCCGGCGGCCTTTGCCAGGAGCAATTCGGCAAGTTCAAGTCGGCGCGACGCGAGGTGCGCCGCCACGGGCAACCCGTAAAAGCGGCGGAATCGGCGACGGAGCACGGCGGGCGCGATCTTCAACTCCCGGCCGAGGCGACTGATCGTGAATCCCCGGTCGACGTATCGCTCGTTCACCAGGGCCGCGACGGCCATCGCCAGGACATCGTGTCGACCACCGGTCGACTGACTCGGCCGCCTGTCAGCCGCGCTCCGCAGGAATCTCATACCTAAGAGACGGAACGCAACACCCCGGTGTCACGGCGTGGCGCGCTCCGCAAAGGTTCTGACGCAGGCGTCTCGTCGTGATCCCCGTCTGTGCTCGTTCGCCGCCGTCCGGGCGTCCGGTCGCCCATCTTCGTCACGGCCCGCCGCAGCGCACGGACGTCCCGGAACCCCGCCAGCCGAGCGATCTCGGTCTGGGTGAAGGAGGAGCCCTCCGCGTTCCGGGCCAGGTAGGTCCGCGCTATCCGCACGCGCTCGGCCGTGAGCGACGCCTTGGCAGTGGAGCCCGCCTGCGCGAAGACGTGGCGTAGGTTGCGCGGGGAGGTACTGATCGCCGCGGCGAGCAACTCGACGTCGAAGTCCGGATCCGTCGCTTTCGCTGCAATCATCCGCATGGCACTGCGGTGGAGGGCGCTCGACGCCGTCATCAGCCAGGGCGACGTGGTCTCGAGCGCCTGCAGGAGGAGCGCGGTCATCAGGTGCCGCACCCCCGTCGCGAAGTCCGAGAAGCCAGCGTCTTGCACGCTCATACCCGAGTTCAGCGCGGCGTTCGAGGTGGCGGCGACAGCGTCGCGGTACTCCTTGGCCGGTGCGACGAAGATCTTGCCCGCGGCCAGCTCGTCGCGGGCGGCCCGTGGGAGGACGTCGAGGTCGTAGTCGAGTTCGTAGCGGGCGGTCGGCGAGGTGGAGGTGAACCGGAAGGAGTGTTCGCCTCCCGGGAGGACCGCCACGTCTCCCGCGCCGAGTTCAGCCGGCTGCGCCCACGAGTCGGATTCGATCGTCGCGGTTCCCTCTATCTGGAGGAGGAGGAGGGCGTTCGAGGAGTGGCGGGTCACTCGGTAGGAGGCCGCCGTATGCCAGACGCGGGCCATGCGGAGGTCGGGGAGAACGAGTTCGTCGGCGACGAGTCGGACTTCGGGTTCGTCCTCGCTGCTCTCGACCATATCGCGGTCGGCAAGCCAGCTCAGCGCCTCCGGACCGCGAAGGGAGTACTTGTACCGTGGTGTCTCAGTGGGCATTGCCATTCCTTTCTCGTCGATGCCTCGTCACGACATTTTCTCGACCGTCAAGCGGGTCGACTTCGGTGATCTGTTCTGCTTACACCTTGACGACGGCGGCCTGTCAAATACATATTCCGGCAACGTCATGGTCATTTTGCGGCTATTGACGGACGCTCTTCTCGCGAATCGAATTTGTCGAAGAAATGTCGTCGCGACAGTCTTCTGGAGAGGCGGATATCCGTGCAGTGACAATGAAACACAGAAGGAGGAGGACTCTCCGGCTACAGCGCGGTTGGCGCGAATTGCCGGAAAGCGAACGACCTCTTTTGCGCCACGAAGTCACGAGAACCAGCGCCTTGGCAGATAGCCGACTAACATTCCCCTGCTCAAGGGCGCCGCCCGCGCTCCTCCCAGGGCACCGCGGGCCGGACATCCGCACAACGACGGCGATCTGCACCTCCGCGCCCGAGGGCGGAGGAGCACGCGGCGGCGGCAGCGGGTGCCGCGCTTCGACAGCGGAGAGACCCAGCGGCTCCGTCAGCGGCGACCGAAAGCGTCCACTTTCGGCAGTTCGCGAGTCCGTTCCTCAGGGGTCGACAAGCTCCTTCACCGCGATCCGGAGGCGATTCTCATTTCGCCTCTCACCCACTTTCGGCAACCCCCTTGACATTCCCGAAAGACGCACTTCTCGGAGCAACTCCGCACGTCGATGGGCCGCATTAGCGGCTCCTTCCGACGCGCGCTCCTGCGTCTGCCGCACATTACTGGGCTGAA
Organism: Rathayibacter agropyri; assembly: GCF_013249015.1. Classification (GTDB taxonomy): domain Bacteria; phylum Actinomycetota; class Actinomycetes; order Actinomycetales; family Microbacteriaceae; genus Rathayibacter; species Rathayibacter agropyri. Next base: position 129,575 of record NZ_JABRPL010000003.1, read on the forward strand.
GCCATCCGGTTCTCGAACCGACCCTCGGCTTCCGGTTTTCACTCACGACCGTCGACATTCCGGCTCGATTCTCCGACGCGTCGAACGCGGTGGGCTCGGTGGAGCGAGAGGAGGTCTCCGGATGCCGCCTCGCCTAGTGCCCGAAATGCATCTCGCAATGCGCGTGAGGAGGGAAAGCCGGCGCGGCGCGCGACTTCGTCTATTCCCAGTCCTCGGTGCGTCTCGAGAATCTGGCGGGCGACCCGGGTCCGCTCGAGGCGGATGGCCTGCCGCGGCGTGAGCGCCCGTTCGGCGAAGGCAACCTGGAGCCAGCGCGGTGTCATCCGCTGGGTCGCCGCGAGGGCTGCGACGTCGAAGGAGGGGTCGGTGCAGGAGCGGCGGATCTCCTCGAGCGCGCGATCCACGATCGAGTCGGACGGCGGCTCGTTCGCCTCGACCAGCACCGCCGCGACCAGATTCTCGAGCGCCGCGCGGGTGAAGGACCAGGTCGTGTCGCGGCGCTCCCCACGGGAAGCGAGCGTCGCATTAGCGAGGGTGAGCAGCCACGGAAGGGAGTCGAGGTCGGGCCCGAGCCAGTGCACCCCCTCCGCCACCGAGACGCCGTAGCGCCGCGAGAAGGATTCGCTGACCCGCAGCTCGATGGAGCCGACCGAGTTCTCCACCTCGACCGTCGTCGCCCCGTCAAGAGTGTCCACGAAGCCCTCCCCCTTGCTCACCTCGAGCGACGTCGCTCCCCGCGTGACCCGGATCCGCCCCTCGACCACCAGGCTGATCGCACTCCCGCCATCAACGGCTCGTCGGGTGAGCGCAGAGGCGTCGTGCCAGAGCCGCGCGACAGCGAAGGTGCGACCCCGGATGACGTCGCCGCCCGCCCGCATCCGCGGCGAATCACTCGTGACCTCGTAGCCGAGGCCCGCCATCCACCGGATCGCGGGCTCCCCCTGCACCGCGACGCGACGATCAACCGAGTCGGCCTCTCCTGAATTGCGCAGCACTCGGGACCCCTGTCGTCAGGACGCCCGATCGGCCGCGCGCCTCCTCGATCACGCCTCATCGTCGCGAGGGATGCAGGGGGCGGACGCGAACGCGAAGTCGTGGCGACCTGGACGCGAAGCCCGAACCTGCTCGCGAGGCGCCCTGGAGGCCCTAGCAGACCCTTTACGACCGATAGCGGCAGACGCGCCCACGCTTTCCGGCCGATGTTCGGGCGTAAGAGTGCTCCGAGCGGGGAGCACTGGCAACACTGCCTCTTGTCCGTACACATCCAAAAGAAAGTTCGAGCATCACATGCCGAAGAAGACCCGCGACGTCATCGTCGCTTCGTCCGACTGGACCGTTCCCACCGCCGATGGCGTTCACCGCCGCACCATCGTGAAGGGCGCCGCCTGGACCGTTCCGGTTGTGGCTGTTGCCGTGGCGACGCCTGCTGCTGCGGCGTCGAAGACGCCGACGCTCGCATTCACGCTGGCGAAGTACACCGGGAAAGGCTGCGACACCATCAAGGGTGTGCAGGTCAAGCGGACGACTGACGGGAGCACCGCGGATCCGGGCAAGGTCGTGACCGTGACCCTCAGCGGCGGATATACGTTCGCAGACGGCACCACGAGCTACTCTGGAACAACGGATGCCAGCGGCTTAATTACCCTTCCGAACATCAAAGTCCCCGCGAAGGGCGGCGATAGCACTTTCAGCGCATCGTCCGACACACTTGCCGCGTCAGCCCCCGTCTCGAGCACATCAACGTCGTCGCTCTACCGTCGCAATCTGACGTCCGGCACGGTTGAAGGACCGGACACCATTCCCGGCGACTCGACAGTCGTTGGAAACCTTGTTTCCCTCGCTCCCGACGGCACCCTGCACGACTACAACAACACGACTGCGATAGCGTCAAACGTTACGTCGGCCGTCAGCCAGGTCGCAAACAGCGGCAGCCGCTACGTCACGTACATCATCGGTACTACCCTCTACCGCAAGAATATAAACACAGGGGTATCCGACACTTCCGACACCATCCCCAAGGACTCCAAGGTCGTGGGAAATACCGTCTCGCTCGCTCCCGACGGTACCCTGCACCAGCTCGGTAACACGACCGCGATCGCGAGCAATGTCACCTCTGCCGTCGCGTCGATCGGTGGTAACAACGTCACATACGTCACCTACATCGTCGGTACCAGCCTCTACCGGAAGACTTTGAGCACGGGTAAAGTCGACGGGCCGGATACTATTCCGGAGAACTCCGTCGTCGTAGGAAATACCGTCTCGCTCGCTCCCGACGGTACCCTGCACCAGCTAGGTAGCACGACCTCGATCGCCACCGGAGTAACGTCGGCGGTCGCTCAGATCGGCTCGAATAACGAGACCTACGTGACCTATATCGTTGGTACCAACCTCTATCGTAAGAATCTGACCACCGGAAAGGTCGATGGACCTGACAAAGTCCCTGCCAACTCGACCGTCGTCGGAAACCTCACCTCTCTCGCCCCCGACGGCACCCTGCACCAGCTCGGCACGACAGCGGCGATCGCCACTGGCGTTACCTCCGCGGTCGCCGACATCAACCCTGCGAATAACGATTCGTATGTCACTTACACGAAGCCGGCCTGCTAAACAAAGCTCGAAATACTAAGAAAGACCAGTCGCTTGATCCACTCGGCTTTCATATGAACTGCTCAGTGAAAACCGACGCCTGCTAGTTCCCAAATCAGTGAGGGCTGCCGAATCACCCGGTTCGGCAGCCCTCACTTTTTGCTATCGGAGCAATCCCTTGAGGCTCGTTCAAAGCCCTGTCGAGCCACTACACAATGCTTGATCAGCGCACATCTCGAAGCTAGGGGCCGCCTGCTTTGAATAAGGCTCTTTGACCACAGGCTGGGAGGTGGCTTGCAATCTCGTTGCTCCTGCGCGGACCCGTAGTGATGGAAAAAGCGCTTTTCAGGCTCTTCGGATACCTGGCGAGGCGGGGCATGCCGCAGGGTGCCGTCAAAGTCGTTTCAGTTGGTGAGTATGAGTTTCGTGGGTCTGGCGGTGTCTAGGGCGTGATGTCGGAGGGCGGCGGCGATGTTGGTATGGCCGTCGAGGCGGAGGAGGCTGATCGCGGTGGAGCGCAGGGTCGCCATCACGCGGGACCCGTTCCCAGTTCGTGTCTGGGATCGGTCTTCGTCGATGGCGACGTCGCGGACCCAGTGCACCCGGTTCTCGATACCCCAGTGCCCCTGGATCCATGCGGCGAGCGTCCGCGGCGGGGCGTCCTGTGTAGCCGCGGTCTCCGAAATGGCGTGGCTCGTCGTTCCCCGTGTCGAGGAACCCGGACTCTCGGAGCGCTTTCGCGTCGTGGACGCTGCCGGGCAGCGGATCGGAGACCCAGGCGAGTTGACCGTCGAACGTGCACGCGACTTGCACGGTGACGCCGGTTCGCCGATGTTTCCCGAAGTACAGTTCTGGACGGTTCCGCCATGACCAGCAGGGGAGCAGGCTGCCATCGATGATGTACTAGCCGTTCGAGTCGAGATCATCAACAGCCGGGACCCAGCCGGCCAGCGCGGCCGTCAGCGCAGGAACGAACGCCACGATGATGCGGGAAATCGTGGCTTGTGAAGCACCAGACATTTTCGCCAACTCGTGCTGAACATGATTGAGCCGAAGATAAGCGAGAGTTACCGCGACGAATCGGAAGAAGCTCAGGGCTGGCTTCCTTCCCGTCGTTCGTCTCCGCCTCGGGACGTGCGGCACGACCCGCAAGCACAGTTCCGTTATTTCCGTCGTCGTGAAACCTGTCATATGATGAGGCTCATGCAAAACCGTTTGTGGGTTATAAATTCGATCGTGTCGCTCACGAATGACACCGACCGATCCACTTTACTTGAGAAGTACTTCCGAAGGAGCTTCTCACAAAGGAATCGGCCGGTGCGCACATAGACTACTACGGGAATGACCTCCGAGCAATATGCTCTCCTCGCCGAACGAATCGAGAACGAGTTCATCTGGCGCAGACCTACCGGGCGCCCGCGGAAGCTTTCTCTCTCACAAGCACTTCAGATCATGCTTCTCTAGTTTCGCCACAACGTCACCGAGTAACTGATCGCCGACCTCGTCGGTGTCGACCAATCGACCATCTCGCGCACGATCACAGAGGTCGAAGCGATGCTCAACGTCGTCACCGTGGACGAAAAGCCCGACGTCGCGGCAGCCCTGGGTACAACAACGACTGTCATCGACGGCACCCTCCTGCCCCGCTGGTCCTAGGCAGACGTGCCCGAGCTGTATTCCGGAAAACACAAGACCACAGGACACAACTGCAGGTCCTCGCCGATCTGTCGGGCCGACTGATCTACCTCTCAGATCAGATCGCGGGCAAACATCACGACGCGCACGCACTCCGAGAAACTTTACTGGCCACCATCATCAATTTCTTCAGCACCCTTGCCGATCGAGGATATCAAGGCACGGGCCTCGTCACTCCAATCAAAAAGAAGCCGAGACAAGAGCACCTACCGAACTACGCCAAACAGCACAACAAATTCGTCAAAATCCACCGGTACATCATCGAACGAACAATCGCCAACATCAAGACGTGGCGAATCTTTCACACCGACTACAGGCGCCCACTACGCACATTAACCAACGCATTCGCCGCCGTCCGCGGACTAATCTTCTTCATTCAGAACACCACAGGTTTCGCATAAGCCTCAGAGTTGCAACGACCTGCTTGCGAATGTTCACCAGCACCGGCCGTCCCGACATCTCACCCCTTCCCGCGACAATCTTCCATATCCGAGAGATCGGCCCGTCAATTGCTCCGCATCCAGGCCTGTAGGCGAGTCGTATCGCATCGGCTTCCCGTTCCAAAAATAGCGAGCGTTGGAATTTTTATTTTCTCGAATGGAAAGCCGATGCCCCAGAACGACAAGCCCGAATCAGATTTTATGAATAACGCTCTGAAAAAAAGATAATTGGAATATAAAGGCTTATGAAAAACGGCATCGCGCACTCAATGAAGGTGCCCCCGACCTGGGGGTTTTGTGACGCTCAGGCGAGCGTTGCATAAGCCTCTTAGAAGCTTGTATTGGTAGATTAATATTCTCAGAAAAACCGCCATCTTTAGTTATGACACGCGCGTCGACGGCCGACGGATCAACCATTTTAAATAGGCCTCCATAACCCACAAATGGGTTTTGCATAAGCCTCATGGAATGGCTTCGCCCCTCTCCGGGGCGAAGCCATTCGTGCTTTCACTTGCAAAAAATTTGCCCCGCGGCGGTTGGCGGCACATGGGGCCTCGGGTTACGCCGGACCCGTTGGAACCGTCCTCTCCGCTGATGCTGTCGCCAGGACCGCCCTTGCAAGCGGGCCGTCCTCAGGCAGGGGCGGCGGCGGCTTCCCGAGTCAACAAGTCCTGCGCCGACCGGCCATCTCAGGTGGCCAGTTCGGAGTAGCTCAGTTCCGGGTCACAGACGCTCACGCGAAGCCGGTTCGGCCTCGACGCGAACAGGATCGGCCCCTCGGCCCTTGAGGGGACCAGCACTGCGGACGCTCTCAACTGCCGGATAGCACTTACCAAAAGGTGAGCAGCCGGTGTCGGCTGCCTCAGCCCGCTCACGGCGACGCACTGTCCTCGTGGTGCCCGCCTTCGGCATCCGCGCGCATCACGGCGGGGGCCGACTCCGGCGACCCGGATCAGGGCAGGCCGCATCGGGGGATGCGAGCATCGCTCCGTTGGACATTTTCGGCTAGCCAAACACTGTTTCCGGCATGTAGGTGCCAAAAACGGCCAGCGGGCACAGACCCTCTTGGGTGCTGCCAGGACCGTTCCCGTCATCGCCGCCTCGATGGCAACGCCCGCCGCACCAGCAGCGAACTCGCCAACGCTGGCGTTCATCCAGCCGTCCTCACGAGGCGAAGACCGCAATGCCCGGGCGGCGTTCAAGGGCTCCTTCCCCAACGCCGCTGGTGACCTCTCCCGCGACGACACCCGGCAGATCACCGCAGTGCACCGTCAGCCCACCCACCCTCGGAGACATTTTCGGCGGCCGTGATGCCATTTTCGGCGAGGCTGGCGCAGAAGACGTCGACGCGAACCCCATGTGCCTCCGACGCGAACAGGATCGGCTCCTCGGCCCCATGCGCGACCCGCACTGCGGACACTTTCGCCTGTCAGAAAGACACCTACCGAAAGTTGAGCACCCCATGACCAAGAAGACCCGCGACCTCATCGTCACGACATCCGACTGGACCATCCCCTCCGAAGACGGCCTCCACCGCCGCACGATCGTGAAGGGCGCCGCCTGGACCGTCCCGGTCGTCGCCGTGGCGATGGCCACCCCCGCCGCCGCCGCATCGAACACGTCGTGTCCCACCGTGCCGGCTGCCTCGGCATGGGTCCTCTCCTCGACCCAGGGCAACATTCAAGCTGGAACCGGAGCGCCGACTCGCGACGGATCGAAGGGCAACGAATGGTTCGACTACATCGAACCCGCGACGAACACGGGTAATGCCGGATCAACCTTCACCACGAACATCACGGTCACACCAGGACAGGTCCTGACCTTCAGCTTCTACGCGGCAGCGTCACGCGGTACGGGCGGGAACCAGGCTCCGACGGCGGCCATCTACTCGTTCGGAGTCCTCGCGAACAACTCGCTCAGCGAGCTGGTTTCCAGCACCAGCCAGGACGGAAGCACTCCGAACTCTCCCTCCAACAATCCCTTCACCGTGTACACGCAGAGAACCGCCAGCTACACCGTCCCGGCAGGAGTAACCAGCATTCAGCTCCAGATGAAGTTCTCCCACAACGGAGTAACGGACAACCAGGTCAGCGACGAGTTGGGCGTGACGGCACCGACTGTCACCTGTAGCTGAGCGAGGTGACGAGTGGCTGCGCAACGCGGTCGCCCAGCCTGATCGAGGCGCACCGCAGCGACTGGGAGACGCTAGTCAGGCGTTTCTGCGGGTGACGGCAACTGCGCCACGCCTCTCGGAAGGACGGAGGAGGTCGGAGCACTGGCTCCGACCTCCTTCGTTAGTTGGGTGTCGTCACGAGACCAGAGTTCCCGCTGCCGCTCTGTCTCCACGTTCGCTAACCGCGCTCCCGTGCCGACAGAGCGTTCGCGCAGCCGCCGGGCGGGCGGCTTCACGGCGGGATTCTCCGCTACCGCGGCTTACACCAGATACATATGGGGAAAACTAACCGGGGTAAATATACATATAGTCATTTTCAGGAACTGATCTCACGGAATTCAAGGGCTGAAGCGCTGGTAGGTCACGATTCGACAACCCATCTGGCACACCCCGACCACGATTGTCGCGCTTCGCAGAGTTCTGTCACTAGTAGTCGACCCTGTGCCAAGCATAAGCTGACGAAACTGTGGCAATTTCTGTACCCGGAAAGAGAAAAAACCCATGTTTACCCCCTCACCCGAACTTCTTGTCCCCTCGTCCGGCTACACGTCTGCGCATACCGGCGGCCGTCATCACCAAGACACGACCATGACATCTGAGGTGTGGACCACCCCGGTGGTCTCAAGGATCACCGTCGCGCCGACAATCGCCTCGTCGAGCCAGTCCCTGCTGGCCTTCACGCAGGCGGAGTACCGCGGCACCGCCTGTACGACGATCCCGCGGGTACAGCTCCGCCGCTTGTCTGACGGGTGCACTCCCGTCCAAGGCGCGCTCATCACCGTCACTCTCGCCGGCGGCTACACCTTCGTCACCGGCTCCACCACCTGCTCGGCGACGACCGATGCCCGGGGACTGATCACCCTCCCGTGCATCGTGGTGCCCGTGATGGGCGGAGCCGGCTGCATCACGGCATGGAGCGACGGGATGTCGGTCTCGGCGCGCGTTTGCGCACCGGCACCGGCACCGACGGCGAAGCAGGGCTGATAGGCACTGCGAGAGCCCGGAGTTCCGCCCAAGAGGGGGAGCCACGGCTGCCGCAGGATGGCTGTTCAGGATCTCCCTGCTCACGCCAGAGTGCGCGGGAATCCGGCTAATCGCAGCGGTGACGCTGAGCCGGATTCCCGCGCGCCTCCCGTCGGGCGTCCTCGATCGAGAGCCCGCCCGCGGACGCGCTAACCCGTAGCAGCGGCTCCCGAGGCACCCCCTCACGGCCGGCGCCGATCCGCGCACGACTTCTGCGCCGAAACTTCCGGTTCGCCTGGTTCGCACAGCGACGAAGACGCCTGGGCACGGCCGTCTTCACGGAGAAGCTCCCGGGCTGCCCGTCTCCGCTCCTCCTGGGCTCGGGACCTGGTCGTCACCGAGGCTGGGTGCGGTCAGCGGCGGCTTTTAGGTCCGTTCGCGGCATCTGACCTCGGTAAGGGACAGGTCGAGGACGTACGCGGCCTGCCGAACTCGATCGTCCGCGTCCTACCGAGTTCTGACGCCACGTCTCACTGGAGTCCGAGGGCAGAGCCGTTCATAATTCAGGATGGATTCGATCTGGGGCCTCCAGATCCGCGTGATCTCGGGGCGCCGGTGACGTTCATCCTTCGTTGTGAACACAGTGGCCACGCGGCATCGCCCCCGGCTCGATCAGCTCGGTGTTTCGGACGGCGCCGTCGTGACTGTGGTGCCCTCGGCGATCCCGTCGCCGAGATCTCGATGAGGGAGCCCTCTGAGAGGCCGGTCCTGACGGGGACCGTGGTCCGTGTCGCACCGTCGGTGACACCGTCGCGAGGACGAGGGAGCCGCGTTGCGGGTGCGGATCACTGGTCTCCTCCGTCCTCGCAGGCGTCGAGTTGGGAGTCGTCAATGGTGTCCGGAAGATCAGGCAAGTCGCCTGACGCGGTCAGGTCGGGAACGGTCGCTCCGTTCCTGCGCAGGCAGTCGATCGTGAGCTGGTTGAGCATGCGGACCGCAGCATCCTCCTCGGCCGTGTAAGTGGGCTGCGCGCCGAGCTCGCTCCCGCACGCCATCGAGATCTCCTCGGCGCGCGGGTCGTCGTCGTGCGCGGCAGAGCCGTTGTCGACCACGCCGTTGCGGGCGAGGCAGGCGTTGTATTCGTCATCCCATTTCGCTGCTCTCTGCTCGGCGGCGTCGCGCAGAGAAAGTGCCTGCTCCTTCGTCATAGCGGCGGGCTGGGCGGAGGTGCAGCTGGCGAGGAGGACCGCGGCGAGCACAGTCGCCGAGAGCACACCGGCTCTGCGGAGAAGGGAAATCATGGTCTGTTCCTTTGTGGTCGGGAGGAAAGGAGCGTGCGAATCCAGGTCCTGAGCGACCCCTTTTTCTGACGGAGTGCACGTCGATCCGGTCATCGCCGACCGCTCCACTGTCACGAGCGACCACGGGAATAACCTGAGGAATGCAAGCAAATGGCGGGAAGCGACATCCCCATGCCACCCCCGTCGTCCCTGCGGCAGACGCCACACACGGCGACGACACCGGGTGTCTATTCCGCCGTTCCGCGGGTGGGATGCGCGGGCGTGTGACTTCTGGCTCGCAGAACTCCCTCTCCGGGCCGACCTTGGTGAACCGTCCGGCCGACGCGCCTCTACACCGCAGCTAGCGAGGATGACTCCTTGTCGAAAGGAATTCACCCATGTCGCTCGCGACCCGCTTGGCCGCCCTGGCTCAACCCTCCCCCAGCCCGTGGCGGCCCGACCGGATCGTCGCGCTCGATGTGGCCCGGTTCATTGCTCTGATCGGGATGTTCGGCGAGCACCTGCTCTCGACTAAGCACCCGGGGCTGGTTCAAGAGATCGTGACGGGGTTCCCCTCGACGATGTTTGCCGTGCTGGGCGGCGTCAGCGTGGCGGTCTCGACGCGAAGCCTGGTGACGGCGGGCCGGCCGGTGGCCGCGTGCGTGTCGGTCGCGGTGCGCGGGCTGATCATCGCGGTAATCGGGCTGATCCTGGGAGCCGTCCCGCTCGTGATCGTGATGGTCCTCGCCTACTACGGGGTCGCCCTGATCGCGGTGGCGTTCGTGCTCTGGTTGCCGACCTGGGTCCTCGCGATCGGGGCGGCAGCGCTCACGGCGGCCGGTCCGCACCTCATTCTCTGGGCGCGGACCACCTCGCCGAGCGGCGAGATCCCGTCACCGTCGTTCGAGAATCCGCACGACTTCCTCCAGACGATCTTCTTCACGGGCGCATACCCGGCCATCACCTGGATCACCTACATGGTGATCGGTGTGTGCGCCGGCCGAGTGCTGATCTCGGGGCGGCGGCTCCCGGGCGTGGCGATCATGATTCCGGGCGCCATCATGGCGATCGCCGGATTCGTCAGCGACATCCTGACCCGCCCGGCCGTGATGAGCACGCTCGAAGCGCAGGGGATGACGAGCGACGACGCCCGGGACCTGGTGCTCAAGCAGGGGTTCGGGACTCCGCTCGGCTCCGGCTGGCTCGCCATCCTCAACGCTTCACCCCACTCGGGAACGACCGCCGACGTGCTGCGGACGGCGGGGATGGCGCTGGTCATCCTCGCCGTGCTGGTCCTGACGATCCAGCGCGGCTCGCGCCCACTTCCTCTGCCAGTGCGCGTGATTGCCCGCGCGGGATCCGCTCCGCTCACCCTCTACATCGGGCACTTCTTCGGCTTCTACGCGTTGTTCGCGGTCGTGATACTGCTGCACGCGGACTGGCTGATGGGGCCGGGCGGGTTTGCGGTGCACACGCTGGCGGCGTTGGCGATCGGGGCATACCTCCTGCGGACGGGTCGGCGGGGGCCGCTTGAGGCGTTCGTCAGCAGACGGGTGCGGGAGGTGGTGCGGCGGCTCCCGTCCACGGTGTGAGGCAATTCGCGCCGGGCCTTGACTGGGCTTGACGAGGGAGTACCCTCGAGGAAAACGAAGGAGGACAGATGAACGCCGCATCCGATCGCTATCGGGAGGTGCTCCTCGACCGATTCAGCAGATCTGTCGACGAACTCCTCGACTCGCACGCCATCACGGACTTCTCCCAGGACGCTCTCGAGGCGACCACCACTTCGGCTCTCGCGGGAGTGCGCGAAGCGAACCGGGTGAACACCCAACTCGGAGCGTTCTACAGCAGCGACCGCGTCCGGACTCTGCTTGGCGGCGTCTCGCGCCAGGCCGTTACCGAGCGGGTCGCGAGCCACCGACTCCTCCGGGTCGAGACCTCCGATGGGAAGCTCCTGTTCCCTGCCTTCCAATTCCAGCCAACGGGAGAGATGCGGCCGCGGCTCGCGACACTCCTGCAGACCCTCTTGGCGACCGGCGAGAACAGCTGGACGGTCGCCTACTGGCTCACCACCCCGCTCGCTCCGTTCGACGGTCGAACGGCCCTCGATGTTCTCGACTCACGCCGGGCGGATGAGATTGAGGATCTGATGGAGCTGGCCGCGGACGACGCCGCATCGTGGCGCAGGGGTCCTCGTGGGGAGGTCTGAGAGCACGCTCCGGCCGCCCGATCCGGCGCTCGACCTTGCCCGTTTCCCCCTCCGCGAGCACCGGGGCGGGCAGCGGCTGCACCGGGCGCACCTGAAGTCTCTCAACCCGTGGTGGTTCTCGAGTTCGCAGGGGCGATTCGACCTTGCCGCGCCCCGGGGCACCCTCAACCTGGCGTCGTCGCGGGAGACGGCCGTGCGCGAGTCGCTGGGCGGCGTCCTCGCGACGGCCGCGGCGATTCCTGCCACCGTCGTGGCGGGTCGCGTGGTCAGCTCGCTCGAGCTCCCACGGAGCGGATTCGCCGACTTCGCCGCCGACAGTGCCAGCGCCTTCGGGATCGTGCCGGGAGACGTCGCGGCGCCCCGGGCGGACTACGGACTCACTCAGACCTGGGCGACCGCGATCGCCGCGGCCGGATTCGACGGGATCCGCTCGCGCTCCCGATTCGGCTCCGGCTGCTGCCTGTACGTCTTCGGGGCTGCCGGCGAGCATCCGCTCGGCCCGGTGCTCGCGACAACGACGATGCGCGCTGTCCTCGCCGAGATGCCGGGGATGACGATCGAGCCGACGCCGGCATCCGGGTCGCTGATCATCGATCCCTGAGTGCTCCGGGGTGCCTGCCCTCTGGCGCCGACCGCGACTTCGACCCGCGCGCCGTCGCGCGGCCGACGAGGTCGCTCACCGGCCGCCAGCGCGGGCCTCGATCGCGCGGGACGCCGTCCGCAGGGCGCGGAGCGAACGGAAACCGGACAGCGTGCTCGCACGCTCAATGCCGCGGTACACGCAGGCGGTGGAGATGGGGCGTGCGCCGCGGCAGTTAGCGCGCGTCCGCCGCCAGGAACGTGAGGACCGCGCGGACGCGGCGGTGGCCGGGGTCCTCGGCGGAGAGCCCGAGCTTCGAGAAAATGCTGCCGATGTGCTTGGCGACGGCGGCCTCCGAGACGACGAGGACGCGCGCGATGTCGGCGTTCGACATACCGGTCGCCATTCGCTCGAGCACCTCCCGCTCGCGGGCCGTGAGACCGGCCAGCGGTGAGCCGGGACCGTTGCGGTCGAGGACCTGCTGCACGACCTCCGGATCGATCACGGTGCCTCCCGCGCTGACCACGGCCAGCGAGGACAAGAAGTCGGAGACGCGGCCGACCCGGTCCTTCAAGAGATAGCCCACGCCGCCGGCGCCGTCAGCGAGCAACTCGCGGGCATAGGCGCCGGCAATGTACTGCGACAGGACGAGCACGGGCAGGCCGGGGTGCCGGGAGCGGAGGGCGAGGGCGGCATCGAGTCCGTCGTTGCGCCGGTGCGGCGGCATGCGGATGTCGGTGATGACGACGTCGACTCCGGTGCTCGAGGCGAGGGCTGCCTCGACGGCGGCCTCGAGCGCGGGCGCGTCAGCCACCGGCGTCACAATATGCCCGAAGCGCTCCAGAACGGAGGTGAGCCCGTCACGGAGGAGTACCGTGTCCTCGGCCAGGATGATGCGCACGATCGGGAACGCTAGCGCGGGGCACTGGGTCTCACCCTGGCTGGCGCCCTCGTCGGCGCGGCGGCGGTGCCGGAACCGCTAGCCCGGAACGCTGAGGACCAGGCGCGTCGGTCCCCCCGCCGGACTCGACAGATCGAGGGTGCCGCCGACGGTGGCCGCTCGCTCCTGCAGGCCCGCGAGGCCCGAGCCCCGGGAGGCGTCGGCCCCGCCGGTCCCGTCGTCCTCGACCGTCAGCGTCAGCCCGCTGTCGACCACGTCGATCCCGATGTCGACGGTCGTCGCAAAGGAGTGGCGCACGACGTTCGTGAGGGCCTCGCTCGCGACGAAGTAGGCGCACGCCTCGATCTCCGGGGCGAGACGCTCGGTCGAGCAGGCCCGCAGGGCCACCGGGATCGGGAGGCGGGCGGCGAGTTCGCGCACAGCCGCGGCGAGCCCGTGGTCGGTGAGCACGGCCGGGTGGATCCCGCGGACGGTGTTCCGCAGGTCGACGAGCGCGCCCTCGACGGCGTCGTGCGCGGCGGCCAGCGTCGCGCGCAGCCGGGCCGTGTCAGCGCCGGTGGCCGTGAGGTCGTCCGCGTCTAGCTCGGCAGTGCCGACCAGGAGGGCGGCGCTGACTAAGCGCTGCTGCACTCCGTCGTGCAGGTTTCGCTCGATGCTGTGCCGCTCGGCGTCGAAGGAGGTGACCAGCGTGGCGCGGGACGACGTGAGGTCCCGCACCTGCGCCTCCAGTTCCTCCGGCCGCGCAGAGAGCAGAACCCGCACCAGCGCGCCCTGGCCGAGCGCGAGGAGCGTGCCGAGGTACACGATGGCGAGCTCGATGAAGACCACGACGACCAAGGTCAGGACGAGGGTGAGCGGATCGCTGATGTCGAAGGTGTACCCGGTGATCGGCAGCGTCGGCGGGTGCTCAGAGTAGTAACCGTCGTCGTGCCGGTAGTAGTGCTCGAGAGCACTAGGAAAGGACGCGACGATCACGAGCATCAGGACGTTGAACCCGAGCACGACCGCGTGCAGGATCCCGAAAACAATCGCGACCATGACGTACGCGGTGTCACGCCACGTCGTTGCCTCGACGTACCGGATGGGCAGCCAGCGGTACCACTGCTTCCGCGGGATCGGCACATGCCCGGACGGGAGGCGCGGCTGACCGACAAGGCGCGCCCGTCGCCGCTCAAGGGCAGCGAAGGGCACGGCCCAGACGGGGACGATCAGGACAGTGACGATCGCGAGTGGGAGGACGAGGGCGGTGATCGCGATGCTGGTCAGCGCATAGGACAGGGCGCGCCACGGCCAGGACGAGAAGAGGAAGCCGGGGCGCAGTAGGGCGCGCCATCCGTTCGCCGCGGTACCGCGAGACTCCTGGGCAGGTGATGAGGGTGCGGTGGAGGGCATGGCGCCCACAGTAGGAGCCGGGCGGGCCGAACGCCCGGGTGCGCCAGAGAGGATGGGGGTAGCGCTAGCACCACCTCGGGAGGGGAGTGCGCACGATCGACCAGCCGCGGCCAGGCTGGTCGACTCGCGGCATGGCAGATCATCAGCAGAACGCAGCCCGCACGACCGAACCGCTCGTCGAGGCGGTGGGCATCACGAAGTCGTTTCGCGCCAGTCGCGGAGCGCCGAGCGTCGATGTCCTCACTGACGTGTCGCTCCGGGTGCACCGTGGCGAGTTCGTGGCGATTGTTGGGCCGAGCGGATCCGGCAAGTCGACGCTGCTCTACTGCCTCTCCTCGTTTGAGGCGCCGACCTCGGGGCGCGTCAGAATCGCGGGCACCGCTGTCGGCACCCTCAATGGCGCCGCGCTCGCCCTCTTCAGGCGGAAGACGGTCGGCTTCGTGTTCCAGCGGTTCAACCTGGTTCCCTCGCTCAGTGCCCGAGAGAACGTGGCGCTCGCTGGCCGCCTCGCACGGCTGCGGGACGCGACAGCGCAGGCCGACAAGGCACTCGCGGCCGTGGGGCTGAGCGACCGGGCCCAGCACTCGCCGGGTCACTTGTCGGGCGGCCAGCGGCAGCGTGTCGCGATCGCGCGGGCGCTGGCGGCGGATCCGGCAGTCGTCTTCGCGGACGAGCCGACCGGCTCTCTCGACGGGGCGTCCGGGGCCCGGGTGCTCGCGCTGCTGCGCTCGCTGGCGTCCGGCAAGCGCTCGGTCGTGATGGTGACCCACGACCTCGACGCGGCGACCCTCGCCGACCGCGTCCTCGTGCTGAGAGACGGGCGGATTCACGCCGAGCTCGCCTCTCCGACGCGGCCGCAGATCCTCGCTGCGCTGGACGCGGCGACGAGGGCCGACGCGACGGACGTGGACGCATGATCCGCCTGATCCTGGCCGGTGCCGTCTCTGTGGGGCGCGGGATCGTCGTGCTGCCGTCGATCCCGGTCGCCGGCCGAGTAAGCACGCTTGATGCCGCGGTGCACGCTTGATCGGGACAGTGAGCGTGCGCCGCGGCATCGAGCGCGCGGCGCGTCAGCGGGCGAGCTGCTGCTCGACGAAGGCGCGGATCCCCGTGGTGGGGTGGCCGATCAGTCGGGCGAGGGAGCCGTCGGTCTCACCGAGGAGGCCGTCGGCGATGTTCGCGTCGAGTCCGACGACGAAGCCGACTCCGCCCTCGGGGACGCCGGCCTCGGCGAGGATGCGCGCGTGCTCGTCCGCGGAGACGTGGCGGATCGAGGCGTCGCGGCCGGCGATCTCGGCGACGAGGGCGGCCAGCTCATCGAAGGTCCAGGCGGTGTCGCCCGAGAGCTCGTGCACGGTGCCGACCAGGGAGGCGTCGGTCAGGGCGACTGCCGCGGCCTCGGCGTAGTCGCTCCGTGCGGCACTCGCGACGCGGCCTTCACCGGCGCTCGAGAGGGTGGTGCCGGTGGTCGCGAGTTCGCTCACGGTCTGCGCGTAGTTCTCGTTGTACCAGCCGTTGCGGAGGATGACGGCGGGGAGTCCCGCAGCGGCGATTGCCTCCTCCGTCGCCTTGTGCTCGGGGGCCAGGATCAGCGGGCTGGTGGTCGCCTTCGGGGCACTCGTGTAGACGAGGCGGGCGCCGGCGCGGGCCGCCGCTTCGATCGCGGCGGTGTGCTGCGCGACGCGCTTGCCCACCTCCGAACCCGAGACGAGCAGGACGGCCTCGGCTCCCGCGAAGGCGGCGTCGAGCGAGGCGGGATCCTCGAAGTCGGCCACGGCGGTACGGACGCCGAGGCCGAGGGCCTCGAGCTTCGCGGTGTCTCGGCCGGTGGCGAGGATGTCGGAGGCGGCAGTGCCGCGGGCGAGCAGGTGTTCGATGGCAAGGCGGCCGAGATGGCCGGTGGCTCCAGTGACGACCAGGGTCATAGGGGGGTCCTTCCTAGGGGCAGGGCGGCGAATCCGCCGCTCCGGGGTGCAACGGGGGTGGCACTGAGATGCTTCCCGACATGCGGTCCCCACTCTCTCGCTCTCGGCAGAAATCGTGCCTGGGGGGCTTCTCCTGCGCGCCGCGGGTCGCAATGCTGGTGCGAAGGCACCATTTCAGGGGCCGTCTTCTCCCGGTTGGAGTACAGGTGCGACCCTTCGACGACTGGATGCCCGCGCCCGTCACGCCCGCAGTGCAGCTGACCGGCGACGCCGCGGCGGCCTGGATGCTCACGCTCGGCTGGAAGGAGCCGCGAGCGGGCGGGCTCCGGATCGCCGGCGACGCGGCCCACGACTCCGGCTTCTCGATCGCCCGCGTGCAACACTCGCCCGGCCGGGTTGAAGTGGTCCACGAGGGGCCGGGCGTGGGCGTGCTGCTGGTCACCGAGGGCGAACTGCGGATCAGCGATGCCGACAAGCCGATCCGGGGCGCGCTGCTGTTCCCTACTCCCGCGTGCTTCACCCTCGAGAGCGCGACGCCCTTCGCCGTGGTCGAGCTCGTCTACGGCGCCGCGCACCTCGCGGAATTCTGGATGCCGCTGCCGGAGCAACCGACCGTGGTCAGGCCCGAGACCGCGGCGCTGCAGTTCCTCCTCCCCACGGCGATCGCGGCTCTGGAGGCACGACCCGGCCCCGAGGCGCCGAGCTGGCCGCTGCTGCGCGAAATGTTCGCGATGCTGATCAGCGGGCTCGTCGTCGAGTCAGGGCAGAACGGTGGGAATCTGGTGCGCGCCGCCACCGAGGTGATCGCGCGCGACCGGGAGGATGCGGACGTCGACGTGCCGGCGCTGGCCGCGGAGCTGGGGGTGACAGTGGGCGAGCTGGAGGCGGCGTTCGCGGGGGCGGGGAAAACTCCAGGCGGTGTGCTGCGTGCGGCTCGGGCGGCGGGGGCGCGCACGATGCTCGCGCGGCGGCCGGGGGCGACGGAGTCGGACCTCGCGGCGGTCGCGGAGCTGGCAGGCTTCAGGACGGTGGGCGAGATGCTGGAGGCAATCAGGGAGGAGCAGGGGCGCTTGCTGTGAGCGGCGGTCTCGCGACCGGGCCGGGTACTCCTGAGCAGGAGCCCCCACCGACCACTCGTTCACGTCGCGTTCAGGCCGCGGTCACCTCCGCACCGCATCCCGGTTCGCCGGATTTGGTTCGCTCGTCGCACTCCACGCCTGCGACACCGAAGGACGCGATCACGATGACCGACACCTCCCGCCGACTCCTGCTACCGATGACCGGCCACGTCAGAGGGAAGCGCAGCCCCGTCACCTGCGCGCTGAAGTGCGCGAACGCGTGCTCCATCGCGACCTGCAACACCTCGCGCAACAGCTACTTCCGCGACATCGTCTCATCGCAGCTCTCGCGCCGCAGCGCGCTCGGACTGGGCCTCGCAGGTGCGGTTACCGTGGCCGTCGCCTCGGCCTCGGGCGCGCCCGCCGCGGAGGCCGCCACCACCGACTCCCCGCTCGCCTTCACTCCGATCGCGCCGGTGCCGTACCTGACCGACGAGTTCACGGTGCCGACCGGCTTCGCCTGGCAGCCGATCATCCGCTGGGGCGACCCGCTCTTCGCCGACAGCCCCGCCTTCTCGCTGGAGAACCAGACGGAGGCGGCGCAGTCCGCGCAATTCGGCTACAACAACGACTACACCGACATCGTCGAGATCCCGGGATCGCAGCGGCTACGCGCGTTGCTCGTCGTGAACCACGAGTACACGAACGAGAGCATCATGTTCCCGGCCGCGCAGCTCGAGGGCGAGCGGGAGCGGGTGCGCGCCGTCGGCCGAGCGGCCCACGGGCTCAGCGTGGTCGAGCTGGTCCGCACCGCGGTCGACCGCCCGTGGACGTACGTCCGCGGCGGCGCGCTCAACCGCCGCTACCTGCTCAACACGCCCTACCAGGTCACCGGCGCCGCCGCCGGCTCCGACCTGCTCAAGACGGTCGCCGACCCCTCCGGCCGGACGGTGCTGGGGACGCTCGCCAACTGCTCGGGAGGAACCACGCCGTGGGGAACGATCCTCTCGGGCGAGGAGAACTTCAACGGCTACTTCCGTGTCTCCGGCACGAATGCCGCCGAGAAGCGGTACGGACTCGTCGACTCCGAGACCTCGCGGCACTGGGAACTCGACGACCCCCGCTTCGACGCGCGGACCCCGGGCTACGAGAACGAGCCGAACCGCTTCGGCTGGATCGTGGAGTTCGACCCGTTCGACCCCACCTCGACCCCGAAGAAGCACACCGCGCTCGGCCGCCTCAAGCACGAGGGCGCCAATGTGATCATTGCCCCGGATGGCCGCGTGGCCGCCTACATGGGCGACGACGAGCGCTTCGACTACCTCTACAAGTTCGTCTCGAAGAAGCGCTACATCGAGGGCGACCGTGCCCACAACATGACGCTGCTGGAGGAGGGCGACCTCTTCGTCGCCCGCTTCACCGGCGACTCCCCCGTCGCCGAGATCACCGGCACGGGAGCCGTCCCCTCGGACGGCAGCTTCGACGGGATCGGCGAGTGGCTGCCGCTGGTGGTCGGCGGCGCCTCCGCGATCGCCGGGATGAGCGTGCAGGAGGTGCTCGTGCACACGCGCCAGGCGGCGGACCTCGCTGGCGCCACGAAGATGGACCGCTGCGAGGACGTGCAGCCGAGCCTGATCAGCGGCCGGATCTACGTGGCCTGCACCAACAATTCCGCCCGCGGGACCGAGGGCAAGGAGGGTGCGACCGAGGTCAACCCGCGCACCGAGAACCGCGACGGTCACATTGTCGAGATCATCGAGGACGGCGGCGACCAGACCGGCCGCACCTTCACCTGGAACCTGCTGATGCTCTGCGGTGACCAGGCGCAGGGCGACGTCGTCTACTTCTCGGGCTTCCCGGCCGACCAGGTCTCGCCAATCTCATGCCCGGACAACCTGGCCTTCGACTCGGTCGGGAACCTCTGGATCTCGACCGACGGCGCTCCCACCGGCATCGGCTACAACGACGGGCTCTTCAAGGTGACCCTCGACGGCGCCTCCCGCGGCAAGGTGGAGCAGTTCCTCTCGCTGCCGCGCGATGCCGAGACCTGCGGTCCGATCGTGCACGACCGTGACCAGCACGTGTTCGTGGCGGTGCAGCACCCGGGCGAGGACGGCACCTTCGAGGCGCCGAACTCGCTGTTCCCGGACTACGGATCGACGGCGGCCGGAGCGGTGGCGGCGCCGCGACCGACGATCGTGCAGATTCTGCCGGCCGCGCAGGTCGTGCAGCCCGGGGCGACTCCTGGGCAGACTCCTGGGCAGACGGGTGCGCCGACCGGAAGCCCGAGCGTCGACGCGCCGATGGCGCCGACGTCCTCACCCGCCCAGGCGCCCGTCGCGCCGCCGGTGGGCGGCTCGGGCGGGAAGCTCGCCTCCACTGGCGTCGAGGGCGCTGGCCTCATTGCCAGCGCAACCGCCCTGCTGGCGGTAGGCGCCGCCGCGGTAGGACTGGGTGCCCGTCGCCGCCAGGCCGAGGACGAATCCGAGGCGTGAGGGGGCGGCGGGGGATGCCCGCCGCCCCCTCACGCCCGTGCGCTAGGTTGATCGCGATGCCGACCCTCAGGAGCCGCGAGTCGGCAGTGATCGCCGCGGTGCAGCGCGCACCCTTGACGCGTCCCCTCCTCCCGATTGCCCGCGGGCTGAGCCTCGTCGGCGAACACGCCGCGGGCTGGCTGCTGCTGGGAGTGGTCGCGGCGTTCCTGGATCCCTCGCGGTTCTGGGCATGGGCGCTCTGCGACGTCGCGATCGTGGTGGCGCATGGGCTCTCGATCGTGGTGAAGCGCGTGGTGCGCCGGCCTCGTCCGCACGGCGAAGGCGTGCAGGTGCTCGGGACGGCGCCGAGCAAGCTCAGCTTCCCGAGTTCGCACGCGTCGTCCACGACGGCTGCCGCGATCGTGTTCGCCGTGATGCTGCCGGGGCTCTGGCCGCTGGCGGTGCTCGTGGTGGTCGCGATGCTTTTCTCGCGGCTGGCGCTGGGAATGCATTTCCCGACCGATGTGCTCGCGGGGGCGTTGCTCGGCACGCTGGCGGCCCTCGCCGCGCTGCCGCTGCTGCCCGCACTGTCCTTCTGAGCCGGCGATCATCCGACGCTCCGAGACGGTTGTGTTCATAACTCAGGAAAGATTGCCGCGCGGGCACGGGAACAAGCGGATCTCGCGGCGGTCGGACGAATCCTTCCTGAGTTATGAACCGAACCGGGTTATGAACCACACAGGGTTATGAACCACACCCGCCCGGCTGCGCCGATCGTCAGAGCAGACGCCGTGCGGACGCCCACGCGGTGAGCTCGTAGCGCGACGAGAGCTGGAGCTTGCGCAACACTGCCGACACGTGCGACTCCACTGTCTTCACCGAGATGAACAGCTCAGCCGCCGCCTCCTTGTAGGCGTAGCCGCGGGCGATCAGCCGCATAACCTCCCGCTCACGGGCCGAGAGCCGGTCGAGCTCGTCGCCTGACTCCGCCTGCTCGCCCGCGAGCGCGCCGAACGCGTCGAGCACGAAGCCGGCCAGCCGCGGCGAAAACACGGCGTCGCCGCCCGCCACCGCCAGCACCGCCCGGCTCACCTCCGCTCCACTGCTGGCCTTGGTGATGTAGCCGCGGGCGCCGGCACGAATCACGCCGACCACGTCCTCCGCCGCGTCCGAGACGCTCAGCGCTAGGAACCGCGACGGCGAACCAGCGCTGCGCCGCAGCACCTCCGCGCCGCCTCCACCGGCGCCACCTGGCAGGTGAACGTCGAGCAGTACCACCTCGGGGTTGAGCGACGCGACGAGGGACACGGCGGAGTCGACGTCGGCCGCCTCGCCCACGACCTCAAGTTCGGGCGCCAGGTCGGCGCGGAGGCCGGAGCGGAAGATGGAGTGGTCGTCGACCAGTAGCACGCGGGTCACCGCTCGACCTCCGCCGGGAGCCGCAGGTGCACCTCGGTGCCGGTGCCGCCGACGCCGGGACGCACGCTCGCGCTGCCGCCGGCACGAGCCATCCGCCCGATGATCGACTCGCGGATGCCGAGGCGGTCGCCCGGAACCTCGTCGAGGTCCACCCCGGGGCCACGGTCACGGACGAACACGTCGACCCCCAGGGCCGAGGACTCGAGGTAGACGGAGACGTCGCCGCCGGCGTGGCGCGCGGCATTGAGCACCGCCTCGCGGGTCGCGGCGAGCAGCGGAGCGGCTCCGGGCACCGATGCGCCGACCGCCACCACCTCCAGGTGGACGGGGTAGTCGAGTTCGACCGCGGCGGCGATCGCGCGGATCTCGGCGGCGAGGTCGTTCGTGACAGGGACATCACGCTCGAACAGCCAGTCGCGCAGCTCGCGCTCCTGGGCGCGGGCGATCCGGGCGACCTCGCTGGAGGCGCCCGCGCGGTTCTGGATGAGCGCGAGGGTCTGCAACACGGAGTCGTGCAGGTGCGCGGCGATCTCGGCCCGCTGCTCCTCGCGCACGCGGGCGGCGCGCTCGCCCATCAGCTCGGACCACAGGGTGACCACGCGCGGCGCCGCCAGCACGCCCGCGGCTACGAGGAGAACGCCCACGGCGAGCACCGCGTTCAGGGCGCTGGGTCGGCTGATCAGCACCGCGCCACCCGCGAGCACGAGCAGCGCGCACGTGGCGAGGCGGACAGCGGGGCCGTATCGCGCCGAGCGCGCCGGGTCGCCGCGGTCGGGGCCGAGACTCCAGCCGACCGCGCCGCCCGCAAGTAGGCCGACCGCGACGAGGGCTCGAGTGATGTCGGCGTCGTCGCCACGGACATGAGCGATCAGGACGGTGAGCGTCGCGGCGGCCGCGGCGAGCGCGAGCAGGCCGGCGACCGGGGTTCGGCGGCGGACGGCCGGATCGGCGTCCGGCCTCTCGAGCGGAGCGAGGGGGACCAGCGCCCACAGCCAGAGGTAGAGCAGCGCGCCACTGCCGCCGAGGGCGGTCGTCGCGAGGGCGAGGACGCGGGTCGCTCGGACGCTCCAGCCGAGGTGCTCGGCGAGCGCGGCACAGACTCCGCCCAGCAGGACCGAGCGCGCGCGCCGCAGGGGAGGACGGACGACCGTGCCGGGGAGTGTGCTCACCCCTGCATACAAACAGGTCGGCCGCGGCTGCGGGTCGGAGTCGGGGTCGGATCAGGGGTTCCCCCGATGTCCGGGGTCCTCGCCTCACGGGAGACTCGCAGCATGACAGCAGAGAGCACGACACCACCGGACGGCGGCTCCACGGAGACGGGTGGTGCGCGGGAGGAGCCGACCGGGGTCCGGGAGGGCACGGTGAGCGGTGGATCGACGCCTTCCGGTGCGGCGTCGGAGGGGCCGTCGTCCACCGGTCCGACCTCCGGGGGTCCGACCTCCGAGGCCCCCACCTCCGCCGGAACCCCGCCGCCGATTCCCGAGAACCGTTTCGTACTCTGGCTCCGCGGACTCGATCTGCCACGCCGACCTGGCTGGATCGGCGGCGTCTGCGCAGGGATCGCCGATCGCCTCGGGATCGATCCGCTGATCGTGCGCGGCATCGTGATCGTCGTCGCCGTACTCGGCGGGCCGGCGCTCCTCTTCTACGCGGCGGCCTGGCTGCTGCTCCCCGACCAGGACGGCGCGCTGCCGGTCGAGCGGCTGCTACGCGGCTCCTTCGACCGCATCCACGCCGCGATCGGCGCGCTGGTACTCGCCTCGATGCTGCCGATGGCGCAGGGCTTTTGGTCACTCGGCGGGGCGTACACGGGAGCGATCCCCTGGTCGCCGATGACGGGCCGCACGCTGTGGTCGTCGGGCGTGCTGGCTCTGATCGTGGCGTTCGTGATCTGGATTGTGCGCCGCAGCGGGCGGTCGAGCGCGCCACCTCCCGCCACCGTCGCGGCGCAGCCGACCGAGCCGCTCGCTCCGCAGGATGCGCGCCCCTCCTCCCCCGAGGCCCTCGCCGAATGGCGGGAGCGTCAGGCGGCGTGGCGCGCCGAGAGGGAGGCGTTCCGCGCCCAGCAGAGCGTGTCGGCCCACGAGACAGCCCGCGCCCGTGCGGAGGAGGCGCACCGTGCCGCCGCCGCCATCACCGCGGCCCGCCTGGAGCGGCGGCGCCTGCGCCGGGCCGCGAATCCGCGACTGCGGGCGAGCCTCACGCTGCTCGCGATCGGCGCGGCAGCCCTCACCGGTGCGCTCGTCTCGCTGACCGCCTCCGGACCGACGGCAACCGTCGTCGGATTCGCTACCGCCGCGCTGGTGCTCGGCGCCGTGATCGTGCTCGCCGCACTGTTGAAGCGGCGGGCGGTCATGCTGATCGCGTTCTCCGTGGTCGCGCTGCTGACGGCGACCTCGTCGGCGCTCCTCCCGACCGATCGCACGCTCCTGCCGGTGCTGGGGGGAACCTACACCTTCTCGAACGGGACGCCCGGGAGGTACTCGACGCTTCTGGCGAGCGACCTGCACGTGCGGGTCGTTCCCGGCTTCGAGCGCAACGGCGAGCTCGATCTCTGGATCGGCGTCGGCGTCGTCACGGTCGAGGCGATGCAGGGGACGGCGGTGCGGATCGAGACCACCTCCGAAGACACCGGGCTTCGGGTCATCGACCCCGACAGCGGCAAGACCGAGGCGCCGCGCGAGGTCAGCACGCTCGACGGACGGACGATGTGGACGCAGACATTCGGCGATCCGACCGCGACGCCGTTCGTGGTGCGCATCACGCAGGAGAGCGGCTCGATCAACGTCTACGGCTCCACTCGGGCCTCCGCGCCCGACGGTGGTAGCGACGCCACTCCGGCGCCCGACGCCACCCCGGCGCCCGACGCCACTCCGGCGCCCGACGCCACTCCCGCATCCGACACCACAACAGGAGCCGCACGATGACCATGCAGACCACTCCCACCGCCCCGCGTCCGCGGATCCGCGTCGGCGCAGTCCTTTACGGACTGGTGGCGATCGCCGCCTCCGCCGGTCTGCTCGCGATCTCGGCCGACCCGGTACTACGCGCGGCAGTGGTCGACCGCGGGCTCGCCCTCGAACCAGGCACCGTCTTCGCGCTGATCATCGCCGCGTTCGGCACGATCGCGCTGCTCCTCGGCCTCACGCGGTTCCTCGACCGGCGGTCCAGGAGCGACGAGGGCTGAGGTCCCGGTGCTCGCAACCAAGGTCAGCTGCTTGTTTCCGGCGGTGAACAAGCCGTCACGAGTCTCTGAACCTCGGTTGCGAGCGCGTCCGGCGGTCCCAGCGCCTCACGCGACAGGCGTGCGCGTGACGATCGCCACGACGAACAGCGCCGCCCACAGCGCTCCGCAGATCAGCAGCCGCAGATTGCCGAGCACGAGTTCCTCGGGCGCCGCGGCGCGCCCACGCTCGATGTCGAGCGCGTACAGGAACAGCGCCGCTCCGAATGGCACGACCGACGCGATCGACACCAGCGAATTCTCGCCGTTGATGAACAGCGCCCAGAGCGCGTAGGAGATCATCGTCAGGGAGGCGGCGACCGACCACACGAAGCGCAGGTAGCCCTGCGTGTACACCTTCAGCGTGGCGCGGGTGTGGGCTCCCTCGTGCCCCTCGCTCTGCAGCTTCTCCGAGTAGCGTTTGCCCGCGACCATGAAGAGGGAGCCGGACGAGACGGCGAGCAGGAACCACTGTGTCAGCGGGATGTCAGCGACCGCGGCGCCCGAGATCGCGCGGAGCACGAAACCACCGGCCACGACCAGGATGTCGATCACCGGCTCCTCCTTCAGCCAGATGCAGTAGGCGATTTGCATCACGAGGTAGCCGGCGAGCGTGGCGGCGAACCACGTGAATCCGGCCACGAACGTCACGAGCACCGGCGCGAGCATCAGCACGACGGCCGCCACCCATGCCGCGCGGAGGGGCAGCGCGCCCGAGGCGATGGGGCGGAAGCGCTTCTTCGGGTGCAGGCGGTCGGACTCGACGTCAAGCAGGTCGTTGAGCAGGTAGCCGCCGGAGGAGGCGAGGCTGAATGCCACGATGGCGATCAGGCTCGAGGCGAGGATCTCGGGCTCGAAGATGCGCGCCGAGGCGACCGGCGCGGCGAGCACGAGCACATTCTTCAGCCATTGACGCGGTCGCAGGGCGACGACCAGCGCACGAGCGGAGTTCACGGCGTCTCTCTCTCGGAGAACGCGGCCGAGGCGGCCGAGGCGGACGGAACGGGGAGAACGGACTCAACCTACAATCGTCGTGGAACGCGTCGATCTCACGCCGTTCGTCGCCGCGAAGCCCCAGGGGAGTTCGGATGAGGACGACCGGTCTGTACATCGCATTCGCGATCCTTGCAACGGCGGTGAATCTGGGGACGCAGATGCTCGTCGAGCTGGCCCTGGACGGCGACTGGGCGACGGTGATCGCGGTCCTCGCTGGCACCCTGACGGGGGTAGTAACAAAGTACCTCCTTGACAAGCGCTACATCTTCCGACACGAGACGATTGACACGGCGCACGGTGTGCGGACGTTCCTCCTCTACGGGGTGATGAGCGGCGTGACCACGCTCGTCTTCTGGGGCTTCGAGTTCGGCTTCGATCTCTTGTTCCGCACCGACGTCGCCCGCTACACCGGCGCCGTCATCGGCCTCGCCATCGGCTACGCCGCCAAATACCAGCTCGATAAGACCATCACCTTCCGACCGCCGCGAGAGGAGCACGCATGAGCGCCGCCGTGTCCGCCTGGGGCCTGCTCTCGCGCGACGAGCACCGCGTCGTCGCGATCACGAGCGCGGAGCAGGCGCAGGCGGCGCTCGCCCACGGAGACGGCGGCATCGCGCACGGAGTGGGTCGCAGCTATGGCGATGTCGCTCTCAACGGCGGCGGCGTGCTCTGGGACCTCAGCGGCTTCGACCGGCTGCTCGGCTTCGACGAGGAGACCGGCATCCTGCGCGCTGAGCCGGGCGTGCTGCTCAAGGACGTGCAGGCGGTGTTCGCGCCGCGTGGCTGGATGCTCCCCGTCACTCCCGGCACGAAGAACGCGACCCTGGGCGGCGCGATCGCCAACGACGTTCACGGCAAGAATCACGCCTCCGCCGGCACCCTGGGCCGCCACCTCGTCTCGTTCACACTCCTGCGCACCGACGGCTCCTCGACCCGCTGCATCCCCGGGTCCGACCTCTTCGACGCGACCGTGGGCGGCCTCGGCCTCACCGGGCTGATCGTCGAGGTCGAGTTGACGCTCGCGCGAGTGCCCGGGCCGTGGCTCGTCGCCGAGGACGTGCCGTTCCAGACACTCGAGGAGTACCTCGGGCTAGTGAACGAGTCGATGGACGTCTTCGAGCACACAGTGGCGTGGATTGACGTGACCACGGGGGGTGGTCGTCGCGGCGTGTACTCCCGCGCCGACAGCACCGCCGCTCCCGCGCTGCCTCCGCGTCGTGCCGGCTCACTGCGGGTGCCGTTCACGTTCCCCGTCTCGGTGGTCAACCGCGCGACCCTGCCGCTGCTGAACCGCGCCTACTACCGTCTGAAGGCGACCCGCGCCGGCCGTTCTGTGCAGCATTACGAGCAGTTCTACTACCCGCTCGACACAATCGAGGGCTGGAACGGGATGTACGGGCCACGCGGCTTCTACCAGTATCAGAGCGTCGTGCCGTGGGAGGGGGCGCTCGAAACGACCCGCGACATGCTCGCGCTGATCGCAGCCTCGGGCACCGGCTCATTCCTCGGGGTCCTGAAGACGTTCGGCGCACTCGAGTCGCCCGGGATGCTGAGCTTCCCCGCGCCCGGCGTCTGCTTCGCGCTCGACTTCCCGAACACCCCGGCGGCGCTGCCCCTCTTCGAGCGGCTTGACGCGCTGGTGCTAGACGCCGGCGGGCGGCTGTATCCCGCCAAGGATGCGCGGATGTCGCGCGAGATGTTCGAGGCCGGATATCCGCGCCTCGCCGACTTCACCGCCCAGCGCGACCCGGGGATCTCCTCCGGCTTCTCCCGCCGGGTCCTTGGGAGCTGACGTGAGCACTGGAACCCCCTCGAAGATCGTCGTCGTCGGAGCGACCTCCGCTATCGCCGAGCACACCCTCCGCCTGTGGCTGGCTACGGGTGCGCGCTCGGCCTTGCTCGTCGGCCGCGACTCCGCCCGGCTGGAGGCGCTGGCCGCCGACCTTCGTGCGCGGTTCCCCGCCGCGGCGCTCGCGGTCTCAGCCGTCGACCTGACCGATCCGGCGGCGATTTCGGCGGTGGTCGCCTCCTCGCTCAAGGGCGGGGCGCCCGATACCGTGCTGATCGCGCACGGCGCGATGACGTCGCAGGAGGAGGCCTCCGCCGATCTCGCCGTCGCCCGGGACGTACTCATGGTCACCGGCGTTTCTGTGGCGCTGTGGTTGGAGGCGTACGCGAATGCGCTCCCGTCCGGCACGATCGGCGTCCTCGGCTCGGTGGCGGGTGATCGCGGCCGCAAGACGAACTACGTGTACGGATCCGCGAAGGGCCTGGTGGAGCGTTTCGCCCAGGGTCTACAGCACCGGCTCGCCGGTTCGCGCCTCTCGGTGGTGCTGATCAAGCCCGGCCCAACCGATACTCCGATGACCGCGCACATCAAGCAGTCGGGCGGCTCGCTCGCCCCAGTCGAGTCGGTCGCGCGTGACGTGGCGGCGGCCCTCGCTTCCGGGCGTGCCGTCGCCTACGCTCCGGCGAAGTGGCGCGTGATCATGACCGTGATCAAGCTGCTCCCGGCGCCGGTGTTCAACCGCCTGAACATTTGAGGCTTCAAGCGCGTCACGCTCGTCGCGATGACCCTGCTCAGCAGCTCCGAGCGTTCGCAATCAAGGTCAGGAGCGACATCAGCCGCCCGAAAGCCGCGTCCCAGCACTCTCAACCTTGGTGACGAACAGGACGCGTCACGCAGGGGCGCCAATCGTCGAGTCCTCGTACTCCTCCGTGAGACCGTGCGGCGTCTTCTCCCACTTGTGCGGACTGAAAACGATCTGCGGAAAGGCTCGAGCGTCGCTTTTTCGACCAATTTACGACTCTGGTGTTGGGCATGTGTCGCTCAGTCCCACCTCATGGCCTCCCGGGTAGAACAACGGTCCCGTACGTCGAGCGCGACGGATAACGTCTGACCCGTCTCGAGCGAGTCGACTGGGCAGTTCGAGATCGTTCACCGCGCGGCGTTGCTATACTTCGGGCCGATGTATAACAACGTGAGGGCGAGACCCCGATGATCCTCAGTCCCTACACCCCGGGCTCGGTCCCGCCGAAGCTGCCCGGTCGGGCAGACAAGCTGCAGCAGTTCCGCCAGGCGGCACTCCGAGGCGGCAGAACTAGAATCGTTCTTCTTGTCGCGACTGGCTCGTGTTTCTCTCATCCTCGACGGCAGCTGCACTTTCATCAGCAAGCGCCTTCGCAGCCGGCGGCCACCCGTAGACACTCGACTGCACTGCCCCGGCATCTGCAAGAGGCCGCGCAACGTCTCGTCTCAGCTCGCCACGTCTGCCACGAACAAGAGTCCTAACTATGCGTGCAATCACGCCGACACAGAAGAGCAGCCAAAAGACTATGTGCACCACGTCGACCACCCTAGTCGCCGAAAAGCTACTTGACAAGCTGATCCCATCCATGGTTCGCTGCTTGTGCAAGGACGGGGGCGACTCTCGCTGATCAGGTGATGGCATCTTACATCACCAAGGTTGACGTAGTCCATATGCACATTGGGGGGCACATGCGAATTCACATCAGAATGACCGGGGCCGCGATTCTAGCGGTAGCACTCATATTCACGTCTTCGCCGGTACAGGCCACGGGGATGCCGGAGGGATCAGGCAGCGAATCGGTGTCCCAGTATCTCGCAGCGAAGCACGGCGTCGTGATCGCAGACAAGGCGGTACTCAATTCCGAGACTACTGTCGTGTTCGGCGCGAATGGCGAGACGGTTCAGGTCCTCGATAACGGCCCTGCGTATGAGGCCAAGTCCTCACGCGCCACATCGACGCAAGCCGTGAAGTCGGCCGCCGCTGGGTGCAGTTACCGAAATGCTTCGTTTGTCAACGCATCAGGCTGGGTCGATTCAACTAATGGATGTTCCATCATCGGCTTCGACTCGACCGCGCGGTGGGGCTATAACTGGTACCAGGATATGCACGGCTGGAACAGCGGACCGTCGTGTGTCCAGGGACGGGGATACTCAGCAAGCCAGAGCGTCACTATGCCAGTGTGGTACGCGGCAGGTTGCGGTGGCTCCGGCTCGGTACACGCTCTCATCGGTAATCGCGCGACCGTGGCCAAGATTAGGGGGCATGTAAACGCGCCCGGAACGATCGGATACGTCCGCTGGAAGTGAGACGAGCAACTGTGCGGAGGCTGCTTTGCCTGTCGCTCGGCAGCCTCCTTGCTGCCTCTGCGCTGGTCAGCTGCACTTCGCTCGGGAGTGGCAAGGAGGACTTGACGGTCGATGATCTCGAGGGCATCGCGAATAACCCTGCCTGCGTCAACCCGCATACGATAGGGGGCGACCCTGACTACTGGGGCTCCGCAGCGGGATTATACTGCTTACCTGAATCCGGAGCAGGGGTAGTTATCCGTGTGTACGACCGACACGATGCGACTGCCAAGATGATAGACGACTGGTCGGAACTCGTCACGAACGACAATCAGCTCATCTACGGAGATGATTGGTTCGCAACAGGTCCCGCATCAACGCTCAGCACTCTCCTTGGGGAGTTTCGAGCGAGCGGACCGCAAGTAGACATACCGACGGTCGAACAGCCTACCGAGAGCGAAGCGAACATAGCTTTGTGCTCTTCTCTTGTTTACGATGTAACCAGACAAGTTCTGCGCAGTGGCGAGACGGCCGGTCTTCAGCAGTACTTTGACAACTACACGGGCATGCAGGCGCTCGTCAGTTCGGTCGCGTCCAGCTCACTGAGAGACGGCGCAGAAGCGGTTCGAGACAATAATTTACTATTAATTGCCGCACTGACGAAGTATGATGCGCAGATTAAGGGGTTTTGCAGCAGACAAGGTTAGTAACCATTGCTTCGCGTCGCCTCATTGCTTGCATCACTCTGCAGAGGCTCTAGTCGTCGTCTTTTCGCGCCGCCCGGCCAATAAAGTGTACGGATCGTCGAGCGTCGACAGTCGCCCACTCTTCATAACGACGAACTACGAACGCGCCCGCGATGAAACTGTATCCAATCCCTTCCGCGATGTGACTGAGGACCGGGATGGTCGCGAGGATCTGGCTAATGGTAGGGGAGCCGTTCGGCTGGTATGGGGAAATCCAGATCGGCACGATCACACCGAAGATGATCGCTAGTAGTATTCCGATCACGCCGATCCACAACATGGCAGTGGATGATAGTGTCTTGATCATAACTACTCCTCAGTAGCGAGCTTCTATTATGTTCCTTCGGCGGTGTGCTGACGCCGTTGTTCTCGACCGTTGTGCAGGGCGCTCTCCGGGCGGGACCAGGCGTTGCTCCTCACCACTCACGAACTCTCGTGAGAAAGCCATGCGCGGCTGTGCGACACATCATGCAGCATCTCCGGCTACACGATGGGATGCCGGTCCGCCAACTCGGCATCCGTCAGGCAGGGGCGCCAATCGTCGAGTCCTCGTACTCCTCCGTAAGACCGTGCGGCGTCTTCTCCCACTTGTGCGGACTGAAAACGATCTGCCAGGCGGCCCGCCAGGCCGAGATCGAGTGCAGCACCCAGTAGATGGGGTTCAGCAACGCGAAGGCGGCGATGCGCCAGTTGTAGCGCTTCCACGCCGCGATCCCGGACACCACGATCATCAGTGCGTTCGAGAACAGCATGTTCGTGGTGCCCGCGATGATCAGCCACTCCGGAATGTCGAGCCCGAGGAACTGCACCCCGATGTAGGTGACCACCGTGAATCCCAGCACCAGCGGATAGAGCAGGAACGCCACCGGAGTTCCCATGATCAGCGCCACCAGGCTCAGCGAGCCGAGGATGCCGTTGACCTTAAACCAGCGGATCGGATGCCGCGTGTTGACGCCCGCGGTCATCATGTAGCCCTTGATCCAGCGGGTGCGCTGGCGGATCCACGCGGGGACCTCCGCGCACGCCTCCTCCCATGTGTTCGAGTCGACAACGCCCACCCGGTAGCCGTGCGCGGCGACGCGCAGGCCGAGGTCGGCGTCCTCGGTCACGTTGTACGGGTCCCAGGCACCGAGTTTGCGCAGCACACGAGTGTCGAAGTGGTTCGAGGTGCCGCCCAGCGGGATCGGGAGGTGCGACTGGTCGAGGCCAGGCAGCATCGCACCGAACCAGTGGGCGTACTCGACGGCGAACATCCGGGTGAGCACGTTGTAGTCGGCGTTGAAGTAACTCAGCGCGCCCTGCAGGCAGACGAGCTGCTTCTGTGACGGATCGACGAACTCGCGCTCGAACGCGTCCTCGCGGAACAGCCGCACGCACTTGCGGAGCTGGTCGGGGTCCGGCCGGTCCTCGGCGTCGTAGATCACCACGAACTCGCCGCGGGCGAAGCTGAGCCCGTAGTTGCAGGCGCGCGGCTTGGTCTGCGGTCCGCCCGGCGGCACGATGACCATTCGCACATACTCGGGCGGGCTCATCCGCCGCACCGCCGCGATGGTCTCCTCGTCGTCGGCCTCGAGCAGCACGAGGACCTCGAGCTTGGCTTTCGGATAGTCGAGGGCGCCGAGGTTCACCAGCAGCTTGCTGATGATGTTGGCCTCCTTGTACGCCGGGACGAGGATCGTGTAGATCGGCAGCTCGTCGTCGGTCATACGCGGAAGGTGCGCGGGGAGGCCGCGACGGCCGCGCTCGATCGCAACCTCCTCCTCCCACGCCGTCACCGAACTCCGATTCAGCGGCGCGCGCAGACCGGCCAGGGCCTTGAACGCGATGTTCATCAGGAAGAGCAGGTTAGCGGCCGCGAGCACGATCACGAAGGTGAGGCTCGGCGCCAGCACGGCGCCTCCGACCACGATCGCCGCGACGACGAGCGGAGTGACGACCTGCCAGCGGCGTAGGCCCGCTTTCGCCGACTCGTCGCCGCTCTCGACCGCCAGCGCGTCGGCCGCGCCGAACAGCAGCGCCGACCGGCAGGCGCTCTCCACCGCGCGGAAGATGTCCCAGTCGGTGGTGGTGCGTACCGTCACCCGCTCGACGCCGAGCATTGCGCGCGCCTCGGCGAGCACCGCCGGGGTCGGCGGCACGGAGGTGGCGATCACTCCGGTCCCGTCGGGGAGCACCCGCCAGGGCACCCAGCCGGCGTCGACCAGCGTCTCGGCGCCTCCGCGGGCGAGCAGCTCGGCCTCGGGCGGCTCGGCGATCAGGTCGACGATCGGCGCATCCCACTGCTGCGCGAGAGCGTCGTACATCTCGCGGCGGGTGATCGCCGCGTCGAGGATGAGATGCCGGCCTAGCAGCCCGCCCTCCTTGGCCTGGCGGCGCAGCGCGTCATCGAGCTGTTCCCTCGTGATGAGCCCGCGGTCGAGGAGGATCTCGCCGACTCGGCCCGTGCGCGTCTGGGCCATGCTCAGCCTCCCAGCCGCTCGTAGACGACGTAGATGCCCTGCTCGAACACCGGCCGGTAGCGGGTGTCGAAGGTGGAGTCGCGAGTGAGGGAGTCGTAGACGAGGTCGGCGACGCCGGTCTCGCTCAGCTCGGGAGCGTCGGCGGTGGTCACGAAGACCCACTTTGCGTGGGTCGCGGGATCGGCAAGGGCTTCGTCGAAGAGCTCGCCGGTCGAGCGGTTGTAGTACTCGGCCAGCGGAATGCCGATCTCGGGGAGGAGCGCGTTACCCGCGGCGCTCTCATCCATCAGCACGCCCCCGCCGTCGTAGTGCTCACCGAGGAAGCGCGCCGCCGCGGTGGCTCCGGATGCCTCCTTCAACTGCACATAGCCGCTGGCCTCGGCGATGACCGCGTTGCGGTCGAGGTTCTGCGCCCACCAGGCCGTCTGCGCGCCGAGCAGCACAAGCACCAGGCCGAGCGCGCCGACTCCGACCCGCGGAAGGCGCCGCAGCGCATCGACCAGCACGGCTGCGAGCACGGCGAGGAACGGTAGCACCGAGAGGGCATAGCGGTTGTTCCACCAGTTGGTCGGCAGGGTGTGGTCATTGTTCATGTGCGTCTGGCCGAGGTAGAGGCTCAGGAGCGAGAAGGCGTACGAGACGATCATCAGCCAGATCACGAGGGCGTCGTCCGAGATCCCGCGCCGCCAGGCCAGCACGAGCGCCCCCGCGAGCCCGAGCGCGACGGTGACGAGGCCCGAGGTCTCGAGCACTGCCCAGTTGTAGGTCCAGAGCGTCAGACCCGCATTGCCCTGGTAGGCGAGCAGTCCGGCATCCGCGACCGCCTTCTGGAGGTTCGCCGCCGAGTACTGCCCGTTCATGAATTCGAGCGGGTTGGAGTAGACGGCGAAGTTGTAGACGAGCCACCAGACGATGGCGACCAGCGGCAGGATCCCGAACGCGCACGCCATCTTGACCGCGTAGAAGAAGGAGCGCTTGCGCCGCCACGCGACGATCAGCACGACGACGGTCCCGCCGAAGACGAGCACCCAGCCCTCGTAGCGCGAGAGAGTCGCGGCTGCGGCAGGCAGGCCAGAGAACACCATCATTTCGCCCGCGCTCAGGCTGCGGCGGCTGGTCACCCAGTGCGCCAGACCCGAGAAGCAGGCGACCATCGTCACGATGAGCACCGGCTCCGTCATGGCGGTGGAGAAAGAGTAGAGAATACCCGGATTCGCCAGCACGAGCAGGACGGCGGTGATTCGGCCGGCGCGGAGGTGCCCGACGCGTGCCGAGATCCGGTAGACGCCGCACGCGGTGCCGGCCAGGCAGATCATCCCGAGCAGCCCGGCCGCCCAGCCCGTGTGCCAGAGCCAGAGAGACTGCGCGAACGGAATGAGTACGAGGCTCGGGATGGGCAGCCAGACGGTGCCGAGCTGCGTGAATCCGGGAGATTTCGAGTCGATGATGCGCCGCGAGATAGCGAGGTGGCTCTGCGTGTCGGCGTAGGCGAGGTTGATGCCGGAGGACGTGGTGACCAGGCACGCGACGAAGCCGACCAGCAGCGCGACGACCAGCACCACGACCGTGCCGGGCACCTGGCGGCCGGTGACGGGCCGGCCGAGGCTCTCCCACGCCTGCCGCCACCACGGCATCGGCGCGGGCGCGGGGATGCGCCGGTGGGCGGGGGTGGTGAGCGTACCGGTCACGGCGCTCAGTGGGCCGGGCGTCGGTCGTCAGGGGTGGCGGGGTCGATCGGAGTGACGGGGCCGGCCGCGCCGGCAGCCTCGGTCCCCGGGGCCCCAGCCGCGCGCTCCTGCGCATCGACGTAGGCCGCGACGCGACGCGAGCGGCGGCGGCGCAGCAGCCAGCCCAGCAGGATCAGCAGGCCGAGCACGACAACGGCGACGACAAACCAGATCGCGTAGGCGGAGTAGTCGTCCTTGACCTCGGCCTGCGGGGTGATCTCGTTACTGGTGATCTGCACCGGATCGGCATCGGCACTGCCCGAGACGGCCAGGTCGCCCGCGAGCGAGGTCCAGCCCTCGGTGGCGGCCCAGGCGGCGACGGAGGTTTGCAGCTCGGACGAGGACGCGCCGTCCGGGCTCCAGCCCCCGAGGAGGACGACGTCGCGTCCGGCGGCCGTGAACGCCTCGAGCGCCGCGTAGGGCGCCTCGGTGCCGACTCCGTACTCCATGCGGGAGGAGTCGATGGCCGTGAAGGAGGCGAGGCGCAGTGGCGAGCGCAGCGCCTCCGCCTCGTCTGCGCCCGCGCCGACGACGAGGCCCGAGCTGTCGGAGTCGAGGAAGTCGTTGACCGCGACCACCGAGACGGCGAGCGGCCGGGAGTCGACGCGTTGCAGCGCCGTCACCAGGTCGCCCGCGCTGCGTAGCGCGTCGGAGCCGCTCGCCGATCCGCCGAACGCCACAGCGAGTTCGCCGCCGAATGCCTGCGGGAACCGGCCAAAGCCCGGAGCCGCCGACTCGCCGCGGACGCCCGTCACGGTGGAGCCCGCTCCGTCCACGAAGAACTCGATCGGCACGGCGTCGGCCGAGCCGATGCACTGCCCGTTGCCGTCGCGCACGGCCGAGAGCCGCACCGTCAGGCCGTTCGAGGAGGCGAGCTGACCGGTCGGCACCGTGAGCTGCATGTCGACCGCGGTGTCACCGCCGAGCACGGTTGAGCCGATCAGGAAGTCGTTCCAGTACACGTTCGCGGTCGCGGTGATCCCCGCGGGTATCGCGGAATGTGTGCCGACGAGGTGGACCTTAACCGTCGAGACCGGACCGCCGAACGCCGATTGCGTGATCGTGGTGTAGCTGGTCGACGCACCGGCACTGCCGAGCGCGATCCGGTCGGCACCGAAGTCGGCCAGGGTGTGCTCGAGCGAACTCGATGGGATCACCTTCTGCGACAACCCGGTCGTGCTGGCGCTCGACGCGAGGCCGGCAAACTCGCTGCCAAGCGCCGCTCCGGCCGCGGCAAGGTCACCCTCCGCGCCGGTCAGCGTGAGTTCGGGGACTCCGCCGTTCTGCGCGATCCCCGAGACCACGGTGCCCTCGCCCGCAGTGAAGCGGACGACGCGTCCGGTGGCGGCGTCGAGCTGCGGGCGTCCGCCGGTCGCGCCCTCCTCCGAGACCGTGATGCTCGTGCCCGCCGGGTAGCGGGAGGCGAGCGAGGCAGCCGCCGAGAGCCCGGCGGCGCGCAGAGCGTCGCCTGCACCGTCGGGCACCAGGATCGAGACGGCCGACACCGCGTCGGGGAAGAAGCCACCCACGGTGGTCGGGGCGGTTGGAGTGCCATCGCTGAGCACCGCGACGTCGGAGACGGTGAGCGCACGTCCGACCACCTCGCAGAGCGCGCCGGTCGCAGCGGAGGCGCCGGTGAGCTGAAAGCCGATCGCCAGCGCGCCGTCGACCACGTCGCCCTGCTGGATGGGCAGGTCGAGGGTCTGGGCCGAGGCATCGACGGTCTGCACGGTGCGGCCGGCGACAACCACGACGAGCGAGCCCTGCACTGGGGCATCCGTCGCCAGCGAGGCGAGGACGCGGGTCGGAGTGACGCCCTCGGCAATCGGAACGGTCAGGTACTGCAACGGCGCTCCTGCCGTCACGGTGATCGCGGCGTCGGTCGAGGCTCCCTGCACGACCGCTCCTGTCACCGGGTCGACGATGTCGACGGCGGCGGCCGGAGCGGCGGCACCGAGCGCGAGTCCGAGGCACAGCGCCGGCGCCAGGACAGCGGCCAGGAGGCGCCGATGCGGAAGGCGCCAGTGCGGAAAGCGCCAGTGCGGAACACGCCGGTGCAGGAGGGAGGAGGGCATGGGGCTGTCGATCCGATCAGCGGAGGTGAGCATCCGCTGGGACGGGGCTCGGGTGTCGAGATGTCGAACGGTCGCACTGGTCCCCGTCGGTGCATTGGGGAACGCCCGTTCTCGCGTCATTCTAGGGAATGACCGCGATCGATCCGGTCGTGAGCAGACGATACTCGGCCCCCTTCCGGGTGACGGGTCGGCCGTAGAAGTACCCCTGCACATCCGTCACTCCCAGCTCCTTGAGCAGCTCGATCGTCGCCTCGTCCTCGGCGCCCTCGACAATGGCCCGCACCCCGACCGCATCCGCGAAGGACTGCAGAGCGCGCACAAGCTCGCGGGCGTGCACGTTCCCCAGATCCTCGATCAGGCTGCGGTCGAGCTTGAGGATGTCGAGCGGGAAAGTGACGACGGCGGAGGCGGAGGTGCCCCGAGCTCCGTAGTCGTCGAGCGCGATCAGCAGGCCCGCCTCGCGTAACCGCCGCGCCTGCGCACGCAGAGCGTCGTCCGCCGCGTCGAGCGAACGCTCGTTCAGCTCCACGCACAGACGCAACTGCGGGAATCGCCCGGGCAGCTCGGCCAGATAGCCTCCGAGCCGATCGGCACGGAGCTGCTCGAGGTCCACATTCACGCTCATGCACGTCACGGCTGGCGCGGTAGCGCGGAAGCTCTCGGCCGCGCCCATCGCCTGCTCCACAACCTGAACGGTCAGCTCGTCAAGCAGACCGAGATCCCGCACATGCTCGATCAGCAGGGGCGGATCCACGCGCCCGACGACCGGATCCTCGAGGCGCACGAGCGCCTCGAACGCCCAGATGGATCCAGTGCGCACATCGACGATCGGCTGGTACGCGACATCCAGGGTGTGCTCGCGCACGGCCCGCACCGCCGCCTCCCTGATCGGATCGGTGACGACCGACGTGACATCGATCGCGCTCGAGCGCTCCCGGCCGTTTCCGCCGCGGCTGCGCTTGAGCGCGAGCATGCTGCGGTCGGCCTCGATCACGATCAGTGACGGGTCCGGCTCCTCGTGCGCCGAGAACGCCACTCCGCAGCTCAGTACCGGCACCAGCGTGTCGCCCTCGACCACTCCCGCGGTGCTCACCCTCTCGATCAGCGCCTGCGCCTGCGTGCGCGCATCCGTCGCCGAGCGCAGTCCGCGCAGGATGAACACGAACTCGTCGCCGCCGATCCGCGCCGCGAAGCCGCCAACCTCGGCCGTCGCCTCGCCCAGGCGCTTCCCGACCAGGCGCAGCATCTTGTCGCCGACATGGTGGCCACGACCGTCGTTGAGATTCTTGAAGTCGTCGAGATCAAGGAACAGCACCGCGATCCCCTCGAGCGGAGGCCTGTCGCGGTTGGCCTCGGCGAGCGCCGCCCGGAACGCCCGCTGATTGGGCAGGCCGGTCAGCGCATCGCGGTCGACCCAGCGGCGCAGCGACTCCACGTCGTCGCGGGCGCGCAGCGTGTCGGCGCCCATGTGCGCGAGGGCGTCGAGGACCCGCTCTTCCTCGATCCCGAATGGCACGGCACTAACGCGCTTGGAGGCAACGACGTGGCGAATGCGGCCGTCGGGCAGCAGCATTTCCGAGCCGATTTCGGTCCCGGAAGCGGGCTCGTCGCGCATGACGATGTCGTCGGCCTCGATGCTCGTGCGGGCGTGCGCGAGGAGCGTGCTCTCGGCCTGGGCGACGCCTCCCCAGGGCAGCTCGAGCGCGGCGTCGAGCACCCCGGCCAGGCGGCGGCGGACGCGGTACACCTCCAGCCGCTTGGCGACGCTGAACACCAGGGCCGCGACGACGAGCACCACGATCGGGCTCTGCTCGAGCGACGGATCCACCGCCATCGCCGGAACAACCGTGCGGTCGAGGAAGCGGATCACGACCGCGAGCAGCCACAGGATCCCGAAGTAGAGCGCCACTCGGCGCAGCACCAGCGCGTCGAACCCGGGCGTCCAGTCCATGCTCCACCGCCCGCGCTGACGGAGCAGATCGACGCTGAGCATGATCAGGAGGAACATGGCGGTCGCGGGGAGCAGCGCGAGCGGAGCGGGCACCAGCGTCTCCAGCGCGGCGAGCACCTGCATGTGGGCAAGCGCGGCGAGGGAGCCAAGGCCGGTCACATAGCCGCCGACCGCGACGTTGCGGGTCTGCACGAGCTGTGTGATGAGGGTCGCCGCGGTCAGGATGCCCAGGAGCCGCAGCGGATCGGCGCCGGGCGCCACGATCACCAGGAGGGTGACGCTCAGGCCGGCGGTCGGCATCCCGGAGCGGCGGCCAAGAGGGATGCGCAGAGCGGCGGTGAGAGCCACGGCCGTGCCGAACGCAATGACGAACGACCAGCTCACCGGCGGATCGATGATCAGCAGCGCCGTCGCTCGCGCGATCACCGCGAGAGCGAACAGCCCGAGCAGGCCCGCGATCGCGACGTCGAGGAGCCCCAGTCCATGCGAACGCTGCATGTCTGCATGCTAGGCGCCCGAGTCCAGATCGCGCGCTCCTTCCGCCCGAGCGGCACCCCCGGGCTGATCGAGGACCGTGCGGCTCGGATCCCCCGCCCCACGAGCACTCGCGCACCGGGCTTCGACCGCCAGCCACACCCCCATCCGCGACCACTCGGCCCCCGCTGCACGAGCCGCTTCGCGGCTCCTCGATCACCCTGCGGGGCCCTAGCTCTGGGACGGTTCGGGCAGGGCACGCCGTGAGACCCGCCCCCGCCGACGATCGCTACCGCGGCAACACCCCCGTCCGGAGGGGTGCGCTCGCCACTCCCGCGGTCGACTGTAAGCGCATGCCCCTTTTCGCAGAAATGACCGCTGAGCTCACCCGCCGCGGTCTCTTCGCCACTCCCCTCAGCGCGACGCTCGTCTCCCCCACCTCCGATGACCCGCTCCTCCGCTCCGACATTGGCTCCGCCCGGGGCGTCGCCGGTCTCGACGCCAGCTCGCTCGTTCCCGTCGCGCAGCTTCCGGAGGCAGTGCGTACCGACTCCGGCGAGCGCCCCGTCGCCAAGGGCGAACTGGTCTACAACGTGCAGGATTTCGGCGCGACCGGTGACGGCAGCACGGACGACCTGCCCGCGATCAACGCCACGATCAACGCCGCAGTCGCGTCCTTCGGCGGCGTCGTCTACTTCCCGCGGGGCATCTACCGCATCGCCGGCTCGATCGGCCGGGCAACGGGCCTGGCGAGTATCGCGTTTCGCGGCGCGGGCGAACTCTCGACCCGCATCCGCTCGCTCACGAACGCACCGGTCGTCTCGGGCGCCTTCACCTCGTGCCGCCTGGACAATCTGATCCTCGACGCGGACGGCCGCGGCGCCCCCTGCATCTCGGCGCACCTCGACAAGACCGTGCTCGACTCCCTCCAGCTCTACGGCTGGACCGGATTCGGCATGCGCCTGAACGACGGCACGTTTGGCGACCTCGGCCTGCTCAACCGCATCCAGCGCTGCAGCATCGACCAGTGCACCGGCACCGGCATCTGGGCGAGCTACCGGATGATCGACTCCTGGATCGTCGAGAACAACGTCGGAGCGAGCGAGGCCGACATCTCGGTCGAGGGCGGCCCGCTGCGCATCCTCGGCAACCACCTCGACGGATCGCCGCAGGTCAACATCGAGCTGCGCGGCAACCGGCGGATCACGATCGCGAACAACATCATGGAGGGAGCCCGGCGCCAGTCCCTCGTCTACACGATGCCGCCGTGGCTGAGCGAGGACCTCGCGCAGGTCCAGGTCGTCGGCAACGCGATCAGCAACGGAGGCAAGGCCGCGGCGAACACGTACCCGGCGATCCAGATCCTGGGCGTCTCGCCGACCGCGCGCACGGTCGGGTTCAGCATCACCGGCAACATCTTCGCCTGCGAGGACCAGGGCGCGGGCTGGACCCACTGCGTCGAAGCGGTCAATGCCCGGGCCGTCTCGGTGCTCGGCAACCAGTGGGCGACGGGCCACATGAACGTGAACCCAGTCCGCGCCGTCGGCAGCACGGCCTACGAGGTCATCGGCAACCACGGCGACAACGCGGTCAAGACGACCTAGGCCACCCCCCTTCGCCGCCCTCCGTCACCCGCCGCCGGCGTCCCACCCAGGGAACCCCGGACCGTTGAGGGTCCCTGAGCAGGGGCCGGGGGCGGGCAGGGGCGGTAGCGTCGTGCGGTGACCTCCGACCTCGACCGCAGCATCCTGCGGCTCGCGGTGCCGGCGCTCGGGGCGCTCGTCGCCGAGCCGCTGTTCCTGCTGACCGACTCCGCTCTCGTGGGCCATCTGGGCGCGGTGCCGCTGGCGGGGCTCGCTCTCGGCGGCGCCGTGCTCCAGACCATCGTCGGGCTGATGGTGTTCCTCGCCTACAGCACGACCCCGCGGGTCGGGCGGGCGCTCGGCGAGGGCGACGAGCGCCGCGCGGTCGCCGCGGGGATCGACGGTGGCTGGCTGGCCCTGCTACTCGGAGCAGTCATCGCCCTCGTCGGCGCTCTCACCGCTCCCGCCGTCATCGCGCTCTTCCCAGCGGAACCGGCGGTCGCCGAGGCCGGCACGCACTACCTCGCGGTGAGCATGGCCGGGATCCCCGCCATGCTCGGCGTGTTCGCCCTCACCGGTCTGCTCCGCGGCTTCCAAGACACCCGCACACCGCTCGTGATCGCGGCCGGCGGATTCGCGCTGAACGCCGCACTGAACGCCCTGCTCATCTATCCAGCCGGCCTGGGGATAACCGGATCGGCGCTGGGAACGGTGATCGCCCAGTGGGCAATGCTCGCGGCCTACGCGGGAGTCGCACTGCGCCTCGCGCGGAGGGTCGGCGCGCCGCTGCGCCCCCACCTTGCGGGCCTCGCCTCCTCTGCCGGCTCAGGCGGGTGGATGCTGCTGCGCACCGCGAGTCTGCGCGCGGCGATCCTGCTCGCCGTGGCGATCGCCACCTCCCTCGGTGCGGAGGAACTCGGCGCGTTTCAGGTGGCGATGACGCTGTTCTCGACGGTGGCCTTCGCGCTCGACGCGGTGGCAATCGCCGCGCAGGCGCTGCTCGGCAGGCTCCTCGGTGAGGGCGACCACGAGCGGGCTCGCGCGGTCACGAAACGCTGCGTGACCTGGGGAATTGGCACGGGAGTTGCGCTCGGCGCCGTCGTCGTCTCGCTGAGCGGTGTCCTGCCGTCAATCTTCTCTAGCGATCCGGAGGTGCTGCGCCTGCTGCCAGCGGCCATCGCGGTGGTCGGCCTGACGGCTCCGCTCGGCGGCTTCGTCTTCGTGCTTGACGGAGTGCTGATCGGCGCCGGTGACGGCCGCTACCTCGCGCTCAGCGGCCTGGTGAACCTCGCCGTCTTCGCACCGCTGGCACTGCTCGCACCGGCCGCGCCGACCGAATCGCGGCTGCTGGCGCTGTGGCTCGCCTTCGCCGTGGGCTACCTCGGCGCTCGGGCGCTGACGCTCGGACTCCGGGTTCGCAGCGACGTCTGGCTCCGCTGACCCTGCGCGAGGCTGTGGATGATCCTGGGGACAGGTCCGGCTCAGCGCGGCGGCGCACTCGTGTTGCCGCGGTGGAACACCGCTTCGAAGCAGACAGCCACTGCCTCCTCCTCAGCGAGGAGCGCCACCGCGGCCCGGCCCGCCGCGCGCCCCTTCTCGACCGCGGGCTGCGCCATCGTCGTCAGGTCGTACTCGGCGGCGAGGCCCGGCACCTGCACCCCGTCGAAGCCGACCACCGAGAGATCCCCCGGCACGCGCAGCCCTCGCTCCTCCGCGGCCAGGATCACACCCGCCGCGAGCAGGTCGCTCTGTGCCACGACGGCCGTCGGCGGCTGGGCGACGTCGAGCAGCGCCCGGCCCGCCACGACTCCCTCCTCGACCGTGCTCGCCGCGGCGGCCACCACCTGCACATCGGGGTACACGTCCTGCACGCCAAGGAGGCGGTCGACCGGAGTGACGCTCGGGCTCGAGCGCCACTCGGCCGGGATCGGCCCGCGCCGGCGATCCTTCGCGAACGGAAGCGACACCGCGGCGACGCGCTCGTGCCCCAGCTCGCGCAGGTGTTCGGCCAGGGTGCGGCTCGCCTCGCGATTGTCGAGCGAGATCACTGCGCCGCCGAGCGCCGACACGCCCTCGACCACTACCACCGGCACTCCTCGACGGCGCAGCACGGCAATGGAGTCATCGACCGAGGGGCTGCACCCGATCAGAATCATCGCGTCGACCGGCGCGGTCGCGAGCAGCCCGGCTCCGTCCTCCGTCTCGGTGAGCAGCAGGATGCCCGCGTCGATCCCGCCGAGCACATCCGCGATGCCGTCGAGCATGGCGATCTTGATCGGATCGCGGAAGGCGTGCAGCAGCCGCTCATCGACCACCACTCCGACAATCCCGGAGCGTCCGCGGCGGAGTGAGCGCGCCCGCGGGTCGGGCCCTGCGTACTCGAGCTCGGCCGCCGCGCGAAGTACCCGCTCCTTCGTCGACTCCGAGACCGGTCCGGCGCCGCTGAACACGAGCGAGGCGGTCGAGGGCGAGACTTTGGCCAGGCTGGCGACGCGGGCGAGTGTCGGACGGGGGCTCTTGCGGGGTTCCACGTTCCTCCTCGTCGGGGCTCTCGGTTGACCGTCCCCGGGGTTCCGGATAGCTTAGACCGGCTCGCTTCGA
Source organism: Rathayibacter agropyri (assembly GCF_013249015.1). Taxonomy (GTDB): domain Bacteria; phylum Actinomycetota; class Actinomycetes; order Actinomycetales; family Microbacteriaceae; genus Rathayibacter; species Rathayibacter agropyri. The sequence goes on from NZ_JABRPL010000003.1 coordinate 172,601, forward strand.
ATCGATTCGACCACGCTCCTCGATCCGCCGCCGCCGCCCGGATCCCGCCCGTACCAGGAGAACCGGCATGACCTCGACCTCCGCGCTCACGCACCCGCAGCTCATCGCCTGGCGCAACGCCGTCTTCACGATCTTCGTCCTCAGCGGAATCTCGATCGCCACCTGGGTCTCGCGGACTCCGGCCATCCGCGACGAACTCCGGCTCTCCACCTCCGACGTCGGCCTGCTGATCCTCTCGATGTCGATCGGCGCGATCGTCGGCCTCGGCCTCTCGACGCCGATCATGGGCGCGGTCGGACCCCGGCGCGGGATGGTGCTCGGCCTCACCGTGTCAGCGGCCGGCCTGACCGTGCTCGGCATCGGAGCCGACGTGGTGGGCATCCTCCCGGTCGCCTTCACCGGCATGGCGATGCTCGGCTTCGGCAACGGCGCCGTGGACGTGATGATGAACGTCGAGGGTGCGGCCAACGAAGCGGCCTTCGGCAAGACCCTGCTCCCGCTCTTCCACGCCTTCTTCAGCCTGGGGACCGTCGCGGGCGCGCTCCTCGGCGCGGGTGCTTCCGCTCTCCACGTGAGCGTGGCGGCGCACCTCGGTGCGATCGCCGTGGTCATGGCCGTGACCGCGCTCGTCGCGATCCGCTTCGTTCCCGCCCGGAGGGAGCTTGACACCGTCGGCGCGGTGAGGCCGCCGGTTCGTCAGCGCATAGCCGCCTCCCTCGGCGTGTGGCGCGACGGTCGACTCGTCCTGATCGGCCTGATCATGCTCGGCATGGCCTTCGCGGAGGGCTCGGCGAACGACTGGCTGACCCTCGCGATGGTCGACGGGCACGGCGCCGACAAGACGACCGCCGCCGTGGTCTTCGGCGTCTTCGTGGCGGCGATGACCGTCGGCCGCGTCATTGGCGGCCCCGTGCTCGACCGCTTCGGGCGCGTGCCAGTGCTGCGCGCGTCCGCCCTGCTCGCCGTCGTCGGCATCCTGCTGTTCATCCTCGGCCCGGTCGACGCTCTCGTCATCGTCGGAGCGATCGCCTGGGGGCTGGGCTGCTCGCTCGGCTTCCCCGTGGGGATGTCGGCCGCGGCGGAGGGGCCGCACTCGGCCGCCCGCGTCAGCGCGGTCGCCATGCTCGGCTACGTGGCGTTCCTCGTCGGACCGCCGTCGATCGGCTTCCTGGGTCAGCACTTCGGCCTGCTCAACGCGCTGTTCCTGGTGCTCGCACTCGTCGCCGCCGCCGGGCTGGCCTCGCCTGCTGCCCGCAGTTAACTCCGAAGGACCGGGGTGCGATTCGCAGGACTTTCGCGCGTGAGATCGATCTCCTCCGCCCGGGCGAGATGGCGGGGGCCGAATCCCCTGCGAATCGCACATTCCCAGGGCCGCACGGAGGACGTCTATCCTCGACGGGTGCGTCTCGTCATCGCGCGCTGCTCCGTCGACTACACCGGCCGTCTCAGCGCCCACCTCCCGCTCGCCACCCGACTCCTGCTGGTCAAGGCCGACGGGAGCGTCCTCATCCACTCCGACGGCGGCTCCTATAAGCCGCTGAACTGGATGAGCCCGCCCTGCACCCTGATCACCGGCGAACCCGACGACGAGGCCCGGGCGAGCGGAGTCACGCAGCAGTGGACCGTCGCGCATCGCAAGACCGGGGACGCCCTCGTCGTCTCGATCCACGAGGTCCTGCACGATTCGGCCCACGAACTCGGCGTCGATCCAGGACTCGTGAAAGACGGAGTCGAGGCGCATCTGCAACGGCTCCTCGCAGAGCAGATCGACCTTCTCGGTGAGGGCCACACTCTCGTCCGACGCGAGTACATGACGGCGATCGGACCCGTCGACATCCTCGCTCGGGATTCCCGCGGAGCGGCTGTCGCCGTCGAGATCAAGCGCCGCGGCGAGATCGACGGAGTGGAGCAGCTGACTCGCTATCTCGAGTTGATGAATCGCGATCCGCATCTCGCACCGGTCAGGGGAGTCTTCGCGGCACAGGAGATCAAGCCGCAAGCGCGCACTCTCGCCGAGGACCGGGGTATCCGCTGTGTCGTCCTCGATTACGAGACGATGCGCGGGATCGACGATTCGCACACCCGCCTGTTCTGAGTGGGAACGGGCCTGAGTCAGTACCGGCCGGAGTCGGCACCAGCCAGAATCGGCGCGAGCCAGAGTCCACACGAGCCAGAGTCCACACGAGCCAGAGTCCACACGAGCCAGAGTCCACACAAGCCGGAATCGGCACGGGCGGTTCGGTCACGAGGAAAGCCCCCGGGGATCACTCCTCGGGGGCCCTCCTCGTCTCGGGAGCGAACCCGATGCGAGATTACTTGTTGGCTGCCTGGTACGCGGCCTGGACCTCGGCGGGGATGCGTCCGCGGTCGGAGACCTGGTAACCGTTCGCGTTCGCCCACTCGCGGATCGCCTTGAGCTGCTTGGGGTCGCTCTTGGGCGCGGGGCCCGTCGTACCGGCGGCGCCAGAACGTGCACCAAGACGACGGCCGTTGGAGACGAACTTCTCGAGGGCCGAGTGCAACTCGGTGATGTTCTTAGGACCGAGATCGATCTCGTAGTTCGTGCCCTCGATACCGAAGCGGACGGTGCCGCCGTCACCGGATTCGATAGGGGTTCCGTCGATATCGTCGACAAGAGTGATCTTCTGTGCCACTTCTCCTCCTGGAGTGCTCGGGGCCGACCTGTAGTAGTGCGTGCCGGAGGAAACATTACCCCCTCCGAGAAGATGATGTGGGATGCATGGCGCTTTTCGGTCCATTCACGCGCCACGGTCGAGGAAATGTCCAGGATAAAAGAGGCTAATCGGGTGCGGCCACGACTTCACCCCAGCCACCGATTAGTCGACACAGTGTCCTGATAGAAGGCTCAGACTGCCGCTCGGAGTCGGGGAGGATTCCGAACGAAGGACGAATGTTCGTTAGCGTGGAGTCATGGCTCGACGAGGCGGACCCCCTGCACGACTGGCGCATCCCGGCTCTTACCGTAATACTCCGGCAAGAGAGGCACTTGAGGCATTGGTGGCTTCACCGACCACTGCCGCCGTCGATCTCCTCCTCACCACATGCCTCGAAGGCTCGCTCGTGGTCGACGTGACCGGCTCGCAACCGGGCAGAATCCCGCACGTGCGCACCGTCGCGACGACCACCGGCGAACAGGTTCTGCCGCTGTTCACCTCCACCGACGAAGTCCGCACCGCAGTCCCCCGTGCGCAGCACCCGCGAGTGCAGATGCTCGTCCTCCCGGGCCGCGAGGCGTTCGCCCTCATCGACACCGCCGACTTCGTCGCCGTGCAGCTCGACCCCGGATCGCTCGCGCAGGTCGTGGCCCGCTCCTTCGTTGAAAGGGCCCTCGACACCGAACGGCCGTAGAGTGTGCTCCCCGGCGGGACAGCGCCGGCATCACCGTGTCCCCCGAGGTCAGGAGCCCGTCATGTCCGATACGACCCTCGCCGCTACCAGCGTCGACGAGCGCGCCGGGACCTGGTCCTGCATCCTCTTCGACCTCGACGGCACGATCACCGACTCCGCCCCCGGCATCACCGGCACTCTCGTCGACACTTTCGTCGAGCTCGGCCGCCCCGTGCCCGCTCCGGCCGAGCTGCTGGCCTACGTCGGTCCGCCGCTGCTCGAGGCGTTCCGCGCACTCGGCGGGATGAGCGTCGACGAGGCGCAGGCCGCCCTGGCGGTCTACCGCCGCCGCTACAACGCCGGCGGCCTGTTCGACTCCTCTGTCTATCCGGGGCTGCCTGGCGTTCTCGCACGCATCGCCCAGGCGGGCATCCCGCTCTCGCTCGCGACATCGAAGCCGGAGTCGGCCGCCACGCGGATCCTCGAGCACTACGGGCTCGCTCAGTACTTCACGGTGATCTGCGGTGCCTCCGAAGACGAGGTGCGCAGCGCGAAAGCGGACGTGATCGAGGAGGCGCTGCGTCGGCTCCGCGCCCTCGGCGTCGACCTCTCTGCGCCCGTCATGGTGGGTGATCGCGAGCACGACGTGCAGGGCGCCGCGGCGCACCGGGTGCCCACGATCATGGTCGAGTGGGGCTACGGTTCACCGCTCGAGGCGGTCGGCACGATCGCGAGAGTGACCGGCGCCGACGAGCTGGCGAATCTCCTGCTTCCCTGACCTGCGTACGATGAACGCATGACTGGTCTGGGCGTCGTCCTCTCGTTCGTGCTGTTCCTCGGCGGGATCCTCGTTCTCGGCAACTCGTTCCTGCTGCCCGACATCGCCGGCTTCCTCTTCTTCGGCGGCATCGTGATGATCTCCGGATCGCTCGCGGTCGCCTTCCACGTGCTGCCGAAATCGCAGTAGCCCGCGGGCGAACTACCCCAGGGTGCTCGCGTCGAGGTTCACGACCGAGCCGATGTAGACGGCCTCGCCCGCTCCGGCGACCTTCGGGTTCATCCGCAGCAACTGCTGCACCGGAATGGTGAAGCGCTGGGCGATGTCGAAGAAGGTGTCGCCCTGCACCACCGTGTAGCTCAGGATCTCGCCCGCGCCGTTGCGCGTGGGCTCACCGGTCGCTCCGGGGACCGCGCCGATGTCGGTCGCGGTGGCCGTCTCGGGGATGTTCGGAGTCGGGTTCGGCGTGAAGGTGACGGTCGCCTCCGGAGCCGGAGCGTAGACGGTCGCGGTCGACTGCGGAAGCGGCGCGGTCACGGTCGGGCCAGGGCTTGCGTGAGTCGGTGTCGGTGTAGCGGTCGCGAAGACGGTCACCGTGACGGTGGGGGCCGGTGCGGGCGCCGTACAGCCGGTCAGGATGATCGCGACGATCAGTGCCGTAGCTTCGAGAGCCGTTTTCCGCATGTTGCCGCCTCCCGCGCGCCGGTGGCGCTCGCTCCACCCTAGGAGACGCGGGGGCTCGGCACGCCGCGGGGTCAGGCTGATCGGCGTCAGAACGGTGGTTCGGGGAGCAGACGCAGCCCGCCGCCACTGTTCGCCGCATCCATCAGCAGCTCCACCCAGCCGGGATTGATCGTCGGCTGACGGCTGCCGGAGAAGTGGAACTGGAGCGCGATGTTCGGGTTCATCCAGAAGGAATGCCGCCCGCGGGCGCCCTCGGGCATCGAGTCGAGGGTGAGGCTAAAGCGCTCGTCGCGGCGGAACTTGGCGTAGACCACTATCTGAAGGTGGGCCAGGGTCCGATCCTCGATCTCGATGACGGCAGGCGGAGTGCCGTAAAGGAATTGACCCATTTGGTCAGACTAGAGGCCCTGACGATAGTCACTAGGCCATCTAACTAATTACCTCTAGGGGCTTTCGCGGGGGCAGCGCCGACCGTATGGTGCTCGTCTTCCACGTCCATCTCGTCAACGGCGGCACTCATTCGGCGAAGAAAGTTCACGACGACCTCAGCCTCAGCTGCATCAAGGCCCTCGGCAATCTCTAGCATCCGGCGATGCATCTCCTGCAGCGTCGCGCGGACTTGTTGGTCGCTATCAGCGGTCGCCTCGACGACAATCCCGCGGCGATCCGTGGGGTGCGGCTTACGAAGGAGGTGACCGCTGCGGACCAGCCGGTCGATCAGCACCGTGGTCGACGCGGACGAAATCGAGAGGTGACTGGCCAAATCCTTGCCGGTAACGAGGACACCGCTGCGCTGCTGACGGAGGAGGTACTGCACCGCGACGAGATCGGTCTCGCCCATCGCCATCCGCTCGCGCGTGCGGCGCCGCATCGACATCTCGGACGTGCGGTAGGCGCGCATGGCGCTCAGCACCTCGACGGCGCGGCGGGTCGATGACTCGTCGGGATACCAGTACCCCGCGCCGCTGCGGAGGCTCGTGTCACTCATTTGCCCATCCTAGACCGGCTGATTACGTGACCTTCTAGCAAGGGGGGCCCGCCTACGCTGGAGCCGTGACCGCCACTCTCGTCGCCAAAGACCTCTCCGGAGGCTACGCGCACCGCACCCTGTTCGACCACCTCGACCTGACGGTCGCCCCCGGGGATGTGGTCGGCGTCGTCGGAGCGAACGGAGCCGGCAAGTCCACCCTCCTGCGCATCCTCGCCGGTGAGACTCCTCCGCTCGAGGGCAGCGTGGTGCTCGCCCCCGGCGACGCCTTCGTCGGGTGGCTGCCGCAGGAACACGAGCGCCGCGAGGGCGAGACCGTCGCCGGGTACATCGCCCGCCGCACCGGCTGCGCCGAGGCTTCCGTCGAACTCGACGCCGCCGCCTCCGCCCTCGCCGACCCCGACCCGGACGGCTCGGTCGCCGACCGCTACGCCCTCGCCCTCGACCGCTGGCTGGCCAGCGGAGCGGCCGACCTCGACGAGCGAGTGCCGGTGGTGCTGGCGGAGTTGGGCCTCGCGCTCGGCACCGCGGTCTCCTCCTCCTCGATGACGTCGCTCTCGGGCGGGCAAGCAGCACGCGTCGGGCTCGCCGCCCTGCTGCTCTCGCGCTATGACATCGTGCTGCTCGACGAGCCGACGAACGATCTCGACCTCGACGGGCTGGAGCGCCTCGAAGCCTTCGTTCGCGGACTTCGCGGTGGGGCAGTCCTGGTCAGCCATGACCGCGAGTTTCTCGCCCGCAGCGTCACCCGGGTGCTCGAACTCGACCTCGCCCAGGGCACCAACCGGGTCTACGGAGGCGGCTATGACGCGTTCCTGGAGGAGCGCGAGACCGCGCGCCGCCAGCGTCGCGAGAAGTACGAGGACTTCGCGGAGCAGAAGGCAGACCTGGTCTCGCGCGCCCGGACCCAGCGCGAGTGGTCGAGCCAGGGCGTCCGCAACGCGATGAAGAAAGCGCCGGACAACGACAAGATCCGGCGCAAAGCCTCTGTCGAGTCGAGCGAGAAGCAGGCGCAGAAGGTGCGGCAGATGGAAAGCCGCATCGCACGCCTCGAGGAGGTGGAGGAGCCGCGCAAGGAGTGGCAGCTCGCCTTCACGATCGGCAGTGCACCGCGCTCGAGCTCGGTGGTCTCGACGCTCAATGGCGCGGTGGCCCGGCGCGGCACGTTCACGCTCGGGCCGGTATCGCTCCAGGTCGACGCGGGCGATCGGATCGGCATCACCGGGCCCAACGGCGCAGGCAAGTCGACGCTCCTCTCGCTGCTGTTGGGCCGCTCCGAGCCGGAGGAGGGCACGGCGTCACTCGGCGCGAGCGTCGCGATCGGCGAGATCGACCAGGCGCGGGCGATGCTCGCCTCCGAGGTGCCGCTCGCCGACGCGTTCGAGGCGCTGGTGCCCGAGTGGCCGACCGCCGAGGTCCGCACGCTGCTGGCGAAGTTCGGGCTGAAGTCCGACCACGTCAACCGCCGCGTCAGCGAACTCTCGCCGGGCGAGCGGACCCGTGCGGCACTCGCCCTGCTTCAGGCGCGCGGCACGAACCTCCTGGTGCTCGACGAGCCGACGAACCACCTCGATCTCGCCGCGATCGAGCAGCTTGAGGAGGCGCTCGAGGCCTACGAGGGCACCCTGCTACTGGTCACTCATGACCGCCGCATGCTCGAGACCGTGCAGCTGACCCGCCAGTGGCGTGTCTCAGGGGGCGTGGTCAGGGAGGCGTAGCCGCCCCTCCTACCGGTGCGAGGCTCTCGGGCGGAGGGTGCACCCGGCCGGGGCGGCTTCGCAACCCCGCGCGATGGCAGTCGCGGCGGCGGAGACTGGCCTGGGCCCGCCGCTCGACGGGCTCTCATCGACGGAAGGAACGGCTCCCATGGTGGATCTCGGAGGACTCGCCGACAAGGCGAAGAACGCGGCAAACAGCGACAAGGGCGAGGAGCTGACCGATAAGGGGCTCGACAAGGCCGGGGACGCCGCCGACTCGGCAACCGGCGGGAAGTTCTCCGGGCAGGTCGATAAGGCCCAGGAGGCCGGCGACCAGCACGTCGGCAACGACTGACACTTCCGCCAGCCGGTAGACACCGCCCGGACGGCCCGCTCTCGCGGAGGTGCCGCTTCCTGCGCGGCACCTCCGCGAGAGCGGGCCGTCTCGGCGCTAGGCGAGTGCGCCGAGCAGCGCCCGCACGACGGCCATCGAGCGGTCGGCGGCATCGTCCACGTGCGCCTCAAACTCACCGGGCGCGCAGAGGTCCGAGATGCCGCGGACGGAGACGAACGCGAGCCCGTGCACGTGCGCCGTCTGGGCCAGCGCCACCGACTCCATGTCGGTCGCCAGTGCGCCGGGGAAGTCGCTCCGGACCCGCTCGACGTGCTCGCCCGAGACGAAGGTGTCGCCGGAGACGATGAGGCCCCGCCGCACCGCGATCGCTGAGCCGTCCGGCATCATCGGCGAAAGTTCCGCGGCGAGCGCCGCCGCGTGGCCGGAGTAGCGCGCGGGCATTCCCGGCACCTGGCCGAGCGCGTATCCGAAGGCGCGCGCGTCGGCGTCGGTCTGCACGTACTCGGCGCCGATCACTACGTCGCCCACGCGCACGTCGGCACCCAGTCCGCCGGCCGTCCCCGCGCTGACCACGAGGGGCCGGTCGCCGCCCTCATGCAGGATCGCGGCGGTGAGTCCCCCAGCGGCGTTGACCAGGCCAATCCCGGTGCGCACGAGCAGCACCGGGCGGGAGTCGACCTCAAGCTCCCACTGCAGCGCGTTGCCGACGGCGCGCGGCTCGGAGGCGCGGACCGCCGCTGCGAGGAATGGCGCCGCCTCCTCGTCCATCGCCACCAGGACGATCGCCGCACTCACGCCGTAACCGTCTCCCACTCGGAGCGGTGCGCGAGGAACGTGCGCGCTGCCTCCTGCGCCCCTTCGAGCGAGTGGTGGGCGCCCCAGCCGCACTGGGTTTCGTTGGCCGCCGGGACCTCGTCGGCCTCCGTGATGTCCTGCAGCGTGGCTTCGACCAGTCCCAGGACCTCGGAGAGCTCCGGTTCGCCGGAGAGGATCAGGTAGAAGCCGGTCTGGCAGCCCATCGGCGAGAAGTCCACGACGCGGTCGGAGTGGTTGCGAGACTTCTCGGCGAACAGGTGCTCGAGCGAGTGCACGGTCGGCATCTCGAGGTGGGCGCGGTTGGGCTGGGTGAAGCGCACGTCGTACTTGACGAGGTGATCGCCTCCGGGCAGCGTCTTCGCGTCGGCGAGGCGCACGTAGGGCGCGGCGACGGTGCGGTGATCGAGGTTGAACGATTCGACGTTCATGCGCGGCTGATCCACGGTGGTCTCCTTCGCTGGGGTGCCTCTATTCTCGTCCGCCCGGCGGAGCAGACCCCGGCGGGCCCGCTACTTCTTCTCGGGCGCCGCTCCGGGGTGCGACGGCGGCACGTAGATGCCCGAGCGTCCCGGCGGCGGAGTGGCCGGGGCGGGGTGGCCGTAGGCGGGCGGGTAGCCGCGGGCCATCGATCCGTACATCACGGGAGTCTTGTCGGTCATGGTTCCTCCTCCTCAGCACGCGGGGCGGCCTTCTCGATCCACTCGACGACGGACTGATCGGGCACCGAGAGCCACACTCCACGGGTGCCGTCAATTCTGGCACCGAAGGACCCGTTAGGAAGAACCTCGAACTGCTCCTGGATGTAGATGTCGCGAGATCGGGGGTAGGTGGACGCGAAACTGGCCACCGAGATCCAGCCACCGACTCGTCGCCCGTCCGGCAGTTGCACGCGCACCCAGGTGTCCCTCATCCTCGGTGCCACCTTGTCCCACGCCGTCGGCACGCTTTCGTACGCCGTCGAGCGTCCCGCCGGCACCCGCACCCAGCGGAGCCCGCGCACCCGCAGCACCTGCCACGGCGGCCGCCACCACCGCAGCCGAACGTGCAGGGCCGTCCCCAGCGCCGCCGGCACCAGCACGCCGAGCACCAGGATGCACCGGCCCACGGCCGCGGGCTCACGCACGAGCGCGGCACGCGGATCCGCAGCGAAGCGCATCAGTTCGTCGCCCGCCACGACGAGGTAGGCCGCATCGAGCGCGATGCTCACCAGGACAGCCTCGAACAGCCGAGCCGAGACGCTGTGGTCGGTCCAGCGGAACCCGCCCGCCCAGACCCGAACCGAGGCGTAGAGAACCCCGGGCACGACCAGCGCCACGAGCGCCACCACGCCGAGCACACTGTCCGGAACGACCACCGCCACCACCTCCTCCGCTCGCTGTGTCGAGCGTGCCGTACCCGTCGGCATCACTGGGGAGCCGACCGCCGATCTGTGGAGAACCGCTCGCTGTACGGCCTGGGGAGGGAAGCGGTTACTTTCCGGAAATCGAAGCGGGACGTGCCGAATTGACTACCGCAGCCGCGTCGAAGAAGGACGATATTGTGTCGTTCCGCCGGCCGTTCGCGCCTTTTCGCCCGACCTGCACCCGCCGCTCTCCGCAGAACGGCAGGCAGACGGGGCAGATCAGTCACCCTTTATACCGCGGGAGTCGCTGCGCTGAGCCAGCAGAGAAAATTCGCCAGCACCAGTCGAGAGACCGTGCACACGCGTACACCTGTGGCACCTCTCCGAGCCACTGACCCTCGGTCGGGAGTGTTGATCATTCTCACCCAAAGGGACATTATGAGATCAACGACGACACTATCGAAGCATCAACTATCTGAAGCAACAGGGGGACATCATTGCGGCCACGCAATCACTCGACATTCATCGCCATCAATACAGCAATACTCGCAGTCGTCAGCTGAGGCCTGGCCTCGCCGGCGGAGGCTGCATCAGGACCCAGGGGTAGAGTCATCACGTGCAAACTCGCCGTGCATGACCCTCACAATTCGGGACACGTGAAAGGAACGATCAATGCCAACGGATGGGCGCACCGATACAACGACACGTCTGCCTCGTCCAACGCTGCAAGGCCATGCAAGAACGGCACCTATTGGGGCGTCGGTTCGAGCCTTCCTCGCCGACAGCACTGACACCTCGGCGCTGACGACGCGGTGATTGTTGACGTCAACGCAGTCGAGACCAGGGAATGAAGCATGATCAACGCTGCTACGAGCGCGGCCGATGCAGCGTGGGTCACCGACGGAACAACTCCCCCCTCAGTTCTCGATAGGCGGGATGGTTCCGGTGAGCTTTCCTGCCTACGCACGAGTATTTCACAGCGTCTATCCCGACACCTGGGCATCCGTTGCCGAGGAAGCGGGCGTTGTTCTTACTCCCACGACGCAGTGGGAGGACATCAAGGTCTCGCTCACCGGTGAACCCACTCTGCACACCCCTCGAAAAGGGACGCTTCAGGCAGTTGAATTAAGCAGATTGACTACCATTCTCCACACTCACACACGTACCGCGGAGGACTGTTGGTTCGGCGTTTGGGAGGGGTGGGGAGACATATCACCACCTCCTACTTCCGCGGTGATCAGATGGTTGTTAAGGGATCTTTTTCTTCTGCGAGGATCCGTCTTTGACGCGCCTTTCGCCAGTGCTCGGGGGGCGACGATCTGGTGGCCTTCTGACCGGTCATGGTTCGTGGCAACCGAGGTCGACTTCGACAGCACAATCGTTGCGGGAAGTAGTGAAGCTATCGCTGCGATACTCTCGAGTGAGTTGTGCGCAGGAGAAATCGAAGCACGGGATGAGCTGACTGTGAATCTAATCCAGGAGGCGCCCTCGTGAGGGACGCGGTCACTCCCGCGAGATCACCGCCCTTACTCCCCCGGCACGAACCGGTAGCCCATGCCGGCCTCGGTGAGCAGAGAGCGCGGGTGCGCGGGGTCCGGCTCGAGCTTCTTGCGCAACTGCGCGATGTACAGGCGGAGATACCCCGTGTCAGTCACGTGCGCGGGGCCCCAGATCTCGGCCAGTAGGGAACGTCGGGTGACCAGCTTGCCCGCATTGCGGATCAGGATCTCGAGCACCTGCCACTCCGTCGGGGTGAGCCGCACCGAGGCGCCGTCGCGCGTCGCGCTCTTCGCCACCAGGTCGATCGTCACCTCGCCGATCACGACAAGCGGCTCGCCGTCGGCCGGCTGCACGCGGCGCGACAGAGCCCGGATGCGCGCCAACACCTCGTCCATCGAGAACGGCTTCGTCACGTAGTCGTCCGCTCCCGCGTCGAGCGCCCCCACCTTGTCGGCGGCTCCCGTGCGCCCCGAGACCACGAGAATCGGCGCGCTCGTCCAGCCGCGCAGCCCGTGGATCACCTCGACCCCGTCGAGCCGTGGCATGCCGAGGTCGATCATGTACAGGTCCGGATGCTCGTCCACTGCGCGGTTGATCGCCTCCGTGCCGTCGCCCGCCGTCACCACGTCGTACCCGCGGGCGGTGAGGGTAATGCGCAGGGCGCGCAGGATCTGGGGGTCGTCGTCGGCGATCAAGATCTTCATGCGGCTCCTCCGGAGTCTTCGTGCGGAGCGACGCCCGCGTCGTCGTCGTGCGCAGCGGCGTCGGCTCCCTGCGGCGCCAGCGGCAGCGTCACCACCATCGTGAGCCCACCCCCTGGAGTGTCCTCCGTCTCGAGCGTGCCGCCCATCCCCTCCGTGAAGCCCTTCGAGAGCGCGAGCCCTAACCCCAACCCGGTGAGGTTGTCGTCGTCGCCGAGCCGCTGGAACGGCACGAAAATCTCGGCCCGGCGCTCGGCCGGCACCCCCGGTCCGTGGTCGACGATCCGGAGCTGCGCGGTCCCGCCGAAGGTGCTCGCGGCGACCCGGACGCGCGTCCCCTCCGGCGCAAATCGACTCGCGTTGGCGAGCAAATTGACCACGACCCGCTGCAACAGCACGGCGTCCGCGAGCAGCGCCGGGCCCTCCGGATCAAGGTCGAGGTCGACTTCTCCGGGTCCGAGCCCAAGCTCATCGAGGGCGGGGAGCACCACGTCGGCAGCGTCCAGCGGAGCCAGGGCCACGGCGAGCGCCCCCGCCTCCAGCCGCGTCACGTCGAGCAGATCGGTGACGAGCGCGGCGAGCACGGTCAGGCTTTCGTCCGCGGTCGCGAGCAGCTCCTCCCGGTCGCGCTCACTCCAGACCACGTCGGGCGCGCGGAGTCCGCTCACTGCGGCGGTCGCGGCGGCGAGCGGGCGTCGCAGATCGTGGCTGACCGCCGAGAGCAGGGCGCTGCGCACCCGGTCGGTCTCGGCGAGCGGAGCCAGCGAGCTGGCCGTCTCGCTGAGCGCCGCGTTCTCGAGTACCGAGTCGAGCTGCGCCGCGACCACCTGCACTAGCCGCCGCTCGCTCCCCTCCAGCTCGCGACCGTGCAGCTCCAGCACAGCACCCTCGCCCACGGCGATCCGCGCGGGATCACCGTCAGGCCGGGGTTCACCGTCGGAGGCGACGACCTCGCCGTCGCGCAGCAGCCGCACTCCGATCAGCCCGAACGCCTCCCGCGCGCGCTCGAGGATCGCCTGGAGCGCCCCCTGCCCGCGGATCACCCCGCCCGCGATCGTTGCGAGCAGCTCCGACTCCGCCCCGGAGCGCTTCGCCGCGCGTGCCCGACGCGCCGCACGGTCCACCACAGCGCTCACCAGCGCAGCGTTGAGCACGTACAGCACGAGCGCCAGAGCGTGCAGCGGTTCGTCGACGGTGATCCTGTAGAGCGGATTGACGAAGAAGAAGTCGAGCGTCAGCCCCGAGAGCACCGCCGCAAAGAGGGCGGGCCAGATGCCACCGACCAGCGCGACCAGCACCACGAGCAGCTGGTAGGAAAGCACGTCGCTGGTGATCGACTCCTCGCTGCGCAGGCTCAAGAGCAGCCAGGTCACCAGCGGGCCGCCGGTCAGCGCGAGCGCCATGCCCAGGATGCGGCGCCGCCACGTCAGCGCCCCGTCGAGCCTCGGCAGCACGGCCGTTCGCCCGGCGGCTGAGTGGCTGACGATGTGCACGTCAATGTTTCCGGACTCGCGGATCACCGTCGCCGCAGTCCCCGGAGTTAGCGCCGACGCGAGCCGACTGCGGCGACTGACTCCGATCACGAGCTGCGTCGCGTTCACCGAGCGAGCGAACTCGACCAGCGTGCGCGGCACGTCCTCGCCGACCACCTGGTGATAGCTGCCGCCGAGCTTCTCGACCAGCGCACGCTGAGCTTCGAGCACGTGCGGCCGCGGCGCGCGCAGCCCGTCGGGGGTCACCACGTGCACGGCGACCAGGTCACCTCCGGAGGCGCGCGCCGCAATCCGAGCGCCTCGCCGCAGTAGTGTCTCGCCCTCCGGCCCGCCGGTGAGGGTGACGACCACTCGCTCGCGCGCCTCCCAGGTGCTGTCGATGCCGTGCTCGATGCGGTAGTCGCGCAGGGCGCTGTCGACCTCGTCGGCGAGCCAGAGCAGGGCGAGTTCGCGCAGGGCGGTGAGATTGCCGAGGCGGAAGTAGTTGGACAGCGCCGCGTCGATCCGCTCGGGCGGGTAGACGCGGCCGTCGGCGAGGCGGTCGCGCAGGGCCTGGGGGGCGAGATCAACCACTTCGATCTGATCGGCGGCGCGCAGCACTGCATCCGGGATCGTCTCGCGCTGCGGCGCTCCGGTGATGGCATGCACGACATCGTTCAGCGAGTCGATGTGCTGGATGTTGACGGTGGAGAAGACGGTGATGCCGGCGTCGAGGAGGGTCCGCACGTCCTCCCAGCGCTTCTCATGCCGCGAGCCGGGGGCGTTGGTGTGCGCGAGCTCGTCGACCAAAGCAACGTCGGGACGGCGGGCGAGGACCGCGTCGAGGTCCATCTCGTCGAGCTGCACACCGCGGTGCTCGACGGCGCGGCGCGGCACGACCTCGAGGCCCTCGACCATCGCGGCGGTCGCGGAGCGGCCGTGTGTCTCGACCACGGCGACCACGACGTCGCGGCCCTCGGCGGCGAGCCGACGGCCCTCCTCGAGCATCGTGTACGTCTTGCCCACTCCCGGCGCAGCTCCGAGGAGCACACGCAGACGGCCTGTGCTCATGCCCCACCCCTCACCTTCCGCTCGCAGGCTCGGCGCCGGCTCGCTGAATCCGACGTGTCTGAGGAGCAGAACGCGAGTCTACGAGCCGGGGGCACCGCCGGACGCGCCGCCGGGCGGGTCACAGCCGCGCCAGCGCCACGTTCAGCTCGAGCACGTCCACGCTCGGCTCGCCGAGGAAGCCAAGCGCCCGCCCCTCGGTCCGCGCCTCGACCAGCGTGCGGACCGCGTCCTCGTCGAGCCCGCGGGCCGCGGCGACACGGGGCACCTGCAGCAGCGCGTAGGCCGGGCTGATGGCGGGGTCGAGCCCCGACCCGGAGGCGGTCAGCGCGTCGGCCGGCACCTCTGCCGGATCGACGCCCTCGAACGCCGCGATCGACGCGCGCCGCTCCTGGATCGACGCGACGAGATCGGCGTTCTCGGGCCCGAGGTTACTGCCGGTCGAGGCCCCCGCGTCATACCCCGCGGCGGAGGGGCGCGACTGGAACCACTGCGGCAGCGGCGCCCCGTCGGCGTCGGTGAACGACTGGCCGATCAGCGACGAGCCCACAACCTCACCACCCTGAACAAGGAGCGACCCGCCCGCCTGCGCCGGAAAAGCGAGCTGTCCCGCTCCCCACACGGCGGCCGGATACGCCACCCCCAACACCGCGGTGAACACAACCATCGCGCGCACCGCGACCCCATACGGACGAACTCTCAACATAATCTGAACTCTCTTTCTCACATGGTGCTGGGGCGGGTTAGAAGCCGGGGAGGGGGGCGACGAGCAGGTCGACGAGCTTGATGCCGACGAACGGGGCGATCACGCCGCCGAGGCCGTAGATCAGCAGGTTGCGGCTGAGGATGCGCGAGGCGGCGACCGGGCGGTAGGCGACTCCGCGCAGGGCGAGCGGGATGAGCACGACGATCACCAGCGCGTTGAACACAATCGCCGAGAGGATCGCCGAGGCCGGCGAGTGCAGCTGCATCACGTTCAGCACGGCGAGCCCGGGGAAGACCCCCGCGAACATCGCCGGGATGATCGCGAAGTATTTCGCCACGTCATTCGCGATCGAGAACGTGGTGAGCGCCCCGCGGGTGATCAGCAACTGCTTCCCGATCCGCACGATGTCGATGAGCTTGGTCGGGTCGGAGTCGAGGTCGACCATGTTCCCGGCCTCCTTCGCCGCCGAGGTGCCCGTATTCATCGCCACGCCCACGTCGGCCTGCGCGAGGGCAGGCGCGTCGTTCGTCCCGTCGCCGGTCATCGCGACCAGCGCGCCGCCCTCCTGCTCGCGCCGGATCAGCGCGAGCTTGTCCTCGGGCGTCGCCTCGGCGAGGTAGTCGTCGACTCCCGCCTCCGCCGCGATCGCGCGGGCCGTGAGCGGGTTGTCGCCCGTGATCATCACGGTGCGAATGCCCATTGCCCGCAGCTCAGAGAAGCGCTCTGCAAGCCCGTCCTTCACCACATCCTTTAGATGCACGACACCCAGGAGGCGCGCTCCGGCGCGGTCCTTCACCGCGACCACGAGGGGTGTGCCTCCGCTCTCCGAGACGCCGTCGACCAGAACGGTGAGCCGCGCCGCGATCGTGGACGGCAGCGGCCCCTCCTCCTCCACCCAGGCGCGCACGGCCGAGCCGGCACCCTTGCGGATGGACGAGCCGTCCGGCAGGTCGAGCCCGCTCATCCGGGTCTGCGCAGTGAACGGTACGACGAGCGCCTGCGCGGGCTCGGCCGCTGGCCGGCCCTGGTCGCCCGCGAGATCCACGATCGATTTCCCCTCGGGCGTCGGATCGCTGAGCGAGGAGGCGGCGGCCGCGTCCACGAGGTCGGCGTCAACCGCGCCATCCAGCGGGAGGAACGCGACGGCCCGGCGGTTGCCGTAGGTGATCGTCCCCGTCTTATCGAGCAGGAGGGTCGTGACATCGCCCGCCGCCTCCACCGCACGCCCGGACATGGCGAGGACGTTGCGCTGCACCAGCCGGTCCATGCCGGCGATGCCGATGGCTGAGAGCAGCGCGCCAATGGTGGTCGGGATGAGGCAGACGAGCAGGGCGACCAGCACTGGCACGCTGACCGAGGCGCCCGCAGCGGACGCGATCGGGTTCAGCGTCAGCACGACCACCACGAACACGATCGACAGGCTCGCGAGAAGGATGTCCAGCGCAATCTCGTTGGGCGTCTTCTGCCGCGACGCGCCCTCGACCAGGCCGATCATCCGATCAACGAAAGTCTCGCCCGGGCGGGAGGTGATTCGCACCACGATCCGGTCCGACAGCACCCGGGTGCCGCCCGTGACCGCGCTGCGGTCGCCTCCGCTCTCGCGAACCACCGGGGCCGACTCGCCCGTGATCGCCGACTCGTCAATGGAGGCGATGCCCCAGACGATGTCACCGTCACCCGGCACCAGATCACCCGCCTCCGCCACGATCACGTCTCCCCGTTGCAGCTCGGCCGAAGAGACCTCGACCAGCCGCGCCGACAGCGCCGACGGATCGGCGGAGTCGTAGTCGGCCACGCGCCGCGCCGGAGTGCTGGTGCGGGTGGCGCGCAGGCTCTCGGCCTGCGCCTTGCCGCGGCCCTCGGCCACCGCCTCCGCGAGGTTCGCGAAGACCACCGTGAGCCACAGCCAGATCGCGATCCCCGCGGTGAAGGTGACCGGCACCGCCGAGCCGCCGGAACGCTCCGGGCCGCCGAGGAACGGCTCGGCGACCGCGAGCAGCGTCGTCAGCACGGCGCCAACCTCAACGAGAAACATCACGGGGTTGCGCCACATCAGGCGCGGATCGAGCTTGCGCAGCGCCCCGGGGAGCGCGGCGACGAGCTGGCGTGAACCCAGAGCGGCCGGTCGCGCCGGCGTCTCGGTGAGTGCAGTGGTCATCGGAGTCACAGTGGTCATCGGAGTCACAGTGTTCATCGGAGTCACAGTCCTTCCGCCAGGGGACCCAGCGCGAGTACGGGGAAGTAGGTGAGCGCGGTCACGACGACCGTCACGCCCACGAGGAGGCCGACGAACTGCGGCCGGTGGGTGGGCAATGTCCCGGCGCTGGAAGGCACCGGCGACTGCGCCGCGAGTGAGCCGGCCAGCGCGAGCACCAGGAGGATCGGCAGGAATCGCCCGAGCAGCATCGCGACGCCCAGCGCCGTATTCAGCCACGGCGTGTTCGCCGTCAGCCCCGCGAACGCCGAGCCGTTGTTGTTGGCCGCCGAGGTGAAGGCGTAGAGCACCTCCGAGAGCCCGTGCAGCCCGGGGTTCAGAATCGACGTGCTCTCCACGTCCGCGCGCACCGCGGGGATCGCGAAGCTCAGCGCGGTTCCCGCGAGCACGAGCGTCGGTGTCACCAGGATGTACAGGCTGGCGAGCTTGATCTCGCGTGGGCCGAGCTTCTTGCCCAGGTACTCGGGCGTGCGCCCCACGAGCAGCCCGCCGACGAACACGGCCAGCACCGCGAGCACGAGCATCCCGTAGAGGCCAGAGCCGACGCCACCCGGGGCGACCTCGCCGAGCATCATGTTCAGCATCGGGAGCATGCCGCCGAGCGCGGTGAAGGAGTCGTGCATCGCGTTGACGGCGCCGGTCGAGGTCAGCGTCGAGGCCGTCGCATAGAGGGCGGAGCCGGCGATGCCGAAGCGCGTCTCCTTGCCCTCCATCGCTGCTCCCGCCGCCTGTGCCGCGGAGCCGCCGCCCGCCGCTTCCACGGCGGTGAGCGCCCCGAGCGACACCACGAAGATCGTCGCCATCGCGGCGAGGATCGCGCTCCCCTGGCGCACGTCCCCGACCATCCGGCCGAAAGTGCGCGGCAGCGAGAACGGGATCGCCAGGATCAGCACGATCTGCAGCAACGACACCCAGGCTGACGGGTTCTCGAACGGATGCGCGGAGTTGGCGTTGAAGTAGCCGCCTCCGTTGGTGCCGAGCAGCTTGATCGCCTCCTGCGAGGCCACCATCCCGCCCGGGATGTTCTGCTCGCCGCCCGTGAGCGTGGTCACGGTCAGCGGGTCGTTGAGATTCTGGATCACGCCGCCCGCGACCATCACGATGGCGGCCAGGAGCGATATCGGCAGCAGGAGGCGGAGCGTGCCGCGCACGAGGTCGACCCAGAAGTTGCCGAGCGTGCCGGAGGAGCGCCGCGCGAATCCGCGGATCAGCGCCACCGCGACCGCGAGGCCCACGGCCGCCGAGACGAAGTTCTGCACGGCGAGCCCGCCCACCTGCACGGCAAAGCCGAGGGTCGCCTCGGGCGAGTATGACTGCCAGTTGGTGTTGGTGACAAACGAGACGGCCGTGTTGAACGCCAGCCCCTCCGGCACCGCGGGGAGCCCGAGCGAGCCGGGAAGGACGGCCTGAAGCCGCTGCATCCCGTAGAGCAGGAGCACGCCGACCAGCGAGAAGGCGAGCACGGCGCGGAAGTAGGCGCGCCAGCTCTGCTCGCCGGCCGGATCGACCCCGATCAGGCGGTAGAGGCCGCGCTCGAGCGCGAGATCTCTCGTCGAGGTGTAAACGCGGAACATGTACTCGCCCAGCGGGCGGTGCAGGAGCGCGACGGCCAGACCGACGGTCGCGACCTGGAGGACAGCGAGGAGCGGATCCATCAGAAGCGCTCCGGTCGGATCAGCGCGACGACGAGGTAGACGACCGCGGCGAGCGCCAGCACGACCGCGAGGGCGTCGAAGACGATCATCGGTCGACCCCCGAGCTGCGGGCCGGAGCGGGCGCACCGCCCAGCTTTTCGACCCCCTGGGCCGCGAGGCCGAGGAGCGAGAAGAGGGCGAGCACGCCGAGGAGGTAGGCGAGGTCGAGCACGGAGGACTCCATCCGGAAGAAACGGCACCCGGGGCCCGGGCACCTGCCGAGAAACGGCACGAGTCCCGATGCAACACCCGGCTCGGCCGCCGCACGGCCGTCCTCACGCTTCTCCTACGGCCCTGCGCCTCGTCCTCACGGTTCCCTCACGACGCGGCATCGCCGATCCCGTCGGAGAGCGTTCTCCCACTGCAACGGCGCGGATCGACGGCCGAAGGTCACAGTTCCGCATCGCCTGGACATATTGTCCAGTCGCGCTTTACACCCGCGAATCGAGAGAATATGTTCTCTCCGTGGACAAAGCCCCTCGGGGCTCTCCCGCCTCCCCGGGCGACGACACGATGGCGTGCTCCACCTGTGCATGCCTCGCGCCGTCCTCTCCCTCGGACACTGCTTTCAGAGAGGAATGCACTCCATGAAGTTCTCCCGCGGCATCACCACGCTGGCCGCCGCCGGCATCATCTCCCTCGGCCTCGCCGCCTGTTCGGCCAGCCCCGCCAACTCCGGCGGCGCCGCAGCAGGCGCCGGCGCAGAAGGCGACTGCACCGTCGGCATCTCGATGCCGACCCGCAGCCTCGAGCGCTGGATCAACGACGGCGAAGGTCTCCAGACCAAGCTCAAGGGCGACGGCTGCACCGTCGACCTCCAGTACGCCGACAACAAGACCGACCAGCAGATCTCGCAGATCCAGAACCAGATCGCGGGCGGCTCCAAGATCCTGGTCGTCGCCGCGATTGA
This sequence comes from Rathayibacter agropyri, assembly GCF_013249015.1. Classification (GTDB taxonomy): domain Bacteria; phylum Actinomycetota; class Actinomycetes; order Actinomycetales; family Microbacteriaceae; genus Rathayibacter; species Rathayibacter agropyri. Next base: position 192,875 of record NZ_JABRPL010000003.1, read on the forward strand.
CGGCGAGGCGCTCGCGCCCGTCCTGGCCGAGGCGAAGAAGCAGAACGCGACCGTCATCGCCTACGACCGTCTCATCAACGGCACCGCGGACGTGGACTACTACGCGACGTTCGACAACTACAAGGTCGGTCAGCTCCAGGGCCAGTACATCGAGACCACCCTCGACCTCAAGAACGCCGCGGGCCCCTTCACCCTCGAGCCCTTCGCCGGCAGCCCCGACGACAACAACGCCAAGTTCTTCTTCTCCGGCGCCTGGGATGTTCTGCAGCCCTACATCGCGAGCGGCAAGCTGACCGTCCCCTCGGGCAAGTCGCCCGCCTCGGATGACGACTGGGCCTCGATCGGCATTCAGGGCTGGGCTTCCGACAAGGCACAGTCCGAAATGGACAACCGCCTCTCCTCCTTCTACACCGGCGGCCAGAAGGTCGACGTCGTGCTCTCCCCTAACGACAGCCTGGCCATCGGCATCGAGGCCTCGCTGAAGTCGGCCGGCTACGCCCCCGGCGCCGACTACCCGATCATCACCGGGCAGGACGCTGACAAGGCCAACGTCAAGGCGATCCTCGCCGACGAGCAGTCAATGACCGTCTGGAAGGACACCCGCACCCTGGGTGACCGTGTGTTCCAGATGGTGCAGTCAATTGTCGCGGGCGAGAAGCCCGAGGTGAACGACACCAAGAGCTACAACAACGGCAGCAAGGTCGTCCCCTCGTACCTGCTCGAGCCGCAGGTCGTCACGAAGAACGACGTGCAGTCCGTCCTCATCGACTCCGGCTTCCTCAAGGCCGGCGACGTCGGACTCTGATCCCCGGGCGGGGGCGGGGAGGAGCGATCCTCCCCGCCCCCGCCGCTCCCCGTCCCCCCACACCACTCTCTGCACAACGAAGTGAGGCCCTGTTGGCCAGTCCCATCCTCATCATGCGCGACATCGTCAAGGAGTTCGGCGGCGGCGTCCGCGCCCTCGACGGCGTCTCGCTCTCGGTTCAGCCCGGCGAGGTCCACGCCATCTGTGGCGAGAACGGCGCCGGCAAATCGACCCTGATGAAAGTCCTCTCCGGCGTGTATCCCCACGGCAGCTTCGAGGGCACCATCGAGTTCGAGGGCAAGGAGGCGCAGTACCGGTCGATCAATGACAGCGAAGCCGATGGCATCGTGATCATTCACCAGGAACTCGCCCTCAGCCCCTACCTCTCTATCGCCGAGAACATCTTCCTCGGCAACGAGAAGTCGACCCGCGGAGTCATCAACTGGAACGCCACGAACGCGGAGGCAGCCCGACTGCTCGCCCGCGTCGGCCTCGCCGAGAACCCGGCGACCAAGATCCTCGAACTCGGCGTCGGCAAGCAGCAGCTCGTCGAAATCGCCAAGGCCCTCGCCAAGGAGGTGAAGCTCCTCATCCTCGACGAGCCCACCGCCGCCCTCAATGACGAGGACAGCGACCACCTGCTCGGCCTGATTGATCAGCTCCGCACCCAGGGCATCACCTGCATCATCATCAGCCACAAGCTGAAGGAGATTCGCGCCATCGCGGACACCGTCACGATCATCCGCGACGGCCGCACTATCGAGAGCTTCCCGATGGCCGGCGAGCAGGCCTCCGAAAGCCGGATCATCCGCGCAATGGTTGGCCGCGACCTCAACAGCATGTTCCCGCCGCGCGATCCCCAGATTGGCGAGGAGAAGCTGCGCGTCGAGAACTGGACGGTCCACCACCCCGTCGATATCAACCGCGTGGTCGTCGATGACGCCTCCTTCACCGTCCGCGCCGGCGAGATCGTCGGATTCGCGGGACTGATGGGCGCCGGCCGCACTGAACTCGCGATGAGCATCTTCGGTCGCAGCTACGGCACCGGCATCTCGGGTCGCGTCTTCAAGGACGGCAAGGAGATCCAGACCCGCACCGTTGACGAGGCGATCCGCAATGGCCTCGCCTACGCAACCGAGGACCGCAAGCGCTACGGCCTTAACCTCATCGGCGATATCACCGTCAATGTCTCGGCTGCCGCGCTCTCGCGTCTGGCCCGGCTCGGCGTGATCGACAAGCACCGCGAATACAAGGTCGCCGATTCCTACCGCTCGAAGATGAACATCAAGGCGCCGACCGTCTCGGCCGTCACGGGCAAGCTGTCCGGAGGCAACCAGCAAAAGGTCGTCCTCTCGAAGTGGATCTTCTCCGGTCCCGACGTACTGATTCTCGACGAGCCCACCCGCGGCATCGACGTGGGAGCGAAATACGAGATCTACGGGATCATCAACGAGCTCGCGGCCCAGGGCAAGGCGGTCGTCGTCATCTCGTCCGAGCTGCCCGAGCTAATCGGCCTCGCTGATCGCATCTACACCATCTCCGAGGGGCGCATCACGGGCGAAATCGACCGCGCCAACGCCACCCAGGAGCACCTCATGCACTACATGACCGCCGGAAAGGAACAGGCCCGATGAGCGCCACGACCACGACAGCGCCGGCGAACACGCCCGCCAACACGCCCTCCACCCCGCCCAAGCGCGCGCGCAAGCTCAACATCAATCTCCGGCAGTACGGCATCCTCGCCGCGCTGGCCATCATCATCCTGCTCTTCCAGGTGCTGACGAATGGGCGCCTCCTGCTGCCCGGCAACGTCAATAACCTGATCCAGCAAAACGCCTACGTGCTGATCCTCGCGATCGGCATGGTGATGGTCATCATCGCCGGCCACATCGACCTCTCGGTCGGCTCGGTCGTGGCGATGGTCGGCGCCATCTCGGCGATCGCGATGAACAACTGGGGCCTGCCCTGGTGGGCGGCTGTTGTCGTGGCTCTGGTCACCGGCGCCGCCGTCGGAGCCTGGCAGGGCTTCTGGGTCGCCTTCGTCGGAATACCGGCGTTCATCGTGACCCTCGCGGGCATGCTGATCTTCCGCGGCTTCACCCTGGTACTGCTCACCGGCGGAACCATCAACGGCCTCCCCACCGAGTTCACCGCGATCGGCGCCGGCTGGCTGCCGGGCATTCTCGGCGGTATCGCCGGCCGCGACGCGCTCACTCTGGTGCTCGGCCTCCTGGTCTGCGTCGTGCTCGTCGCGCAGCAACTCCGGACCCGCGCCACCCTCCGCCGCCTCGAACTCCCCCGCGAGCCGGTCGGCTCGATGGTGGCCAAGGCGGCCATCGCCGTCGTCGCCATCATGGCGCTCGCCTGGCTGCTCGCCGGCTACAGCGGCACCCCGATCATCCTGATCGTGCTCGCCGTGCTGATCCTCGCCTACAGCTTCGTGCTCGGCCGGACGGTCTTCGGCCGCCACATCTACGCGATGGGCGGCAACCTGTTCGCCGCGATGATGTCGGGCGTCAAGACGAAGTGGGTCAACTTCTTCATCTTCGTCAACATGGGCGCACTGGCCGGAGTAGCGGGCATCGTCAGCACCGCCCGCGCCGGCGGAGCGGTCGCCTCGGCCGGTCAGAACTACGAGCTCGACGCCATCGCCGCGGTCTTCATCGGTGGCGCCGCAGTCCAGGGAGGCGTGGGCACCGTCGTCGGAGCCGTCATCGGCGGTCTCGTGATGGGCGTGCTGAACATGGGCCTGTCGATCCTCTCGGTCGACGCCGCCTGGCAGATGGCGATCAAGGGCTTCGTGCTCCTGCTCGCGGTCGCCTTCGACATCTTCAACAAGCGCCGCGCAGGCGGCCGCTAACCCCTCCCGGGGTTCCGCGCGGCCGTCTGCGGCGTTGTCGTCAGGCGCGATACCGCCGGTATCGCTTCCTCCTCCGCCTTGCAGCCGACCGCGCGGAACCCCGGGAGACGGATGGGGGGCCGGCAGTTTTCTCCAGGTCTCGGGCCGATCGGGCCGAGCGACAGACAGGCGATCATGGCAGGGGCAGTTGGAGCGTCCAGCAATGCGCTGTTACGCCGCACCAACCTCACCACCCTCGCCACCCTCGTGCACCGCTCCGGACCCACCAGCCGCGCCGACCTCGGCCGCCTCACCGGGCTCAACCGCTCGGCGGTAGCAAACCTGGTCGGCGAACTGAACGAGTTGGGCTGGGTCGAGGAGGAAACCACCGCACCCGACGGCCGCATCGGCCGCCCGAGTTCCACCGTCGTGCCCGGCCACCGCTTCGCCGCCGTGGGCGTCCACCTCGACACCGACGCGATCATCGTCGGCCTCGTCGGCCTGAACGGCGAGTTGCTGCGCCGCGTCCGCTTCGACACCCCGACGCCCGCGAGTCCCGCCACCGTCGTCCGCGTCGTCACCGGCATCGTCGAGGGCTTCCGCGCCGAGCGGGAGCCGCTACGAGTACTCGTGGGGGCCGGCGTCGCCGTCCCCGGACTCGTTCAGGCCAACTCCGGTTTCGTGCACCGCGCGCCCCACCTCGGCTGGCGCGACGTCGACCTCGCCTCTCAACTCGTCCGAGCCCTCGACCTCCCCGTCGCGGTCGGCAACGACGCGACGCTCGGCGCCATCGGCGAATCTCTCTTCGGAGCCGCGCACGGCGTCGCCGACGTCGTCTACGTGACGGGCGGCGCCGGCGGCATCGGCGGAGGCGTCATCATCGGCGGAGTCCCCCTACAGGGCTCCTCGGGATTCGCCGCCGAACTCGGTCACACCCTCGTCGTCACAGGCGGCCGACGTTGTAGCTGCGGCCGGCACGGCTGCCTCGAGGCCGAGGTGCGGATGCGCTCCCTCCTCGACGTGCTCGGCGCCCGTGTCCTCGACCAGGACGAGCTCGACATCGCCCTCGGTACCTCCCGCGACCCGTCGGTCCTCGCCGAAGTCGCTCGCCAGGTCGACCTCCTCGCGGAGGGCCTCTCGACCTATATCAACCTCTTCAATCCCACCGCCGTCGTCCTCGGCGGCTTCCTCGGCTCGCTGCTCACCGTCGACCGAGAGCGCCTCGCGGCCCGCGTCTCCGCCCGTGCTCTCAGCGACCTCGCCCGCGGCGTGCGGATTGAGCGCGCAGCCCTGCGTTCGAGGCTGGAACTCGTCGGCGCCGCGGAGCTACCCTGGCGGCGGGCGCTGGCGGATCCGGCCGCTGTCAGCGGAGGCACTCCGCCCGGCGACCGCAGTACGCGCGAGGACGCGCTGGGCGCCCCCGTCTGAGACCGACGTCGAGGAGAACACGCATGGCCGACTGGAACGACACCATCATCGAGGAGTTCCGCGCACGCGGCGGGACTGTCACCACGGGCGGCTTCGGGAGGGCCCTGGTCCTGGTGCACCACCGCGGAGCACGCTCCGGCGAGGAACGCGTCACCCCGCTGATGGCACTGCACCCTTCCGCCGACGTCTGGTTGCTCGCCGCGTCGGCCGCCGGAGCCCCGAAACACCCGGCCTGGTTCCACAACCTCGTCGCACACCCCGACCTCGCCATCGAAACCCCCGACGACGGCACCGTCACCGTCCACGCCCGCGTCCTCACCGGCAACGAGCGCGACGCCGGCTGGACCCGCTTCACCACCGCCTCCGCCGGCTTCCGCGACTACGAAAAGCGCACCACCCGCATCATCCCCGTCATCGAACTCACCCGCCGCTGACCCCGCCCACTCTCCCCGCGAGATACGACTTGACGCTGCCTATTGTGAGAGCGATGCAGGGCGCGCAAGAACAGGGTCATGACCGCAGGGTGACCAATTCGAAGGCCGGCTGCATAACAGCGGCCGAACCAGTTATGTGTCCAGATCTTGGTCTCCACCTCGATGATCACAACCCCATCGCCCGCGGAGACGTGAAGCGATGATCGGAAGGTCAGGTGCTTGTCGGAGATACCAAAGACGATGTGTTCTGGCGTCTCTGCGAGCACGGGGAATGGCCCCAGGCGGTCCGCGCGTGTGGATTCCCGAGTGCCAGTGCCATCGGCGAAGGGGTCGATTCCGAACACTCGGCCCACGGCATTTCTCATGCGCAGCGCGGCGACCACGACGAGGGGTTGAGGTGCGAAGAGCGCCTCTCCCCATAAGCGCGCCGTCCGGAGCTCACCGCCCGATAGGCGCGTTCCCTCCCGCCAGATCCGGTTCGGCTCGCCCGGCGCGTCCGACCGACGGGATGCGCTCATCGGATGACGCCCCGACGCCCCTGTTCGAGGCGAATCCTGCCCGCGTTGGCAGAGGATTCGGTTACCTCGCCGGACGGCCGAGTAACGACAGCGTCTGTGAGTACGGCCACTACAACCCGTAGTCCGAAGAGTTTGATGACGTTGGTGAAAGTTTTTACATGCGGGCCGCCAACCAAGACCTCAGTATGAACCGGTGCGTAGGCCGTCGGAACGTGAAGGCTGACGCATGCCCTGTAATTGTGGGACACGCTACTAGGAGTGACCCTTTCGGGGGATTCCCACTGGATGAGCGAAGCGCACTGGAGCATAAACATATCAAGCCTCACGGAGAGCGGAGAGCGGAGAGCGGTTACAAGTTGGCCACTCCCCTCAGTGGCTGGCGCGTCACACGCTAGCGGTGAGATCCGAGTGATAGCAAGTCCACAATCGTGCTGGCTCAAGTCGATAAATCCTGACCGTGATGATCTCAAGGATGAGCCTATATGACTCCCCGGTTCTGGGGTCAATCCAAAACACTAAACCGGGCGAATGGCGGGACGGTAACCACGGGCAGCTTCGGGAGGGCCCCGGTGCACCACCGCGGAACACGCTCCGGCGAGGAGCGCGGTACCCCACTGATGGCACTCCACCCTTCCGCCGACGTCTGGCTGCTGGCCGCCTCCGCCGCGGGCGCCCCCAAGCACCCCCGCCTGGTTCCACAACCTCGTCGCTCACCCCGACCTCGCCATCGAGACCCCCGACGACGGCACCGTCGATGTCCGCGCCCGCGTCCTCACCGGCGACGAGCGCGACGCGGGCTGGGTTCGCTTCACCACCGCCGGCTTCCGCGAGCACGAGAAGCGCACGACGCGCGTCATCTCCGTCATCGAACTCACCCGCCGCTGACGCACAGCCCAACGTCAGCGGCCCGACCCCCCGTCGCTCCGCCCGACCAGAGGTCAGTGCACGACAAGCCCGAAGGTGGATGCAACCCGGAGAAGGTCAGGATCCGTCTTGTCGACTGCTTTCCGGCGAGTGACGTCGCTCTCCGTCCCATCGAACACCGCCCAGCATTCATGGTCCCCGAGTTTCGACACGTAGCGAATACCGGAATAGGAGAGCCCCCCGTCATCACTCATGTGCGTGTAGGCGAATAGGGCGATGGCCCGCGTGACAAGCCGATCGGCACCGCGCACATGAGAGACGTCCAAATTATCGACACCGAGAACCGCGAGCTGCTTCACCATCGCCTGGTTCAGGTGCGCGTGCGTCTCGGGATTCTCCACGTCGAGGAACGGGGCCGGATCGTTGAGTGTGATCTCAATGAGCTTCCTGTTGAGCCGCCAGTCAGCGGGCACACTGCCGGGAAGCATGTAGGCCGGATCGTGTGCGAGTGCCCGCATCCGGCTCGTCGGGCGAAAGCGCGAAATCGTCTCTGCGTACGCTCCGCTCGGCTCCGTCGCCGCGTACAGTACTGCGCCTCCCGGAACGTCGAAGCGGTTGCCAGCTGTCGACGTCGATGCGTCGATCGGATCGACGGTCGCGAAACGTGCTGGGTCACTCGCCCGCCCGACCCTCCAGAGCACGTCGGGAGGGCGAACGGTGTGAGGCTCACCCACCGTTTACGTAGGCACGCGCGGCCGCCATCACTTCGCGATAGCGACCTTCTGCCAGAGCTTCCGCAGGCGCCTCGTCCTCGAGCTGCGGGTTCATTCCCATGAACCAGGCACGCACAGTATGCGAACCCTCCGACGGCGCGAGGAGAGCGTAGATCTGGTAGGTGTTCCGAGCCCTCTGCTCATCATCGGCTCGGAGGCGCAACTGAGGGTTCTCTATCCAGCGACTGATGGTCCGCTCGTCCTTGCCAAAGATGAAGGCGACGACGGGCTTGCTCAGCACGTCGGCCAGTTGCCTGATGATGTCGTCCGGGCTGACTTCAAGCGCATCGACGTGAGCGCTCGTCCGCAGCGATTCCTGGGTCGACATGACCCTCCCTTCTCGATCGAACGTGGAGGTCATGTTTATGTCCTCGATCCGACCGCCCACTGTCCGTGATTTGTCATCGTACTCGCCCACCGACCCAACTCGTCGAGTACCGGAGACACCTCGGCGCGTCACGCCGGAACCGAGGCGCGCACGCCAACGACGACAGAGGCGGATGCGCAGGAGACGACACGGCCCCCGATCGGAGATTCGATCGGGGGCCGTGTGCGGTTCTGACGAACCGTGGTGCGCGAGGGGGGAGTTGAACCCCCACGCCCTTTCGGGCACACGGACCTGAACCGTGCGCGTCTGCCTATTCCGCCACTCGCGCTCACCAACGGCACCGAAGCGCCGACGAGAAATCGTAACATCCCCTGCGCAGGGATCGAACCTCGACCAGCGCGCACGCCGGACGCCGCCGCGCACGCTGCTCCTCAAAATAGCCCGTGCCCGCGAGCATCCACCGCGCACCACCGCCGCCGCGGACCCAACACGCGCCCCCACCGCCCTTAACCCGCGAAACCACCGCCGAGGATCGCGTATCCAGACCATCCCAGTAACATGCCCGTAGCCGTGCGCGGCGCAGACCAGACAGGACAGCGGCAACGGGCGCGCAGACATCTCGATCCGTGCGCGACCGCCGAGAAGGCGACGAACCGGAAGATCGGAAGACTGTGGGCATACTGGACAACTTCGAGAAGGGACTCGAGCGCGTCGTCAACGGCGCTTTCGCGAGGACCTTCAAGTCGGGTTTGCAACCGGTCGAGCTCGCTTCCGCGCTCCGCCGCGAGCTCGACACCACTGCCGCTGTGGTCAGCCGTGACCGCATCCTCGTCCCCAACAGCCTGCTCCTGCGGATGTCCGCGACGGATCTCGAGCGGATGCAGCGGCTCGGCTCAACCCTGATCGACGAGCTCACCACCCTCGCCACCGAGCACGCCACCAAGCAGGGCTACCGCTTTCCCGGTCCAATCGACATCTCGCTCGCCGCAGATGCGTCGCTCAGCGACGGCATGGTCGAGGTCGACTCCCGCAGTGTCAAGGGCACGGTTACCTACATGCCGGTCCTCGACATCGCTGGGACACGCCACCCGATCACCAAAGCGCGCACCGTGATCGGCCGTGGCAGCGACGCCGACATCACCGTGGACGACTCGGGCACCTCGCGCAAACACGTCGAGATCCTCTGGGATGGCTCGCGAGCTCAGGTGCACGACCTCGGCTCGACCAACGGCTCGAAGCTTGACGGCCGCCCCGTCACTCAGGCGCCCCTCGCCCCCGAGCAGACCATCACGATCGGGCGCACGTCCATCGTCTACCGCGTCGTACAGGGCGCCGCGCCCGCGCGCACCGACCGCCCGTCGTCCGGCAGGAGCGCCGGCCGCGGCTCCGAGGGATTCTGGGACGACCGGTTATGAGCGAGCTCACTCTTTTCCTCTTACGCATCGCGTTCCTCGCGCTGCTGTGGTTCTTCGTGTTCGGCATCGTCTACGCCCTCCGCTCGGACCTGTTCGGGCAGCGCGTGCGCAAGCTCCCACCCGGAGGGGCGCCCGAGGCGCCGTTCGTCACTGCGGCGCAGCCCATCGTCGCGGCGGCCCCTGCTCCGGCGCAGCCGTCCGCTCCCGCCCAGCCGTCCGCCCCGTCGGCCCGCCGCACTCGCGAGACGGAGCGCACCGATTCCGGAGGCGTCGCGACGGTCCACACCGCTCAGCGCCTGGTCATCACGTCGGGTCCCAAGCGCGGCACAGAGCTCCCGCTGACCGGTGAGCCCCTGACCATCGGCCGCTCCTCCGAGTCGACCCTGGTGATCCGCGACGACTACACCTCGACGCACCACGCCCGCCTGCTCCTCTGGAACGACGAATGGATGATCCAGGACCTCGACTCCACCAACGGCACGTTCCTCGACGGCCGCCGCGTCGGCGCTCCCACGAAGGTCCCATTGAGCACTCCCGTCAAGGTCGGCACGACCACATTCGAACTGCGGCGGTCATAGCGCGTGGCTCTTTCTCCGCAGAGCGGATCCGGCACCGGCGCGGTGCGCGAGAGCGCTGCCGTCTCGCACGTCGGCCGGATCCGCTCCAACAACCAGGACTCCGGCTACGCAGGCCGGCAGCTCTTCGTCGTCGCCGACGGCATGGGCGGTCACGCGGGAGGAGACGTCGCCTCCTCCATCGCCATCAAGCGGATCGCCGACGCCGACCGTCCCTACGCTTCCACGTACGAGGCCGAGGCCGAGCTCAAGCGCACGCTGCTCGCCGCCAACACCCTGCTCGCCGACGCCGTGGTCGACCATCCCGAGCTCACCGGCATGGGCACTACGGTCAGCGCGATCGCCCGTGTGGGCGACTCGGTTGCGATTGCGCACATCGGCGACTCGCGCATCTACGTGCTGCGCGACGGAAAGCTCGAGCAGGTCACCACCGACCACACCTTCGTGCAACGCCTGGTCGACTCCGGCCGCATTACGGAGGAGGAGGCGATGACGCACCCGCGCCGCTCCGTTCTGATGCGGGTGCTCGGCGACGTGCACACGAATCCCGAGATCGACACTCTGACGCTCGAGACGGAGCCGCACGACCGCTGGCTGATCTGCTCCGACGGCCTCTCCGGCGTCGTTCCGCACGACGAGATTCTGAAGGAACTGAGTCGCGACGAGACCGCCCAGCAGGTCGCCGACCGCCTAATCCGCGACAGCCTCTCGCGCGGCGCTCCCGATAACGTCACGGTCGTCATCCTCGACATCCCGGGCGACGGTGACACCGCGCAAATCCTGGCCCCGAGCGAGGACCCGGTGATCGTCGGTTCCGCCGCGTCACCGACCCCGCTGAGCACGGACGACTCGCAGAGCCGCGCGCGCATCCCGGGGCTCCGTCTGCACACCCGGGTTCCCGCCGCGCAGGGGCCCACCCACTTCGAGCCCGCGTCCGAGGACTACCTCGACGAGCTGATCGAGGAGGATCGCCGCCGGCACCTGCGCCGCCGCATCACCTGGCTGGTCGGCCTCTCGCTCGTGCTGATCGTCGGGTTCCTCGGTCTGCTTTTTGCCTACGACTGGACACAGTCGCGCTTCTACGTGGGCACCGACGGCAACACCGTGATCATCTACCAGGGCATCCAGCAGTCGGTCGGCCCGCTCTCGCTCTCGGAGGTGAGGGAGGACACGGGCATCCCCCTCGGCTCGCTCCGCACCTACGACGTCGAGCAGCTCGAGCAGACCATCAGTGCCGACTCCTACCCCGCCGCGGTCGACATCGTCACGCGCCTCACGGATGCGAACGGAGCACCATGACGGACGTCACCACCGCCCGCCCCACCGCCGAGCGGCAGGGCTTCTTCCGGCAGAAGCTGCGCAACCTCGAGCTGTTGCTGCTGATCGGCGCCTGCCTGATCGACGCCGGTGCGATCGTGCTCGTGCAGCTCGGTGCCCTGGGAGCCGTCGACGCCACCCTCGTCTCACTCGGCGTCGGCCTGTCGGTGCTCGTGCTCGCGGTGCACGTCGTGCTGCGGTTCGTCGCTCCCGCCGCCGACCCCTTCCTGCTGCCGATCGCCACGGTCCTGAACGGTTTGGGCGTCGCCGAGATCTACCGGATCGACATCGCGGATGGAGTGACCGGCTGGGAGTCCGTCGCCGTGCGCCAGATCTTCTGGAGCGCTCTGGCGGTCGTCGCCGCGATCGTGGTGCTGCTGGTCATCCGCAACTACCGCACGCTCTTCCGCTACACCTACGTCGCCGGTTTTGCCGCGATCGTGCTGCTCCTGCTGCCCCTGCTCCCGGTTATCGGCCGCGAGGTCAGCGGCGCGCGAGTGTGGATCGGCATCGGCGACGTCGCGAGCTTCCAGCCGGGCGAGATCGCGAAGATCGCCGTCGCCATCTTCTTCGCCGGCTACCTCGTCCGCAATCGCGACTCCCTCTCGATGGTCGGCCGCACGGTGCTCGGGATGCGCTTCCCACGGCTGCGCGATCTCGGGCCGATCCTCGTCGTCTGGGCCATCACCATGGGCGTCATCGTCTTCCAGCGCGATCTCGGCACCGCCCTGCTCTACTTCGGCCTGTTCCTGGTCATGCTCTATGTGGCGACCGGACGCACCAGCTGGGTTGTGATCGGCGTCGGCCTGTTCCTCGGCGGCGCGCTCCTCGCCAGCCAGACCCTCGACTATGTCGGCAACCGCTTCGCGAACTGGCTCACGCCGTTCACGCCCGAGCGCTACGCGGCCGATCCGGGAGGCAGCTACCAGCTTGTGCAGGGCCTGTTCGGTCTCGCACACGGCGGCCTTCTTGGCACGGGCCTCGGCCAGGGGATGCCGGATCTCACTCCGGTGCCGCAATCCGACTACATCATTGCCAGCCTCGGCGAGGAGCTCGGGCTCGCGGGCCTGTTCGCAATCTTCGGCCTCTACCTCCTGCTGGTGTCCCGAGGGTTCCGGATCGGCTTCGCCGGGCAGGACGACTTCGGGCGCCTCCTGGGAGTCGGCCTCTCGTTCGTGGTCGCCCTGCAGTGCTTCATCGTGATCGGAGGCGTCACGCGCGTCATCCCGTTGACCGGCCTCACCACGCCATTCCTGGCGGCCGGCGGCTCCTCCCTCGTGGCGAACTGGATGATCGTGGCGGTCCTGCTCCGCCTGTCCGACACAGTCCGCAGTCAGCCTCGTTTGGTGGTGTGATCCGTCGATGAACCGAGAATTGAAACGCGTGAGCTTCGTCGTGCTGGCGATGTTCGTCGCCCTCTTCGTGTCCACGACCACGATCCAGATGGTCCAGGCCGACGCTCTCAATGACGACGGCCGCAACACGCGGACCCTCTACGAAAGCTTCTCGACCGAACGGGGCGCTATCCTGGTTGGCGGCCAGCCCATCGCCTCCTCGACACCGACGGGCGATCTGTACAAGTTCCAGCGCCAGTACGCGAACGGCCCGCTCTACTCCGCCGTGACCGGGTACTTCACCCTGAACCAGGGCACCACGGGGATCGAGCGTTCGGAGAACGACTACCTCTCCGGCACCTCGAACTCGCAATTCTTCGACAAGATCAACAACCTCGTCTCGGGCCAGGACCCGAAGGGCGCGTCGGTCGAGCTCTCGATCGACCCGGTGGCCCAGCAGGCCGCCTTCGATGCCCTCGGCAACTACACCGGAGCGGTCGTCGTCACCCAGCCGGCGACCGGCCGGGTCCTCGCGATGGTCTCCAAGCCCACCTTCGACCCCACAGCCCTCGCGTCCCACGACGCGGACGCCGTCCTCGACGCCTACCGTTCGCTGAACGACGACTCCTCCGAGCCGCTCATCAACCGCGCCATCGGCGGCTCGCTCAATCCGCCCGGCTCCGTGTTCAAGCTCGTCGTCGCCTCTGCGGCGCTCGAGTCCGGGCGTTTCACGCCCGACTCCCGCTTCCCGAACGCCCAGTCGTTCACGCTTCCCGGGTCCAGTTCGCAGGTGACGAACTCCGGTGGCGGGCTGTGCGGCTCGGGAGACACGGTCACGCTCGCGACCGCGGTCTCGCTCTCGTGCAACGTCCCGATGGCCGAGATGGGCGTGCAGCTGGGCGCCGACGCCATCCGCTCGCAGGCCGAGAAGTTCGGCTTCGACACCGAACTCGAGATCCCGATGTCGGTCGAGACGAGCACATATCCGACGACCACCGACGACGCTCAGACGGCGCTCACCGCCTTCGGGCAGTACGAAGTGAAGGCGACGCCGCTCCAGATCGCGATGGTCTCGGCCGCGATCGCGAACGGTGGCGAGGTGATGCAGCCGAACCTGATCGACGCGATCCGCTCGCAGGACCTGAGCGTGCTGCAGAAGTTCCAGGAGAAGCCGCTCGGCCGGGCCATCAGCACCGAGACCGCGAGCGCCGTCAAGGCGATGATGGTCGCCAGTGTCCAGGGCGGCGCGGCGACGAATGCAACAATAGGTGGCGTCACTGTGGCCGGGAAGACCGGTACCGCCGAGAACGGCCCGGACGACCCGTACACCCTCTGGTTTACCGGCTTCGCGCCTGCGGACGACCCGCAGTACGCCATCACCGTGCTCGTGGAGAACGGTGGCGGGCTCGGCCAGACCGGGTACGGCAACCTGATCGCCGCACCCATTGGACAAAAGGTATTAGAGGCGGTGCTGAACAAATGAGACCCACAACAGGGCTCACCTTCGGGGGACGCTACGAACTGCAGTCCCGGATCGCCATCGGCGGCATGGGAGAGGTGTGGAAGGCGACCGATCTCGTCATCGGCCGCACGATAGCGATCAAGATTCTGAAGGACGAGTACCTCGGCGACCCCGGGTTCCTCGAGCGTTTCCGCGCCGAGGCCCGGCACGCCGCGCTCGTCAACCACGAGGGCATCGCCAACGTCTACGACTACGGCGAGGAGGACGGCTCGGCCTACCTGGTCATGGAACTCGTCCCCGGCGAGGCGTTGTCGACCGTTCTTGAGCGCGAACGCGTCCTGTCCACCGACAAGGTGCTCGACATCGTCGCGCAGACCGCCCTGGCCCTGCACGCCGCACACGCCGCGGGCCTCGTGCACCGCGACGTGAAGCCCGGCAACCTGCTCATCACTCCCGACGGCCGTGTCAAGATCACCGACTTCGGCATTGCGCGCATCGCCGACCAGGTACCGCTGACCGCGACCGGCCAGGTCATGGGTACCGTCCAGTACCTCTCGCCGGAGCAGGCCAGCGGCCAGCCCGCCTCCCCCGCGACCGACATCTACTCGCTGGGCATCGTCGCGTACGAGTGCCTGGCCGGGAGGCGCCCCTTCACCGGCGAGTCGCAAGTCGCAATCGCCATGGCGCAGATCAACGACACTCCGCCGGAGCTGCCGGTCACCGTCGCCGAGCCCGTGCGCAACCTCGTCTACTCGTGTATTGCCAAGAAGCCGGCCGACCGGCCTGCCACCGCGGCGCACCTCGCGCGGGCTGCCCAGGCGCTGCGCTCCGGAGACGTGCGGGGAGCGACACTCGCCGTCCCCTCGGTCATCGGTGACCCGCCGGCGACCCAGGCGACCACGGTCCTGCCCTCGAACCAGGGCGCGACCCAGGCCACGACCGTCCTGCCGTCGAACTCGATGACGAACCCCGCCACGACTCCGTTCGCCGCCGTCGACGACATGCTCCCCGCCGACGAGCCGCGCAAGCGCAGTCCCTGGACCTGGCCGCTGGTCGCTCTGATCGTCATCCTCGCCGTCGTCATCGCGGGCACGATCTTCGCGCTGACCACCGGAGGCGGTTCACCGGCGCAGCCCACGCCGAGCGCCACGCGCAGCGCCACCCCGTCGCCGAGTCCTTCGCCGACTCCGACCCCCTCGGTGACGCCCACGTCGAACACCGTCGTCATTACCAAGAGCGACTACGTCGGTCGCCCGTTCGGCGAGGTCGAGACGGCGCTCGATCGGTTGGGCATGGGAGTGCGCCGCACCGACGGCCCGAGCGCTCCGACGGCCGAGAAGGTCGGGACCGTCGAGGATGTGAACCCCACCGCCAATGTGATCAAGGGGACCACGATCGACGTCTCTGTCTATACCGAGGTGGCCAAGCCCGACGCACCCACTGCCGTGCCCACGCTGACGCCGGCCGCCTCGAGCGTCCAGGCCGGCGCGGCGTTCACCGTGACGTGGAGCAATTACAACCAGTGCCCGAGCGGAACCTCCGTGTCCGGTTACCGCGTCGCGGCCAGCGGTGACGGCGCGACCGTCGAAAGTGCGAACCCGTCGACCGCGACGACCGCGACCATCCGGTCGGGATCGGCTGCGGGAACGATCGCCGTCACCTACACGGTGCTCTGCGGTCAGGCGGAGTCGGGTGCCTCGCCGACGCTGAACGTCACGGTCGCCCCGACCCCGACCCCGACCGCGACGACGTCGCCCACTGCCACGACCACGGGATAGCCGCTCCTCGCGGGCGGTACGCCGTGTCTCCCGCCGCGGATCGAGACCCCCGTCCCGCCCGCGGTGAACGTCCGGGGGCCCGAAGGTACACTTGCCTCGGCTCCCTCGGGGCCGTGCCACACGGAAGTACAGGCGGGAGCGTGCGCGTGACGGATGAGGGTCGCCTGATCGCGGGACGGTACCTGGTCGGGCCCCGGCTCGGCCACGGCGGAATGTCCGAGGTCCATCTCGGCACCGACACCCGTCTCGGCCGCACAGTGGCGATCAAGGAGCTCAAGCTCTCCCTCTCCTCCGACTCTGCCTTCCGGCTCCGGTTCCGTCAGGAGGCGCAGTCCGCCTCGCGCATGTCGCACCCCACGATCGTCCGCGTCTTCGATGCGGGCGAGGAAGTCAGCGTCGATGACAACGGCGGCGAGTCCCGTCGCCCCTTCATCGTCATGGAGCACATCGAGGGGCGCCTGCTCAAAGACCTCATCGCCGAGGGCCCCGTCGAGATCGATGAGGCCGTCCGGATCACCGAGGGCATCCTCACGGCCCTCGAGTATTCGCACCGCGCGGGTGTCGTGCACCGCGACATCAAGCCGGGCAACATCATGCTGACCCCGTCCGGCCAGGTGAAGGTGATGGATTTCGGGATCGCCCGCGCCGTGTCCGATTCGGCCGCGACCGTCGCGCAGACGACGGCGATCCTGGGTACTGCCGCCTACTTCTCGCCGGAGCAGGCGAAGGGCGAGCAGGTCGATGCACGCAGCGACCTGTACTCGGCGGGGATCGTGCTCTTCGAGCTGCTGACCGGCAGGGCGCCATTCCGCGGCGATACTCCGGTCGCCGTTGCGTATCAGCACGTCAGCGAGACTCCGCCGGCTCCAAGCTCTATCAACCCGGCGGTCCCACCCGCCCTCGATGCGGTCGTCGCGCACGCCCTGTCGAAGGACCGCTATCGGCGCTACCAGGGGGCCGCCGAGTTCCGCGACGACCTCCGCGAGGCCGCCGCCGGCCGCCTCCCCGATCGCAGGCCGATCGACGAGCTAACCACCTCGCTCTTCGCCGCGCGCAGTCAGGGTGGTTCCAACGACTCCGAACTCGCCCTGCGCCAGTTGGCCGAGGACAACTCTGTCGTCCGCACTCAGCGGCGCCCTCCGGTGCTCTGGATCTGGTCGTCGGTCGTCGTGCTCGCGGTGATCGTCGCCGCCCTGGTGATCTGGGTGCTCACGCTCCAACCGTCCTCGACGCTCCCCTCGCAGTCGCGCGAGGTCCCCGCGCTCACCGAGACCACCTACGACAGCGCGCAGGCGACACTCACCGGACTCGACCTCGTACCCAGTCAGGTGGTCGAGTACAACCCGAGCATTCCCGAGGGCGAGGTGATCCGCACGGATCCCGGCTCGGGAACGATCGTCGCTCCGGACACCGTGATCCGCGTCGTCGTCTCCCAGGGACCGCAGCCGGTTGCCGTGCCCGAGATCGCCGGAAAGACTCTGACCGACGCGATCTCGGCGATCACCACGGCCGGCTTCGTCGAGGGATCGCAGACCCGCGAGAATTCGCCGACCGTTGCGGGGGATGTCGTCCTCTCCACCTCGCCCGCAGCGGGACAGGAGGTTGCCCCGGGCACTCCGATCGATCTGGTGATCTCCTCCGGCAAGGTCACCCTCCCCGACCTCGTCGGCACCTCGCTGAGCAGTGCCCTTGCCACGCTTGCGTCCGACAAGCTGCGGCTCGTCGGCGTCGAGGTTCCGGATACGACCTGTGACTCCACGCGGGCGAATCCTCCGATCACTACCCAGTCGATGGTCCCGGGCGATGTGCCCCAGGGCTCGACCATCAAGCTCGGCTACTGCGCGGGTTGAGCCCCCGCCGACCGTCCGAACGCTGATCGGGCCGGCGAGATGATTAGGCGCGGCGCGCGTCCACCAATGGCGGTGACGGGAGGCGCACAAGTTCCCGCTGAGCCGTCCCGTCCTGAGCCCGGCTGATCCCCCCGCGGATGTCGCTCGGCGTGAGTCCCTCGCGACGCCTGAGCGCTCGACGGAGGTGGTCGGCCGAAGAGAAGCCGGATGCCGTCGCGATCACCTCGAGGGGCACCTCCCGCGGGCGTCGACGCAGCAACTCGGTCGCGCTGGCGACCCGCGAGCGCTCGATCTCGCTTGCCACAGTGGTCCCGGCGTCCTCGAAGAGCCGCTGGAGCGACCGGGTCGACACGTTCACCGCATCGGCGACCGCCTCCGGCGTGCAGCGCGGTGTGCGGTGGGTACGGTCGATGACCGTCCGGGCCCGGCCGAGTGTCGCTGCTCGCGCGTTCGTGGTCCCGGGCTGAGCGCTCCCTGCTGTGAGGAAAGCACCGGTTAACAGCTGTTTGACAACGTGACCGAAACCTGTGGCCTCCGCCTCGCCGGGGAGGCCGGTGCCCGACTCCGTCGCAAGCGCGAAGGCAGTGGTGAACGCGTACGCAGCACGGGTCGTGCGGCCGTCGGGGTCGAGGGCGTAGAAGGGCGCTGTGGTGTCGAAGCCGTATCGGCGCATCTCGTCGGCGCGGATGGAGACGTGCAGAAGCGTCGCGGGCGTTGTCGACTCGGTTGTGAAGGTGGTCGTGCCCTGCTGGTATGAGATGGACCCGGGGCGCAGGAGCACCGTGCGATCCGGTAGGACCAGCCGCACGAAGCCCTCCATGAGGAACGTGAAGTTCAGAAACGACGTATCGTCAGCGGCCCAGGTCCCGCGAAGGACCCGCAGCGGAGAGACGGCCATCAGGACGACGCTGAGATCGTCGGTGCTGAAGCCGGACCCTGAGATGCTCGGCGTTGTGCCGGGCTTCACTACGATCCTCGGCCCAAGGTTTTCGAACTCCCGAATACCCGAAAAGGCCCAGGATATTGATTCCACCATCTCGTCCCCCGGACGTGTCTGTTGCACTGCCAAACTTCTGCGAGCACTCTCTGATTATGCCTGGAAGAGACGCCGTGTCCTCCGCCGATGACCCGTCAAAACACGCCACCCAATCGGGGGGTTCTGCGCGGCCCTCACGACCGGTGCGACCCGCAAGCCGGGGAAAACCATCATTTCAGCCGTCATTTGACGCCTTTACCGCGATCTCTGCCATACGAGTCTGAGCCCCATTCGAGGGACACCTCCTTCCTACCTGCGCCATCTCCGAGCAGAGATAAGCGCTCGATAACGAAACGAAGAACCTATTCGAGCCCTACCCCTCTGAAAATTCCGACACGGCGGCGCGAAAGTCTCAGATATGGCGCGAAGTGATCATCTGCACCGTGGTGAGCCAATTGCCAAGAAGTCGGTGCCCGCCTTCTGTGAGCACCGACTCCGGATGGAACTGCACTCCCACCAGCGGTGCGCCGCGGTGCCGCACCGCCATGACCACGCCCTCCTCCGTCGTCGCGATGACGTCAAGCTCACGGGGCAGCGAGCCGCTGTCGACGGCAAGCGAGTGGTACCGCATCGCCGCGAAGCCGGAGGCGAGGCCGGCGAAGAGCGGATCACCGTCGTGCAGGACACGCGAGGTGCGTCCGTGCACCAACTCGGGAGCTGCGGCGACCCGCGCCCCGAGGGTGTGAGCGAGGATTTGGTGGCCGAGGCAGACACCAAGCACGGGCCGCGAGAGCGCGAGTGCCCGCCGGACCAGGGCCGCCGAGGCGGGCACGTCCTCCGGACGCCCCGGCCCGGGAGAGATCAGGATGCCCTCCGCTCGCCCCGCGACCTCAAGCACCTGGTCCTCGCCGAGTTCGGCCGCCTCGACGACCTCGACCTCCGCTCCCAACTCACGGAGATAGGAGACGAGGGTGAAAACGAAGCTGTCGTGGTGATCGACCACCAGGATCCGTGGGGCAACGCCCTCGGTCACGAGCCGACGGTCACGTTCCGGTCGAGCACGAGCGACTGCACCCACGGGAATACCCACTCGTCCAGCGCGACCAGCACGGCCGCCACCAGGACGAGCACGATCAGGAGCCGAACCCACCACGGTCCCGGCAGGATCCGCCACAGCGCTGCGTACACGCTCAGCCCTCCTTCGCCAGGGAAGCGGCGAGCTCTGCGGGGGCGCCCGCCGCGCGCGGCTGCCACGAGTCGAACACGCCGTACGCGATCATCCGCTCGGCCGTGGAGTAGAGGGGATTGCAGGTCGTGAGAGTGATGAGCCTGTCGCCGGGAGCGGTGTCGGGGGTCCATGGCACAGGATCGATAACCTGCACGTCCGAGGGCTGTACGTACTCGAGGTTGCGGAAGCGGTAGGTGTACCAGCCGTCCGCCGTCTCGATGTAGATGGCATCGCCGAGCTGGAGTTCGTCGATCAGGTGCATGCCGCCGCCGTAGGCGCTGCGGTGGGCGGCAAGCGCGAAGTTGCCGGTCTCGCCGGGCATTTGCGTGCCGGGGTAGTGGCCGATGCTGCCCTCGTCGAGGACGTTCTCGGCGTCGATGCCCTCGGCGACTGTCCGCACCCAGCCCTCGCCGTACCTCGGGATGTAGAGATTTGCAAAGGACGTGTCGAGCGCCGCTGCCGTCGTGACGACGGGGTCGACGGGAGCCACCGGAGCGGTTGCCGTCGCCTCCGGAGCCGGAGAGGTCGCGCCCCAGCTCTCGCGCAGATCGGCCGCCTGCGTCGTCTGCTGACCGGCAATCACCGCGTCGTTCCACCACAGTTGCCAGCCGAGGAAAAGCAGCACGAGCGCGCCGGCGGTCATGAGCAGCTCGCCGACGACTCCGAAGAACGAGAGGCGGCGGACCGGGCGGGCCCTTCGTCGCTTTTCTCGCGGCCGCAGAGCCGTCCCGTCGGGGTTCTGGGCGGTCATGCGACGAGTCTAGGTGGGGGCGCGCGGCCCCGGGCTCCTCTGCCGCGACCTGGGGAGAACGCTCCTCCGACCCTTGCTCCGCACCCGCTCAGGATGCGCACGGGCAGGAGTGCTGCCGCCCGACGTCCTCGGCCCGGTACAGTGGTCCGCATGGCACGAGCGACGAAGAGCCCGAAGCCCGAGCGCGACGAAGCCCGGACGAGCGAGGACGCACCGAACCCGGTCTGGTTCAAACCGGTGATGTTCGGCTTCATGCTTCTTGGCCTGGTGTGGATCATCGTTTTCTACGTCAGCCAGGGCCGCCTGCCGATCCCCGACCTCGGCAACCTCAACATTCTTATCGGTTTCGGGATCGCCTTCATCGGCTTCCTGATGACCACCCGCTGGCGCTGAGCCCGCTCGCGTGAACGACGCCCCGTCCGGTCCGCCGACGGGGCGTTCGTCGTCGGTGGCGCGTTTGCGAGCCGCCGGCTGCGTCTTTGCCGAGCAGGAAGCGGAACTGCTCGAGGAAGCGGCCGCCTCCCCCGCCGTCCTGGAGCTGTTGCTGCGCAGGCGTGAGGCGGGAGAACCGCTCGAACAGATCCTCGGGTGGGTCGCCTTCCACGGTGTACGCGTCCCGGTCGCACCCGGAGTCTTCGTTCCACGCGTGCGCACCGAGTGGGTCGTCGACTCCGCTCTGCCGCTGCTGCCCTCGGGAGCCGTCGTGCTCGACCTCTGCTGCGGCGCAGGTGCCATCGCCCGCGTGATCGCCCAGGAGCGCCCCGACGTGCGCCTTCTCGCCGCCGACCTCTCCCCCGCCGCTGTCGCCTGCGCCCGCCGCACCCTTGCCGGACTCGCCTCCGTAATGGAGGGCGACCTCTTTGCCGCCCTGCCCGCTGAGGAGCGCGGGCGAATCGACGTCGTCGTCGTGAACGCGCCCTACGTCCCTACCGAGGCGATCGCCCTGATGCCACCCGAAGCACGCGTGCACGAGCCTCGGCTGACGCTCGACGGCGGAGCAGACGGACTAGCGCTGCACCGGCGAATCGCCAGGGAGGCCCCACTGTGGCTCACTCCAACAGGCATCGTCGTGATCGAGGTCGGCGAGGATCAGGCCGCAGCTAGCGCCTCCGCCTTCGCCGCCTCGGGATTCATCACCTCGATCCGCAGAGACGAGGAGCGCGACGCGACCGTCGTGGTCGCGGCTCAAAGCGGAACTACACCGCTGTAATTATCCCCAGCTGTGGAATCTCCTGTGGAGAAGTGCGTCGGCTACCGCCGACAGGCTGGTCTCAGAGCCGGAACCGCCTCATCACCGCGGCGGCGCGGCTCGACCGATCTCAATCGCTCGCGTGCACGTCGTCGCCCTGGGGACAGCCGAGCGGTTCTCCCCAGTGTTAACAACTCTGTGGATAACTTCGTCCCCACCTGTTGACACCGCTGCGGTCAGGTCGCCGGACTCAGCCGAGTCAGGCCAGGACGTAGGCCCCTGCGGTGATCGCAACCAGGCCGACCCCGACCACACCAACCAGCAAATTCTGCGCGCGGCGCTGCGACCGCTGCCGGGTGCGGGCGAAGACCAGGCCGATCAGAGCGCCCACGACCAGACCGCCCACGTGCGCCTGCCACGCCACGTTCATCCCGGGGAGGAAGCCGATCACGAGGTTCAGCCCGACAAGTACCAGGAGCTGCGAGGCCTGGCCGCCCAGGTGCCGGAGGATCACTAGGTACGCACCCATCAGACCGAAGATTGCCCCGGAGGCGCCGATCACGGGCGTACCGGGGTCTGAGAGGAGCAGAACACCGACGGAGCCGGCGAAGCCGCTCAGCAAGAACAGCGCCACGTACCGGCCACGTCCGAGCATCCGCTCCAGCACCATGCCGAACACCCACAACGTGTACATGTTGAGCGCGAGGTGGAACGGGATAACGAAGAACAGCGCGGTGCTGTGCGCAAAGACGGAGGTGAGCATCCGCCAGGGCTCGAAGGGAAAGCCGTACCCGGGCAGGGTGAAGACGGGCGCATAGGCAAGCTCGGTGAAAACGACATCGCCGATGTACGGCAGGATCTCGAGGATCCAGACCACGACGCAGAGCGCGATAATCGCGTAGGTCACCGTTGGCTGGTCCGCGCGAGTCATCGCCCGCACCCGCGCAACCAGCGGACTGCGGGTGCGGGGAGCAGTGGCGCGTTGCTGTGCCATGTCGTCCGGACAGATGACGCCGACGGGAGCAGGTGTCTGGCACTCCCCGCAGATCGTGCGGCCGCACCGCTGACAGCGCACGAAGCTCTGCCGATCGGGGTGGCGGTAGCAGGCGTAGGCGCTGCTCGGCGGAACCTGGGTCACGGACGTGCCTCCGGGGAGAACGGGGGCCGGGCCCTCATGGACCCGGCCCCCGGATGAGTGGTGGACGAGGCGATCAGACCTCTGTGATGTCGATGGTCTCGATCACAACGTCCTCAAGCGGCTTGTCACGACCATCGGTCGGAAGGCTCGCGAGCGCCTGCACGAGCTTCTTGGACTCCTCGTCGGCGACGGCGCCGAAGATGGTGTGTTTGCCCTGGAGCCAGGTGGTCGGCGCGACGGTGATGAAGAACTGCGAGCCGTTGGTGCCGCGTCCCGCCTGCTTGCCGGCGTTTGCCATCGCGAGGATGTAGGGCTGAGTGAAGTCGAGTTCGGGGCTGATCTCGTCGTCGAACTGGAAGCCCGGGCCGCCGATCCCCTGACCGAGCGGGTCGCCGCCCTGGAGCATGAAGTCCGGAATGATCCGGTGGAAAACGGTGCCGTTGTAGAGCGGCTCCGTCGTCTTCGCTCCCGTGGCCGGGTGGGTCCACTCGATCTCGCCGGTCGCAAGACCGACGAAGTTGCGGACCGTCTTGGGAGCGTGGTTCCCGTAGAGGTTGACGACGATGTCGCCCTTGTTGGTGTGGAACGTCGCGACTGCGGTGTGCAAAGGCATGCGTGGATTCTCGCACAGCGGGTCTGTAAGCCCCCGCACCGCTCGGTGTCAATGCGCTGGGCGCGCGGTGCGGACCCGGATCGATGAGTGGCAGTATTGGGGAGTTCGCTGCTCGTAGCCGATGGAGGACCAACATGGGTCTGTCACGTAAGAACAAGAAGGACCTCAAGCGTCTTCGCAAGAACGCTGAGGCGGTCTGGAACGAGCAGCAGGAGGTCCTGGCACACGCCGCCTCCGTTCTCGAGAAGAGCCGCCGCCAGGCCGGGGTCTACGCAAAGAAGGAGGTCGTGCCCTTCGTGAAGGGCGCGTACCAGGCCCGCGTGAAGCCGGTCTACGACAGCGGAGTCTCCGCCGTCGAGGGCACCTATTCCTCCGCGCGCGACGCCTACCGGCACAAGGTGCTCCCGACCGTTGCCGCAGTCGGAGGCACTGCCGCAGCCGCATTCGAGGCCGCGAAGGACTCGAAGAACCGCGCGAAGCTGGGCGAGATTTCGAAGGCGCGCTGGGAGGAGTTGACCGCTCCCCCCAAGAAGAAGAACCGGGTCGGCACCGTCTTCGCAATTGGCGCAGCGCTCGTCGCCGTCGGTGGGATCGGCTATGCCGTCTGGCAGACATTCCGCGCCGACGACGAGCTCTGGGTCGCCGAGGACGAGCCAGAGAGCGCCGCGCAGAACGCGGCCTCGACCGCTTCCTAAAGGTCCTGCTGGTGAGCCGGGTCCCTCGGGGCTCGGCTCATCGGCGTGCCACTATGGCGCGTGGACGGCTGTGGGCACCGGGTTAGGGTTGTGCGATGGACATCCGGGTCGCCGCGTATGGCGTGATCATCGACGGTGAGCGGATGCTGCTCGCGCACTGGAGTCAGGGGCCCTGGTCGGCCTGGACGCTTCCCGGTGGCGGGATCGATGAGGGTGAGTCGCCGGCCGACGCCGCCGTCCGCGAAATCTTCGAGGAGACCGGCTACCGCGCCGAGCTCGAGTCCCTCATCGGTGTTGACTCGCACGTGATCCCGGCCCATCGCCGCGGCGACCCGGATGCGGGACCACTCCATGCCATCCGCATCATTTACCGCGCTCGCATCGTCGGCGGTGAGCTCACTCACGAGGTCGACGGGTCGACGGATGCCGCTGCGTGGTTCCCCTTTGGCGACGTCGAGGCCCTGGAGCGCGTCGAACTCGTCGATGTCGCCCTGACGATGAACGAGGCCTGGCTCCTGCGCTGACCCGCCGACGGTGCCGGCCGAGCGATTCAGCTCATCGGCGGGCATCGAGACCCCGCGCTCGGCCCTCCGGGGAATCCCCCGCCTTCCGCACCGGTTGTCCCCCTCATGATCGTCGAGCTCTACACCTCCGCCTTCTGCGGCGCCTGCCATGCGGCGCGCTCCGTGCTGGAGCGGGCGTCCGAACTCGTTCCCGCGGCCGAGATCCGTGAGTTCGATGTCGCCTTCCGTCCCGCCGCGGCCGAGGCGGCAGCCATTCGCTCGACCCCGACGGTGATCGTGCGCAGCAATGACGGTGAGGTGGTCTTTCGAGCAGAAGGTGCCCCGTCCCTCCCCCAGGCCCTGACCGCACTGGCCCTCGCCGTGCCCGCGTAGGATCGCGGCGGGAGGCCCCATGCGGCACAGGCCCGCTCTCGTCAGTACGGCTCTCGTCAGTGCTGCACTCGTCGGTGCTGCACTCGTCTTCACAGCGCTGGCGCTCGCGGGCTGCGCGGCGGAGGAGCCTGCAGCAACCGCGACGATTGGTCTGGGCCGAGGTGGGCCACGGGCCGAGGTCCTCGGTCTCGTCGTCGTCTGCTCCGGAGCGGTCGACGGCCTCGATCTGGCGACAGCCGACGTCGCTCCCCTGCTCGTGGGCGACGGGCTGCGAAGGGTCACCCGCTGGGTCGCCCCGGAACCGGTCACGCAGCTCGGCGCCACCGATCTGGCCGGCCGCACGATCTGGCCGGCGGACACCGAGATCGAGCAGTTCTCTCCAGAAATCGACTACGCACTCGGCGCCTACGCGACCGCACGGTCCGTGCTCGCCCGCCCGGTGGTGTTCACGGCGGAGCAGTTCGACACGCTCTCCGTCGGGGAGGTCATCATCGGCGACGTCCGCGATGGCACGTCGATGACGCTCTCGGTCCAGGAGTTCCTCCGCGGGGCCTGCGAACCGAACTGACATGGCCTCGGGGGCGAGGATGCGCACACCAGAAGACGAGGATCCTCTATAAAGGATTAGTTAGCTATCCTTGAATAAGATGATCCCATGAAGCCGCGAGCAGATCCACCAGCAACCTCGCCCTGGCCACCCGTCACGTACGAGTCGCGTCCCTGGGACCGGAGCGGGGACGAAGTTGGCTCCCGCCGACGCCTTCAGGCCGCACGAGGACCGTATCTCGCCTCAGCCCCACCGCTGATTACCGACAGGGAGGTCTCCCTCCCGGCCGATCTCGTCGCCCTGAGCGAGGACGCGGGCCGTGAACTGACGCGCTTCGACGCCGAAGCGGGATCACTGGCCGCGCCCTTCGCGGCGATCCTCCTCCGTTCGGAGAGTGCCTCAAGCTCGGAGGTCGAGAACCTTACTGCCTCGGCCAAGCAGGTGGCTCTGGCGGAGATCGGGGTCGCAACGTCCGGCAACGCGATGCTGGTCGTGCGAAACATAGAGGCGATGAAGGCGGCCGTCTCCCTCTCGGACGATCTCGACACGGACGCCGTGATCACCATGCATCGAGTGCTGCTCGAGCAGAAGGATCCAACCATCGTCGGCAGATGGCGCGACCAGCAGGTCTGGATCGGAGGCGGGAGCATCTCACCCCACCAGGCGACATTCGTCCCGCCCCATCATCGTCTCGTGCCTTCTCTCATGTCCGACCTCCTGAGCTTTTGCAGACGGCTCGATCTGCCCGTCATCGCACAGACTGCGATCGCCCATGCGCAGTTCGAGACCGTCCACCCGTTCCCCGACGGTAATGGCCGCACGGGTCGTGCTCTCGTGCAGGGCATGCTCAGAGCCGGCCGCGTCACGAGGAACGTCGCCGTTCCCGTCTCCGCGGGTCTGCTCGGTGATATGGACGGATACTTTCGCGCCCTGACTGCCTACCGCACGGGCGACGTGAGACCCATCATCGAGAGCCTGGCTGAGGCGTCGTTCGCAGCCGTGTTAAACGGGCGCATGCTGGAGCGGGACATCACTGGCATTGCACAGCGCTGGAACGAGGCTGTCCGAGCCAGATCGGATTCCTCGATCCTCGCACTCCAGCGACTGCTGCTCCGGCAGCCGGTGGTCACGATCACCATGGTCGCGGCCGAGCTGGGAGTGAGCTTCCCAGCGGCGGACGCGTCGGTGCGGAAGCTGGTGGACGCCGGGATCCTGACCCAGTCCAGTACGGGCCGCCGCAACAGGCACTTTCAGGCTTCCGAGGTCTTGCTAGCGCTCGACGACTTCGGGGTTCGTGCGCGACGTCAGCGATCGGGCCGTTAAGGCCGTGCCTACGCGCAAGGAGGAGGGGAGAACTGTGGAGCCTGGGAGAATCGAACTCCCGACATCCTGCTTGCAAAGCAGGCGCTCTACCAACTGAGCTAAGGCCCCGAACGCCATCGCGCGGGTCGTGGTTAGGTGCCGCCGGCCTCGGTCCGCCGCGTACAACGCGGCGGACCGAACGGCACCGTGGGGGTACCAGGACTTGAACCTGGGACCTCTTCATTATCAGTGAAGCGCTCTAACCGCCTGAGCTATACCCCCGGGAAATGGCCAGATGAGACTCTACCCGACGCGGCGTCGGAATCCCAATCGGCCGCGTCTGCTCCTGGCCAGCGACGTTCCGGAACACCGACGCTACTGGTTGGTGAAGCCGACCAGCAAACCGCCCGTGATCTTCACGCTGAGGTTGTACAGCAGCGCGATGATGGCGCCGAGCGCGGTGGCGACGATGGTGTTCAGGACCGCGACGACAATCGCGAAGCCCATCACCTGAGGCAGCGAGATCACGCTGTTCAGATCGAACGCCTGCGCCCCCGCGACGTCCTGAACGAGGCCGTTGATCTGAGTGAACACGCCCGTCTGCGCCAACACCGTGTACACCAGGTACACCACCACGATCGTGACGATCGCGAGCGAGAGCCCGAGCAAGAACGACAGCTTCACGGCCGACCAGAAGTCGATGTAGACGAGCTTGAGCCGGACCTGCTTCGCCGCCGGGCTTTTCGCGGATTTCCTGGCGAGCTTCTCGGCGACGGTGCTACTCATCTACGGACCCATCCTCCTCCGACACCGGGGCGGACTCGGTCGGCGCCGCGGCGTCGGGATCCTCGTCCTGGGCGTCGAGATTGCGTTCGGTGTTCTTGGCGAGTGCGATGATCCGGTCGTCCTCAGCGAATCGTGCGAAAACGACTCCCATGGTGTCGCGACCCTTGGCCGGTACCTCGGCCACGGCAGAGCGTACCACTTTGCCGCTGGCGAGCACGACGAGCACCTCGTCATCCTCCCCGGTGATGATCGCACCGACGAGGTCGCCGCGCTTCTCCTCGAGCTTGGCCACCTTGATGCCCAGTCCGCCGCGGCCCTGCAACCGGTACTGGTCGACAGCGGTGCGCTTCGCGAAGCCTCCCTCGGTCACGACGAACACGAAGCCCTCGTCGCTGACCACGTTCGCGTCGAGGAGGCGGTCCTCCCCGCGGAAGGACATGCCCCGCACGCCCGAGGTGGAGCGCCCCATCGGACGCAGCGCCTCGTCAGAGGCGGTGAAGCGGATCGACATGCCCTTGCGGGACACCAGCAGCACGTCGCTGTCCTCCTCGACCAACAGCGCCGAAACCAGCTCGTCGCCTTCTCGGAGCTTGATCGCGATGATCCCGCCCGAGCGGTTCGTGTCGTACTCCGAGAGGGCCGTCTTCTTGACGAGGCCGTCGCGTGTCGCAAGAACGAGGTAGCGAGCTGCCTCGTAGTCGCGGATGTCGAGGATCTGCGCGATCTGCTCGCCGGGCTCGAGCGCGAGCAGGTTGGCGATGTGCTGGCCCTTCGCGTCCCGGCCCGCCTCCTGCAGCTCATACGTCTTAGCGCGGTACACGCGTCCTGTGTTCGTAAAGAAAAGGAGCCAGTGGTGTGTGGTGGTGACGAAGAAGTGCTCAACGATGTCGTCGGCCTTGAGCTGCGCCCCGCGCACGCCGCGGCCGCCGCGGTGCTGAGCTCGATAGGAGTCGCTGCGCGTGCGCTTGAGATAGCCGCCGCGAGTGACGGTGACGACCATCTCCTCCTCGGGGATCAGGTCCTCGACGCTCATGTCTCCGTCGAAGCCGAAGAGGATCTCCGTACGCCGGTCATCGCCGAACTTGTCAACGATCTCATCGAGCTCGTCTGAGATGATGCTCCGTTGCCGCGCCGGGCTCGCGAGAATCGCCTTGTAGTCCTCGATCTCGGCCTGGATGCGGTCGTGCTCATCGATGATCTTCTGGCGCTCGAGCGCCGCGAGGCGACGCAACTGCATGTCGAGGATGGCGCGCGACTGCACCTCATCGATAGCGAGCAGCTCCATCAGGCCGTCACGGGCCTCCTCGACAGTGGGGGAACGGCGGATGAGCGCGATGACCTCATCGAGCGCGTCGAGCGCTTTGAGGTAGCCGCGCAGGATGTGAATCCGCGCCTCCGCCTCGTCGAGCAGGTACTGCGTCCGGCGGACGATCACCTCGACCTGGTGGTCGACCCACGCGCGAATAAAGCCGTCCAGCGAGAGAGTACGCGGGATACCGTCGACGATCGCGAGCATGTTCGCGCCGAAGTTCTCCTGCAGCGGCGTGTGCTTGTAGAGATTGTTGAGCACGACCTTCGCGACGGCGTCGCGCTTGAGCACGACGACGAGACGCTGACCCGTGCGACCGGAGGTCTCGTCACGGATGTCAGCGATACCCGAGACACGACCATCCTTGACCAGTTCGGCAATCTTGATAGCGAGGTTGTCGGGGTTGACCTGATACGGCAGCTCAGTGACGACGAGGCAGGTACGTCCCTGGATCTCCTCGATCGAGACGACGGCGCGCATCGTGATAGAACCGCGGCCCGTGCGATAAGCATCCTGGATGCCGCGGACACCGAGGATCTGGGCGCTAGTCGGGAAATCCGGGCCCTTGATGCGCTGGAGCAGCGCCTCGAGAAGTTCTTCGCGAGTCGCCTCCGGATTCTCGAGCGCCCACTTGGCGCCGGCAGCGACCTCGCGCAGGTTGTGCGGTGGGATGTTGGTGGCCATGCCGACCGCGATACCGACGGAGCCGTTGACCAACAGGTTCGGAAAGCGTGCCGGGAGAATGGCCGGCTCGCGGGTGCGGCCGTCGTAGTTGTCCTGGAAGTCGACGGTGTTCTTGTCGATGTCGCGGACCATCTCGAGGGCGAGCGGAGCCATCTTGGTCTCGGTGTACCGCGGAGCGGCAGCGCCGTCGTTGCCGGGGGAGCCAAAGTTGCCCTGGCCAAGCGCGAGTGGATAGCGCAGACTCCACGGCTGCACCAGGCGAACCAGGGCGTCGTAGATCGCGGAGTCGCCGTGCGGGTGGAACTGGCCCATCACGTCGCCGACGACGCGGGAGCACTTCGAGAACGCCTTGTCGGGACGGTAGCCGCCGTCGTACATGGCGTAGATGACCCGGCGGTGCACCGGCTTAAGGCCGTCGCGGACCTCCGGGAGGGCGCGTCCGACGATGACGCTCATTGCGTAGTCGAGGTACGACCGCTGCATCTCGAGCTGGAGGTCGACGGGCTCGATCTTGTCGTGCCCGTGGATCACTACACCGGTCTCGGTGATGATCTCGTCGCCGGCATCCGGTCCGGTGGGGGTGTCTGCTTCGTCTGCCATGGTCTCTGTCTTCTCAGCTCGTGCGTCGCGCGAACGCGACCGTTCTCGTCGTCAGGTGCTCGGGACGTCTAGATATCGAGAAAACGGACGTCCTTTGCATTCTTCTGGATGAAGGAGCGGCGGGACTCCACATCCTCACCCATCAGAGTGGAAAAGATCTCGTCCGCGGCGGCCGCATCGTCGAGAGTGACCTGGAGGAGGGTCCGCGTAGCGGGATCCATCGTGGTCTCCCACAGCTCCTTGTAATCCATCTCGCCGAGGCCCTTGTAACGCTGGATACCGTTGTCCTTCGGCATTCGCTTGTTGCTCGCCGCGCCGTGTGCGAGCAGCGCGTCGCGCTCGCGATCGCTGTAGACGTACTCGTGTGCCGAGTTCGACCACTTGAGGCGGTAAAGCGGCGGCTGTGCAAGATAGACGTAGCCAAGATCAATCAGCGGACGCATGTAGCGGAAGAGCAGCGTCAGCAGAAGCGTCGTAATGTGCTGGCCGTCGACATCGGCGTCGGCCATCAGGATGATCTTGTGGTACCGCGCCTTATCGGGGTTGAAGTCCTCACCGATGCCGGCGCCGAACGCCGTGATCATCGCCTGGACCTCGTTGTTGCCGAGCGCCCGGTCGAGGCGCGCCTTCTCGACGTTCAGGATCTTGCCGCGCAAGGGGAGGATCGCCTGTGTCTCGGGGTTTCTGCCCTGCACCGCGGATCCGCCCGCCGAGTCGCCCTCGACGATGAAGATCTCCGAGACCGACGGGTCCTTCGACTGGCAGTCCTTGAGCTTGCCGGGCATCCCGCCGCCTTCGAGCAGGCCCTTGCGCCGCGCAGTCTCGCGCGCCTTGCGCGCCGCCATGCGGGCGGAGGCAGCCTGAATCGCCTTGCGAATGATGTCTTTCGCCTGGCTCGGATTGCGGTCGAACCAGTCGGCGAGTTGCTCCCCCGCGACGCGCTGCACGAACGCCTTCGCCTCGGTATTGCCAAGCTTCGTCTTGGTCTGGCCCTCGAACTGCGGCTCCCCGAGCTTGATCGAGACGACCGCGGTGAGTCCCTCGCGAATGTCGTCGCCGGAGAGGTTCTCGTCCTTCTCCTTGAGAAGGTTGTTCGCCCGCGCATACCGGTTGACCAGCGACGTCAGTGCGGCACGGAAGCCTTCTTCGTGAGTGCCGCCCTCGTGGGTGTTGATGGTGTTGGCGTAGGTATGCACGCTCTCGGTGTAGGCCGTCGTCCACTGCATCGCGACCTCGAGCGAAATGCGCCGCTCGGTGTCCTCCGACTCGAAGTCGATAATCTCGGAGTGCACGAGATCGGACTTCTTGAGCGAGTTGATGTACTCGACGTAGTCGACGAGGCCCTTTTCGTAGTGGAAGACATCGGTGCGGTCGCCCTCGGTCTCGTCCTCGCCCTCCCCGTCGAACTCGACCTCGTTCTGATCGGTCAGCGCGATGCGCAGGCCCTTATTGAGGAACGCCATTTGCTGGAAGCGGGCGCGGAGGGTTTCGTAATCGAACTCGACAGTCTCGAAGATCCCGGAGTTGGGCCAGAAGGTGATGGTGGTACCGGTCTCGTCGCTGGCCTCGCCCTTCTCGAGCGGGGCGTCCGGAACTCCATCCGTGAAGCTCATCCGGTACACCGCGCCCTGACGCTTGACCTCGACCTCGAGTCGCGTCGAGAGCGCATTGACCACGGACGACCCGACGCCGTGCAGACCGCCGGAGACCGCGTAGCCGCCGCCGCCGAACTTACCTCCCGCGTGCAACACGGTCAGCACCAGCTCGACCGTCGAGATGCCCTCGGTCGGGTGCATGTCCACTGGGATGCCGCGCCCGTTGTCGGCGACGGTGACGCCTCCGTCGGCGCGCATCACGATCTCGATGTTGTCGCAGTAGCCGGCGAGCGCCTCGTCGACGGCGTTGTCAACAATCTCGTAGACCAGGTGGTGCAGACCGCGCGGTCCAGTGGAGCCGATATACATACCCGGGCGTTTGCGGACCGCTTCGAGGCCCTCGAGGACCTGGATCTGGTTGGCACCGTAGTCGCCGGAGGACTTGGTCGACATGCTTTCGTGCGGAACGGAGGGGCCGGCGGAGCCGTTCGCATCCAGGTCGTTCGCTGCGGGTGACGTGGAGTCGTTCGGCTCTTGTGTCATAGCTGTGGAGTTCTCCTCTACGGTCCGTCGCGGCGCACGCGAGGATCTGGAGTCCCCCGCGGGGCGGAGTCGCTGCGGTTCGGCGGCCCCCTATTCTACCGCGCGCGAGACGTCTCCGAGGCGCTGAGCGGCGATCTGCGGCGGGAACCTTCAGCGGCCGACCGAAAATGCGTTGTCAGCCGTAGGTGTCGCGCGGACCACGCCCTGGAATCGACCTAAGACCCTTTTTCCAGTTCGGGACGTCCGGT
Source organism: Rathayibacter agropyri (assembly GCF_013249015.1). Classification (GTDB taxonomy): domain Bacteria; phylum Actinomycetota; class Actinomycetes; order Actinomycetales; family Microbacteriaceae; genus Rathayibacter; species Rathayibacter agropyri. The sequence continues at coordinate 225,695 of NZ_JABRPL010000003.1, forward strand.
CCTTGGAAACGGATCGAGGCGATGCCAGCGTCAGGAAAGTTGACCGCGATGTGGTTCATGATCTCGATCCGCATCAACCGGAGTTGGGTCGACCACGCCGTCGACTCACACGCCACGGTGAGCACGCCATCCACCACGCCGACCGGAGTGGAGTGCTTGGCAGTCTCCTCGCCCGCGATCGCCGTCCATGACGACATGAGATCGCCCTGAGCGAGCGGCGCCGTCCAGCCCAGTGTGACGGTGAGAGAGTCAAGGACGTCGCCGAGATCGTGCGGGTCGCGGCCGTTGCCGAACGGGATCGCGTCGCCCTTCGGCTCGACGTGCTCCACCGTCTTGCGGATGCGCCGAGGACCGTCGGCGCCGAACACCTCTTTGAGATGGCGGTAGACGCGAGCAGCCTCGGAATCGGAGGGAGGGGAGCTGCGGCGGGAGGGATTAGCCATCGGTCGGCTCCTCGGGAGCGGGTGACGGCTGAGCCGACGACGCTGCGGCCGGCTCCGTGCCGACGATCCGGCCCGCCTCGATCCGCACCGTGTGCGCGGCCAGTACCTCCGGCACGTCGTCAAGGACCGCCGCCGTGATGAGCACCTGCTCGTAGTCGGCGACAACGGAGGCCAGGCGCTCACGACGTCGCGAGTCCAACTCTGCGAACACATCGTCCAGCATCAGCACCGGGTCGCCCATCGGGGAATCCCGGCGCAACAGCTCCGCCGCGCCCAGTTTCAGCGCCAGCGCGAACGACCAACTCTCGCCGTGGCTGGCGTAGCCCTTTGCCGGAAGGCCGTTGAGCTCGAACTGCACGTCGTCGCGGTGCGGTCCGACGAGCGATATCCCGCGGTCAAGCTCGCGGCGGCGGACCCCTGTCAGAGCGGACGCGAACGCCTCCGCCAGCCCCTCGCCCGCGGACTGAGACGGGGAGCCGGTCTGCTCGACCGGCTCATCGTCGTCGTCGACCGCGCCCTCGATGCTGAGGCGCGAGCGGAGCATTGGCCGCTGGTCGGCGCCGGCGACCGCTTCGTACGACGCGCGGACCGGACCGCTCAGTTCCTCCACCAGCGTGAGCCGCGACTGCATGATCTCGGAACCGAGTGCGATCAGGCGCTCGTCCCAAATATCGAGGGTGCCGAGCTTCGACGTCTCGCGGACGCCACTTGCCCGGGCCGACTTCAGCAGCGAGTTCCGCTGGCGCAGCACGCGCTCGTAGTCGGCCTGCACCGCGCTCATCCGCGGGGAGCGGAGGACCACCAGCTGATCGAGGAAGCGGCGACGAGCCGACGGGTCCCCGCGGATGAGCAGCAGATCCTCCGGGGCGAAGAGGACGCTCGAGAAGAAGCGGGGCAGCTCCCGGGGTTTGATACCACCGCGGTTGATCTGCGCGCGATTGGCGGAGGAGCGGTTGATCTGGACCTCCGCGAGCAGCTCCCGCTCCCCGTTGCGGAGGCGGGCGCGCACCACCGCGCTGTCACGACCGGCGCGGATGAGCGCCTGGTCGCTCGAGACGCGATGCGAGCCGAGGGTGGAGAGGTAGCCGAGCGACTCCACCAGGTTCGTCTTGCCCTGCCCGTTGCGCCCCACGAAGAGGTTCGGCCCTGGAACCAGCTCGACGTCGACCGCCTCGTAGTTCCGAAAGTCGCTGAGCGCCAGCTGCGTCACCTGCACGTCGCGCTCCTCTCCGTCCCGACCCTCTGCCCGTCCCCCGACTTCGACACGCCCCAGCGGCGCTACTCGACCAGCATGGTCGGCCCCCGCCAGCACTTCTCCTCGGAACCACCGACCCCTTCTGCCGCCGTTCCCCGCAAGGTAAAGGCGGCCGAAGGCCCGCCGCCCCCGTCCGTCACAGGCTCTGCGAAACGCCACCGTCTCGAGAAGCCGACCGCCGTGAGGCCGGGCAGGGACCGGCCTCACCCGTGGACTCAGTCCACGGCTTTGACGCTATGCCCGCCAAACTGGTTGCGGAGCGCCGCGACCGCCTTCATCGCGGGAGAGTCCTCCTGGCGCGAGACGAAACGGGCGAAGATCGACGCGCTGATCGTGGGTACCGGGACGGCGTTGTTGATGGCCTCCTCGATGGTCCATCGGCCCTCGCCCGAGTCCTGCACGTAGCCCTCGATGTTCGTGAAGTCGGGGTCCTGTTCCAGCGCACGGACGAGGAGTTCGAGCAGCCAGGAGCGGACGACCGTCCCGCGCTGCCAGGCCTTAAAGGTGCCGGTGACGTCCTTGATGATGTCGCTGCGGGTCTCGAGCAGTTCGTATCCCTCGGCGAACGCCTGCATCAGCGCGTACTCGATGCCGTTGTGCACCATTTTCGCGTAGTGGCCGGCGCCGACCTCGCCCACGTGGACGAAACCCTCCTCGCGGGGACCCTCGGGGCGTAGCGCGTCGAAGACGGGCATCGCGTAGTCGACCAGTTCTTTCGGTCCGCCGACCATCAGGCCATAGCCGTTCTGGAGGCCCCAGACACCGCCGGAGACGCCGGCGTCGATGTAGTGAATGCCCTTGGGCTTCAGCAGGGCGTCGTGCTTGAAGTCCTCCGTGAAGCGCGAGTTACCGCCGTCGATGACGAGGTCACCCTCGCCAAGCTTCTCGGACAGGTCTGTGATGACCGCGTCGGTGATCTCCCCTGACGGGACCATGACCCAGACGACACGGGGGGAGGGGAGCCCGGCGATCATCTCGTCGAGAGAGGCGGCGTCCGAGACGTCGGGATTGCGGTCGAAGCCGGTGACCTCGACACCCTTCTCGCGGAGGCGGGAGCGCATGTTGTCGCCCATCTTGCCGAGGCCGACGAGTCCGATGTGCATGGTGAACCTTCCTGGATTCGATGTCCGGCGGGCGGGCGCTCGTCGGGAGCGGATCGGTCGCGGCGCTGCGATCCGAAAATGCTGGCGCCAAAAATACTGATTAGCGCAGGAGCAGGTTGGGCTGGAGCAGGTAGCGGTAGCTGTCGCTGCCGGGCTGCTCGCGTGAGGTCTGCGCGGTGATCAGGACGGGCCCTGGCTTGTTCGGGTTCTCGGTCTTCGTGAACGCGATCCGCACGAACTCCGAGTGCACCGCGGCGAGACCGTCGAGCAAGAACTGCGGCTTGAGGGAGACGACGACGTCGTCCCCGGTCACGATCGCGTCGATGCTCTCGGACGCCTGTGCCTGCTCCGAGCCGATGGCCTCGAGCGTGAGCCCGTCGCTGCTGAAGCTGAAGCGGAGGGCGGCCTCGCGCTCGAGCACGAGCGAAACACGACGGGTGGCCTCGATGAGGTCGCTGGTCGCCATGACCGCGTAGTTCTCGATGGAAGCGGGGAACAGCCGCTTCACGGGCGGATAGTTGCCCTTGATCAGCAGCGACGTCACCGTCTTGCGGTCGGCCGTGAACGCGATCAGTTCGCGCTCGTCGCGATTCGTGATCGCGATCGAGACAGTTCCCGAGTGGCCGAAGGTCTTGCCGACCTCCTGGAGAGTGCGGGCCGGAACCAGCGCGGTGAGCGGTTGCGCCGGCGCGGGGTTGTCGCCGTTGTCCCAGTCGATCTCGCGAACGGCGACGCGGTACCGGTCGGTCGCGACGAGGCTGATGATGTTCTCGGTGATCTCAAGCTGTACACCGGTGATGACGGGAGTCACGTCGTCGCGGGAGGCGGCGACCGCTACCTGCGACACGGCCGCAGCGAAGGCGTCAGCCGGGACGAGGCCGGTGGACGCGTCGATCTCGGGAACGCTCGGGTACTCCTCCACGGGCATCTGCAAGAGCGTGAAGTGCGCGGACCCGGCCGAGACCGAGACGCGCGACTCCTGGGTGGCAATGCGCACGGGAGCGTTGGGCAGCCGGTTGGCGATGTCTGCGAGGAGGCGGCCCGACACCAGCACGGTCCCCGTTTCCTCGACGTCGGCGGCGATCTGCGTCTGCGCCGAGACTTCGTAGTCGAAGGAGGAGAGCGTCAGACCCTCCGCTGTTGCCTCGATGAGGACCCCCGAGAGGATCGGCAACGTCGTGCGCTGCGGTAGCAGCTTTACCGCGAAGGACACCGCCTCGCTGAAGACATCGCGGTTGGCTTGGAACCTCACGAGTACACCCCTGACGAGTCGCGGACGAAGACCGTCGCCCATCGTACCTGCCGGGCTCGTCGAGGTTGGCAGAGGTGGCGGCCCGAACAGGTTTGACCGGCTGTGGAGAGGTTGCTGGTCGGCCCCTGATTAAAGAGAGAACTGCGTTAACAGTGTTAACACGTGTGGAAACTGTGGAAAGCGCACCCGCGCCCTAGGGAACGCTGGGATGGGGCGGGGTCGGCTCTGTGGAGGGCATGTGGGCGCGGTCGTGGACGGCCTGTGGAGCGATCAGGACCGACTGGCCGCCGTCCACAGGTGAACGATGCAGTCGCACAGATCGAGCGCGGTTGTCCACAGTTATCCACAGGTTCTTCACACTGTGGAAATCGCGCCAAAGACCTCCCACTGACAGGGATGGTCCAGCCGCAGGCGGAGTTCCCGACAGCGCCTGCGGACCCTGATTCGTCCCGGTGGCCGTCGAGGCGACAGCTCCTCCGTAGAGCCGGAATCGCGCGCTAGCGGTTGGTCTTGATGCGGGTGGTCAGCTCGGTGACCTGGTTGTAGATGCTGCGGCGTTCCTTCATCAGCTCCGAGATCTTCTTGTTCGCATACATCACGGTGGTGTGGTCGCGGTTGCCGAACAGCTGGCCGATCTTGGGCAGTGACAGGTTCGTCAGCTCTCGGCACAGGTACATCGCGATCTGGCGCGCGGTGGCCACCGCCTGCGAGCGGGAGGAGCCGTAGAGGTCGTCGACCGTGAGCTTGAAGTAGTCGGCGGTGTGATTGATGATGTCGACCGGCGAGATGACGTTGTCTTCGTCGAGCGTGATCAGGTCTTTCAGCACCGTCTGCACGAGCGACATGTCGACCGGCGTGCGGTTGAGGCTCGCGAAAGCGGTGACGCGGATCAGCGTCCCCTCGAGCTCGCGGATGTTACTCGAGACCTTCGACGCCATGAATTCGAGGATCTCGTCGGGGACAAGCAGCTTCTCGCTGACGGCCTTCTTGCGGAGGATCGCGATGCGCGTCTCGAGGTCGGGCGCCTGCACGTCGGTGATGAGGCCCCACTCGAAGCGCGAGCGCATCCGGTCCTCGAAGCCGGTCAGTGCCTTCGGCGGTAAATCGGAGGTGATCACGACCTGCTTGTTGTGGTCGTGCAGCTGGTTGAAGGTGTGGAAGAACGCTTCCTGCGTCTCCGCCTTGCCCTGCAGGAACTGGATGTCATCGATCAAAAGGATGTCGACGTTGCGGTACCGGCCGTGGAACGCGTTGCCCCGGTTGTTCGCGATCGAGTTGATGAAGTCGTTGGTGAACTCCTCGCTCGACACGTAGCGCACGCGGATCCCCGGATACAGGCTCATCGCATAGTGGCCGATCGCGTGCAGGAGGTGCGTCTTGCCCAGTCCGGAGTCGCCGTAGACGAACAGCGGGTTGTAGGCCTTCGCCGGGGCCTCGGCGACGGCGACCGCAGCGGCGTGGGCGAAGCGGTTCGATCCTCCGATGACGAAGTTGTCGAAGCTGTACTTGGGATTCAGTCGGGTGTCGGTCGCCGGCATCGTGCGCAACTCTTCGACCGCGCGGACCGGAGCGAGGGTCGCGGACGAGCCGGTGACCGGCTCGAACGGGTTCATAGACTCCTGCGCCGAGGGGGAGCTCAGCGGCTCGTGCTCGATGTCCGGATTCACGACGAAGGCGAACGTCGTGACGCCGAAAGAGTCGTCGAGGGTGCCGATCGCGCTGAGGAGGGGGACCCGCACACGCTGTTCGAGCATCCCGCGGGTGAACTCATTGGGAACCTCGAGGTAGAAGGTGCCCGCCATGATGCCCTTGGGTTCCACGAGCGAAACGAAGCCGTAGAGGGGAGCGGTGATCCGCTCGTCTTGGGACAGTGCGCCGAGGATCACGTTCCACGCGTCGACCATCGACGTGTCGTCTGGCATGTGTCTCCGGTCCTCGTCGCTCTGTCGGTGTCGCTGTGAAGTCGGTGTCGCTGTGAAGTCGGTGTCGCTGTGAAGTCGGTGCGCTGGGAGATCTCTGTCGGACGTCGTCGCCCGGAGGCCTGGCGAGGGGCCGGTTCGGGACGGGACGCCGTGTCCTCGAAAGAGACGACGTCGGGTCGGCTTCTCCACAGGTTTATCCACCGATCCCGGGCGATTCCAGCACGGGCGCGGAAGAACGCGGGTCCGCCTGTGGATAAATGCGGTTCAACACGGTAACGAACGGAGCCGACGGGAGACAAATCCACCACAGCAACACCCGCGTGTCAATGCAGGGAAGGCGCCGTCCCGTGTGCAGAATCGAGGTTTCGCGGTGTCCACATTTGACCGGTGACGGTGCAGGCCGTAGCTTTAATCAGTTGACGCCTGCCCGGTGTCGTCCGAGCAGCCCTCGCGGGCCCTGCATGGTCGAAGCCGGGCACCCCTTCTTCCCGGAGGATCCGGAGTTGCCGCCCTCGAGGGTGGAGCCGGTTCGTGCCGCGGAACACGTACGTGGAGATCTGATTATGAGCAAGCGAACCTTCCAGCCGAACAACCGTCGTCGCGCCAAGGTGCACGGCTTCCGTCTTCGCATGCGCACCCGTGCCGGCCGCGCCATCTTGAGCGCCCGCCGCGCCAAGGGGCGCACCGAGCTCTCCGCGTAGTACCGAACGGTACCGACCAGCGGTGCTGGCCAGAGCCAATCGCATCGTCCACGGAGGCGAGTATCGGACTGTCGTCCGTCGCGGTGTGCGGTCCACGGGACCGCACACCGTCACGTATGTCCGGCGGACGCCCGGAACGACTCCCGTGCGGTTTGGCTTCATCGTCGCGAAGACGGTCGGAACGGCCGTGACGCGCAACACCGTCCGCCGCAGGCTCAAGGCGGTGGCGTTCGAGTTCGTGGCCCAGACCGATCCGGGGACGGACGTGGTCATTCGCGCGCTGCCGAGCAGTGCCGAGGCGTCGTGGTCGGAGTTGCGCGAGGAGTTCGCCAGCGCGATGGCGCGGATCTCGCGGAAGGCCGGAGGTCTTCGATGACCGCGGTACTCCCCTCCGCTTCCTCGTGGCCGACGCGACTCGCCTGGGGCGTGCTGTTGCTGCCACGTAACATCGGCATCCTCCTGCTTCTCGTCTACCGCCGGGTCATCTCTCCGCTGTATGGCGAGGTCTGCCGCTACTACCCCTCGTGCTCCGCGTACGCGCTTCAGGCAGTCCAGCTTCACGGGCTCGTCCTCGGCTCCGTCCTCGCGACCCGTCGGCTCCTCCGCTGCCACCCGTGGGCGGCCGGTGGAGTCGACGACGTCCCGACCTCGATCCCTCTGCACCGACCGGCTCCCGGCCGGATCCGCTTCGCCGTGACGCGAGCCGGATTCGTCGTGGGTCCTCGAAAGGACTGACCCCACTTCATGGACTTCATCGGCACGATCCTCTGGCCCCTCAAATGGGTGGTCGAGCTGCTCCTTGTCGCCTTCCACCAACTGCTGACGTTCACCGGCATGGAAGCGGCCGCGGGCATCACCTGGGTGCTCTCGATCGTGGGCCTCGTCATCGTCATCCGCGCCGCGCTCATCCCGATCTTCGTCAAGCAGATCAAGAGCCAGCGTCGGATGCTCGAGGTCGCGCCGCAGCTCAAGAAGATCCAGGACAAGTACAAGGGCAAGCGCGATCAGCTCTCCCGCGAGGCGATGTCCCGCGAGACCATGGAGCTCTACAAGAGGACGGGGACGAATCCGCTCGCCTCGTGCCTCCCGCTGCTCATTCAGATGCCGATCTTCTTCAGCCTGTTCTCGGTGCTGAACGCGGCGCAGCACAGCCAGAAGGGCGTCGGCCCGCTCGATGAGACGCTCGCGCGTCAGTTCGGCGAGGCCAACCTCTTCAGTGTCGCCCCGCTGCACCAGTCGATTCAGGGCGCGCTCGCGCAGGGTGGCCAGGAGCCGGTCATCATCATCGCGGTGATCATGGTGGTCCTGATGACTGCCTCGCAGTTCATCACGCAGCTGCAGATCGTCTCGAAGAACATGTCACCCGAGGCCAAGGCATCGCCGACCTTCAAGCAGCAGCGCATTCTGCTCTACATCCTCCCGCTCGTCTTCGCCTTCTCGGGCTTCGCGTTCCCTCTCGGCGTCATGTTCTACTGGCTGACCTCGAACATCTGGACGATGATTCAGCAGTTCATCGTTATCCGGAACATGCCAACCCCGGGCAGCGAGGCCGCGAAGGCGCGCGAAGAGCGCTTGCGCCGCAAGGGCAAGCTCGTCGAGGAGACGACCGCCGCCGGCGACGTCACCCTCGTCGAGAAGAAGGCCGTGCAGCGCCCTCAGCCTGTGAGTAAGAACCGCTCCAAGAAGCAAGCCGGAAAGAAGTAGGGCCGTCATGACCGATCCGATGCAGACCGTCGCCCAGACCAGTGTGGAGGAGGATGCCCGCGTCACCTCGGCGTCCGTCTCGGAGGGGACCGACGAGGCTCCCGAGTCGACGCTCTCGCAGCTTGAGGAGGAGGGCGACGTCGCCGCGGACTATATCGAGGAGTTCCTCGATATCTGCGACCTCGACGGCGATATCGACATCGAGGTGCGCAATGGCCGCTCCTACCTCTCGGTCACCGCCACGGGCGAGACGAACCTCCGCGTGCTGTCGCGACCCGATGCCGTCCAGGCCCTTCAAGAACTCACCCGGCTGGCGGTGCAGACGAAGACCGGCGCATATTCACGCCTGATCCTCGACATTGGTGGCTCGCGCGAGGCTCGCGAGGTGGAGCTGGCGCAGCTGGTCGACCGTGCCATCGAGCGCATCGAGGAGGGGGCGACATCGGCGTCGCTCCCGCCGATGTCGTCGTACGAGCGGAAGCTGGTGCACGACATGGTGGGCGAGCGCGGTTTCGTTTCGGAGTCGCGTGGCGAGGCACGCGAGCGCCACACCGTCATCACCCGCGGCTAAGCCCTGTGGAGCCGACCCTCGAGCCGGAGCCGACTGCCGCTTCCGCGATCGCCGGTGAACGTCTGCCGGCGCTGCGTCGGTTCACTGCGGCGTTAGCTGAGCAGGGCGAGGAGCGCGGGCTGATCGGACCGCTTGAACTCCCCCGCCTGTGGACGCGGCACGTTCTCAACAGCGCCCTGGTGGCTCCTCTCCTCCGTCCCGGTTTGGTCGGTGACGTGGGGAGTGGCGCAGGTCTTCCGGGGCTCGTATTGGCCATCGTGCGGCCCGACGTGCGTTTCGTGCTCATTGAGCCGATGGAGCGACGCATTCTCTGGCTGCAAGAACAGGTTGATGCACTCGGTCTCGATAATGTCTCAGTTCTTCGAGCTCGGGCCGAGGAGGTTCGACTTCCGGAACCGCTCGATCAGGTGACAGCACGCGCGGTGAGCGCTCTCTCCAAGCTGATCCCGCTGACTGCGCCTCTACTCCGACCGGGTGGCGAGCTCGTGCTGCTCAAGGGCATCAATGCGGAGAGAGAGATCGAGGCCGCCTCGAAGCAGATCAAGCGGTTCCGACTCTCCCCGCCGGAGGTCGTGGTTCTCGGCAACGGCGTGCTCTCCGAGGTGACACGGGTGGTCCGGGCTACAGTGGGATGATCGCGACGACGACGCAGTGAGTAGCTCGACTCCCCGGCCGTTGACTCCTCGGTGCCCCCACCTGTCCCCCGTTGAGTAGAGGTTTCACGTGAAACAATCCGGTTCCGCCGGCCTGTCCGGGAGCTTCGACTCCTCCACTCCGCTTGCGCGTGAAATCGCCGACATGACGCGGCGACGGGCTCTGCTCACTGCGCAGCCGCTGCCGAAGCCGGAGTCGACGCGGGTCATCACGATCTCGAATCAGAAGGGCGGCGTCGGCAAGACGACGTCGACCGTCAACCTGGCCGCGGGGCTCGCTCGGGGAGAGGCGAAGGTCCTCGTCATCGATCTCGATCCCCAGGGCAATGCTTCGACGGCTCTAGGGATCGAGCATCGCGCCGAGACGGCGAGCGTGTACGACGTCATCGTCAATGACACTCCCCTCGCAGATGTGGTGCAGAAGAGCCCGGAGTTCGCCTCGCTCTACGGCGTGCCGGCGACAATTCATCTCGCCGGCGCCGAGATCGAGCTGGTCTCGCTCGTGGCGCGTGAGCAACGGCTCCGCCGAGCGCTCGATCGAATGCTCGAGGGGATGGCCGAGCCCTTCGACTACGTCTTCATCGATTGCCCCCCGTCCCTCGGCCTGCTGACCATCAATGCCTTTGTCGCAGCGCGCGAGGTTCTCATTCCGATCCAGTGCGAGTACTACGCCCTGGAAGGGTTAAGCCAGCTGTTGAAGAACATCGACCTCATCGAGCGCCACCTCAACCCCAATCTCGGCGTCTCGACGATCCTGCTCACGATGTACGACGGGCGCACGAATCTCTCTCAGCAGGTTGCAGCTGACGTGCGCGAGCACTTCCCGAAGGAGGTCCTTCGCGCCGTGATCCCCCGCAATGTGCGAATCTCGGAGGCGCCGAGCTACGGCCAGAGCGTCATCAGCTATGACCCGCAGTCATCCGGGTCGCTGGCATACCTCGAGGCGGCGGCGGAGATCGCGCGTCGCGGGGCCCGGATCCCGACCAGCGTTCAGACCGAAGGAGAGGCACGCTGATGGCGTCTAAGCGCACAGGACTTGGCAGGGGGATCGGGTCGCTGATCCCCACGAGTGACGAGACGCGATCCCGGCCGGTCGATATCTTTTTCCCTGATCAGGTGGGCGATTCCGCGCGCGAGGAGGAGCTGCTGGAGGTTCCGGGCGCTCGCCTGGCGCGACTCCCCCTCGCTGAGATCATTCCGAATACTGCCCAGCCTCGATCCGTGTTCGATCAGGATGACCTCGCTGAGTTGGTGCACAGCATCCGCGAGTTTGGGGTGTTGCAGCCCATCGTCGTCAGACCGCGTTCCGGGCGCGGCGGAGCTAAGTACGAGCTGGTGATGGGAGAGCGGCGTTTTCGTGCGTCGAAGGCAGCGGGTCTGACGACGATCCCCGCGGTGATCAAGGACACTGCCGACGAGAACATGCTGCGGGACGCGCTCCTGGAGAACCTGCACCGAGCCGATCTCAATCCACTCGAGGAGGCGTCGGCGTATCAACAACTGCTCAGCGACTTCGGCATCACCCAGGAGGCCTTGGCCACTCGGCTCGGGCGGTCGCGCCCGCAGATCTCGAACACACTGCGCCTGCTGAGACTCCCCGCGGAGGTGCAGGCGCGCGTCGCGGCCGGGGTTCTGACTGCCGGCCATGCTCGAGCGGTGCTGTCGCTCGAGGGGATAGAGGCGATGCGTCGGCTCGCCGAGAAGATTGTGAATGAGGACCTGTCGGTACGCGCGGCGGAGGCGGCGGCGGCCCGGATGAAGGCGCCGAAGTCATCGATGCGGGTCGTACCGGAGGAGCCGGGCGGACACTCGGGGCACCTCTCCTCTATTGCGGATCATCTCGGCGACCGCCTGAATACGCGGGTCAGAGTCACTCTTGGTGCGCGCAAAGGGCAGATGGTCATCGACTTCGCGTCGATTCAGGACCTCAATCGCATCCTTGCCGAGATCGGCGAGCCCTCCGAAGTGTCGCTGACGTCGTAGGACCGTTTCACGTGAAACGGTGCACCGGTCGTTGTTTGATCGAGCGGCATGGTGGTGTGGCAATGCGGCTGGGGTGCTGAATAGGCCCGTCTCGTCTCGGGCTCACGTCCCCGCGGTGACTCATTAAGAGCAAAGGTAGTCTGGTGGTTCGTTCGCCGCCGAGCGTCTAGTCGTGATGATGCCCGACGGACGTTTCACGTGAAACGGCGTCAGCCTTCGAGTGCCAGGCGTGCGAGGGTCGAGTACACGTCGCCGAGGTACCTGCCGGAGGCTTCAATCGCCTGGGGAACCAGCGATGTCTCTGTCATCCCGGGCAGAACATTCGCGTCGAAGAACCACGGGGTCCCTGGCTCGTCGATGATGAAATCGATTCGCGAGAGGTGGCGGAGGCCGAGAAGTTCATGAATCGCCACGGCCACGCGGCAGACATCATCAAGCTGCTCCGTCGATACTCTTGCTGGTGTGTAGAACCGCGTCTCCCCCGCGTTGTACCGAGCTTCAAAGGTGTAGCGGCCAGCGACTGGCTCGATCTCGACCGGGGGCAACGCAAAGGCCCCATCGCCCAGATCGAGCACTCCCACCGAGACTTCGGTTCCTTGAATCTGTTGCTCAATCAGCACGACCTCGCCATAGGTGTACGCCGCCACCATCGCGCGGGGTAGCTGCTCCGGATCCGAGACGATGCTGACGCCCTGAGCAGAGCCACCTTGCGCCGGCTTGACAACCAGCGGCCCGGGGAGGTGCGCGACTACCTGCTCGAGAATGCCGGCAGCTCCGAGCTCGCGGAATGTCTCGCGGGGGAGCGTGATGGAGTCGGGTGTCGAGAAGCCGGCACGCGCGACAAGAGTCTTTGCGGTCGGCTTGAACCAGGCGAGACGGGCGGCGTCGGTTCGCGACCCGACGTACGAGAAGCCGGCGGCTTCGAGCAGCCCGAGCAGGGCGCCGTCCTCACCGCTCGCTCCGTGCACCGCGGGCCAGACGACGTCGGGTCGCATCTGCAGGAGCGTCGTGAGCAGCGTTGCGTCCGGCTCATGCAGCGCCACCCGATGCCCCATCGCCGACAGACGGTCGGCCACCCTCCGTCCAGAGCGAAGCGATACGTCACGTTCGTGGCTGATTCCTCCACTGATCACGAGGATGTCGAGAGTACGGTCGAGCACAGAGAAATCGGTCATGACCAGGGCTTTCTTTCAATCGACTAGCGGAGGTGCTGTCAGGAGGCAGCGGGCGGCAGGAGGCTGTCCTGCGCGTTCGCGTCAGCGTTTGCCAATGAACCAGTGCCGGCGAAGGTGGAGAGGAGGTCGAGTTCGCCATTGATGACTGTTGCGAGTCGGCGGATACCCTCGCCGATCCGTTGAGGGGTGGGGTAGCAGAACGAAAGCCGGATGTTCTGTCGTCCATCTCCGTTGCCGTAGAACGCGGTTCCGGGCGTGTAGGCCACGAGTTCTTTCACTGCGCGGGGAAGCATCGCCTTCGAGTCGAGCTCGGCCGGCAGTGTCAGCCATACATAAAAGCCACCATTCGGATTGGTCCACGTCAACTCCGGGAGGTGTGTCTGCAGGCTGCGCAGCATCGCCTCCTTGCGCTCTCGGTAGACACCCCGGAAGGTATCGATCTGGGCCCGCCAGTCGGCCGTCTCGAGGTACTGGGAGATCACCAGCTGGCTGAAGGACGAGGGGCTCAGGACGGCCGCCTCGTTCGCGAGGATCAGCCGTTCGCGGATCGCATGCGGAGCGAGGGCCCAGCCGACGCGGAAGCCGGGCGCGAGGGTCTTGGAGAAGGTGCCGAGGTAGATGACGCCGTCCTGCTCCAACGAGCGCATCGCCTTGGGCGGCACATCCTCGAAATAGAGCAGCCCGTACGGGTTGTCCTCGAGGACGAGAATCCCCTCGGTCTTGCAGATCTCGAGAATTTCGACCCTCCGCTCCCAGCTCAGGGTGACCCCTGCCGGGTTGTGGAACGTCGGAATCGTGTAGAGGAACTTAATCGTCTTGCCGGCAGCACGCACGCGAGCGATGTGCTCGCGGAGGGCTGCGGGAATCAGGCCGTGCTCGTCCATCGGGATGTGCTCGATCTCAGCCTGATACGAGCGGAAGATGACCATCGCGGTCACGTAACTGGGGCCCTCGGAAAGCACGACGTCGCCGGGGTTGAGGAAGAGCTTGGAGACCAGCTCGAGCGCGTGCTGGGAGCCTGTGGTCACCACCACATCGTCCGCACTGGCAGAGATCCCCTCAAGCGCCATAACGTCGAGGATCTGCTCCCGTAAGGCCGGGAATCCCTGGCCAGAGCCGTATTGGAGAGCGACGGGGCCCTGCTCGCGCATGACCGTGTCGATGGCGCCAGAGACGAGGTCCTGGGGGAGCGCAGCGACGAATGGCATACCACCCGCGAGCGAGACGACTTCGGGACGTGACGCGACCGCGAACAGCGCTCGGACCTCGCTGGCGGCCAATCCGGCCGTGCGCTCCGCGTAGGAGTTGTACCAGGGATCGAGGTTGGTGCCGCGGTTGGTCACGATGGGTTTCGCTTCGCTCGGTGGACGGGGATAACTCGAACACAGCCGAGTCTGTCTACAGTAGCTGCCGCCGCTGAGCATGCCCGAGGGAGATTGGACGCCACTGTGCCATTGGCGGCCTGGCCGCTTTCGGTGGCGTGAATGTGGTTTCACGTGAAACCTCTACGGGACGCAGAAAACCCCCGCGCCAGGAGGCGACGGGGGTTCTCTGCGACCGCGTGGCGATCAGTGTGCTCTGAAACTCAGTGTGCTCTGAAACTCAGAGGAATGCGGCCAGGTCGGCCTCGAGCGCCGGCTTGGGCTTCGCTCCGATGACCGTCTTGACGACCTCACCCTTTTGGTAGACCTTCATCGCCGGGATCGACGTGATCTGGTACTTCGCGGCCGTCTGCGGATTCTCGTCAACGTTGAGCTTGACGATCTCGATCTTGTCGCCGTGCTCGGCCGAGATCTGGTCGAGGATGGGCGACACCATGCGGCAGGGGCCGCACCACTCGGCCCAGAAGTCGACCAGGACGGTCTTCTCGGAGTCGAGAACGTCGGACTGGAACGATGCGTCGGTGACGCTCTTCGCGGTGGACATACGGTTTTCTCCTTCACGAGCCGGCAAAGCCGGCTCCTGCGTGCTGCCCAGTGGGTCAGCGGGTGATGAGTTCGGCTCGGGGTGAGCCGTCGGTGTGGGCAATGCCATCGGCGAGCGCGGCCAGGTAGTGCTCCGCGTCGAGGGCGGCGACCGTTCCGGAGGCGGCGGCGGTGACGGCCTGACGGTAGGTCGGGTCGATGACGTCGCCCGCGGCGAAGACGCCGGGAACGGAGGTCTGGGAGGAGCGACCGACAACGGAGATCGTGCCCTCGGTCGTCAGATCGAGCTTGCCGTGCACGATGTGGGTGCGTGGATCATTGCCGATTGCGATGAAGAGGCCGTCGAGATCGAGGTGCGACTCGATGCCGTCGACTGTGTCGCGCAGCTTTACTCCGGTGACGTGGCTTTCGCCGGTGATGCCCGTGACCTCGGAATTCCAGACGAACTCGATCTTCTCGTTGTCGAAGGCACGCTTCTGCATCACCTTCGAGGCCCGCAACGAACCCTTGCGGTGGATGATGTAGACCTTTGCGGCGTGCTTCGTCAGGAAGGTCGCCTCCTCCATCGCGGAGTCGCCCCCGCCGACGACGGCAATGGTCTTGCCCTTAAAGAAGAAGCCGTCGCAGGTGGCGCACCACGACACTCCGTGTCCCGACAGGCGGTCCTCATCGTGCAGGCCGAGCTTGCGGTACGCGGAACCGGTCGCGACGACGACGCTCTTCGCCTCGATGCTCTCTCCGGAGCCGAGGTACACCGTTTTGATCTCGCCCTCAAGGTCGAGGGAGGTGACATCGTCGTAGAAGGTTTCGGCCCCAAACTTCTCGGCCTGGGCCTGCATCGCGGTCATGAGCTCGGGGCCGAGGATGCCGTCGGGAAAGCCGGGGAAGTTCTCGACATCGGTCGTGTTCATGAGGTCACCGCCGATCTCGACGGAGGAGGCGACGACCACCGGGTGCAGTTCGGCGCGCGCCGCGTAGATGGCGGCGGTCCAGCCGGCCGGGCCGGATCCGATGATGACGATGTCGCGCACGGCAACTCCTCGGGGTCTGTACGAGCGGTGACGGGTGAGGCGGTAAGGCCGAACGCCCGGGGCCGGGCGCTCGATCGTTCCGCGGCTCCGAGGGCTACAACACATCCTAGGCGGGCGCTATTCCGCGAGCCTGGGCACGGTGGATGCGCGACGGCGTCCCGGAGCACCTGTGAACCCCCGTGCCTTAAAAAACGGCGCTCATCAGGGATTTATGTATTTGACGCCTGCGTGCGTCAGCGTCCGAGGCGACGGAAGAACGGCGCGGCCAGGGTGCGCAGCTCCGGCACCCGCATGACCCAGAGGATCGCAATGTAGACGATGGCCATGGCGGTGCCCGCGATGGCCATCGAGACGACCGCGGACAACGGGGTCGCCACGGGGAGGTTGTCCTGCACGCTGAGGAGGATCATGACGACGCCTCCGACGGCTCCTGCCGGCAGGGCGGCGACGGTGTATTGCACGAACCGCCACACGATGACCCATCCGCCGCGTCCGCCGAGGCGGCGCCGGAGAAGGAAACAGGCGAGTATCGCCTGGACGGCGATGCCCAGCGAGACGGAGGCGGCGACGACCAGCGCAGTCGCTCCACGGGGTCCGAAGAGGGCGATCTGGCAGCCGACGACCACGATCGCCGTCTGCACGAGTGTGTAGAAAAACGGAGTCCGTCCGTCGTCGAGCGAGTAGAAGGCGCGTTGCACGATCGCGAGGGTCGAAAAGAGCGGCAGGACGACGACGTAGGCGGTGATGATCGCGGCCATTGGCGCGATGACGTCGTCGCTGTCCGAGAAGACAGCGGCAAAGGGCACGGCGCACACGACCAGGGCGACCGCGGCGAAGACCAAGAAGAGGCCGACGATGCGGATCGAGGCGGAGACGTCGGCGCGGAAGTCGTCGATTCTGCCCGCGGCGGCGTGCCCGCTCATCCGGGTGAAGTAGGCGGTGGCGACCGAAACGGCGATCACGGAGTGGGGCAGCATGAAGATCAGCCACGCCTTTTGCAGCGCAGTGGCCGAGGCGTAGTTGCCGGAACTGCCGCTCACCGTGGAGTTCTCGATGAAGCCTGCCGCGACGGTGAGGAGGAGGGCTCCGAAGGTCCAGATGGCGATGCGGCCTGCGCGCCCCAGGCCCACGCCGCGGAAGCGAAAGTCGGGGCGGTAGGTCAGCCCGACACGTTTCCAGAAGAACACGAGCAGGATCGCTTGGAGTGCGACGCCGAGTGTCGCTGAGCCCGCGAGCACCGCGACCATCTCGGACGTCCACACGGAGGCGGAGCGGAGCTGGACGGTGCCGACCCTGAACAGGGATTGGAAAGCGACGAGACCCGCGATCGTCACGACGTTGTTGACCACGGGGGTCCAGGTGAAGGGACCGAAGGAGCCGCGTGCGTTGAGCACCTCGCCGAGGATCGTGTAGAGCCCGTAGAAGAAGACCTGCGGGAGGCACCAGTAGGCGAATGCTATGGCGAGCTGGAACTGTTGTGGCCCATAGTCGGCTGCGTTGAGCCGCACCAGCACCGGCGCAAGGAGGGTCGCTACGACTGCTGCCACGATGAGCAGCACGAAGGCCAGCGTCAAGAGGCGGTTGATGTAGGCGCGCCCACCATCGGCATGTAAGCCGGCGCGCACAATCTGAGGCACGAGGACCGCGTTCAGAGCACCGCCGGCGATGATCGAGTAGATCGTATTCGGCAGTCCGTTAGCGATGGTGAACGCGTCGGCACCCTGCCCGACCACGCCGATCGTCTGGGCGAAGACGATCGACATGACGAAGCCGAGCACTCGCGAGACCATCGTGCCGGAGGCGAGGACTGCGCTGGCGCGTCCGAGGGAAAAGCTAGCCACGCGGGTCCATTCGGTCGTCGAGGCCAGGCTGAACCGCGAGCGGGGCGTTCGGGTCCTCCTCGTCCTCTGTGGTGTCGCCTCGGCGGCGACGGCGGATGTTACGGAGGATCCCGACGCCAAAGATGATGACCAGCAGGATTCCCAGCGCGAGCGTCCCGACGGTCTCCCAGTCGGCGCGCACGCTGGTTACCACGCTCGTGGGCGTGCCGATCGGGGTGCTATCGAGGGCCGTGAGCTGCACCCGCACCTGCGTCTCGCCATTGCCGACGCGGGCTCTCACCGGGATGGGCAGCCGGCCCTGCGAGCTCGCGTCGATCGAGGCCGGCTTGATCGAGGTCTCGTCGATGTCGAGGACGGCGTTGGAGGTGGAGGCGTCGATCCGTACCTCCACCGGCCACGGCAGATCGTTGCGGACGTACACCGGGATGCTCGAATCGTGCGAGAGCTGCAGCACACTGTCCGAGGACTCGACGCGGACCGCCGAGAGAGTGGTCTCGGCGAGCTGCCGACTCGCTTCGACGGCCTTCTCCCAGCCGGCATCATCTCCACGCCAGGCAACGGCAAGCAGGGCGAGGAGGTCGTTGCGGCTCTTGCCGCGCAGCAGGTCCGGCTCGCGCAGCACGGCAGAGAAGGAGTCGATGAGCGAGGCGGTGGCGAGCAGGTCCCGCACCGTCCCGAGGCGCCGAGCCGGTTCAGCGGAGTCGGTGATCGTCACGCCGTCGGTGGCCGGAGCCGTCAGCGCGGCGCTGAATGACGCCCCCTGTGCCCACGGGAGAGCGTTGAGCGCATCGAGGGTCTGTGCGAGCCGGGCTCCATCGAGCGCCGAGTCACGGTCGAGCGCGAGCACGACAGTGGGAGTCGTGCCCTCGCGCTGCACCTGCGCGAGTCCCGCGGAGAGGGCGCTCATCCGGGCGCGCCACGCGGGTTCGGTGGTGGCGCTGACCGCATCGCTGAAACCGGCGGAGAGGCGGCCATCGGCGACGACGATCTCATGGCCGTCGACCATCGCCCGAGTGGCCGTGTCGACGGCCTTCGGGAGCGTGAGGTCGTCGGAGGAGACGACCGTGCGCGTCAGACCACTCGCGGCGTAGACGTCGAGATCAGCGGCGCGGACGGTCCCGGTCGCCGGCCAGGCGAGGGGGCCGACGGTCGATGACCAGCCAAGGGAGAGCAGGGACTCCGTGCTCGGCCGTTCGGGTCGGGTCGGGGAGCCGGGCTGGTCCGGCCCAGCCGCGGGCGTTGCCGTACTGGAAGCGTTGCCGAAGCGGGTGTCGTCGATGCCGTACTCGAAGGAGGTGGGCGCGAGGAGAGTGTCGAGGCCGGCTTGCGCCTGGGCGGCGATGTCGGCATCGGCGTAGGGCAGGGCGAACACCTCATTGGGTGCGGCCTCGAGCCGTCGCAGCCAGGTCACCGCCGAGTCCGGGGCCGATTCGCCGAGAAGACGGATGGACGCGAGGATGCGCGGGTCCACTCCGATCGTCACGGCGCGGCCGAACACCGCGTCGAGCTGCCGGGAGAGCGTGCCCGTGGGCTGCGTGTAATCGCGCAGGGTGTCGGCCGAGAGCAGTCCGGAATCCGTGTCGGGGACGGTGAGCGGCACGAGGATGTTGACGCCCGTTTCCTGCGCAGAGGCGGTGCTGTCGGTCAGCTCCACCGCGGTACGGGCGGTCGAGACCACACCGTCGGGGTCCGTAATCGTGACGAGGACCGCATGGGTGCCGAGCGCGGTGCGGTCGTTCGAGAAAGGGATCTGCTCGACCGGCACAGTGACGACTGCCTCGGCGGTGCTGGAGGGCAGAAGGCGCAGCTCGGCGCCCGCCTGGACCGGATCGGTGTCGTTGTCGGCCTCGGCGTCGAGCCAGTCGTGCAGTTCAACGCGCGAGTCGAGGGTGGCGTACGAGAGCGCAACGCTCACGGTGGCGGCATCGACCGACTGAGTGGTGCCGTTGCGCACGGCGACCGAAAGCTGGAGGTCCTGGTTCAACGGAAGGACGCCGTCGTTCGCAGCACCGACCGTGGCGGTGACGGTCCCGGAGGGGAAGACCGCGGCTTTGAATCCGGGGGCCTGCTCAGCGACGGCGGGCGTGCCAAGGAGCACTGCCGAGAGCACAGCCGCTCCGGCGAGGCGGATGAGCCGGCGGAGACGGGGAGGGGTGAGGTCGCGCCGATGCATCGGACTCACTCGGCCTCCATGCGGGTGATTCTACGTGCAGGCCCCGTCGGGGCTGCCGGTGGGTCACCTGGGCGCGGCGATCTTGCTGTAACCTGCTGACACGGTTACCGTCTCGCCGGCCGCACTGCCCCAGTAGGATCGGGCGAATGCACAGCGTCCAGACCGCTCTCGAGACACTCCGCTCCCTCGCGTGGACACCGGCGGTCGCGCGGCTGGCCGAGGCGTTCGCCACCCACGGACACGAACTCGCGCTCGTGGGCGGACCGGTGCGCGACGCGTTCCTCGGGCACGACGTCCACGACCTCGACTTCACCACGTCGGCGCACCCCGACGACATCGTGCGCATCGTCGCTCCGATTGCCGAGGCGCACTGGGACATTGGGCGTGCCTTCGGCACCATCGGCGCGCGGGTGGCCGGCGAGACGGTCGAGATCACCACCTACCGCAGCGACAGCTACGACGGGGTGAGTCGTAAGCCCGAGGTCGAGTTTGGCAACTCCCTTGAGGGCGATCTGGTGCGCCGCGATTTCACCGTCAACGCGATGGCGCTGCGGATCCCCGAGGTCGTGCTGGTCGATCCGTCGGGCGGAGTGGAGGACCTGCTCGCGGGGCGGCTGCGCACCCCCTCCGCGGCCGACGTGTCCTTTGGTGATGATCCGCTTCGGATGCTGCGCGCGGCCCGCTTCACGTCGCAGCTCGGCTTTCGCACCACGGACGAGGTGGACTGGGCGATGGCCGAGTTCGCGGGGCGGATCCGCGACGTGTCGGCCGAGCGGGTGCAGGAGGAGCTGCGCAAGCTGCTGGCGACAGCCTCGCCGCGCGCCGGACTGGAACTGCTCGTGGACACCGGATTGGCCGGTTACTTCCTCCCGGAGCTGCCCGCCCTCCGTCTGGAGCAGGACGAGCACCACCACCACAAGGACGTCTACACGCACAGCCTCACGGTGCTCGAGCAGGCGATCGCGCTGGAGGAGGCGCGGCACCCGGGCGCTGAGCCGGACGTGGTGCTGCGGCTCGCGGCCCTGCTTCACGACAGTGGAAAGCCGGCGACACGGCGTATGGAGCCCGGCGGTGCGGTGAGCTTCCACCATCACGATCTCGTCGGGTCCAAGCTCGCACTTAAGCGGATGCGCGCGCTGAAATTCGACAAGCAGTCCACGACGGAGGTCGCGCGCCTGATCGAGCTGCACCTGCGGTTCTTCGGCTACACGGACGGGGCGTGGAGCGACTCCGCGGTGCGCCGCTATGTGACCGATGCCGGGCCCCTGCTGGAGCGCCTGCACATCCTGACGCGCGCCGACGTGACGACGCGCAACCGGCGCAAGGCGGAGCGGCTCGCGCACGCCTACGACGATCTCGAGGCGCGCATTGCCGAGCTGGCCGAGAAGGAGGAGCTTGCGTCGAAGCGGCCCGACCTCGACGGCACGCAGATCATGTCGATCCTCGGCGTTGCGCCCGGCCCCGAGGTGGGAGCGGCCTACCGGTTCCTGTTGGAGTTGCGACTGGAGGAGGGTCCACTCGGCGAGGAGGCCGCGACGCAGCGTCTGCGCGAGTGGTGGGCGTCGCGCTGAGCGGTGGAGCGACTGAGCCGCTGACTGACAGTGCTGCTGAGTGACAGTGCTGCTGAGTGACAGTGCCGCTGAGTGACAGTGCTGCTGAGTGACAGTGCTGCTGAGTGACAGTGCCGCTGGGTGACAGTGCCGCTGAGTGACAGTGCCGCTGAGTGACAGTGCCGCGCATCCGTCCGGCGCGTCGGGGCGGTCCTGTTGTAGTCTGTGGAGGTTGTCCACGAACAGACGCAGTCGCGTCCGCGGGAGTGGGCAGATGCTACATACCCTCCTGTCACGGAAATACCGTGGCCGTTTAGTCCGAAGGAGGTGGGTTAGTGACGCATCAGTACGAAATCATGGTCATCCTGGACCCCGAGATCGATGAGCGCACCGTCGCTCCGAGTCTCGACAAGTTCCTCAACGTCATCCGTACCGATGGTGGATCCATCGACAAGGTCGACGTCTGGGGCCGCCGCCGTCTGGCGTACGAGATCAACAAGAAGTCCGAGGGCATCTACGCCGTCGTCGACTTCACGTCGACCTCCGACGCCGCGAACGAGCTCGACCGTCAGCTGAAGCTGTCCGAGGCCGTCATGCGCACCAAGGTGCTGCGGGCCGAAGAGGGCATCGCCCAGGTCGAAGCCGCCGCGAAGCTCGCTGCCGAGAAGGCCGCCCGCAAGGCTGCCAAGGCTCCGGCCGCTCCCAAGGCGTAGCGCTCATGGCCGGCGAGACGATCATCACCGTGGTGGGCAACCTCACGGCCGACCCCGAACTGCGCTACACGCAGGGCGGGCTTGCGGTCGCGAACTTCACCATCGCCTCCACGCCACGCACCTTCGACCGCCAGGCGAACGACTGGAAGGACGGCGAAGCGCTGTTCCTCCGCGCCTCCGTCTGGCGCGAGTTCGCCGAGAACGTCGCGGGAACGCTGACCAAGGGCAGCCGTGTCATCGCGACTGGCCGCCTGAAGCAGCGTTCGTACGAGACGAAGGAAGGCGAGAAGCGCACCAGCATCGAGCTCGAGATCGACGAGATCGGGCCCTCGCTGCGCTACGCGACCGCGCAGGTCACGCGCACCTCCGGCGGAGGCGGGCGCGGCCAGGCCGGTGGCGGCCAGGGCAACGGCGGGCAGGTCGGCGGCGGCCAGGGCAACCAGGGCGGCTTCGGCGGCGGCAACCAGGGCGGCTCCGGCGCTGTCGGCGGCAACCGCGGTGGCCAGGCTGAGCAGCCGTGGGCGCCCAGCGCTCCTGCCGGTGGCGACGTGTGGAGCACGCCGGGCAGCTACAACGACGAGACGCCGTTCTGAGCCTCGGCTCGAACGCTCTCCTCACCTGAATCCCGCCCCACCCGCACCGCGATCGCTCGCGACGGGACAGGGGCGAACCAGAATCTAAGGAAACCACTATGGCTGGAAAGAGCAGCGGCGACCGCCGCAAGCCGATCCGCGGCAAGGGCGCGAAGAACGCGGCCCCCGCGAAGTCGGTCCGCGTGGGTGTCATCGACTACAAGGACGTCGCGACCCTCCGCAAATTCATCTCGGAGCGTGGGAAGATCCGCGCCCGTCGTATCACCGGTGTCTCCGTGCAGGAGCAGCGCCTCATCGCCCGTGCCGTCAAGAACGCCCGCGAGATGGCGCTCCTGCCCTACGCCGGCAGCGGAAGGTAGGTAACGGTATGTCCAAGGTCATCCTGACCCACGAGGTCGACGGGCTCGGCTCCGCCGGCGATGTCGTCGATGTGAAGAACGGGTTCGCCCGCAACTACCTCATCCCGCAGGGCTTCGGCGTCGCCTGGACCCGCGGTGGCGAGAAGCAGGTCGAGCAGATCAAGTCGGCGCGAGCCGCTCGTGAGCACAAGACCATCGAGGAGGCGCAGCACACCAAGCAGGTCCTCGAGGCCAACCGGGTGAAGCTGACGGTCAAGGCCGGCAAGGACGGCCGCCTCTTCGGTTCGGTGAAGAGCTCTGACGTCGCGAACGCGGTGGCAGCGGCCGGATTCGGCGAGCTCGACAAGCGCAAGATCGTGATCGCCAACGCGATCAAGAACGTCGGCGAGCACGAGGCCGTGGTGCGTCTGCGCGACGACATCCAGGCCACTGTGAAGCTGCAGGTGGTCGCGGCTAAGTAGGGCCGCGAGAACGCCGCAGAGGGCGGTGCGACGGGACTTCTCAGTCCCGACGCACCGCCCTCTGTCGTTGCCGTTGTCCACAGCGCTATCCACATACACCCTCCGGCGGCGGCAACCTTCAACGTGGGCTGAAGGCTGTTTTCCACGCACAGCTGTAGGATGGGAGAAATCCCTGGTCAGGACGTAGAAAAAACTTCGTAGGGGCGTCTAATCCCACAGGGTTCTCCACATGTTGCACACAGTGGGCGCGGCGTTTCTCCGCAGTTGTCCACAGCTCTTTCCACAGGGCGGTTTGCATGGTGTGGCGGGTGGTCCGTAGGGTGGCGCAGCGCCCCGCGAGGGGAGCGGACGGGCGATTCTGCGCCGCTGTCGGAGGTCGCTGGTAGACCAGGACTCGACACCGGCTTGATCGGACGCTCATCCGTTCCGCGAGGCACCCGACAGGAGGAGGCGAAGGCATGACGATCGCGCACCTGGCGGTTCCCGGCTCGGACGGGCGGGACAGTCGCGGCGAGTCCCGCGGCAACGAGCGGACGCCTCCGCACGACCTTCTCGCCGAGCAGTCCGCGCTCGGCGGCATGCTGCTCTCGAAAGACGCCGTCGCCGACGTCGTCGAGAGTGTCAAGGGCACCGACTTCTACATCCCCAAGCACGAGATCGTGTTCGACGCGATCCTCGCGCTCTACTCGCACGGCGAGCCGACCGACGTCATCGCGGTCACCGACGAACTCACCAAGCAGGGCGAATTGCAGCGCGCCGGCGGGGCCGACTACCTGCACACCCTCACCTCGATGGTGCCGACCGCCGCGAACGCGGGCTACTACGCGTCCATCGTCGCTGAGCGCGCGCTGCTTCGTCGCCTGGTGGAGGCCGGTACCCGCATCGCCCAGATGGGCTATCAGGGCGAGGGCGAGGTGCTCGACCTGGTCAACTCGGCGCAGGCCGAGATCTACAACGTCACGGGGTCCGAGACAGCGGAGGACTACGTCCCACTGACCGACGCGGTCACCGTCGCGATTGACGAGATTGAGGCGGCCGCGCACAAGGACGGTGCCTTCACCGGCGTTCCCACCGGATTCGCCGATCTCGACGACCTGACGAACGGCTTCCACGCGGGGCAGATGATCATCGTCGCCGCCCGTCCCGCGCTGGGTAAGTCGACCCTCGCGCTCGACTTCGCGCGCGCCGCCGCCATCAAGCACAACATGCCGACAATCTTCTTCTCGCTCGAGATGGGGCGCAGCGAGATCGCGATGCGCCTGCTCTCGGCCGAGGCCTCGGTGCCGCTGCAACACATGCGCAAGGGCACGGTCGACCAGCGCGACTGGACGACCATCGCCTCTACTCGCGGCCGGATCAATGACGCTCCGCTTTACATCGACGACTCGCCCAACATGACGCTCGTCGAGATCCGTGCCAAGTGCCGTCGGCTCAAGCAGCGCGTCGGTCTCAAGATGGTCGTCATTGACTACCTCCAGCTGATGACCTCGGGCAAGAAGGTCGAGAGCCGTCAGCAGGAAGTCTCGGAGTTCTCGCGCGCGCTCAAGCTGCTCGCGAAGGAGTTGCAGGTGCCGGTCATCGCGCTCTCACAGTTGAACCGTGGGCCGGAGCAGCGGGCCGACAAGCTGCCCGCGATCTCGGACCTGCGCGAGTCGGGCTCGATCGAGCAGGACGCCGACATGGTGATCCTCCTGCACCGCGAGAGCGCCTACGAGAAGGACAACCCCCGCGCAGGCGAGGCCGACCTCATCGTCGCCAAGCACCGCAACGGCCCGACGCGCACGGTGACGGTGGGCTTCCACGGGCACTTCTCGCGGTTCGCGGACATCCCGGCGGTGTGACGCTCCCACGATCAGGGGGCCGAGTTGGAGCGTTGCGCCGACGCTCCAAGTGCACTAGGTCGAACGCCCTCAATTCCAACTTCAACCCCCGATCTGTTGTAGCGTCGACGCATGGACCAGGATCGTTTCGCCGACTCGCCGTTCGGGAGCCCGACTCGGGAACCGGGGAACAAGTGGGCGTTCACTTACTACCTGCCGAAACCCATACCCCGTGCCCTCGATCTCTCCGCGGAGGTGGTGTCAGCCCTGTCGGAGGCTGACGCGGCGCTGGGCCACCTACAGGGCCTCGGGATGCTCATCACCGATCCGGGGCAGCTCATCGGGCCCTACCTGCGGAGGGAGGCTCTGGCAAGTTCCCGCATCGAGGGGACCCAGGCGTCCCTCTCCGACGTTTTCCAGTCCGAAATCGATGAGGACTCACGGAACGACGATACGGCCGAAGTTCACCGCTACCTTGACGCGACGAACCAGGCGTACGAGCTGGCGAAGACCCTTCCCATCACCCAGCGGCTGATACTCGCAGTGCACGCGACGCTCCTCACGGGAGTGCGGGGTGAGGAGAAGAACCCGGGTGAGCTCCGGACTTCGCCGGTCTGGGTCGGGCACGCCCGCGCGACGCCTGAGACTGCCGCCTTCGTTCCTCCATTGCCTGTTCACCTGGGTGATCTGCTTACCGACTGGGAGCGTTTCGTGAATGACGACGGTCGGCGCCTTCCCGCCTTGATCCAGGCGGGCCTCATGCACTACCAATTCGAGACAATTCACCCCTTCCTCGACGGGAACGGGCGGATTGGGCGTCTGCTCATTAACCTGCTTCTCATGGAGCGGAGGAGACTTCCTCTGCCGCTCCTGTACCTCTCCCACTTCTTCGAGACGCACCGCGAGGAGTACTACGAGCGCTTGCAGGCAGTTCGAGAGACCGGCGATATGGATGGATGGCTGACGTTCTTTCTCCGGGCGGTCCGCGCACAGTCGGACGATGCGGTTACGCGTTCCGGGAAGCTCATCCGGATCCGTGAGCGCTATTACGAGGAGGCGATCAAAGAAAGGTCGAGCCTGCCTCGACTCGTCGAGATCATTGTTCGGAATCCGTTCGTTACCGTCCGGCATGTTCAGACCCGCCTCGACATCACGAACCAGGGCGCGAGAAATCTCATCCGCAATGCTGAAGCCCGCGGATGGCTCCGGTCCTTAGGCACGCACGGTCGTGGGGGCAAGGAGCACTGGTACTCGCCGGACATTTTCCAGGTGATGGAGTTACCGATGGCGTACGACGACTCTGACGTTCCTTCCCCGATCGGTCGCTTGTGATGACCGCCGCGGCCGTCCCCGAGCCTGTCGACGTCCCGCTCGGTGGCGGGTCGATCCGCCTGGGCCAGTTTCTGAAGTTCGCGGGCATTCTCTCGGGAGGAGAGGCGAAAGAGTCCGTCGCCGAGGGACGTGTGACGGTGAACGGCGAGGTCGACCTCCGCCGCGGGCGCCAGCTGGTGGTCGGCGACGTCGTCGGGTTCGACGGGAATCGGTTCCGCGTCGGCGCGTGAGGCCGTGCGTCAGGTGAGGTCGTGCGTCAAGGGCTCGTCCGGCTTGTCGATCCCGGTCGCTGATAGCAGATCGGGCGCAGCCGGCGGTAGCAATCGACGTGTCGGCGCAGCGAACACATTCCCGTAACATGTCAAAAATCTTGCTGAATTTTGACATGTTCGCCTCATGTGTCTCTACTGTTGACACATGGCGTGGACTCCGGAGCGGCCCTACAACGATCTGCCGATGGTTCCTCCAGCTGTCGAGCTCGAGACGTCGGTCGTCCTGAAGGCGGTGGTCGAGACGCGATCGGTCCTGGCGGCTCTGGATCAAGCTGCGTCACGGATGACGAACCCGAGTGTCCTCATCAACACGATCCCGTTGCTCGAGGCGCAGGCCAGTTCCGAGATCGAGAACATCGTCACCACGACCGATGAGTTGTTCCGGCATGCTGCAGACGAGGCCGCATCGGCCTCGGCCGAGACGAAGGAGACCCTGCGTTACCGGACGGCACTCGTCGCAGGTATCCAGAGCATTCGGGAGCAACCGATGTCGGTGACCACTGCGGTCGAGATCTGCTCGCAGATCCACCGTCGTGAGATGCGGATCCGGAACCTGCCAGGCACGATAATCGCCAGTCCCGTCACCAGCCGAGCGATCTACACCCCGCCCGAGGGTGAGTCCGTCCTCCGCGCACTGCTGAGTAACTGGGCCGAGTTCGTTTACACTGCGCGGAGCCTTGATCCGCTCGTGCGCATGGCTGTCGCGCACTACCAATTTGAAGCGATCCACCCGTTCACCGACGGCAACGGCCGAACAGGCCGTATCCTCAACATTCTCATGCTCGTTGATTCCGCGGTGCTGCGAGAGCCGATTCTTTACCTCTCGCGGGGAATCATCGAAAGAAGGGACGAGTACTACCGTCTCCTGCTCGATGTCACCCGGCGCGGGGCTTGGGAGGCGTGGTTGCTCTTCGTGCTCCAGGTCGTCCATGATACTGCCGCCGCGACGCTCGCCAAGATTGACGCCGTGGATGCTCTCCAGTCGAGTGCTCGTGATCTCGCGCGTACTACCAGTGCTGGTGCGAACTCGGATCTGCTCGATGTGCTGTTCGAGCAGCCGTACTGCCGCATCGTGAACGTCGTCGATCGGTGCAGAGTCACTCGCCAGACCGCGGCGAAGTGGCTGAGGGAGCTTGCTGAGCGCGGCGTCGTCCGTGATCTCAGGATCGGACGGGAAAGACTGTTCATCAATGAGAAGTTCCTTCGGGTTCTGACCCGGGACGAGCCGCCCACCGGCGACGTCACCCTGTTCTAGGAGTGAGCACCTGGCTACCCGGAGCCGGTGCAGCAGCCGGCTTCGCCGATCCTGATTGGAGGAGGAGGGGAGCGTAAGACGCTTCGGCTCGTGGCGCAGTACGGCGACGCCTGCAACCTCTTCGCGACGAGTACCGAGGATGTGGCGCTCTAGCACTCGCCCCCATAGCCTTCGGCGCTGAGGTGCCCGAGAATGCAGCGATTCGGCGAGATCCGGAGCACTCTCGGGCACCTGAGCGGCGCGAGGCTGGGGGAAGAGGAGGCAATTGCGGCCCCGCGTCGGGAGTTAGTGCCCCCAAAAGGGGTACTTCCTCTAGACGGCCCGTGGGAGCGCGACTTATGGTTCAGGCCACCCATCTAGGGTTCATGAGTCCACGCTGACGTGGGCAGATCGAGGGCATTCATGCCGCACGTGTCCGATCTCACCTCTCTCCGCCATCGTCGGCGGATCCGTGCGAGAGCGGTCGGCGCAGGTATCGTCCTCACCGCGCTCGGAGCAGTACTGTTCTCGCCGACCGCCGCGCAGGCCGCTACCGCGCCGGACCTCGGAACCGCGAAGTCCTACTCCGTCCTCGCGGCATCGACGGTGACGAACACCGGGCCGACCACGATCCCGCTGAACCTGGGCGTGAGTCCGCTGTCGGCGGTCACCGGATTCCCGCCGGGCGAGGTCGGCGGCGCGATCGAGCGCGGCACAGCGGCCGCGGGGCAAGCCCAAGAAGATGTCGGCACGGCCTACGACGACCTGTCGGCGCAGGCCACCACCGCGCAGATCCCCGCCGACATTGGCGGGTTGACCTTGAAGCCCGGCGTGTACACGGCGGACGGACCAGTCGGGATCACCGGCGCCGTGAGCCTCGACGCGGAGGGCGTCAACGAGTCGGTCTTCGTGATCCGGGCGGCGTCGACTCTCATCACCGCTTCGGCGAGTTCGGTCGAGCTCATCAACGGGGCCCAGGCCTGCAATGTGTTCTGGCAGGTCGGAAGCTCCGCGACACTGGGAACGGGATCGCGTTTCGCAGGCTCCATCCTCGCCCAAGCGTCGATCACCGTGACGACAGGAACGACGGTCGAGGGTCGCGCGCTGGCCCGGACCGGTGCGGTCACGCTTGACTCGAACCTGTTCGTCGCGCCGGGCTGCGAGCCGACCGGGGGCGGCGGGCCGTCCCCGACGGTGACGCCCACGGTGACGCCCACGGTGACGCCCACGGTGACGCCCACGGTCACGCCGACGGTGACTCCGACGGTGACGCCCACGGTGACGCCCACGGTCACGCCGACGGTGACTCCGACGGTGACGCCCACGGTCACTCCGACGGTGACTCCGACGGTGACTCCGACGGTCACGCCCACGGTCACTCCGACGGTGACGCCCACGGTGACTCCGACGGTCACTCCGACGGTCACTCCGACGGTGACGCCCACGGTGACTCCGACGGTCACTCCGACGGTCACTCCGACGGTGACTCCGACGGTGACTCCGACGGTGACTCCGACGGTCACTCCGACGGTCACGCCCACGGTGACTCCGACGGTGACTCCGACGGTCACTCCTACGGTCACTCCTACGGTCACGCCCACGGTGACTCCGACGGTCACTCCGACGGTCACGCCCACGGTCACGCCCACGGTGACTCCGACGGTCACGCCCACGGTCACGCCCACGATGACTCCGACGGTCACTCCGACGGTGACGCCGACCGTGACGCCGACCGTGATGCCGACCGTGATGCCCACGGCCACCCCCACGGTGACGCTGACCCCGACGGCCACGCCGGCACCGGCCGTGATGGCACAACCGGCGCAAACCAGCGCCGCCGGCGTCCCGGCCGCAGGGTCGAACGGACCTCGCGGGCCGCAGGCTGGCCTGGCCTCGACCGGAGTTGACCGAGCGGCGACCGCAACCGCGGGAGCACTGGGTCTGCTCGCCCTGCTCGGCGGCGGGCTGATCATGCTCACCTTCCGACGCCGCAGTGAGCGCACCGGCAACTGATCGCCAACTGACCGTGCGCCGGACTCCCGAAAGGTCCGGCGCACGACTGCGTCCCGACGATGAGCCCGGTGCGGTGGACTTGCGCGTGCTGCTGACGCGTCCGGCCGTGCTCGCCGAATACTCGTGCTCGCCAAATACTCGGGTGGAACCCCGTGCGGCAGTCAGTGCTCGCTCACGTCATGCCCTCGCCGTGTTGCTCCTGCTGCCGCTCGGTGTTCGCAACCAAGGTTGAGGGGCGCCGACAACGTCTTAATGGGGCGTAGGGGCCCGCTCAACCTTGGTTGCGAACATCCCTACGCTGCGACCCGAGCGTTCGACTGCGCGAGCAGCGCGACCGAGCGCAGTCGCGCCTCCGTGCGCAGCGACCCGTGCGCGACGATGACCTCGTCGGCGTCAGCTGAGCGGGCGAAGTCGGCGATGTAGTCGGCCACCTGGTCACCGGTCCCGACACCGGTGTAGGTGGTCATGCTTGCGACGTGGGCACCGATCGGGGCGCTGAGCAGGGCGTCGAGTTCCTCGTCGTCGAAGGTCTGGCTGACGGGGATCTGGCCGCTCTGGCGCAGCATCATCATCAGGCGTGCGCGTTTCGTTTGCGCGAACTGCTCCTGAGCGTCCTCCTCGGTGTCGGCCGCGATCGCGTTCACTCCGGCGATGACGTAGGGGGCGCCGAGCTGCTCGGAGGGGCGGAAGCCGCGGCGGTACTCGGCGACGGCCTGATGCAGAGCATCCGGAGCGAAGTGCGAGGCAAACGCATAGGGCAGGCCGAGGGCGGCGGCGAGCTGCGCGCCGAAGAGCGACGAGCCGAGGATGTAGAGGGGGACGCGGGTGCCGGCACCAGGGGTGGCGCTCACGCCGGAGACTCGGGATTCGCCGACGAGGAACGCCTGCAGTTCTAACACGTCCTGCGGGAAGCGCTCGGAGGAGTCGGGGTCGCGACGCAGCGCCCGGAACGTGGCCTGGTCGCTGCCCGGGGCGCGGCCGAGGCCTAAGTCGATGCGGCCCGGGTGCAGGGTTTCGAGGGTGCCGAACTGCTCGGCGATGGTGAGAGGGGAGTGGTTAGGGAGCATGACGCCGCCGGAGCCGAGGCGGATGGTCGAGGTCTGCGACGCGACGTGGGCGATGAGTACTGAAGTCGCGCTGGAGGCGATGCTCGCCATGTTGTGGTGCTCGGCGTACCAGACGCGGCGGTAGCCGTTCCGCTCGGCCTCCTGGGCCAGGGCGACGGAGGCGGTGAAGCTGTCGCGGGCGGTCTCGCTGGGGGCGATGGGGGCGAGATCGAGGATCGAGAGGGGAACACTCATGCAGACGCCAACGCCAGCGACGGCCCGGGTGTTCCCGCCGCGCACACGATCGTTAGGCCTCGGGGATGTCCCGGCCGTACGCCTCGAGCGTCACGGTCTCCGGCGCAGGCCCGCCGCGCACGCCGGTCTCGAGGCCGTCGATCCGGGTGAGTTCGGAGCCGGTGAGCGCGAAGTCGAAGACGTCGATGTTCTCGGCGATGCGCTCCGGTCGTGTCGACTTTGGGATGACCTGGCGTCCCTCCTGAAGATGCCAGCGCAGCATGATCTGCGCGGCCGTCTTGCCGTACTTCGCACCGAGTTCGAGGAGCACCGGCTCGTCGAAGCTGCGGCGGGGGGCGTCGCGGTAGGCGGTGATCCCACCGATCGGCGACCAGGCCTGGGTCAGTATGTCGTGCTCGCAGCCGAAGCGCTCGACTCCGCGCTGCTGGAAGTAGGGGTGCACTTCGAGCTGGTTCACGGCGGGGACGACGTCGGTCTCGGCGAGGAGCCGGGTGAGGTGCTCGACCATGAAGTTGCTGACCCCGATCGCGCGCACGCGCCCGTCGGCGAGCAGCGTCTCGAGGGCGCGGTAGGCGTTGAGCGTTCGCTCGAACGCGCTGGGGAGGGCCTGGTGCAGGATCAGCAGGTCGATCCGTTCGACACCGAGCTTGCCCGCGCTCGTGTCGAAGGCGTGCAGCGTCTCGGCATAGCCGTAGTCGCTGATCCACACCTTCGTCTCGAGGAAGACGTCATCGCGGCCGGCGATCGCCTCCCCCACCTCGCGCTCGTTGCCGTAGGCGGCCGCTGTGTCGATGTGCCGGTAGCCGGCATCGAGCGCTGCGGTGACGGCGGCGCGGGTCTCGTCGGGCGAGGTCTGGAAGACGCCGAGTCCGAGGGCGGGTATCTCGACACCATTGTGGAGAGTAAATGTGTTCATCACTCCACGCTACGTGCGTCGCCGCACTGAGGTGCCCGAGAATGCTGCGTGCCGAACGAATCGGCGACATTCTTGGGCACCTCAGAGCCAGGAGGGTCGCGACAGGGGGCGGTGGGGGAGAATTGCTGCTCACGACACGGAGGAGGTTCTTCGATGTCCCCGTCACGCGGCATCCGCGAGCTGCTTCTCATGTGGCAGAATCCGCGCACCGGACGGTTCCTGCGCGCCGCAGTGCTCTCCGTCGGCGCAGAAGGCTTCGCGTTCCGCTATGAGCAGGAGGTGGTCTCGGACGAGGATTTCTTCCCGCTCGCCGAGTTCCCCGAATTGCAGGGGGAGTACGCGAGCAGTTCGCTTCCCCCGTTCTTCGCGAATCGCGTGATGTCGTCCGAACGAGGCTCCTACGACGACTATCTGGGTTGGCTTGGGCTCACTGCCGCATCCCCCGACCTCCCAGTCGACATCATGGTCCGCACCGGCGCGGGACGAGCCACGGATACATTCCACGTGGTCGAGAAGCCGCTCCGCACCGCACAGACCTTCACGGGCCGTTTCTTCGTATCCGGAGTGCGTCACCGCCCTGAGCACCCGCACTCGGTGCTGAGCCTCCAACCAGGTGCCGGTCTGGTCCTGGTGCCCGATCCCGAGAACGGCCACAGCGCGGAGGCTTACGCGGTAGTGGCGGCGTCCGGTGAGCCGGTCGGCTGGGTTCCCGACTGGCTGTGCGGTGAGATCGCGGCGCTCGCTGGGGCCGGGTGGGCGTTCGAGGCCATCGCCGAGAAGGTACGTCCCGAGGCGCCTGCGCACATCCAGGTGCTGTGCCGGGTCACGGCGACTCTGCGCCGCTGACGGTCGCCGCGGTCAGCTGGCTGCGGCCTCGCGGGGGATGTCGGCGGCGCTGTCGTGGTCGAAGCTGTCGTGGTCGAAGCGGTCGCGGCTGAAGACCTGGTCGGCCGTGGTGAGGGCGAGGCCGATCACTCCGGCGAGCTCGCCGAGGTCGGAGGTGTGGATGGTCAGGTGGCGGGTGGCGAGCGGATGCGTGCGCAGGTACACGCGCTCGCGCAGGCCCGACATCAGCACCTCGCCGCAGTCGCCGAGCTGGCCCGAGACGACGATGGTGCGCGGATTGAGGATGTTGACCAGGTCGGCGACCGCCTCGCCGAGCACGCGGCCGGCCTGCCGAACTGCCTGCGTCGCCCGCATGTCGCCGCGGAGGACGCGCGCGGTGACATCGGCGACATGCGTAATGGAGGGGTCGTCGGCGGAGAGATCGCGCACCAGCGCCCATCCGCTCGCGTAGGCCTCGACGCAGCCGACGTTGCCGCACCGGCAGGGCAGCGGATCGGCGTCGACCGTGCCGGTGACCGCGCGGGTGTGGCCGATGTCGCCAGCGGCCCCTACTGCTCCGCGGATCGTCGCGCCGTTGAAAACGAGGCCCGAGCCGATGCCGGTACCGAGCTTGAGGCTGATCAGGTTGTCCGAGCCGAGGTGCCGCGACTCGGCGAGGGCGCGCGCGTTCGCGTCGTTCTCGATGACGACCTGAACGCCGGGGAACGGCGCGTCGAAGTAGCCGGCGATGTCGAAGTCGTCCCAGCCGGTCATAATCGGCGGGTTGCGCACTCGTCCGGCGGCGAACTCGACGGGGCCGGGGACGCCGATGCCGATGCCCGCCACCGCGTCGCCCTGACGGAGCCGCTCGAAGGCAGCAAGCACGGGCGTGAGGACTGCGTCGGGTCCCTCCCACACGTCGACGACGCCGTTCTCGTGCCGCAGAGGCGTGCCGCGCAGGTCGCAGGCGGCGGCGACGAAGCCGCTTGCACCGATGTCGGCGGTGAGGAACACAGTGCCGACGAGGTTCATCGCGAACATGCTCGAGGGGCGCCCGCCAGTGGACTCGCCGCCGGTTGTGGGGGCGATCAGCCCGAGTTCCACGAGCGTCGCGAGGCGTTGATTGACGGTGGAGCGGGAGAGGCCGGTCTGCTCCATCACGGCGTTGCGCGAGAGTTCGCCCTGCTCGCGGAACAGCGCGAGGACGTCTGCCACGTGCGATCCGGTCTCACCGGTCGTGTACCCCGTCATCGGCGCCCCCTTGTGTCACGGTCAGCGTACAGGTCTGCCGAGGAAAAACCTGAAGTCGTCGTACTTTCGTATTGCCATAACGCGAAAGGGGGGATAGTTTTCACACATCGGCACGCAGTGGTGCCCCAGATCCTCAAGGATGACGATGTCTTCACGGATGACGACGAACCGTACAGCGCGCCGACTCCTTCCGGTGCTCGCACCGGTGGGCGCCCTCGCACTCCTCCTCACCGGCTGCGCCTCCTCGGGTGGCGACGCGGCCTCCGGCGGGTCCGCCTCCGGATCCGCCAAAGTCGCCGCGGTCATCAAGGGCCTCGATAACCCCTTCTTCCAGGCAATGGAGAACGGCATCGAGGACACCGCGACAGGCAGCGGCGTCGACGTCTCGGTGCAGGCCGCCGCCGACATCGGCGACACCACCGGCCAGGTAGACAAGCTCACCACCGTCGCCGGCCAGGACTTCGGCTGCTTGATCGTCAACCCGATCAGCGGCACGAACCTCGTGCAGGCTCTCGCCTCGGCGACCGGCAAGACGATTGTCAACATCGACAGCCCGCTCGACCCCGACGCGGTCACGGCCGCGAACCTCGAGGTGACCACCTACATCGGCACCGATAACAAGGCCGCGGGTGGCAAGGCCGGCGACTTCCTCCTCGAGCAGGTGCCCGCCGGGTCCGAGGTTGCCGTCATCGGCGGAGTCTCGGGAGACGTCACGAGTGCGGCTCGCGTCGACGGCTTCACGGCCGCGATTGGCTCCGACCTGACCGTCGTGCAGGAGGCGGCCGCCGACTGGAAGCGCGAAGTCGCGCTGACCAAGGCGACGGACATCCTCGCCGCCAACCCCACCGTCAAGGCGTTCTTCGCGGCGAATGACGACATGGGCTTGGGTATCGTCAAGGCCGTCGAGAATGCGGGCCTGACCGGCTCCGTGAAGGTGGTCAGCGTCGACGGCAACAAGGATGCGCTGCAATCGGTCAAGGACGGCGGCCTCACCGCGACCGTCGCCCAGTACCCCTACGCGATCGGCCAGCTCGGCGTGCAGGCCTGCGAGGCCGTGCAGGGCGGCGAGAGCATCCCCGCCCAGATCGAGTCGCCGACCGCGCTGGTGACCAGCGAGAGCGCCGACCAGGCCCTCAGCGCTTTCCCGCAGCCGTTCGAGGAGTTCGACAACCCGCTGGCCGCGCTCGTTGCGAGCAAGTAGGCCGTCGGTGTCCAGCCAGGAAACGACCATGACCACAGTCTCCGCCCGTTCGCAGGCGAGCGCGTCCCCGCTGCTCGCGAACATCCGCCAGCTCAGCTTCTGGGCCGAGAACGCCGCTCCGATCGGGCTCGTCGCCCTCGTGATCGTGTTCTCGATCGCGACGCCGACGTTCCTCAGCCTCGGCAACATCAAGGCAATGCTCGTCGCCGCGGCGATCCTGGTGATCCTCTCGATCGGCCAGTCCTTCGTCATTACCACCGGAGGCATCGACCTCTCGATCTCGGCAACGATGACCGTGGGCGCGGTCGGCTTCGGCCTCGCCTGGAGCGCTGGCTGGGGCTTCTGGCCTGCGGCGCTCGCCGCCCTGGCGTTTGCGGGGCTGATCGGAGTGATCAACGGCGTCCTCATCGCGAGGGGCAAGGTCACCGACTTCATCGCCACGCTCGGCACGCTCTCGGTGGCGACCGGCCTCGCGCTGATCGTCTCCGATGGCAAGCCGATCACGGTCGGCAGCCCCGAGCTGCTCCGCCTCACGACCGGCTCGATCGGGATCATTGGCTACCCGATCATCCTCGCGGCGGTCATTGGAGTCGTCGCCTGGGTCGTCATGTTCCGCACCCGCTTCGGGCTGCATGTGCAGGCGGTCGGCGGCAACGAGGAGAGTGCGGTCGCCAACGGCATCAAGGCCGGACGCGTGCGCATCGCGGTGTACATCATCGCGGCGGTGCTCGCCGGAGTCGGCGCGCTGCTCCTGGTGGCGCGTGTCGGAGCGGCGGAGCCCGCCATCAATACACAGTTCCTGCTCAACTCCATCGCAGCCGTCGTGCTCGGCGGAGTGAGCCTGACCGGCGGCAAGGCCAAGATCGTCGGCCCGATCATCGGAGCGTTCCTCCTCACCGCGCTGACCAACGGCCTGACGCTGCTCGGTGTCTCGCAGTTCTACCAGCCGCTCGCCGTCGGCCTGGTGGTCGTGCTCGCCGCCCTCATCACCCGCTACCAGAAGAAGTGAGCCCAGCCATGACCAGCGACATCCTGCTCGAAGCGCGGGACATCAAGAAGTCCTTCGGCGGCGTGCACGCGCTCAAGGGCGCCTCGATGGCGATGCGCCGCGGCGAGATCACCGCCCTGATCGGCGACAACGGCGCGGGCAAGTCCACCCTCGTCCGCTGCCTTTCCGGCGTGCACCCGGCCGACTCCGGCACCATCACCCTTGACGGCGAGGTGGTGCACTTCACCTCACCGCTCGGCGCCCGCGACGGCGGCATCGAGACCGTGCACCAGACCCTCGCCCTGGTCGAGGACCTGACCGTCTGGCAAAACTTCTTCCTCGGGCGCGAGCTGACCACGGGCGTGCCCGGGTTGCGGTTCCTCGACCGCCAGCAGATGAAGAAGACCGCTCAGGAGCTGCTCGGTGACCTCGCCGTGAACGTTCCGCCGGTCACCAGCAAGGTGCGCCGCCTCTCCGGTGGCCAGCGCCAGGCGGTCGCGATCGCCAGGGCCGCCGGCTGGGGGAGCAAGATCGTGATCATGGACGAGCCGACCGCGGCGCTCGGCGTGCAGGAGACGGCGCGGGTCGAGAAGATCATCCTGAAGCTGCGTGACGCCGGAGTGGCGGTGCTGCTGATCAGTCACAACTTCGACCAGGTGATGCGCTTGAGCGATCAGGTGTGGGTGATGCGTGCGGGACTCGCCGTGGCGGGGCGCCGCACCGCCGAGACCAGCGGCGACGAACTCGTCTCGTTGATCACGGGCGCGAAGGCCGCGTGATGCAGCCCGAGTTCCTGCACCGCGGGAGCACGGAGCGATCGTCGCCGATCGGTGTGC
Organism: Rathayibacter agropyri; assembly: GCF_013249015.1. Taxonomy (GTDB): domain Bacteria; phylum Actinomycetota; class Actinomycetes; order Actinomycetales; family Microbacteriaceae; genus Rathayibacter; species Rathayibacter agropyri. Next base: position 263,092 of record NZ_JABRPL010000003.1, read on the forward strand.
ACGCGGGGCTGCTCGTGGGCGACTGGACGCCGGAGTCGGCTCGCCGGGCGATCGGCACGGCGGCTTCGATCGGCTTCGACCTGATCGAGATACCGGCTCCGGAGCGTCCTTCGCCCTGGACCGCGGACCTGCTCGACGAGTACGGGATCGACGCGGTCGTCTCGCTCGCGCTGGACGCCGCCTCCGACATCACCGACGCCGCCACCGCTTTGCGCGGTGAGGAGCGGCTGCTCGCCGCGGTGCACTTCGCCGAGGAGATCGGCGCGCGCTACGTCGGCGGAGTCACCTACTCCGCCATGCGCAAGTACGAGCACGCGGCCGACGCGGCGGCCCGGTCGCGTTCGCTCGATGTGCTGCGGAGGGTCGCCGCGGCGGCCGCTTCCTCCGGCATCGCGCTGGGCGCCGAGTACGTCAACCGCTACGAGAGCAACCTGCTGAACACGGCGGCCCAGACCGCTGCGTTCCTCCGCGAGCTCGACGCGCCCACCGTGCTGCTGCACCTTGACACCTTCCACGCCCACCTTGAGGAGGTCGACCTCCCGTCCGCCGTGCGCGATGCGGGGGACCTGCTCGGCTACGTGCACGCCTCCGAGAACCACCGCGGTGAGCTCGGCACGGGTAGCACCGACTGGGCCGGCCTCGCGGCGGCGCTCGCCGCCTCGGGCTACCGCGGACCGCTCACCCTCGAGAGCTTCTCGCCGCGCATTCAGCCGACGGCCTCAGCCGAGGGGATGGGCCTCTGGCGGGAGCTCTGGCACGACCCCGTCGCCCTCGCGACCTCCGGCCACGCGTTCCTCACGGGCCTTCTCGACACCGACCTCGCGGCCTGACGCCGACCCTCGAACCCTGCCGCCGACCCTCGAACCCTGCCGCCCTCGAACCCTGCCGCCCTCGAAACAAGGAGTATCACCATGCCCACGAACCCTCTCGGAGTGCACGCGCTCGTCTTCGCCGGCGGCACCACCCCCGACGAAGTCACTGCCACGATCGAGCAGACGAAGGCCGCCGGATTCGACCTGCTTGAGCTCTCGCTGCACGACGTCGCGAACCTCGACACCGACTCCGCCCGCGCCGCCCTCGAGGCCAACGACTTGGGCATCGTCTGCTCGCGCGGCCTCGCGTTCTCGGCCGATGTCTCCAGCGACGACCCGGAGGTGGTGGCTCGCGGCGCGAAGCTGCTCGCCGACTCCCTCGAGACCACCCACGCGCTCGGCGGCACCCACTTCACCGGAGCCCTCTACAGCGCGCTCGGCAAGTACAGCGCACCCCTCTCGACCGCGGGCCGCGCGAACGTGGTCTCGGTGCTGACCGACCTCGCCGCGGAGGCTGCAGGCAAGGGCATGACCCTCGGCCTCGAAATCTGCAACCGCTACGAGACCAACGTGATCAACACCGCCGCCGACGCACTGCGTCTCGCCGACGACATCGGCGCCGACAACGTGCTGATTCACCTCGACACGTATCACATGAATATTGAGGAGGACGACTTCTTCCGCCCGGTGCTGCTGGTCGGGGATCGGCTCGGCTACGTCCACATCGGCGAAAACCACCGCGGCTACCTGGGCAGCGGTCACCTCGATTTCACGAGCTTCTTCCACGCTCTGGCTGCCGTCGACTACCGCGGACCGATCACCTTCGAGTCGTTCTCGTCGGCCGTCGTCTCGCCGACCCTTTCCAACGACCTCGCCATCTGGCGCAACCTCTGGAACGACGGCCCGGCCCTTGCCCGTCACGCGCACGCGTTCCTGGTCAACGCGCTGGAGGGGACCCGTGGCGACGCCTGAGCTCGCGACGCCCGGCCTTGCGACGCCCGGCCTGGACGAGCTGGCCCGCCGCGCGCTTGCGTTGACCGGCCCCGGACGCCGCGCGATCGTGGCCATCACCGGCAGCCCGGGAGCCGGAAAGACCACGCTGGCCCGCGCAGTCGTCGCCCGGGCGAACGAGATCGCGGGGGAGGGGACGGCGGCCTTCGTCCCGATGGACGGCTTCCACCTCGCGAACGCGATGCTGGACGATCTCGGCCGTCACGACCGCAAGGGCGCTCTCGACACCTTCGACGGGTGGGGCTTCCTCGCCCTGGTGCGGAGGCTGCGCGCTGAGATCGACCATGTCGTCTACGCGCCGACCTTCGAGCGCACGGTTGATGAGGGGGTGGCGGGGGCGCTCGCCGTGCAGCCCGCGGCGGCGCTCGTGGTGCTGGAGGGCAACTATCTGCTGGTGGACGAGAGTCCGTGGGCGCTGTTGCGCGCGGAGTTCGATGAGGCGTGGTTCTGCGCCACCCCAGAGTCAGCGCGTTTCGAGCGCCTGGTGGACCGGCACGTGTCCTTCGGGCGGGCCCCGGAGGCGGCGTCGGCGTGGGCTACGGAGGTCGACGGGGCGAATGCGGTGCTGATCGAGGCGACGCGTGCGCGTGCCGATCTGGTCGTGTCGGGGACGGCGGCGGAGGTCGTCGGGTGAGGCGCGGCTGTGCGGCGCTCTGGTCCCCGAGCGTCGGGGAGCGCCTGGCCGTTCTCCGCTGATCTGAACACACGGTCGCATCCTGCGCAGAGCTGGCCATACGGTAGCCCCGCGCATTCTTACTGAACGCTCGAACTACTGAGCGCCTGAATTACTGAGCGCCCCGGCAGAGAGGAGCCTGATGACGACCACGAACGCGACCATGCGCGCCAGCGTCCTCGAGCGCACCCGGGAGGTGGTCGTGACCGACGTCGCGCGGCCCGCGCCCGACCCCGACCAGGTTGTCGTGCGGGTCGCAGCCGTCGGCGTGTGCGGCTCGGACGTGCATTACTTCCGCGAGGGTCGCATTGGCGACTTTGTGGTCGAGTCGCCGATGATCCTCGGGCACGAGGCCGCGGGCGAGATCGTCGAGGTGGGGTCGGCAGTGTCACCCGACCGCGTCGGCGAGCGCGTGTCGATCGAGCCGCAGCGGGCGTGCCGCGTCTGCACGCAGTGCAAGCACGGGCGCTACAACCTGTGCGAGCGGATGGAGTTCTTCGCGACCCCGCCGATCGACGGTGCCTTCGCGGAGTTCGTCGCGATCCAGGCCGATTTCGCTCACCCGATCCCCGACTCCCTCAGCTTCGAGGCGGCTGCCCTCTGCGAGCCGCTCTCCGTCGGAATCTGGGCCAACCAGAAGGCCGGGATCGGCCCGGGATCGCGTCTGCTGATCGCGGGCGCCGGTCCGATCGGCATCGTCATCGCCCAGGTGGCCGCCGCCTTCGGGGCGAGCGAGATCATCGTGTCGGACGTGGTCGAGGAGCGCCTCGAGCAGGCGAGTCGGTTCGGTGCGACCCGCACCCTCGATCCGCGCAGCGATGACATCTTTTCGCTCGGACTCGACGTCGACGCGTTCATCGATGCCTCCGGAGCGGCTCCCGCTGTGCGCGCGGGGATCATGGCGGTCGCTCCGGCCGGGCGCGTGGTGCTGGTGGGAATGGGTACCGACGATGCGGTGCTCCCGGTGTCCCGCATCCAGAACCGCGAGATCCTGCTGACCGGCGTCTTCCGCTACGCGAATACCTGGCCGCTCGCCATCGAGCTCGCCGCGGCCGGGCGGGTCGACCTCGACTCGCTGGTCACCGGCCGGTTCGGTCTGGCCGACGTTGAGGACGCCCTCGAGGCGGCCGTGTCGCCGTCGAGCCTCAAGGCTGTCGTGCTGCCGGGGTCCTGACGTGCTGGTCGCGCGGAGGTGGTGGCGCGGGCTCGTTGGGCGTCGTGGGCGAGGGGCACCGGGTCCGTCGACATCGTGAAGCGTGGTTCATCCCCGAAGACCCCCTTTTGCGTGGCTAGACAAGACTCGTTAGAGACGAGAAAATCCCTGCTCAAGGCGAACAATCATTGGAAGGTCCCCCGGCTCTTCGAGTCGGTGTTCAGCGGAAACGTGACGAGTGAACTTCTCTCGATGGATCGCAAGACGGACGCTCTCAAAGAGAGATCGCCCTTCGCCTTGCGCTAAACGCTGGAGAAACCATGCAACGTCACGTTCCGGTACAACTTGGCAGGCGTGTTGTACTGGGGGGTGCGGGCGTGCTCGCGGTAGCGGGCCTCGTCGGATTACCACTGTCCGCCCAGGCGGTCGTCACCGTTCAGTACCGTCATCCATTCAGGAATCCAGATCTGGTCGATGGTTTCGCTAAGGCTCCGGCGGTCAACAATTCGGGCCGTTCGCACAACGGGCTCGACTATGCGCAGCCAGCGGGAGTAGCCGTTCCAGCGGTCGCCGACGGCACGGTCGTCGTGAGCGAGCGGAATAGGGCATTCGGAAACGTGGTGGTCATCTCTCACGCCGACGGTTACTTCTCGGGCTACTGCCACTTGATCAATCCCGGTCTGAGTGTCGGAACATCCGTGACTCGGGGTCAGACCATCGGGAACGTCGGAGACACGGGCGACCAGTCGGAGGGGAACCGTCTTCACCTCACGATGGCAACCACGGCCTCCGGCTATACCGGTGCAACTGTCGTCGATCCGTATGCCTTTATCAGTGCGCGACTCGACGCTGTCTCGATCCCCGACTCCGTGGACACGACACGATTCACCGTGAGCGCCGTTCCGCACCCGTCCGGTGTGGACGTGTTCTGGCGTGGGAGCGACGAGGATCCCCAGCTTTACCACCGTTATCAGAGAGCAAGTGGCTGGAGCGAGAATCTCCCACTGGGTGGCGGGCTTGCCTCGGCACCAACCGTTCTCCTCGCGGAGAGCACCATCGACGTGTTGTACGTGAGTCAGACCGGATCACTACGCCACAACTATTTCAACGGCACCGACTGGACTGGGGACTCCCCTATCGCAGCTGGTCCCTCGGTCACAGGCAGAATCAGCGCGGTTCGCCGTCAGAACGGTGACGTCGACGCCTTCTGGCGCGGGTCGACCGGATTGCTCGGACACGCCTACGCGATCGACGGAGTCTGGAGTGCCGGCGGGAGCCTCGCATCCGGTCTTATCGCCGACCCTTTCGCGGTGGTCACCACCTCCGGTGTAGTGAACGTGTACTACGCAGGACCCGACGCGCAACTCCTCCACATCTACAGCCAGCCGGACGGATGGTCCTCGAGCGCGGCACTGCCCGCCGACGAGAACGTCGCAGGCACACCGAGCGCTATCGCGAAAAACGGAAAGGTCAACCTCTTCTGGCGGAGTACTTCGGGCAACCTTGTCCAGTCCTCCTTCGACGGTACCCGCTGGCAGAAGACTGGATCCGCTCTCGCATCTGGGCTGACCGTTGATCCCGTCGCGGTCTCCACAGGCAGCGGTGACCAGCTCGACGTGTTTTACGGGAACGCTTCACGAAACCTCACGCACGTTGGGTACTCGACCGAATGGTCCGCTCCCTCAGACTTGCCCGGCACCTCCAGTATCTCCACACCGGCGATCTCCGCGATCTCGCCGTCAAGCGGGCTAGAGAACGTGTTCTGGCGCGGCAGCGACGGGCGTCTCACCCAGTCGACCTGGGATCCTGCGACGGGCTGGGGACCCTCCGAGCCGCTCTAACCGCGCACTGAGGTGCCCGATATGGTCGTCGCCCGCGGCGTGTTGAAGAATTCTTGGGCGCCTCAGCGGGGTGCGGGTTCGCTACTCGCGTCGAGGGTCATTTCGGTCGTCTGCTGTTTCCCTAACGGGGGAGGTTCATGCGCGGGCTTGCGCCCCGTCGGGCGAGTACCGAGGTGTTGACTGGGCGAACGATTGAGCGCTTCGGCGCGGCAGGGGCAGCGCCACACGGTGGCGCGAGGGGGAGGACGGATGCGGCACACCGATCGCTCTCGCGACCGGACGCTCCAGGGTGCGCTCCTCGTCGGCATCGCTCTCATGGCGGCCGTTGATGAGATCGTGTTCCACCAGATCCTCGCCTGGCACCACTTCTACGACCGCTCGACCCCGGCGATCGGGCTGGCGTCTGACGGGCTGCTGCACGCAGCGGAAGTGCTCGCGCTCGTCGGCGGCTTCTTCCTCCTGGCCGACGCCCGGCGACGGACGCCGCTGCGCCCTCCGACGGTCATCGCCGGCGTCCTGACGGGGGCAGGACTGTTCCAGCTGTGGGACGGAGTCATCGACCACAAGGTGCTTCGCGTGCACCAGGTGCGTTACGACGTCGATCTGCTGCTCTACGACACCGTGTGGATCGCCTCCGGCGCGGCGCTGCTGGCCGTCGGGCTCGCGCTCCTCGCACGTCTGCGGACCTGGTCGGCGTGATCGGCCACTCCGCGCACGGGCTGCTTGATCCCGGCGTTCTCCTGCTCGTGCCGCTCACCGCGGTGGCTGTGCTCGCGACGGGCGCCGCCGCGGCCGAGCGCCGACGGGGGCGGCCGTGGCCACTCCGGCGCTCAGTGCTGCTGCTCGCCGGTCTCGCGGTCTCGGCGCTCTGTTTCGTGGGGCCGCTCGCCCAGTGGTCGCACACGGATCCGCGCGGGGCGATGCTGACGCACCTCGGGTTGGGCATGCTGGCACCGCTCCTGCTGATGTCGTCGGCGCCCGTCACGCTCGCCCTGCGCGCGCTCGACGTGACCGCCGCCCGCCGCCTGTCGCGACTCCTGCGCAGCCGCCCGGCGCGAGTGCTTACGCACCCGGTCACGGCACTGCTGCTGTCGACCGGCTCGCTCTGGGTCGTGCACGCGACCGGTTTGCTCACGGCGGCCCACGCCGATCCGCTGTTGCACCTCGCGCTCGGGGTGCACTTCCTGCTCAGCGGCTGCCTGCTGACAGCGGCGCTCGTCGGAGTGGATCCGAATCCGCATCGCGCGTCGTTCGCCCTGCGCCTCGGCGTGCTCGGGGTGGGCATCGCGGCGCACGCCCTGCTCGCGACCGTCCTCTACGCCGAGGCCGTGTCGGAACTCGACCGGCAGGCGGCGCTGCTCCTCTACTACGGCGGCGACGCCCTCGAGATCGCCCTCGCAGCCCTCCTGTGCGCCCGCCAGTACTCGGCCACGTCTCCCGCCCGAATCCCGCCCCGAGAGATGCCTCTTGGGTACGCGACACGCCGAGGGAGATGAACACAGGTGGCATCTCGTGCGCCCGGAAGGGTGAGCGGATCGGCCTTTGTGGTCGGCAGTCCGTTTAGGGGCGACCAGCGGGCCGACCGGCGTTCGGAGGTCTCGGGGGACGATCCCGTCGCCGCCTCCGCGGTCTACTCCCAGGCGTACGGCGGAGGAGAATTCCGTGTCGCCCCGGCGCAGCACAATTTCTCGTACCGCTACGCCGTGCGCGGCAGCGAGCGCGTGACTCTGCGCACCTCTGACTGCTCCGGATCGCTCATCGGCCGTGTGCCGCACCTGCGCGAATACGTCGTCGGCTGGTTCCGGGCGGGCGGCGGACGACTGGACCTGCCGCCCTTGTCCCGTTCGGGTGCGCTCTCGATGCCGTTCCTGTTGCCTGCGGAGCGACACTTCGGACTCGAGTTCGAGCCGCACCGGCTGAACCTGATCCACTTCGCTCCCGAGTTCCTCGAGGATGTCGCGACGGAGATACACGCGGGGCCCCGTCAGCCGATCTCGTTCGATTACGGAGCAGCCGCGGACCCCTGCGTCCTAGCGCGCTGGCAGGCCGCGGTCTCCACCGCGACCGCCGCGCTGGCGACGGCGACGCTCACTCCGCTCGTGCGCTTCACCGCTGAACTCGACCTCGCTCGTGCGCTGCTCCTGCTGTTCCCGTGGCGGGCGTGGGACGTGCCGGCCACGCTGCGCCGGCCCTCCGGGTCCCGTACTCGGGCGGCGCTGGACTTCCTGCAGCATCACGCGCACGAACCAATCACCCCGGCCGACGCCGCGCGCGCTGCCGGGCTGCACACCCGCACCCTGCAGCAGGCGACGAAGCGGCATCTCGGAGTGTCGCCCTCGGTCTATCTGCGCGACATTCGGCTCGACCGGGCCCACTCCGATCTGGCGGCGGGGGACCCTTGCTCGACGACGGTTGCCGCGGTGGCGCGCGAGTGGGGCTTCGGGAACCTCGGCCGGTTCGCGAGCGCCTACCGTGTGCGGTTCGACGAAAAGCCGAGCCAGACACTTCGACGCTGACGGTCAGCGTGAGCCGCACCGATGGTCTCCCGCGGAAATGAGGACGTCATCACTTGTCCGCACGTCGATCGGCGTCCGAGACGGCTCGACGGACTCCTGCCAGCGTCCGGAGATGGCCCTGTACCCTCTCGGCGAACGTCGGGCAGGAGGCATCACGGAGGGCCGCAGCAAGCGGCTTTCCTTTCCTGCTCTGCCAGTACGCGCGCTGCGCATGTGTCACCCGCATCACCTGCACGGGTGCCCCGTCATCAATGAGCACGAAGAAGTCATCCGCCCGGTATACCTCGTAGAGCGCGTCGTCGCTGGTCTGCAAGCCGCTGTCATTCGTCAGTAAAATGTCAGCGCCGGACCCGAGAGTCGCGGCATGGACGTGACGATCGTCAGGGTCGGAGCCAGGATAGGGAACGGTCCCGTCGAAATCAGTGAGTACCTCGTCGATGAACTCTACGATTCTCGCCCGCCGATCAACGACCAGTCGACCTGGCGCGTCAGGACGCATTCGTCGTAATGAGTACCCGACCTCGGCGAGCACGTCCTCACTTGTCACGAGCGAGAACATTCGCCCTGTCTCTGCGCGGAGCAGGAAAAGCCAGTCCATCAACGTGCGCGACAGAAAGATGTTCGCGTCAACGAAGATGCGTGAGGTCATAGCGCCGATGTCTCGGGCTCAGCCGAGATTCAGCTCATCGTCGATCCGACGCAACTCGTTCAACGCAGTGACTCTTGCCTCACTCCGTACACGAACAAACTCTTCGACGTCCGCTGACTTGAACCGCGTATGGGTACCGACTTTCACCGACGGAAGAAGTCCTTCACGCGCCATCTTCATGAGCGTCGGTCGAGACACGCCAACACGATCGGCAGCGACGGTCGATGTCAGCTCATCCGGTTGCGCCGATATCGAGAATGTAGCGCCCTCCGCTGCCTGCTCGAGTATCCCGAGAAGAAAGCGCGACACGTTCTCTTGAAGCTCGATGGTGCGGTCGCCGACTCGAACGGTGAAGGTGCTCACCTGCTCGTCTCGCGCGTTGCGGACGACTTCGGCCGCTTCGCTTTGAACGGCATGAGTGTTTGCCGGTGCCGCGACCGAAAGCGTTCTCGTCATCTCGTTCTTCCCTCATCGTGCGTCTTTTCAACTGACGACTCCGCTTATAGTACTGACTTTCAGTTGCAAGTGCAAGTTTGGTCGCGTGACACGCGCCCTCACTCCAGCTGGGCACGGTTGCGCAGTGCCGCACGTAGGCTTCGGGAGCTGCGGAATCCGGTGCGGCCCGCGACGTCCTCCCAGTCGAGCAGGTGGGTGGACCGGCCGGCGGCCAGACGTCGCACGACGAGCAGTCGTGCCCGCTCGATCTCGGCGCGTGGGGTGGATCCGGCTGCGGCGAACGCCTCGAAGAGTCGGCGCTCCGAGATGGACACGTGGGAGGCGAGCGTGGCGACTGTCAGCGCCTGGTCGGTGCAGCGCTCGTGGATGATCCGCCTGGCCTGCCGGACGATGTCCGCCTCTGCCCGCGACGTCATCGTCGCCGAGCGGCCCGCCTCGAGAAGGGTCCCCGCCGTGATCGCCTCCAGGGCCAGCATCCAGAGATGCCAGCCCGGACCGGCCGTCGGGAAGGCGGAAAGGAAGGCGTTGCTGCTCGCGACCAGGAACCGTGTCGATCCGGTCGCCGGCAGCGCGAGTGCCCCCCAGAGGCCGCAGAGCTCGAAGCGCCGCTCGAAGTCCTCGCCGAGCGCGATCTCGATCGTACCGGTCGATCCGCCCGTCTCGAGCGTCACTCCGACGCCCGCTCGACGCAAGTAGCCCTCGCCTTTCGCGACGGTGAACTGGGCGGGTCCAGCCACCACCCCAAGGCTGCCCTCGAGGACGAGAGTGATTGCCAGGTCGTCCACCGCGTCGTGATCCCGGGTCCGCAGCCGGGAGAAGGAGTGCCACATTCGGGCCACCGTCAGTCCGTCCGAGCGGACGACGTCCGCGAACACGCGGCCCGTCGGCGGGTCCTCGACGACGTCGAAACCGTTCGCGTGTAGCCAACTCGCGGCGGCTCGGCCGGTCGCCCCCACACCCCGTTCGATCACCACCCCGTTCGTGCTCTGGGTGGCCCCCTCACGCGCACGGTGCATTTCTTCTCCTACTTCTTCTCTTGTCGCGGAGTGACCCTAGGAGACCGGAATCGGAGGATTCGAGGATTGAACGCCTTTCTGCGGATAATGCGACGAGAAGCTGCGGAAGCGCCGTGCGGGAAGCCGTTTGAGCAGCACTGTTGCTGAGTGCCTGCGCAGAGAACGCCCGGGCCAGGGGCCGGCGATACTTCCGGTCCGTTCCTTCACTCCCCAAGGAGACGCAATGACTCATGACCTCACCGGCCCGACGAAGGACATCGTCCTCGGCGACGGCTGGAGCATCGAAGACAACTTGGCCGCGAATCCCGGCCGACGCACGCTCGTCTCGGCCGCGATCTGGACCGTGCCCGCGGTGGGCGTGGCGATCGCCACTCCGGCGGCGGCTGCGTCCGGCTCTGGGGCCGCCGCGAACGCGCAGCCAGCGAGGGCGGATCTGCGGACCACCTACGTCGCCTGGAATGCGCAGGGCGGGCAGCAGGACGTCCCGGCCGACGCCACATTCCACGCGGACAACGGCCTCTTCGTTCACGCTAAGGCGGTCAACGACGGCCCGGATACCATTACAGGCGTCAGGGTCTACCTCTCTCTCCCGCACTACAGTATCCAAATGAATGGCGCCCGCCCGCACTTTCCCGTCGCTGGAAGCGGCTGGGACTACGTAATGAATTACATGGACGCCGGCGACAACCGTAGGTGGGTGTTCGCCTTCCAAAACGCTTCGCTGACACTCGCGCCCGGTCAAACCGCTGAGGTGGTTATCAATTTCTGGACAATTCCTGACGCCGGCCGCACCGAGGACGGGATCAAACCCTTCGTCGTCTTTGGATTGACTAACGCAGAGGAGACCAACCCTGGGAACAACGGGAAGCTGACGGATAACAGCTTTAACGTGCACACCTGATTCGGCGCATCGTGAGAGGGGCTCCGTGCGGCGGGGCCTCTCTGCGTGCATCGGTGGTCTGCCTTCATCATGTGAGCGGTCCCTCCTCGTTGCTCTCGGAAGGCGACCAGGGGTCCCAGTCGCTCGCCGAAACCGACCATAAGAGGTGGGAGTGCAGGAAATCTAGGGTCGGACGCTTTTGCGCAGAAGCGGTGACGGGAATCTGCGGAAGCACCGCGCAGGAGGCCTCGGTCGCCGCACTGTTGCCGAGCGCCTCTGCAGAGAGTGGCTCGGGCGCGAGACCCGGGACGATCCTGGTCTCTCTCTGATCCCTCGAGGAGAGGCAATGACTGACGATCTCGCCGGCCCGACGAAGGATATCGTCCTGGGTGACGGTTGGAGCATCGAGGACCCCTCGGCCCCGAATTTCGGCCGACGTACGCTCGTCGCGGCCTCCACGTGGACCGTACCCGCGATGGGGGTCGAGGTTGACACCTCCGTGGCGGCTGCGCCCGTCACCCTTCCTGTGCGCGGCGCTGAGGACGCCCCGGACCTCACCGCACGGTAGAAACAGAAGAGGGCCGATCTGGTCTACTTTCCTGCTGCCTGAATACGGCAGGGCGGACCGGAAGACGTTTCGGCGAAAGATACGTTCGCCGCGGACCCCGGCCTTCCCGCAATCACCAGCTTCGCCTCTGGCGCCGGACGTCGGACAGGACGTCGCCCGCTGGCTCTCCACAACCGGCGCGGACTACTTCGCACACTGCGCGAGGCTTGCCCGCCGCATCGCCGTGCTTTCCGAGCGCGACGAAACCCTCCGCTCGCCTGGTTCTTCGTGCGGGGCCTCCCACTGCTTGACGCCCCCGCGCGGCCACCGAAAACTTCACCACAGCCGTCGGCGGATGCCCCACCCAGGACGCCGACGTCGTGTGTCGCCTCCAGATGCTCACCACCGCCCGAGCGACCACTACCGAATCCACTTGAACAGTGCCTCCCGCCGCGCTACGCGCGAAGGGCATCAGCAAGGACCAATAGAGTTGTCTGCGTGCACATCATGTTTGTCGATGAGAGCGGTACCGCTCCGGCCCACCAAGTACAACTCGGTGAAGGTCATTGCCGTGGTCGTCGACACCGTCCGTGCGTATAAGCAAACGCACATTAAAGATTAAGTGTCAACGGCATGATCGTCGCCGACAACCGAAATAACGACCAGGACGACCGCCTCAAGGAGTTTCACCAGAGGTTGCTCGCCGGCGGCAAGCATATGTCTAACTACAGCAGTTTTCCGAGCAGAAGCCCGCGGAGACAAGCGCTTTGCTGACCAACTCGATTCCGCCTTCCGCCGCTCCCCAACGGGGAGTGTCGAAGGATACGGGCTCGTCCATGTCCCCCATCGCTGAAAAAAGACGCCGTGTTGAGTTTTCACTCAAACCTGCAAGTATCGGCGCAGTCACGTCGTACTTTTATTCTAGACCATCGGTGCTTCCACCGCCTCCTCTGCGCCCTCGGCGAACGCCTTCCGTACTCCAGCCTTCGCCCAGTCTGCTCGACCCCGCGGCGGGATAGGTCTTCGCCGCCGGCCTCGTCGCGCTCATCGTCGTCCTCAACGCGTTCAAGCCCCACATCAACCTCCGGTGAACGACGCAGGCCGACCCGAACCGGGCCATCTCACGCGAGGTGAAGGATCCCCACCCGGGTGCTCCGGTGTTCGACCACACCGACCACGGCCAGACCCACGGCGCGCGAAACCGAGCGAGTTCGGCGCGCCAGGCGGCGACGTCCGCCGCCGTTTGTCTGTTCTGCTCGTAGTCGGTGAGGCGATCCTGAATCTCCCCAACCCACCCGTTGAAGCGGCTTACGATGATCGAGCGCGCCGACCTCTGCCTTGAACGCCGCAATCTTCTCCACCACGCTTCTCCACCACGCCGTCACTGTCGGAGAAGTCACTCTCGTCAAGAGACAGGGTAGAGACCACGGAGCGAAGCCGGTTGAAATCACTCGAAGAGGTCATGGATCGGGCAGTACCCGAGCCGGTTCGAGTACCGGTAGCTCTCGGTACCTCAGGGGCCGTCACGCCCGCACGCAACTGGCCGGAATACGCATCCGTCGTCGCTCTTCCCTGCACCTTGGCTGAATTACCGGGACGACCGGTGCGCGCGTCGCGTCCTGATGATGTGCCACGGATTGTGAGCATCGCGGCCTCGTCGGCCTCGCCCTCAGCCATCAGGAGAAAGCCATGACCACCACCGCTCCCACCACCAGTTCGTCCGCCAAGCAGGGCACAGCCACCTCCGCTGGCAAGAACACGATTGCCGACGGCGTCGTGGAGAAGGTGGCCGGCATCGCGGCCCGCGAAGTGCCGGGCGTGCACGACCTCGGCAACGGAGCCGCCCGCGCTCTCGGCGCGATCCGTCACGCGATCAACGCGCAGGATCGCGGCCAGGGCATCTCGGTCGAGGTCGGTGAGAAGCAGGTCGCGGCCGACGTCACCGTCGTGGCCGAGTACCCGGTCGCGTTGCAGAAGCTCGGCGACAACATTCGCTCCGCCGTGTCCGAAGCCATCTCCTCGGTCGTCGGCATGGAGGCCACCGAGGTGAACGTGACCGTCTCCGACGTGCACATCCCCTCGGACGATAAGGACGACAAGGATGACGAGTCCGAGAGCCGGGTCCAGTGACATCGTCCCTTCTCGGCCGTCCCGCGCGACGCTGCTGGAGTGCGTCGGCGCGGCGCAGACGAGCATCCGCTCGCGCTGCCGCATGTGCACGGGCTCCGCGGTCGGCCGCGTCGGCGCGGCGGCTGCGCCGGCCTTTGCGCGCGAAGGAGGGTGTCGTAGCGTCCCCCAGTACTGTCAGCCGCACCGTGCGACCGTGCCCGGTGCGGCGCCCGACGCGCTCGTCCCCCTCCGGAGCCGTGATCATGCTCGCTGCCCTGCTCCTCCTCCTGTTCGCGTGGCTCGGCACGGAGGCGGTGCTTGCCGTCGTCGCGCAGCCCGTGCTCCTTGTCACTCCGCAGGACGGAGCGTCGGCCGTGGTCGGCGCGGCTGCCGCCCCTATCGCGCTGACCGCGGCGGCGGGCGCCGTGGCCGCGCTGATTGGGCTAGTCCTGATCGTCGTGTCGTTCGCACCTGCCTGCCGCGCGGCTGCTCGCGGGTGTGCCTGATCGAGAAAAGGGGACGGTCCTGACCGTCCGGCCTGCCCTTCCGACCGGGAGGGCAGGGAAGGGTCCGCTCTGGCGGGTTCATCGCCGTTATAAGGAGCACACATGTCCGATCCGATCGAGCTCGACGCCGAGTGCTCGCGATCCGGGGGAGGAGCGGTGGCGACCGAGAGCCGGATCGCGACCGCTGCGGCCACGAGCGCCGAACGCGTGCCGGGCGTCCACTGCCTGGGCGGCGCCGTGGCGCGCGGGCTCGACCGCGCCTCCCGCCGCGTCCTGGGGACGAGCACGCGGCCCGGAGTGACGGTCGCGACGATCGCCGGCCACACCACCGTCGACATCGACCTCGTTGTCGAGTACCCGCATCCGGTGTGCGACGTGCTGGATGCCGTGCGGGAGCGGGTGCAGCGTGTGGCGGAGCCGGTCGCCGGGACCCGCGTCATCGTCAACGTCGCAGCGACCGACATCCACGGGCCATTCGATCAGGCTGAGACTTCCTGAGGTCCGCCGGGTGAGCCGATGGCGTGGCCCGGGTGAGCCGATAGCGTGGCCCGGATGAGCACAGATTACCTCCGCGCCTACGACGATCAGCTGCGCTCCGACGCCGAGACGCCGAGCGCTCTCTCCGTGACTCGCGAGGGGCCGCTGCGCCTGGTGACCTTCGCGGGCGGACGCGGCTTCGTCACCTACCGCGACCTTGGCGGCGCGGACGCGGGCGAAATCGCGGGTCTGGTTGCGGCCGCGCGCGCCCACTTCGAGGCCGATACCGGCATCCGCAAGGTGGAGTGGAAGGCCCGCGGCCACGACGCCGCTCCCGGATTGCACGAGGCCCTGCTCGCGTACGGGTTCGCGCAGGGGGAGCCCGAGTCGATCATGATCGGCCCCGTCGAGGCGCTGCTGTCTGAGCGGTCGATCCCCGGTGCCGTCGTGCGCCGTGTGGTCGACGAGCACGACGTGCGGGCGATGAGCGCCATGATCGACGCCGCGTTTGGCGAGGACACTGACGTCGACATCGCCGACGCGCTGGTGGCCCGGCTCGCGCGCGGCGACGGCATGGAGTTGTGGGTCGCCGAGGTCGACGGCCGGATGGTGTCGGGCGGCCGGCTCGAGCCGGTGCCCGGCACCGACTTCGCGGGCATCTGGGGCGGAGCGACGCTGCCGGATTTTCGCGGACGCGGACTCTACGGGGCGGTCACGGCCGCCCGCGCCGCCGCCGCGCTGGCGCTGGGGAAGACCCTCGTGCACAGCGACTCGACCGAGTACTCGCGTCCCATTCTCGAACGCGCAGGCCTCGTCCGCGTCTCGACGACGACGCCGTACGTCTGGCGCCGCTGATCCGGTCTGCGCGCTACCTGGCTATCGGGCGGGTCAGTTCGGCGACGAGATCTCGAGCGCGATGTTGTCGGGGTCGCGGAACTTCAGGATGCTCTGCGGTCCCGTGTCCTTGATTGGCTCGTGTGCGATGCCGAGCGCGTCGAGTGCCTCTGCCGCAGCCTTCAGCGCGTCCAGGTCGGCGACGGCGAAGCTCAGGTGGTCGAGTCCGACGCGGTCCTCGTCGAAGCTGTCGCCCGCGGCAGCAACGGGTCGCAGCCCGAGCAGTCCGCCCGGGAACTGGTAGATCACGCCGCCGAAGAGGAACGCGAGCTGCGCCTTCTGCTCCTCGGGAGCATCCTCCGCAGGTGCCTCAAAGGCGACCTTGAACCCGAAGACGGAGTCGTAGAAGGCGCGTGAGACTGCGATGTCGCGGACGGTCAGGAAGCCCGATCGAGTTCAGTCGAGTTCCGTCGGACGCGGCGGTTCGGCCAGCAGGACCCGCGCCGCCATCCCGATCACCGCGCTGTAGGTGGGGTAGGCGAAGCGGACGTTTGCGAGGGTTGCGAGATCGACTCCCGCGGCCATCGCGGTCGTCACCGACTGCACGACCTCGATCGCGTTCTCGCCGACGGCGTGCGCGCCGAGCAGCAGTTCGCGGCGCCGGTCCGAGATGAGGGTGAGGAACCCGCTCTCGCGGTCGTCGATGACGGCGCGATCCACTCTGGAGAACGGTACGGAGGCGACGACGCACAGCGGATCGCGCTCGCGGGCCTGCTCCTGCGTGAAGCCGACGCCCGCGTAGTCCGGGTCCGTGAATCCGCCGGCGGGGAGGAGGAACTGCGGGGTGCGCCGGTTGGCGCCGAGCACCGCGTTCTCGGCCGCCGCCTCCGCCTCGAACTGCGCCGCCTGCACGAGCATGTCGCGCCCGTTCGCGTCGCCGACGGCGAAGATGTGCGGGACGACGGTGCGGAAGTACTGATCGACCGGGATTGCCGAGCGCACGACGTCGATGCCGACGTTCCCGAGCCCGAGATCCTCGACGTCGGCGGGCCAGCCGGTCGCCATGATCACGACATCGACGTCGATGGTCCGGGAGTCGCCGCCCTCGCGCCAGGTGATCGCGAGCGCACCGTCGCTCGTGCGCTCGATGCCCGCGACCGTCTCGATGCCCGTGTGCACGCGCACGCCCTGCCGCTTGAAGGCGCCCGCGATGTGCTCGGAGATGCTGGAGTCTGAGGTCATCAGGATCCGCGGCGCCACGTCGAGCAGCGTCACCTCCGAGCCGAAGGCGTTGAAGACGGTGACGAGCTGGGCGCCCGTGTTGCCGCCGCCGATCACTGCGACACGCCGGGGTAGCTCGGTGAGGCTGAGCACGTCCTCCGGGACCGTGGCGAACTCGGCGCCGGGGATCGGCAGGCGTCGGGAGTGGCCGCCGACGCAGATCATGATCGAGCGCGCGCGGATGCGGCGGCCGCTGTCGAGCACGAGCGTGCTCTCGTCGGCGAAGCGGGCGCGGCCCTCGTGGATCAGGTCGACCCCCGCCTCCTCACACCGCTGCGCCTCGCGCTTGATGGAGCGGACTTTGTCGACCCGCGCGTGCACGTGGCGCACCGTGGTCGTCCAGTCGAGGGTGGGGGTACCGACGTCGATGCCGTACTCGCCGGCGGAGCGGGCCTCGCGCATCATCCGCGCGGTCTTCGCGAGCACGCGGGTGGGCACGCAGCCCGTGTTGACGCAGGTGCCGCCGACGCGGGCGGCCTCGAGCACGACGACCCGCGCTCCAAGTTCTGGCGCGCGGAGGGCGGCCGCGGTCCCGGCCGGCCCCGCTCCGATGACGGCAACGTCGTAGTCGTCCTGAATGGTGTTCACGGCATCCTCCGGTGGTCGGTGTGCCTGCATCCTGCCCTGTGCCGATCGGGGAACCCCCAACCGTCGAGGGCTGCGGGCATGTTCCACGGCACCGCAGGAATCGAAGCGTTGTTCCTACGAGGTCGTCGTGAGCTCGATGCGCTCGCTCGCCTTCGCACGGACCTCGACGTGGTCATTGGTCATGACGATCTCGTCGACGGACTGAGTGATCCGGGTGTCGGGGGCTTCGAGAAACGTCCGAAGCCACGTCTCTTGAGCGCCGGATTCAGCGAAGCACCCGAGGTAGGTCTGGCCAGGTGTGCCTTCGGCCTGCCACTGGAGAGGATTCGACGTGCGGTATTCGAGTGCATAGCTCAGAGCGTTGCACGGCGAATCAACGACGAGGACCGTGCTGCCGTTGAGATCGCTCACCTCGAAGGTGACCGGCTTTTCTTGCAGCCACTCGACGCGGCTTCCGTTCTCCGTCGCCGCGGTACTCGCATAGAACCTGCCCGTCGCGTCTCCTCGGTCGAGAGACGAAGGCGATGCGGTTGCAGTGGGCGGTGTGGTCGCTGGCCCAGCGCAGGCGCTGACAAGAAGAACTGCCGCCGTGGTGACGGTGCAGGCTCGCAGAACGGTGAGCACGCCTAACTCGGTCATAGCTGTCTCGCTGACGTCACATGATGTGGCTGGCGGGGACGAGCTGGTAGCCGCCCTCGATCGAGCCGTCGGGATGGAGGATGACCTGAGTGTAGACGGGGGAGCCGTCGAGCAGGGCGGTGCCGCTGATGCGCAGAGGCTCGCCGGCCCAGAAGGCGTCGGCGCCGGTGCAGCTGGCCGCAAAAGTGGCGTCGGGGCGCTCGAGCGCGAGGCAGAGGGCGGATGGGTCCGGAGCGGTGATCAGGACGCGGTCATCCTGCACGGTGTCGAAAGCGGGACTGTAGACCGGGGCATCGCCGGCGAGGAGCGCGAGACCGGCGGGGATGTCGGTGGTGGGCTCCCAGCGGGCGACCAAGGTGGCGAAGCGGTCGGCGGGCACAGCGGAGGCAGTGGGCGCGCCGCTCGGCCCGGCGGTCGGCGGGAGGAGGACGGCGGACGTGGCGAGGGCGCCGAGCGCGACTCCTCCGGCGACGGCGACGGCGAGGAGGAGGCCGCGGCGGCGGGTTGGGGGTGCGTCGGGCGCCACCGCAGCCTTCTGGGCGGAATCCTCTCCGAGAGCGCGGAGGCGACGCAGGGCTTCGGCACGCTGGTCGCGGTCGTTGTCACTGGGCCGGGCAGAGAGGATCCGCTCGAGTTCCCGGCGTTCGTCGTCCTCGGCCTGCACTCCGTCAGTATGGCGGCGTGTCCGCCGACCCGCCGCACCCAGATGGCCCGCCGCACCCAGATGGCCCGTCGCACCCAGATGGCCCGGCGCGGCGAGATGGCCCGGCGCGGCGCGGCGGAGGCTCAGCCGGACGGGTTCTCGACGGGGTTGCCCTCGGGGTCGGTCGCCGTCTCGGGGTCGATCTGCTCGGGATCGGTGGTCTGCGGGTCCTCGGGAGTGTTCTTCTCGGTCATCGGATCCTCCTTGTCACTCAATGCGGAACATGCGGACTCTTGTCACCCTACGACGCGCCCACCCACGTCCGCCCCTGCTTGACTCCGCCCCGTCCGGGACGCAGGACTGGGTCGCCGCCGCAAGGGCTGGAGGTGCGCTCACCCGCTTCGTAGGGTGAGCGCACCTGAGACGAGGAGCCGCAGCGCCACATGATGACCCGCACCACTGTCACCATCGAGGGCAAGGCCTACCGTCTCTCGCAGGGGACCGATGTCGACCGTCTCAAGAGATCGGCGACCGAGGCGACGCAGGCGGGCGGCGGCCTGATCGACTTCGTCATCGTCGGCAACCGGTGCGTCAGCGTCCTCATTTCGAGTGGAGTGCCGGTGATTTTCGAGGAGGTCGAGGTGCTGCGCGACGACCGGGACACCGGCGATGTGCACAAACCGTGGGACGATGTCGATTACCTCGACTGACCCGATCCTCCCGCCGCCTTCGTACGGTCGGGCGCCAGACGTCTGGGGGGCGCCGCCGGCTGGACCCGGCGTCCCTCGGACACCCGGGTTGCTGCTCAACTCCGCCGGACCTACTCCGATCCGGACCTACTCCGACCAGTGCGCGCACTCGGCCAGCTCGCCCGCCACAAGCGTCTGCGCGGCGGAGGCGAGCGCCGTCTGCACTCGATCGACAGGGATCCGCAGCAGCTCCGCGATGCAGTCGATGTCGTGTCCGCCAGTGTGCCGCAGCAGCCAGCACTGGCGTTCGATGGTCGGCAGGGCGTGCAGACGGCGGTGAAAGCCGGAGCGCAGGAGGTCGTCCTCATCCAGCACGGGTGGAGCCGGCTCAGTCTGCTCGAGAGTGCCGCGCTGGAGGCTGACGCGGCCGATCTCGGCGCGAGCGAGGTCCAGCGCGCCCTTCTCGTCGAGCCCGGAGGGCCGGCCGGTCCGCAGGGTGGCGGCGGTGTGGCGCAGGGCCGCCGCGGCTGCGTCCTCAGAGAGGGTCAGGCGGTACGCGTAGGCGTAGAGGCCGGTGCCGCGGTTCTCGAGGACGTGCCCTGCCAGGAGGTCGCATTGCCGTTGCCCGGTCGCGGCGACGGGCCTCCCCTCTGCGGTCACGTCTTCAGCGGTCACGGTCTCTCCTTGGCATTGCGCGTCCCGATCCGGATCCGCGTTGCAGCCGATGCTAGAACGGTGCGAACGTGCGTTCGACCCTTGACTTCTCGGGATGTATCCGAACTCGGCCCAGGAAAACGCTTCCCCGCGGGGTCTTCACACAAGAGCGGAGCGCTCTCACTCCCGAGCGGACAGGATGCACAACTCGTTGCCCTCCGGATCGGCCAGTACCACCCAGGAGCGCTCGCCCTGGCCGATGTCGACCCGTGTCGCACCGAGGCCGACAAGCCGCGCCACCTCCGCCTCCTGGTCGTCGGGCACGAAGTCGAGGTGCAGCCGGTTCTTGAGCGTCTTGCGCTCGGGCACGTTCAGGAAGAGCAGGCTGGGGCCGCGGCCGGAGGGGGCGAGCAGCTCGATCCCGTCGTCGTCCTCGTCGACGAGGTCCCAGCCGAGCGCCTCCTGCCACCAGTGCCCGACGGCGCGGAAGTCAGTGCAGTCGACAATGATCTCTTCGAGACGGAGGGCCATGTCTCGACGCTAATCCGCGCAATGCGGATCGGGGAAGGGGCGGATCGGGGAAGGGGCGCACCGGCTGTCCTCGACGTGCCGAATCGGCACGATCAGTGGTGTGATCGACGTGGGAGCGGCATCGTCGGTTCGGGCGACATCCGCCGGAGACGAGGACCCGCATGAGCACTCCACGTGAGCACTGGGAGGCGCGCTATGCCGACTCCGACCGCATCTGGTCGGGTCGGCCGAACACCGCGCTCGTCGCCCTCGTCGGCGAGCTGCCGCCCGCGCGAGCGCTCGACCTCGGCGCGGGCGAGGGCGCCGACGCTCTCTGGCTTGCCGCTCTCGGCTGGCGGGTCACCGGCCTCGACCTCTCCGAGACCGCCCTCGTCAGGGCGCGGGAGGCGGCGGCTGCGCAGGGCGCCGACGTCCTCTTCGTGCAGGCCGACCTCGCCGGGGAGTGGCCGGTGACGGGGCCGTTCGAGCTGGTCACGGCGAGCTTCCTGCACTCGATGGTCGAGTTCCCGCGCCTCGACGTCCTGCGCCACGCGGCGTCGGTCGTCGCGCCGGGCGGTCACCTCGCGGTCGTCTCGCACGCCGCGCCTCCGCCCTGGGCGAGTGGCGACGAGCATCGGCACGGCGCGATGCACCTGATGGGACCGGAGGAGGAGTTCGAGGCGCTCGCGCTCGATCCGGCCCGGTGGACGCCACGCGTGGTCGAGACTCGCGCGCGGCCGGTGACCGCCCCGGACGGGGGTGCCGCGACGCTCGTCGACGGCGTGTTCCTCCTCCAGCGCACCGCCTAGCTTTCAGTGCACTGCTTAACTTTTTCAGTGCACTGCTTAACTTTCAGTGCACTGCTTAACTTTCAGTGCACCGCTTGACTGCGGCTGCCGCCCTGCCTCCGGCGTCAGGCCCTGTCGTGCAGGGTGATGTGGTAGCCGTCAGGGTCGGTAAAGGTGAAGGTGCGGCCGAAGGGGCCGTCGACCGGAGCGGCGACGATGCCGTGACCGTCGGCGGCGAGGGCATCGTGGATGTCTTGCACCCCGGTGGCGTGCAGCCAGATTGCCGCGCCGACGCCGGGGTGCGGCGCGGCATTGAGGTCGGTACCCGGCATGATGTCGCGCAGGGCGAA
The DNA here is from genome assembly GCF_013249015.1 of Rathayibacter agropyri. GTDB lineage: Bacteria > Actinomycetota > Actinomycetes > Actinomycetales > Microbacteriaceae > Rathayibacter > Rathayibacter agropyri. Next base: position 284,714 of record NZ_JABRPL010000003.1, read on the forward strand.
GGCGATCGGGGTCGTCGTGAAGACGACGGCGTGGGGCGGTCCGGCGGGGGAGCGGACGAGGCCGAGGTAGCGCTCATAGAACGCCTGGGAGGCATCGAGGTCGCGGACCTGGAGCGAGACGAAGTCGGGGCCGGTGACGGGCATGGCGGGTTCCTCCTGAGTGATGTCAATCTGCTGACACGTCCTAATGTATGTCAGGAATCTGACATCGGTCAAGGTGCGTGTCAAAATGTTGACATGAACGGTGGTATCGACCTGGAGACCTCGCTCGGCTATCTCCTGAAGGAGGCGTCGAGTGCTTTGCGCGCCGCGATGGAGGCGGTGCTGCGCCCACTCGGCATGAGCGTCACGCACTACTCCTGCCTTGAGCTGCTAGCCCAGCGGCCCGGCCTGTCCAACTCCGAGCTGGCGCGCGGTGCGTTCGTCACCCGGCAGTCAATGAACGTGCTGCTGCAGACTCTCGAGCGCGACGGGATCGTGACGCGCCCCGCGGAGGCGCCGGTCGGCAAGGCTCTGCCTGCCCGGCTCACCCCGCGCGGCAGACGCAGCCTGGCGGAGGCATCGGCGGCGGTCCGCTCCGTTGAGCTGCGGATGCTGAGCGAGCTCGGCGAGGACGAACGGGAGGCGGCGAGCCGGGTGCTGCGGAGCATGATCCGTTCGCTACGCGAGACCGAGCGGCGAGGCTGATCCGACGTTCAGCGCCATTCGGGTCCCTTTCACCGGCGTCCGCCTACCCTCGTGCTCGTCCACCAGTGACCCCGGTAGTGCACTGACCGGACTTCACACCGAAAGGAACCACACGATGACCGAGCACGACGTTCCCCTGATCACGGTGCCGCTGGGCCGACCGGTCGCGGTCGAGGCCCTGCGCTACACCGCCATGTTCGGGCCGCGGCCGTTCCCGGAGGCGCTGCTGATCCTCTTCGACAACGGCTCGTACAAGATCCTCTCCCCGGGCGAGGATCACTTCGGCAGCTACGTGTCGGCGACCGGTCCCGGGGAGGCGCTACGGCACATCGCCTTCCTGTCGTGGCCGTCCGCCGACTGGGATCGGAACGTCGCGTCGCACACCCTCACGTTCGAGCCGGACACCGGCGCGTTCATCCAGACGCTCCGGCTCCCCGCGCAACCCATCCCGCACGCGCAGCACGGGTACGCTGCGGCGGTCGAGGCGCCAGAGACCGTCGACCTCCACGCGTCGTGGGATCAGGTCAGGGCGACGTACGACGCCGTGTTCGCGGAGCTGCTCAAGCGGGCTACGCAGCACTGAGCCGAGCGCTCGTCCGTCACCGAGGTTGAGGGAAAGCACTCAGGCGGCTGAGGAAACACCTGCCCGGCGTCCTGCTGAGCAGATGTCATCCCTGCGGTGCAGCCGGATGGGACGAGCGGGCGATGCCCGCCGCCCGCAGACCCGGAAGGCTGTCTTCGGCGTCGCGGCACCCGCCCGATCACCTTCCGCACTGGAGGCGCCACCCGTCGATCAGTGAGGCGCACGGATGAGTGGAGCGGCTGGACCCGCCGAGAGGGCCGCGACGCCGTCGGCGGAGCCGACCCGTCTCAGGCTCGCCCACATCGACTTCTGGTCGGCGGCGAAGATCGCGTTCCTCCTCGGGCTTGCCGGGGCGATCATCCTGATCGTCACGGTACCCGTCGGCTATGCGGTGCTCGCCAGCACAGATGCCTTCGCCCATGCCGATGCTCTGTTCCGGCAGCTCGCCGGAGCTAGTGCGGAGGATATGCAGGTGATCCCGTCTCTGCCGCAGGTGATGGGCTTCACGGTCATCGTGGGCGTGCTGAACACGATCGTCAGTACGGCACTCGGCGCCACCGCTGCTCTGCTGTACAACCTGGCTGGCACGATCGTCGGCGGGGTGAGCGTCGGCTTCTCCCGCCGATGAGCCCGCCGCTCCGAGGCGATGGGCTCATCGGCGGCCCGCGTCAGCCGCAGCTGCGCGCGGTGTACGGTGCGGTGACCGTGGCGCTGACGGCCTTCCCTCCGACCGTCGCCGTGCCTGTCACCGTCGCCTGACCCGCGGCGAGCTGTGCGCGCACGGTGTAGGCGGCGGAGGCGCTGGCGCCCGGCTTCACTCCGGCGAACGTCTTCACGCCCTCCGGAGTGCTGACCTGAACGTCCATCGGCACGGTGTCGCCGTTCTTCGTGACGACCGTCAGGACGACCTTGCCGGCGAGGCAGCGCGACGACGCGGTCGCGGTCACCGTCAGCGAGGACTGCACTGTGACCGAGACCTGCACCGGCATGCGCGACGCGTCCTGCGCGACTCCCGACACCGTGAAGGTCCCGGCCGAGGCGTAGGAGGCGGGCGCGACCGCGTCCCAGGCGACGTCGACCGTGCTGGTGGTTCCGGCGGCGGTCGTGATCGTGGCGCGAGGCAGGGTGGGCGCGGTACCCGCCGTGGTCGTGGCGGTCAGCGGAGCGACCGAGGCGACGGCGAGGCCGGGGGAATAGCCCTCGAGCACCTTCTGGTACTCGGCGCGGGTCACCGGGATGACCGTGCCGTGGCGGGGCTTGCCGCCGTCGGCGTTCTGCGGCAGATTCGCGCGGAGCTTCGAGCCGAGCGGCTGCCAGGAGTCGCCGTTCGCGAGGTCATCGGTGCCGAACGGAATGTAGTGGTTCGGGCCGTCGTGGTAGTTCGGCTGGTCGATGAAGAGGAACCAGTCGAGGCCATTCACGTCACCCTCGTTGGCGGGGAACACGTTGGGACCCTCGCCGCTGGTGAAGGTCTTGCCGGGCTCGCCGTTGGGCAGGCCCGAGGCGACGCGCTCCTTCACCAGTGACCACTCGTCCGCCGGTCCGCCGGTGCCGGGCAGCGAGCCGCTGATGGTGGCCAGCAGATCGGTGCTCTTCTCCTCGCGCAGCGTCATCGACGCCTCGTCCTTGGTGAAGCGGTAGTAGGTGTCGCCGTCCTTCGCGACGGTCGAGTCGATGGTGCCCTTGCCGGTGCCGCGCTTGACGTCGATCCACGGCTTGGCCGCCGAGAAGGTGACAAAATCGTCGGTCGTCGCGTACATCATCTGGTTGTAGGTGACGGCGGTGCGGTCGGCGGCGTTCGTGGTCGGGTACATGTTCGAGGCCCAGAACACCACGTACGTGTCGAGCTCCTCGTCCCAGTACGCCTCGGGGGCCCAGGTGTTGCCGGCGAAGTCGGTCGACACCTTGACGTGGCGCTGGGCGGACCAGTTCACCAGATCGGTTGACTCCCATACTTCGATGTACGTCGAGCCCGACTTCTGGGCGGTATCGAATCCGCCGGGGAGGCCGTCGATCTTGAGGTCGGTGGCGAGCATGAAGAACTTGTCGCCCTCGGCCGAGCGGATGATGAACGGGTCGCGCAAGCCCTTCGTCCCCAGGCTCGAGGTGAAGACCGGCTTGCCGTCGTTCAGCGTGTTCCAGCTCAGCGCGTCGTCGCCCTTCGAGGCCGCGAGGCTGATCCGCTCGGCGCCGTCGCCCTCGCCGGTGAAGAACGCCCAGACGTACGCCTCAGTGTCGTCGGCACCTGCGGGCAGGGGCTGCACGCGGAGGGTGAAGTCGCGGGTGCGGGTGGTCGCTCCGCTGGTCGCGGTCGCGCGGACGATCACGTCGATCGCGGGGCTGCCGGCGGAGGGACGGTCGACGTCGATCGTGCGGGTCTCGGCGGCACTGCCGTCGCGGACGGTCGCTCCGCTCGGGCTGACGACGCTCCAGGCGATGCTCGAGCCGAGCGCGCCGGTTGAGGGCACCGAGACGTTCGTGCGGATGTCGCCGACGTTCGGGATCGCTATCGCGTCGATGTCGCGCTGCACCGTGGTGGCGTCGTCGAGCTGTGCGGCGACCTTCACGGTGTAGTCGACCGTGCGGGTCTCGGAGCCGACCGTGTAGGTGGCGGTGAGGGTGGCGGAGGCGTCCGGCTGGCCCGCGGCGGGCCGAGTGACGGTCGCGGTGCCGCCGGTGATGGCGACGGCCGCGCTGTTCGAGCGCCAGGTGATGCCGACGCCGCTGGCGGTGGTGGGCACCGTGAAGCCGGTGGTTGCCTCCGTCGGCACGGTGACCGATGCGACGGCGCGGTCGAGGGCCTGCGAGGAGTAGAGCGCCTGCACGGCGCTGGCGCTGAGGGCGCTGCCGTAGACGGCGAAGTCATCCATCTCGCCGTTCCAGCCTGGGTCGTTGTAGGTCGAGCGCGCGATGTAGCCGACGAGCGACGAGCCGAACGAGGCGACGTCGCGGGCGATCGTGCTCTGCGAGATCTGCGTGCCGTTGACGTACACGGTCAGCTTGCCCGTCGTGCCGTCGATGACGGTCGTGTACAGCGACAGGCCAGCGGGGGTGCGGGCGCCGAGGGTCGGGGTGCCGGTGGCGCCGGCTCCGACCTCGGTGTTGTAGGGGGCGTTCGCGTTGACGGAGTTGGTGATGACCGACTTCGTGTAACCGGACAGGTTGCTCGGGTTGAGCAGCCAGTAGCCGGAGGAGAACGGGGCGCCGGTGGCGACGGGAGCGCCAACGAACGCGGCGGCCACGTTGCCCGTGCCGCCCTTGTTCGAGAGCCAGGTGGAGAAGGTGAGATCCTTCTTGCCGACCAGGCCCGTGGTGGGGACGTCGAGGTAGGGGGCGGAGGCGGCGGATCCGCCGGGCAGGCTGATGAGGCCGTTGCGGAACTCGGCCCCGGAGCGGCGCAGCGTTGCGTCGTATCCGTTGCCGCTCGTGTCGGCGATGGTGGTGCCGGTGGGGGCGGTGTCGAAGGTGTAGTGGAGCAGCGGCGTCTCGGTCGCTCCGAAAGCGGAGGTCGGGACCGTGGCGCCGAGTAGCGCTGTGGCGGCGACGGTGGCGACCGCCAGCGCGGTCCTCACCGCCGATCGTGTTCGTCTCATGAAGGCCCTCGTGGTCGGGTGGGGCGTCGACGCACGATCCGCGGGGGCCGCGGAGGTGTGCGTCATCGCACGGAATGTGAACGTGAACACTCTAGGGACGGAGGCGCTTCCTGACCAGGGGCTGATGGCACGATGTCCGCATGGCCTTCGCACGACCCGTCCTACTCGTCGTCGATGTCGCCGACGGTGGCCGCGAGGATCCGGAGTTCGAAATCGAGCTCCAGCTACTCACCGCGAGCGTCGTGACCGCCGCCACCGGGGCCGGCTTCATCGTCGACCGCGTCCCGGCTGCGCAGGTCGGGGCCGTCGAGCTCGAGCGGAGGCTCGACGCGGCCGACGCGGTCGTCGTCACCGGGGGAGAGGACGTCGATCCGCAGTTCTACGACGGCAGGCCCGACGACCCGCATCGCGGCCAGTCCTTCCCCGAGGCCGACCGCGCTCAGATCGCCGTGGTCCGCCGAGCCGTCGAGTCGCGCACCCCGCTGGTCGGCATCTGCCGCGGGATGCAGCTGGTCAACGTGGCGCTCGGTGGCGACCTCGTGCAGCACCTCGACGGTCACGTCGGCCGCTCGGCCCCCGGCGAGCACCTGTCCGCGATGATCGACCACCGCGTGGCCCTCGAGCCCGGCAGCGCCCTTGCCCGCATCCTCGGTGCCGTCGATCTCGACGTGCGAAGCTCCCACCACCAGGCCGTCGGCCGCCTGGGCGAGGGCCTGCGCGTGGTCGGCCGGGCCGACGACGGCACCGTCGAGGCGGTCGAGCACGAGTCCGCTCCGCTCTGGTGCGTGCAGTGGCACCCCGAGGACGCGGGTTCCCGCGGCACCGTTCTGACCGACCTGCTCACTGCCCTCTCCCCCGCGGGTGGGCCATGAGGTCGTGCACGCGCTCGACGTCCTGCATGCCGCCGGCAGTCGGCTGACACCGGGCAGGGCGTGCGGATCGGCGGGATCAGAAGGGCGGCGGCGCCTCGGCGCGCTTCGGAGGTGGCGGATCGGTGAACCGGGGTGCGGGCGGGGCTTCGCGGATGGTGGCGGGGTGGGTGCTGACCCGCCTCCCGGTTGGTGTGGTCCAGTCGGCCGTGCCGTCGGGGTGCAGTCGGTAGGTCCAGCGTTCGCCGTGGCGGACGTGGTGGTGGGCGACGCAGAGCGACGCCAGGTTGTCGAGGGAGGTCTCGCCGCCGTGACGCCACTCCACGGTGTGGTCGGCCTCTGCCGTGGCGGCGGGGCGGGTGCAGCCCGGGAAGCGGCAGGTGCGGTCGCGCAGGTGCAGATGCAGGCGCATCTCGCGCGGTGGGACGCGGTAGGCGCGCCCTACGGAGGTGACCACTCCCGTGTGCGGGTCCATGAGTACGCGATGGAGAGTGGAGGCCGTCGGAAGGAGCCGGCGCGCGACATCGGCGGGGATCTGGCCGTAGCCGTCAAGGCCGGCCGGCGCTGAATCGAGACCGACGGCGGTCGTGGCGGGCAGGGTCAGTCGCACTTCGGCACGGACCCCGGGGACGAAGGTCGGGACCCGCCGCTCAGAGCCGTCGGCAGGTGTGGTGCCGGTGATGTCGCCGTCGCAGAGCAGGTCGGTGAGGGCGTCCGCGCGCAACTGCGCGAGAGTCCGCTCATCAGGCGAGCCGTCGCCCGCGCAGCCGTTCCGCGCCGAACTGTCCCGGGCCGAACCGGCAGCACCCAACCCGTGAGACCCGGCGCCGTCGCGGAGGGTGCGGGCGATGCGGTCGAGCCGGTCGAAGGCTCCGACGGCGACGTGCGCCGGGAGGAACGCGCAGAGCGTGGCCATCCCATCGGTCTCGGGGGTGATCCAGACGGCCCGGTCCTCCCGAGCACGTGCGTGCCGCTCGGCGAGGGGCTGCTCGTGCAGCTGGTCGCGCAGCCGGGCCACCGCGCGCCGTAGCTGGGTGGGTGTCATCGAGACTGCCAGTTCCGCGGCGCGCTCGTCGAGGGCCGTGCGCGCCGGCGGCGGCAGGGTGGCCGCGACCGAGCAGATCACCTGACCCGACTCCCACCGAAGCCGTGCCCCGGCGAGCGCTGCCCGCGTGCGGGGGAGGTGCTCGATGAGCAGCTGCGCGTGCTCGAGTTCTCGCGCCGCGACCCGCTCGGAGACCCCCAGCGCCACCGCGAACTCGGCCCGAACCGAGCGTTCGACGAGGTCTCGCGATTCGCTACGTGTGCGGCCGCGCGCGAACGACTCGGGAGCCGCCAGCGCCGCGCGATACCCCGCGTACAGCTCCTCCGCGCCAGCGAGGAGCAGAGGAGCTGCCGCGCGAGCGAGTTCGCCCGCTCGGTCGCCCCGGGTGCGCACCTCGGTGAGCACCGCCTCCGCCTCGCCTGCTGTTGTCATACGTGTATTGAACCACTGACCACCGACACTGGGGCGGCCGATCGCGCGTGACGGGAAAGAAAGGCCCTGTTTGCGCCCTGTGGAGGAGCGTCATCGCAACATCACAGAGGTCGGGACGCCGGCGCAGCGCCTCGACATCGCGGGGGGATGGCCGACGGCCTCAGTGAGCGGCGTCGAATGCCGCCTGCACATCACGAGGGATCCGGCCTGATCGCGGAACCTCATAGCCCTGGCGGCGTGCCCAGTGCCGGATCGCCGAGAGCATCTCCGGAGTCTTCCGCCCCGCCCCGGCGGCAACGGCGATCACACGGCGCTGGGGAGCCGCCGAGGACAGCGGTCGGGCTGCGGCGATGAATGGCGCGAGAGCGAGGTGCAGCTTCCCGATGTTCCCCGCGGTCAAATCGATCTCGTAGTCGCAGTCATCAATGGAGAAGACGATCGTGCCGCCGCGGCCCTCCGAAATCAGGGCTCCGGTGAGATCGTCTATCAGAACAGTGCGCTCAGCCATCCAGCAAGACTCCTACATTGATATCTACGAACCTCAACAAGTGTCGAGGTCGCACACCAGGGTATCCAGCGCGCGCCACTCGTCCGAATTCAGCACGCCGTGGTAGCTCGAGTATGCGCATCTGCACCCTTATTTTCCCGGCACGATCCGCCTGTGCTGCCGGAACTGCTGCCGCATCCACTGGTGCCCTGCTGACGGCCTCCCTCTGGCGCATCACACAGATAGATCGGCGGGACGACGCGCGCGGCGACTCCTGACTGCGAGGGTGGCACCATGCCCCTATGCTGCCCCCCGATTGGCCGACGTGACAACGTCGCTCCTGCCAGCCCTGTGCCCCCCACGCCTCTGCGCCCCCGCGCCGGCAACTCCGCCCTCCGCGCCCTCTGATGCCCGCCCTCTCGAGCGCCCTCTTCGCGCTGTTCTTCCTCGCGCTCTTCGCCCTCGGCCGCTGGCGAGAACCGCGGATGCTCCGCAACGGCGTGTTCCTGATCGCGGCGATCCTCTTCGCCGCCTTCACGCCCCTCCTGCTCCTCATCGGGGCGGTGCCCGTCGTCGCCTCTTACCTCGTGTCGGCGGCTCTCGTCCTCGTGCCCCTCGCGATCCTGACGCTGGGCGGCGCACTCCTCGTCAACGGCGTGCAGATGATGCGCCGCGAGGGACGCAGCCTTGGCAATCTGCTCTCCCTCTTCGCCGGGATCCTCGTGCTCGTGCTTCCGACGGTCGTGTTCGTCCTGTACGTCGGGGTCGGCGACGGAGCCAACGGAATCAGGCCACTGAACCAGTACGGGGTCGTTCCCGCCGAGCTGATCGTGCTGATCACCGCGTACGTCGCCGCCGCGTTCCTCGCGTTCGCCCTCTACTCCGTCGTCTACGCGCGGATCCGCCTCACTCTCGTCCCCGAGGTGATCGTGATCCTCGGCTCAGGGTTGATCGACGGCGAGGTCCCGCCGCTGCTGGCGAGCAGGCTCGACCGCGGGCTCGCCGTCTACCGGGCGGAGCGGGAGGCGGGGCGCTCGCCGCTCCTCGTCCCCTCAGGCGGCAAGGGCTCCGACGAGTCGCGCGCCGAGGGAGCGGCGATGGCGGAGTACCTCCTGGCGAACGGCGCACGACCCGAGGACGTTCATCCCGAAACCGCCTCCCGGAACACCCGCGAGAACCTCGAACTCTCGCGGGCCCTGCTGGGCACGCTCGGTCTCCACAGCCCCCTCCTCGTCGTCACCAGCGATTACCACGTGCTCCGCACCGCGACCCTCACGCGCCGACTCGGGATCCCGGCGCAGGTTATCGGCGCCCGAACATCCGCCTATTTCGTGCCCAGCGCGTTCCTCCGGGAGTTCGTGGCGGTCGTCGTCGAGCACCGCTGGCTCCACCTCATCGCCTGTGCGCCGTTCCTGGTCGTCGCCGCGTTCCTGCTGTTCTGGCGCGTTGGGCAGTGATGAGCGGCAGCCCGACCAACCCGAGGCCCAGCCGACCACCCTCCCTCCAACCCGAATGGAAACCCTCTTTCAATGACCGACACATCTCCCGTTCTGACGGCGCGCAGCCTGGTGAAGCGCTACGAGACCAGCACGCCGCTCAACGGCGCTGATCTGACCCTCCACTCCGATGAATCCGTCGCCGTCCTCGGCTCGTCGGGATCGGGCAAGACCACCCTCCTGCACATCCTCGCGGGCATCCTCGTGCCTGACTCCGGATCCGTGACCCTCACGGACGGCACTCGCGACCTCGATCTGGCGCGGCTCGACTCCCCCCGCCGCGCGCAGGTCCGGCGGGAGAGGTTCGGCTTCGTGTTCCAGCACGGAGCCCTGTTGCCGGAGCTGACCGCGCTCGAGAACGTCGCGCTGCCCTTGATGCTGCTGGGACGCTCCCGCCAGGACGCGCAGACGCGAGCCGATCGCCTGTTTGCACCGCTCGGCCTCGACGGGCTTCAGAGCCAGCGGATCGGCCAGCTCTCGGGGGGCCAGGGACAGCGGGTGGCAATCGCCCGTGCGCAGATCACCGAGGCGCCCGTGGTCTTCGCCGACGAGCCGACCGGCGCCCTCGACAGCCGCACCGCGCACTCCGTCCTCGACCTCCTTCTCACCGCGACGACGTCCCGCGGCGCCGCCCTGGTCGTCGTCACCCACGATCCGGCGATCGCGCGCCGATGCTCGCGCGCGGTCGAGATCGCGGACGGAGTTGTCCGGGCGGCGACCGCATGACCGCCCTGCGCATCGCCGCCCTGATGCTGCGACCCGGCGCATCGGAGTCGCGCAAGCGCACCCCGATCTTCCTCGTAGCCGCCGCGACGTTCGTCGCTCTCGTGCTGGTGACGTGGATCGTGTACGGCACGACCCACGAGGACGTGACCCAGGGCGGCGCCCAGGTGCTGAGCGTTCTGCTCACCGCGGTCCTGGGAGTCCCGATCGCCGACGTGGTTGCCGCATCGGCCCGGACGTCGACCCGCGAGCGGGAGGCGCGGACGGCCCACCTCGGTCTGCTGGGCGCCTCGCCCCTACTCCTGCGGCGAATCGTCGAGATCGAGACCCTCGTGATCACGTCGGCGGGCATCGGCCTCGCGCTGGTCCTGCTCGCCGTCGCCCTCCCGTTCCTCGCCGTCCTGCCCCTGAGTAGCGGCCCCACCGGCCTTCTAGAACTGATTCCACCCGTTCACGCGGTGCTCGCCGTGATCCTTCCGATCCTCGGCATCGCCATGCTGAGCGCGAGCGGAGCGATTGCGGGAGTCGCCGCCGACCCGCTCAGCGCCTCACGGCGTCAGCGGCCCTACCGGGTCGGCCGGCGGAGACTGCTCACCGCGGCCGGCGTCGTCGGAGTCTCGATGCTCGCGGGAACCTTCGTCTCGGCGGGCCTGTTCGTGCTCCCCGCGATGGCGCTCGCTATCGCGGCGTTCAACTCGGTGATGACGATCGCCGGTCCCTTCGTCATTCGCGTGGTTGCCACGCTCGCGCTGAGACGGGCCCGTTCCGCCGACCGGCTGCTCGCGGCCCGGTCGGCGCTCGAGGATCCGCGGATGACCTGGCGGCAGGTCTCCGGCACAGCGGTCTATGTAACCACCGTCCTCGTCGTGCTGATGGTGCTGCTGTTCCTGAGGATGCTGGGTTCTCAGGAGGGAATGTCGGCGGAGATGGCTGCCGGCTACCCCGACCTCGAGTTGGCTGCCGTGGCGGCGCTCGCCGCGGCCCTCCTCGTGACCACCTGCTCGAGCATCGAGACGCAGCTCGCTGATCTGCGCGACCGGGCGGGCCTCTATCGCGCCCTCGATGCGATGGGCATGCCAGCCGTCGTGATGCTTCGAGCTCGTGGGAGGACCGTGCTCACGGGCGCCGTGATCGCGATCGTGGGATCGCTGCTGATCGCGGGGATCGTGGCCGTCTGGACGGGGATCAGCGTACAAACCCTCCTTGACCCGGTCCTCTCGACGCTCACACTCCCGATGCTGATCGCTGGAGTCGTGCCGATCGTGGTCGGAACTTGGATCAGCGCTCGCTCTCTCGATCGGCTGCTGGTCAGCGCCCGGTAGCTCCGCTGTCCGAGCGTTCAGGCGGTGGCCCAAGCAGCTCTGAGTCAGCGCAAAATAGGGGCATGACCACGACACTCATCACCGGAGCCAACCGCTCCCTCGGCCTTGAGACCGCCCGACGACTCCTCGAGGCAGGCCACACCGTCTACGCGGGGATGCGCGATCCCGCCGACGGCGATGCTGTCCGCGACTTCGGCGCCCACCCCGTCCGGCTCGACGTCACCGACCAGGAGAGCGTCGACTCCGCTCTCGCCTCGCTGCCCGAACTCGACGTGCTCGTCAACAATGCCGGTATCCCCGGGTCCTCCTTCGGAATCGACGATCTCACCGCCCACGCGATGGCGAGCGTGCTCGACACCAACGTTGTCGGGATCGTCCGCGTCACGCAGGCCGCCCTCCCGTTGCTGCGCCGCTCCTCCGCCCCGGTCATCGTCAACGTCGCCTCCGGAGTGGGCTGGCCGCGCTGGCTGAGCACCGAGGGTCGCGACGAGTTCCCCGTCGCGTCCGTGCCGTACCCCGCGTCGAAGGCGGCCGTTATCGCTCTGACGGTCCAGTACGCCAAGAACCTGCCCGCGATGCGCATCAACGCGAGCGACCCCGGCTACACCGCGACCGACTTCAACGGCCACGGCGGACACCAGACCGTCACCGAGGGCACCGATGCGACCGTCGCCCTCGCCCTGCTCGGTCCCGATGGCCCGACCGGCGAGTTCCACGACCGCCGCGGCCGCATCGACTACTGAGACGCGGTGAGGGCACCGGATTCGCCGTTGGCCACCCTCACCCGACCCGAGCGGTCAGCCCAGGTTCGCGGTAGGCGCCGTCTCGAGGTGCCGCAGGTCGCGCCGCAGCCGCTGCGAGCGCACGTAACTGCTCAGCGCGTGCTCCGGAGCGGGCGGGGCATCGCTCCCGCCGAGCATCGCCCGGGCCGTCGTGAGGCGCGCGCGACGGATCTCGTCAAAGACGGTGGTGCCGTTGCGCGCGAAGGTGCGCTGGAGTGTGCGCTTGGGCACGCCCAGGCGTTCGCAGATCTCCTGCACAGACAGGCGAGAATCCGCCGACATCGCAGCGATCAGGGCGAGGGCCCGCGTGTAGACATCCTCGCTGCTCTCGCGAGGGAGCGAGGTCGCCAGCACCGCGCCGGCAAGCTGCTCGAGGGCGGCGCGGACCAGCGGGAACGCGGGCGAGTCGGCGTCGAGTGCCGAACCGAACGTCGAGTTGACGGTCGAAAGCAGGATGCCGCGGCTGGCCGCGTCGGCGTGCGTGACGACGGCTCCGCGGTCCGTCGAGTCGACGAGGCCGAGCAGCGGGCGGTCGAGCGCGATCTCGGTGCGCGCGCTCGGGATGTCGGTGACGAGCGTGTACGACGACTCACACTGGAGGAACGCGATGTCGCCCGGGTCAAGCGTGACCTCGAGCGCCGACGGGTCGTCGGGCTGGACGACCAGCGCGCCCTCAAGCGGGATCAGCAATCGCACCCCGGCTCCGATGCGTGCTGTGCGGTGCACGCGGCCGGGAGTGTGCCATATCCGCAGCACCTCGACGCCGTCGCTCCGCAAAATGTCCGCGACGATGCGGAACGCTCCGGGAGCGCGCACATCCATGCCCCCATCGGCAAGCCACGCGGCTGCTGCTGTATCGCGTCGCGACACACCGCGGTCGATCGTTGCTCTGCTGCCTTCTGTGATCCCCATCACGGCAAAGTCCTCTCGTCTTGTGCGTCCTTCGGGAGACGCGACGACCCTAGCCTGCCCGATTAAGCACCATTCTGAGCAGCTTTCATTCGTGTGCATCCGCCTTTCAGCGCCAGCAGGACGGTCGAGGACCCGCGGAGGAGGAGGAAAAGCGGACTCCGGGGGAGCGTCGCGGATCGAGGTATACCTCGAGCGCGGCGACATCAGTGAAGGCTCGACCCTCGCCCGTGCGGCCCCGCAGCACGATCGAGTGGCGGAGCACCCGAGGGGCGCGCAGTACGGCCACCGTGTAGTGCGCGACGGCCACGAAACCCGCTCCAGGAACCACCTGCTCGGGCCGCCCTACCACGGTGACCGGAGCCTCGTCGTACTCGAGTTCGGCGCCGGAGCCGTCGGTCAACGTGCCACAGAGCAGCGCGAGGTTGTGCAGCGCGCCGGGTCCCGCGTTGTGGAACTGCATCCAAAAGGTGATGACGGCGACGGTCCGTCTCTCGGCCAGGCCGTGCGTGAAAGTGCCGTCGAGGACGAGGCGCGAAGGGGTGGCAGGGGCGGCGCGGCGAAGGATCATCCCTGCCTCCGTGCACCCGGTTCTGGCGCCGAGTTTCGCCTCGCCAATTGCAGGAGGCTGCACGCTGCGAGCACGCCGATGAGAGCCGCCGCCCAGTTCAAGTCGCGCTGATCCAGGCGCATGAGCTGAGCCGGAATGCCCGTGAATCCGAGGATCCCCTGGGCTGCGGACGCTGTCGCGAAGGCGAGCAGGGCGGCCGCTGCGGCGACCGCGGCCGGGCTCGGTGCCGGGTCGTCAGAGGTGCGCGCGAAGGCTCGGAGCGCCCCCGCGAGAGCGAGTGCGCAGAGCGCCACGGCGACCATCGCGGCGGTCGTGTAGGCCGGGCCGGCGGTCACCAGGAGCAGCACACCGGCGACGATCCGCAGGGCGGCGAAGATCAGTACCCGCGACCCCTGTCCGCGCTGAGCGCGCGTGGCGCCGAGCGCGACGGCGAGGTCCGTGCGCGCGCGGAGAACGGCGGACCGCTGGAGGGCTGTCCGCCGCTCGGGATCGCGGAGCACGACGAGCGCCGCACCCGCGCCAGACGCGACCAGGGCCGCGCCGACGAGCAGAGGAAACACGAGGGATGCGGTAGGGAGAATTGTCTCGGACGCGGTGGGGATCATGGGGCTCTCCTTCATGGCGGGCATTGCACGGGAGCATCTTGATGATCAGGGCTGGCGCAGGCTTGTGGAGCGCTCGGCGCGAAGGCTTCGGAGGCAGGCGCGCGGTGCCGTCAAAACCCGCCGTTAATCGCGCCAAACGTGCCTCTGGATCGCGCCACATTCTGTTCGGCCGCGAGGGCCTGAGCACCGGGGCGACGTTGAGGGACGTTTCTGCCGCCCCAGTTGCCGCTCCCGCTCGGCGGCTCCCGAGTCCCGAGTGTCCAAAAGTTGTCGCACTCGACGCCCAGTGCGACAACTCTTGGCTTCTCGAGGGGTGCTGGGGTGAACGGGCAGGGCTGGCTACGCTCGAGGAATGAGCGACGTGCGGGAGGCGTACGCGGCGCGCGCGGGCGAGTACATAGCACTGCTCGGGTCAGTCGAGGCCGCCTCAGGCCAGGATCGGGCGCTGATTGCCCGCTGGGCCGCTGGCCTCACGGGCTCGGTCGTCGACGCTGGCTGCGGTTCTGGGCACTGGACGGAGTTCCTCCGTTGCCGCGGTGTCGCCGTGGAGGGCGTCGATCTGGTGCCGGAGTTCGTGGCGTCGGCGCAGGCGCGATTCCCTGACGCCTCCTTCCGGGTCGGATCGTTGCTCGAGCTCGACGCCGACCTCGATGCGCTTGGCGCGATTCTCGCCTGGTATTCGCTGATCCATTTCGCGCCCGCCGAGCTACCCGGCGCTATCGCCGCCCTGAGCACTCGGCTGCGGCCCGGCGGAAGCCTCCTGCTCGGCTTCTTCGAGGGACCGCAGACGGAGGCGTTCCCCCACGCGGTCGCGCCGGCCTGGTTCCATCCGCTCGAGACGCTCCGTGTGCTGGCCGAGGCGGCGTGCCTCGACGTGATCCATACCGCACGGCGCAGTGCCCCCGGCGCGCGAGGCCACGGCGAGCTGATCGCGGTCCGCCGCTGACGATGCAGTGCGTGCCAGCGTCGAGACGTGGTGCTGGTTGAGGTGTTTCGCGGCCGGAGGTGGTGTCTCGGCCGCGCGGCGTGCGAGCCGCCACGGTTACAGTTGGTCGGCCCGCCACTCCGTCGGAATCTCGTCGCCGCGGCGGAACGCCTCCTCCTCGCGCTCGCGCAGCTCGACGCGGCGGATCTTGCCCGAGATCGTCTTGGGCAGCGGGTGGAACTCGATCCGCCGCACTCGCTCGAAGGAGGAGAGCAGCTCGCGGGTGTGCGCGAAGATCGCCCCCGCGGTCTCGGCCGTCGGCTCCCAGCCCTCGGCGAGCGCGACGTACGCCTTCACGACGCTGTGGCGCACCGCGTCCGGAGCCGGCACGACCGCCGACTCGGCGACAGCCGGATGCTGGAGCAGCACGCTCTCCACCTCGAACGGCGAAATCTTGAAGTCGGATGACTTGAAGATGTCGTCCGTGCGTCCGACGAAGGTGATCGTCCCGTCTGCCGCGCGCACCGCCACATCCCCCGTGTGAAAGTAGCCGTCGGCGCGGGCGCGCTCGGTCCGCTCGTCGTCGCCGTGGTAGCCAGACATCAGGCTGACCGGCTCGACGGAGAGGTCGAGGCAGATCTCGCCGGTCGAGGCGGGCTCGCCGGTCAGCGGATCGATCAGCGTGATCGCGATGCCGGGGAGCGCGCGCCCCATCGCGCCTGGCACGATCGGGGCGCCGGGTGGGTTCGCGATGATCGCGGTCGTCTCGGTCTGGCCGTAGCCGTCGCGGATGCTCACACCCCACTCCCGCTCGACCGTCGCGATGACCTCGGGGTTCAGCGGCTCGCCGGCCGACAGGATCTCGCCGAGCGCGCGCGGCTTCGCACCGAGTTCGGACTGGATGAGCATCCGCCACACCGTCGGCGGCGCGCAGAAGGTGGTGACCGCGGCGCGGTCGAGCTCGCGGTGCAGGGCGGACGGCGAGAAGCGGCTGTAGTTGTAGACGAACACGGTCGCCTCGGCGTTCCACGGTGCGAAGAAGCAGCTCCAGGCGTGCTTGCCCCAGCCGGGCGAGCTAATCGCCATGTGCACGTCGCCGGGGCGGACACCGAGCCAGTACATCGTGCTGAGGTGCCCGACCGGGTAAGACTCGTGCGTGTGCACGACCATCTTCGGCTTGGAGGTGGTGCCGGAGGTGAAGTAGATCAGGCACGGGTCGGTGCTCGCGACGTCGACCGACGGGCTAACCCCGAACGGCTCGAGCGACTCGTCGTAGTCGAGCCAGCCATCGACTGATCCGCCGACCGAGATGCGGCTGAAATCACCGGCCATCCCGTCGAACTTCATCGTCTCGGAGGCGTCCGCGATGACATGCGCGACCTCGCCGCGCTCGAGGCGGTCGGCCAGGTCGGTTGGCGAGAGCAGAGTCGTGGTGGGCAGGATGACCGCGCCCAGCTTCATAATCGCGAGCATCGACTCCCACAGCTCAAGCCGGTTGCCGAGCATGAGCATGACGTGGTCGCCCTGCGAGACGCCGATGGAGTGCAGCCAGGCGGCGACCTCGTCGGAGCGCCAGCGCATCCGGTCGAAGGAGTACTGCTGCTCGGAGCCGTCCTCCTCCACGATCCAGAGGGCGGTGCGCTCGTTGCCGATCGCGATCGCGTCGAACCAGTCGACGGCCCAGTTGAAGGAGGGTCCGACGTCGGGCCATTGGAAGGCTTCGTTCGCGGCCGCCGCATCGGTGCGGTGCTGTAGGAGGGTGTCGCGAGCGGCGCGAAAGCTCCCGGTGGGGTTCATGCATGTCTCCGTAGCGGTCGAGGTCCGGCCGCTGGCGGGACCGTCCCCATTCTGCCCGTGCTGCGGTGCTGGTGCCGCGCGGCCGGATGCCTCCGTCGGGGAGGAAGCGAGCGCCGTACGCGCGGGACGCCCGTGTGTCTTGCCTCTGCTGGCCGCGGCGGAGCGACTGCCCCCCCGGACTCCGAGAGGTCTGCGCGGTCCGCCCCCTTCTGCGGGCTTGGGAATATGCTATCGACGCGATAAAGTCTCACGCGGTAGTGTGTAGAACGTCGGCGTGTAGAACGTCATTATTAAGTGAAGTGAATTACGGAGGCTCCATCCGTTACAGTGAATTAGTGGAATCCTATCGCAGCGGAAGAGTTGAGGTTGTTGGATATCGTCGCGCTGCCCCAGCCCATGAGATGTATGCGCGATTTAGCGACTCTGCGAGGATTGAGGCCTGGACTACTGTTTCCCAGCGAGATAATCAAGGGTTTGAATGCTTGATCGAGACCGCGTGCGCTCTCGATAAATATGCAATAAGCAAGAAGTATTGATGCCCACGAGGGGCATGGCGCCCGGATTGCGCGCTTCTCTCAGTGTCGCTCTTGTGCTTGTGGCCGTCGGTGCGGTAATCGCCGTCCTCGCGACCCTGGTGCTCCTCCTGCTCTCGCCGCACGGAACGGGGTGGCAGGGGATCGACGCCGTGCGGCCGCTGGTTCTGGCGGCGTCGATCACGGTCGCGTGTCTGCTCACGGCTGGCGCTCCCTACTACGCGTTACGCGGACGGGCGCCCTGGCCTGCGCTCTGGCTCGCGTCCGTGCTGTGTCTCCTGGGCTTCGCCCGCGTCGTCGTGGTGGCGGCCGACCGGTTCGGCGCCGACGATGGGACCACTGCGCTCACGGCTCTCGTCTTCAGTGTGCCCGTCTGCTGCTACTGCACCATCGCGATCGTCGTGACGGAGTTGCTACTTCGGCGGAGGGGCAGTCCGCTCAGTACGTGATGGACTGCCCGCCGGCGACCCACCGGTCGTCGGGTCTGCCACGAGATAGCCCTAGTCGGACGAGATGCGGTGCCGCGGCGGCCGATCTCGTCCGTATGGAGCTATCTCGCGACATTTCGCGGGAGAAGGGGAGGTCAGCCGATGGGGACGCCGAGGGCGGACATGAAGGGCTCGGCGTCGACTGCCTCGCCGTCCACGCGCGTCTCGAAGTGCAGGTGGCAGCCGGTGGACGCGCCGGTCGAGCCGCGCAGGGCGATGACCTGGCCCACGGTCACGGTGTCGCCGACCGAGACCATCAGCTCGCTGTTGTGGGCGTAGCCGGTCTCGATGCCGCCGCCGTTGTCGAGCAGGATCCAGTTGCCGTAGCTGCCCTGGTAGGAGGCCTCCTCGACGGTGCCGCTCGCCGCGGCGAGGACCGGCGTGCCGCACGCTCCGGCGAGGTCGGTGCCCTTGTGGAAGAGGTTCACACCGGCGACGGGAGCGTCGGGGCGCGGGCCGTAGCCGCTGCTGACGTGACCGGAGATCGGCACGACCCAGGCGCCGGATACTCCTGCGGCTGCTGCTGTCGACTCGCCCGCAGTGGCAGTGATCGCGGTGAGGGAGGCGGTCGGCACGAGCACCTCGGGCTTCGCCTCCGCGGCGAACGCGTCGCGGGTGACGCTCTGCTGCACTACTCCGGCGGCCACGAAGCTCTGCGGACGGACGGCGGCCACGGCGCTCGCCGTGTCGCGGGCTATCTCGGAGTCGGCGGTGCCGCCGACGGCGAACGCGGGCATGGTCGTGGTGATCGCGATCCCGGCCACGAGCGTCATCGCGGCGACGGCGGAGGCGCGCGGGCGCGGGGCTACGCGGGGCTGACGACGGCGGGACTCCTGCTCGCGGAGGGAGCGACGGGTCGGGAGGGCGGACGGGCTGCCGGTCTCGGCTCCTGCGGGGGTGGGAGTCGAGGCGCGATCGAATCGGTGCATGCAGAGGGTTTTCCGGGTCTGCCGCCGCTCAGGGGTGGGGAGCGGCGGGTGGGGCAGGGGGAGGTCGCTGTTAAGCGACCCTCCAAAGTACCCGTGTTCTGGGGGGCTGCGGCTGAGAGAACACTAGGGAGTCGCGAGCATGCAGGCGTCGATCGGCTCTCGGTTGCGTCGAGTAGCGCCGTCCCGATCCACCGCGCTACGGCCAAGGCACCGCCCGGGGAGCGGCGTCTCGGCGCAGAAGTGGACGCCTCGGCGAGCGGACCCGCCGCCTCCGCTCGCTTAGCGATTCGCCGTGAAGACGAGCAGCGCGATCAGCCCGGCAACCGTGGCCGCCACTCCGGAGCCCAGACGCCACCACATCCACTTGTCGCGCTTCGGACCCCGCATCGGTCGGCGCAGGGCGCCGTGGCCGGAGTAACCGCCGGGGTTTTGTTGGAAGACCATTCCCTCAGACTGCCCGACCGGGCCCGGGGAGGGTCGGGCTCGCCCGCGACTCTCAGGCTGCTGTGGTCTCTCTGACGCCGTCGTCGCTAGCCGCGCGGGAGCATCCGTCGCTACCGTGGACGGTGACGGTCGGATGCGGCCGATGAAGCGGAGGATCGGGACATGGCTGGCAGTGACAAGAGGTCCAAAGACTCGCACAAGAGGTCCAAAGACTCGAAGGACAAGGCCGCGCAGAGGCGTGCGAAAAAGGCCCTGAAGAAGGCCGAGAAGTCGGTGCGCGCGGCGCACGAGGCGGTCCGTCACTCCAGCAAGAAGCTGCGTAAGAAGGCGCGCCTGCTGGCCGAGCAGACTGAGAAGCTCCGGCGCAAGCAGCAGAAGGCGGCGAAGCGGGCCGCGGCAGCCGAGAGTCGCCCGTCCCTGTCGAAGCACGCCGCTCCGGACGCTCCGGTCGACTTCACGCCCCCGCTGCCGAGTGCGCCCGAGCAGGAGCCCACCGCCGATGCGACCTCGGATGACGAGGTCCACGCCAACTCCGACGCTGTCTCCGTGCCCCACCCCGTCCCGTCGCCCGATGTCAACCCGGAGCGCACCCCCGACCTCACTCCGCCACTGCCGCACACCGAACGGTGAGCCACCGCCCGCCTGAGAATCCGCACAGGATACTCGGGTGGGCCTGATCCGCGAAGTGAACACTCGGTGAAGCCTCTCCGCCACGCCGGGCGCGCTCCGCGGGGCGGGAGCATCCTGGCTCCGTGGATCCCTTCATCCTGCTCGCGCTCGTCGTCGTCACGGCCCTCGCCTTCGACTTCACCAACGGCTTCCATGACACGGCGAACGCGATGGCCACCTCCATCGCGACCGGTGCCTTGACGCCCAAGGTTGCCGTCGCTCTCTCGGCGTCGCTCAACCTCGTCGGGGCGTTCCTCAGCATCGAGGTCGCGCTGACCGTGACCAACGCGGTGGTGAAGATCCAGGACTCGACCGGCGCACCGGATCCCACGCTGCTCGAGGATGGCGGATCCGCTCTGCTGCTGATCGTGCTGGCCGGCCTCATCGGCGGCATCGTCTGGAACCTCCTGACCTGGCTGCTTGGCCTGCCCTCGAGTTCGTCACACGCCCTGTTCGGCGGTCTGATCGGCTCCGCTCTCGCGGGCCTGGGCATCAACGGAGTGAACTGGGCCGGCGACGGCACGAAGCTCGACGGCGTGGTCGGCAAGGTGATCTTGCCCGCGCTGATGTCGCCCGTGCTCGCCGGAGCGGTCGCTGCGATCGGCACCTGGCTCGTGTTCCGCGTGATCGGGAACCTCGCCGAGAAGAGCCTGCACCGGGGCTTTCGCATCGGCCAGATCGGCAGCGC
This sequence comes from Rathayibacter agropyri, assembly GCF_013249015.1. Lineage (GTDB taxonomy): Bacteria > Actinomycetota > Actinomycetes > Actinomycetales > Microbacteriaceae > Rathayibacter > Rathayibacter agropyri. The sequence continues at coordinate 305,291 of NZ_JABRPL010000003.1, forward strand.
CTCGCTGGTCTCGCTCGCGCACGGCACCAACGACGCGCAGAAAACCATGGGAGTGATCACGCTGGCGCTCATCGCGGCCGGTGGCTGGAGCGACACCGCGTCGGTCCCGTTCTGGGTCAAGCTCAGCTGCGCGCTGGCCATTTCGCTCGGCACTTACATTGGCGGCTGGCGGATCATCCGCACCGTCGGCAAGGGCCTGGTCGAGATCGACACTCCGCAGGGCATGGCAGCCGAAAGTTCCTCCGCCGCGGTGATCCTCGCATCCAGCCACCTCGGCTTCGCGCTCTCGACCACCCACGTCGCTACCGGTTCGATCCTCGGCTCCGGCGTCGGCCGACCTGGCGCCCAGGTGCGCTGGCGAGTGGCGCTGCGGATGGTCATCGCCTGGGTGATTACCCTCCCGGCAGCGGCCCTTGTCGGCGCCGTCATGTGGTGGATCGGGCATCTGGTCCCAGGCGCGGCCGGCGGCCTGCTTATGGCCGCGGTCCTCCTCGCCGTCGCGTCGTCCATCTACCTCCGCTCGCGCCGAGACAGCATCGGCGCGCACAACGTCAACGACGAGTGGCAGGACGCGGCCCGCCCCGCGCCCGAGACCGCCGGCGTCTGAGCGAAAGGAACCCCACCGTGCTCCCCCTCTTCTTCTCTGCCGCCGGTCAGGTGGCGGTTGTCGCCGTGCTCCTCGGAGCGGGTCTGCCCGTGCTCTTCGCCGTGGGCGTCCGCTCGTTTGCGGTGGCGGGTGCTCCCGACGCTTCGGGCGGCCTGCCCGCCCCACTCTTGCGCGGGATCGGTGTGGTCTGCTTCGCGCTGGTCGTGACCGCCGTCGCCATCGGGCTCAGCATCATCATCGCCACGGGCCTGGGCCAGTCGGTCAGCTTCGAGCACGGCCTCCCGACGTTCGTCCCCAAGGGCTGACCGTGGCCTCGACCGAACCGATCGCGGCGCGGGAGGGGATCATCGCCCGCGTCGTCGGCTGGCTGCGCGCCGGGTATCCGGCCGGGGTGCCCGAGCAGGACTACCTGCCGCTGCTCGGCCTGCTGCGCCGGAGCCTGACGCCGGACGAGGTGGAGCAGGTCGTCGCGCGGCTCCTGTCGGAGTCGGAGCGGGCCGAGACCGTGGTGTCACCGGCCGTCGTGCGTCGGCGGATCGAGCAGTTGCTCCTCGGACCTGCGCTGCCCGAGGACATCGCGCGGGTGTCGGCGCGTCTCGCGAGTGCAGGCTGGCCGCTCGCCGGTCCGGATGTGCTTGTCGAGCCGGATCCGCCCGAGGGCGTCGTCACACGTACCGTGCGCTGGCTGCGCGCCGGCTATCCCGCCGGGCTGCCCGAGCAGGATTTCGTCCCGCTGCTGGCGCTGCTTCGGCGACGTCTGAGCGACGAGGAGGTGGCGGAGGTGGCCGTCGGCCTGGCCGCCGAGGCTCCCGCTTCTCGGATCGACGTCGGCACGGCGATTGCGGAAGTGACGTCGGAGTTGCCCTCGGAGGAGGACATCGAGCGGGTGCGGCGCTCGCTGGTCGAGCTGGGGTGGCCGGAGGACCTCACGGTGTGACTGGGCTTCCGTGGCCTGTCACGGGGCGGGGCTGGGAGTTGCGCGCATCATCCGTCTTGTGGAGGAGCGGCACCGTCGCAGGGTCGGCTCCCTGCCGTCTCGAAAACTAGATTGATGCTGCGTGCTTGACTGAGGCAAGCTCGGGGATAATGATCGTATGTCAGAACGCCCGTGCCCCGTCAATCTCCCAGAGGCCCTTGACCGGGCGATCGATGTGCTCGGCAACCGGGTCAAGATCGCTGCCCTGCTCGCCCTCCGAGAAGGTGGAGCCACCGGTACTGAGTTGGCTGCGCGTCTCGGCGTGAGTCAAGTGCTCGTGCGGTACCACCTGGTCGCTCTCGAACGGCTCGGCATCCTGACAGTGCAGCCTCCCCGCACCGAGGTCGATGTCAGGCGTCGCTACTTCTACGTCAACCACTGCGCTCTGGCGCGCGTCGTCGACGCGCTGAATGTGGTCGTTGCGAGCACGAGCAAATAGATGCGGTCTCTCGGTGGCGCGTGCCGCAGGTCCGGCCGTTCGTCGGGTCCGGGACGTACGGATCGACAAGCCAGGTAGGTGATGGCGCCGAGCGCGACTGCCTCGGGTGCTCTGGCTGTGCACATCGTGAATTCGAGTGGGTGGCGGGCGCGGAGCCGGTGACCTCGCTCGAACGAGCCAGCAATTGGTACCGATAGCGGCAGATGACGAATTCCTCATCTGACCCTAGAACACGACGCAGCTCGAGAACGTTGGTGCCTGGCTGACGACGGTCATCAGTTGGCTGCGTCTCGACCGGTTGCGCGCGTGCATCCGGTGCCGGTCGACGCGATCGAGCAGGAGGGGCGTTGAGCTCCCTCCCGAGGGTGTGCGAGGGTCGCGGTCGGCAGCGCACTAGCTGGTATGCCGGCCCCCCGCATGGTCTGAGGTGGCGAGGGAGAAGAAGCCGACGGTGCCAAGCGGGATCGCCACGATCGCGAGACCAATGTAGATGCCGAGCCGAAAGCCCTACTACACGAAGGCCAGGGGCCCGATCAGGAGAAGTTGGCCGATACCGCGTCGGAGGGGTTCGGTGAGGCGGAAGTACGTCTCCCGCGCGAGAGCGTGGGCGAGCACCTGAAGCGACAGAAGGACCGCCGCTACGCCTACGGAAACGAAGTCACCGTCGGAGCGAATGCGGTTACGTCGTCGTCGGGACTCCGACGAACTCACCCAGTGTCAGTTCCGCGTCCGTGCCAGCAGCGAGAGGGAACCAGCCGACGAAAGTGACGCCCTCGTGTGTGGCGTCGAACCGGATGATGGTCGTGTGAGCAGGCTCGTAGAACGTGTCTCCGGCGTGAAGGATTACCGGCTCCTGGCCCTCTACATGGAAGTGGACCGACCCAGATTCCACAATGCCCATCACAGGCCCGTTATGCCAGTGTGCACCGGGATGGATGTTCGGGGCGATGGTAATCCGCCTGACCTCGACGGTAGCGACGCTGGCGTCGCCCAGGTTCAGGGAGTCGAGGGTGAGACGTTGCACGGGAGGCTGATCCATCAGGTGATCGTGTCACGAAGAGGATGCCGAGCGCGGTATGTCTCATGGCAGCCTTTATTAGGATTTCGCTGCGGCGACAGATGAATCGGAACAAGAAACGCTGATCCGACTCAATGACATCAATCCCCACTGCGAGGACTGAACGAGCTGGTTCTCTGCGCTCATGGCTATAAAGGTCACCGGCGGGAGCGACCAGCGCCGTCCTCGAGGAAGGTCACCCCAGAAATCCCTGGTCAGGCCCGCTTTCCGCACGCGAGCGAATGTCGCGTATAGTTGACTAAATCTTACTTTTTGCGCAGGATGGTAGCCATGATTCTTCTTGCTTCTGCATCAGCAGTATCGACCGCCCACCCGTCCGGGTTCTACGCTCGGTGGATAGATCTTCGAGGCCACCCGACGTGGAGTTCAAACATGATCTCGATGGACGCCCCTACTCCGCCTCGCGTCGGCACCCGTGGTGTTCTTCGCCCCAAAAAGGGGCCAACCTCGAAGTTCGTCGTCACTGCGCTCATCCCTGATCGCCTCTACGAGGACACGACGCTCCTCCCCGGGGCGCGTCTCGTGTTCAGACACGAGGCCGCCGAGCTGGACGGACGCACGCGGTTGAGTGCTACCGCGACAGTGTCAGGCCCCACCTCTTATCTGTGGGCGGGCCTTCTTCGGAAAGAGATTTCTGGGGCCTTGCAGCGCGACCTGAACACGTTGGTTGGACTCGTCGAGACAACTACTCCCTCGCAATCGAAAGAGCTTTAACCCCGCCGGTCTATTCGCTCTTTACTACGAGATGACGCGAATGCGGCGGGGTGCGCAGGTGCGCCCGGAACGGCCGGGCGCACCTGCAGATCGAGGCGCTACTCCTGGATGAAGGCCAGCAGGTCGGGGTTGATGACGTCGGCGTGGACCGTCAGCATGCCGTGTGGGTAGCCCTCGTAGATCGTGAGCGTGGAGTTCTGGAGCAGCTCGTGCTGCTTCAGTGCCGCGTCCTTGTAGGGCACCACCTGGTCGTCGTCGCCCTGCATGACGAGGACCGGGACCGTGATGGCCTTCAGATCCTCGGTCTGGTCGGTCTCGGAGAACGCCGTGATGCCCTCGTAGTGAGCGAGCGCTCCGCCCATCATGCCCTGACGCCACCAGTTGTCGATCACCGGCTGCGAGACGTCCACGCCGGGTCGGTTGAAGCCGTAGAACGGGCCGGAAGCGACGGCCTGGAAGAAGTCGGCGCGGTTGGCGGCAAGCGCCTCGCGGAAGCCGTCGAAGACGGAGATCGGCGTCCCCTCGGGATTCGACTCGGTCTGCACCATCAGCGGGGGTACCGCCGACACGAGAACCGCCTTCGCCACCCGGCCCTGCGGCTGGCCGTACTTCGCGACGTAACGGGCGACCTGGCCGCCGCCGGTGGAGTGGCCGATGTGGATCGCGTTGCGCAGGTCAAGGTGCTCGACCACGGCGTTGACGTCGCTGGCGTAGTGGTCCATGTCGTGGCCAGTGCCCACCTGGGTCGAGCGTCCGTGGCCGCGGCGGTCGCTCGCGATGACGCGATAGCCGTGGGCGTGGAAGAACAGCATCTGCGCGTCCCAGTCGTCGGAGGACAACGGCCAGCCGTGGTGGAACACGATGGGCTGCGCATCCGTGCTGCCCCAGTCTTTGTAGTAGATCTCCACGCCATCGTCCGTGGTCACAAACGGCATCTTCGAGCCTCCGTGTTCAGGTAGATCCCGAGCCGGGGCCCGGGATGAGTTCAAGGTGATGTCTCCCCTGAATGGGTGGGGAGTTGTTCCACGATAGGGCCGTGGGAGCGCTCTATGAAAGGCTCGTGGGGATCTGCCGTGTGCTGTTCAATCGGCGTCCTCTCGCTCGTCAGGGTCGGCGGGCGGGACGCGGTGGGTCGGGTCCGAGACGTGATTGCGCGGCTGGCCCCCGCCTTACTCTCCACGTCCGCGGAACGTGACGATCGGAGTGATCTCCGACCAGCCGAGGCTGCCGTAGAGCTTGCGCCCGCTGACGCTCGCCAGGAGCAGGCCTGTCGAGGCGCCGTGTTCCGCAGCCCAGGCGCTCAGACCGGTCATAACTAGGCGGCCGAAGCCGCGGCGGCGGAACTCCGGACTCGTTTCGATGCGGTCGAACACGACGTCTCCTGCGCGCACCGCGGCCTGCCCGCGGGCGGCGATCGCGCCCCCTACCTCGATGGAGGCGTGCGCGACGAAGTCGTCCTCCTCGATGCGCACCTCCGCTGGCACCGCAGTGGGCAGGACGCGCGTGGTCATCATGCGCTCGTCGCTCGTCACGGCATCGAGGGCGGCGACGGCGGCGAGGCTGTGGGCGTCGAGGTGTCCGACGAGGGTGAGCCACGTGTCCGGCGCGGTGGTGGCGGCGACCAGTCTGCGGAGTTCGGGGAGTGACGGCATCGCGCTGATGCGCTCCCGGGTTCGTGTATCGGCGGCGACCTCGACGAGCCAGCCGTTGCCGTCGCGTCGGCCGAGTATGCGGCGAGAGTCCATCCAGCCCTCGATCCAGCGGTCGAGGAGGGTGTTCGTGTCGAGCATGGGGACACGGTAGCGGGGGGCGGGCGTGACGGCGTATGTAAGAGGTCGAGTTATGGCGGCAGGCCGCTTCAAGTGATCGTTCTGGCGATTGCTGTGATGATGCAGGCGGGCGTCACGATGATGAGGACAGCGAATCCGAATGCCGCGTTCTTGCAGGCGGCAAATTTTCGATTGGCTGTCTGCGCGAGGTCGTGGGTCTGACGCCACGCGTCTTCGTCTCGGAGTGTTGTGCGGGCGTGGTGCTGTAAGTCTTGCAGGGGAAGCCGCGACATGGCTGGCCACGCAAAGCGGTTCGGCTCCGGCGTCCCGATAGTTCTTGTGGGCGTGATCGCACGGATAATCCAGAAGACTGTCCAAAGCAGCGCTACGGCGGAAGCGCCAGCCAAGACGGTTACGGCTACTCCGGTGGGGGAGCCGTCGATTTGTTGGATCACCGTCGTCGCGTTTGTGACGGACATTGCGAGAACTGCGGCGACGCCGGCGCTGAGGATCGTCGCCTTGGTGTCGGCAAAGCGCACCCAATTGGCGACGTGATCCATCGCTTCCAGCGCGAGGTCAAAAACATGATCGGCAGCGCGATCCCGCTCGCCCTTCACCGCGCGCGTGCAGCCACATCGGAGCGGTAATCCTCCAAGCCTGCCCCCGCTTCTCACTATCGGGGAACCCCTGTCATTCCCCCGGCGAGGAACGCCCCGCGTTCCTCGAGCAGCCGGCGCAGGTGCCGACTGAGGACCAGGCGCTCGGCGATTCGCCCGAGGACTCCCAGGGGCGCGGCATACGACAGTCGGTCGATCATCACAGATCCGGCCCCGTCGGGCTCGAACCGGTGCTCGTGCCGGAACTGCGCGAAGGGTCCCCGCGTCTGCTCGTCCACGAAGGAGCGGGGTGCGTCGAGCGCGGTGATGGTGCTGGTCAGCCGGAAGGGGATGCCGAAGTGGCGGGCGCTCCAGGTGACGTTCTCGCCCAGGCCGATCAGGCCGGTGACCACTCCGGAGACGGCGCGCTCGCGGGCGCCCGCCTGGGACTGGGTGTGCAGGTCGATGTCGCGCGCTCGGTCGAACATCTCGGCGGCAGGGCGGGCGGAGCGGGTCACGACCTCGATGAGCAGGGGCATGGCCTCGATCCTGCCCGGCCGCGGCACCCGCCACCAGCGGGAGGCCCGCACCGATGACGTGGGAGTTGACAGGAATCTTCATGTTCTCGTAGCTTCCGAGCATCGAAGCCTGACCTGGACGCTCAGTCCGGGCAGCTCGCCAGCCGGAGGACCCGGCGTGAACTGGAAAGGACCATCTTCCTGATGCGCTTCAGCCGACGACAACTTTTGGTAACGGCTGACGACCTGAAATCCCGGATCGCTGGAAAATGACCCCTTTCAACGATCAGGCGATGGAAGCCGAGCACAAGCTCGGTAATTTCTCGGTCCTCATCCTCGCCATCGTGGCGCTTCTCTGCGCGGTTGGGCCGACAGCAACCGATTCTCCCCTTGTCGGCATAGCATTCGTCGTCCAGGCGCTGGTCCTAGTCATGATCGGATGGCGCACGCTACAAGTTCAGACAAGGCAACGACGCATCATGTTGAGTCTCGCCACGCTGGTGACGGTCGGAATACCAATCTGGACCGCGGCTGTAACACTTGGCGTGCTGAAGGTGATGCGGTCTGACAACCAGCAGCAGATCGTCTCATGCGGCCAAGCCGCGTCAGCCGACGGTCTCCACCAAAGGATTGGTGATGTTACCGACCAATTGCTGCCGCCCGCGACCATATGTCGAACAGTCGAAGGAAATGTCTATTTCCTGACACCGGTTCCGCAGACTGCCATTCTAACTGTCGTATATGTGGTCTTGCACCTCGTGGTTATCGGACTTCTCTGGATTTCCTTTTTTGGGATAAGAATGCCTAAGCGCTTTTAGTTCATGTTGCATTAACGGAAACTCCCGCGGGGTCCGATGTGGCTGCGTACGGCCGGGTTACCCCGACCTGGCCTTTCAGGAGTACAAGGATTCAGGCGTCCCAACTTGACAGAAGGCCGCCCGCAATGGCGGTTCAATTGAGAGGAGACCTATAAATGAAGAAATGGAATCGAGGATGGGGCCCGATGCGTCCACCGCTCCCGACGTGGCTAGCCGCCGTTTCGACGTCGACCGGATCCTCGGCTAGCACTCATAGTGAAGGGTCGGCGTCTCCTCGGCCGGGAAACCCTGCGCCTCGAGTGGGCGGCGCAGGTGCCGCGTGAGCACCAGCCGCTCAGCGATCCGGCTGCGGATGCCGAAGGGCGCGGAGTAGGACAGCCAGTCGATCATCACGTAGCCCGGGCTGTCCGGGTCGAATCGGTGATCGTGCGGGACGTGAGCGCCGGATGGGCGGCGCCGCCCGAAACGGCGCTCTCGACGTGGTCGATCAGGTGGTGCTCCTTGCGCGCCCGGTCGATGGCGGCGAGCCACTCCTCCCGCGACTGCACCAGGCCCTTGGGGTGCTCGATGACTCATTGTTCGTCGAGGAGGGCGTCGAGCGCGGGCAGGTCGACGAGCTCCAGGGCGTTGAAGCGCGCGGTGTGCACCGCACCGGACCGTCGTCGGTTAGGTCGTTTGAGAGGCTCACGCCGCCGCCACTCCCGGAGGCCCAGTCGTCGCCCGCCGCACCAGCTGCGTCGGCAGCTGCACGTGCAGCGAATGCGGCGCACGCCCGGCCATCAGGGTGATCAGCATCTCGGCGGCGGTCGCGCCGAGGGTCTGCATGGGCTGGCGGACGGTGGTCAGGGGCGGGTCGAAGCGGGAGGCTTCGGGCACGTCATCGAAGCCGATCACCGAGAGATCGTGTGGCACGGCGAGTCCGAGGTGGGTGGCGGTCTCGATGATGGCGAGGGCCGAGACGTCGTTCGCGGCGAAGACGGCGGTTGGCCGGTCCGGGAGGGACAGCATCCAGGAGGCGGGACGCCGTGCGGTGTCGTGGTGGTAGTTGCCCACCCGCAGGAGGCGCTCGTCAAAGGCGACGCTCGCCTCCGCCAGCGCCGCCCGGTAGCCGGCCTCACGCAGCCGCGCCGAGCGCAGGTCGCCGCGGCCGGCCACGAAGCCGATGCGGCGGTGCCCGAGGGCGAGCAGGTGCCGGGTGGCGAGTAGGGCGCCGCCGAAATTGTCGGATTCGACGGTCGGCAGGTCGGCCCGGCCGGTATGCGGGTCGACGGCGACGAGCGGGATATCGGTGGGCGCGCTCACGACGGAGGGGGTCACGAGGATGGCGCCGTCGAGCAGCGTGCCGCTGAGTCGGCTGAGCGAGCGCCGCTCCCAGCCCTCCTGCTCGCCCTCGTGCGAACCGGAGTAGGCGAGCAGGTCGAAGCGGGAGTCGGCGAGTACCGAGCCGACGCCCTTGAGGATCTCGGCGCTGAACGGCTCGAAGCCCGCGACGAGTACCCCTATGACGCCGGTGCGCCGTGAGCGCATGCTGCTGGCGACGAGGCTCGACTCGTAGCCGAGTTCGCGCACGATCTCGAGGACGCGGGTGGCCGTGGCGGGCGCGATCCCGTACCGGCCGTTAACGGCTTTCGACACCGTTGCAACCGAGACTCCGGCCGCTGCGGCGACGTCGTGGATGGTCGGACGCAAGGTCATGCCCGACTGTAGCTCCTGCCTCGAAAACCATTTCGAAAACGTTTGACCCCTCCGAAACCGCCGCTGACACTGACTGTGCCCGCCCTCGCGGCGGACGCACCAGAGCGCCGCTTCCCTCGGCGGTGCTTCTCGACGAAGAGAAACGGTTGAACAATGAAGTTCAGGAAAATAGCGGTGGCCACAGCAGCCCTGCTCGGCGCGGCGGCGGCCCTCAGTGGCTGCTCGGCACAGAACTCGGGGTCGAGCGACGGCACCGTCGCCATGACCCTCTGGCAGAACTCGACCACCGGTCCCGGTCAGAAGTTCTGGGACAAGACGATCAAGGACTTCGAGGCCGCGAATCCCGGAGTGACGATCGAGTCGCAGGCCATCCAGAACGAGGACCTCGACGGCAAGCTGCAGACGGCGCTCAACTCGGGCGACGCGCCTGACGTGTTTCTCCAGCGCGGCGGCGGCAAGCTCGCGGCGATGGTGGCGGGCGGTCAGCTCAAGGACATTACGGGCGGCATTTCGGATCAGGCGCGCAGCGAGATCCCCGAGGGCTCGTTCTCGGCGAACACGCTCGATGACAAGGTGTGGGCGATGCCGGTTGCCGTCCTCCCGGGCGGCCTCTTCTACAGCCAAGACCTTTTCACCGCGGCCGGAATCACCGAGACGCCGAAGACGATCGATGAACTCAACTCCGCGATCACGAAGCTCAAGGGCAGCGGCACCCAGGCGGTCGCGCTCGGCGGCAAGGACGCGTGGCCCGCCGCGCACTGGTACTACTTCTTCGCCCTGCGCGAGTGCAGCGCCGACACGATGGCTGAGGCGGCCGACACCAAGGACTTCTCGGATGACTGCTGGGTCCGCGCGGGCAAGGACCTGAAGGACTTCGCCGCCACCGAGCCGTTCAACGAGGGCTTCCTCACCACCGCCGCCCAACAGGGGGCGGGCAGCTCGGCCGGCCTCCTCGCCAACCACCAGGCATCGATGGAACTCATGGGCGCGTGGGACCCGGGCGTGATCGCCTCCCTCACTCCCGACGAGAAGCCGCTGCCCGACCTGGGCTGGTTCCCGTTCCCCGAGATCGACGGCGGCGACGGCGAGGCCGGCGCGATCATGGGAGGTGTCGATGGCTACTCCTGCTCGGCCGGCGCGCCCGACGAGTGCGTCGACTTTCTCAACTACCTGGCCACCGCTGACGTGCAGAAGGAGTATTACGCGGCCTTCAACGCTCCTCCGGTGAACACCGTGGCGCAGGAGGCGGTCACGGAGCCGTACCTCCAGCAGATTCTCGCGGCCTACAACTCGGCGCCCTCCGTTTCGCAGTGGCTCGACACCGTCTATGGCCTCAACGTCGGCAACGCGCTGAACGTCGGAGTCGTCGACCTGCTCGCCGGCAAGAGCGACCCGGAGAAGCTGGTCCAGGCCGTCAACGCCGCCGCGGCGAAGGCGTAACGACCGTGGCACTCCGCGAGAGCCCGCTCCTGCCCGTGGAGCCGACCCGCGGGACCGAGCGCACCGGAGGCGTCACCGCGACGCTTCCGGTGCGCCGGCGCCGCCGCAGTGTGGGCTGGTCGGGGCGGCTCGAGATCGCGCTCCTGGTCGGCCCCGCGCTGATCGTGTTCCTCGCCTTCGTGATCTTCCCGGTCGTGATGGCGGCGTATTACGGCTTCTTCAGTTGGCAGGGCTACGGCGCCCCGACCGACTTTGTCGGGCTCCGCAACTACCTCACGATCCTCCAGGACCCGACGTTCCACGACGCGCTTGCGCACAACGGGATCATCGTGGTGCTCTCGCTGGTGCTCCAGGGGCCGGTCGCGATCCTTCTGGCGCTGCTGCTGAACCGCAAGCTGCGCGGGCAGTCGATCATCCGCGTGCTGATCTTCGTGCCGTACGTGATCTCGGAGGTCGTCGTCGGCACCGGCTGGAGCCTGATGCTCCAGACGAGCGGAGCGGTGAACGGGCTACTCGAAAAGGTCGGCCTGGGTGCGCTGAAGCAGGACTGGCTCTCGGATCCGGCTATCGCGATCTGGACGCTGATGCTGATCATTACGTGGAAGTACGTCGGCTTCGCGGTCATCCTTTTCCTCGCCGGGCTCCAGGGCATCCCCGAGGAGCTTTCGGAGGCCGCGGCGATCGATGGCGCCTCTTACTGGCAGGTGCAGCGACGGATCACCCTGCCGCTGCTCGCGCCGACCCTCCGGATCTGGGCGTTCCTCTCGATCATCGGCGCGCTGCAACTGTTCGACCTCGTGTACATCATCTGGGGGCAGTACGTGTCCTCGACCGCGGGTACCTCGACGATGGCGATCTACCTCGTCACCAACGGGCGGAACGCGGGTAATTACGGGTACGGGAACGCCGTCGCGGTGGTCCTGTTCTTGATCTCGCTCGTGGTGGCGCTGCTTTATCAGCGCTTCGTGCTGCGGCGCGATACCGCGGGTGCACTGACGGGAGAGAAGCGATGAGCACCCTGACCGCCGTGCCCCCGGGCACCGCCTCCCCTCTGGCGTCGATGCCGCCGAAGCCGCGGCGGAAGCCGCTCGGCCGCGGCACCACCATCGCCTATATCGTCGCGATCGTCGTGATTGCGCTGATGCTCGCTCCGGTGGGGTACATCATCCTTGGCGGGTTCCGTACTAACGCGCAGATTACGACCGATCCGGCCGGGCTCCCGTCGCCGTGGAATGTGCAGAACTACCTCGACGTGATCACCGGTGGCGTCTTTTGGCAGGAGGTGGGAAACTCCACGATCGCCGCGCTCGCCACGACGCTCGGCGTTGTCGTGCTGGGCCTGATGGCCAGCTACGTTCTCGCCCGCTACGACTTCACCGGCCGCGGCGTGTTCTACGCGCTCTTCGCCGCCGGCCTGATGTTCCCGATGACCGTGGCGATCACTCCGCTCTACCTGGTGATCAAAAGCCTCGGCCTGATGAACTCGCTCGCCGGAGTCGTGCTGCCGCAGATCGCGTTCGGCCTGCCGACCACGATCATCATCCTGGTGCCATTCCTGCGGGCGATTCCGGACGAGATTCAAGAGGCGGCGTTTATTGATGGCTGTAGCCGAATCGGGTTCTTTTTCCGGATGGTCGTGCGCCTCGCACTGCCGGGCGTGATTACCACGGGGATTCTCGCGTTCATCGCGAGCTGGAACAGCTACCTGCTGCCCCTGTTCATCCTCAATAACGAGTCGACGTTCACGCTCCCACTCGGGGTGCAGGCGTTCTCGTCGCAGTACTCCGTCGACACGGCGAAGGTGCTCGCCTTCGTGTCGCTGTCGATGATCCCGGCGCTGATCTTCTTCAGCGTCTTCGAGCGCCGCATCGTCGGTGGCCTGACCGGGGCGGTCAAGGGATGAGTTCCGCCGTGCCCGTCGTCCACCCATCTACAGAGAGGGTCACACCGTGACCGCATCGCACGCACCCCGAGACCCGTCCCCGCAGGCTCCCTCCGCTCGTGTCGCCGAGCTGCTGGGCCGGATGACGCTCGAGGACAAGCTCGCCCAGCTCGTCGGCTACTGGGTCGACCAGGGCGGAGAGGTCGTCGCTCCGCTCGCCGGCGAAATGGCTACGTCGACCGGATACGCGGAGGCCACCCGAGACGGGATCGGCCAGCTGACCCGGGTCTACGGCACGCGCCCCGTCGATCCGCTCGAGCGTGCGCAGTGGCTCTGGGCCGAGCAGCGCAGACTCGTCGAGGAGACCCGGCTGGGCATTCCGGCGATCGTGCACGAGGAGTGTCTCACCGGGCTTGCGGCCTGGCGGGCCGCGACGTTCCCCACTCCGCTGGCCTGGGGCGCCGCCTTCGACCCGGTGCTCGTGGAGGAGTTGGGGCGGGTAATCGGCGGCTCGATGCGCGAGCTGGGGATTCACCAGGGCCTCGCGCCTGTGCTCGACGTGATCCGCGACCCTCGCTGGGGCCGGGTGGACGAGTGCATCGCCGAGGACCCCTACGTTGTCGGCACCCTCGGCACCGCCTACGTGCAGGGGTTGCAGTCGGCCGGAGTCGACGCGACGCTGAAGCACTTCGTCGGCTACTCCGCCTCCCGCGGCGGGCGCAACCACGCGCCCGTCCACGCCGGGCCGCGCGAGATTGCGGATGTGCTGCTGCCCCCGTTCGAAATGGCGATCCGCGATGGCGGCGCCCGCTCGGTGATGAACTCGTACGCGGAGATCGACGGCGACCCCGTCGGCGCCACTCCCGCCTACCTGACAGGGGTGTTGCGCGAGCGCTGGGGCTTCGACGGAGTAGTGGTCGCCGACTACTTCTCGGTCGCGTTCCTGCACCTCATGCACGCGGTCGCCGCCGACCTCGGCGAGGCGGCAGAACTGGCGCTGTCCGCAGGGATCGACGTGGAGCTGCCCACGGGTGACGCGTTCCTCGCTCCGCTCGCCGCGCGCATCCGTTCAGGAGCGACCGACGAGACGCTGGTCGACCGGGCCGTGCTGCGCGTGCTCGCACAGAAGGAACGGCTCGGGCTGCTCGACGCGCGTTTCGACGACGTGCCGCACTCGATCGATCTCGATTCGCCGGCCCACCGCGATGTCGCCCGCCGCCTGGCCGAGGAGTCGGTGGTGCTGCTGTCGAACGACGGGACGCTGCCGCTCGCCGCTCCGCGCCGACTCGCGCTGATCGGGCCGAACGCCGACAGCGCACCCGCGCTGATGGGCTGCTACTCCTTCGCGAACCACGTGCTGGCGCACCATCCTGACGTGCCGCTCGGCTTCGAGATCCCGACGGTCGCCGACGCGCTCGCCGCGGAGTTCGCCGCGGCGGAGTTGCTTCTCGCCGAGGGCTGCTCGGTCGAGGGCGACGACGGCTCGGGGATTGCCGCGGCGGTCGATGCGGCTGCCGGCGCCGACGTGGCGGTCGTGGTCGTCGGCGACCGCGCGGGCCTCTTCGGCCGCGGCACGGTCGGTGAGGGCAACGACGTCGAGAGCCTTGAGCTTCCGGGCCGTCAGCGCGAGCTAGTGGAAGCGGTAGTCGCCACGGGTACGCCGGTCGCGCTCGTCCTGCTCACTGGCCGCCCGTACGCGGTGGGCTGGGCGTTCGAGGGTCCGTCGGCTCCGGCTGCGGTCCTCCAGGCGTTCTTCCCGGGGGAGGAGGGCGCAGGCGCGATCGCGGGCGTCCTCTCCGGCCGCGTCGCGCCCTCGGGGCACCTGCCGGTGTCGCTCCCGCGCTCGGCGGGGGCGCAGCCGTTCTCGTACCTGCACCCGATCCTCGGCGGACCCTCCGACGTGACCAGCGCCGACAGCACTCCGGTGCTGCCGTTCGGGCACGGGCTCACTTACACGTCGTTCTCGCGCTCGGAGTTGGCGGTCACGGGATCCTCGGCGGCCACCTCCGGTTCGTTCACCGCGACCGTACGCGTGCGCAACACGGGCGAGCGCGCGGGCACCGACCTGGTGCAGCTGTACGCGCGTGACGTCGTCGCGAGCGTCACCCGGCCGGTGGCGCAGCTGCTCGGATATGCCCGCATTGGGCTCGAGGCCGGCGAGGAGGCGGAGATTCGCTTCGAGGTGCCGGCCGCGCGCCTGGCCTTGACCGGGCGCCACGGTGTGCGCATCGTCGAACCGGGACGGATCGAACTCTGGGTCGGACCGGACTGCGCGACCCGCGAGACGGAGGCCGCGGTCGAGCTGGTCGGCGACGCCGCGCCTGTCGACGGCTCCTCGCAGCGGTTCGTGCTGGTGGAGGTGCTGCGCGAGGAGGCACTGGTGGCGCTCGCCGACTGACGGTCGCGTCGACAACGAAGGAGGGAATGCTTGGGCGAGCCGGACATCAGCGGGCTCGCCGAGCAGATCCTTCCTTCGGCGTCTTTCACGGGCGCTCCTGAAAAGAGAAAATCGGCCCGAGCCAGGAGGCGAGCGGGCCGATCGTGTTGAGTCGACCGTACTCCATAATCCCAGGCATGTCCTGTGGCAGGCGCGTCGCGCAGCTCCCGTCAGCTCCCGCGGTCCTGGCGGGTCTGCGGTCGGCGCGGCAGGCTGGGGGGATGAGCGACGACGCGAAGCAGACCCTCCTCCGCTACCTGCAGGAGGGGCGCGACGCCCTGCTGCACAAGCTCGACGGACTCGGCGAGTACGACGTCCGGCGACCGCTGGTCGCGACCGGCACGAACCTGCTCGGGCTGGTGAAGCACGTGGCGGGCACGGAAGCGGGCTACCTCGGCGCCGTCTTTGGCCGCCCGTTTCCGGAGCAAATGCCCTGGATGGAGGCGGATTCCGCTCCGAACGCCGATATGTGGGCCACTGCCGAGGAGTCGCTCGAGGACGTGATCGCGCTGTACCGCCGCGTCTGGACGCACTCGGACGCGACCGTCGCCGCGCTCCCACTGGACGCGCCGGGGGTCGTGCCGTGGTGGACCACGCGCGACGTGACGCTGCAGCGGATCCTCGTGCACCTCATCGCCGAGACGCACCGGCACGCGGGGCACGCCGATATCGTTCGCGAGCTGATCGACGGGCGGGTCGGGCTTCGGTCGACGGGAGACAACCTCCCGTCGGTGCCGAGCGAGTGGTGGCCGGACTACACGGCCGGCCTGGAGGCCGTGGCGCGCGACGTGCGCGACCGGGGCTGAAGCGGGGGCAAACGGGTCCGGTGCCGAGATGCCGAATTCCGATGCCGGGTCTCATGCACCCCGTCAAGGGGGTAGGGACGCCCGCGGCCCGGCCATAGCGTCAGAGCCTGAGGCCCACCGGGAGGTTGCGGTCGAGACGGAGGAGGATGCCATGCAAAAGCTGTACTACGCGAGCGGCTACGTGCTACTGGGGAACGAGGTGTGCACGGCGGTCGTCGAGTACGCGCAGGCGTTGGCGAACGTAGGTAAATCGGACCTGGTGGTGGTCCCCTCTCTCTCGGACGAGGGGTTGCGTGGGGAGACCCGACTCCTGCTCGGCCCAGCCAGCCAACTCTTCACCAGCCCGGCGCTCGACCGCGGCGTCGACCTTGACGACCCGACCGCCGTGGAGTCCATGCGCGAGAAGACGCGCCACCTCCAGCCCTCCCGGCCGACCGTCCAGCCCCGAGGCGAGGTCGAACTGGATGAGACCGACTACCTCTGATGCGGCTCAGATTCAAGAGGCCCCTCATGTCAGGGTGATCTTTGCGCGCTTCATAGCGTGGAGTGTGAGTGATCAACGGGGCGGTTCTTGCGCCACTCACACACCCTCCGTCGCTTCCCAGCGAAAACTGTTACTGTGCGCTGCATGACCTCGACCACGGTGACTCCGCGCCTGCGACTTGCAAGGCCGCCAGTCATTCGCGTGCGGACGACAATTCATTTTGCCGAGATTGAGGACCTTACTCTTAGTGAGTTGGCACCATTTGTCGTCGAAATGAGTCAAAATTACCCGAGCATCTCGGAACACTTCCCCTTGCCTCCTATTGGGGATGATGGTAGTGCCGTTGAATTTGCAGGAAGAAGTTCGGGGCTGCCGATGCCGCTTGTCTCAATGGTCGCCGACTCGGGTAACGAGATAAGTTTTCAGGCGGACAGATTGAGCCTGTCGTGGAACTTCGACCGACTGAAGCCCGACAAAATCTACCCTGGCTTCGAGCTTCTCAGAGAAGAGCTTTTGCAAGCGTTTTCGACCTTCGAAGAACAGTTGCAATCGCTTGGTCACCAAATTACTATTCAAGCGTCTCAGGTTCTCTACCGAAATTCGGTGAACGAGTTGCCGGGCGCCGGAGTGGCGCTCTACCTTTTGACCGGTCTTGAAAACATTACTGCCAGGCATATAACAGACGACCGAACGTATGCTGGCGCTCGTCTTCGCTTTCCAGCTAACGAAGGCGGCATTCGTCGATCGGTCGCAGCCGGAGTTGACAGTTCATCAGACGAAACGACTGTCCTCTGGATAAAAGTTCTCTCCCGGCCGGCTAGCAGCGAAAGCGCGTTTGTTTTGCTTGACGACGCGCACGACGAGTCAATCCGCCGGTTCATTCAATTCACGCCCGGATGGCTTCGGGAGACGTGGGGTGTCGTAGGAGGTTCCTCTTGACTCTGCTGCAAGACGAATTTTTGACTTCCCCGAGGCATGAGGTGAAAGAGCCTTATTTCCGGGCGCGGACGTGTGCAACTGTAACTGCACGGGAATCAAGTCCTACAAGCGGCTCTGGCGGATTCGGAGAAATGGCGGATGACGCCATCGATCAAGTCGCTCCGACTCCTCGTCCTGACTGTGACCACTACCTTCGCCACCTCCTGTTTTCAATGGCTGCTGACCCTCGTTCAGGTTTTACCTATAGAATAGTAAATTATTTGCTGATTCTCTTGCGACGGGTAATGGACGAAAGTAGTGTTTATCCTGCTATTACTCCCGATGGTGAAGGTGGAGTTTCGTTTGAATGGTCTTCTCAGGACTGGCTGATCGAACTAGACCTCATTGCTGATGGTTCGTATATTCTTGTGCGGCGGCGCGGGGATGGGGTTAATGGTCAAGCGACCGTCTCTCACGGCCGCATCAAGCAGATGCCGATAGCGTACCTGCGCTCACTTATTGACGACTATTCGAGATTCGTAGAGCTACGAAACCCGAACTGGCGCCTTAACTTTAAATAACATGAGCCAGTGGATCAAGGATCAGTCCGATATTGCGGATGACGGTTGGATTTACCGTCGAATACGTCTCATCCCCGAGCACTATGTACCCATTGATCCAATTTCGGGTTTGCCAAAGATTACAAACGCCGCCTTGGCTTATCGAGATGATGGCATGTCTGTTGCAATTGGTGAGCTTATGCAGCATCAGCAGGTGGAGGTATCGGACTTAGCCGATTTTGCTCGTCACGCGGTTGCTCGTTGTGGAGTTATAGATATCCGTGCTGCGACTGCCGGCGTTATTGCCTCTGTAGACGAGCGTGATGAGAATGAAGGACGCGGCCGGGCTCACGGCTTGGTTCGAACTGATGCACCGCCGCCGGATCGCGAACGGTGGGCGCTTGTTCGTGACCAGATTAGGCGAAAGATGTCTCTCTGCGACTCGCCCGCTCTCGAGTGGGTTCACACTAGTTAGCGTGCCTCTTGTGGAGGCACTGATGCACAGTCACGACTCAAGCGTCGTGCTGGGGCGCTCGCCGAAGCGGTGAGCGTAGGAGGCCGAAAAGCGGCCCAGATGCGCGAAGCCCCAGCGCCGCGCGACCTCGCTCACGCTGACGATCCCGGACTCGCCGGCGCGCAGCTCCGAGCGCACGCCATCGAGGCGGATGCGGCGCAGATAGTCGACGGGAGTGACGCCGAACTCGCGGCGGAACTCGCTTTGCAGCGTGCGGAGGCCGACTCCGGCCGCCTGGGCGATGTGCTCCATGCGCAGTGGCTCGTGCGCGTGGGCGTACATGAAGTCGATCGCCGAGCGCAGCCGTCCTGAGCGGGGCACGGCGAGGTCGCTGGGCGCCTCGAGTGCGGCGTGCGGGAAAGTCTCGAGGAGGGCGACCGCGACGGTGCGGTCGGCTTCGCGGCGCAGAAGCGGTGAGCTCTCGGCGTCGTAGATCACTCGGGCGACCGTCGCGACGGTGGCGGACCAGCGGCGGAGGGCTGCGCCCTCGGGTCGGGCTGTCGTGTCGAAGAGGAGGGGGCCGCCGTGCGTGCCCTCCACTTCCTCCGCGATGTGCTCAAGGTAGACGCCGTCGAAGTGGATGAGGTTCTGCCGGTAGTCGTGGAATTCGAACCGGCTCGGCCTGTTGGTGACGAAGACCGCCGGCCGCCCGACTCCAAGGGTCACGGCGTCGCCGTCGAGGTCCGTGGCTCCCTCTCCGGCGGTCAGCCACGAGACAACGTACTCGCCCTCCGTCTGGATCGAGCCCTGCACCGATCCGGCGAACTGACTGCCGCGGAGGGTAACGTCGCCGTCGCCGACGGAGGTGTAGCGGTAGGAGAAGTCGGGGCTGGGCTCGACCACGAATCGGTCCCCGTTATAGGACTGCTCAAAGAGCGCCCGTGCTTGCTCGATGTCCCGCCCGTGGATGTCGGAGCGGAGGACCTCGCCGTTCTGTGCATCCATCGGCGCCAGGGTCGCACGACCTCTGGTCGATTGCGGCTCATGCAGCGGTGACAGTTCGCTAGGCGGATACGGCGTCCGCCGGGCCGGCCGCTCGCGTCATGGCCTGCACGCTCGCGGCGTGGAACTGGGCAAGCAGGACGACGGTGTGCCGCGCCTTCGCTTCGATCGCGAGGGAGAAAGTGGCACCGGAGAGGGTGACGCGCCACGAGCGGATGTCGTCGGTGCCGACCCTGGCCGTGATGCCCACTGGTGCGCCGCCGCTGGTGTCGCTCCCGCCGAGCACGAGCGTGGTGTCGGTGACGCAGAGACTGCCGCTGACTCCGCCGATCGTGGAGGAGCACTCGAAAGCCGCATTCTGCTCCGCGGGCCCCGCGAGTTGCACGAAGTCAGAGGCGTCCTCTGCGTCCGGCGCCCGCGCGCGGTGCGTCATCGGATGCTCAGGCCGCGTGCGTCAGCCCGGCGGAATCCGGCTGCTGCGCGGGCTCGGCGACGAGGCGCAGGCCTCGACCGCTGTTCGCCTCCTCCATCAGTACCCGAACCCAGCCGGCGTTAATGGCCGGCATGCGGCTGCCGTGGAACGAGAACTGCAGGGGGATGCTTGGGTGCAGCCACAGAGTCTGGCGGCCGGTGCCGTGGGCACTGGAGGCGTCGAGTTGGAACGCGAACGCCTCGTCGCGCCGGAACTTGTTGATCATGACGATTTGAAGGTGCGCGAGTGCGCGGTCGTCGATCTCGTGGGAGGTAGGAGGAGTGCCGTAGAGGAGTGCGCCCATGTGCGGTGCCGCCATTCTGTGCTGGTGCCGCGGTGCCGGCCGCAGCGGAGAGGGGAGAGGACGCCCCGGCGAGCGCCGTCGAGGATGGTTGCGGTTGTCGTGGTGTTCAGTTGCTCCGAGGCCGGACTCTTCGGACGCCTGCTCAGCAGGGCGGTGGAGTCGGGCGGTCGGGCCGTCCCTCCGGCTGTTCTTCGAACGTACGCGCCTCCTCCGACCGCCGCGGGCGACTATCCGCATTGCGAAACGTGTTATCGGGTCACTGTGCTGACTCCCAGCAACGCGGCGCTCGGTTCCGGGGCGCGTCAGTAGAGTCCGCTTGATGAACGACCCAACAGAAGGCCCGCGTCCCGTCGATTTGTTCGCGCTGCCGCCGGAACTCGCCGCCGCGCTCGCCTCGGTCGACCAAGCCCTCTCGGCAATGGCGGCGGGGGATCCGGAGCCGTACCGCCGCTGCTGGGCTGACTCCGCCGACTCCACCCTGTACGGCGCCTTCGGCACGATCGAGCGAGGTCGAGCGGACATCGACGAGACCCTCGGCTGGGTCGCTGGTCGCTTCGCCGACGGGGAGCTGCATCCCCGCTATGACGTGGTGTACACCTCGGGCGACCTCGCTTACGCGGTGGGCAGCGAGAGCGGGAGGACCCGGCTCGACGGTGGGGAGGTGCGTCCGCTCGTCATCCGGGTGACTCACATCCTCCGGCGCATCGACGGGCAGGGGTGGCGGATCGTGCACCGGCACGGCGACCACCCGCCCGCGCTCGACCGCTGAGGTGTCGCGGTCGGCTCGGCCGCAGCACGGAGGCCCGGAACGCGCGCGACTGTCCAAAAGTTGTCGCACTCGACGTCGAGTGCGACAACTTTTGGACAGTCGCGCGCCCGGCTCAGGCCCGGTCGCGGTGGGATTGCCTGCCTCCCCGACGCCGCGGCCGCTGCGGCTGGCGCGTACATCGCACCGCATCTTCGCCGCGAACGACCAGATGGCGCTCGGCGTGCTGCGGGCGCTGCACGAGGCGGGGCGCGCGGTGCCGGGAGACGTGAGCGTCGTCGGCTTCGATGACGTGGAGGAGTCGGCGAGCTTCTGGCCGCCGCTGACGACGGTGCGGCAGTTCTTCGGCGACACGGGGCGCCGCTCGGTCGACCTGCTGCTGCGCGAGCTGGAGTCGGGCGAGCGCACCGGCGTCTCGCTGGTGCCGACGCGCCTGATGGTGCGCGAGAGCACGGGGCCGCCGCCGCCGGGGTCCTAAGGTGCGATGTGCAGGGTGCGATCTGCAGGACTTCCGTGGTCCTGGAGCCTGCTCGCGCGGGTGAGAGCGCTCTTCTGGGCGTAGATCCGGCAGATCGCACGCCCGCGGGTCAGACCGGACGTCGCGCGTGCAGACGCTTTCTCAGAGCGACGAGGGCTATGGCCGTCCCCGCAATCAGTGCGATCACTCCGCCGCCGAGAGTCCCGGACTGGAGCTGCGCCGAGATCTCCACGAGTGATGATCCGAGTGCCAGGCCGGCTGCGACTCCCCACTGCTGGGCGGCGGTGAGAATCCCTGCGGAGGCTCCGTGCTCGCCGCTCCGAAGGCCACGAGAACCAACGACGGTCGCCACGACACCGCACAGCACAAGACCGAAGCCGGCGAGACTCGTGCCGACGACGACTTGCACGAGTGCGGCGACCCCGTGGTCGACCGGGGCTGACAGGGTCACTAGGCCGAGCGCCATGGCGACGAATCCGCTGAGCGCGGCGCGGTGGGGGCCGATCGTTCGCAGAAAACGCGGTGCGATGTACGCGCCAGCCGCAGCGGCCGCGGCGTCGGGAAGGAAGGCACTCCCGGAGGCAAACCGAGACCACCCGAGGACGTCCTGCATATAGATGGAGGCGAAGTAGACCATCGCCCCGCCGGAGAGCGGTGCTGCGAAGCTGAGTAGCGCGGCGGCGCGGACCGATCGGCGTGCGAGAAGCCCGGGCGGCACCAAGGGGTTCGAGGTCCGCCGCTGCTGACGAGAGAGCACCACGAATCCTGAGAGAGAGACGGCGGCGAGGCCGAGAAGCCACGGTCCTCGGCTGGCTTCGTTACTCAGCACCGACAATGCTGCGACCAGGCTGACACTGGCCGTCGCAAAAAGCAGGGCACCGACAATGTCGACTCGCTCACCGGGCACTCTCGTTCGAGGGAGCACCGAGGCGGCGGCAGCCCCGAGCACTGCCGCGAGGATGGTGCAGAAGACGAAGACGCTCCGCCAGTCGGCGAATCCGACGAGTACGCCACCGAGGACGACACCGGCGGCGAATCCGGCTGACGCCGCTGCCCCCCACAGACCGAGCCACCTCGGCCGCTCCGCCGAGCTAGTGAGTTGAGTGAGAAAGGCGAGAGCTGATGGCGCCAACAATGCTGCGGATGCTCCCTGCGCAACCCGAGCGACGATCAGCACACTGAAAGACCAGGCCAGTGCGGCGAGCAGACTCGTCATCGCGAAACCGCTGATACCCCAGAGAATCAGGTTCTTCGGACCCCAGCGTTCTGAGGCGCGCCCACCCAAGAAGAGGAGCGCGGCGAACCCGACCGCGTACCCCGTCACAACCCAGTGCGAGAGAGCTGGGCTGACGCCGAAGTCGTCCTGGAGGTCAGGGATCGCAATATTGATGATGGAGAACTCCATCGCAACCAGCAGCTGCATGCCGCAGAGCAGCCACAGACCCGCGGGATCACGACGGGACCGTAGTTGAGTTCCGGCGCGGGCGCTCCCTGTCACCGTCCCTCGGCCGGAAAGAGCGGAAGGTGCGTCAGGACATCAACGTCACTGCGTTCATCGCCCTCGGTAGCGATCGCGAGTACCTGGATGACGTGCCCGCCTGCTTGATCAGCGAGGCTACGCAGTGCTTCGACAGTTGCTCCGCTACTGACGACCTCATCAACGATCGCGACACTATTGCCGTGAAGCTTCGCTCTGTCCGCCTCGTCGATAAATAGCATTTGCTCGCCAGCGGTGCCCATTGTTGTCAGCGATACAGCGAGCGGCTGACGCATAGTGGGTCTCCTTTTCTTGCGCGCGAGCACATAGCTGAGACCTCGACGTCTGGCGATCCCATGAGCGAGCAGTATCCCGCCGCTCTCTCCGGCGAGCAGCACATCGGCATGAGACGTGAGCCGGGCGGTTAGCTGATCGGCGCAATGCTCGGTCAGTTCGACATCGCCATAGAGTTTCAGGAAGGCGACGCTCACCATCTTCGACACCGGGACCACAGGGAGATCCCTGCTCACGCCGTCAAAAGACGCAGTGTGCGCGGTCATTGAAGTTTCTCCTTCTCGGGTCGGTGTGCCACCGCTGCCCGTAGGTCGGCAAGGCGGTTGGGGAAAGTTTCGCGCGCGGGAAAAACCGAACTGCCCAGAACGAACGAATCGGCTCCTGCCTCGAGGAGTGGTGTCACGCGTTCGGGACTGATCGCTCCGTCGACCTCCACACGGCGAACGGAGGACTGACCCACCCACGAAGCCGCCGCCCGAACAGTCTGCACCGCCTCTGGACGGAACGGTCGTCCGGTTCCGCCGGGCACGACGCTCATCACGGTCAGTCGCTGGGGCTCGACCGCGTCCATAACCCACGGCTCGGGAAGCTCGTCGCCGTCCAGCACCAGACCGACCTCCACGCCTGATGCGGCGGCAGACCTTAGCATCGAGATAGCCCTCGGGTTCAGTGAGCACTGATGCAGGCATATGGCGGCGGGCGTGCGATCAAGGATCAGTGGGAGGAGCTGTTCGGGCTCGGCGAGCATGACGTGAACATCCACGGGCATGGTGAGGCGTGCCTGAAGGTCGCTGATCACCTCGGGCGGCAGTCCGAGGTTCTTGTAGGACGGGTCGATGATGTCAATGTGCAAACGTTCGACACCCAGAGCCGCGATCTTTGTCAGCTCATGCTCGAGACGCGTCTGGTCAATACAGATGACCGATATCGACAGTCGCAGATACCGCGGACGCGTCATGCGAACACTCCGCTGTGATCAGTGTGGTCACAGCGGTCGGACGCCGGCGCGAGTAGCGGTCGAAGCTGCTCGGCGCATCCATCGACGAAGGACGTGGTCGACACCCGCGCGATCGAAGGGTCGGGGTAGGTGTCAAGAGCGGCGAGATTCTCTAGTCGTCCGTCACTGAGGAGCCGGCGGACTCGGTTCCGACCGGTCTCCGTTAGCCGAAGGTGGGCCGCTGCCGCAGCTATTCTGGACGCCCCGAGCGCTTCGAGCGCGTCTACCGCCTCCTTCATGGTGCCGGCACTGCACACGAGGTCGTCAAGGATGAGGACGTCGCGTCCCGCGAGACTGTCTCCGTCAATCTCCAGCGTCACCGTGACGGTGGACGCTCCAAGCCGCAGCTTCTCGGCCACGAGGTACTCGAGTCCGACTGTTCGGGCTACTTCGGTGACCAGCCCCGCAGAACCAGCGTCTGGTGCGACGAGCACGGGGTTGACGAAACCGGAGTTCGACACGCTCGAGCGGAAGAAATCGATCGCCGACGCTTGAGAGAGACGAAGCGGTTCATAGGCCTTCGACAGCACGTCGACTGAGCCCGACTGGATCGTCACGATGCGGTCTGCTCCTGCGACTCGGAGGAGATCCGCAACGAGCGCGGCCGTCGTTGACCGATACTCTCCTTCGACCGGGCGGTCTTCTCTCGAGTACGGAAGGTGTGGCACGAACACGGTCACCTCTGCCGCGCCGTATTGGCGGTAGGCACGCACAGTGACAAGCAGGGCGAGTAGCGCCGTATGCAGATCCTCCTCTGCGCCGGACAGCGACTGGAGAATCAGCACGTGAGCACCATCCGCTCGCCCTGGAAGCTGAGCATAAATCTCTCCGTCGGGGAACGTTCCATCACTGCAGCGGCATAGCCATGTGACTGACGGCAGCAGGGCGAGTATCCGTTGAGACGCCCCCGGGTGGCTGGCTTCGAAAGCAGAACACGTCGTAAGGATCATGCTGGACGACTTCCCTGATCGTCAGAGAGATCGATTTCGAGAGCAAGCGCGTCCATCATGTTCGAGCCGGAGTATGAATGCCGCGCGAGTGCAAGCAGATCCTCAGTGGCGTTGACGGCGATCGTCCGCTTGTATTTCGTGAAAAGAGGCACATCTGATGCGGAGTCGCCCAGCGCGACGATATCGTCATCAGCAGCGCCGATCGCTGACTGGATCTGCGCGGCAATGCGGGGCTTGTCTTCGGGGTTCAGTATCTTCATGCCGTACTGAGAGCCACGAACATGGTCGAAGTCTCCGACGAGGCGCGCAAATTCTTCCGGTGCCATTGTGAGGAGGCAGGTGACGATTCCGACGCTGCGGAGCCCCGAGATGGCAGCATCCAGGTCGTCGATCTTCGCCACACTCGCCCAAGCGTCGCTGAAGTACATGAGGTGATCCGGCCCCCACAACTCGAGTGCTCGACGCGAGAAGTGAACACTGTCTATGTGGCCGGCGCGGAATTCGGCCTCGAGGAGTTGAATTTCAGGTAGAGTTCCCGCCGCCAGCGAAATCGCTTGCGCCGCCGTGGAATCGCGGATGATAGTTCCGTCGAGGTCGAAGATGACCAGTTTTGTGGTCACGATGCGGCGACCTCGATGGCCGCCTCGACGTCGCCGCCATTCACCAGCACTTCATCGGCGATCGCGCCCGTCAACCCTGGAGCACAGCCGTCGATCACGGCGCTGCCGCTCGATGCCAGAAGAGCACCCCTAGGCGGCGCAGCGACCTCAGAGGACGGAAACGTTCCCATTGACGCTCCGCAGAACACAGCACTATCACTCAACACGACCCCCCGGTCAAGTTCTGTATGTCAGTCACGTTCTGCGCGATGTCAGTCACGTTCTGCGCGGTGAACTAAGCTTGCCCGAGCCTAGTCGCGCTCATGATGATGCGCAACCGGCATCGAAAGCTCGCGCAATGCTCGTGAGCAATCAGGTTGGCGGCGAAGAGGCACTGCGTATCCGTTCTTCGCGCAGCCCACGCGCTCATATGCTGATTCCGCGTTCAGCGAGTTGAGAGCGTTAATGGATTTTTGTCGATCGGACCGAGGCTGCGTCTGCTGCGAGAGCGCTACTGATCGTGGTCACGGAGTGAGCCCGGCAGGAATCCCGCCTGGATCCTCAGTGCTGTGCGACATCGATCACCTGCACGTGTGATTCTGATTGCCTCGCTCAGGTCCTGGGAAGCAGCGCGGAGGAGGTGCATGGTCGTATCGCTCTCGCAATCGAGCTAGGCCTTGGCCGCGGAGTCGACAGCGCACGATACTGTGAGTATTTTCACCCCCCGAACTACAAGGAGATGCACATGTCGGTCGGCCTGCTGGCGGTTGTCGATGACATCCTCACCGCTGCCCTGAAGGCGAGCGCCAAGACGGCGGGTGTCGTGATCGATGACGCGGCGGTGACTCCGCAGTATGTGCAGGGACTCACGCCCGCGCGGGAGCTGCCGGTGGTGTGGCGGATTGCGCTCGGGAGCCTGTTCAACAAGTTCATCATCATTATTCCGCTGGCGCTGCTGCTCTCGGCGTTCGCGCCCTGGGTGCTGCCGTACTTGCTGATCCTCGGCGGCGGCTTCCTCTGCTTCGAGGGAGCGGAGAAAGTGCTGGAGTGGTTCGGCGTGCAGCACGCGGCGGGTGAGACTCAGGCGCGCGACGAGAAGAAGCTCGTCTTCGGCGCCATCCGCACCGACCTGATCCTGAGCACCGAGATCATGCTCATCGCGCTCGACGGCCTCGACCCCGACTTCGGCGTCGGTCCGACGCTCGGCGCGCTGGCTCTCGTCGGGTTGGGGATGACCCTGCTCGTGTACGGCGCGGTCGCCCTGCTGGTCAAGATCGATGACGTGGGCCTGGGGATGATGAAGAACGCGGCCCGGGGCGTGCGGCGCGCGGGAGCGAGGATCGTTGCGTCGATGCCCGCCGTCTTCCGTGCGATCAGTATCGTCGGCACGCTCGCCATGCTGTGGGTCGGTGGCCACCTCGTCGTCGCGAACCTGGCCGAGACGTTCTGGCATGCGCCCTCCGACCTGGTTCACGCCGTCACGCACGCCGTCGAGACGGCCGGGCCGGTCGTCGTCTGGCTCGCGGATACGGCTGTCTCGATGGTGTTCGGCCTTGTGCTGGGGCTGGTCATCGCCGCCGTGGTGCTGGGCGTCTCGCGCCTCCTCCAGCGCGATACGGCGGCCGCCACGCACTGACGCCCGGCGTGCGCTCGAGTGTCCAAAAGTTGTCGCACTCGCGGTCGAGTGCGACAACTTTTGGACACTGGGCGTGGGGGGTGCGCGCGAAGGGCCGCCCCCGCGCCTCAGGGCCGGTGTGTCGACTCCGGGAACGCCTCGGGCTCGCACTGGATCGTCGCGTGCTCGATGCCGTGGCGGTCGCGGAGGACGGCGAGCACCCGCCCGAGCGCCGTGCGGTAGTCAGCGTCCGGAGCGACCACCACGTGGCCGCTCGCGCTCTCCATGCCGGAGGTGATCGTCCAGACGTGCAGATCGTGTAGCGCCAGCACGCCCGGCACGGCGCAGACATCGCGTTCTAACGCGTCGAGGTCCACGTGCGCGGGCGCCGACTCCATCAGGATTCCGAGTGCCTGCCGTGTCAGCGACCAGGTGCGCGGCAGGATCAGCAGCCCAATCAG
Source organism: Rathayibacter agropyri (assembly GCF_013249015.1). Taxonomy (GTDB): domain Bacteria; phylum Actinomycetota; class Actinomycetes; order Actinomycetales; family Microbacteriaceae; genus Rathayibacter; species Rathayibacter agropyri. The sequence continues at coordinate 332,897 of NZ_JABRPL010000003.1, forward strand.
CACGCCCACGATCGGATCGACCCAGGCCCAGCCAGTGCTGAGCAGCACGATCCCGGCGACGATCACACCCACCGAGCCGAGCGCATCCCCGAGCACCTCGAGCGAGGCTCCGCGGAGGGTGATGCTCTCTTTCGCGCCGACCGAGAGCAGGCGCAGACTCAGCAGGTTCACGGCCAGTCCGACGACGGCGGTGATCAGGAGGGGACCACCTGGCACCGCGGGCGGCTCGGCGAAGCGCCGCACCGCCTCCACGATCACGAAGCCGGCGACGGCGAACAGCAGCAGGCCGTTCGCGAGGGCGGCGAGCACTTCAAGGCGGTAGGAGCCGTAGGTGCGCCCCTTCGTGGCGGGACGTGCAGCGAGGGTGATCGCCGCGAGCGACATCCCGAGCGCGAGGACGTCGGTGCCCATGTGTGCGGCGTCCGAGAGCAGCGCGAGCGAGCCTGTCGACACTCCGACGGCGAACTCGACCACCATGAACGCCGCGGTCAGCAGGAAGGCGGCGACCAGCGGACGCCGGTGCCGCGCGGCAGCGGACCCGGCCGCACCGCCGTGCGAGTGGCCCATTAGCTCTGCGCATCCCTGTTCATATGCGTAGTCTTGCATATGTCTCGCCGACACGCCGCCCCGCCCTGCGCACTGCGGTCGCGAGGTCCCGTCGGCTCAGCTCAGCTCAGCAGCGGATCCAGCGCGCGTCCGAGGTAGGGCGCGAGTGTGCGCGCATACGTCTCGGTGAGGTGTCCGAGATCGCGATACACCTTCACCCCACCGATGACCAGCGGGCAGCCGTCGTCGTCGCAGAACCAGCGGGTCATGTCGGCGGCGGCGGCGCCTGGCCAGCCCTCGGCGGCGGCGGCCATCAACTCGCGGTCGGCGAACGCCTCGTCCAGCGGGATCCGGCAATCCTCGGCGGTTGCCGGCCCTTCGGCGCAGGCGAGTAGCGAGAGGGACGGCAGGACGGGATTGTCGCGAATCGCGACGACCGTGGATCCGCGGGCGATCAGCGGCGCCCACGATTCGCGGAAACCGTCGATCGCCGCCTGCTCGTCTGGCGTGCCCGAGGCATCGACGAACACCGACTTCTTCGCCGAGTAGGCCGTGACCATCAGGTCGTACGGTTCCTGCTCGGCCAATGCCTTCTGGAGTGACTCGTTCCAGGTGGCGCAGGAGCGGCGGGAGGCGGAGGAGTCGTCGCGGCGCTCGGCCGTTGAGAAGACGCAGCCGGTCTTGTAGTAGGTGTGCAGGTCCCAGCCCCGTTCCTCGGCGACGATGCGCAGCGCCGGGAAGAAGGAGGCGGCATGGGAGTTGCCGATCAGGAGGACGCGGCGTCCGGTCGGGTCGCCGAAGCGGCACTCCTTGAGCTCGATGCCCGAGTTACCGGTGCTGCACTCGTCGGTGTTGAGGGCCGAGCCGTCCTCGGAGGCATCGACGGCGGGGACGCTCGTGGTCCACGAGCGCGTCGCGGCACAGGCCTCGGCGTTCTCGAGGGCAGCGGCGCCGACACAGCCCTGCGTCGAGACGGGGAGTTCGTGCGCGCGGGAGAGGTCGGCGCCAATAGCGGCAGTGGTGCCCGTGAGGGCGGCGACTCCGACGAGAGCGGCGACACTCAGCAGGGCTGCCGGAGCGAGCGTGCGGTGTCGCTGAGGACGGTCGGCAGGTGCGCGGCGGTGCAGCGGATCCTCGACGAAGGTCTTCGAGAGCAGGGCGAGCAGGACCGCGGCGGCGATGATCCCGAGGCCGGCGAGGGCACCCGGATCCTCGCCCGTACTCTCGCGCCAGAAGACGAGGATCGGCCAGTGCCAGAGGTACAGGCCGTAGCTGATGCCGCCCAGCCAGACGAGCGGGCGCAGGGCGAGCAGGCGAGCGACTCCGTACGTCGGGGCCGGGCCGGAGCCCGCCACGAGCACCAGTACCGCCGAGAGCGTCGGCCAGAGCGCTGCCGCGCCGGGGAACGCGGTCGAGACCTGCAAGACGACACCGCAGGTGACGACTCCGATCAGCCCGAGCCAGCCGGCGATCACTCGCAGGGCGGTCGGCAGCGTGCGGCCGGGCAGCACGAGCGCGGCGAGCGAGCCGAGGCCGAACTCCCACGAGCGGGCGAGGGTGCTGTAGTAGGCGGTCGGCTGATCGATGCCGACCCGCACCACCGAGAACGCAAACGAGAGGGCGGTGAGTGCCGCGATGAGGACCAGGAGGATCCGCAGCGCGTGAGCGCGACGCCGCACAAGCACGGCAAGGAGGAGGGCGATCAGGGCCATCCCGAGCCAGATCACGTAGAACTGCCCCTGCACCGACATCGCCCAAAAGTTCTGCACGGGCGAGTGGAAGTCGTCCTGCGCGAGGTAGTCGACCCCGGCCCTAGCGAGCGCGATGTTCTCGACGTAGAAGGTCGAGGCGAGCACTTCGGTGAAGGTTTGCAGCAGCTGCGAGGGGCGCAGGAGTACCGGGGCCAGCGCGGCGACCGCGACCAGCACCACCGCGGCGGCGGGGAACAGGCGCGAGGCGAGCCGCGAGATAAACGCGATCGGGCGTACACGGCCGTAGCGGCGAATGTGGCCGACGAGGGTGATCGTGGTGAGGAAGCCGGCGACGACGAAGAAGACGTCGACGCCTCCGGAGACGCGCCCGAGCCAGATGTGGAAGGTCGCGACCAGGAGTGAGGCGACTGCGCGCAGTCCCTCGATCTCGGGGCGGTAGCCGGTCGCATCGGCCTTGCGCACCAGCGTGGGCCGACTGGTGACGGGCGCTGCGGAGGGAGCGGGCACGGCGCTGAGTTCCTTATCTCGGGGACGGGATCGAGCTCCCGGCGGAGGAGCCCGGCCGACCGCCGGAGTCCAGGATCGCGCGCTCGTGCTCCGAGGGGAAGACCGACTGTCGTATTTTCCGCCCCCAATTGGGGGTTTCAGTAGCGGCTTGTGTCCCGTCTCTCTGCGCCTGGTTCTGTGCCTGCGTGCGCGCCTCGCGCGATCCAGCACGGTGCGGCACTCAGGCGCGAATGCCGTGTTCCTTGAGGAGGAGAGGCCCGAAAAGCAGTGCCTGAGGTGAGAGGGAGCCGGGCTGGCGCGAAATGATCGGCGCGCATTGACGGGGTCAAGAGAGGTAAGGCTATGCTTACCCGCGCTGTGCACCGGCTCCTCTGCCGAACGCTCACAGCACACGCGCCAGCACGCCGACCACTCCGGGAGATCTATGTCCACGTCTCGACGACGCCCCGCCGCCCTCGTCCTCGCCGCTCTGACCCTCGTGGCCCTCACCGGCTGTGGCGCCTCCGAGGCGGTCGCGCCCGCGAGCACGGCCGCAGTCGGCGAGGGCACCACGAGCTACCCGGTGACCCTCGACAACTGCGGCGTGCAGACCACCGTCTCGGCGCCTCCGCAGCGGGTGGTGTCGCTCGATCAGGACTCGACCGAGATCCTGCTCTCCCTCGGCCTCGAGGACCGGATGGTCGGCACCGCCTCCTGGACCGACCCCGTGCTCGAAACCCTCGCTGCCGCCAACGAGAAGGTGCCCCGGCTGTCCGACAACGCGCCCACCTACGAGGTGCTGCTGAACGCGAATCCCGACTTCGTCACCGCCTCCTTCGGCCGGCACTACTCAGCGGAGGGAGTCGCCTCGCGCGACCGGCTCGCCGAGACGGGCATCGGCTCCTACCTCGCACCCACCGACTGCGACAACGGAGCAAGCGTCAACGGCGGTACCGGCACGCGCACGGTCCCGCTCACGGTCGACGTGCTCTACCAGGAGATCCACGAGCTGGCCACGATCTTCGACGTGCAGGAGCGCGGCGATGCGCTCATCGCGCAACTGAAAACCCGGGCGGCGGCCGCGACGGAGGGCGTCGACTTCCACGGACACTCGGTCGCGTTCTGGTTCGCCGACACCAAGGTTCCCTACATGGCGGGCGGCTACAATTTCGCCTCAATGCTGGCCACCATGACAGGCATGACGAACGTCTACTCCGACCGCACCGCCGACTGGGCCGCGGAGGGCTGGGAAAACCTCGTCGCGGCCGATCCGGACATCCTGGTGCTGGGGGACTTGCAGCGCGACCGGTTCCCCGGCGATCGCCTCGCCGACAAGACCGCCTTCCTGGAGAGCGACCCGCTCACGAGCACGCTTCCCGCGGTGCGCGACAAGCGCTACATCGCCTTGCACGGCGCCGAGCTGAACCCCTCCATCCGCTTTGTTGATGCCCTCGACAAGATCAAGGCGTGGTGGGACTCGAACGGGGCGGCGCTCTGACCGCCGCGGCTCTCGAGCGGGAGCTGCGCCGGCCGCAGCGGGGAGTGGTTGCGGCGGCTCTCGTCGTCGGCGGCCTCCTTGCGCTCGCCCTCTCGGTCGGAGTCGCGGTGACCCTCGGTCCGGCGGACGTCTCGCTCGTGAATGTGCGCGACATCCTGCTGAACCACCTCGGGCTCGCGGACATCCCCGTCCGCACCGCCGAGGACGCTATCGTCTGGCAGGAGCGCCTACCGCGCGCGCTCGTGGCTGCCTCCTGCGGCGCGGGACTTGGTGTGTGCGGCGTGATCCTGCAGTCGCTGCTGCGCAATCCGCTCGCCGACCCGTTCGTGCTTGGCGTCTCCTCCGGGGCGTCGACGGGCGCCGTCGTCGTGGGTGTGCTGGGGGTCGGCGGCGGCGCGATCGGCCTCTCCGGAGGCGCCTTCGTCGGCGCGCTCGTCGCGTTCGGCTTCGTCCTGCTGCTCACGCGGTTCTCGTCTGGCGGCACGTCGGGAGTGATTCTGGCCGGAGTGGCGAGCACACAGCTGTTCTCGGCGCTGACCTCGCTGATCGTCTTCGCGCTCGCCGACTCGGACGAGACGCGCGGAGTGATGTTCTGGCTGCTCGGCTCGCTGGAGGCGATGCGCTGGGACGACGTGGCGCTGAGCGGCTCCGTCGTGCTGGTCGGATCGCTGGTGTGTCTCGCCTGCGCGCGCACCCTCGACGCGTTCGCGTTCGGCGAGGACGTCGCCGCCTCCCTCGGGGTGCATGTGGGGCGCACGCGGCTCCTGCTGCTCGTCGTGACGGCGCTGCTGACGGCGACCCTGGTCAGCATCGCGGGCGCGATCGGCTTCGTGGGGCTGGTGCTGCCGCACGCGGCGCGGCTCGTGTTCGGGCAGCGGCACTCCCGGGTGATCCCGGCGACCATCCTGCTCGGCGCGGTCTTCATGGTGTGGGTCGATGCGGGATCGCGGGTCGTCTTCGCGCCGACGCCGCTCCCGGTCGGGGTTGGCACGGCACTCGTTGGCGTGCCGGTATTCATGCTGCTGCTGCTGCGCCGGGGGCGCTCGTGACGCTCGAGGCCGATCGCGTCGCATGGCGGCGGGGCGGGCGGCTCGTCATCGACGGCGTCACCCTCCGCCCGCGGCCCGGATCGACGGTCGGCCTGCTCGGGCCGAACGGCTCCGGCAAGTCGTCGCTCCTGCGGCTGCTTCAGGGGGTTGCCGCGCCGGATACGGGAGTGGTCACCCTCGACGGCACGGTGCTCTCGACCCTGCGCCGGCGCGAGGTCGCGCGAGCGGTCGCAACGGTCACGCAGCAGGCCGAGACGGAGGCGGACCTTCCCGTGCGCGACGTCGTGCGGCTCGGACGCACCCCGCACCGCTCCCTCCTGGGCGGCGATTCCGCCGAGGATCTCCGCGCCATCGATCGTGCGCTGGAGCATGTCGGCTTGCTGGCGAAGGCCGACCACCTCTGGCGCACCCTCTCGGGCGGCGAACGTCAGCGCGCGCACATCGCCCGTGCCCTCGCTCAGGAGCCGCGCGAGCTGCTGCTGGACGAGCCGACGAACCACCTCGACATCCGCCACCAGCTCGAGCTGCTCGCCCTGGTGCGGGAACTGCCCGTCACCACGATCGTGGCGCTGCACGACCTGAACCTCGCCGCGCTCTTCTGCGACGACCTGCTGGTGCTGCGGGAAGGACGTGTCGTCGCGGGCGGGACGCCGGAGCAGGTCCTGACTCCGGCGCTGATCGCGGACGTCTACGGGGTGCGCGCCCGGGTGATCCTCGACGCGGGACGTCCGCACGTCCTCTTCGACGCCCTCGATGCCGCGAGGGCTGAGACGCCGTACTGACAGACGATCGTCGATCAGTCAATGCCCTCGTCCTCCACGGCGGGGTCGATCTACGGTCGATATACCGGCTTCGCGACCTCACAGGTTCTCGCGTTCGAGGGACTCTCGTGGAGAGGGTCGACGACCCGCCGGACGAGGAGGGGAGTCGAGATGTCGAGAGACGATGTAGCGCCGGGACGGTTCGCCCGGTTCGTGAAGTGGGTGCACAAGGCCGACGGCTGGGAGCCCCAGTACCTCCGCGGCCGCGTCGTTGCGAAGAAGGACGGCGAGTGGATCGTCGCGGTCGACGGCGAGGAGCGCCGGATCGTGAAGAAGGAGTGGAGCGTCTACCGCTGAGTCCGGCCCGCTGAGTCCGCCCGCTGAGTCCGGCCGCTGAGTCCGGCCGCGAGAAGCCACAAGTTGTCGCAGTGGGCACCGAGTGCGACAACTTTCGGACACTCGCGGCAGCGCGTTGCCGGGTCGGCCCGCGTCGGCTCACACGGACGGGGTAAAGAACTCCTCGATGGCGCGCGTCAGCGCGACCAGGTCGTCCACGTGCGCCAGCTCCCGCGCCGAGTGCATGGAGAGCAGCGGCACTCCCACGTCGACGGTGGCGATCCCGAGCCGGGTCGCGGTGAGCGGGCCGATCGTCGAGCCGCACGGGACCGTGTTGTTCGAGACGAACTCCTGGTACTCGACGCCGGCCCGCGTGCAGATGCCCGCCCAGAGCGCCGCGCCCCGTGCATCTGTGGCGTAGCGCTGTGACGCGTTGATCTTGAGCAGCGGCCCGCCGCCGGCAACCGGCTGGTTCACGGGGTCGTGCTTCTCGGGGTAGTTGGGATGGACGGAGTGCCCTGCGTCCGCCGAGAGGCACCATGAGGCGGCGAGTGCCCGGGCGCGCTCGTCCACGCCAGCGCCGAGCGCGGCGCTGATCCGGTTCAGCACGTCCTCGAGGAACGGGCCGCTCGCGCCGGAGCGCGACGCGGAGCCGAGTTCCTCGTGGTCGAAGGCGGCGAGCATGCTGATGTGGGGTGTCGCAGTCTGTGTCTCGGCGCTCGCCGCGAGGAGCGCGACGAGACCGGCGTGCACCGAGCTGAGGTCGTCCATCCGGCCGGCGGCGAGGAACGCCTCGTCGAGGCCAAAGCGGCGGGGCGCCTGCGTGTCGGCGGTGACGAGGTCGTAACCGGCGATGTCCGCGGCGTCCTCGAGCCCGGCCTCCGCGGCGAGCAGATCGAGCAGGTCGACCTCGGACACGTCGCCGATCCCGAACACGGGGACGGTGTGCTTCTGCCGATCCAGGGTCAGGCTGTCGTTGGCCGACCGGTCGAGGTGGATGGCGAGCTGCGGGATGCGCAGGAACGGGCCGGTGCGCAGGAGCAGTTCCCTGCCGTCTCGCGCGACGACGCGGCCGGCCAGCTCGAGTTCGCGGTCCAGCCACGAGTTCAGTAACGGCCCGCCGTAGACCTCGACACCGGCCTGGAGCCACCCCTTCGATCCGATCGTCGGGCGCGGCTTGAGCGTGAAGCCGGGCGAGTCGGTGTGCGCGCCCAGGATGCGGAACGGCGTCACCGCGTCGGCCCCCGCCGGAAGGTGCCAGGCGATGACGGCACCGTCGCGGCGGACGTAGTAGCGTCCCGGCGCGGTCGGCCACGTCTGCGTCTCCTCCAGCCCCGTGAATCCGGCGCCCTCAAGCCGACGCGCGCTCTCACTCGCAGCGTGAAAGGAGGAGGGAGAGGCCGTCAGAAACGCGCAGAAGTCGGCAATATGGTCAATCATCCCCCCAGTGAAGCATGGGACTCACGCGCGCTGAGGTGCCCGAGATGGCGATGCCCTGCGGCGTGTCGGGAGCATTCTCGGGCACCTCAGCGACCAAGGGAGGCGCGTTAGAGGTGGCGGCCCGGTCGTTGGACGCCGACGACGGTGACCGTCAGGGTTGCGGAGGTGGACTGCGCGGAGGAGGGCGCCGACTCCGCCAGGCGCAGGGTGAGGCGGAGATGGTCGGTCGCGCCGACCGCGAGGGCGGGGGAGCCGGGCAGGTCGATGTGGGAGGAGGAGGGGCGGTCAGCGGTGACGGTGCTCACGGTGCCGGCACAAGTCGCCGCGTCGGCGGACCAGGCGAGCGAGCAGCGTTCGACGGTGAGTTGCAGGCCGTCCGAGCTGCTGGTCGCCGTGCTGGTCGCAAGCTGGAGGGCCGACAGGGGCACGGTGCCGGCGTGGGTGACGTCGAGCAGGCGCTGCACGGTGCCACCGGGGAGCAGGCCGGTGATCGGGACGGGCACGGTGGTCGCTCCGGTGGCGTCGACGTCGACGATCACGGTGCCGGACGCGACTCCGGCACCCGCGGAACCGCGGTCGAGGAGCACGGCTGCGGCGGTCGCGGCGGCGGTGAGCACGAGCACGCCGGAGACGAGTGCGATGACGCCCGCGCGCGAGACGACGCGCCGACGCACGTCGGGCACATGCCGCGGAGTGCCGCGCTCGTGCGGGGTGCGGCGACCGCTGCGGCGGCCGTGCTGCTCCGCAGGCTGTTTCTCGCTCAGATGCCGCTCCTCGAACCCCTCCGGCTGTTCCACGCCCGGCGCGTCCTCGGGCGAGCGGTGCCCGCCGCTCACGAGGCGACCTCGACGGGCCGGCGCCAGATGGCGAAGAGGACGGCGGCGATGACCGCCGCGCCGCCCGCGGCGAACAGGGCGAAGCGCGCTTCGGGATGCGCGAGCGCAATGCTCGGCCAGCCCAGCAGCGGGAGCACCGACTGCTCTCGCCAGATGCGCTCGTCGGCGATCGTGACGATCCACGGGTCTGCGGATGGGTTGTTGTCGCCCTTGGTGGTCAGGGCTAGCTGGCCGGGCTCGCGGCCGCGCAGGGCGGCCGCCTCCGCCTCGGGGTAGACGAAGGTCACGCGGTGAATCACGCGGCGCCCCGGATCGTCGGGGTCGGTGAAGACGATCACGTCGCCGGTGCCCACCTCGGGCTGGCTGATGGGGAGCGTGACAGCGAGGGAGCCGACGGGCATCTCCGGCGCCATCGAGTTCGAGAGCACGGGCACGAGGCGCACGACCCCGAGGGCCGAGAGCACGAAGACGGCGAGGCCGGCGAGGGCAATGAGCCCGACCAGACCGGCGAGGAGGGCGCGGAGGAGTCTCACGAGCGGCCCTCCCGTCGGCGGCGGCCCGCGACGACCAGGGCGGCGCCGACTCCGAGGGCCACCAACCCGCCGAGCAGGGCAGCGCCAATGTCGCGGCCGGTCACGGCGAGGCCGTCGGAGGCGACCGGCGGCTGGCCGGAGCCGTCCCCTGAGCCGTCGGATGAGCCGTCAGACGAATTGCCCCCTGAGCCGTCCCCTGAGCCCTCCGAAGGGTCGCCACCCAAGCCGTTCGAAGGGTCGCCCCCGTCCGTGGCGTTGGCCGCGCCAACCTCGACGCGGAGCGAGGCCGTCGCGAGCTCGAGATCGTTGCCGGCGGTCGCCGGGAATTCGACGCGGACGCGGATCCCGGCCGTCGCTCCGCCCTCGACCGGGCGCACGCCGTCGAGGCGCCCCAGCCGTGCAGCCGGACCCGCGGCCAGGGGCAGGGTGCCGCCTGGGCAGACGTAGCGCTCGACGGTCCGGTCGACGCCCGCGGGCACCTCGACCACCGAGAAGGCGGAGTCGCACAGGTCGACCGTGAGTTGGAGTCCGTCGCGCGGGTCCTCGGCCAGTGCGCCTCGGCCATCGACCGCGAAGCTCACGGCGACGTCGTGCGGAGTGGAGCCGGAGTTGGTGACTTCGACGGCCCATTCGGCCTGATCCCCGGGCGCGAGATCGCTGAGCGAATCCGGAGCCGAGAGTTCCCGCACGTCGAGCGCGCTCGCGGGCTCGGCGCTCGCCGCGGGTGCGAGGACCACCACTGCGAGCAGCGTGAGGAGCACCGCCGAGAGGGCGGCTCCGTGCGCGCGGGCCTGAGGCATGGGGTGACTCCGAAAGAAGAGAGGGGGCCTCCGCCCCGCACCGACGGATCGGGCGGGGCGGAGGCGGGGTGGGAACGGTCGGGCTACTGCTGGATGCCGGCGCGCTGGATGGCGGCGGCGGTGAAGGTGAGCGTGGTGGAGGCGTTCTCGTAGGCGTTGTCGGCCGTGGTGGGCAGGACGAGTTCGATCAGCGTGTTCAGCGTCACGTCGCCGGCGTCCGAGGGGAAGGTCCCGGTCGCCGTGGGGGTGATGCCGAAGTCCGCAGGGGTGAAGTCCGCCGCATTGGCAACTCCGCCGATGGTCGAGAGCTTGCCGCTACCGGTGATGGTCTGGGTACCGCCACAGGTGTAGGGACCGCTCTCCGCGGGAGCGGCGGCGGGGACCCAGGCGACGGAGCAGGTCAGCAGGCGGTAGTCGAGGCCGTCCGCGCCCGTGACGAGCGAGGCGCCGACGCGGGTCGGCTCGGTCGTGTCGGAGCCCACGACGTCGTTGGTCACGTCCTGGTAGAAGCGGACCGTCGAGACGAGGTCACCGTCGTTGGTGGCGTTCGGCAGCACGAGGCTGATCGGGCGCTGGACCGTGTCGCCGGGCGCGATGTTCGCGACGGTGAACGCTCCCGTGACCGAGATGTCGGTCTGGCCGGCGTCGACATTGCCGACGGCAGTTCCGGAGTCAGTGAAGACGGCGAAGGCGCCGGCGCCAGCGAGGGCTCCCGCGGCGAGCAGGACTCCTCCAGTGAGCGCGATCTTTTTCCACGGGGTGCGGCGGGTGGGTGCTGTGGAGGTCATGGCGACCGTTCCTTTCGATGGGGTGGTGCCCGGTGCGGGCGTGGTCTCCCTCACGAGGACAGGTGCAGGACGAGAGGGGAGGTTGAGGGGAGGCATCAGCAGCCTCCGGCGGAGGCGACGGCCGGCTGAGCGACGGCGGTCGAGGCGGCGGAGGCGACTCCGAGCCAGCGTTGGAGGTCGGGACGGATCCGCCACTGGTAGCTGCGGCCTTCGCCGACGCGGTCGTCGGTGAAGGAGGTGGCAGCGGCGGCGGGTGTGGCCACGACGGTCCACGGGCCGGGGGTAGTGCCGGCGAGCCGGCGCTCGAGTGACCAGCCGGTCGCTCCGGAGACGGGCGCCCAGCTCACGAGCGTGCTCGGCCGGGCGGCCGTGCAACTCGCGACGGGGGTCGCCACGACGGAGGAGAGGGTCCATGCGCCGAGGCTGGTCGCTCCACTCGTGCTGTCGGTCCCGGTGAAGCCCTGGCGCGCGAGCGGGGCGGGATCGACCCACACAGCGATCGTGCTGCTCGCCGTGAGCGCGCCGTCGGACACGGTGTAGGCAATCGTGATGCTTCCGGTCCAGCCGTCGGCGGCGGGCGTGTAGGTGCAGGTCGCTGCGGAGCAGGAGAAGGTGCCGTGCAGGCCCGTAGGGGCGCTGGTGCCGGCGAGAGTGAGGGTGGTTCCCGCGTCCTGGTCGGTGTCGTTGGCGAGCGGAGAGACGGCGACGGCTGTGCCTCCGGTGGTCGCGACCACGCGGTCGGGGCGCGCGACGGGCGCGTGGTTCACCGCGGTGACCGTGACGGTGACCCGCACATTCCAGGTGCCGTAGCTGCTCGAGAGGACGTAGTCGAAGACATCGGTGCCGACGAAGGCCGTGATCGGCCGGTAGGTGCACTGCCCGCGGGTGCCGCCGGTGTCGACGCAGGCGACCGATCCCTGAACGGGCGTGGCGGGGGCGGGGCTGGCGGCGCCTCCGATGACCTTCGGAGTGGCCGAGAGCTGCACCCGCGAGAACGTTGCGCCGGTGGCGGCCGGCCCGTCGTTGGCCAGCACGTCGATCACGACGGAGCCGCCCTGGACGACAGTGGCGGTGTCGGGAGCCGGATCCGAGATCGCCGAGATGCTGACCGAGGCCGTGCGGGTGAAGGCGCCGCCGACGGGGCCGGTCGCCGTCGCGGTGGCGGTGTTCGCGATGGTGCCCGCGGTGACATCGGCCGCGGTGATCGTGTAGGTGGCGGTCGCGGTGACGACCTGGCCCGGGAGGAGCCGGCCGGCGGTGCCTGGCCAGGTGTAGCTCAGTGTCGACAGGCCGCTCTTGGGGTCGCTGACCGCGACGGCGGTCAGGGTCGTGGTGCCGGTGTTGGTCGCGCGGAACGTGTAGGTGACCACGGTTCCGGCTGCGCTGATGAATGCCGGAGTTGCCGACTTGGTGAAGGCGAGGTCATTCGTGCGGGTGAGGGTGACGGTCTTCGAGGCGGTCGCGGTGACGGCCGAGCCCGTCGGAGGCGTGCCGGTGGCGGTCGCGGTGTTGAGCACCGAGCCCGCGTCGATGTCGGCCTGGGTCAGCGTGTAGGTCGCGGAGGCGGTGACCGATTGACCGACGCCGAGCTGCCCCGCGGTGCCGGGCCAGGCACCGTAGGCGACGGTGACGCGCGGATCGCTGATGGCCACTCCGCTCAGCGACGTGTTGCCGGTGTTGGTGACGGTGAACGTGTAGGCGATGGTGGAGCCCGCGGTCGAGCCGGCCGTCAGTGCGCCGTTCTTGGTCAGGCTGATCGAGGGGGCGTAATGGATCGGCGTGGTCGCGGTCGAGGAGGCCGTGACAGTCGTCGGGGAGGCGGCAAGGGTCCGGCCGCTGACGGTCGCGGTATTGCTCACGGCCGTGCCCGTGTCGATATCGGCCTGCGTGACCGTATAGGCGGCGGCGGTAAAGGTCGCCGAGGCGCCGGGCGCCACCTGCGTCGAGGTCGGGGTGATCCCGGTGACTCGCGGATCCGAGATGGCGACGTCCTGCAGGGTGACGTTGCCCGTGTTGTGGGCGGTGAAGGAGTAGGTGATCTGCTCGCCCGCGTCGGCCTGGGCGTTGCCGTTGGTGTCGGTGAGGGCGCCCGTCTTCGCGAGGGTGAGCGCGGGGGCGGGAGTGCTGATCGGCGCCGTGGCGGAGGAGGCGGCGCTCGTCACTGTCGACGCGCCGCTGAGAGCGGAGGCGGTCGCCGTGTTCACGAGGGTGCTGGCGGTCGCCTCCGCTGCTGTGACGACGTGCGAACCGGTGCAGGTGACGCTGCCGAGCGGGGCGAGCGTGGTCACGGGGCAGGTGACGACGGCCTTCGGATCGCTCACGGCGACTCCGGTCAGCGATGCGAGCGACGAGGTGTTCGTGACCACGAACTGGTAGGGGATGCTCGCCCCTTCGGCGTAGGCCGCGGGCTGCGTCGTCGTCTGGTCGATCTGTTTGACGAGGTTGAGGGCACCGAGGTCGTTGATCGACGAGACGCGGACGTTGCGGATGAGGTGCGTGTCGGTCGATCCGCCGGTGGAGGCGGTAAAGCCGAGCTTGTATGTGGGAGGTGCGGCTGTCGTCATCGTGAACCGCATCACCTCGGTGAGGCTCGCGGCCGACATCCCGGCCGAAGCGCCGTACGAGACGACTACCTCGGGGAACGCCGCGGGGGAGACGGTGACCCGGACGGTCCGCCCGAGGGACGCCGGGGGCGCGCTCAAGTTCTCCAGGAAGGGCGTCGACCGCAGCGTGCCGCCCGCCGGAGGGGTGGCACCGCGCAGATAGCAATAGCCGGACAGGCCCTGACCCGGACCGCGGGCGACGATCCGGTTCGCCTGCAGGCCGGGCGCCGCAGGAGTGGCCGGGCAGCCCGCGCCGAGGCCGTTGCCGCCCGAGGCGGTGCTCGAGTAGTTGCCGAAGGCGTCGAGTCCGACGCCGAGATAGCCGCCGTTCACTCCGTCCACCGGGGGGAGGGAGGTCGTGTTCTGGCCGTAGCCGAGTGCGCCGCCCGTCGCTCCCGCCGCGGTGAGGCTCTTAGAGCCGTCGGTGAGGAAGAAGCCGATTCCGTCGCCGCCCGCGAACACGAGGCTCGCGCCGTACTGGTACTGGTCGAAGAGCACGTCGAGTCCGCCGGTGGCGGGGATGGGCCGGTTGAACACGGCGCCACCCTTGGCGGTTGTGCGGTTGTCGGTCAGTTGCAGGAAGCCGGGAGTGGTGGATGAGGCGGGGGCAAAGATGCGGCTCGAGCAGACGCCCAGCTTGGATGCGGTCGACGGGGGAGCCGTGGTCGCGTGGGTGATGCAGCCGGAGTCGAGGGGCTGCCAGGCCGGATCGACAACGCTCGTGCCGCCGAAGCCCTCTTGTACGAGGAGGGTCGCGGCCTCCGCTCGCACCACGGGGAGCACCGTGAGCACGGCCGCCAGCAGGAGGAGGACGAGGCCCAGCGCGACAGTGCGGGCCGAGCGTTGCGCTGCCTTCGTCACTCTCGGTTCTCCCCACCTAACGCCGCGCCGGCCAGTCCGGGTGGAGCGAGGATCACGATAAGTCGGGCGGCGGAGACACCCTGTCCCCCGGAGACGGCACACGGGCGAGAAGCAGGGCCCGCCGCCGTCCGGGTGAGAGTCAGCAAGAGATCAGAGCGATAGAAGCTAACGGGCAGGTTGCGCTCAGAAAGGGGCTGCGCCGAGGGTGGTATCGAGTGCGATGGTGACGTCCGCATCGTCCATTCGGCGGGCGTTAAGGAGGCCCGGGGGCAGAAATGCGTCTCGCGCGAGTCGGCCCGTCCGACTCCGACCGGTCCCCGCCTGCCCTGGCGGGCCCTGGCGAAGAACGACGAGTCTCCGGCGTGAGATCGCGTCGCCACCGCGCCAACACTGAGGGTGCGCGTGGCGCGAGGGGGCCCGGCGGACTGTCCACCAGACGAGGGTCTGGCGACTCCGCGGGAGGAGAAGCAAAAATCAACCGACGTTTGTGCGTCTCGCCCGGCAGTCCACACCTCGGATAGCCCACAATGGGTGACAAGCGCGAGTTGCCTCGACCGTCCCGCAGCGTCGCCCTCGCTCCTCCCGGTCCGGCAGCCCGCCCGAGCCGGCCCCCTCGTCGCATTGGGTCACACATGCCTGGAACACCGCAGCACAGCCGCCGACTCGTCCTCACCGGAGCCGCTCTCGGCCTCGGCTCCGCTCTCGTCTACGCCGCCTCCGCGTCCGCCGCGCCCGATTACAGCGTCATCCCCCTCCTGCCCGGCGAGATCCAGCGCAGCGACACCGTCTACTCCCGCTACGGCCGCAAGCCCTACCAGATCATCGACGTCTCGATTGCGGGCGACCGCACTCGGCTGTTCGTCCCGCACACCGCCCCGCCCTCGGCGACTGTCGGCCAGGTCTTCTACTGGTACTACCACGCCAACGGCAGCAGCTACGCGGCGCTCAGCGGCGCCTTCCAGTTCACCGCCGACCAGGCCGTCGACGACGGTGTGATCAGCATCTGCCCCAACTACGGCGGCAGTATCTGGACCAGCCGCCCCGCCATCACCGCCCAGACCAACGCGGTGGCGTGGGTGCAGAAGAGCTGGCGGATCGGCGCCAGCTTCCTCCGCTCCAACTCCGGCGGCGGCGCCCTGCTCTGCTGGACCTACGGCAACCGGCTGGTCCCCGAAATCCGCGGCGCCTACCACGCCAGCGGTGTCTACGACATGATCGCCATCGCGCGCACCGACCCGACGCGGGTGCTGCCCGCCTACGGCAACGACCCCTCCACCATCCCCGCCACCGACCCCGCCGGCCTGCCGCAGGCGTCCTGGGCCGGCACCCGGCTGCGAATCACCGGCTCCCACGACGACACCATCGTCCCCATCGACGAGCACGGCGGCGCGCTCTACTCGTTGGCCACGCCCGTGGCGAAGGAGGCGGTCATCACCTACCACTCCGCCGACGGGGCCCAGTACGGGCACACCGTGCCGAGCTTCACGCAAAAGGACATGCTCGACACCTTCCGGCGCTGGCTCGCCGAGGAGCCGGTCGTCGCCCTCCCCGAGCCGCCGGCCCCCGTCGTGGCCGGGGCCGGGACCTACCAGAACGGCTCCTCGTTCATCGTGACCGCGGGCACATGGGCGACCCTCTCCTCCTCCGGCGACAGCGGAGGCAGCATCAGCTACTCGAGTTCCACCGGCGCCACCGCGTCGCTGACCTTCACGGGGACCGGCGTGAGCTGGGTGAGCCGCACGACGGCGTCCTCCGGGATCAACGAGGTGCTTGTCGACGGTGTACTCGTCGCCACGATCGACCGCTACAGCGCCACGACGCGCTCGGCAGTGACCGTCTGGTCGAGTGGGCCGCTGCCGGCCGGCCAGCACACGGTGACCCTTCGGCGCGGGTCCACGCGCAACCCGGCGGCGACCGGGGCGACGCTGATTCTGGACGCCTTCGTGGTGACGGACGGGGCGACTCCGGCGCCGTCTGTTCCTCCCACTCCGTCGCTCCCGTCGGCCGGCACCTACCACAACGGAGCCGCGGAGATCACGACCGTCGGCACCTGGGCGACCCTCTCCTCCACGGCCGACAACGGCGGAAGCATCTCGTACTCGAGCTCGACGGGCGCCTCGGCGACCCTCCGCTTCACGGGCACGCAGGTGAGCTGGGTGAGCCGCCTGACACCGTCCTCGGGCATCAACGAGGTGCTGCTGGACGGCGTGGTCGTCGCGAGCGTCGACCGCTACAGCGCGACGAACCGCTTCAACCGCACTGTGTGGACAAGCGCGGCGCTGCCCGCGGGCGAGCACACGGTGACGATCCGCCGCGGTTCGACGCGCAACCCGGCCGCGAACGGGTCGACGCTGATCCTGGACGCGTTCGTCGTCGCGTGATGGGCCGGCGCTGAGGTGCCCGAGAATGCGGTGATGTGGGGGGTTTGGGAGCATTCTTGGGCACGTCAGTGCCGTTGTGGCAGCATGCGGGGATGAGGATGCTGATCCTGGGAGGCACGGGTTGGCTCGGCGGCTACCTCGCGGCGGAAGCGCTGCGGCGCGGCCACGATGTGACCTGCCTTGCGCGTGGCTCGGCCGTGCCCGTCGGGGTGCGCGCCGTGCGGGCCGACCGGGATCGCGACGATGCGCTCGGTGCGGTGAACGGGTCGTCGTGGGATGCCGTGATCGACGTGTCGTCGCGTCCCGCTCACGTGCGCAGGGCTGTCCGCGACCTGCGCTGCGGCAGCTACGCGTTCGTCTCGACCACGAGCGTGTACGCGTCGCACGCCTCCGTTGACGCGGATGAGGACGCCGAGCTGCTTTCCCCCTCCGATGACCCCGCCTCGTACGGCTCCGCGAAAGTCGCCTGCGAGCAGGCCGTGCTGGGCGGAGCAGCGCCCGCCCTGATCGCGCGCGCCGGGCTGATTGGGGGGCCTGGCGACCCGACCGGGCGCTCGTCGTACTGGCCGTGGCGGTTCGCGCATCCCGCCGTGCCCGGAGCGGTGCTGGTGCCCGATGCGCCGGATCTTCCGACGTCGGTGCTCGATGTGCGGGACCTGGCGGGATGGCTCGTCGATGGTGTGTCGCGAGGGGTGGTCGGGGTGATGAACGTGTGCGGGCCTGCGGTGCCGCTCGGGGAGCATTTGGCGGTGGCGCGCGGCGATGGTGCGGCTGCGCCGATTGCCGTGGCGGAGGAGTGGCTGCTGGCGCAGGGCGTCGAGCAGTGGGCTGGTCCTGGATCGCTGCCGCTGTGGATCGCGGACCCCGCGTGGCGCGGCATGAACGCGCGTTCGACGGCGCGGGCGGAGGCGGCGGGACTGGAGCGGCGGCCGCTGGCGGAGACGCTGCGGGAGGCGGCGGTGGGCCACGTGCCAGGCCGCGGCGCGGGGCTGGGAGAGGAGCGCGAGCGGGCGTTGCTGGGGGCGTGGGGTGGGCGCCGCTCGTGACAGCTGGTCCGCGGCGCTGAGTCGCCCGAGAAGGCTCGTTCTCCGCGTCGAGAACGAGCCTTCTCGGGCGACTCGAGCTCGAGGGTCGCCGGAGTGGGCTTCGCTTCCTCTTGCGAAGCCGCTCATTTACTGTCTGAGAGCACTCTGACGAAAAGAAGGGGTTCCTGGACTGGTCCCCAGAAGAGTGCTCCCATTCGCTGATAAATCTACGAGGGTATTGACCCCACTTTGCAAACCGGAGTAGACAGGCTTAGTGCCCAGAACTCCAACACTCGTCTATGCGAAAAAGATCCGTAAGGAATTCGTACTAGCTGTAGTAGCTGCACTGGTAGCAGCTGGGATGGCCTCCCTATCACGAGCACTTGCCGCGGAAACCGCTCCTCAAAAAGGTTTGACCCCACGAAGGTCCCAGCCGCAACCCTGGAGAGCGAGGTGGGAAAGGCATTTACTGCTGCGATCTCCGTGCGCCAAAAGGGCGCTAGTAATTCTCTCGGCCTGGGTGTCTTCGTAGCAGGCGGCGCGGACCCGTGGCTATATGTTCAACTTCCCGGAACGGAGCAACAAGCATTGGTGACAGGATCCTCCGCTACTCTCATCGCGTCGATTTGCGCGGTCGCTGGTCCAGAGACGGGAGGAGTCGGATGCGGTACTGGCGCCGCACTGAGAGCCATGATCGTGGGGATCATCGTCGCGAACGGCGTGTGCCCAGACGGCAGAGAAATGCGAATCTATCCCCTCGTCGGTCCGACAGGATTTAGCTGCCCATGACGAAGAAGAATCGAATCAGTCCGGCGCTCTTCGCAACCGTCGTCATGGCCCCCGTGGCCATATTTCAAGTCGTCTTCAACCTCGTAACTACCCAGAGCATATCCTGGGATATCCTATTGACAATTCTCTGATAAATGCTGCTTTCTGGTTATGCATTCACTATATCTGGCACCGAACTGGTCGCGCGCGCTCCTGATGATCGGGCTCGGACACATCAAGTAAATTAAGGAACGATGTCCGACCATCATGATTGAAGAATGCGCACTGCCCGCCTGCTCCTGCCTGCGTGCGGCATTCACTCGCCCGAGAAGGCTCGTTCTCCGCCCCGAAGTCGAGCCTTCTCGGGCGACTCAGCGCACGCGCTTGAGCATTCGGTAGTTCGTGAGTTCCACGCCCGCGCGGACGGGGTGCTGCTCGGCGACCACGGTGAAACCGTGGTGCTCGAAGAACGGGCGGGCGGTGATGCTCACATCCGCCGCGAGTTCGGGAGTGCCTGCGGCTTCCGCGTGGGCGAGGAGCCGCGACGCCACGCCGCGGCGCAGGAAGCGGGGCGCGACGAACATCATGTCGATCCAGCCTGCGGCGCTCACGTCCGAGAAGCCGGCGAGTTCGCCGCCGATGGTCGCGACGAAGGCGTGACGGGTCTGCATCGCGGCATGCCAGGTCGGCAGGTTGCGCTCGCCCGCCCAGGCGCGGGTTTGCGCGGGGGAGTAGTCGGCGGCGGCGGTCTCGGTGACGGCGGCCAGGAACACGGCGAGGGTGCCGATCGCATCGTCCTCGACGTAGGGGCGGATCGTGACGTTGTCTCTCTGGCCGTCGTCGCTGGCGCGGATCGTGACGTTGTCGTCGGCGCGCACCGAGATCTCGTCCATCACGCCACTCTTCCATCGTCCGACTGCACCGCACGACTACCTGGGGGCAGTGGTCGACTGCCGCGCCCGACTACTCGAGCAGGAAGGCGCGCCCGTTGATCAGCAGGGTGTCGCCGTCGGTCGTGGTGAGCTCGTCGGCCGCCGTGAGCTCGTCGGTCGAGCGGGTGGAGTTGTCAGCGGTGTCCAGGGTCGCGGCGACCGCGGGAGTCGCTGCGGCGGCGGAGAGGAGCAGCCCGCAGGCGAGTGCGGTGATCATGGTGGTTCGGTTCATCGGCGTCGTCCTTAACGTCGTGGCGGGCCGCTTCTCGTGGAGGTGGCGGGAACTGATCTCGAGCCTAGGCCGAGGAGCCTGTCGGCGCGCTGGGCCGTTCCTCTGCTTCCGCTATGAGGCGCCGTGCAGGCGCGTTCCGGCACGCCAGGGTCGCTCCCGCCCCGCCGCCGCTCGCCGAGGTGCCGCGCCCTCGCCGAGGTGCCGCGTCCGTCGTGGTGGGTCGGGGCAGGTGGTGGTGTCCCGCCGCCTGTCAGCTCGGCGTCACTCTGCGGTGCGACCCCGCCCGACGACAGCGGAGACCAGCCCGGCCGCCACGAGCGCCAGCGCCACGAGCGCCCCGCTCACTCCGACAGCTCCGGCGAGCAGCGGAGTCGTGAGCGCCAGGACGACGCCGGGGAGCGCCAGGCGCGCGGGCATCGGCTGGTGCTCGCCGAGTGGCGCATGCACCGCCCACAGCATTAGCACGAACGCGGCGACCGGGACGGCGACGGCCGCGCCGATCACCGTGTCGGAGGCTTCGAGGTGCCCGGCGGTCGCAGCGACGGCGGCCTCGAGCCCGGAACCGAGCGCCGCGAGCGCCACGAACGCCACGAAGTACGCGTAGCCCCAGCGGTACGAGAGGCCGCGCCGCTGCTCCAGCAGTTCCCCGGACGGATGCGTGAACGACAACCACCACAGCGCGAACACGATCACCAGCCCGCACACCGCGACCAGAACGAGCGAGGCGCTGACGCCGGCCTCCGTCACCGCCCGCTGCACCCCGGTCACCGCCGCGAGCACGCCCTCACCGAGCAGGATGATCGTGAACAGTCCGTATCGCTCGGCGATGTGGTGCGGGTGCCACGACGCATCCCCTGCGCGCTGCGCCCAGAGCGGCACGGCCAGCTCGCAGAGCATCAGCAGCAGGAAGGTCGGCACCGCGGTCTCCTGGGGAAGGAGCAGCCGCAGCAACCAGCCGATCTGCACCACCGAGAAGCCCACGGCGTTGCGCACGGCGCAGGCGCGGTGCTCGGGAGTGGAGACGGCAACGCGGATCCACTGGCTCACCAGCGCGAATCGCATGATCGCGTAGCCGACCGTGATCGCACCGAAGTCGTCGTTCTCGAAGCCGGCCGGGACTCCGGCTGCGAGCACGAGGACGCCGCCCATCTGCGCGAGGGTCAGCAATCGATAGGGCACGTCGTCGGTGTCATAGCCGGAGGCGAACCAGGTGAAGTTCATCCACGCCCACCAGATGGCGAAGAAGACCATGCCGAAGGGGAGGAGGCCCTCGGCGAGGTGCCCCTCCTCGGTCGCGTGGGCGAGCTGTTGCGCGATCTGAGCGATCGCGACGACGAAGGTCAGGTCGACCAGCAACTCGAGCGGGCTCGAGACGCGGTGCGCCTCGTCGATCGCTCGCGGCCGCATCCGCACGCGGAGCGGGAGCGCGGAGGAGGGCATGCGCTCATCCTGCACCCGGCGGCGGCGCCGAGAGTCCAAAAGTTGTCGCACTCGCGGCCGAGTGCGACAACTTTTGGACTCTCGCGCGGCGCGGGCGCCGAAGGGGCGCGCGGGGCGCGCGAGCGCCGCGCGGGCGCCGCCCGCCTACGATGGGGCGGGATGACGTCCGGACCCGCGCTCGCCGATCCGGTCCGCGCGACGGCGCGGACGGGCACACGCGTGACCCTCGGCGTCGCGCTCGTGGCCGCACTCGTCGCGACGCGGCTCCTCGCCCCCGACAGCACGGGTGACGCCCTCTCGGACGCCCTCCGCGACTTCCTCACCCTCTCGATCAGCGTCGTCATCGAGTCGCTGCCGTTCGTCTTCCTCGGCATCGTGCTCTCGATCGCGGTCCAGCTCTGGGTACCCGAGGCTGTGCTGCTGCGGATCCTGCCGAAGCGGGCGCTCCCGCGGCGCCTCGTGATCTCGCTGCTCGGCGTACTCCTTCCCGTCTGCGAGTGCGGCAACGTGCCGCTGGCCCGCGGGCTCATCGTGAAGGGCCTCTCGGTTTCGGAGTCGATGACGTTCTTGCTCGCGGCGCCGATCGTGAATCCGATCACCATCGTCACCACCTACCAGGCCTTCGGCTGGTCCGACGGGATCCTCGTCTGGCGCATCGTCGGCGGTTTCGCGATCGCCAATCTCGTCGGCTGGGTCTTCAGCCGCCACGGGGAGCCGATGGCGCTGCTGACCGACCGGTTCCGCGCGGCCTGTGAGGCGGGAGAGCGGCCGTCCCGCTCCGTCCGCGAGCGCTCACGCCGCAGTGTGCTGCTCTTCGCGGAGGAGACCGGAGCGATGATGCCGGCCCTGTTCGTCGGAGCGTCGATCGCGGGGCTCATCCAGGTCGGCGTTTCGCGCGATGTGCTTACAGCGCTTGGCGGCGATCCGCTCTGGTCGGTGCTGGCGCTGATGGTGCTCGCCTTTGTCATCTCGATCTGCTCGAACGTGGACGCTTTCTTCGTCCTCTCCTTCGGCTCGACCTTCCTCCCGGGAGGGATCATTGCGTTCCTGGTCTTCGGTCCGATGATTGACGTCAAGATGCTCGCGCTGCTTCGCACCACGTTCTCGGTCAGGACGCTGGTGCGCGTGAGTGTGCTGGTCGCCCTCGCGTCGGCCGTCCTCGGATTGGCGGTGAACTATGCGCTCTGAACGGCTCCTCGCCCGCTGGAAGGGCGTGGTCCTCAGTCTGATCGGCGTGGTCTCGACCCTGTGGCTGGCGGCGACCGGAAGGCTCGGCCTCTACATCCACCCGCGCTATTTCGTGTTCTCGGTGGTGCTCTCGGTGATCGCGGCGGTGCTGCTGCTGCTCGCGTTCGCGATCGTGCCGGGGGCCGAGGAGGAGGACGACCACGCACATGACCACGCGCCAACCGGGCCGGGGCGCCGATGGCTGGCGGTGCTGGCTCCGGCCGCGGTGATCGTCTTCGCCGCCGTCGCCCTGCTGGTGCTGCCGCCCGCGGCGCTCACCGCGTCGACCGCGACGCAGCGAGAGGTCAATACCAGCGCGGTCGACGCCTCCGCAACGGTCGCGGCGCCGACCGGCGACACCGCCTCCTTCACCGTGCGCGACTGGGCGACGCTGCTGCGGCAGGGCGCGAGCGAGCAGTTCCTGGCCGGGCGCACGGCGACGGTCAGTGGATTCGTGACCCCCGACGCCTCCGACCCCAAGAACGTGTTCTACGTGGCCCGCTTCATCGTGACGTGCTGCGCCGTGGACGCGCAGCCGGTGGGCGTGCCGATTTACCGGGCCAACTGGGCGGACACCTACAGCGAGGGGCAGTGGGTGGAAGCGACCGGCGGCTTCGAGGCGAACCCGAGTGTGACGAGCGTGGAGGCGGTCGTGCTGGAGCCGGACGTCGTCACTCCGATCGATGAGCCGGCGATGCCCTATGTCTACTGAGGGTGGCGGGTTTCCCGGGGGAGCGCGCAGAACTAAGGCTGAGCGCCGTAGAACGGCCGCAACCGGCTCTCGGCGAGCTCTCAACCTTGGTTATGAACGCGCGAGCGGCTTCACCCGCGCCTTCTGGGCCGCCACCGCCGCTCTGGTGCTCGCGGTCGGCGGGCTGACCGCCGCGACCGTCTCGAAAGGCCCCCGGGTCGCCTCCCTCGAGGTCAGCACCGACGGCATCGTGGAGCGCGACGGCGGACGCGTGCGCCTGCACCTCGACCAGGCGGTTGAGCCCGACGCGCTAAAGCGCGTCACCGTCACTCCGGATGCCCCGCACACCGCCGAACTCGACGGCGGCCTGCTGACGCTGACTTTCGCCCAGACCCTCCGCTACGCCACCACCTACGAGATCGGGATCGACGACGCCCGCAGCGTCGCGACGGGCTCCACCGCCGACCTCACCGCGTCCTTCACCACGAAAAATCCCGACCTGTTCACCCTCGACCGCACCGCCGACGACCCGTCGCAGCCCGACACGATCCGCGTCCGCCCCCTCTCGGGAGGCGACACCAGGGTCCTATTCACCGCCGACCGGATCCAGGACTACGCCGTGGTCGGCCCGGTACTGGTCGTGGTGACGATCGAGCCCGACGACACGAACCGGGTCCGCACGCTCACCCTCGACACGGGATCGGAGGGGATCATCCCGCTCCCCGGCCCTGGCACAGTGCGCGAGCTGCACGCCTCCCCGGAGAAGGGCGTGCTCGGCTGGACGTTCAGCGGCCAGACGCCGACCGGTCCGCTCGACCGCGCGCTCTACTCCTACGACCTGACGGATCAGAAGGGGGAGGCAGTACCCGTGCTGGGGATCGACGGCGGGCCGCTGCGGGCACGCGACTGGCTCTTCGTGCCGGGGACGACCTCGGTCGTGACGCACTCGCTCGATGACACTGTGCTGCTGGTCGACCTGCTGACACCCGGCTCGATCAGCCCGCTCGGCCAGCACGCGGAGCTGCGCGGCTTCGTGCCGGGCGCAAACCGGCTGGTCGTCGCAGATCCCGAGTCCGGTTCGCTCATCAACCTGGCCGACGGGTCGGTCGAGACGCTTGCGCTCCCGCCCGCCGAGGTTGGCGCCAGCGCCTCACCGGTGCAGGTCCTCCTGCTCGACTCCGGCAGTTACGTCGAGCTCGAGGCGGAGTACTCCTCCGAGACGGGGGCAACCCAGTACTCCGTGGTGCGGGTCGACGCCTCGGGAACCTCCGACATCTTCCGCACCTCGCCGACGGGACGCATCCGCGGCATCTGCCTCTCGCCGAATGGGCAGTACCTGGCGGTCGAGGCGGTGTCTGTCGAGGGCAAGCCGGATGATTACCCCGACGTGCCGGGATTCAGCGCGACCTCGACGGTGCTGGTCGACCTCGGCTCGGGCGACACGGCGCGCAGCGTGAACGGAGTCTCGCGGGACTGGTGCGCGTAGGGCATTAGTCGTCGCCGTCAAGGACTCCGCTGACTACCCGGTCTGATGGAACAGGCGCAGGACGACTGCGACATCCTCTCAGCCCTGCTCGTCACGCACGCGGTCACGCATCTGGTGTGCGAGTCTTCCAGCGCTGGAGGACGTCACATCTGGGATAACACGCGCGCCGCCGTCTTGGGAGGCGGCGGAGAAGGCGGTGCTCACTCGAAGAATCCCTGACCGGGGGTGAGGACGCGGCTCGGGTCATGCTGGCGCTTAAGCGTCGAGAACCGCGCGTAGCTCTCGGGCCCAAAGTGGCGGCGCCAGTCGACGGTCGTCATCCTCGGGATCGCGCCGATGATGGAGCGCTTGCCGCCCAGCGAGACGAGACGGTCATAGAGGCGGCGGTTGCGCTCGAGCATGGCGTCGACGTCCGGCTCGGCCGGATCGGGGAAGGTGAGAAGGTCGAGGGTGAAGGCAAATCCGTCGCGGCCGCGGGGCACCGCGAACATCGGAGCCGTGATCTTCCCCGGGTCCAGCGGCGAGAACAGGCACAAACCGGCGCCGAGGTCCGCGGGGGTGAGCCCGGAGAGGAGTTCGCCGACGAATGTCTCGACCGCGTCGCTCGGGATGAGCAAGCTCAGCCACGGCTTGCGCTGCTGCCAATGGCCGCCCTCGATAAGGTCCTCGATGAACGACTCGAGGCGGAATGCCCAGTCGCGGTAGGGCAGTGAGAAGCGTGTGCGGTCGCTCGCGATATCGCCCAGTCCGGCCTCGAGGTCCTCGACCCCTGCGGCCTCGGGAGTCGAATGATAGGAGCCCAGCTCCATCGCGAGGCGCCACCCCGTGTTGTCAGGCGTCCGGACAATCGAGCCGGAGTGGTGGTCGAAGCGTGCAGCCGCCATCACCGTCTCCTGGTCGGCGACGAAGCGCTTCAGATCGGTGTAGTAGTAGGTGCGGATCGTCGCCGTCGACTCGGCGGGCACCAGATCGAGTTCGACCTTGGTGATCACGCCGACCTGACCTCCGCCTGCCCGGGCCGCGTCGAAGAGTTCGGTATGGCACTGACGGGAGGCAGTCACTACCTCTCCGCGTCCGGTCACGATTTCGAGCGACCGGACGATATCGGCCGAGAGACCCACGCGCTGCACGTTGCCTCCGATTCCGCCAACCGAGACGGTGCCGCCCACCGAGAGCTTGAGGTAGTCGGGGAGGGTGGGGACCGTGGCTCCGATTTCGAGGGCGGCTACCACGACCTCGGCCCAGGTCGCACCCGCGCCGACGACCGCGCGGGTCGGCTCGATCGTCTCGATCGTTGCGAACGAGCGGGCGTCGATCTGGATGCCGCCCTCGGTCAGCGCCTGGCCGTAGTTGGAGTGCGATTCGAGCAGACCCGGCCCGTCGCTCTGACCGTTGACGGCGATCCGCAGGCCGTTGCGGCGAGCGAAATCGATCATCTTGACGATGTCGCCCGTCGAGCCTGCGCGCAGGACGGCCCACGGCGTGCGTGTGATGAAGCCGCCGAAGTCGTGGTGGAAGTCGCCCACGTCCGAGAACTCCAGCCTGCCGTCGAGCGGGGGGACCAGTTGCATGCCGGTCGTTGAACCATCGGCCGCGGCGGCCTGCTCGGCGAGGATGTCGGTGCCAAGTGGGGTGTCGATCTCGGCGTTCATTTGCTTCAACCTTCGGTGACGAGGTCCCGTGCGGGCGGAGACAGTGGTGCGCAGGTGATCGGAGGGGGAGAAGGCGGAGGTCATCCGCTCGAATCGGGTCGTGGTCGACGGCCAGATAGTTGGGTTGCGTCCCGAGTCGTCTGCGTACCAGCTGGCGCAGCCACCGTCCTGCCAGACGGTTCCGGCGACGCGGCCACCGCGACCTCGGAATCCTCACACGCTTCCACGCGGGGAGCGTTCGACAAGCCGTGGGGGCGCGCGAACGGCGTGCGCGCGGTAGTGGTGGCTCCTTCCTGAGTCTCGGCCTCGCGTTGTTCGCGACTGCATGACCGGGCCGGGCCTGCTCGGCGGCGTGCTGCCGCGAGAACGGGAATCAGGTCGATGAGCACGAACGCCTACCTGCTGGTGGGGCCGGTCGGTCCGCAGGCCACCGTGGGCGATGCATCTGGCGGCCACGGACGACCACTACCGAGTGTTGCGCTTCGAGTCGAAGCGCGTCCCCTCGGGCTTCGACGGCAGCACGAACAGGATCACGAGGAAGATGATGCCGGCGATCGGCACGAACGACGCGAGGATCCAGAGGCCGCTGAAGTTCACGTCGTGCAGCCGACGCCAGATCAGCGCGAGCGACGGGATCAGGGTGGCCAGGGCGATCACCGCGGCGAGCACTCCGACCCACGGCGTGTCGTACACCGAGCCGCTCCGGAACGGGGTGAGCCTGACGTCGAGGTCGGACCCGGAGCCGTCAAGCAGCCGCAGAAGCACCGACACGATCGTGCCCGCGAGGATGATCCACCAGTACTCGGCGCGACTGGCGCGCCCGCGGAACGTGGCGTACTTCGCGAAGAAGCGGCGGACGGCGGCGGCGGGCGGAGCACCGTAGTACGGGAGTGACAGCGGCGGCTCGGCGGTGCGCGGGCTCATCGGGGACGGGTGGGGGACAGGCGCGGCGGAGTCATACTCCGACCGTAGCCGGGGCGCCGCGGGTCACAGTATCGGCCGTATGGGGGAGATCCCCACGCTGCGATGTGTTCATAACTCAGGAAAAGTGTCGAAGTCGGAGCCCGTTTCTGCGGATCGGCCGGCTCCGACACAGACTTCTTCCTTCGTTATGAACGCGATGACCTCCTCAGCCGCCCACGATCGCCTCTGCTCGCACCGCCGCAGTCGCCCGGGCGTCCACGACCAGGCTGACAACCAACCCAACCGCCACGATCACGATCGCGACCCACGGCAGTACGTCCAGCCCACTCGCGTCGATCGCGAGACCGCCGACGATCGCGCCGCCGCCGATACCGATGTTGAACGCGGTCGTCTGCAGGGCTGCCGCCAGGCTCCGCAACTGGAAGGAGGACGTGCGCAGCATCCGGGTCTGCAGCATGGCCGGGATGCCGCCGAACGCGATGTTCCAGATCACGGCGGCCGCGACTACGGCCGTCGTGGCTCCGCTACCCGCGGCGACCGCGAGACCGATCAGCGCCAGCACCACCGCGACCGCGGCGACCACGAAACCGGCCCGGGGGAAGCGGTCCGTCGTGAAGCCGGCGATGACGAGTCCGACGGCGCCCGCGCCACCGAACGCGAAGAGCACCAACGGCACCGAGTCGGGAGCGAACGAAGCATTCTCGAGCCACGGCGTGATGTAGGTCGAGAGGGTGTTGTGCCCGATCAGCACGAGGAGGATCACGAGGCAGACCCCGATCACGCGCGGCAGGGTGCGATCTTTGCGCGCGGGGAGGCGGATCTCGCCGGTCCGCAGCGGGACGTGGTGGTCGACGGCGGGGAGGAACCGCACGACGATCAGCGCCAGCACCAGCACGATCCCCCCGAGGATCGCGAAGGTCGGCCGCCAGCCGAAGGCGTGCCCGAGTGCGGTGCCGACCGGCACGCCGAGGACGAATGCCGCAGAGCCTCCGCCCGCCGTGATCGCGGTCGCCCGGCCGAGCTGCTCTGGAGCGACGAGGTGCGCGGAGTAGGCGGCGACGACCGCCCAGAAGAGGCCGTGTGCGAGTCCGCCGAGGATGCGCGCGCCGATCAACAGTTCGAAGGTCGGCGCGAGCGCGGCGAGGACGTTCGCCAGCGCGATGGTGCACAGCGCCACCAGGACGAGGCTCTTGCGCGAAAAGCGTTGCGTGACGAGGGTCAGCGGAGTCGTCGCCACGACGACCGTTGCGGCGAAGATCGTCACGAGCTGACCGGTCAGCGAGATGCTGACGCCGAGGTCGCGTGACATATCAGGGATGAGGCCGGTCGGCAAGAATTCGCTGGTGACCGAGACGAAGATGGCGCCGGCGAGCGTGAGCAGGCCGATCCAGGGGAAGACGGGGGGTTTCGCGGTGTCCAAGGGGTTCACGGTGTCCTGCTGAAGGGGGGTGGGAGGGAGACGACCACCAAGCCTCGCACGTCGGCGCGGCCCGTTCGCCCGGGTCGTTCGTCGAGGCACCGCGGCGTGGGCCGAGACGCCGCGGCCGGAGGGACGTCTCGCCAACGGAGCGGCGTCTCGCGACGGCGCCGTTCCGCGTGCGCCTCAGCGGGCGAGAGCCGCCAGCTCCGCGCGAGTCCGCGCACCCGCCTTGCGCAGCAGGTTCGAGACGTGGAACTTCGCCGTGTTCTCGCTGATCCCAAGTTCCACCGCGATCCCGTGATTGGAGGCGCCGAGCGTAATCAGGTGCAGCACCTCCCGCTCCCGCCCGCTGAGTGCGGCGAGCTCAAGCCCGTCCGGCTGCGCTGGCGGGTCAAGGGGCAGGCGGATCGACAGGGTCGAGCCCCAGCCCGCGGTCGAGGCGATGTCGAGGTCGCCATCCAGCCCCCGCACCCGCTCCGCAATCGGTCGCAGCGCCTCGTCGCGCGCGCTCAGCTCCCCGCGCCCGTCGTCCCGAATCTCGATCAGCAGGTTCAACCCGTCGCAGTCCCACTGGATCCGCACCCGCCGCGTCTCCTCCGCCTCCACGAACGCGAGCACCGCACGCCGGACGATCGCGCGTGCCGCGTGCGCCACCTCACCCGGCAGCGCGCGCCCGTTTGCGGGCGGCTCGACAAACTGCACGTCGAGGTCGGCGAAGCGCACGAGCGGGCGCAGGTCACCGCGCAGGCGCGCGAAGGCGCCCACAACCGGCTCCAGCATCGCGCTGCGCTGCTCGTCGGTCGTGGTCCGCAGCTCGACCAGGGCGTTCGTCGCGATCTCGACCGCCTCGGCGCGCGCGGCTCGGTCATCGAGTCGGGGCGAGCGGAGCGCGGCGAGCACGGATTCGAGGGTCACGGCGTGCCGGTCGGCCTGCTCGGCTACCAGACGGGCGTGCTCAAGCAGCACCGAGCGGGAGGCGGGGGCGGAGGGATCCATCCCCCGAACCTACCCGGGAAGCCTACCCGTCGGCAGCCGACCCGCCCGATCGGGTAGGTGCTCCTCCTCGGTCAGGGGGCGGCACCTCCTCGAGAGAACGAGCAGGGTTAACGGATGAGCGACACCGCCGATCCGACCACCGACCCCGCTGCCGCGCTCACCGCGATCACCGCCGAGGTCTCCGCTGCCGCCGCTGCCCTGGGCGATGCCGGCGCCGGGCAGCTCGAGAGTGTGGCCTCGCTCCTCGCCGACGCCAACCGCGTCTTCGTGCACGGAGCCGGCCGCTCCGGCCTCGCGCTGCAGATGACCGCGATGCGCCTGATGCACCTCGGCCTGCGCGTCCACGTCGTCGGCGACGCGACCACTCCCGCGATCACCTCGGGCGATGTCTTGCTCACCGCGAGCGGCTCCGGTACGACCGGCGGCATCGTCCGCGCCGCGCAGAACGCCGTCGACGCCGGAGCCCGGGTCGCCGCGCTCACCACAGCCGCTGACTCGCCGCTCGCCGCGCTCGCTTCCGCCGTGGTCATCGTGCCCGCCGCCGACAAGCTCGACCGCTCCGGCCGCGCCTCCGCCCAGTACTCGGGGGGCCTGTTCGAGCAGGTCGTCGTCGTCGCCGGCGACGCGCTCTTCCACGCCCTGTGGCAGCGGAGCGGCCTCGACGCCGACGAGCTCTGGCCGCGCCACGCAAACCTCGAGTGACCCCCGAACCCCTCCGGGAGCGCATCCTGCGCCCCTTCTCCACCGATGAGAAAGAAGCACCCATGAAGCTCCAGTTCGCCATGGACACCCTCAGCACCGAGGCCGCCCTCGAACTCGCCGCCGCCGCGGCCCCGCACGTCGACATCCTCGAGCTGGGTACCCCGCTCATCAAGAGTGCCGGAGTCTCGGCCATCACCGCGATTAAGCAGGCGCACCCCGACAAGACCGTGTTCGCCGACCTCAAGACGATGGACGCCGGCGAACTTGAGGCCGACCTGGCTTTCTCAGCCGGAGCGGACCTGGTCACCGTCCTCGGCGTCGCCGGTGACAGCACGATCACGGGCGCCGTCGCCGCCGCGAAGAAGCACGGCAAGGGCGTCGTCGTCGACCTCATCGGCGTCCCCGACAAGGCCGAGCGCGCGAAGCAGGTCGTCGCCCTGGGCGCCGAATTCGTCGAGATGCACGCCGGCCTCGACGAGCAGGCCGAGGACGGTTACACGCTCGACTCCCTGCTGACCGACGGCACCTCCTCGGGCGTCCCGTTCTCGGTCGCGGGAGGCGTCAGCACCGCCACGATCGAGGCCGTTCGGCGCTCGGGCGCCCAGGTCGCCGTCGCGGGCAGCGCCATCTACAGCGCTCCCGACGTCGGACAAGCCGCCGCCGCCCTCCGCGCCGCCATCGCCTGACCCGCCCTGCCCCGCCCTGCCTCTCGCGAAATGTCGCGAGATCTCCTCGAACGGACGAGATCCCCTGCCCCGGCGGAAGATCTCGTCCGTTCTTCTGCATCTCGCGAGCCGCCAGCCGAGCCGCCAGCCGGGCCGCCAGCACTGCTCAGCGCCTGCCCAGCGCGCTCAGGCAAGCTTGCGAGAGCCGATGGTGGCGACCGGACGAGGGAGCAGTACCCGGACAGCGACAAGACTGACTCGTGGGAGTCGCCATGTCCTGGATCGTCCTCATCCTCTCCGGTGTTCTCGAGGCTGTGTGGGCCACCGCCCTCGGCAAGTCGGAGGGATTCACCCGGCTCGGCCCGTCGGTGGTCTTCGGAGTCGGCGTCGTCGCGAGCATGGCGGGACTCGCCTACGCGATGCGTGAGCTGCCCACCGGCACCGCTTACGCGGTGTGGGTCGGGATCGGCGCGTCCCTGACCGTCCTCTACGGGATGTTCTTCGGCGACGAGGGCTTCTCGCTCGCGCGCACCCTCCTGGTCCTCGGCATCGTCACCTGCGTGATCGCCCTCAAGCTCGTCCCCTAACCCCCGCACCCCACCCGCCAGCCTCGCGGGTTACGCGACACGCCGACGGAGGTGTACCCAAGAGGCATCCCGCGAGGCGTGATGCGGTGGTTGCAGGAGAACGCGCGTTCCCCCTAGGCTCGGAGGATCAGGGGAGAACGATCGTTCTACTGCTTTTCCCCGCTCGCCTAGGAGGATTCATGCCCACTCGTACCGCCCGCACTGCCTGGAACGGCTCCCTCGAGACCGGCGAGGGCCAGGTCGAGCTCTCGAGCTCGAAGCTCGGCACCTACGACGTCTCGTTCCCCAAGCGTGCCGCTGACGACGCGAACGGATCGACGAGCCCCGAAGAGCTTCTCGGCGCAGCGCACTCCGCCTGCTACGCCATGCAGTTCTCGGCAGTTCTCGGCCAGGCCGGCGGCACCGTCGAGGCCCTCGACGTCCGCGCCGACGTCTCGCTCGGACCGGATCCGGCCGGCGGTTTCAGGCTCACCGGCATCAAGCTGGTCGTCAGCGGCGAGGTCAGCGGTATCGACGAGGCCACCTTCCTCAAGGCCGCCGAGGAGGCCAAGGCGACCTGCCCCGTCAGCAAGGCGCTCACCGGAGTCGACATCACGCTCGACGCCACCTTCGAGAGCTGAGCACCTCCGCACAGTCGTTCTGTTCATAACTCAGGATGGATAGCCCCTCGGGCGTCCCGGAGCCGCGGATCTACGGTGCTCGCTGACCATCCATCCTGAGTTGTGAACGGTACCGCCCGCGAAGAGGCCAACGTCACGCTTTCGCGGCCGCTGCCTAGCGGAAGCTCGAGCCGAGATGCTCCTCCGGCAGCCGGTCCCCACGACCGTGCAGCTTGTTCCGCAGGCTCCCCTCGACGTACTCCTGGGGGTACGCCCCGCGGCGCCGCAGCTCCGGGACGATGAACTCCACCACGTCCTCGAACGTGCCCGGCGTGATCGCGTAGGCGAGGTTGAACCCGTCCACGTCCGTCTCCGCCACCCACTCCTGCAGATGGTCCGCCACCTCCGACGGCGAGCCGACGACGAACGGACCCAGCCCGCCGATCGCGCCCAGTCGGGCGATGTCGCGCACCTTCCACTCCGACCCGTCCGCATTCGCCTCCTGAAAGTTGGCCACCGTCGACTGGATCGCGTTGCTCTTCACGTTGCCGATCGGCTCGTCCAGGTCGTACTGCGACAGGTCGATGCCCATCCAGCCCGACATGAACACGAGCGCGCCCTCCTCGCTCGCGTAGGAGAGGTAGTCGCGGTGCTTCGCCTGCGCCGCTTCGCTGGTCTCGGCCGTGATGATCGTGAGCAGCGTGTAGATCTTCGCGGAGTAGCGGTCCCGGCCCGCCTCTTCCAGGGCGTCGCGGATGCGCGAGACGGTGGCCGCGAGGCCCGCCTTCGTCGACGACGCGACGAAGATCGCCTCCGCGTTGCCCGCCGCGAAGCGGATGCCGCGGGGTGAGGCGCCCGCCTGGTAGATGACTGGCGTGCGCTGCACCGACGGCTCCGAGAGGTGGATGCCGGGCACGGTGAAGTTTTTCCCGCGGTGCCCGATCTCGTGCACCTTCGCCGGGTCGGTGAAGACGCCGGAGTCGCGGTCGCGGATCACCGCGTCGTCCTCCCACGACCCCTCCCACAGCTTGTAGAGCACTTCGAGGTACTCATCGGCGACGTCGTAGCGGTCGTCGTGCTCGAGCTGGTCCTCGTGACCCATGTTGCGGGCGGCGCTCGGGAGGTAGCCGGTCACGACGTTCCAGCCGACGCGGCCTTTCGTGAGGTGGTCGAGCGTCGACATGCGCCGGGCGAAGGGATACGGATGCTCGTACGCTGTCCCCGCGGTGATGCCGAAGCCGAGGTGTTCGGTCGCGGCGGCCATCGCCGATACGAGGAGGATCGGGTCGTTCACCGGAACCTGCGCGCCGTGGCGGATCGCGGCCTCGTTGGAGCCGCCGTAGACGTCGTAGGTGCCGAGCACGTCGGCGATGAAGATGCCGTCGAACGTGCCGCGTTCGAGCAGCTTCGCGAGGTCGGTCCAGTACGAGAGGTCTTTGTACCGCCAGGACTGGTCCTGGGGGTGGCGCCACATGCCCGAGGACTGGTGGGCGACGCAGTTCATGTCGAAGGCGTTGAAGCGGATCTGCCGGGTCATGCCTTGATAGTGCCGAGCGCACCAGGAATCCGCGTTCAGGAGTGACATGCGGCGTCACATAGCGTTCGCACGACAGCCCTAACTGAGGCGTGGCATAATTCGGGTTAACGGCATAACCCGAACTGTGATGATCGTTACTTCGGGTTGTAGGAGGGGCACCGCATGCCCGAGTGGGCGAAGCACGGGCACGAGACTCGGCCGTGGCGGCAGATCGCGCGCGCTGGCTCCCGAGCCGACCGGACCGTCAGCGAGGTCGTTGTCTCGCTGCCGCCTCTTCTCGCCGGAACGTCGTGGGAGGCGTCTCCCGCGTCGCGCCCGGCGCTCGACGCAGCAGCTCGGTCTGTCATCGCTCTGGACGCGGAACACGGCAGCCGTCTGGGTGCGCTCGGCCGGCTCCTCACGCAGGCCGAGGCGATCTCCTCTTCGCGGATCGAGCAGGTCGACGCGACTCTTGAGGAGTATGCCCGCGCGACGATCGGCATCCGGTCGAACCCCAGTGCGACGTCGATGGTGGCGGCAACGGAAGCAATCGGAGCGACATCGATCCGATCGTGCAGGCCGCGATCGCGCACGCGCAGTTCGAGTCCATCCACCCCTTCACCGACGGTAACGGCCGGATCGGCCGCGCGCTGATCAACGCGATCTTCCGCCGCAGAGGTCTGACGACGACGACGGTGGTGCCTGTGGCGTCCGCGCTGGTCGCGGATCGCGAGCGCTACTTTGCGATGGTGAACGGGTACCGGGAGGTCGTGCTCGCTCCACTCGTCGATGAGCTCGCACGAGCGTGCACGGTAGCGGCCCTCGAATCCGCTCGGACCGCCGCCCTGGAGTTGTTTCTCGTTGAGTGGGCGACCGCGGTCCGGCTTCGGGCAGGTAGCGCGGCGGCCTTGCTCCTGCCGAGCCTGCTGGAGCAGCCGATCCTCACGACCGCTCGCGCCGTCGAGTTCACGGGGCGCGCGCCGTCGAGCGTCGGCGCCGCCATAGGCCAGCTCGTCGACGCGGGAGTGCTCGTGCCGTTGACACAGCGGCGGAAGGACCAGGTCTGGGTCGTGGCCGACGTCCTGGAGGAACTCGCTGACCTCGAAGATCGCATCGGCTCCGCGATGGTCGCGGTCGGCACAACTCTGGACCATTGACTCCGTGCCGCGGAGGAATCCGGCTGGAGCGGTTGGCTTCGGTGGGTTGAGGCGGGTAGGCATGTGTGATCTCGCGCCAGTGTGGCTTCTGTCTGCTGGCGTCTGACTAGTGTCCTGGAGCGAAGCTCATGTGGGAGGTGGTCATGGAGACGTTTCGGTTTGATGACGAGGTGGCGGAACGGTTTGCGCGGAAGCTGGTTGCGGTGGCGGATGTGTTGCATTCGCAGGCGTTGGTGCGCGGCGCTGCTGCTGAGCAGGCGATGCAGGATTTTGAGGGGCCTTATGCGCAGGTGTTCTGGGTCGCTCATCTCACGCAGACGACGAATCGGTCGCGGCTGGATGCTGTGCTGTTCGATCTGTCGGAGGTGGTGCTCACCGCGATTTTGACGGCGCGGAAGGAGCGGGAGCGGCTGGAGGAGATGGCTGCGTGGGAGGCGCGTCAGGCTGAGCGGGAGCAGCGGCGGCGCATGGATCCGACGGCCGGTATGGGTTTTGATCCCGACGAGATTTTTGATCGGCGTCCGTCGGAGGATCGGATTGTTCCGCCGACGTTGTCGGCGTCGTATTCGCCGGACGAGCCGCCCCGCACGTCGGCGGCGGTAGGGGCTACTCCGGGGCAGACGTCTGCTGATCCTGATCGTTTGGATGTGTTCGTGTCGGATGCGCGGCAGGCGAATACGGCGTTGCGGGCGGAGCGGGAGGAGTTGCTGACAGCGTTTGCGACGTTCCAGGATGCGTGTGCGTGGGTGCCGTGGGAGTCGACGACGGCGTTGGGCGGGTTTGAGCGGTTGCTGACGATCAATGAGTCGCATGCGGACTGGGTCGAGCGGGTTTCTCTGGCGTTCGCTGCGGCGGGCGGGGGGCTGTTGTCGACTCCGACTTTGGAGGTGGTGGCTACTGCGGGGCCGCCGAGGACTGATCAGAGCGTGCTGGATCTGCTGTCGACGGTTCCTGCGGATGAGCTTGCGGTGCTGTTCAAGACGAGGCCGGAACTGGGCGCGCAACTGAAGCGGATTCCGGCGACGGAGGTGAACGCGTGGTGGACGCGGCTCGGGCCGGCGGAGGATGGGGCCCGGTTCTCTGCGCGGCAGGAGGCGTTGATTGGTGGGCTGCCCGAGGTGATTGGGAATCTTGAGGGGGTGCCGTATGGGGCGCGGGCGGAGGCGAACGAGAGTGTGTTGACGGCGCGGATTACGGCGCTGACGGATGAACTCGCGCAGGAGCCGACGGACGGCGACTACGTGAAACTCAGGACCATGCAGGAGGACCTCAAGGCGCTGGAGGACATCGCGGAATCGCTGGACCACCGTCCTCACCAGGTGGACCGCTTCCTTATCGCACTGACCGATGATCATCCGCCCTTGGCGGCCGTTTCGATCGGTGATCTTGATACTGCGACGAGTGTGACCTACGCGGTGCCGGGGATGGGGCAGACGACGGCGACCATGACGTCGTGGGTGAAGGCGTCGCAGAATGTGCAGTCACTGTTGCCGGCCGGGAGTGCTGTGGTGGCGTGGATTGGCTACGAGACGCCTCCTAACGCTGCCCAGACGGGTGATCAGTCGGTCCTGAACATTGATGATGCTATTGCCGGTGGCGCCGCTCTTGCCTCGTGTGTGCAGGGGCTCTCTGCTGTTCGGGGGGACTCGATACCGAAGCCGGATGTTGTTGGACATTCGTATGGGACGACGGTCGTTGCCGTTGCTGCTTCCCGGTCTGATGTCGAGTTCGGGACGTTCGTTGCTCTCGGGTCGGCGGGGTTGCCGGACAGCGTCGATTCCGTGAGTGATCTCCACGTGGAAGGGATGTATGCGGGACAGGCGCGCAACAAGCTGCTGTTTGAGGAGGAGAGTGGCGATGAGGCGGCCTGGATGGGCCGTCAGGCTAGCCGTGATCATCATGTGAATCCTGTCGATCCCGAGTTTGGTGCGCAGGCGTTTGGTGTGGAGACTGGCGGGGACGCGGGGCGGATCGTCACGAACCATGACGCGTTGAAAAGTGATGACGGTGACCTCGCGGGCTACTTCGATGTCGAGACGGAGTCGCTTGCGAATATTGGGCGGGCTCTTCGAGGCGAGGATGATGCTGTGACGGATTATAAGCCGCTCGGCCCTACCCCGTTTATGAAGTTCTTGGGGGAGGTGGCCGATGGTGCGGAAAGCTTCTTGCGATAGGCGTCGAGTTGTCCTGCGCGTCGGCGCGCTGGTGATGGTGATGATGACAGGAATGATGTCCGCGTGTGCGGAGAATGGAGCAAAGCCGGTGAAGACGATGAGCCCTCGGGAGGGACGCGACCAGGTGGTCGAGTTGGTGATCGAGACGACGAAGCAGCTGGATATCGGTGGCTGGTGGCCACGGAACGGCGAGTCGGGGCCTGACGTATGCTCGCTCCAGGGCGGGGCGAAAGGTGCGAGTTACAGCTATGAGCAGTGGGCCCCAGAAGGAACGGATTTCGAGGGCGATGCGCACAAAGTCGCGGCGTATTGGGAGTCGTTGGGGATGACGGTGCGGGTTGCGGATTCGACTCGTCGACCGAGTGTGTATGGAGAGGGTGGTCCTGTGCTGAGGGCCAGTTTTGACACGGGCGCGGCTGACGCCTCGTATCGGATAGGTGCTGTCGCTCCTTGTGTTCCCGGTAATTTCCACGACCTTCTCATGGAGGACAACGCGCAGCGCGAGGCGGGTGTGGTTCTTCCTGGTGATGAGGGGGTGAGAGAGAAGCCCGATCCGCGCAACACGCCCGCGCCAACTGATTCACCGCCGTCTCAGTGATCCGTACAGACGTTGTTTGCCGCCCGGAAGCGCTGTGGTGGGGTTGATAGTCTATGAGACGCCTCCTCCGGCGGTCGAGAATATCGATCCGTCGATATCGAGTCTTGATTAAACCTCTCGGCATGACCGAGTTTCAGAAGTCCGTGAAGGAGGCGACCGGCGGTGGGGAAGGCATCTTGCCGTAAGCGCCGAGGTGGCCTGCGCGTCGGCGCACTGGTGATGGTGGTATTGACAGGAACGATGAGGCTTATGCAAAACTCGCCCGCGCGTCACAAAACCCCAGGTCAGGGGCACCTTCGTTGAGCGAGCGATGCCGTTTTGCATAAGCCTCGATGTCCGCATGTACGGAGGAGGAAGCGAATCAAGTGAATACGACGAGCCCTCGGGAGGGACGCGAAA
This sequence comes from Rathayibacter agropyri, assembly GCF_013249015.1. Taxonomy (GTDB): domain Bacteria; phylum Actinomycetota; class Actinomycetes; order Actinomycetales; family Microbacteriaceae; genus Rathayibacter; species Rathayibacter agropyri. The sequence goes on from NZ_JABRPL010000003.1 coordinate 370,717, forward strand.
AAGTGGTCGAGTTGGTGGTCGATACGACGAAGCAGCTTGATATTCAAGGCTGGTGGCCGCGTACGGGGGCGGCAGTACCGGACGTTTGTTCTCTCGCTGGTGGTGCGGAGGGGGCGAGTTACAGTTACGCTCATGAGGCGCCGCAGGGGACGGATTTCCTCGGAGATGCTCGGAGCGTTGCGGCGTATTGGGAGTCGTTGGGTATGTCGGTTCGAGTTGTGGATTCAACTCCCCGGCCGGCTGTCTTTGGGGAGGGTGGTCCGGTGTTGTGGGCTAGTTTCGACACAGGTGCGGCCGACAAGACGTATCGAGTCGATGCGGTCGCGCGGTGCGCTACAGGCGACGCGGCTCTAATGCTTAGTGAGGACAACGCGGAACGCGAAGCTGGCGTGGTTCTCCCCGGTGACGAAGGAGTTGCCGTTGCTGCTTCCCGGTCTGATGTCGAGTTTGGGACGTTCGTTGCTCTCGGGTCGGCGGGGTTGCCGGACAGCGTCGATTCCGTGAGTGATCTCCACGTGGAAGGGATGTATGCGGGACAGGCGCGAAACAAGTTGTTGTTCGAGGAGGAGAGTGGCGATGAGGCGGCCTGGATGGGCCGTCAGGCTAGCCGTGATCATCATGTGAATCCTGTCGATCCCGAGTTTGGTGCGCAGGCGTTTGGTGTGGAGACTGGCGGGGACGCGGGGCGGATCGTCACGAACCATGACGCTTTGAAAAGTGATGACGGTGACTCCGCCGGCTACTTTGATCTTGGTACGGAATCATTGCGGAATATCGGTCGGGCTCTTCGAGGTGAGGCGGATGCCGTGACGGATTACAAACCCCTCGCCCGGACTGATCTAGAGAATTTCTTGAAGGATGTGGCCGACGGTGCCGAAGCCTTCTTGCAGTAGGCGTCGAGTCGGCCTGCGCGTCGGCGCACTGGTGATGGTGATGATGATGACAGGATTGATGTCCGCTTGTGCGGAGAGAAGAGCAGATTCGGTGAACATGACGAGCCCCCGCGAAGGACGCGATAAGGTTGTGGCGTTGGTGATCGAGACAACGAAGCAACTAGACATTGAAGGATGGTGGCCGCGGAACGGGGTGGCAGCGCCAGATGGTTGTTCTCTTGCTGGTGGGGCGCAGGGTGCGAGTTACAGCTACGACCAGTGGGCTCCCGAAGGAACGGACTTCGAGGGCGATGCGCGGAGGGTTGCGGCGTACTGGGAGACGTTGGGGATGACGGTGAGGCTTGCGGATTCGACCCGTCGACCGACTGTGTATGGAGAGGGTGGTCCGGTGCTGAGGGCTAGTTTCGACACAGGTGCGGCTGACTCCTCGTATCAGATAGTGGCTGTCGCTCCCTGTGTTCACGGTGATTACTATGCCCTTCTCGTGGAGGACGAAGCGGAGCGCGAGGCTGGTGCGGTTCTTCCTGGTGATGAGGGGGTGAGAGAGAAGCCGGATTCACGCATTACGCCCGCGCCACTGGGTTCGGCCCCGTCGGAGTGATCCTTGCCGCCAAGTTTGATCAAGCGGCGACTTTTCGCGATGGCCGTTGACACGCATGCCCGTGGCGGCCGTTTCGATCGGTGATCTTGATACTGCGACGAGTGTGACCTACGCGGTGCCGGGGATGGGGCAGACGACGGCGACCATGACGTCGTGGGTGAAGGCGTCGCAGAATGTGCAGTCACTGTTGCCGGCCGGGAGTGCTGTGGTGGCGTGGATTGGCTACGAGACGCCTCCTAACGCTGCCCAGACGGGTGATCAGTCGGTCCTGAACATTGATGATGCTATTGCCGGTGGCGCCGCTCTTGCCTCGTGTGTGCAGGGGCTCTCTGCTGTTCGGGGGGATTCGATACCGAAGCCGGATGTTGTTGGACATTCGTATGGGACGACGGTCGTTGCCGTTGCTGCTTCCCGGTCTGATGTCGAGTTTGGGACGTTCGTTGCTCTCGGGTCGGCGGGGTTGCCGGACAGCGTCGATTCCGTGAGTGATCTCCACGTGGAAGGGATGTATGCGGGACAGGCGCGCAACAAGGCGCTGTACGAGGAGGAGAGCGGCGATGAGGCGGCGTGGATGGGACGCCACTACAGCCGGGATCATCATGTGAATCCTGTCAAGCCCGAGTTTGGTGCGCAGGCGTTTGGTGTGGAGACCGGCGGAGACGCGGGGCGGGTCGTCACGAACCATGATGCGTTGAGGAGTGATAATGGTGACTCCGCGGGCTACTTCGACATCAACACGGAAGCATTGGCCAACACGGCGGCGGCTCTGTCTGGCAGGACGGATCTACTCACGGCGAACAAGCCTCTCGACCGGACTGAGCTTGAGAAGTTCTTGAAGGAGGTCAGCGATGGTGTGGAAAGCTTCTTGCCGTAGTCGCCGGTCTGTTTTGCCGGTCGCCGTCTCGGTCTCCGTGATATTAACCACGATGTCCGCGTGTGCGGGCGAAGGAGTAAAACCTGTGAATACAATGAGCCCGCGGGAGGGACGCGACCAGGTGGTTGAGTTGGTGGTGGAGACATCAAGGCGGCTCAATATCGAAGGATGGTGGCCGCGAAATGGGGTCGCAGCGCCAGATGTGTGTTCTCTTGATGGTGGGGGGGAGGGTGCGAGCTATTCCTATGAGCACTGGGCGCCACAAGGGACGGAATTTGACGAGGATGCGCGCAAAGTCGCCGCGTATTGGCAGTCGCTGGGAATGAGTGTGCGGGTGACGGATTCGACGTCGCGTCCGACAGTATACGCGGAGGGCGGTTCGGTATTGAGGGCTAGTTTCATGACCAGTACGACGGACAACTCTTACCGTATTGGAGCTGTTGCTCGCTGCGCTCCCGGGGATGCGGCACGGCTTCTTGACGAGGACAATGCGCAGCGAGAGGCAGGGGTACTCCTTCCGGGCGATGAGGGGGTCGTGGAGAAGCCAAGCGCGCGGAGAAAGATCATGCCAACGCCTCAGGCAACGCCGGAGTGATCACCACTCTCGATGACCGTATTCTCAGACCGCTCGTTAGCTGTCGCTAGTCGTCGAAGCGCTGGTCGGGGCTAGCTCCGGTGCGTCCTGTTGCGGATCGTCGACCGAGCCGGACCACGCCTCCGACTTCTGTAGCCCACGCCCTACCCGAGTTCGTGGGTGAGGTAAACGAGCCCCTGAGGTGGACCGATTTTAGGGAATTGCTTGAAGGATGTGGCTGACCGTGTGGAAGGTCTCTTACCGTTCGCGCCGAGCTGGCGTGATGGTGATGATCATGACGACAGGGATGATGTCCGCGTGCGCGGAGAACGGGGCCAAGCCAGTGGATAAGATGAGCCCACGAGAGGGATGCGACAAGGTGGTCGAGTTGGTGGTGGAAACGACGAAGTAGCTAGATATTGAAGGATGGTGGCCACGAAATGGCGAATCGGTACCTGCCGTATGTTCCCTTGCCGGTGGAGTAGAGGGCGCAAACTATAGCTATGAGCATTGGGCCCGGCCGGGGAAGGACTTCGAGGGGAGACGTGCGTAAGATTGCAGCATATTGGGAATCACGAGGAATGACGGTGCGCGTCGCCGACTCGACGTCCCGTCCGACTGTCTATGCAAAAGGCGGCCCAGTGCTGAGGGCCAGCTTTATGACGAGCACTACGGATGGTTCGTACCGAGTAGTGGCTATTGCTCGATGTGCTCCTGGTTATGCCGCGGGGATGCTCCGGGAGGACAACGCGCAACGCGAAGCGGGTGTCGTTCTTCCTGGTGATGAGGGTGTGCGTGAGCAAGCTGACCCTTGGGTGACTCCGAGGGCGACGCCGACGCTGCAATGGTCAGAGGCAACACTGGGACACTCGCGCGACGGCTGGTCATCCGCCCATCGAACAGGCGCGAGCCTCGCCACTGCCGCAGCGAGGCCATTCTGCGACGGAGAACCTACCGAACACTCAGGCACCCCCTACCCGAGTTCGCGGGCCAGGAAGCGGACATGCTCGGCGAGCTGGAACGCCTCGCCGCCTTCGTGGCCGTTGAAGGGGTAAACGCGGATGTCGCGGGGCCCCGCGTAGCGGTTGTAGGAGGCGTAGACCGTTGAGGGTGGGCAAATGTCGTCGAGCAGGGCCACCGAGAACATCGCCGGGGTGTGGGCGTGTGGGGCGAACGAGGTGCCGTCGAAGTAGGACAGCGTGTCGAAGACCCAGGACTCGGAGCCTCGGTGGGTGCGGAGGTATCGGGTGATCTCTCCGTAGGGCATGGTGTCGATCATTCGCACCGCCTGCTCCATATGGCTGAGGAAGGGCACGTCGATGATCGCGGCTCGAGCGGAGGCGGATTCGCCGAGTAGACCGAGGATCCCGGTCACGGCCAGGGCGATGCCGCCGCCCTGGCTGTGGCCCGAGACGGCGACGCGGGAGGTGTCGATGGCCGGGTGCGCGCGCAGTACGTCGAGGGCGCGGACGGCGTCGGTGAAGACGCGGCGGTAGTAGTGGTCGGCGGGGGCCTCGATGCCCTGCGTCATGAATCCGCTCACGTGTGGGCCGGTGCCGCCGGGGTCGGGGGTGACTCCGGAGCGGTGTCCCGAGCCTTGTCCGCGGGTGTCCATCACGAGGTGGGCGTAACCGGCTGCGCTCATTGCGGTCCACTCATCGAGGAGGCCGCGACCGCCTCCGTAGCCGATGTAGGTGACGAGGGCGGGCAGGGGGCCCTCGATGCCGCGGGGGAGGATGAGCCAGCCGCGGATCGGGTGGCCGCCGTAGCCGGAGAAGGTGACGTCGTAGGTGTCGAGGAGGCGGAAGCCCGCGTCGACCTGCTCGAAGCGCGGCTCCGTCGCAACCGACCGCGCCTGGGCGATCGTGTCGCGCCAGAACTCGGCGAAGCCCTCGGGCTGCGGCAGCTCGGGACGGTACTGCTCCAGGAGATCGAGTGGGAGGTCGTACTGCGGCATCACGGGCTCCTTGTCCGGGGGCGGCGCTTCGGGGCACCAGCGCCTGACGGCTTTCGGGCGCCCAACGTCCGAAACTACCGCAGAAGCGGCCGCACCTGGACGCGCCGTGAGAGTCCGCCGCAGAGTGGAATGGTGCCGGTCCGACCGCGTTGGAGCCAGCATGACAACCTACGGAATCATCGGAGCAGGCAACATCGGCAGCCAGGTCGCACGGGCGGTCATCGCCCTCGGGGACGAGGTGGTCATCGCCAACTCGCGCGGCCCCGAGACCCTCGCCGACCTCATTGCGGAACTCGGCCCGAAGGCCCGCGCCGCGACGGCACAGGAGGCGGCCGAGGCCGCGGAGATCGCCGTCGTGACCGTGCCGTTGAAGAACCTCGAGGAGGTGCCGGTCGCTCCGCTGGCCGGCAAGATCGTGCTCGACACGAACAACTACTACTTCGAGCGCGACGGGCACATCGAGGCGCTCGATGCGGGCGAGACCACGACCAGCGAGATGCTGCAGCAGCACCTGCCGCAGTCGCAGGTCGTGAAGGCTTTCAACCACATCATGGCCGCCGACATCACCACGTCGGGATCGCCGGCCGGCACCCCCGACCGCCGGGCGCTCGCCACCTCCAGCGACTACCCCGAGGCGATCCGCTTCGTCACCGACCTCTACGACCGGATGGGCTTTGACACCGTTGCGATCACGCCGCTGAGCGAGTCGTGGCGGGTCGAGCGGGACCGTCCGGCGTACGTCGTGCGCCAGAACCGCGACGAGCTCGAGGCCAACCTCGCGAAGGCGCCGCGCACGGTCTAAAGGCGCGGTGTGGCAAGGGAGAGGCCGCCGTCTGACCCACGAAAGTGGTGTGCGCTCGTGGCCTCTCCTGGCGGGTGACCACCTGGCGGGGACGCGGGGGCTGCAATAGTCGACGGGAAACACGTGCCGAGTTGAGCCCCTGCCGGGGCTCCGAGAGGAAAGATCCACCGTGCCCTCATCGTCCCCGTCCGACCCGCCCAGTACCCGTCTGTCCCGTCGCAGTGTCGTTCTCGGCGGGCTCGGGGTGCTCCCTCTGCTCAGCGCTTGCACGCCGGACGCGACCGCGCCGGACGGCGGGCACCAGGAGGCGCCGCGCACCCGGACGGCTGCGCCGAGTGGTCCGGTCGCCCTGGTCCCCGACGCTCTCGCCGCGAGCGCTGCCCTCTTCTCGGCGGCGCCACTGGTCGTGCTTGTGGAGGATGTGCCCACCTCGCGGCTCCGCGCCGCCCAGGTGAGCATCGCGTGGGGAGTGCCGCTGCTGATCGGTGCGGCGAACGACGCTGGAGCGACGCCCGCGGCGACGGCGACGCCCGCGGACCCGGGGGCGGCGTCCACCGACTCCGCCTCGCCCTCCGACTCCCCGACCCCCACCGCCTCCGCTCCGGCCGCCGACGCCCTCGCCGCGGAATTCGTGCGCCTCGGCGTCACACGGGTCATCGCGATTGGCAATGTCAGTGCGCCGGAGGGTGTCACCGTGGTCGTCTCGACCTCCGACGCGGCGGCTCTCTCGAAGGCGACCGGCGTCAGTGTCACCGACCTCACGCTGGCCGACCTCGCCGCCTACGCCCCCGCCGTACCGGCCGATCCTCCGTTCGGCTCCCTCCCACCGCGGGCGGAGGCGCTGACCGGCCTGCACGGTCTCGCTCGCGCCGAGGACGCCGACGTCGCCGCGTTCGCGACCGCTCGGGCCGCAGGCGTCCCCATCACGGTGGTCGACGGTGACGACCTGCTCGCCTCAGGAGGCGCCGTGACCGCGATAGCCGACGCGGACGCCTCCTGCACCCTGCTGCTGGGCCCGGTGCTCGCCGCGCAGCCCGAGCCCGAGTGGGCCGTGCGCGCGGCCGCGAACGGCTGGCAGCTGCCCGGCGGAGGCCAGCGCGCCTTCGGCAACCACCTGTTCGTCGCGATCTACGGCACTCCGGGAGCGCCGGTGCTCGGCGTCCTGGGCGAGCAGGACCTGGCGCCGACCATCGCCCGCGCGGAGGCGGTGGCCGAGCCGTACCGCGCGCTGACCGAGAAGCAGGTGGTTCCGAGCCTCGAGATCATCACGACGGTCGCGGCTGGGGAACCCGGGTCGGACGGCAACTACTCGAACGAGCTCGACCCCGCCGATCTGCGTCCCTACCTCGACGCGGCGCAGGAGGCCGGGATGTACGTGGTGCTCGATCTCCAGTCAGGGCTGACCGATTTCCTGACGCAGGCGAAGCAGTACGCCGACCTGCTCCGGTTGCCCCACGTCGGGTTGGCCCTCGATCCGGAGTGGCGGTTGCTGCCCGGCCAGAAGCCGCTCCAGCAGATCGGCCGCGTTTCCGCCGCCGAGGTCGACAGCGTGTCGGAGTGGCTCGCCGACCTCGTGCACAGCGAGGGCCTGCCGCCGAAAATGTTCGTCCTGCACCAGTTCCGGCTGACGATGCTCCAGGACCGCGAGAGCATCCGCCGTGACCGACCTGAGCTCGAGTTCCTCATCCACGTCGACGGCCAGGGCTCGCAGCCCGACAAGCAGGCGACCTGGGATGCACTGCACCAGGACGCCGCCCCCGACATCGCCTGGGGCTGGAAAAACTTCTACGACGAGGACAAGCCCATGCTGACCCCCGCCGAGACCCTGACCACCGTCCGCCCCCTCCCCGACCTCATCACCTACCAATAGCCCTGCCTCCACCCTCACCCGGGGCGGGGTCAGCGGGGGAGAAGGGAGCCAGAGACGACGCCTGCCTCGACCTCCTCGAGGGCTCGGCCGCGCGTCTCGGGCACGCGCTTCGCGATGAAGACGAGCGCCAGGACGCCGACCGCGCCGAAGAGGAAGAACGTGCCGGTGATGCCGACGCCGGAGACGAGCGTGGGGAAGAACAGTCCCAGCGCCGCGTTCGTCAGCCAGTGGCAGAAGATCGCGATGCCCACGCCGACCCCGCGGATCCGCAGGGGGAAGATCTCGGACAGCATCACCCAGGTGACGATATTGAGGAACGTCTGCATGCTGCCGACGAACGCGACGACCAGCACGAGGATCACCAGCGGCCGAGCCGGGTTGCCAACCGGCAGGGCGAGGGAGGCGAAGCCGATCAGGATGTGCATCGCGGTCGTCAGCGAATAGCCGAGCAGGAGGGTCGTGCGCCGGTTCATCGTCTGCATCAGCCGCAGGCCGATCAGTCCGCCGATCACGGCTAGTGCGCCGGGGGCAATGTTCGCGATCAGGGCGCTGTCGTGGTCGAAGCCCGCCTCCGTGAGCACCAACTGGCCGTAATACATGATCGAGTTGATGCCGGTGAGCTGTTGCGCGACTCCGATGCCGATGCCGACCAGCAGGATGCGGACGGCCCAGCGCTCGCGAAGCGCGTGAAGCAGCGGGACCTTGGGGCCCTCGGAGACGCCGATCGAGCGCGCAATCTCCTCCGCCTCCTCCTCGGCCCGCTCGGGCGAGCGAATCGTCGACAGGACGCCGAGGGCCTCGTCGCGGCGGCCGTGCGCGAGCAGCCAGCGGGGCGACTCCGGCACGCGGGTCATGCCGATCAGGAGCGCCGCGGCGGGCAGGGCGGCGACGGCGAGCATCACACGCCAGACGCCGGGCAGCTCGCCCCACACGGTGCCGATGACCGCGTTGGCGACGAAGGCGGCGAGCTGGCCGATCACGATCATCAACTCGTTGCGCCCGGCGAGCGAGCCGCGAATCTCGGAGGGGGAAATCTCGGAGAGGTAGACCGGCACGACCACCGAGGCCCCGCCCACGGCGAGGCCCAGGACCGCGCGGCCGATCACCATCACTCCATAGCCCGGCGCCACGACGCACACGAGCGCCCCGACCAGGAACAGCACGGCGAGCAGGTGGATGGTGGCGCGCCGGCCGATCGCATCGGAGAGGCGACCGCCGCTGATGGCACCGAACGCGGCGGCGAACAGCAGCGAGCTGGTGACCACCCCCTCCGTGAGCGCGGTCAGCCCGAGTTCGACCGACATCGGCTCCAGCGCCCCGTTGATGACGCCGGTGTCGTAGCCGAAGAGCAGCCCCCCGAGGGTCGCGACGACCGCGATGAGGCCGAGACGCCGAGCCGGCGCCTCCAGTGAGGTGGTCATCCGTTCACTCTGGCGCACGGCCGAGCGTTGGGGGAACCCTGGACCGTCGAGGGAGCCCCGGGTGCGGGCGCCCTCGACGGTCTGGGGGTTCCCTCACGGGCGCGGGGCAGGCGCAGGGGCAGCGGCGGCGCGGCGGCCCTCCTCGCGGGCCTGGTGCACCAGGGCGGCGACGCGGCGGCGGGAGCGGGAGCGGCCGGCGAGCAGGGCAGCCAGCACGAGCGCGACGCCCGCGAGGACGAGCAGTTGAGGGAGGGGAACGGCGGCGACCGTCAGCGACTCCGTCACCGGGGCGACCGCCACAGGTGCCTGGTCGGGAGCGACGACGGTGGGCGCGACGGTGAGGTTGGCGCCGACTCCGAAGAGCGGCCAGATGCCGTCGAGCTGCACCGAGACGGTGCGGCGGTCGCCCGGCAGCAGCTCCTGCCGGGCGGTGTCCGAGGCGATGAGCGGGGCGGAGGCGCCCTGGGCGCTCGCGGTGCCGTCGAGCAGCAGGCGCACATTGCCCGTGTTGACGACGTCGGCGACGAGCGAGAGGGAGCCGGGCTGGAACGGGTTCCACGAGAGCCGGTAGTCGCCCGCCGTGTTCTCGACCGAGAGCGCCGGAGCGACCTCGCCCGTCACCCGGGTCATCACCCGGAAGCCGATTCGGCTCTCCACCCCCACGCCAGAACCGTCCGGGCCGGTGCCCTCGGAGACGACGGAGGCGGCGATGCCGGCCGCATGGTCGCCGGGGGTCGCGTTCTCGGGCACGGTGACGGTGAACGGCACCGTCCCGCTGCCGCCCGGCTCGACGGTGACCGTCTCGGGAGCCGAGATCCAGGTGCCGGCGTCTACCGACTCCTGGCCCGACTCCAGCATGCTGAAGCGGCCCGTGTCGGTGAAGTAGCCGTCGGCCGCGCTGATCCGGAACGTCACCGCCTCCGTGCTCAGGTTGCGCACGACGGCCTCGTCGGAGGCGACCGCGCCCGGCTCGAGCTCGAGTTCGACCCAGGAACGTTTGTCGGGCACGCCGCCGGTCGAGGGGCTGACGGCCCAGGTGATCGCGTCGTCCTGCGCCGCCGCCTGCGGGGCGACCCCGAGTGCGAGTGCGGCGACGACCAGCGCGAGGAGCGCGGGGATCAGGGGTCGGTGGGCAGCGGCGGATCGGCGCAGAGTAGTCATCAGAACCTCAGAGTCGCACGGAGGGAAGCGCGACGCGGCCGGGCGGTGGGGCCCGGCCGCGATCGGCCGTGGGAGAGCCGCCGGTCCGAGAGCCCGGAGCGGCGGCGACAGGTCACTCGAAGAGCGACAGGGTGAGGGTGGAGGTGTACGCGCCGGCGTCCACGTCGACGGGCGTGCGCAGGAACAGGTCGGCGTTGGCGCTCCACGAGCCCTCGGGGTTGATTTCCTGCGAGTCGATGGCCAGGGCGAGCAGCTCCTGGTCTTTCAGCCCCACGCCGTCCTCGCCGCCGTCGATGGCCGTGTCGACCTGGTCGCCGGCAGCCACGAGCCCGAGGTCCCCGCCGTCGACCAGGGCAGGAGTCCAGCCGAGGTTCTCTGCTCCGATCGTGGAGCCATCGGCGGAGGTGAAGGCGCTCGCGCTGCCGAGGACGTACCAGCCCGTGCCCGCGGGCGCGTCGTCGGCGTCGCGGGTGTCCGTGACAGTGACGGTGGGCAGGGCCCCGGTGAATTGGCGGCGGACGTTGTCGGATCCGTCCTCGGTCAGGGTCGTTGACGTGCCGTCGACAGTCATCGAGAGCGCGCCCGTCGAGGGCAGCTCGGCGATGTCCACGTTCACGTCGACGTCGTCGCTGCCGTAGTTGTCGGCGGCGAAGGCCGTTCCGGCGACTCCAAGCAGGAGGACGCCTCCGGCCAGACCAGCGGCTCCGCGGATCAAGAGGGATCGGGTGTTCATAGCGGGTGTTCTCCGTTCTCCGGCCGGCGTCGTCGCCGGCTCGATCTCAGTGGGTATGGGGTCCCGCGGTCAGCTGCAGCTGGCTGCGGAGTAGGGGGCGGTCGCGGAGGCGGTGGCCGGCTTCCCGCCGATGAACGCGGTCGCGGTGGCGGTCGCCGATCCGTCGGTCACGCTGATTGCCCGGGTGGTGAAGGCGGACGACACGGTGGCGCCGGGAGCGACGTCCGCGAAGCTCTTCGAGCCCCATGTCGTGCCGATCACGATCTTCGCGGCGAAGGCATTCGGGTTCGTGGCGGTCGCGGTGACGACGATCTTCCCGGCGATGCAGCGCGTCCCCGAGGTAGCAGTGACCGCGAGCGCGGGCGCCGGGTCGGTGACCGGGCCGACGGAGGCGGAGGCCGTGGCCGGCGACCACTGCGGCTTCGCGGCGGTCACGGCGACCGAGATCGTCGCTCCGCGATCAGCGGCCGTCAGCGTGTAAGCCGAACCGGTGGCCCCGCTGATCGCCGTGCCGCCGCGCGTCCACTGGAAGCCGGTCGCCGTCCACGGCGAGGAGGCGGAGGCGGTCAGCGTGCTGCCGACCGTCGCCTTCCCGGTGATCGACGCCGCGAGCGGTGCCGTATCGACGATCGTCTGGGGCGCGACGCTCGTGAGGGTCGGGACGACCTTCTGCATCAGGCCGGTCGTCGGATCGAAGGTGACCCTGTCGATCGTGGTCTCGCGGGTCGTCCCGTTGCCGCCGGGGATCGCGAAGCGGTGGTACGCGATGTACCAGTCGTCCGTGCCCGGCACAGTGATGATCGAGTTGTGTCCGGTGGCGAGGATGCCCTGCGCCGGGTCCTTCTCGAGGATCACGCCGCGGTAGGTCCACGGTCCGTCGACGCTGGTCGCGGTGGCGTAGCCGACCCGGTAGTTCTCGGAGCCGGTGTCGTCGATGGAGTAGGTGAGGTGGTACATCCCGTCGCGGTAGTTGACGAACGTGCCCTCGCGGAAGTCGGTCAGGCCGCTGATCCGCTTAATGGTGTCGGCCTTGATCGAGAGCATGTCGTCGGAGAGCTCGGCGTAGACGGGCGAGCCGTTGCCCCAGAAGAGGTAGCTCTTCCCGGTCTCCGGGTCGGTGAACGCGGCCGGGTCGATGGCCTGGCCGGAGTTCACGGACTCGTCGTTAGTGATCATCGCCGTCGGCTGTGCCGTGAACGGGCCCAGCGGGTTGTCCGCAACCGCGACTCCGATCGTCTTGCGGTTGAGCGAAGCGTTGTGGCCCGAGAAGTAGAAGTAGTACTTCCCGCCCTTCTCGATGATCGTTGGCGCCCACGCGTTGCCCGTGGCCCACGGGACATTCCCGTTCGCGCCATCCAGGGTCAGGAAGGGCTTCTCGGAGCGAGTCCAGTCGACGAGGTTCTGTGACGACCAGGCGGAGAAGGCGTTGCCGCCCCAGCCGGGGATGCCGTCGGTGGTCGCATAGACGTAGTAGGTGTCTCCGAAGACCGCAATGTTTGGGTCGGCGTACAGACCCGGGATGATCGGGGACGCCATGACGACAGCCTTCAGCGTCCAGGTGGTCGCGGTACCGCCGCCGGTGGGCGTGAGCACGACGGTCTGCGGGGTGGAAAGGTTGCGGACGGTACCGGAGGCGGGGCTCGCCGTGACTCCGCCGGCCGTGACGAAGGTCGGAGTGAGCATCGTCAGGTCGGTGCCCGGCTTCACCGGGAAGGTGACGGTGCGCGAGGCCGAGTCGACGATCGGAGCGGTTCTCAGCACGTCCCCGCCGAGGGTCACGTCGGCGAGGGCCGTCGTGTTACCCGAGGCGGAAAGCACCTCGGTCGCGCTGAGTGCTCGGTTGTAGATCGCGAACTCGCGGATCTGGCCACGGAAGCGGTTGTCCGCGTCGTAGTTCGAGCGGCCGATGGAGTTGGCTGACGTGGATCCGCCGCCGATGTCCTTCGGGTCGGTCGTGACCGTGCCGCTCCCCACCTTCACTCCGTCACGGTAGACCGTGCCGGTCGTGCCAGACAGCGTGTAGGTCAGGTGCGCCCAGGTGCCGCGCGGGAGGGCCGAGCCGCCGGAGACGGTCTGCTCGGTCGTCCAGTTCCCGGTGGCGAGGCTGGTGCGGTAGTTGTTCCCGGAGGTGAACAGGTAGCCGTCACCGGCGCCATTCGTCGTGTTGCCGAGGCCGTAGAGGAAGTAGGGGCTGGCCTGGGCGGGGTCGATCCAGACGTCGGCCTGGATGGTGAGGTCCGTGACTCCGGCGAGCAGATCGTTCGGCAGCTTCACCTCATCGTCGGTGCCGTCGAGTTGGAGGGCGCCGTCCTTCCAGGTGCCGCCGGAGGGCAGCGTACCGTTCTGGTTGTTGCCTGAGCTGTCGCGCACCGTGCTGCCCGAACCGCCGTCGAAGGTGTAGCGGAGGATCTCGCCGGCCGCATTGACCGGCTTCGCGGCCGGTCCGCCGGTGCTGGTGCCGTAGGCGGCCATCAGGCGGGACTCCTCGGCGCTGGAGAGGCGCAGCACCGAGCCGTGGCGGAAGGGCTTCGAGAACGACGAGGTGTTCTCGCCGGTTGCACCGGTGGGCAGGGCGGTGAACTGCAGACTCGCGAGCGAGTCGGTGACGAAGGCGGAGTAGCCGAACGAGTCGCCCATCACGACCCAGCGGCCGTCGGGCAGTTGATAGACGGTGAGGCCCTCGAGGTGGTCGGAGAGGCCGTGCGACTTCTCCTCGCCGCGGGCGATCACGCGCGTCCAGGGGCCGGCGAGGCTCGAGGCGGTGTCCACGACGGTGCGCCAGTCGGAGGTGGAGAAGCGGTAGTAGGTGCTCCCTTCCTTCGCGATGGTGGTGTCGATGATGTTCGGTCCGTCGGCGTTGTTCGTCGGCGAGTTCTCGTCGAGCCAGACTGTCGGGGTCGAGAAGTTCACAAAGTCGCGGGTGGTGCTGACGTAGACGCGCAGCGCCCAGTCGTCGGTGCCGACCTGGGTCTTGTCGCGTCCGGACCAGTAGACGTAGTACTGGCCGGTCGTCTCGTCCCACATCGCCTCGGGTGCCCAGACGTTGCCCGCGTTCGGGGAGCCGGCAAAGACGAGGCTCTGGTCGCTCCAGTTCACGAGGTCGGTGGAGCGCCAGACGACGAGCTTCTGGCTGGCGTTGACCTGGTCCCACGAGCCTCCGCCCGCGGTGCCCTCTGCATGCAGATCGGTGCCGAGAATCCAGTACTCGTCGCCGGCGGGAGAGCGCACGAGGTGCGGGTCGCGGACGCCGAGGGTGCCAGCGAGGTTGGCGAGGACCGCCTTGTCGTTGTTGAGCTTCGACCAGTGCAGGCCGTCGGTGCTCGAGCCGAAGTAGATCTTCTCGTAGTCGGTCGCGGCGAAGTGGGTCCAGAGGTAGCCCGCGTCGTACTCGGTGTCGAGTCCGGCGGGAGCGGCGGTAACCGTCACGGGCAGTTGCCGCGTCGCGGTGGTGCCCGCGATCGTCGCGGTGAGCGTGACGGTGGTGGCGGCAGCCTGGCGGTTCACGACGCCGGTCGTGCTGAGCACGGCGGCGTTCGAGGAGGACCAGACGACGTCGTAGGCGCCGGCCTTCGCGGGCAGGGTGACGTTGCCGCGGACATCGCCGGAGTTGACGATCGAGAGGGCGTCGAGCGCCTTCTGCGCGTCGGTGTTGACGTCCTTCGCCGGGACCGTCGCGGTGAAGGTGCGGGTGGTCGTCGCCGAGCCGCGGGTGATCGTGGCGGTCAGGGTGACCGAGGCGACGCCGGTGGCGGGCGGAGTGACGACTCCGCTTGTCGAGATGACGGCCGGGGCACTGGAGGCCCACGCGATGGTGGAGCCGTTGGGGCCGCTGGTTGGGAGGGTGAGGTTCGTCGCGACCGAGGACAGATCGCCGAGGTTCAGGGCGGCGGAGTCGCGCGCGACGCGGGTGCTCTCGGTGGCCTGGAGGGTAGCGACGTCGGTCGCGCTGAGCGCGGTGCTGTAGACGCGGAAGTCGCGGACCGAGCCGGCCAGGGTCTTGTCGGCGGTGTAGACGGAGCGGCCGATCGCGTTTGCCGTCGTGGCGCCGTTGCCGATCGCGGCGGGCGTGATCGTCACTCCGGTCTGCTGCGCGACCTGAGCGCCGTCGAGGTAAAGACGGGCAGTGTCGCTGGCGTCGTCGAGTGTGTAGGTGAGCGTCTTCCAGACGCTGCGGGCGAGGTTCGCGCCGGAGTTGACGGTCTGCTCGGTAGTCCAGTTGCCGGTGGCAATGGACGCCTTGTAGCTGTTGCCGGTCGTGTAGAGGTAGCCGTTGCCGGCTCCGCTCGTCGTGTTACCGAGGCCCCAGATGAAGTAGGGGGTGCCCTGGTTCGCGTTCACGAGGACCTCGGTGCTGACCGTGATGGAGTTCAGACCCGCGAGCACGTTGTCGGGCAGCTTCACGTAGTCGTCGGTGCCGTCGAGCGCGACGCCCGCGGCTCCGCGGGGCGCTGCTCCGTTTACCAGCGTGCCGGCGCGGCCGTTGCCCGAGCTGTCAGCGGCGACCGTCCCGCTGGTCTCGTCGAGCGCGTAGCGCAGGACGAGACTGTCGGCCGGAGCGGCGGTCGCCGACTGGGCTGTCAGGAGGGGGACCGTGAGGGCGACGGCTGTCGCGAGGACGAGTGGTCGCAGGAAGGGCTTCATTGCGCTTTGCTCCAAGTTCGGCACCATTGCAGAGGGAGGACCGACGTCGTCGCCAGCGATGTTCACGGTAACACGCTGGCGAGCCGCCCGTGAACCCCCAGCCGGCTAACCTTCGCCGTCTTTCCCGTCGCTCCGGCGCCGTCTCGCCGCCGTCCGTACCCACTCGTCACATGTGGTCGTTACTCGAGCCTCGAGGGGACCATTCGCGACGAGTCGCAGCGCCTCACAAGAGGAGCGATCGGGGTCGGCGGGGAAGCGAGGCGGTTCACTCACGCAGACTGACGATCATCCAGAGCGGTCGTTCAGTCCTCCCGTGTGGCCCGAGACTTTCCACCCTTGATCCCGGAGCCACTGGAGGTAGAGCGTGCAGACTTCTCTCTCGCTGCCTTGTCGTGACGTTCCGCTCACTTCGACGGCTACCCGCGACGGCACGAGGTCGTTATGAATGTCGATAAATCGCCCGTCTGGGTCGATGTCTCCGCAGCTGCGAACAACTTCCTGTCGGAGATCGTCCGATGTCGCCGGGATAACTCGACGGAGCCCTTCAGTGTCGGACGCATCCACAGCCGTGAAAATATCGGTCACAGTGGCTCGATCGGCGCCGCCAGGAGGCTTAGTGCCGGCGGTCGGGTCATCATCGAGTAACAGAGTAATTGCGACGATTGTGACAATCACGACAAGCAGTGCGCAGAGCCCGATGATTCGCCACATGATCCGGCTATGCTGCGATCGTGGCAGTACAAGCGGCGGCTCGGGGGATTCCCACCAGTCTGAGTTGATGTGAGTAGCTCCAATCGGATGAGATGGCGTACGGGTCCTGAGCAAGGATTGCAGAAAGCTGCTTGTCGCGAATATCGTCCGAGTGATAGCTGTAGGACGGCATCTCGTGAGGATGCTGACAGTAGGGCAGCCGAGGCCGTGTGAGCAAATCCTCATTGTCGAGGTTGCGCACTTGTGAGCGACGTCTTTGGGCCTGTAGGTAGCGACAGACGAACGGCGACCGTGCTTCGCCCCCCGAACGCGGCGGTGCCCCCTCGTCCACGGGGACGAGGGGGCACCGGTCTGACTGGAGAGCCCGGCTACGTCTTGCTGCGGGCCATCACGGCGCGCTGGAGGAGGACGAAGACCAGGAGGATGCCGCCGGTGATGATCGTGGTCGCTTCCGGCGGGATGCCGCCGTCGCGGGTGATCAGGACGTTCATCAGGCCGAGCACCAGGGCGCCGACCACCGAGCCGAGGACGAAGCCGACGCCGCCGGTGAGCAGCGTGCCGCCGATGACGGTCGCCGCGATGGCGTCGAGTTCCCAGCCGGTGCCGGTGATGTTCTGCGCGCTGCCGAGGCGGGCCGTATAGACCACTCCGGCCAGACCGGCGAGCGTGCCGCTGATGATGTAGATGAACAGCTTCGTGCGCACGACCGGCAGGCCCATCAGGGCCGCCGACTGCTCGGAGCCGCCCATCGCGTAGACCGTCCGCCCGAGGCGAGTGCGGTGCAGCACGAAGAACGCGGCGGCAACGACGAGGATCGCGATGATCACTCCGGGACTAATGACAAAGTCATTAACCTTCGGGCCGTCGATCAGCTTGATCGGGGCGGCGAGGCTCAGCACCGCGGAATCCTCGGGGAGGCGTTCCGGCACGGTGCTCAGCATCGAGGCGAGGCCGCGGGCCAGGAACATCATTGCCAGCGTCGCAATGAACGGCTGCACGGCGAAGTACTGGATCAGGACGCCCGAGATCACGCCGAAAAGGGCGCCGATCACGACCATCAGGACCATGACGAGCCACGGATTCCAGCCGGCGTTGATCAGCAGCACACCGCTCACGCTGCTGAACGCGATCACCGCGCCGACCGAGAGGTCGATGCCACCGGTGAGGATCACGAAGGTGAGCCCCACGGCGAGGATGATCAGGTGGGCGTTGTTGACCAGCAGGTTCGAGACGGTGCTCGCCTGCAAGATCCGGCCGTACGCGGCCTCGCCGTAGACGATCATCCCGAAAAAGATGATCAGCGCGGCGAGGGTGGGCAACTTGTCGAGGTGCTGGCTCAACCAGCCGCGCGCCCCGGAGGTGCGCTTTGTGCTCGCCGGCGGGGCGGAGCGGGTCATCACGGCACTCATGCGGGGATCGCCTCTTTCTGCGGGGCGCTGCGGCGCGCCTCGCGACGGGACGTGAAGGCGGAGCGGACCCGCTCCGATTGCAGAAGGCAGAGCGCCACGATGACGATCGCCTTGAAAGCGGGGGTCGCCGACGACGAGACGCCGAGGAACACGACGGTTTTGTCGAGGGTCGCGATCAGGATCGCTCCAACGGCCGCTCCGGTGATGGTGAACTTGCCGCCGGCGAGCGAGGTGCCGCCGATGACGACCGCGAGAATCGCGTCAAGCTCGAGCTGGTAGCCGGTGCGCGAGACGTCGACCGTCATCACACTCGCGGTAGCGAAGACGCCCGCGACGCCGGCGAGGATGCCGCTGCCGATGTAGGCGGTCATCAGCAGGCCGCGGCGGTTGATGCCCGCCAGACGAGCCGCCTTGGGGTCCATGCCGATGGCCTCGATCATCAGCCCGAGCGCGCTCCGGCGCACCAGGACTCCGACGACCACGACGATCGCGATGGCGAGGAGGAACACGACGGGCAGACCGAAGACATAGCCATTCGCGAGCCAGCGGAATGGTTCGTTGGTCGCCGCGGTGTTCTGGCCGCCGGTGATGACCTTCGCCAGGCCGCGGCCCGCGAGCATCACCACGAGGGTGCTGATGAACGGCTGCAACCCGACGACCGAG
Source organism: Rathayibacter agropyri (assembly GCF_013249015.1). Lineage (GTDB taxonomy): Bacteria > Actinomycetota > Actinomycetes > Actinomycetales > Microbacteriaceae > Rathayibacter > Rathayibacter agropyri. The sequence continues at coordinate 389,027 of NZ_JABRPL010000003.1, forward strand.
ACGAGGATTCCGTTCACGGCTCCGAGCACAGCGGCCACGAGCAGCGCGACGCCGAAAGCTCCGGCGGCGGCGGCAAGGGAGTCGGGGGCACCCGCGGAGTTCAGGAACTCCATCGACACGGCTCCGGCGACCACCATGATCGAGCCGACCGAGAGGTCGATGCCCCCGGTCGCGACGACGAGGCACATGCCGACCGCGATCATCAGGATCGGAGCGGCGGCGCGGGCGATGTCGATGACGTTGCCGACGAGGTAGCCCGTGGTCGGGCTGACCGAGACGGCCAGGTAGCCCGGGTCCTTGACGACGTTGACGACGAGGAGCAGGGCGATCGCCACGACTCCCCAGAAGTACTGGCGGCGGATGATCCCGCCGAGGGCCGAGCCCCGGGCGGGTCGGGTGTCGCTGCTCATGATGCGGCCTCCTGTGTGGCGCTCTCGAGAACGACGACGTCCTCGTCGACGACTCCCTCTGCGGCGATGGTAGTGACGATCGACTCCGCAGTGACAGCGGGACCATTGAGAATCTCCGCGATCACGCGGTGATCCTTGAGGACGATGATGCGATCGCTGAGGCGGACAACCTCGTCCAGCTCGGAGGAAATGAACACCACGGCGACGCCCTCGCCGGCAAGGGCGACGACCTTCTCCTGGATCTCGGCCTTCGCTCCGACATCGATGCCGCGGGTCGGCTCGTCGAGGATGAGGATCTCCGGCGCAGTGGCGAGCCAGCGGCCGAGCAGGACCTTCTGCTGGTTGCCACCGGAGAGCTTGCTGATGGGCCGGTCGGGGTCGGCCGGGCGGACGTTGAGCTCGACCAGGTACTTGCCGACGATGTCGTCCTTCTCCTTCTTGGAGAGGGGGCGGGCCCAGCCGCGCTTGGCCTGCACACCGAGAATGAGGTTCTCGCGGACCGAAAGGTCGCGGATGATTCCCTCGTCGCGGCGGTTCTCGCTCGAAAAGGCGATCTTGTGCGCGAGGCCGGCGGTCGGCGTGGGAACGTCGATCTTCTTCCCGTGCATCGTCACCTCACCTGTGTCGGGCTTGTCGACACCATAGATCAGGCGGGCGAGCTCGGTGCGGCCGGAGCCGAGGAGCCCGGCAAAGCCGACGACTTCGCCGCGGTGCAGAGTCAGGTCGGTGCTCTCGATGGAGCCCTTCTTGCCGATTCCCTTCGCCGTGTACAGCGGAGCGTCGCGGTAGAGGTGGTCCTGGCTCTCGCGCTCGGAGTCGAGAGAGCGCAGCACCGCGATATCCTTGCCGATCATTTTCGAGATCAGGGAGGTGCGGTCCAGTTCGTGAGTGAGGTATTCGCCGACGAAAGCGCCGTTCCGCAGCACCGTCAGGCGGTCGCTGATCGCGTAGACCTGATCGAGGAAGTGCGAGACGAAGAGGATGGCAACACCCTCCTGGCGGAGGCGACGGATGACGACGAAGAGATTCTCGACCTCGTTCGCGTCGAGGCTCGAGGTTGGCTCGTCGAGGATGAGGACCTTGGAATCGCTCACCGTCGAGCGGCTAATCGCGACCAGCTGCTGCATCGCGATCGAGAGCGACGAGAGCGAGGAGCGGGTGTTGAGGTGGCCGAGGCCGAGCTTGTCGAGTGCTGCTCTCGCGGCGTGATGCGTGGCCTTCCAGTTGATACCGAAGGGTCCGCGGACCTCGTAGCCGAGCATCACGTTCTCGCCGATGGAGAGGTTCGTGACCAGGTTGACCTCCTGGTACACGGTGGAGATCCCGGCGGCTTGCGCATCGGCGGTTCCGCTGAGGCGGCGAGTCTGGCCGTCGACGACGATGTCACCGCTGTCGATCCGGTAGACGCCCGTGAGCGCCTTGATGAGCGTGGATTTGCCCGCGCCGTTCTCTCCCATGAGGGTGTGGACCTCGCCCGGGAACAGGCGGAAATCGACGCCGTCGAGGGCCTTCACGCCGGGGAAGCTGATCGAGATGTTCTTCATCTCGACGATCGGAGGCGAATCTGCCATGTCGCGTCGTTCCGTTCTCGAGCGGGGCGCAGCCGAGCGGATGCGCCGGTGGGCCGGAGCAACCGGGGCGGCGCGAGGGCCGACCCGGTTGCTCCGGGTGAGTGGTGCGCGGCGACTAGAACTTGCGGTCGGGCAGCGCGGTGGCGGCGGCCTCGGGCGAGTCGAAGGTCTCGCTCGGAACGACGATCGATGACTCGACCTTTTCGCCGGCGAGCGTCTTCTTGACCGCGTCGAGAGCGGTCTCGCCGAAGAGCGGGTTGTACTCGGCGACGAAGCTCAGCTTGCCGTCGGCGAGCGCCTGGAGCGCATTCTTCGTGCCGTCGATAGTCGCGATCTTGACGTCGGTGCCGGGGGTGAGGCCGGCCTCCTGAACGGCCTGGACGGCGCCGAGGCCCATCTCGTCGTTCTGGGCGAAGACAAGCTGGACGTCATTGTTGTTCGACTTCAGGACCGTCTCAAAGACGCTCTTGGCCTCCTCGGTCGACCAGTTCGCGGTCTGCGCGCCGATCTTGGTGAAGGCGGGGTCGGCGCCAATGACCTCGTCCCAGCCCTTGTTGCGCTCGTTGACGACCGAGACGCCCGCGGGACCTTCGAGGGTGAAGTACTTGCCTCCGCTCGGGAACGTGGTCTTCGCCCAGTCGGCGACCGAGGTGCTGACCGCGATGTTGTCAGGCGCGATGCGGGTGACGTAGAGGTCGGTGTTGTCCGGCTCGATGCCGCGATCGATCAGGATGACCGGGATCTCGGCCTCCTGGGCGCGCTCCAGCGAGTCCTCCCAACCGGAGCCCTCGGTGGCGGACAACAGGATGATGTCCACGCCCTCGTCCACGAACGACGTGAACGAGTCAATCTGCGACTTCTGGTCGCCGTTGGTGGCGGGGGCGTACTTCAGGTCGAAGCCGGCAGCCTCGGTGAAGGTGTCCTCGATGTTCGTCTCGTTGGCCTGGCGCCATGCGCCCTCGGGGCCGACGGCGACGAAGCCGATGGTGGTGAGGTCACCGCCCGAACCCGAGCCCGAGCCGGAGCCCGCGCTGGAGCCGCCCGAGCAGCCGGCGAGGCCGAACGCGAGTGCGCCGACTGCTGCGAAACCCAGGAACTGGCCGAAACGCCTCGTCTTGGACATAGATCTCCTCCTTGAGATCACGGGCGCCTAAGCGAGCCCGAGATGGTGGGCCGCGACGGGCCCTGAATGCGGGCCTGGCGGCCCGAGGTGCGGTGAGTGCAGGATGTGCAGTGGGCGCCGTCCGAAGCAGCGCCGCCCTCGGATGTTACCGTGAACAAATTGCGACGCGCAACACTCCGCCCGTCGTTGGTCGGTAACGATCCGGTCGCGGGGCCTGTCGGCACCACTCGGGCAACCGAGATGACGAGTTGGCGAGGCTCATGGTTCGCTACGGCCCTCCCCGCGGCTGACGCTAGGACCAAGAAGATGGGACGCCTCTGTGCGAGAGACGTCCCATCTTCTTTTTGCTGAGTTTCCTATGTGGAATTTAGGCGCCAGGTCTGATTATCTGTCCAATAGAGCAGAAAAGAGCATTTCCCTTCCGTCGATTCGTCTGCTTCCAAGGGTCCGGAAAGAGTTGCATACAGGGTGCGGGGCGAATCCCCGTCCTGGCTGTCGATGCGTCGCGACGTGACCGCGATGGCGCTGCACGCGTTATAGACTGCCGCGATAGCGGAGGGCTGCTGGTCCGGGAAGAGTTCGGTCAGTCGCGAAGGATCCCCGGAGTCAATCGCGGAAATCACCATTTTGAGTTCATTGCTCGGCTCGGATGAAGATGGCGCTGTCGTCAGCGCAGGATCTGCCGAGCAGCCAGTAAGTGCCACGACGAGGCTCATCAGCCCCGCAACGCCGAGCGACCTACTTCTCATAGCCTGAGGCCAACTCACGGTGCCCAGTTGGAGTAAATAGCATCTGGATTCTCGGAGAGAATTGCCGCCAATGACTTGTTAACGTGGTCATTGCTATGCTCACTGAAGTACGGCTGTCCCTGTGCGTCGACATAGGTGACAACGGTGCTGTGATCGAACGTATTTGAGCCCTTCCACACCCAAAATGTGATGTCACCAGGCGTAAAATTAGTAACATACTTGAAATTGCCGGCCGTGTGGAATCCCCAGTCAAACATCGGCTGGGCCGTCGACCACGTCTTTGTCTCGAAGATGTTGTTTCCGAACCAAGCTCGCTCATCGTTTTGAGCGCCGTAAATCTGCTTCCAGCCACCTGCGACGAGGGCCTGAGACACGAAATTAGTGCAATCATCGGGCATCGACTTGTAGTTCGGATTCCGCTGCATGGAGTACTTGAGCGCGTACTCGACTATGGCACCTCGGCTTGCCTCGTCTCCGGTATACAAGCTGGCAAGTTGGATCGATGGAGCGGCGTTCGTCGTCTTCGATACTCCCAGCTGCATTGTGGTATTGCTGTGGGCAAGCTGCTTCTGAATCTCGCTATACATCGGAAGCTGAGCGAGCCCAGGACTTTGCGTCGCGGTCTTTCCGCCTGAAATTACTTGTCTAATCCGATTCGCTGCTTCGCCGCTCTTTTGAGCGGCTGCGACGTCAGCCGGAGGGGCAATCGTCTCGGGAAGATCGGCTGCCTGAAGACTCGAGTCGTGACTGATACTTGACACTTGCCACGTCGAATCGCTTTTCGTCAGCGCCACGGTCTGAGGGAATGAGTAGCTATAGTCGGGAAGCGTCGCGCCATTGGTGTCGATAGCGCGCTTCATCGTTGTTTTCTCGGTGATGGATGCGGTTGCAGCCGCCCCGGAAATACTCAAGGAATCAACGGAAATTGTCGTCGCAAAACTGGTGAATTTCTCGCCGAATTCAGCAAGAAGATCGCGTTGTGTTTGCAAGCTCGAATCGTCGGCGGCGATTGCAGCCTTCCTGTCGTTAGTCGCAGTTGCGCCCGGAGCGGAATTAGCTTTTACCTGTGGCATATTCGAGGCGAGCGATTGTGCGTTTCGGTGATTAAGATCAGTTGATACTGCGGCTAAAATAGCGGCCTGATCGGATGACATTGCAGGGGGTGCGATAGACGGGGTAGCGGAAAGCATAGTGGCGCTTCCAGCTAGTGTCAGTCCGACTGCGACAAGGCGCAAGGGGAGCATGGCTAGGATCCTTCTGTGGGAGTCGAGTGAAATTACGTGGACGGAAGGGGCTATGCCTTTTCGTGACACGAAGCCCGATTCTACGGATCCGAGATATTCGCGCGTAACTCGTTGAGGGTTCAAACATACCGAAAATGTATTTTCGCTCAACCAATACAAGGCTGCATATCACAGAGTGCGGGCCTCTCTGGGAGCAGCGCGTACCGTACCTCGACACGGGCTGCGCGTTAGCTCGACGCTAGATCGACACCCTCGCGAGGGGCCGTTCCTCGCTACGCCGGCGAGGCGTCGGAGACGACGTGCACCTCCTCGCCGCGCAGCACGAACTGCAACGCAGCGCCGCCCTCGGATGTTACCGTGAACAAATTGCGACGCGCAACACTCCGCCCGTCGCTCATAGGTAACGATCCGGTCGCGCCTCCCTACCGACGGGCGAACCCGATCGAGGTGGAACACCCGCGTGGCGGGCTGGGGCGCTACCAGTCTCTGAGGAGGCACGCGGCGGTGATGAAGTCGTCAGACGTCGTACCGATCGGACCTTCCGTGCCATGAAGCTCCGTGAAGCCAGCGGGCCCGTACAGCGACTGGAAGACTGCGCGACGAGCGTTGACGACCGCGAACCGACCTCCGACGTGAGCTTTCGCCCGGGCAATAGCGTGCTTTGCTTCGTCGAGAATCACCGAACCGGGCAACTGAACGCTTGTATACGTGTCGCTACGTGCGAGTTCCGCAATGCTGTATGCCCCGGTAATCTCGACGGAAATATTACCGGAAAACTTTTTCCTCTTGTTCGAGCTTGCTTTTCTCAGGTCTAAGGCGGTCATTCCTACGGTAAAAAATGCAGGCACGTCGATATCGTCGTCACCGACCGGGCAGATGAAAACGTAGGTGCGACTGTGGCCATGTTTCTCGTAATCGCCAACTTTGGTGCGTGCAAACTCTTGTAAATGTGTGGAACGACGACAGGAAAATGTGGAAAGACACGAATATACGGCTTCCCGAAGGTCTCGGTACTCTTCGTTATCAAGCTCCGCGAGCGCCAGTACGTCGTATGCGATCTGCCCAGTTGAAAGAGACGTCACGCCTTTCGGCTCGACCGCCCACTCACGCGGCTCTGTAGGGCCGACAGCGTTCGATCCAGGCTTTCTCGGTCGGATGGTCGACGAGAAACGAATCCGGGAGATGACAACGGTGCACTGCTCTGCGATCTCTCGAGTTCGATCAGTTGATCGACTCCCGACTCCGAAAGCACATACACGCCCCCAAGGGCTGTCGACGCCATCTCTCGCCTCCTGATCTGCGGCCTTCGTCCCGGAGCTCGTCTCCGCGACACCGAGAATCGTCTCATGCCCGGTGCGGCGGTGGTGCGCGGTGACGAGATACCCATACGCGACCGCTGCTCAGAGGTCCTCTACGGACGCCGCATGCCGGCAGTGTGCCTCAGCGATCGTGAAGCGCCGTTCCTCGCTACGCCGGCGAGGCGTCGGAGACGACGTGCACCTCCTCGCCGCGCAGCACGAACTGCAACGCGGTGCCGACGGGGAACTGATCCCGTAGGGCTTCCGGAGACGCGTCGGACACCGTGAACTGGGCGATCGCGGGGAAGGAGTTCGCTGTGCAGCCCGAGTGGAAAGGCCCCTCCCGCGGGTCGACGGTGCGCACGATGTAGAGGCACGACCCGCCGTCCCTGCCGCTGTGCTGCTTGACGACGGTGAGCCCGTCGAAGTCCTCGGTGGTGAGCGCGCCCTCGAAGCCGAGGTCCTCCCAGCCCGGGATGTCGGTACCGCTGGTCAGCGGCAGCACGGCGGCTTCGCGGCCGGGCGGCTCCGACGCGCGCGTGACGAGGAGGGTCGCGCCGACGGCGAGAGCGGCCGTCGCGGCGAGGGTGACCAGCTGCAAAAGGAGGCGCCTCCTCGGCGCTCCAGAGGCGCGCGCAGAAAGTGCGGCCTCGGGCAGAGGGAGCGTGGCCTCGGGTAGAGCGACCGTGTCCTCGGGAGGATCGGCCGCGTCGCCGGTGGCGCGGGCCGGTTCATCCCGGTTCGGGAGCGGCGGTGTGGGCTCGCTCGCGACTCGCCGCTCCCGAGCTTCGAGGGCGTGCAGCCGGGCGAGTGCACCAGGATCGCGCTCAATGTCGGGGCGGCGCCCGTAGGCCCGCCGCTGCAACTCGGCAAGCTCGTCGTCTTCCACCCTCGGATTCTCGCAGGCCCCTTCCGGTACGCAACCAAGGTCGAGAACCGCCACGAGGCCGCACAATCCAGGTTTGGGCCCGCTCAACCTCGGTTGCGAACGCGGCTGCCGGTCGTCAGCGCGCGGCAGCGGTGTGCAGGAGATCGCGCAGGTAGGGCGCCACGATCCGCGCCGAGATGCGCAGATCCAGGAGGAGGAAAGGCCGCTCGGCCGGATCCTGCGCCGTCCAGTCGGCGAGCGCCTGCACATCCGCCAGCTCACGGACGACCACACCCTCCGCGCCGAAGCAGGACGCCACACCCGCGAAGTTCACCTCCGGGATCAGCATCGGAGCGGTGGCCAGGCCCAGCGCGCCGTAGACGTTGAGCTCGGCTCCGTAGGCGGCGTCGTTCCAGACCACCGCCAGGCCTCGTCCGCCCGCCACGCGGATCGCGGACTCGAGGTCGGCGAGCGCCATCAGACCGCCGCCGTCACCGGTGACGAGCACCACCGTCGCGTCCGGTCTCGCGAGCGCCGCTCCCACCACCGCCGGAAGGCCGAGGCCGATCGCCTGGAACGCGGTACCCAGTGTCGCGAGGCGGTCGGGGGAGGTGCACGGCCAGTACATGATCGGCCAGCCTAGGAAGTGGCCGCCGTCGGTCACCACGACCCGATTCTCCGGCAGATGCTCGGCCAGCGCCCGAGCCGTCGAGCGCGGGTCGAGCCGGCCGTCCGGGGCCAGGGGATCGCCGTCTTCGCGCTCGCGGAGGACCAGAGGGTTGACGCAGTCGCGCCAGCCCCTCGGCGCCGGGTCCCGGTCGCAAAGTTCTCGCACGAGTGCTTCTGCGACGAGACGTGCGTCGCCGCGGACGTAGTGATCGACCCGATCATGCGTCGCGGCGACGAGCACGTCGACCTGCGCGACGTGCGTGCTGGGGGAGAAAAGCGCTCCTGATCGCAGGAGGAAGCGGGTGAGCGACGCCCCGAAGACGATCGCGAGGTCGGCCTCGCGGACGAGCGACATCGCTCTCTCCGCTCCCCACCCACCCGCCGCGCCCAGATCGTGCTCGTGGCGGGGGAACAGCCCGAGCCCGAGCACGCTCGAGGTGGTGACGGCGCCGATGAGGTCGGCGAGTTCGCCGAGCGCACCTCCGGCATTCGAGAGCCAGGCGCCGCGGCCCGCGACGAGGAGGGGGCGCTCGGCCGTTAAGAGTGCCGAGGCGAGTTGCGCGATCGAGGCATTCGAGGGTGCGACGCGCACGGACGACGGGATGCCCGGCACGGTAGGCAGATCGCCGGCGTCCGCGGTGGCGAGGTCGGTGGGGATCGCGAGGACGACCGGGGTCCGCTCGGTGAGTGCGTGCTCGAGTGCGCGGGCAGTCGTCGCCGCGGCGTCGTGACGGCCGACGGTGAAGGTCTGTACTCCCGCTGCGGAGGCGATCGCCGGCTGGTCGACACCCCACGGCCGCCGCCCCGTGCTCGGCTCGTCGCCGACAACGAGTAGCAGCGGCGAATGCGCCAGCGCCGCCTCGGCCAGCGCGGTGAGCGTATTGGTGAAGCCGGGCCCGTACGTGGTCGTGGCCGCGGCGATCCCGCCGCCCGTGCGGTAGTGCGCGTCCGCTGCGACGACGGCGCCGGCTTCGTGGCGCAGGGCGATGAAACGCGTTCCGGGCTGCCGCTCCAGCGCGTCGATCAGGTGCGCGTTGCCGTTGCCCATCACCCCAAAGACGTGGCTGATGGAGGAGGCGAGGGCGTGAGCGACGTGCGCGGAGACCGAGGGCATGGCTGGCCTTTCGAGGGAGTAGGTGCCCGGGACCACCGCGGGGCTTCCAGCTCTCGAGCCTGTCATCGCGTCCACTCCGGTCTCAACAGAGGCTCTCTCAGAAGACTCCCGCGCGGGACGGAGAGGCGTGCGCTGCTCCGCTCGCCGCTTCCCGCGAGCCCACCCCTCTTTCCCGCGACTTTCCCGCGACCCGCTTCGATTCGTTACGAATGGCTGCCCGTTCTCCGCTGGACGCAGCCATTCACGACGACTCGATGAGGCCCCCATGACGCGGGGTGGCGATGCGTCCGCGGTGGGGGTCAGTCGTCGTCGGAGTCGTCGCGATCGGCCGCGATCATCTCGACGATGGTGTCGACCGTCAGCCAGGGCCCGTTGCTCACCTCGCCGATCTTCTCGCGGTCCTTGAAGACGACAATGCGGTCGCTGAGGCGCACCACCTCCTCCAGCTCGGACGAAATGTAGACGACCGACACGCCCTCTTTCGCGAGCTGCGCGATGTGAGCCTGGATCTCGACCTTCGACGCCACGTCGATCCCGCGGGCCGGCTCGTCGAGCACGATCAGGCGAGGCCGGGTTGCGAGCCAGCGCGCCAGGACCACCTTCTGCTGGTTGCCTCCGGAGAGGTATTTCACGGGGATGTCGGGGTCGGCCGGAGAGATGTTGAGCGCCTCCACGTACGTCCTGACCAGGTCGTCGGTCTCGGCCGCCGACAGCGGGTGCGCCCAGCCGCGCAGCGCCTGTAGTCCCAGCACCAGGTTCTCGCGGAGGGAGAGGTCGCCGATGATCCCGTCCTCGCGCCGGTTCTCGCTCGAGTGGGCGATGCGGTGGCGCAGGCCCGAGACCGGATCGCCGATGTGCGCCGGCTCACCATCGATCAGCACCTCGCCCGTGTCGGGCTTCTCCACTCCGCTGACCAGCGACGCGAGCTCGGTGCGGCCCGAGCCGCGCAGGCCCGCGAAGCCGACGATCTCGCCGCGGTGCAACTCCAGATCGGTGGGGCCCACCGCGCCGCGGCGGCCGATGCCGCGGGCGCGGTAGATCGCCGGTCCGACGGGCTGGCGCCGGTGCTCACGGCGATCGGAGCCGATCTGCCGGAGCGCGTCGATGTCCTTGCCGATCATCTTCGCGATCAGCTCGGCCCGGTCGAGCGTGTGCGCCGGGTACTCGCCCACGGTGCCGCCGTCGCGCAGCACGGTCACCCGGTCGCTGAGGGTCAGGACCTGCTCGAGGAAGTGCGAGACGAAGAGGATCGCGACGCCCTGGCTGCGCAGCCTCCGGAGCACCGTGAAGAGCCGTGCGACGTCGCCGAGGTCGAGGCTCGACGTCGGCTCGTCCAGCACCAGCACCCGCGGCCGGTCGACCATCGCGCGGCTGATCGCGACCAGCTGGCGGATCGCCGGGGACAGCGAGCGCAGAGGGAGGTGCGGATCGAGGTCCTCGAGGCCGAGCTCGGCGAGCATCTCGGCGGCACGATGATGGGTGCGCGACCACGAGATACCGAAGCGACCGCGGATCTCGTGCCCGAGCATCACGTTCTCGCCGATGCTGAGGTTGTCGGTGAGCCGTTCGTCTTGGAACACGGCCGTGATGCCGACGGCCTTCGCCTCCGCGGGCCCGCTGAATCGGCGGGCGGCGCCGTCGACGACGATCTCTCCTGCGTCGGGCTTGTGGATGCCGGTGAGCGTCTTGATCAGCGTCGATTTTCCGGCGCCGTTCTCGCCCATCAGCCCGTGGATCTCGCCGGGCACGAGGCGCAGGTGCGCACCGTGCAGCGCAGGGCCCGAGGCGAAGGAGACGTGGATGCCGCTCATCTCAACGACGGGGGCCGCGGGACTCCGGGTCGTCCTCGATGCGATCGCCACGTGCCGTCCTCGGTTCGTGTGCGGCGCGTCATCAGGTCGACGCGCCAGGGGCTGACGCCGATGATACGCGAGCGGAGGTGGTGGAGAGGGCACGGTCCGGCCGGGTCCTCGGCGGTGCGGTGGAGGCGCGGACGACGAGTTCCGTGGCGATCCGCGTGCGCTGCGGGATCTCTTGCCCGCGGATCCGGGCGTGGATGACTTCGGCGACGGTCGTGCCCAGCCTGTCGAAGTCCTGACGGACCGTCGTGAGCGGAGGGAGGAAGTGCCGGGCCGTTGGCAGGTCGTCGAAACCGACGACGCTCACGTCCTCGGGCACCCGGATACCGCGCTCGACCAGGCCATGGATCACTCCGAGCGCCATCTCGTCGTTCGCGACGACCATCGCCGTGAAGTCGGGCACAGAGTGCAGGCTGGCCGCGAAGTCGTAGCCGGAGTCGGGGGTCCAGTCGCCGACGACGATCGGTCGCTCGTGCATCCCCCACGACTTCGCCCGGCTGTGGAATGCCCGCTCCCGGGCGCGCGCGTCGAGCCAGTCCAGCGGGCCGGCGAGGTGCAGGACGTCGCTGTGGCCGAGGCCGGCGAGGTGGTCGACGGCCTGGAACATCCCCGCCTGCTGGTCGACCGAGACGGTGAGGAAGTTGGGGTCCTTATCGCTCTTGACCACCAGCGTCGGCACGCCGATCTCGACCGTGCGCAGTGTGGCGACGGAGGAGGAGCGCGGCGCGATCACGCAGAGCGCGTCGATCCCGAGCCGCATCAGGTGCTCGATCGCGTCGACCGGCGTCATCTCGAGGTCGGGACGCAGCGCCACGGAGGTGATCGAGTAGCCCTTCTCGCGGGCGGCACGCTCGATCGCGCGGAGGGTGCTCGACGGGCCGTATTCGGCTCCGCTCTCGATCATCACTCCGATGCGGTCGGTGCGCTGGGTGACCAGAGAGCGGGCGGCGATGTTGGGCCGGTAGTTGAGTTCATTGACAGCCTCGAGGACCTTCTGGCGGGTCGATTCCTTGATGTTCGGGTGCCCGCTGAGCACCCGCGAGACGGTCATATGCGAGACGCCCGCGACCGCGGCGACATGACGGAGGTTCGGCCGATCGGCCATCTGAGGACCTCCTCCGCTCCCCGGGCGGGCGAGCCGCGCCGCCCCGGCATGCGCGAGGGGAAGGAGGCTCGGCCGCGGGGGTGGGACCAGCATAGCCAGGCCCACCCGATCGGCTCATGGCGAGATCGCGCGCGGTCGATGATCGGCCGACGAGGAGTGGGCGGGTACTGTCGAGAGCCATATGGCACGCGACAACGAACCGACCGTCACTCTCACCGACTCCCTTGAGGAGCGCCTCCGCGCCCAGGTCGCCCGCGAGGGGGAGCGCACGGTCGCTCTGCGCTCCGCGGCTCTGCTGAAGGGCGGTTATGAAGGCGAGTCCTTCCTCCTGACCGTCGGCGGCGAGCACGCCGCTGGAGTGCTGAAGGGTGCTCCGTCGCTGTACTGGCCCGAACTCTGGGGCGCCCGCGCGCTGCTCTACGTGTGGGATGACGAAGCGGCGGACGCGGTGACCGCCGGCCTGGCGAATGCCTCGTGGCGGGTGCGCGAGATGTGCGCGCGCGTCTGCGCCGAGCGCGTGCTCGGCGGCCAGAAGAAGTTGGCACGCCTCACCACCGATGAGTATCCGCGGGTCCGGTCCGCCGGGGCCCGTGCGCTTGTTGCCGCGGCGCTCGCCGGGATGGCGTCGGGTCGCGATGAGAAGGGCGAATTCGCGGCGAGCGTCGAGAGCACGCTGACGGCGATGCTCCGCGACCCCGACCGAGACGTCCGCCGCGCCGCGCAGCAGGCGGCCGACGCGCTGCGCTCCGCGCGCGGCTGACGCGCCCGCGTCCCTCCCCCCTCGCGCACACCACTCGCCGCGAACGTGCGCCTGCGCCGCGTCGATCCGTCGCAGGCGGCCCGTGCAGGGCGGTGGCACGGGCCGGTCGAGACGGATCTCACCCCGCGTTCGGAGGCGGGGATCGGGTCCGCGGTGGGACGCTCCGTTAGCCTCGGAGGAGCGCCGGGGATGGTGACGTACCGGCCGGAAGGAGAGCCATGTTCGCACCGCTCGCGGGGGTCCGAGTTCTCGAACTCGGGAACTTCATTGCCGCGCCGACCGCGGGGCGGCTGCTGGCCGACTTTGGCGCCGAGGTGATCAAGGTCGAGCGTCCCGGCACGGGGGACGAGCTGCGTCGGTGGCGGCTGCACGAGGGCTCAGACACGTCGCTGCTGTTTCACACGCTCAACCGCAACAAGCGCTCGATCGCCCTCGACCTGCGCACGGAGGAGGGTCGGGACGTCGTGCGGCGCCTCGTCGCGGAGTGCGACGTCGTGCTTGAGAACTTCCGGCCCGGCACGCTCGAGCGCTGGGGAATCGGGCCCGATGTGCTCGACGCGGCGAAGCCGGGCATCGTGATCGGACGCATCTCGGCATTCGGTCAAACCGGTCCGCTCTCGGCCCGACCCGGGTTCGCGGCGGTGGCGGAGGCGATGGGTGGGTTTCGGGAACTCGTCGGCGACCCGGACCGGCCGCCCGTGCGCGTTGGCGTCTCGATCGGCGACTCCATCGCGGGTCTGTACGCCGGGTACGGCGTGATGATGGCGCTCTTCCAGCGCGAGCGGCGGCGGGCCGCCGGTCAGGGTCCGGCTCCGCTGGTCGAGCGGATCATCGACGTCGCGCTGAACGAGGCGATGTTGTCGATGACGGAGTCGCTGATCCCCGACTACGAGGCGCACGGCATCGTCCGCGAGCGTGTCGGCGGGCGGATGGAGGGCATCGCCCCGTCGAACGCCTACACCTGCTCAGACGGGTCGAGCATCGTCGTCGCGGGCAACGCCGATGCGATCTTCCAGCGTCTGATGACGATCATCGGGCGAAGCGACCTGGGCCAGGACCCGGGGCTTGCCACGAACGAGCTGCGGTGGCGGCGGCGCGATGAGCTGGATGCGGCGATCGGAGCGTGGACGGGCCGCCTGACCTCGTCCGAGGCGCTCGCGGTCCTCGACGAGAACGGCGTCCCGTCCGGGCCGATCTATACCGCCGCCGACATCAGCACGAACGAGCAGTACGCCGCACGCGACATGATCCAACGCTTCGACGTGGAGGACGGCGGCGGGACGATCCCGGCGGTCGGCTTCCCCGGGATTGTGCCGGTGCTTGGCGGGCGCTCTCTGCCCATCCGGACTCTCGCGCCCGCCCTGGGCCAGGACACCGAGGAGGTGCTGGCGATGCTCCAGCGCACCGGCACCGAGGACGGCGACCGGTGACCGCGCTCGCCGCCGCGCGCCTGCGCGATGTGACCCTCCGCGACGGCCTCCAGCTGACCGGCAAGCTGCTCTCGACCGAGCGGAAGGTCGACCTCGCCCGCGCCCTGCTCGCCGCGGGCGTGCCCGAGCTCGAGATCGGCTCGCTGGCGCGCGGCGACCTCGTGCCGCCGATGGCCGACACGCTCGACGTGATCGCGGCGCTGACCCCGGAAGAACTTGAGCGCTGCTGGGTGTGGGTCGCGACTCCGCGCCACGTCGAGCGCGCCGCGGCCGCGGGCGCCCGACGGTTCCAGTACTGCTTCTCGGCGTCCGACTCCCACAACAGGGCCAACATCGGTCGCTCGACCGAGGCGAGCCTGGACGCGATGCCGGACGCAGTCGCGCTCGCCCACGGCGTCGGCGGACGACTTCAACTGTGCATCGCCACGTCGTTCACCTGCCCGTTCGAGGGAGCAGTCGATCCCGACCGCGTGATCGCGATCGCCCAGGACCCCCGGGCGGAGGGAGCGGAGGACGTGGTCGTCTGCGACACGCTCGGCCAGGCCCACCCGGGCCAGGTCGCCTCGCTCATCGGCCGGGTCGCGGCGGAGACGCCCGTGCGTGAGATCGTCTTCCACGGCCACGACACCTGGGGCTCCGGCGTGGCAAACGCGATCGCCGCCGTGCAGGCGGGAGCGAGCGTCGTGGACGGTGCCCTCGGTGGCATGGGCGGCTGCCCGTTCGCCCCGGGCGCCAGCGGCAACACGGCGACCGAGGACCTCCTGTTCGCGCTGCGTCCGGACTGGCTCACCCCGTCCGGATTCGCCGCGCTCGTCGGCGAGTCGGAGGCGCTGCTCACGGACCTCGGCGAGCCGAACCGCTCCCGGGCCCGCGAGGGCGCCCGCTCGAACGCGCCCGCGTTCCCCTGGGCTGTGGGGGCCTGAACGGCGGCTGCGCAGCAGAGGGTGACGAGGACCTGCACTCAGTTCGATGCCGCGCCGTCGCGCTTCTCGCGCTTGAGCCGGCGCTTGACGGCGCGCTCCGTGAGCACCGAGAGGTAGTCCTGCACGGGCCGGTCCACGAGATCGGCGAGTTCCTCGCGCACGAGGGGGGCCACCTGCTCCTCGCTCTGCTCGGGGAACTTTTTGCGCACGGCCGCAGTCACGTCGCGCACCACCTGGTCGGCATCGAAGTCAGTCGTCATGCCGACATGATCCTCCCTGTCGGTGAACGGAAGATGACCCCCCCTTCGGGTCCGGGCGGGAATCGGTGCTTGACCGCTCCGCACCGGAGGGTGCAGCAGGCGGGGCGATCACAGGAAGTCGATGTCGCACAGCATCCCGTCATCCGGATCAGCGCCCTCGGCGCGCGGGATAGACGGCAGCGGGTCATCCTGCTCCTCGAGAACGACTGCGGTCGTCGCCGCGATCGTCACCTCCACCGGCCCGCCATCTGCCGTACGCAGGGCCAGGAATGCGGGAGCGGCGCGCATCGCCTCGAGAACAGCCTTCTTCATCTCGGCCATCCGCACGCCCGACGCGAGCCGGTACGTCCTCTCGTGCACCGTGATCTGCAGCACTGCCGCCTCCTCTGCGATACCTCGCACGGCTGACGCTACGGACCACATGGCGTGCAGGGGATCCGTTGACCGCGACGGTCAGGAGGAGTTACGCGAGGAACGCGGAGAGGTACCCGCTGTGTGTGTGCTGATTATGCTGCACGAGTGACTTCAGGGGGATTGACAGATGTCCACACGTTCGAGGGCTGGTTGCCGGAGTGCCAAGACCAGCTCGGATTCTGGATCCGGGGGTGGGCGGAGTTCGGGGTGCGGGGCGAGCCCCTCCATCCGGTCGTCGAGGCATTCCGGCGTCTGATCGACGGTGATCCTGTTCTGCGGATGCACGCGCACCAGATGATCGAGCAGGTGCCGTCCGGTGGTCAGTACGAGCGGCGGCGGCTCGAGAGCGTCGAACAGATGCTGGAACTGATCAACGCCCTCCTGCACGTCGCCCCCGAGTTCAGTTCCGACATCATGGTGATGGCTCCCTTCGTCGGAATCCTCGACTGGACCATCGCGACTCCCGCCGGGTTCGCCTTCTACCGGGACCCGCGGGTGAACACCGCGCTCCGCGACATCCTGACGGCGTGGTCGGCTTTCCTCTCGGGCCCGGACTCCCGCTCGGTGCTGACGGACGGGGAGTCCGGCTGGCTCAGCCCAGAGGCTCGGGAGGCGGTCGGTCTCGATCAGTACGTCGTCGACGCGGACGACGAGCACGGCGGCTTCGCGTCGTGGAACGACTTCTTTACCCGCCGGTTCCGGGACGGTCAGCGGCCGGTCGCCGGTGCGGACGACTCCGCAGTGATCGTCAGCCCCTGCGAGGCGACGCCCTACCGGATCGCGAGCAGGGTGCAGCGGCGCGACGAGTTCTGGGTCAAGAGCGAGCTGTACTCCCTCGAGGATCTGCTGGCCGGCGACGAGGCCGTCGAGGGCTTCGTCGGCGGCACGGTCTTCCAGGCTTTCCTGAGCCCTCTTAACTACCACCGCTGGCACGCGCCCGTCGCGGGGACCGTCGTGCGCGCCTTCGTCGTGCCCGGAACCTACTTCTCCGCGGCCGACTGCCACGGCGCGGGCGCGGCGGACCTCACCGTCTCGCAGAGCTACCTCGCCCACGTCGCGACGCGGGCGATCCTCCTCATCGACGCGGATGATCCGGCGATCGGGCTCGTCGCGGTCGTGTTCGTCGGAATGTTCGACGTCTCCTCCTGCCTCCTCGCGGAGCCACTTGTTCCCGGCGTTCACGTCGACAAGGGCGACGAGGTCGGGTTTTTCCAGTACGGAGGGTCGTCGGTCTGCGTCGTGTTCGAGCCTGGAGCGGTCGAGAACTTCGCGATCGAGGCCATCCCGCAGGCCGCTGAGGAGACCCCGACTCTGCTCCTCGTCCGCTCCCGCTTGGCGACCGCGCGTCGACAACTCGTGCCGGAGGCGAATTCCCAGTGCCCCTAGTCCGGGGGGACTGGCGGGTCTACGCTGGCGCCAGCGCGACGGTTAGTTGCGCAGCCTGCATCGAGGATCCTCTGGAGAACGCACGATGGGCATCGACGGGGAGCAACCGGCTAGGCCGGATCTCACACCGGCCGAACGGGCCGCAAGCATCGACATCCTGATGAAGCTCGGCGAGTCGCTGCGGAGACCGGGTGGTGTCAATCCTGCCCTGGCAGCGGTCGTGGCGACGCGCGCGCGAGGCCTGCTGCAGGAACTCCTGCCGCAGACCGGGCTGCGCGGTTTTGCCTCCCAGGGTCGGATGACGGCGATCGACGGGCCACCCGTGCCGGCCAGCCGCTCGCAGCGCCTGCCGCACCTCTAGGTCCCCGTCGCCTCTTCTGTTCACAACTCAGGATGGATGCCGTCCTGACCGCCGGAATCCGCGGATCCCCGGCGTCCGATCACGCATCCATCCTGAGTTATGAACAGGATCGGGGGCACGGCCGCCCCAACGCCGTCCACAGTGCGCCGATACCCTGGACCGCGACCGCCCCCTCCCGAGCCAGACGCCGTCCTCCCGCTCGCCACCACTTCGGACGGAACCCCACCATGCCGCACCAGCCCGCGCCCGCCGATCAGGCCCCGCACTCACTCTGGCGGGGCCTGCGCCAGACGCTGCAGAAGGACACCATCGGCGGCGCCCTCCTGCTCGCGTCGACCCTCCTCGCGCTGATCATCGCGAACAGCCCGGCGTCCGGCCTCTACGCCGCCGCGCGCGACGTCCGGATCGGCCCTGAGGCGCTGCATCTCAATCTCAGTGTTGGCTCCTGGGCCGCCGACGGGCTGCTGGCGATCTTCTTCTTCGTCGTCGGGCTGGAGCTGAAGGAGGAGTTCGTCGTCGGCAAGCTGCGCAACGCCCGCACCGCCGTGGTGCCGATCGTGGCCGCGGTCGGCGGAGTTGCCGTGCCCGCGCTGATCTTCACCGCCGTCAACCTGCCCCGTGGAGGAGCAGCGCTGGGTGGCTGGGCGATCCCTGCGGCTACCGACATCGCCTTCGCGGTCGCCGTCATCGCCGTGGTCGGGAAGTTCCTCCCGCCGGCCCTGCGGACCTTTCTCTTAACGCTCGCCGTGGTCGACGATCTGATCGCGATCACGATCATCGCCGTCTTCTACACGGCAGGCATCGACGTCCTCATGCTCGCCCTGGCGCTGATCCCGCTCGCGGTCTTCGCGGTCTGCGTGCAGCGCGGCGTGCGCGCGTGGTGGGTGCTGATCCCGCTCGCAGTCGCGACCTGGGCGCTCGTGCACGCCTCCGGGATTCACGCAACGGTCGCCGGCGTGCTGCTCGGCTTCACGGTGCCGGTTCTCGCCACGACTCGGGCGCGGGTGCAGGTGAGCACCGACGGCGAGCCGCTGTACGACGGGCTCGCCGCGCACTTCGCGGATCGTTGGAGCGTGCTCTCCTCGACGGTCGCGGTGCCGGTCTTCGCGTTCTTCTCGGCCGGAGTGACGGTCGGCGGCGTCACCGGTCTGCTCGACTCGCTCCAGGATTCCATCGCGCTGGGCATCATCGCCGGTCTCGTGCTCGGCAAGCCGCTCGGCATCGTGGGCAGCACCTTCCTGCTGACCCGGATCCGGGGGATCGGCCTCGATGCGTCGCTGCGCTGGGCGGATGTGATCGGCATGGCGTTCGTCGCCGGTATCGGCTTCACGGTCTCGCTGCTGGTCGGCGAACTCTCCTACGGGGCGGGCAGCGACTCCGACGCCCACGTCAAGGTCGGCGTGCTGGCAGGCTCGCTCGTCGCCGCGCTAATCGGCGGTGCGATCCTGTCGATCCGCAACCGGCACTACCGGCGACTGCGGGGATGACGCCGGGCACCGATCGTTCGACGAGGCCCGTTACTCTCGGCAATGCTCCACCCGAGCATCCGAATCCCCGAGGAGCCCCCATGGCTGATCCGACCGTCCTCTTCGTCTGCATTCACAACGCTGGTCGCTCGCAGATGGCCGCGGGGTACCTCCGCGAGCTCTCCGGCGGCGCCGTCCAGGTGCGCTCCGGCGGCTCCGAGCCCGGAGACTCGATCAACCCGGTCGCGGTGCGGGCGATGGCGGAGGAGGGCATCGACATCTCGCAGGCCGTGCCGCAGCTGATGACCACCGAGCAGGTCCAGGAGTCCGACGTCGTCATCACGATGGGGTGCGGTGACGTCTGCCCGGTGTTCCCCGGCAAGCGCTACGAGGACTGGGACCTCGCCGACCCGCGCGGCAAGGATCTCGACGAGGTGCGGCCGATTCGCGACGACATCAAGCGCCGCGTGCAGGCCCTCGTTGCCGAGTTGCTCTGAGCCGAGAGGACGCGGCTCCCGCCCGGGCCGCCGCTCCAGTAGGTTGCGGAAATGAGGTGGCGAGCGCACGCGGCGGTCGTGCTCGTTCTCACGCTCGTGGGGTGCACGCCGGTGCCCAGTGGTCCGCCGGCGTCGTCCGAGGCGTCCCCGTCCTCGCAGCCGTCCGAGGGGCAGGTCGTCGGAGGCTACGGCGACCTGCACGTCGCGCCCGACGGGGGGATGCTCTTCTGCGTGTCCCCCGTCGACCCGGGCTTCACCGGGAGCTGGCGGGAGTGCGGGGACGGCATCCGCACCGAGGGCGTGGATCCCGCGGTGATCGACGCCACCCTTGGCGACACCGGCACGGCCGACCCGGGTGGTCACCGCTGGGTCGGTGCGGCGGAGGGCCGGCGCACCCTCGACGACGGCACCCACGTCTACACGGTGTTCCTCGCAGGCACGCGCACGGACGACTCCTTCACCATCACCTCCGTTGGTACTGGCGAGTACATGATTCCGCTCGAGTACCAGGAGCTGCGGCCCGGGACGCCGGGCGGCTTCCTCGTGCGGGTCGTCCCGATCGACTGACTCTCAGCGGGCGCGGCCGGTAGGTGCTGATCAGCGCGTCGAAGAGGTCGTTCATCCGCTCGTCGACTGTGCGGCGCGACGGATCGGCGTCGTACCACTCGATGATCTCCCGGGCGCCATCGCTGAAGCGGACCGAGGGGGAGTACGCCGGGACGACGCCGCGGATTTTCGCGGTGTCGAAGACCATCGAGTGCGCCTTGTCGCCAATCATGCCGGCGCCGAAGCTCGCTCCGCCCAGGTCTGTGCCGACGCGACGATCTCCCGTTCATAACTCAGGAAGGACTTCGTCCGGAGGCGCCGAGATCCGCGGAAAACGGGTCGGGCGGAGGCATCCTTCCTGAGTTATGAACGCGACGGACCCGTCGTAGCATCATGCAGTGCCCGACGAACCCCGCCTGATCGAAACGACGGCCGCCGATCCTGCCGCGACCACCCTCTTCGCCCTGCAGGAGGCCGACCTCCTGGCCCGCTACGGCGATGACGACACCGGCCCGCGGCCCCCGCTCGACGCGCCGACCCTCCTGCTCGAGTCGGGCGGCGCCCTGGTCGGCTGCGTGGCCCTCGCCGTCGAAGACGGGGTGGGCGAGATCAAGCGGATGTTCGTGGTCGAGGCCGCACGCGGGCGGGGGCTGAGCCGGGTCCTGCTCGCCGGAGTGGAGCGGCTGACCGAGCGCGCGGGCATCGAGATGCTGCGCCTGGTGACCGGCACCGAGCAGCCCGAAGCGATGTCCCTCTACGCGAGCGCCGGCTACGCGCTCATCCCCGGCTACGGCTACTGGGGCGAGCAGCCCAACGTCCGCTGCTACGCGAAGCGCCTCCGCTCGTCCGGTCGGCTCTCGTCGCCAGAGTGAGAGGCCGACCTCAGCGCCCGCGCAGCAGCACCTCGACCCCGAGGTGATCGCTGCCGTTCGCGGGGAGGACGCTGCCGGCGGCGTCGAACCCGCGAACGAGGACGTGATCGAGCCGGACGACGGGAGCGTCCGCCGGCCAGGTCGGGCGCAGGTCGGCCGCCTCGTTGACCCGGGTGCGCAGAGGGGCGACCAGCGGATCGAGGGAGCCGCCGTTGAGGTCACCGGCGACGAGGATCCGATGGGAGTCGTCGTCGGCGAGCTCGGACCCCAGAGCGGCAAGCATCCCCTCCCGGTCGTCGTCGCCGCCCGCCCGCAGTGAGGCCGCGTGGACGACGTAGAGGCGGACGGTCCCGAGGTCCGTGCCGACATCCACGCGCAGCGCCCGGTTCCAGTCCAGGCCGAGTGCGAGCGGGGAGCCGTCGCTGAGTGGTCGGGTACTCCACACGCCGACGGACCCGACCCGGTAGACGTGCGGATAGTGCTCGGCGAGGGTGTCGGAGACCGCGTCGGCGGCCCGTGGAGTAAGTTCCTGCAACGCAATCACGGTCGGGTTCCGGGCGGCGAGAGAGCGTGCCGTGGCCGCGGGATCCTCGTTCTCGGAGTGCAGGTTCTCGGTGATGATCGACAATTCCGCCGCCGCAGGATCGAGCTGCGCGGTCAAGGCCGGCACAAAGATCACTGTCCAGGTCAGCGCCAACATGAGCGCGGCCACCATAATGCGTCGTGAGCGGGCGGCCAGGCCCAGCACCGCTGTCGGGAGCAGTAGTGCCGCCGACCACGGCAGGAGGGTCCCGAGGATGGAGCCGGTTGCTCCGAGGGCGGCGAGCGGCTGGGGGAGGATCAGCAGACTGCTCGTTGCTAGCAGCACAACCACGACGAGGACGATGAGCGCGGTGCGCGCCGGCGATCCGCGTCGCTTCTGGGCGGGGCGAGCGGCGGCGGGGAGGCGGATCGCGGTCGTGGGCATCATGGGGTGAGCATCCGGGAGACGGATGAGGGGGAGATGAGCTCAGGCGGCGGCGAGCGAAATCCGGATGGTCGTGCCGCCGCCGGGGGAGTCCTCGGCGGTGATGTGTCCGCCGGCATCCGCGACGATCTGCGCGGCGATCGCCAGGCCCAGACCCGATCCCGGGGTCCCGCGGGAAGCCGTCCCACGATGGAACCGCTCGAATACCCGCTCCCGTTCTGCGGGCGGGATGCCGACGCCGTGATCCACGACGCGGATGATCACCTGGCGATCCCCGTCGCGGTCGACCTGGAGCACGACCGGGTGGCCTGCGCCGTACTTCCCCGCGTTGTCGAGTACGACGTCCAGGAGCCGGCCGAGGCGTCCCTCCGGAACAAGCGCCAGCACGCCTTCCGCCTCTGTCTCGAGCGTCACAGCGCTGGGCCAGCGGCGCCCGGCGGCCGCAACGGCCTCGCGTGCCGCGTCGATGACATCGGTCGCGGCCAGGACGGCGCGAGGTGCCCGATCGCCGCGAGCGAGCTCGGCGAGGTCATCGACGGTGAGGGTCATCGCGTCGAGCTCCTCGAGGAGCGCGGCCTGGAGCGCCGCCCGTGTCTGGTCGCTGAGCGGGCGGTCACCGGTGAGCAGCTGGACGTTCGTGCGCAGGGTGGTGAGCGGAGTCCTCAGCTCGTGCGAGGCGTCGGCGACGAAGTCGCGCTGCGTGTCCTGCGCGGCGGCGAGCTCGCCGAGCATCGCCGAGAACGAACGCGTCAGGCGGCCGAGTTCGTCGTCGCGTCCGGTGTCGCCAAGGTCGATCGGGGCGTGCGGGTCTGCCGTCGCCCTCACCCTTCGGACGGCATCGTCCAGGCGCCGGACGGGACGCAGGCCTGCGGTCGCGGCGAGTGCGCCGAGTGCTGCCGCGAGCAGGATCCCTGTTGCGCTCGCCACGGCGAGAGCGAGCGCGGTGCGCTGAAGCGCCGTGTCGGTCTGTCGCGTGGGCAGGCCCACCAGCACTGCCTCTCCCGCGCCCGTTGGCAGGACCAGCACCCGCACTCCCTCCGCTGTGTACCGCTCGCGTGGCGAGGAGCCTTCGATCACGGCGAGCGCCTCTCGGCTCACGCGCAGTGGGCCGTCGCCGGGCTCCGTCGCCGCATCGACCCGTCGGACGCAGGCCGGCTCGATGACGAAGCGGCAGGTGCTCCCGTTCTCGTTCGTCCACCCCGGGTCCGCGGCGATCAGGCGTTGCACGCGGGTCGCCTCGCGATCCAGGGCGGTGTTGAGGGAGCTGTCGAGCTGGGCGGACACGACGAACCAGGTCAGCGCCGACACGAGGATGACCGCGAGGGCCACCGCTGCGGCGACGACCGCGGCGACCCTGCGTCGCAGTGATCCGCTCCGCCTCCGCGTCACGGTTCGAGCCGGTAGCCGAGGCCGCGGACGGCGCGGATCGCCGGGGTGCCCGTCGCGGAGGTGATCTTGCGGCGCAGGGAGCTGACGGTGACGTCCAGCGTGTTCGAGGTCGGCGCGGGACCATCCGGCCAGGCCGCCTCGGTCAGCTCATCCCTCGTGCGAATCCGGGAGGGGTCGCGGAACAGCAGCTCCGCGACGATCGTCTCGAGGCGGGTCAGTTCGGTCACGCCCCCGGGGGCGTTCAGTCGGCGCTGGTCTCCGTCGAGCACGACGTCCCGCCACGTCACAGCGGCGGAGGCGGGGGCGCTGCGGCGAATCAGGGCGCGCACGCGGGCGCGCAGCTCGTTTACGTCGAAGGGCTTCCCGAGGTAGTCGTCGGCGCCGGCATCCAGCCCCGCGACGCGCTGCGGCGCGCGATCGTGGGCGGTGAGCATCATCACGGGCACGGAGTCGCCCGCTGCGCGCAGTGCACGGCAGACTCCGAGGCCGTCCAAGAACGGCATGGCCAGGTCCAGGACGACAGCGTCCGGGTCGTGCTCGGCGACCGCGGCGAGACCCGCACGTCCGTCGGGAGCGGTGACGACTCGGTGGCCGTCGGTCTCGAGCGCCACGCGGATGCCGAGTAGCACGCGGGGGTCGTCGTCGACGACGAGCACAACTGTCATGACCGGTGCGCCCCTCCCTCTCGCGCGCCGGTGGAACGACCTGCGCTGCTGCATCGTACGAGAGCGCACTGCATGCCGCGTCCCGTCCCTCGGCGGTGGCGCGCCGAGACGCCCGCCCCTCGCGGAGACACCGCCCACGCCGCGGTATCTCGCCGCACCGGCCGGTGTCTCGCCTCCAGTGACAGGGCGTTACCTTTTCGTTACGGAAAAAGCGCCTCAGTGACCAAACTAGGGGCACCCTGGGAATCGGCAGGTCCGGGGCGAACACTCATGTCCATGAACCAGACAGCGGCACCCGTGCGCCGGGCCAGCGAGCACCGTGCACGATTCTTTCTGCTCGCGGCCTTCGCCGGAGTCGTGACGGGCGGCGTCCTCCTCGCCATTGCCGAACTTGTCGCCCTCGCGGTCGCCCGCACCGCGAGCCCTGTGCTCGCGCTCGGGGCTTTTATTGTCGACATCGTCCCGCGGCCTCTCAAGGAGTTTGCGATCGAGACATTCGGCGAGAACGACAAGGTCTTCCTGCTGGCGAGCGTTGGCGCCGCTGTCGTGGTGGCCGCCGCAATTGCAGGCGTGCTCCAGCTGATCCGGCCGCCACTGGGCCAGGTGCTGCTCATCATCGCCGGCGGCCTTACGCTCGCGGCCATCGTCACCCGCGCCGGAGCCACGCCGCTCGCCGCGGTGCCCACGCTGGCCGGAATCATCGTCGCCGTCATCGTCATGCATCTCCTCTTCTCGCGCCTGCGCGCCTGGCGCACTGCTCGGGCCTCGGAGGCGAGGGGAACCGCCTCTGAGGCCCGCCCCGGGGCTCTCGAGCGCCGTAGTTTCTTCCGGGTGGCCCTGATCACCGCAGTCGGCGCTGCCGTCGTCGGGACCGGGGCCCGCCTCGTCAACGCCGCTACATCGTCGCTGACTCGCGTGCGGGAGGCGCTGCGCCTGCCGACTCCGCGCAGCACCGTCACCGTGCCGGCCGGCGCCGAGCTCGACATCGAGGGCCTCACGCCGCTCTACACGCCGAACGCCGACTTCTACCGCGTCGACACCGCTCTCACCGTGCCGAACATTGATCCGTCGACCTGGGCACTGAAGGTCACCGGCATGGTCGACCAGGAGGTGACGCTGACCCTCCAGCAGCTCTTCGACATGGGCGTCGATGAGTATGGCGTTACCCTCACCTGCGTTTCGAACCAGGTCGGCGGCGATCTGGTCGGCAACGCGAAGTGGCTCGGCGTGCCGATCCGCGACGTGCTCGCCCTGGCCGGGGTGCAGAGCGGAGCGGACATGGTCCTCTCCAGCAGCATCGACGGCTACACCGCGTCGACTCCGCTCGCCTCCCTCACCGACGACGGACTCGACGCGATTCTCGCGGTCGGCATGAACGGTGAGGCGCTGCCCTTCGAGCACGGGTTCCCGGTGCGGATGGTCGTACCCGGCCTTTATGGTTACGTCTCGGCCACCAAGTGGCTGACCGAATTGAAGGTGACCACGTTCGCGGCCGACGAGGCCTATTGGACGCCGCGCGGCTACTCCGCGCAGGCCCCGATCAAGATGTCCTCGCGGATCGACACCCCCCGCATTGACGCGGCGATCCCGTCGGGCGCGACCAAGATTGCCGGAGTCGCCTGGGCGCAGACCGTCGGCATTGCGAAGGTCGAGGTGAGCATCGACAGCGGCGACTGGCAGGAGGCGACGCTCTCGACTCCAGTGAACGTCGATACCTGGGTGCAGTGGTACGTCGATTGGCAGGCTGAGACCGGCGCGCACTACGTCGCGGTCCGCGCAGTGGACGCCAACGGCACGGTGCAGACGGAGGAGCGCGCGCCGATCGCGCCCGACGGCTCCTCGGGCTGGCAGCGCACCCTCGTCCGCGTGAGCTGACGGCGCTCGCCCGAAAGACGAGGAGGAGCCGACGCTCCGCGAGGCGGTGCGAGAGTCGACGGTCCTCCGCACCGTCCGCGGCGGCTAGGTCGAGCAGCTTGAGATCGAGCGGCTGGTCGCTCTCGCTCGCCGGGGCGGCGTGCGGCTGCGCGTGCTCACGCCGCCCTGCGGCCTTGTGCTCGTCGGCGATTCGATGCTCGGGGTGCTCGGCGAACCGGTGGCGGAGTAGGACGCCGTCGTCGCGGACGCGCGCGCCCACCGTCAGGGCCTTCGCTACACCATGCAGGAGATGGTCGGGATCGTTGTGCGCGGACCCGCGACCGGTACCAACGATTCACACCGCGGTTGGCGCGACCGAGGTGCTGACCCGCGCGTTGGTCAACCTCTGCAGCCGACCGGGAGGCGCACCCGCTAGACAGATGCCGACGGAATCATGCGTCTGATGGTCGTCCCGTGGCGGCGCGCAGGCGAACTGCTCGCCGAGGTGCTCCTCGCCCTGCGTTCCTCCGCAATGGACCAGCCGCTCGTGGTCCGCGTCGTGTCTGGGGTCAGTGCGCGGCTCGCGGCGGCATGCTCGACTCCGCTCGCATGCGGAGCCAACTCTGCCGGACCTCGGACACCGGACGGCGGGCGCCCGCAACGTTGATCGTTCGCTGCTGGCTTGGTCGGTTTCGGTTCAGCTGCTCGGCGACGCGGCGGATGGTCTCTTCTTCAGAAGATTCATGAGTCATGATCATCCCTCTTTCTCTGTGCTCTGCACAATAGCCGGTGGCACTGACATTCTCGCCGCAGTTGTGGCGAGATTTCTAGGGCCAGTGGCGTACGCCATCGCGAGTGCAAACGAGCGCGCCATCGCCAGCAACGTGGCCCGCTGTACCCCCTGGATGGCGCCGGCATTGGCGCAGTTGACGCTTAGCACCCCGAACACGACGTTCCCTACCTTCACCGGAATGGATACGAAGGTGACGTACCGCGCATTCTCCCAGTTGAGCCCGTACACCTCGTCGCCCACCGAGTGAACCTCCGCTTCCTCATCAGAACGGTCGAGGAGCAGCCAGATCGTGTGATCCGGGTCCTCTTCCTCAATGAAGGGACGATCCGGGCGATCGCTCCGTCCATACTCCGTCTGATGCTGGGGGTCTCCGAGGACTCGACTGCCACGTTCTCCCGTGAGCGTGTAGTACGTGGCGCGGCTTCCCGGCCCGATGGCCTTCGCAGCACACATGACGAGGATCCGCCGGAGGGTCTGAAGGTGCTCGAATCGACTCGAACCCTCCAGGAATGACACGTTCAGTGCTTCGGCGATGAACGTGTTCAGGTCTGACACGGCGTTCTCGGCTGCATCCTCGCTACCCGACAGTGCAAGATCAGCAAGCCGCTGGGCCTCTGTGGCCTCAGCTTGAGCGACGGCGGCGCGATGCGCTTCACTCGCGGAGTCGTACTTGTCAGCCACTTTGTCGAGGACGAGGGCGAACACGGCGGCTATACCGGCGATCACCACGATGGGGGTCCACCCCGGGTCCATCGTTCCGTCCGCCTGGACGAAGAACCGAGGCGCGATGACCGCGACCACTCCTCCAAGAAGGGTTACAGTGAGCAGCGCCCACTTTGCCTTGAGGGCGGACGCCCCCGGTCCGACAATCTTCAGGACCCATGTCAGCTCGTTCAGCTGCTCCACTGCACGATGCTCTGCCACGACCGAATCGTGGCAGAGGTCCGCGCTCTCGGCAAACCACATACGCTTGCTTCTGCTCTCTTGCCCCAACAGTTGCGGTCGTCGGCGTCCGCGCTCCAGAGGGCGGAGCATCTCGCCGACTCCGCCCGTCGGCCGCGGCAGAACGCTCGCCTGCTGCAGGATCGCCGCCGCCGGGTCGTTCCACCCTCACTCGACGTCAAGGAGGTTCTGCTCGCCGCGGAGCAGACTCCCCGCGTACTCGCTCGCATCGTCCTGGTCACGGATGGGATTCATCCGGCCATGCTGCCAGGCGGCGTTGCCCTCCGGCCCGGTCCGGCGCGTTGAGATGCAGCGCTCGGGCGCTCCTCCGTCGTCCTCGCGGCCGTGCTCGCCCGCTTCGGCGCCGAGACGCCGTTAGCAGCGCAGCGTCTCGACGAGAGAGCGGTGTCTCGATGCCGGAGCAACAACGGAGACTGGAGGGCTTCGAATCGATTCGAGTAGGCTCGCGGCATGACAGACACCACCACCGAACTGCGGGTCGGCGTCGTCGGCCTCGGCTTCGCCGGCACCACCCACCTCGACGCCTTCCAGTCCCTCCCCGGTGCACGCGTCGTCGCGCTCGCCGGTCAGGAGGAGACGCGCCTGCGCGAGCTCGGCGCCACCCGCGACGTCCCCGACCTCTACGCCGATTGGGAGGACCTCGTTGCCCGCGACGACCTCGACGTTGTGTCCATCGGCGTCCCGAATCACCTGCACCACCCCATCGCCATCGCCGCGCTGGCCACCGGCAAGCACGTCTTCTGCGAGAAGCCGCTCGCCACCACCGCCGAGTTGGCCGCCGAGATGGTCGAGGCCGCGCGCGCGAATGACCGCGTGCTCGAGATCGCCTACAACCACCGTCGCCGCGCCGACGTCGCCTTCCTCCGCGACTACCTCGACGACGCTCCGCTCGGCGACGTTTACCACGCTCGCGCGAGCTGGCAGCGGCGCACCGGCATCCCGGGCATCGGGTCCTGGTTCACCAGCAAGGAACTCGCGGGCGGCGGTCCGCTGATCGACCTCGGCTCGCACGTGCTCGACATCGCGCTGCACCTGCTCGACGAGCCGCGCGTCACCAGCGTCTCGGCCGTCGCGTACGGCGAGATCGGCCGCTCCGGCCGCGGCGGACGCCCGCACGGAGTCGCCGCGACCGGCACTCACGCGTTCGAGGTGGAGGACTTCTCGAGCGCACTGCTGCGCCTCGACAACGGCCGCTCCCTCCAGCTCGACGCCTCCTGGGCCAGCTACTCGAAGGTCCACGAGGACATCGAGGTCGAGTTGCTCGGCTCGGCCGGCGGCGCGCGCCTGCACATCGCCGACTACGCCACGGAGGGGACGCTCACGCTCTACTCCGACGTCGCCGGAGCGCCGACCGTCTCGCACCCCGACGTGAAGGTCCCGGCCGGCCACCACCGCTTGGTCATTGCCGAATTCCTGGCGGCGATCGCCTCGGGAGCCGACGCCCCCGCGGGCGCGCCCCGCTACTTCGGCCACTACGGCGAATACGCGCTGCACCGCAGCCGGGTGGTCGACGCGATCTACCGCTCCGCCGCCGAGAAGAAGGAGGTGACGGTCGCGTGAGTGCCCCGATCAAGGTCCTCGTCTGGAACGAGTTCCGCCACGAGACCCGCGGCGACGAGACCGTGCTGCGCCACTACCCCGACGGCCTCCACCGTGTGATCGCCGACGGGCTCGCTCAGTCGCTCGGCTCCACCGTCTCGGTCCGTACGGCGACCCTCCCCGAGCCCGAGCACGGGCTCACCGAGGAGGCGCTGGCGACGACGGACGTGCTGCTGTGGTGGGGCCACATCGCGCACGAGGAGGTGTCGGATGAGGTCGTGCAGCGGGTGCTGCGGCACGTGCACGAGGGGATGGGGATTCTGGTGTTGCACTCGGGCCACTACTCGTCCATCTTCAAGGCCCTGATGGGCACGACTTGTTCGCTGAAGTGGCGCAACGACCGCGACCGCGAGCTGGTCTGGACGATCGCACCCACGCATCCGATCGCCGAGGGCGTGCCGAGCCCGCTGATCATCCCCGAGCAGGAGATGTACGGCGAGTACTTCGACATCCCGGTGCCGGAAGAGACGGTGTTCCTCTCGACCTTCACGGGCGGCGAGGTGTTTCGCTCCGGAGTGACCTACACGCGCGGCCTCGGCAAGGTGTTCTACTTCTCACCCGGCGACCAGGACTACCCCGTCTACCACCACCCCGACATCAAACGCGTGCTGGCGAACGCCGTCCGCTGGGCGCGCCCGACGCGCCCGCGCACCCCGCTCACCGCCGACCACCACCCCCGCGGCTGGTTCGAGCTATGACACCTCCCGCGAGATGCCACTTGTGCACGCGTTTCCCGGCGTGTCGCGTACCGAAGTCGCATCTCGCGGAGGAGGTCTAGGCGCGCTCGACGGCCCCTCGCGCAGCCGCCACGGGTTGGCGGGTCCGAGCGCCGAGCGGCATCCGGCTCGGACTCTCGCCCCTGTCCACGTCGTTCGCCGAGCTCGAGCTCGTGGTGACGGCGATCCGCGATCTGCTGCTTGATGACGCGCAGGCGTGAGCGACGAGGCGCGCACGATGTCGGCTCCGGAGTACGCGGGAGGGCTTGCAGCACAATGTCCGGTATGGAACATGACGAACGCACTCAGTCGAATCGCCGGGCATTCATCGCGACCGGCACTCTCGCTGGATTGGCGGGGGTAGCGGGGGCGGGCGGCTCGCTTCTTCCTGCGACTCCAGCAGCTGCCGCGGAGACGGAGTACTGGATCAATGTCGGTGATCGCGGCGCGAAAGGGGACGGTCGCGCCGACGACACCGCGGTCTTTCAGAAGGCCATCGATGACGCGGCCACCGGGGATCGGCGGCGAGCGGTGCTCGTGCCTCCTGGCCGTTACCTGATCACTTCGCTTGATGTGAAGACGCAGGTCCGAATCGTCGGCTTCGGAGCCGCGGCGTTCCAGTTCGCCTTGCAATCCCCGTTCAACGGTGTTCAATTCAACGGTGTTCAATTCGAGCCGTTCAACGATGCCATGAGCTCGGAACCGATGTTCCGACTGGGCGCGGGTGCCTCGCTGGAGAACCTCGCCGTGCGTGGGCAGCGATGGAACCAGTCTGCTCCGTCGCGGACGCTCGGGATCGAGGTCGCCGGTGGGTTTGAAGCGCGTCTCGGTATGGTGCAGGTGCTGAACTTCGCGGGAACCGGTATCAGAATCAAGCAGCTCAACAACTCGCGGTGGCACGACGTCTACATCGATGGCTGCGGCACGTCCACCGATGCGGCGATGGTGATCGAGTCCGATGGTGGCGACACCAACTACAACATCTTCGACCAGCTCACGATCCAGCACTCGAAGAATGCGGCTTTGGACATCGGATGGGGGTCGTCGGCGAAGGACCTCGCAACGAACCTGACCTTTATCGGCCTGCACGTCGAATCGACTGCGGATCAGGGCAACATCGACAGGCTCAACACGGGTCCCCTGCTCCGGCTCGGCAACAGCCGACAGCTGACATTCCTGTCTTCGTACATCCTCGGACTCGCGTCACCACTGCTGGAACACGATCACAGTAGGGACGGTATCGCCCAGCCCGGGGGCGTGCAGTTCATCGGCGGACAGGTCACACAGCGCGGGACGCCGGATGGTTTCACGCCAGCGCAATCCACACTGTTCAAACTCACCAAGGGTGCGGACTTCGTGATCAGCGGTGTCCGCTTCGATGATCTTCGTGTCCCTGCTGTCACGGTGGAGAAGGACTACGGCGCGGTGATGGCGGATTGGACGAACCGATTCCGGGTCATCGCTGCCGTCGACAGCTCCGTTGTGGACAACCGAAGTCGGCGCTCGCGCGCTTTCAACGGCATGGGGCTGGTGCCGCCGGCGTCATTCGACGAGCAGGTCGTCTTCAACCGGCAGCTGCTGGCATCCGAAACCAACCACGCTGACCCGACCGAGCCGGCGACGGGTCGCTTCACCGAGCTCACCCGCCACAGCGGGACGAACGTGTCGTGGGCGGCGAGCAAGGGTGGAATCCGGGGGAACGACATCGCCGGTCACGTCACGGTCGACACCGGCAAGGACATGGCCGCCGCAGAGCCTCTCGCGACCGTCACCTTCAAGCGGCCGTTCGTCACGCCGCCGGTCGTCACCATGAGTCCGACGACCAGCACGGCTGTCGCCGCCAGACTTTATCTCGATCACGACGGCGGCACGAGCTTCACCGTGTACGCCGGTGAGTCGATCCCACGCGGAACCTCGCTGACGTTCGGCTACCACGTGATCGGGCTTGGCAACGGTGCGCCCCCGAACTGACGCTGCGGGGGAACGAGCTTCTCGCAGGTGTCCTCGATCCCGCCGCGCGGGACTCCGACGCCGTGCTGCTCCGCGACGCCGCGCCGAGCAGAGGGCTGCCGTGTCCTTCGCGCGATGCCTGTTGAGTACGCGACACGCCGGGCGAGCTGTACCGAAGAGGCATCTCGCGGGAGGGGGAGGAAGGAGGAGGGCGCGCGTTAGAGGGCCGGCGGGTAGAGGAACAGGGGCACCTTGGCCGTGGGGAACGTGCGGGTGACGTAGCTGTGCTTGCCGCCGTAGTTGTACTCCTCGAGGAGGACGGTGCCGTCGTCGTTCACCTTCTGCACGTACGAGACGTGGTTGTAGGTCCACCACGCGACGCAGCCGACGAGGGGGACGCTGCTGGTCGCCCAACCCTTCGCGGCCCAGTTGTCGGGCCACTCGTAGGCGCTGCCGCCGAGCGGAGTGATGTTGCCCCAGGTGTATTTCCACGGCGCGGAGGTGCGCCCGGCGTCGCGGTTGAGGCGCCAGGCCACGAAGTCGACGCACTCGCGGTAGTAGTAGCCGAGCGGAGACAGTCCGCCGCCGTTGTCATCGGTGGTTTCGTAGGGCCAGGGGTAGTCGTCGCCGGCGGCGCGTGTCTTCACGGTTGAGAACTGGCCGCCGTTCGCGCCGGAAAGCACCGCCGCCTGCCTGCTGGCCTCGTCGAGTTGCGCCTGGGTCGGCGCGGCGAAGGCGTCGCGCACGGCCGTCTGGCCGGTCGCCTCTGACGAGACGGTGAGGTTTTGCGAGCCGACGAGCTCGGCCGCGGCTCGGCCGGTCGCTGTGGAGGAGGAGTTGCGGGCCCCGTAAGCGGGGATGGCGGCGGTGGCGAAGAGCCCGCCAACCACCGAGAAGGTGCCGAAGGTGAGGGCCCGGCGGCTGAGACCGCGGGAGCGGGCAGGTGCAGCAGAGGGGCGGGGCGCGGCGGCGGGCTGGGGCGCGGTGCGGTTCGACCAGGAGGCGGCAGGGACGACGGTCGGGATCTCGACGGAGACGGTCGGGGCCGTGGATCCGATGGCGGCCGTCGCCGGCGCGGTGTCAGTCTCGGCAACGTCCCCCGCCTCCTGCGCAGCGCGCCTCTCGGCGGCGAGAGCCTCCCTGCGGGTGAGGGGGGCACCGGACGCGGTGCTCGAGGTGCCGGGGCAGTCCTCAGGGGTGGGGATGCCTGGCTTCGACACGCGTGCGGTCTCCTCTCGAGGACGGTTCTGGGGCGTACTAACTCTGGGGCGTACTAATTCCGGGGCGTACTAACTTGCGGGCGTCTTGACTTCTGGATTCCGACCACTGGCCGACACGACGTCCTGGCCGATGCGACGTCCTGGCCGGCCCAGGATTCGGACGACAAATCACTGTAGCTCGGGTCACCTCGATAACGGAACGGTCACAGCGGATCCTCACCGAAGTCTCCCGACATACTCCGAAGCGCTTCAGCCCGCGGTGCCAGGATGGGGCGCACTCGGGAAGGAGCCCCTCATGACCGCACCCACACCCTCCACCGGCAGCACCCCCGACCTCGCCGGTCCCGTGCTCGTCGGCGTCGCCGATGTCCGCCGCCCCGAGGTCCTCCGCACCGCGGCGCGGGTCGCCGCCGACTCCCGGGCGCCGCTGCTGCTTGTGTCAGTCTCGGCCGACCCCTACCTTGTCGGCGAGTACGTCGATCCGATGACCGGCGGCATCCCGCTCGGCTTCGTCGGGGCCTCGCCCGATCGCGGGAAGGAACCGACGCTCCCGCCTGGGTTGCGCGAAGCGGTCGAGCAGGAACTCGCCGGCACCGACGTGCAGTGGACCCTTCGCGCCGTCAGGGGCGAGCCGGCGCCCGCTCTCGCCGATGTCGCGGAAGAGGTCGACGCGCGGATGATCGTGGTCGGCACGCGCGACGCGGGAGTGCTCGCGAGCATCGCCGAGTTTCTCGGCGGGAGTGTCGCTGCTCACCTCGCGCACCGTCAGCACCGTCCCGTCCTCGTCGTCCCGCGCGCCGACCGCGATCCCGAGCGTCCGGCGCCGTGGGATCTTTCGGAGTGACGCTGCCCCTGTTCCTCCGGCCCGGCGCAATCCTCCTGGTCGCTCTGGGCGGTGCGGTCGGCACGGCGGGCCGCTTCACGCTCGCCGTTCTGCTACCACCGGTGGGCGTGCTGCCGGTCGCGACCGTCGTCGTGAACCTGGTCGGCGCCTTCCTTCTGGGCCTGCTGCTCGAGGGTCTTGCGCGTCGCGGCCCGGACGAGGGCGGACGGCGCAGGCTGCGGCTTCTGCTCGGCACCGGCGTGCTCGGCGGCTTCACCACCTACAGCACGTTCTCGCTCGATACCGTGGCGCTGCTCGAGGGCGGGCACCTCGCCGAGTCGCTTCTGTACACAGGCGGGACCCTCGTGCTGGGCCTCGTCGCGGCCGCTCTGGGCATCGCGGTGGCCGGCCGGCGACGCGGGGAGGCGTGATGAGCGCCGGGCTGCTGCTCGCGGTCGCGCTGGCCGGCGGGATCGGCTCGGCGGCGCGGCTGGTTGTCGACGGGTTCGCGCGGTCGCTATTCCCGGTCCGTTGGCCGATCGGTACGGCACTGATCAACGTGAGTGGATCGCTGCTGCTCGGCGTGGTCGTCGGATTAGCTCTGTCCGGCGCCGTCGATCCCCAGTGGCGGGCCGTGCTGGGCACCGGTGTGCTGGGCGGATTCACGACCTTCAGCACCGCGAGCGTCGAGACCGTGCGGCTGCTGCTCGCCCGGCGCTGGATCGCGGGTCTGGCCTACGGCCTCGGGACAGGGGCGCTCGCGTTCGTCGGTGCCGCGGCCGGGCTAGCACTGGCGGGTGTCCGGCTGTCCTGAGCGGCCCGCCGAGCCGCGTCCCGAGTCCCCGCCCCACGAGCGCTCCTCAGGCCGGGTAGCCTCCTCAGCCCGGGTAGATCAGTAGCGCCTCCGGATCGACCGCGAAGCCGATCTCGCGACCTGGCGCGAGGTCGAGCGCCGCCGCCTGTGCAGGATCGGCGTCGGCTCGCAGCGACCCGCTACGCACCCGCACGGTATCGCCCCGCGGCTCGACGTCGGTGATGATCGAGCGCAGCCCGCCGTGTCCGAGCCGGACACTCCAGGGTCGGACGGCCGCGAGCACCGGGGCGCCGGGGGCGATCGGCTCGGTCACTACTCCCGCGAACTCGTGGCCCTCGGTCGTGAGCAGTCCGGCCGCCGTGCGCGTCCCCGCGAGCAGGTTGAGCCCCGCCAGCTCGGCGGTGAACGCGGTGCGCGGACGGGTGAGCACCCGCTCGGTCCGCCCCTCCTCGACCACGCGGCCCTCGCGGAGGACGACCACCCGGTCGGCGAGGGTCCAGGCGTCGAGCACGTCGTGGGTGACCACGATCGCCGAGCGGTCAGCGAGGACCGTCCGCAGCATCCGCCGGAGCACCGGGGCGACGCGCACGTCCACGGCGGCGAGCGGTTCATCGAGCAGCACAAGGCGCGGCTCCCTCGCGAGAGCGCGCGCGAGCGCCACGCGCTGCGCCTGCCCACCCGAGAGGCTGCCTGGGCGCCGGTCGGCCAGCTCGAGCGCCTCCACGGCGGCCAGTTCGCGCTTGGCCCTCGCGCGCGCCGCGACCCGGCCGAGGCCCGCGCTGCGTGGTCCGAAGGCGACGTTCTCGAGGACGCTGAGGTGCGGGAAAAGCAGGGGGTCCTGCGCGAGCAACGCCACGGCGCGGCGGTGCGGAGGCGTCCAGCGGCGGTCATCGAACAGCACCGCGTCGTCCAGCAGCGCGGTCCCGGAGTCAGCGCGCACCAGCCCGGCGATCAGCGCGAGCAGGGTCGACTTGCCCGCACCGTTCGGCCCGAGGACGGCGACGGTCTCTCCGGCCGCGACGTCGAGCGACGCTGCGAACCCGCGCGCGGCGAGCCGCGCCTCCAGCCGCAGGCTCACTCCCGGACCCCGCGTGGCGAGCGCCCGTGCGCCAGGCCGATCACAAGCACCGCGACCGCGACCAGCACGAGTGCCAGCGCGACTGCGGCGTCCGGATCGGTCTCGCGCTGAAGGTAGATCTCCAGCGGCAGAGTGCGGGTCGTGCCCTCAAGGCTCCCCGCGAACGTCAGAGTGGCGCCGAACTCGCCGAGCGCCCGGGCGAAGGACAGGATCGCGCCCGAGACCAGACCCGGCAGGATGAGCGGCAGGGTGATCCTCCTCAGCACTGTGCCCGGCGAGGCGCCCAGGGTCGCGGCGACGGCCTCGTAGCGGGCGCCGGCGCTGCGCAACGCCCCCTCCAGCGTCAGCACCAGGAACGGCAGTGCCACGAACGTCTGCGCGAGCACCACGGCGGTGGTCGAGAACGCGATGCGCACGCCCAGCGCCTCCAGCACGCCGCCGAGCAGGCCCAGGCGTCCGAAGGTGGCGAGCAACGCGAGCCCGCCGACCACGGGCGGCAGCACGAGGGGGAGGAGGACCAGAGAGCGGAGCAGGCGCTGCCCGCGGAAGGCCGTGCGCGCGAGGACGAGCGCCATCGGCGTCCCGAGCAGTAGGCACAGGAGGGTTGCCGTCGCCGACGTGCGCAGGCTCAGCAGGAGCGCCGCGACCGAGGAGTCGGCGGTGATGAGCGGCAGGAACTGCGGCCAGTCGACGCGGGTGAGGATGGCCGCGAGCGGCAGCAGGACCAGAAGTGAGCCGACTGCCGCGACCATCACGACCCAGCGCGGGAGGCCGGATCCCATCAGCGGGGTGCGAGCGGCGTCTCGACGATCACCGTCGTCGCCTTCACCACCGCCACCGCGGGCGAACCGGGCTCGAGCCCCAGCTCACGGACCGCCTCGCTGCTCATCAACGAGACCACCCGGTGCGGCCCGCACTGCAACTCGACCTGCGCCATCACCGTGTCCATCACGATGTCCGTGACGATACCGACGAAGCGGTTGCGGGCCGAGCGCGCCACGGGCGACGGGTCCTCCGGCAGCACGGCGTTCGCGCGGGCGAGCCTGGCGACGTCGAGCCCGTTGACGACGCGGCGTCCGGAGGCATCCTTCACGCTCGCGAGCGTTCCGTTCTCGATCCACCGTCGCAGCGTGTCGTCGCTCACCCCGAGCGCGGCGGCGGCGTCCCGAACCCGTATCTGCGGCATGCTCCCGATCCTACGTCCGCATCTGCCTCCCGCTCCTTCTTTCTGCGCTCCTGAGACGTTCCGCTACCGCCCAGGCGCCGCGCCGCGGGCGGTGCCTGGGTGACCGGCGCGATGTGTCGGTGGGCTTGGTGACGAGCGCACGACTCTCACTGTGCTCCGAAGCCGTGCGCGGCGAGCACCGCGTGTCCCGCATCCGAGCCGACGTACGCCACGAACGCGGCGGCCATATCGGAGTCACCCGCTCCTTTCAGCGCGGCGATCGCAGAGGTGTTGACTCCCTCCGACGCCTCGGAGAAAGGGATGCCGGTGACCGAGCCGCCGGAGCCGCGGATGTCGGTCGTGTAGACGAGCCCGGCGTCCGCCTCGCCCGACGACACCTTGCCGAGCACGTCCGTCACCGACGACTCCTCGCTCACTGGCGTGATGTCGAGGCCTGCCGCTCGTTCCACCGCCGCGGCTGCCGCTCCGCACGGCACCTGCGGCGCGCAGAGCACGGTGGCTATACCCGGCCGGGCAAGGTCGGCGAGGGAGGTGACGTGCGCGGGATTACC
This sequence comes from Rathayibacter agropyri, assembly GCF_013249015.1. Lineage (GTDB taxonomy): Bacteria > Actinomycetota > Actinomycetes > Actinomycetales > Microbacteriaceae > Rathayibacter > Rathayibacter agropyri. Next base: position 426,520 of record NZ_JABRPL010000003.1, read on the forward strand.
GGGCGGCACCGCGATCTCGAGGGTGTTCGTCGCGATGGTGACCGGGTCGCCGGCGACGAGCCCCGCGCTGGTCAGGCTCGCCATTGTGCGCTCATCGGCCGATGCGAAGACGTCGGCCGGGGCGCCGTTGAGGATCTGCGAGGCGAGGTCGGACGAGCCGGCGAACGAGAGTTCGACGTGCGCGCCCGGCTGCGCTCTCTCGAAGTCGGTGGTGAGGTCGGTGAACGCGCCCGTCAGCGAGGCCGCGGCGAAAACAGTGATCGAGGTGCCCGAACCCGGCTCGGCGGAGGGCGAGGGAATCGCTCCGCTCGCGCACCCCGCGAGCACGAGGACCGCCGCGAGGGGGAGCGCGGCAATGAACGGACGACAGTGCACGGCGGCCTCCTCGGTAGGTCCGCAGGTGCGGAGACGCAGTGAGTGTAACGACGGACGTGCGGAGTTATCCCGACGAGGTCACTGAGGGAACGGCCAGGGTCGCTTGCCCAGTGGAGCCGCGCGCAGCGTCGGGCTGAGAGCCTGTGCGGCGTGTGCTGCGCACCGGATCGCGCGGAGCGGTACTGCCTCAGGGCTTCGACACTCACTGATGGCACGCCCGCTCTCTCCCACGCCACCCCGACAGTGCTGGGGCAGCGGAATCTCTGCGCCGAAGGATCAGGCGACGGTGAGCATCCCGGTGAGAGGCGATCGCGCTGTCACACACGCCCGAGAGAGAGGCGACGACCACCGGGAACTTTAATAGGCAGGTGATGTCTCAGGGGGAGACAGGGGCCGGCCCTTCCTGCGGTGTGCTGGCTAGGGTCAGCGGTTCGCCGGTCGTCGCGACCAGGTCCGCGCCGGCCGAAGAGGATCGACAGCGTCGATCAAGGATCGGGGAAATCTGACGTGGCAACGAGGCGAGAGTTCGTCGTGGCGCTGGCGACCGCAACCGGCACCCCCGCGTTGACCAATTCGCCCGAATGGTGGATCGCGGCGAGGCGGCGAGCGCTGCGCTGGGCAGGGCGAGGGGACTTCGGCGGCGGCCGACCAGGGCGTGGCCGCGGTGCAGTGGCCGACGGGCTGCTGGCGCCGGGCGCCCAGCTCGAGCGGGTCGCCACGGGGGCTGTCTGGAGTGAGGGGCCGGTGTGGCTGCCGCGGGAGCGAGTGGTGCGGTGGAGCGATATCCCGGGCGACCGAATCCTGGAGTGGGACGCGGTGACGGGCGAGACGCGTGTGCACCGCGAGCACGTCGAGTTCACCAACGGTCGCACTCTGGATCGGCAGGGGCGGGTCGTGCAGTGCTCGCACGGTCGTCGGGCGATCGAGCGCGAGGTCGACGGCAACGTGGAGGTGCTGGTCGAGCGGCACGGCGGGGCGCGGCTGAACTCGCCGAACGACGTCGTGGTCGCGTCCGATGGCGCGATCTGGTTTACCGATCCGCCGTACGGGATCGTGCAGCCGCACGAGGGGCACCCCGGCGAGCGCGAATATGGCGGCTGCTACGTCTTCCGCTTTGTCGAGGCGACGGGCGAGCTGAGCGTGGCGACCTCCGCGGTCCAGGAGCCGAACGGAGTGGCCTTCTCGCCTGACGAGCGCATCCTCTACGTCTCGGACACCTCCGTCGCCCTGCGCAGGGACAGGACCGGCGAGCACTGCATCCACGCGTTCGCGGTTGACGAGCAGTGGCGGCTCGCTCCGCTCGGCGTGCTCGCGTCGATCGAGCCGGGGGTCCCGGACGGTCTGCGCGTCGATGTGGAGGGCCGGATCTGGACGTCGAGCGCTGATGGTGTGCAGGTCCTCGGCGCGGACGGCGCCAGTCTGGGTCGGATACCGGTGCCGGAAGTCGTGGGCAACCTCTGCTTCGGCGGCGAGGACGGCAACGACCTCTTCGTCGCGGCGAGCACGTCGCTGTACCGGATCCGCACGACAACGCGCGACGCCGCCTCCTGAGCCGCCGCCCCCGCGCCCCGCGCGCCGAAACGCCCCGCTCTGCGCCGAAGTACCACCCACGCGGCGGCGTCTCGGAGGGAGCGGGGCGTTGCGACTCCTGATGCCATGTCGTGCTCCTGTCCTCGGTGGTGCCTGTGCTCCGACGCTAGGTCGGGCAGCGGATGCGCGGGCCCTCTTCCGCGCGCCGGCCGAGGCTGCTCTCGCAGAGGTGCGGATGGGCTCTCGACGACCGCATCGCGAAGGCGGCGAGCTACAGCAGGCACTCCGTCCGCACGCGCATCGCCGCGTTCCCTCGAACAGGGGCGGCGTCGGAGCACTACCGTTGCACCATGGCGTCCACCGATACCCCCGATTCCGCCCCCGAGGCCGACACCCCTTCCGGCAGCGCCCCCGCGCTCACCTTCTCCGACCTCGGACTCGGCGATCCCGTCCTCAAGGCCCTTAAGGAGGTCGGCTACGAGACGCCCTCGGCCATCCAGGCTGCGACGATCCCGTCCCTCCTCTCCGGCCGAGACGTCCTCGGCGTCGCGCAGACCGGCACCGGCAAGACGGCCGCGTTCGCGCTGCCGATCCTCTCGCGCCTCGACCTGGCGCAGAAGACGCCACAGGCACTCGTGCTGGCGCCCACGCGCGAACTCGCCCTCCAAGTCTGCGAGGCGTTCGAGCGTTACGCGTCGAACCTTCGCGGCGTGCACGTACTCCCCGTCTACGGGGGCCAGGGCTACGGCACTCAGCTCTCCGCGCTGCGTCGCGGTGTCCACGTCGTGGTCGGCACGCCCGGCCGGATCATGGACCACCTTGAGAAGGGCACGCTCGACCTCTCTGCGCTGAAATACCTGGTCCTCGACGAGGCCGACGAAATGCTCAAGATGGGCTTCGCCGAGGATGTCGAGACGATCCTCGCCGACACTCCGGTCGAGAAGCAGATCGCACTGTTCTCGGCGACGATGCCCGCGCAGATTCGCCGCATCTCCGGCAAGTATTTGAAGGACCCGGAGGAGATCACGGTCAAGAACAAGACCACGACCTCCGTCAACACCACCCAGCGCTACCTGATGGTCTCGTACCCGCAGAAGGTCGACGCCCTCACCCGCATCCTCGAGGTCGAGAACTTCGAGGGCATGATCGTGTTCGTCCGCACCAAGAGCGAGACCGAGACGCTCGCCGAGAAGTTGCGCGCCCGCGGCTATACCGCCGCCGCGATCAGCGGAGACGTCGCCCAGGCTCAGCGCGAGCGCACCGTCGAGCAGCTCAAGTCCGGCAAACTCGACATTCTCGTCGCCACCGATGTCGCTGCCCGCGGCCTTGACGTCGAGCGGATCAGCCACGTCGTCAATTACGACATCCCCATTGATACCGAGTCGTACGTGCACCGCATCGGCCGCACCGGTCGTGCCGGGCGCAGCGGAGCAGCGATCAGCTTTGTCACGCCGCGCGAGCGCCGCCTCCTTACAGCGATCGAGAAGGCCACTCGCCAGCCGCTCACCGAGATGCGGATGCCGAGCGTCGAAGACGTCAACGTCACCCGGCTCTCGCGCTTCGATGACGCAATCACGGCGGCGCTCGCCGACACCGAGCGCCTACAGCGCTTCCGCGACATCATCGGCCACTACGTCGAGCACCACGACGTGGTCGAGTCGGATGTCGCTGCCGCGTTGGCGATCGTCGCGCAGGGCGACGAGCCGCTGCTGCTCTCGCCCGATGACCCCCGCTTCGCCCGGCGTGAGCGCGAGGAGCGTGATGCCCGCCCCGAGCGCGGGGATCGCGGAGACCGGGGCGAGCGTCCGGAGCGTCGCCAGCGGCCCGCGAACGGCAACCTCGCCTCGTACCGGATCGAGGTCGGTCGTCGCCAGCGGGTCGAGCCCCGCCAGATCGTCGGCGCGCTCGCAAACGAGGGTGGCCTCAACCGCGGCGACTTCGGGCACATCGACATCCGCCCGGACTTCTCGATCGTCGAGCTCCCGGCCGACCTGCCGCAGGGCGTGCTCGACCGCCTGGCCGACACGCGCATCAGCGGTCAGCTCATCGAACTCAAGCCCGACCGCCGCCCGAGCCGCGCCGGCCGCCCCACCGGCCCGAGCCGCTCCTCCGAGCGCCCGGAGCGCAAGCCCCGCTACTGATCCCGTGCCCTCCCTTCCTCCGCCCTCGCGAGATGCCTCTCGGGTACGCCTCCACCGGTCGCGTACCCGAGAGGCATCTCGCGGAGGGGGTTAGCGGCGGAGGACGCGGCGGGCCAGGGTGTTGCCGAGGAGCTGGACGAGCTGCACGATGATGATGATGACCAGCACCGCTGCCCAGGTGACGATCGGCTCGAACTGCCGATAGCCGTACTGGATCGCGAAGCTGCCGAGCCCGCCGGCGCCGACGTAACCGGCCACTGCCGACATGTCGATGACGGCGACGAACACGAACGTGTAGCCGAGGATCAGCGGACCGAGCGCCTCCGGCAGCAGCACCGTCCGCACGATGCGGAACCGGCTCGCTCCGACCGAGCGGGCCGCCTCGATGACGCCGGGCTGCACCGTCAGCAGGTTCTGCTCGACGATCCGCCCGATGCCGAACGCCGCGCCGAGCGAGAGGGTGAACACGATCGCGTCGGTGCCGATGCCCGAGCCAATGACGAGGCGGGCGAGCGGCTGAGCCGCGGCAATAAAGATGATGAACGGGATCGGGCGGAAGATATTCACGATCACGTTAAGGAGCCCATACACGGTACGGTTCGCGTACAGAGCGCCGCCGCGGGTCAGGGCGAGCCCCAGCCCGATCAGCAGCCCGCCGAGCCCGCCGAACACCAGGCTGAGCGCCACGATGTAGAGGGTTTCGCCGGTCGCCTGGGCCAGCTTGGGCAGGAGCGGGATCAGCTCGTTCATCGAGGCACCTCCGTGAGGGCGACGCGGCCGCCGAGGCGGGCGAGGAGGGGCTCTACGACGCCGTCCGGCGCATCGAGGGCGAGGGTGAGGTGGCCGAAAGTGCGCCCGCGGACATCCGTGATGCCCCCGTAGACGAGTTCGAGTGGCACTCCCGACGCCGCGATCTCGGCGAAGACATCGCCCTGTGAGGCGGAGTCGTCCGAGAACGAGAGCGTGACCAGCCGGCCGCGGTGGCGTGCATGCAGCACCGCCGCCTCCGCCACAGAGGGCAGCGAGCGGACGACGGTCGACACGAATCGCTGGGTCACCGGCTCTCGCGGCGCCGAGAACACGTCGAAGACCGGGCCGCGCTCGACGATCCGACCCGACTCCATCACTGCGACCTTCGTCGCGAGCTGCTGCACGACGTCCATCTCATGCGTGATCGCGACGATTGTCACGCCGAGCTCCTCATTGATCCGCCGGAGCAGTGCGAGCACCTCGCCGGTGGTGTCCGGGTCGAGGGCACTGGTGGCCTCGTCGGCGAGCAGGATCCGCGGAGAGGCCGCGAGCGCGCGGGCGATGCCGACGCGCTGCTTCTGCCCGCCAGAGAGCTGCTCCGGGTAGCTGCGCTCCCGGTCCGAGAGGCCCACGAAGCGGAGCATCTCCTCGACCCGGGAGCGTTGCTGCGCCCGCGGGACGCCCGCGACCTGGAGCGGGTAGGCGACGTTGTGCTCGACGGTCTTCGAGCCGAAGAGGTTGAACTGCTGGAAGATCATCCCGATGCCCAAGCGCAGTCTGCGCAGCTCGCGCTCGGGGAGTCCCACGGTCTCGCGGCCGTCAATCTCGATGCTGCCGCTTGTCGCGGGTTCGAGCGCGTTGATCAGCCGGGCGAGCGTGCTCTTGCCGGCGCCGGAGTAGCCGATCACGCCGTAGACGTCGCCCGTCTCGATCTCGAGGCTCACCCCGTCCACGGCCGCGGTCGACGCTGCCCCCCGCCTCGGGTACACCTTGCGTACGTCGGTCAATCGGATGAGCGGCACAGTGCGCCCTTTCTGTCGGTCGCGCCCGCCCGCCCTCCCGCCCGCCCGCCGCGAAATGTCGCGAGATGCGCCGAGCCGGTCGAGATGTGCTGCCGCGGCAGGGGATTTCGACCGGACTGCCTGATCTCGCGAAGTTCTTGCGACATTTCGCGAGAAAGGGGAGGGGGAGGAGGGCGGGAGGGCGGTCAGGACGCCGCGGTGATGGCCTTCTCGGCGGACTGGAGCGAACTCTCGAGGTCCGAGGCGGGCGTCTTCAGGAAGACTGCCGTACCACCGGACTGCTCCTTGACGCCGTCGAGCACCGACTGGGTGTCCTGGTAGATCGAGACGAGCTTCGTGTACGTCTCGTTCTGGGCGTCGGCGGCGCGCGCCGCGAAGATGTTGGCGTAGAGCAGGGCGGAGGGGTCGTTCGGGTCGTCCTGTGCGATCGCATCCTCGGCCTTCAGGCCCGCGTTCGCGATGAAGTCGTTGTTGATGACTGCCGCGGCGACATCGGGGAGCGAGGTTGGCGTGAGGGACGCCTCCAGCGCGGTGACCTGGACTTTCGACGACGGCTCGACGGCATCGACGTCCGAGAGCACCGTGCCGCCATCCTTCAGCTGAACGAGCCCGGCCGACTGCAGCACGAACAGGGCGCGAGTCTGGTTGGTCGTGTCGTTCGGGATCGCGATGGTCGAGCCCGCGGGGATGTCGGCGACATTGTCGTACTTCGAGGAGTACAGGCCGAGCGGGTAGATCGCCGTCGTGCCGATGGGCACGAGGTCAGAGCCGGAGGCGGCGTTGTACTGCGCCAGGTAGGCGATGTGCTGGAACTGGTTGAGGTCGAGCTCGCCCTCGGTCAGCGCCGGGTTGGGCTGGTTGTAGTCGCTGAAGTCGATGATGTCGACATTGATGCCGGCGTCTGCCGCGGCCTGCTCGTAGGTCGCCCAGTAGGGGTCGCTCGCTCCGACCACGCCGATCCGAACGGGAGCGTCTGCGCTCCGGGCGCTGGAGCAGCCGGCGAGGAGGAGGGCTGCGGAGGCAACTACCGCGGCGGTTGCGAGGAGTCTCGTGTGCAGGGACATGCTGTGGGGATCCTTCCGTGGAGAGCAGCCGAGCAGTGCGCGTCCGCCGCGCGGTGCTGGTCACCGCGAGCGCTGCGACCGGCCTCCGGTCGCTCGACGCCGCACCAGCGCGGAACCCGGGGACCACCGTACGAAGGTGGTGGGCTCAGCGCGAAACTCATGCGTAACAGGGCGACTCGGAACGCGTTCAGCTCGCGAGCGCGCCGTTCTCGACGGACTCGGCTTCGTGCTTCGCGATCTTGGTGGCGATGGCGTCGCGCTCGGCCCGCAGTGACGCGATCGTCGGCTTGTCCAGTCTCGGGTCGGCGAGGTCGGCGAAGGGGCTCGCGGTGCCGGTGCGTGCCGAGACCAGGGCGGCGTACGCCTTCGTCGCTGCACGAAGCTCGGCTCCTGCCCGCTCAACCTTCCGCGGTTTCGCGGACTTGTCCGACACGAGTCGAGCGTGCTTGCCGAGGGCGGCCACGAGCGCGCGATGCGCAGCGTCAATTTTCTTGCTCATAGGCGCATTATGTCGCAGGACCGGCACTGGCGGCCGCCCGCTGTAGCCGCTCGCCGAGTTCCTCCCTCCGCGAGCCGTGGTCGGTCTCATCGACACGCCGAGGGACCAGGCAAAAAGCGGCCGGTCGCGGAATGTCTTCGCGGCGTCGCGCGCGATGCGGCAGTAGGGACGCGCGGGACCGTTTTCGCGGATGTGAGTGGTCGTGGGGAGATCTCGCACCGGGGACACTGCCGCACGCCGTACCGTCGCGTCCGCCCGCGTTCCCGAGCAGCCGCCCGGGGCGCGCCCTCGATAGAAAGGACCGTCCAGACGATGCTCTTCAACCGACGCCAGCTCCTCGTCACGGCGATCGCCAGTGCTCCCGTGCTCGTCGCGAGCGCTGCACCCGCTGCCTCCGCCGCCCCTGCGACTCCTGCTTCGCCTCCTCTCGCGGCCACGATCGTGCCCGGAGAGGTCGCCACGCTCGACATCCCGAGTGGAAACTTCGCCTCCCGCCATGCCTTCGCCTACTCGCTGTCCGAACAGGTCCAGCTCAGTCGGCCCGCCGGCTGCCGTGTCGTCGTCCGCTACGACGCTCGACTCTTCTCCGCTTCGGGCGCGGCGGTGGTCGCCCACGAGGACCGCTACGAGGTGATCTCCACCGACATCTCCCAGAAGGAGCCACCTGAGCAGTCGACCGTCTCGTACTCCGTTCCCGACCTCTCGGACGGGACAACCGCCCCTCTCCTCACCATCGATGTGCCCCTCACCGTTCGCGACAACTATCCGCACGAGAACATCAACGATCCGCTGCCAATGGCAGTGGTGATCCTCGATGAGTCGGACGGTGAACTCGCCAGGATCGAGTGGACTCCGGAGACGCCCTCGGCATCCGGACTGGCCTGGGGCGTCGAACTGGAGGCGTCCTGGCGTTCCCACGGAAGTGCGTTCCGCTCACCCGTTTCTGTCACCTGCACCAGCGTCGGGCCGGCACCCGCACCCGCTGAGTCCGTGCTCGCGGTCGTTCTCGACTCCCGACTCAGCAGCTCGTGCACAGTCATCCGCATCGCGCCGGCTCCCGCCGAGCAGGGGACCGGCAACGTCGTGACCGTCCCCTGGGAGGCAGCTGCTTTCGATGTCTCGGAGGAGACAACGGATGAGCGCAGGACTCTCAGCATCACGCTGCACCGGAGCATCGAAGCAGGATCCGCGATCGAGGTCACCCTCTCGACCTCGACCCCGGATCCCCTGCCCCCGGTACAGAACGTCGTCTACCCCTCCGTCTCGTTCTCGGGACCGAGCGGTGCAGAGAACGCAGCGCGTGCGACCAGCAAGTACGAAGTGATGGACTTCACGCCTCCTGCGTCACCGCAGGGCAGTGACGTCCTACAGGGAAAGAACTAGGAGGAGCGAGCAATGGCGGATAAGTGGGTTCTAGAATCTCAGAAGTGGGTCAACTCCACCTACAAGGGTGTCGAGGGCTATTCTCCGGTGAAGGAGTCGGGTGATGCCGACCAGGCCACGCGGATCGCTCTCACCCGGGCCCTGCAGGTCGAGCTAAAACTGAAGCGCTCGGATGACTTCTCGGACGAGACGCTCTCGACGTTGACAAGCGAATACAAGGTGATCAATGACATGACGCCGAACAAGAACATCATCGCGATCGTCCAGTGTGCTCTCTGGTGCAAAGGATACTATGGCGGAACGACGTGGAAGACATTCGACGCGAAGACCTCCTCGGCGATCGCGAAGATTCGAACGGAGATCGGGATCGACGCGGGCCCAGACCTCATGCCCAAGCTCGTAAAAAGCCTCCTCTTGAGCGATACCTACGTTTTGGCGTCCGGCGGCTCGTCACTGATGCGCCAGATCCAACAGGACCTCAACAAGCGGTATCTGGCCCGCGGCACGTTCGCCGTCGTTCCCTGTGATGGGCTGTACACGACTCAGTTCAACGAGGGGCTTGTGTACGGAATCCAGTACGAGTCGGGCCTCGCTGACGACGTCGCCAATGGCCATCTCGGTCCGAAGTCGAGAGCGGCGTTGAAGGACTACGCCGCGGGGATGAAAATGGGTGCCGTCGACTCCTCGAAGTACTTCGTCCATCTTCTTCAGGCTTCGCTCCTCGTCAACGGCTACTGCACCGACGGACCCTACGACGGTCGATTCACGCCAGCTATGGCTGATGCGCTGAAGTCGTTCCAGAAGATTGTGCTACTGCCTGAGACGGGGGTTGGCGATATGTCGACCTGGTGCTCGCTTGTCATGTCCTACGGCGATCCCGATCGGACGGCCGCCCAAAAGGCGATTGCAGCCGATTGCAGCATGGACCATGTCACGAAGGCGCGCGCGAAGCTCCTGACGGACAACGGCTATCAGATCATCGGGCGGTACCTGACGAACACCGAGGTGTCGGACTATAACGATAAGAAGATCCAGCCGGGCGAGCTGAAAACCATCACCGACGCGGGTCTGCGCGTCTTCCCCATCTTTCAGGAGGGGGGAGAAGATGCTGATTCGTTCTCCTACGTGCGCGGGTATGCCGCCGGCCAGAAGGCGCACGCCGCGGGCCGCGGTTACGGCCTGAAAGCCGGGATGACGATCTACTTCGCGGTCGATTTCAATGCGACCGAGAAGGAGGCGAAGGGCGCTGTCGCGTCACACTTCCAGGGAGTGAAGGACGGCCTCGCAAGCGTCGGCAGCGCCTACAACGTGGGCATCTACGGTTCTCGTCGGACGTGCCGGATCATCATCGAGAAGAAGCTCGCCAGCCTCTGCTTCATCGCCGACGAGCCCAACCTCTGGAGTGGTAATTTCGCGCAGCCCTTCCCGCCAGAGTGGGCATTCGAGCAAATCAATGTCTACACAATCGGTTCGGGTGATGACCTGATGAATCTCGACAAGATCATCGCCAACGGTCGAGACGACGGAGCCAAGGAGTTCGACGCCCCGCAGGACTTCTTCGACTACGCGGACTGGGTCTACTCTCAGGCCGTAGCGTTCCTTGCGGCGCACCCCGGTGCCACCCCGGGATGCCCGAACGAGCTGACGTTGCAGTTTCTCCGAGCCCCCCGCTACACGACGTGGCGATGGGGAAGCCTCGTCGGCGACGTCAATAAGGATTTCGTCTCCTTCGTTGAGGCGCAGAAGCGGGAGCGGGTCTACCACACCATCGGTCCGGAGATCTCGACGATGATGTCCGTCGACCACATGGCGTTGGCGATGGCGGGTGCTCGGCGCTATGAACTGCCCGCCGACAGATCCACCTCGACGGTCGGCGACTTCCTCGGCTGGACGAGTGACCTGACGCGGACGTTCGTGGACTACATCAACTCCCGCAACTCGGGCGGGACATCGGATGCCCACGCGTTCGGCCTGGCGACAATCGCGAAGCGGGCGACGCCGTTCAATTCCGATCTCTACCAGGGGGATGTGGACGGATGTGTCCTCGGACTCCTCACGAAGGGAAAGGACGTCTCTGTCGCGGCCGCGATGCGTTCCTACTACACCGCAAGTTCCGACGGATACCGCACCAGGTTCCAGCAGTTCCTCGACGCCCGCTTTGAGGGCAACATCACGGCGGCGCGCGATGCTGCGGTGCACTGGTTCACGACCTCGGATTCCGAGGAAGCGGACCTGCGCACCGCGTTCCTCGCGCTCGACGAGAACAAGATCGTGGGGCCGTCCACGACTACCGACGCCGAGATCCGCGGACTCGCGCAAGCCTGGGCCGACACCCTTACGGCGAAGATCGCGGGTAAGTAGGAGTCAGCCTCCCGCTGCGAGATGCCACTTGTGACGCGCGACACGCCGACGATGGGCGTCACGAGTGGCATCTCGCGGAGGGGAGGCTACGGTTCGCTCTCACGACGGGCACAATGGCCTGGCCGGTTGAGACGGAGACAGGAGCCAGCGCGATGCCGATGCAGTTTGATTTCCATCTGATCGGAGCGAACGCGCCCGAGGGAGAGCTGCCGGCAGAGCAGCTACTCGAACTGGTCGAGAGCGTGAAGGAGCTCGCAACGAAGATCGGACGTGTCGAGACCAGAGCGGAACCAGTGGGTAGAGCGCCTCGGCGAACCCTGCAGGTCGCGCGCCTATCGATCGGTTTAACGGCGGGAAGCACGACGGTCAGGGTGCGACGAGCGGGCGTCGTTGACGCTCTCGACTTCGAGAGCGAGGAGGAGCAGACGATCGACGCGGACTTCATGGCAGTCATTGAAGCGGTCGCCCGCAATGAGCGCCCTGGTTGGATCGGTGACTCGATCGCACGTGCCGCAGCCCATGTCGTCAACGCGCTACAAGCGTCCGCTCAGCAGGTCCAGTTCGTCGTCGATGGGGTGACTCGCGCGGAGTTCAGTACTGCCGCGGTCGATCGTTCCGTCTGGCAGGCGCCGCTGCGCGCAGGTAACCAGGAGATGACCTTCGTGGGTCGGCTGTACTCGGCGAACCTCCGCACGCATCGTTTCGCGATCCAGGATGCGCTCGGCGCCCGACTGGAACTCCCTGCGGTGGACGACGACGACTCCGCCGGTGCGCTGCTCGGACGGGAGGTCGTCGCGGTCGGCATGCCCGAGTACGACGATCGCGGCCTTCTCATCGCGCTGCGGTCTGCCGCGATCACCCTCGCTCCTCCTGCCATCAAGGATGGAGGCGTCCCCGGCGCGGTGCCGCTCGAGCGGATCCTCGGGTCTTCGACCGGCGCTGATGGCGAGACCGGAATTGAGTTGACCGACGAGGAGTTCGCATCCTTCCTCCATGCGGTGCGGGGATGATGATGAGTCCGGTCCTCGTCGACACGGATGTCTTCAGTCGCCTCTTCGTCCGCCGTTCCCGTGCTCGCGCGGAGAGTGGGGCTGTCCAGGCGTGGCGACAGGTCCTGCGTGGACGTCAGGTGGTGATCGCGTTCCAGACGCGCGCGGAGGTACTTCAGGGCGCGCTCGCCGCAGAGTGGGGATCCACGCGAATGGGGCGGTTGCGTGCCGTGCTCGACGCACGCCCGACGGTGGGCGTCGACCATGACGTGATCGACGCCCATGCGGTCCTCTTCGCGGCCTGTCGGCGGAGTGGTCACGCCCTCCAGGACAAGCGCCATACCGGAGACCGATGGGTAGCCTCGTGTGCCATCGCGAAGAACCTGCCGATCCTCGCGGGTGATCGGATTTACCGGGACGCGCCCGCCCTCCGCGTCGTGAGCACTCCCTGATGCTTCTGCGAGATGCCACTTGTGACGCGCGACACGCCGACGATGTTCGTCGCGAGTGGCATCTCGCGGAGGGGTCAGCGCGTGACCGCGGTGGCAGTCGAAGAGGAGGCGGCGCTCGTGGTGACCGCGTCGAGCACGCGCTGCACGTCGAGCGCGTCGGCAAATGTCGGCGTGGCGGCCGTGCCGGAGGCGATCGCCTCGACCAGGTCGACGACCTGGTGCGTGAACAGGTGCTCATAGCCGATGCCGTGCCCGGTCGGCCACCACGCGGCCATGTACGGATGCGCGGGCTCGGTGACCTGGATGCGGCGGAAACCCTGCGCCTCCTCGGGGTCGCGGGCGTCGTAGTACTCCAGCTCGTTCATCCGCTCGAAGTCGAAGGCGATTGAGCCGAGTTCGCCGTTGACCTCGATGCGGTTCGCGTTGCGGCGTCCGGTAGCCACGCGGGTTGCCTCGAAGACGCCGAGGGCGCCGCCCTCGAAGGCCGCGGTGAAGGCCGCGGCGTCGTCCACGGTCACAGCGCCGCGCGGAGCGTCAGCGCCGGCGCGCCCGCCGAGACCGACCTGCTCGCTCAGCACAGGGCGCTGGGTGGTGAAGGTCCGTAGCGTCGCGGAGACGGACGTGATGCTGCTGCCGGTCAGCCACTGGGCGGTATCGATGCTGTGCGCGCCGATATCGCCGAGGGCACCCGAACCGGCACGCTCCTTTTGTAGGCGCCAGGTCAGCGGCGCTTCGGAGTCGGAGAGCCAGTCCTGGAGGTACTGCGCCCGGACGTGGCGGATTGCGCCGAGCCGCCCCTCCTCGATGAAGCGCTTGGCCAGTGCCAGCGCGGGCGTGCGACGGTAGCTGAAGCCGCACATCGCGATCCGTTCGGAGGCGGCGGCTGCGGCGACCATCCGCTCCGCCTCCTCCACGGAATTGGCCAGCGGCTTTTCGCACAGCACGTGCTTGCCGGCCTCGAGGGCGGCGAGAGCGATCTCGGCGTGCGTGTCGCCGGGCGTGCAAATGTCGACGAGGTCGATGTCGTCGCGGGCGATGACGGCACGCCAATCGGTCGAGGCCTCGCTCCAGCCGAGTTGCTCGGCGCGCTCCGCCGTCGTATCGGGGTTGCTCCCCACGAGCACGGCCAGTTCGGGGCGCAGCGGGAGGGGGAAGAAGCGGGAGGCGGTCCGCCAGGCGTGCGAGTGGGTGCGGCCCATGAAGGCGGTCCCCACCATCGCGACGCGCAGTACTCGGTCGTTCGACATCGTCGTCCTTTCGTCGGCCGTACGACACTGCCACGGGTGCAGGGGGTCTGGCTACCTCGTTCCCGCGTCCGCATTCTCCTTCGCCGCATCAGGACGGATGGTTGCCTTCGGTTAGTTGTCGGGGGCTTTCTGGGTCGCGATGGACGTGTCGCCGGGCATCGAACGGGACGTCCTCCTCAATCGCACCTGAATCCGCCACGACACCCGCCCCTTCCCGACTCGGCGAGCCGAAACGTCCCACGTGAGTTCGCTCGGGAGCATAGAGAAGAACGGAAGTCACAAACGGCAATCCGCGACGCCTTTACACGCCACCCCGAGCCCCCTTCGACGACGGCGACCGCCGAGCGTCGGAAAGTGACGCGCCCGGGCGGGAGGTACTCGACGGGACTCGGGGCGATGGGAGAGCGCTCTCACGGCGACTCGATGTCTCAAACCGCACCCCCAGATGTCGCATAATCCCGCGGATCCCAGTGCTAGCGCGGGCGCAGCCGACCCCGGTGTTCGCTGCACAAGGGCCCCGATTACCTTCGAATCGGTTCAGAACTTTTGCTTGACCGGCGACGTAAGTAGAAGTAGCTTCGACCGCATGGTCACCGCAGACCCCCGCAGCACTGCTGCACAGCCTCTTCCCCGCACCTCCGACGAGTCTCAGCAGCTGCTTTTGCAGATGCGCGGGATCGTCAAGGTCTTCCCCGGCGCCCGCGCCCTCGACGGCGTCGACCTCGATGTCCGACCCGGCGAAGTGCACTGCCTCCTCGGCCAGAACGGCGCGGGGAAGTCCACCCTCATCAAGACCCTCGCCGGGGCCCACCAGCCCACCGAGGGCGAAATCCTCGTGGACGGGAACGTCGTCACGATCCCGTCCCCGACTGCCGCCCTGGCGCTGGGTATTGCGACGATGTACCAAGAGCTCGACGTCGTCGACGGCCTCTCGGTTGCCGAAAACATCTTCCTCGGGCACGAACTCTCGCGCGGCGGCTTCACCGCTCGCTCGAAGGCGTCGAAGATCACCCGCGAGCTGATGAAGCGCCTCGGCCACCCCGAGATCACGCCGCACCGCGAGGTGGGCAGCCTCTCGGCGGCAGGCAAGCAGATCGTGCAGATGGCTCGCGCCCTCTCGCACGAGGCTCGGGTCATCATCATGGACGAGCCGTCGGCGGTACTCGATTCGGAGGAGGTCGAGAACCTCTTCCACGTGGTCCGCCAGCTCACCGAATCCGGTGTCGCGATCGTCTATATCTCGCACCGGCTCGAAGAGATCCGCGCCATCGGCGACCGGATCACCGTCATCAAGGACGGCGCGACGGTCGCCAAAAACCTCGAGGTGGTCGACACGCCGACCTCGGCGCTCATCACCCTGATGACCGGTCGCGCCGTCGAGTATGTCTTCCCCGACAGGCCAGAGGTCGCCACTGAGGCTGAGACGCTGCTGAAGGTCGAGAATCTGGGCCTGCGTGGCTCCTTCGCCGATGTCTCGCTCGAGATCCGCGCGGGCGAGGTCGTCGGGCTCGCGGGCCTGGTCGGCTCGGGTCGCTCCGAGATCCTCGAGACGATCTATGGGGCGCGTCGCGCGAGCTCAGGGACCGTCAGTGTAGCGGGCAAGCGGTTGCGCGCCGGCTCCGTGACCTCGGCGGTCGACGCGGGGATCGGCCTGTGCCCGGAGGAGCGCAAGAGCCAGGGCCTGCTCCTGGACGAGCCGGTCTACCGCAATATCACCCTCTCGACCTTCGACCGCTTCGCCAAGCGCGGCTTTCTCGACGAGCGCTCCGAGCGCGCGGCGGCGGCCGAGCAGGCGGTCGCACTCGACCTGAGGCCCGCCGGGGTCGACCGCGACGCCCGCACCCTCTCCGGAGGCAACCAGCAGAAGGCGCTCCTCGCCCGCTGGCTGGTGCGCGGCTGCCGCGTCCTGCTTCTGGATGAGCCGACCCGCGGGGTCGACGTTGGAGCGCGGGCAGAGATCTACACCCTGATCCGGGATCTCGCGACGAACGGCGCTGCCGTCCTCGTGGTCTCCAGCGAGATCGGCGAGGTCCTCGGGCTTTCGGACCGAGTGCTCGTGATCTCCGACGGCGCGGTGGTCCACGAGGGCCCCGCCGATTCGATCGACGAGCACCGTGTGCTCGATCTCGTCATGGAAGGAAGTGCAGCGTGAGCGGACAGCTCGACACAGCGACGTCGATCGGCGGTCCGCAGGAGGACGCCGCCCGTCACGCGTCGGCCGCCACCGGAGGCGCCAGCGGTGGGACCCCGCCCCGCGCCCGCTCGGGGCTGGCCGCCCTGATGCAGGGTTCGCTCGGCCGCAACGTCGGCCTCGTGCTGGCGCTGGTCATCCTGTGCATCGTCGGATTCGCGACGGCGGGGGAGCGGTTCGCGAGTGTCGAGAATGTGCTCACGATCCTCCGGCTTGCCGCGGTCATCGGGGTGCTGAGCATCGGTATGACCTTCGTCATCACCTCGGGCGGGATCGACCTCTCGGTCGGTTCGGTGATGGGCCTGGCGACGGTCTGGGCGAGCACCGTCTCGACGCAGTTTTACGCGGCGAACACCTCGTGGCTGGTGATCGTGCTCACCGCGGTGCTGGTCGGCCTGGTCTGCGGATTGATCAACGGAGCGCTGATCGCTTACGGACGCGTCGTTGCGTTCATGGCGACGCTGGCGATGCTCGTTGCCGCCCGCGGGTTCGCGGAGCTGATCTCGAATCGGCAGACGCAGATCGTCACGGTCACTCCGTTCCTCGACTTCTTCCGCGCGGACGTGCTGGGCATCCCGGTGCTCGTGCTGATCTTCGTGGTCGTCGCGGTCGCGGGCTGGATTCTGCTCAATCGCACTACCTTCGGCCGGCGCACCATCGCGGTCGGCGGTAACCCGGAGGCGGCCCGCCTCGCCGGCATCAAGGTTCGCCGACACACCATGTACATCTACGGCCTCGCGGGTCTCACGGCCGGCATCGCCGCGGTCATGATGCTCGCGCGCACCACGGCCGGCACCTCGACCCACGGCCAGCTGTACGAACTCGATGCCATCGCGGCGGTCGTCGTCGGCGGCACTCTCCTCGCCGGAGGCCGAGGCACCATCGTCGGCACCGTCTTCGGCGTCCTTATCTTCACGACCCTCACCAACGTCTTCACGCAGAACAACATGTCGACCTCGGCCCAGGCCGTGGCGAAGGGCGCGATCATCGTCGCCGCCGTTCTGCTCCAGCAGCGCTTCGCCGCTCGCAGCCGAAAGTCCTGACCCCGCTCCCCTCCACAGCACCCACCCGACCACCCAGGTCACCTCCCGCAGGACACCTGTGCCCTGCGGCACCACGCATCGATCGAAGGAGATCACCCCCATGCCCGCACGCCCCTTCTCCCGCAGCCGCCTCGGCCAGACCGCACGGCTCGGCTCGGCCGGACTCGCTTTCGGCGCCGTCGCCCTCCTGCTCACCGGCTGCATCTCGAACACTCCCGTCGCCTCGGGCAACGCCGGAGGGAGCGCCGCCGCCGTCGCCGCCTCCGACAACGATGCGTCGGGCGAGAAGGTCGTCATCGGCTTCACCGCCCCCGCGGCCGACCACGGCTGGATGGGCGCCGTGAGCCGTGCGGCCATCGCGGAGGCAGAGAAGTACGACGATGTCGAACTGCGCACCGCCGAGGGCACCAACGACGTGAACCTGCAGATCAGTCAGGTCGAGACCTTCATCAACGACGGCGTGAACGCGATTGTGCTCCTCCCCATCGACGGGGCGGCGCTCACCCAGGTCGCCACGCAGGCGATGGAGGCGGGCATCACCGTCATCAACGTCGACCGCGAGTTCTCGAGCCCCTTCGCGGCTCGCTCGACGATCCTGGGCGACAACTACGGGATGGGCGTCAGCGCCGGCACCTACATCTGCGGCGAGCTGGGCGACACGCCCGGCGCCATCATCGCCGAGATCGCGGGCATCGACTCCCTCCCGCTGACCCAGGACCGCAGCCAGGGCTTCGCGGACGCGCTCAAGGGCTGTGGCCTGAGCGTGAGCAACCGTGTTGCCGCCGACTTCACCGTCCAGGGCGGCGAGCAGGCCGCGGCCAACCTCCTCCAGGCGGCGCCGAAGATCGACGCGATCTGGAACCACGACGACGACCAGGGCGTCGGTGTCCTCGCGGCGATCGACAGCGCGAACCGCAGCGAGTTCCTCTTCGTTGGCGGCGCCGGCTCGGCGAACGTGATGCGCTCGATCGAGGCCGACGACAGCGTCGTCAAGGCCACGGTCGTCTACCCCTCTACGCAGGCTGCGGACGGCATCAAGCTCGCCCGCCTTGTCGAGCAGAACAAGTCGATGAGCGACACGACCTCGCTCGGAGTCCCGCGCCAGATCCAGCTCTTTGCCCCGGTCGTCACGAAGGACAACGTCGCCGAGTACCTGCCCTCGGCCTTCGAGTCCTGATCGACCCCACCGACCAGGGTCGGCGCGGGAACGCTCCCGCGCCGACTCCCGCTCCAGCGCCGCCGCGAGGTCGCTGACGACCCAGGCGCTGTGCCATCGAACGACGAGAAAAGGGGAGGAACTGTACGACACCGGCCCGAGGGCCGGATAGGAGGAGACCGGATCCGCAACGTCGTGCGGACAAGAACGGACCCGGCCTCTGCGATGAACACCTCGTTGAAGGAATCACATCACGCATGAATGATAAGCGACCCTCGAGAAGAAGCATCAGGCGACTTCTCGCTCTCGGCATCGCCGGGTTGGTGACGGTCTCCGGACTCACCGCCCTCGGCCTGCCCGCCTCGGCCCACGATGGAGTGGACCACGGCTCGGAGCCGGGCGCGGAGTCCGCGCTCGACTGGAGCAACTACGAGAAGGTGCTGCTGACGAAGAACGTCGGCGAACCCCTCGACCTCGCCGTCCTGCCCGATAAGTCGGTCCTCCACACGGCTCGAAACGGCGAGATTCGCCACACCGATCCGAAGACCGGCACCACGCGCGTCGTGGCCACCATCCCCGTTTACCAGAACTCCGAGGACGGGCTCCAGTCGGTGGGCATCGACCCCGATTTCGCCGAGAACCAGTGGGTTTACGTCGTCTATGCGCCGCCCGGCACTACGCCGACCGGTGCGGCCCCTAACATGCTCCCCGAGGGCGCCGACGACAGCTATTGGGACCAGTGGAAGGGCGCTAACCGCCTTTCGCGATTCAAGTGGACCGGATCGACGATCGACCTCTCGACCGAGCAGAAGATCATCGAGATCGAGACCCAGCGCGGGCAGTGCTGCCACGTGGGTGCCGACTTCGACTGGGACGCCGACGGCAACCTGTACCTCTCGACCGGTGACAACACTCCGGCGAGCGCGCCAGGAGCCGCGGGCTTTGCGCCGAACAACGACGCGCCGCGGATGAACCCCGGCTTCGACTCGCGTCGCGGCGCCGGCAACACGAACGACCTCCGCGGCAAGATCCTCCGGATCGCTGTCCAGGAGGACGGGACCTACACGATTCCAGAGGGGAACCTGTTCCCCGAGGGCACCGAGAAGACCCGCCCGGAGATCTTCGTGATGGGCGTGCGTAACCCGTTCAAGATCGATGTCGATGCCGAGACGAACACCCTCTCGTGGGGTGACTACGGTCCCGATGCGACGAAGGCCGCTGCGGCCGACGGCGTGCGCGGCCCGATGGGTCTCGTGGAGTGGAATGCGACCGGTCTCGACCAGCCGCAGAACTCGGGCTGGCCCTACGTCCACGGACCGAACGCGGCGTATAACGAGTGGAACTTCGAGACGGCGACGCCCCGCGGCTTCTTCGACCCGCAGAACCTGAAGAACAACTCGCGCTGGAACACCGGCCTTGTCGACATCCCGGCGGCGACGTCGGCGACCGTCTACTACGGCGACAACCCGGGCGACCAACCGTTTGACGAGCTCGTGAACTTCGGTACCGGCACCGGTCAGGGCCCGATGGGCGGGCCGGTCTATCACTACGACGCGGAGAACACCTCGACGTCGAAGTTCCCGGAGTACTGGGACAAGAAGACGTTCTTCGGCGAGTTCTCGCAGGACTACATCGCGGCATTCACGCTCGATGAGGACCGCGCGGTCACGCACATCGAGGACTTCCTCCCCAATGCCGCGCTCAGCCAGGCTGCGCAGCCGATCCACGACAACCCGATGGACATGGAGTTCGGCCCCGACGGGTCGATGTACGTGATCGAGTACGGCGACGGATTCTTCCGCGCCAACCCCGACGCGGGCCTGTACCGGATCGACTACGCCGAGGGAAACAAGGCCCCGCAGGCGCGTTTCACCGCGACTCCGCTCTCGGCGTCGCAGAGCCCTCTCGAGGTCACGTTCGACGCGAAGGGCTCCTCCGACCCCGAGGGCGACGCGCTCACCTACGACTGGGACTTCGACGGCGACGGCACGTTCGACGCCACCGGAGTGACGGCGAAGAAGACCTACACCGAGCTCGGACAGTTCACGGCCCGACTGCGCGTCACTGACGCCAAGGGCAAGTTCAGCCTGACCTCGCGGGTCATCTCGGTCGGCAACCAGGCGCCGCAGATTCAGATCCAGACTCCCGGCAACGGCTCGTTCTTCGAGTGGGGCGACGCGATCCCCTACACGGTGACCGGCACGGACGCGGAGGACGGCGACCAGATCGTCAGCAGCCGCGTCAACTGGACCTACGGTCTGGGCCACGACGAGCACGCCCACCCCGAGGTCACCGGCACCGGTGCCCAGGGAGCGTTCCCCACGTCGAAGGACTCGCCTGAGCACGGCCCCGGCGCCCTGCTCTACGGCACCGTCGTCGTGACCTACACGGACGCCGGCTTCAACGGACTGCCCCCGGCCACGGCCGAGGCGACGCTGCGGCTGAACCCGAAGACGCAGGAGGCGGAGCACGCCGCCCGTGAGGGCGTCCTGCCCTACGCGGACACCACCGCCAGCGGCGGCAACGCGGTCAGCGGACTCGGTGCGGGATCCTTCCTGCGCTGGGACCCGGTGAACCTGGCCAACCTGACCGGCGTCGTGGTCCGCGCCACCGGTGAGGGCACCGTGGATCTGCGCTGGAACGCCGCCGATGCGGCTCCCTTCGGAACCGCGACCATCCCCGCCGGAGCAGGCTGGAAGGACGTCCTCGTCCCCTTCGCCAACGCTCCCCAGGGCACCGGGTCGCTCTACGTGACCTCGCCCAACGGACTGTCGCTCGACTCCCTCACCTTCCAGGGTGTCGGCGCCGGTGACAAGACGGCCCCGACCGTCACGGCGACGCTCGACCCCGCTGCTCCCACCGGAGTCGGCGGTGTCTACAACAAGCCCGTGACCCTCGGCCTCGCCGCCGCGGACAACGGTGCGATCTCGACCGTGCAGTACTCCGCCGACAACGGGACGACGTGGACCACCGTCCGCGCCACCAACGGTGCATACACGGTGCCGTTCACCACGAACGGGGCCCGGACGATCCAGTACCGCGCCACGGACACGGGCGGCACCGTGTCGACCGTCGGCACTGTGTCGTTCACGATCGACCTGGCCGCGGCGAACGCTCCGACCGTCGTGTCGACGACGACCGTCGCCCTCTCGGCTCCCCGCGTGACCTTCGGGGCACCGGGCGAGGCGACTGTCACCGTCACCGGTGAGGGTGGAACGCCGAGCGGAGAGGTCGTCCTCGTCGAGGGCGGCACCGAGCTCGGGCGCACGACGCTGAAGGACGGGAAGGCGACCTTCGCCCTGCCGCAGACCCTCGGCGCAGGCACGCACACCCTCCGAGTCGCCTACGGCGCGGACGGCACCTACAGGACCTCAGAGGGCACCGCCCGCCTGATCGTCTCGAAGGCCGCCTCGGTACTTACCGCGACCGTCTCGCCGAACCCGGTCAAGCCTGGCGCCAGCGCACAGGTCACGATCGGCGCCGAGACCGAAACCGGAGTGGCCGGAACGGGCCAGGTGAGCGTGATGGTGAAGCGGAACCTCTCCACCGTCGCGATGCTCACCGGGACCCTCGACGAGAACGGAAAGGTCGTCGTGACGCTGCCGAAGCTCGCGGCGGGGAGCTACAAGCTCACCGTCACCCACGCCGCCACCGCGAACACTACCGCCGCGTCCGCCCTGCTGAACCTCACTGTCCAGCAGTAGCGCCCGCCCGGGGGCCGGCCGCCTCGGCCGGCCCCCATCCCCCGAACCACCTGCCATTTCGAAGGAGAAATGATGCACCACCACCACGCATCCATCACGGCCAAGCCGATGAGCCGGCGCTCGCTGATGACGGCCCTGGCCGCCTCGACGGTCGCTGTCGGAGCGGGAGCCTTCGCGGCACCCGCCGGGGCCGCCCCCGCGCCCTCGTCCGGCTCCACGCGGCTGGTCCCGATCAACCGCATCGGCATCCAGCTGTACAGCGTCCGCGACAAGGTCGCCTCGATCGGCTTCCGCGCCGTCTTCGAGGAACTGGGCCGCATCGGCTACAGCGAGATCGAGTTCGCCGGGTACACCCAGGGCCAGGTCGGCGCGATCACCCCGCAGGAGATCCGCACGCTGCTCGATGACAACGGCCTGCGCGCCGTCGGGTCGCACGTCGGCACCAACCTGCTCCGCTCGGAACTGGGCCGGCAGATCGAGATCGCGCAGATCCTCGGCACGCCGCACCTCGGCACGGGCAACGCGCCGACCAACGTCAACACCGTGGCCGGCTACCGCGCCGCGGCGGACGAGTGGAACGCCTGGGGCCAGCAGGTCTCGGCGGCGGGCATGAAGCTCTACCAGCACAACCACGCGGGAGAGTTCGCCTTCGGTTCGGACGACCCCAAGACCCGCCTCTACGACGTCTTCTACGACAACACCGACCCGCGCCACGTGTACCTCGAGATGGACGTCTACTGGGCGTACGTCGGCAAGAAGCTCTACCCCGGCTTCGAGCCGCTCGACTACATCACGCGCAACCCGCGCCGCTACCCGATCCTGCACCTCAAGGACGGCAAGACGAACAACGCCAACACCAACGGCTACGACATCGTCGAATTCGGTGCGGGCAACCTGCCCTACCAGGCGTTCCTCTCGGAGCTGCGCGACCGCGGCCAGCGCTTCGGCGTGTGGGAGCAGGACACCGCTCCCACCTTGGCGACGCCGCCGAGCACGGGGAACTCCCTCGAGGCCGCTTCCCGCAGCTACTCCGCGATCGCGGCACTCCGTGGCTGAGCGTCGGCGCCCCGTGCGCACCTCCAGCACCACCTCCAGCACGACTACGCGCACGAGCGCACCGAGGAGAACCCTGATGAAGTGGAAGACGCCCACGGCGGTCCTCGCGGCCGCCTCCCTCGCGATGGTCGCCGCGCCGTCGGCCTTCGCGGCCACGACGGACTGCACCACCGAGCTCGGCAACCAGACGATCACCGGCGACCTCACCGTCGCCGCCGGTGAGACCTGCGTGCTCGGCAACGTGAGTGTCACCGGGAACGTCATCGTCGGCGACGACGCCTGGCTGGACGCCACGTCGGCGACCATCGGCGGCGACGTCATCGGCACGGACGCCTACGGCATCTCGATCGACGGCACCAGCGTCGGCGGAGACGTCGTGTCGTTCTCGGAGGGCAGCCGCTCCGGGTTCCTCTACCTGCGCGACCTCACGGTCGGCGGCATGGTCGAGGCCGGCGGCATCGACGTCGAGTTCAGCGACCTGTCGGTCGCGGGCGGCGTGAGCACCGCGGCGGCGAACTACGTTGACGTCGACCGGACGAGCGTGGGCGGGGACGCCGTCTTCGCCGACAGCGACTTCGGCGTGAACGTGCAGGGCGCGATCGTCGGCGGCTCGCTGACGGTGAGCGGCTCCTCGCGCGGCGTCCTGCTGGGCGCGAACGAGGACGGCTCGTCGAGCGCGCTGGGCAACACCGTCGGTGGGGACCTCACGCTCTCGGGCAACTCCGGGAACGTGCAGCTCGCGGGTGCGACGGTCGGCGGGCGCATCGTGCTCGCGGAAAACGCGCCGGCCGTCAACTTCGGTGCAGGCAACTCTGCCGCGTCCGTCTCCGGCGACTTCACCGGCACCGCGGCGGGCGCTGCGGCCGAGGGCGACCAGTCCGTGGCCGTCATCGTCCCGGAAGCGCGCGAGGGTGAACTGACGTGGAGCCTGGAGGGCACCAGCAACCTGGTGAACCTCGGAGTCGCCGAGGAGCGGGGCGACCACTTCGCCGCCTCCGGTGAGCTCGTGCCGGTCAGGGTGACCGACTCGCGCCTCACCGGACCGGCCTGGTCGGTTTCGGGACAGCTGAGCGACTTCCGCGCCGGCACCCAGACCGTCTCGGGCAAGTACCTCGGCTGGACCCCGGAGGTCCTGGAAAACGACGGCGGTGCCGTCGCCGGCGCTCCCGTTCCCTCCGGCTTCGACTCGGGTGACGGCCTCGCCACCGCCCGCGTCCTCGGTTCGGCCGCGGCCGAGCACCCGACCGGATCCTCGGTCCTCGGCGCCGACCTCGACCTGAAGCTCCCGCTCTCGGTTGGAACCGGCACCTACACGGCGACGCTGACGCTCACCGCGCTCGGCTAGCCACTCCCACCCCTCCGCGAGATGCCTCTTCGGTACGCCACGCCCGGCGTGTTGCGTACCGAAGAGTCATCTCGCGGGAACCCCACTGCGAACGGACGTTGGGCTCATGCCACGCACCTCCCGAACCACCGCCATCCTGCTGCTGGCCTCGCTCCTTGCGGCAGGGGGGCTCGCGGCGCAGGCGGGCGCCCAGGAGGCGGACGGCGCCGTCACCTGGGGGGTGCGCCCCGCCGACACCGAGCAGGGCAGTGAGCGCCCGAACTACGCCTACGCCCTCGACCCGGGCGGGCACCTGAGCGACGCCCTGATCGTGTCGAACTACGACGACGAGCCCCAGACGTTCCGCGTCTACGCGGCCGACGGCTTCATCACCGAGGCCGGCCAGCTCGACCTGCTCCCCGCCGCGGAGCCCTCGACCCAGCTCGGCAGTTGGATTTCGTTCGAGGCCCCCGAGATCACCGTGCCGGCGGGTGAGAGCGTGCAGGTGCCGTTCGAACTCGCTGTGCCCGCCGACGTCACGCCCGGCGACTACGCCGCGGGCGTCGTCTCCTCGATCCTGGTGCAGGGCGAGACCGGAGTGTCGGTCGACCGGCGCCTCGGCTCGCGGATGTACCTCCGCGTGGGCGGCGACCTCGCTCCGCGCTTGGCAATCGACGACCTCACCGTCGCGTACGACGGGGGCTGGAACCCCTTCGCCCCCGGCTCCGCGACCGTTGACTACACCGTGACCAACGCGGGCAACACCCGCATCGCGCCGGGTGCTGACTTGAGCGTCGCGGGGCTGTTCGGCCTCGCTCCGGTCGCTGCGACCGATCCGGAGCCGCTGCCCGAGCTACTGCCCGGCACGTCCGTGACCCGCAGCGTGACGGTCGCCGGCGTCTGGCCGCTCTTCGTGGCGACCGCCCAGGCCGTTCTCTCGGGCACTGTCGTCACCGCCGACTTCTCGGCTGCCCCTTCCACGGACGCGGTCCCGGAGGTACCCCTCGCGTCGGCCGAAGCCGCCGCGGTGGCGGTGCCGTGGAGTGCGCTGCTCCTCCTGGCCCTGCTGGTGGGGCTGATCGTGCTGAGCGTGGTGCGTCGGCGTCGGCGCGCTCTGCGCGAGCAGGGGCGGATCGACGCGGCCGTTGCCGCCGCGCTTCAGGCGCCTGACCGGGTGGAGGTCGACTCCTGACCGGGTGCGGCGGGTTCGATCTGCAGGGGATCGTGCCGCGGACGCCCATTTCAGCCCGTCAGGACGGTGGCGACGGCCAGATCCCCTGCGAATCGCACGGACTCCTGCAAATCGGACGCTGGGAGGACGAGCCTGCCCCCCGCTCAGCGCTCGGCGCGCCGCTGGGCACGCAGACGCTCGAGGAAGGCGTCGACCGTGCCGGGGGCGAGCAAGTGACCGCGGAGCATCAGTGCGGCGCCTCGCACGCCT
Organism: Rathayibacter agropyri; assembly: GCF_013249015.1. Lineage (GTDB taxonomy): Bacteria > Actinomycetota > Actinomycetes > Actinomycetales > Microbacteriaceae > Rathayibacter > Rathayibacter agropyri. The sequence continues at coordinate 452,248 of NZ_JABRPL010000003.1, forward strand.
CCGCTGCCGCCCAGCTCGGCGGTGACCACATCGAGACGCTGCGTCGCCAGGGGAAGGGAGCGCTCGTCGATCACCGCGCGAACGGCCGAGACGATCTCGGGGCTGGCGAGGGCGACCGCTCCGCCGAGCACGATGACGGACGGATTCAGCAGGCTCACGCAGGTCGCCAGCACCTCGCCGAGCTGGAGCCCCGCGATCCGCGCCGCCTCGACGGCCTCGGGGTCGCGCGCCCTGAGCAGGTCGATCAGTTCGCGCACGGAGTGCACGTCCCGTCCTGCCCGGGCGAGGCCCGCGGCCAGAGCGGAGCCGCCCGCGACGGCCTCGAGGTCGCCCTCCTGGCCGCCGGCGGCGAGGGGCGCGGTGCGCGGGACCTGCACGTGGCCGAGATCACCGGCCGCGCCCAGGGCGCCGCGCTGGAGCAGCCCGCTCGAGACGATGCCCGCTCCGATGCCGGTGCCGACCTTCACGAACATCAGATCGAGCGCGTGCGGGAACCGCGAGGCGCGCTCGCCCAGGGTCAGCAGGTTCACGTCGTTGTCGACGAGCACCGCGGTGTCGTAGCGGCGACGGACGGACGCGGGGATGTCGAAGCCGTCCCAGCCGGGCATGATCGGCGGTCGGATCGGTCGACCGCTGGCATGCTCGACCGGACCGGGCACGCCGACTCCGATGCCCGCGATCGCCGACGGAGCGACGCCGGCCGCCGCGAGAAGGTCGCCGCACACATCGAGAGCGTGCTCGAGCACCGGCACGGGCCCCTGAGCGATGTCGAGTTCCTCGCGCCGCTCCGCGATGATGCGGCCGTCGAAGTCGGTCAGCGCGATCGTGGAGTGGGTCGCTCCCAGGTCGATGGCCAGGAGAGAGCGCACGGCCGGATCGAAGACCAGCCGCGCCGAGGGCCGGCCGCCAGTCGAGGGCGCACGGTCGAGGTGCGCGATCAGGCCCAGTTCGAAGAACAACTCCAGCCGCGTCATGACCGCGGTGCGGGCGAGCCCGGTCTCCTCGACCAGCTCCGCTCGGGTGCGCGGACGCCCGTCGGCGAACAACCGAAGCATGTCGCCTGTCGCGGTCCCCGCTCGCTCGGTCACGCTCAGCTCCTTCTCTCGGCCACGTGGTCGGTGTCGTCGGGGGGCACCTCCGAGGAAAGCAGTCGCTGTGCGCCGATGCAATTGTGGCGCGCGGCAGGAGCGGGACGCGCGCGCTGCGATCCTGAGCAGACGGGTCGAGCCGCCGCCGCCCGCCGATGCGCCGCGGCTTCCCCTTCTCATTCGACCGCGCGCCGGAGTCCGTTCCTCGTCGCGGCCGTCACCGACCGTCCAGCACATCTAGATAGCACATCCAGCCCGACAGCACGTTCAGACAGGAGAGAACGATGACCTCGTCCGACACCACCACCGCGCGGCGAGGCACGCGCATCGGCCTCTGGCTGATCGGAGCGCGGGGCAGCGTCGCCACCACCGCCACCGTCGGCCTGCACGCGATCGCCGCGGGCGCCGCGCCCAGTTCGGGCTGCGCCACCGCGACCCCCGCCTTCGAGGATGTCCCGCTCGCCGGCTTCGCCGACATCGTCATCGGCGGCCACGACCCGTCGTCCACGGGGCTGCTCGAGCGGGCGATGGGACTGGCCGCCGGTGGCATGTTCTCGACCTCGGTTGTCGCCGAGGTGACCGAGCGGATCGACGCGACCGACGCCGAGCTCCGTCCCCTCGCCTCCGACGCCGCGTCGCAGCAGGAGGAAATCGACCGCCGGGCCGCCGACATCGTCTCGTTCCGCGAGCGCCACGGCCTCGCCCGCGTCGTCGTGATCGACGTCGCCTCGACCGAGGTCCTCCCCGCCGACCGCCCCGAGTTCCACGACCTCGCCGCCCTGCGTGCCGCGCTCGCCCGTCCAGGGGAGCGGATCCTCCCGCCGAGTTCGATCGCCGCGCTCTCGGCGGTCGTCGCGGGTGCCCCCTACGCCTGCTTCACTCCGTCGACCGCGCTGGCCCTGCCCGCGCTCAAGGAGTGGGCCGCCGAGGCGGGCATCCCGATCGCGGGACAGGACGGTAAGACTGGCGAGACCCTCCTGCGCAGCGTGCTCGCGCCGATGTTCACCGCCCGCGGCCTGCGCGTGCTCTCGTGGGCGGGCGCCAACCTGCTGGGCGGCGGGGACGGGCAGACCCTTGCCGACCCGGAGGCGGTGTGCTCGAAGCTCGTCTCGAAGAACCGCGGATTGCGCAGTCTCCTCGGCGATGACGTCGTCACTCCGCTGCACATCGACAATGTGCCGGACCTCGGCGACGTGAAGACGGCGTGGGACCACGTGCACGCTGAGGGCTTCTTGGGCTCGCGGATCACGGTACAGACGATCTGGTCGGCGTACGACTCGGCGCTCGCCGCTCCGCTGATCCTCGACCTCGCGCGCCTGCTCGCGCTCGCTGACGAGGCGGGCGTCTCGGGGCCGGTGGGCGAGCTCGGCTTCTTCTTCAAGGACCCGTGGGGGAGCGACGTGCACAGCTTCGCGGAGCAGACCGCCGAGCTCGTGGCGTGGGCCGCCCGCACCGGGGCACTCGTTGTCGAGCACCGAACACCCATGACGTCCGGGAAACGCCGCGATGGCTGAGCTGCGCGATTACCTCGAGTTGGTCCGGGCGCGGGCGGCGCTGACGGTGATCGGCGACACGATCGCGGGCGGAGCGTGGGCAGGCCGCCGGATCGGGGCGCGGACCGTCGCGCTGCCGCTGGCGTCCGTGCTCCTCTACTCCGCGGGTATGGCGCTGAATGATTACGCGGATGCCGCACTCGATGCCGAGGAACGGCCGGAGCGGCCGATCCCCTCCGGGCGCATCAGCCGCGCGGCGGCGCTGGGCACCGCGGCGGGTCTGACCGTCGCCGGAGTGGCGGTCGCGGCCCTCGTCGAGGGTCGCCGCTCGCTCGCCCTCGCGCTGCCCCTCGCCGCCGGCATCTGGTCGTACGACCTGCTCGCGAAGCCGACTCCGCTCGGCCCGGTGGTGATGGCGGTCTGCCGCGGGCTCGACGTGCTGCTTGGCGCGGGAGTGTCGGGCCTCGGTGCCGCGGCACCCGCCTCCGTCGCCCTTGCGGCGCACACGCTGGGAGTCACGGTGCTCTCGCGCGGCGAGGTGCACGGCACGACGGCCGTGACCGCGGGGGCCGCCGCCGGCGGCACCGCGACGATCGCGCTCGCCACTGCGGCGGGCGTCCTCGCCCAGCGGAGGGCCGTCCCGGCCGCCGTGGTCGCCGCGGGTCTGGGGCGCTGGCTGCTCCTGGTGCTGCGGGCCCAGCTTCAGGCCGCGCGGACACGGACGGCCGCGGCTGCGCGCACCGCCACCCGCGCAGGCATCACGGGGATGATCGCGCTCCAGGCGTCCCTCGCGGGGCTGCGGCGACCCGGGCTCGGCGCGGCGCTGCTCGCGCTCGACGCGCTCGGCTCCCTCCTGCTTCGCCGCCCGCGGACGGCGGACATCACATGACCGGCCCCGTGCTCGGCTACGGTACGAGCGGCTTCGCCGACCACACTCTCGAGGACGCGCTGACCGTGATCCACGCCGCCGGCTACCGCGCCGTTGCGCTCACCCTCGGGCACCCGCACCTTGATCCGTTCGCCGTCGACTGCCGCGAGCAGGCCCTCGCGCTGCGGTCCCGGCTGGAGGCGCTGGGCCTGCGCGTCGTGATCGAGACCGGCGCCCGCTATCTGCTTGATCCCTTCGTCAAACACCGGCCCACGCTGGTCGATGAGGAGGCGGAGCCGCGGCTGCGGTTCCTGGAGCGCGCCATCGAGATCGCCGCGCTGCTGGGCGCCGACGCGGTCTCGCTCTGGTCGGGAGTCGTGCCCGTGGGCGGCGACCGGGCCGCAGCCTGGCGTCTCCTGATCGAGCGGATGCGCGGCATTGTCACCGCGGCCGAGCGCCACGGCGTGCGGCTGGCGTTCGAGCCCGAGCCCGGGATGCTGGTCGAGACGGTCGCCGATGCGCTGGTGCTGCGGCGCGAACTCGGCGACCCGGACGTCCTCGGGCTGACGGTCGACCTCGGGCACTGCGTCGTGGTCGAGCCGGACGGCGTGGTCGGTGCTCTGCGGAGCGCCGCCGGGCTGCTCCTGAACGTGCAGGTTGACGACATGCTCCCCGAGCGGCACGAGCACCTCGAACTCGGCACCGGCTCCCTCGACCTCGCGGCGGCGTTCGCGACGCTCGCCGAGATCGGCTACGAGGGGATCGCGGCCGTCGAGCTGCCCCGGCATTCGCACGACGCGCCACGTCTGGCCGTCGCGAGCCTCGCTGCGATGCAGGAGGCGCGCAGCGGCGCGTCCGCGCGCATCGAGCACCCGTGGACCGCGACCGCCCGAGCCGCCATCCGGGAGCGGCCGTCGCGGATCGAGCGCTTCTTCCCCGCCGCAGGGCGCGAGGCCGGGCGGGAGCCGCTGCGGCCGGACGTCGATCCGCAGGGCCTCGTGCACGCCAGTCAGGACGACGCGGCCCGCGCCGCTCTGGTCGAGGCGGCCGCGCAGGTGCTCGCTGACGAGGAGTTGGCGGCTTTGCTCCTCCGCCTCTACCGCGGCGGAGACGGCGCCGAGCGGCGCGGCGTGCTGGCCGGCCTGAATGCGCTGGCCGGCCTGAACGTGCTGCCCGACCCGGGGCCCGCGACAACCGCCGTCGGCCTCGAACTCACGGCCGACGCCCTGCGCGCGAACGACACCCGCCTCGTCGCCACGGCGATGGGCTCCTTCGCCCGCCGCCACCTCAATGCGCACTCCTGGCGCCACGGCGTGCTCAAGCTCGTGTTCCTCGGTATCCCGCTCGCGGCGGTCGCCGGGCTCCAGGAGCGCAGCGACGCCGAGTTGCGCGCGATGGCCGGCCGCTTCGCCGACGAGCGTCGTGCGGCCGGGCGTCCCCTCCCCGATGATCTGGCGGTGCTCCTACCGAGCTGGTCGTCTCCCACTCGCCCCCGATCCCTGGGCCTTCCACCACCGATGAGAAAGGCGCGATGATGCGTATCTTCGACCCGCACATCCACATGACCTCCCGCACCACAGACGACTACCAGGCACTGTTCGACGCCGGCGTCCGGGCGGTGGTCGAACCCTCGTTCTGGCTCGGCCAGCCGCGGACGAACGTCGGCTCCTTCACCGACTACTTCGACGCCCTGATCGGCTGGGAGCGTTTCCGCGCCGCGCAGTTCGGGATCCGCCACCACTGCACCATCGGACTGAACCCGAAAGAGGCGAACGACGCGCGCTGCCGTGAGGTGCTGCCCGAGCTCGACCGTTACCTCGCCAAGGACGGCGTCGTCGCGGTCGGCGAGACCGGCTACGACTCGCTCACCCCGGAGGAGGACCAGGTCTTCCGCCAGCAGCTTGAGCTCGCCGGCGAGCACGGGCTCCCCGCGATGGTGCACACTCCGCACCGCGACAAGGAGTCGGGAACGCGCCGCACCCTCGAGGTGGTCGCCGACTCTGGCCTCGCGTCCGAACAGGTGCTTGTCGACCACCTCAACGAGGTCACGGTCGATGCCGTCCGGGACTCCGGTTGCTGGATGGGTTTCTCGATCTACCCCGACACCAAGATGGACGAGACCCGCCTGGTGACGCTGGTCGAGCGGATCGGCCTGGACCGCGTGCTGGTCAACTCCGCCGCCGACTGGGGCCGTTCGGATCCGCTCACGACCGCGAAGACCGGTCGCCTCCTCCTCGTGGCCGGCTTCAGCGCGGCCGACGTGGACCGGCTGCTCTGGCAGAACCCGGTCGAGTTCTACGGGCAGAGCGGACGCCTGGACCTCTCGCCCGTCGCGGGCTTCGACGCGCAGGAGTCGGCTGGCCGCACTTTCGAGGGCAACTCGGTGCTCCGGGGCGCGCCGCGGGTGGCGGAGGTCGTCTGATGCACCTCTCTTATTGCACCAACGTGCACCCCGCCGAAGACCTGGCCGGAGTCGTCCGCCAGCTCGACGTCTACGCCGGGCCTGCGCGCGTCGCGGCGGGTCTCGACCTGGTCGGCGTGGGCCTGTGGATCCCGCGGGACCTCGCCGCCCAGCTCGTCGCCAGCGCCGAGGACCGCGCCGTGCTGCGCGCCGCCCTCCAGCGCAACGGCCTCGAGGTGCGCACGCTGAACGCGTTCCCCTACGCGGCCTTCCACGCCGAGGTCGTCAAGCTCGACGTCTACCGGCCCGACTGGACCACTCCCGAGCGTCTGCAGTACACGATCGACTGCGCGCGGATCCTCGCCGATCTGTTGCCCGCGGGCGCCGACGGCAGCATCTCGACCCTCCCGCTCGGCTGGCGCGAGGGCTGGGGAGCCGCGGACGATGCGGCGGCAACCCGGCAGCTCGCCTCGCTCGTGGAGGAGTTGCGGGACCTGCGCCGCTCGACCGGCCACGCCATCCGCCTGGCGATCGAGCCCGAGCCCGGCTGCATCCTCGACACCGTCGATGACGTCGTCGACTGGCTGCACCCGCGGATCGGCGTGGTCGACCCCGCGTACGTCGGCGTCTGCCTGGACACCTGCCACCTCGCCGTCTCCTTCGCCGACCCGGCCTCGGCCGTCCGTCGCATTCGTGACGCGGGGCTGCGCGTGGTGAAGGTGCAGGCCTCGGCCGCGCTGCACCTCAAGGACCCGGCGGGGCGCGCGGCACTCACTCCCTTCGTCGAGAAGCGCTACCTGCACCAGACCCGCGAGAACGGAGTCGACGGCGTGCTCCGCGTGGACGACCTGCCCGAGGCGCTCGAGACTCTCCCCGGCACGGGACCCTGGCGCGTGCACTTCCACGTGCCGCTGCACCACCGGCCCGAGCCACCGCTCTCGGCCACGACGGCAGTGCTCGCGGAGGCGGTCTCGGCGGTCGACGCGTCCTGGCCGTACGACGAGATCCACCTCGACGTCGAGACGTACACCTGGTCGGTGCTCGCAGAGGCGCCGAGCGACCTTTCCACGGGCATCGGCGCCGAACTCGCCTGGGCGGCCGAGCACTTGCTCACCCCCGCAGCGCGCACGGCGCTACTGGCGCCCCTCCTCTCGCCGGCGGTGGCCCGGTGAGGCCCGTGCTGCTGCTCGACGTGGTCGGGCTGACCTCGACGGCGCTCGCCGATATGCCCCGTCTCTCGCGGCTCGCCCGGAGCGGCGGGCGGCTGCCGCTCGACACAATCCTGCCCGCGGTCACGTGCAGCGTGCAGTCCACCATGCTCACCGGGACGATGCCCGCGCAGCACGGGATCGTCGGCAATGGCTGGTACTTCCGCGACCTCGGCGAGGTGCACCTCTGGCGCCAGCACAACCGTCTCGTCAGCGGCGAGAAGGTGTGGGAGACCGCGCGGCGCCTCAGCTCTGAGCCGTACCGCGCGGCGAACATCGGCTGGTGGTACGCGATGGGAGCGACGACCGACGTCACCGTTACTCCGCGCCCGATCTACCATGCCGATGGCCGCAAGTCGCCGGACGCCTACATCCGCCCGCCGGCGCTGCACGATGAGCTGGTCTCCCGTTTCGGAGCGTTCCCGCTGTTCCACTACTGGGGGCCGACTGCGTCGCTCCGCTCGACACAGTGGATGGTCGACGCGACCCGGCATGTGCTGGCCGGCGACGGTGCCGGCCCGCCCGAGCTGACGACCGCCTACCTCCCGCACCTCGACTACGACCTCCAGCGCTTCGGGCCGGAGTCGCCCGAGGCGCGGCGGGCCGCCTCGGAACTCGACGTGGTGCTCGCTCCGCTGCTGGATGACGCCCAGGCGCTGGGCGCGTCGGTGATCGTGGTCGCCGAGTACGGGATCGCCGACGCGGATACTCCCGTCGACGTGAATCGGACCCTCCGGTTCGAGGGCCTGCTCGAGGTGTACGTGCAGGAGGGACGAGAGCACCTGGATCCGTGGACATCGCGAGCATTCGCGGTCGCCGACCACCAGGTTGCCCACGTCTATGTGCAGGACGCGGCCGACCTGCCGCGGGTGCGCTCGCTCCTGGAGGCGCTGGACGGCGTCGATGAGGTGCTCGACCGGGAGCAGCAGGCGCGCTACGGCCTCGACCACGAGCGCTCGGGGGAGTTCGTCGTCGTCGCCCGGCCGGGAGCGTGGTTCACCTACTACTACTGGCTTGACGACTCCCGCGCGCCCGACTTCGCCCGCGGAGTCGACATTCACCGCAAGCCCGGCTACGACCCGGCCGAGCTCTTCTTCGACCCGGCCGACCCGCTGGTGAAGGCGAAAGCGGCGGGAAATCTCGCCAAGAAGGCGCTCGGGCTGCGGTATGCGATGAATCTGGTGCCGCTGGACGCGTCGCTGGTGCGGGGCACCCACGGAAGGCTGCCGGTCTCGGCTGCCGACACTCCGCTCGTGCTCGCCTCCGACCCGGACCTGCTGCCGGTCGGCGCCGCGTCCCTCCCGGCGACGGCTGTGCGCGACCTGGTCCTCGCCGCGCACGGGCCGGCCCTCGCGCGCCGAGCGGAGACGCTCACGCGCTGACTCCGCGGTCGACCCGTCGCGCGGGGCCCGTGCATCCGTGTAACACGGGCCTCTCGTGACGGATCGACGGCTGCCCTGATGGTTGCGCGGATACCGCGGTCTCACTCCTCTTTCTTCTCTCCCATCAGCGCGTAGCCAAGCGAGATGAGGGGTGCAACCATGGCGGCTTAGTAGGGCTTCGCGGCGCGACGTGATACACCCGTGACGGTTCTTCTCAGGGATTTGTTTTCGTACGCCCGGGGTAGTGGAATCTTGGTTGGGCGTGCAAGGGTTTTTTGCATAAACCGTTATTTCGTTCCGTTCGCGATCGAGTTCTTCGAGACCCCATGTCCTTCGCAATCTGCGCCATCGGTGTTCTACTTCGTGCCTTAGCTACGACATCCTGGCGGACCTTATCCCGAGACGGATTTGGCACTAGTACGGGTGTCTTCCCCGGCAGCGACCGACCGTCGCCCTGCCCCAGGCAGTCAACTGAATCTTCCCGTGGAACGCCGAAATGACGGGGAATCTGCCTACCGGCCACCACAGCGAGCTGCGGGCATGTTCGGCGGAGCCCCGACAGCAGCACCGGTCATAGTCCCTGGCCAAGGCGCGGGGATACACAATGGTGACTCCCGGGGCTTCTGATCGTGTGCTGGCGGCATGCTACGGTCTCGGAGCAGTATCAGGACCAAGAAAGGAACATTCCATGGCTCAGATTAGTGTTACGCCCGAAGAACTGAAGCAGCAGGCTCAGGTTTACACCCGCTCGAAGGAAGAGATCGAGCAGGCCATTCAGAAGGTGAACCAGATGAACTCGACCATTGGTGAGGAGTGGAAGGGCCAGGCGTTCCAGGCGTATCTCGAGCAGTACAACCAGCTTTCCGAGAGCGTGAAGAAGTTCGAGGAGTTGCTGGTGAACATCAACGAGCAGTTGAACAAGTACGCGGACACCATTGCTGAGCGTGACGCGCAGGATGCGCAGAGCTTCGGCTTCTAGCAGCTTCCCGGGCGCAGAAGACTCGGCACGGCGATCTCTCCTCGCGAGAGGGTTGTGTGCAGGTGCGTTTGCTGTCGCGGTGACGGTAAGCGCACCTGCTTTCGCGTTCGCCTCCGATGACGACGGTGAGGGGCGGTTGAATCTTGACACCACTGTTCTCGTGAACGAGTCGGTGGGCGCCGGTTCCACGGGAGACTTCGCGATTCGTGGTGACCTGTTCTCCGCGGATGTTTCTGCGAGGGCGCACAAGGAGCAAGAGGCGGCGGCTGGCCGGCTGACGGTCGCCAACACCCTGGACTTCGCGCACGTAGAGACCAGCGTGGCCGACTATCAGCAGGTCCGGGCGGCACTGTGATCGAAGTCACCCTGGAGCATGCGGGCAAGCAGGTCGACCTGTTGGTGCCCGGCGAGGTCACGTTCGATCGGCTGACGCAGCTGATCCGGGATGGCTGTGCGGCGATGGGAATGGTGCTGTCCGAGGGGTTCTCGTTGGCGCTTGATGACAAAGCCCTCGCCGTGAGCGGCTACGACGTCATCTCGTCGTTCGGGATCGGTAATGGTGGCCGTCTCCAGATTCGAGAGTGAGTGGGTAGCGAAAAATGCCGCAGACCCATTTAGTGAGCTTCGACGTAAAGGAAGACAAGTATGACTGATCTGCAGTCTGATTCTGGGCTCGTGGGGAGCCGCACGTTCTTGCCGTTGGGAAGTGTGGTGATTCTGAACGGTTCGGTGAAGAAGCTAGTGATCGTCAGTCGAGGGTCGATCGTCGAGGATGCGTTCTTCGACTATGGCGCGTTCCTGTATCCGGAGGGCCTGATCCACACGAATATCGCCTATTTCAACCAGGACGACATTATGAAGACCGTGCACGAAGGGTACCGGGACACGGACGACGAACTGGCCGTCGACATGTTGAACGATGCCCACACTCGATTCCAGCAGAAACGAAACGAATCGGTCTCCGCTTCCGTCCCGGTAGCGTCCGCTGCCAGGGCCGCAGAGGACGACCCGTTCGCCAGTGTGCGGGACGTGGGAGATGACGATGAATGAGGACCAGGCGTTGGCGCAGGTGCGGGAACTCGATGAGGTCATCGCCCAGCTGGACACGGTGCGCGGCGAGGCGGAGGGGTTCCGGGTCGATGACTATAAGGATGCGGGTGGGGCGCTGTGGGCTGGGCAGAGTCGCACCAGTTTCACGGGTGCTCTCGACGGGGCGAGGTCGGATTACGCGCGCATCAGCGATCAGATCGGGCAGGCGATTGGTGACTGCAAGAGCAAGCAACGCGCGCTCGCGTTCTCGATCAATCCGCTCGAGCATCCGGTCCTTTCCGCGCAGGCGGTCGCGATAGCGCTGAACTGAACGAGACGTCAGAGGAGGTAAGAGATTATGGGTTCAGACACACGAGGCATAGCCGACGGGTTCCATGAGGAGACTCGGACGGTGTCTACTCTCACGTCCCGCGTGGCGGAGACGAAGGACGCATGGGATCGGGGTGGTGACCTGAATGTTCCAGGGGTCACGGCTGTCACCGAGATCTCCGCTGACCTGTCGACGTTGGTCGCGTCGTTTGGTGCGGCGGCGCAGAAGGACACGAACGAGTTCGATCAACTCGGAGTAAATATTGAGGTGCAGGACGCGCAGGATGCGCAGGGCGGCGAGGTGTCCGAGTGAGTGTGGTGGAGTTTTCTGCGGATTCGTGGCAGGCGTCGTCTCCGGGGTTGCAGAAGAGTCTCGCAGAGCGGAGTGAGGCGCTTGATGCGCTCCTGCAGGGGCTTCAGAGTCTGGCCGCGTCGGGGAATATCAGTGGTCAGGGTGCGGATGCGATGCGTGCGTATATTCGGGAGGTGCATGTCCCGATTGTGCAGTCCCTGTTGGTGTGTCTGTCGACGTTCCAGACCGCGATTGGCGTGTATTGGAACGGATATTCCCAGGTGGACACGGACGGGAATTTCCGGCTCGTGAACGACGAGTTCGACGCGCACCGTGTCCAGCTTGATACCGGCATCGAGCAGTTGCGCGGGTTCGCCGCCGACTTGCGGTCGATTGCTGCGAGCGCGTCGCATCTGGTGTCGTTGGACGGCGCGGGCGCTGGCGCGGCCGATGCCGCTGCGGAGGGTTTCGAGCGGATGCGGTCGATTGTGACGTCTCAGCAGGAGACGTGGGCGGCGTATGAGGCCACGGATCCCGGGTTCGGTCAGGTGAAGAACCTTGTGGCGGAGTTGAACCGGGTGGTCGCGAACCTGGGGAGTCTGACTGTCGGGCAGGGACGCTCGTATGTGTCGGGGAGCTTTAATCTGACGTTGCGGACGTTGGGGGAGTTGACCGGGGGGATGCTGGATTACTGTCGGGAGAATCAGCAGGCTGCGTCCGATGGGTGGGACAGCTTGTTCTCTGGGTATGTCGAGGATGTTGAAGCGGAGCAGGATCGGCAACGGAAAGAGGATGCCCTGTGGGGGGTGTTGTGGGATGGGATCCAGGTCGTTGAGGGTGTGGTGATTGTCGCGGTGGGCGTGGTGGGTACGCCGTTCAGCGCGGGTGCGACGTTGGCGTTCGCGGGGTTGGGTGGGTCGTTGATTGTGGGGGGTGTGAACAGTGCGATTGATCACGCGTCGATCGTGTCTACTGGTGAGGGGTTGAATCTGGTCGGGATGGCCAGTGATCAGGTGGGCCGATGGTATGACGTCACGGTGATGCAGCCGGCGGTCGGGTCGGGGTCGTGGGCGGGGCAGTTCGTCGCGAGTGTCGGGTCGGGTGTCGGGCAGGTGATTAGCGGTGCGGCGCAGATGAATCTGGGTGACACGGGGCGTGGGATCGAGGCTCTCGTCTTTGACGAGGGTGTGCGTCATCAAGCGTGGCAGCAGGTGACGACGCTTGTTGACCAGGTCCGCGAGGGTAACCCGGTTGTGATCGGACAGCTCGTTGGGAACGCCCTGCCCGGAGCGGCGGCGTTGAAGATCGCGAAAGCGAGCGGACTTGTAGGTCAGGCGAACAAATTCGCTGACTTCGGGAAACCCATCATCACGAACCCGAGCAGGACCACCAGCGCCCTGGACTGGCTCAAGAACCAGATCGGCGCGGGAGGGGTGACAGCCAGCGACGCAATGGACTCCGTGAAACAAGGGGTGAATGGTGGGGGAGATCTGGTACCTACCGCACACCAAGCCCTTATGGATCAACTCCTCCGAGTCGGTATCAAAGTCAGCCCCGAGAAGGTCGTCACAATAATGACGACACCAGAGGGCAAGATCGTCTGGCTCGAACGAGGGACCACAAGCGATGTGACACCAAATCCATCAGGCCTTGCTCATATTATCGAAGCACACGGAGATGAGTTCGCTCAGAAAGGGATCAGTGAATCCCAGATCCCCGATCTCCTTTCGAGAGCAATCCAAGAGAACAAAATTGTTGGTAATCAAGGGAAAGGGACGGGACGCCCAATCTACGAGGTGGAGTATAATGGCGAGACAATGAAAATTGCTATTACTACTGGAAGCAATGGTTACATCGTAGGAGCGAATATCAAATGAGCGATTTCAATATCACGCTTCCTGTGATTGCTCCGAACGAACGTCCTCACGTGGACATTCACTACGAATGGACGCAATTCCCGCTTTGGCTTAACGGGAGATACGGGATCGACAGTATCGCCGGCCATGAGATCGGCCTCAGCTCGGAGCTCGTTCGGGATCTTTTGGCCTGGAGCGATGCAGCCGATGCTCAATTCGAAGCTGACGACCCAGCTAACAGTGCCGCTCCGGCCAATTTTCTTGAAGACGGATTTGAATTAGCGAAACGAGTGCGTGCGGAACTTTCTGCAGAATGGATTGTGACGTCCTACGATCCCCGTGCTAAACGGAAAGTTGAACTCGTCATTGACGACTGAACGGATGCGGTCGAGAGTACCGTCAGCGAGTTTGAGAATATGCAGGTGATTGCGAAGACCCAGCATGAGACGTGGCAGGCGTATGAGGCCACGGATCATGGATTCGACCAGGTCAAGAATCTTTTCGCTGAGCTGAACAGTATCCTGAATAATGTCGGGAGTCTCACTGTTGGGCAAGGGCGCTCCTACATGGCGGGGAGTTTCAATGCCACTTTGCAGAGGTTGAGCGGGTTGACCGGGGGGATGCTGGATTACTGTCGGGAGAATCAGCAGGCTGCGTCCGATGGGTGGGACAGCTTGTTCTCTGGGTATGTCGAGGATGTTGAAGCGGAGCAGGATCGGCAACGGAAAGAGGATGCCCTGTGGGGGGTGTTGTGGGATGGGATCCAGGTCGTTGAGGGTGTGGTGATTGTCGCGGTGGGCGTGGTGGGTACGCCGTTCAGCGCGGGTGCGACGTTGGCGTTCGCGGGGCTGGGTGGGTCGCTGATTGTTGGGGGTGTGAACAGTGCGATTGACCACGCGTCGATCGCGTCTACTGGTGAGGGGTTGAACCTGGTCGGGATGGCCAGTGATCAGGTGGGCCACTGGTATGACGTCACGGTGATGCAGCCGGCGGCCGGGTCGGGGTCGTGGGCGGGGCAGTTCGTCGCGAGTGTCGGGTCGGGTGTCGGGCAGGTGATGAGCGGTGCGGCGC
>NZ_JABRPL010000004.1 GCF_013249015.1 Rathayibacter agropyri
GCGAGATACTCAAAAAACTACAGCCCGTGGAATAGATTCAAACCGAGGACGTGGTCCGGAATCCCTGGGTCACCCCAGCGGCGGAGAGCGCTCCCACGCGAGAATCGCCTGCACATCGCACAGGCTCCTGCACATCGCACGGGGCCGAGCACTGCACGGCCTAGGCTCAGCGGCCGGTGAGCACCCCGAGCATCCACGAGAGCGCCGCGATCGCAGCCACTCCGACCACGCTCGACCCGATGATCACCGAGCGCCGCACCCGAGCCGAGCGCGTGTCCTCCATCGTGGCTGGCTCCGCGGCCATCCCCCCGCGCAGTTGATGCGCGACTTGCTCGGCGGTCGGCCGGTTGGAGGGGTCCCTCGCCGTCATCGCGCTCAGCAGTGAGCGCCACGCAGCGGGCACGGTCTCCGGGACCGCGGGGCTGCGATGCAGTCGGGCGATCGCCGCCTCCAGGACGGTGCCGGAGTACTCGCGATGCCCGGTCAGCGCCTCGAGGAGTACCAGCCCGAGCGAGAAGACATCGCTCGCTCCGTTAACCGGTTCCCCGGCGACTTGCTCCGGGCTGACGAAGCTCGCTGTGCCGATCACGATGCCGTCACCGGTGAGGCGGGAGCCGTCCATCGAGTGCGCGACACCGAAGTCGGCGAGCTTGGCTGTGTGGTCGTAGCCGCTGGAGGCGACGTCGCTGATCAAGATATTCGCGGGCTTCACGTCACGGTGCACCACGCCACGCTCGTGCAGATAGGCGAGCGCCTCCGCCAGCTGCGTGCCGATCGCGGCGACCTCGTCGGCGGGCAGCGGACCGGACTCGAGCCGCGCCTCCAGCGTCGGGTCGGCGACGAGCTCCATCACGACGTACCGGCGCACCTCGCCGCCGAAGTTGTGCAGTCCAGCATCGAACAGGTTGACGATGCCGGGGTGAGCGAAGGAGCTCAGCATCCTGACCTCGCGCTCCTGTCGGGCGACGTCCTCGGGGTGTGATGCTTCAGCGCGGAACACCTTCACGGCGACGTCGCGCTGCACCGATTCGTCGCGGGCCCGGTACACCGAGCCCATCCCGCCCGAGCCGATCCGCTCAATCAGGTAGTAGCGACCGGCGACCTTCTGCTTCGCAGCACTGGCGGCGAGGACACTCACGATGATCCCGCCTTCCGCTCGAAGGGTGCGCTCTGGAGCGCACTCGGTGGGCGCCTGTGACGACCGTACCGCGGGGCGGTGCCGAGCGGACCGGCGAAACTGGGGATTGACACCCCGTGTCGCAAGCGGGGGACGAACGGTGCTCCGGCCGGTCGCCTGGTCCGTTCGCCGCACCACGGCCGTTGGGGTCCTTTTTCCCGGAGTCTCGGCGCGTCAGTTCAGGCGGCCGAGCATCCCCTCGAAGGAGTCGTCGAGCGCCCACGGATCGGCCGCCCCGCCCGAGCGCGACGAGCGCGCCGCCTCGACGGCCAGCGCGCGTCCGGCCCGCTCGATGCGGGAGGGCAGTGCCCGCCCGTCCTCGGTCGTTCCGCCCCAGTCGTCGGTGGCGGCGAAGACGGAGGTGGAGAGCGGAGCCGCGTGCAGGTAGCTGAACAGCGGGCGCATTGCATAGTCGATGGCGAGCGAGTGCCGGGGCGACCCTCCGGTCGCCGCGAGCAGCACGGGCAGGCCGCGCAGTGCCTCCGTATCGAGCACGTCGACAAACGACTTGAACAGGCCGCTGTAGCTGGTGGTGAAGATCGGTGTCACGGCGATCAGCCCGTCGGCTCCGGTGACCGCGTCGAGCGCGGTCTGCAGAGCGGGGCTCGCGAAGCCGGTCAGGAGGTTGTTCGTCACGTCGTGCGCGAGGTCGCGTAGCTCGACGACGCTCCGCTCGATGGCGAAACCCTGCTCGGAGAGGGCGGCTTGGGTGGCGTCGGCGAGGCGGTCGGCGAGGAGCCGGGTCGAGGATGGCTGGCTGAGACCTGCCGAGAGGACGGTGATTCTGCGGGTATCCATGCTGGAGTCTCCTGACTAGGCAGTGATCGGCTCAGCGGCGCTGTGCTTAACGGCGCTGTGCTCGGAGGTGCGGAGCGCGTCGGCGGGCTGCGCGTCGCGCGTCGCCACGAGCGAGGCGTGAGTGGGAGCGTCCGGCACGTGCGCGGGACGGCCCTCCGCGAAGCCGGAACGCAGAGCGGGCAGGATCTCGCCCAGCATGTCCATTTGCTCCAGCACGGTCTTCAGCGGGAGTCCCGCGTGGTCCATGAGGAACAGTTGGCGCTGGTAGTCGCCGACGTACTCGCGGAAGCCGAGGGTCCGGTCGATGATCTGCTGCGGGGAGCCAACGGTGAGCGGAGTTTGCTCGGTGAAGTCCTCGAGGGACGGGCCGTGGCCGTAGACCGGCGCGTTGTCGAAGTAGGGGCGGAACTGCGCGAGGGCGTCCTGCGAGTTGCGGGCCATGAAGATCTGGCCACCGAGGCCCAGGATCGCCTGGTCGGCGGTGCCGTGGCCGTAGTGCTCGAAGCGCTGGCGGTAGAGCTGCACCATCTTCTGCGTGTGCGAGGCGGGCCAGAAGATGTGGTTCGCGAAGAATCCGTCGCCGTAGTAGGCGGCCTGCTCGGCGATCTGTGGGGAGCGGATCGAGCCGTGCCACACGAAGGGCGCGACACCATCGAGCGGGCGGGGAGTCGACTGGAAGCCCTGGAGAGGCGTGCGGAACTGGCCCTCCCAGTCGACGTACTCCTCCGTCCAGAGGCGGTGCAGCAGGTCGTAGTTCTCGATCGTTAGCTCGATGCCGCGGCGGATGTCCTTGCCGAACCACGGATAGACGGGGCCGGTGTTGCCGCGGCCGAACACGAGATCCACGCGACCGTCGGCGAGGTGCTGGAGCATCGCGAAGTCTTCGGCGATCTTCACCGGGTCGTTGGTCGTGATGAGCGTGGTCGCGGTCGAGAGCAGGAGGCGTTCCGTCTGCGCGGCGATGAACGCCAGCGTGGTCGTCGGCGAGGAGGACCAAAACGGCGGGTTGTGGTGCTCGCCGAGGGCGAAGACGTCGAGACCGATCTCTTCCGCCTTCTTGGCCAGCGTGACGGACGCTGCGATCTTCTCGGACTCGCTCGGGGTCCGTCCGGTCGTGGGGTCGGTCGTGATGTCGCTGACCGTGAAGATGCCGAACTGCATGAGGTGCTCCCTCTTTCTCCGTGACCCCGCCCGGCGGAGCCTAATTCATGCGTTTGCATGTACATCACCATTCAACCAGACGACCCTGGATCTATTCCCGCGCGGCGTCGTTACCGTCCGCTCTCGCATCGGCTCTGCATTAAATGGAAGCTCAAGCTTGCAGATCGCGACGGAATGCTAGCTTGAGCTATCACCTGCTAGCACCTGCTAGCACTTGTCGTCAGGAGGTCGTCATGGTGGCACGTCGTTCGCCGCAACGAGCGCACCTGCTGTCGGAGTTCGGTGCGAATCTCGCGCGCTGGCGCGCCGTCAACGGAATGAGCGCGACAGTGCTGGCCGAACGGGCGGGAGTGACCAGGGAAACACTGCGACGCCTTGAGGCGGGGGACGGCTCCGCGCGGATCGAATCGGTGTTCGCGGTCCTCGCAGCCCTGGGCATCGCGGACACCGTCGTCGCAGCGTCCGATCCTTACAGGAGCGAGACGGCGCGAGTGCGCATCGACGCGGTTCTCGGCGCCGGCGGATCGCTGTGAGGGCGCTGCCTGTTGACGTTCATCTCGACGACGAGAGGCTCGGGCTCGTGCGGGTGGGCGCCCTCCACCCATCGTTCGCGGGGCACCGGAACCTCGCCTCCTCGTCGTTCCAGTACGACGAGGGTTACCTCGCAACTCGGGGGGCCTACGCCATCTCGCCCGACCTCCCCTTGGTGACCGGGCGGGTCTGGATGCCGGAGAGCCATGCGCTCCCCGGCGCCTTCGACGATGCCTCTCCCGATGAATGGGGCCAGCGGCTTATCGAGGCGAACCACGCCGACCGTCGCAAGCGCGACCCGTCGACTCCTGCTTTCCGTGGTGCCTGGGATCACTTGCTCGGCGTGTCCGACGCCTCCAGGCTCGGCGCCCTCCGCCTCCGCTCGACCGAGACGGGTCAGTGGCTCTCGAGCGAGAGCGGAGTCGCGAACGTCCACGAGATCGATCGCATCGTGCAGGTCGCCGCGCGATACGAGGCCGACGACGCGTCGGAGGATGACGTCGCCTACCTCTCCGACATCGCGACATCCCCCGGGGGTGCGCGGCCGAAGGCGAACGTGCGGCGGCCAGACGGACGCCTCGCCCTGGCGAAGCTTCCGCACTCGAAGGACGGAGACCTCGATCTCGAGCGTTGGGAGGCCCTCGCCCTCATGCTTGCGGCGCGGGTGGGTCTCGCCACGCCTGAGTGGACGCTTCACCGCGCCTCCGAAAAGAAGAGCGTCCTGATCCTGGACAGGTTCGATCGTGCACCGAACGGAGGTCGGCGGGCCTATCTCTCGGCGGCGTCGGCCCTCGGCATCGGAGCGAACGACCTCTCGCGGTACACCTACGAGCAGTTCTCCGACGTCGTGAACGACCTCAGCGCCGATCCTCGAGCGGACCTGCGCGAGATGTTCTGCCGCATCGCCCTGACCGTTCTGATCAATAACGTCGATGATCACTGGCGCAACCACGGCTTCCTCCGCGCCCCTGGCGGCTGGCGGCTGGCCCCGGTCTTCGACATCAATCCGAGCACGAGTACCGGGGTCACCGCATCGAGACCCATCAGCGACCGCGACGACCCCCGCGCTCGAGAGCTCTCGAACCTTCTGGACATCGCCGACGCCTTCTCACTGCGGCGCGAGGAGGGCGCTTGGATCATCCGTTCCGTTGCCCGGCAGGTCCAGACCTGGCCTGACATCGCCAACGAACTCGAGATCCCCGAACGTCAGCGCCGCCGTCTAGCTCGGGCCTTCGACGTGGACAGGATCGACGGCGCGCTCGCCCTCGCGTGAGCACCAGAGTGAGACGCTCGGCCCCCGAAACATCCCCGCAATACGGCCCGCACTAGAGTCGTGCCATGGGTGACCTTTTCGACGGATACGGGTCCCAGAAGGTCGCGCGGCCCGTCTCGGGTGCCACCCCCTGGGATGAGATGTTCGCCGACGTGGCGTCCGCAAGCGGACCCGATGGGGTCCGTGCCGCCTACCGTGACATCTACTCCTCGCTGGCTCGGATGACCCAGGAGGAGTTGCGGGGCCGCACCGACGCGCTCGCCTCCTCCTACCTCGCCCAGGGCGTTACCTTCGACTTCGCCGGGGAGGAGCGGCCGTTCCCTCTCGACGCCGTGCCCCGGGTCATCGAGCGCGCCGAGTGGAACAAGGTACAGAGCGGCATCACACAGCGAGTCCGCGCGCTCGAGGCCTTCCTCGCGGACGTCTACGGCCCGCAGAACGCGGTCGCCGACGGAGTCATCCCGGCGGGCCTGATCTCGAGCTCCAGCCACTTCCACCGCCAGGCCGCGGGCATCGTCCCCGCCAATGGGGTGCGCATCCAGGTGTCCGGCATCGACCTGATCCGCGACGAGGTCGGTGCCTGGCGGGTCCTCGAGGACAACGTGCGCGTGCCCTCCGGCGTCTCCTACGTCATTTCGAACAGGCGCGTCATGGCGCAGACCCTGCCCGAGCTGTTTGTCTCGATGCGCGTGCGCCCGGTGGGCGACTACCCAAACAAGCTGCTCCAGGCTCTGCGCGCCTCCGCCCCCGAGGGGGTCGATGACCCGACCGTCGTTGTGCTCACTCCCGGCGTCTACAACTCCGCCTACTTCGAGCACACCCTCCTCGCCCGCCTGATGGGCGTCGAGCTGGTCGAGGGCCGTGATCTGTTCTGTACGGGCGGCAAGGTGTTCATGCGCACCACCTCCGGCCCCACGCGAGTTGACGTGATCTACCGCCGCGTGGACGACGAGTTCCTTGATCCGCTCCAGTTCCGCGCCGATTCGATGCTCGGCTCCCCTGGTCTGATGCTCGCCGCCCGCCTGGGCACCGTCACGATCGCGAACGCGATCGGCAACGGCGTCGCCGATGACAAGCTCGTCTACACCTACCTGCCCGATCTCATCCGCTACTACCTCTCAGAGGAGCCGGTGATCAAGAACGTCGACACCTGGCGGTTGGAGGATCCGGGCGCGCTCGAGGAGGTACTCGACCGGCTCGATGAGCTCGTGGTGAAGCCGGTCGACGGCTCCGGCGGCAAAGGCCTCGTCGTCGGTCCCGCCGCGTCGGCGAAGGAACTGGCCGAGCTACGCTCCCGCCTCCAGGCCGACCCGCGCGGCTGGATCGCGCAGCCGGTCGTGCAGCTCTCGACCATCCCCACCCTGGTCGACGACGGAATGCGCCCGCGCCACGCCGACCTTCGGCCGTTCGCCGTGAACGACGGCACCGACGTCTGGGTCCTCCCCGGCGGTCTCACCCGCGTCGCCCTGCCGGAGGGGCAACTGGTCGTGAACTCCTCGCAGGGCGGCGGATCAAAGGACACGTGGGTGGTCGGCCTCGAGGAGCAGCGCACCGCCGAGCCCGAGATCCGAGACATCCAGGCGCTTGTCGCCGAGCAGGCCTCGGTCACCAGTTCGATCCCGATCGTCTACCCGTTGAACCACACTCCCGACCACTCGCCGCAGGACGCCCCCACGCACGACCAAGACCAGCAGCAACAGCAGGCGCTCGCGGCGGAGGAGGACTGATGCTCTCGAGGATCGCCGAATCACTGTTCTGGATCGGCCGCTACATCGAGCGCTCGGACGGCACGGCGCGCATCCTCGACGTCCACCTCCAGCTCCTCCTCGAAGACCCGTGGATCGACGAGGACACCGCCTGCCGCTCCTTGCTCTCGGTGATGGGCTCGACCCCTCCCGACGGCATGGGCGAGATCACCCGGGCCGACGTGCTGACGATCCTCGCCATCGACCGCACGAATCCCGCCTCCATCGCCTACTCGCTTGGCGCGGCCCGCGAGAACGCCCGGCGGGCCCGCGAAATCGTCTCGACCGAGCTCTGGGAGTGCCTCAACACCACTCGCACGCGGATGCCGCGGCGAGTCTCGGGAGAGCGCGTCTCGGAGTTCTTCAGCTGGGTGCGTGAGCGCTCCGCTCTCGCCGTCGGGATCATCGAGTCGGCGACCTCCCGCGACGAAGCCTGGCAGTTCTTCACCCTCGGCCGCTCGCTCGAGCGCGCCGACATGACCGCCCGGCTTCTCGCCACCCGGTCACTGACCGAGGCGAGCGGACCCTCCTGGACGACGATCCTCCGCTCCTGCGGGGCGTATGAGGCGTACCTGCGCACCTACCGCGGAGTGCCGAGCGCACGCAATGCCGCGGAGTTCCTCCTCCTCGACCGCCTCTTCCCGCGCTCGATCCTCTTCTCGGTCTCGCGAGCGGAGGCGTGCATGCGCGACATCGAGCCGCGCACCGGCCGCGTGGGCCATTCGGGCGACGCGCAGCGCGTGCTCGGGCAGATCCGCAGTGAGCTCGAATACCGGCCGATCACGGACATCCTCGAGGACCTCCCCCGGCACATGGACAGCGTGCAGGAGGCGACCTCAGCCGCATCCGAGGCGATCCGCCAGCGGTACTTCCCCACAAACGTCATGCCGAGCTGGATCGGGGAGGCACTGTGAGCAGGCTGCGCATCAGGCACACCACGGGCTTTACCTACGCGGGAGACGTCGTGGCGTCCTACAACGAGGCGCGGATGCTGCCCGCCTCCTCCGACGGCCAGCTCGTGCTGTTCTCGAACCTCGACATCCGCCCGGTGACCTCGGTGCACGCGTACACCGACTACTGGGGCACCCGTGTCTCGTCGTTCGACGTGCTCGACGCGCACCGCGAACTCTCGTTGACCGCGACCTCGCTTGTGGAGATCCGGCCCAAGCAGCACCCCGACCATCCCACCGGCTGGGAGCAGCTCACCCGGCAGGTCGAGACGCTCACCGAGTATGTGGAGCAGTCCAAGCAGACGATCCGTACGGCGCCTCCCGAAGACCTCACGGCCCTTGCCCGCTCGCTCGCCGACGACTCGGCCGGCCCGTGCGAGGCGGCGCTCGCAATCGCGGAACGCATCGGCCGGGAGATGACCTATCGCCAGGGTGTGACAGGAGTGCACTCGACGGCGACCGAATCGTGGACCGCGCGTGAGGGCGTCTGTCAGGACATCACCCACATCGTGCTCGGGGCGCTGCGTGCAGTTGGTATTCCGGCCCGCTACGTCTCGGGCTACCTGCATCCCCAGCCGCAGGCCGACATCGGCGAGACCGTGGTGGGGGAGTCGCACGCCTGGGTCGAGTGGTTCTGCGGAGGCGCGTGGCGCGGCTACGACCCGACCAACCTGATCGACATCGGTGACCGCCACGTCATCGTCGGCCGCGGCCGGGACTACAACGACATCGCGCCACTGCGCGGAGTGTTCGCCGGGCCGCGCTCGTCGAAGCTTTTCGTTCGGGTAGAGATCACGCGCGAGGCGTGAGGATCGGGCGGGCTGCGTCACTGCTCCTCGTCTCGTGGCGGCTGCGTCGTTCGCGTCGGACATGGGTGAAGCTGGTCCGCGGCGTCTCCGACCACAGTGTCCGGTACGGCTACGAGGCGTTCTGGGCGCAGCGGACGCGGTTCGGAACCCATACTCATCGGACGGAGAGGCCAACCGTTCGTGTTCTACGGACATGCTGAATGCATCACTTGCCAGGGCGAAGGACGTCGGAGATGCTTGTGCCGCCGATGTCTCGGGTGCGAGTCCTCTTGCCGCCGTCGCTTACGTCCGCGCGGTCCGGACCGCTCCGACGCTCGCCGCAACGACGAGGGCGATCCCCACTGCCTCCACTGCACTGAGCCGCTGACCCAGCACCAAAAACCCTGAGAGCGCGGCGGCGCCCGGCGACAGCGACATGAGGACGGAGAACGTCGAGGAGCGCAGTCTGCGCAGCGCCAGGAGCTCCAGTGCATACGGCACGGCCGAGGAGAGGACCGCCACTGCGAGCCCGAGGAGCAGGACCGGCGGCATGACGAGCGCCGAGCCGGCGGAGGCGATTCCCAGCGGCAGTGAGACGATCGCGCCGAACGCGACTGCCAGGGCGAGACCATCGATCCCCTTGAAGCGGCCGCCGGTGCGCCCAGCGAGGACGATGTAGGTCGCCCACAGTGCCCCGGCCCCGAGGGCGAAGACCACGCCGACGGGGTCGAGCGACGAGAAGCCGCCCTGCGAGAGCGTGATTACTCCGACGAGGGCGAGGGTGGCCCAGATGACGCTCAGGACGCTCCGCCCGGCAATCACCGAGAGCGTCAGCGGCCCCAGGACTTCCAGCGTCACTGCGGCGCCCTGCGGTATCCGGGCGATGGCCTCGTAGTAGCAGGCGTTCATCCCGCTGAGCGCGAGTCCGTAGCCCGCAACGGTGGCCCAATCGCTCCGGCTGTGGCCGCGCAGTCGCGGTCGGGAGACGAGGAGCAGCACCATCGCGGAGAAGACGAGCCGCAGCGTGACCGTGCCGAGTGGTCCGGCGGCGGGGAACAGCAGCACCGCGAACGAGGCGCCGAGCTGAACACTGGCGACCGAGCCGAGCACCAGGCCGATCGAGCCGGCCTTCCCCGATCCGGACCGCCTCTCGGCCACGTCTGTCAGCTGGAGCGCCGCTGGGTCTGAACGGGGGGCACGTTATAGCCAAGCAGGCCGATGCCCGACGCGTCCCAGCGCAGTGTCGTCAAAGACACGTTGTCGACCACGGGGAAGGTGTGGCGGTAGGTCTCGGGGTTGATGCCGAGGTAGGCGCAGAGCAGCAGGCGGATGAGCGTGCCATGCGCGACGACGAGCACGCGGCCGTCGGGGTGCTCGCGGTGGATGCGGGCGAGCGCCGTGTTGGCGCGCGCGACCGCGTCGAGACCTGACTCGCCTTCCGGCATCGGCTGGATCGCCGGCGCGGCGACCCAGGCGCGGTAGGCGTCGGGAAAGCGCTTGTCCATCTCGTCGGTGGTCAGGCCCTCGCCCTGTCCGAAGTCGACCTCGACCAGCGCAGGGTCGGGCTGCACCTCGAGGTGCGCGGCGCGCGCTGCGGGCACAGCGGTGCGCACGGCACGCACCAGCGTCGAGGAGTAGACCGCTTCAAGGTCGGCGTCGACGGCCCAGGCGGCCAGAGTTGCCGCCTGGTCTTGCCCGCGAGGGGTCAGTGCGATGTCGGAGGAGCCCGCGAAGCGGTTTTCGGAGTGCCAGACAGTTTCTCCGTGCCGGGCGAGGATCAGGGTCGTCACGCTCCGAGCCTAGCGAGCGTCGAGCGGTGCGTTTCGTGGGAGGACGCGGCAAGTCAGGCGGTACCGACGTCGTAGTGCGCATCGACGAGCACCGGGAGGTGGTCGGACAGGCCCTGCGGCAGGGTCGAGACACGTTGGATCCGGACGGCGTCGCTGATGGCGAAGTCGAAGTGCCCGCTGAAGTAGCGGTAGCGCGCATAGGTGGGGGAGTCACTGCGCGACACCACGTAGCCGTTCCGCGTCATCTTTCGGTCCAGCCCGCGGAAGAACCAGGGGTAGTTGTAGTCGCCGACCATCAATGAGGGGACGTCTGGCGCGTACTCGCGGAGACGGTCCAGTGCCTCATTGATTTGCTTGCGGCGCAGGGCATTCCCGGCCGAGAGCGGTGCGGCGTGGAAGGACGAGACGACGATCGATCCGCCCTCGCGATCCTCGAGACGCACCGCGAGCAGGCGCTCGTGCGCAGGGGACATGACGCGGTCGTGCATCGACTTGCGAAGCTCGAATGCCGCGCTGCCGGCCAGTTCGAAGCGTGCGTGGGAGTAGTAGACCGCGAGCCCGAGACGGTTGCGGGCGGTGACGGAGGCGAGCCTGAGATCTCCGACTTCCTGGGGCAGCCGGGTGGTGTCGCACTCCTGGAGGCAGAGGACATCGACATCGTGCCGGGCGGCGAGAGGAGCGATCTCGACGTGCGCACGGTGTTCTCGGAGGTTGTACGAGATCACCCTGAGGGCACGTTCGTTCGGCTGCATTTCGCCAGTGTAAGGCTGTGCGCGCGGGGTTCTTGGACGCTCCGGCGAATGTAGAGGGACCTCGGCGGAACGCGCGCCTTCACGAAAAGTTCTCCGCGTCAGCGCCCAGCAGCGTCCGCGTCGTCGACCTCGGCGTCGGTGCCGTGGACCCCGTCCGTCGGTCCCCAGTCGGGCAGCGGCGGGTTTTGCTCCTCCCCATCGGCGCCAACTCCGTCGGCGAGTGGGTCGGATGCTCCGCCCACCTTGTCGAGGCCCGCGGAGGTGCCGGTCTGCGTGGCGGGGTCGGACGTGCGCGAGGTGCCCTCGGCGGCGGTCTTGGACGGGGTGGGCTCGATGTCGTTGTTGGAGCTACTCATGGCTCCACGCTAGATCGCGCTCCCACCACGGGACACCCCTTGCGCTGTGCGGTCGGCCTCGCCTCCGTACCAGCGGGGAGACGGCTCAACGGAGATGAGGCATACCTCGAGCGTGACCCACCTCGCAACTGTCCCGCCTTGCCCCTGTCCCACCTCGAAGTGACCCGCGTACTATCGAAAGAGACCGTGGCGCCCCTAATGGGGGACAAGCTTTTTCGTGTAGGCGGAGCCGAGCGCACCCGTCACGATTGCCTTCACCCCCCTTTCAGGTGCGGGCAGCGTTCGTCTCCGGACGCGCATCAGCAGGACTCCTTCGATCGAAAGGCCCACCGTGGCGCATACCTCGACCTTCCGCCCTGACTCCGACCGCGCCGTCACTCGTCGCTCCGTCACCTCCGCCGCCGTGTGGTCCGTGCCGGTCGTCGCTGCCGTTGCCGCCACTCCGTCCGCTGCCGCCTCCAATGGCGACGTCGGCGCGTTCACCCTCTCCGGCACCTGCGGCACGCTCGGCGTCCTCGGCCCCGGGTTCCTCCTGAAAGCCAGCGCGAGCGAACCGCTGCCCACCGGTACGTCCGTGACTGTCACCGGCTCCGGGATCGCCAACATCGGCGTCTTCTCGTTCTCGGGCGGTGCGGCGACCGGGTCGATCCTCAGCAGCACGAGTCAACTGATCACCCTGACCGCGCCCCTGCCCGCCGGGGCCACTCTCGCGATGCGCACGACCCTTTCGATCTCGGTCGCTTTCAAGCTCAACGCCGCCGCTCTGCTCCCCGCGGGCTACACGGGCACGGGTGCGAAAACGTCCGGAAGCGTCTCGAGCACGCTGATCTTCTGCCAGTCGACCTGATCCCGTGAACGAGCGAAGGCCCGCCCCTCCACAGAGGAGGGGCGGGCCTTCATTCGTCTCGGAGTGGGCTCAGCGTCCGTAAGCCGAGGCCGCCGGGCAGTCGAACGGGTCGCCGCCGGCCGACAGGCCCACCTTGTTGAGGTAGCGCACCACGATCGCGTACGACTCCATCAGCGTGGTCTCGGTGTAGGGAATCTGATGGGTGGCGCAGTACTCCTTGGCGATGACCTGCGCGCGGCGCAGAGCCGGGCGGGGCATGTTCGGGAAGAGGTGGTGCTCCACCTGGTAGTTGAGACCGCCCATGTAGAGGTCGGTGAACCAGGTGCTGCGGATGCTGCGGGAGGTGAGGACCTGGCGGCGCAGGAAGTCGACGCGAGCCTCCTTGGGCAGCAGCGGCATGCCCTTGTGGTTCGGGGCGAACGAAGCACCCATGTAGAGGCCGAAGACGCCCATCTGCACGCCGATGAAGGCGAACGCCATACCGAGCGGCAGGGCCCAGAAGACCACAGCGAGGTAGAGGCCGACGCGGGTGACCAGCATCGAGATTTCGACCCAGCGCTTGTCGACCTTGCCCCTGCCGAACACCGTGCGGAAGCCGTGCAGGTGCAGGTTGATGCCCTCGAGCAGCAGCAGCGGGAAGAACGCGTAGCCCTGACGGCGGGTCAGCCAGGCATAGAAGCCGCGCGAGCGAGCCGCGTCCTCCGGGGTGAAGGAGACGACGTCCCGGGCGATGTCCGGGTCTTTCCCGAGCACGTTGGGGTTGGCGTGGTGCCGGCTGTGCTTCGTCATCCACCACGAGTAGCTGATGCCGACGACGAGGTTGGCGAGAGTGCGGCCAGCAACATCGTTGGCCTTGCCGGACTCGAACACCTGGCGGTGCGAGGCCTCGTGCGCGAGGAACGCGAACTGCGTGAGCACGATGCCCAGTGCCGCGGCGAGCAAAAGCTGGAACCAGGAGTCGCCCAGCAGGACGAAGCCGGTCACGATGCCGCCCAGCGCCAGCACGAGGGCGCCGAACATCGTGTAGTAGAAGCCGGTACGGCGGCGGAGCAGGCCCGCGTCGCGGACCGTGCTGAGCAGACCGGAGTACTCGGTTGTGGGATTCGTGCGACCGTCCGCGCGCGGCCGCGTACGGATGACGCGCGGAGCGGCGGATGTGCTGCTCGGGGTGGTGGTGCTCGCAGGAGTCGTGCTGACTGGGGTGCTCATCGGCGCCTCGCTCTTCGTGGTGGCCATCGACATCGACGGCCTCTCGGTGAGCGATCCCGACGGGGACGGTCCGCTCGTGGTTCACCACGTCGGTAAGGGCCGGACGCGGCATCAGGGCTGCCAGAGTCACGGGCTACCTGGTGTGAACACTACGGTGCCGGGACCGCAGATGCATCAGGGTGATTGCCAGCCTTCGTTCCGAGCGTACTTCGCCGGAGGCGTGCCTCCGACAGCGTGACGCGTCGGAGGCACGCTCGGTCAGGAGCCGATCGAGTCCTGAGGACGCCCAGACTTCAGAGCCGCGAGTCGCGCCTCCACCTCGGTCATCTCGCCGAGGTCCTCGAGCGACTCGAACTGAGCGTCCAGGCTCGAGGAGGCGAGCTCCTCGGCACCGCGGACCCTCGCCTCCTCGCGGCGGATCTTCTGCTCGAAGCGACTCACTTCGCTGGTCGGATCCATCAGGTCGATGCTCTTTACGGCGTCCTGGACCTGGCTCTGCGCCTCGACCGTCTTCGCTCGCGCGTTGAGCTCGTCGCGCTTGCTGGAGAGCTGCTGGAGCTTCTCGCGCATGTGGTGCAGGCCCGACTTGAGCTTGTCGACGATCTCGGTCTGCGAGGCGATGGTCGGCTCGGCGTCCTTCGCCTCCTGCTCGGACTGGATCTGGCGCTGGAGGGCGACCTTCGCCAGGGCGTCGAATTTGTCCGCGTCTGAGGCATTGCCCAAGGAGCGCAGTTCGTCGGCCTTGCGGCTCGCGGCGAGAGCCTTACCGCCCCACTCCTGGGCATTAGCGACGTCCTCGCGGTAATCGTCCTCGAGCAGGCGCAGGTTGCCGATGGTGGTCGCGACCGCGGCCTCGGCGTCGCGGATGCTGTCGGTGTAGTCGCGGACCATCTGGTCGAGCATTTTCTGAGGGTCCTCGGCCTGATCGAGGAGTGCGTTGATGTTGGCCTTCGCGAGCTGCGCGACGCGGCCGAAGATCGACTGTCTCTGAGCCATGGTGTGTCTCCTTGTGTCGTGGGTGGTGCCGGATGTCGAGGTGATGCCGGATCGGGGGAGAGAGGCCGGAATCAGATGCGCCCGCCGCCGCCGCGACGTCCGCCGCCGCTGCTGCGCCCGCCGCCGAAGCCGCCGCCCCCTGAGCGCCGCGACGAGCCGCCTCCGCCGAAGCCGCCTCCGCCGAAGCCGCCCGAGCGGTACCCGGAGCGGCCGCCTCCGCCGAGCAGCGACTCGACGAGGATTCCGCCGAGGAACGCGGCGGCCGTGCTGGAGCCGCTGCCGGCCGCACCCGGCGCGGAATAGGCACCCGCATCCGCCCGCGCACTCGCGAGCGCCTGCTGAGCCAGAGCAGAGGCGCGCTGCGCCGAGGCCAGGGCTTCGCGGGGGTCGGTTGCGGCGAGCTGCGCTGCGTACTCGGCCGAGCGCGCGGCCTCGGCGACGCGGGTGCGCGCCTGGGAGCCGACGGCGCCACGGCGGGCGGAGATGAAGTCCTCGGCGGCCGAGACGCGGCTGCGGGCGGCGATGATCTCGGCTCCGAGAGCCGCTTTCTCGCGCTCGCGCTGCGCCTGCGCATCGCGGAACCCGCCCACGGCTGCGTCGATCGTGGCATCCGCTGCCGTCAGCTTGTCGAGCAGCCCGAGCGGATCGTGTGGCTGTACGGCGGCGGCGCGCTCGACCTCGTCGAGGGCAGCCTCGGTCGACGCGACTGCGGCGGCGACGTTCTGTGCCTGTGCCTGTGCCTGCGGATCGTCCGACACGGCGAGCGCGCGGCCCTGCGCGACGTCAGCGCGGATCTCGGCAACCCGGCCCGCGAGCGCCGCCTCCGCCGTCTGCAACTCGGCAGCCCGGGTGGCGACCGCGCCGACGAGGCCCGACGCCTGTTCGGCGGCCTGCTGACCGGCGCGCAGGAGCACCGCCGCGTGTCCGGAATCGCCGCCCTGCAGACTCTGCTGGGCGGCAGTGAGCTGATCGCGGGCGAAGCGGAGGCGATCCTCCGCCTGGTCGGCGTCATCGCTCACATCGTCGATCGCCGTCGCGGCGTAGCGGGCAGTGAGTTCGGCGAGCAGCGCGCGGGTGGGAGCGAGGCGCTCGCTGAGTTCCGCTGCGCGGGTGGTGAGCGCGGCGACGACCTGCGGTGCGTTCTTCTCGAGGGCCCGCAGTTCCTCGAAGGCGCTCGCCCGCTCGTCGAGGGTCTGCTCGGCATCGGCGCAGAGCTGCAGGATCCGCTGGTAGCCGTCGCGGCGCTCCTGGTCGGTCTCGGGCTCGGCGTCGTCGAGGCGCTGCTGGAGGGTGAAGGCCTCGCCGAGGAGGCGCTTGGCGGTGACGAGCGCCTCCTGGAACGGGCCGGTCGCGTCGGTACCGAACTGTGCCTGGGCGAAGCCCACCTCCTGCTCGCTGGTGCGGACGGCGTCGTCGGTGTGCACGAGCGCCGAGCCGGCGCGGGTGGCGAGCTCTTCGATCGAGGCTTCGGCTGCCTCCTCGGCCCGACGGCGCCGCGACCGGCGCACGAGGAGCCAGACCACGACGCCGATCACGGCGAGGCCAGCGACCACGGCGAGGGCGATCAGGAGGCCGGAGCCGAGCGCCTCGCCCGCTGTCGGTGCGTCGAGGCGCTGCCCGATCCCCTCCGCCGCGGCGAGAGCCGCCCCGGCCCAGTCGCTGGCGGCCAGCCTCGGTTCGATGTCGTTCGTTTGGAGGGAGGAGACCTGGCTGTCATTCAGAGCGAAACCCTGAGCGACCGACACCTGGTACTGCCGGGCGTCGACCGCCACGGCGAGCAGGACGTCGTCAGTCCCGAGTCCATTGCGGGTCGCGGTCTCGTCTGCCCAGGCGGCACGGTCGGCCGGATTGGTGAAGGAGTCGACGAAGGCGACGAACAGCTGCACGCGGTGCCGGTCGTAGAGAGCGCTCGCGGCCTGCTCGACCTCGGCGGTCTCGGCGGGGGTCAGCACGCCGGCCGAGTCGAGCACGGGGGAGGAGGAGAAGACGACGGGCGCCTCCGCCACCGCCGCGGTCGCCGGCGCCAGTGCGAGAGCCGCAGTGATGAGGAGGACCGCAAGCGCCGGCAGGAACCGGGAACTCACGGGGTGGTGGGGTCTCGCCGGCATCGCGCACACTCCTTCGTCGGTCGCCTCCCGAGTGTAGACAGCCCTGGCGCCCGGATGCGGGTCGCAACCGTCGAGCTGTTCGGCGACGACGGGATGGGAGAACGCCGGGAGTCGGAATGTCCCTGTCCCCGATGCGGTTTCCGCCGGGAGTGCGACGCGCGTGCGCACGACACTCCCCCCACGAAAGGCGATCCTGTGGATCCGTTCTCCCCTCTCACCGCCGGCGACCTCGACCTGCCGAACCGCATCGTCCTGGCGCCCATGACGCGCCTGCGCTCCGACGAGCAGGGCGTGCCTGGCCCCCTCGTCGCCGAGTACTACGCCCAGCGAGCGAGCATGGGCCTGCTGATCAGCGAGGGAGTGTTCCCGAGCGCCGAGTCGAAGGGTTACCCCGGCCAGCCCGGTATCGCGACGCCGGAGCAGGCCGACGGGTGGCGCGCCGTTGCCGACGCGGTGCACGCCGCGGGTGGCCGTATCGTCATGCAGCTGATGAACGCCGGCCGCGTCTCGCACACGGAGATCACCGGCACCGACCGGATCGTCGCTCCGAGCGCCGTGGCGATCGACGGCGAGGTGCATGTCCCCAGCGGTAAGAAGCCTTTCCCGGTACCGCACGCCCTCTCCACCGAGGAGCTGGCGGGCGTCCGCGACGAGTTCGTCGCCGCTGCGCGCCGCGCGGTCGACGCCGGCTTCGACGGAGTCGAGGTGCACGGCGCGAACGGCTACCTGCTGCACGAGTTCCTCTCGCCCGTCTCGAACGTGCGCACCGATGCGTACGGCGGAACGCCCGCCGAACGAGCCGCGTTCCCGCTCGAGGTCACTCGCGCGATTGCCGAGGAGGTCGGCGCCGGACGCGTCGGCATCCGCCTCTCGCCCGCGCACAACATCCAGGACGTCGTTGAGACTGACCCGGACGACGTGCGCGCGACCTACGAGGCCCTGGTCGATGGGCTCGCTCCGCTCGGGCTCTCGTATCTGAGCGTGCTGCACGCCGAGCCTGCCGGGGAGCTGGTTCAGGATCTGCGCGCCCGCTTCGGCGGTGTCTTCGTGGCGAACAGTGGCTTCGGCTCGCCGACCAGCCGCGAAGAAGCAACAGGGCTGATCACCGAGGGCCACGCCGACGCGGTGGCGGTCGGTCGCCCCGCGATCGCCAACCCCGACCTTCTCGAACGCTGGCAGGGCGGGCACCCCGAGAACGAGGTCGTCCAGGAGACGGTCTACAGCGGAGGAGCCGAGGGCTACACCGACTACGAGCGTCTCTCGGCGTAGCCGGCCGGCGCGCACGGAAGGCCCGCTCCCTCCTGGGCAGGGGGCCCTTCCGCAGGTGGTCAGTTGTCGCTGCCCGTGCTCTTGAGCTCGGCCTCGATGTCTTCGGACTGCGCGGCCGTGAGTGCGACGTCCTCGTCTGCAGGATCGACCGCGTCGCCGCGACGGCCTTCACCGACGGCGCGGATCGAGGCGAGTTCGTCTGCGAGCGCTGGGTCCTCGCCTCCGCGTTCGCTCACGAGCTGGTCTCGATCTCCCCGGCGGAAACGGCTTCGGCGTACTTGCGGAGGTCGGGGCCGGGCTCGAAGTCGATGAAGCGGTCTTTGAGGCGCGCATTCAGTTCGGCGAAGATGTCCTCCCAGGGCTCGCCCTTCTTACTCGTCGCGAGGTCGAGCACGGCCTCCCGGAGGACCCTGTCCGAATCCTCAAGGATCTTGTCGCGGGCTTCGTCGTTCCAGCGGATGTCCTGTGCGTCCATGCACCGACCGTAGGTGCGGCGTCGTCGCGCCCGCAGGGACTTGCGAAGGTGTAAGGGGAGGCGTAGGCGCGGCGCGCATCCGGTCTGTCGACACGCCGCGCTGTATGCCGAGGTGCCACGACGGGGGCAGCGTCTCGGCGAGGAGGCGGTGCATCGGCAGACGGGAGCGGAGCGCGGGACGCGGGAGCCCGTCGTAGGCTTCCCTCGATGCTGACGTTCATCGAGGACCTCGGCCTCCCCGTGCTCGCGCTGATGATTCTCGCCGCCTTCGCAGCGGGCTGGATCGACGCGGTGGTCGGCGGCGGCGGCCTGCTCCAACTCCCCGCCCTCCTCCTCGTGCCGGGGATCTCGCCCGTGCAGGCCCTGGCCACGAACAAGCTCGCCTCGGTGTTCGGCACGACCACGAGCGCGGTTACCTTTTTCCGCCGTGCCAGGCCCGACCTGCGCACCGCTTTGCCGATGGCGGGAGTCGCGCTCGCAGGCAGCTACGCGGGCGCGACGCTCGCGGGGCTCCTCCCCGCCGCCGTCTTCAAGCCGATCATCGTCGTGGCACTGATCGTCGTCGCGGTCGTCACGATCGCTCGCCCCGCGCTCGGGAGCGTCACCCTGCTCAAGCACGCGGGTCGTCGCCACCTCGTCACGGCGGCCGTGCTCGGGTTGCTGATCGGCTTCTACGACGGGCTAATCGGCCCGGGTACCGGCACGTTCCTGATCATCGCGCTCATCACCGCTCTCGGCTACGACTTCGTGCTCGCCAGCGCCAAGGCCAAGATCGTCAACGTCGCGACCAATGTCGGCGCGCTGCTCTATTTCGTGCCGGGCGGCCACATGATCTGGGTGCTCGGCCTGGTCATGGGTGCCGCGAACGTCGCTGGCGCCTACCTCGGCTCCCGGATGGCCGTCGCGCGGGGCAGCCGCTTCATCCGCATCGCGTTTCTCGTGGTGGTTGGCGCTCTCATCCTCAAGGTCGGCTCCGACGTCTGGATCGAGAATCTGGCTCCGCTGCTGAGCTGACTTCGCCCGCGAGATCGCCCGTCGAGAGCGGGCGCGCTCCTCAGAGCACTCCACCGTTCGGAGGAGAACGTCGAGACCGATGGGCGCGCGCTGTCCCGGTAACGGGGCCGAAACGCGCAGGTCGCGCAGCCGCAACACCGGTGCAGTTGAGTGGTCCTGCCACTTCGGCTCGACCGAACCGCTCACGCAGACGGAGTCCCATGTCGCTCAGATCCCTCCAGCATCCGGCCACGCAGATCGGGATCGCCGCGATCGCCGGCATCGTGTTCGGCCTCATCGTCGGCGACTGGGCCGGCAACCTCGCCTTCCTCGGCCAGATCTTCATCCGCCTGATCCAGATGGCGATCGTGCCCCTGGTCATGGCGTCGGTCATCGTGGCCACCGGGTCGATGGGAGGCACGAGCACGGGCCGTCTCGCTGCGCGCACCTTCGGCTGGATGATCGGCTTTTCGGTTGTGGCGGCCGTCGTCGCCGTCGTGCTCAGCCTCGTGCTACAGCCGGGCGCTGGGGCCACCTTCTCGGGTGAACTCGACCCCTCCCTCGAGCAGCCGGCGTCGGAGGCGGCAGGCTGGCAGGACACGATTCTCGGCTTCTTCTCGACCAACATCGTCGCGTCGATGTCCACCGCCACGATGGTCCCGATCATTGTGTTCTCGCTCCTGTTCGGCATCGCACTGAATCACCACGTCACCTCGACCGGCAGTGTGCTCGTCCTGCAGGCTCTCGAGCAGCTGCAGCAGGTTCTGCTCGCGCTCATCCGCCTCGTGATGCGCATCGCGCCGATCGGCGTTTTCGCCCTGCTCGCCGCCCTCGCGGGTGAAGTGGGCGTGGCGGTCGTGACAAGCGCTCTCGCCTACCTGGGGACAACCCTGCTCGGCGTGGTGCTGCTCACGGTCCTCTTCGTCGCGGTGGTGACCGTGCGGACACGCCTGGACCCTCGCCGTCTCCCGCGCAAGCTCGCCGAGCAGACCCTCATCGCGATCACTACGACGAGTTCGGCCGTCACCTATCCGACGGTGCTGCGCAACACGGTCGAGAAGGTGGGTGTCAGCCGTCGCGTCGCGGACTTCACGCTCTCGATCGGCTTGACCATGGGCTCCTATGGCGCCGTGCTCAACTACACGATCGTGGTCTTCTTCCTGGCTCAGGCGGGCGGCGTCGTGCTCTCGCCCGCGCAGATCTTGCTGGGGATGGGGCTGGCGATCCTGCTCAACATGGGCACGATTACGGTGCCGGGTGGCTTTCCGGTCGTCGCACTCTTCCTTGCCGCGACTCTCGGCCTGCCGATCCAGGCGGTCGGCCTCTTGATCGCGGTCGACTGGTTCACTGGGATCTTCCGCACCTTCCTCAATGTGAACGGTGACACCTTCGTGGCAATGCTCGTCGCGGACGCCGACGACGAGATCGATCGCGATGTCTACTCGGGAATCCGGGCGAGCGACGAGGTCGGGGCGGCGGGGAGTGTCGCCTGACGGGGCGACTGGCGACGGGTAGCTCTCCTCGAGGAGGACCACCCGTCGCCGCGCGGAGCGGGGCTTATCCGAACGGGATCGAGCCCACCACCACGCCGACCGCGAGCATCACCAACGAGACGATCACCGCGCGCCAGAGCACCTTGCGGTGGTGATCGCCGAGGTTGACGGCGGCAAGGGAGACGAGCAGCAAGATCGCCGGCACCAGAGGGCTCTGCAGGTGCACGGGTTGGCCGGTGATCGAGGCACGAGCCATCTCGACCGGCGAGATGCCGTAGTTCGCCGCACTCTCGGACAGCACCGGGAGGATGCCGTAGTAGAACGCGTCATTCGACATGAAGAAGGTCATCGGGATGCTGAGCACGCCCGTGATGACGGCGAGGAACGGGCCCATCGCCGGCGGGATGACCGCGACGACCCACTGGGCCATCGCATCGACCATGCCCGTGCCGTTGAGCACGCCGATCAGCACGCCCGCCGCGAGAACCATCGAGACGACACCGACGATGCTCGGTGCGTGCTTGACGATCTCGGAGGCCTGGTCCTTCATCGCCGGAAAGTTGATCAGCAGCGCGACCGCCGAGCCGACCATGAACACGTAGGCCAGCGGCAGGATGTCGGCGACCAGCAGCGTCATCACGGCGAGCGTCAGCACGAGGTTCACCCAGATCAGCTTGGGGCGCAGGGTCTCGCGCTCAGGGTCGAGCATTGTGTCGGCCATCGCGGTATCGGCGTCGTCGGCCTGCACGCGGGCGGCGACGGCAATCTGGGCGCCGCGGAGGGACTGGGGTCCGCGGAGGAAGGAGAATCGCTCGCGGGCGACCGCGCGGATGCCTCCGGTCAGCGCGGCGAGGCCGCCGGCGCGGGCGCCGTCCGAGCGGGAAGACGATCCGTGGCCCGCGTGGACGAGTTCCTGCTCGAGCATCGGCTCGGCCAGCGCGAGCGTGCCGAGGCGACGGCGCTCGCCGAGGCCGAGGAACCAGGCGAAGACGAGGGTGACGGCCAGACCGACCGCGAGCGAGGGCAGCATCGGCACGAAGATGTCGCTCGGCGAGACCTGAAGGGCCGCCGCGGCGCGCACCGTCGGTCCGCCCCACGGGACGATGTTGAGCGTGCCGTTCGCGAGCCCCGCCACGCAGGTCAACACGACCGGGTTCATCCTCAGACGGAGGTAGATCGGCAGCATCGCGGCGGTGGTGACGATGAAGGTGGTCGAGCCGTCGCCGTCCAGGGAGACCGCTCCGGCGAGCAGCGCCGTCCCGAGTACGACCTTGGCCGGATCGTCACCGAGCGCGCGCACGATGAAGCGGATGAGCGGATCGAAGAGCCCGACGTCGATCATGATGCCGAAGTACATGATCGCGAACATCAGCAGCGCGGCCGTGGGGGCGAGACTGCCGATCGCGTCGAGGACCATGTCGCCGATCCCGAGGCCGGCGCCCGCGAAGAGCCCGAAGATCGTCGGGACGACGATCAGGGCGACCATCGGCGTCAGCCGCTTGGTCATGATCAGGGCCATGAAGGCCAGGATCATTGTGAATCCGAGTACTACCAACACAACTGACTCCTTCGTCGAGTGCCGCCGATCGATGACGTCGGAGCGTCGGCCGGGGTGCTCGACACCCTAGGCACCTCCGCGATCCGCTCCGGGGTATCGCTCATTACCGCGACATCTGCGCATAGTGTGGGTTCTGCGCATTCTGCGCACGACCAGGTCGGGGAGGCCGGATGCGCTTCGCGACCCACGTGCTCCTCCTCCAGCTTGCAACCGTCTCGGCCGCGGTACTCGTCTGCGCCGGAGTCGTCACCGCGCTGAGCGTGCAGCAGTTGCGCGGTGCGGCGGAGGAGACGGCGCTCGCCATCGCTCGCACCGTCGCCGAGGATCCCGACGTGCGCGACGCGGTCACCGCCTCCTCCGCCGAGCCCGGCGTGCCGGCCGCCGCCGAGCTGCGCCGGGGTCCGCTCGAGGACGTCGCCGCCGCGGTCGAGCAGCGCACGGGAGCGCTCTTCGTCGTCATCACCGACGACCAGGGCATCCGCCTGGCTCATCCCGACGAGGACCGGCTCGGCGAGCGCGTCTCGACCAGCCCCAACGAGGCTCTGGCGGGACGCGAGAGCGTGTCCTGGGGGAGCGGCACCCTGGGCGAGTCGGCGAGGGCGAAGGTCCCTGTGTTCGCGGAGGGGGAGAGGCGGGTCGTCGGCGAGATCAGCATCGGCTTCGCGCGTTCCAGCGTCTTCACCGACCTGCCCGCCGCTCTCCTCGGCGTCCTCGCGGCGGCGCTCGCGGGCCTGGTGCTGGCGGCGATCGCGTCCGTCTTCCTCCGCCGCCGCCTGCTGCGACTGACGCTGGGCCTCGCACCGGAGGAGCTGACCTCGCTGGTGCAGGATCAGGCGGCCGTGCTCGATGGCGTCGACGAGGGAGTGCTCGCGCTCGACCGCGATGGACGTGTCGGCGTCTGCAACGCGCGGGCGGCGGCGATCCTCGGCTCTGACGATCCGACCGGTCGAGCGCTGCACGGTCGCGTACTGTCCGAGCTCGCTCTGCCGACTCCGCTGGCCGACGCGATCGACGCAGCCCTGCGCTCCGCTGAGACGCCGAGAACGGGCGGCGAGGAGGGCTTCGTCGTGCGCTCACGCATCGTCTATGTCGACATCCGGAGGGTCACCCGTGGCGACCGCGATCTGGGCGTGGTCGTCGTGCTCCGTGACCGCACTGACCTCGCCGCGCTGAGCCGCCGGCTGGACGCGGTCGGCGCGATGACCACTGCGCTCCAGGTGCAGCGGCACGAGTTCGCGAACCGCCTGCACGTGGTCGCGGGCCTCCTCGATGCAGGGCGGACGGGATCGGCGCGCGACTACCTCGATGAGGTGCTGACCCGCGGTCCGCTGAAGTACCCCGTGCAGCACGCCGACCGGCTGCAGGAGCCGTACCTCCAGGCGCTCATCGGTGCGAAGGGGATCGAGGCGGCGGAGCGTGGTGTGCTGCTGACGCTCGGCGAGGAGACGCTGGTGCGTGGCACGGTCATCGAACCGGAGGATGTCGCCACGGTTGTCGGGAATCTCGTGGACAACGCGGTTCGCGCGGCGGTGCAGGGGCGGCGCGACGTGCGCTTTGTCGAGGTTGAGCTGTTGGACGACGGCGATGCGCTCTTCGTGACGGTTGCCGACTCGGGTGACGGGGTCGTCGCTCCGGAGTCGCTGTTCGACCGGGCCGACGCGGACCCGGTGGAGGACGACTCGCGGGTGCACGGCCGCGGCTTTGGCCTCCCGCTCTGCCGAGAGGTGGCCGCCCGTCGCGGCGGCGAGGTGTGGCTAGCAGACGCCGGTGGAGCGGAGTCGGGGGCCGTGCTCTGCGCGCGACTCCCCGGGTCGGTCCGGCCGCCGGAGCAGGGCGGGGTCGATTGGTGAGCGCGGACGCGGTGCAGGAGCGCACGGTGCTCGTGATTGACGACGACTTCCGGGTGGCGCAGCTGCACGCGGATTTGGTGGGAGCGCGGCAGGGCCTGACCGCGCTCGCTCCGGTGCATACCGCCCGTGCCGCCCGGGCGGCTGTCGCCGAGCATGCGCCCGACCTGCTGCTGCTCGACGTGCACCTGCCCGACCAGAGCGGCATCGCTCTGCTCCGCGAGCTCGATACCGACGCCTTCGTGGTGAGTGCCGCCTCCGACGGAGCAACGGTGCGGCGGGCCCTGCATGCGGGGGCGCTCGGCTACCTGATCAAGCCGTTCGAGGCACGGCTACTCGGCGAGCGCCTCGATGCCTACGTGCGGTTCCGGAACGTGCTGCGCGAGGACCGCGCGGCCGATCAGGAGGCGGTAGAGCGGGCGCTGCGGATCCTGCACTCCGGTGATGCTGCGGCCGCGCAGCCTTCGCGCTCGGCGACCGAGCAGCTTGTCCTCGCGCGCCTGGCCGAGTCGGGGGCCGAGCTCTCGGCACTCGAGGTTGCCGAGCGCGCCGGCATTTCGCGGGCCACCGCCCAGCGCTATCTCTCCGGTCTCTCCGGCCGCGGCCTGGTCGAGATGACCCTCAGCTACGGCACCACCGGCCGCCCCGAGCACCGCTATCGGGCGATGTAGCCGCATAACGAAGGCTGGGACGCGGAATTCGAGTTTTTCGGCCTCGAAACGGCGTCCCAGCCTTCGTTATGCAGACGACTCAGTGCGGAGCGAGACGACTCAGTGCGGAGCGTCGATGTCGGCTGCGCTGCGGCGCTTCGCGGCCTCTGCGGCCATGTGGCGTCCCTTCGGGCTGACGAGGGAGCCGATGACCGTGACCACCAGGACGCCGATGATGACCGAGAGCGAGAGGCCGGTGCTGATCTCGAACACCTCCACGTGCTCGCCGTTGTTGATGAACGGCAGGGTGTTCTCGTGCAGCGCGTGCAGGATCAGCTTCACGCCGATGAAGGCGAGGATCACGGCCAGGCCGATGCTGAGATAGACGAGGCGGTCGAGTAGCCCGTCGATGAGGAAGTACAGCTGGCGCAGTCCCAGCAGCGAGAACGCGG
Source organism: Rathayibacter agropyri (assembly GCF_013249015.1). Taxonomy (GTDB): domain Bacteria; phylum Actinomycetota; class Actinomycetes; order Actinomycetales; family Microbacteriaceae; genus Rathayibacter; species Rathayibacter agropyri. The sequence goes on from NZ_JABRPL010000004.1 coordinate 25,219, forward strand.
TCGCCGTGAAGACGAGGAAGACGTCGCTGGTGAGGCCGAAGATCGCCGGCACGCTGTCGAGGGCAAAGAGGACGTCCGTCCCGCCGATCGCCGCCATGACGAGGATCATCGGCGTGAGGACCTTCTTGCCGTCGACGCGGGTGTAGAACTTATCGCCGTCGTACTGGTCGCTTGTCTTGAAGATCCGCTTGGCGAGACGCACCATGATGTTGTCGCCGGCGTGCTCGTCGCCGGGCTTCACGAGGTTGAACGCGGTGAGCAGCAGGATCAGGCCGAAGACGTAGAAGACCCAGGCAAGCGAATTAATCAGCGCGGCACCGAGGAAGATGAAGCCTGTGCGGGCGAGAAGCGCGAAGACGATGCCGAAGAGCAGCACCTTTTGCTGATCGGCGCGGGGCACCTTGAAACTCGCCATGATGATCAGGAAGACGAACAGATTGTCGACCGACAGCGCCTTCTCCGTGATGTAGCCGGCGAAGTACTCGGAGCCCGGCGTTGGCCCGCCAAACACAAGGACGCCGAGGCCGAAGACTACGGCGATGCCGACGTAGAGCGCGGACCACAGGGCCGACTCCTTCAGCGTGGGCTCGTGGGCCTTGCGGACGTGGAAGAAGAAGTCGAAGAGCAGGAGCAGGACGATAAAGACGATCGTCAGGGTCCAGATCAGGGGCGACACGGTCATGACAGGGCTGGCCTCGCTCGAGAAGGGGTGGGGGACGGTCGGAGAACTCGCTCGTCTGTAGAACGCTAGCGACGCCGTGGAGAGAGCATGGCGTCTGCCGTTCGATCGTGAGTATCTTCTCAGAGATGAGCGCGAGAGCCGCGCGGAGCGGCCGGGATCGGCGAGCGGTCGGTCGGCCAGACTGGTCACCATGACCGACGATGCTGTCGACAGGATTTTCACGGACGCCCACGGCGTCACGATCCACTACCGCTGGTGGGCGCATCCGTCGCCCCGGGCGATCGTGCAGATTGCGCACGGGGTCGGCGAACACTCGGGCCGCTACATCGAACTCGCCGAGGTGCTGCTCGCGGCGGGCTACGCGGTGGCCGCCGACGACCATCGAGGCCACGGGCGCACCGGCCTCGAGCAGCACGGTGGCGACGCCTCCCGGCTGGGCTTGCTCGGCCCGGGCGGCTTGCGCGCGACGGAGGCGGCGATCCGTCGGCTGACGAGCGAGCTCGGGGAGGAGAGCCCCGGCGTGCCGATCGTGCTGCTCGGCCACTCCTGGGGTTCGCTCATGGCCCAGCGGATCGTCGACCGCTACTCCGCCGACTACGCCGCCCTGGTGCTCAGCGGCACGGCCTACCGCCTCCCGGGTTATCTGAACGCAGGCGACCTGGCGAAGCGCCATCGGGTGGTCGGCGGCCTCGGCCTCGAATGGCTCTCGCGTGACCCCGAGGTGTGGCAGCGGTTCCACGACGACCCGCTGACCTTCAGCACTCCGCTCGTACAGCGCATCGGACTGGCCGAGACGCTGCGGCTGGTGGGGCGGCCTGCCCGTCGGCCTGCGCACCCGTTGCCCCTGCTGCTCGTGGTGGGAGGCGAGGACACGCTCGGCGGCGAGCGCTCGGTGCGGGCGCTCGCGGCCGCCTATCGCCGGCGTGCCGGGTATACCGACGTGTCGGTGCGCGTGTACCCGGAGGCGCGGCACGAACTGTTCCAGGAGCTGAACCGGGCCGAGGTCACGGCCGACCTGGTCGAGTGGCTGCACACGCGCTTCCCTGCTCCGCCCGCCTAGGCTGACGTCATGCATGGCGAGTACAAAGTTCCCGGTGGAAAGCTCGTGGTCGTCGACCTCGACGTCGTCGATGGAAGGTTCGCGGGCTTCCGGCTCGCGGGTGACTTCTTCCTCGAACCCGACACGGCGCTCGATGATATTGACCGCGCGGTGGTCGGACTTCCGGTCGAGACCGACGCGAAGTCAATTGCCGCCGCCATCCGGCAGGCCCTGCCGAGCGACGCGGTGCTGCTTGGCTTCACCCCCGAGGCCGTCGCGGTCGCGATCCGGCGCTCACTCCAGAAGGCGACAAGCTGGCGCGACTACGACTGGCAGATCGTGCACGAGGGGGCCGTTTCTCCGGCAACCCACCTCGCCCTCGACGAGGTACTGACCGCCGCCGTCGGCGAAGGCCGCCGCGAGCCCACCCTGCGCATCTGGGAGTGGGACCGGCCGGCCGTCGTGATCGGCAGCTTCCAGTCACTCCGCAACGAGGTCGACCTGGAGAACGCGGCGAAGTACGGGGTCGACGTGGTGCGGCGCATCTCCGGCGGTGGCGCGATGTTCATGGAGGCGGGCAGCGTCGTCACGTACTCGCTCTATGTCCCGGGCGACTTAGTGCAGGGGCTGACCTTCGCCGACTCCTACGCCTTCCTCGACGAGTGGGCCGTCAGCGCCCTCCAGTCCCTCGGGATCGACGCGGCGTATCAGCCGCTCAACGACATCACCTCGCCCGCGGGCAAGATTGGCGGAGCGGCGCAGAAGCGGCTCGGCTCCGGCGCAGTCCTGCACCACGTGACCATGAGCTATGACATCGACGCCGAGAAGATGGTGCAGGTGCTGAGGATCGGACGCGAGAAGCTGTCCGACAAGGGCATCGCCTCCGCCGTGAAGCGCGTCGACCCGCTGCGCAGCCAGACCGGACTCAGCCGCGCCGAGATCATCGAGCGGATGAAGGCGACGTTCGTGCAACTGCACGGCGGGGAACCGGGCACCCTCAGCGATGAGGAGTACGCGGCGGCCGAGGAGCTGGTGCAGACGAAGTACTCGACCCCGGAGTGGCTGCGCCGGGTCCCCTGAAGGTGGGGTACCGACGGGAGCACCTGCCCCGGCGGCGGACGAGCGGATGCAGGGGCGGGGAAGCGGGCGACGCCGCTCAGCCTGCGAGGAGTTCCTGGTAGTCGGGGTGCTCGGCGATGAACTCGGCAACGAACGGGCAGGCCGGGACGATGCGCGGGCCGAAGCGCCGGTGCGCGTCGTCGAGCGCGCCTCCGACCAGCATTTCTCCGAGGCCCTCGTGCCGATGTGCCGGCGCAATCTCGGTGTGCAGGAACACGACGTCGCCGCCGCGGACGGCGTAGTCGGCGAGCCCGACGTTCTCCCCGTCGACCCACAGTGTGTAGCGGGAACCGTCCTGATCGTGTCGCACTTCTGAGACCATCGCGCCACTCTACGCCGGCGCCTCCTGGGCACCGGCCAAGCGCCGCCAACCGCGGAGCGTGTCGCCGGCTCCGCGCGCACTGGCACAATTGCCGGGTGCCCAGGACGATCCAGATCGCGGACGGCGTCCCGGAGACTCGGAGCGCGGTGTTCCACGCCGACAACCTCGAGGTCCTGCCGCAGCTCGCCGACGGGGCCTTTACGGTCGTGTACCTCGATCCTCCCTTCAACACCGGGCGTGCGCAGGTGCGCACCTCGACCACCTCCGTGCGCTCCGCCACCGGCACGATCGCGGGCTTCAAAGGCCGCAGCTACGAGCGGATCCGCGGCGACCTGCTCCGCTACGACGACCGTTTCGATGACTACTGGTCGTTCCTCGAGCCGCGCCTGGCCGAAGCGTGGCGCCTCCTCGCCGACGACGGAACGCTGTACCTGCACCTGGACTACCGCGAGGCGCACTACGCCAAGGTGCTGCTCGACGCGCTCTTTGGCCGCGAGTCCTTCCTCAACGAGATCATCTGGGCCTACGACTACGGGGCGAAGGCGACGCGGCGCTGGCCGACGAAGCACGACACGATCCTCGTGTACGTGAAGGATCCGCGCGGCTACCACTTCGACTCCGCCGCCGTCGACCGTGAGCCGTATATGGCCCCCGGCCTGGTCACGCCCGAAAAGGCCGAGCGCGGGAAGCGGCCGACGGACGTCTGGTGGCACACGATCGTCTCGCCAACCGGCCGCGAGAAGACGGGCTACCCGACGCAAAAGCCGGAGGGGATCCTCCGCCGCATCGTGCAGGCGTCGAGCCGTGAGGGCGATGCCGTGCTCGACTTCTTCGCAGGCTCGGGGACGACCGGCGCGGCGGCGTATGCCCTCGGCCGGCGCTTCGTGCTCATCGATGAGCACGTCGACGCGATCGCGGTCATGCGCCGGCGTTTCGCGGGCTTTGAGCCAGGACCGCTGTTCGTCTGAGATCGCGGGGTTTTTGCGTCTGTTGACCTCTGCGTCTCTGCACTGTCCAAGAGTTGTTCCACTGTCCAAAAGTTGTTCCACTGTCCAAAAGTTGTCGCAGTCGACGCCGAGTGCGACAACTTTTGGACAGTGGTGCTCGGATGCTTCCTCCACAGGCGGTGAATGCAGCAACTGTCCCCAGAAGTACCGGGACGAGGCCCGCGATGCTCCCGTGCCGTCCAGGCTGGCGGCATGTCCAGCACCGACCTCAGCGCCTTCAGCCGACGCGCCGCCCTGCGCGCCGGGGCGACGGATGCGCAGCTTCGCTCCCCGGCCTTGGCCCAGCCCTTCCACGGCGTCCGCACCCGCGTCACTCCGGTCACGCATCTCGAGCGCGCCGCGGCGTACGTCCCTCGGCTCCGCCCCTGGCAGCTCTTCTCGCACCTGACCGCGGCGCATGCGTGGGGAGTTCCGCTCCCCTTGCCGCCTCTCGAGGACGATCCGATCCACGTTTCGGCGCAGCCGCCTCATCGACCCCCGCGGACGCGGGGTGTGATCGGTCACACGCTCGGCGCCACAGATCGTGACGCTGTGGAGCGTCAGGGCCTGCGGATCACGGGTGCAGCGTCCACCTGGATCGCCCTGGCCCCCATGCTCTCGGATCGTGATCTGCTCGCCGCCACCGACTACTTCCTCTTCGTGCCGCGGCGCCCCCGCCGAGACGATCCCCGCCCGTTCGCCACCTTCAGCGAGCTCGAAGGGCGGCTCGCGACGCATCGGGGCCGGGGGCGTCGAGGGCTCGTTGTCGCACTGCGGCTCGCCTCGACGAGGGCCGCCTCGCGCAAGGAGTCGTGGCTGCGGTCACTCGTCCTGCGGGCAGGGCTCCCCGAGCCCGAAGTGAACGCTGAGATTCGGGTCGACGGTCGACTCCTCGCCATCGGCGACGTGGTGTTCCGGCGGTGGAAAGTGGTGGCCGAGTACGACGGCGGGCAGCACCGGACGGATGACGCTCAGTTCGCACGTGATCGGGAACGGCTCCTCGCGCTGCAGCTCGCGGGCTGGATCGTCGTGGTCGTCCGGGCCGAGGGCCTGACCCGAGGCCGCGCGAGGACCGTCGCCGAGATTCGGGCCGCCCTGACGGCCCACGGGTGGAGAGCGTGATGGGTGGATCACCATCGCCGCGCCGAGTGTCCGAAAGTTGTCGCACTCGGCGCCGAGTGCGACAACTTTCGGACACTCGCGGCGCGGCAGTGCGTCGAAACGCCGAGCGGATGTCCGCGTCAGCTGCTGGCGCGCGCGACGAGCGTCGTCGGCATCAGCGTGCGGTGATCGACGGGCGAGCCCTCGATCCGAGCCGTCAGCAGTTCGGCCATGCGCGCGCCGAGCTCGACGGGCAGCTGACGGACCGTCGTCAGCGCCGGCACTGCGTTCCGGGCGAACAGGTCGTCGTCGAAGCCGACGACCGAGACGTCCTCGGGGATGCGGCGCTGGGCCTCGCGCAGCGCAGCGTACGCGCCGACGGCCATCTGGTCGTTCGCCGCGAAGACGCCATCGATCGAGGGGTCACGCGCGAGGAGGCGGCGCATCGCCGCCGTGCCACTACCTGGCGAGAAGTCGCCCCACTCGACCAGGTCGTCATCGAGGCCGGCGTCCGAGAGCGCTCTGCGCCAGCCGATCAACCGGTCGACCCCGGGAGGCATGTCGGCCGGCCCGGCGATGGTTGCGATGCGCCGCCGTCCACGCTCGATCAGGTGTGCTGTCGCAACGGCTGCTCCGTCGGCGTTGTCCACGTCGACGTAATACGAGCCGCGCTCCTCGGGCGAGAGGGGGCGGCCGCCGAACACGATCGGCAGCGAGTCCGAGAGCGCCGCGTAGGAGTGGTCGCCGGAGTGGTGCGACACGACGATCGCGCCGTCGACGTTGCCGCCGAGGAGGTAGCGACGGGTTTTCTCTCCGCCCGTCTCGGAGGCGATCAGCATCGAGAGCGTGTAGTCGGTGTCGGCGAGGCGCATCGCGGCGCCCTGCACGATGGCCGCGAAAAACGGGTCCGCAAAGACGCGGGCCGTCGATTCCGGCACGATCAGCGCGATCGAGTGCGTGCGCCGCGAGGCGAGCATCCGCGCCGCGTGGTTGGGCACGTAGTCCAGCTCGCTGATCGCCTTTTCGACGGCAGCGACGATGTCGGCTGCGACCTGCGGTGCTCCGTTGACGACTCGCGAGACCGTCGCCCGCGAGACGCCCGCTCGGGCTGCGACCATCTCGAGGGTGGGAGAGCGACCCCCTGGGCGAATGCCCGATCCCTCGCGCACGGCTTAGTCCAGCGCTGCCGCGGCGCTGCCGCCGATCAGGCGCGCGAAAACGAGGCCCGAGTCCTTCACGAGGCGCTCCTGCGACTCGTAGTCGACGCGGACAATCCCGAACCGCTTCTCATAGCCCCAGGCCCACTCGAAGTTATCCAGCAGCGACCAGACGAAGTAGCCGCGCACATCGGCGCCCTGGTCGATCGCATCGGCGACCTTCTCCACATGGTCGAGCACGTACTGAGTGCGGTCGGCATCGTGCACGCGGCCCTCGACGGCAGCGTCGTCATAGGCGGCTCCGTTCTCGGTCACGTACAGCGGAGGGAGGTTCTCGTACTCGAGGCCGAGTCGGGTGAGCAGGTAGCGCAGCCCGTCCGGGTGCACCTCCCAGTCCATTGCCGTGCGAGGCAGATGGCGCGAGGGAAAGGTAATGAACTCCGAACCGACCCAGGGGGAGCCCACCTCGCGGTCGGTGGCCTGCGCGAAGTCCTCGGCGCCGGCGGGCAGCGGATGCGCCGAGACGTTGTCGTCGTGGTAATGGTTCACGCCGAGGAAGTCGAGCGGAAGCGAGATCAGGTCGAGGTCGCCGTCGATGATCAGTTCGTCGAGACCAAGGCCCGCGACGTCCGTGAGCAGGTCTTCGGGGTACTCGCCGCGCAGCAGCGGGTCGAGGAAGAGACGGTTCTGCAGTGCGTCGAAGCGGCGCGCGGCCTCAAGGTCGGCCTCATCCTCCGGGTCGTCCGGTACGGCGTTCGACAGATTGAGCGTGATGCCCACATTCTGCGCGCCGAGCTGCCGCAGCGTCGAGACGGCGAGGCCGTGAGCAAGGTGGGTGTGGTGCACGGCGGCCAGCGCCTTCTGCTGCGAGATCACGCCGGGAGCGTGCACGCCCGCACCGTACGAGAGGAGGGTCGAGCAGAAGGGCTCGTTGAAGGTGGTCCAGTGCTGGACGCGATCGCCGAGGCTCTCGTAGACGGCCTCGGTGTAGTCCCCGAAGCGTTCCGCCGTGTCGCGGTTCGCCCAACCGCCGGTTTCCTCGACCGCTTGCGGCAGATCCCAGTGGTAGAGCGTCAGCCACGGCAGGATGCCCGCGCCCAAAAGTTCGTCGACAAGGCGGGAGTAGAAGTCGAGACCCTCCGAGTTCACCGAGCGGTCGCCAGGCTTGACGCGCGACCAACTCACGGAGAAGCGGTAAGAGCCGAGTCCCAACTCCTTCATCAGCTGCACATCCGCGGGCATGCGGTGGTAGTGGTCGACCGCGACCTCGGGAGTGTCGCCGTTCGCGACCGCGCCGGGAACGCGGGAGAACGCATCCCAAATGCTGTCCTGCTTGCCCGCCTCGTGGCCAGCGCCCTCGATCTGCGCGGCGGCGGTAGCGGAGCCCCAAAGGAACCCGGCGGGCCAGTCGCGCACGGCCAGTCGCTCGGCTCTCGCGGTCTGCTCCGCGAGGATCGGGCTCACGGGGGAGGGGATGCTGGCGGCACTCATTGCGGACTCCTTCGGCGGCTGTCCCACCAGTCTAGGGCGTCGATGGAGCGCTCTCTTGCGCGGGATGACGGTGCAGGTGAGTCGAGGCGGCCTGCTGCCGTCGAGGTGCCGCGGGAGGCGCGGCGCCTCGACGGCACAGCCGGTGTCTCGGTGGCGTGGGGCTTGAGACACCGGCTGCGTGACCAGCGTGCGGGGCGTGCTCGACCGAGGTCAGGCGCCCTCGCGGGGTGGCAGCGTCCGCACCGAGTCGGTCCGGATGTCGGGCTCGATGCTCCCGGCGGCGAGGTCGGCTCCGGCGCGCGCGGCGAGCTGCGGATCCGTCCGGCGCAGTTGTGCAGCGGTGTCCTCGTTCGCGAGGTCGTGCGCCTCCTGCATCGCCGACTTCGCTCGCAGAGGCGGCGTGCGGAGGAACCAGGAGAGTACGAAGGCGAGCAGCACGACTCCGAGCGCGACCTGGAACACCGTGACCGTGGCGTCATTGAAGCCCGTCAGGAACGGGGCCGAGAGCGCCCGGTCGGCGGTGTTCAGGAACGAGGTGTCGCCGTCGAGCGCCGAGCCGATCGCCGCAGTGTCCTGCGACTGCAGGAGCTTCAGGATCCCCGTATTGGCGGGGTCAGCGATGACGGCCGGGTCGGTGGCGGCGCGCTGCAGATCCGCCGCGATCGTCGGGTTCTTGAAGGCCGAGCCAATGGTCTCAGGGATGCGGCTGAAGAGCACCGAGAAGATCACCGCGGTGCCCAGCGTCCCACCAATTTGACGGAAGAACGTCGAGGCGCTGGTCGCGACTCCCATGTTCGCCACGTCGACCGAGTTCTGCGAGGCGAGCGTCAGCGTCTGCATCATTTGGCCGAGGCCAAGGCCCAGCAGCAGCATGCCGCCCATCATGAAGATCACCGGCTTGTCGATCGTCACGAAGGTGAAAGAGAAGAAAGCGGCCGACATCAGGAAGGTGCCCACGATCGGGAAGGCGCGGTAGCGACCCGTGCGCGAGATGATCTGGCCCGAGACGATCGAGGCGATCATCAGGCCGAGGATCATCGGCAGCATCAGGAAGCCGGACTCGGTCGGAGTCGCACCGTTGACGAGTTGCAGGTACAGCGGGATCGCCATCATGCCGCCGAACATGCCGAAGCCGACCAGCACACCGAGCACGGTCGCCATCGAGAAGGTGGGCGAGCGGAAGAGCTTGAGCGGGATCAGCGCGTCGTCGCCCATCATCCGCTCGGCCGCGATGAAACCGATAATGCCCAGCGCGCCGACGATGTAGCAGACCCATGCGATCGGCGAGCCCCAGCCCCACTCACGCCCTTGCTCGGCGATCAGCAGGAGCGGACCGGCGGCGACGATGACGAGCGACGCTCCCCACCAATCGATCCGCACCGAGCGCTTCCCGGCGGGCGTAGGCAGGTGCAGGAAGCGCACCACGATGAACAGTGCGACGGCGCCGATCGGAAGATTGATCAGGAACACCCACCGCCAGCCGGTAATGAAGAGGATCTCAGGAGTGCCGGCGAGCAGGCCGCCGATGAGCGGGCCGACGACACTCGAAATGCCGAAGACGGCCAGGAAGTAGCCCTGGTACTTTGCACGCTCGCGCGGGGGGAGGATGTCGCCCATCACGGTGAGGGCGAGCGACATCAAGCCGCCGGCACCGAGTCCCTGCACGGCGCGGAAGCCCGCGAGCCCGAGCATCGAGGTCGAGAAGCCAGCGAGCGTCGATCCGATCAGGAACAGCACGATCGCGATCAGGTACAGCGGTCGACGTCCGAAGATGTCCGAGAGCTTCCCATAAATGGGAGTCGCGATCGTCGAGACGATCAGGTACGCGGTGGTCACCCATGCCTGCTGCGAAAGTCCGTCGAGGTCGTCCGCGATGGTGCGCATGGAGGTGCCGACGATCGTCTGGTCGAGCGAGGAGAGGAACATCCCCGCCATCAGGCCGAAGATCACGAAAAGAATTTGCCGGTGCGACATAATGGCGCCGGACGGCGTCGGTGTCGCAGCGGGTGGAGTGGAGGCGGAGTCAGCCACGGTGGTCCCCTTGTCTGGCGGACGCGTCCAGGCACGGCGATCCGCCGCAAACGTTGCGTGCTGCGCAAACTTACATCCTGTGCGAGGTTCCAGGCAGAGCTTCCGGCGAGCCTGAGCAGGATCTCAGGTCCCCGATCCGTCACACGCGCACCGAGACAGCCTCGTCGGCCCAGCCGGCCTCGCGCAGCGCGGCGCGCGCCTCCGCTCGAGCGGAGTAAGGCGTGCGCACCCCGAGGACGTCGCGGTAGTTCTGGTGGCCCGGGCCCGCCCAGAGGATGGCGTCGCCCTCGCGTGCGAGCGAGACCGCGACCCGGATGGCGCGCTTGGGATCGTCGACCTCGTGCACATGCGCGTCGGGGCGTGCCGCGAGGGCCGCGTCGATGAGGGTGCGCCGGATGGCGACGGGATCCTCGAAGCGGGGATGGTGGTCGGTGACGACCAGAATGTCGCTTCCTGTCACCGCCGCCTCGGCCATAGCGGGGCGCTTGAGGGCGTCGCGGTCGCCGTCGGCACCGAACACCATAATCACGCGGCCAGGGGTGACCTGTCGGACCGCCTCGAGCGTGCGCTGGAACGCGTCGGCGCTGTGGCCGAAGTCCACGTACACGGTCGGCCCGCGCTCGCCGGAAACACGCTCGGTGCGGCCGGGAAGGGAAGCATCGACTCCGCCGTCACGGTGCAGCGCGGCTCGGATCTCGCCGATCGGCCAGCCCGCCTCGATCAGCATCACGATAGCGAGCGCGGCATTGGCAGCCATGTGCGCGCCGATGATCGGCACCGATGTCGTGATGGCGCGTCCCTCGCGGTTCTCCATCCGAAAGCGCGTGCGGCCAAACTCCTGCGCGAGCACGCTCACCCGCCAGTCCGCATCGACGTCAGGCAGGGAGGCGATGGTCGTCACCGGCACTCCGGCCACGGCACAGATCCGCTCGCCGTAAGGGGAGTCGAGCGAGACGACAGCACGACGGGCGCGATCGGGCTGGAACAGCTGCGCCTTCTCGCCGAAGTAGGTGTCCATGTCTCCGTAGTCGTCGAGGTGGTCGTGGCTCAGGTTGGTGAATCCGGCGACATCGAACACGACGCCGTCGACGCGGTGCCGGGTGAGGGCCTGGGCGCTGACCTCGATGGCGGCGGCGCCGACGCCCTCCTCCTCCATGCGGGCGACGAGAGCGTGCAGCTCGGTGGCCTCGGGAGTAGTCAGGCCGCTGGTCACGGACGTGTCACCGATGTGCCGTTCGGCCGTGGAGCTCAGGCCGGGAACCACGCCGAGCTGGCGCAGGATGCCCTCGAGCATGTGCACGGTCGAGGTCTTGCCGTTGGTTCCGGTCACGCCAAAGAGCACGGGGGAGCGTTCGGCGGTTCCGTACACGGCGGCGGCGATGGCGCCCAGACGGGAGCGCGGCTCCGGCACCACCAGGACGGGCAGGCCGGTCGTGCGCGCGGCGCTCTCGCCGAGGGGGTCGGTGAGCACCGCAACCGCGCCTCGGGACACCGCCTGCTCCACGAAGTCGGCGCCGTGGCGGTATGCGCCGGGCAGGGCGACGAAGAGGTCTCCTGGTTCGACGTCGGAGGCGATCAGCGTCACTCCGGTGATCGCGGTGGTAGGCGCGTTGTCGCTCTCGACGTCGAGGGTGCGCGCGAGTGCGAGGAGAGGAACGGACGGAGCGTGGCGGGGTCGGAGCATGGAGTCCTCTCGTCGACGGTCCCGTGGGGGTCGCGCGGCCGAAAGGGGGCGGGCGCGGGGCCGTGGATGTCACCCAAGCTAGGGGTTCGCTTATGTGAATCCTAAGAGGATATGCAAGACGCACGTGGAGGGGGACGGGTGGACAGGATCGCGGGTCGGTGCATCCGTCTTCCGCGTCCGGTGACGTCCACGGGGGACAGACCTCGCTGTCTAGGCTCGGAGGATGACGATGAACGAGAACGAGCCGACCGGCGGGCGCCCCGTCCGCCGCCGCGCCCTGGTGATCGGGGGAGTCGCGGTCGCCGCGGGCGTCACCGCTATCGGCGTCGGAGCCGCTTTTGGCAGCGGACGACGCTCGCCCACCGTGCCGGGATCACCCACTGCCGCAGCGGCGAGTGGTCCCGCCTCGAACGCTTCGGAGACACCGGCGCCGACCGCGGAACCGGTCGCGACCCCCACGCCCGGATTCGACCTCACAGCCCACTCCATCGACGATCCTGACAGCATCTGGGTCGTCGTCAACAAGCTGCGAACGCTGTCGCCTGTCGACTACGTCCCCGCCGATCTGACCGTCCCCGACGTGTCCTTCGTGAACCGTCAGCCGATGCGGAAGGCGACCGCCGATGCTCTCGTTGCGCTGTTCACGGCCGCGAGTGCCGAGGCTGGCCTCGCCCTGGCTGTGCAGAGCGCTTATCGGTCCTACGACACGCAGGTTTCCGTCTACTCCGGCTGGGTTTCCTCCCGTGGTCAGGCGGGCGCAGATGCCACCAGCGCGCGCCCGGGGCACAGCGAGCACCAGACGGGTTGGGCCGTGGATGTCGTCGGCGCCTCGGGAGCCTGTGCGCTCGAGATCTGCTGGGGTGACACGGCGGAGGGGCAGTGGGTCGGCGCGAACGCGCATCGCTTCGGCTTCCTCGTGCGCTACAAGCCCGAGTCCACTCCCATCACCGGCTACGAGTCGGAGCCGTACCACGTGCGCTACATCGGCACGGAGCTGTCGCAGTACCTGCACGACTCCGGAATCGAGACGCTGGAGCGCGCGTTCGGCCTTCCGGATGCGCCCGACTATGCGCCGGGAACCAGCGACTAGCTGCCCGGACGATCAGAAACGGGCTCGGTCGGACGTGACATGCGCCACTCGTTACCGTACTGTTATTCGGAGCGCTTTCGGAGGTCCGTCCAACAGGTCTCCCACCTCCGCCTCGTGACATTGCCGCTTCCCCGCTCCCGAGCTCGGTCCCCTGCCGTGCCACCGAACCCCTGAGACTCCTCTGTGCCCCCTCGCTCCATCCGCTCCTCTGCGCCCGCCGGCCTCCACCAGACCCCGACTCGCCCGGATGACACTCCCGCCGCGGCTCCGCCGCTCACTCGCCGCGAAGCTCGCGAGCGCGAGGGCCGGATCCGCTCCGCCGCCCCCAGGGTGACCACGGCTCCTCCTGTCGCCGCCGCGCGCGCAGTCGCTCCCGAGAGCGAAGCGCCCACTCCGCAGCGCCCCGCGGGAGAAGCCGCCTTCGACTCCCGCCGCAACCGCCGCGCCGCAGAGCGCCACCGCGCACACACCGAACCCTTCGACCGGCGCGGGTCGTCCTTCGTCCGTCCGTCGCGGCGGACGGTGGCGCTCGCCGTCTCGGGCGGACTCGTCGTCGTGGCCGTCGCCTCCAATCTCGGCCTGACCGTGGGAGCCGCGCCCTGGGCGCGGTCCGCGCCCGCAGCGCCGTCCGCGTCCCCGTCGCCGACCAGCGTCGCAGTGCTCCCCGCGATCACCGGCTCGTCGCGGGTCGTGCTGAGCGCGGTCTCGACTACCTCGGGAACCGTCGCGGGCGGCACGAGCGTCACGCTCGAAGGCTCGAACCTCGACGCTGTCGCCACGGTCCGCTTCGGCGGGGCCGAGGGCAGCGTCGCAGTCGAGAACCCCGACCAGATCACGGTCACCGCGCCGCCGGCCGCCGAGGAGGCCGAGGGCGTCGTGCCGGTGGCCTTCTTCGACGCACACGGTGAGCCGGTCAGGTTCGACGCCGTGACCGACTCCGCTGCCGCTGTGACCGTCGATGGCGCTCCCGCCGACAGCGTGCAGCCGGCGGTCGACAGAAGAGCGGCGGAGGGATCCGCCGCCGTGTCGACCGATCTCGCCGTTCCCACCCAGACACCGAGCGAAGCCGCAACGGGCGTCCTCGCGAGCACCAAGGTCGTCGCCTCCGCGATCACCTTCGCGTACACGCCCGACCCGGCAATCGAGGCAGCGAAGGCGCAGGCCGCGCTCGACGCCAGCCGCCTCGCCTCGCAGCTCGACTACCTCGGCACCTACTGGAGCGATTACAACTCCGCCCAGTACGGCGTGATCCCGGGGAACGACTGCGTCAACTTCACGTCGCAGTCGCTGATCGCGCGCGGCTGGAACATGGACGGCGAGTGGAACTACTCCTCGACCAGTGGCTACAGCTCGGCCTGGGCATCGTCGACGGCGTTCAATTCCTACCTCGCCGCGCATCCCGAACGGGCGACGCCGATCGCCAACACGGAGCGGAGCCGGGTGAAGCCCGGCGACATCGTCCAGTTCGACTGGGATGGTTCGGGGGACTGGGACCACACGGGCGTCGTGACGCGCGTTGTCGGCGGCACGATCCTGTACTCGTCGCACACCATGAACAATCACGACCAGAGCGTCGACGCGGCCTCGGCCCGGCGGATCATGTTCTGGGGCGTCTGACCGAGGCGGCGCTCTCACCGAGACGGCAGAGGGGGCCGCCTCCGCCGAGCGGTGACGACCCCTCTCGGGCGATCGAGTCGTCCACCGGCGGATGACGGGAAGACTCACGGCCGGTTCAGGCGACCCGGTCCTCCTTGGAGAAGCCGGCGCGTGCGCTCGAGGCGACCTCGAGCACGACGGGCAGGCGAGCGCCGAGCAGGGTGTCGAGAGCCTCGACCTCTCGGTGCACGGCGTCGATCACGGTACGCGGCGAAACTCCTGCGCGGGGCAGTGCCCGCACCTTCAGCGCGGTGTCCGAGCCGTGACGGTAGGCGGAGACCGTGACGTCGAGCAGCTCGGAGCGACCGGCAAGCGCGTTCTCGAGGACGTCCTCGGCGAAGCCGGTGGCGATCTCGATCCCGCCCGCGGGGCCTTCGTCCGACTCGTCGCGGAGCACCGTGTTCACGCGGCCGTGACCGTGCGCGAACATCAGCACCAGCGCGAGGACGACCCCCAGGAGGCAGATGCCGATGATCGCGTACAGCGGCCACAGGGCCGCGCCGTCGTTCCAGGCCGTGCCCCGCCCGGGCGAGATCCGCGAGGCGAGCGCGGCGCCCTGGCCCTCGCCGAAGGACGAGACGGCGTCGCGTACCGGCTGCGAGACGGCGATCAGGACGGCGCCTGCGCTGACCGCGGCGAGCAGGAGGCCCGTCACGAGCAGAACGAGGCGATTGACGAAGCGGTTGCTCGTGGTCATCAGATCTTCCCGGAGTCGGAGACGCGGACGGTGGCGCGGGTGGCGGGTGCCGCCGCGATGCGGGCGAGTTCCTCGTCGACCGCTTTCTGCACCAGATCGCGGTCGACCGCGATGCCGGAGGCGGGAGTCACCTCGACCAGCGCGGTGCGCCGTCCGAGAGAGGCGCGGGTGTCCTCGCGTCGTGAGTGGGCGGCGGTGCGCGCTGTCCGCGCGAGTGCGGAGGCGATGACGCCGTCATCGACCACGACCGCGAGCCGGTCGTCCTCGACGGTGTGCCTGGCGCGGGCTCCCGGTGCTACAGCAAGCACCAGGAGGATCAGCGCGAGGATCCCCGCGGTGACAGCCACACCGATCAGGGCCGGCTGAGCCAGCGCCGCGACCGAGACGAGGGCGCTGAGCAGTGCCGACGGGGCAAGCAGGAGCGGGGCTACGCCGAGCACGGCGAGCACTGCCTCCGTACCGACATAGGCGGCGACGAGTGTGATGAGCACCAGCACAATGATCTGCGCGGCCGAGCGGGAACTGTGCGTCTCACGGCGGAGGTAGCGGCGATACCGGGCGCGGGGCTCGGCGTCGCGGGCGGCGCGTGCGGGACTCATGCGACTCTCCTCGTGGTTCGAGCGCGGGTGCCCGTGACCCGGATGTCGACCCGGGTGACGGTTCGGCCGGTAAGTACCTGCATCCGAGAGGCGATGCGGGAGCGGTCGCGGTGAAGGCGATCGAGCAGAGGGTCGCCGGTCGCCTCCTCAAGGACAACGGGAGCGGTGATGGCGAGCGCGAGGCCGCCGCGATCATCCGACAGCCGGACGCGGATCGCAGAGACCTCGACGCCCAGCTCCTCGTGGACGATCGCCACGGCCGCGCGCTCGATCGAGCGGGTGGTGATGGTGACGGTGCCCGCCACCGGCGAGGCGGGACGCGTGTCGAGAGCGGTCACGAAGGACTCCTAGCGGGAAGTCGTGCGGCCGCGGAACACGTCCACGAGGCTGCGCACGTCGAGGGAGCCGTCGGCGACCCGGGCGAGCGCGACGCCCAGGGCCATGAACACGGCCGTCAGCACGAAGCCCCAGAAGCCGAAGAGCAGGGCCGCGAAGGCGAGGATCGCGCCGATCGCGACACCGAGGACGGTGCTGCGTCCGCCGGGGGCGGTGGGGCGGGAGGAGTCGCCGAAGCCGCTCATCGGACGCGGCTCTCGGTCGACTCGTCGTCCTTGTCGGACTTGTCGTCGCCGGGGATGTGCACGTCGACGATCGCGATGTTGATGTCGGCGACGTCCATGCCCACCAGCTCGGTGATCGCGCTGGCCACGGCCGCGCGGACGGCATTGGCAACCTGCTGCATCGGGACCGGGTACTCGACGACGACGGTGACGTCGGCGGCGACCTGCGTCTCGCCCACCTCGACGCTCACGCCCTGGGAGTGGTCGGCGCCGCCGACGGCCTGGCGGATCGCGCCGAACGCGCGGGCGGCGTTGTTGCCGAGGGCGTAGACGCCGGGAACCTCGCGGGCCGCGATGCCCGCGACCTTCGCGACGACACCGTCGTCGATGACCGTGGTGCCCTGCGCCGTGCCGGAGCCGGTGGAGCCGCCGAGGCTGGTCACCGTTTCGACGGGAGCTGTGCCGGCGCGGGCGGTAGAGGGAGGAGGAGTGCTGTTGCTCATGATGTCTCCTGAACGTCGTGTCGGCCGCAGTACGAGCAGACCGGAATGGAAAGCCCGGCGGTTCTCCGCTCGGGCTGTGCTTTCATGAGTGAGACGGATTCCCTCGCGGCTTCGTCACGGTGCGGATCACGATTTTTCCTGACTGTTCCCCGATAGTCTTCCGGCCACTCCGGCCGGTTCTGCGAATGGAGGCGGCACATGCCCGGTCTGGAGTCGGCGAGCGATGCGCTCCTCGCCGAGCGCTCCGCCGAGGGCGATGTGCGGGCCTTCGAGATGCTGGTCAAGCGGCACCAGTCGATCCTGCGGGCCTACGCTTGGCGGCTGACCGGCTCGCAAGCGGACGCTTCGGATGCCGTGCAGAACGCGCTGATCACGGTGTGGGCGCAGCTGCCTCAGCTGAAGGAGCCCGCCAGCGTGCGCAGCTGGATGATGCGGATCGTCAGCCGCTCGAGTGTCGACTTGCTGCGCCAGCGCCGCCCGACCGACGACGTCGATGCCGTGGAGCATCCGCCGTCGCGCGAGCCCGGTCCGTTCGAGGCCGTGGAGCAGAGCGACGCCATGAGAGCGCTCGCGCACGCGCTCTCGGAGCTGCCGGAGTCGCAGCGCCAATGCTGGTTGCTGCGCGAGGTCGGCGGGGAGTCCTACCACGAGATCGCCGACCATCTCGGGCTGACACCCACCGCCGTTCGGGGCAAGCTCGCCCGCGCGCGCGATGCGCTGGTCGTGGCGATGGAGGACTGGCGATGAGGGAGCAGACGCGATGAACGCGGATCAGACCCCCGGCGACGGGCAGGGGCTCGGTGAGGAGCACGACGTCGTGCCGCCTCCCGTGCAGGAGCAGGACGGCATCGGGATCGACGAGTTGAGCGACTACCTCGACCGCGGCCGTTCTCCCTACGATCCGGTGATCGAGGAGTCCCCCGAGCACCGTCGCACTCTGCGCGCCCTCGAACGAGTCCGTGCGCTCTCGGGCGCGCTCATCGATGATGACGCCGCGCGACTACCGGCCCCTGAGGCGAGCTGGTTCGGCTCGATCCTCGCCCAGGCGCGGAGGGAGGCCCGCGCGGGCCGCGATATCCCTTTCGCGAGCATGCAGCCGGACATGTCGCTGACCATCACCGAGGGGGCGGTCCGCGGCCTCGTCCGCGAGGCGGGCGACAGCGTCCCGGGCGTCCTCGTCGGCCGCTGCCGACTCGTCGGCGACATCGACGTCGGCGCAGAGGTAGTGGTGGAGGTGACGATCTCGGTCTTCTGGGGCATCCCGATCGCCGAGGCCGCTCAGCAGGTCCGTGAGCGCGTGCACACGCGGCTGCTCACCCAGACCGAGCTGCGGGTCTCGACCATCGACGTCCGCGTCGAGGACGTCTATCTTCCCGAGGCGGAGGAATCGTGAGCCCGCGACCGCCCGCTGCGCCGGGCCCGACGGCGGCGCTCGCCGCCGAGCTGCGCCTGCTCGATGGAGTGGCGACCCTGGTGCCGGTGCGGCCGGAGGTACGCGACGTCCTCGCCCAGGCGGCCTCCGCGCTGAGTGCGCGGGGTCTCGCGATCGAGGCCCTCGGCAGGGCGAGCGGCGGCACGCCAGCCGAGCCGGTGCTGGTGCGGATCGTGGGCGAGGAGGTGTCGGTCTCGGTGGATGTGGGCGTGACAGCCGATGCCTCGGCTCCCGATGTCGCCCGTGCGGTGGGAGCGGCCGTGCGCGAGTGGTGCCGTCGCGAGCATCCGCTGCTGCACCCCCGCGTGGCCGTGCGGATCGCCGCCGTCGACTAGGGCGCGCTCAGCGGACGCGGTCGTCGGCGCGCTCCGCGAGAAACGCCTCCGTCTCGGCGGCCGTGGGGGCCGAGACAGCCGCTCCGTGCCGCGTGACGGAGATCGCGGCTGCCGCACTCGCCCACCGCACGAGCGCTCTCAGGGGCTCCGGATCATCATGGCGAACCCCGGTTGCCGCCAGGCGCGCGGCGAAGGCGCCGCAGAAGGTGTCGCCGGCGCCTGTGGTGTCGACCGCCTCCACCCGGAACGCCGGAGCGCGCGCGGGCTCGCGCCCGCGGATCGCGACGACCACGCCGTCCGACCCCAGGGTGACGAGCACGAGCGGGACGAGCGCGGTGAGCGCAGCGGCAAGCGCGTCGTCGCTCTGCGCGGCGATCCCGCAATCAGAGGCGAGCTCGCGTGCCTCGTGCTCGTTCACGATCAGCACATCGAGCGCGTCCAGCAGCTCCGCGGGCAGCGGTCTGATGGGAGCGGCGTTCAGGATCGACACCGTGCCGGCCGCGCGGGCGGTGCGTGCCGCCTCCGTCACACTCGCCAGCGGGATCTCGAGTTGCAGCAGGAGCGCGTCGGCGGCGGCCACCAGGCTTTTTTCCTCAGCGGTGAGGCGGAGCAGGGCGGTGTTGGCTCCGGAGTCGACGACAATCGCGTTCTCGCCGCGTTCGTCGACCGTGATGTGGGCAGTGCCGGTGCGTAGGTCGCCGCGCCGGGCGTGCAGCGTCAGCGGTTCGTTGCCGAGCACGCCCGCGAGTTCGTCACCCGCCGCGTCTCGGCCCAGGCTGGTGACGAACGCGGTGCCTGGCTCGGTGCGCGCCGCGGCAACCGCCTGGTTGAGGCCCTTGCCGCCGGGGAATGCGCGGGAATCACGCGCGAGAACGGTCTCGCCCGGAGCCGGGATGCGCACGACGCGGTGCACGTGGTCGAGGTTGGTGCTGCCGAGGACGAGGAGTGGCATGCCCTCGACGGTAGGGCATGCGCAAGGGGGTCCGCCGCGTCTGGGGCCGCGCCTACGGTAAAGGCATGGACACTCGAATCCTCGGCCGCACTGGCGCGCCCGTCTCCGTCGTCGGCCTCGGAACCTGGCAGCTCGGTGCCGACTGGGGGGATGTCGCCGAGGGCGACGCCCTCGCCGTGCTCGACGCTGCGGTGGAGTCGGGCGTCACTCTGTTCGACACCGCCGACGTGTACGGCGACGGCCGCAGTGAGCGCACGATCGGCGCCTACCGCGCCGCGCACCCCGACGCCCACGTCTTCGTGGCCACCAAGATGGGCCGCCGCGCGGAGCAGATTCCCGCGAACTACGTCCTCGACAACTTCCGCGCATGGACCGACCGCTCCCGCGCCAACCTCGGCGTCGACACCCTCGACCTCGTTCAGCTGCACTGCCCGCCCACCTCCGTCTACTCCGACGACGCCGTTTACGACGCGCTCGACACCCTCGTCGCGGACGGCGCGATTGCCCACTACGGAGTCTCGGTCGAGCGCACGGAGGAGGCGCTCGCCGCGATCGCCCGGCCGAACGTCGCGAGCGTCCAGATCATCCTGAACGCGTTCCGGCTCAAGCCGCTCGATGAGGTGCTGCCGGCGGCTCGGGAGGCGGGTGTCGGCATCCTGGCGCGTGTCCCGCTCGCCTCCGGTCTGCTCAGCGGGCGCTACACGACCGAGACGGCGTTTGCTCCGGACGATCACCGCAGCTACAACCGCGACGGCTCGGCCTTCGACGTCGGCGAGACGTTCTCGGGCGTCGACTTCGCGACCGGAGTCGAGGCCGCGCAGGAGTTCTCGCGCCTCGCGGACGACCACGGCCTCGCTCCCGCCGCGGCGGCCCTCGCCTGGATCATTCAGCAAGACGGCGTCACCTCGGTGATCCCCGGCGCCCGCTCGCCCGAGCAGGCCCGTGCCAACGCAGCCGCCGCCTCCGCTGCGCCCCTCGGCCCCGCCTTCATGGAGGCGGTCACCGCCCTCTACGACACGCACTTCCGCCCCACCATCCACCCCCGCTGGTAACAGCACCGCTGCTGACTCGCCCGAGAAGGCTCGTTCTCCCGCCCGAGAACGAGCCTTCTCCGGCGAGTGAGCGAGAGGCTGTGGAGAGTTCGAGCGGAGAAAGGGGCGCGGGCGCCAGCATGGGCGCGTGCAGAAGGATGTGTTCAGGGTGGCGGAGGGGTCCGCGGCGGGGCTGTCGCGGGCGGCAATGCGCAGGATCGACGCGCCGGTCTACGGGATGCGATCGATCACTCCCGCCGTGACGCTGGTGGATCGCTGCTCAGCGCTCCTTGCCCGGCTGGGCGGTCACGCGTTCGTCTGCGGACCGACCGCGGCGCTGCTCTGGGGTGCGCCCCTTGATCGCCACTGGGAGGAGCGCACTGCACTCGACGTCGCCGTTGAGGCGCCGGCTCGCGCGCCGCACGCTACCGGGATCGCTGGACGCTCCGTTCGCCTCGGGCCCGGGGACGTCCTCGACGGACGGCGCGGGCGCCTCACCGGTCCCGCTCGCACCTGGTGCGACCTGGGTGCGGTCCTGCCGCTTGCCGATCTCGTGGCCGTTGGCGACTTCCTCCTGCACGCGAGGCTGATCGACGGGGCTGGCCTGAAGGCCGCGGTCGAGCGCTACCCCGGTCGCCGGGGGCTGCGCCTGCTCCGCACCGCGCTCGCGCTCCTCGACGGGCGGGCCGAGTCTCGCCCGGAGTCGCTGGTGCGGGTCGCGCTGGTGCTCGCCGGGATTGCGGGCATCGAGGCGAACGTCGTGATCCGCGATGAGAAGGGCGGCTTCCTCGCCCGCGTCGACCTCTGCATCGCCTGGGCGCGGGTGGTGATCGAGTATCACGGCGACTACCACCGGGTCGAGAAGGGCCGCTGGCGTCGAGACCGCGCCCGCGCCGGGCGCCTCCGGGCCGCGGGATGGAACGTCATCGAACTCACCGGCGACGACCTCACCGATCTCCCCGCGGTCGTCGCCGCCGTTCGTGCGGCGCTCCGGCCCTGAATCGCCCGAGAAGGCTCGTTCTCGATGCGGAGAACGAGCCTTCTCGGGCGACTGAGCGCGGGTTAGGCGTTCAGCGCGGCGTCCACGATCGTGCGGGCCTCGGCCTGGACCTCGTGCAGGTGGTCGAGGCCGCGGAAGCTCTCGGCGTAGATCTTGTAGACGTCCTCGGTGCCGGAGGGGCGCGCGGCGAACCACGCGTCCGCCGTGACGACCTTGACGCCTCCGACGGCCGCGCCGTTGCCGGGGGCCTTCGAGAGCTTCGCCGTGATCTCGGAGCCGGCGAGCGTGGTCGCCGTGATCGCGTCGCCGTCGAGCTTGCCGAGCGCCGCCTTCTGCGCCTTCGTCGCGACCGCGTCCACGCGCTCGTAGACCGGATCGCCGAAGCGCTCGGTCAGCTCGCGGTAGAGCGCCGACGGGCTCTTGCCGGTGACGGCGACGATCTCGGACGCGAGCAGCGCCAGCAGGATGCCGTCCTTGTCCGTGGTCCAGACGGTGCCGTCGAAGCGAAGGAACGACGCGCCCGCCGACTCCTCGCCGCCGAAGCCGACCGAGCCGTCGACCAGGCCAGGTACGAACCACTTGAAGCCGACCGGAACCTCCCAAAGGCGGCGGCCCAGCGACTCGGCGACCCGGTCGATGATCGAGGAGGACACCAGCGTCTTGCCGATCGCCGCGTCCTCGCGCCAGCCGGTGCGGTGGCGGTAGAGGTAGTCGATCGCGACGGCGAGGTAGTGGTTGGGGTTCATCAGCCCGCCGTCGGGGGTGACGATGCCGTGGCGGTCGGCGTCCGCGTCGTTCCCGGTGAGGATGTCGAAGTCGCCGGCGCGCGCGACGACCGAGGCCATCGCGCTGGGGGAGGACGGGTCCATCCGGATCTTGCCATCCCAGTCGAGGGTCATGAAGCCCCACGCCGGGTCCACCTCGCCGTTGACCACTGTCAGGTCGAGCTCGTACATCTCGGCGATCAGCTGCCAGTAGTGCACGGAGGCACCGCCCAGCGGGTCGGCCCCGATGCGCACGCCGGCCTTCTTGATCGCGTCGATGTCGATGATGGTCGCTAGATCGGCGACGTAGTGGGTGCGGTAGTCGTAGGTCTCCACCGCGGAGGGTTCGGCCGATTTCACGCCGCGGTTGCCGTCGGCGATGAGCTCGTTGGCGCGGTTCGCAATCCAGGTCGTGGCGTCGGAGTCGGCCGGGCCGCCGTGCGGCGGGTTGTACTTGAAGCCGCCGTCGCGGGGCGGGTTGTGCGAGGGGGTGACCACGATTCCGTCGGCCAGGTCGGTGTGGGAGGCGTCGTTGTTGTAGCGGAGGATCGCGTGGCTGAGCGCGGGAGTCGGCACGAAGTCGTCGAACTCGTCGACCAGCACACGCACCTGGTTGCCGACCAGCACCTCCAGTGCTGTGGTCAGCGCCGGCCGCGAGAGCCCGTGCGTGTCGGCGCCGATGAAGAGCGGCCCGGTGACTCCCTGCTCGGTGCGGTACTCGACGATCGCCTGCGTGACCGCGGCGATGTGGTCCTCGTTGAAGGCACTGTCAAAGGAGGAGCCGCGATGGCCCGACGTACCGAACACCACCTTCTGCGCCGGATGGGACACGTCCGGCTTCTGCTCGTAGTACGCCCTGACGAGGGCCTCGACGTCGATGAGATCGGAGGCCTCTGCCGGCTTCCCTGCGCGATCAGTCATGCCGTCCATAGTGGCAGTCGGCCCGCTCCAGGGGTACTGGGGCTGGCTAGGCTTGCGCCATGCTCGACAGTGCCCCCGCGACCCGTGCCTACAGCTATCTCGGGCCGAGCGGCACGTTCACCGAGGCGGCGCTCGCGCAGGTCCCGGAGGCGCGCGGACAGCTCTGGCGCAGCGTCGCGAACGTGGGCGAGGCGCTCGCCGACCTCGTCTCGGGCCGGAGCATCGGCGCCGTCATCGCGATCGAGAACTCGGTCGAGGGCGGAGTGACGGCCACGCAGGACGCGCTCGCCCGGATCCCGGGGCTGCGCATCGTCGGCGAGTACCTCGTCCCGGTGTCGTTCATCCTGGTTGGCCGCCCTGGCACGCGCCTCGAGGACGTGCGCACGGTCGCCGCGCATCCCGTTGCTTACGGTCAGTGCCGGGTGTGGCTCGATCGCGAGATCCCCAGCCACGAGCACCTGCCCGCCTCGAGCAACGTCCAGGCCACCGTCGACCTCCTCAGCGGATCGCCCGCGCAGGCCGCCATCGCGCCGCCAGGCATCGCCGCGCACCACGACGTCGCCGTGCTCGCCGAGCGGATCGGCGACAATCCGAACGCGGTCACCCGCTTCGTGCACGTTTCGCGCTCGCGGGTGCTGCCCGAGCCGACAGGAGCCGACAAGACCAGCGTGATCGCCGAGTTGCCGGCCGACGAGCCGGGCTCCCTGCTCGACATGCTCGAGCAGTTCGCGACCCGCGGAGTGAACCTGAGCACCATCCAGTCGCGGCCGATCGGCGACGCCATGGGCCGCTATCGCTTCGTCATCGACCTCGACGGCCACGTGCAGGACGAGCGGGTGGCGGACGCTCTGATGGGCCTGCGCCGCTTCAGCCCCAAGGTCGTCTTCCTCGGCTCCTACCCGCGCGCCGACCGCCGGCCCGTTACTCCGGTGCGACGCTACGACGACGAGGTGTTCGTGGAGGCTCGCGATTGGCTGCGCGGCATCCTCTCTCACGAGCCGGAGGTCGACGATGACTGAGGACGCCGAGCGGATCGATCCGCGCTATGACCCCGCTTTCCAGCGCGGATTCTCGGGGGGTGTGGGGCGGCTGCGCGAGGACGAGCGGGCCTTCGCCCGGCCCGGGACGGGCGCCGCTCCCGCGGTCCCACCGAGTGCTGCGGGCAGTCCCGAGGGGACGCGCTCCCGGTGGAGGCGACGGTCCGTGGAGCGGGCGCCGCTGGTGCAGGAGCCGGGCGATCGGACCCCGGCAGGGCAGGCGCCCACCGAAGCGCCTCCTGCCCACACCACCACTCCCGAACTTCCTCGTGAGGCTCCGCTCTTGCGTAACCCGTGGCTGCTCGTACTGCTGCTGGCCGGCCTCGCGGGGACGATCCTCGGTCTCGCACTGCTCTGGACCGGCTACTCGTCCCCGCCACCGCCGTACTACGGCGACTCGGACGTCCCGTCGCCCGCGTGGATCCGGCGCCAGCTTCTGTATTACTCCTGCATCCCGCTGCTCGGCTGCTTGCCCGCCGCGCTGCTTCTCGCCGTCGGCGTGGCCGCGCTGCGCTGGACGGGCGCTTCGGTGCGGCGCCGCGGGGAGGAGGGGCCGCAGCTCCTCGATGCACAGGCCCGGTTGGGGGAGGCTCAGGCTTCGGAGCCTCAGACTCCGACGCCTCAGACTCCTGACGCGCCGAAGAGGAGACCGAGCAGGTAGGTCACCAGGGCGGCGCCGTAGCCGATCCCGAGTTGGCGGAGTGCGCGTGCCAGGGGCGGCGCCCCCGAGAGCAGGCCGACCACGGCCCCGGTCGCCAGTAGCGCAATACCGACCAGGACGCAGGCGACGACCACAGCTGCCAGACCCGAGAGCCCGATCAAGTAGGGCAACACCGGGATGATCGCGCCCGAGGCGAAGAAGCAGAAACTTGAGAGCGCCGCGCCCATGCCGGTGCCGACCGACTCGTGCTCGTCGATGTCGGGATCCACCGCTGCTCCGCCGAGCGTAATCGGCGACGTGACCGCGCCCCCGCGCAGGCCGGTGAAAACGGAGGCGGCGCGCGCATTCGCCTGCTCCTGCGTCATTCCCCTGGCCCGGTAGACCAGTGCGAGCTCGTTCGCATCGACGTCGAGGTCGGGCACGATGCGGTTGGCATCGAGGTCGGGGCTTGACGCCGAGAGCAGCTCGCGCTGCGAGCGCACCGACACGAACTCCCCGGCGCCCATCGAGAGAGCTCCCGCGAGCAGTCCGGCGATGCCGGTGAGCAGGACGACGCTGGTGCCCACTCCGCTCGCCCCGACCCCGAGCACCAGCGCGAGGTTCGAGACCAGGCCGTCATTCGCGCCGAAGACCGCGGCACGGAACGTGCCCGAGAGGCGCGAGCGTCCGCGCTCGGCAAGTCCGCGGACCACCTCGCCGTGGATCCGCTCGTCGGCCGCCATCGCCTCGGTTGCGTCGTCGTCGTCGGCGTAGGGAGAGCGTGCCTCGGCGCGCTGGATCAGCGCGAGCACGAAGACCGAGCCGAAACGACGGGTGAGAAAGCCCAGGAGGCGCGTGCGCAGATCGGGATGCGGCACCGGGTCGGCCGCCGGACCGAGCAATTCGCGCCAGTGCTCCTCGTGGCGTCCCTCGGCGACGGCGAGGGCGAGCAGGATCTCGCGCTCCTCACCCGACCGGCGGCCGGCCAGATCGCGGTAGACCGCCGCCTCGGCGAGTTCGTCGGCGAGGTAGCGGCGCCAGCGACGCACCTGGGCGGGGCTGGGGTGAGTGGTCGCCATGCGATCTCCTGGGGTAGGCCCGCCGACCCGCGCGAGAGGACCGGTCAGGACGTGCGTCGACTGACCGAAGGTCTCGTTCGCCTCAGCCGCTCGGGCCGGGGTGGAGCGCCGGGCCCGGATCATCCCGGACCAGCATGTCGACGCGCCTCGTCGTCCGCTTGACGGACGGTGGGAACTACTCCCCTTCGCGCGACCCACCGTAGCCGAGATCGCGTGGGGGCGGGGGCGCCCGCGGAGGTCGGCGGCGTCCGTGGATCAGCGGTGTGCCGGAGTCGCTTCCCCTGCCCGTTCGGCGCTCCAGCCCGTTCGGCGCTCCAGCCCGCTCAGCGCGACGCCGCGGCTCGGGAGGCTCGGCGGAGTTGGCGCTCGTGCTCCGCGTCGAGCAGCGTGCGGGTGGCGGGGATGCCGAGGAACTCGACCAGGATCCCGGTCTCCTCCTCAATGCGCTCCGCGCGGTCGAGCGGATCGGAGCGCAACAGGCGACGGGCGGCTGCGGCGACGTGTGCGGGTTTGGCGGCGAGCGCCCGCACGCGCTCGCCCACGCGGCCGACGAGGTCGGCGCGCGGCACGATCTCGGTCACGAGCTGCCACTCCAGTGCCTCGACCGCGCGGACCGGACGACCCGAGAGCACGAAGTCGAGCGCACGGCGGCGGCCGATCGCGCGGGGGAGAGCAGCGGTGACGCCGACGTCCGGGACCAGGCCGACGTCTCCGTAGGCGCTGAGGAACAGCGCGGCCGGAGTGGCGACGACGATGTCCGCGGCGAGCGCGAAGGCGATCCCGGCTCCGGCTGTCATGCCGTCGATCGCGCAGACCACGACGGCGCTGCCGTCCTCGAGGAGGCGGATGACCTCGGCCGTCGTGGTCGCCAGATCGCGGAGGTAGTCGCCGGGCCGGTCGGCGCCCATGATCGCCGAAATGTCGCCGCCGGTGCAGAATGCGCGGCCGGTCGCGGCGATCACGATGACGGAGCAGCCGGGATCGGCATCAAGGTCGGCGACGGTGCGCAGCAGCAGGCGGGCGGTGCCGAGGTCGATGGCGTTCAGCGCGTCGGGGCGGTCGAGCGTGATCCTGGCGACGGAGCCGTCGCGCTCGAGTACGACGCCGGGCGACGCGTCGGTGAGAACGGTGGAGTGCATGGGGTGCCTTCGGGGGAGCAGGACAGTTGACGGGGGTCTTGAGAGACATTCGCAGGCCTGCCTGTGATCGGATGGCCACCCACGGCCGATGCTCAGCCGCGATGGCAGGATTGCCTGAGCCGCGTCCGCTCGCGGGCCTCCCCTAAACTGCTCGGGTGATTGATCCCGTACTTCTGCGCGAGCACCCGGACGTCCTCAAGCGCTCGCAGGAGGCGCGCGGCGACTCCGTCGAACTCGTCGACGAGGCGCTCGAAGCCGACCGTGTGCGCCGCGCGGCGATCACCGAGGCCGAGCGGTTGCGCGCCGAGCAGAACGCTTTCGGTAAGACAGTGGCGACGGCCACAAAGGAGGAGAAGGTCGCGCTCGTGGCCGAGGCCCAGCGCCTCGCCTCCGCCGCACGGCAGGCCCAGCAGGAGGCGACCGACGCCGGCGAGCGCTTCACCGTGCTCGTGAAAAAGCTCGCCAACCCGATCATCCAGGGCGTTCCCGCGGGCGGCGAGGAGTCGTTCGAGCTCGTCAAGACGGTCGGCGAGCGCCCGGTGTTCGATTTCACGCCCCGCGACCACCTCGAACTCGGCGAACTGCTCGACGGTATCGACATGCAGCGCGGCGCCAAGGTCAGCGGTGCACGCTTCTACTTCCTCAAGGGCCTCGTCGCCCGCCTCGAGATCGCCCTGATGAACCTGGGGCTCGAGAAGGCGCTCGCCGTCGGCTTCACGCCGCTGATCACGCCGACCCTGGTGCGGCCCGAGATCATGGACGGTACTGGCTTCCTCGGCGAGCACGACGATGAGGTGTACCGCCTCCGCGACGATGACCTTTACCTCACCGGCACCAGCGAGGTGGCCCTGGCGGGCTATCACGCTGATGAGATCCTTGACCTCTCGAGCGGGGCCAAGCGCTACGCAGGCTGGAGCACCTGCTACCGCCGCGAGGCCGGCTCGGGCGGGCGCGACACCCGCGGCATCATCCGCGTGCACCAGTTCAGCAAGCTCGAGATGTTCGTGTACACCCTGCCCGAGGACGCGGAAGCGGAGCACGCGCGCCTCCTCTCGTACCAGGAGGACATCCTGCAGAGCCTCGGCCTGCACTACCGCGTGATCGACACCGCGGCCGGCGACCTCGGTCAGAGCGCCGCGCGCAAGTTCGACGTCGAAGCCTGGGTACCGACGCAGGAGACCTACCGCGAGTTGACGTCGACCTCGAACTGCACCACGTTCCAGGCCCGCCGCCTCGATACCCGCTACCGCACCGAGACCGGCAAGACGGCTCCGGTTGCCACCCTGAACGGCACGCTGGCGACGACGCGCTGGATCGTCGCGCTGCTCGAGACCCACCAGCGGGCGGACGGCTCGGTGCTCGTCCCCGAGGCGCTGCGGCCCCACCTCGGTGGCCTGGAGATTCTCGAGCCCGTCTCGTGAGCACCCGCTCCTCCGGCCGCCGCCTCGTCGCCCTCGACATCGACGGCACCGTCATGCACGAGGACGGCACCATCACCGACGCCGTAACGGAGGCGATCACCCGCGTGGCCGCGCAGGGTGACGAGGTCATGCTCGCCACCGGCCGCTCGCCCTCGTCAACCCTCCCGGTCGTCGCGCGCCTGGGCATCGCTCCCGAGTACGTCGTCTGCTGCAACGGCGCCGTGACGCTGCGCCGCGACTCCGAGGGCGGCTATCGCGTCGAAACCGTCGAGACGTTCGATCCGACCGACGTCCTCGAGACCATCCGCCGCTCCCTCCCCGACGCGCACTATGCGGTCGAGGACGCTGCTGGCGCCTTCTTCTACACCGAGGCGTTCCCCGGCGGCGCGGTGATGGGCGCCGAGACCACCCACGTCCCCTTCGAGGAGCTGCTCGGCCGGCTCTGCACCCGAGTCGTCGTGATCTCGCCCGCGACCGGCATCGACGAGTTCATTGCCCTCGTTGAGGAGATGGGGCTGCACCAGGTGAGCTACGCCATCGGCTGGACCGCGTGGCTCGACATCGCCCCGAACGGCGTCAACAAGTCGACCGCGCTCGAGGTCGTCCGGCAGGAGCTGGGCATCGAGCGCAGCGACGTGGTCGCGCTGGGCGACGGCCGCAACGACATCGAGATGCTCACCTGGGCCTCTGCGGAGGGCGCGGGCCTCGCCATGGGCCAGGCGCCGGACGAAGTCCGAGCCGTCGCGTCCGCGGTGGTACCGACGGTGCACGAGGACGGCGTGGCGGTGGCGCTCTCGGGGCTGCGCTGAGTTGGCCCGTTCGTCATCGAGGGTGAGAGCCTCCGAGCGCCCGTCCCAGGGCCGGATCCGGGCTGCGGGCCTCAGTTGCGAACGTGCCTCGCGCTCCGGACCCGGTTACTATCGGATGTCGCTTCCGCGGGAGCGACGAGGAGGGCTGTCCGAGCGGCCGATGGAGCCAGTCTTGAAAACTGGTGGGCAGAGATGTCTCGTGGGTTCGAATCCCACGCCCTCCGCCGCGTAAGTACTGGGATCGGCTTGGGTTGGCTCGCTCGTCGGGCAGGGTCGTCTGGGAGGCAATCCCCTCCGAAACCCCGCGTCATCAGATCTGAACGCATCGGCTAGCATCACGATGGTGACCACCGCACCGCCCGCGCCGAGCCACGACTTCCTGCCGGACCCGTTGCTCAACTTGACGCAGCGGAAGGGCCGGTATGGAGTCGTGTACCTTCGCGCCCTCGCTGGTCAGGTCGGCTGTGGGATCGAGGAGACTCCTCCGGGGGAGGATGTTCAGGCGATCGACGCCGACGTCAAGTTCCAAGCGGGAAGCGTCGCTGTTCAGGTCAAGACGACGCATAAGCACGCGATCGATGGCAAGAACGCCGAGATCCACTTCACGCCGCATGTGGACTGGCTTCGGAAGTGGGGGAAGCTCAAGGTCCCCGTCTACTTCGTGGTCGTCGTGGTGCCGGATGACAGTGGTCAGTGGTTGGATCACCACGCGGTCGGAACGCAGATGAACAGGACCGCCGCCTACTGGTGTCGGATCGATGTCACGACGGTCACCTCTGCGAACAAGATCGTGGTGCCGAGGAGTCAACGGCTGTCGGCAGAGACCTTGATCGCCTGGGAAAACGATCTCCTCGACTGTTTCAAGGCAGGTGCATGATGGCTAGCGCGCGAGACCTCCGGGTCAACGTAGCGAGCTATTTGGCGCGCAACGGCTGGCAGGCTGGAAGTGGCGGCGGAGCAGGCGAGCTGTGGACCCAAACGCGCCCGAACGCTGGCGACGTGCTGCTTGCGGTTCCGTACGAGGTGGACCAGGAATCCTTCGAGTTCAACGCCTTGGTTGAACGTCTTGCCATGCACGAGCGAAGAGACGTCGTGGTGATCCGCGATGCGCTCGAGTCGGAGTTTCTCGATACTCAGAGCTACCGAGTCTCTGATCGCTTCGTTCGAGATGACGCGGCTCTTTTGGGCAGCGCCTTCACGATCCTGAACTCAGCGCGCAAGCTCCTGCGAGCCGCAGCCACCACGGCCCGTAAGCCGCGCCCGCGCATCGGCTCAAATTACAGCAGGCCAGCGGATGAACTGGCCGCGAAGGCGAGGCTCTCCCACACGCGTCGAGGGTCGTTCGTGGTGCCGATCGTCATGCCAGTGGACCCGCCTGCTTCTTCTGACGGGCAGCTGGACTCCGCGCTGGCACCTATCGAGCCGAGCGAGCGCAGGGTTACTCGGACCCTTGCAAGCGCGGTCACCGCCATTGACACCATCGCGATCAAGCCGGAGAAGGAGCCTGGGCCCGACGAGATCATGGGTCTCGTCCAGAGTGGTGTCAGCATGGAGCTGGTTGCCGCGGTTCGGGACATCGCGCTCGATCCTGGAGTCGAGGCCTTCGACACCTCGTTCCGGTGGGCGGCAGCTCTCGGAGCGCCGGGTCGAATGCCGGACCGAGTGGTCATCCCACGCGAGGCAGCGTCGCTGCTTGGCAAGGTCGCCTTGACGCTCGGTAGGACCCGACCAGAGCCGGAAGCTTCGGTGTCTGGGCAGATTGTCCAGATCCGTTATGTGCAGGACGATCCGACTGGTGAACTTGCTATTCGCGTGGAACGGACGAATCGACAAGCCGACATTTTCGTCACTGTGAGTAGCGACGTCATCCATGATGCCTACGTGTGGGCTCGGAATCACCGGGCGGTGCTTGCTCGGGGGCTGATCGAACGAAGCCCGGGCCGTCCCCTGGCGATACCTAATCCCACGGATGTCGTCCCGATCGACGTCTTGTTCAACATCACGATCGATTCTTCGCTTTCCGAAGCTAGCGAGCGCTGACGAACGCCTCGAACTGCGCGATCTGCGCGTTGTAGTGGGCCTGGTACAGGTGGCCGTAGATGCCGTCGGAGCCATGGTGCCCCATCCACCGGCTCACCTCGTAGGGCTTGAACCCCGCGGCGAGCATCAGAGACGCGTACGTGTGGCGGAGGTCGTGGAAGCGCATCTTGTCCGCGTTGCCGAGGCGCTGCGCTGCAGGGACCATGTGGTATCGGCGCACCCGGCCCGTGTCGAGCGGCTGCGTCCAGTCCAGGCGGCGCGACGCGTGAGCGTTGCCCGGGAAGAACAGCGCGTGGAGGTCGCCGGAGGCCGGGTGCGCCACCAGCAGGCGCCGTAGCTCGGCGACGAGCGCACGGCTGCGCGGTCGGGAGTCGACGTCTCCTCTCGCGGTCAGCCCGCCCCCAACCCCGTCGCCCGCCACTTTCTTCCGGATCGCGCCACCCGTCTGTATAGGATTGCGCGACGCCCGGGGCCGATCCCGGGTTCGCACCACTGACGCCTCGACACCGGGAGACGGATGCGCCGTACGAGCCCCGCGACACAGACTCGCGACTCCGCACGCACTCCGCGGCCCTTGATGCGACACGGTCGCCAGAAGCGGCACTCGCTCGCGCGCACTCTGGTGAAGGGTGCCGCAGCCGTTGGAGGAGTCGGCGTCGTCGCCTCCGTGTCGGTCGTTGCGATCGCAGCGACCCTGGTTGTGCAGTCGGCGCGGCCGCCGGTCGACCTGCACCCGGTCGCCGCGGGCTCGGGTGTCCAGGCGGGCGCGGCCGCAGAGATCGGCGCTCTCGAAGGCGGCTTCAATGTCCTCGTCGTGGGCAGTGACTCCCGCAAGGGGCAGGGCGACGCTTACGGCGACCCCGAGCAGGAGACGAGCGTCCTCAATGACGTCAACATGCTGATGCATGTCTCGGCCGACCACAGCAACGCGACGGTGATCAGCTTCCCGCGCGACATGTACGTCGACATCCCATCCTGCGTGAACGCGGCGACCGGTGAGACGATCCCGGCACGGTCTGACATGAAGATCAACGAGGCGATGGGGAGCGACGTGAGCCTCGGCTGCGTCGCGGGAGTCGTCGAGGATCTGATGGGAGTCCGCGTCGACTACGGCGCGGTTGTTCAGTTCAACGGCGTGATCGAGATGTCGAATGCGGTCGGCGGAGTCGACGTCTGCGTCGCCACCGAGATCGCCGACCCCTACACCAACACCTACCTTGAGCCAGGCATGCACTCCCTGAAGGGTATGGCGGCACTGCAATTCCTCCGCAGCCGCCACGGCATCGGCGACGGCAGCGACCTCACCCGAATCAGCAACCAGCAGGTGTTCCTCTCCTCGCTCGTGCGTGAGATCAAGAGCACCGACACGCTGTTGAACCCGGTCGCCCTCTACGGCCTGGCGAAGGCCGCGCTGCGCAACATGACGCTCTCGACCGAGTTGAGCAACGTCAACACGATGGTGCAGATGGGCCTCGCCCTCAAGGACGTCGATCTCGCGAACGTCGTTTTCGCGCAGTATCCGACCGGTGCGACGGGGAGCGGTGTCGAGCCCGACCGCGCCGCTGGCGACATACTCGCCACCGCGCTCCAGACCGACCAGCCGATCGCCCTGACCGGCGGCACGGGTGCCGGAGCGAAGGTGGAGGGTGAGACTCCGGCTTCCGCCGATTCCTCGGCTCCCTCCGGCCCGGCGAGTGCCGAGCCGCTCGCGACGGCGGAGGCAACGCCCGGCACTCCCGCATCCGCCCCCGGGGATGAATCCAAGGTTGCCCTGCCACAATCGGTCACCGGCCAGAGCGCCGACCAGCAGACCTGCTCGGTCGGGTTCTTCGGCTGAGCCGAGGGCGGGCATGCACTGCACGTGCACACCTCCTCGGACGTTGACTGCGGGACAACCCGCGCCCCGCAGCCGAGAGAGAGCACGACCCAATGAGCCAACACTCGTCCACCAGGACCACAGCAGCACGGCACGGCCGCCTGCACCGTCAGAGCGGGCTGCGTTTCGCCGCGCGGGTCCTCGCGGCCTGTGTCGGAGTCGGAGTAGTGAGCACCGTCTGCATCGTCGCCATCGCGGTCTCGATGATTGCGGGCGGCGCACGCGCCGCCGTCGACCTCGGCAGTGGGCCGGCTCCCGAGATCGCTGCGATTGAGGGCGGAGTCAACATCCTGCTCGCCGGCAGCGACAGCGCAGACGGATCGGCCGCGGGCGCGTTCGGGGAGCGATCCGAAAACCTCAATGACGTGACGATGCTGATGCACATCTCCGACGACCACTCCACCGTCGAGGTCATCAGCTTCCCGCGCGACCTCTACGTGCCGATCCCCTCGTGCACGAATCCGGCGACCGGCGCTGTCTCCGCGGCGGTCAACTCCGCCAAGATCAACACCTCGCTTGAGGCCGGAGGACTGGCCTGCACCGTGCGGACGGTCGAGCAGCTGACCGGGCTCACGATTCCCTACGCCGCACTGATCCAGTTCGAGGGCGTTATCGAGATGTCGAATGCGGTTGGCGGAGTCGATGTCTGCGTCGCCTCGCCGATCCAGGACGAATACACGGGGCTGAACCTCGACGCGGGGACCCACACCCTCGTTGGAGCCGAGGCGCTGGCCTTCCTGCGCACCCGGCACGGAGTCGGTGACGGCAGCGACCTGACCCGCATCTCAAGCCAGCAGGTTTACCTCTCGTCGCTCGTGCGAAAGGTGAAGAGCGCATCGACGCTCTCGAATCCGGTCAATCTTTACGGACTAGCGAGGGCGGCGGTCTCGAACATGCAGCTGTCGACCTCGCTCCAGGACATCAACACGCTCGTCTCGATCGGGCTCGCCGTGAAGGACGTCGACCTCGCCAAAGTTGTCTTCGTCCAGTACCCGACGTTCATCGAGGGCAACGGCGTATATCCCAGCAAAGAGGCGGCGTCGGCACTGAACGCCGCGCTGCTCGCCGACCAGCCGATCACGCTCACCGGCACGACGGGCGGTGGAGCGCAGGCGCCGGGTGCGACGCCGACGGCCGCGGCTCCTGCGAATCCGACGCCCGCTGCGCCGACGACGGAGGGCCCCGTGACCCTTCCGAGCGACGTCTCGGGTCAGACCGCCCAGCAGCAGACCTGCACGATTGGTCGCCCGCTCTCCGACCAGTAGAGCGGCGGCAGGCCGTTGCCGACGCATCGAGGCTGCCCGCTGGCGCCGAGACACCGTAGCCGCCTGGCCGTCGCGGTCGGCATCGCGGTGGCTTAGCGATAGCGCCGGACGCCGGTGTCGCAGGCGTCGCGCGCGTGCGGTTATGATGGTCGTCGTGCGTCCGCCAGCGGGCGCTCAGGAGTCGTCGCATAGTCCGGTCG
The DNA here is from genome assembly GCF_013249015.1 of Rathayibacter agropyri. Taxonomy (GTDB): domain Bacteria; phylum Actinomycetota; class Actinomycetes; order Actinomycetales; family Microbacteriaceae; genus Rathayibacter; species Rathayibacter agropyri. The sequence continues at coordinate 59,877 of NZ_JABRPL010000004.1, forward strand.
AGTGCACCACCCTGCTAAGGTGGAGAACCCTTTATTGGGTTCCGTGGGTTCAAATCCCACCGACTCCGCACCTCCCGAAGGCCCCGCTCCGGCGGGGCTTTCGGCGTTTCTCCGCATGTTGCCCGAGGGGCCGCACGACCTCGCGGTCACTGCTCGGCCTCGGTCGCACTCGGGCCCGGCGCCGGCTCGACCGGCTACCCTGATCGGATGCCCAGCCCGATCCTCGACACCCTGTCCGCCCCTCCAGCGCGGAGGGACGTCGCCTCGATTCGCGGCGCGCTCGCGGAGGTCGCGATCGGCGACTCCGTCCGCGTCCTCGTCCGCTCGGCACGCTACGGTCTCTACGGCATCGAGGGTGTCGTTCGGCAGGCGGTCGGCGGCGAACTCGTCGTCGCGGACGTGTTCCTCGGCACCGGCACCGAGATCCAGAGCATCGCGCTCGCGCCTGTTGCCGATGAGGTGGGCGGTGAGCGGTCCGTCGAGGGGCTGCAGCACGGGGACCTCGTGCGGGTCGCTTTTTCCACTCCCGCGCTCGGCTCATTCACGATGACGGGGCCGCTGACGGCCGGCGGGCGCGATCCGCTCCTCCTCGTGGGGAGCTGGATTGTCGCCGACGGCGCCGATGTCGGGCGCTATGTCGATCGCATCGAGCGCGTCACCGCGTCGACGATTCACGAGAAGCACGTCCCCGGGCACCGGTCGGCGGTTGAGGAGTAGCCGCCGTCAGCTTGAGCAGTGCGTCAGCTTGAGTAGAGCATCAGCTCTGGCAGTGCGGGCACCAGTAGGTGACCCGCAGCTGTAGCTCGTCGTCGCCGAGTTCGCCACGCTCGATCGGGGTGCCGCACCGGCGGCACGGCTTGCGGTCGCGACCATAGACCCACAGCTGCTGACCGGGGCGGAGATTGCCGGTGGTGGTGCGCTCGATGCGCTCGCGGTTGACCGTGATGAGGCGCTTCGCGAGCGCGATGGTCCGCACGAGGTCGCCGCTCTCGCCGACCGGGCGGGTGGGCAGCACGCCACGGAGGAAGCAGAGCTCGGCCCGGTAGACGTTGCCGAGCCCGGCCATGATCCGCTGGTCGAGCAGGGCCAGGCCGATCGGACGATCGTGGTCGGCGGAGAGACGGCGCAGCGCTTCGTCGGCGTCCCAGTCCGGGCCGAGCAGGTCGGGGCCGAGGTAGCCGACGACGTCCTCCTCCGCCGAGCGCGGCACGATCTCGAGCAGGCCGAGTTCGAAGCCCACGGCTTGCCAGCGCTCGGTTTCTAGGATGATCCGCGCTTGGAACGCCGGCCGATGCCACTTCGGCTGCCGGCCGTCGCCCCGCGCATAGAGGTGCCAGCTGCCCTCCATCTTGAGGTGGGAGTGGATCAGCGCGTCGCCCACCCGCATCAGCAGATGCTTGCCGCGCGGTAGGACCTTATGGATCGTCTCGCCGGCGAGATCGACGGTCGCGTACTTCGGCACGCGGACGTCGCAGCGGGTCAGCACGTCGCCGTCGAGCGCTTCGGCGAGGTTGTGGGCGGAGCGGTACACGGTGTCACCCTCGGGCACGGCTGCCCCTTCCCGCGCTCACGAGCGCATCCTCAGGCCCCGGGGATTGGCCACGAAGCCCGCGGCGGTGAGCGCGTCGCCGAAGGGCGTTCCCAGTGCGAAGACGCCGTCGATCTTCTCCACAGTGAGCTTGTCGACTCCCCGGGAGCGGACGAGCTGCGAGAGTGCTCCGGCGGCGTCGGCCAGGACGACTTCGTCGTCGCTGAAGGTGAGGGCGGTCTTCCCGCCACGCTCGAGGTAGACCGCGAGCGCGCCGTCGACCACGGCGACCAGGGCGCCGGCCTTGCGGCCCGGACGGTGGCCCTCACTCTGCGGCCACGGGAGCGCAGCTCCGAAAGGGTTGGCCGGATCCGTCGCCGCTAGTGCGAGGACCGGCCGTGACCGCTCCTGCGCTTCGTCCTGCGGGGCGAAGGTGCGGAGGCGGTCGACGCTGCCCGCGGTTCCAAACTGGGCCGCGCCGAGCTTCTCGATGAAGTAACCGCGGCGGGCCCGACCCTGCTGCTCGAAGCCACTCAGCACCTTGTAGGCGAGCGCGAAGCCACCGAGAACTCCCTCGGCCTGCACGGAGCCGCGCGTCACGATGCCGTAGCGCTCGAGCAGGGTTTCGCCGAGCGCGTGTCCGCGGACCGTGGCGTCGGATTCGGCCAGGGGCACGATCGACCAGCGGCCGCCCGCTGTCGGGGGACCAACCCGGGTTGCCATCGTGGGGCGCGCGGTCATCCGTCCCCGGGGGGCGCGGGCCCGGGCAGGTGCGCGCGGTTGCCGGTGCGCGCCGCCGGTCGACCCGACGAGCGTGCGCAACGGTGCGAGCGTGTCGTTGGTGACCAGACCCGCCCACACCAGCTCCCAGAGGGACCCGACGAGGCCGGCGTCATCGGTCGAGCCCACCGCGTCCGAGAGCTGGCGGAAGAAGTAGCCGCCGCCGGAACCGAGTACGCCCACGATCTCCTGCTGCAGATCGCCGAGCGGCACGGTCTCGGCGGGTACGGGCAGGGTCAGACCGGCGGTCTCGGCGAGGTGCAGGCTCACCCAGCCGTCGTTGCCGGGGAGGGTGCCGGCTCCGGCCCAGAGCACCTCGCCGGTGGCGGTCAGCTCGTCGAGCAGGGCGGGGGAGTAGTCGCGCACCCGCGCGGGCAGGATCAGCGACTCCCAGGCTGAGGCGGGGATCGGCGCGCCGGCGAGTTGGTCAATGACGGACGCAACCCCATCGACCCCGCGCAGCGAGCCTCCGACGTGCTGCCAGGCGGGGAGGAAGCGGCCGTACGCGGCGGCATCGACCGGCTCGACCTCTTTGCGGAGCGCGGCGAGCGATCGGCTGCGCAGGCGCCGCAGCACCTCTGCATCGCACCACTCCGTGCCGGTGCCGTTCGGCCTGAACTCACCCTCCGAGACGCGGCGCTCGCCGGCGAGCCGGCGCAGGGTGTCGGCGACGACCGCGACGCCGAGGCCCAGCCTCGCGGCGACTGCGGTGGCGGTGAACGGGCCGTGGGTGCGGGCATAGCGGGCCACGAGGTCGCCGAGCGGATCACGGACCGGGTCGATGAAGGCAACGGGCACGCCGATTGGGAGGGGCACGCCGAGCGCATCGCGGAGGCGCGAAGCGTCCTCCATCGCGGCGTAGCGCTGCTCGCCGCCGAGGCCGACCGGCAGTACGCGCTTGGCGCGCACAAGTGCGGCGACCTGCGCCTCGAGGACATCGCGGTCGATTGGCGCGGCCTTCGCGACGTCGGCGGAGGCGACCGCCTCGTCGACCAGCCGCTCGCCGAGCTCGTCGATCGTGAGCGGTCCGAGCAGGCGGAGCAGGTCAGCGGCTCCCTCAAGGCCGCGCAGTCGGCGCTCCGGCTCGACGCGCTGCAATTCCCGCTCGATCTGCGCGAGGACGAGTGGATCGAGCAGCTCGCGCAGTTCGGCGCGGCCGAGGAGCTCGCCCAGCAGGGCGGCGTCGACCGAGAGCGCGGCGGCGCGTCGCTCGGCCAGCGGGCTGTCACCCTCGTACATAAAGGCGGCAACGTAGCCGAAGAGCATTGAGCGGGCGAACGGGCTGGCGGTCGGGGTCTCGACCTCGAGGATTCGCAGTTCGCGTCCGTCGAGGCGCGCTGCGAGGCGCAGCAGCGCGGGCAGGTCGTAGACATCCTGGAGGCACTCGCGCACGGTCTCGAGGATGATCGGGAAGGTCGGGTACGTGCGCGCCACGTCGAGAAGCTGTGCCGCACGCTGACGCTGCTGCCAGAGCGGGGAGCGCTTGCCGGGGTTGTAGCGAGGGAGCAGCAGCGCCCGGGCCGCGCACTCGCGGAAGCGGGCGGCGAAGAGGGCCGAGCCACCGACCTCGCTGGTGACCAACTGCTCCAGCTCTTCGCGCTCGAAGAGGAACAGTTCGGCGCCGGGCGGCTCGGACTCCGTGTCGGGGATCCGCACGACGATGCCGTCGTCGCCCGCCATCGCCGCTCCGTCGACCCCGTGCCGCTCGCGGACGCGGGCGCCGATGGCGAGCGCCCACGGCGAGTGAACCTGCATGCCGTAGGGGGAGTGCAGGACGAGTCGCCAGTCGCCCAGCTCGTCACGGAAGCGTTCGAGCACGAGGGTGCGGTCGTCGGGGATCTGCCCGGTCGCGAGCCGCTGCTCGTCGAGGAAGGAGAGCAGGTTGTTCGTCGCGTACTCGTCAAGCCCGGCCGCGGTACAGCGCTCGCGGGCCGTCTCCGGCACCGATCCCCCGATCTGGCGGGTGAACGCCCCGATCGCCTCGCCGAGCTCGGCCGGGCGGCCCTGCGAATCGCCCTTCCAGAAGGGGAGGCGCCCCGGCTCGCCGAATGCGGGCGTCACGATCACGCGGTCGTAGGTGATCTCCTGGATCCGCCAGCTCGTCGCTCCGAGCGCGAAGACGTCGCCGACACGCGACTCGTAGACCATCTCTTCGTCGAGCTCGCCCACTCGGTTGCCGCTAGACCCTGGCTCGCCGACCATGAACACGCCGAAGAGCCCGCGGTCAGGGATGGTGCCGCCACTCGTCACGGCGAGGCGCTGGGCGCCCGGGCGGCCCGTGAGCGTGTTCCCGTCGCGGTCCCAGACCAGGCGCGGGCGCAATTCGGCGAACTGGTCGGAGGGATAGCGACCCGAGAGGAGGTCGAGGGTCGCCTCGTAGGCCGATCTCGGGAGCGATACAAACGGGGCGCTGCGGCGGACGGTGTCGAACCACTCGTCGACGTCGAGGCTCTCGAGCGCGGTCGCGGCGACGGTCTGCTGGGCGAGGATGTCGAGCGGATTTGCCGGCACCGAAATGGCCTCGATCATCCCGGCGCGCATCCGCTCGGTGGTGACGGCGGTGTGCAGCAGGTCGGCACGGTGCTTGGGGTAGAAGGAGCCGCGCGAGACCTCGCCGACCTGGTGCCCGGCACGGCCGACGCGCTGTAGGGCGCTGGCGACCGACGGCGGCGTTTCGACTTGCACGACGAGGTCGACCGCGCCCATGTCGATGCCGAGTTCGAGGCTCGAGGTCGCCACGACGCAGCGCAGACGACCCGACTTGAGATCATCCTCGATGATCGCCCGCTGCTCCTTGCTCACGGAGCCGTGATGCGCGCGGGCAAGCAGCGGCTCGTCCTCCGGAGCCGACTGTCCGATTCCGCTGGTGCCGCCAGCAGCGCCCATGAGCTCGGCAGGTTCGCGGCGGATGGCGGCGGTGGCCTCGCCCAGCAGCGCGCCGACCGCAACCGGCTCGCCTGCCCGCTCAACCTCGGCCTCCCGCCGCTCGGCGTGGATCTCGTTCAGCCGCGCGGTCAACCGTTCGGCGAGTCGTCGGGAGTTGGCAAAGACGATGGAGGACGTGTGCGCGAGCACGCGGTCGACGATCGACTCTTCGACGTGCGGCCAGATCGATCCGCTCTGCGCGCCGGTCGCCCCCATCGTCGAGCCCTCCTGCGGCGCGGCGGCGCCCAACTCCGACATGTCCTCGACGGGGACGACGACGCTGAGGTCCCACTGCTTCTCGGAGGCGGGCGCCACGATCGTGACGGGCGAACGGCCGGCGAGGAACCGCGCCACCTCCTCCCGGGGGCGCACGGTCGCGGAGAGGCCGATCCGCTGGACAGGCTTGGGGAGCAGCGCGTCGAGCCGCTCGAGCGAGACGGCGAGGTGCGCGCCGCGCTTAGTCGACGCGACCGCGTGCACCTCGTCCACGATGACGGTCTCAACCCCGCGCAGCGACTCCCGCGCTGCGGACGTCAGCATGAGGTACAGCGACTCGGGCGTCGTGATCAGGATGTCGGGCGGCGTCTTCTGCAGTACCCGCCGCTCGGCGGCCGGAGTGTCGCCCGAGCGGACGCCGACCGTCACGGTAGCCGGGGCAGTGCCGACGCCCTCGGCACTGAGCCGGAGCGCGGTCTGCGTGACGCCGACCAGCGGAGAGCGGAGATTGCGCTCGACGTCGACCCCGAGTGCCTTCAGCGGTGAGACATACAGCACACGCGTGCGATGCTGCGGATCCTCAGGAGGCGGGCCCTGCACCAGCCGGTCAATCGCCCAGAGGAACGCGGAAAGCGTCTTGCCGGAGCCGGTGGGCGCGACGACGAGGGCGTGCGCTCCGCTCGAGATGGCCGACCACGCTCCCTCCTGAGCGGCGGTGGGAGCCGGGAACGCACCCTCGAACCACGCCCGCGTGGCGGGGGAGAAGCGATCGAGGACGTCCGGCATGCGTTCATCCTCTCTGCCACCTCCGACATTGCCGGGCACAGGCACCGGGGGCGAGCCCTTGACGGCGAGCCTGGAGCACTCGGTGGCGCGAGTCAGGCGAAACCGAGGCGGACGAAGGTGCCGATGTCGGCGAGTTCCGCCTGGCTCACGCCGTGGGCGACTCCCTCGTAGACGCGCGCGTCCAGGGCCGTGTGCCCGAGAAACCAGGCCCCCGCCTCTCGGACGAGTTCCTCGGGAATCACGGAGTCGAGCGTGCCGCGCCCCCAGAAGACCGGGGGACGGTCGCGGGCGAGGCGCTCGTCGGCGTCGTCGCCCTCGGCGAGCGGCACCACGAAGCCCGAGAGCGCGACGGCGAAGGCGAAACGGTCGGATGCGCGCCGCAGCAACTGCACCGCGAGGGCGGCGCCCTGCGAGAAGCCGAGGAGCCCGACCGGACCCGCGTGTCCGAGGGAGTCGAGCCAGTCGAGGACCCCGCTCACCGCCTCCTCGACCCCGGTCGGGTCAGCGCGCGGCTCGTCTGGATCGAGCGGAACGCGCAGCGGCCACCAGGCGTTCGCTCCGCCTCCCAGGGGAAGGGGCGCTCGCAGCGACGCGAGCACCGGCTCCAGCGGCAGGTAGGCCCCGAGCGAGAAGAGATCGCCCTCGTGGGAGCCGTAGCCGTGCAGCAGCACCAGGAGGGGACGCCCTCCACGATCGCGTTCGGACGAGGACCACAGCACCGCGTTCGCGTCGATTCCCACCTGACCATCCTCTCCCGAAGCGCCCGTGACGGTTACGCCGGACCGAAGAGCCTTCCGGGTCGGGTAAGAATGGCACCATGAGCGTGCGAACCCCTGACCCCAACTCCGGGTGGCTGTCTGACGATGAACTCGCCGAGATCCGCCGACGGCTCCCGCTGCTGTACGTCGAGGCAGTGCCGGTGCGGGTCGATGGACTCGGGCAGGTCACCGAGGTCGGCATGCTGCTGCGCGCGACGCCCTCTGGCCAGATCACGCGCACGATCGTCTCGGGCCGTGTGATGTACGGAGAGACCTTGCGCGACGCGCTGTTCCGCCACCTCGAAAAGGACCTCGGCCCGATGGCCTTCCCCCTCCTCCCGGCGAGTCCCCTGCCCTTCCACGTCGCGGAGTACTTCCCGATGCCGGGAATGGGCCCGTTCACCGACGACCGCCAGCACGCGGTTTCCCTCGCCTACGTGGTTCCGGTCACCGGCACCTGCGACCCTCGTCAGGACGCGCTCGAACTCACCTGGATGACCCCGGACGAGGCATGCTCCGAGGCTGTCTCCGCCGAGATGGAGGGCGGTCGCGGCGCCCTGCTGCGCGCCGCACTGGCCTCAGTGGGCAAGCTGGGCTAGCCGCGTGGACGCCGGAGCGTCGTGCCGCGGTTGCCGCCCTGAGACGCCGAGGACGGTGCGCCGCCTCGCGGCGCACCGTCACACTCATCCCTGCGCGCGTCGCCCCCCGCGGCGCTGACCGCCGGCAGACTCGCGGGCGGGTGCAGTCGAGGACGCCCCACCCGTCGCGGTGCTGTAAAACGAGCGCGATCCGCCGGAGGTCGAGGGTGCGCCGGCCGAGCGGCTGCGGCCGCCGCGTGCACCGCCGCGGGCGGCTCCCTCGGTGGCGCGGTCGCGGCGGGGACGGTCGGTGTCCGCGGTCGAGCGTCCTCCGCGGGGCGCCGTGGTGCCCTCGGTGCGCGCTACGCGCTTGCGCTGAGCATTCGCGCCCTGCGAGCGGCCGCCCTGCGACTGGCTGCGGACAGGCTCGACCACGGCGGTCGGCGTGACGTACGCGGCGACGTCGCCGACGAGCTTCGCGACGGCGGCCGAGTCAGCCGTGACCTGCTGAGGGGCGACCTGGATCGCGGCCTTGCGGAGAAGCGTCTTCACGTCGCTACGCTGCGTGGGCAGAACGACGGTGACGACGTCTCCCTCGCTGCCGGCGCGGGCGGTGCGGCCCGAGCGGTGCAGGTACGCCTTGTGTTCCATCGGCGGGTCGACGTGGATTACGAGCTCGACGTCATCGACGTGCACGCCTCGGGCGGCGACGTCGGTGGCGACGAGGACCTTCACGGTGCCTGCCCCGAATGCCGCGAGGTTGCGGTCGCGGGCGACCTGCGAGAGGTTGCCGTGCAGATCGACGGCGGGGATTCCCTGGCCAGTGAGCTGCTTGGCGAGCTTCTTCGCGTGGTGCTTCGTGCGCATGAAGAGGATGCGGCGGCCGGTGCCTGACGCGAGAGTCTTCACGAGGGCATTCTTCGAGTCGAGACCGTCGACCTCGAAGACGTGGTGGGTCATCAGGGCGACGGGCGAGTTGGCCTCATCGACCGAGTGCAGCACCTCGTTCTGCAGGTACTTCTTGACCAGCTTGTCCACGCCGTTGTCGAGCGTGGCCGAGAACAGGAGGCGCTGGCCGCCGCGCGGGGTCTTGTCGAGGATCCGCGTGACGACGGGCAGGAAGCCGAGGTCGGCCATGTGGTCGGCCTCGTCGAGCACGGTGATCTCGACGGCGTCGAGGTTCACGAAGCCCTGCTTCATCAGGTCCTCAAGGCGACCGGGGCAGGCTACGACGATGTCGACGCCCTGCTTGAGTGCGGCGACCTGACGCTGCTGCGACACGCCTCCGAAGATCGTGGTCGTGACGATGCCGTAGGCGTTGGCGAGGGGCTGCATGGCGGCCGTGATCTGGGTGGCCAGCTCGCGGGTCGGTGCCAGGATGAGGCCGAGCGGACGGCCAGGGCGACGGCGACCGCCGGAGAGCGCTCCGCCGAGGCGGGCGACCATCGGGATGGCGAAGGCGAGAGTCTTGCCGGAGCCGGTCTTGCCCCGGCCGAGGACGTCGCGGCCGTTCAGGGTGTCGGGCAGCGTGTCGACCTGGATCGGGAAGGGCTCGGTGATGCCGTTCGCGGTGAGCGCGGCCACGAGCGGGGCCGGAACGCCGAGAGCGCTGAAGGAGGGGATGTTCGACATGGAGTGGTGCCTTTCAGGGGCATCATGCCGATCGAGGACGCGCGGGCGGTGGCCGGGGCACGGGTGATCGGCGTTCGGGCGAAGGTGACGGTGGTCACATCCGTTCGCCGTACGATTCGGTGCGCGCGGCCGGGGCCTCATGCACGTGCGCCAGATGGTCGGGACGGATCCTCGACGGTCAGAGTCCTAGGGACAAGGGGCGTTCTACGACGCGGGGGAGCGCAGTCGTTGCGCTCGCACCGTCCCACTCTAGCGGGTGGCGATCCATCCGCGCATCGCGGTCTGCACCCGTGAGCCGTCGGTGTCGCTCAGCTTGGCGCCGACGAACCGTTCCACCCAGTCCGAGGTCTGCACCCGGAACGGTGGCACCTCCTCGCGGAGGGTCCTCAGGATCACGGCGGCGATGTCGCCCGGATCCTGCGCGTGCGTCGAGGAAAAGGTGGATGCGGCGCGATCGAGGTAAGCACTGAGGGCGGACGCGTACGGGCCTGCCTGGGCGAGCATCGTGTTCGCGTCAATGCCCGCGTTCTCGACGAAGCTGCTCCGTACGGCGCCCGGCTCGACGAGCGAGACCTGCACGCCGACCGTGGCGGCGACCGGGGCGAGAGACTCGAAGAAGCCCTCGACCGCGAACTTCGCCGCGCAGTAGGCCTCGGCGAACGGCTGGCCGATGGCCCCGCCGACGCTCGAGACGGTGACGATCCGTCCGCGCGAGCAGCGGAGCATCGGCAGTGCGGCGCGCGTGACCGCGACCGTGCCGAAGAAGTTGACCTCCATCACCCGGCGCAGCTCGGCCGGATCCTCGTGCTCAACCGTGCCGAGGTGCCCGACTCCGGCGTTGTTGACGAGAGCGTCGAGTCGGCCGTGCTCCTCCTGCACCGCGTTCACGGCCGCCGCGACCGAGTCAGCATCCGTCACGTCGAGCGCCCGGATGTCCAGGTGGAGCCGGCCGTCTGCGGCCGCGGCGCGAAGTTCCTCCGCTCGCTCCGGGTCGCGGACTGTCGCGACCACCTGCCAACCGGATCGGGCGGCCTCGACCGCGGTCACGCGGCCGATCCCAGTGGAGGTTCCGGTCACGAGGAGGACGGGACGGGGCATGCGTAGTTCCTGCTTCCCGGCGCTCGGCAGCGCCGTGAGGAGGCTAACGGCCGAGGCTCCGAGCGCGTCCAGCCTCCGGCTGGATGCCGACCCACGCATCTACCATCTGACGCCCGGATCAGCCGCGGTAGCGCTCGCCCACCGGCACCTCGACCGTCAGCGTGTTGCCCGCTTGGGCGAGAGGGCAGGCCCAGGCGGGGTCGTAAGCGCAGGAGGGGTTGTAGGCGAAGTTGAAGTCGAGCACGAGGGTTCCGGGCGCGGCACCCGGCCCGAGGTCCGCTCCCTTGACGGTGTCGAGCAGGTAGCGCCCGCCCCCGTAGGTGCCTCCGGGCGTCCCGGCCAAGGCGTCCTTGACCGGGAGAAACAGGCCGCCGCCATAGGAGGCGAGCCGCCACACGTCGAGGCTGCCGGCGTGGGGCACCTCGACGGTGCCGATCAGCTCGAACGGCACGGTGCCGTCGGTGCCGGTCTCGACCTCCATCCGACGTGCCTGGTCGGCCGGAACGATCTCGAGCTCGAACCGCCAGGCAGCGTCGTAGGGCGCGATGGGGAGCGAGCGGAAGTGCGCTCGATCGCCCGGCAGGAGGGGAGTGGACGGATGCTGCGCGAAGAGCGCGTTCCGCCCGCGGATCCATGAGGCGTGCGCGGCGAGCAGATCGACGTTCGAGAGGCGGCGGACCTCGGCGTAGAGGGCCTGCATGTGGCGGCGCCAGTCTGTGACCTCGATCGCGCTCGCCAACTTCCGGCTCAGTGAGGTGGTGCCGGTGTCCAGCTCATCCTCCCCCGTCGACGGCCACTGCAAATGCAGGAGCTCGGAGCGCGAGATCTCCTCCGTGTCCTCGGGACTCATGCCGCCTCCCCTCGTGGGCGAGTGTCGGCCCCGACGTCGTGCCGCCACGAGGGCGCGAGCGAGCGGATGCGGATGCCCCGCCACTGCCAGAACGCCCACACGGACGGCCAGAGCGCAGCGGAGGCAAGGCCCGCCGAGAACTCGAGCCGGTCGCGGAACAGAGTGCGTCCGTCGGCAAGCGGTGCGACGGCCATGCGGTGGTCCCAGGCGGTGATCAGGCGGAGGGAGCCCGAGAGCGGTCCGCCGCTGTCGCGGAGGATCCGCACGTCCGGCATCGAAGGCACGCGGCGGTAGGACAGGTCGATCTCCTGCGCGCCCACCGGCAGGATTCCGAGCGCGTCCATCGCGACGTCGTGCGGGCCTAACCCCCAGGTCGGCCGGAAGCCGCCCTCGTCGAGCGAGGCAGCAGTCAGGAGGGGCGACATCACCTCGCGGAACACCGCCGGACTCTGCAGGGCGCGCCAGGCGGAGTCGGCGTCGGTATCGAGCACGTGCTTGAGCATCACCTTCACGCAGGACATCCTCCTCTGCCGGTCGCCGCGCAGGAACCGGATGCGCACGCGTGCTCCGACGTGTATGCACCGCGCTCGGTAGCGTGGCGGCGTGAGTGCCGCGTCCTTCGACCAGTCGACCTATCAGATCCGCTTCGAGTGGGGAGCCCGGGCGCTGCGCGTGCTCGCCCCCGCCGATGTCACTGTCGTCGTGGATGCTCTGCCCGGCGGTCGTGAGCTCGACCTGGGCTCCGTCGGGGGCCGGATGATTCGCGCCGGGCTGACCGACCGCACCGCTGTCGCCCGTTGGGTCCTCGCCCGCCAGCACGACAACGGCGGCCGCACGAGCATCAACGTCGTCGCGGTGGGCGATGTCGATGAGCGTGGCCATGTGCGCTTTGCGCTGGAGGACCAGCTCGCCGCGGGCGCCGTCATCGACGCGCTCATCGGGCTCGGCATCGACCATGTGTCGCCCGAGGCCGCCGTGGCCTGCGCCTCGTACGAGGGACTGCGCCGTGCCTGTGCGCACCTGCTCACGGCGTCCGCCTCCGGACGGCTGCTGGCTGCGGAGGGACGCGCCGATCAGGTGCGCGCCGCGGCCCTCGTCGACACGGCCGACGAGGTGTTGGTGCTGCGCTAATCCTCGTGCTCCTTCGACTCCGGCCTCGTGCGATCTGCAGGGGACCGTGCGCTGTGCAGGGGGACGTGCGATCTGCAGGGGGATGTGCGTTGTGCAGGAGGACGTGCGAAGGGCAGGGGATTCTGGTCCCGACGTCGCGACGAGGCGGCGCGATCGGCGTCCGCGGACGCATCCCCTGCACAGCGCACCGTCCCCTGCAGATCGCACGAGGCCCCGCCCACCCTCGACCACCGTGCCGACACCGGCGTAGCGTTCGGACGGGAGCCGACACTCCGCCGCTCCCGAGCCTCGACCGAAAGCTGGCCCCATGAAAGCCGTCCTCCACGACGTCGTCCTCGCCGACGCGCCCGACTCCGACCTGATCTCGATCGAGGGGAACTGGTACTTCCCGCCGTCGAGCATCGCCGAGGGCGTCCTCGTCGAGAGTCCTACCCCCTACACCTGCCCCTGGAAGGGTGAGTGCCAGTACTTCTCGGTGCAGACCGCCGACGGCCTCGAGAAGGACAGGGCGTGGTCGTACCCGCACCCGTACCCGACCGCGTTCGACCGCGTCGGTAAGGACTTCTCGGGCTACGTCGCCTTCGACCCCTCGGTCCGCGTCTCCGACTGACCTGCCTGCCGTGGCGTCGACGGGATCACCCCGACGGCGTCGCGGCAGGTCGTCTGGAGGCGGCGGCACGCTCCCGATGGGCGCGCACTTTCGCCCGGTTCCCGCAGCGCTGCATCGAGCACCAGCGCCGGGAGCCCGCACGCGACGTGTCGAGGTAAAGCATCCGGCACTCCGGTGCCGCGCAGCGCCGCAGTCGGCCGGCCGCCGCCGACCCCAGCAGTTCGACCGCCTGGCGGGCGATGGTCGCGAGCGCCTGCGCGCCCGACGCGCTCGTGCGCCCCGCCTGTCGCGAGCCGCCACTGAGTGCGGGCGGGATGTCGGGCATCGCCGCAACGAGATTCACCACGTCGATGTCACGCGGGTCGAGTGCCGTCGCCGCCTCGGTCGCCTCTGCCAGCCGTGCGATCGCGGAGCGGAGCATCAGGGCGTCATCAAGCCGGGCGTCGCGGCTTCCCGTGTCCACCGCGTCGAAGCGCTCGGCGAGCCAGACGGTGAGCGCAGCGTCGGAGTCGAACTGCTCGGTCGCCCCGTGCGGCACAGCTCCGGTCGTCGCGAAATCGAGTGCGAGGCTCCCGGAATCGAACCACCAGCGCCGGCCGTCCGCTTCGGCGAGCCACTGCCCGGTGCTCGGGGCGTGCCCGCGGATCGTCCGCGACTCCCCGCTCATGGGGCCTGCACCGTCCGACGTCGCCACTGAATCGCGTGTGCCGCGTCGAACCTCCGCGCGCACTTCCCGCAGGCGAGCGGCCGGGTGGGGCGACGGTGGCGGTAGAAGAGGTGCCCGCCCGGGCAGCTGCCGATCCACGGGGCGAGGTCGTCTGCGGTCGGATTGCTGTGCGTGCGCTGTCCGGTGTATCCGAGGCGATCCGCGATGTGGCGCCACTGGCTGCCATGCGCCGCGTCCGGTCCGGCCAGTGCGTGAGCGACCTCGTGCAGCAGAGTCTGGTGCACCTCCTCGTCGCTCCAGCGTGCGGCGAGGTGGCGCGAGACGGTGATCCGGCGTTGCGTCCAGTGGCAGGCGCCGGCCCGGGTGCGCGCGTGATCGAAACCGAAGCTCCACGAGTCGTCGAGGTGCTCCTGGATCAGTGCATGCGCCCAGCGCGTGACGTCGTCGAGGTCAGCCACGCAGCGTCTCCCGGAAGGTCAGGACTCGTCGGCCCGGCGGCGGCCGCGGAGAGCGCCGTCAGTGCGCGGGCCGCGTTCGGACTCGTCCTGGAACTCGGAGGCAGCGGCGAAGCCCAGGCGCGCGACTTCCAGCTCCTCCTCGGAGACGCCGACGCGCTCGCCGAGGGCCGTGGCCGCGTCGAAGTCACGGACGGCGCGGCCGTACTCGCCGAGCTCGAAGAAAGCCAGCCCGCGGTGCTTGAGCGCAAACGAGTGTTCGAGGTGCCACTCGTGGGTGCGCGCCTCCTCGACGCAGAGGGCGAGCTCGGAGAGCGCCTCGTCGGGGCGGCCGCGAAGCTGCATCAGGCGGGCACGGCGGACCCGCGCAGTCAGCAGCTCGGCGCGGTCGCCCGAGAAGCGGGTGCGACGGACGGCCTCGTTGGCGATGTCCCACGCCTCGTCGATCCGGCCGAGCAGGCGCAGCAACTCTGCCTTCTCGGTGAGTGCGGCGAGGCTGCGCAGCGCTCCAATCTCCTCCAGGCGGTCCTGGGCGGCGTCGACGTCGATCTCCTCGCGCAGTGTCGCGGGGTCGTGGCGGATGATGATGCTCAGGGCGATGCTTCCTCGTGGAGTGCGGATCCGGGTCATCGGGCACGGTGGACGGTGAGGACGGGCGGCGACGGGTGGGGGCGCCGACCCCCGGCGTCGAGTGTACCGGCGGCCCAGCGCCGAGGCTCCGTCGCACGGCGCGTTCGGCTCCGGCTGCGGCCTGCTCAGCCGCGGCGCACCTGGAAGACGCTGCGCGCCGGGAGTGGCGAGGGAGTCGCCGTCTCATCGGTGACGGCGAGGGCGCCCGCCATGAAATTCGCGAGTTCCTGCCCGTGCACCAGCTTCGACGGCGCGGGATCGGCGGCGAGGCGCCGGGGCAGCGAGTCGAGCGGCAGCGGGTCGGCGGAGGCGAGCATCACCACGTTCCCGAACCGCTTCGCCTTCAGCATCTGCGTGTCGGTCATGATCGCGGTGTGCGCGAAGACGGAGGCGAGTGTCGCGGCCTGCGCCCGGGCGAAGGAGAGCGCACCCCCGTCCGCGACGTTAACCGCCACGACGCCGCCCGGTGCAAGCAGCGGCCTGATCGCTCCGTAGAACTCGGCGCTGGTCACGTGCGCCGGTGTGCGCGCCCCCGAAAAGATATCCACCACGACGACGTCGACCGCGCCCCGAAGTCCGGGCGGGAGCGCGCCGAGCACCTCGCGCGCGTCGCCCTGCCGAATGCGGATCTGAGCACCGCGGGGCAGGGGCAGCTCCGCGCGCACCAGGTCGACGAGTACCGCTTCGATCTCGACGACCTGCTGGCGGGAGCCCGGCCGCGTCGCGGCGACGTAGCGCGGGAGGGTGAGCGCGCCGGCTCCCAGGTGCAGCGCCGTGATGCTCTCGCCCTCGGGCGCGACGAGATCGATCGCGTGCCCGATGCGCCGGATGTACTCGAACGAGAGGTGGGTTGGATCGGCCAGGTCGACGTGCGACTGCGGCGTGCCGTCGACAACCAGCGTGGCCGCCTGGGCCGAGTACCGGTCGGGCTCGATTTGCGCGGTGTATCCGCTCGCGAGCACCGCGCGGGGGTGGTCGGAGTCGGCGCTACGTCGGCGTCCGGTGCGTTCCTGCATCCGCCCAGTGTGCCGCGGGAACGACGTGTGCCGCGGGAACGACGTGTGCCGCGGGAACCGGTGTGCCGCGGGAACGACGAGTCGCGCCCGGTGGGAGCCACTCGTATACCCGACCCCGGGGAGCGACGCAAGCGTCTGCACTTGCGCGGCGTGGCGCCGTCCGTCTATAGTCGTACTTTGCGCTCCCGAGTACCCATGCCCTCATATCGCGGTCGGCAGGTCACCGGAACCCGGCATCAGATGGTGGATGCCGTTGCCACACCCTAGCTCCGCTCCGAAGACCGAGTCGCCTCGGTCCGCCCGGTTCGGCGGACGAGTGTCGGCCCGCGACGGCGGGAGCCCACTCCACACATCCCACAGATTGAGACCCGCGAGGGTCTACGGAGGTTCCTTCCTTGGCTGCTGCGTCCACCGCGACCACCACCTCACCCAAGAACGGACGCGGAGCATCGCGTCTTTCGTTCGCCAAGATCAGCGACACCCTGACCGTTCCGGATCTGCTCGCGCTGCAGACCGAGAGCTTCGACTGGCTCGTCGGCTCGGAGGCGTGGAAGAACCGCGTCGCCGAGGCGAAAGCCGCGGGCCGGGAGGACCTTCCCGCCAACTCCGGTCTGGACGAGATCTTCGAGGAGATCTCTCCGATCGAGGACCTCAGCGAGACGATGCAGCTGAGCTTCACCAACCCGTACCTCGAGCCCGAGAAGTACACGATCGAGGAGTGCAAGGAGCGCGGCAAGACCTATGCCGCCCCGCTGTACGTCGAGGCCGAGTTCATGAACCACCTCACGGGTGAGATCAAGACTCAGACGGTCTTCATGGGCGACTTCCCGCTGATGACCGAGAAGGGCACGTTCATCATCAACGGCACCGAGCGTGTCGTCGTGTCCCAGCTGGTGCGCAGCCCCGGCGTCTATTTCGAGCGTCAGCAGGAGAAGACGTCCGATAAGGACATCTACTCGGCGCGCGTCATTCCGAGCCGCGGCGCCTGGCTCGAGTTCGAGATCGACAAGCGCGACCAGGTCGGCGTGCGCATCGACCGCAAGCGCAAGCAGTCGGTCACCGTCTTCCTCAAGGCCCTCGGCCTGTCGAGCGAGGAGATCCTCGAGCAGTTCGCCGGCTACGAGTCGATCGAGCTGACCCTCGAGAAGGACAACATCCTCACCAAGGAGGACGCGCTCCGCGACATCTACCGCAAGCTGCGCCCGGGCGAGCAGGTCGCCGCCGAGGCCGCGCGCGCGCTGCTCGACAACTTCTACTTCAACTCCAAGCGCTACGACCTCGCGAAGGTCGGTCGCTACAAGATCAACCGCAAGCTGGGCATCGATAAGGCGCTGTCCGACTCGGTACTCACGGTCGAGGACATCATTGCGACCATCAAGTACCTAGTCGCGCTGCACGACGGACGCACCACACTGCCCGGCGTGCGCGATGGCGGCCCCGTCGACCTGCGCCTGGACGTAGACGACATCGATCACTTCGGCAACCGCCGCATCCGCGCGGTCGGCGAGCTGATCCAGAACCAGGTCCGCACCGGCCTGTCCCGCATGGAGCGCGTCGTTCGCGAGCGCATGACCACGCAGGACATCGAGGCGATCACCCCGCAGACACTGATCAACGTCCGCCCCGTCGTGGCCGCGATCAAGGAGTTCTTCGGGACGTCGCAGCTCTCGCAGTTCATGGACCAGAACAACCCGCTCGCGGGCCTGACCCACAAGCGCCGCCTGTCGGCGCTCGGCCCCGGTGGTCTCTCCCGTGAGCGCGCCGGCGTCGAGGTCCGCGACGTCCACCCGTCGCACTACGGCCGGATGTGCCCGATCGAGACCCCAGAAGGCCCGAACATCGGCCTGATCGGTTCGCTCGCCTCGTTCGCGCGCATCAACTCGTTCGGCTTCATCGAGACGCCGTACCGCAAGGTCGTCGATGGCACCGTCACCTCGCAGATCGACTACCTCACCGCGTCGGAGGAGGACGAGTACCTGGTCGCCCAGGCAAACGCTCCCCTCACCGCCGACTTCCGCTTCGCCGAGGGTAAGGTCCTGGTCCGTCCGAAGGGCGGAGAGGTCGAGCTCGTCGACGCCGACCGCGTCGACTACATGGACGTCTCCCCGCGCCAGATGGTGTCGGTCGCGACCTCGCTGATCCCGTTCCTCGAGCACGACGACGCGAACCGCGCGCTCATGGGCGCCAACATGCAGCGTCAGGCCGTTCCGCTGCTGCGCAGTGAGTCGCCCGTGGTCGGTACCGGCATGGAGGGCTTTGCGGCCATCGACGCCGGCGACGTCATTACCGCCGACAAGGCCGGTGTCGTCCAGGAGGTCTCTGCCGACTCCGTCACCGTTCAGCTGGACGAGGGCGGCACGCAGACCTACTTCCTCCGCAAGTTCGACCGCTCCAACCAGGGCACCTCGTACAACAACCGCGTGGTCGTTTCGGCCGGTGAGCGCATCGAGGTCGGCGAGGTCGTCGCCGACGGCCCCGCGACCGAGAAGGGCGAGCTCGCACTCGGTAAGAACCTGCTGGTCGCGTTCATGCCGTGGGAGGGCCACAACTTCGAGGACGCGATCATCCTCAGCCAGAACCTGGTGAAGGACGATGTCCTCTCCTCGATTCACATCGAGGAGTACGAGGTCGACGCTCGCGACACCAAGCTCGGCAAAGAGGAGATCACCCGCGACCTCCCCAACGTCAGCCCTGAACTCCTCGCCGATCTGGACGAGCGCGGCATCATCCGCATCGGAGCCGAGGTTCGCCCCGGCGACATCCTGGTCGGCAAGGTCACGCCGAAGGGCGAGACCGAGCTCTCCGCGGAGGAGCGCCTGCTCCGCGCGATCTTCAACGAGAAGAGCCGCGAGGTCCGCGACACGTCGCTGAAGGTGCCCCACGGTGAGCGCGGCACGATCATCGGCGTCAAGGTGTTCGATGCCCAGGACGGCGACGACGAGCTCGGCTCGGGCGTCAACCAGCGCGTTGTCGTCTACATCGCTCAGAAGCGCAAGATCACCGAGGGCGACAAGCTCGCCGGCCGCCACGGCAACAAGGGCGTCATCTCCAAGATCCTGCCGGTCGAGGACATGCCGTTCCTCGTCGACGGGACGCCGGTCGACATCGTCCTCAACCCGCTCGGCGTCCCTGGACGCATGAACTTCGGCCAGGTCCTCGAGATCCACCTCGGCTGGATCGCGAAGCAGGGCTGGAAGGTCGAGGGTCAGCCGGAGTGGGCAGCGCGCCTGCCCGAGCACGCCCGCGAGGCGGCGCCCGGTACGAAGGTCGCGACTCCCGTCTTCGACGGTGCTGCGGAGGAGGAACTCGCTGGGCTCCTCGACTCGACCACCCCGACGCGTGATGGCGAGCGCCTGATCGGTTCGTCCGGCAAGACGCAGCTGTTCGACGGCCGCTCGGGCGAGCCCTACCCGGACCCGGTCTCGGTCGGCTACATGTACATCCTGAAGCTGCACCACCTCGTCGACGACAAGATCCACGCGCGCTCGACGGGCCCGTACTCGATGATCACCCAGCAGCCGCTCGGTGGTAAGGCGCAGTTCGGTGGTCAGCGCTTCGGTGAGATGGAGGTGTGGGCCCTCGAGGCCTACGGCGCCGCGTACGCCCTCCAGGAACTCCTCACCATCAAGTCGGATGACATCCTCGGCCGCGTGAAGGTGTACGAGGCCATCGTCAAGGGTGAGAACATCCAGGAGCCGGGCATTCCGGAATCCTTCAAGGTCCTCATCAAGGAGATGCAGTCGCTCTGCCTGAACGTCGAGGTCCTGTCTGCCGACGGCACCGCGGTCAGCCTGCGAGACACCGATGACGAGGTCTACCGCGCCGCGGAAGAGCTCGGGATCAACATCTCCTCCCGGTTCGAGTCGTCCTCGGTCGACGACATCTGATCCGCGCCAGCCTCCGACGACTCCCGTCTCTGACGAGACACCCTGTTTTCCGACAAGGAGAAAACATTGCTCGACGTAACCACATTCGATGAGCTGCGCATCGGCCTCGCGACGGCCGATGACATCCGTCGCTGGTCGCACGGTGAAGTGAAGAAGCCCGAGACCATCAATTACCGCACCCTCAAGCCCGAGAAGGACGGTCTGTTCGGCGAGCAGATCTTCGGACCTTCCCGCGACTGGGAGTGCTCCTGCGGCAAGTACAAGCGAGTCCGCTTCAAAGGCATCGTCTGCGAGCGCTGCGGGGTCGAGGTCACCAAGTCCTCGGTCCGCCGCGAGCGGATGGGTCACATCGAGCTCGCCGCTCCCGTTACCCACATCTGGTACTTCAAGGGCGTTCCCTCGCGCCTTGGCTATCTGCTGGACATGGCGCCGAAGGACCTCGAGAAGGTCATCTACTTCGCGGCGTACATGATTATCGACGTGGACGACGACGGTCGTCACGCCGATATGCCCGGCCTCGAGAACGAGCTCCGGCTCGAGATCAAGACCCTCTCCGATCAGCGCGACTCCCGTATCGCGGACCGTCTGGCGCGCCTTGAAACCGATCTCGCCGCCCTGGAGGCGGAGGGCGCAAAGAGCGACCAGAAGCGCCGCACGAAGGATGGCGCCGAGAAGGAGATGGGCCAGATCCGCAAGTCCTTCGACGAGGACATCGCGCGGCTCGAGAGCGTGTGGGAGCAGTTCCGCACCCTGAAGGTCGGCGACCTCAAGCCCGAGGACGCCGTTTTCAACGAACTCGTCGACCGCTACGGCGTCTACTTCGAGGCCTACATGGGCGCCGAGGCGATCAAGAAGCGCCTCGAGCAGTTCGACCTCCAGGCCGAGGCCGAGACGCTGCACCTGCAGATCGCCGAGGGCAAGGGTCAGAAGAAGATCCGCGCCATCAAGCGCCTGCGCGTCGTCAACTCGTTCCTCGCCACCGGCAACTCGCCGGCCGCGATGGTCCTCGACGTCGTCCCGGTCATCCCGCCGGAACTGCGCCCAATGGTGCAGCTCGACGGAGGCCGCTTCGCCACGAGCGACCTGAACGACCTCTACCGTCGCGTGATCAACCGCAACAACCGGCTCCGCCGCCTGCTCGACCTCGGTGCCCCCGAGATCATCGTGAACAACGAAAAGCGCATGCTCCAGGAGGCGGTGGACGCTCTCTTCGACAACGGCCGCCGTGGTCGCCCCGTCACCGGTACCGGCAACCGCGCCCTCAAGTCCCTGAGCGACATGCTCAAGGGAAAGCAGGGGCGCTTCCGGCAGAACCTGCTGGGCAAGCGCGTCGACTACTCGGGCCGCTCGGTCATCATCGTCGGGCCGCAGCTGAAGCTGCACCAGTGCGGTCTGCCGAAGCAGATGGCTTTGGAGCTGTTCAAGCCGTTCGTCATCAAGCGCCTGATCGACCTGTCGCACGCGCAGAACATCAAGGCCGCCAAGCGCATGGTCGAGCGTTCGCGCCCGCAGGTGTGGGACGTGCTCGAGGAGATCATCCGCGAGCGTCCCGTTCTGCTGAACCGTGCGCCCACCCTGCACCGACTCGGCATCCAGGCCTTCGAGCCCCAGCTGGTCGAGGGTAAGGCGATCCAGCTGCACCCGCTCGTGTGTGCAGCGTTCAACGCGGACTTCGACGGCGACCAGATGGCCGTCCACCTGCCGCTCTCCGTCGAGGCTCAGGCCGAGGCACGCATCCTGATGCTTGCGTCGAACAACATCCTCAAGCCCTCGGACGGCCGTCCGGTCACCCTGCCCACGCAGGACATGATCATCGGTCTGCACCACCTGACGACCCTCCGCGAGGGGGGCGCCGGTGAGGGCCGCGCGTTCTCCTCCGTCTCGGAGGCGATCCTCGCGAAGGATCAGGGCTCCCTGCACCTGAACTCGAAGGTCAAGATCCGCATGTCGGACGTGTACTTCGCGCAGGGCCAGGCCCCCGAGGGAGTCGAACTCGACGAGACCGGAAAGGTCACCGCACCGATCCTGCTCGAGACGAGCCTGGGCCGCGCCCTCTTCAACGAGGCGTTGCCGGTCGACTACCCCTACTTCGAGCAGGTCGCCGATAAGACGACCATCTCCGGGATCGTCAACGACCTCGCGGAGCGCTACCCGAAGGTGGAGGTCGCTGCCTCGCTCGACCGGATCAAGGACGCCGGCTTCTACTGGGCCACCCGCTCGGGTGTCACTGTGGCGCTGTCCGACATCCTCACGCCTCCGTCGAAGCCCGAGATCATCGCGGGCTACGAGAAGAAGGCAGCGAAGGTCGAGACCGAGTACGACAAGGGTCTGACTACTCAGGCCGAGCGTCGTCAGGAGCTCGTGAAGATCTGGACCGAGGCGACCGACGAGGTCGCCACGGCGATGCGCGCGAACTTCCCGAAGGACAACACGATCAACCGCATGGTCACCTCCGGTGCCCGTGGTAACTGGCTGCAGGTGCGCAACATCGCCGGCATGCGAGGCCTGGTGAACAACCCGAAGGGCGAGATCATTGCCCGACCGATCATCTCCTCGTACCGCGAGGGACTCTCGGTCGCCGAGTACTTCATCGCCACGCACGGTGCCCGCAAGGGTCTGGCCGACACCGCGCTCCGCACCGCGGACTCGGGGTACCTGACGCGTCGACTCGTCGACGTCTCGCAGGACGTCATCATCCGCGAGGACGACTGCGGCACCACCAAGGGTCTTGACCTGCCGATCATGCTCCAGGACGCGACCGGCACCTGGATCCAGGACTCGAACGTCGAGAACTCGGTCTATGCCCGTTCGCTCGCCACGCCGGCGACGAATGAGGCGGGCACGGTCATCGCCTCCGCCGGCGAGGACGTGGGCGATGTGCTCATCGAGAAGCTGGTTGGAGCCGAGGTGCGCCACATCAAGGTGCGCTCCGTCCTGACCTGCGAGTCCGCCGTCGGCGTCTGCGCGGCCTGCTACGGCCGTTCGCTCGCCACCGGCAAGCTCGTCGACATCGGAGAGGCCGTCGGCATCATCGCGGCCCAGTCGATCGGTGAGCCCGGCACGCAGCTCACGATGCGTACCTTCCACACCGGCGGATCGGCGTCGGCCGACGACATCACGCAGGGTCTGCCCCGCGTGCAGGAGCTCTTCGAGGCCCGTACCCCCAAGGGTGCGTCGCCGATCGCGGAGGCTGCCGGTCGCATCACGGTCGAGGACACCGACCGTGCCCGCCGGGTCATCCTCCAGCCGGACAACGGCGACGAGGCGGTCATTTACCCGGTGCTCAAGCGCTCGCAGCTCCTCGTTGAGGACGGCCAGCACGTCGAGCTCGGGCAGCAGCTGCACGTTGGAACGGTCGACCCCAAGGAGGTCCTGCGCGTGCTGGGCGTCCGCGAGGTCCAGAAGCACCTGGTTGGAGGCGTCCAGGGCGTCTACCGTTCGCAGGGTGTGCCGATCCACGACAAGCACATCGAGGTCATCGTCCGTCAGATGCTTCGCAAGGTCACCGTGGTCGACCACGGTGACACGGAGCTGTTGCCGGGCGAGCTCGTCGACCGCTCGCGCTACAGCGAGGTCAACCGTGCGGCTCTGACCGAGGGCAAGCGGACCGCGTCCGCCCGCCAGGAGGTCATGGGTATCACCAAGGCGTCGCTCGCGACTGAGTCGTGGCTGTCGGCCGCGTCCTTCCAGGAGACCACCCGCGTTCTGACGCAGGCGGCCATGGAGGGCAAGCGCGACCCGCTGGTCGGCCTCAAGGAGAACGTGATCATCGGAAAGCTGATCCCGGCGGGCACCGGTCTGGCCAAGTACCGGAACGTGTCGGTTGAGGCGACCGAGGAGGCGAAGTCGGAGCGGTACCCCAACCGCATCTTCGCCGACGACGCCGCCTTCAGCGATGCCGACCTGTCGTTCGTCGACTTCGACTCGTTCTCGAGCGACGGCTACGAGCCGGGCAACTACAGCTGACTCCAGTGAGCTGATCGATCGAGGGTCCCGCCGGCATGCCGGCGGGGCCCTCGTCGTACCCGGACGCGGTCAACCGCACGGAGGCTTCCAGTTTCACCCGTGGGTGCCCTACTCGGGGGGAGGGGTGATTGACTCGAGGGGGCTCGTCTGGTCGAGCCTGTACCCGTTCCCCGCCACGCCCGTGGCACGTGAGGAAACGCGCGGATGAGAGTCGTGATCATCGTGCTGGCCGCCCTGCTCGTGGTGGTCGGTGCCGTCGTGGTGCCCTTCAGCCGAGCCGACGCGGCGGAGGCAGGTGCGCCCGTGTCCTGCGGCGTCGCACAGCTCGCTCCGGTCCTCGCCGACGACGACGTGCAGCCGCGCCCGGTCTCCGCCCTGGTCCCGATCGTGCTGCTACACGGCTGGCTCGGCACCGCGACCCACGACGCGAGCCGCACCGGTGCGTTCTCGCACCTCGTCGACATGGTCTCGTCGGAGTCGCCGACCGCTCCGCTTGGCGCGCCCGAGCCCTCTCTTCTCGGCCGTCTCCAGCAGATCGCCGGCGCGGCCGTCTACACCTTCGATTACCGTCGGCTTGCTGCGCGCTGGGTTACCGATCCCGGGATCAGCGACGCTCTGGCCGCCTCCGTCGACTGTGTCGTCTCGGCGACCGGGCACCGGGCGATCATCGTCGCTCATTCGATGGGTGGCCTTGCGGCCCGGCAAGCCCTGAGCGGCACCGTCGATGGCACGGCGGTGGCGTCGATGGTCTCGACCGTCCTCACCTTCGGCACACCGAACACGGGATCGGACGTGGCGTCGCAGCTCGGGCGGCTGGTCGACGCCGCCCCGCACGCGATCCCGGCTGCGAGTGCGGGGCTCGATCCGCAGGGGCTCGGGTTCTCGTCCTTCCTGGCATCCTGCGGTGATGCCGTCTCGGAGAACGCGGGCTCCGCCGGGGAGTGCACCGGAGTGCCGATGATCGACGCTCTCTCGTCGGAGGCGGGGCTCGGCCTCCGGACAGGATCCGCTCAGCTCGGTGCGCTGCCACCGTGGCCGGCCGGCGTGCATGTGCTCGCCCTCGTCGGCGACATCCGCGTGACGGCGGGCGTCGTGCTCGGGCAGGCGACGCAGCCGGTCGATGTGGGCGACATCATGGTGGCGACCGGCTCGGCCCAGGCGGGGGTCGACGACTACGTCGTCTCGACCTGCCGATACACGCTGCTCGCCATGCCGGACATCCCCTCGGTGGTCGCCGAGATCTCGCCGCTCGCGCGACTCGGCACGTCCTTGCGTTTCGCGAAGCTGGTGGTCGACGTCGATGCGAGCCCGTGCCATCACGCCCGTCTCACGCGCAACGTCGACCTGGTCCGACATGCGACCTCGGCGGTTGCGGAGGCGATCGCGGCGGAGATCTCTGCGCCCCGGCCCGACACTGCGGGCACCCGGGGCGCGCCTCGCGCCCAGGAGGCGCGGCGCGTTCGCTGCTCGATTCACGACGAGTGGTCGTGCGCGACCTGACGAATCGGCGTCGGGTATCGGCCTGTCTCGAGGGGTGGACGGAACGGGGAGAGCCAGCGCGGCCTGCGCGCCAGCCGAGCCGAGTCCGAGTGCACTAAAGGCCCCCGTTCGCAGGGTACGGCTCCCCTCCTGCCCCCGCGCCGGGTACGCTCACTGCACATCAGATGTCGGGGGGATCCCCGCTTGTCCCGGCGCCGGAGGCAGTATGAGCGAGATTTCCGTCGAGGCGCAGCCGCAAGTGCCCGAGCGCACGCGGCTGAGCCGCGAACAGGTCCGCACGAGGCTCCTTGACGCCGCCCTGGCAGTCGTGCGGGTCGAGGGTCTGCGGGTCGGAGTCGGGCACCTGCCGCTCGAGGACGTGATCCGCTCCGCAGGCGTCCCGCGGAGCACCGTCTACCGGATCTGGCCGACCCGGCAGTCGTTCTACAACGATCTGATCGCCGCGGTCCCGGAACGCGTGCTCGCGACCCGGCTCGATCAGCCGTCGCTCGTGGCCGGGGACTCGTATTTGCACCGCCATCACGTCGAGGAGCCGACCGCCGAGCAGCGCCGAGCGACGTTAGTCGCCTCCGTGCGCGTCGCGGTCGACGCGAACGTCGAGAACGTCTTCGCCTCGCAGCACTGGCGCAACTTCATCGCGCTGGCTGGGGCGGTCGAGGCGCACCAGGAGCCGGCGCGCACCGGTATCCGGCAGGCGCTGCGAGCGCGGCAACTGCACTTCATCGACAACATGGCCAAGTACTACCAACACACGCTCGAGGAGGCGGGGCTGCACCTGCGTCCGGGATTCGGCCACGCGGAGCTGGCCTCCGCGGTCTCTGCGCTGGTGGAGGGACTCTGTATCGCGCGGATTGCGGCGCCAGAGCTGGTCACAGGCCCGGTCGACCCCGACGATCCTGACTCGCCCTCGCTCGCCGTCACTGCGGTGCTGATGCTGATCGACGGCTTCACGGAGCCCACGCCCTAGTCCTCCGGATCGACCGGCTCCAGCATCCCGTCGATAATCGAGCGGATCGTCCAGGCCGCGAGGGTCCACTCCACCGGTTCGCCGTCGAGGCCGGGTGCGGTGATCGCGACGTCGAGGTCGTCATCGAGGAGGA
The DNA here is from genome assembly GCF_013249015.1 of Rathayibacter agropyri. GTDB lineage: Bacteria > Actinomycetota > Actinomycetes > Actinomycetales > Microbacteriaceae > Rathayibacter > Rathayibacter agropyri. Next base: position 85,990 of record NZ_JABRPL010000004.1, read on the forward strand.
GGCCGCGATGCGCGAGCCCGTCCACGATGATCGCCGTGAGGTGGGCGAGCTGCAGCGTCGTGAATCCGGGCCGCATCGAGCTGTCGAAGACTGTCAGCATCTGCTCGTAGTACGCCTGCATGCGATCGGTCAGCATGCTCTCGATGCGCTTGGCTGTCGCACGTACCGCATCTCGAGCGGGACCCTCCTCCATCGAGAACGTGCAGGCGAGCAGTGCGTTGTACGAGGACCAGTCGACGGATCGGCGCAACGTCTCCAGATTGGAGTTGGTGCCAATGCGGATGCTTTCCCAGGCCACACGGCGACGGCCTGCAGCGGTGGCGCGGAGGTCGCCAAAGCGGTAGTACACCTCCCGCATCCGCCGCCGGGCTTCGGGGTCCGGGCCGTCGGCATAGCGGTCTCGCTCGAATACCTCGCCGATCAGGTCGGCCACGAACTCCTCGCGGGTGCTCCAGATCCGGTAGACCGAGCTACGTGGGACTTCGGCGAGGCGGATGTACTCCTCCATCGGGAGATGCGCGAAGCTCACCGTCAAGCCTTTGGTGGAGATGACCGTGCGCGCCGCGTCGATCATGCGGCTTCGGACCTGGTCCGCGGAGATCCTCCTGGCGCGGGTCGGGACTTGTGCGCTGTCGCTCATGCGTACGGACACTAGTCGGCTGCGTCTCCGGACAACCTCCACGGCAGGCTCCTGGCACATTCCTGACGAGTCGCGAAATTGAGACGGAATGTCGCAAGACATGCGGATCGCGACACGTAGCCGCTACCGTGCAGCCGGGGCGGACCCGGACCTGTCCCTGCAAGGGGATCTCAGTGACCGAATTTCATCGCTTCGCGTTGGCCGTCGTCGACGGCCCGGCGATCAGCCGCGCTGCGCTGCGCGCGCTACTCCTGGAACTGCTGCCGCAGTTCTCCCGAGCGGAGGGCGAGGCCGGGATCGAGACGATCGCGGTCCTCGACCTCGACGGCGTGCCGGGGGACGAGATCGCGGCCGCGATCGAGAGCGCCTCCGAGCGCGCCGTCGGCCTCGTCGTCCTCTCCTCCTCCGACTCGATGCAGCCGGCGCGCGCCGTGCTGCGCCGCGAACGCTCGGCCTTCGTCTGGAAGGGCGATGACCCCACCGAGCTCGCCGCCGCCGTCGTCTCGGTGGCGTCGGGCCGGACCTGGGTCTCGGACACCGCCCGCCACCGCCTCGTGCACGGCCTTGAGGAGCGTCGACCGGTGCTGAGCCCGCAGGAAAGCCGCGTGATGCGCGCCTACGGATCGGGTGCCGCTGTGCGGACGGTCGCGCTCGACCTCGACGTCGCAGAGCACACCGTGCGGACCTACATCAAGCGGATCCGAGCGAAGTTCCTCGAGGCCGGGGTCGTCCTGGAGTCACGGATCGACTTCTACCGGCACCTCGGTGACCACGACGTCGCGATCCGGCGCAGCAGCGACCGGGTGCGGTCCGGCGCGCAGCAGATGGCCAGCGATCCGCGAGGCACGTCCGGAGCGTGAGCCGAGCAGGATCGCGTTGCCGCTCGTGCGTCCCTCGAGGAACGCTGTCGAGGCGACCGCGACCGTGACCGGAAGCGAGGTCTCCAGGGCCGCGCGCAGCCGCTCGAGTCGGCGGTGGTCGGCATCGTCGGCGACGTTGACCGCGAGCAGGCCATGTTCGCCGCAGTGTGCGGTGAGGCGCGCGAGGACATCGGCCGCGTAGAACGCCTCGGGGATCTCGTCGCCGTCGTAGACATCGAGCACGACGAGGTCTGCATTCCATTCGGGAAGCGGACTCGCCGCGTCCCCTGTTACCAGTCGCAGTCGGGCGCCGGGAGGGAGTGGAGCGTGAGCGAGCACGAACTCGACCAGGCCCTCTGCCCGCTCCACCGCAAGCTGCTCGGACCCAGGACGGGTTGCCGCGACGTACCGAACGAGCGAGAGGCCACCCGCGCCCAGGTGCAGCACGCGGAGCGGGTGGTTTGCAGGCGCAATGGCGTCGACCACCGCGCCGAGTCGAGCCATGTACTCCAGGGGGAGCGCCCGAGGATCGCGCGGGTCGATCAGCGACTGCTCCGCGCCGTCGACGGTGAGCAGCAGGGCATCGGGGCGTACCGGGTCCGGCTCGAGCGTAGCCACACGGCCGTCGGATAGCACGAGCGAGGGAGGCATCCCGTCACGCTACCGCGCGCCTCGCGGTGTACGTCCCGCCGCCGCTACGGTGGCAGGCATGGCCGCGCTGATCCTGCTCGACGTCGACGGCGTCCTCAACCCCTCCGTCCGTAGTGACCGCGCCGCAAGCAGCCACCGTCTCGAGCTGACGCCCGCTCGGGAGGAGCTGGTTCGCCGCCTCGCCGCGGTGGGGACTGTCGTCTGGGCCACAACCTGGCCGCCCCGGCTCACCTCCGTCCTCGCACGCGACCTCGGTCTCCCGAGCAGTACCGAGGCGATTGTGTTTGACGGCGGTCTCCCGCGCGACCCGCGCTTCCCCGGGCAGACCGGAAAGCTGCAGCCGGTCGCCGCCTGGCTCGACGAAGCACGCGAACGCGGTCCGATCGACGCGGTGGTCTGGATCGACGACAATCTCCGCGAGGACGCCTACGCCTGGGCGCGCGAGCAGAGCACGCCGTTCCACCTCGTCCGGCCGGACTCGGTCGCGGGTTTGACGAGCGACGAGGTGGCCGGTGCAGAGGATTTCCTTGCCGCGCTGCTGCCGTCACGCAGCGACATCCGGGAATAGGTGCGACCCCTCTGCCGGTTACTGTCACCTTGGGCGGTACCGCGGGGATGCGGTCGCCTCCCGGACGACCCGTCCCGTCGTTGACCCCCTCGCCCCTCTGGTGCAGCGGGGTCGCGACGACTCCGTGATGCACCGAAGGACAGACACTGTGACCCTCTCCGCCCGCCCGCCTCTGCGCGTCCTGCTCGGCACGACCATCGCCGCCGCCGCCCTGGTCCTTGCCGGCTGCGCCCCTGCCTCGACGAACGATGTCGTCTCGGGGTCCTCGGGCGAGAGCACGGCATCCGCGAACTCCGGGCTGACTCTGGCGGAGGTCAAGGAGGCCGGGAAGCTGACCATCGGCACCGAGGGTACCTACCAGCCCTTCTCGTTTCATGCCGACGGCGGCACCGGCGCGCTGACCGGCTACGACGTCGATGTCATCACCGCGGTCGCGGGGAAGCTCGGCGTTGAGCCCGAGTTCGAGGAGACCCAGTGGGACGCGATGTTCGCGGGTCTGGATGGCGACCGCTTCGATGTCATCGCGAATCAGGTCTCCATCAACGACGAGCGCAAGGCGAAGTATGACCTCTCGGAGCCCTATTCCCTCAGCCCCGGCGTCGTGATCGTCCCTGCCAGCGACACCTCGATCACCGACCTCGCGGGCCTGTCGGGCAAGACCACTGCGCAGTCGCTCTCGAGCAATTGGTCCACTGTGGCAAAGGAGAACGGCGCCGAGGTCGAGGGAGTAGAGGGCTGGGCTCAGGCCATCGCCCTCGTTGAGCAGGGCCGAGTCGACGCGACGGTCAACGACCGCCTCACCTGGCTCGACTGGTCCACGAACTACCCCGATCAGGCCGCCGGCCTCAAGGTCGCCGTCACTATCGACGACACCTCTGCAAGTGCCTTTGCCTTCCCGAAGGGCTCGGACGATCTCGTCGCCGCCGTCGATTCCGCCCTCGACGAGCTGCGGGCCGACGGCACTCTCGCCTCCATTTCAACCCGCTACTTCGGAACCGATATCACCCAGTAGCCCTCCCTCCGAGCATGTCCGGGGGAGCGTCCGCGACCCGCTCTGTGCGACACCGTCATCTGTGCGAGCCGACCGCGGAGGACTCCATTGCGCGCAGTTCACGTGCGAGTATCGATGCGTGCCTGCTGAGAGCAGACGCGACCCGTTCTGCTCACCACCATCACCCGACCAAGCCAACCGCGGTCTTTTCGCGCTGAGGTGGGAGAAGACATGGATCTAGCACTGCGGTCGTTGTGGCCGATCCTCTCCGGGGGCATCGTCGGGACGATCCCGCTCGCTCTCGCGAGCTTTGTCCTCGGTCTGGCGATCGCGTTGGCCGTCGCGCTGATGCGCCTGTCGCGGGTGCGGATCCTGTCGTGGATCGCGCGGGCGTACGTCTCCATCATTCGCGGGACGCCGCTCCTGGTGCAGCTGTTCGTGATCTTCTACGGACTGCCGAGCTTGGGAATCAAGATCGATCCGTGGCCGAGCGCGATCATCGCCTTTGCCCTCAACGTCGGCGGTTATGCAGCGGAGGTGATTCGCGCCGCCATTCTCAGCGTCCCGAAGGGGCAGTGGGAGGCAGCGCACACCATCGGCATGGGTCGTTCGCTGGCGTTACGGCGGATCATCCTGCCTCAGGCCGCGCGGGTGTCGGTGCCGCCGCTTTCGAACACCTTCATTTCGCTGGTGAAGGACACCTCACTCGCGTCGCTCATCCTGGTGACGGAACTTTTCCGGCAGGCGCAGAAGATCGCGACCGCCTCCAGCGAGTTCATGCTGCTCTACCTCGAGGCGGCTCTGATCTACTGGGTGATCTGCCTGGTGCTCTCAAGTGGCCAGGGTCTGCTCGAGAAGCGATTGGACCGCTATGTCGCCCGCTGATACTCCGACTGATGCGCGTCCCGTTCTGACCGCCCACGGCCTCCGCAAGTCCTTCGGCGGCGTGGAGGTGCTCCGTGGCATCGACATCCAGGTGCGCCGGGGCGAGGTTGTCGCCCTGATTGGTCCCTCCGGATCGGGCAAGACCACTGTGCTGCGCTCGCTCAATGGCCTCGACGTGCCCGACGGCGGAGTCGTCGAGCTCGCCGACGGCAGTGTGCTCGACTTCGCACGTCCTGTCGGTAAGAAGGCATTGACCGTGCTGCGCGACCGCTCCGCGATGGTCTTCCAGCACTTCAATCTCTTCCCGCACCTGACCGTGCTGCAGAACGTGACCGAGGGGCCGGTCCGCGTGCAGCGCCGCCCAGCGACAGAGGTGGTCGCCCAGGCGGAGCAGCTGCTTGAGCGAGTGGGTCTCGGTGGCCGCGGCGGCGCGTACCCCTTCGAGCTCTCCGGAGGACAGCAGCAACGGGTGGGCATCGTCCGAGCGCTCGCCCTTCGCCCCGATCTTTTGCTCTTCGACGAGCCCACCTCCGCACTCGACCCGGAGCTGGTCGGCGACGTCCTGTCTCTGATGCGGGAGCTGGCGGGGGAGGGCTGGACGATGCTCGTCGTAACCCATGAGCTCGAGTTCGCCCGGCAGGTGGCGTCGGAGGTCGTTTTCATGGCAGAGGGCGCGGTCGTGGAGCGCGGCACTCCTGCGCAGGTGCTCCGGGAGCCGCGCGAGCCGCGGACCCGGCAGTTCCTGCACCGCCTCCTCCACCCGCTGGAGTAGGCGCAGAGGTTCTCTCCCTCGTGAGGCGCAGAACCGCGCGGCGCACCGGGCGGACGAGGGACCCGTGCCTATGCTGTCCGGGTGACCTGGAGCAGCGACGCCGAGACCCCGCGGATACCCGCCGCGACCGAGACGTCCGGCGGAACCGGACCCGAGCCGACCCGGGAGTACGTCTGGCCCGAACCCGAGACCGAACGACCATCGACCTCCGAGTCCGCGGAGGCTCCGACGACTGTCGCTCCCACCACCCTCGGAGTGGTCGAGGCAGAGCCGGAGCCGGTGGTGCGCTCCGGGAACCGCGTCGCGGGCGTCGCTCTTGCCCTGCTGACCACGGCGTTCTTCGCAGCGCTCTACCTCATCGCCCTCACCGTGATCCGCCTCCTCGGCGACCGGACCGGCGGCGATCCCGTCGCCCTCGGCCTCGCTCAGGCGCTGACGGCCCTGTTCCTCGCGCCGGTGGCCGCCTTCTTTATCGGCCTCGCCCTGATCGTGCTGGTTGTGAACCGCGCAGGATGGTGGGCCTACGTCCTCGGCGGCTTCCTCGTCGCCGTGCTCACCGCCGCAGCTGCTTTCGTCGGCAGCTGGAGCGCCGTCGGCGGACTCGCCGTTCCGGCCGCCTCCTCGCCGCTCGTCGACCACCTCCGCGATCCCGTCGTCCTCGCATCCGTCCTCGCTGCGGGCGTCCTCGGCCGCGAAGCCACTGTCTGGGGCGGCGCTCTCATCGCCGCTCGCGCTCGCGGGGTTAAGCGTCGCAACGCTGAGCGGGAAGCCGCCGCGTCGTCGTGAGCGCCCCGGGGCAGGGGCGCGGGTCGGGGTTGGGCTACGGTCTCGCTCTCGCTGGCTTCGCCGCCTTCCTCTACCTCGCGCTCGTTGTCTGCGCATTCGGAGTACTCAGCCTGCTCCTCGATCAGGATGTCGTGCCTGAGCGCGATGCTGGGCCGATTCTCGGGCCGGTGTCCGTCGCCGTGTGCGTGGTCGCCGTGCTGATCGCGATGATCACGCTCGCCGCGCGCCCGGCGGTGCATCGCGTGATTGGTCCGTCGCTGCTCACAGGAGTCGTCGTCTACCTGCTCTTCCTCCTCACCGGAGGTGCGCTCTACGGTCTCGGGAAGCAGGAGCCGAGCGAGATCTTCGGCTGGATGCTGCACCATGCGCCGACCGCGTTCGCCCTCGCGGCAGGGGTGCTCGCTGCAGCGGTGCAGACCGCCTTCCTGCTGCTCCTCGCCCGACGTGATGCGGGCGGTGGAACGCCGCACTGGGGCTGGGAGGGCGACGAGCGCGAATGACCAGCGCGGAGGCGGTGCTCTCCGCAGGCGAACGCCCGTCGGTTGACCGGCCCCGTCACTCCCCGTAATATTCTCCGGGTGTGCGCTGTGCCGTGCGCTTGTGTCGTGCCTTCGGGCCGACGCAATCGCCGCATGTCGCTCCACCGGGTCCGCAAGGATCCGCGGGTTCGTCCGCTCGGGCGGCCCCCACGGCATACCCCTCACTCTCCTTGGCCCGCTCGCGGGCGTGAGGAGTGCGTCGGGTCCAGATGAACTCGGCCGTTCCGGAGACGGGCAGGCCGAATGTCGACCATCGATCCGCTGTCACCGTGCAGCATCCAAGGAGCAAACCAGTGCCAACGATTCAGCAGTTGGTCCGCAAGGGACGCACGCCGAAGGTCACCAAGACCAAGGCTCCCGCCCTGAAGGCCAACCCCCAGCAGCGCGGCGTCTGCACGCGCGTCTACACGACCACGCCCAAGAAGCCGAACTCGGCCCTCCGCAAGGTGGCCCGCGTGAAGCTCTCCAACGGCACCGAGGTCACCGCCTACATCCCCGGCGAGGGCCACAACCTGCAGGAGCACTCGATGGTGCTCGTGCGCGGCGGTCGCGTGAAGGACCTCCCCGGTGTCCGCTACAAGATCGTTCGCGGCGCCCTGGACACCCAGGCCGTCAAGAACCGCAAGCAGGCTCGCAGCCGCTACGGCGCGAAGATGGAGAAGAAGTAATGCCTCGTAAGGGCCCCGCTCCCAAGCGCCCCGTCGTCGCAGACCCCGTCTACGGCGCTCCGATCGTCAGCCAGCTCGTCAACAAGATCCTTCTGGACGGCAAGAAGGGCCTCGCCGAGCGCATCGTCTACGGTGCCCTCGAAGGCGTCTCTGCCAAGAACGGCCAGGATGCGGTCGTCACCCTCAAGAAGGCGCTCGACAACGTCCGTCCGACCCTCGAGGTCCGCAGCCGCCGCGTCGGCGGCTCGACCTACCAGGTCCCGGTCGAGGTCAAGCCGCACCGCGCCAACACCCTCGCGCTGCGCTGGCTCACCAGCTACGCGAAGGCCCGTCGCGAGAAGACGATGACCGAGCGTCTTATGAACGAGATCCTCGACGCGTCGAACGGTCTGGGCGCCGCTGTGAAGCGTCGCGAGGACACCCACAAGATGGCCGAGTCGAACAAGGCCTTCGCGCACTACCGCTGGTAGCGCACCCCGCGGCCGTCTCTGGCGACCGCGACCGCCGGGTCCGCAGCGGCAGCGCTGCGGACCCGGTCCCGGCGGCGGATCTCCCGATCCCCGCGACCGGGAGATCCGCCACCACAAGACCCCCAGCCATTCGGCCAAGAACCCGGTGCGCTGGCTCCATCACCTATCGGAGGAACTCCGTGGCACAAGATGTGCTCACCGACCTGAACAAGGTCCGCAACATCGGCATCATGGCCCACATCGATGCTGGCAAGACCACCACCACCGAGCGCATCCTGTTCTACACGGGTATCACGCACAAGATCGGCGAGGTCCACGACGGCGCCGCGACGATGGACTGGATGGCGCAGGAGCAGGAGCGCGGCATCACGATCACGTCCGCCGCGACCACCTGCTTCTGGAACAAGAACCAGATCAACATCATCGACACCCCGGGCCACGTCGACTTCACGGTCGAGGTCGAGCGCTCGCTTCGCGTCCTTGACGGCGCCGTTGCCGTCTTCGATGGCAAGGAGGGCGTCGAGCCCCAGTCCGAGACCGTCTGGCGTCAGGCCGACAAGTACGATGTCCCGCGCATCTGCTTCGTCAACAAGATGGACAAGCTCGGCGCCGACTTCTACTACACGGTCGACACCATCATCAACCGCCTCGGCGCGAAGCCGCTGGTCATCCAGCTCCCGATCGGCGCCGAGTCGTCGTTCGAGGGAGTCATCGACCTGGTCGAGATGCGCGCGCTCACCTGGCGCGGTGACTCCAAGGGAGACGTCGCGCTCGGCGCCAAGTACGAGATCGAGGAGATCCCCGCGGATCTCGCCGACAAGGCAGCCGAGTACCGTCACAAGCTCCTCGAGACGGTCGCCGAGACCTCCGACGAGTTGCTCGAGAAGTACTTCGGCGGCGAGGAGCTGACCGTGGCCGAGATCAAGGCCGCGATCCGCAAGCTCACCGTCAACTCGGACATCTACCCCGTGCTGTGCGGTTCCGCGTTCAAGAACCGCGGCGTTCAGCCGATGCTCGACGCGGTCATCGATTACCTCCCCTCCCCGCTCGACGTCCCCGCCATCGAGGCACACGACGTTCGCGATGAGGAGAAGGTCATCCTGCGTCACGCCGACTCGACCGAGCCCTTCTCGGCGCTCGCATTCAAGGTCGCTGTGCACCCGTTCTTCGGGCGCCTCACCTATGTCCGGGTGTACTCGGGCAAGCTCGACTCCGGTGCTCAGGTCATCAACTCGACCAAGGGCAAGAAGGAGCGCATCGGCAAGATCTTCCAGATGCACTCCAACAAGGAGAACCCGGTCGACTCGGTCACCGCCGGCCACATCTACGCGGTCATCGGCCTCAAGGACACCACCACCGGTGACACCCTGAGCGACCCGCAGGCGCAGGTCGTCCTCGAGTCGATGACCTTCCCGGAGCCCGTTATCGAGGTCGCCATCGAGCCCAAGACGAAGGCCGACCAGGAGAAGCTCGGTACCGCGATCCAGAAGCTCGCGGAGGAGGATCCCACCTTCCGCACCGAGCAGAACCAGGAGACCGGTCAGACGGTCATCAAGGGAATGGGCGAGCTGCACCTCGACATTCTCGTGGACCGCATGAAGCGCGAGTTCAATGTCGAGGCGAACGTCGGCAAGCCGCAGGTGGCGTATCGCGAGACGATTCGCCGCACGGTCGAGAAGTACGACTACACCCACAAGAAGCAGACGGGTGGCTCCGGCCAGTTCGCGAAGGTCCAGATCACCATCGAGCCGATGGAGGTCGACGCCGACAAGACCTACGAGTTCGTCAACGGCGTCTCGGGTGGACGCGTGCCCCGCGAGTACATCCCTTCGGTCGACGCGGGCATCCGCGACGCCATGCAGGTGGGCGTTCTCGCCGGATACCCGATGGTGGGCGTCAAGGCGACCCTCGTTGACGGAGCCGCGCACGACGTCGACTCATCCGAAATGGCGTTCAAGATTGCCGGCTCGATCGCGTTCAAGGAGGCTTCGCGCAAGGCGCAGCCCGTCCTCCTCGAGCCGCTCATGGCCGTCGAGGTCCGTACTCCCGAGGAGTACATGGGCGATGTCATCGGCGACCTCAACTCGCGTCGCGGCATGATCCAGTCGATGGAGGACGCGACCGGCATCAAGGTCATCCGGGCCAACGTCCCGCTGTCCGAGATGTTCGGCTACATCGGTGACCTGCGCTCGAAGACCTCGGGCCGGGCCGTCTATTCGATGACCTTCGAAACCTACTCCGAGGTCCCTAAGGCCGTGGCCGAGGAGATCGTTCAGAAGAACAAGGGCGAGTAGCTCCGCTCTGGGGCCGTCGCCGTTCCCCGGAGCGGCGGCGGCCTGGTAGTGTCGTGCGGGTTTGCTGCCGAGTGCAGCGCGCCCCCCTGTCGCAGCGGGACGGCCGCACGACCACTGCCGGTAACATCACTACACAAACCCCCGCAAGTCCTCCTGTCCTCATGCCGCCCCGTGCGGTGATCGGATGCGGATGCTTGCACCTAAGTCCTGAGGAGGACCCACAGTGGCTAAGGCCAAGTTCGAGCGGACCAAGCCGCACGTCAACATCGGAACCATCGGTCACGTCGACCACGGAAAGACCACGCTCACGGCGGCGATCTCGAAGGTTCTTGCGGACAAGTTCCCGTCCGCGACCAACGTCCAGCGTGACTTCGCGTCGATCGACTCCGCTCCTGAGGAGCGCCAGCGCGGCATCACGATCAACATCTCGCACGTCGAGTACGAGACGCCGAAGCGCCACTACGCGCACGTCGACGCCCCCGGTCACGCTGACTACATCAAGAACATGATCACCGGCGCGGCTCAGATGGACGGCGCGATCCTCGTGGTTGCCGCTACCGACGGCCCGATGGCTCAGACCCGCGAGCACGTCCTCCTCGCCAAGCAGGTCGGCGTCCCCTACCTCCTGGTCGCCCTGAACAAGGCCGACATGGTGGACGACGAGGAGATCCTGGAGCTCGTTGAGCTTGAGGTCCGCGAGCTCCTCTCGTCCCAGGGCTTCCCGGGCGACGACGCTCCGGTCGTCCGTGTCTCCGGCCTTAAGGCCCTCGAGGGCGACGAGGCCTGGACCCAGTCGATCCTCGACCTGATGGACGCGGTTGACGAGTCGATCCCGGACCCGGTGCGCGACAAGGACAAGCCGTTCCTCATGCCGATCGAGGACGTCTTCACGATCACCGGTCGTGGAACCGTCGTCACCGGCCGTGCGGAGCGTGGAACCCTCGCTCTGAACTCCGAGGTCGAGATCGTCGGTATCCGTCCGACGCAGAAGACCACGGTCACCGGTATCGAGATGTTCCACAAGCAGCTCGACGAGGCCTGGGCCGGCGAGAACTGCGGTCTGCTCCTGCGCGGTACCAAGCGCGAGGACGTCGAGCGCGGCCAGGTCGTCGTCAAGCCGGGTTCGGTCACGCCGCACACCGACTTCGAGGGCACCGCGTACATCCTGTCGAAGGACGAGGGTGGGCGTCACAACCCGTTCTACGCGAACTACCGCCCGCAGTTCTACTTCCGCACCACCGACGTCACCGGCGTCATCACGCTGCCTGAGGGCACCGAGATGGTCATGCCCGGCGACACCACCGACATGACCGTCGCGCTGATTCAGCCGATCGCCATGGAGGAGGGCCTCGGCTTCGCCATCCGTGAGGGTGGACGCACCGTGGGTGCCGGAACGGTTACCAAGATCATCAAGTAGGTCCGTCCTACCGATCTCTCGAGAGGGGTCGTCCGCGTTGTGCGGGCGGCCCCTCTCGTCGTTCCCGGTGTCGTGCAGCGCAGAGCCTGGCTAGCGTGATCGCATGTCCTTCGTGAAGAGCGACCCCGACGCACGCCCGCAGTTTTTCGAGTGGGAGGCAGCCGGCCTCGACTGGCTGCGCGAGGCCCGCGGGGGAGCGGCCTGCGTCGACGTGCTCGCGGTCTCGTCGGAGCGGATAGAGCTGGAGGAGGTGCGCTCAGTGCGGCCCACGGCCGAAGCGGCACGGGCGTTCGGCCGGGCGCTCGCCCGGACGCACGGCGCCGGGGCGGAGGCGTTCGGCGCCCCTCCCGCGGGCTGGTCCGGTCCCGCCTACATTGGTCGGCGGTCGATGCCGTGCGAGCCCGAGATGTCCTGGGGGCGCTTCTACGCGGAGCAGCGGGTGCGACCGTTCCTCGCTCCCGCCGTCGACGCCGGCAACCTCGCCCCGGACGGCGCCCGGACCGTCGAGCGCGCTCTGGACAGGGTGGCAGACGGCGCCCTCGACGATGACTCCGCCCCCGCCAGGATCCACGGTGACCTCTGGACCGGCAATGTGCTCTGGTCCGCCAAGGGCGCCGTGCTGATCGATCCCGCCGCGCACGGCGGCCATCGCGAGACCGACCTGGCGATGCTCGCCCTGTTCGGGGCGCCACACCTTGACGTGATTCTCGAGGGCTACCGCGACGAGCATCCGCTCGCTGCAGGTCTCAAGGAGCGGGTACCGCTGCACCAGCTCCATCCGCTCGCAGTACACGCTGCCGGTCACGGCCCCTCCTACGGCCGTGCCCTGTCCGAGGCCGCGGCTCGAGTGCTCGCGCTGACGAGCTGACCGGCGCGCCGCCCCATTCGCTCAATTGGTGCGCCACACTGAGGCACGCGTCACTGCCGTGCGCGTCGACAAGGAGGCATCATCGTGGATTTCGGGAAGCTTGGACAGAAGGCCGGCGAACTGCTGAACAGTGAGAAGGCACAGGAGGCGCTTCGGAGCGAGAAGGCCGAGGAGGTCTCTGACCAGGTGCTCGAGAAGACCAGTGAGATTGCCAGCCGCCTCACCAATGGCCAGTACGACGAGCGCATCGAGGATGTTAAGCGTCAGGCCGACAAGCGCGTGGGGAACGACTGACTCCTCTCCTCGCGCTGATCCGCCCCGGCGTCAAGCGGGTGCGGCCGCCTGCGATGGCACCCTAGGGTCGCAGCGATGGCTGACACTCGTGCTCAACGACTCCGCAGGACCGACTCAAGCGGACGTGGCTACACCCGGGTCAGGGCGGGATCCGGGTTCAGTTACCGCGATCCTCGGGGCGCGACGGTCACCGACCAGGAACTGCGCTCGCGGTTCGATGCGCTGGGTATTCCGCCGGCCTGGAAGGACGTCTGGATCGCGCCGTACCCCAACGGCCACATCCAGGCGATGGGCATCGACGCGGCAGGGCGGCGGCAGTACATCTACCATCCCACCTGGCGCGAGCAGAAAGACCGGATCAAGTTCGACCGGGCGCTGAGGCTGGCGGAGGCCCTGCCCGGCGCTCGGCGCGCGGTCACCCTGGCACTGCGATCCGAGGGACCGACGCGCGATCGCGCCCTCGCGACCGCCTTCCGCATGCTCGACACCGGTTCCCTCCGCGTCGGCAGCGAGCGCTACGCAAAGGAGCACGGCAGCATCGGCCTCTCGACGTTGCTCTGCTCGCACGCGACGACGCACGGCGACCGGGTGGCGCTGGCGTTCCCCGGCAAGAGCCATCAGGCCTGGACGAGCGAAATTCTCGACCGCGATCTCTCGCGAGTGGTTCGTGCGCTCAAACGCCGCGGCCCGAACGCGCGCCTGCTGGCCTGGAAGGACGGGCGGGTGTGGCGGCCCATCGGAGCTTCCGAGATCAACGACTACGTGCGCGAGCGCGCCGGCGACGACTTCACCGCGAAGGACTTCCGCACACTGCACGGCACGGTCGCCGCCGCCCTGAGCCTCGCCAAGGCAGGCCCGCAGCCCACCCAGCGCGCACGGAACGCTGCAATCGCGCAGGCCATGCGCGACGCGTCCGACGTCCTCGGCAACACCCCCACCGTGGCCCGCACCAGCTACGTCGACCCCCGCCTGCTTGACCACTTCCGAGCGGGCGAGACGATCGATCCCTCCCGCCCCAACTCCGCCGAAACCACAATCCGCGCCCTCCTCTTCGAGTAGCCCTTGTTCTCGCGAAATGTCGCGAGATGTGCTCAAACGGTCGAGAGAGGGCGCCGTGGTGGACGATCTCGACCGCTACGGGCGATCTCGCGAGGTTCGAGGCCACTCCTCCACATGGAGCGTGGCGGGGCGCTGTCCACAGAGACGCGGGCGTGGCGAGCGTGAGCAGGAGGTGGCGCGGCAGGGTGCCCTCATGAATCAGATGCCCGACCTCCTCATTGCTCGCGAACTGAGCAGTCTCGGTGCCGATGCGCGCCGGCTCCGACCCGACAGATCGAAGGGGCGTCACCGTCGTCTCGCGCCGGGCGTCTTCGTGGAGGCGCGCGCGTTCGGGGAACTCCCCGACCGAGAGCAGCACCTGCTGAGGGCACGTGCGATCGCCCGAGTGCGCGGCGGCGAGGAGCCGGTCCTCGCTCTGCACTCTGCAGCGGCGGTGTGGGCGCTGCCGCTCCTCTCGCGCAGCCCTGCCCAGGTGCATCTCCTCGGGGCGCCAGGTGTCGCCGATGGGGTGGACACTGTTCGGCACCGCGAGCGGGTCCGGGACGGCGACATCGTCGAGCGCGACGGCCATCTTGTCACCAGCCTTGAGCGGACTGTGCTCGATCTGGCGCGCCTCGCTTCCCGCGAGGACGCGATCAGCGCCATCGACCATGCGCTTCACGAGGAGTCGGGCGGGCTCGACAAGGGCGACCTACTCGAGCGAATCGAGGACTTCCGCGGGTACCGCGGAGTCAAGCAGGCGCGCTTCCTGCTCGCGCTGGGGGAGGGAGCGGCGGGCTCAGCGGGGGAGAGCGTGAGCAGATTGCGGATGGTCGACTGCGGTGTCCCCATGCCGACGCTGCAGAGCACTTTCCACGACCATCGCGGCTTCATCGGCAGGGTCGACTTCGACTGGCCGGGCTGCTCGGCTGTCGGCGAGTTCGATGGTCTCGCGAAGTACCGCCAACCCCGGATGCTCGCGGGTGCGGATCCGGCGGACGTCGTCATCAGGGAAAAGCTCCGCGAGGATCGCCTCCGGGCGCTCGGCCTGCGCGTGATCCGGTGGACCTTCGCTGATCTCCACGGTCGGCATGCGCTGTGCGCTCTGTTGCGAACCGCAGGCCTGCCGCCCACTCACCGGGGCGTGCCCTCCGCGAGATAGCACGGATCGGACGAGATTTGGCTCCGTGGCAGGGTATCTCGTCCGCGAAGTGGAATCTCGCGACATTTCGGGGAGCAGGAGGGCCGGGGCCGGAGACGCGACACGCCCGGGTTGCACGGGTGGCGCATCTGTGGGAGACTCCTCTAGTTCAAAATTTCTTCCCGCGCGGCCTGCCGCACAAGGAGGAACACTGCCAGGCAGTGCCGAGACCGCATCGCGGAGGCTCGACCCGAGAGGGCGGCCCAGCGGGTGCGACGTTGAGGCGGCGGGTAGCAGAACGACAACAACCGACATCTCAACGGGCTCTCCGTGCGTCGTGCGTTCTGCATGCCGATCGGAGCGCTCCAGGTGCGGTGCTTTTGACAGAAGAACACTGGTTGCACGTATCCGGGTCACCGGAGTTCCTTCGCGAGCGCGTCCAATGCGAGACGAGTCCGGCTTCGGTCGGGGGAGTCGCGTACGACGCAATAACAAGAGAGTGAGAGATCACACATGGCGGGACAGAAGATCCGCATCCGACTGAAGTCGTACGACCACGAGGTCATCGACACGTCGGCGCGCAAGATCGTCGACACGGTCACCCGTGCCGGCGCCACGGTCGTCGGCCCCGTGCCGCTGCCAACCGAGAAGAACGTGGTCTGCGTGATCCGTTCGCCTCACAAGTACAAGGACAGCCGCGAGCACTTCGAGATGCGCACCCACAAGCGCCTCATCGACATCATCGACCCGACGCCCAAGGCGGTCGACTCCCTCATGCGTCTCGACCTGCCGGCCGACGTCAACATCGAGATCAAGCTCTAAGGAGGAGTGCCACCATGTCTGTCACTGTTTCCCCCACGCTGAAGACCAGCAAGGGCCTCCTCGGCACCAAGCTCGGAATGACCCAGGTCTGGGACGAGAACAACAAGCTCGTGCCGGTCACCGTCATCGAGATCAGCCCCAACGTCGTGACCCAGGTCCGCACGGAGGAGAAGGACGGCTACACCGCCGTTCAGCTCGCTGCCGGCGCCGTCGACCCGCGCAAGGTGAACAAGCCCGCCGCCGGTCACTTCGAGGCCGCTGGCGTCACGCCCCGTCGCCACCTCACCGAGGTCCGCACCTCTGACGCGTCCGACTACTCGGCCGGCCAGGAGCTGACCGTCGATGCCGTCTTCGAGGCCGGCACCAAGGTCGATGTCGTCGGCACCAGCAAGGGCAAGGGCTTCGCCGGTGTCATGAAGCGTCACAACTTCAAGGGCGTCTCGGCTTCGCACGGTTCGCACCGCAACCATCGCAAGCCCGGCTCCATTGGCGCCTCCTCGACCCCCAGCCGCGTGTTCAAGGGCATGCGCATGGCCGGTCGCATGGGTGGCGAGCGCGTCACCGTGCTCAACCTCAAGGTGCATTCCGTCGACGCCGAGAAGGGCCTGCTGCTCGTCAAGGGCGCTGTCCCCGGTGCCCGCGGTCGCCTCGTGTTCGTTCGCAACGCCGTGAAGGGAGCGTAGTTTCATGGCTACCTCTGTCGACATCATCGACGTCAAGGGCCAGAAGGCGGGCTCGATCGAGCTTCCCGCCGCGCTCTTCGATGTTCAGACCAACGTCCCTCTGATCCACCAGGTCGTCGTGGCCCAGCTGGCCGCAGCGCGTCAAGGAACCCACTCCACGAAGAACCGCGGTGAGGTCTCCGGAGCCGGTCGCAAGCCGTTCAAGCAGAAGGGAACCGGTCGCGCACGTCAGGGCTCGATCCGCGCCCCGCACATGACCGGTGGTGGCGTGGTCCACGGACCGACACCCCGCAACTACTCGCAGCGGACCCCCAAGAAGATGATCGCCGCCGCGCTGCTCGGCGCTCTCTCGGATCGCGCGCGCGGTGCCCGCATCCATGTGGTCGAGTCCCTCGCCCTCGGCGACACCCCGAAGACCAAGGACGTCCTCGTCCTCCTCGACTCCCTCCAGGTGTCGCGGAACGTCCTCGTGGTCCTCGAGCGCGACGACTTCATCGCCGAGCTCTCGCTTCGCAACGTGCCGTTCGTGCACATCCTGCCGGCCGACCAGCTCAACGCGTACGACGTGCTCGTCTCCGACGACATCGTGTTCTCGAAGGGCGCGCTCGACGCGTTCATCGCGGCCAAGTCGGGCGTCGAGTCCAACAAGGAAGAGGTGAACGCATGAGCCAGTCCGCCGCGTTCAACAAGGACCCCCGCGACGTCATCATCTCCCCGGTGGTCTCGGAAAAGTCCTACGGCCTGATCGACGAGGGCAAGTACACCTTCGTGGTCGACCCGCGCTCGAACAAGACCGAGATCAAGCTCGCCATCGAGAAGATCTTCGGCGTCGAGGTCGCATCGATCAACACGCTGAACCGCCAGGGCAAGACCCGCCGCACCAAGTTCGGCACCGGCAAGCGCAAGGACACCAAGCGCGCGATCGTCACGCTGAAGTCCGGCTCCATCGACATCTTCACGAGCGTCGGCTGAGCCGAAGAAGCGTAGAGGAAACAGACAATGGCTATTCGTAAGTACAAGCCCACGACCCCCGGTCGCCGCGGCTCCAGCGTTGCCGACTTCGCCGAGATCACTCGCTCGACGCCCGAGAAGTCGCTCCTGCGCCCGCTGTCCAAGACCGGTGGCCGCAACAACTCCGGCCGCATCACGACGCGTCACATCGGTGGTGGCCACAAGCGCCAGTACCGCCTGATCGACTTCCGTCGCAACGACAAGGACGGCGTCAACGCCAAGGTCGCTCACATCGAGTACGACCCCAACCGCACGGCGCGCATCGCGCTGCTCCACTTCGTGGACGGCACCAAGCGCTACATCCTGGCCCCGAACAAGCTCTCGCAGGGCGACATCGTGGAGTCGGGTGCCGGCGCCGACATCAAGCCCGGCAACAATTTGCCGCTGCGTAACATCCCGACCGGTACGGTCATCCACGCCATCGAGATCAAGCCGGGAGGCGGCGCCAAGCTCGCCCGCTCGGCCGGCACCTCGGTGCGCCTCGTCGCCAAGGACGGTCCCTACGCGCAGCTCCGCCTGCCGTCGGGTGAGATCCGCAACGTCGATGCGCGCTGCCGCGCCACGATCGGCGAGGTCGGCAACGCCGAGCAGTCGAACATCAACTGGGGCAAGGCCGGTCGCATGCGCTGGAAGGGCGTTCGCCCGACCGTCCGCGGCGTCGCGATGAACCCGGTCGACCACCCGCACGGTGGTGGAGAGGGCAAGACGTCCGGTGGACGCCACCCGGTCAGCCCCTGGGGTCAGTCCGAGGGACGCACCCGTCGCCCCAATAAGGAAAGCGACAAGCTCATCGTTCGCCGCCGCACCGCCGGTAAGAAGCGCAAGTAGGAGTTGTAGAAGATGCCTCGCAGTCTCAAGAAGGGCCCCTTCGTTGACGACCACCTGCTCCGCAAGGTGTTCACCGCTAACGAAGCCGGCAACAAGAACGTCATCAAGACCTGGTCGCGCCGATCGATGATCATCCCGGCGATGCTGGGTCACACCATCGCGGTCCACGACGGTCGCAAGCACATCCCTGTGTTCGTCACCGAGACCATGGTCGGCCACAAGCTCGGCGAGTTCGCCCCTACTCGGACCTTCCGCGGTCACGAGAAGGACGACAAGAAGGGCCGTCGCCGCTAAGCGGCGACGAGAAGGAGGAGAGAAATGGTGGAGTCGATCGCACGCGTGCGACACATCCGCGTCACCCCCCAGAAGGCTCGCCGTGTCGTGAACCTGATCCGCGGGAAGCAGGCTCAGGAGGCACTTGCCATCCTGAAGTTCGCGCCGCAGGGCGCGTCCGAGCCCGTCTACAAGCTCGTCGCCTCGGCGATGGCCAACGCTCGCGTCAAGGCCGATGCCTCGAACGAGTACCTCGACGACCAGGACCTGTTCGTGTCCCGCGCCTTCGTCGATGAGGGAACCACCCTCAAGCGATTCCAGCCCCGTGCTCAGGGTCGTGCCTTCCGCATCAACAAGCGCACCAGCCACATCACCGTCGTGCTGGCCACTCCTGAGGAGGGGACCAAGTAATGGGTCAGAAAGTAAACCCCTACGGTTTCCGTCTGGGAATCACCACCGACCACGTGTCGCGCTGGTTCTCCGACAGCACCAAGAAGGGCCAGCGGTACAGCGACTACCTCGCCGAGGACGTCAAGATCCGCCGTCTCCTCGCGACGCAGCTCGACCGTGCAGGCGTTGCCCGCATCGAGATCGAGCGCACCCGCGATCGCGTCCGCGTCGACATCCACACCGCCCGCCCGGGCATCGTGATCGGTCGTCGTGGCGCCGAGGCCGAGCGCATTCGCGCCGACCTCGAAAAGCTCACGGGCAAGCAGATTCAGCTCAACATCCTCGAGGTCAAGAACCCCGAGGCCGAGGCTCAGCTGGTCGCTCAGGGCATTGCCGAGCAGCTCTCCGCCCGTGTGGCTTTCCGCCGCGCGATGCGTAAGGGTCTGCAGGGCGCGCAGCGCGCTGGCGCCAAGGGCGTCCGCATCCAGGTCTCCGGCCGCCTCGGTGGCGCCGAGATGAGCCGCTCGGAGTTCTACCGCGAAGGACGCGTGCCGCTGCACACTCTCCGCGCGAACATCGACTACGGCTTCTACGAGGCGAAGACGACCTTCGGCCGCATTGGCGTGAAGGTCTGGATCTACAAGGGCGACATCACCAACAAGGAGCTCGCCCGCGAGCAGGCGAACAGCAAGTCGTCGCGCCCCGAGCGCAGCGACCGTCCCCGCCGTGCACCCCGCCAGCAGAGCGAGGCGCCGGTCGCAGCAGGAGTTGAGGCATAACCATGTTGATTCCGCGTCGAGTCAAGCACCGCAAGCAGCACCACCCGGGCCGCTCCGGCCAGGCCACCGGCGGCACCAAGGTGTCGTTCGGTGAGTTCGGCATCCAGGCCCTCACCCCCGCCTATGTGACCAACCGGCAGATCGAGTCCGCTCGTATTGCCATGACGCGCCACATCAAGCGCGGCGGGAAGGTGTGGATCAACATCTACCCCGACCGCCCGCTGACCAAGAAGCCCGCCGAGACCCGCATGGGTTCCGGTAAGGGCTCGCCGGAGTGGTGGGTCGCGAACGTCAAGCCGGGCCGCGTCCTCTTCGAGGTCGCCGGTGTCGATGAGCAGCTTGCTCGCGAGGCCATGACCCGTGCCATCCACAAGCTGCCCCTCAAGGCACGCATCATCAAGCGCGAGGAGGGAGACGCGTAATGGCGATCGGATCCAAGGAGCTCGTACCCGCCGAGCTCGACACTTTCGAGGACGAGCGTCTCGTCACCGAGCTGAAGAAAGCCAAGGAAGAGCTGTTTAACCTTCGCTTCCAGTCGGCCACCGGCCAGCTCGACACCAACGGCCGCCTCCGTGCCGTCAAGCGCGATATCGCCCGCATCTACACGGTCATCCGTGAGCGCGAGCTGGGTATCCGCGCCACCCCCGCACCCGTCGAGGCCCCGGCCAAGGCGGAGAAGAAGCCCAAGACCAAGAAGGCCGCCAAGGCCGAGGTCGAGGCGACCGAGTCGACAGAGGAGGCCAAGTAATGGCAACCGTCAATGACACCGCCGGCCACGAGTCGGCCGCCCATGACGTCAAGCAGGAGGGCGCTCGCGGATACCGCAAGACCCGCCGCGGCTACGTCACCAGCGACAAGATGGACAAGACCATCACCGTCGAGGTCGAGGACCGCGTGAAGCACCCCCTCTACGGCAAGGTCATCCGCCGCACCTCGAAGGTCAAGGCTCACGACGAGCTGAACACCGCGGGAATCGGTGACCTCGTCGTCATCAGCGAGACCCGTCCCCTCAGCGCCTCCAAGCGCTGGCGCCTGGTCGAGATCCTCGAGAAGGCCAAGTAGGCCGCGGCCTACTTGAGTTAGCAGGAGAGACACATGCTTCAGCAAGAATCCCGAGTCAAGGTCGCCGACAACACCGGCGCCAAGATGCTCCTCACCATCCGAGTCCTCGGAGGCTCCGGCCGCCGATACGCCGGTCTCGGTGACGTCATCGTTGCCACCGTCAAGGACGCGATCCCCGGTGGGAACGTCAAGAAGGGCGATGTGGTCAAGGCCGTCATCATCCGAACCATCAAGCAGACCCGTCGATCGGACGGCTCGTACATCAAGTTTGACGAGAACGCCGCCGTCATCCTCAAGAACGACGGGGACCCCCGCGGTACCCGCATCTTCGGACCGGTCGGTCGCGAGCTCCGCGACAAGAAGTTCATGAAGATCGTCTCGCTGGCACCGGAGGTTATCTAGTCATGGCCAAGATCAAGAAGGGTGACCTCGTCCAGGTCATCTCGGGGGCTACCCAGGAGCGCGGCGGAGACCGCGGCAAGCAGGGCAAGGTCCTCGAGGTACTGGTCGAGCGCAACCGCGTTGTCGTCGAGGGTGTGAACTTCGTCAAGAAGCACACTCGCGTCGGCCAGACGCAGCGAGGCTCGAAGGAGGGCGGCATCGAGACCGTCGAGGCGTCGATCCACATCTCGAACGTCGCGCTCGTCGACCCGAAGACCAAGAAGCCGACCAGGGTCGGCCACCGCAACGTGGCCGTCACCAAGGACGGCGTGACCAAGACCGTTCGCGTGCGCTACGCGAAGGCGTCGGGTGAGGAACTGTAATGACTGACACCACCGCAGTGGCTGCGAAGGTTCAGCCGCGGCTCAAGGCCAAGTACCAGGCCGACATCATCCCCGCTCTCAAGGAGCAGTTCGGTTTCGGCAATGTGCACCAGGTCCCCGGCCTGGTCAAGGTCGTCGTGAACACGGGCGTCGGCGAGGCTGCCCGCGACGGCAAGATCATCGACGGCGCGGTCAAGGACCTCACCGCCATCACCGGTCAGAAGCCGCAGGTCACGAAGGCCCGCAAGTCGATCGCCCAGTTCAAGCTGCGCGAGGGTCAGGCCATCGGCGCGCACGTCACCCTCCGGGGCGACCGCGCGTGGGAGTTCCTGGACCGCCTGCTCTCGGTGGCGCTGCCGCGTATCCGCGACTTCCGTGGTCTCTCGGACCGCCAGTTTGACGGCAACGGCAACTACACCTTCGGCATCACGGAGCAGTCGATCTTCCACGAGATCGACCAGGACCGCATTGACCGCGTTCGCGGCTTCGACGTGACCGTCGTGACCACCGCGAAGACCGATGACGAGGGACGCGCGCTGCTCAAGCAGCTCGGCTTCCCGTTCAAGTCCTCGGACAACGCGTAAGCAATAGCCTCGAGGCCGGGGGACGGTGAGAACCGCCCCCGGCCTCGTGGTGTGTCGGCCGTCGGTCCAGCTCCGTTCGGCCGGCGTCATCGTGCACCACAGCCTGCCGCGATCTTCGGATCGTCGCAGGCACAAACGGTCCTCGACCGCAGACCATCGGCCATGTACCATTGCTCGTTGGCCTGCGTTCGCGCGGCCGCATTGGGCGTCGACGTCGTCGGCGCCGTCCCACACCACAGGTCGGCACTCTTGTAAAGGGTGTCGAAACCAGGCGAGAAAGGCACCATCAGCCATGACCATGACTGATCCGGTCGCAGATCTGCTGACCAGAATCCGTAACGCGAACTCCGCGCACCACGACTCCATCACTCTCCCCGGCTCGAAGCTCAAGGCGAACATCGCCGAGATCCTCAAGACCGAGGGCTATATCGCCGACTGGAAGGTCGAGGAGGCGCGCGTCGGCACGACGCTCTCCATCTCCCTCAAGTACGGCCCCAACCGCGAGCGCTCCATCGCGGGCATCAAGCGGGTCTCGAAGCCCGGCCTCCGCGTGTACGCGAAGTCGGCCGAGATCCCCACCGTGCTCGGCGGCCTCGGCGTCGCCATCCTGTCCACGTCGAGCGGTCTGCTGACCGACCGCCAGGCCGAGAAGAAGGGCGTGGGTGGGGAAGTCCTCGCCTACGTGTGGTAATCCCTCATGTCGCGTATTGGAAGACTCCCCATCGAGATCCCGGCGGGCGTCGATGTCTCCGTCGCCGGCTCCGCGGTGACCGTCAAGGGCCCGAAGGGCGAGCTGACCGTCCCGGTCGCCAGCCCCATTCAGGTCTCCGTCGAGAACGGTCAGGTCCTGGTCTCACGGCCTGACGACGAGCGCGAGTCGCGCTCGCTTCACGGCCTCACCCGGACGCTCATTGCAAATGACATCATCGGTGTCACGCAGGGCTACTCCAAGGGCCTCGAGGTCGTCGGTACCGGTTACCGCGTTTTGGCGAAGGGCTCGGACATCGAGTTCGCGCTCGGTTTCTCGCACCCGGTCGTCGTCACCCCGCCCGTAGGCATTTCGTTCACGGTCGAGGGCAACAACAAGCTCACTGTGCACGGCATCTCGAAGCAGGCCGTCGGTGAGGTGGCCGCCAACATTCGTAAGATCCGCAAGCCCGAGCCCTATAAGGGCAAGGGCGTGCGCTACGCCGGCGAGGTCGTTCGCCGCAAGGCCGGAAAGAGCGGTAAGTGATCATGGGACTCGGAACCAGAGGAAAGAGCAAGTCCGCTGCGCGCGGTCGTCGTCACGACCGTCTGCGCAAGAGGGTCGTCGGATCCGCCGAGCGCCCCCGCCTCGTCGTCAACCGCTCGGCTCGTCACGTCTTCGTGCAGATCGTCGACGACGCACAGGGCCGCACCCTCGTGTCGGCGTCGACCCTCGAGGCCGACCTGCGCGTGTTCGACGGTGACAAGACCGCCAAGGCCCGCAAGGTCGGCGAGCTCGTCGCCGAGCGCGCCAAGAACGCCGGTGTCGAGGCGGTCGTCTTCGACCGCGGAGGCAACAAGTACGCCGGTCGCGTCGCCGCGATCGCCGATGGAGCACGAGAGGCAGGGCTCAACCTGTGAGCGCCGCAGAAAACAAGGAACCCGAGGTCGTCGCTGTGTCGGAGGCCCCCGTCGAAACCGCTGCATCCACGCAGCCGCAGCAGGAGGCTCGTGAGCCCCGCCGCGGCGGCCGCGACCGCAACCAGGGTGGCCGCGACCGCGGCGGCCGTGACGCCGAGAAGAGCCAGTTCCTCGAGCGCGTCGTGACCATCAACCGCGTGTCGAAGGTCGTCAAGGGCGGTCGTCGCTTTAGCTTCACCGCGCTCGTCGTCGTCGGAGACGGCAACGGACTGGTGGGCGTCGGCTACGGCAAGGCCCGCGAGGTCCCGACCGCGATCTCCAAGGGCGTCGAGGAGGCGAAGAAGAACTTCTTCCGTGTTCCGCGCGTCGGATCGACCATCCCGCACCCCGTCCAGGGTGAGGCCGCTGCCGGTGTCGTGCTCCTGCGCCCCGCCGCCGCGGGTACCGGTGTTATCGCCGGTGGTCCCGTCCGCGCCGTCCTCGAGTGCGCCGGCATCCATGACGTCCTGAGCAAGTCGCTCGGCTCGTCGAACACCATCAACATCGTCCACGCGACCGTCGAGGCTCTCCAGCAGCTCGAGGAGCCGCGCGCCGTCGCCGCTCGTCGTGGTCTCGACTTCGACCGGGTCGCTCCGGCCCGTCTCGTCCGTGCCGAGGCCGACGCCCTCGCCGCCGCGTCCAACGCGAAGGCAGGTGCCTGATGGCCCAGCTCAAGGTGACCCAGGTCAAGTCGAAGGTCAGCGAGAAGCAGTACCAGCGAGACACGCTGCGCTCGCTCGGCCTCAGGAAGATCGGTCAGAGCGTGGTCCGCGAGGACAACGCCCAGAACCGCGGATACGTGAAGACCGTCGCCCATCTGGTGAAGGTCGAGGAGATTGACTAATGGCTGAGACGAACAACGCCGCCGCGGAGTCCACGACTCCCGCGTCGGCGTCCACCACCAAGGGCGCGGCGGCGCCGACGACCAGGGAGCACGTGCTCAAGGTCCACCACCTCCGCCCCGCTGCCGGAGCCAAGAAGGCCAAGACCCGCGTCGGTCGCGGCGAGGGCTCGAAGGGCAAGACCGCCGGGCGCGGCACCAAGGGCACCAAGGCTCGCTACACGGTGCGCATCGGCTTCGAGGGTGGGCAGATGCCGCTGCACATGCGCACCCCGAAGCTCCGCGGCTTCAAGAACCCGTTCCGGGTCGAGTACCAGGTCGTGAACCTGTCCGCTCTCGCGGATCTCTACCCCCAGGGTGGGGAGGTCACCGTCAGCGACCTCGTCGCCAAGGGTGCCGTCCGCAAGAACGAGAAGGTCAAAGTCCTCGGGGACGGCGACATTGCGGTTAAGCTGAACGTCGCGGTCGACAAGGTCTCCAGCTCCGCCGAGCAGAAGATCGTCGCTGCGGGCGGATCTATCAAGTAGCACCAGCAGCTTGCCGGTCGAGCTTGTCACGCCGACTCCCTCAGGGAGCGCGTGGCAAGCTCGACCTGTATCCCGCACCACAGAACTGAGCAGGAGACCCTAGGTAGTGTTTGGCGCCGTAGCGCGGATCTTCCGCACCCCCGACCTCCGCCGCAAGATCGGCTTCACTCTCGCGATCGTGGCGATCTTCCGGCTGGGGTCCTTCATCCCTGCTCCGTTCGTCAGCTTCAGCGCCGTGCAGGCGTGTCTCGCGGGTAACCAGGGCACCTCGGGGCTCTACGAGCTGGTGAACCTCTTCAGCGGCGGGGCCCTGCTCCAGTTGTCGATCTTCGCGCTCGGGATCATGCCGTACATCACGGCGTCGATCATCGTCCAGCTGCTGCGCGTGGTCATCCCGCACTTCGAGACCCTGTACAAGGAAGGTCAGTCTGGTCAGGGCAAGCTCACGCAGTACACGCGTTACCTC
Source organism: Rathayibacter agropyri (assembly GCF_013249015.1). Taxonomy (GTDB): domain Bacteria; phylum Actinomycetota; class Actinomycetes; order Actinomycetales; family Microbacteriaceae; genus Rathayibacter; species Rathayibacter agropyri. The sequence continues at coordinate 111,549 of NZ_JABRPL010000004.1, forward strand.
ACGATCGCGCTCGGCGTCCTCCAGTCGACCACTCTCATCACCGTCGCCCGCTCGGGTGCGCTGTTCGGCAACTCCGGAGTGCCGGAGTGCTCGGCGCTCATCATCACCGATGAGTGGTACTCCATCCTGCTCATGGTCATCACCATGACCGCCGGCACCGGAATCATCATGTGGATGGGCGAGCTCATCACCGAGCGCGGAATCGGCAACGGCATGTCGTTGCTGATCTTCACCTCGATCGCCGCCCAGTTCCCGACCTCCCTCTGGTCGATCGCGCAGTCGCGCGGCTTCGAGACCTTCCTCCTCGTTCTCGGTGTGGGGCTCGTGCTCGTCGTCGCCGTCGTGTTCGTGGAGCAGTCGCAACGGCGGATCCCGGTGCAGTACGCCAAGCGGATGGTCGGCAGGCGCACGTACGGCGGCAACAACACCTACATCCCGATCAAGGTCAACATGGCCGGCGTCGTCCCCGTCATCTTCGCCTCGTCCCTTCTGTACCTGCCCGCGCTCATCGCGCAGTTCAACCAGCCGGGCGCAGGCCAGGCGGCCCCGGGTTGGGTGTCGTGGATCACGAGTTACCTCACCAAGGGCGACCACCCGCTCTACATGGCGTTGTATTTCCTCCTGATCGTTGGATTCACCTACTTCTACGTCGCGATCACCTTCAACCCCGACGAGGTAGCCGACAACATGAAGCGTTACGGCGGCTTCATCCCCGGCATCCGCGCCGGCCGCCCGACCGCCGAGTACCTCAACTACGTGCTCACGCGCGTGACCCTGCCCGGGTCGGTCTACCTGGGCCTCATTGCGCTGGTCCCGCTCGTCGCTCTCGCGCTGGTCGGTGCGAACCAGAACTTCCCGTTCGGTGGCACCTCGATCCTCATCATCGTCGGAGTCGGACTGGAGACGGTCAAGCAGATCGACTCCCAGCTGCAGCAACGCCACTACGAAGGACTCCTCCGATGAGCTCAGATCCGGTCGGCTTCCGTCTCCTGCTGATCGGCCCTCCGGGCGCAGGCAAGGGGACCCAGGCCGCCCGGCTCAGCGACATTCTCGAGGTGCCGGCCATCTCGACCGGCGACATCTTCCGCGCGAATGTCGCGAACGAGACCGAGCTCGGTCTCCAGGCGAAGACTTACCTCGACGCGGGCCGCTACGTGCCCGACGAGCTGACCAACGCGATCGTGCACGACCGGCTGCAGGAGGCCGACGTGTCCACCGGGTTCCTGCTCGACGGCTACCCGCGGACGACGGAACAGGTCGACGAGCTCGACAGGATCCTCGCCGCCGATCACAACCGCCTCGACGCGGTCGTCCAGCTCACCGCAGACCCCGACGAGGTCGTCACCCGCCTGCTCAAGCGCTCGCACGAGCAGGGTCGTAGTGACGACACCGAGGAGGTCATCCGCCGCCGTCTCGCGCTCTACGAGGAGCAGACTGCTCCGCTGATCGACGTCTACGCCGCCCGCGGTATCGTCGTCGTCGTCGACGGGCTCGGCCCGGTCGAGGAGGTCACCGAACGGATTGTCGTCGCGCTTGAGGGTCACCGTGTGGGCCGTCTCGACAATCCGGCCGCCTGATCGTGGCGCTGCGCTCTTCCCTCTATAAGACGCCCGCCCAACTGCGGGCAATGATCTCTCCCGGACTGGCGACGGCCGCGTCGCTGGACGCGGTGCGCGCCGCACTTCGTCCTGGCGTCACGACCCTCGAACTCGACGCCATCGCCGAAGCGGCGATCGTAGAGCGCGGAGGGCGCTCGAACTTTCAGCTCGTCCCGGGCTACCGGCACACGATCTGCGCGTCGGTCAATGACGAGGTCGTGCACGGCATCCCGGGCGACCGTGTGCTCGAGCCGGGCGACATCGTTTCGATCGACAGTGGCGCCGAGGTCGACGGCTGGAACGGCGACTCCGCGATGACCCTGGTTCTGCCCGATCCGTCCCGACAGCAGGAGGTTGCGGCGCGCGCCGAACTGTCGCGGGTGACCGAGGGCTCGCTCTGGCGTGGGATCGCGGCGCTCGCCTCCGCCCGGCACCTCAATGAGGTCGGCGCTGCGATCGAGGGGTACGTCGAGGACGAGGCGGAGCGGACCGGTCGCGTGTACGGGATCCTCACCGACTACATAGGCCACGGCATCGGTCGGTCGATGCATGAGGCGCCGCCGGTTTTCAACTACCGGGTTCGTCAGCGCGGTCCGGAGGTGAAGCCCGGTCTCGTCGTCGCGATCGAGCCGATGGTCACCGCGGGCGGCGCCGAGACTGTGGTGCGCGAGGACGAGTGGACGGTGGCGACCGAGGATGGCAGCGCGGCCGCGCACTGGGAGCACTCCGTTGCCGTGCACCGCGACGGTATCTGGGTCACGACGCTTGCCGACGGCGGCGCTGCGGGGCTCGCGCAGTACGGGATCGTACCGACGCCGATCGCTTGAGGATCGGCCGTCCCTACTCCGGAACGCAGATCGACAGGAGTTCGAACGAGAACTCGGACGATGTGCCGAACCGAGGGATGCCGTAGCCGAGGCGCACGAACTCGACCGGTCCGTCTTCGTCAACCAGGGCGACACTCTCGGGGGCGCGCAGCGGCTCGTAGCCCCGGTCGCGCCACAGGGCTGCAACGGCGTCGAGCGCGGCCTGAGGATCGGTGGGCAGTTCCGAGTGCTCCGACGTGACCGTGGTGATCCGACGACCAGATGACGTGTTACTGAGCACGCAGGACTCGGTCGTGAGGGAGACAGCGTCGTGCGTGGAGTCCACACCGGTCACGCCGGTGGTCCGGTCGACAAGCTCCTGAACGGTTGTGGTCAGCTCGTCAAGGCTGATCGAGGACTCCGTGGCGGTCAGCGGGCGGCTCAGCCTCTCCTGCAACCGGTGGAAATCGGGGATCGCCCAGGCGAGGGGCGGGCCGAGGGTGACGGCGAGGAGGAGGAGGCAGCTCATGCTGGTCACGCTGGCGCCGACGCTCTGCCGGCGGGCGGGGTGAAGGCGCAGGATGGCTTCCACGAGCAGGACGAGCGCAGGAACGGCAGCGACGGCCACGGCCACGAGCATCGTCCAGAAGAAGGCGCGGGTCGAGGCATCGGACGAGCTGCTGAACACTCGTCTGAACACACCGACGAAGCCGGTGATCCAGCCGACACCCAATCCGACGAAGGAGAGGACGATGCGGGCTACCGGAATCTGAGCGCGCTGGTTGTGCTGGGCATCCGGTTTGGGGCTGCGCTCGGTGGTGGTCATCGCCTGTCCTGTCGTTGCTGTCGTTGCCTGTCCTGTCGTCGGAATCACGACCGAGTGTGCCGAGCCGCCAGGGGCGCGGGGCGATCGCGACACGCACTGTGCCACGGGAGGGCTCCTCGACGCGATGGCGATGTGGGCGACGCACTCGACAGGCCCTCCGACCGGGCTGGCGGGGTCAGCCGGTCAGCTGTCGATCACCCGGACCAGCTCCTCGATGAACGCTGCGAAGTCGGTGGAGCGACGGACCAGGCGCTGCACCTCCGCTCGCTCCGCGAAGACCTCGACGAACTGGTCGAAGACCGACTGGAAGGTGCTGCGCCCTGCCGACGCGAACGCGATCATCGCGATGACGTTGACCCGCTGCTCGCCCCACTCCATCGGAGCGTCGTTGACAACGATTGCGATGGACGTGCGGCGCGCGCTCATTGCCATCGCGTGCGGCACGGCGAGGTTATCCGTGAATGCCGTCGAACTCATCCGTTCCCGCTCGATCGCCCCGGCGACGTAGTCCTCGTCGATGATGCCGCCGGCGATCATGCGTCGACCGAGCATCCGGATCATCGCCGCTTCGTCGCGGGCGTGCACGTTGCGATAGAACAGTGACTCGTCGAAGAACTGCAGCAGCTCGTCCTTAATCTGCGCCCGGCGCCGGTGTCTGCGGACGCGCGCGATCGCCCGGCGCACCGTCTCCACGTCGTGATCGGTGAGAAAGGGCTGCACGACGACCACGTCATCGGCGTAGGGCCGCTCGGCGATCGTTGTGAGCACGAGGTCGGCGGTCAGCCGATCCCAATCGACATCGCTGCGCGTTATCAGGGAGCGGACCTCGACCTCGGTTCCCAGCGACCGTTCGACCCGGAGCCGCAGCATGTGCGCGAGGTCGTAGTAGTTCGGGCACACGATGACGCACGAGAGCCGCTCCTCCCGCCGCGAGACGCGCTCCAGGAAGGATCCGACGTGCAGGGCGATGTAGGCGATCTCGTCCTCATTCACCGCGATACCGCGCCGGCGCTGCAATCCACTGGCGAGGAACACCGCGATCTCGTATGTCATCGGGTAGCTGGTCTTGATGGAGCGCGTCAGCGGGTTTCGCGAGTAGCCGCCCTCGGAGGCGCGGGCGACGAGATTGCGGACGTGCAGGGCGAGCCGCACGATGAAACCCTCATCGTCCAGGTCGACGAGGTACTCGCGGTGGACGTCAGCGACGAGGGCGCGGACCACGGCCAGGTCCTCCGGGTCGAGATAGTTCTCGGCTACCGAGGCGACCGGCTCGTTCTGCCCGGGGGTCGCCACGCGGGTCGTCATCAGGATCGCGAGCTGCGCGAGCTCGGCGTCGGTCAAACGCGTCACGAAGTGCCGCTCGACCAGTTCCGCCAGCAGCGCGGCCAGCTCGCCGTGGACCGCGGGGGAGGGGCGGGAGCCGGAGGGGTCCCCGATGCCTCGCGCGACCCGGTCGACCGCGATCGCGATGTGCAACAGGACGCTGTTCACTCCGTAGTCATTGATGTAGTAGCCGCGGCTCTCGAGCGCGGCCAACAGCTCGGTCTTGAACGCGCCAAGGCCGGGGGAGGCGAACTCGCGCTGCACATCGTCAAGCGTGAACACACCCTGCGCGCTCTCGTCGCGGAACATCCGTGAGATCAAGCGGCGACGCGCCTCCTCGCTGCCCTCCAGCCGCACGGCGGGGCCGCGGCGGAGCAGGCTGAGTCCTGCTTCGTCGGCGAGTGCCTTCACCCGCCGCAGATCCGCATCGATGGTCGACTCGCTCACGGACAGCACCTCGGCGAGGGGGACCACGTCAAGTCCCTCGTCATTCTCGACCAGCCGGCGCACGATGCTGTACAGCCGGTCGCGTGGGGTATCCGGCTCCACGTCCCGGCTGCGCTGCGCGTCGAGGAACGCGGCGTAGGCATCGCGCGCGAGACGGTAGCCGTTGGCGGAGGACTCGACGGGCTCCAGCGGAGCGGCCTGCGCCTTGACCGCGGTGACGTAGCTGCGGACGCTGCGGGTCGTCACCCCGAGCCGGTCGGCCAGCTCGTGCGCGGTCACCCAGCCGTCGGCACGGGAGAGGTACTCCAGCAGTCGTTCGCGGTTGTCAGGCATCAGGCTCCAGGCGTGCGGACCGGAGCGGACGCGAGGAGCGCCATGACCCCGCCGCGGGCCCGCTCGGAGCGGGCAGCGGGTCGTACGTCCTGGCAGTCAATCACCTCGGTAGGACACGGGGGAGCCCCCGCGCCGCCGTGGCTTCCGCCCCCGCGGAAGATTGTCTCCGTCACTCCCGCACTCCTCGTCGCGGATGCTTGGATGGACCACGACCCGGACGCGAGGAGGCGAACGCGGTGCGGAAGATCCTTATCGTCTGCGGTGCGGGCGCATCGAGCACGTTTCTGGCCCACCGGCTCAGAGCGGGCGCGAAGGAACACGGCATGGATGCTGTGTTCCGATCCGAGACCCTCACGGGTCTCGAGGAGTCTCTCCCCGATGCGGACGTCCTGCTGGTGGGTCCGCACCTCGAGTCGCAGTTCGACGTACTCCGCCTCCGCGCGGAGAATGTGGGAGCCGCGGCTGCCCTCCTCCCGCACGACGTCTTCGGAGCGCACGGTGCCGATGCCGTGCTCGAGAACCTGCCCATCCTCTTCGCCGCTCGCGCGGTCGTCGCGGGAACGGACAGGGACTCCTCCACCCGCCCGGACGCCGAGCCCGACTCCGGGCACCACTGATGCAGTCATCGCTGCAAATTCAAGGAGAAACGTTCATGGTTGAACGCACCGTGCAGGTTGCATCATCAAAGGGCCTTCACGCCCGCCCCGCCTCGCTCTTCAGCCAGGCCGCGGCGAAGTCGGGTCAGAAGGTCCTGATCGCGAAGGGCGACGCCACCCCGGTCAACGCCGCGTCGATCCTCGGGATTATCTCTCTCGGCATCGAGCACGGCGACGCGCTCACTGTCAGCGTCGAGGGCGACAACGAGGAGGCCGTGCTCGAGGAGCTCGCCACGTTCCTTTCGACGGATCACGACTCCTGACGGCGTCATAATCCGTCGGGGACGATCGCGGTCCGCGAGGGCGATCCTCACGAGGTCGCATCCCACCCCTTCTGAGTAGGACGACCCGGCCGCGGTCTCGATTCCGACTCCCTCCACTCGATTACCCAGCTCCTCACCCAGGAGAGCACGACAGGAACGAGCACCCATGACGCTGTCCACTCCTCAGACCGCCTACGCCTCCGCCAAGCTCCAGGGCACCGGAGTCGGACGAGGACTGGCCCTCGGGCCGGTTCTGCGCATGCCCGAGCCTCTCCCCGAGCCGGAGGACGTCGCCAGCACCCGCACCGTCGTCCAGGAGGAGGAGCGCGCGGTCTCGTCGCTTTCTGCCACCGCCGCGACGATTCGCCACCGTGGTGAGCGGGCCGGTGGGTCGGCGAAGGACGTTCTCGACGCACAGGCCCTCATGGCCGAGGACCCATCGCTCGCCGAGGACGTGAAGGCGCGGATCGCCGGGGGCAAGACCGCCGAGCGCGCCGTGCACGAGGCCTTCGCCGGCTTTCGTGACCTTCTCGTGGCGATGGGCGGCTACATGGCCGAGCGCGCGACCGACCTCGACGATGTCTCCCAGCGCGTCGTCGCCCATCTGCGCGGCGTCGCCGCTCCCGGTGTTCCTGAGTCGGACGAGCCGTTCGTGCTCGTCGCCCGCGATCTCGCTCCGGCTGACACCGCCCTGCTCGATCTCGATAAGGTGCTCGGCCTGATCACCAGCGACGGCGGTCCGACCTCGCACACCGCGATCCTTGCCCGGGAGAAGTCGATCACCGCGATCGTCGGCACATCCGGCGCCCTCGACTTGCGAGACGCGCAGCTCGTGATCCTCGACGCCTCCTCCGGCGTCGTGACGGTGAACCCATCCGATACCGAGATCAGCGCCGCCAAGACCTCGATTGCCGAGCGCGCGGCGATGCTCGCCGCTCCGGTCATCCCTGGCGCCCTCGCCGACGGCCACGCCGTGCCGCTGCTCGCGAACCTCGGCTCGGCCGACGGAGCCGCGAATGCAGTGGAGCTCGGAGCCGAAGGCGTTGGCCTGTTCCGGACCGAGTTCCTCTTCCTTGACGCGAAGCAAGCGCCGACCGTCGCCGAGCAGGCCGAGCAGTACACCCGCCTGCTCGCCGCCTTCCCCGGCCGCAAGGTCGTCGTCCGCGCACTCGACGCGGGTGCCGACAAGCCGCTGAGCTTCCTCAACGACAACCACGAGGAGAACCCGGCGCTGGGGCTGCGCGGGTTGCGCGCCCTCCGTGCCAGCGAGCAGATCCTGCGCGACCAGCTCACCGCCCTTGCGCAGGCCGACGCCGCCACCGATGCCGACCTGTGGGTCATGGCGCCGATGGTCGCGACCGTCGACGAGACCCGCTATTTCACGTCGATGGCGCGGGAGCTCGGCATCCGCACCGCTGGTGTGATGGTGGAAGTCCCCTCCTCCGCGCTGCTCGCCGACCGGATCCTCGGAGTCGCTGACTTCGCCTCGATCGGCACCAACGATCTCACCCAGTACACGCTTGCTGCGGACCGGATGCTCGGCACCGTCTCGGCGTTCCAGGACCCGTGGCACCCGGCCGTGCTCCGCCTCGTCGGCGAGGTCGGCCGCGCGGGAGCGGCGCTGGGCAAACCCGTCGGTATCTGCGGCGAGGCCGCAGCAGATCCGCTGCTCGCCGTGGTCCTCGTCGGCCTCGGTGCGACGACCCTCTCGATGTCGCCGTCAGCTCTCGCAGACGTGCGCGCCGAGTTGGCCGAGCACACCCTCGCCGATGCGAAACGGTACGCGGAGCTCGCGCTCGCGGCCGATAGCGCCGCCGACGCCCGTTCCGCGGTGACGGAGGCGATCGCCGCCTCCTGATCCGTGGACCCGCTCGACCCACCCCCAGCACCACCACTACTGCACCACCCCGCCATTCGGGAGTCGGGACGCCTCAGGAAGGTCTCGGTCACCCGGCCCTAGAAATCGGAGAACACACCACATGACAACGACGTCAGCGACGTCGACGCGCGGTGGAGCGCGCGTCCACGTCCAGCGCTTCGGCACCTTCCTCTCGGGAATGGTCATGCCGAACATCGCGGCCTTCATCGCCTGGGGCTTCATCACGGCCCTCTTCATCCAGACCGGATGGCTCCCGCTTCTCGGTGTCGACGCCACCTGGGTTCAGCAGCTTGGCGGCTGGAGCACCGACCCCGACGTGGTGAACGTCGGACTCGTCGGCCCGATGATCACCTACCTCCTCCCGCTCCTCATTGCGAACACCGGTGGCCGCATGGTCTACGGCGCGCGCGGAGGAGTGGTTGGCACCATCGCGACCATGGGCGTCATCGTCGGCGCTGGCATTCCAATGTTTATCGGGGCCATGATCATGGGCCCGCTCTCGGCATGGCTGATGAAGAAGGTCGACGCGCTCTGGGACGGCAAGATCAAGCCCGGCTTCGAGATGCTGGTCAACAACTTCTCGGCCGGAATTCTCGGCCTGCTTCTTGCGGTCCTCGCCTTCCTCGGCGTCGCGCCGGTCATCGCTGCCTTCTCCGGTGCACTCGGAGTCGGCGTGGAGTGGCTGGTCAACGCCGGTCTGCTCCCGCTGACGTCGATCTTCATCGAGCCGGCGAAGATCCTGTTCCTCAATAACGCGATCAACCACGGCGTGCTTACCCCGCTGGGCGTGCAGCAGGCGGAGGAGACGGGCAAGTCCTTCCTCTTCCTCCTCGAGGCCAACCCCGGCCCCGGAATGGGCGTCCTGCTCGCGTTCTCGATCTTCGGCGTCGGCGCCGCCCGCGCCTCCGCTCCCGGTGCAGCGATCATCCACTTCATCGGCGGTATCCACGAGATCTACTTCCCGTACGTGCTGATGAAGCCGGCCCTGCTCGCCGCCGTTATCCTCGGCGGCATGACCGGAGTCGCGACGAACGTCGCTTTCAACTCCGGCCTCCGCGCCCCCGCCTCGCCCGGTTCGATCATCGCGGTGCTCCTGCAGACCGCGAACGACAGCTTCCTCGGCGTGATCCTCTCGGTGATTCTCGCCACCGCCGTGTCGTTCCTCGTCGCCTCGGTGATCCTGCGAGCGAGCCGCACGCGCGACCTCGCCGCTGCGGAGGAGAACGACGACAAGCTCGCCGCCGCCGTCGCCGCGAACGAGGCCAACAAGGGCAAGGACAGCGCCGTCGGCTCGCTCATCAACGCCCGCGGAGCTAATGCCCCGCAGGACTCCACCGGCGCCTCGACCGCGGGGGCCACGGTGACCGCGACCCAGGTCCGCTCCATCGTGTTCGCCTGCGACGCCGGCATGGGATCCTCCGCCATGGGCGCCTCGGTGCTGCGCAACAAAATGAAGAAGGCGGGCTATGAGGACGTCACGGTCACCAACAAGGCGATCGCGGCGCTCGAGGACGACGTGGACCTGGTCATCACCCAGGCCGAACTCACGGAGCGCGCCCGCCAGCGCACTCCGGGCGCCATCCACGTCTCCGTCGATAACTTCATGAACAGCCCGAAGTACGACGAGGTCGTCTCGCTGGTCGCGGAGCAGCACGGCAAGTAGTACGCCACCTCCTCGAAGGGAACCCGTAGGGTGCGACAGAGCGGACCCGCTCCGCTCGCCCCCGCGGGTTCCCTCGCTGTCAGCACCTTTACGGAAGGACGCACGCCATGAGCGAAGTGCTCACCATCGGACAGATCAACGCCTCCGGCACCGCCACGACGAAGGAGGCCGCCATCAAGGAGGCCGCCGACATGCTCGTGGGAGTCGGCGCGGTCACCCCCGCCTACTACGAGGCCATGCTCGCCCGCGAGGCGACCGTCTCGACCTATATGGGTAACCTCCTCGCCATTCCGCACGGCACCAATGACGCGAAGGACGAGATCCGCTCGTCTGCCCTCTCGTTCGTCCGCTACGCGCAGCCGATTGACTGGGACGGCAACGAGGTGCGCTTCGTCGTCGGCATCGCCGGGGTCAACAATGAGCACCTCGAGATCCTCTCCAAGATCGCCATCATCTTTTCGGAGGAGGACGAGGTGCAGAAGCTTCTCGATGCCCCCGATGCGCAAGCGCTCTACAGCCTGCTGGGCGAGGTCAACTCCTGATGGCCACCGCCGTCCATTTTGGCGCCGGCAACATCGGCCGCGGCTTCGTTGGCCTGATCCTGCACGGCGCCGGATATGAAATCGTCTTCGCCGATGTCAATGCGGACCTTATTGGTCAGCTTGCCGCCGCCGACGGTTACGAGGTGCACGAGGTGGGGGAGGAGCCGACGACCCACTTCGTTGACCGCTTCCGCGCGATCGACTCCTCCGCCGACGAGGAGGCGCTCGTGCGTGAGATCGCCGCCGCCGACATTGTGACGACGGCCGTCGGACCGAACATCCTCCGCTTCGTCGCGCCGGTCATTGCGAAGGGCCTCGCCGCCCGCGCGGAGTCGGCACCGCGGCTGGCGGTCATGGCCTGCGAGAACGCGATCAGCGCGACCCGCTTGCTCCAGGCCGAAGTCGCGGCGAACCTGGGCGCGGACGAGTGGGAGCTCGTGCGCTCGCGGGCCGTCTTTGCCGACACGGCGGTCGACCGCATTGTGCCGAACCAGGAGCCGGGTCAGGGCTTGGACGTTACCGTCGAGACATTCTTCGAGTGGGTCATTGATCGCACGCCCTTCGAGGGCAGCGAGCCGGAGCTCCCGGGCGCGACCTACGTGGACGACCTGGAGCCGTTTATTGAGCGCAAGCTCTTCACGGTGAACACGGGCCACGCGACGGCGGCCTACGTCGGCTTCGCAGCGGGAGCGCACAAGCTCTCGGATGCGCTCGCGCTGCCCGAGGTGCGCGACGCGGTGAGGGCGGCGCTCGAGGACACGAAGGCGCTCATCGTTGCGAAGCACGGCTTCAGCGATGCGGAGCAGCAGGCGTACCTCGAGAAGACGCTGAAGCGCTTCGCTAATCCGTACTTGACGGATACGGTTGATCGGGTGGGCCGCCAGCCGCTGCGGAAGCTCTCGCGGCATGAGCGGTTCATCGGGCCGGCGGCCGAGCTCGCGGAGCGCGGGCGGGTTCCCGAAGGGCTGATTGCGGCCATTGGCGCTGCGCTGCGCTTTGACGTGCCGGAGGATCCGCAAAGCGTTGAGTTGAAGCAGAAGCTGGCGGCGCTCTCGCCGGAGGAGTTCGTCGCCGACGTCACGGGCCTGTCCGCCGAGCATCCGCTGTTCCCCCACCTCGTGGCAATCCTCCGCCCCTGACCCCTCAACCCCTCCGCGGTCCGCGAGATCGTGGTGAACGGACGAGATCCTCTGCCGAGGCGGGGGATCTCGTCCGTTCGGGGGCATCTCGCGACATTTCGCGGGCGGGAGGGGAGGGGGAGGGGCGCTAGAAGAGGTGCCAGCGGGTGAGTGGCCAGGCGACAGCGAAGACACGGCCGGTGACGCGGTCGAGAGGGACGGTCTTGACGCAGGAGTCGACTGGGCCGGAGGCTCCGCGGCACTCGCCGAGGGAGTCGTTCGAGTTGGAGCGGTGGTCGCCGAGGACGAAGAGGGAGTTCTCGGGCACCGTGTACTCCTGGAAGCACCGCAAGGAAGCGGGACTGGTGGTGCAGTCAAGGGTTCCCGGCGTGAACGGGAAGTTCTCGAAGACGTAGGACTCGTCGAGCGGCTGACCGTCCACGAGGACGTGGCCCTCCGCGTCGCAGCACGAGACGGTATGCCCGCCCTCGGCAATCAGCCGCTTGACGAGGAACTCCTCGTGCGAGGGGCCGATGCTGGTGACGTCGCCGAAGGTCTTGACCACCTCGGACAGGGCGCTGCCGGGGGAGTCGCTCGCTCCCCACCGCGCATCGCGCGAGAAGACGACGATCTGCCCCTGCTCGGGACCGCCCTGGAGTTCCAGGGTCCGGTCGACCAGGATCCGATCGCCGAAGAAGCCTCCGCCCTGGAGCGTGTTCTCCATCGATCCCGAGGGGACCGTGTACACCTTCACGAAGAAGGTCTGCACCAGCGCGATGACCACGATCGCCACCACCACAGTGACCACCGGATGCGCGTACCAGCGTCGTCCCCCGGTTGTCGTCCTCGTCCTGCGCGCCATCTGCTGTCCCTCCGCTCGACGGGGCAAGCCTAGGCGGAGCGACCAGGGAGCCCGGCGCAAGGCACCGGATCCGGCGACGAGGCGCCGTGCCGGAGTGCACTCCGCGCCGCCACGAGCAGCGACACGCCCGAGCTGGCGAATCGTCGACGATTCGCGTATTATCGACCCTTGGTGTTTTGCGCGTGCTCTGGCATGCCCGCGAACCCCGATCCGGGCTCTCGCCCGGTGGTGGATCGTCGCGGAAACATTCGCACGACCAGTACACACACTACTTCCGAACGACAGTGAGGCTATGGCCAAAAAAGACGGTGTCATCGAAATCGAAGGTGCGGTTGTCGAGGCGCTCCCCAACGCGATGTTCCGCGTGGAGCTGACCAACGGACACAAAGTTCTCGCCCATATCTCGGGCAAGATGCGTCAGCACTACATCAGGATCCTCCCCGAGGACCGGGTGATCGTGGAGCTGAGCCCCTACGACCTGACCCGCGGCCGGATCGTCTACCGCTACAAGTAGGCGTTCGCTCCGCTGACGTTCGCGACGTGTGTGTCCTGTAAGGAACGGCCCCGGCATCCGCCGGGAGCACGACGCCAGCGAAATCAAGGACAAGAACAATGAAGGTCAACCCCAGCGTCAAGCGCATCTGCGATCACTGCAAGATCATCCGCCGCCACGGCAACGTGATGGTCATCTGCAGTAGCAACCCGCGCCACAAGCAGCGACAGGGCTAGTCCCGCCGCTTCGGCAAGGAAGCGCCAGGGTGGCACGCCGCCCCGACTGAGCACGACGAGCAAGTGAATACCCCCGCAGCACCAGAAATCGCGCAGCACTCCGGCTTCGGCCGGGGTGGACGGCGAGGACACCTTCGGTCGGAGGCCGAGGCACCGGTGCTGCTTCATACCTCCACTCACTCACAGGAGAAGCCACAATGGCACGTCTGGCAGGAGTAGACATCCCGCGCGAGAAGCGCGTGGAGGTCGCACTGACCTACATCTACGGTGTCGGCCGCACTCGCGCGCTCGCGACCCTCAGCGACACCGGGATCGACGGCAACACCCGCGTCAAGGATCTGAGCGACGACCAGCTCATCGCCCTCCGCGACCATATCGAGGGCAACTACAAGGTGGAGGGTGACCTCCGCCGTGAGGTCGCCGCCGATATCCGCCGCAAGGTCGAGATCGGCTCGTACCAGGGCCTCCGTCACCGTCGCGGCCTCCCGGTCCGTGGACAGCGCACCAAGACGAACGCGCGCACCCGCAAGGGACCCAAGCGCACCGTCGCCGGCAAGAAGAAGGCCGGCCGCAAGTAACGCGGGCGACACGGACCTAGAGGAGATACAGAATTGGCTACCCCCAAGTCGGCTGCGCGCAAGCCGCGCCGCAAGGAGAAGAAGAACATCGCAGTGGGTCAGGCCCACATCAAGTCGACGTTCAACAACACGATCGTCTCGATCACCGACCCCGCCGGGGCCGTCATCAGCTGGGCCTCGTCCGGCGGAGTCGGCTTCAAAGGCTCGCGCAAGTCAACGCCGTTCGCGGCGCAGCTCGCCGCCGAGTCGGCTGCGCGTCAGGCGCAGGAGCACGGCATGAAGAAGGTCGACGTCTTCGTCAAGGGCCCGGGCTCGGGTCGTGAGACCGCGATCCGCTCGCTCCAGGCCGCCGGCCTCGAGGTCGGCTCGATCAACGACGTCACTCCGCAGGCGCACAACGGCTGCCGCCCGCCGAAGCGTCGCCGCGTCTAAGCAGCACTCGCAGCCGTCGGTCGGCCGCACGATCCGCTGGTACAGCGGGGAGTGGGGCCGTCCGGCGGATCGCGCATTTCTTTCACAACTCCACACCTCGTAAACGCACGTGTCATATAGCGGACACGTGATCGAAAGGAATCATCAGTGCTTATCGCACAGCGTCCGACGCTCACCGAGGAGAACATCTCGGAGTTCCGTTCCCGCTTCGTCATCGAGCCCCTCGAGCCCGGCTTCGGCTACACGCTCGGCAACTCGCTGCGTCGCACCCTGCTGTCCTCCATCCCCGGCGCCGCTGTCACCAGCATCCGCATCGACGGAGTCCTGCACGAGTTCACGACCGTTCCCGGGGTCCGCGAGGACGTCACCGAGATCATCCTGAATATCAAGGGACTCGTCGTCTCGTCCGAGCACGACGAGCCGATCACCGCTTACCTGCGCAAGCAGGGTGCCGGTCAGGTCACCGCCGCCGACATCTCGGCTCCGGCCGGTGTCGAGATCCACAACCCGGAACTCGTCATCGCCACGCTCAATGACAAGGCGAAGTTCGAACTCGAGCTCACCATCGAGCGCGGCCGCGGTTACGTCTCGGCGACCCAGAATCGCAGCGAGTTCTCCGAGGCCGGCCAGATTCCGGTCGACTCGATCTACTCGCCCGTCCTGAAGGTCACCTACCGCGTCGAGGCCACCCGTGCCGGGGAGCGCACCGACTTCGACCGCCTGGTCGTTGACGTGGAGACCAAGGCCGCGATCACGCCCCGCGACGCGATCGCCTCTGCAGGACGCACGCTGACCGAGCTCTTCGGGCTCGCCCGTGAGCTGAACAATGCGGCCGAGGGCATCGAGATCGGCCCCGCGCCGGTCGATGCTGTCCTGTCGACTGAGCTGTCTATGCCCATCGAGGACCTCGACCTCTCGGTGCGCAGCTACAACTGTCTCAAGCGCGAGGGCATCAACAATGTGAACGAGCTCGTCGCCCTCTCGGAGACGCAGCTCATGAACATCCGCAACTTCGGTCAGAAGTCGGTGGATGAGGTCAAGGAGAAGCTGACGGAGCTGGGCCTGTCGCTCAAGGACTCGGTTCCCGGGTTCGACGGTGCCCACTTCTACAGCTACGACGACGAGAGCATCTAGGTCTCTCGCCCCGGAGCCTGTGGTTCCTCGCGTTCGACCTGCTGACACCCCTTTTAGTACTGGAGTAAACCCATGCCCAAGCCCACCAAGGGCCCCCGCCTCGGAGGCGGTCCCGCACACGAACGTCTGCTCCTCGCGAACCTGGCCGCGGCCCTGTTCACGCACAAGAGCATCAAGACGACCGAGACCAAGGCCAAGCGCCTGCGCCCACTCGCCGAGCGTCTGGTGACGTTCGCCAAGCGCGGCGACCTGCACGCCCGCCGTCGCGTCCTCGCGACGATCGGCGACAAGTCGGTCGTTCATGAGCTCTTTACCGAGATCGCTCCCCTCGTCGCCGAGCGCGAGGGCGGCTACACCCGCATCACCAAGATCGGTCCCCGCAAGGGGGATAACGCGCCGATGGCCGTCATCGAGCTCGTCCTCGAGCCCGTGACTCCGAAGGTAAAGAAGTCGCGCACCACCACGGCGCCCGTGTCCACTCCGGTGGACGACGCCCCCGTCGAGGAGACCGCCGTCGAGGAGGCGCCCGTGCAGGACGCTGCCGCCGACGACGCCGCGGTGCAGGACGCTCCGGTCGAGGAGACCGGCGAGACCAAGTAGTCGCGCCCGAAAGGCCGAGAGCCCTCCGTCCTTAACGGGACGGGGGGCTCTCGCCGTCTCCGCGAGCGGTGGCGCTGGCGCGAAGTGCGGACGGTGGCACGGCCGGACTCGACGAGTGTGGTTGCGCCGGGAAAGGCGCTCCTCGGTCGGCGTGCCGCTCACAGTGGCGTGAGGGCGACTCCGCTCTAGGATCGAGGGATGCCGTACCGCGTCCGCCTCGATCTGGCCTACGACGGCACGCAGTTCTCCGGCTGGGCCAAGCAGCCGGGTCTTCGCACCGTGCAGGGGGTGCTCGAGGAGTCGCTGGCCCTCGTGCTGCGCTCCGAGCAGCACCCGACCGTGACCGTTGCCGGGCGTACCGACGTCGGGGTGCACGCGAGCGCGCAGGTCGCCCATGTCGACCTGACTCCCGAGCAGTGGGCCCGGCTGAGCGGCGGAGGTCGTCGCGCGGCGGAGGTGCCGCTGCCCCCTGCCGCGATCCTCGAGCGGCGACTACGCGGCATCCTGGGCCAGTACTCCGACGTCTCCGTGCACCGCGTGACGCAGGCACCGGCGGGATTCGACGCCCGCTTCTCGGCGCGCTGGCGTCGTTACGAGTACCGCCTCGCTGACGCCTCCTCGATGCGGCACCCGCTCGAGCGCGTGTTCACGACCTGGATCACCGACTCCCTCGACCTCGACGCGATGAACGGCGCTGCTCGCTCGCTCCTCGGCCTGCACGACTACGCCTCGTTCTGTCGGGCGCGGGAGGGCGCGACGACCATCCGCAGCCTGCTCGACTTCACCTGGGAGCGGGACCGCGACGGCGTGCTGCACGCGCACGTGCGCGCCGACGCGTTCTGCCACAGCATGGTCCGTGCCCTCGTGGGGGCCTGCGTGGCAGTCGGCGCGGGCAAGCTCGACGCGGCGGTTGTACCCGTGCTGCGCGACGCGGCTCGGCGGACGAACGCGTTCGCGGTGATGCCGGCTCGCGGCCTCATCCTGCGCGAGGTCGATTATCCCGAGGACGCGGCGCTCGCAGCGCGCGCCGTCCTGACGCGCGCTCAGCGCACGGCGCGGTCGGAGGGGCCGGAGCAGGAGCCCGGGGACTGAGGCTGTCGGCGCCACCGAGAGCCGTGCTTGGGATCACGGGGGCTTTGCTGTAATGTCGACCCTTGGTGTTTTCGGCCGTGTGCTGAGCGCCCGAAGTTGAGCCCTCCACCGGATCGGTTCGGCCCCTCGCGGGTCGAACAGCCACGGAGCGGGATCCACGAACACCTCACTCCGATCAGAAAGCAGCACTCACGTGACTCGCACTTTTTCTCCGAAGCCGGCTGATGTCCAGCACGACTGGATCGTCATCGACGCGGCCGACGTCGTGCTTGGTCGTCTCGCCACACACGCCGCGGCTCTCCTGCGCGGCAAGCACAAGGCGACTTTCGCGCCGCACATGGACATGGGTGACTTCGTCATCATCGTCAATGCAGAGAAGGTCGCGCTCACCGGCCAGAAGCTCCTCCAGAAAAAGGCCTACCGCCACTCCGGCTACCCTGGCGGCCTCTCGGCCACCACGTACGCCGAACTCCTCGAGAAGAACCCGGTCCGCGCCGTCGAGAAGGCCATCCGCGGCATGCTCCCCAAGAACTCCCTCGGCCGTGCGCAGCTGCGCAAGCTGAAGGTCTACGCGGGCTCCGAGCACCCCCACGCGGCGCAGCAGCCCCAGGCGTACGCCTTCAACCAGGTCGCCCAGTAGGCTCCGGCCCCTCCCCGACATCTCAGACTTCGAAGACAAAGGATCACCTGAACCGTGGCGCAGATCGCAGACCAGATTGACGTGGCTCCCGAGAGCTACTCCACCGAAAGCCCGGCCACCGAGGCGTCCCCGACGCCGCGCGCCGTGCTCAACGTCTCCGGCGCAGCCGTGGGCCGCCGCAAGCAGGCCATCGCCCGCGTGCGCCTCGTCCCCGGCAACGGCGGCATGACCGTGAATGCTCGCGAGTTCGCGGAGTACTTCCCCAACAAGCTGCACCAGCAGCTGATCACCGACCCGTTCAAGGTGCTCGACCTCATCGGCTCCTACGACGTCGTCGCGAAGATCACCGGCGGCGGCCCCTCCGGTCAGGCAGGCGCCCTGCGCCTCGCCATCGCCCGTGCGCTCAACGAGATCGACCGTGAGAACAACCGCGCCGTCCTCAAGAAGGCGGGCTTCCTGACCCGCGACGCCCGCGTCATCGAGCGCAAGAAGGCCGGCCTCAAGAAGGCCCGCAAGGCGTCCCAGTTCTCGAAGCGCTGATCGACGCGGCCGTTCGGCCGTTCGACCAGAAGGCTCGAGAAGGGACTGCGCACCATGCCGCGCCTGTTCGGAACAGACGGAGTCCGTGGCCTCGCCAATCGCGAGGTCACGGCCGACCTGGCCCTCGGCCTTGCCCAGGCGGCCGCCCGTGTACTCGGTGCGGTCGCCAGGGCAGAGGGCCGTCGGCCTGTTGCTGTGCTCGCTCGCGACCCCCGCATCTCCGGTCAATTCATCGGTGCGGCCGTCGCGGCCGGCCTTGCGAGCGCTGGCGTCGATGTGCTCGACGCCGGTGTCATCCCCACGCCGGCCACTGCGTATCTCATTGCTGATGAGGGCGCAGACTTCGGCGTCATGATCTCCGCGTCGCATAATCCCGCCGCCGACAACGGCATCAAGTTCTTCGCCGCCGGTGGCCGCAAGCTCCCCGACGAACTCGAGAACCGCATTGAAGCGGCTCTCGGAGTCCCTCCGCTCACGCCTACCGGAGCGGACGTCGGGCGCATCCGCCGCTTTTCCGACGCCGAGGACCGCTACGTCCTCCACCTGCTCGGTTCCCTCGAGGGCACCCGGCTGGACGGACTGCATGTCGTCATCGACTGCGCGCACGGCGCCGCAGCCGGTATCTCGCCCGAGGTGTTTACCGACGCCGGAGCGACCGTCACCGTCATCGGCAATGATCCCAACGGCCTGAACATCAACGACGGGGTGGGATCGACCCACCTCGCCACCGTCGCGGCAGCCGTGCTCGCTGCGGGCGCCGACCTCGGCATCGCCCACGACGGCGACGCCGACCGCTGCCTCGCCGTCGACGCCGAAGGCCGCATCGTGGACGGCGACCAGATCATGGCGATTCTCGCGACCGCGATGGCGCGCCGTGGATCCCTCCGGGACGGGGTGCTCGTGGCCACCGTGATGAGCAACCTCGGCCTCAAGCTCGCGATGGCCGACGCTGGCATCCGCGTCATCGAGACGGCGGTCGGCGACCGTTACGTCCTCGAGGCGATGAACGATGGCGACTTCTCTCTCGGCGGGGAACAGTCTGGCCACGTGATCATGAGCCGTTACGCCACGACCGGCGACGGTGTGCTCACCGGGCTCCAGCTCGCGGCCGAGATGGCACGCACGGGGCGGAGCATCGCCGACTTGGCCGCCGTGATGGACGTGTTCCCACAGACGCTCGTCAACGTCCGCGGCGTCAACCGCGAGGGCGTTCACGACGACGACGTGATCGCCTTCGCGATTGCCGAGGCCGAGGCCGAGCTGGGCAGCGATGGGCGCGTGCTCCTGCGCCCCTCAGGCACTGAGCCGATGGTGCGAGTGATGGTGGAGGCGAAGACGCAGGAGACCGCCGACCGGCTCGCGGACTCCCTGGCCGCAGTCGTGCTGGAGCGGTTGCGCTCCTAACCGCCACTCGCCGCGCGGTTTCGTCCACGAGATGGGGCGAGTCGGACGAGATGGCTTGCCGCGGCGCCCGATCTCGTCCGTTTGCCGGGATCTCGCGACATTTCGCGGTGGGCAGGGGTCAGATCTTGCGGAGGAGGATGGAGGAGACCGTGTGGTCGGCCTGCTTGCGCAGGACGAGGCTTGCGCGGGAGCGGGTGGGACGCACGTTCTGCACGAGGTTCGGCTCGTTGATGGCTGTCCAGATGCTCCGGGCGCGCTCGCGGGCCTGATCGGGGGTCAGCGCCGCGAAGCGATGGAAGTAGGAATTCGGGTTAGCGAAGGCGCCCTGCTGCAGCGTGAGGAAGCGCTCCTCGTACCAGCGCGCGATGTCACTGGTGCGTGCATCCACGTAGACGGTGAAGTCGAACAAATCGCTCACCGCCAGGCCGCGCCCGAAAGCGGGCGGCTGGAGCACGTTCAGGCCCTCGATGATCAGCACGTCCGGCCGGCGCACGACGATCTCGGCATCGGGGACGATGTCATAGACGAGGTGGGAGTAGAACGGTGCGCGCACCTCCGCGGCGCCGCCCTTCACCTCTGAGACGAAACGCAACAGGGCGCGGCGGTCATACGACTCCGGGAACCCCTTACGGCTCATCAGCCCGCGGCGTTCAAGTTCACTGTTCGGCAGGAGGAAGCCATCGGTCGTCACCAGTTCCACCCGCGGAGTGTCCTCCCAGCGCGCGAGCAGCTCCCTCAGCAGGCGGGCGATGGTCGACTTGCCCACTGCGACGGAGCCGGCGACGCCGATCACGAACGGCGTGGGCTGCGCGCGCTCGCCGAGGAAGGTGCTTGTTGCCCGGTGCAGGTGCTTCGCGCCCCCCGCGTACAGGGTGAGCAGGCGCGAGAGCGGTAGGTAGACCTCGGCGACCTCGGTCAGGCTCAACCGGTCACCGAGTCCGCGCAGTTGCACGACCTCGGTCTCTGTGAGGGGCAGTTCGGTGCTCCGGGCCAGCTCGGCCCAGTCGGAGCGAACGATCTCGACGAAAGGGGAGGGGTGGGCGTCGCGCGCGGGATCGCGGAGTGACGACGGCATGAGGACCGATCCTAGCGTCCGCCTCGCCGTGCGCTTCACGCCGCGGGAGTGGTCTCTGCGCCGCTTAGAATCAAGCCCATGTGTGGAATCGTTGGATACGTCGGTGAGCGCGACAGCTTGGCCGTCCTGCTCGGAGGCTTGAAGCGTCTGGAGTACCGAGGGTACGACTCGGCCGGCGTGGCCGTGATCGACGCCGACGGACAGCTCGACAGCCGCAAGCGCTCGGGCAAGCTCAGCATTCTGGTCGATGACCTCGAGGCGACTCCGCTCGCCGAGGGTACGACCGGGATCGGGCACACCCGCTGGGCGACGCACGGCGGCCCGACCGACCACAACGCACACCCCCATCTGGCCGATGACGGGAAGCTCGCGGTCATCCACAACGGCATCATCGAGAACTTTCAGCCCCTCAAGGAGCAGTTGCTCGCTGAGGGTGCTGTCTTTGAGAGCGAGACCGACACCGAGGTCGCCGCCCACCTCATCGCCCGCGAGTACCTCCGCACCGGCGACCTCGTGCTCGCGTTTCAGGCCGTGGTCGCGCACCTCGAGGGCGCGTTCACGCTGCTCGCGCTGCACCAGGATCATCCGGGTGTCGTCGTCGGTGCCCGCCGCAACTCCCCGCTCGTGATCGGCCTGGGCGACGGCGAGAACTTCCTTGGCTCGGACGTCGCGGCCTTCGTCGAATTCACGCGCCGCGCGGTCGCGATCGGCCAGGACCAGATCGTCACGATCACTCCTGCACTCGTCACCGTCACCGACTTCTTCGGCAACGCCGTCGAGACCGAGCCCTTCGAAATCGCCTGGGACGCCTCCGCTTCCGAGAAGGGCGGCTGGTCGAGCTTTATGGCGAAAGAGATCACGGAGGGGCCGGAGGCGGTCGCCAATACCCTCCGCGGCCGGATCCACGAGGGCGCGATCACGCTGCCCGAACTCGAGGCGCTCGATCCGGTCCTCACCCAGATCGACCGCATCACCGTCATCGCCTGCGGCACCGCCGCCTACTCGGGAATGGTCGCGAAGTACGCGATCGAGAAGTGGGCGCGCGTTCCCGTGGAGGTCGAGTTGAGTCACGAGTTCCGCTACCGCGATCCGGTCCTCTCGCCGCGGACGCTGGTGATCTCGATCAGCCAGTCGGGCGAGACGATGGACACGCTGATGGCGGTCAAGTACGCCAGGGAGCACGGCGCCAGGACCCTCTCGGTCTGCAACACGCAGGGTGCGACGATCCCGCGGGAGTCGGACGCTGTGCTGTACACGCACGCGGGCCCGGAGGTCGCGGTCGCCTCGACCAAGGCGTTCGTTGCCCAAATCGCGGCGCTCTACCTCTTCGGGCTGCACCTCGCCACGGTGCGCGGTGCAGCCTCCGCCGAGGTCGTCGCCTCGCAGGCCGCCCAACTCGCCGCGATTCCGGAGAAGCTGTCGCAGGTGCTCGACGCCTCCGACGACATCGCCCAACTCGCAGGGTGGATGGCCGACACCCGCGCGGTCCTGTTCCTCGGGCGCCACGTCGGCTACCCGGTCGCGCTGGAGGGCGCGCTGAAGCTCAAGGAGTTGGCCTACATCCACGCCGAGGGCTTCGCCGCGGGCGAGCTGAAGCACGGACCGATCGCCCTGATCGAGCCGGGCCAGGTCGTCTTCGTGATCGTTCCCAGCCCGAGCGAGTCGTATGAGTTGCAGCGCAAGGTGATCTCGAACATTCAGGAGATCAAGGCCCGCGGCGCTCGCGTCATCGCGATCGCGGAGCAGGGCGACACCGCCGCGATCCAGATCGCCGACGAGGTCGTGCCGATCCCGCTGGCCGATCCGCTGTTCGAGCCGCTGCTGGCCGTGACTCCGCTGCAGATGTTCGCGATGGAGCTGGCGAGTGCCAAGGGTCTGGACGTCGATCAGCCGCGCAACCTCGCCAAATCGGTCACGGTCGAGTGATCGCACCGTGATCGTCGGGATCGGGGTGGACGTGGTTGATCTCGCGCGCTTCGAGCGCGCGCTGCTGCGCACGCCTCGCCTCCGCGATCGATTGTTCGCTGAGAGCGAACGTACGCTCTCCGTCCCCTCGCTGGCGGGGCGATTCGCGGCCAAGGAGGCGCTGATCAAGGCGCTCGGCGATTCGGTCGGCGCGGGCTGGCACGACATGGTCGTTGAGAGCGACGAGCACGGTAATCCCTCGTTCGCCCTGCAGGGACCGGCGCGCGCTGCTGTGGAGGCGCGCGGGATCGCCCGCGTGCACCTCTCGATGACGCATGACGCCGGCGTCGCGTGCGCCTTCGTCGTGGCCGAGTCGTGAGCGCGCCGCTCTCGTACCGCGAGGCGGTGATCAACGTCGATGCGATCACGGCCAACGTCGGCCGCCTCCGCGAGCTGACGGGGGCCCGGCGTCTGATGGCCGTCGTGAAGGCCGACGGTTATGGGCACGGCGCGCTCGCCACCGCGCAGGCGGCGCTCGCGGGGGGAGCCGATGCCCTCGGCACGGCCGAGTTGCGCGAGGCTGTCGCCCTGCGCGCGGCTGGCGTCGTCGCTCCGCTGCTCTGCTGGTTGCACGACCCGGGCGAAGACTTCGACGCGGCGCTGGAGCACTCGATTGACGTAGCAGTGTCCTCCGTCGCGCAACTCGACGCCCTGGCACAGGCGGCCGAGGACCACGGCGTGCGCGCTGCCGTCCAGCTCAAGGTCGACACCGGACTGAGCCGCAACGGTGCTCCCGAGGGGGAGTGGGTGCCGGTCGCCCAGGCGCTCGCCAGGCACGCCGCGCGCGGCTCGGTGCACCTGACCGGTCTGTTCTCGCACCTCTCGAACACGTCCCGCGAGGACGACCTCGCCCAGCTCGCGCAGCTGCGCGCCGCAGACGCGGTCCTCCGCCGATTCGGCATGCAATCGCCGGTCCTGCACCTGGCGGCGACGGCGGCCGCGCTCCGCCTGCCGGAGACTCGGCTGGACATGGTGCGGACCGGCATCGGCGTCTACGGCCTGTCGCCCGTCGAGGACGACACGTCGCTCGGACTCGGCCTCGTGCCGGCGATGACGCTGCAGGGCCGGGTCGCCGGCGTCCGCCTCGTCGCGCGGGGGACCGGGGTCAGCTACGACTACACCTACCGGACCGAAGGGGACACGATGCTCGCGCTCGTCCCGTTCGGTTATGCGGACGGCATCCCGCGCAGCGCGTCCGGAGTCGCCGAGGTCTCGATCGGCGGGCGGCGCCACCGCATCGCGGGACGCGTCGCAATGGATCAATTCGTCGTCGATGTCGGCGACGTCCCGGTCGCTGTGGGCGATCCGGTGGTCCTCTGGGGCGACCCCACCACCGGCGTCCCCTCGGTGGACGAGTGGGCGCGCTGGTGCGGAACCATCAACTACGAGTTGGTCACACGTCTCGGGCCGCGCGTGCCGCGACGGCTGCTCCCCGCGGCGGTTAGCCGTGCCTGATCGATCCTGGTTCGCCGAGCGCACTGTCGAGGTCGCCGATCCGGAGGCGATGGCCGCGCTCGGCCGGTCACTGGGCCGTGTGCTGCGCGCCGGCGATCTGCTGGTGCTGACCGGTCCGCTCGGCGCCGGAAAGACCACGTTCACCCGTGGCCTGGGCGAGGGCCTGGGCGTGCGGGGCCCGGTCACGAGTCCCACGTTCGTGATCGCGCGCACGCATCCACCCCTGCACGACGGGCCCCCGCTCGTGCATGTGGACGCCTACCGGGTTGGCTCGCCCGTCGAACTCGACGACCTCGACCTCGACCTTGAGCACTCGGTCGTCGTGGTCGAGTGGGGTGCCGGGATGCTGGACGGGGTCGCGGAGTCATGGCTCGACATCATCATCGAGCGGCCGATGGCGGGCATCGACGCTGGAGAGGTCGAGGAGGGCGCGGAGCCGGTGGAGCCGCGCACCGTCCGCTTCCACGGCACCGGCTGGAGCTGACCCCGCCGGTACCCTGGACGGGTGCTCCTCGCGATAGACACCTCCTCCGGAACCTCCGTCGCCGTCGTCGACGCCGCGGGCAAGGTGCGCTCCGAGCGCACCGAGACCGACACCATGCGTCACGCCGAGGTCGTCGGTCGGCTGATCCAGGAGGCGCTCGACGCGGCCGGCTCGGCGCCGGCCGACATTGAGGCGGTCGCGGTCGGCATGGGTCCCGGGCCGTTCACCGGGCTGCGGGTCGGCATCGCTGCCGCCCGGGCCTTCGCGCTCGGCCGCGGCATCACGACCTTCCCCGTCGTTTCGCACGACGCGATCGCCCTCGGGGCGCTGCGTCACGGTCAGCCGAAGGGCTTCCTCGTCGTCACCGATGCCCGCCGCCGCGAGTTGTACTGGAGCGCTTACGACGGCCTCGACGAGCAGGGCGTCCCGGTGCGCGCCTCCGGCCCTGGCCTCGACAAGCCCGCCTCCCTTCCGCACCCCGAACTCCCGCGTCTGGAGGCAGCCTCGGTGTCCGCGGCCGAGCTCGGAGTCGTCGCGTCCCGGCTGCGCGCCGCTGGCCGCATCGGAGCGGACGACGAGCCGCTCTACCTCCGCTCGCCCGACGTCACGCTGTCGGCCGGCCCCAAGCGAGTCACCGCGTGAGTGACGCGAGGCTGCGCGAGGCGGCAGCCGGCGACCTCGATGCGATTATGGCGATCGAGGAGTCGGAGTTTGCGGGCGATGCTTGGTCGCGAGGGACGATGGCGGAGGAGATCCGGAGCCGACACACCCGCTATCTGGTCGCCGAACAGGAGGGGGCGCTCGTCGGCTACGCTGGCCTGCTCTGCCCGGTGGGGGCACACGAGGGTGACGTGCAGACGATCGCGGTCGTCGCCTCCGTGCGCCGCACCGGCCTCGGCCGTCGCCTGCTGTGTGCGCTGCTTGAGGCCGCCGCCGAGTGCGGCGCCCGCGAGGTCTTTCTCGAGGTGCGCGCCGACAACCTCGCCGCGCAGACCCTCTACCGTTCGGAGGGCTTCGAGGAGATCGGGGTCCGCCCCGCCTACTACCAGCCCGATGGAGTGGACGCGATCGTGATGCGCCTGCCCCTCGTCCCGACCCAGGAGACACCGTGAACGCCGGCCCCCTCGTCCTCGGCATCGAGACCAGCTGCGACGAGACCGGCATCGGGATCGTCCGCGGCACGACGCTGCTGGCGAACACCATTGCCTCCTCGATGGAGGAGCACGCGCGCTACGGCGGTGTCGTCCCCGAGGTCGCCGCCCGCGCGCATCTGGAGGCGCTCGAGCCCACCCTGCACGCTGCGCTCGCCGAGGCCGGAGTCGCGCTCGGCGACCTGGACGCCATCGCCGTGACCTGCGGACCCGGTCTCTCGGGCGCTCTGATGGTCGGCGTCGGCGCCGCGAAGGCGCTCGCCGTCTCGCTCGGACTGCCGCTCTATGCGGTGAACCACCTCGTCGGCCACGTCGGCGCCGACGTGCTTCGCGCCGATGGGAGCGAGGGCAGCCCGGTCGAGGTGCCCACGATCGCGCTGCTGGTCTCGGGCGGACACACCTCGCTCCTGCACGTGCGCGACCTGGTCTCGGATGTCGAGCTCCTCGGCGAGACGATCGACGACGCCGCGGGGGAGGCTTTCGACAAGGTGGCGCGCGTGCTCGGCCTGCCTTACCCCGGCGGCCCGCAGATCGATCGGGTCGCGGCCGACGGCGATCCGCGCGCAATCCGCTTCCCGCGTGGGCTGACCCTCCCAAAAGATCTGGAGAGGCACCGTTACGACTTCTCGTTCTCGGGACTGAAGACGGCCGTCGCGCGCTGGGTCGAGAAGAAGCAGGACGCGGGCGAGGAGGTGCCGGTCGCCGATGTCGCCGCCAGCTTCCGTGAGGCGGTCGCCGACGTTCTCCTCACTAAGGCGCTCGCCGCCTGCCGGGACCGCACCGTCCCGAGCCTCCTGCTGGGTGGCGGAGTGGTCGCGAACGCGCGGGTGCGTGCGCTCGCGGAGGAGCGCTGCGCGGCGGCCGGAGTCGCGCTGCGAATCCCTGCACTCTCGCTCTGCACCGACAATGGCGCCATGATCGCTGCTCTGGCGGCTCAGCTCATCGAGGCAGGACAGCCGCCGTCGGGGCTCGGCTTTGGCGCCGACTCCACGCTGCCGGTGACGCAGATTCAGATGCGCTGATCGAGACTGGCGGGTGGAGCATGCGGCACCCCGCATTTTGACAGGCGGATCGTCCCGCTGCCACTCTTAACCCCGACCATTTATTTTTGATCAGGGGGATTCCATGACCACTTCGTACACGCCCACTCCGTACACCTCCACTTCTGACCGCTACAACGTCCTGGCGATCGTCGGCTTCGTCGGTTCGTTCTTTGTCGCCATCGTGGGCATCGTGCTCGGCTTCATCGCCCTGTCGCAGATCAAGCGCACGGGAGAGAAGGGGCGCGGCCTCGCTCTCGCCGCGGTCATCATCGGCTTTGTCGCGATTATCGCCTACATCATCGTCATCATTGGCTTCGTCGTCGTCGCGGCCACGGCGCCTCCGCAGGGCTCCTGATCGCCTCGATGACCGGGGGCTTCCACACCCCATCAGGAGGGACACCGTGACCGACGAGACTGCGCACGGACTGCACAGTGCACCACAGACCGGACCGACGTCCGTGCCGTTCGCCCCTCCGCTCGGCGAGCCGTCGGCGGCCTACCCGCCGCCGACGGCTCCAGCCGACCTCTCTGCTGTCCCGCTACCGCGCCGAGCGCCGCTGAACTCACTCGCAGTAGCGGCGCTGGTCTGCGGCCTGCTCGGCCTCGCTCCGGCCGCGATCGTGCTGGGTCATGTCGGCGTCGCTCAGGTCGCTCGCTCGGGGGAGCGCGGCCGAGGGTTCGCCGTCGCCGGCCTGGTCCTCGGCTACGTCGCGATCGTCCTCGTGGTCATCACCTTCTTTGTCTGGACCGCTTTCGTGGCCGACCTGCGCGACGGTGGCTACCTACCGGCGTGAGGTGGAGGGCCGCCGCCCTCGGTGCGCTGGCTAGACTCGGCCCATGAGCGACAGCACTCAGCCCGGCCCCGACGAGCAGCAGGGGTCCGTCCCCGTTCCACCCGTTCCGCCCGCTCCACCCGTCCCGCCGGCGCCGCCCGCGGGGCCGTCAGGCGGCACACCCGGATACCGGGCGGCGACGCCGAGTGCCGGTGTCACTCCGCCGAGCTACGGCACTCCACAGCCGCCACTGACCGCGCCGGCCTCGGCATACTCCCCGGCCCCGATCGCGCCGCGCACCCTGAGCATCGTCGGGATGATCCTCGGCATCGTCGGCCTGGTCATCTCCGTCTTCGCCTGGGGCTTCGGCTTCCTCCTCTCGGCTCCCGCGGTCGTCCTCGGCTTCTTGGGTCGCCGCCGCGAGCCGGGTGCCCGCGGCTTCGCCCTGACCGCGATCATCACCGGCTTCGCGGGGATCGTCGTTTCGCTGATCTACCTGGCGATCACGATCGTCGTCAGGCTGACGACGCGGCGGGTCGCTCCACCCGCTCGGCGAGCAGCGCGCGGTGCCTGCCCTGAATCCTGGTGAGGATCAGCACGGCACCTCGGCTACCCGCGAGCCCCAGTCGTCTGCGGAAGCGCGCAGGATCGATATCGACCCCGCGCTTCTTGATCTCGAGCACGCCGATGCCCCGCGCGCGCAGTTCCTTCGCCAAGGTTCGCTCATCGAGCGGGAGTTCGGCGAGCACGCGGAAGCTGCGAAGGAACGGCGAGGAGGCCGCTTCGTCGCCGGTGAGGTAGGCGATTCCGGGGGAGAGCATCCGGGAGCCGCTCGCGCGCGCCAGCTCTCCCAGCAGGCGTGCACGGATCGCGGAGCCGTCTGGTTCGTGCACGAAGGCGCCGAGGACGCCCACCTCCTCGTCCTCGCTGTCCGCCGCCGCCGTGAGTTCGGCCGCCCCTCCGGCACCGAGTAGCAGAGCGGAGCGGCGCACGCCCGGTCGTGCTAGCGCGCCGAACCAGAGACCTGTTTCGACCAGTTCGCCGTCGACCGAGACCCACTGCGCCTCCGCCTCCTTTGGCAGGCGCTCGCGGTCGAAGCCGGGGCCGACCTTAACACCCACCGGTCGGTGCTCGGCGAGGCCGAACGCGAACTCGAGCGAGGGGGAGTAGTCGTCAGGATCGTCGAGTCGCCGGGTCTCGCGATGGCCGGCCGTCCGCCGGGCCGGGTCGAGGTAGACGGCGTCGAAGCCGGTCAGGTCGAAGGACTCTGCTCCCGCGTGGACAGCTCGCGCGGTGGGGAAGGGTGCGAGGTTGAAGCTGGCGAGCGCGGCTGTGACCTCGTCGGCCTCGACGGCGGTGACCTCCAGGTCGATCGCGGCCATCGCGAGAGCATCGCCGCCGATGCCGCTGCCCAGATCGGCGATGCGCGTTGCTCCAGCGGAGGCAAAGCGGCCAGCGTGCAGGGCGGCGACCCGCAGACGGGTGGCCTGCTCGAGGCCCGAATCCGTGAACAGCATCGATCGCGCGAACTCGCCGAACTTCGCCTCCGCTCTCTGGCGCAGGCGTGCCTGAGTGAGCACAGCCGCGACCAGCTCCGGGGAGTGGCCGGCCGAGCGCAGGCGGGCGACGGCGCGCACGAGGTCATCCGACCGGTAGCCGTCGAGGGAGTCAAGGAGCCGCAGGCCCTCGGGGGAGAGGAGCTCGACCAGCTCGGCGCGTTGCATCCGGCCATGCTAGGCCACGGTCTGAGACGCGCTTGCCACGGTACTTGGCACTCTGATTGCACGAGTGCCAGCGATGCCCCTACGATGGATCTAGCACTCTCGGAGCGTGTGTGCCAATGACCGCGCTCCGCCCATTTCGTCGTCAAGAAAGAGGTCAACCGTGTCGGTGTCCATCAAGCCGCTCGAAGATCGCATCGTCATCAAGCAGGTCGAGGCGGAGCAGGTGACCGCTTCCGGTCTCGTCATCCCCGATACCGCCAAGGAGAAGCCGCAGGAGGGCGAAGTCGTCGCCGTGGGCCCCGGCCGCATCGATGACAACGGCAACCGCGTCCCGCTCGACGTCGCGGTCGGCGACAAGGTCATCTACTCCAAGTACGGCGGAACCGAAGTCAAGTTCGGCGGTGAGGATCTCCTGGTCCTCTCTGCTCGCGACGTCCTCGCGGTCGTCGTCCGCTAGTCCGGATTCCTCGAAGGGCCCGGCGACTCAGGTCGCCGGGCCCTTCGTCGTCCATGGCCGGTCCTCCTGGCAGCCACTGGCCTGATTCCGCCCGCTCGAGCCGGTTCGGGCGCCGGTCTCCTGCGTAGCATCTGAGGGGTGTCCGCGCCCCGAACCCCCTCCGATTCCCTCAGGCCCTCGACCGAGGGCATCCCCGTTGGCGAAGGAGTGGAGGCGCTCTCGGCGCCGGCGACTCCCTCCGCGGGCGGGATGTCATCGACGGGCCTGCTGTTCGCTTTCGGCGCGTACCTGCTGTGGGGCGCGATGCCCCTCTACTTCATCGCGATGGCGCCGGCCTCGCCATTCGAGATCGTCGCCTTCCGCGTTCTGTTCTCGCTCGTGTTCTGCGTCATCCTGCTCACCGTCACGCGCGGTTGGCACTCGTTCGCCGCGCTGCTGCGCCAGCCGCGGTTGCTGGGAGTCATGGCGATCGCGGGTGTGCTGATCTATGTCAACTGGCAGGTCTACGTCATCGCCACCACGACGGGGCACGTGATCGAGGCAGCGCTGGGCTACTTCATGAATCCGCTGGTCACGGTGCTGCTGGGCGTCCTCGTCCTGCGCGAGCGACTTCGCCCGGCGCAGTGGGTCGCAATGGGTGTCAGCGCCATCGCTGTGCTGGTCATTGCGGTGGGGTACGGAGCGTTTCCCTGGGTCTCGCTCGCCCTCGCCTTCTCGTTCGGCTTCTACGGCCTGGTGAAGAGCCGGGTCGGGGGCAGAGTGGACGCGGTGGGCGGGCTCACGCTCGAGACGCTGTGGCTGACCCCGCTCGCCGTCGTGCAGCTCGCGGTGGTCGGCTCGACGGTCGGACTGACCCTCACCACACACGGGTCGGGGCACGCGGTCATCCTTGCCTCAGCCGGCATCGTTACCGCAGTTCCGCTGCTGCTTTTCGCCGGAGCGGCACGGCGCCTGCCGCTATCGATCGTCGGCTTCGTGCAGTACCTGACGCCGTTCCTGCAGTTCCTGGTGGGTGCGTTCGTGCTGCACGAGGAGATGCCTCTGGAACGCTGGATCGGCTTCGCGCTGGTGTGGTGCTCCCTGGCTATTTTCTCAGCCGACCTCATCTCCGCCGAGCGCAGACGGCGCCGGATGTCCGTGTGACCCGCGGAACACGTTGCGCAGCCGCCACCGGACGGCGGAAAGGTAACGATCCGGTCGCGAAACGTATTGGAAACACCCCCGTATTGTTCACGGGTGCTTCGGAGGTTAGGTTGGCCGAGCGGTTGCCACCGGCGCCGCTCCCACTGACACATACCTTTCAAGGAGCAACATGGGCGTTTACGCGAAGGCCGGTTCGGCCCCCGCGCGGTCCCTCCGGGCAACCCTCGGCGGCGTCGCCATCCTGGGCGCCAGCGCTCTCGTTCTCGCCGGCTGCGCCGGTGGGGGCGGCAGCGGAGCGGGCGGTGACAGCGGCTCGGGCGACCTGTCCCTGAAGATCGGCACGATCCTCCCCCAGACCGGCACCCTCGCCGTCCTCGGTCCGCCCGAGATCGCGGGCGTGGACGCGGCAGTCGTTGACATCAACGACGCCAAGGCCGGCATCACGATCGAGGCGGAGCAGAAGGACTCGGGCGACACGACGACCGACATCGCGACGCAGTCAGCGACGTCCCTCATCGCCGACAACGTGTCCGCCATCATTGGCGCGGCGTCCTCTGGCGTGTCGAAGACCTTCATCGACCAGGTGACCCAGGCGGGCGTCGTGCAGATCTCGCCGGCCAACACCTCGCCGGACTTCACCACCTATGAGGACGACGGCTACTACTGGCGTACCGCGCCCTCGGACGTGCTCCAGGGCCGCATCCTCGGCAACAAGATCCTCGGCGATGGCAAGACCAACGTGTCGATCCTGTACATGAATGACGCGTACGGCACCGGCCTCGAGAAGAACATCAAGGAGACCCTCGAGGCGGGCGGGGCAGCGGTCGTGGCCGAGGAGATCTTCGAGCCGGCGTCGACCGACTTCAACTCGGCGCTGACCTCGGTCCTCGCTCCGAACCCTGACGCGCTGGTCGTCATCTCGTTCGACGAGATCAAGACCATCGCGGAGCAGCTTTCGGCGAAGGGCTTTGACTTCTCGAAGCTCTATGGCACCGACGGCAACTACGGAGTCATTACCGAGGCCGACAGCAACGTCAACATCGCCGGCGCGCAGTTCACCAACCCCGGTGTCCAGGCGTCCGACGACTTCCAGTCGAAGCTGCAGGCGTTGGTGACGTCGCAGGGTAACGACGCGCTGACCGTGTTCAGCTATGCGCCGGAGTCGTACGATGCCACGGTCCTGACCGCTCTCGCCTCGCTCCAGGGCAAGGCGACCGACGGTGCGACCATCCGTGACAACCTCAAGACGGTCTCGGAGGGCGGCACGAAGTGCACGACCTTCGCCGACTGCGCGAAGCTGATCGCCGACGGAGAGGACATCGACTACGACGGCCTGTCGGGTCCGATCTCGTTCGACGACAACGGCGACACGAGCGAGGCGTCCGTCTCGATCTACAAGTACGGAGCGGGTAACACCACCTCGTTCGAGGAGACCGTCGAGGGTTCGCTGAACTGACACGCGGGGACGCGGCTTCGGCCGTGATCCAGGAGGGGCTCGGTCGTAGGACCGGGCCCCTGTGTCGTGTGCGGGAGGCGGGCACTGAATTGTCTTCTGGGTGAGCGGAAGAGATCCTACGACCGGTGCGGGCACCCCGGGGCGCAAGCCGCGGCGGGGCTCGGAGAGGAGGCCCCCATCGGCGGGCTGGTCGCGTCCGGCGTGTCGTCGGTACAGTTCAGACCGCGTCCCCCGTCCCGGTGTGCGCGTTCTGGCGAAACAACTCCGAAAACCGGCCACGAAACTCCACCAACGTCGACGACCCTGTCTGCGTACGCACAATCGAGGCAGCAGGGCAAGGCGAGACTAGTACCGCCGCGGGCGAAGAGGATGTCGCGGTGGAGGCAATCTGGAGCATGAGTGATCGCCGTTTACCGCAAGTCCGGTCGCTCGGCAAAGACCGAGATACGCACGCTCATCGCGTCGATCAGTAGTGACTCGCGAGCCCTCACAGGCGACCCTCTAAAGTGCCGTAAGCCCGCTCATGCACGAGATCCCCTGCCACAGCAGAGGATCTCGTCCGTTAATGTGCATCTCGCGACATTTCGCGTCAGGGGCGCTACGAGGCGCGGATAAGGTCAGCCTCCTGGGCCAGGCGATAGGTGACGAAGGAGCGGCTGTAGTTACGGCGCTTACCGTTGGACGTCTCGGCGATGACGACCTGGGCATAGACGCCGATGACGCTCCAACGCTCGTAGTCGCCGATTGCTCCGGTGCCGAAGCTCGCACCGAGTGCGACGGGGGCGGGGGTGTAGCTCTTCATGGACGGCTCCTTCGACGTGGACGACACGGCGCTCGTGGCACCGCGGACAGGGGTGGATCTGCGACGGATCGCGACCCTTCCGGGGAAGAGGCGAGGGGGCTGCTCCCCTCATCAGGGGGAGGACCTACGTCCCCAAAACTACGGCAGCGAAGGATGTGGGGTGTCACCCGCGAGGGGGGTGCTGCTTCGGAGAATGACTCGTTGTTCCTTCCCTGCACAGGAGCAGGACCGGCGCGCGTGAGTTGCTCGGTCCCCAGCCCCGCGCTTCCAGGCACGACTTCGACGCTGTCGACCGGAAACGACGAAGGGCCCGCCGTCCGAAGACGACGGGCCCTTCGAGGCAGTGCTCAGCCGCCGACGGTGGGGGTGCTCGTGGTGACCTCGTTGGTCGTCGCGAGCGTGCCCAGGTAAAGCTCGATCACTTTGGGGTCGTTCATGAGATCGCGGCCGGCGCCCTCGTAGGCATCGCGGCCCTGGTCGAGGACGTAGCCGCGGTCGCAGATCTGCAGCGCACGCCGAGCGTTCTGCTCGACGATCATGATGGAAACGCCCGCGCGGTTGATCCGCTGCACATTGACGAAGGTCTCGTCCTGACGCATCGGTGACAGCCCCGCGCTGGGTTCGTCGAGCAGGAGCATTGACGGATCCATCATCAGGGCTCGTGACATTGCCACCATCTGGCGCTCACCGCCCGAGAGCGATCCCGAGCGCTGCTTGAGCCGTTTGCTCAGCTCGGGAAAGAGTTCGGTGACGAACTCGAGCCGCTGGCGGTACATCTTCGGCTTCTGATACATGCCCATCTCGAGGTTCTCCTCAATAGTGAGCGACGGGAAGACGTTGTTGTTCTGCGGCACGAAGCCGACGCCCTTTGATACGAGCTTGTCGGCCTTCTGCCCGGTGATGTCCTCGCCGTTGAGCAGCACTGTGCCCTGGCGAATGTTCACGAGTCCAAACATCGCCTTCAAGAGCGTCGACTTCCCGGCGCCGTTAGGGCCGATGATCCCGACGAGTTCGCCGCGCTTCACGTACACGTTCGAGCCGTTGAGGATGTTGACCCCCGGCACGTAGCCTGCGTGCAGATCGTGCGTTTCGAGCGTGTTCGGCGTCTGCTGCGTGGTCTGCGTTTCCTGGGTCACTTCTCGTCCCTCCCCGGCTCCACCGCGTGGGCCGTCGTGCGGCTGTGCTCGTGCGGATGCAGGCCGGCCTGCTCGGCCTGCTTCTCGACGTCCTCGCGCACGAGGTCCGACTCCATCTCCTCGGCGATCTCGAGCTGGCCCTCGATCGTGCCGAGGTCGGTGTCGTGGTGGGCGCCGAGGTAGGCGTCGATGACCGCCTGGTCGTTCATCACTGTCGAGGGGGGTCCCTCCGCGACGACCCTGCCCTCGGCCATCACGATCACCCAGTCGGCGATCGTGTTGACCATGTGCATGTCGTGCTCGACGAACAGCACGGTCATGCCTTCGTCTTTGAGGTTGACAATGTGGCCCAGGAGCGACTGCGTCAGCGCCGGGTTCACGCCCGCCATCGGCTCGTCGAGCATGACCAGCTCTGGCTCGGACATCAGCGCGCGGGCCATTTCGAGCAGTTTCTTCTGGCCGCCGGAGAGGCTTGACGCGTAGTCATCCTTCTTCGTATCGAGCTTGAACTTCTCGAGCAGGCGGAGAGCACGCTTCTCGATCGACTCCTCCTCCTTCGACCACAGCGGGCGAATGAGCGAGGTGAAGATGTTCTCGCCCTTTTGCCCCTTGGCGCCGAGGAGCATGTTCTCGAGTACCGTCATCCCGCCGAGTGCCTTGGTGAGCTGGAAAGTGCGCACCATGCCCATCCGCGACACCTTGAAGGCCGGGACGTTGGCGAGGTTCTTGCCCTTGAAGGTCCAGGTGCCCGTGTTGGGCTTGTCGAAGCCCGTCAGCAGGTTGAAGAACGTGGTCTTGCCGGCTCCGTTCGGGCCGATGAGGGCGGTGATGGAGCCGCGCGGAATCTCGACGTGCGCGACGTCGACCGCGGTGAGACCACCGAAGCGGCGGCTGACATTGTCCGCGACGACGATAGGGTCCTTCTTTCTGACCCCGGGGACGATGTTCTCCTCGGTAATGTCCGAGACGCGCGTTTTCGGCGTTGTCGTGTTAGGCAAAGTGGAGGTCCTTCTTCTTGCCGAAGATGCCCTGAGGTCTGAAAATCACCAGGAGCATGAGAGCCACCCCCACCACGATGAACCGGATCGGTCCGGTCTGCACGGTGGTGAGGCGGATGAGGTCGTTGTTGAGGACCCCGGAGTCGATCCCGAGCGTGAGGAGCCCATCGGTCAGACCGAGGACGACCCAGAAGATGATCGAGCCGACGACGGGTCCGAAGACCGTCGCGGCGCCGCCCAGCAGCATGATCGTGTAGAGGAAGAACGTGAGCTGGGTGCCGTAGTTGTCCGGCTGGAGCGAGCGAGGGAGGATGAACAGCGCTCCCGCGAGACCGCCCAGCACGCCTCCGAGAATCAGCGCCTGGATCTTGTACGAGAAGACGTTCTTGCCGAGCGAGCGCACGGCGTCCTCATCCTCGCGGATACCCTTGATGACGCGTCCCCACGGGCTGCGCATCAGGAGGAACACCAGCAGGCAGGCGAGGAGCACGAGGCTCCAGCCGACAATGCGCACCCACCACTGGTCCTGGCTGTAGGTGAGGACGCCGATGCCCCAGCGGCCCTTAGGCAGCGGGTTGAGGTCGTTGAATGCCTTCGCCGCGCCGTTGATGCCCTCGGAGCCCCCGGTGATCGCCGAGAACTCCGGCGTCTTGACCGAGAGGCGGATGATCTCCGCTGCCGCGATCGTCACGATCGAGAGGTAGTCCGCCCTCAGGCGCAACGTCGGGATGCCGAGGATGAGGGCGAAGACCGTGGCAGCGACGATGGTCGCGAGGAAGGAGCCCCAGACCGGCCACTCGAACTTGACCGAGGTGATAGCAAAGGCGTATCCGCCCACCGCCATGAAGCCGGCCTGTCCGAAGTTCAGCAGGCCCGTGAATCCGAAGTGGATGACCAGGCCGATGGTCGCGAGCGCATAGGCCGCGACGGTGGGATCGACGATCTGCCCGATCGCCAGCCAGATGAAGTTGAGGTTCATGGTGTCCTAGCCGATCCGTTCCTTGCGGCCCAGGATTCCCTGCGGCCTGACCAGAAGGATGATGATCATGAGGATGAGCGGAGCCACGTACTTGAGGTTCTCCGGGATCCAGATCGTCGAGATGTTCATCATCAGGCCGATGATGAGCGAGCCGACCAGCGCTCCGTAGGCGGAGCCGAGGCCGCCGAGCGTGATCGCCGCGAAGATCAGCAGCAGGATCGACGCTCCGGTGTCCCAGCGCAGCGATTGGTAATAGCCGATGTAGACGCCCGCCAGCGCCGCGAGAGCGCCCGACATTACCCAGACGACGCGGATGACGCGCTCGACGTTGATGCCCGAGGCGGAGGCGAGGGCACGGTTGTCCGAGACCGCGCGCATCGCCTTACCGATCTTCGTCTTCGTGAGCACGTAGGCGACTCCGACGATGCAGATCACTCCAATGGCGGCGCCGACGAGGTCGGTGAACTTGAGGCTGATCCCGAGCGCCGGCACGGTGAAGAACGGCGCGGTGCTATTGGGGAGCGAGAGC
Organism: Rathayibacter agropyri; assembly: GCF_013249015.1. GTDB lineage: Bacteria > Actinomycetota > Actinomycetes > Actinomycetales > Microbacteriaceae > Rathayibacter > Rathayibacter agropyri. The sequence goes on from NZ_JABRPL010000004.1 coordinate 148,184, forward strand.
CGGTCGGCACCGAAGAAGAACACGAACACGTAGCGCAGCGCCAGTGAGAGCCCGATGGTCACGATCATCAGCGGGATGAGCTGGATGCCCTTCTTCCGCAGCGGTTTCCAGAGCAGCCCGTCCTGGGCGTAGCCGAATGCTCCGCCGAGGATTACTGCGATCGGGATGGCCAGCAGCGCGGGGAGTCCGAAGACGCCCGAGAAGAGGTAGGCCATCAGCGCGCCGAACGTGACCAGCTCGCCGTGGGCGAAGTTGTTCAACCCGGTCACGCCGTAGATCAACGAGGCGCCAATCGCCGCGAGGGCGATCAGGAGTCCGAAGATCAGACCGGTGACGACCTTGGGCCAGAAGATGATCCAGAAGGTGTCGGCCGACACTGGCTGATTGACGGCGTTCGACGTCCCATCGGGGTTCGTCGCGTCATTGCCCGTCGTGCCCTCGGTTGCGGGGCTCGTCGGCGCGGCGGAGTCGGTGGGGACGGGGATGGTCGCCCCGGTGCCCTTCGGGTTCGCCGTCGAGACGATGAAGTTCACGATCTGGTTCTGCGACGCGACGATCTTCACCTGCTTGGGGTTTTGACCGGCGGCCGGGTAGCCCTTATCGGCGGGAAGGGTCTCCTCATCGATGGTCACCGTGTAGGTGCCCGCGGCCTCCAGGGGGAACGTGGCCCGGCCGTCCTCACCGGTGGTCACGGTCGCGGAGGCGTCGCCGCCGAGTTCGACGGTCACTCCCGTCAGGTTCTCGTTCGTCGTCTGCACGCGGACCCAGGCGATGATCGACTGATCGGTGGCGGTGGCCGCGAGGGCTGCGGGGGCGGCGGCCGCGATACCGGTCAGAGATGCGGCGAGAAGACCGAGCGCAAGCAGGCGGTCGCGGAGTCTCGAACGTCTCCTATCCACGGGGTACCTCCCGGTCCGTCGGATGCAGGGTCGTCGAGCGCTGGCGGCGCATCGAACGGCTGGCTGTGAGCAAGACGTTAACCTCTCGTCAGGGTGCACAGACGGGTGGCGTCTCCGGGCAGGCCCGAATCGCCGTCGTCAAACAACGTTGGTTGACCATACGTTCTGCATGTGTCGGCGGTGTTTCACCGTCGGCACTTACGCGTGACGACATTATGGGGGAGAAGAGAGCGCTCCAGCGTGCGTCAGAGCCGGAGGACGGCCGTGCGACAAGGAAGAGACCGGCCCGCCGAACGCTTAAGATCGAACATCCGCGGTGCTCAGGAGCGGACTCGCTGTCCCTCCGGAGCCCCCGCTCTCGACCTGCTAAGGGGCATTGATGGACCAGCCGGATCCCTTCGGATTCCTCGGACTCACCTACGACGACGTCATGCTCCTCCCCGGGCACACCGACGTCATCCCGAGTGAGGCTGACACGACCTCCCGGTTGACCACGCGCATCACCGTGGCTACTCCGCTGCTCTCGGCGGCTATGGACACTGTCACCGAGTCACGGATGGCCATCGCGATGGCCCGCCAGGGCGGGATCGGAGTGCTGCACCGCAACCTTTCGATCGCCGACCAGGCCGACCAGGTCGACCGCGTCAAGCGAAGCGAATCGGGCATGGTCTCTAATCCGGTGACCACGACTCCCGACGCCACCGTCGCTCAGGTCGATGAACTCTGCGGGCAGTACCGCATCAGCGGCCTCCCGGTCGTGGACTCCGCCGGCGTGCTGGTCGGCATCATCACGAACCGCGACATGCGCTTCGTTTCCCCGTTCGAGAAGGCGACGACGCTCGTCCGCGACGTAATGACCAGTTCCGGCCTGATCACCGGTCGCGTCGGCATCCCCGACAGCGAGGTGATCGCCCTCTTCGCGCAGCACAAGATCGAAAAGCTGCCGCTTGTCGATGCGCAGGGCAAGCTCTCCGGACTCATCACGGTCAAGGACTTCGACAAGTCCGAGCAGTACCCGAACGCGACGAAGGATGACGAGGGCCGCCTGCGGGTCGGCGCCGCCATCGGCTTTTTCGGGGATGCCTGGCAGCGCGCCACCGCCCTACTCGACGCCGGAGTCGACGTGATCGTCGTTGACACGGCCAACGGCGACTCCGCGGGCGTCCTCGACATCATCCGCCGACTCAAGGGCGACTCCGCGTTCTCCGGCGTCGACGTCATCGGCGGCAACGTCGCCACCCGCTCCGGCGCCCAGGCGCTCGTCGACGCGGGCGCCGACGCGATCAAGGTCGGAGTCGGACCGGGCTCGATCTGCACCACCCGAGTCGTCGCCGGCGTCGGCGTGCCGCAGGTCACCGCCGTCTACGAGGCCTCCCTCGCCGCCCGCGAGTCCGGCGTCCCCGTGATCGCTGACGGCGGGCTCCAGTATTCCGGTGACATCGCCAAGGCCCTCGTCGCCGGAGCCGACACCGTGATGCTCGGCTCGCTGCTCGCCGGCTGCGCGGAGAGTCCCGGCGACCTTGTCTTCCAGAACGGCAAGCAGTTCAAGACCTACCGCGGCATGGGCTCGCTCGGCGCGCTACAGACTCGCGGGGAGCGCACCTCCTATTCGAAGGACCGCTACTTCCAGTCCGATGTCCCCAGCGACGACAAGCTCATCGCCGAAGGCATTGAGGGCCAGGTCCCCTACCGGGGACCGCTCGCCAACGTCGCTTACCAGCTGGCCGGCGGCCTCCGGCAGTCAATGTTCTACGTCGGGGCGCGCACGATTCCTGAGTTGAAGGCGCGCGGGAAGTTCGTGCGGATCACGGCGGCGGGGCTGAAGGAGTCGCATCCGCATGACGTGCACATGGTGGTGGAGGCGCCGAACTACCGACGCTGAGGGGTGGTGACGGGGCCGGCGGCGAGTCGGGATTGCGGCCCCTCTGCCCGATGGGCCTTCGGCCCATACGCCCACCACGCCGGAGGGGCCGCAATCCCGACTCGCCGCCTCCCTCCGGGAGTCGAGCGTCGGCGCTCAGGGGGAGAGCCTTGGGGGCGCAGCGCGAGCGGCGCGGGGCGCCGGCGCTTCTGCATCCTTTCGGACGGCTTCTGCTATCCCGTCGGGCGAAGTGGTACCGGCGGACCGTAGGGAAGGAGCGCTAAGCGGCGATCCGCGTGCCAGCGGATCGCTGTGGCGCGGACGCAGGACGCTCTGCGGAACGTCACCACGTCGTGAAGCCGACCGCGGGCGAGCGACGAGCGGAGCGAGGAGCGAGCCACAGTAAACTCAGCGCCATGGAGATCGAGATCGGGCGTGCCAAGCGCGCTCGCCGTGCGTACGCCTTCGACGACATTGCCGTCGTCCCGAGTCGGCGGACGCGCGACCCCGAGGTCGTGTCGGTGAAGTGGTCGATCGACGCGTACCAGTTCGCGACGCCGATCCTCGCCGCTCCCATGGACTCGGTGGTTTCGCCGGCGACCGCGATCACACTGGGGCGTCTGGGCGCGCTGGGCGTGCTTGATCTCGAGGGCCTCTGGACCCGCTACGAGGATCCGGAGCCGTTGCTGGCGGAAATTCGCGAATTGCCCGCCGAGAGGGCCACGCAGAGGATGCAGGAGATTTACTCCGCACCGATCCGCACCGAGTTGGTGACCGCTCGCCTGGCTGAGATCCGCGCGGCGGGGGTCACCGTCGCGGGTGCGCTCTCTCCCCAGCGCACGGCCGAACTCCACCAGACCGTCGTGGATGCGGGAGTTGACGTCTTCGTCATCCGCGGCACCACGGTGTCGGCCGAGCATGTCTCTCGCGACACGGAGCCGCTGAACCTCAAGAAGTTTATCTATGAGCTCGACGTGCCGGTCATCGTCGGAGGCGCCTCCACCTATACGGCGGCCCTGCACCTGATGCGCACCGGCGCGGCCGGCGTCCTCGTCGGCTTCGGGGGCGGCGCCGCCTCCACTACCCGCGCGACCCTCGGCATCCAGGCCCCGATGGCGACCGCCGTCGCCGATGTGGCAGGTGCTCGTCGCGACTACCTCGACGAGTCCGGCGGACGCTACGTGCACGTGATCGCCGACGGTGGCCTCGGCACCTCGGGCGACATCGTCAAGGCCGTCGCCGTCGGAGCGGACGCCGTGATGCTGGGTTCGGCGCTCGCCCGAGCGACCGATGCGCCCGGCGGCGGCTGGCACTGGGGAGCGGAGGCGCACCACCCGCAGCTCCCGCGCGGCCGCCGCGTCCAGGTCGGCACCGTCGGCACGCTCGAGCAGGTCCTCTACGGCCCCGCCACCGGAGCCGACGGCACCGCCAACCTGATCGGCGCTCTCCGCCGCTCGATGGCGACCACCGGCTACTCCGACCTCAAGGAGTTCCAGCGCGTCGAGGTCGTCGTCGCGCCGTACCAGCCCAGTTGACGATTCACCGCGCGAGGGAACCCCCGGAGTTGAGGCAGCCGCGGACAGCGGGCTCCCTCGACGGGTCGGGGTTCCCCAGCCGGCGGAGGGCGGCGGGCGAACGACGCACGGGGTCTGCGGGGGCGCGCCTAAGCTAGAGGTCCCGAGTCAGGAGCGCCGCAGGGCGTGGATGGAGCACGCATGGTCGAGGTTCGCAGGGTCAAGCTGCCCGGAGTCGGCGTTCTGCACACGTTCCTGACCGCCGATGGCGGCAAGGTCGGCGTCATCGCGCACCGCTCTGGTCACAGCGACCTGATCACGTTCGCCGAGGGCGACCAGGACGGTGCGAAGGTCTCGCTCCGGCTCAGCGACGACGAGGCGCACACGCTCGCGGAGCTGCTCGGCGGCACGCAGATCACCGAGTCGCTTACCGCTCTCGACCAGATCCCCGGCCTCTCGATCGACTGGTTCACTGTCGATTACGACGACCACATCGCCGGCCAGCAGCTCGGCAAGCCTGCCGACCGCGGGATCGTCGGCCTCACGGTCGTCGCCGTCGTCCGCGGGGACGCGGCAAACCCCGCTCCGGCCCCCGACTTCCGCGTCTTCCCGGGCGACACCCTGGTAGTCGCGGGCAGCCCCGAGAAGGTCGCCAAGGCGTTCGCCTTCTTCCGCACCGGCAGCTTCGCCAAGGCGGTCGACGCCCCGCCCGGAGTCTGAGGATGCACCACGGCGAAGACCTCATCGTCCTCGGGATCCTGTTCGTCGTCGCCTACGTCCTCGGTCGGCTGGGGAGGACGATCGGGCTCCCGGCCGTCCCCATCTACATGGTCGTCGGGCTCTTAGCGAGCCCGAACTTCCCACTGTTCCCCCTCAACTTCGAGTCGAGCTACATCGAGTTGACGGCCGTTTTCGGTTTGATCCTGCTCCTGTTCAACCTCGGGCTCGAGTTCGACCAGGACGAGTTCTTCGGCAACGCCGGGAGACTGATTCTCTCTGGCGGCTCTTACATCGCGGTCAACATGGTCGTCGGGTTGGGGTTCGGCTTCCTGCTCGGCTGGGGTAGCCGGGAAGCGCTCATCATCGCCGGCATCACGGCCACGAGTTCGAGCGCGATCGTCACCAAGCTGTTGATCGAGCTGAAGCGGCTGGCGAACCCCGAGACGCCGATGATCCTCGGCGTGACCGTGGTCGAGGACATCTTTATCGCGGTCTACTTGGCGATCGTGTCCGTCGTCCTCTCGGGGGAGACGGAGCCGTGGCCGGTCATCCTCAAGCTGCTCATCGCCTTCGCGTTCCTCGTGGTCATGTTCGCGATCGCCCGCTGGGGTGGCCGCGTGGTCTCGAGGTTCTTCCGCACGCGTGACGACGAATTGTTCACGATCCTGTTCTTCGGACTCGCGATCCTCTTCGGCGGGATCGGCGAAGTCCTCGGAGTGACGGACGCGATCGGGGCCTTCCTCATCGGACTGGTCATCGGAGCGACCCGCTTCCGCTCGCGGGTGGAGCACATCGCTATTCCGCTGCGGGATGTGTTCGGCGCATTCTTCTTCGTCAACTTTGGGCTGGGGCTCGATCCTGGAGCGTTCCCGAGCGTCGTCGTCCCGGTGCTGATCGCCTCCATGATGACGATCGTGCTCAACCTCGGCGCAGGCCAGTTCGTCGCCTGGCTGAACAAGCTCGGGCCGAGAGCCGGCCTGAACGCGGCGTTTATCCTGCATAACCGCGGCGAGTTCGCGCTGATCCTGGCGACGCTCTCGCTCTCGGCGGGTCTTGACGAGCGGATCCAGCCTTTCGCCGGTCTGTACGTTCTCATCATGGCGATCGTTGGCCCGATCCTGGCCTCGCGCTCCGAGACCATCGGGGCATTCCTCTCGCGTCGCCGGCACCGCCCCGCTCCGGTCCGCCCGGCGATGACCGAGGAGAACTTCGCTCTGGTCGAGGCAGCGATGGTGGCTCCCGGGGCCTCGGCGGCCGAGGAGCCGACGGAGCTGCCCCGGAGGTCGCCCGAGCACGACGAGCTCGACGATGAATTCCCCGATCCGATGCGACAGGCCCTGATCGACCAGGCGATGCAGCAGTCGGACGGGGCGCGTGACGGCCGCCCGAGGCGCCCACGGGAGCCGGACTACTGACCCAGCGGGGTTCCGACACTCGCGGGTTAGGCTTCCTGGGGCCCGGGAGATACCCCACGGGATGAGCGTGGACGAGGGACGAATGACGCAGAGCACGGTGTGGCAGGTGGCCAGGCGCCCGCGCTGGATCGCGGCGCTCCTGCTCGCCCTCGTGATCGCCGGACTGTTCGCGGCGCTCGGCCAGTGGCAGATCGGCCGTGCCGTCGACGCAGCGGTGCCCAATTCCGGAGTATCGGAGACGACGCTGGCGCTCGAGGACGTTGCGGCTCCCTCGCGCTCGATCACCGCGACCGCCGACGGTCAGCGCGTCGAGGGCAGCTCAAGCGTCGTCGCCGGGGGCGCTGAGATCCTCGGCGGACGCCTCAACGGGGAGCGGCCGGGCTGGTGGGTCATCGCTCGCACCCGCACCATCGACGCCGACCTGGTTCTCGCCTACGGCTGGACGGCCGACCGGGAGCAGGCGCAGACGGTTGCCGATCGCGTGAACAGCGGCGAGGAGCGGACCCCCATCGCCTTCACCGGTCGTCTTGTCGCGAATGAGGCAGCCGAAGTGCCCGCGGCGGGACTCGATCCGATGACCCTCACCGCGCTGTCCATCCCGGCCCTCATTAACCGCTGGCCGGATCCTCCGCAGGACGTCTACCAGGGCTATGTCGTCGTCGACCAGCCGATCGACGGCCTCGAGGCCATTGACTCCCCGGCCCGGGTGAGCGACGTATCGCTCAACTGGCTGAATGTGTTCTATGCGATCGAATGGGTCGTGTTCGCCGGATTCGCGCTCTACCTGTGGTTCCGGCTCGTCCGCGATGCGTGGGAGCGCGAGGCCGAGGAGGCACTTGACGCCGAGGAGCGGGCGCGGAACAACCGGGCCGAGGCCCCCGCCCCCGCACCGTAAACTGGTCGCCATGCCCCTCGAGCCCAAGCCTGCGCAGTTCCCTGCGATCAGGAGCGCCCTGCGCTTCTACCGGGTGACCTCGATCATCACCGGCGTGATGCTGCTTTTGCTCTGCGCCGAAATGCTGCTGAAGTATGTGTTCCACCTGGAGCTGTTCGCGTTCGGCCAGCAGGGCGTGCTGCACTTCGCACCGATGTACGAAGCGCCGGGAGGCGAGTACCGCTCGAGCGGCACCGGTGCGAACGTGTCCACCGGCATCCTGATCGCGCACGGCTGGTTCTACGTCGTCTACCTCTTCGCCGACTTCCGCCTGTGGAGCCTGATGCGCTGGCCGTTCGCGCGCTTCGTACTCATCGCGCTCGGCGGAGTCGTTCCTACCCTCTCCTTCTTCGTCGAGACTCGCATCGCCCGCGAGGTCGAGCAGTACCTCGAGCGCCGCACCGCCGGCGCCAACCCGAAGACCCCGACCGACTCCGTGGAGGCCCCCCATTAGCGAGCAGCCCACCGCTCCCCAGCCGCATCTCGCCGCGCAGCCCGTCCTCGTCGTCGACTTCGGCGCCCAGTACGCCCAGCTCATCGCCCGCCGCGTTCGCGAGGCGAACGTCTACTCCGAGATCGTGCCGTCGAACGCGACGGCGGCCGAGATTGCGGCCAAATCTCCGGTCGGCATCATCCTCTCCGGAGGGCCCTCCAGCGTGTACGAGGAGGGCGCTCCCCAGCTCGACCCCGCCATCTTCGACCTCGGCGTTCCCGTCCTGGGCATCTGCTACGGCTTCCAGGTGATGGCGAAAACCCTCGGCGGCGAGGTCGCCAACACCGGCCTTCGCGAGTACGGAGCGACGGACGCCGCGCTCTCGACCGACGGCGGAGTCCTCCTCGGCGAGCAGCCGACCGATCAGACGGTGTGGATGAGCCACGGCGACTCGGTCGCGAAGGCCCCTGACGGTTTCGAGGTGCTGGCCTCCACCACCTCCACCCCGGTCGCTGCGTTCGGCAACGACGCGCGCCGCCTCTACGGGGTGCAGTGGCACCCCGAGGTCAAGCACTCCGCGCACGGCCAGGCCGTCATCGAGAACTTTCTGCACCGCGCCGCCGGCATTCCCGCCGACTGGAACTCGTCGAACGTGATCGACGACCAGGTCGCCGTCATCCGCGAGCAGATCGGCTCCGGCCGCGTCATCTGCGGCCTCTCCGGCGGAGTCGACTCCGCCGTCGCCGCCGCCATCGTGCACCGGGCGATCGGCGACCAGCTGACCTGCGTGTTCGTCGATCACGGCCTGCTCCGCAAGGACGAGCGCCGCCAGGTCGAGGAGGACTACGTGGCCGCCACCGGCGTCCGCCTCGTGACCGTCGACGCCCGCGAGCAATTCCTCGACGCACTGGCCGGCGTGAGCGACCCGGAGCTGAAGCGCAAGATCATCGGCCGCGAATTCATCCGCACCTTCGAGGCGGCCGCCGAAGCCCTCGTGCTCGAAGCGAAGGGCGAAGGGGAGTCGATCGACTTTCTCGTGCAGGGCACCCTTTACCCCGACGTGGTCGAATCCGGCGGAGGCACTGGCACCGCCAACATCAAATCGCACCACAACGTCGGCGGCCTCCCCGAAGACCTCCAGTTTGCGCTTGTCGAACCGCTGCGCACCCTCTTCAAGGATGAGGTCCGCGCCATTGGCCGCGAACTCGGCCTCCCCGAGACCATCGTCGGCCGCCAGCCCTTCCCCGGCCCGGGCCTCGGCATCCGCATCATCGGCGAGGTCACCCAGGAGCGGCTCGACCTGCTCCAAGACGCCGACGCCATCGTCCGCGCTGAACTCACCGCCGCCGGTCTGGACAGCGAGATCTGGCAGTGCCCCGTCGTGCTGCTCGCCGACGTCCGCTCTGTCGGCGTCCAGGGCGACGGACGCACCTACGGCCACCCGATCGTGTTGCGCCCCGTCTCCTCTGAGGACGCGATGACCGCCGACTGGACCCGGCTGCCCTACGACCTCCTCGCCCGCATCTCCAACCGCATCACCAACGAGGTCAGCGGAGTGAACCGCGTCGTCCTCGACGTGACCTCCAAACCCCCCGCCACCATCGAGTGGGAGTAACGCCGCGGGCCTCCGCACGGTCATCTGCGGCGTTGTCGTCGGTCACGATACCTCCGGTATCGCTCCCTTCTCCGCCTTGCAGCTGACCGCGCGGAGGCCCGCGGCATGTGTAGGGGGCGTCGTTGCATGACGGGGGTGTGCGGTGTGCAGGGATGAGGGGAGGAAGCGGGCTCGGCAGCTTGGGGGGGACGCGTGGGGAGGCAGGGATGTCCTGCAGATCGCACGGGGGTTTCCGTCCGGCAGGGCGGGTTAGGCGGGGGCGTCGACGACGCCGATGAAGCGGGTGCCGATGCCGTCGTATTCGTCGCGGCGGTGGCCCTCGGGATGGGGTGGCCATGCGTCCGCGGAATGGTCCTCGCACGCCAGAAATGTGAAGTCCGGCCACCACTTCTTGGGGCGGGCGGCCTCAGAACGGCCGCAGACGGCGCATGCGAGGGTCACCCATACCGGTCGTCGCCCCGTGCGGTTCTCGCGCGACTGAACCAGCCACGGAGGCGGATCCTGCTCGAGAGCGACACACTCCTCCTCCGAAAGCTTCTCGGGCAGACCGTGCCGCACCGCCATCTCGACGGGAATGTCGAGGCGCTGAGCGGCCTCGCGACGCGGAATCACCCGGCCACCCTAACCCAGCGCCGGCCGGGCGAGCTGCCGACGCGGCCGCAGTGAGGCACGCGCGACCAGCCACTCCAGCGGTCCCTGCCCGACCAGCCGCCGCCACCCCAGAGCGAACCCGACAGAGCCGACGACGAAGGCCGTGACGAGGGGCCAGCTACGCCACGCCTCGAAATCGAACGGTTCGTAGGGCACCAAGTACACGGCCAGGGCCACGAGCTGCACTGAGTAGATCGTCAGCGGCATGGCGCCCACCGCGGCGAGCGGAGCGGTAACCCTGCGCAGGAGCGGCAGCTGCTCAGTGAGCGCCATCGACGCGCCGAGAACGACGGCCGCGAATCCGCCCGACCCGACCAGCTCGGGGGTGGTGCTGGCGTGCGCTTCAACCGACTCGGGCCCACCGAGGATCAGGCCGCCGCCGTACCCGAGCACTACCGCAGCAGCCCCGCCGATCACGAGCCATCGTGCAGTGGTCACCGAGCGGATGCTGCACCGCGCGATCAGCAGCCCCAGCACCACGTAGGCCAGCCACGACGCGACAGGGTAGTACTGGGTCAGCCAGGTCACCGGCAGGGCGGCCAGCACGGACTCCTCGGGTGGGAGCGTCGCGAGCCACCTGTTCCCCGAGATCGTGAGCTCATCGACGAGGATCGGACCCGCGATCGCGATGAGCGCGACCAGCACGGCGAGGACCGCTCTCGGCAGGAACAGCAGCAGCGCCGTCGCCGCGAACATCAGGCTGTAGTGCGGCAGGATCACCGCGATCGGCGTCCCGAGCAGGTTCAGGGCCAGGCCGAGAGCGAGGAGGAGGAGTGCGCGCAGCAGGATGGACGCGGTGTCGCGCCACGGCCTCGCCGATCGGCCCGCACCCCCGGTCATGAGTCCTATCGAGACGCCAGCGAGTACGGCGAAAAGTACCGCACTGCGGCCGTCCCAGAGCATCTCGCGTTCGATCGGAGCGAGGTGGGCGGCGAGCATCCCGAGTACGGCAAGACCTCGCGCGACGTCGAGGCCGGGAAGACGGGAGTCGCGAGCGGCAGCCACCCGCTCATCGTGCCAGGCGCTCCTTCGATTGCGCCAGGAACGCGGACGGGCGCCCGACCCTGAGGTCGAGCGCCCGTCCGCGAACAGAGGCCCTGCTACTGGCGGAAGATCGCAATGAGGCGCAGGAGCTCGAGGTACATCCAGACCACGGTGACCAGGATGCCGTAGGCGCCGGTCCAGCCGTAGATGCGCGGGGCGCGGTTGCGTACGCCCTGCTGGATGAACTCGAAGTCCATCACGAGTGAGTAGGTCGCAAGAGCGATGGCGATGAGGCCGATCACGATGCCGATGAAGCCGGTCCGCAGACCAAATCCGCCGCCGACGCCGAACAGGCCGAGGCCCAGGTTCACCAGCGAGAAGACCGCATAGCTGATCATCCCGATGAAGAAGATCTTGTTCAGCTTCGGGGAGGTGCGGATCTTGCCGTTCATGAACAGCGTCAGAGTGACGCCGATCACGACGACCGTGGCCAGGAGGGCCTGGACGACCGCACCTTCGTAGGCGCTCTCGAAGAAGCGCGAGATCGCGCCCACGCCGATGCCCTGGGTCGCCGCATAGCCGAGGATCAGGGCGGGAGACGGCACCTTCTTGAAAGCGTTGACGATGCCGAGCACCAGGGCGACGAGCACGGCCGGCAGCATCAGTGCCGGAACGAACCAGCCGACGGTGGCACCCGCGAGGAGCACCACGAAGGCGAGAGCCGTCTTCGCGAGGGTGTCCTCGATGGTCATCCGATCGGTCTCGACCGAGCTGGCGGCCGGACGGTTGTACATCTGGTCGAGCGTGTCGGGGGAGACATCCGGGAGGTCCTGCACGCGGCCGGCGTAACCGCGGTTGCTGAACTCCGGGCGTCCGAACGCCGGATTATTGCTTGCCATGGTTCCTCTTCTCTCAGGTGCGCTGGTCTCCGAGGGAGCCTGCGGATCTGAGTCGCTGTGGGTGCGGGAGATGTCAAGAGTCCTGGAAGACCATCGACAATGCACCCACACTATCTGAGAGCGCCTCTCAGAGTCTGGCTGTTCACTCCGAGCTGATCTCGACTCGACGCACAACCGGCGTGCCGGGAACCGTAGCCTGGCGCCCATAGGATCACGGCATGCCAGCGCGTCGCACTCCGCTCGTTATCGGTCACCGCGGAGCAAGCGGCTACCGCCCCGAGCACACTCGATCCGCCTATGAGCTGGCGATCGCCCTGGGGGCAGACGCGCTCGAGCCCGACCTCGTCGCCACCCGGGACGGCGTGCTCGTGCTGAGGCATGAGAACGAGATCTCGGGGACGACGGACATCGAGCGCCACCCCGAATTTGCTGAGCGGCGCTGCACCAAGCGGATCGATGGGCGCGAGATCACCGGTTGGTTCACTGAGGACTTCACCTGGGATGAGCTGTCGCTCCTGCACGCTCGGGAGCGGCTGCCTGCCGTCCGGCCTGCGAGCGCCACCTTTGACGGCCAGTTCCCGCTCCTGCGCTTCAGCGAGCTCCTCGCTCTGCTCGACCGGGCGGCCGAGGACGCTCCTGACGCGCCGCCGGAACTCGTCGTTGAACTCAAGCACGCGACCTACTTCGACGGCCTCGGGCTCTCGCTCGACGTGCTGCTACGCCAGGAGCTCACCGCCGCGGGCTGGGGGGAACGGGATCCGCGCCTAACGATCGAGAGCTTCGAGAAGACGGTCCTCGAACGCCTCGCCGTGAGCGGGGTCGGCACCCGCCGGGTCTACCTCCTCGAGTCCCGGGGCGCGCCCCCTGACCTCGTTGCGGCGCATGGCGTCCACGCGACTCCCTACTCCGCCTTCACCACTCCCTCGGGACTGCGCAACCTCGCCGGCACGGTCCATGGGATCAGCGTCGACAAGAGCATGCTGTTCCGCCGGGACGCTGCGGGCCGCGTTGTCGGGACGAACTCTCTCGTCGCCGATGCGCACGCCGTCGGGCTGGAGGCCTACTGCTGGACCCTCCGCGCGGAGAACCGCTTCTTGGACAAAGTCCACCGTCGCGGCAAGGACCCTGCCGAGTACGGCGCCTGGCAGGAGGAGTTCGCCCTCATTCTGCAGACGGGAATCGACGGCGTCTTCGCGGATCAGCCGGATCTCGCCGTCGAGGCGCGTGCGGTCGATTCCGAGCGCCGGGTGCGGGGATGAGCGCGCCGGCGAGGCTGCGCATCGGCTGACGCTCGGCGCGCGCGGAGCCGGAGTGGAGCCTCCGATGCCATCATGGGCAGATCACTCGGCGCTCCCGCCCCGCCCCGCCTTCTGCTCGCGACTAGCCACACCTGCACCGCTGTGCCCCCCAAGCCGCTGAGCTCCGACATCGTTGACGCCCCACATCGCTGAGCCCCAAGATCGCCGACGAGAGGAGGCGCACGATGAGCACCCGCACCCGCATCACCCGCCGCTGGTTCATCACCGCGCTCCTCGCGGCGCTCGGCGTCGCCGTTGTCTACGGGCTCGCCGTGCTGACGCCGCAGGGGCAGGGTGTCGAGAACTCGGGTCTCCGTGGAGCCGACCAGGTGTTCGGCCGCGCGACCGGTGCCGCGGCCGGTACGCTCGCCGAGTTCACCCCGATCTCGATGCTCCTCGGCGCCCTGCTCGTCGCGCTGATCGCTCTGATCCGGAGGCGCCCGGCTCTCGCCATCGCCTCCGTGGGCTCGATTGTCATGACGGCCGCGCTCACGCAAGTGTTGAAGAACGTCGTGCTCGAGCGTCCCGAACTGGTCATTGCAGACTCCTGGTACACGGGCGGCAGCTTCCCGAGCGGACATACGGCCGCCGCGGTCTCGGTGGTCTTCGCGCTGGCGATGGTGGTTCCCGGGCGCGGCCGGACGGTTGTCCTCGCCCTCGGCGGGGTGGTCGTGGTGCTCGTCGGCAACCTGACGATGGCGGCGTCCTGGCACCGCGCGAGTGACGTCCTCGGCGCCGACCTCGTGGCGCTAGCGTCCGCCTCCGTTGCCTGCGCGTGGCTGACGGCTCGGGCCCAGGTGGGACGCGCACCGAAGCGGACCCCCCACCGTGGTACGAGGCGGCTCCTGTTGACGTGCTCGATCGTCGTCGTTGTGCTGCTGGCTGCGCTCGCCGTGCAGGGGATCCAGTACTACCCCGATGACACGAAGGACCTCGCCGCCTTCGTGCTGCTCCAGCTGTTGGCGATGTCGACTTCGACTCTCGCCGTGCTCGGCTTCTCGCTGGCGTGGCGCGGTCTCGATGTCGGAGGATCGCTGGCGGCGGCCGTCCCGCGGCAGCGTGCGGCATGAGTCAGCGCCCGGTGTCGGAGGGTCGACTTACACTCGGAGGGACATGAGCTTTCTCTTCAATCCGAGCGACTCCCGCGCCACCCCGGTCATCGTCGGTACCCCCGGCGGCTCCGGCGACGCGCCCCGCAACGACTCCGCGCACGAGCAGCTGGTCGCGGGCCTCAACCCGCAGCAGCGCGAGGCGGTCGAGTACCGGGGCGACGCGCTCCTGATCGTCGCGGGCGCGGGGTCGGGTAAGACGAGCGTGCTCACCCGGCGCATCGCGAGCCTCCTGGGCAACGGCGAGGCGTGGCCGAGCCAGATCCTCGCCATCACTTTCACGAACAAGGCCGCGGCCGAGATGCGCGAGCGCGTCGAAAAGCTAGTGGGGCAGAACGCCGAGGGGATGTGGATCTCGACGTTCCACTCGGCGTGCGTGCGGATCCTGCGCCGCGAGGCCGAGAACTTCGGGATGACCGGGTCGTTCACGATCTACGACTCCGGCGACCAGCGCGCACTGCTCAAGCGCATCGTGAAGGACCTCGAGGCCGACTCCCTCGGCATCACCGTCGCGAGCGCCTCCGCGAAGATCTCGAAGCTCAAGAACGAGCTCGCCGACGTCGACTCCTACGCCAGGACCGCCAACCTGAGCGACCCCAACGAGGAGATGTTCCTCCAGGTCTTCCGTGCCTACTCCCGTGCGCTCGAGGGGGCGAACGCCTTTGACTTCGACGACCTCATTGCGCAAACGGTTTACCTCTTCCGGGCGTTCCCGCACGTCGCGGCGAAGTACCAGCGGCGGTTCCGCCATGTACTCGTCGATGAGTACCAGGACACGAATCACGCGCAGTACTCGCTGATCCACGAGCTGACCCGGCCAGTTCCCCCCGCGACGGTGACGGCCGCCCACTTCGACCGGCCCTACCGCGGACCGGTCACTGCCGACGGCTCGATCCCGGGGGCCTCGCTCACCGTCGTCGGCGACTCCGACCAGTCGATCTACGCGTTCCGCGGCGCCGATATCCGTAACATCGTTGAGTTCGAGCGCGACTTCCCGGGCTGTCGCGTGATCCTGCTCGAGCAGAACTACCGCTCCACGCAGAACATCCTGTCGGCGGCCAACGCCGTCATATCGAACAATTTCGACCGCCGTGCGAAGAACCTCTGGTCCTCCAGCGGTGACGGCGAGAAGATCGTCGGCTACACGGGGTACTCGGGGCATGACGAGGCGCAGTTCGTCGTGGACGAGATCGCGCGGCTCCACGCGGCGGGCACCGGCTACGACCAGATCGCCGTGTTTTATCGAACTAATGCGCAGACGCGCGCACTCGAGGAAATCTTCATCCGCTCGGCGCTGCCCTACCGGATTCTCGGTGGCACGAAGTTCTACGAGCGCGCCGAGATCAAGGACGCGCTGGCGTACCTGATCGCGGTCGCCAACCCGGCCGACGTGCTGGCACTGCGCCGCATTATGAACACGCCCAAGCGCGGCATCGGTCCGGCGACCCAGGCGCAGCTGCAGTCGTTCGCTGACACCAACGGGGTTACCCTCCGCGAGTCGATGCGCAACGCCGGGTCGCTCGGCATGGGTCCCAAGGTGACGAAGGCGATCGTCGATCTCGCGACCCTGCTCGATGAGTGCGCGCTCCTGCTCGATCCGGGCCGAGAGGGCGGCGAGGCGAAGGTGCACGAGGTGCTGACCGCGCTGCTCACCCGTAGCGGGTATCTCGAGATGCTCCGCTCCAGCCGCGACCCACAGGATGAGGCGCGCGCCGAGAACGTGGATGAGCTGATTGCCGTCACGAAGGAGTTCGCGCGGAACAACCCCGACGGCGGGCTGGTCGACTTCCTCACCGAGGTCTCGCTCGTCGCCGCGGCGGACGACCTGGAAGACGACTCGGGCACCGTCTCGCTGATGACCCTGCACACCGCGAAGGGCCTCGAGTACGACGCGGTGTTCCTCACCGGCATCGAGGAGGACCTGCTCCCGCACCGTATTTCGGCCAATGAACCCGGCGGTCCGGCGGAGGAGCGGCGACTTTTCTACGTGGGCATCACACGCGCACGCAAGCGTCTCTACTTGTCGCTGGCGATGACGCGGGCGCAGTACGGCGAGACGTCAGTCGCGATGCCGAGCCGGTTCCTGCAGGAGATCCCCGGTGAGCTGATCCAGTGGCGGCAGTCGCCCGGAGCGGCGACGTCGCGCGGCGGCACCCAACCGCGTGCGCTGAACGCACAGCGTCCCGGATTTGGGCGCTCGCGCTCCAACACCGAATTCCGCGAGGCTCTGGCCGCGGCCCCGAAGGCGAAGGGCGAGTTCCCGAACCGGATCACGGGCATGGTGCGCGACAACGGCGACCTCGAGTTGATCGCGGGGGATCGGATCCGGCACACCGACTTTGGCGAGGGCCGCGTGAACGCGGTCACCGGCGAGGGCAGCAAGCGCGTCGCGCACGTCCTCTTCGATCAGGTCGGCGCGAAGAAGCTGCTCATCAAGGTCGCGCCGATCGAGAAGCTCTAGCCGGATGGCGGGTAGCTCCGCGGCGGCGCACGTCGCGACCGAGGCGTTCTCGCCGGCGGTCCTCGCGGTCGTGGTGCCGGTCGTCGTCGGTGCCCGGGTGGCCGATCCGCCGCTGCTCGGTATGGCATGGGGTGCTCTCGCCGCGCTCTTCATCGGCGTGCTGCCGTACCTGGTCATCCGCATTCTGATGCGCAGCGGGCGAATCCACGGCGATCATCACGTGCCGGACCGCCGCGAGCGGGCGCTGCCGATCGGGCTCGCGCTCGTCTCCATCGTCGTCGGGCTGGTGCTGCTGGCCGCTCTCGGCGCCCCGGCCGCGGTGACGACCTTCGGCGTGGTGACCGTCGCGGTCGTGGCCGCCGTGGGGGTCGTGAACCTCGTCTGGAAGCTCTCGGGGCACGCCGCGGTCGTCGCGACCTGCGCGGTCGTCGTGCTGATCGCCTACGGACCGCTGTCGCTCGCGGTCACCGTGCCGATCGTGCTCTGCGTGCTCTGGTCGCGGGTCCGCCTCGGCGCGCACACTCCCGCACAGGTGATCGCGGGAGCCGCGGCCGGCGCCGCGCTGGCGTCCGCCATCTGGATCCTCCTGCCCTGACGCGCGCCACCCATCCCCGCTCCGTCCCCCGCCACCTCCGCGAGATGCTTCTTGAGTACGCGACGGGCGGGGACGGGGGCGTACCGAAGAGGCATCTCGCGGAGGTGGGCAGTCGACTGCCAGCGCATCACGGCGGGGGAGTGCGCATCCGAAAGGCTCGGGGAAGGGGGTGCGGTCGGTCCGTCGCCTCTCTACAGTCGGGATGCTGCGGGGTGTTCCCGAGGATGCGGTGTCCTGCAGGAGGAATGAGGCGCGGATGAGCGGCGAGGCCGTGCTGTACACGGATGCGGTGGTGACGGCTCCGTTCGCGCTCGCGGTGATCGCGGAGGCGACGGGGTCGCGAGTGGTCGGCGCAAGGACCGCCGATGCGTACGTGCCGCTGTATAGCGGTCCGACGAGCGCCCGCGTCGAGATCGCGGGCTTCGGTGACAGCGTGCCGGTCTCGGTGGATGTGCGCGACGAGCGCGGCATCGACGAGGCACGGGCGGCCGCGCAGGCGCTCGGCCTTGAGCTGGCGGCCTATGCGGGCTGGGTCGTCACTCCCGGATTCTGATCAGCCTCGGCGCACCCGCGCCAGGTAGTAGCGGCACGGCGCCGTGCGGATCACAGCAGGGAGGAGACGGTAGACGGCGAAGGTGCGCTGGAGTGTCCGGTCGAACCGTCGCTCCTGCCGGTCGTCCCAGCGGAAGCCGAATGGTGCGCGCAGCTGGGCGGGAAGCAGGCCAGCCGTGAGCAACCGGAGGTAGGGGCCGAACGGGCGCAGGTACCAGGCCGCGATGCTCTGACCGAGGAGGTCCCGGGCGACCCGGCGTGCCTGTGGGGTCACCTTGAGGCGGGCGAGTTGTTCTTCCCAGTAGGCATCGAAGGCGGCGCGGGAGTCGGGCCACAGTTCCTCGGGCATTTGCAGCGCCGTGCCGACCACGACTGAGCGGCGCACGATGTCGTCGGCCTGCTCCGGGTCCAGAGCGCCGAACGCGCCCTCGTAAAGCTGCAGCATCGACTGTGTGAGCGTGGCGGCGACCCAGCGCTGGAGCTCCGGGTCGAAGGCCGTATAGCCCGGCCCGTGGACGGGGACGTGGGCGCGGTTTACCCGGCGGCGCACGGCGCGCACGTCGTCCGGCGTGCCGTAGTGCAGCACGTAGAGGTAGGAGAGCGTGCCGTGCAGGCGGTTCACTGCGCGGTGCACAAAGTCGGAGTGGTCGGCGACTCCGTACCCCACGGCCGGATATGCGATCTGCAGGAGGATAGCCCGCGCCCCCGCGAGGAGGAAGACGCCCTCGCGGAACACATCGGGTCGGGACCGCGAGCAAGAGGGGCGGACGGGCGGCATGCACTCCACGCTACGCGGCGGGACGGCGGCGGGCGCGGAGTGGTGGGAGGACAGCGCGGAGTGCTCGCGGAGTAGACTCGGCGCGGCCCAGGGACAGTGCCGAGACTCCGGCGACGTCCGGGCCACCTTGACTCGAAATTCAAGCGCGCTCGGCGCGGAATGGGAATGCAGCGTGGATCTCTTCGAATACCAGGCCCGTGATCTGTTCGAGAAGTACGGCGTCCCCGTGCTCCCGGGCATTGTCGCCGACACGCCCGAGGAGGTGCGCGCCGCGGCCCAGAAGCTCGGCGGCGTCACCGTCGTGAAGGCGCAGGTCAAGATCGGTGGTCGCGGCAAGGCGGGCGGCGTGAAGGTCGCGAAGACCCCCGAGGACGCGTTTACCGTGGCACAGTCGATCCTGGGTCTGGACATCAAGGGCCACGTCGTCAAGCGCGTCATGGTCGCCGGCGGTGCGCGCATCGACCGCGAGTTCTACTTCTCTGTGCTGCTCGACCGGGCCAACCGCTCCTACCTCTCGCTCACCTCCTACGAGGGCGGCATGGAGATCGAGCAGCTCGCCGTCGAGCGGCCCGACGCTCTCGCCCGCGTCGAGGTCGTCCCCGGCCAGGGCATCGACGCGGCCAAGGCCGAGGAGATCGCCCGTGCGGCGAAGTTCCCGGAGGAGCTCATCGCCAAGGTCGCGCCGGTGCTCGTGAAGCTCTACGACGTCTACACCGGCGAGGACGCCACCCTTGTCGAGGTGAATCCGCTCGTGCTGACCGAGGAGGGCGACATAGTCGCTCTCGACGGGAAGGTCTCGCTCGACGAGAACGCCGGCTTCCGCCACTCGGAGCACGCCGCTCTCGAGGACACGGACGCCGCCGACCCGCTCGAGGCCAAGGCCAAGGCGAATGACCTCAACTACGTGAAGCTCGACGGCGAGGTCGGCATCATCGGCAATGGCGCGGGCCTGGTCATGTCCACACTCGATGTCGTTGCCTACGCGGGCGAGCGGCACAACGGCGTGAAGCCGGCCAACTTCCTCGACATCGGCGGCGGAGCCTCCGCCCAGGTCATGGCGAACGGCCTCGATGTGATCCTGGGTGACCAGCAGGTCAAGAGCGTCTTCGTCAACGTCTTCGGCGGGATCACCGCGTGCGACGCGGTCGCGAACGGCATCCTCCAGGCGCTCGAGATCCTCGGCGACGCAGCGACCAAGCCGCTTGTCGTCCGCCTCGACGGCAACAAGGTCGAGGAGGGGCGTGCGATCCTCCAGGCCGCCGCCAACCCGCTCATCACGCTCGCCGCGACTATGGACGAGGGCGCCGATAAGGCCGCCGCACTCGCCGCCGCCTAACGGACCCGACCACTCAAGGAATCAGAGAACAAGCATGTCGATCTTCCTCACCAAGGACTCCAAGGTCATCGTCCAGGGCATTACCGGCGGCGAGGGCACCAAGCACACCGCGCTAATGCTCAAGGCCGGCACGAACGTCGTCGGCGGCGTCAACGCCCGCAAGGCCGGCACGACCGTTACCCACGGCGATGTCAAACTCCCCGTCTTCGGGACAGTAAAGGAGGCGATGGCGGCTACCGGCGCCGACGTCTCCATCGCGTTCGTCCCGCCCGCCTTCTCGAAGGACGCCGTCATCGAGGCGATCGATGCCGAGATCGGCCTCCTCGTCGTCATCACCGAGGGCATTCCGGTGCAGGACTCCGCGGAGTTCTGGGCGTACGCGCAGGAGAAGGGGAACAAGACCCGCATCATCGGCCCGAACTGCCCCGGAATCATCACGCCGGGCGAGTCGCTCGTCGGAATCACGCCCGCGACGATCACCGGCACAGGTCCGATCGGCCTCGTGTCGAAGTCGGGCACACTGACCTACCAGATGATGTACGAGTTGCGCGACCTGGGCTTCTCGACCGCGATCGGAATCGGCGGCGACCCGATCATCGGGACGACGCACATCGACGCGCTCGCCGCGTTCGAGGCCGACCCCGAGACCAGGGCGATCGTGATGATCGGTGAGATCGGCGGCGACGCGGAGGAGCGCGCGGCCGAGTTTATCAAGGCCAATGTCACCAAGCCGGTCGTCGGCTACGTCGCAGGCTTTACCGCTCCCGAGGGCAAGACGATGGGCCACGCTGGCGCAATCGTCTCCGGCTCGGCCGGCACCGCGCAGGCCAAGAAGGAGGCCCTCGAGGCCGCGGGCGTTCGCGTGGGTAAGACGCCGTCCGAGACCGCCGCGCTCCTCCGCGAGGTCTACGCAGCGCTGTAGCCTCTCGCCTCTCGCGAAATGTCGCGAGATGTACTCGAACGGACGAGATCCCGTGCCGCGGCACGGGATTTCGTCCGTTCTTGCATATCTCGCTGCCACGACTCCCAGGGTCGATCGCTGGTCCTCGTCACGGGCTCGACACGAGGGGACCAGCTGTCCCGCGCGGCGCGCCTCTCCCCGGGCTCGGAGTGACCCGCCGATAGGCTCATCAGGCTCATGAACCGGATCACCGTCGCCCTCCTCGCCGCCTTCGACGCCGCGCTGTCGGCGCTCATCGGCATCGCGATCCCGCTTGTCCCACTCACCGTCCTCTGGGCCGTCCAGTACGACACCGCCGTTGACTGGGGCGTGTTCTGGCGCATCGCCGCCGACTCCTGGCTGCTCGGCCACGGCGCGGACCTGCAGGCTGGCCTGGCCCCCGACTCCGCCCTGGCCCTGGGGTTGCCTGGCGGCACGGAGCGCTTCGCCGTGACCATCGCGCCACTGGCCTTCTCGTTGCTCACCCTGGTCCTCGGCGCACGCACGGGCAGGCGTGCGCAGGAGTCGCCGTTTCGTTCCATCGGAATCCTCGTCTCGATCGGCACGTACTTCCTTCTCGCGCTCCTCGTCGTGCTCAGTTCCCCGGACTCTGCGGTGGCCGTCGATCCCGTGCAGGGAACGGTGCTGCCGCCCCTGGTCTTCGCGCTCGGCGTGCTGATCGGCTCGGCACTGCACTCCGCGGGCAGCGGCGAGGGGGACCGGATCGGCGAGTTCGCCGCGGAGTCCCTGCACCGCCTCCCCGAGCCCGCGCCCGGCCTGATCCTCGCGTCACTGCGCGGCGGCGCCCTGGCAGCGGCGGGCGTGATCGGCGCGGCGGCTGTGCTGGTCGCGGTGCTCCTGGTCGCGAACTACACCGCCGTGGTCGCGCTGTACGAGGGACTGGGCGGCGAGGCGCTCGGCGGCTTCACGCTGACGCTGGGGCAGCTGGCATTCGTCCCCAATCTCGTGATCTGGGCCGCGAGCTGGCTGATCGGACCCGGCTTCGCGCTCGGAGCGGGTTCCTCCGTGAGCCCGGCGGGCACGCTGCTTGGACCGATCCCGTCGATCCCGGTACTCGCGGCGCTGCCGCAGGGCGATTCGGCCCTCGGTTTCCTCGGCCTGCTCGTGCCTGTGCTGGTGGGTTTCGCCGCCGGATGGCGCCTGCGTCGCGCCGTGCTCGACGCCCTCGACGGCCGCTCGCTGCTGCGCTGGGGCGCCGCGGCTGCCGTCGGCATCGGAGTCGTGGGTGGGCTGCTGCTCGGGCTGCTCGCCTGGTTCTCGGCGGGGGCCGCAGGGCCGGGGCGGCTCGCGCAGGTCGGGCCGGACCCACTGGTGGTCGGGGCCGTCGCGGCCCTCGAACTGGCACTCGCGGCCGGGATCGGGCTCGCCGCCGGTCGCACCCCGCGCGGCTGACACGAGGGGGGCGTCCGCCCAGAGTCGCGATGCGCGTCGACCTTGGCCTTGGTCAGGTGCGCATCGTCCCAGTCACGATCGGGAAAGGGCACGATCGGGAAAGGGCACGATCGGGAAAGGGCCGCTTCTTCCAGGCGTCAATGGCCTGCTGCGAGAAGCCCACAACCCGGCAGGCTGCGGCGATGGCGATCCCGTCAACGACAACGTCAAGGTCAGCGGGAACAGAATTCCGCGCAGACCTCGCACGAAGAGAAATACGCCAACGCCCGCCGCATCACCTCCGTTTTTTGCGCCAGGAGGCGATTCCGACGCTTCAGGTCGCGCACGGTGAGGCTTAGGCAAAATTGGTCTTTTCTGGATGAAGAAGATGAGTTCGCGGACGGCGTTGGAAGCGTCTCGGAAGGTGCGCAGTGGCCGCCTGTAGCCGGTGCGGAGTATCCGCCAGGTCTTGATGTTAGCGATTGTTCGCTCGATCATGTATCGGTGAGTGTTGACGAAGCGATTGTGTTCTTTCGCTTAATCCGGCAGATGTTCTTCGCCTCGTTTCTTTTTCATCGGTGTGACCAATCCGGTGCCTTGGTAGCCTTTGTCGGCCAGCGTGGTCGAGAGGTTGAGGACGTCGGCTAACCCGGTTTCTCGAAAGGCGTGGGCATTGTGGTGCTCGCCCGCGATCAGACCGAGATATGGACCGACCGACCGGAGAGATCCGCGAGGACCTGGGAGTTGTGCCCTGTGGTCTTGTGTGCCCTGCGGTCTTGTCTGTGGGGGAGTACAGCTCGGGTGCGTCTGCCCAGGACCAGCACAGGAGCAGGGTGCCGTCGATGACGGCCGTCGTCTCATCGAGCGCGGCCTTGACATGCGGCTGCTCGTCATCGGCAACGACATTAAGCATCGCTCCCATCAACGCGATCGTCCGCGACACGGTCGACTGTTGGATACTGACCACATTAGCGATCAACTGCTCGGTGATATTTTGGCGATAGTAGAGAAGGGTGACATGCAGCGCTCCCACGAGCGAGAGCTTGCGTGGCCGTCCTCGACGCCACATGAATTCGTTCTCGATCCGTTCGGCGAGGATCGCGTAGTGCTGGGTGGTCATTGCTGTAGTAGTCCGTGTGCTCATCGGCGGGGTCCTTTGCGAAGAGTTTCTGTCGCATGTTGCTCTTCCATAAGGCTCATGCAAGCTTCAGGTCAAGCGCCACAAAAGCCCTGGTCGGAGGTCCGTTCGTTGAGCATGCATGGATACTTTGCAGAGGCTTGAATCAGAGCGCATAAGCCGGTCTTATTCGTGACCGACACGTGCGAATCTAGCTCGGTCAGTCGGATTGTGCATAATCCGCATTTCTGGTCGCGACGTCTGGAGGCTTACTCGAGCCCTGCGAGTTAACTACAAAATCCCTGATCAGCGCGCATTTCCAGGCCGCAATCGTGTGCTCTGAACAAGCCTCATACT
Organism: Rathayibacter agropyri; assembly: GCF_013249015.1. Lineage (GTDB taxonomy): Bacteria > Actinomycetota > Actinomycetes > Actinomycetales > Microbacteriaceae > Rathayibacter > Rathayibacter agropyri. Next base: position 172,044 of record NZ_JABRPL010000004.1, read on the forward strand.
CATTTGGTGTCACGTAGAGGCTTCTGCACAATTCAGGTTGAGCGCCACAAAAGCCCTGGTCGGAGGTCCGTTCGTTGAGCATGCAAGGGTATTTTGCATAAACCTCCTTTTCATTCCGTTCGCGATCGAGTTCTCCGAGACCCCATGTCCTTCGCGATCTGCGCCATCGGTGTTCTACTTCGTGCCTTAGCTACGACATCCTGGCGGACCTTATCCCGAGACGGATTTGGCACTAGTACGGGTGTCTTCCCGGGCAGCGACCGACCGTCGCCCTGCCCCAGGCAGTCAACTGAATCTTCCCGTGGAACGCCGAAATGACGGGGAATCTGCCTACCGGCCACCACAGCGAGCTGCGGGCATGTTCGATGGAGCCCCGACAGCAGCACCGGTCATAGTCCCTGGCCAAGGCGCGGGGATGCACAATGGTGACTCCCGGGGCTTCTGATCGTGTGCTGGCGGCATGCTACGGTCTCGGAGCAGTATCAGGACCAAGAAAGGAACATTCCATGGCTCAGATTAGTGTTACGCCCGAAGAACTGAAGCAGCAGGCTCAGGTCTACACCCGCTCGAAGGAAGAGATCGAGCAGGCCATTCAGAAGGTGAACCAGATGAACTCGACCATTGGTGAGGAGTGGAAGGGTCAGGCGTTCCAGGCGTATCTCGAGCAGTACAACCAGCTTTCCGAGAGCGTGAAGAAGTTCGAGGAGTTGCTGGTGAACATCAACGAGCAGTTGAACAAGTACGCGGACACCATTGCTGAGCGTGACGCGCAGGATGCGCAGAGCTTCGGCTTCTAGCAGCTTCCCGGGCGCAGAAGACTCGGCACGGCGATCTCTCCTCGCGAGAGGGTTGTGTGCAGGTGCGTTTGCTGTCGCGGTGACGGTAAGCGCACCTGCTTTCGCGTTCGCCTCCGATGACGACGGTGAGGGGCGGCTGAATCTTGACACCACTGTTCTCGTGAACGAGTCGGTGGGCGCCGGTTCCACGGGAGACTTCGCGATTCGTGGTGACCTGTTCTCCGCGGATGTTTCTGCGAGGGCGCACAAGGAGCAAGAGGCGGCGGCTGGCCGGCTGACGGTCGCCAACACCCTGGACTTCGCGCACGTGGAGACCAGCGTGGCCGACTATCAGCAAGTCCGGGCGGCACTGTTCGGTGACTACTCGTCGCGAGAGGCGCCCACGGCGACGCAGGAGGAGAGCGAAGCGTCTCCCGTGTTGTACGGCGCAGCAGCTGCGGTGGTGGTGCCGCTGGTGCTGGTGGCGGGCGTGCTGCTGGGGAGGTTCTGGGCGAGGAGAAAGCGGGCGGCGGTGTGATCGAAGTCACCCTGGAGCATGCGGGCAAGCAGGTCGACCTGCTGGTGCCCGGCGAGGTCACGTTCGATCGGCTGACGCAGCTGATCCGGGATGGCTGTGCGGCGAGGGGAATGGTGCTGCCCGAAGGGTTCTCGTTAGCGCTCGATGACAAAGCCCTCGCCGTGAGCGGCTACGACGTCATCTCGTCGTTCGGGATCGGCAACGGTGACCGTCTCCAGATTCAGACTTAAGAGTGAGTGAGTGATGCGCATTACTGTGGAGGGCACAGCTCTCGAACTCGATCAAAGCCCTGATGCCCTTCATGTGGGTCTGGAAAAGAACGGGTTTGACGGCTCGTGTCTGGATGTGATCGCTCGATACGTCGATATGCACGAGACCGATACGGGGATCGCGCTCGACTATGCTCTCGCGGCAGGTGAGATCAGCTTCCGGGAGGCGATCGGCCGGGCGCGGACGCGGCTGGATCGGCTGCTCTTGGCTCAGAGCCTGGTGGCCTGTGTCCGCTACCGGGGTGGTCTCGCGGTGCCGTTGATTCACCCTGACAATGTGTATCTGTCCGGTGGCCTCCTCCGGGTGGTGCATGTCGGGTTGCAGGGCATGCTCGCTCCGATGGTGTTCGATGAGGCACGGTTCCTCGCTTCGCTGCAGGCGATGGTGTTGCAGGTGTTCCGTCCCAAGCTGACGTTCGAGCAGCTCGTGGACGGGGCGGCGGCTCTGCGGGACAAGTTCTCGACCGTGGTGACGCACGCCACCACGACAGACGAACTGTTCTCGTGCATTGATGCGCAGGTGAGAGCCGAGCAGGCGGATGTCGCAGCGACCAAGGTGAGCGTCTCCAAGCGCCGGTACTCGTGGTATCGCGTGCTCGGCGTGCTCGGCCTCGTCGCGGCGCTGGCCGCCGGCGCATTCGCCTGGCAGACAGCGTCGCAGAACCGTGTGCAGGCCGCGGTGGTTGCCGGCCAAGCCCGGTTCCTCGCGAGCGACTATGCGGGCACGCTGGCCGAGTTGCACGATTTCGCAGCTCCGTCGTTGCCTGCGTCTGCAAAGTATGTGCTGGCGGTGTCGAGCGTCAATCTCCACGATCTCACGGCGACGCAAAAGCAGAAGATTCTGAATACGATCTCCCAAAAGACCGACGATGTGACGTTGAACTATTGGATCGCGATGGGTCGCGGTGAATTCGAGCAGGCTCTCGATTACGCCAAGAACCTCGGCGACGATCAGCTCACTCTATTGGCTTACACGGATCTGTATCAGGCGACGAAGCTGGATACCCAGATGGCTGGTGGCAAGAAGCAGGAACTTCTCGACGAGGACGCGAAAGCGATCGAGGAGTTGACCGCGAAGCTCGGCGGCACCGGCGACACGGCAGGCAAAAAATGAGCGTGTCCGACACGGAGCAGCCGGTGAGTGTCCAGCGCGCGGGACTCGATTCCCGGCTCGTCCCGGCCGAGCTGCTATTCCTGGTGTACGTACTGGACGATCAGCGCGCGATCAGGCTGTCGCTCACCGAGGAGCGTCCCTTTGTCGAGCATCAGGGTCATAAGTTCAGTGTGATCAACGACCTGCTCTATGTCGACGGCGAGAAGCTCAGCGCCGGGCTGCAGGGCGTTGGCGCACTGGAGTGCGTGGTGGTGCCAGCCGCCCGCGCGCGCACGGTGACGTTCATCATCGATGGTCGCAGCGACTTCGTCATCGGCGACGACCCGAATGCCGGTATCAGGGTCGCGGATTCGCCGTTACTGGTCCTGCATGACGACGTGCTGATCGTTGACCCCCGCGACCAGCTCGTGTTCGTGAACGGCGTCCTGGTCCGCGGGAGGCAGGTCTGCGATCTCGTTGTCGGCACGGTGGTGCTCACTGCCGGCTACCTCGTGGAGAAGCGTCCGGCCCAGTTCAAGCTCACCAGCTTCGGGCCGGGGGCCGTGGTCGACCCCGCGAAGGCGTTGGTGCAGCCTGCGGTGCGGGAGTTCCCGGAAGGGTTCCCCGACTATCGGAGGTCCCCGAAGCTGAACGTGGAGGTCCGCGAGGCTGAGTTCCGGCTGCAGGGGCCGGACAAGCCGCCTTCGAAGCCGAAGAACCGGTTGATGCGGCTGGTCTTGCCGCCGTTCTTCATGATCGCGGTAGCCGGTGTGACGGTGATGATCACCGGCAGCAACCCGGCGATGATCCTCGGTATGGGGCTCGCGACCCTGCTGACGGCATCGTTCACGGTGTCGCAGTACGTCACCGAGAAAGCGGAGACGAAAGTGGCCGCGCTCACGCAGGAGGAGGACTACGCCGGCTACCTCGTCAGGACCGTTGCCGCAGTGACCCAGGCACACGACGAGGAGGGCGACGTACTGCGATATCAGCAGCCAAGCCCGCGGGAACTTATCGACCTGGTCGAGGTGTACGACCGCAGGATCTACGAGCGTCAACGCTTCAACAAAGACTTCCTCCACGTCTCCCTCGGATACTCCGACCGCCCGTCGGTGCTGTCGGTGTCCTCCGATGTGAATGACAAAGACGCCAGCGACGAGGCGCGGCAGGTCGCAGAACTCGCAGCGGGGTTCCAGACGCAACGCGACGCCCCGACACCGGTTGGGCTGATGGGGCAGACCCTCGGATTCGTCGGCCCGCCGGAGGTCGTCCAGGCCCAGTTGCAGGCAGTGCTGTTCCAGACGGCGTTCTTCCACTCGTACCGTGACGTGAACGTTGTCAGCCTCATCTCCCGTGAGGCGTATCGGCAGACGTGGCGTGCGTGGCGGCTGTTGCCGCATTTCAGGATGCAGGAGCTGAACATGCGCGGGCTCGTGTACAACGACAGACTGCGCGACATCGTGTTGAACAGCTTTTACCAGCTGCTGCAGAAGCGGAAGCAAGCGGTCAAGGACGCAGGCACGCAGAAGCCCCAGTTCGCGCCGCACTACGTGTTCACGATCTGCGACGACCGGCACCTCGCCGGCCACGGCATCAACGAACTGCTCGCCGAGGACATGAGCGAGTTGGGGGTGACGGTGATCTGGTGCAGCGAAGACGCGAAACTCCTGCCCGAGACGGTCACCGCTCTCATTCAGGCGCCGAACTTCGTGAAAGGCGAACTCGTCACCAATGCTGACGTGTACGTTGCGACGCCCTTCGTCCCTTACGGCGTGCCGTCGAATCTTGAGCATTCACTGCGGAAGCTGTCGAACCTGAACCACCTTGAGGTCGAGAAGAACGCCGTGCCGGAGACGTTGACCCTGCTGGAGCAGTACGAGGTCACGACCGTCGAGGACCTGCAGATCGCGCAGCGGTGGGACAGGGCCGAACCGAACAAGTCGATCGCGTCGCTGATCGGGTGGCGCGGCCGATCCGACTCCGTGTACTGGGATTTGCACGAGCGCGCCCACGGTCCGCACGCGCTGGTCGGCGGTACCACCGGATCCGGCAAGTCCGAGTTCCTGACCACGTACCTGATCGGGCTTACGATCAACTTTTCCCCGGAAGACGTGGGGATGCTCATCATCGACTGGAAGGGCGGTGGCATCGCTAACACGCTCGACAAGCTGCCGCACTTCATGGGCGCCATCACCAACCTCGATGGCGCGGGCACGGCGCGGGCGCTGGCGAGCATCAAGGCGGAGCTGAACAAGCGCCAGCGCGAGTTCGCGGTGTACGGGGTGAACAGCATTAACGCGTACATGAGCCTGTACAAGCACCGGCACGCCCCGAAGCCTGACGTGAAGTACCCGTCGAAGCCGTTGCCGCATCTGGTGCTGGTGTCTGATGAGTTCGCGGAGCTGAAGGCGAACGTGCCGGAGTTCCTCGACGAACTCACCTCGGTCGCCCGCATCGGTAGAAGCCTTGGCGTGCACCTGATCCTTGCGACACAGAAGCCCAGCGGTGTGGTCAACGACCAGATCGAGGCGAACTCGACGTCGAAGATCGCGCTCAAGATGGCGAGCGAACAGGACTCGAACGAGCTGTTGAAGACCACCGATGCGGCCCACATCACCAACCCGGGGCGCGGCTATCTGAAGGTCGGGCAGAACGAGGTCTACGAGCTGTTCCAGAGCGGCTACGCCGGAGTGCCGTACGACCCGGACGCGGTCGTCACCGAGCAGGTGGATGAGCGGATCTACACGATCAACGAGGTCGGCCAGTACGAGCTGTTCTACGACCCCGACGAAGAGGTCGAACAGGGCAAAGACACCAGCGATCTGCCCTCACAGCTCGAAGCCGTCATCGACGCCATTGCCACCATCTTTACCGGCGACCCCAGGCTTGAGCTCCCGGACAAGCCGTGGCTACCGAACCTTGCCGAGAACATCGCCGCTCCGGAACCCGCAGGATCCGGTCTGCGCGTGCCCTTGGGCATGCTCGATATCCCGTCTCGGCAGGCGCAGGAGAGCTACGACTTCGACCTCGCGAAGGCTGGGCACACGGTTCTCTTCGGCAGCCCCGGCTTCGGCAAGTCGACCGTGCTGCAGACCCTGACGATCGGCCTCGCCACGACGTCGACGCCTGAGCAGGTGCAGGTCAACCTCATCGACTTCGGGAACAACGGTTTGCTGCCGCTGCGCGGCCTCCCCCATGTCGCCGATATCGTCACGCTCGAAGAAAGCGAGAAGCTCGGCAAGATGCTGGAGGGAATCGGTGGCGTGCTGGCGGCGCGGAAGCAGTCGTTCAGAGACGCCGGTGTCGCGAATCTGGAGCAGTACTCCGCGAAGACCGGTCGGCGCCTCCCAGTCGTGGTGAACGTGCTCGACGGATACGACAACCTCACCGCGAACGATCGGCGTAAGGAGCAGATCGACGACCTGCTGCTGCAGGTGCTCCGCGAAGGCGCCGGCCTCGGCGTCTATCTGGTCATGAGCGCAAGCCGGGTCGGCGGAGTACGCGTGAACATGCTCAGCAACATTTCCACGAAGCTGAGCCTGTACCTCAACGACGAGAGCGAACTCGCCCAACTCATGGGCCGCGAACGGCTGCTGCAGGTCGACACACTCGGCCGAGGACAGGTGATCGTGGAGACGCCAACCGCGATCCAGTTCTACCAACCGGCTCCCGGCGAGACCAGCGCCGAGACGCTCGCCGCGCTCGAAGCGCAGGTCGCCGCCCTCGACGCCGCCTGGACGGGGAAACGGCCTGCGCGGATCCCGATGGTGCCGCGGGAGCTCACGCCGGAGGCGTTCGCCGGCTTCGCGACGGTCACGACCGTCGAGAGCAAGGGCGGCGTGCCGTTGGCGTTGTCGAAGGCCACCACCGAGGCACGCGGGTTCTTGCCGCGCTCGCAGCCGTTCTTCCTGTTCGCCGCCAAGGACGACGAGCAGGAACTCCTCTTCCAGCAAACCCTGCTCACTCAGGGCGGGAGGGTGAACACCGACTTCCTTGTCATCGACTTCGACGAGCGATTCGACGACGCACTCGAGCGCACGCCGCTGCCCGCGAACTTCAGCTACATCACGAGCAAGAGCGACGCGAGCGAGATCGTCGCCGGCATCGTCGCGTACCTGAGCCTCAACAAGCAGAAGGTTCAGGGCGCCCCTCTGGTGCTCGTGATCGCGAACCTGCCCGACTTCATCGCCAGCACCGGGGTAAAACCGGACGACTTTGTGCTGGCGGTGAAGAACACCTTCAAATCAGGGCTGGACTTCATGATCTTCAGTAGGCACGACTACCTTGCCAAATCGTTCGACCCGGTGCCCAAGCTTCTGCGGGAACAGAAGTTCACCGGCTTTGTCGGTGCTCGCGCCTACGACAGCCCGCTGGTGAAGGGCATGGGCACGTCGACCGAGCCGGAGCCGAGCATCGACGAGCCGTACTTCGTGTTGCGCGGCGGCAGCGCCTTCGAGAAGGTCAAGCTTCCGCAGGCCCAGGAGCAGGCGCATGACTGAGGAACAGGAGCTGCTGCCCCTCGGGACGGCCGTCGAGATCGAAGGCGACGACGGCATCTACGTCATCATCGCCCGAGGCTTTCAGAAGCATGACGACGGCTTCCTCGCCGGTTACAAGGGTGTGCCCCATCCGCAAGGCGCGGCGGCCGGAGTGCGCGAGATCGTGATTCGACAGACGCAGATCACGAACGTCATTCACCGCGGCCACAGCAACGACGAAGACACAGCGTTCGCGGAAGATCTGCTCGAGAAGGCGAAGATCCCGCCCAAGGTCTCGCCCCCTCCCGCCGCGGAGCCCGCCCTGACCGTCGACCTCACCACACCCGCCGCTCTCCCTCCACCGGCTGCGGCCGAGGGCGCGGGAGCGCCACCCAATAGAGCGAAAAATGCCGCAGACCCATTTAGTGAGCTTCGACGTAAAGGAAGACAAGTATGACTGATTTGCATCCTGACTCCCGGCCCCTGGAGAGCCGCACGTTCTTGCCGTTGGGAAGTGTGGTGATTCTGAATGGTTCGGTGAAGAAGCTAGTGATCGTCAGTCGAGGGTCGATCGTCGAGGATGTGTTCTTCGACTATGGCGCGTTCCTGTACCCGGAGGGCCTGATCCACACGAATATCGCCTATTTCAACCAGGACGACATTATGACGACCGTGCACGAAGGGTACCGGGACACGGACGACGAACTGGCCGTCGACATGTTGAACGATGCCCACACTCGATTCCAGCAGAAACGAAACGAATCGGTCTCCGCTTCCGTCCCGGTAGCGTCCGCTGCCAGGGCCGCAGAGGACGACCCGTTCGCCAGTGTGCGGGACCTGGGAGATGACGATGAATGAGGACCAGGCGTTGGCGCAGGTGCAGGAACTCGACGAGGTCATCGCCCAGCTGGACACGGTGCGCAGCAATGTCGAGGCGTTCCGTGTCGATGACTACAAAGATGCGGGAGGGGCGCAGTGGGCGGGGCAGGGACGCACCCGATTCACGGCCGCTGTCGACACTGCGAAGTCGAACTTCGAACAGATCGGTGAGCAGATCGAGCAGGCCATCAGTGATTGCAAGAGCAAACAGCGCACGCTCGCTTTTTCGATCAATCCGCTTGAGCATCCGGCTCTTTCCGTGCAAGCCGTCGCGATCGCGCTGAACTAAACAGGCACAAGGAGGTATCAGATGGTGGACGCCGGTACGCGAGGTATTCGCGATGGGTTTCATGACGAGACCCGGAATGTCTCTGCGCTCACGTCTCGTGTGGCAGAGACCAAGGATGGGTGGAATCGGGGAGACGGTCTGAACGTGACCGGCACCACGGTTGTGTCGGAGATTTATTCCGAGCTGTCGACGTTGATCGCGTCGTATGGTGCCGCGGCGCAGAAGGACACGAACGAGTTCGACCAGCTCGGAGTGAATATCGAAGTGCAGGACGCGCAGGATGCGCAGGGCGGCGAGGTGTCCGAGTGAGTGTGGTGGAGTTTTCTGCGGATTCGTGGCAGGCGTCGTCTCCGGGGTTGCAGAAGAGTCTCGCGGATCGGGTTGAGGCGCTTGAGGCGCTCCTGCAGGGGCTTCAGAGTCTGGCGGCCTCGGGGAATATCAGTGGTCAGGGTGCGGATGCGATGCGTGCGTATCTTCGGGAGGTGCATGTCCCGATCGTGCAGTCGCTGTTGGTGTGTCTGTCGACGTTCCAGACCGCGATCGGGGTGTATTGGAACGGATACTCCCAGGTGGACACGGACGGGAACTTCCGGCTCGTGAACGACGAGTTCGACGCGCACCGTGTCCAGCTTGATACCGGCATCGAGCAGTTGCGCGGGTTCGCCGCCGACTTGCGGTCGATTGCTGCGAGCGCGTCGCATCTGGTGTCGTTGGACGGCGCGGGCGCTGGCGCGGCCGATGCCGCTGCGGAGGGTTTCGAGCGGATGCGGTCGATTGTGACGTCTCAGCAGGAGACGTGGGCGGCGTATGAGGCCACGGATCCGGGGTTCGGTCAGGTGAAGAACCTTGTGGCGGAGTTGAACCGGGTGGTCGCGAACCTGGGGAGTCTGACTGTCGGGCAGGGACGCTCCTACGTGTCGGGGAGCTTTAATCTGACGTTGCGGACGTTGGGGGAGTTGACCGGGGGGATGCTGGATTACTGTCGGGAGAATCAGCAGGCTGCGTCCGATGGGTGGGACAGCTTGTTCTCTGGGTATGTCGAGGATGTTGAAGCGGAGCAGGATCGGCAACGGAAAGAGGATGCCCTGTGGGGGGTGTTGTGGGATGGGATCCAGGTCGTTGAGGGTGTGGTGATTGTCGCGGTGGGCGTGGTGGGTACGCCGTTCAGCGCGGGCGCGACGTTGGCGTTCGCGGGGCTGGGTGGGTCGCTGATCGTTGGGGGTGTGAACAGCGCGATTGACGACGCATCGATCGCGTCGACCGGTGAGGGGTTGAATCTGGTCGGGATGGCCAGCGATCAGGTGGCCCAATGGTATGACGTCACTGTGATGCAGCCGGCGGTCGAGTCCGGGTCATGGGCGGGGCAGTTCGTCGCGAGTGTCGGGTCGGGTGTCGGGCAGGTGATGAGCGGTGCGGCGCAGATGAATTTGCGTGACACGGGGCGTGGGATCGAGGCCCTCATGTTCGACGAGGATGTGCGTAACGAAGCGTTGCAGCAGGTCACGACGCTCGTTGACCAGGTCCGCGCGGGGAACCCGGTTGTGATCGGACAGATCGTTGGGAACATTGTGCCAGGGGCGGCGGCGTTGAAGATCGCGAAAACGACCGGACTTGTGGGCGAGGCGAACAAATTCGCTGACTTCGCGAAACCCATCATCACGAACCCGAGCAGGACCACCAGTGCCCTGGACTGGCTCAAGAACCAGATCGGCGCGGGCGGGGTGACAGTCAGCGACGAATTCGAGCCGACAATACGACCAGCAGACCGCATTGACGGGTCGACCGTGAAGTCGGATAGTGTCGACCAGCCGGGCGGGAGTAATGCTCCGGGTCCGGTGAAGTATCCGACTGGCCGGTTGCCGAAGCGTGGTGTACCGAACTCTTTCGGGTATGATTCTGACGGGGTTCGTCTTCCCTACGCGAATAGTCGCCCTGATTACGCGCCCGGACAAGTCAAAAGGGTGTGGAGGGAAACCCGGAAGAAACAAGTGAGCGACATCAGGGCCGGCGAACCGGGGGCGCCGCCGAGGTGCCCCAAGCGGCATCAGCTCTGGGTCAAAGACAAGTCAGGCGACTGGAAACTTATCAAGTGGCGACCCGGAGAACCCCGCGCTGGCCTCTGGGACATGGGACACCTCCCACGGGCCGAATATGCCAAACTTCGAAACCGGTACCTCAATCATGAGATTACGAAGAAAGAATTCTTGGATCAATATCACAACGCGGAGAATTATCAAGTTGAAGATCCGGGCAGAAACCGGTCCCATATCGATGAATAGAAATTGAGAAGAGGAGGACAATATGACATCTCCGAGTCATGCTGCTGAATATGGGACATATGAGGAGTTTTGTGCCGTCTACGATCCCGCTACCATGCCGTTCACCCCGAGGCCTGGCGTAGATGGGCTCCTCGGCGGCGCTGTGGTGAATAAGGATCCTCGGGCGCGGTTGGCGATCGCGAATCGTCTGCTCGATGATGGCGCGGATCCCAGTCTGGTGAGCGCTGATGGTGATCGTATCAATGTGTTGCACGCGTTGTGGGGTCGCAGGCAGGTTCGCGACCCCGAAGCGGAAGCGGCGCTGATCGGACGGTTGTTGGACGGCGGGGCGGACATTAATCTGCGCTCACCCAGGTTCGGTCTTCCACTGACGATGCTTGTCACGGATATTTCGGCCAGCCACGAATATTTGCGGGCCGTATTTGCTGCGGTCACGGCGCACTCTCGACCTGACTTGACGGCGCATGTCGATCGGCGGCGTCAGGCCAGCGTGGGGCAGTATCTTGCGCAAACCAAGTCTGGTTTCATGCGTGATGAGGTTCGTGCGTATGCTGCGGCGACCGGGCAAGATATCGACGTGATCTCATGAGCCAGAAGCAGGGTATGGAGATTATACCTCAAGCAGGGGCTTGTTTGATGACGGTGAACGCGTGGGAGGGCCGCGCTCCAGTGCGGTGGATGCTACGGGAGCGGTCGAACGCACCTGTCGACAATGGCTGGCGTATCATGAGCGCGGCGGACAGCAGTGAGTACCTCGCCGACTCGACCAACTGGCGCATCACCGATTTCAATGATGCCTGCGAGATCGAGCCCGCTCTGATCGGCATCTACGATCTACCTGTCGGAAGCGATCTACAAATCGTCATCGACGAGCACGGCACACGCATCGTCGAAACGCCGACCGGTCGAGAACTGACACCCGAGAGAATGTATGTCCCACCACGCCACCGACGCTGACCTTCTTCCGCTTCCTACTCGCTCGGCTTTGCATAAGCCTCCAGGCGGGCCACTGGTATGACGTCACGGTGATGCAGCCGGCGGCCGGGTCGGGGTCGTGGGCGGGGCAGTTCGTCGCGAGTG
>NZ_JABRPL010000005.1 GCF_013249015.1 Rathayibacter agropyri
ACTTCGTTGTGCCAGAGGGTACCGGCGTCGTTCAGGAAGGTTGCATAACCGACGGCTTTAAGGCCGGCTCCTGTCGGCGCCTTGTAGGTCGTGGTGGTCGTCTTCGTCCCGTACTCTTGCGCCTTGGCTACACCGTTCTCGACATAGGTTGCCGTGTCGTAGGTGCCGTTGTTCTCGCCGACCGCGGAGGTGACTCCCGTGGCCTGCTCGGTCTCGTTGTGGAAAAGCTGGCCGGCAGTATTAAGGAAGGTTCCGTAGCCGACTGCCGTGAGTCCGTCTCCTTGAGGTGCCGCATAAGTCGTGGATGCGGTGTTAGCACCGTATTGCTGAGAATGGGCGATCTTAGCTTTCGCTGTCTTAACGGGCGCGGATGCGCTGAGAGTCCCGGACGTCGCGTTGAAGGTGCTGTCCCCGCCTGCAGCCGGGACGATGATGTCCGGAAGGGTGATGGTGCCGTCCGTGCCGCTCGTGGCGCTGTAGGTCGTCGAACCGTCTTTAAACTTGTAGCCGTCCTTCAGCGTCACCGTGATGACCTGGCCGGCATCGGCAGTGGTTCCGTCAGAGGTGCGCTTGACCTGCACGCCGGTGATGGTGCCACAAGCGACTCCGCTATACGACGCCTTTGTGAACGCCAGCGTCGGCGTCTTCGACGCCGCAGCAGCAGGCGTCGCAACCGCAACAGCAACAACCGGGATGGTCCAGGCGGCGCCCTTGACGATGGTGCGGCGGTGGACGCCGTCCTCGGCGGGGATGGTCCACTCGGTGAGGGGTGACCCGACGTCGCGGAACTTGTCGAAGGAATTCTTTGTCATGTGCTCGTACTTTCGTCTGTGATGAGGGGGACAGACGAAGCATTGCCAGGTCAGCGGGGCAAACGAGTCGCTGGGCCGGAAATAGTTTCGCCCAAGCCGGAACTTGCGAGCACCGCATCCATTGGGTGAAACATGCGCGCAAGATTATTCTTGAGTGCGTCGATGATTAACGAGATCCTGTCGATTTGCTCGATGTACTGCTGAGCTTTTGGAGGGCTTATGTCACCCGATTCACTACGCCGTAAATTCTCTCTGCAAGGCGAAGATGCCCAGCAATGGCTAGCCGAGAGAGGCTTTTTGGGAGAATTCGATACGACTTTCCGACTTGTGTCGGACGAGATCCGTTTCGAGGGTTTCGGAGCCGCCCGCGTGTGGCACAGCGAGGGGTCATACGAGATTGCACGCCGCTCGCCCACGGCCCTCTTAATCGTGCAGATCGAGGGCGAGTCGACCCTCCAGGTGCCGACCTGGGGCGAGGCGTCGAGGGTCATCAGCCCGGGCGACGTTGCGGTCCTCCCTGGCGGTGGGTCATCGCCGTTCCAGTTCGCCGCTACCCGCCCGGTCGCGAGATACCAGATCGAGTTCGATCTGGCCGGACTTCCTGTCCAGGCACGCCTCGAGCTCGAGCTCGGGATGGTGTTCGTGCAGCCCGTGAGGACCTATCGCGACGCCGTCGCGGCGACCGCGAACATCGCCCTCAATTCCGCGATGGTCGACAAGGAGGCGGGGTTCGCCGACTTCGGGTTGGGGCTCCGACATCTCACGACAGCGCTTCTGCTGCACGCTCTCGAGGCCACGGCACCGGAGCACTCGGAAGACACCGAGAGTCTGCACCGCGCGGCGCTCAGGGTGATCGCGATGCGGGCGACCGACCCCGATTTCACGGTCGAAGCGCTCGCGCGGGCGATCGGTAGGTCGCCGCGTAACCTGCGGCATATTTTCGCTCAGGCCGGCTCCTCGGCAAAGGCCGCGCTCACCGAGGAGCGGGTTCGTCGGGCCCGCAGCCATTTCGGCACGACGGAGCACGGACAGCGCTTCACCGCGGCCGAGATCGCCCAGTTGGCCGGTTTCCGGGATGTGCGGGCACTGCGCCGCGCCCTCGCGAAGGGCGAGGACGCCGAATAGGTCACTTCTTCGTCAGCGACGACTCCTTATGCGCGGCTTTCGCGTCCGTCTTATCGCTCTGCACGATCCAGTACGGCTCGTCCTTCGAGGCGTTGAATTTCTGCCCCTCGAAGTGGAACTCTTTCGTCTTCTTCTCGACGAGCTCCCCGTGAGTCTCGCCCTGCGAGGTGTTCCAACTGATCTTGTCGCCCTTCTTCACGAGGCGCTTCCTCTCTCTCGGTCGCGCAGACGCGCGGTGGCCCCCTCGCGCGGTAGCGCAATGGTGGTCGTGACATCGACAATCGCCGGAGCAGCGGGAGCCGACGAAAAGCCAAAGCGTACGGGAGGCGAGAGCGGCCGCAACGGGCCGAGGTCCGCCTCCGCGAAAGTCGCCTCGACGCCGTCGACGCGGCGGATCGCCCGCACGCCGTAGTACTCCCGCCGCCCGTGCCCCGCCGAGCCGGCGGTGCTGACGCCGCGCACGAGCAGTGACGCGACCGGCGAGATCGCGGTCAGCCACGCGGGATGCTCGGCGACCGGCCGCGGTACCGCCCGCAGCAGGCGCCCGAGCGGAGTGAGCCAGCCGAGTCGCAGCCTCGCCCGCAGGGGACCGGCCGCAACAGAGAGACCGCCGGCGATTCTCCGCCATTCCACTGGCGCCACCAGGATCTCATCGAAGGCGTAGGTCGACCCGATGAAGTCGGCGATCTCACGGGTCGGCGCGATCAGAAGTCGGTGGCCATCTCCCGTCTCGATCATCGCGTCGGCGAATGCCCCGAAGGGCGTCTGCCCCCAGAGCCCGAGCACGATCCGCGTGCCCGAGGCTGTGCCGAACCCCGCGATGCGCCCGCCGAAGCGGAGCCGTCGCCGGGCTCGGCCCGGCATCAGGAGGCCGACCGCAGCAGCGTAAACGAACCGTCGCGGACGATCAGCGTGGTGACCTCGCCCGCGACGACCTGCTCCGGGTCGCTGGACGCGGCAAGCGTCCACTCTGCCCCGGGCGCCTTCGGCACCGTGAACTCGACGCCGTTCTCGGCCGCGTTCAGCAGCAGGGCGAAGCTCGCGCTGCCCTCGTGCTGGAACACGAACGTGATCGAGCGGGCATCCGCGTTGTCCCAGTCCTCGTCGGCGAAGCCCTCCGCATCCGAGCGCAGGATGTCGACGGTGTCGGTGCCGCCGTAGCCCGGCGCCCGGCGGAACCATTTCGGGCGCAGCGCCGGCTCGGCGGCCCGCAGTGCGAGCAACTCGCGGGTGAAAGCGAACAGCTTACGGTCCGCGTTCTCCCAGTCAAACCACGAAATCTCGTCGTCCTGGCAGTAGGCATTGTTATTGCCGCCCTGGGTCCGCGCGATCTCGTCGCCGCCCAGAATCATCGGCACTCCCGCCGAGAGCAGCAGGGTGGCGAGGAAATTGCGGCGCATGCGAGCGCGGCGCTCATTGACCGCCGCGTTGGTGGTCGGTCCCTCCGCGCCGTTGTTGGAGGAGCGGTTGTCGCTCTCGCCATCGCTGTTGTTCTCGCCGTTGGCCGCATTGTGCTTGCGGGAGTAGGCGGTGAGGTCGGCGAGGGTGAAGCCGTCATGAGCGGTGACAAAGTTGACGCTCGCGAGCGGCGAGCGGCGGTCGGCCTCGTAGACGTCGGGGGAGCCGAGCACGCGCTGCGCGGTCGTGCCGAGTACCGAGTCGGCGCCGTGCCAGAAGTCGCGCACGTCGTCGCGGAACTTCCCGTTCCACTCCGACCAGTCCGCCGGGAAGCCGCCGACCTGGTAACCCGCGGTGTCCCACGGCTCCGCGATCATCTTGACGGGCGCGAGCACCGGGTCCTGCGCGATCAGGTCGAGGAACGCGCTGTGCACCTCCGCCTCGCCGCTCTGGCGGGTCAGCGTGGTAGCGAGGTCGAAGCGGAAGCCGTCGATATGCATCTCGGTCACCCAGTAGCGCAGCGAATCCATGATGAGGCCGAGTGCGGCCGGATGCGCCACGTTGAGGCTGTTGCCGGTGCCCGTGGTGTCGAAGTAGTTGGTACGGTCCTCCTCCACCAGCCGGTAGTAGGAGCCGTTGTCGATGCCCTTGAACGAGAGGGTCGGGCCCTTGTCATTGCCCTCCGCAGTGTGGTTATAGACCACGTCGAGGATGACTTCGAGTCCCGCCTCGTGGAACGCTTTCACCATCGCCTTGAATTCATCGACCTGCGAGCCGTCGTCACCCGCATGCGAATACTCGTTGTGCGGAGCGAAGAAGCCGAGGGAGTTGTAGCCCCAGTAGTTGCGCAGGCCCTTTTCCTCGAGGTGCGAGTCCTGCACGAACTGGTGCACGGGGAGCAGCTCCACCGAGGTGACGCCCAGGTCGGTGAAGTGCTTGATCGCCGCGGGGTGCGCGAGGCCGCGATAGGTGCCCCGGATGTCCTCCGGAATGTCGGGGTGCAGCTTCGTGAATCCCTTCACGTGTACCTCGTAGATGACCGTCTCCTCGAGTGGAACGCGCGGCGCGGTGTCGCCGCTCCAGTCGAAGGAGCCGGGGTCGGTCACGACGCAGCGCGGCACCGCGTGGGCGGAGTTGGCTCGATTTTGGCGGTTCGGCTCCTGGTGGAAATGCCCGAAGACGTCCTCGGACCAGGTGTAAGAGCCCTCGATCGCGGTGGCATGCGGGTCGAGCAGAAGCTTGGCGGCGTTGTGACGCAGGCCATTGGCGGGGTCCCAGGGGCCGTCGACGCGCAGGCCGTAGCGGGTGCCGACGCGCATGTCAGGGACGATGCCGTGAAAGACGTGGCCGGTCCGCTCCTCCAGGGTGACGCGAGTCTCCGCTCCGGACGTCTCGAAGAGGCAGACCTCGACGCTGTCCGCGGTCTCGGAGTAGATGGCGACGTTGGCGCCCGCGTTGCCGCGGAGGGAGACACCGAGGGGATACGGGAACGAACGGGGAGAAGCGGGCATGCGATCATCCTGACCGGGCCGATGCGGCCGCTTCTCGGCCTTGTCCGGCGCGCCTCCTGCCGCTACCCTCGCGGGCCGCTCCCTGCGAGCGCTGCAGCTGCCTCGGCCTGCATAACCAAGGCTGAGAGCGCGAATCACGCCTGATGCGGCAGGATCGGCGCTCTGAACCTTCGTTGCGCAGACGGATCTCGAGGCACCCCGGCGCTCAGTGGAGCGGGGCCGAGTCGTCGGTCGTGAACACGATCTTGCCGATCGTGCGGTCCGCCCCTGTGGCGCGGCGCGAGAGCACGTCGATGACTGCGCCGAGCGGATGCACGGCCCCGGGTTCGGGGCGCAGCTCACCGGAGGACGCCAGCGAGACCGCGCGGCCGATCCGCTCCGCCGTCGCCACCACGATGAGGTTGCGCACCCGCGGTCGGTCGCGTCGGACCACGCCGACCGCCTGGGCACCGAGCGCCGGGCCGCTGGGGACGAGGGTCGCGATACGGCCGCCTGCGGTCAGGAGGATCGCCGCGTCGTCGACCGCCAGATGCCCCGAGATGTCGACGACCGCGTCGAAGCGCCCCGCCAACACCCCGAGATCGAGAGCATGGTAGTCATGCGGCTCAGCGCCGAGGGCGCGCAGAACATCAGCGGAGGCGGCCGAGCCGGTCGCGGCGACAGTGCAGCCTGCGCGCACCAGCAGCTGGATCGTCAGGTTCCCGATGGCTCCGGATCCGCCGCCGACGAAGATCCGCTCGCCGGCACGCACATGCAGGGCGTCGACCAGGCCGATCGCGGTGCCTCCTGACATGGCCAGTGTCACCGCTTGCACGAAGTCGAGAGAGTCGGGCAGGGGGACGAGCGAACGGCTGCGCACGATCGACGCGTCGGCGAAGGCGTCGCCATCGCGGGTCATCCCCACCACGCGATCACCGATGGCAACGGAGTGTGAGCCGGGACCCAGAGCCTCCACCGTGCCCGCGATATCGAGCCCGAAGCCGTACGGGCGCGAGCGGCCAACAGCCATGATCCGCGCGGAGCCAGACAGAATCTTCTCGTCGGTCGCGTTGATGCTCGCCGCGCGAGTGCGCACGAGGACCTCTCCGCGACGCGGCATCGGGATCGGAGCCTCACGCCAGGAGAGCACATCGGGCCCGCCGAACCTGTCGTATCCGAGTCGTCGCATGTCGCTCCCATCGTCCGTGCCGCTGTGGCGCGCCCCCCGAGCCTAGGGCGTGAGGCTCAAAGGAGGGGGTTCCGTGAACGCAGCGGAAGCCCCTCCAGCGCGCGGATCGCCGGTGCTACCGTGGCGGCCATGAGCGCAGACCAGAGCCCCGAATTCGCAGGCTTCGAGGCCACGTCGTCGTCCGACGTCGAGCAGGCAGACGACGTCCGCCCCGCTGACGCCGAGGTCGAGGAGAACACCAGTGCCGACGAGAGTCGTGACCCCGACCACGGCTACGACCCCATGAGCGAGAGTGGCTCCGAGAATGCGCCCGAGGACGAGGTTGGTGCCCGCGAGGACGAGGAGGGACTCCTTGCTCCCGGCAGCACCGCGGAGGGCGCCGGCACGTCGCTCGGAGCCGTGCCCGCCGAGTCCGGCGCCCCCCTGGGCGAGAACGCGAGCGACGGCACCCCGCCCCAACTTGCCGACGAGCGCTGGCGCACCAACGGCACCAACCCCCTGGGCTGACCCCGTCCCTCCTTCCCTTCTCGCCATCCGCCCCTCGCCATCCGCGAAATGTCGCGACATCGGCCAATCCGGACGAAACACCCCGCCGATTCCTGCGATCTCGTCCGTTTCTCCCGATCTCGTTTTCAGCCCGTAGCCGTGCGGGCGGCGCACCTCGCGAAAGAGCGACGGACGGACGACATGCCCCGGCTCGGCGGCCAATCTCGTCCGTTGGAGGGCATCTCGCGACATTTCGCGGGGACGGGGGCGGGTTGGGGGCCGGCGTCCAGCAAGTACTCCGGTCGCTCGGAGGAGGACCGGGGGCTAGCGCCGTAGCGTTCCGGGAGCGCGGCACGACGGCCGCGCGGACGGGGAGTCCTATGTCGTTGTTCCTGAACCGCACGCGCGAAGTCCTTTGGACAGAGGACGAGCGACGCGCGCTGGCCGAGGCCGTCGCTGAGGACAGGGCGACGGCGTGGCGAGGGATCGGGACGCTTGACCGCACTGTCGTCGTCTCGACCGAGGATCCCTGCATCCGCGGCGGCGCCCGCTGGCCCACCGCTCACCGTGCTTTCCTTCGTGTCGACCGCGGCAGTTCCGTTGTGATCACCACCGACGGGCTCAGCGACCCGTTCGACCGGCTCGCGCATCCCGGCATCGGCCTCGGACTCGAGCTCTGCCTCGAGACCTCAGCGGTTCGCGGAGTCCCGACCGCCGAGTTCTGGAAGCACTGGCACTTCCGCCTGCTCTACGAAGCCGCGCGCCGCGCCACCCTCCAGGGCGTCTGCTGCCGCGCCGGCCTCGACACCGCCCGCCTCGGCGGAGCAGACGCACCCGCCGCATGGACGGACGATCAGGGAAAGGTCGGGGTGCTCTTCGGCCTTCGCAGCCCCGGGCTGCCCGAGCGCCTCGAACTCGCAACCGGAGACGCCGACCTCGTGACCGTCACTCCGCTGCGCCCGCAGGAGTACGCCTGGGCCGCGGTCGACGCGACTGCGCGGACCGAAATCGCCGCGCGTCTCCGGGCGCTGCCGCACGAGGAACTCGTGCATACCGCACGTCCGCTCGTGGTCTGAGCGTCACGCGCCTTCGGCAGGCTCCGCCGTCACCGTCATCTCACCCGTGTTGTTGGCGCTCGCCACGAGCTGCTCGATCCATGCGCGGTTCAGCGCGGGCCTCTTGCTGCCGAAGAAGCGGTAGTGCAGCGGAGTGGACGGGTGGACCCACACGGAACTGCGGCCGTAGCCCGTCGACTCGGGTTCCGGCCAGGACAGGCTGAACGCTTCGTTGCGCCGCATCTTGGTAAACATTGCGACCTTGAGGTGGGCGAGCAGTCGGTCGTCGAAATCGATCTCGAGTGCTTGCGGTCCGTAGATTAGTCGTCCCATTGTCTCCGCCGTGATGGTCGTGCCGACACTCAGGAGTCCCGTCGCATCGTGGGCTCCCTGTGGTCGGAAGCTGCCACGGAGAGGATACCGATCCGCCGGTCCGACTGTGCGATCTGGCGGGGGACGACGAACGCCCCGCCGACCAGATCCGGAGATCATGGTCGACGGGGCGTCAGAAGTCGGAGATTACTCGCCGACGCCGCGGATGTTCGCGGCCTGCGGGCCCTTACGGCCCTGCTCGACGTCGTACTCGACGTGCTGGTTCTCGATGAGCTCGCGGTAGCCCTGCTTCGCGATGGCAGAGAAGTGCGCGAACACGTCGTCGCCACCGTCGTCGGGAGCGATGAAGCCGAAGCCCTTTTCGGAGTTGAACCACTTAACGAGGCCAGTAGCCATTTCTTTTCCTTATGTGTTAATGACGCCGACCGCGGCCGACGTCGTCAGAGTCCGCACGAGTGTGCGGTGCCCGTTCGACTCGACCTCTGCGGGTGAAACACGCATCGGCCGGAGTCGTCCGGGTCGTCTTAGAGGCTGAGCACGCGACTCCGGAGGAGGGCGGCTCTGCGGGGGAGAACGTCCCGTGCGTCGACAGAGTCGGCGGAACGGGGGTCGAACGAGGAACGGCGCGGCTTCCGCGGCGTCCTGTGAAGGGCGGTACCCGCGGGCGAGGCGGGCGTTCGAACCGGGGGACCGAGGACAATGCGCTCGATCTGTGCGGTTTCTATCAGGGGCTGAGTCTCTTCG
This sequence comes from Rathayibacter agropyri, assembly GCF_013249015.1. Taxonomy (GTDB): domain Bacteria; phylum Actinomycetota; class Actinomycetes; order Actinomycetales; family Microbacteriaceae; genus Rathayibacter; species Rathayibacter agropyri. The sequence continues at coordinate 8,633 of NZ_JABRPL010000005.1, forward strand.
TCGTGCGACTTGTCTCTTCGTCTTGCGACTTCTCAGCCATGGAATTCGGGCGATCGCCCAGGAGATGAGTTAACTGTACGGGATCACTGCCCCCGAGCGCGACTGTTTCTGTCACACGGTGCGCCGATTTTCCTGAACTTAGCGCCGGATCCGCGTCCCCCCGGGCTCGCGCCCTCCTCCGGTGCCCGCTCAGACCGTCTCGGCGCGCTTCTGCCGCGCGGGCTCGGCGGGCGTGTCCGGTCCATTCCAGACCGTGACGATGCCCCAGACGACCGCCGCGATCGGCACCGCCAGCACGGCCCCGACGATCCCGGCCAGGACCGTGCCGACGGTCAGCGCGATCAGCACGATCAGCGGGTGCAGCTTCAGCGAGCGCGCCATCACGACCGGCTGGAGGAAGTTGCCCTCAAGCTGATTGACCGCGATCACGACGAGGATGACGATCAGCGCCGCGACGGGCCCGTTCGCGACCAGAGCGACGAGGGCGGCGAGAATACCCGCGGCCGTTGCTCCGACGATCGGGATGAACGCCGTGAGGAAGACGATGACGGCCAGCGGGAGGGCCAGCGGCACCTGGATGATGGCCAGCGCGACTCCGATACCGACCGCGTCGACCGCCGCGATTATCGCCGTGCCGCGAACGTAGCCGCCGAGCACCTCGACGCCCTTATGCCCGACGCGCTGGGCACGCTCATAGCTCGACCCGGTGAACGGGCGGAGGAGGAACTCCCAGATCTTCGGCCCGTCCTTCATGAAGAAGAAGAGCACGACGATCATGAGCACGAGGCCGGTGATGAAGTTGGCCGCCGCCGAGACGCCGGCCAGGGCGCCGGTGCCGAACGAGCTCGAGGTCAGGAACCCGACGACCGACTGCCTGGCATTCTCGATCTGGTCGTCTGTGATCTGGAACGGCAGGTGCTGCACGTAGTCCCGCAGAGAGGTGATGCCGTCCGAGGCGCTGCTCACCAGTTCATCCCACTGGTTGCGCACGGCGACAGTGATCAGCCAGCCGACCGCACCCAGGATCGCGAGCAGCCCAATGAGAGCCAGCCAGGTTGCGAGGATCGACGGCACGCCCTTGCGCCGCATCCAGCGAAGGACCGGGTGAATTGCCGACGCGAGGATCAGGGCGATCATCACCGGGATCAGCACCAGCGTCAGCTGCGTCATCGCGAAGACGAGTACCGAGGCGAGCAGCAGTACGACGACCACCTGGAGGCAGCGGAGCGCGAACCGGCCGAAGCCGTCGGTCCACACCGTTTGGCGCTGATCGGGTTGGAGGGTCGAGGGGTCGTTGCGGTCGAAGAAGCCCATGCAGGGACGGTATCGGCTCGCCGAGTTCTCCCGTGCCTCCTTGACACCCCGCTATCGCCGACACTGAGGTGCCCGAGAGTGCTCCGATTCCCGCCGAGCCGGAGCAGAGTCGGGCACCTCAGCGCGCCGGGGGCAATTAGGCGGGGACGCGCACTGTGAGGCCGCCCGGCTCGATCCAGGTGTGGAATGCCGACGTGGAGCCGAACGAGTCGCCGTCGAGCTCGATCTCCTGCGCACGATCGAGGCGAACCGTGAGGTCTCGGCCCTTCACGTACCGCAGGGCCGAGACTTCCCTGGTCAGGCCCATGAGCTTCTTCCCGACAGCACCGCTGCGGCGCAGGACGCCGTTTTCCCAGACCACCTTGAAGATGATCTGCGCCCAACCGATAAAGCCATCCGGCCGCAGCAAAACGATGTCGAACTCGCCGTCGTCGACCGCGGCGTCCGGCAGCAGCAGGATGTTCGCGGGCAGGGCGCCGCAGTTGCCCACGATGATCGTGTGTGCGCGCACCCTCCGGGTCTTCGAGCCGTCCAAGCGGTAGCGGAACTCGAGCTGATTCTTATCGAGCAGCGCCTTGCGGAGCGCATCGACGTACGCGAGCCAGCCGGCGCGCTTTTTGAGATCGTCGTCGGTGTTCGCGAGCATCTTCGCGTCGATCCCGAGGCCCGCCATGACGACGTAGGCGTGCCGGTCCCGGCCCTGAGGTGTCTCGATGTCGATCAGCCCGACGTCGATCGCGCGATCCTTCCCCGAGAAGGCGACGGTGAGCGCATTGTCGATGTCGTCGAGAGTGAGGTCCAGGTTGCGGGCGAGCAGGTTGCCGGTGCCGGAGGGCAGCAGGGCGAGCGAGGCGTCCCCGCCGCGCAGCGCCTCGGCGACCACACGGACAGTGCCGTCGCCGCCCGCCGCGATCACCACGTCGACCCCGGCGGCTAGCGCCTCCTTGGTCTGTCCGGCTCCCGGGTCCTCGACGGAGGTCTCGTACCAGAGCGTCTCCTCCCAGCCCGCGGCCTCCTGGGCGCGCGTGACGGCGGCCTGCACCGTCTCGAGTTCGACCTTGACCGGGTTGTAGACGATCGCCGCGCGGCGGCGCTCAGGCATCGTCCCGGCTCTCGTCGAGTTCGTCGCCGTTCTCGTCCACCCGGCCGGGACGCACGGCAGCGTCCTCGCGGATGTCGATGCGGGTGTCGCCGGCCTCCGTCGTCGAAATGTCGATGCGGGGGGCCGCGTCGGCCTCCGCCGCCTTCGGGGCGCTCGTCAGCTGGTCGTGGCGGTCGTCCGCGCTCTGGTCGCTCATGTCTGGACGGTAGCAGCGGCCCATTCGAGGGCGCACGGGCTTGCGGCGGCGCGCAACGTCAGCTGAGAGGCATCCTCATCCACCATCGCGGATGAGACCTCGTCTCAGCTGACGTTGCGTCGTGCCCTCAGCGCGACCGAGCAGCCTGGAGCCCCCACAGCACGAGCGGAATCTGCAGCGGCAGGCGCAGGAGGGTGATCGCGCGGGTCCGCGGGCGCCGTGCATCCCTCGCCATCTGCACGTTCCCGGGGAACACGGCGGCCATCAGCGCGGCGGAGGCGAGTCCGCCGACGGCGCGAGTGCGAGGCAGCAGAGTCGCGGCGGCACAGGCCAGCTCCGCCGCTCCGGAGGCGAGGACCCAGCCGCGGGCCGAGCCCGGCATCCTGCGCGGTACGACCGCGTCGAAGGTCTGCGGGTGCACGAGATGCACCACTCCCGAGATCGCCATCGCCGAGACGAGGACGAGCGGGCCCGTACCGAGCCGGGTCACCGCCCCTCCGCTCCTCGTTCGAGCGGAGCGACGTGGTCGAGGATGCGCCGCCACTCCCGCACCAGCGCCAGCCGACCCGTGCCGGCGACGGTGACCGTGCGCGCGCGGTCGAGTCGCCCGCGGTACCAGCGGCCATCCTCCGCGCTGGCGACCGGGTCCGCGTCGCCGTGCACGAGCAGAGTGTCGGCGGCGACCCGGTCCAGATCGTCCGCCCAGGAGCCGTGCCGGAGTGCGGCCAGGTCGGTCGCGGCTCCGCCCGGCCCCTGCCGCCAGCCCTCGCCGAGCATCCGTTCGAGCCGATTGCGCAGGCCGACATAGCTCGCGAGGACCGGGTCGTCGGAGTCGATGCCGAGCGCGTCGAGTCCCGGTTGCGTCTGCGGCAGGGAGGCACCGATCGCGGTGGCGTCCTCGTCCGGGAGAATCTCGCGCCGCTCCCACGCGCCGGTGGGGTGGACGAGGACGCCGGCCTGCGGCGGCGCCGGGGTGCCGATGACGGCGAGACGGTCGACAAGATCGGGGTGCCGGGCGGCGAGCGAGAGGGCGAACACGCCTCCAGACCCCCAGCCCACCACGCCGATGCTGCCGAAGCGCGCGCCCTCGACCATGCGGGCCGTCCGTTCGGATCGACGCAGGTACTCGGCCAGGTCATCGGCGCGGTCCTCCACGCGGCCGTGCGCGGCATCGACCGGGTCAGAGGCGCCGTAGCCGGGGCGGTCGAGGATCAGCAGGTGTAGCCCCCAGGGTCCGGTGATCGTCGGGTCGGGGTCGAAGCCGCCCGCACCGGGGGTCGGGTGGCAGAACACGACCAGACGGTCGGCGACGGGATCGCCCGCCGCCGAGACGCCGATCCCTCGGCCGGACCGCAGCTCGAAACGGTGGTTCGCCATGTCGCCTCCTGGGCACGCCGACTGTCGGCGCATCCCTCCCAGTCAAGCGGAGCCGGGCGCCCGCGCGCTGGGCCTTGCGCGGGACGAGACGCATCCGGACGCAGCAGGTTGCTCGGAACGCCCATTTCGATCGAGTGCGTTGCCCGCGCGGCGGCGAGTTTAGGGAGTTTATCCAGATTCCCTCAACTGCACTAAAGTCCGAAAACTGCGCTCGAGCCGGCCGCTGACGTCGACCCGAGTCGACTGGGTAGAGGCCGCGTTAGTCGCCGGATCCCGCCCCTGCACGCGCGGCACAGCGAACGCTGGCATGCTGTACAAGACGGTCGGTGCGCTCAGGTGCGCCGCACGGACGGCTCCTTCCGCACGACAGCGGCGAGCCGGCCCCGTCCCGCACACCTCAACCCGCTCCCGACAGCGCGCGACAGCGCCGGAGCGACACATCACCGCGGCCCGTCCGGGCGCGCGGTCGGACCGGCGCCGTGCGCACGCGTCCCGCCACTCCCTCCGGAAAGCACACATGAGAAACAGCAGAACCGCGAAGCCTGCCCGCCACCACCTCGAGCTCCCCAGGCCCAAGCCCCTCGAGAAGGGTGCCCTGCGGATCACGCCGCTTGGTGGCCTCGGCGAGATCGGCCGCAACATGACTGTCTTCGAGCACAAGGGCAAGCTGCTCATCGTCGACTGCGGCGTGTTGTTCCCCGAGGAGAACCAGCCAGGGATCGACGTGATCCTCCCCGACTTCGCCGCGATCCGCTCGCGCCTGAAGGACATCGAGGCGATCGTTCTGACCCACGGCCACGAGGACCACATTGGCGGCGTCCCGTACCTGCTCAAAGAGCGCGGCGACATCCCGATCATCGCGTCGACGTTCACGCTCGCGCTGATCACCGCGAAGCTCACGGAGCACCGCATTACTCCGCGCACCCGCCCCGTCAAGGAGGGCGACCGCGTCGATGCGGGCGTCTTCGACCTCGAGTTCCTCGCCGTCAATCACTCGATCCCGGACGGGCTCGCCGTCGCGATCCGCACCGAGGCGGGCCTCGTCCTGCACACGGGCGACTTCAAGATGGACCAGTTCCCGCTCGATGGGCGCACGACCGACCTCCCCGGCTTCGCTCGCCTCGGGGATGAGGGCGTCGATCTCTTCCTGGTCGACTCCACCAACGCCGACGTGCCAGGCTTCGCCATCTCGGAGGGCGACCTCGCTCCCGCGATCGACCAGGTGTTCCGCACCGCGCCGCGCCGCATCGTCGTGTCGAGCTTCGCCAGCCACGTGCACCGCATCCAGCAGGTTCTCGACGCCGCGCAGCGCCACGGCCGCAAGGTTGCCTTCGTCGGCCGCTCGATGGTCCGCAATATGGGGATCGCTGCCGAGCTGGGCTACCTCAAGATCCCCGCCGGCCTCGTCGTCGACATGAAGGTGCTCGAGAAGCTTCCCGCGACCGAGATCGTGATGATTTGCACCGGATCCCAGGGTGAGCCGATGGCTGCGCTCTCGCGCATGGCCAATAAGGACCACATCATCGACATCGGACCGGGCGACACCGTGCTGCTCGCCAGCTCGCTGATCCCCGGCAACGAGAACGCGATCTACCGGATTATCAACGCGTTCACCCGGTGGGGCGCGACCGTGGTGCACAAAGGCAATGCCAAGGTGCACGTCTCGGGTCACGCCAGCGCGGGAGAGCTCGCCTACTGCTACAACATCCTCCGCCCGACCGCTGTCTTGCCCGTGCACGGCGAGTGGCGCCACCTGACCGCGAATGCGGCCATCGCGACCCGCACTGGGATCGACGAGAAGGACGTCTTCGTGATCGAGGACGGCGTCTCGCTTGACCTGGTCAAGGGCCGTGCCCGCATCAGCGGCCGGATCGAGGCCGACCACATTCTGGTCGACGGCACCACGATGGGCGTCGCGACCGAGGACGCCATGCTCGATCGCCGCGTCTTGGCGGAGGAGGGGGCGATCACCGTCCTCGCCATCGTCGATGTCGATCGCGGCACGCTCGGCGAGTCGGTCGAGTTCTTCACCCGCGGCTTCGTTGAGGAGCCGGGTTGGAAGGCCAACGCGAGCAAGGCGATCGACGAGGCGGTTCTGCAGGCCGCTGGCTCGCCCACTGACCGCGACGCAATGGAGAAGTTGATTACCCGGACGCTCGGACGCTGGCTGACCCGCCGCCACCGCCGCAACCCGGTGATCACGACCATCGTTGTCGAGGAGTAAGCCCCCGCGTCCACTGCGCCACGGGACGCCCAACGCAAGGGTTGGGTGATAGCGTGGCGCACGGTTCCTTTTCCTGGGATCGAAGGGCGGAGTGACATGGCATCCATCCACGCGGAGCAGCAGACACGGCGGCCTCGCGCCGTGACGATGGCGATGGCGCACAAGAGCGACGAGTCCGCCATCGAGTCCGTCTTACAGGTGCGGGTAGCGCTCCTCATCGAATCCCTCGGAAGTGGAGCGGAGGTCGCGAGACTTCTCGACGTCAACCGCAGCCAGCCGTCGCAGTGGCGTCGTGGAAACGAGCAGCCAGGGCCCCGAACGAGTCAGCTACTGCTCGACCTCGACTACGTCGTCGCGAAGGCGCGGCAGGCCTGGTCAGGGCGCGCCGCTGTCGACTGGCTGACCGGCGCCAACTCTGCCCTCGACGGTGCTCGGCCTATTGATGTTCTGAGGAGTTCTGGCAGCACGGAGGTCATCCGGGCACTCGACGTGGCCATGGCTTAGGCATGCTGGTCTATCGGGTTTTCGCCTATGATCCGGCGGCGAGGATCGGCGAATCGGGGCACCCCGACTTCGTGTATCAGCCCGCTCAGGGATTCTCGAGGCTCGATAATCCTGCTTCTTACACGACGTGGTACTTCGGCCACACGCCGGAGGTAGCCGTGGGCGAGTCCTTCGGCGACCTGGCTACTTGGTCGGACGACATGTTCGAGACTCCCTGGCTCCCGCTCGGTCGCCGGGTCCTCGGGGTCTTCGAGATTTCCGATGACACCCCTCTCCTCGACCTGGACGACGCCGCGAATCTCGTGGAGCGCTCGCTTCGGCCAACCCAGGTCGTCACGAGGGTGCGGGCGGTGAGTCAGGCGTGGGCGCTCAGCATCTTCCGGGAGGAGCGCCACGGCGCTAGGTGCTGGGCGGGAGTCCGATGGTGGTCCTACCGACGCCCGCACTGGACGGTCTTCGGGCTCTGGAGCGTCGATGACGGGGCCGTGCAGCACCGGCTCGTCGAGGCGCAGCCCCTCTCGCGTACCCACCCCGCGGTCGTCTCCGCTCGCGCCTCGCTGGGGAAGACCTGGCACTGAGCGGCGCACTGTCACGCCCGCATCCGCCTCCGCTACCCCCTGCGCCGTCGGGCGGGGGCGGAGCAGAGTGGGAGGGTCGGCAGAGCGCCGACGCGAAGGGAGAGCGCTATGAGCACCGACCGCACCACAGGCGACGACACCGAGAAGACCGAGGACCTCCCCGACGGCTCCGGAACAGACACGTCTTCCGGCGGAGGCGACACCGACACCGTGTCCGGAGGCGAGCCGGAAGAGCCCACGAAGTAGGGGGCCTCGCGGCGGGAGGGCTGAGCGGATGGTGCCGATCGGCCCATCCCTTTCCGCGTGCCCCCCTCCGCGTGCCTAGACCAGAGGGCCGTCGGTCTCGCTCGAGCGGCGGGTGACCTGCTCGCCGCTGGCCGGGTCGACGGCCGAGCGCGTGGTCGACACGGCCTGGCGGCGGCGCGTCAACAGGACCAGCCCGAGGATCAGGCCGACCGCTCCTGCTGCCATGAGGATGTAGCCGACCAGCTTCAGGTCGATACCGGACACTTGCGCGTCGACGGCGAAGGCGAGGACCGCGCCGACGATGAGGAGGAAGATCCCTGCTCCGATGCTCATTGCGTACTCCTTCTGCGTCTCCGATGCGCGCGCTGGACTCGCGCAGGAACATCGGCGATCGCCCCACGGTAAGCCGGGAGACAGAGGGTAACCCAGGCCTTCCTCCGGAGGACGTCGGGGTGTATGGCCGAAGACGAGTCTCGGAGTTGACGACGACGCGGTCAGCGGTCGGTCAGCCGCAGCATCACGCGGGTGCGGTCGCCGCGGCTGACCAGGCGCTCGATCAGCATGAAGGTGCGGTACTCGAATCGGTACTTGCGGAGGAACACCCGGCCGAGCCGCTCAACCTCCGCCTCGTCCGCCTCGATCGTGGCATTCGCCTCCACCACTGCGGCACCGTCGGCCACTCGGCCGCGCCGGTCGCAGGGGGCCAGCGTCACTCGCGGGTCGTTGCGGAGGCGCTTCACCTTCCCGCTGCGGCGCGGAGTGGTCACGATCAGCTCGTCGCCGTCCCGGGCGATCCACACCGGAGTCGACACTCCGACGCCGTTCTTGCGGAAGGTTGTGAGCGAGACAAAGGACGCGTCGCCGAGAGAGGAGAGGGCGGAGGAAAGAGGCATGTCCGAAGACTAGAGCCGTCCGGAGCCGTCACCGCAAGCCTCCGGAGGGTTCCGATTCACCCCCGTAGGCTGGCGAAATGATCGACCCGACGCCTCTGATCGGCCACACCGAGGCGCCCAACCTGCATGTGATGACCTACAACATTCGCCGGCGGATGCCGCGTCTCACCTCCCGCGCCGTCGACCGGTGGGAGCGCCGCAGGCCCCTCGTTCAGCGGCTCCTCGAGCAGGAGCGGCCCTCGATCCTGGCCGTGCAGGAGGCGCTGCCCGACCAGTCCGTGGCCGTGCACGACGCGCTCGGCTCCTCCTTCGAGGCACTGGGTTTCGGCCGCGACGCCGACCGCGGCGGAGAACGCGTGATGCTCTTCGTCGATCGACGCCGCTTCGCCGTGCGGCACTGGAGTCAGATTGCCCTGTCCGCAACGCCTGACGTTGCAGGCTCGCGCAGCTGGGGCAACCGCATCCCGCGCACCGCTGTGATCGCCGAGCTCACCGATCACGCGACGCATCGCGAACTGACCGTCGTCGCCACTCACTTCGACCACGTTTCTCGGCGTTCCCGTCTGCGCTCGGCCGAACTGGTCGCTGCGCGGGTGCTCGAGCTCGGCCGTCCGGCGATCGTAATGGGTGACACGAACACCGATGTCGACACCGCTCCCTATCGGGCGTTGCTCGACAGGGGCCGACTCATCGACTCCTGGGACGCCGCCGAGCAGCACCTCACCCCGGCGTGGGGCACCTTCTCGAACTACCGGGCGCCCGCGTCGGGGCGGCGGATCGACTGGCTGGTCGTCAGCGCCGGCGCTTTCGACGTCCTCTCGGCGGGGATCAACGCGGTCCGCTACGACGCTGCAGCACCCTCCGACCACGAGCCGGTCCAGGCCGTGCTGCGCTTCACGAAGCCGTGAGCGTCTCCGTCTTCGTCGCGACCTTCCTCCAGCCCCCGCGCACCCGTGGCGAGTGGCTGGCCGACGCCGTCCGCGCAGTCGGAGCGGCGAGCGTCGTGGCTGCCGCAATCGGTTGGGGCCTGATTGATGTCGCCGTTCTGGCGCTCGCCGCGATCGGCCTCGTGCTGCCGCGATTCCTCGGTATTCGGCCGGCGCTCGACGCGGCGTTCGGTGGGGCGCTGCTCGTCGCGTCCTGGAGCAGCGTGCTCGATCTCTACGAGGCGTGGGTCGGCTGGGACCTGGTGGTGCACTGCCTGCTGAACGGGCTCGTCGCGGCGGTCGCCTACATCGTCGCCGCACGAGCCGGAGTCGTGCCGACCGTGTCGGGCGAACGTGGGCCGCTGACTCCCGCGGTCGTGCTCTGCGGGTGCTTCGGCACCACCGCAGGCGTGCTGTGGGAGTGGGGCGAGTGGGCGGGCCACCGCTTCATCGACTCCTCGATCTTCGTCGGCTACGAGGACACCCTCGGCGATCTCGCTGCCGGCACCGTGGGGTCTCTTCTGGCCGGCATCCTTTTGCGCTTCTGGTCAGCGAAGTCCCGCCTCGCCTCCTGACTGCGCCCGTCTCTCGCGCGTCGTCGACGGCGCGGCCCCTCCGACGCAGCGGTGCGGAGGCGGCGCCAGAATCGATGCCGTGCCGAGCCCTCGACCTATCCTCAGCGAAAGATAACGCTGGAGAGGGGGACGCGAGTGATGGACGCCGTGTCAGTTGTGGTGTTTTATGCCGAGATCGCCGAGAAGCTGTGCACTCGGCTGCGACAGGCCGCGGACGTGCTCGAGGGCCAGTTCTTGTCGAGAAGTGCGATGGTCGAGCAGGCGATGATCGACTTCTCGGGCACGTACTCGCGGATGTTTCACGACAATTTCCGGGACGAGGTGAGCGATCGGCATCGGCTCATCGACGAGCTCCGCGACTTCGCGGCGCAGGTGACCCTCATTGCGGGCCAGGCGGACTGCGAGAATCGGCGTCGACGCGAACTCGCCGAGTGGCAGGAGCGCGAAGCTCAGCGGCAGCGCGACTCCGCTGACCCCGTCCTCGCGCTGGCGCTGAGCCTGGAGCAGTTCGTCGACCTGCGTCCGAGTACAGAGCCGATCATTCCGAAGCCGATCATGGTGAGCTTCGCCCCTCGGCCTCGGTACCGATACTGCGGCGGCTCGCCGACCCGCGAGCGAAGCTCGGCCGACCCTGAGCGCCTTCGCGTCTTCGCAGGAGGTGTCCGAGTCCTCGTGGACGAGGCAGTCGGCCCGCTCGTGCTGCTCCGCGCGGTTTGGCGCGTTTTCCTCGAGGACTGCTGGTGGGCGCGGATTGAGTATGCTGACGTGCTGCCCGGCTTCGACTCCTTTCTTGCCGCGCTCGTCGAAGACGCGAACTGGGCCGAGCGGATCGCCACCGCGTTCGAGCAGGCGGGCGGTGCAGGGCTCACCAACACTGCGCTCGACGCTCGGGCCTCCTCCCAGGCGCCGCCCGCTTTACTGCGGCTGCTCGAGCCGGGCCTGAGTCCTGCCGAGGTGGCGGCGGAGTGGTCCCCGATGGATCTCGCGCTGGAGGATATCGCCGCGCTGCCCCTGTCGACGCGCCTGGGTCTGGCGGGCCTCAACGGTCTGCCGGCCGCCGTCCGAGATGCCGCCTCCCGTTCGCTGCTCGCCGATGCCGTCGCGGATCCGGCGCGGACGCGGACCTCGATGGGGCTGACGTCGCCCGGTGGGCCTTCGCTGGAGGAGTTCGAGCACCAGGTGAGCGCACTGGCGGCGGGGCTGGCGTCGGCGGATGCCCGTGCACGGCGCGGCGGCAACGTTGCGCAATTGGTGGGGTTCGGGTCTGATGACGGCATGCTGACGGCGGCCGTCTCGATCGGCAATCTCGATACAGCATCGACGGTGATCATCAACGTGCCCGGCGCGGGAACGACGCTCGACGGAACCAGGGGAAATCTGGACGCAGCGGCGGATCTGCAACTGAAGACCCTGAGAGAGGGAGGTGTACCTACAGCCGTCGTCGCCTGGCTCGGTTACCGGGCACCGTCTTTCCCGGAGGTGCCGGGGATAGACCGGGCAACCTCCGGCGCTGAGCGCTTCGCCACCTTCCTCGACGGACTGTACGACTCGCGGCGCGATGCCCCGCCTGACCGGGTGACGGTCATCGCCCACTCCTACGGGTCGACCCTCGTCGCCATCGCGGTGCAGCTCACCGAGCATCGGATCGACGACTTCGTCGCTTACGGCTCCCCGGGCTTCCAGACGGGGACGGGGGTGGCCGACCTGAACGTCGATGAGGTGCACGCCACCGAAGCCACGGCGGATAACACAGCGATCGTGGGTCGCTTGTTGTCGGCTCCCAATCGAACGGATCCGCGGGAACTCTCGGGCGTGCACGTGTTCTCCTCCGAGGAAGGCCCTGGCACGCGCGCCGTGACGACACACGACATGACTCCCGATCAATCGGGTGGGGCCGTCGGCTATCTGTCGCCCGACTCCACGACGATGGCGTCCATCGCCCGCATCGCGGTTGGAGGGGAGCCGTGACGGAGTGGGGACGACGATGGCGGGTCACGGGGCTCGCGTTACTGGTGTTGGTGGTAAGCGTCGGGTGCGGCGCGGGAGAGGAGCGGAACGTGAGGGATGCGGCAGGTCTGACGCGGGAGGACGTTGCGGCGTTGAGTCAGGAGCAGGAGTTTGCTCTCGCGGCGGAGCATTATGCGCACGTGGAGGACTTGTTGCGGGAGGCGCAGTTGCAGATCAGCGACGGAGAGTGGACCTGGATTGGCGTGGACTGGATTCCGTGGTCGGGCGACTCCGGCGGCGTCGGCGGACCGCTCTCCGGGTCAACCGGTGCGAACAGCTATTACTTCATGGCGAGCCGCCTTCAGGTTGTACCGGGCGGCTCGGGCGATGAGGCGGGCTTGGAGCCGATGCGTCGGTATTTTGAGCAGAAGGGCTGGAAGTATTACGTCCGGGAGATGTCGGGGTCTCACGATATTTGGGGCATGACGGGTGATGGTTATCAGGTGACGTGGGCTGTGCGTGATAATGGCCGCTATTCACTCGATGTCTATAGTGAGTTGTTCTGGTCGAATGATTCGACCGAGTTGACGATCGCGATCGGTGGTAGGGATACGACGAATACGCCGGTCACGTCGCCGCCGGGTGTTTTCGTTCCGTTCCCGAAGTGGGAGGACCCGTTCACCCGCCCGCCGATTATGCGCGAACCGCCTGCGCGGTCGTAGGAGTAGAGGAGGGCGAAGGGAGTGCCGCGTACATCGTGGCGGGTACTCGTGCTCACGGTGGTGGTGCTGGCCGGGAGTGTCGGGTGCGGCGCGGGAGAGGAGCGGAACGTGAGGGATGCGGCAGGTCTGACGCGGGAGGACGTTGCGGCGTTGAGTCAGGAGGAGGAGTTTGCTCTCGCGGCGGAGCATTACGTGCATGTGGAGGAGTTGCTGCGGGACGCGCAGTTGCAGATCAGCGACGAAGAGTGGACCTGGATTGGAGGTGACCGAGTGCCCTATGGGGGCGGCGCGGGCGGCGTCGGCGGGCCGCTGGCGGGATCCAACCACACGAATAGCTATTACCTTATGGCGAGCCGTCTTCAGGTTGTGCCGGGTGGGTCGGGTGATGAGGTGGGTTTGGAGCCGATGCGCCGGTATTTCGAGGAGAAGGGCTGGCAGTATTATATCCGGGCTATGTCGGGGTCTCACGATATTTGGGGTATCACGGGTGACGGTTATCGGGTGGCGTGGGAGGTGCGTGATAATGGCCGCTATTCGCTCGATGTGTATAGCGAGTTGTTTTGGTCGAATGATTCGACCGAGTTGATAATTGCGATTGGCGGCAGGGATGCGACAGATACGCCGTTCACGTCTCGTCCGGGCGTGTTCGTTCCGTTCCCGAAGTGGGACGACCCGTTCACCCGCCCGCCGATTATGCGCGAACCGCCTGCGCGGTCGTAGGAAGTGGAGTGGGCGAAGCGAGTGCGGGGTAGGCCGTGGCGGGTGATCGTGCTCGCGTTGCTGGTCTCGGTGGTGTGCGTCGGGTGCGGCGCGGGAGAGGAGCGGAACGTGAGGGATGCGGCAGGTCTGACGCGGGAGGACGTTGCGGGGTTGAGTCAGGAGGAGGAGTTTGCTCTCGTGGCGGAGCGTTATGCGCATGTGGAGGAGTTGTTGCGGGAGGCACAGTTGCAGATCAGCGATGGAGAGTGGACCTGGGTCGGTGTCGATTGGCTTCCGCATGGCGGTGGCTCGGGCGGAGTCGGCGGGCCGCTCCCTGGGTCGAACAGTGGGAACACTTATTACCTTGAGGCTGGTAGGTACCAAGATGTGCCGGGCGGGTCGGGTGATGAGGCGGGTTTGGACCCGATGCGCCGGTATTTTGAGGAAAAGGGCTGGCAGTATTACGTCCGGGATTTGTCGGGGGATCACGATATCTGGGGTGTTACCGGTGACGGTTATCGGGTGGCGTGGACTGTGCGGAAGATTGGTCGTTATTCGCTCAGAGTATTCAGTGAGTTGTTTTGGTCGAATGATTCGACCGAGTTGACGATCGCGATTGGCGGCAGGGATACGACGAATACGCCGATCACGTCGCCGCCGGGTGTTTTCGTTCCGTTCCCGAAGTGGGACGACCCGTTCACCCGCCCACCGATCATGCGCGAGCCTCCCGCCACTCCGTAGCGGGAGGGGCAAAGCTGCGGCTTCGCCCCGCTTGCCCTACTTCGTGCCGGCGTGGCCCGGGAACGGCTTGCCGTTCAGCGAAACCTCGCCGGGGTCGACCTCGACGGTGCCGACGTCATCCGGACCGCCCGTACCGGGCACGGCTTTCACGTCTGCCGAGCCGGAGATATCGGTACGGCTTGCGGCCGGGTCCTCGTCCTGCTTTGCCTCGGTCTCGCGCTCGCTGCCGGGAGACTCCGCCATGTCCTTCTCGATCGTCTCGCTCTCCGAGGAGGTGGCCGGCGCCGCTCCGTCCGGCGCGCCGATCGTCGAGCCCTGGTCGTCCTGCTCCGTGCGGTCCTGGTCCATGTCGTCGCCTTTCGTCTGAACCTTCGACGCTACGTCCGGACGTAGCGGCAGGCACCGGCTTGACAGCTCTGCGCCGGTGCTTCGAGTGGCACCAGGGAGGGACGTACTACCCTGGTAGGACGGTCGCACCGGGGGGCGCGGCACACGCCGCAGCACCCGCGCGAGGAGGATCCGTGGCATCCCACCGGACAGGCGAGACCCCTGTCGTCGGCACGACGATCGGCGGACGGTACACGGTCGAGACGCTGATAGGCCGCGGAGGGATGGCGACGGTGTACCGCGCCCGGGATGAGATTTTGGGCCGCTCGGTCGCGCTGAAGATGTTCGCGCCGGGTGTCGACGATCCGCAGGGCCTCCAGCGCAAGGCCTCCGAGATTCGTCTGCTGGCGGCTCTGAATCATCCGGCACTGGTCACTCTTTATGATGCGCACGACGGCGGGGACGACACCAACGGCCAGGCCTACATGGTGATGGAGCTCGCCGAAGGCCCCAGCCTCTCCGAGCGCCTGGCCTCCGGGCCTGTTGCACCGAACGACGTGGCGTCGATGGCCGCCGATCTCGGCGAAGCTTTGCACACGGTCCACGCGGCCGGAGTCGTGCACCGCGACGTCAAGCCGTCGAATGTCCTCCTCGTGCCGAGTCCGCTGACGAGCCGCGAGTTCCGGCCCAAGCTCGCCGACTTCGGCATCGCTTCGCTGATCGACGCGACGCGAATCACGGCTCCCGGCACGCTGATTGGCACTGCTGCCTATCTCAGTCCCGAGCAGGCCCACGGGGGCCCGCTCACCGCCGCCAGCGACGTCTACTCGCTCGGGCTCGTGCTCCTGGAGTCGCTCACTGGTCGCCGCTCGTTCACCGGCTCGGCCATCGAGGTCACACTCGCGCGGTTGCTGCGCGACCCCGAGGTGTCGGAGTCGTTCGGTGGCGGCTGGTCCTCTCTCCTGGGTTCGATGACTCGGCGCGAGCCCGGTGAGCGCCCAACCGCACTGCAGGTGTCGGAGTCGGCGCGTCGCCTGATTGATCCTCGCCGCGACGGTCCGCCGACGGCGATCGTTGTGCCGGACGTGCCTGCGCCGGCGACTCGGGTCCTTCCGGTCCAGGAACCGACGGAGTACCCCGCCACCGAGGTCATGGGGCCGACGGAGTCGTTCGCGCCGACTCGTCGCTCTGAGACTGTGGGCCACCCTGCTGCGGAGGTCCCGGCGCCGTCGGAGCGGAGTGCATCGGCCGCTCCTGCGCCTCGCACGGGACCTGCTCCCGCGAGGTCCCGTCGCTCCGGGCCGAATCCGTGGCTGCTCGTCCTGGTCCTCGCGCTGGTTGCGGTCGCGGTCGGGCTCGTGGTGATCCTGTTCGACGGCCCGCAGTCACCACTGCCCGCGGTCGACGGCGAGCTCGGTGAGCATCTCCGCCAGCTGCGCGAGAGCATCCGCTCGTGAAGCGTCTCCAGCTCCGCGCCTCCGGCGCTGTCCTCGCCATCGTTCTCCTCCTGAGCGGATGCTCCGCGTCGGCTTCGGGGATCGATGACGACACCGCGCGCACCCTTGATGCCGCCGTGGTCGCTGTGGCCGAAAAAGCGTCGACCAGCGACTATCGGGGCGCGGCCACCGCGCTCGACGCTCTCCAGGCTGCCCTCGACGCCGCTCTCGCCGGCGGGTCGGTGACGGCCGATCGCGCGAGGACCGTGCAGGCTCGCGTCGATGTCGTCCGCGCGGACCTCGACGCTGTGATCGCCGGTGAGGCACAGCCGACTCCACCCGCGACTCCGAGCAGCGAGCCCGCGCCAGAGGAGACGACTCCGGTTGAGGAGGAACCGGAGGAGGCTCCTGCGCCCGTCGAGACCGAGGACGATCCCGCCCCCACACCCGAGCAGTCGCAGCCTGCCGAGACTCCGGCCGAGCCCGAGCAGCCGACGCAGCCCACGGAGGAGTCGCCGGAGACGGGGGCTCCTGGAACCGGCGGCAACGGCAATACCGGCGACGGAAACAACGGCAACGGAGCACCCGGGAACAGCGGCAATGATCGCGGGAACAGTGGCAACGCTCCTGGAAACAGCGGTCGAACCTCCGGTATCTCAGGAGACTCCGCCGGCCGCTGACGCCCGTCGAAGCGGCCCGCTCTTGTCCGAGGCACAACGTCCGGCGCGGTATGTCACCGCTAATGCGGTATGTCACCGCTAATAAGGCCGCCTCGAGCATCCACCCCGTCGATCGGCGGCGCGGCTCCCCGTCACTCGTCGCGGTCGGTGTACTCGCCCTCGCCCTCGGAGCCCGTGCCCGCCGCGCCCGTGTCGACGTAGCTGCCCTTCTGGGAGCTGTCCTCCTTGTTGGTGGACGTATTGATGTAGCTGCCCTCTTCTTCTCCGGATGTGTGCGAGACGCCGTCGGTCGAGGTGTACTCGCCCTCGGCATCCGTGCCTTCGGCGACGTGCCGCCCCCGCTCGCTGTTCTGAGCCTCCTCGCTGTTCTGGGCCTCCTCTTTGTTCTGGGCCTCGTTGTGCTCGTGGTTCTCGTCGTCGTGGGCCATGGCGGCCTCCTCGCCTCATCGCGGTCGTGCGCGGTCGGATCGTCCGTGCACGGTCCGACACTTCTGCATCGTGGCCGCGCGTGCAAGACATTGCGGCTGCACATCCGTGCCGCGCAACTCCTAGCCGCGCTCGAGACGTCCGCTTAGCCTCCGAGCATGAGCAGACCCGCGCGCACCCGCTGGATCGCGATCGGCCAGCTAGGACCGGTCTTCGATGACGGCGGGCCGATGCTCCTCGTCGAGGCCCGCTCCGCGTTCGGGAGGCGCCCGATGCACCGCGCGAAGGCCCAGTTGCTTCTCTCGGCTCTGCGTCATCGCGCCCGGGAGCTGGGCGACCGAGGCGAGTACGTCCAGGTCGGCACCTTCGCCGAGGCGCTGTCCGGACGCGACGATCTGGAGGTGATCGACCCGCCGACCCGGGGCGGCCGTCGGCTCGCACGTCGAGTCGGGATGAGCATTCTGCCCAGCCGCGGCTTCGTCACCGAGGAGGAGGACTTCCGCGAATGGGCGCTGGCCCGCTCCGGGAAGCGCCTGCTGCTCGAGGACTTCTACCGCTGGAGCCGCGAGCGCACCGGCGTGCTCATGCGCGGCAACCAGCCGGAAGGCGGTCGCTGGAACTTCGACCATGACAACCGTCAGCCGCCGCCCAAGGGAGCCTCGCGCCTCGGTCTGCCTGACCCGTGGTGGCCGGAGGAGGACGACATCGACGAGGAGGTGCGCGCCGACCTTGCCCGCTGGGAGTCGGAGGGCGCGGTCCGGCTGGTCGGCGCCGACGGGCCACGCCGGTTCGCGGCGACCGCTGCGGAGGCGGAGGAGGCGCTCGCCGACTTCGTCTCCTCGCGCCTGGCCGACTTTGGCACCTACGAAGATGCGATGCTCTCGGGCGACTGGACCATGGCCCACTCCCTCCTGAGCGCGCCGATGAACCTCGGTCTCCTCGACCCGCGCGCGGTCATCGCCGCCGCTGAGGCGGAGTATGCGGCGGGAGGCGCGCCGATCGCCGCGGCGGAAGGGTTCATCCGTCAGGTCCTCGGGTGGCGCGACTACGTCTGGAATCTCTTCTGGTACCTCGGGCCCGAGTACCGGACGCGCAGTCGTGCGCTGGGCGCCTCCGCCCCACTGCCCACCGAGCTGCTCTCGCTCGATCCGACCGGCATCGAGGCGAACTGCCTGCACGAGACGCTTGACGACGTCCGCCGGCATGGCTGGGCACACCACATCCAGCGCCTGATGGTTCTGGGCAACTGGGGTTTGCAGCGCGGCTGGGATCCCGCCGAACTCAACGACTGGTTCGTCGATGTCTTCGTCGACGGAACGGAGTGGGTAATGCCGGCGAACGTGATCGGGATGTCGCAGCACGCGGACGGCGGCATTGTCGCGACCAAGCCCTACGCGTCCGGCGGCGCTTACATCAACCGGATGTCCGACTACTGCGGCGGCTGCCGGTTCGATCCGAAGGTCCGCCTCGGCGAGAACGCCTGCCCGGTGACCGCGGGGTACTGGGCGTTCCTCGACCGGGTCGAGCCTGTCCTGGCCGGCAACCATCGGATGGCGCAGCCTCTCGCGGGCCTGCGCCGCCTCGCCGACCGCGCCGCCGTCGTTGACCAGGAGCGCCGTCGCGACTCCTTCTGACCCGCCCTTTACCCCTCGCTACCTCTCGCGCACGAACCGCGACACCGTCACCGCCACGGTCACCGTCGTCGTTCCCGTCACCCTGGCCAGCTCCGCGTCGAGCGCCACCGAATCCACGTGGTACGCGCTCGGACCCATCAGCACCTCCGCGCGCAGCTCCGCCGCCGTCATCGCTACGTGGTAGTCGATCTCGTCCCGCCCGGCGCAGGAGAGCCCCGACAGCTGTTCGTCCAGCCGTTCCGCCTTGCCCGGGTCGATGCCGAGCATCCCGAACCGCTCGCGGATCTCGTGCAGATGCCGTTCCCTCGGGGTGACCACCACCGCGACTGCGCCCGGCCGCAGTACCCGCCTCATCTCGGGGGCGTTGCGCGGGGCGAAGACCGTGAGCAGCGCGTCGGCGCAAGAGTCGCGCAGCGGGAGCGGCTGCCAGAGGTCGGCGGTGGCGACAGCCGCGCGGGCATGGGAGCGGGCCGCGCGGCGGGCGGCAGACGCCGAGAGGTCGAGCCCCATTCCGTCCGCTTCCGGGTGCGTGTCGAGCACTGCGGCGAGGTACGCGCCCGTGCCGCACCCCAGGTCGACGACGAGCCGGGCGTCGAGGGGGACCGCGGCGGCCACCGCCTCCTGGATCACCCGGTAGTGCCCTGACCCGAGCAACTCCTCGCGCGCCTGCACCATGGCGGAGGTGTCTCCCGAGGTCGCGTGCCGGCCGCGCAGTAGGGAGACGTAGCCCTGGCGGGCCAGATCGGCAGTGTGACCGAGGGCGCAGCGGAGGGAGGAGGGTCGCGGCAGCGAGTCGGGTGTCAGGGCCCCGCCGCACACCGGGCAGGCGAGCGCGGGCAGCACCGTTGATCCCGGTCGCGAGCCCGGATCGAATGCGCTCATTTCATGCCCGGGTCCCGCGAGCGCATCTCGGTGATCGCCGCGTTGAGGGTCGCGATCGTCGGCACGGCGAACAGTGCACCTGCCAGTCCCGCGATCTCGAGTCCGGTCGCGACGCCGAGCACCACGGCGAGCGGATGCACCTTCACCGCCGTCCCGAGGATGATCGGCTGCAGCACGTGGCCTTCGAGCAGGTGGACGACGATCACGACCCCCACCATCACGAGTGCGGCGACCGGCCCGCTGAAGAGCAGGGCCACGAGTGCCGCGAGCGCCCCGGTCACGATCGCACCGAGGATCGGGACGAAGGAACCGAGGAACACCACGATCGCGATCGGCACGACCAGCGGTAGCTGTAGTCCGAGCGCCCCGATCCCGATGCCGACCGCGTTGATGCCGGCAACGCCCAGCTGAGCGAGCACGAACTGACTGAGCGTGTGCCAGCCGGCTGCGCCTCCGCGTTCCATCGCGGGGCGCGCTCGCCGCGGCAGCAGGCGGAGGATCCACTGCCAGATCCGTCGCCCGTCGAGCAGCAGGAAAATCAGCGAGAAGAGGGTGAGCAGTGTGCCGGCGAAGATCTCGGCCAGCTGCGAGCCGACGGCGAGCGCGCCAGAGGCGATGGTCGATGCCTGCGTGTCGGCCCAGGTGATCGCATGCTGGGCCCAGTCGCCGAGCTGCACGTCCGAGAAGGAGAGCGGCGGGCCCCGCAGCCACTTCTCGACAGTGTCGACGGCGTCGAGGGCGCGCTGAGCGATCCCGCTGAACCCGGAGCGCGACTGCACGATCACGAGGCCGACGAGTCCGGCGAGGGCGAGGAGTATCGCGAAAATCGAGACCAGGACAGCGACGCCGCGGGGGAGGTGCAGGCGCTCGAGCCGGTCGCGTAGCGGCGTGAGCAGGGCCGTCAGGAGGAGGGCGACGAGCACGGGCACGACGATGACGGGCAGCAGCGAGATGAGTCGCACGAGGAGGTAGAGGACGGCGGCGACGGCGAGAAAGCGCCATGACCAGGCAGCGGCGATGCGCATCCCGGGGGCGACATCGCCGGCCGCATCATGGGCAGGTTGCGTGGGGGGTACCGGAGGGACGACCTCGACAGCAGGAGGCGTCGCCTCACGGCGGCGTCGCCCGTCGCGCACCCGGCGTTCCTGCATGTCCCCTCCGATCCTCTCGCAGTGTAGGGCGAGGAGGATTCAGGCGCCGGAAGGGTGGCTCAGGATGGACGACGAGGGCACCTCGCCGCTCACGCCGAACGGACTCGAGACGCGCCCTCTCTACCGCCCTTGGAACGTCGACCACGATCCACAAGCCTGAACCGCCGCGGCATGCCGTTCGCGCCGCCGGTACCCCGTTCTCCGCCCGGGGCGCAGGCCTGCTCCCGCAGGAGGTATGGTCCTGCGGGACACAAGCCGATCGAGAGGACATCGAATGCTGGAGGTTGTTCTCGCGGTAGCCGCGTGGTGCGCAGGAGCGGTGCTCGTGGTCAGCGGTGCGCTCAAGCTCGGCCGGGTCGCGTCCTTCCGAGCGAGCCTCGCCGCGTTGAGGCTCCCGCGCATTCTGCAGCACCGCGGCTGGTTCGCCTCCGCCTTCCCCTTCATCGAGATCGCGCTCGGGGCGGCAGTCGTCCTGGCGCCGGCCCCGCTGCACCGAGTAGCGCTCGCCCCGGTGGCGTTGCTCGACGCCGTCTTCCTCGTGGTCGCGATCCGAGCCGCCCGGGCTCCCGAGCCGGTCGACTGCGAGTGCTTCGGTGGACTCGGATCGACGCGAATGACGGGTCGCACTGTTGCGCGCAACGCCGCTCTGCTGGCGCTAGCTCTGGCCGGCCTCGCAGGTGCCACCGCTCCGTCCGCCCTGCTGGCCGAATCAGGCGGGGGCCTGGCAGCGATCGTCGCATCCGGTCTGGCCGCTGCCCTCGCCGCGGTCACACTGGTGCTGGTGCGGGACCGTCGTGCGTCGGCGCAGCGGGCCGCCACCGCTTCTCCTCACTCGCCCGACGCCGGTGCCTCTGCCGATGCCGACAGGCTCGAGCTCGTCACCGCCACGGGCGAGCGCCTGTCGCTAGAGGAGCTCTCGCGCCCCATCACCCACCTTGTCTTCTTCTCGCCGTCCTGCACGTCGTGCCACCACCTGGTCGACCGCTTCCGCTGGTGGCCGAACGGGTTGCGTGACGGGGAGGAGCTGCTGCCCGTGTTCATCGGGAGTCGCGACGAATTCGCCGCGTACGACGTCTTCGCTCCCCTCCTCGACCATGCGCTCTACGACCCCACCGGTCGCGTCGCCGGCGTCCTCGGCCGCTCCGGAACTCCGGGGCATGTGCTCCTCGACGAGAACCATCCCTTCGGGGATGGCTGGACGTCCGGGGCGATGGAGATCGAGGCACGTGTGGTGCGGTCCGAGTTCCTCGCCGATATCCAGGCGGGGGTCTTGATGCCGCTACACCCTCCAACGCCCGCGGAGTGACACCGAGCAGTCTGACTACCAGGCTGAGTGACCGCACTCCTCGTCGGGATCGTGACCTCGCTGGTGGCGATCGTCGCCGCGGCCGTGCTCGGCGTGCCTCGGCGTCGCCTCACTGCTCGTGCTCGTGGCAATCGGAGTGGGCGCAAGCTTTCTGTCGATAAGGTGACGGCCCCGCAGGACGGATCAGTCGTGCAGCGCCCAGGCGTGCGGTGCGATCTGCACGCCGCCGACAGTGACCGTGTCCTCGCCGAGGTTCAGTGCGAGCCTGGCCGTCTGCCCCTCGGTCCCCTCGGCGAGGAGCAGCACGGCGGTGTTCGTGAGGTCGACCGGGCGGATGCGCGCGCTGACAAGCCACGGATGCCGACGGCGGAAGGCGATCACCTCCTGGTGAGTGCGGTACGCCTTCCCGCGCGGCCACTCGGCCGGGTCGGCGGGAAACTCGGGCCGGATGGCGTCGTCGCCGCCGATCCGCTCCTCCTTCACTCCGCGCAGACCGCGCTCGTCACCGGAGTAGATGCTCGGGATCCCGCCCATGAAGCCGAGGATCGCGGTGGCGTGGCCGTGGTGGCGCTCGTCGCCGATCGCGCTGGCGAGGCGGGTGACGTCGTGGTTGCCGACGAAGGTGAGGGGTGGGAACTCTGCGACGAAGCCGTCGTGGCGCTCCAGCGACCATGCGAGCTCGAACAGGTTTGCCTCCTCGATCGAGTTGCGCACCGCCTTCCACAGCTCGTACTGCGTGACGGAGTCGAGCCCGGACTCGCGCACATAGCCCGTGTAGTCGCCGTGGATGACTTCGCCGACCAACCACGCCTCGGGGAAGCGGTCGCGCACTGGGTCGATAGCCGCTCGCCAGGCCGCGGGTGGCACGGCGTAAGCGGCGTCGAGGCGCCAGCCGTCGATCCCGCGCTCGAGCCAGTGGAGAAGGACGGAGGAGACGTACTCCGCTACCTCGGCACGGCCGTTGTCGAGCTCGACGAGAGTGTCATGGCCCTCGAAGACGTCGACGTGGAGGCCATCGACCTCGTGCGAGCGGTCACTCCGGGAGAAGCGTGCCGCCTCCGTGGACCCCTCGCCTGCCTCGACCGCCGCTCGCCACCAGGGGTGTTCACGGCCCACATGGTTGAAGACGCCGTCGAGGAGCACGCGGATGCCGCGCTCTCGGCAGGCCGCAATGAGTTCGTCGAAGTCGCTGTCGTCGCCGAGGCGGGGGTCAATCCGGAAGTGGTCGATCGTGTCGTACCCGTGGGTGCTGGAGGCGAAGACCGGTCCGAGCAGCAGGCCATTGCAGCCCAGCGCTAGCAGATCGTCCAGCCAGGGAAGCAGAGCCCGGAGCCGGTGCCGTGGCTCCTCGTCGGCCGCCGGCCCGGTCTCGGCCGTCGTCTCCGCTCCGGTGAATCCGAGCGGGTAGACGTGCCACCAGATCGCCGTCAAGATCCAACCGTCCGTCTGCGCCATCGTCGTCGCCCTTCCGGCGTGCTGGGGCGCGCGCCGTCCGCCACTGTAGCGAGGACGCCGTAGCGAGGACGCCCGCAGCGAGGACGCCCGCAGTGAGGACGCCCGCACTGGACGCCCGGCCCGCGGCATGCGCTGCTCACGGCCCCGGCCGCAGCGCGGCGAGCCACCCCAGCAGTGCCAAGCCCGCGCCGACCGCCGCCGGCGCGGTGACCGAGCACACGAGCAGTGCGAGCGCTGCACACGCGAGACCGGCTGCAGCCGGTCTCCGTTCACCTCTGCACGGCAGCGCCCGGGCCGCTGCTGCCCCGGCGACCACGGCGACGGCGATCGCGGGCACCGACCAGAGCGGATGCACCGACGAGGCCAGGGCGAGCACCCCCAGTGCCAGCGCTACTAGCCCCGGCTCCCGAGAGCGCCCGTGCGGAGGGTGCCGACGAGTGCGCCAGGAGGAGGGGCGTGCGGGCGACGTGCGGCTGGGACGTGAAGGAAGGGTGCTGATCGCCATGCGCCGATCCTGCCGAGTGAGCGCATCGCGGGGAGGCTCTACAGATCAACCGGTGGAGAGAGGAGGACTCCCGGTGCCTGTGGAGGAGCCGTGAGAGCGTCGAAGAGGCGCGGATCGCCGTCATTCCGGGCCTTGTGAGGCCGGAATCACGAGGATTCGGGGATCGGGCTGGTAGGTTACCGACGGTCCGACCGGCTGAGGGCATCCGTCCCCGGCCGAGGACGATCCACCACAACCAGCTGTTCTCAACAGCGCGAACGTCCTGGGAGGACACTCCATGGCTGACAAGTCGCTCAACCGCACCGAGCTCGTCGCGAAGATCGCCGCCGACTCCGGTCAGAGCCAGGCCGCCGTCAACGGCGTCCTCGACTCGCTCTTCGCCACCCTGGCTGACTCCGTCGCCAACGACGTGAAGGTCACCGTCCCCGGCTGGATCGCCGTCGAGCGCACCTCCCGCGCCGCGCGCACCGGCCGCAACCCGCAGACGGGCGAGACCATCGAGATCGCCGCCGGCCACTCGGTCAAGGTCTCGGCAGGCACCAAGCTCAAGGCTGCCGCCAAGTAGTCACGATCTCCGGCACGGCCCCGACTCATCGTCGGGGCCGTCGTCGTGGCCGGGCGGCTGCTGATCAGCCGTGGAACGTAGGCTGGTGGAGTGAATCGAACCGTCCGGATCGTCGGCCCTGCGCTCGCGCTCGTCGCCGCGTCGCTCGTCGCTCTCTTCGCGGCGCTGGCCTTCGGCGGGGGTGCTTCCCCTCAACTGCTGAGCGATCCGGGCCCGGTGGTTCGCTACGGTCTTCCGGTCGCGAAGCTCGCGGTCAACCTCGGTGCAGCCGGCATGATCGGCTCGCTCGTGCTCACGCTCTTCGCGCTGAGTCCTCGTGTACTGAGCCCCCGAACGCTGAGCCCCCGAACCGGGAACTCTCGCGCTGAGAACACAGGTTCTCGCAACATCGCCTCCGCTGGCGACGTGTCCCGCTCCGCGACGAGCCGCACCACCGTCGCTCCCGTCGAGCCCGCGCCGGAGCCTCGCACCGAGTTGTCGATCGCCCTCGACGTCGCCGCCGCCAGTGCCGCCTTCTTCGCCGCCGCTAGCGCTGTCACGGGCTTCTTCACCTTCCTCAGCGTGACGCAGACCCCCTTCAGCCTCGATCGCGATTTCGGCAGCAAGCTCAGCTACTTCATCGGCAGCATTCCGGTCGGTCAGGCATGGCTCATCACGACCCTGCTCGCCGCGGTCGTGACGGTCCTCTGCTTCGCCGTGCGCAACCAGACGGCGCTCGTCTTCGTCACGGCCCTCGCCCTGCTCACGCTGGTGCCGATGGCGCAGCAGGGTCACGCCGCCGGAGCCAGCGGGCACGACGCGGCGGTCACCGCACTCGGCCTGCATCTTGTGTTCGCGGCGGTGTGGCTCGGCGGCCTCCTCACGGTCGTCGCTCTGCGGCCGATGCTGGGTGGTTCGCGCCTTCTGCCCGTGATCGAGCGATACTCCAGCGTGGCGCTCGTCAGCTTCGTCGTCGTCGCGGCCTCCGGCTACATCAGCGCCGAGCTGCGGCTGGCGACCGTTGACAACCTGCTTACCGGCTATGGGATCCTCGTGCTGGTCAAGGTGGCAGCACTGATCGCGCTCGGGCTTTTCGGTGTCGTGCAGCGGCGCTTCCTGATCGCGCGGATGCGCTCCGTCGGCGGAGCGGGCGGTCGCAGCTTGTGGTGGCTGGTCGGCGCCGAGATCGCCTTCATGGGCATCGCCTCCGGAGTCGCCGCGGCGCTCGCCCGCACAGCGACTCCCGTCGACCAGATCGCCGCCAGCCAGCT
Source organism: Rathayibacter agropyri (assembly GCF_013249015.1). GTDB lineage: Bacteria > Actinomycetota > Actinomycetes > Actinomycetales > Microbacteriaceae > Rathayibacter > Rathayibacter agropyri. The sequence continues at coordinate 34,294 of NZ_JABRPL010000005.1, forward strand.
CACCGATCCCACCCCGGCACAGCTGCTCACGGGGGAGCCGTTGCCGCCGCCCGCCAGCCCCATGAACTTCGTGACCCTCTGGAACGTCGACCTCGTCTGGCTTTTGGCGTGCTCGTTCGGCATCGCCTTCTACGTGGCCGGAGTGGTCCGCCTGCACCGTCGCGGCGACAGGTGGCCCCTGCACCGCACGATCCTCTGGATCGCCGGGATGCTTCTGCTCGCGTACATCACCAACGGTGGTGTGAACGCGTACGAGAAGTATCTGTTCAGTGCGCACATGCTCTCGCACATGGTCCTCACGATGGCGGTGCCGCTGCTGCTCGTCCCCGCCGCGCCGGTGACGTTGATTGCGCGTGCGGCGGCCCGGCGCACTGACGGCTCCCGTGGTGTCCGCGAGTGGGTGCTACTCGCCGTGCACTCCCGCTTCGCCACCGCGATCTCGCATCCGATCGTCGCGGCCCTGCTGTTCGTCGGCTCCCTCTGGGGCTTCTACTACTCGCCGCTGTTCCGCTGGGCGACGACCGACCACATCGGCCACGAGTGGATGATCGTGCACTTCCTGATCACGGGGTACCTGTTCGTCAGCGTTCTGATCGGGGTGGACCCCAGCGTGCACCGGGTCCCCTACGCGATGCGACTGCTTCTCCTGCTGGGCACGATGGCGTTCCACGCCTTCTTCGGCCTCGCACTGATGACGGGCGAGGGCCTCCTGCTCGCCGACTGGTACGGAGCGATGGGCTGGGGCACGTCCGCCCTCGCGGACCAGCAGGCAGCGGGCGGCATTGCGTGGAGCATCGGCGAGATACCGACCCTCGCGCTGGCGATCATCGTCGCAATGATGTGGAGCCGCTCCGACGCCCGCGAGACCAAGCGCCGCGACCGTCAGGCCGACCGCACAAACGAGGCCGAGCTGACGGCCTACAACGACCGGCTCGCCGCGCTCGGCAAGCGCGGCTAACCCGGATGCCTCCACAGGTCCTTCCGGCTCGCCGCCTCAGCAGCGGGCCGTGAGCTACCGAGGACGCGCGGGTACAGTAGACCGGTGACCCAGCCGACCCTCTCCGACGAGCAGCAGCGGGTGTTCGACCTCATCGAGAACACGCGCGAGCACCTCTTCGTCACCGGTCGCGCGGGCACCGGCAAGTCCACCCTGCTCAACCATCTGAGTTGGAACACCGAGAAGCAGATCGTCATCTGCGCGCCCACCGGCGTCGCGGCGCTCAACGTCGGCGGGCAGACCATCCACTCACTGTTTCGCCTGCCGATCGGGGTCATCGCCGACTCCGACCTCGACCAGCCGCCGGAGCTGCGCAAGCTTCTGAACACCATCGACACGCTGGTGATCGACGAGATCTCGATGGTCAATGCTGATCTCCTCGACGGCATTGACCGCAGTCTGCGTCAGGCGCGGCAGCGGCGCTCCGAGCCGTTCGGAGGCGTCCAGGTCGTGCTCTTCGGCGACCCCTTCCAGCTCGCACCCGTTCCCGGTGACCCGGAGGAGCGCGCCTACTTCGCCGACCGCTACCGCTCGCTGTGGTTCTTCGACGCGCTGGTCTGGCAGGACGCGCCGCTGCGCATCGTGGAGCTCGGCACGATTCACCGGCAGAGCGACGAACGCTTCAAGTGGATGCTCAACGCGGTCCGCTTCGGCATGGTGACGAAGGAGATTGCCGACGTGCTCAACGCGGCCGGTGCCCGCACTCCGCCTGCCGACGACGCCATCACTCTCGCCACCCGTAACGACGCCGTCAACCGGATCAACCAGACGGCGCTCGCCCGTCTTAAGGGTCCTCTCAAGACGGCCTCAGCCGAGATCAGCGGCAACTTCGGTGGTCGCGCCTACCCGGCGGATCAGAACCTCGAGCTCAAGATTGGTGCGCACGTGATGTTCCTGCGCAACGACTCCGATCAACGCTGGGTGAACGGCACGATCGGCCGGGTGACGAAGGTTGCCGGCACGGTCTGGGTCGAGGTGGACGGCGAGGTGCACGAAGTGGCACCGGCCACCTGGGAGCGCTACCGCTACTCCTACTCCGCGGCGACGAAGAAGTTGACTCGCGAGATCGTCGCGGAGTTCGCGCAGTTTCCGCTCCGTCTCGCCTGGGCGGTCACCATCCACAAGTCGCAGGGTAAGACGTACGACTCGGCCGTGGTCGACCTCGGTCAGCGGGCGTTCGCGCCGGGCCAGACGTATGTCGCGCTCAGCCGGATCACGAGCCTTGAGGGGCTCTACCTCACTCGTCCGCTGCGCCCGAGCGACATCATCGTCGATAAGGACGTGCTCCGCTTCATGTCGGAGCAGCGTGCGGAACCGGCGGCCGTTGCGGGGGCGGCGGGAGCCTGATCCGGCGGACGGATCACGCGGCTGCGCAGGTGCGGGCGAGGTCGCGGAACAGTTCGGTCGTGAGGCGGTACGCCTCTGCGACCTCGGCGATCACACGCTCCCGCTCGGCTTCGTCCCAACCGGCGCAGTCGAGCTGCTCACGGTAGGTCGCCCGGAACGCGGAGGGAGCGGCGATCTCGCCGTAGAGGAAGAAGCCGACGCCATTGGTCTCGAAGCCGAAGCGGCGCTGCAGCAGAGTGCGCACGATGGCACAGCCGGAGAGGTCGCCGAGGTAGCGCGTGTAGTGGTGCGCCACGAAGCCGCCGCTCCAGCCGGCCGCGACCGTGCGAATGCGCTCGACATACGCGCGGGTGGAGGGGAGCGGGCTGATTCGCGAGCGCCAGTCCTCGCCGACCAAGAAGCGCAGGTCCTCCGCGATCGCCGGGAGCCGGGTCAGCTTGGTCGAGAGGAACGGGGCGGCGACCGGGTCGCCCGCCATCTCCTCGGCGACGGCCTCCAGCGCCTCGTAGATGAAGTAGTGCTGCGAAATCAGCGCAATGTAGTCGTTGCGGCTACCGGAGCCGGTCATCAGCGACGTCATGAAGGCAGCGCCCTCGTCGTCGGCACCGGATTGTCCGATGCGCTGGCGCAGGGCCTCGGAGAACGGGATGACGTTCGACACGGTGGCCTCCCTCGACGACTTAGGTTGGCCTAACCTTAGCCGAGCGGAGCTGCAGGGACCAGGGGGATGAGGGTCCTCAGTGGTGATGTCCACCGTCGATGACCGAGGTCATCATCCCGCCCATCCCGCCCGAGCCGCCCGAGGAGGCAGCGAGGGCCGGAGTCGCGAGCGCCGACACGGTCAGAGCGCCCGCGAGCATCCCGAGAACCACGCGGGACGGGGAGACGGGGCGCTCCTGGAGGTGCGAGGAGCGCAGCGAAACGGCGACCACGGCTGCGGCGATGAGCTGCAGCACTCCCGCGGCGAGTGCTGGCAGAGGCTCCCGGAGGATCCCGGCCGCGAGGGCCACCGCGAAGGCAGCGAGAGAGGCGACCGCCACGACGAGTGCCGTCCGCGACAGGATGAGGCGTCCGCGGGCCAGCACCAGTACGGCCCAGAGCAGTTCGATCGCTCCGAGAGCACCGAGGACTGGTGCCTGGGGTGCATCACCTCCCGCGGCGAGCGAGACGTGGACGAGTCCGGCACCCAGTCCGGCGAAGGCGGCGTTGCAGCGGGCCACGGTGGTCATGGCATGTCCGATCCCTGAATTGCGGAGAAAGAAAGGTGGCCCCGGATCGACACACCGCATCGTGTCGTCCGGGGCCGTGTAGTCCGTCCGCCGCGGAAAACGGCGGGCCCGCGGCGGACGGAGTCATAAGGGGCGGCAGGAGCCGCCCAGCGTCAGGCGGTCGCGGCCGTGCGCGTCCTCACCGACTTCTCGGTGCCGAGTCCGACTCCCAGCAGCACCAGCGCACTGGCCAGGTGGAGGAAGTGGTCAGCGGTGTTCAACGCCAGCACATTCAGGGCCGTATCGACCAGGAAGAAGCCGACGATGCCTAGCGCCAAGTACACGGCACCAACGGTGATGTTCACCGACTTCGCCGCAGATGCCGTCGACAGACCTGCGATCAGCAGGGCCCCGCCAATGAGCAAGTGCGCGATGTTGTGCAGCGGATTCACCTCGAAGATGCCGAGCAGGAGCCCGCCCTGCGTCGCAAGGAACTGCACGCCTCCGGTCACGACGAAGCCGAGAAGGCCGACGACGACGTAGACGGCTCCGAAGAGAGTCGCCAGCAGTCGATTGGGGGATCTGCGCATGGTCTCTTACCTCCTTCGAGCAGCGCCCTTGCGCTGTACTCCCTCTCTTCGTAACGCGACGCCCTCTGGTTTGGAAGAGGGTCGACTTCTCCGGTCACGGTCCGGCTACAAAAGCGTCCGCATCCGGTGGAGGACAAAGCGGTATCGGGCGCTGACGGACTCCCCGAACTGCCATGGACGGCGGCCAGCGAGCGCGACGCCGTGCAGGGAACGCAGCCGCGCTGCTGGGCACTCGGCCCTACTCTGGTGCTATGCCGATCACTCCCGATACCAAGGACTGGACGTGGGTGCTCATGCGCCCCTGCCTCGACTGCGGCTTCGATGCCTCCCTCGTCGACCCGGCCGAGGTCCCGGCGCTCATCCGCGAGAACGCCGCCGCCTGGCCCTACGTGCTCGAGCGCGACGATGCGGCCGGGCGCCCTGACGACGAGACCTGGTCGCCCCTGGAGTACGCGGCGCACGTGCGCGACGTGCACCGCCTCTATCGCACCCGGGTCGAGCTGATGCTCACTGGCGATGATCCGCTCTACCCCAACTGGGACCAGGACGTCGCCGCGGTGGAGGAGCGCTATGACCAGCAGGACCCGGCCAGCGTCGGCCGGGAGCTGGTGGAGGCCGCCGACCGCATCGCCTCTGTATTCGAGGGCGTCTCCGGAGCGGCATGGCAGCGTCGTGGCCGGCGTAGCGACGGCGCCTCGTTCACAGTCGACACGATCGCGCGGTACTACCTCCACGACGTGCAGCACCACCTGCACGACGTGCAGGGCTGAGCCTCAGGTGTCGATGAGCTGCGGATTCAGGAACGAGAGCGTCCGCGCGTAGGCGAGCGCGGCGGAGGAAGGGCTCACCGCCGCGCGCAGGTTACCGTTCGCGAAGTGTCGCTCAGTATCCGGATAGGTGTACGCCGCGACGGGCGTTCCGGACTCTTTGAGCCGGCCGACGAACGACTCCGGGTCGTCCCCCTCTGGCCACTCGTCGCGCTGCGCGTAGTGCAGGAGCGTCGGACAGGGCACCAGCACGTGCTCCTCCGCGTCGAGGGCCGCGTAGTAGGCGACGATCGCGTCGACGAGCCCTGTCCCCGCGGCGAGCAGCCCGAGCCGGCCGCCGAAGCCGAAACCGACGATCGCGCTCCGCGGTGCCCCGGCCGCGACTCCGATCTGCACGGCCTCGGCGACGGAGGCAAGCGCGCGGTCCTGCGCAGCCATCGCCGCGAGGTCCCGAGCATCTTCCGGAGCGAGGGTCGCCCAGCCGTCGTAGAGGTCGGGGACGAGCACGTGGTATCCGTGCTTCGCGACCGCCTCGGCGAACGGCTCGAGCCACGGCAGCCGCCCGAAGACATCGTGCAGAACGACCACCACGGGACGGCCGGGCTTCCCGTACTCGAGGGCGACTCCCGGCGACGGGATCTGGACGAGCTCACTCACGCCTCCAGCCTGCCCTGCGCGGCCGCGAATCCGGCGTGCAGTCTCGGATCGGCTCGGCGTGTCGCTACCGAAGAGGTCAGCCGCCATGCTTCCAGCCGGTCACGAGGCCGGTGAAATCGTGCAGCACTCCGGCGTTGAGGAACAGGTGACCCCGGAGCAGGGCGCGGTCGCGAGCAGGAACCCGCGTTGACGACCTGGAAGGACCGGTCGCTACTCGACGAAAACTTCGCGATGTGCTCAACACCGGTCTCGTCGAGGAGGGTTGCTTTCGGTCGGGCGCCGCCGATGCTGGTGCCGTGCAGGAGGGCGGAATCGAGGGCCGGCGAGAGTTCGAGCCCCGCATCGAGACGATCCGCGGCCTCGTGCAGCTCGTCCAGAGTCGAACGGTCCTCCCGCGGGATGTAGTCGGTGGGGGACATGTGGAAGTCGAGCGCTCCGGAGCGGGACGACCCGGAGGCGATCAGGTACTGGAGTTCGGTCAGCCCCCGGTCTCCGGCTCCCCATCGCTCATCGAGGACAGTCCGTCCCCAGCCGTCGGGACTTGCGTCACGCAGTGCTCCGGCGAGGGCGAGCCCGTCGCGGGGCGCAATCGTCCCCGCGCGCAGCGGCAGTTCGGGGGAGTAAGGGCTGATCGCGTCGGGGTGCGCGCGGTAGGAGGCCGCCTAGACGAAGAGGAGGCGGTCTCCACGCTGCTCGAGCGCACCGGCGACTACGGGGTCCTCATCGCCGGGGAGCCAGGTCCAGACGTAGACGCGATCAGAAGTCATCGTTGAGCTCGTCGGTCATCCGGTGGCGCAGGCGCGACGGGAGGAGGGCCAGCTTGTCCTCCCCGGTCCGGCGGCGGCGGGCCAGCTCGACGGGATCGTCGATGCCGAAGATCGGCACGCCGACGAGTTCGGCGACGCTGAACACCGTGCCGACGGCGGTTCCGGGGGCGCCTGCCTCAATGTTCGCAACGGTCGGCGTCGAGACGCCGGCGCGAACAGCCAACTCGTCCCTCGTCCACCGACGGGCCAGTCGTGCCTCCCGGACGAGTGTGCCCAGGAGCAGGAGTGCGTCCGAGATGATGGGGCGCGGCGGGACGGAGCGCTTGGCCATGCTCATCCCCTCGCAGATTAATCCTCTCGCGAGGCAGCCTAATCGTCTTATGAGGCAATTTAACCGGTTCAATGTTAAGTTTATTTGGTTCGTCCCCGGGTTGGCAGCGCGCGCCATCAACGGCGGGCGCTCTTGCGAGCGGGATCGGAACTCCGCGGCTCGAGCGGCAGCACCACTTGCTCGCGAAGGTGCTCGTACACCACCGACGTCCGGACGTCCGCCACCTCCCGCCGCTGGGTCAGTTCGTCGATGACGAAGGCATAGAGGTCCTGGTTGTCGCGGACGGCGACGTGGATGATGAAGTCCTCTGAGCCGGAGGTGACGAAGACGCCGACGGTCTCCTCGAGGCCGGCGACCCAGTCGCGGAACGCCTCGATGACTTCGCGCGACGGCGGCCGGATGCGGACAGCGATCAGCGCCTGCACGCCGCGACCGATCGCGGTGAAGTCCAGGGCGAGGGTCGCACCGGTGATGACGCCGCGGCGCCGGAGGCTTCTCGTCCGGTCCAGGGCCGTGGTCGGCGAAATGTGCACCGCGGCCGCGAGGTCGCGGTTAGTGATCCGCGCATCCGACTGCAAGATCCGCAGGATCCGCATGTCCACTTCGTCAAGCGGCGCCGATTGGCGCTCCTGTTGGTCGTTCATACGGAGATCCTGCCGCACACTGCGATCTACGCCTACTCTTCGAGCCTCACACCCGCACGAACAGGAGAAGCACCATGTCCGACTCCCCACCCCCGGTCGGCTTTTCGCCCGATGAGATCGACACCTCTGCGCCGACGCGCTCGGCCCGCGTGAAGTGGGTCGTCGTGGTGGACGAGTCCCTGCCCGCGGGCCGTGCCGTCAACGCGGCGATCTGCGTCAGCGCAGCGACCGCTGCCGAAGTTCCCGGCCTGCTCGGCCCGGCCCCGCAGGACGCCTCGGGCTCAGTGCACCCCGGGCTCCCGTGGGCCGGCTGCACCGTGCTCGCCGCCGACGCGGCGACCCTCCGCGTGATCCGTGCGAAGGCGGAGGCGCACGAGGGCACCTTCGTCGCCGACATGCCGGCTGCGGCCCAGGCCACCCGCGTGTACGACGAGTACCTGCACGCCGTCGCTGCGACCGCGCCCGACGAATTCGAGTACCTCGCGGTCAGCGTCGTCGGTCCGCGGAACCGCGTTGACAAGCTGGTCGGACGCCTGCCGCTCCTGGCCTGATGCGACCGACCGCACCGCCGCCGTCGCGATCACGGGACGACGACGACCTTGCCCCGGACGCCGCTGCTCGCGGCTTCGGCGTGCAGGGCGGGCAGCTCGGCCAGTGGAATCCGGCGATCGACCTGGACAGTGAGGGCGCCGTCGTCCACCAGGGACACCAGCGTGGCCAGGCGTTCGCGGTCTGCGCGGACGAACACGGTCGCCGCCCGCACTCCGCGGTCTTCATCGCTCGGGGTGGCCATGAAGGCGGTCGTGCTGACCACTGTGCCGCCGTCGCGGACGGCCGCCACGGCGGCGGCGAACTGTTCGGGCTCGATCGGCGCGAGATTCAGCAGGACGTCGACCGGCCCGTCGAGGGCGCCGAGCACGTCCGTGGCGGTGTGGTCGATGATCTGGTCTGCACCGGCCGCGCGCACAGCGGTCATGCTGCGCGGACTCGCGGTTGCGATGACGTGCACGCCCGCGCGCCTCGCGAGCTGGATGGCGTACGAGCCCACCACTCCGCCCGCACCGATGATGAGGACGTGCTGTCCCGTCTGGAGTCGGCCGTCGTCGAAGAGGGCCTGCCAAGCGGTGAGGGCCACGGAGGGCAGGGCGGCCGCTTCGGTGAGCGGGATGCTCGTCGGGGCGGCGACGACGGCCTGGGCGGGTGCGACGACATACTCGGCCGCGCCTCCATCACGCTCCATCGGCAGGAAGGCGACAACCGAGTCGCCGACCTGCACGCCCTCGACGCCCTCGCCGATCGCGTCAACGGTTCCGGAGACGTCGTAGCCGGGAACGTGGGGGAGCTCGATCGGGATCGGCAGGAACCCGCCCCGCATGCCGGCGTCTGCCGCGTTGAATGCCGAGGCTGCGACCCGGAGCCGCACCTGTCCCTGCCCGGGAACGGGCAGCTCGATGTCACTGAGGTGCAGGACCTCCGGCCCGCCTGTGCTGTCGAACCGGACGGCCTTCATCAGGCCGGTCCTCGTGTCATCTGCGTTCGTGTCAGTCATCGTTTCGCCTCTCGTCATGTGCTTCCAGTTCGAAGCACCTGTGGCGACCGTAGCACTGCTTCAATATCGAAGCAACCGATACGATGGGGAGATGACCGAGACCCCTCCGGCGCTCACGCCGACGCAGCTCAGTGCCTACCTCGCGTTCACCGAAGTGGGCAGCCTGCTGCGTCCCGCGGTCGAGCGGCAGCTCCGCGACGCCGGTGAGTTGAGCTACGTCCAGTTCCAGCTTCTCGCGCGCCTCGGCGATGCTCCCGACGGGCACCTGCGGATGACCGACCTCGCCGACAGCGTCGTCTACAGCCGCAGCGGCCTGACCTACCAGGCGCAGCTGCTTGAGCAGCGAGGACTCATCACCCGCTCGCCCTCACCGGGCGACGAGCGCAGTACCGTCGCCTCGATCACGGCGGCCGGCCGTGCTGTGCTGAGCGCGGTGTTCCCGGGGCACATCATCACCGTGCAGGGACTGCTCTTCGCGCCGCTCACCGCCGGTGATGCCGCCGATCTGGCACGCATTCTCGGCCGCGTCACTGAGCACCTCCGCGCGGGACCGCCGCGCTCGGCGACCCGGCGTCGCGCGGGCTGACGCGGCGCGACTCCGGAGCCACGGCTCAGCCCCCGACGTGCGACCCAAAACCGCCTTTGCCTGTGCCGCCAAAGCCCCCCGAGAGAGTGGCGCGCGAGCCGACGGTCGAGCCGGCCGGTGCCTTCTGCACGACGTCCGGCTGCGTTGATCCGCGGGCAGCGAAGCCACCGGAGGGAACCGTCGCCCAGTTCGACGCGCGCGTCGAGTTCCAGCGCGACGAGGGAAAGATGATGGGGCCGAGCCAGAGGCCCCCGCCGTAGTGGCCCCGATACTCGTCGGTCGATTCGCAGAGTTGTTCCGGATCATCGCCCACCGGCTCCCCCTCGGCCTGGAGCTTCGCGATCTGCTCCCGGACATCCGCGAGGCAGTCCTCCCGGCTTGAGTAGACGGGGCGCTCGGCGTTCTCGGGGATGACGTAATCTTCCCCGTCCGCGCCCGTCGTGACCACGCCGTCCGTCTGCGGATTCCCGGCGGCGAGCGCGACGGCCAGCCCGATCGCCCCGACGGCGACCGCACTGCCGATCAGCACTCCGCGTCGCTTCGCCGCGATCCCGCTGATGCCGACATCGCCCGATCGGCGCCGGTCGGTCCGAGTGGTGCCGCCTGTCTCGTCGGCTTCCGTGTGCTCGTGCTCGGTCATTGCCTCTCCTCGTCCCGCGGACGGTCGTCGCGGACGTCCTGCACCCGGTGGCGCTCGGGTCGGCCGAACACGGGCGTCCCGTGCGCGCTCCCGGGGCGCCCGCCCTCGATGAAGTGGGGGACGAATTCGGCGAGGTCGCCCGTGATCGGCCCGCTCGTCTCGCGCACGTCGATCCCGGCCGGAGTCTCGCCAACGATCCAACTGCCAATCACGACCGTCTTTCCGTCGATCCGAGCGAGTTCTGCGCGGGCCTGATGCACGAAACCCTCTTCGCCGTAGCCGCCGCCGTTGTGGGCGACGACGGTGCCGTCGGCGTTGAGCACCGTCACGTTCGCCCCCTCCCGGCCCAGGCGCGGCTTGCGCACCTGGGCGCGGCCGAGGAGCGGATGAGCGGAGGTGGGGAGCAGATTCGGGTGCCCGGGGAACATCTCCCACAGCACCACGAGCAACTGTTTGTTGCTGAGCAGCAGCTTCCACGCCGGTTCCACCCACCGCGTGCGCTCGCGACGGTCCAGCAGGAGCCCGCCGAACTGCTCGCCGAGCATCCACTCCCACGGGTACAGCTTGAAGATGCGCCGGATGGGCTCGCCGTCCCTATCGACGAACCCGACGCCGTCGAGCTCGTACCGAATGTCTTCTACGAAGATGAGCTTGGGGTCGAAGCCCGCCTGGGCGGCCGTCTCCGCCATGTAGGCGACCGTGTCGGCGTCCTCGACGATGAGTTCGCCGTCTCCGGAGTCGTGCAGCGAAGCGAGGTGCAGCCGGGCGCCCTCGTCCAGCTGCCACCGCTCGAGCCGCAGGTGCCGCCACTGCTCGACAAGTTGCTCGTGCAGGCTGTTGAACTGGTCGGCGTCGGGCCCGCGGGTCTCGATCAGCCACTGCCACTGGGCAGCGGCCGTCTCGACGAGGGAGGTCGGGGTGTCGGCGTTGAATTCAAGCAGCGTCACCGTGCGGTCGTTGTCGTAGGCGAGGTCGAAGCGCCCGTAGACCGTCGGATCGTCCTCGTCCCAGGATGTCGTGACCAGATCGTGGAAGCGCTCAGGGATGCCGAACTCGTCGAAGCGTCGCGTCCGAACGATGTGCTCGCACGCCTCCATGCAGAGGTCGAACAGCTCCTGCGTCACGCGCTCGAACATCGAGATCTCGTCGCCAGTGAAGCCGTAGGCCGCCGACTCGTTCCAGTAGGGTCTGCCGCCCTCGGATGCGAGGTCGTAGAAGCTAAAGCCAACCTCGTCGCAGCGCGCTCGCCAGTCCGGTCTCGGGGTCAGGCTGTATCTGCGCATGGTGTCGAGTCAGTCTACGACGGGGGTAGCCGCGGGGCGCTGGAGTGCAGGAAATCCCGAGAAGATTTCGGGCCGCCATGATGCACGAGTTATGGCCGACGACTCCGGCTTTCGCGGCGTGGGCCCATGGCCGCTGCCTGGCTGTTTCGAGCGAGTGACGGGAATCGAACCCGCGCCATCTGCTTGGGAAGCAGAAGTTCTACCATTGAACTACACTCGCGCGGCGCCATGGTGGCGCACCAGGACATCGTAGCAAGGCCCGGGAGGGCCCCACGCCCTAGGATCGCCTGGTGCTGCTCTCCGATCGCGACATCAAGCTCGAACTCGCCGCCGGCCGCGTGGGGCTGGCGCCGCACGACCCGTCGATGATCCAGCCGTCGTCCGTCGACGTGCGCCTCGACCGCTATTTTCGGCTGTTCGACAACCACCGCTACCCCTACATCGACCCCGCTGAGGATCAGTCCGAGCTGACTCACCTGGTCGAGACTCCGGCGGGTGAGCCGTTCATCCTGCACCCTGGCGAGTTCGTGCTCGGCTCAACCTACGAGGAGGTGGCGCTGCCCGATGACATCGCGGCGCGTCTCGAGGGCAAGAGCTCGCTTGGCAGGCTGGGGCTGCTCACCCACTCGACCGCAGGGTTCATCGATCCGGGCTTCACCGGCCACGTCACGCTCGAACTGAGCAATGTGGCGACGCTCCCGATTACCCTCTGGCCCGGGATGAAGATCGGCCAGATGTGCTTCTTCCGCCTCAGCTCGCCGGCGGAAAAGCCCTACGGATCGGCCGAGTACAGCTCGCGTTACCAAGGCCAGCGCGGCCCGACCGCCTCCCGCTCGTCCCTCAACTTCCACCGCACCGACGTCTACACCGACTGATCCCCTGCTCGAGATGCCAGTTGGGTACGCGACACGCCGAGGGAAGCGTGCCCAAGAGGCGTCTCGCGCAGGGCCGCCAGCGTCAGGCCAGCAGGCGAGGGAGTTGTAGCACCAGCCACGGGGAGAAGGCCCACGGAGTCACGCGCACCGCGGCGAGCGTCGCCGCAGGGTCGACCCATTCGTAGTCCATGACCTCGTCCGCCCGTGGCGAGAGCGAGTCCCGGCTCGCGAGGGTTGCCGTGTAGACGGGGCAGATCTCGTTTTCGACAATCCCGGAGGCGTCGACCGCCCGGTAGCGGAAGTCGGGCAGCGCCACCTCCAGGCTGGCCAGACGAGTCCCCAGCTCGCGCTCGGCTCGGCGCGCCACGGCGTCCTCGATCCGCTCGCCCGGCGCAGGATGGCCGCAGAACGAATTGGTCCACACTCCCGGCCAGGTGCGTTTCTCGAGCGCGCGTCGCGTGACCAGGAGCGCCCCGTCGAGGGCGAAGACGTGGCAGGAGAAAGCGAGGTGTAGGGGAGTGGCCGTGTCGTGGACGGTCGCTTTATCGGCGACTCCAACGGCAATCCCTGTCTCGTCGAGGAGGACAACCTCCTCACTCTGGTTCGTCTGCACGGCGATGCCTGGCGAAGTCATACCTGCAAGTGAAGCATGCCGCAACACTTCAGTCGGCTTATCGTTCCGGAAGCCGCTTTGTTAGCCTTCTCCCCGTGGATACGTGCGACCCCGTGGTTCTGTCCCGGCTGAGGCAGTCGCACGTCGATGCTGTTCTGGGCCGCTTCTTTTCACTGGCGCGGTCCCGGGCGGTGCGGTTCGGACCCCGTTACCTCACGCTCTGGCAGACACTGGAGGCGAATACTCGAGGCGGCAAGCGCTTCCGACCGCTGATGGTGATCTCGGCCTACGAGGCCCACGGTGGCCAGGATCCAGAGGCGGCCGCTCACCTCGGCGCGGCCTTCGAACTGCTGCACACCGCGCTGATCGTGCACGACGATGTGATCGACCGTGACTTCGTCCGTCGGGGCAGCCCCAACGTCTCTGGCAGTTACCGTGACGAGGCCACCACTGTTGGCCTCTCGATCCCGATTGCGGAGCACCGCGGTACCTCGGTCGCCGTGATCGCCGGCGACCTCGCGCTCACCGGGGCGCACCGTCTCGTTGAGGGGGTCGGAGCGTCGGACGCCGTCCGCGCGCGGCTGCTCACCCTGCTGGACGAGGCGGTCTTCGCCTCTGCCGCGGGGGAACTGGCCGATGTCGACTTTTCACTCATGCCCGGTCTGCCCTCGGTTAAGGAGGTACTCGAGATGGAGCGCCTGAAGACCGCGGTCTATTCGTTCGAGGCGCCGCTACAGGCGGGGGCCATCCTCGCAGGAGCCTCTGACGCGGCAGTGGAGGCGCTCGGCGAGTTTGGGCGCTGCATCGGCATCGCCTATCAGATTGTCGATGATCTGCTCGGCGTCTTCGGCTCGGAGAGGCAGACCGGCAAGACCACACTCGGCGATTTACGGGAGGGTAAGCGCACCGTGCTCATCGCGCACGCAGCCGGCACCGACTGCTGGATGGAGATCGAGCACCTGATCGGGGACGAGCACCTCGCCCCCGAAACCGCCGAACGGGTGCGCGGAATCCTTGAGAGGTGCGGCGCCCGCAGTTATGCCGAGGGGCTCGCCGACGAGTTCGCCGCCCGCGCCTGGGCCGCCCTCGACACACCGGCGGTGACGGAGGCGTTCCGCAACGAGGTGCATCCGCTCGTCGCGAGCGTCGTCGGGCGCACCCGATGATCGCCCTGCGCCACGCACGGTCGGTCACTCCGATGCCGGCCCACCGCACGCGCCCCCGTACGGTGGCACGATGAGCCGCCAGAGCGAACTGTACGATCGCGTCGCGCACGAGTCGTCGGCGCAGGTCATCCGCCGCTACTCCACTTCGTTCGGGCTGGCGACCCGGCTGCTCGGCGGCGGCGTTCGAGAGCGCGTCGAAGATGTCTACGCCCTTGTCCGCGTCGCCGACGAGATCGTCGACGGGGTTGCCGAGGAGGCGCGTCTCGACCGGGCGGCCGTCGAGGAGTCGCTCGATGCCTTCGAAGCCGAAACCGAGCGCGCACTGGCCACCGGCTACAGCTCGAACCTGGTGATCCACGCGTTCGCGCGCACGGCCCGCGCGACAGGCTTCGGCACGGAACTGACCCGCCCGTTCTTCGCCTCGATGCGCGCCGACCTGCGCGAGACGGAGCACACCCCCGAGTCGTTCAAGGCTTACGTGTACGGGTCGGCCGAGGTCGTCGGTGTGATGTGCCTGCACGTGTTTCTGGCCGCTCCCGACGCGGGGCTCGTCTCGGCCGCCACTCGCGAGCGCCTGGTCGCTGGTGCCCGCCGCTTGGGCGCTGCGTTCCAAAAGGTCAACTTCCTCCGCGACCTCGCCGCCGACGTCGACGGCCTCGGTCGCAGCTACTTTCCCGGAGTCGACCCGCGCGCCTTCTCAGAGCGTGACAAGGCGGCCCTCCTCGCCGACCTCGACGCCGACCTCGAGGCAGCCGGAGCCATCGTTCCCGAGCTGCCGCGTTCGAGCCGCCGGGCGGTGCTGCTCGCCCACTCCCTCTTCGCCGCTCTCGCAGACCGGATCCGCGCAACTCCCGCCGACGAACTGCTCCGCGCCCGAGTGAGCGTGCCCACGGCGACGAAGGCGGCGCTCGCCGCGAAGGCCGCCGTCTCGACCCTCGGCCCGCGTCTCGGCCCCGGCCCCGTCCGGGCCACGCGGTCGGCGGTCGGGCCGCACCGCGCAGTTGTCATCGGTGGAGGGATCGGCGGCCTAGCCTCTGCCGCACTGCTCGCTCGTGAAGGCTGGGACGTGACTCTGCTCGAGGCCCGCGAGGTCGTCGGCGGACGCGCCGGTGTGTGGGAGCACCAGGGTTTCCGCTTCGACACCGGCCCCTCCTGGTACCTCATGCCGGAGGTGTTCGACCACTTCTTCCGCCTGATGGGCACCAGCGCCGAGGAGCGCCTCGACCTGGTCACCCTCGACCCCGGTTATCGCGTCTATAGCGAGGGCGTCGATGAGCCGATCGACGTGCTCGCCGACCTCGAGTCGAACCTCGCCCTGTTCGAGAGCATCGAGCCGGGTGCGGGCGAGCGGATGCGCGTCTACCTCGACTCCGCGCGTGACACCTACGAGACGGCGAAGCGCCGCTTCCTCTACACCAGCTTCTCGTCGTTCCTGCCCCTGCTGCGCCGCGACGTGCTCAGCCGCACGGGGACACTCGGCCGGCTGCTGCTGACGCCGCTGGACGCCTTCGCCGCGACGGCCGTGACCGACAACCGGCTGCGCCAAATCCTTGGCTACCCCGCGGTCTTCCTGGGCTCCTCGCCCTTCACCGCGCCGAGCATGTACCACCTGATGAGCCACCTCGATCTGGCCGACGGGGTTCTCTATCCGATGGGCGGATTTACCACGCTGATCGACGCGGTCGCCGACGTCGCCGAGGAGGCCGGGGTACGTATCCGCACCTCGTCGCGCGCCACTCGCATCCTCACCGCCCGGGCCCCGCGCGGTCGGCGGCGAGGTGCCGAGGTCGTCGGAGTCGAGTTCCACGGCCCGGAGGGGACGGAGCGTCTCCCCGCGGACCTGGTCGTGAACGCCTCCGACCTCTTCACCACTGAGCAGTCGCTACTCCCCGACGAGTTGCGCACTTATCCGCCCGCGTACTGGGAGAAGCGGGAGCCGGGCCCGAGCGCCGTCCTGGTCCTTCTCGGCGTCCGCGGTGAGCTGCCGCAGCTCGAGCACCACACGCTGCTGTTCACCCGCGACTGGCGCGACAACTTCGCCAAGATCTTCGGCGAGAATCCGAGCGTCCCCGATCCTGCCTCGATCTATGTCTGCCGTCCGAGCGCCACCGATCGGAGCGTCGCCCCCGAGGGGCACGAGAACCTGTTCGTGCTCGTCCCGATCCCGGCCGACACCTCGATCGGGCACGGCGGAGTGGACGGCGCCGGCGATGAGCGCGTCGAGGCCATCGCCGATGCCGTGATCCAGCAGATCGCGACGTGGACGGGAGCGAGAGACCTCGCCGAGCGGATCGTCGTGCGCCGCACGATTGGTCCCGCCGACTTCGAGAAGGATCTCGGCGCGTGGCGTGGCACGATGCTCGGCCCCTCACACGTCCTCTCGCAGAGCGCGTTCTTCCGCGCGGGGAACGTGAGCAAGCACGTCGAGGGGCTGCTCTTCGCGGGCAGTTCGACGATCCCGGGCATCGGCCTGCCGATGTGCGTGATCAGCGCCGAGGTCATGCTCAAGCGGGTGCGCGGCGACGTCTCGACCGAGCCCCTGCCGGTGCGCGAGGCGCCGTCCGCGCCCAGCGTCGCGGTCGCGCCCGCCTCCCTGCCCGCGGCGGAGTAGGCGTGGGCATCCTCTACCTGCTCGCCCTTGCCGTCTCGATTACCGGGATGGTCGTGCTCGACCGGCGCTTCGAACTGTTCTTCTGGGCCGACGCCCGGCGGGCCGCGATCGTCCTGCCGGCCGGAGTGGTGTTCTTCCTGGTCTGGGACCTCGTCGGGATCGGCCTTGGCGTCTTCTTCCGCGGCGAGACCTCCTACATGACCGGCCTCCTGCTTGCACCGGAGCTGCCGGTCGAGGAGGTCCTTTTCCTGACTCTGCTCTGCTACGTGACTATGGACGTGCACGGCTTCCTCGCGCGGCGGACGACCCGGGGGACGGGGGCGCAGGCGTGACCTACCTCCTCCTCAACACGGTGTTCCTCGCGGTAGTGCTCGTCCTCTTCCTCGTCGCGTTGCGCCGCCGCATCCTCCGACCCGCTGCACTGCTCGGTACGCTCGCGGTGCTGCTGGTGCTGACGGCGGTCTTCGACAACGTGATGATCGGGGTCGGCCTTTTGGTCGCCTATGACGATGACCTCATCTCGGGCGTCCGGATCGGCGTCGCCCCGATCGAAGATTTCGCCTACGCGGTGGCCGCCGCCCTCGCCCTTCCTGCGCTCTGGGGGCTCCTGCCCGCGCATCGACGGAGCGAGTCGTGAGCAGGCTGCGTGCGCTGTTCGTCTCGAGCCGCCCGCTGAGCTGGGTCAACACCGCCTACCCCTTCGCGGCGGCCTACCTGCTCACCACCCGCGAGGTCGATCTTGCCTTCGTGCTCGGCACCCTCTACTTCCTCGTCCCCTACAACCTCGCGATGTATGGGATCAACGACGTCTTCGACTACGAGTCGGATCTGCGGAACCCGCGCAAGGGCGGGGTTGAGGGAGCTGTTCTCGACCGGAGCGAGCACCGCGCCACCCTGATCGCGGCGGTAGCCACGAACGTCCCGTTCCTGATCGCGCTGGTGCTGCTGGGCTCACCGCTGTCGTGGCTGGTGCTTGCGATCAGCGTGTTCGCCGTGATCGCCTACAGCGCCCCTGGTCTGCGCTTCAAGGAGCGGCCGTTCGTTGACTCGCTGACCTCGGCGACCCACTTCGTCAGCCCGGCCGTGTACGGGATCGCCCTCGCGGGCACCGTGGTCACCGGGCCGCTGGTGGCTCTGCTCGTCGCCTTCTTCCTCTGGGGGATCGCGAGCCACGCCTTCGGCGCGGTGCAGGACATCATGGCCGACCGGGCGGGCGGCATCGGCTCGATCGCGACGGTGATCGGAGCGACGGCGACCACGCGCTTCGCGATCGCGTCCTACACGGCGAGCGGACTGCTCCTGCTGCTGCTGCCCTGGCCGGGGACGCTCGCGGCGATCCTCGCGATGCCGTACGCGGTGAGTATCTGGCCCTACCGCTCGCTCGGCGACGCGGAGGCCGAGCGAGCGAACGCGGGATGGAAGCGCTTCCTGGCGCTGAACTTCCTGACCGGGTTCTTCGTCACGCTGCTGCTGGTCGTCTTCTGGCTCGCGACCTGAGGGCGCGACCGCGCCTCTTGAACAACCGCGCCTCTTGAACAGCGGACCAGGCTTCTAGAACAGCTCGTGCGGCGCGACGATCAGCACGGCAACGAGCGCGAGACCGACGAGCAGACAGGTCGTCAGGAGAACCACCCCGACGCGCCGGGTGATGCGCTTAACGCGGGAGGCGCGCGACTCGGTGCGCTTCTTGCGAATGCGGACGGACGCGGGTCGGGCAGGTTGATCCGCGTCGGAAGTGCCATTCCCCTCGGCAGGCTCATCCGCGCCGTCCGGCCGGGCTGCGTCGGCGGCCGCCAGGGCAGCCGGTGACTTCGGCCATTCGGACGCCGGGCTGATGACCGGCCGTTCGACGGCCGGCGCTTCCTCGTGCGTGTGCTGTTCGGGACCAGGCAACCGCTGGTCTGCGGGACGTGTCGACATTCCCGGCCTCCTTCACGCCGCAACTGCACGGCGAGGCCACATTAGGGGGCGGGGCGAGCCCGTCGTAGCTCTGGCGCGGGACGGGTGCTCGACGGCGGGCGGCGCACCGGAATCAGGAGAACCAGCCCGACCGCGAGGACAAGGACCAGGCCGAGGATGCCCCAGTACTGCACGTTCGCCTCCGTTGCGCCCGAGGCCGCCGTTGCGATCGACACGGCCGTGGCGAACGCAGCGGGAGCAAGGAAGGACGCCGCGCGCCCCGTGGTCGCGTAGAGGCCGAAAATTTCGCCCTCACGTCCCTCCGGGATGAGCCGGGCGAGGTAGCTGCGGCTGGCCGATTGCGCAGGGCCCACAAAGAGGCAGAGCAGCAGTCCGAAAATCCAAAAAGCCGTCGCTCCCGCGTCGTGCAGGGTGAACAGGAGACTCCCCGTGACGATCAGCCCGATCAGGGAGGCAACGATTACCGCCTGAGGCCCGACGCGATCATCCAGCGCGCCGACTGCGATCGTCGCCACTCCGGCTACCACGTTCGCCGCAATGGCGAAGAGAATGACGTCGCCGGCGCTGAAGCCGAACGTGCCCTGCGCCAGGACGCCGCCGAAGGTGAAGACGCCGGTCAGCCCGTCGCGAAACACTGCGCTCGCGATCAGGAACGTCGCCGTGGTCCGACTCTCGCGCCACAGAACCGCGATCTGCGCAAAGAGCGCGCGGTACGAGGCGACCACGCCGACGCGTTCAGCCCCGCCCGCCCGCGCAGGAGCCTCGGGCACCGCGAACAGGACCGGCAACGCGAAGACCGCAAACCAGATGCCGGCGAGCAGGAGTGAGACGCGCACGTCGAGCCCGTCATCGCCGGTGACGCCGAAAAGGCCCACCTCGGGTGAGATGAAGCCGACGTACACGATGAGCAGCAGCACGATGCCACCGACGTAACCCATGCCCCAACCGAAGCCGGAGACGCGCCCGATAGTGGCACGGGTCGAGACCTGGGTGAGCATCGCGTTGTAGTTGACACTCGCGAACTCGAAGAAGACGGTGCCCACCGCGAGCAGTGCGAGTCCCCACCAGAGAAAGGCGGGGTCGGGACGCACCAGCACCATCAGCAGGATGCACACCACCACGACGGCGGTGTGCACACCCAGCCAGACGCGCCGTCGACCGCCGAGATCGGCTCGGCGGCCCGTGACCGGAGCCACGAGGGCGACGACCACGCCGGCGCCGGCGAGCGACCAGCCAAGAGCCGCCGAGACTCCGCTCGGGGTGCCGAACAGCCCGTCAGTGGTGAGGTACACCGTAAAGACAAAGGTGGTCACGACCGCAGTGAACGCGGCTCCGCCCCAGTCCCACAGAGCCCAGGCAAGGACAGGCCAGCGGCGGGAGCGCGACGTCATGCGCTCACCGTAGGGGGAAGAGGTGAACAGCCGGAAGCGCCGCGCGGCCGGGGAGCTCGCGGTGGGGAGCCCTCTAGGCCGATCGTGCGCCGAGCGGGGCGGTACTCTCGCGACTCGCGTCGATCACGTCCTGCAGCTGCGCGCCCGAGCGCTGGTGGACGGCGAGGAACGCAGGCAACGTCAGACGAGGCTGGATGGCCGCTATGGTGATCCCCTCGTAGACGTGCTCGGTCTCGTAGGCGGCGAAGACCGGCGTCCACATCGGAGTGGGATGCGCCACTAGCTCGGCGAACGTTGCCTCGACGGTGCTGAAGCGCATTCCGGCCTCCAGGCCCATGCCGAGAGCAGCCAGCCCGCCGGAAAGCACGTCGTGCAGGGCAGGATTCACGTCCTGCGGGACGAGAGCGGCGGGGGAGCGGGCAAGGTCGGCGAGCTGAACCGCCTCCTGCGACGCGAGGGGATGATGTTCGGGCAGGGCGGCGACGATCTCGTCGTCCCAGACATGGTGCGCGATCAGCGAGCCGCGGACCCGCCCTCGAATGAATGCGGCGTCGAGATCACCGGCTTCGAGGAGGGCGGACCGCTCGCGGGGTGGTACGGAGATGGTCCGCACAGAGTGACCGGCATGCGCCAGCCGACGCAGGATGAAGGCGAGTCGGCGCCCCATGCCGAGACCGATGCCGAGGCGGAGGACGCGACCGGGGTGATCGAGGGTGCGTGCTCTCCCGATGAAGCATTCGGCGTCATGGAGGAGGGACCGACCGAGGGCCGCGAGTTCGCGCCCGGCGGAGGTGAGGCTAATCGCCCGACGGCTGCGGTCGAACAGCTCAACTCCGATCAGCCGCTCGAGCTTCTTGACCTGCTCGCTGACGACCGACGGGGCAAGCCGCAGATTCGCGGCGGCGCGACCGAAGTGCAGTTCGTCGGCAACGGTCACGAAGATCCGAACCTGGCGCAGTTCCAGCGGCATCGCCCACCTCTTTTCCTGATCATCGAGCGCAGACCATTCGGCTGCGACGATAGCTCGGTTCGTGAACTCGGTCTCGTTTGCGGCGCGATGCGACTCCACGATGGTGACGTCCCACTGACCCACGAGAACGGAACCTCCATTCATGAGCGTTGTAGCGATCATCGGAGACGGGAACGTCGGCGGCGCCCTCGCGGGCGCGGCGCGTCGGAGCGGTCACGATGTTCACCAGGTCACGCGGAAGACGGAGCGGGAGGTGGCAGCGAACGCACTGGCCGGCGCAGACCTGGTGGTTCTCGCGGTGCCCTACAGGGCGGCCCTCGAGATCGCGCCTGATCAGGTTGCGGCCCTCGCGGGGAAGACCGTCCTCGACGCCACGAATCCTCTCTCCCCGGACTTCAGCCGGCTCACGGTCGGCTTCAGCACGTCCGGCGGCGAGCAGATCGCGGCCCACCTCGGCCGGTCGAAAGTCGTCAAAGCGCTGAATGCGGTGCTCGCCCCGAACCACGACCCCGCTGGCTTCGAGGCCGGCTCGCTCTTCGTGCCGGTGGCCGGGGATGACGACGAGGCCAAGTCCACGGCGGTGCACTTCCTCGTTTCTCTGGGCTTCGACGCGGTCGACGTCGGGCCGCTTGAGACCGCCCGCTATATCGAGCCGTTCGCCGAGTTGCTGGTCCAGCTCGCCTACTTTAAGGGTGAAGGAACCGCGATTGGCGTCTCCCTGCTTCGGGCTTGATAACCGCGACGACGAGCTGCCGCGATGAACGTAGTCGATGGTCATTCGCCCGCGCCCAGCATCGCTACCACGTCGAATGCGGGAGCCGCGCCCCGCGTGGCGTGGCTCCCCTCGCTCACCGCTGTGCGTTTCCCTGCCGCACTCGCGGTGTTCGTCTTCCACGCGGCGCTTCCTCAGGCATCGTTCCTGGCTGGTTCTCCGCAGGTCGCGAGCGGCCTGTGGCGGGTTTCGGAGCATCTCGGAGCCGCCGCGGTGTCCTTCTTTTTCGTTCTCAGCGGGTTCGTGATCACCTGGTCGACGCGGCCCGGCGATCGAGTTGTGGACTTCTGGAGACGGCGCTTCGTCAAGATCCTCCCTGTGTACTGGGCCTGCGGGCTCATTGCGGTCCTGGTGACTCCGAGCGCGGCCCACCTCCTGCCCGGATTCCTTGTGATGGCGCAGGCGTGGTCGACCGATCCCGCCGTGTACTTTGGCCTCGATGCGCCGGGGTGGTCGCTCTGCGCCGAGGCGCTCTTCTACGCACTCTTCCCGCTCGCGCTGCGAGCGCGCCTCGGGTCGGCTGATCGCCGGTCGGTCATCATCGTTGCGGGTCTGGCACTGCTCGTCCTCGTCGGTACGGTGCTCCTCGCTCAGGCGTTGCCGGTCGGCGAGCCGATGGCGCACGATGCGTCGCTGCGCAGCGTCCAGTACTGGGTTCTGTACGTGGTCCCGGTGCTGAGGCTGCCGGAGTTCGTCCTTGGGATCTGCGCGGCGATCGCCGTGCGCGACGGCTGGTTCCGGCCCGGTTCCCCCGCTCTCCCCACGGTGGCACTCGTTCTCTCGTATGCCGTCGCGCTGTTCCTCCCGTCGCTCTGGTCGCAGAAGGCGGTCGTCGTTTTCCCCTGTGTATGGCTCATCGCCGCGTGGGCCGCCCGCGATGCGTATGGCCCACGCAAGTCGGACTCGGGATGGTTCCGGCGCCTCGGAGAGTGGTCCTTCGCGTTCTACCTCGTCCACCAGCCGATGCTCGTCCTCTTCGCCCGCGCTCCCCGTTCCTCCGACGCGGTCGAGTCGCTTCTCCTCCTCGCTGCCGCCGCGCTCGCGTCGGTGGCAGCCGCTGCGGCCCTTCACTACGGGCTCGAGAGGCCGCTGATGCGGCGCTGGGGCTCCCGGCAGCCGACCTGATCTTCCCTTGTGCCCAGGGTGTCCCCTCACCCGAAATCCCACCCCACCCAGGGTCCTCCCTACACCCAGGACCCGCCTCCCCACCCAGAAGGAACCATGAACCCGACCCTCCCCCTTGCCCGTCCCGCACTCGATCACCGCCGCCCAGCCGCCGTCCCCTCCGGCCTGATGCGGGTCATCGAACTCGTCGGCCCTGGCGATCTCCGTCCGGCCACTCGGCCGATCCCCTCGACTTCGGCCGATGGCGTTCTTCTGCGCACGCGTGCAGTCTCGCTCTGCTCCACTGACGTCTCCTTCTTCGAGGGACACCTTCATCCTGTCGACTACCCTGTCGTCCTCGGCCACGAGTACGTCGGGGAAGTCGTCGACGTAGGGCCGGAGCTCGCTAAGACAGAGGCTGTATCGATCGGGGATCGTCTCGTCTACTGGGGCCAGACCGACTTCGACGGGCTTGCCGAGTACCAGAGTGTGCGTCCGGTGTTCGCAGGCGAACGCAAAACCGACCAGTTCGCCACCAAACGCTCCTTCGTCGATGATCGGCGCGCGGCGGCGGTCGTTGTCCCCTCCACCCTTCCGGATATCGGCGCGTCGCTGATCGAGCCCACGACAGGGGTGCTCCGCTCTATCCTCGGAAACCCGCCGACCATCGGTGACCGGGTCCTGATATTGGGAGCTGGGCCCATCGGCATCATCGCCGGGAGCATTCTTCGGAAGATGTTCGCTGTCAGCGAGGTCGTGGTCCTCGATGCGAATCTCGCGAGGAACGCGCAGGCGACCGTGATCTTCGCCGATCGCGCGGTCACTTCCGCCGAACTCGCCGAGATCCGCGCCGACCACTTCGACTACGTCTTCGACACCCTTCCGACGATCCGCGTCGAGGGCGAGGAGGTCGATCCTCGGCGTCAGGCCATGAGCTGCCTGCGACCGCAGGGACGCTATGTCCTCTACGGCGCGTCGCAGGAGATGCAGAAGTTCGATACCTGGCTCCTCCTGGCCAAGGGCATCAGGATCGTCTCGTCGCCGTTCGACGTTCGCGCCTTCCCCATGTACCGCAGTGCCGCCGTCATTAGGGCGGCACTCGGGGCGATCACCTCCGGAATCGTTGACGTCGACTCGCTCGTCACTCGCGTCCATCCGTTCACAGACTTCGAGGGGCTGCGCGCGATCTTCGCCGACTACCGCACCACGACCGATCTGAAGATCGTCATCGACTTCTCCGGGTGACGCCTTCGCCCCCGCTCTCCTTCGCCCACCCGCTCTCCTTCGCGCGACACGTGCGACCCCGACCGCACTGGAAAGTCCCGCCGTGTCATCGTCCTACGAGTGGCTTCTCCGGGACGTCCGGTTGAACGGCAGCCGACGAGCGGATCGCACCGGCATCGGCACCCTGAGCGTCTTCGGTCGGCACCTCCGTTACAACCTCGCCGCCGGCTTCCCGCTGGTGACGACGAAGCGCGTGCACGTCCCCTCTCTTGCGCAAGAACTGTTCTGGTTCCTCCGCGGAGAGAAGAATGCCGGCTGGCTTCCGGGAACGGGGTGTGTCTATCTGGGACGAGTGGGCGGATGAGAGCGGGAATCTTGGGTCCATATACGGCGCGCAGCGGAGGCGATGGGAAACGAAGACAGGGGAGGCGTCGATCAGATCGCTCGAGCCGTCGAGCAGATCCGCTTCGACCCGAACTCGAGGAGGATCGTGGTCTCGGCCTGGAACGTCGGTGAGATCGACGAGAGGGTGCTGCTGCCGTGTCACGTCCTCTTCCAGTTCTCGGTCGACGCCGAGCGCCTCTCCTGCCACGTCTACCAGCGCAGTGCCGACCTGTTCCTCGGCGTGCCCTTCACACCTCGCGAGCTACGCGCTTCTCACCCACTTGGTCGCCGATCACCGCGCACTTGATGTCGGCGACCTCATCTGGACCGCGGGCGACTGCCACATTTACCTGAACCACCTGGAGCAGGTTGACGAGCAGCTCACTCGGCGGTCGTTTCCGCCGCCGGTCCTCACCCTTCGCAGACATCTGCTCGGACGTGACCAGGACGGACTCGATGATCTCGAGCTCCCGGGCTACCGCGCCCATCCTCGGCTCAGGGCGCCCGTCGCAGTAGGAGAGCGGGGACGAGGCGGAGGAAGCACTGCGAGGCGCTCCGGAGCGCGCAAATCACAGAGTTGAGCCGATACGACTCAACTCTTCGTCGGTCGACTTGACGCGACGGCTGGGATGACTAAACTTGAGCGCGTGGGACTCAACCCCCGCAGAGGTTTCGATTCACCAGTCAGTCAGTCAATCGACCGGCTTGCCGCTCGCGCGGCGGTCGATCGCGAAGGAGAGCAACGCATATGTCCCGTGCCGTAGGCATCGACCTGGGAACCACCAACTCGGTCGTGGCCGTCCTCGAGGGTGGCGAGCCGACTGTCATCGCGAACGCCGAGGGCTTCCGCACCACTCCGTCCGTCGTTGCGTTCGCCAAGGACGGGGAGGTGCTCGTCGGCGAGACCGCGAAGCGCCAGGCCGTCACCAACGTCGACCGAACCATCGCTTCCGTCAAGCGCCACATGGGTACCGACTGGACCTTCGGCGTGGAAGACAAGAAGTACACCCCGCAGGAGATTTCGGCTCGCATCCTGGGCAAGCTCAAGCGTGACGCTGAGCAGTACCTGGGCGACACGGTGACCGACGCGGTCATTACCGTTCCCGCGTACTTTAACGATGCTGAGCGCCAGGCCACGAAGGACGCCGGCGAGATCGCGGGCCTGAATGTCCTGCGCATCATCAACGAGCCGACCGCGGCCGCCCTTGCCTATGGACTCGACAAGGGCAAGGAAGACGAACTCATCCTTGTCTTCGACCTTGGTGGTGGAACTTTCGACGTCTCCCTCCTTGAGGTGGGCAAGGACGATGACTTTTCGACCATTCAGGTCCGTGCGACCTCCGGAGACAATCGCCTCGGCGGCGATGACTGGGACCAGCGCGTGGTCGACCACCTGGTCAAGCGCTTCAAGGACTCCACCGGAGTCGACGTCTCGAAGGACAAGATTGCCCGCCAGCGCCTGAAGGAGGCCGCGGAGCAGGCGAAGAAGGAGCTCTCCTCAAGCACCTCCACCAGCATCCAGCTGCCCTACCTCTCGCTCACCGAGAACGGCCCGGCGAACCTCGATGAGACGCTGACCCGCGCCAAGTTCGAGGAGCTCACCAGCGACCTGATCGAGCGCACCCGCAAGCCGTTCACCGACGTGATTGCCGAGGCGGGCGTGAAGGTCGACGATATCGCGCACGTCGTGCTCGTCGGTGGTTCCACCCGCATGCCTGCCGTGGCCGAACTTGTCAAGAAGCTCACCGGCGGTAAGGAGCCGAATAAGGGCGTCAATCCTGACGAGGTCGTCGCCGTCGGCGCCGCACTGCAGGCCGGCGTCCTGAAGGGCGAGCGCAAGGATGTCCTCCTGATCGACGTGACCCCGCTCTCGCTGGGCATCGAGACCAAGGGTGGCATCATGACGAAGCTCATCGAGCGCAACACCGCGATCCCGACCAAGCGCTCCGAGACCTTCACCACGGCCGACGACAACCAGCCGTCCGTCGCGATCCAGGTGTTCCAGGGCGAGCGCGAGTTCACCCGCGACAATAAGAACCTGGGCACTTTCGAGCTGACCGGCATCGCACCGGCCCCGCGTGGAATCCCGCAGGTCGAGGTCACGTTCGACATCGACGCCAACGGCATCGTGCACGTGTCGGCGAAGGACAAGGGCACCGGCAAGGAGCAGTCGATGACCATCACCGGCGGCTCGTCGCTGCCCAAGGAGGACATCGACCGCATGGTCCGCGAGGCCGAGGAGCACGCCGCCGAGGACAAGGCCCGCCGAGAGGCCGCCGAAATCCGCAACAACGCCGAGACTCTCGCGTACTCGGTCGACAAGCTCATCAAGGACAACGAGGACAAGCTGCCCGAGGACGTCAAGTCCGAAGTGCAGGGCGACGTCGATGCTCTGAAGACCGCGCTCGCCGGCGACGACGACGCAGCTGTCAAGACCGCATTTGACGCGCTCAACGCCTCGCAGACCAAGATCGGCCAGGCGATCTACTCGCAGGACCAGGCTGCGCAGAGCACCCCCGCCGATGCTCCGGCCGACGGTGGCAAGAAGAGCGACGAGGACATCGTCGACGCCGAGGTCATCGACGAGGACGAGCCGAAGGACACCAAGTAGTCATGGCAGCCGAGAACGAGCCCCAGGGCCTCCCCGAGGAGCAGCCGGCGACGGGCGGCGACGAGGAGGGGGCCGCAGCGGCGCAGGATGCCCAGGATCAGGAGGGCCTGATCGAGGCCGAGGGGCCTGACGTCGAGACCACCCTCTCGGATGCCGAGGGGCCTGACGTCGAGACCACCCTCTCGGATGCCGACCTTTCGTTCCTCTCGGGTCAGTCCAGCGCCGAGACGCTCGCGGCCGAGCACCTCGCCGACCTCCAGCGGGTGACCGCCGAGTACGCGAACTACCGCAAGCGCACGGAGTCGAATCGCCAGGTCGACAAGGAACGGGCGATCGGCGACGCCGTGAAGGTCATCCTTCCCGTGCTCGACGATCTGGACCGCGCCGAGAAGCATGGGGACCTCGCCGAGGGCGGGCCCTTCACGGCCATCGCGCAGAAGCTGCGCGGGGGAGTGGAGAAGCTTGGCCTGGTCAAGACAGGCGCGGTCGGCGACCTGTTCGACCCGAACATCCACGAGGCGATCTTCCAGCAGCCCACCCCCGGCGCCGAGACCTCCACGGTCGCGGACGTCGTCGAGTCCGGCTATTACCTCGGAGGCTCGCTGTTGCGTGCCGCCAAGGTGGTCGTGGCCGTTCCTGCCGACTGACCCGCTACCAGCATCACTGCGGAGGATCCCGCTTCGGTCGGCAGCACGCTGACGACCGAGGCGGGTCCTTCGGAGCATTTGACACAGGAAGAGGCACATGGCCAGCCAGGATTGGTTCGATAAGGACTTCTACAAGGTCCTCGGCGTATCCAAGGACGTCTCCGCGGCGGACCTCAAGAAGATTTACCGCAAGCTCGCCCGCCAGTTCCACCCCGACTCGAACCCGGGGGACGCGAAGGCCGAGGCGAGATTTAAGGAGATCAGCGAGGCGTACACCGTCCTCTCGGATGACGACCAGCGCAAGGAGTACGACCAGATCCGCGCGATGGGTGGCGGCGCGCGCTTCACCGCCGGCGGCCAGCCCGGAGGCTTCGACGACGTCTTCGGGGGAATGTTCGGCCAGGGCGGGCGCACCTCCTACAGCACTCAGCAGGGCCCGCCGCCCGGCTTCGAGGACATCCTCGGCGGTGTGTTCGGCGGCGGCTCCCGTTTCGGCCAGCCCAGCGGCGGCTACCGCGGCTTCGGCGGTCCGCAGAAGGGTGCCGACGTCACCGCCAGCACCACCATCGACTTCCGTACCGCGACCCGGGGCGACACCGTGCAGCTGCAGACCGGCGACGGACGCACGCTCTCGGTGCGCATCCCCGCCGGAGTGGCAGACGACCAGAAGATTCGCGTCCGCGGTAAGGGCCGCCCGAGCCCGGACGGCGGCGAACCCGGCGACCTCGTGCTCACCGTCTCGGTCCGCAAGCACCCCGTCTTTGAGCGCGACGGACTGAACCTGCGCGTCACGGTCCCGGTCACCTTCGTCGAGGCCGTTTTCGGTGCGACGATCGAGGTGCCGACCCTCGGCGGCGAGCCGGTCAGGCTACGGGTCGCCCCCGGTACGCCGAGCGGCCGGGTCCTGCGGGTCAAGGGCCGAGGAGTAACGACCTCGAAGGGCACCGGCGACCTGCTCGCAGTCCTCCAGGTCGCCGTCCCGAGCCATCTGTCCTCCGCCGCCCGCGAGGCGCTCGAGGCCTATGCGGCCGCCGAGCCAGACGAGGACCCGCGCGAGGACATTCTGGAGAAGGCCCGCTCCTAGCAGCGGGACGTCGGCGCGGTCGATTGGAGAGGTGAAGGCATGGATGAGAACACGCCCGTCTTCGCCATCGCTGTCGCCGCCGATCTCGCGGGCATGCACCCGCAGACGCTCCGCCAGTACGACCGTCTGGGCCTGGTGCGGCCGACACGCACGGCGGGCAAGTCGCGCCGCTACTCGATGCGCGATGTGGTGCAGCTGCGCGAGGTGGCGCGGCTCTCCTCCGAGGGGGTCTCCCTCGAGGGCATCGCACGGATTCTTCAGCTCGAGAACCAGGTGCAGTCGCTCTCCCACAGGGTGCGCGAGCTCGAGTCGGCGCTCGCGGATGAACTCCTCAACCGTCCGGGGCGGCGGGTGTTCGCCGCCGGTCTCGAGGGCGACGTGGTTACCCTCCGTCACGGGACGCGCGCGCAGCGCCGCACCGAGCTCGTCGTCTGGCGCCCGATCCAGCGATCCAGCGCCACCGAGACCGAGTCAACCTGATCCAGCGCTAGCCTGACGGAGCGCCGGTGCACCGTCATCGCGCCCGTTCCGAAGTCACGGGGCGGAGACAGGAGGACGACGTGGACCACGACAGCATTGACGAGCGGGAGCCGCACTCGGAATCGGATATCGTCCCGGAGGGGAGCGACGACCTCGATCCGCAGACGGGCGCCGCGGATGCGACAGATGCAGAGCAGATGGCCGAAGGCCCCTCCGGTCACGTTTCCGCTCAAGTTTCCGAGGTCTTCGAGGCGGGCGATTTCGCCGAGACTGGCGAGACGGCAGACACCACGGAAACCACCGATGTCGCGGAGAATCGCGAGGCCGCGGAGAATGACGAGTCTGCAGAGGCCGTCGAGACCGCGGAGCACGACCAGACCGTGAAGACTGCGGAGTCTGCGGACGTTGCGGAGAACGACGAGACCGCGGAAAACGCGGACGTTGCGGAGAACGACGATGAGTCTGCGGAGATTTCGGACGCGGAGAACGACGTGGAGACTGCAGAGACCGCGGACGTTGCGGGCGCCGCCGAGACCGCGGAAGCCGACGAGACCGGCCCCGGCGACTCCAATGACGCTGCCCACTCGGCCGAGCCTGACGAAGTGCGACGCACCCCCGTCACGCCCGACAACGGCTATAGCCGTGAGTCTTACGCAATTCACGCGACTCGCAGCGAGCTCCCACTCTTCAACGACGCGCTCAACGGTGGTCGTAGCGACGTCCGATGGCTCTCGTCGCTCTCGAGCATGCTCGGCGGTTCGAAGGGCCCGGTCGGATCCGCGGAGGGAGCCGCCGCGGTTGCGCACGCCGCGATCGATCGTCGACGCTCCACGGGCGAGCAGTCCGATCCCGCCTCCTGAGTCGGCGGTAGCCAGCCGGCTCCTGCGAGTCGCGGCTCGGTGGTCCCGCCTCTCGGACTGCTGAGTCGCCGTCAGTCGTGGGTGGGCGTACGGATGAGTTGTGTGCTGCCCAGCGGGATGCCGCCAAGGCGCCCGCCACTGAGGTAGTGCAGGATCTCGGAGCCGAATGGCACGGCTCGCGTCAGCGAGCCTCCGTCGACCCGCTCTTCGTCGGTGTAGCCGAGCATCATGTACAACCCGATGACAGCAATCGCGGCGATTGTGGCGACGCGGGCGGGGATCTGATCCATCGTCCCGCCGCCGCCGCCGCCGTCGATGGGCTCGCCGACTGTGACGCAGATGAGGAAGATCGAGGCGTAGACGGCCAGGTGGACGTGTGCGCTCCGCCACGGCCGCGACAGGGCCGCGATCGGGAGAACCCACAGCGCATACCACGGGTGAATCGCGGTCGACGCGGTAATGAATGCCAGCAATGCGCCGGACAGTCGGGCGAGCGGATCGATCGCCCGCCGGGAGAGCATCAGCCGTGCGGTGACGATTCCTGCGAGACCAAGTGCCAGCAGTTTCACGAGAGCGATCGCGGCGGCTGGATCGTGTCCGGACATCTCAACGGCGGTGGAAGTGACCACAGAGACAAACGACATCGGCGCGAACCAGTGCAGGATCGAGCCGGGGACGACCATCGCGCTGACCCAGCCGATCCCGACGCCAGCGAACAATCCGATAGCGACGACGAGCCCGAGAGCAGCTGCGCCCGTCCACATCCAGGCACGTACGCGCTCACGAAGCGGCGCGTCGTGGCGGAGCCACAGTAGCGCCAGCACTGGCAGGGCGATGATGGCGATTGGCTTGATCGCGATGGCCCCCGCCATCAGCACAACGGCAGCGATCCGGCGGTCGGTCTGTGCGTAGTAAAGCGAGGCCAGGATAAGGGCCAGCATGACGGAGTCATTGTGTCCGGCGACGATGAACAACACCAGCGTGAGCGGATTGGCGATCACGGTCCATGCGATCAGCGGAATCGAGAGACCGCGCAGACGGGCCAGACGGAGGACGTAGACGGCGAGGACGACGACTCCCGCGACAGACACGGTACGCAGCATCGCGATCGAGAGTTCGGGTGAGCCGAAACCCGCGAGTTGCACGGCGGTGCGCTCGATGAGCAGGTAGAGCGGACCGTACGGCGTCGGAGTGTTGGCCCAGAGCGGATCGACGCCGAGGATGAACCAGCCGGGAAGCGTCGCCACTCCGTTCGTGTACGGGTTGATCCCCTGCGTCATCAACCTCCCCTGCGCGACGTAGGAGAACATGTCGTGGCTGAACAGCGGCACGGTCACGAGCAGCGGGGCCGCCCACACGAATGCCGCCACGATGATTGCACGTAGTGCACCCGGACCAGCCGCGAGGGCGACCGTGCGCAGCCGCAACCAGGCGACCAGGAGCAGCAACGCGCCGCCGATCGCGAGCGCGGCGCTCAATTCGACCAGCCAGCCGGTCCCTCGGATCGACGCGATGAGCGGCCAATCCCGGATCGGGGAGTCGTGCGGCAGGTAGCCGGCCCCGAGTGAACCGAACAGGATCGTCAAGGAGCCGAGAAGACCGGTAGCGAGAGGAGCGACGCCAATGAGGCGGAGTTGGACACCGCGTGTCCGCTCCGCCGTGCCGGTCATCTCCGACTGCTCGATCGTGCCCCGTGAAGCCATTCCGTCTACGCTAGGCGTTCTTGCTCGAAAGCGCATGGACAGGCGATGAACGAATGATCAGCTGACGCGCAGGTGGTACCGGGCCTCGCGGTGCAGGGCTCTCGACATGCAGGGTTTCGATCACGGCGCGGCGGGCTCCGGAGCGGGCTCGGCGAAGCGGAGCTGATTGCCGAACGGGTCGATCACGTCGAGAGTGAATCCGAACGGCGAGCGCGTAATGCGCGGATTCAGATACGGGTAGGACTTGGCGTCGAGTTCGGCGTGCAGCTCCCGGACACCGCGGAGAGCCACGTGCACGGCCGCGCCGGGACTGCCATCACGGTGGTGCTCGCTGAGGTGCAGGCGCAGACCCGAGCGCGAAACCTGGAGGTACAGCGGCGAATCCGGTGTCGCGCGGTGCTCCCAGTCGACATCGAAGCCGAGGTAGTCGACGTAGAACTCGCCTGCCTTCTCGACGGAGAAGATGCGCAGGATCGGCACCGCCGCCTCCAGCTGTACAGGTTCGAGCCGTCCGGGCTCGTCGGACGCCGACCGGTACCGCGCGCGTCGTCTCGTCTCCACTCCCTGAGGCTAGCGGCACTGGCATCGCCGTGACACAGACAGCGTCAGTCGACGAGTCCGAGGGCGCGGAGACGTTCCAGCGTCGCCACTCCGGCGGGCGGGCAGCGGTGTGCGTCCTCGCCGTCGATCCAGTGCAGCGAGTCGATCTCGCCGCTCGGGTGCGGCTCCCTGGCGAGTTCGGCGGCGAACACCGTCATCCAGACTTCACGCCCCTCGGGCTCGCCGTGGGCCTGCGTGCGGATCGTGAACAGCTCCCTCAGGCCGAGCGTCGACGCGCCGAGCTCTTCCCGCGCCTCGCGGTCCGCCGCCTGAGCCGAGGTTTCACCCGGATCAACCTTTCCGCCCGGGAGGTACAGCACATCGCGGCCACGCGCGGTGACCATGAGCACCCGCCGGTCGCGAAGGACGGCGACGGCCGAGACGACGATCGGAGGGAAGGGGAGCATCCGCTTATTCTGCCCGCCGCCACGGGCAGTTCGGTGCTGCGAGGCCACGGCTAGCATGGGGGCACATGAGAAGGACGCGCGCAGCCGGCGCGCGCCGGGGCCCCGTGCGCCCGAACAGCTGAGGAGCAACCCGTGGCAGAACCCACCACTCTCGATAAAGTCATCACCCTCGCGCAGCACAGGGGATTCGTCTTCCCCTCGGGTGAAATCTACGGGGGCACCCGCTCTGCGTGGGACTACGGTCCGCTCGGAGTGGAGTTCAAGGAGAACATCAAGCGCCAGTGGTGGAAGACGTTCGTGCAGGGGCGCGGCGATGTCGTCGGTCTCGACTCGGCGGTGATCCTCCCCACGGCGATCTGGCACGCGTCCGGTCATGTCGGCGTCTTCTCGGACCCGCTGACCGAGTCTCTGATTACGCACAAGCGCTATCGTGCCGATCACCTCTTCGAGAAGTACGAGGAAGTCAACGGCCATCCGCCCGTCAACGGCCTCGATGATATCCCCGATCCTGAACACCCGGACAAGGTCGGGCAATGGACCGAGATCAAGCAGTTCTCGGGATTGATGAAGACCTACCTGGGCGTCGTCGACGACGAGTCGGGACTGCATTATCTGCGACCAGAAACCGCGCAGGGTATCTTCACGAATTTCGCGAATGTGTTGCAGAGCGCGCGCCGCAAGCCGCCGTTCGGCATCGGCCAGATCGGCAAAGCGTTCCGCAATGAGATCACGCCCGGCAACTTCATCTTCCGCACACGCGAGTTTGAGCAGATGGAGCTCGAGTTCTTCGTCGAGCCCGGCACGGACGAGGAGTGGCAGGAGACCTGGATGCAGCTCGCCTGGGACTGGTTCGTCGGCCTCGGGATGAACCCCGAGAACATCCGCCAGTATGAGCACCCGAAGGACAAGCTCTCCCACTACTCCAAGCGCACCGTCGACATTGAGTACCGCTTCAGCTTCGCCTCGGGCGAGTGGGGCGAGCTAATGGGAGTCGCGAACCGCACCGACTACGACCTCAAGACCCATATCGAGCACTCGGGTAAGGACCTCTCGTTCTTCGACCAGAATAAGAACGAGCGCTACGTGCCTTTCGTGATTGAGCCGTCCTTCGGCCTGACCCGCGCGCTGATGGCATTCCTTGTCGACGCCTACGAGGAGCAGGAGTTGCCGCCGAACGCGAAGGGCAAGGTTGAGACGCGCACCGTGCTGCACCTCGACCCGCGTCTGGCGCCGGTGAAGGTGGCCGTGCTGCCACTCTCGCGCAACGAGGCGCTCTCGCCGCTCGCGCGGCGTGTCGCGGACCAGCTGCGCCAGCTCTGGAACGTCGACTTCGACGACTCCGGTGCTATCGGCCGACGCTACCGCCGCCAGGACGAGATCGGGACGCCATACTGCGTGACCGTCGACTTCGACTCGCTCGAGGACGACGCGGTGACGGTGCGCGACCGCGACACGATGAAGCAGGAGCGCATCTCGCTCGACCAGCTCGAGTCGTACCTCCTCGGGGGGCTGCGCGGGGCCTAACAACCCTGCGGGACGCCCCGTGATCAGGGTGCAGGCGCGTTGGTGGCGCGCTTTGGCGGCTGGTGAATGTGAACAGTAGAGTGTATGAGATTTCATCAATTCACTCTGTTAGGGACTGTATGCGAACCCGCTCCTGGAGGCGCCGTGCTGGCGCTGTCCTTCTCATTGCGTCGACACTTGTCGTTGGCGTTAACGTTCCACCGGCTTTGGCGCTGGATCCGCCCGTTGTCGGAGATGGCTATAAGTCGCTGACGTTCCAGACGGGATCGCCCTCGATTCCCGTCTATAACTCCAATGGGACGAACTGGACGATCGTCAACAAGATCACGGGGGCGGCAGTGGCCAGCGGCCAAGTCGCGAACAATGTCGTCACCCCGACCGGGTTAGCGCCCGGACTCTATACGCTCAGTGTGGTCAATGCCACAGGGACTACTCCGGCCGATTTCCTCGTGATCGGTGAGACTCCGTCGCAAGATCCCTACTACGGGGTGCAGACGCACTTCGCTTTTCCCAACCCGACCACATGGTCCGCTCCCGAGACCACGCTTACCGATCTCTCTCACATCGGCTTCTCCTCGATTCGCGACGAGGCCTACTGGCAGAACACGGAGGAGAAGCCAGGCGAGAGGAAAGTCACCGATGGCGTCGCCAAGTATCAGAAGATCGCCTCGACCCTGAACCTCGACCGGCTTTTCACTGCCGACTTTGGGAACACCGCGGTCCAGGGTTCCTCAGGTCTCTGCGACTCCGCCGATCCCGTCCCGTGCAAGCGCGTCCCGATAACCCCTGAAGAGGAGCACTGGTTCGCCCAGTACGCGATCGCCGTTCTTGATCAGACCGGCGCGCAGCGAGTCGAGCTCTGGAACGAGTTCAACCACCCGCAGTTCAACCACCGCTGCCGAACCGGTGCCTGCTACGCGCAGACGTTCGGTCCGATCGCGGATGAGATCAAGAAGGCACACCCCGAGGTCCAGATCGTCGGCGGCGGGCTCTCCGGAGCCGACCTCGCGTGGTTCAAGGACTTCTACGCGGCCGGGGGCCTCTCGCACAAGTTTGACGCCATCTCCTACCACCCGTACTCGGATCCTCTCAAGAAGGATTTGGACACCTACAGCCACTACGTCGAGAGGGCGGCCGCCATCCGCGACGCTCAGACCCCGTACCTCGCTGCCGGAGAGTCACCTCGGCCGATTCGCCTCACCGAGGTTGGCTGGACAACGGTTCCCCTCTCGCAGTCGGGCAACCCCGCGCGAGCCCTGGATGGCGCGGTGCAGGCCGAGCGTATGGTCTCAACCTACCTCGTGCACGCTAGGGCCGGAGTGGAGAGCGTCTACTGGTATGAGGGCGTCGACCTGGGGTACGAACCGACCAATCCCGAACTGAATTTCGGTGTCTATAAGACGACTACCCGCGTCGTCCGATCGTTCCAGCCGAAGGAGTCGGCACTGGCGATGTGGGTCCTCCGGCACCAGTTCGAGGGCTACAAGCAGACCGCCATGGAGAAACTGGACAACGGTATTTGGCGAGCGACCTACACGAACGGGCCGTTGACGAAGCTCGCGCTGTTTGCGGACAGCTCCCTGGCAGCCGAAACGCCCTCCGACACGAATCGGACGACTGTCCCGAGTTCGTCCGTGCTCCCAGCGGGGACGACTGCTCGCAGTGCTGTCGACGCCTACAACGCCCCGGTCGACTTCTCCGCACCGACGGTCACGGTCGGCTCACGGCCGGTCTACGTGACTCTGTCGACCCCGACAATCTCAGTGAGTTCGTCGTGGAACGGCAAGAACGTCACCGCCTGGCAGGGCCGCGACGGCACGCCCCTCGAGGCGAGTATGTCGACGGTCGCCGACTGGGAGACGTTCTCAGTTGTGGACGCCGGACACGGGCTGGTTGCACTCCGTTCGGCCGGCAACGGCAAGTTCGTCAGCGTGGATCAGGCCTCCACCGATCTCCCCGTGAAGGCGTCCGCGACCGAGATCGGGACGAACGAGAAGTTCCAGTGGAAACCTTTCGATGACGGTAGTTTCGCGCTACGCGCGGAGGTGAACGGCCGTTTCGTCAGCGCATGGATAAATGCCGACCACGCGCCGCTACGAGCCTCGGTCACGCAGATCCTCGGGTGGGAGCACTTCGCCTGGAAGCCCCGCTAAAGAAAGATCCTTCCGCGGGTGACGCGCGTCAGCGGCATCCGCGGAAGAGTTATCAGCGCTCGCGAGCGAGGAGGGCGTAGACGAGGGTGGAGGTCCACTCGCCCTTGCAGAACTCGTCCTCGACGTGGTGCGCCTCGAGTCGCATCCCCAGCCGCTCGCAGAGCCGGGCGGAGGCCGTGTTGCGGGCGTCGAGCTGCGCGATGACGCGGTGCGCGCCGAGAGAGTCGAACGCTAGGGCGAGCAGCGCCCGGGCTGCGTCCGTCGCGTAGCCGCGGCCCTGTGCCTCCGGGTGCAGCACCCAGCCGATCTCGACGGTCGCCTGCTCGACGGATGAGGCGATGAGCGTCAGGTCACCGATCATCCGTCCGGCGAGGTCGCCTTCGCGAGGGATGATCGCCAGCACAGCGATGTCGCCGTCCGCGGCGAGTCGCGTCGACGGCAGCCGACGCTCCAGGTGCTCTCGCGACTGCTCTGGCGTGCGGACCGGCCAGCGGAGGAAGCGCACGGCGTCCGCGTCGCCCTGGTAGCGGGCGTGGTCGTCGGCGTCGACTCGGTCGAGTGGCCGCAGCAGGAGGCGGTCGGTGAGCAGGGGGGCTGTACGCAGTGGCTCCGCGTCGAAGGGCAGCCTCAGTGCCGCGCTCACGCGGTGGCCGCCCCGGAGCCGGAACGGGCGATCGAGGCTGGCTCGGCGGGAACCTCAATGCCGAACAGCGCCTCAAGTCCGGTGAGGTACGCCTCCTGAGCACCGGCGCGCGCGTAGTCGCGGGCGCGGACACTCGGCGTGTGCAGCAGGACACCCGCGAGGTGGCGCAACGCCTGCTCAGTGCGTCCGTCGTCGTCGCCGCGGGAGCGGGCACGCTCGATCTCGGCGTCGAGCGCGTCGAAGACGTGCGCCCGAAGCGCCACGATGGCGGGGGTAAGGCTCTTCTCGTCGGCGACGTCCGAGAACTTGCGGGCGGCCCTGCCGACGAGGGCCCGCGCCTGCTGGGAGGCGTCAAGCACCTCGAGTGGCGCGTGCAGGCTGATGGTCTCGAGGTCGAGCAGCTCGACGCCGGTGACCGAGGTGACGTCAGCGGCGACATTGCGCGGGAGGCCGAGGTCGATCACGAGCTGGCGCTCGCGGGAGAAGCCCTGAAGACGTCCTGCGGCGAGTAGAGCCGCGTCGAGCACCGGCTCCTGCGCGGTGGTGCAGGTGATGACGATGTCGGAGGAGACGGCCTCAAGCGGCAGGTCGGCGCCGTGGATCGGCCGCAGGGATCGCCGAGCAGCGAATCCCTCGGCTCGGCCGGAGGGGGAGTGCACCGCGATGTCGACCACTCCGCGGTCACGGAGCGCGGCGACGGTCGCCCGGGCGTAGCTTCCGGTGCCGATGAGCAGGACGCGGGCCTCGCGCCAGTCGGTGATGCGGCTCGCGGCCAGGTCGAGTGCGAGGCGGACGATCGAGCGGCCGGCGCTGCCGAGGCCGGTGCGGTTCTTGATGCCACGCGAGGTCTGCGACGCGCGCTGGAACAGGCGCTCGAGTTCGGAGGAGGTCGTGCCCAAGCGCCGCGCCTCCTCGAGCGAGCGGCGGACCTGACCGGCGATCTCGCCCTCGCCGACGACGACGGACTCGAGGCCGCTGGATACGGCGAACAGGTGCTCGGCGACCCGGTCGCCCGAGACCACATCGACGCTGCCGCGCAGCTCGTCCTGCTCGACCCCGGTCGCCGCACTGACTGCGGCGGTGGCCGCTTCGACCGCGACGGCCTGCGCGGCGGTCAGCGGCTCATCGATGTCGAGGTAGGCCTCGAAGCGGTTGCAGGTGGCGACGACGACCGCTCCGGAGACGAAGTCGATGCTGTCCGAGAGGGCCGACGCGACGGCGGAGGAGTCGACGGAGAGCTTCTCGAGGAGATCGAAGCTGGCGTTTTTGTGCGACGCCGTCAGACACAGAAGCACCACGTCAGTCTACGCGCGGTCTCAGGTGGCGAGGCCGTGGGCTGGGGAGGATGCACGGATGCGCCTGAAATAATGCCCCGGTGACCTCCACTCTCGACGGCCTCCTTGATCCGCAGCATCCTCTCTCGGCGGGGCGCACTGCGGACTCGGCTCTACTGCGCGCCTACCGTTCCGAGCGCGGTGAGCACACGCCCGTGTGGTTCATGCGTCAGGCGGGCCGCAGCCTCCCGGAGTACCGCGCCTTGCGTACCGATACCAAGATGCTCGACGCCTGTCTCGACCCCGCCCTCGCGAGCGAGATCACCCTCCAGCCGGTGCGTCGCCACGGGGTCGATGCAGGCATCTTCTTTAGCGACATCGTGATCCCGCTGCGGTTGGCGGGTGTGGGAGTGGACATCGTCCCCGGCCGCGGTCCCGTGCTCGAGAAGCCGGTGCGGACGGCGGCGGACGTCGCTGAGCTCGCCGCGACCGACCCCGCCGTGCTGGACGAGACGCTCGAGCCGATCCGCGAGGGCGTGCGCCGCACCGTCGCCGGGCTCGGCGACACTCCACTGATCGGATTCGCCGGCGCCCCCTTCACCCTGGCCGCGTACCTCGTCGAGGGCGGCCCGTCGAAGGACCACCTGCGCGCCCGCACGATGATGCATGCTGACCCCGGCGCCTGGGCCCAATTGATGGAGTGGACGGCCGAAGTGACCGGCCGCTTCCTCCGCGCGCAGGTGCTTGCCGGAGCGAGCGCCGCCCAGCTCTTCGACTCGTGGGCGGGCGCTCTCTCACTCGCCGACTACACGGCGCACGTGGCGTCCGCTTCTGCTCATGCTCTGACGCACGTGCGCGACCTGTCCTTCGATCACGGCGAGACGCGGCGGAATGTGCCGATTGTGCACTTCG
This sequence comes from Rathayibacter agropyri, assembly GCF_013249015.1. GTDB lineage: Bacteria > Actinomycetota > Actinomycetes > Actinomycetales > Microbacteriaceae > Rathayibacter > Rathayibacter agropyri. The sequence continues at coordinate 73,588 of NZ_JABRPL010000005.1, forward strand.
GTGTGGGCACGGGCGAGCTGCTTGGGGCGATGCACGGGATCGGCGCTGACGTGGTGGGAGTCGACTATCGCATCCCTCTCGACGAGGCGAACCACCGTCTCGGCGGTTTCGTGCCGGTGCAGGGCAACGTTGACCCGGCGCTGCTGACGGCGCCCTGGGAAGTGCTCTCGGCCCATGTGGATGACGTTCTCCGCCGGGGGCTGAGCGCGCCGGCGCACGTGCTGAACCTCGGACACGGCGTGCCACCCGAGACCGACCCCGACGTGCTGACGCGCCTGGTCGCGTTCGTGCACGACTGGCGTCCATGAGCGCCGACCGCCCGCGCGAGGTCGCGCAGTACGACGTTGCGGTGGTCGGCGGCGGAGTGGCGGGTCTCGCTGCCGCGGCCGAGTGCCTACGCATCGGACTTCGCGTCGTGGTGCTCGAGGCCGGGGAGCGGGTCGGCGGCTCCGTCGCACCGCTCGACATCGCCGGAGTGACGCTTGATGCGGGCGCCGAGAGCTTCGCCACCCGCGGCGGCTCCGTCGAGCGGGCGCTCGCCGCGCTGACCCTTGACGGCCATCCGCTCGCCGAGTCGATCGTGGAACCGCGGACGCACGGTTCCTGGTTGCACCTCTCGGGCGGCCGCTCCGTCCCCTCTCCGGGAGCCGGGATTCTCGGGATCCCGGGCTCCCCGTTTGCTCCCGATGTCGTTCGGGCGATCGGCCGCCGCGGCGCCTGGCGTGCCTGGCTCGACACGATGATGCCCGTGCTGCGGATCGGACGGGCTCACTCGCTGGCCGAGCTTGTGCGCACCCGGATGGGCGAGCGCGTGCTCGAGGATCTGGTCGCGCCGGTCGTCTCGGGTGTCTACTCCAGCCGCCCCGACGACATCGACGTCGACCTTGCCGCTCCCGGGCTGAATGGCGCGATCACCCGTGCTGGCTCCCTCGCTCGCGCGGTCGCGGCCCTGCGTGCCAACCTCCCGGCGGGAGTTGCCGTCCGTGGGATCGAGGGTGGGATGCACCGCCTCGTCGCCGCGCTCGTGCAGCGGATCAACTACCTCTCTGGCGAGATTCGCACGGGTGCTTCCGTCGTGAGGCTCGAGGGCTCGGACGGGTCTTTCGTCGTGACGCTGGCCGACCCCGTGCTGGCCGACCCGGCGCTGACCGCACGCGCTGTGACTGCCCGCGCGGTGATTGTGTCGACACCGGAGCGTGACGCGCGCGAGCTGCTGGCTGGCCTCGCACCCACGGTTCGCGAGAGCGCGGACGAGGCACTGCACGACTCCGTTGAGCTGGTGACTCTCGTGCTCGACGACTCGCGGCTGGATGCGGCCCCTCGCGGTTCCGGAGTGCTGGTGGCGCCGACAGCGCGCGATGTTGCCGCCAAGGCGCTGACTCACGCGACCGCGAAGTGGGAGTGGCTGGCCGCTTCCCTTCCTCCTGGTCGACACGTACTCCGTCTCTCGTACGGGCGACCTGGCGAGGACCCACCGCTCGCAGGGCTGGGCGATGCGGAGGTGGCGGCGATCGCGCTCCGCGATGCGTCGGTCCTGCTCGGGGTGCCGCTGGGCCCGGAGTCGGTGGTCGACACGGCACGGGTGAGCTGGGCGAACGTCCGCCCTGCAGCGGCGCTGGGGCGCAGGGCTCACCTGGAGGCGTTCCGCGAGGCTGTCGCGCCGCTTGAGGGAGTCGCCGTGGCCGGCACCTGGATCGCGGGCACCGGGCTCGCTTCCGTACTGCCGCACGCCGCCGAGACAGCCGCCCTTATCCGGCGCCGACTGGTGCGTCAAGGCGTCGGACTCCCGCACGAAGACCGCGACGCCGACGGCTACTCTTAGGCCGAGGCATCCGCGCGAGTGCGGCATGCCCCGGCACGAGTGGTTAGCGACCGCGCGGACGATCGCGGGAGCGACCCAGGACGAGGAGTAGGCGTGAAGGGCAAGATTCTTTTCGTGGCAGGAGCTGCAGCCGGGTATGTGCTGGGAGCACGCGCCGGCCGCAAGCGGTACGAGCAGATCGCCTCCGCGGCGAACAAGTTCTGGAAGACGCAGCCGGTGCAGGATGTCGCGGGAGCCGTTGGCGGCGCGGCGAAGACACAGCTGAGCAGCGTCTCCGATAAGGCGTACGAGGTCGTGCGCTCGGTGGTCGTCAAGGCGGTGTCCGGGGGAAAGAAGGCCCAGGGTGCGAGCGACGCGCAGGCGACGGCAGCGGCGCGTCAGGCTGCGGCCAAGGTCGATGAGGCGGCGGCGTCAGCAGGCTCCGGGGGCTCGGCGTCGTCGACCTCCACCAGCAAGGCGTAGTGCTCATCTCTCCGGCCTCGTCCGCCCGGCGCAGGCCGGCACGTCCCACCCTCGAGGAGCTCCCGTGGTGAACGAACGCAATCCCAAGAACGCCCGATCACTGGGAGAGCTGGTCAGCGACCTTCCCGGCCTGGTGGTCGAGCTCGTCAAGGCCGAGGTCGCCTCGCTCAAGAACGAACTTGCGGGCAAGGCCAAGAACGCGGGCCTGGCAGTCGCCCTGTTCGCGGTCGCGGCCTTCCTCCTGCTCACCGCGTGGGCGACGTTCGTCACCTTCGCGATCATCGGCATCGCCTCCTGGCTACCGGCCTGGCTGTCGGCGCTCATCGTCACGGTGTTCTTCCTGCTGGTGGCCGTGATCCTCGCGTTGGTCGGCGTCCGGACGATCAAGAAGGCCGTACCGCCGGTGCCGCAGGACTCGATCGACAGCATCAAGAAGGACGTCCAGGCGTTCAAGGGAGTGGGCAGCTATGACAACTGAGCGTTCGATCAGCAGTAGCACGCCCCGCTTCGTCGACCCGGCCGAACTCAAGCCCGGCCAGCTGAAGGCCGACATCGAGCGGGCGCGGTCCGAACTCGCCGCCACACTCGACGCGATCGAGTACAAGGTCAACGTTTCGCGCAAGATCCGCATCGCCCAGCGCACTCTGGGGCGCAAGCTCCAGGTCGTCCGCCGGCGGAATCCCTCAGCGTTGGTCGCGGGCGCCGTCGGTGCGGTTGCCGCCGTCGGCCTCGTTGCGTGGGGCATCGCCCAGAGCGTCATCGAGGACTGAGGCGGCGGAGGCTCCGGACCTTTAGTCGTCTGGACTCCGTGGCGCCAGAGTTCCTGCCGTTTTTGTGCATCGGCGCGAGCGGAGGGATGATGGATCAATGACCGATCAGACCGCCGGTACGGCGGGTCCCGTTCAGTCCGCCCCCGATACGAGCGCCGCCGCTCCGGTGCCGCAGCCCCCCGCCGATCAGGATCGCTCCGATCAGGCCCTGGGATACACGCTTTGGGCGGTTCTCCGCAGGGATCCCGTACGTCCATTCACCCTCTCCAGCGATGCGGTGGATCCCGCCGTTAAGCAGTATGAGCACCTTGTCGCTCGGCTGGCCGATCAGGATGTGACCGTTCGCGGCACCTACGACGTCTCAGCCCTGCGCGCCGACGCCGACATCATGCTCTGGCTCACCGGGCCTGCCCCCGAAGAGTTGCAGCGCGCTTACCGTGAGCTGCGGCGCTCCGAGTTGCTGGTCGGCCTGCTGCCGACCTGGAATGCGATGGGCGTGCACCGCGACGCGGAGTTCAGCGCGAACCACCTGCCCGCGTACATGCGCGGCAAGGCGCCGGCTCGCTGGCTGACGGTCTACCCCTTCGTCCGCTCCTACGAGTGGTACATCCTGCCCGAGGACGAGCGCCGCGCGATGCTCGCCCAGCATGGGCGGCAGGGTTCGCAGTTCCGTTCCGTGCTGACCAATACGGTCGCCTCGTTCTCGCTCGGCGACTACGAGTGGATCCTCGCGCTCGAGGACGAGGAACTCGTCAACCTGGTGGACCTGATGCGCGATCTGCGCGCGACAGAGGCACGCCGCCACGTGCGCGAGGAAGTCCCCTTCTACACAGGTCGGCGTATCGAGGCCGATCAGATCGCCGAGGTGCTCCGATGACTGACACGACCAGCGATTCGCAGATCCTCGTCCGGGGAGCGACGCCAGCGGCAGCCTCCGGCCCCGAGCATGTCGAGGTTCCCGTCGCGTACGACGCGATCCTCCTCGCCGGCTTCGGCGGGCCCGAGGGCCAGGACGACGTCATCCCGTTCCTGCGCAACGTCACCCGAGGCCGCGGCATCCCGGAGGAGCGCCTCGAGGAGGTCGCGCACCACTACCGACACTTTGGGGGCGTCAGCCCGATCAACGCGCAGAACCGCGCGCTGAAGGCGGCGCTCGAGGCCGAACTCGCGAACCGCCGAATCGACCTGCCTGTGCTCTGGGGGAACCGCAACTGGGCGCCCTACTTGAGCGAGGCGGTGCTGGAGGCCCAGGAGCGCGGCTTCTCCAACCTCCTCGCGATCGCGACCAGCGCCTACTCCTCGTTCTCGTCGTGCCGCCAGTATCGAGAGGACTTCGCGGCCGCACTCGACGTGACCGGACTCGAGGGCCAGCTGCGGATCGATAAGGTTCGGCAGTTCTTCGACCACCCCGGGTTCGTGATGCCCTTCGTCAGGGCCGTGCACGACGGCCTCGACGAGCTTCGCGAGCGGATGCCGGATCTCGACGTCACGACCGAGGTCGAGGTACTGTTCGCGACGCACTCGATCCCCACCTCCGACGCTCAGCGCAGCGGGCCGCACGAGCGCCACGACGACGGCACAGTCGTCGACGTGAATGGCTTCGGGCCGGGTGGTGCCTACGAGGCGCAGCATCTCGCGGTCGCCGAGGTCGTCATGGCCGCGGCTACTCCGGAGGACGTGCCGTGGCAGCTTGTCTACCAGTCGCGCTCCGGCCCGCCCACCCAGCCGTGGCTCGAGCCTGACATCAACGACGCCATTGCCGAGCTTCCCGCTCGCGGCCGTCGTGCCCTGCTCATCGTGCCGCTGGGTTTCGTGTCCGACCACATGGAGGTCATGTGGGACCTCGACAACGAGGCCCTCGAGACGTCCGAGGAACACGGTCTCGTCGCGTTGCGGGTCGCGACCCCCGGCACCGATCCGGTCTACGTGGCCGGACTGGTCGACCTGGTGCTTGAGCGCGTGAACGGCACGCCCACCGAGGACCGTCCGTCGATGACGGCGCTCGGTCCCTGGTACGACGTCTGCCGTCCGGGCTGCTGCGAGAACGTGCGAGCGGGGTTCAAGCCGGCCCTGGCCGGAGTAGCGCCGTGATCAGGAGTCCGCGGTCGTGAGCATCCGCGTCGGCACCCGTGCGAGCGCGCTCGCGGTGGCGCAGACCCGGATGACCGCCAACCTGATGTCGGCGGCGGCGGGCGTTCCCGTCGAGCTGGTGCGCATCGAGTCCGACGGCGACCGGATGCGCGGATCGCTCGCGTCCCTCGGAGGCACCGGCGTTTTCGTGAGTGCCCTGCGCGACGCGCTGCTGGCCGGGCGCTGCGATGCCATCGTGCACTCGCTGAAGGATCTCCCCACCGCTCCGGTCGAGGGGCTGCTGCTCGGTGCGGTGCCCGAGCGCGAGGATCCGCGGGACGCCCTGTGCGCGCGCGACGGCCTGACGCTAGCGACCCTGCCCGTCGGCGCCCGCGTCGGTACCGGGTCCCCTCGCCGACGCGCCGCTCTGCTCGCCGCGCGTCCCGATCTCGCGGTCGTCGACATCCGCGGAAACATCGACACGCGGCTGCGGCGTGTGCTGCCAGGGAGCGATTCGCCGCTGGACGCGATCGTGCTCGCCCTGTCGGGATTGCGCCGCCTCGGCCGCGTCGACGCGATCACCGAACTGCTCGACTTCGCTGTCTCGCCGCATGCCCCGGGTCAGGGGGCCCTCGCGATCGAGGTCCGTGACGAGGAGCCGTCGGAGGAACTTCGGGTTGCCCTCGCGGCGATCGAGCACCTGCCCACGCGCGCGGCGATCACCGCCGAGCGCTCTCTCCTCGCAGCCCTCGAGGCGGGGTGCGCCGCGCCCATCGGAGCGTCGGCTGCGATCGTTGGCGACCGCATCGTCCTGCACGCAGTGGTGTTCGCCATTGATGGCAGCGCGTCTCTTGCCCGGGAGGTGGCGGAGGCGATCGGCGGCGGTGCGGGCGGCGATGATCGACATCGGGCGGATAGGCAGTATGGTGGTCGCGAACTGCCCGTCGTCGAAGCCGCGTTCCGTAGCGGGTCTCTGCTCGCCGACGCGCTTCTCGGTGCGGGTGCCGCCGAACTCGCACCTCTGGGAGCCCCGTCGTGATCGTCCCCGCCGCCTACTCCCAGTGGGAGAAGCCGTTGCAGGGGTGGCGCATCCTCGTCCCCCGCGGAGGCCCGTGGGGCGACGGTGTCGCTGCCGCCCTCCGCGCGAAGGGCGCCTCGCCCGTCGTCGCTCCCATGATCAATTTCGCGCCCACCGATGACTTCCCGGCGCTGGAGCAGGCCCTCGCCGATCTCGAGGCCGGAGCGTTCGACTGGATGACGGTCACGAGCGCCACCACCGTCGATGTTCTCTCGCTGCTGCGCACAACGGTCCCCGCGACGACCAAGGTAGCTGCCGTCGGCGAGACCACGGCCGCTGCACTCGTGGCGGCTGGTTACTCCGTCGACCTCGTCCCCTCCGAGGACAACTCCGCTCGTGGGTTGCTCGCCGAGTGGGAGCAGGCGACTGGCGGCCGGCGGCCACTGCGTGTGCTGACGCTGCGGTCTGAGATAGCGAAGCCGCTCCTCACCGAGGGGCTCACCCGCAGCGGGCACGACGTGCGCTCGGTCGTGGCGTATCGCACGGTAGGAGTTCCGGCCGAGGATCGCGTCGTCGCGGACGTTGCCAGCGGCGCGGTGCACGCCATCCTCGTCACGTCGGGGAGCGTCGCCGAGCAGGTGCAGAAGCAGCTCGGTCCGGTCCCGGAGTCGACCCTTGTTGCGGCGATCGGGCCGCAGACCGCGAAGGATGCCCGCGCCTTCGGCCTGCGCGTCGACGTGGTCGCCGACGAGCGCTCGGCGGCTTCCCTGATTGACGTCGTCGCGGCAGTCGCCTCGGGGCGCGCCCCCCGCTGACTCACCCGACGCAACGTCGGCTGAGAGTACGTCTCATCCATGATGGTGGATGAGAGTGCGTCTCAGCTGACGTTGTGTCGCCGCCTCTGCGCGGGGGTCCACAGGTGCTCGCGATTGCGGACCAGGGTGAGCAGCACTTCTTCGGTCCGCGGCCAGTCGTCCATGATCTGGTGGTTGTCGAGCCGGAGGCAGAGGTAGCCTCGGCGGGCGAGTTCGAGGTCGCGGCGCCGGTCCTCGCGGAACTGCGCGAGTGAGCAGTGGTAGCGGTAGCCGTCGCTCTCGACCACGAGCCGCTCCCCGATGATGTCGTCGACGTGGCCGACGCCGGGGATGAAGACTTGCGGTCGCACCTGGACCCCGTGCCGCCTCATGCTCACCCGGATTTTCGATTCAAGACCCGATTGGCTGCGCCCGTCGACGAGATCAAAGAGGGCACGCTTGCCGACGGGCGCCAGAGCCCGCAGGGAGGAGAGTTCATCCGGCGGAAGAAGACCTGTGTTGAGCGCAGAGTCGATGGTGACGATTGCAGTGTCCTCGCTCACGCAGGTCACCACGTGCAGGATCGCGGAGCCGACGCCGTCCTGCGCGAAGGAGCGCTGCCCCTGCCCCGGCCATTGGCGCCAGTGGCCGACGATTCCACCGCGGACCGCTCGAACCGAGGAGCTTCCGAGCGCGACGTGCAGAGCAGGGCGCTCGACAGTCCAGAGGCCGAGGTGCCGGAGCAGCGAGACGCAGGTGAGCAGGCCGCCCGAGCGCACCGCGGCGACCTCGACAGCGGGTGCGTCCGCGAGCGCGTACCAGCCGCGGCGGACTCGGACGACCTTGCCGGTGGACAGGGCGTGGTCGAGGGTGGTGCGTCGCACGCCGGCGGCGGCCAGAGCGCGTGACGGGGCACTGCCGCCGGCAGCGGCGAGGAGGGCGAGGACATCGGTCACAAGGACGAGGATTGGCGACCGGTGGCGACCGCGGCGGCTCCATCGGTGTCACCAGTGGACAACGCGCGGCGCTCGCCGATGTGGAGGAGCGGTCCCGCGAGCTGCGCGGCGGGGCGGGATTACGCTGGAAGGTATGACTGCCATCCGCCCGCGGCGCCTCCGTACGACCCCCGCACTCCGCCGACTCGTGCAGGAGACGCGCATTCACCCGGCCCAGCTGATCCTCCCGCTCTTCGTCGCGGAGGGAATTACCGAGGCTCGCCCGATCGGCTCGATGCCCGGAGTGCTGCACCACTCGCTCGACAGCGTGCGCCGCGCAGTGACGGAGGCGGCCGAGGCCGGCCTGGGCGGCGTGATGCTGTTTGGAGTGCCGACCACGCGGGATGCAGTGGGTTCGGGTGCGACAGATCCACACGGCGTGCTCAACGCGGCGACGCGCGCCGTCGTGGAGGAGGTCGGCGACGCTCTGGTCGTGCAGACGGACCTCTGCCTCGACGAATTCACCGACCACGGGCACTGCGGCGTGCTCGACTCTCGCGGCCGAGTCGACAACGACGCCACGCTCCTCCGCTACGAAGAGATGGCGCTCGCCCAGGCCGAGGCGGGCTCGCACCTGCTCGGCCTCTCGGGGATGATGGACGGCCAGGTGGGCGCCATCCGCGCGGCGCTCGACGGAGCCGGGCACCTCGACACCGCGATCCTGGCGTACTCGGCGAAGTACGCGTCGAGCTTCTACGGCCCGTTCCGGGAGGCCGTGCAGTCGACGCTCGAGGGTGACCGGCGAACCTACCAGCAGGATCCGGCGAACCGCCGCGAGGGACTGCGCGAGGCGACGCTGGACCTCGCCGAGGGCGCGGACGTGGTGATGGTCAAGCCGGCGATGAGCTACCTCGACGTGCTCTCGGACGTCGTCGCCGTGTCAAACGTGCCGGTCTGGGCGTACCAGGTGTCGGGCGAATACTCGATGATCGAGGCCGCCGCCGCGAACGGATGGATCTCGCGCGAGTCGGCAATCCTGGAGTCGGTGACCGGCATCCTCCGTGCCGGCGCTGACGCGGTGCTGACCTACTGGGCCGTCGAGATCGCCCGCGACCTGCTGCGATAGCCCCGTCTCGCGAAATGTCGCGAGATCGGCCGATGCGGACGAGATGCCCGGCCAAGGCACGGCATCTCGTCCGAAATGAAGGATCTCGGCGGAGGCCACACCTACCCTGGTGAGGTGACCATCTCGGCGAACGACACCCTGTACGAGCGTGCCAGGCACGCGATTCCCGGAGGCGTCAACTCGCCCGTCAGAGCGTTTCGCTCCGTCGGCGGGACACCGCGCTTCATGGTCTCTGCCGCGGGCCCGTACATCACGGACGCCGACGGTCGCGAGTACGTCGACCTCGTCTGCTCCTGGGGCCCGGCCGTGCTCGGCCACGCGCACCCCGAGGTCGTCGCGGCGGTGCAGGAGGCGGCTGCCCGCGGCCTCTCGTTCGGCGCGTCAACCCCCGCCGAGACCGAACTCGCCGAACTCGTCGAAGCGCGGATCACCGCCGGGGGAGTGTCTCCCATTGAGAAGCTTCGGCTGGTCTCGACCGGCACCGAAGCGACGATGACCGCTATTCGGCTCGCTCGCGGCGTCACCGGCCGTGATCTTCTGATCAAGTTCTCCGGCCATTACCACGGCCACTCCGACGGCCTGCTCGCCGATGCCGGCTCCGGCCTCGCGACCCTCTCGCTGCCCGCCTCCGCCGGCGTCACTGCCGCCACCGCCGCGCAGACGATCGTGCTGCCCTACAACGATCTCGACGCCGTGCGCGCGGTGTTCGCCGAGCGCGGCTCCGAGGTCGCGGCGGTCATCACCGAGGCCGCCGCCGCGAACATGGGCGTCGTCGCACCCGAGCCGGGCTTCAACGCCGCACTCGCCGAGCTGGTGCACGCGAACGGCTCTCTGCTGATCATGGACGAGGTGCTGACTGGGTTCCGCGTCAGCGCGGGCGGCTGGTGGGGGCTCGAGAACCGTGCGGTGGAGACTCCGTACCGGGCCGACCTCTACACCTTCGGCAAAGTCATCGGCGGGGGGATGCCCGTCGCGGCTCTCGGCGGTCGTGCGGACGTGATGGACTACCTGGCGCCGCTCGGGCCGGTCTATCAGGCGGGGACGCTCTCGGGGAACCCGGTCGCGGTCGCGGCGGGCATCCGGACGCTGCAGCTCGCGGACGACGCTGTGTACTCCTCCCTCGACTCGACCGCGTTGACGCTGCAGCGGGAGGTCTCGGCGGCTCTGACGAAGGAGGGCGTGGCCCACACGGTGCAGACCGCTGGGAGCCTGTTCAGCTTCATGTTCACCGATTTGGGACGGCCTGTGCACACCTACGCCGAGGTGCAGGCGCAGGAAGCGTTCCGGTACCCGGCCTTCTTCCACGCGATGCTCGACGCGGGCGTCTCGCTGCCGCCGTCGGTATTCGAGGCGTGGTTCGTCTCGGCGGCGCACGACGGTGCGGCGGTCGGCCGCATCGTGGAGGCGTTGCCGGCGGCAGCGAGGGCGGCAGCGAGGGCGTAGGCCGGCGTCAGCCGCGCCGCGAAACCGATTTCGGCAGCACGAACACCAGCGCGAACGCAGCGATCGCCATCAAGGTACTCAGCAGCATCGCGGGGGCCGCGGCGTCGAGGAAGCCCGAGGCCACGGTGTCCGGGCCGGTAATGACCAGGCCGCCGAACAGCACGCTGCCGATCACGGCGATGCCGACCGCGGAGCCGATCCGCTGAGTGGCCGAGATCACTCCGCTCGCCGCGCCCGCGTCCTGCGGGTCGACGGTTGCGACGATGAACTGCACGTTCGGAGCGATGAAGAAGCCATTGCCGAGGCCGGCGATCAGGAGCGGCGCCAAAAGCTGCCAGTTGGTGATCGACTCCGGTGTCGCGGTGAGCAGCACCAGCCATACCCAGCCGAGGCCGATCGCGAGGAGGCCGCTGCCCATCACGAGGACGTTGCGGCCGAGCCGCGTGGTCATCCGGTTGCTCTGCGACGAGCTGATGATGCTGCCGATGGCGAAGGGGATCGAGACGAGCCCCGACTCGAGCGCGCTGTGGCCGAGTCCGGATTGCCAGACCAGCGAGATCGTGAAGAAGATGCTGGTGAACGCGGCGAAGTAGACCAGGGCGAGGATCACGCCTCCGGTGAAGGCCGGGTGGCGGAACAGCGACGGCGGCACCAGCGGTGCGCGACCGCGACGCACGTAGAGCACCTCCCACGCCCCGAACGCGGCAAGGAGGAGCACTCCGCCCGCGAGAGAGAGGAAGGTCCACAGCGGCCAGCCCTCGTCCTCGCCCTGGATGAGCGGGACGAGAAGGGCGACCAGGCCGCCGGAGACGAGCACGAGGCCGAGCCAGTCGACGCCTCCGCTGGGGGCGCGGTCGCCGGTCTCGAGATCGCGTCGGGTGGGGAGGAGGATCGCGGCGGCAATAAGCGTTGCGACGCCGATGGGCAGGTTCACCCAGAAGACCAGGCGCCAGCCGTTCTCGTCCCCGAAGGCCTGGATGATGAGGCCGCCGATGATCGGGCCAAGCGCCGACGAGACTCCGAGGACCGCGCCCATCACCGCGAAAGCCTTGCCGCGCGAGGGGCCGCGGAACAGGAGCTGGATGTAAGCGTTGACCGCGGGGACAAAGATGCCGCCGGCGAGGCCCTGCACGACGCGCGCAATCACGAGCTGCGCGTCGTCGGCGGCGAGACCGCACGCGAAGCTCGCGACGGTGAACAGTGCGACTCCGCTGACGAAGACCCATTTGTGCCCGAAGCGGTCGCCGAGGCGGCCGGCCGGGATGAGCGCGAGGCCGAACGCGAGCGCGTAGCCGGAGATGATCCACGAGAGAGTCGACTCGGAGGCGTCGAGCGTGGTGCGGATGGTGGGCAGCGCGACATTCACGATCGTCGTGTCGAGCAGGGCGATGAACATGCCCGCCAGGAGGACGATCAGCGAGCGCCAGGCTCGCTTGTCGGGGGCGGGCGGGACGCTGGTCGGTCGGGCGGTCGACGTCTCGGGCATGGCGGGGGTGCCTTTCGAGCGGAGGGGGGAAGGGACGGCACGCTCCACCCATTTGGGGGCAACTGCCACATGAGAATGTTCGCAGGAGAAGGTGGGTTTCCCCGCGCCGGAATCTGTGGGGGCCTTCAGGAGAGCGGCGGGATCAGAAGCCGCGTGACTCCGCTCGGCGAGCGCAGTCGATGCAGAGTTCGGCGGTCGGCCGGGCGGCGAGGCGGGCGGCGCCGATCGAGCGGCCACACTGCACGCAGTCTCCGTACGCACCTGAGACGAGGCGCTCGCGGGCCGCGTCGAGTTCCTGTGCGGACCGGATGAGTGCGTCGCGCACCCCGGTGATTCGTGACCACTCCGCCGAGAGCGGGGTGCCCTCCGGATCGTGCTCGTCGTCGGCAGTGCCGTCGGCGCGGTCGCGGAGGAGTTCGGCGAGCGACGCCTCCAGGTGGGCGGCCTCGAGGCGGGTCTGTGCCTGGCGCTCGGCGAGCAGCGCGTCGAGATGGCGCGACTCGTCCGGGTCCATCGGCATCCCTCCATGCTGTCATCGCCGCGCCTGCGGCGGGAGCTCTGCGATTCAACGCTGACCCGGCGGCGAGCGGCGGGGCAGACTAGAGGCATGCCCGTCGTGACTGTGCTCCCCGACCGCCTCGAACTCCGCCTCACCGCCGCGGAACGAGTCCTGTCCTATCACCGCAGTAACGTCGTGGTCGGTCGCTCGAGTATCCGCTCGGCCACGGTCACCGAGGATCCGTGGATCTGGGTGCGCGGCGTCCGAGCCCCGGGCACCGCTCTTCCGCTCACTCTCGCAGCCGGCACTTGGAAGTTCCACGGAGGCAAGGACTTCCTGCTGATCAAGCGGACGGCATCCGCTGTCGTGATCGACCTGGTCGGTGAGGTGTATTCGCGCCTGATCATCAGCACCAAGCACGCGCCCGAACTCATCGCGGCGTTGCAGCTGGGAACGATGACCGCGGCGATCCCGGTGATCGAGACCGACGATCTCGTGATCGTCGCCGAGGTTACGGAGCAGGCGACGGCCGCGGACGCCGGGACGAAGGAACCGGAACCGGAGGCAGCCCCCGAGCCGGCGCCAACGGCGACCCAGAAGCCGAGTACCGCGCCGAAGCCTGGAGCAGCGGCGAAACAGAAGGCTGCCGCGAAGCCGAAGTCCGCCGCCGCACGAGTGGATGCCGCCGTCGGGCACGCCTCGGCCGAGCCGAGCGGTGCGACCGAGGCCGCCGAGTAGGTCCGCGTCCCCGCACAACGTCAGCTGAGAAGCGACCTCATCGACGATGGTGGCTGAGATAGCGCCTCAGCTGACGTTGTGCGGCGCTAGGCCCGCACGTCGACCAGCGTCCGCCCGTGCGCGCGCCCCGCGAGCAAGTCGCCCGCCGCGTCGAACGCGTCGGCGAGTGCGACGGTCCTCGTCAGCTCGTCGAGCAGTGTGAGATCGAGGTCGTGCGCGAGGCGCCGCCACGCCTCCTCGCGGAGCGTGCGGGGCGCCTCCACCGAATTGACGCCCGTGAGCGTCACGCCGCGCAGGATGAACGGCATCACGGTGACGGGCAGGTCCGGCCCCTGGGCGAGACCGCAGGCGGCCACGGTGCCACCCCATCGGGTCTGCGCGAGCACGTTGGCGAGCGTGTGCGAGCCGGCCGAGTCGACGGCTCCCGCCCACCGCTCGGATTGCAGCGGCTTCCCACCCTCCTGCAGCTCGGCCCGGTCGATCACGTCGGAGGCGCCGAGACGCTGGAGCAGTGCGCCGTGCTCATCGACGCGCCCGGTCGAGGCGACCACCTCGTGCCCGAGCCGCGCGAGCAGGGTCACGGCGAGCGAGCCTACCCCTCCTGAGGCACCGGTCACCAGGACCGGACCAGCCCCGGGACGCACGCCGTGCCGCTCCAGCTCCAGCACCGCGAGCATCGCCGTGAAGCCAGCGGTGCCGATTGCCCCCGCCCGGGCCGATGAGATCGCTCCGGGCAGCCGCAGCAGCGAAGCGGAGTCGACCCGGGCGCGTTCGGCGAGCCCTCCGTCGTGTCGCTCGCCCAGGCCGGCTCCGTTCAGCACAACTCGGTCGCCAGAGTCGAAGCGCTCGTCCGCGTCGCCATCGGCATACTCGACGGTACCGACGAGATCGATCCCGGCGATCAGCGGGGTGCGCCGGACGATCCCCGGCCGACCGGCGAGCGCTAGGGCGTCCTTGTAGTTGACGCTCGAGTACTCGACCGCGATCGACACGTCGCCGTGTGAGCGGTCGGGATCATCGCGCTGGAGGAGGCGGGCTCGGTTTGGGGTCGCGGTGTCGGAGTCGGAATGCCGCTCGACGACGATGGCTCGGTACATGGGCCCACGCTACGCCCGGGCGCCCATGGCCGGGCGGTCAGTTCAGCGGAGGGGTTCCCTCGGGCAGCGAGCCGTCGGAGTAGTGGACGGAGGCGGCGTCCTGCACGGCGGTCAGGGCGACGCGCGGAGGGCTCGCGTGGGACGGGCAGGCCACTGCCGCGCAGCCCTCGCAGACCACCAGCTGGGCGCGGCAGGCTGAATCGACGCAGTTGCGCATCCGACTCGTGGGCGAGGAGCATCGCGCGCACCGCCCGAGCACCTCGGCGTCGGGGGAGAAGGTGACGGAGCCGCGCCCGTCGAACACATACAGCGCCCCCCGCCACAGGCCGCGGTCGCGGCGGGCCTCGGCGTAGCGGACGACGCCTCCGTCGAGTTGGTACACCTCGCCGAAGCCGCGCGCCGCCATCAGGCTCGAGAGCACCTCGCAGCGGATGCCGCCGGTGCAGTACGTGACGACCGGGCGTCCCTTGAGATGGTCGAAGACCCCAGCGTCGAGTTGCTCAACGAAGTCGCGGGTGCTTGCGACTCCCGGCACCACCGCCCCGTCGAAGCGGCCAATCTCCGCCTCGAAGGCGTTGCGGCCGTCGAAGAGCACCACGTCCTCGCGCTCGGCGACCAGAGCGTCGAGCTGGTCCGGGTCGAGACGCGGAGCCGTGCCCACGACGCCCTCCGCGTCGACCCGCAGCTCGTCGGGGGCGCCGAACGAGACGATCTCGTCGCGCACCTTCACCGAGAGCCCCGGGAAGTCGAGGCTGCGGCCCTGCTCATCGAGCCCGGAGCCGTCGCTCCACTTCACATCCAGACCGCGGAACGCCGAGTGCTCTCGGGTGCGCCTGACGTAGCGCTTCAGCGCGTCCATGCCCCCGCCGAGAGTGCCGTTTACCCCGTGCTCTGAAATCAGGAGGCGACCGCGCAGACCCAGCGACTCGCAGAGTTCGCGCTGCCACAGCCGCACGGACTCGGGGTCGCCGAGCGGCACGAAGCGGTAGAACAGCAGGATCTTCGGCAGCACTGGCACATCTTACGAGGACGTCGGGTTTGGGACACAGTGTAGTTTGGGACACAGTGTATGGCAGCATCGACGGGTGCCTTCCGCCCCCGTGCCGCACTCCCGCCTCGAGGACGTCTTCGGCCTCGTCACCGGCGCCTTCGTCGTGTCCCTCGGTCTGTACCTGTTGCGGGCGAGCCAGGCCGTCACCGGCGGGTCTTGCGCTGCTGCTCGGGTACCCGCTCGGCATCCCGTTCGGCGTGATCCTGGTGACCGTGAACGTGCCGTTCCTCGCGCTGTCGCTCTGGAAGAAGGGCTGGCGGTTCACGCTGCGCACGATGTTCTCGATCGTGCTGGTCTCGCTGCTGGCGGGCCTGCACCCGCTCGCGTTCGGTGACCTGCGGATTGAGCCCGTCTATGGAGTGCTGACCGGCGACGTCCTGGCGGGCATCGGGCTGCTCATCCTGTTCCGGCACGGGTCGAGCCTCGGCGGATTCAGCATCATCGCGCAGGAGCGGCTGGGCTGGCGGGCAGGCTACGTGATGATGGCTCTCGACGCCTGCGTGGTCGTGGCCGCGCTACTCGTGGTGCCGCCCCTGAACGTAGTGATCTCGGCCGCGGGCGTCGTGGTGCTCATCCTGGTGCTGGCGTTCAACCACCGGCCCGGGCGCTACCTCGGGTCGTGACCGCCTCCGCACGCTCTTTGACGGGTCGCGACGGGTTCCTAGACTGATGCCGCCCGCCCTTCCCGAATGCCGCCCGCCCTTCCCGAATGGAGAACCGGATGTCCGACTGGACCTACGACCCCTATGCCCGCCTCGGTGAGGTGTCGACCTTCGCGCTCGAGAGCGACGACATCGCCGACGGCGAGCCGTTCGCCGCCCGCCACTACGGCGAGGGCGCGGGCGGGGAGGACGTCTCGCCGCACCTGCGCTGGTCGGGTGCGCCCGCCGAGACGAAGAGCTTCGCCGTGACGGTATTCGACCCTGACGCGCCCACCGGCTCCGGATTCTGGCACTGGGCGGTCTGCAACCTGCCTGCCGACACCACCGAGCTACCGACCGGCGCGGGCGCCGCGGGCTTCGAGCTGCTCCCGGCCGGTGCGCAGACGCTGCCCAACGATCTGCGGCTGCGCCAGTTCATCGGAGCGGCGCCGCCGGACCGCGAGCACCGCTACTTCATTGTCGTGCACGCCCTCGATGTCGAGTCGCTCGACCTCGATCCTGAGTCGACGCCGGCGATCCTGGGCTTTACCGCTCACTTCCACACGCTCGCGCGGGCGCAGATCGTGGCGACGGCGACGCCGGACGGCGCGAAAGGCTGACGCGCAGCGGGGCAGGTGCACGTTAACTCGGAGCGAATCGCCCTTCGCAAGTTCGGACCATCGTTGCCGATTCACGGCGTCGTGCACTGCATCCGGGGCTGATCAGGTCTTTCTGAGTGACCCGGTAGGGTTCTGAATAAGCCTTCTCATCTCCACTTAGCCCTCACCTCCATCTCCGCGGTACCGGGCTCCTCCTCCGCGGGCAGCGCGCCGAGGACGACGGAGAGTTTACTCAGTCCCTCGGTCCAGAATCGAGCACCATCCAACCACTGTGTACCCCGAAATGTCCCCTATTAAGACGACATGCCTTCGGGGTTGAATCCACTTAGTCTCATGACGACAGCAAACTCAATTGTGAGAATAGACCTAGAAACCCTTCGCGAGTCCTCACACACTTGCGTTCAGGTCAATTCTCTTCGAGAGTTTTCATCTTAAATGTGGGAGGTTAATACAATGAGGGTTCGTATAGTGGAACGAACGATCGCGGTTCTCGCCGTTTCGCTCGGCTTGATCTTCTCGGGTGCGACGGCCGCGGAAGCTGCGACAGCGCCTGAGGGGGATGTGATCAGGTGCACCGCTACGCTGGAAATTCCGCACCAGTCTGGCCCCGTGAACGGAACGATCAGCGCTGAAGGTCGCGTCACCTGCACCGAAACCGTCGCGGAGATCTCCATCAAGACGTCAGTTCGAAAGGTGAGCGACAACACTGTCGCGTCCCAGACCTTCGACAGCTTCAACGTCAGTCGTGGATCCTCTGTTGGAGCGAAGCCGTGCTCGGATGGCCCGGCGACATTCAGATCGGAGGCGAATGTCGTGGTTCACTTCCCCGTCGGATACACTCCTACTCCGCAAACGGCAAATAAGTACAGCCCCAACACGACTGTGGCATGCGGCAACGCCAAGAGGGTGACTGGAACGACC
Source organism: Rathayibacter agropyri (assembly GCF_013249015.1). Classification (GTDB taxonomy): domain Bacteria; phylum Actinomycetota; class Actinomycetes; order Actinomycetales; family Microbacteriaceae; genus Rathayibacter; species Rathayibacter agropyri. The sequence continues at coordinate 91,081 of NZ_JABRPL010000005.1, forward strand.
AGTGCGGTTGACGACGACAGCTACGGTACGACGACCTGGACAATCGTGGCGGTCAAGAACTAGCCCGCAGAGTTAGACGTAGCCGAACGGGCCGCCCTCACTCAGGGCGGCCCGTTCGCGCAGGACACGAACGTCGGCGCGCAGCCAGACGGTAGTTTCCACTCCCCAAAAAACTGGCATGACTGTACGTCCTCGATAAGCGAACTAAAAACAATCTATCCGCGCTACCGCGAGCGCGGCAATGCACACACCACAAAAGTCTTCTGCCACGCGTTGCCATTAGATAATTCCGCGCCACTGTACTTGATTGAGAACTCACACCATTGAGTCGCGGAACGAATGATCAGACTCTTGCCGGCCGGCGATCGGGCTACTCTCCCCGCGTGAACGTCGTCCAAGGCGTCTCGCGCGGCTAAGTGGGCACACCACATTCCCGGGAAGTTTCCGTCCGAGCTGAAAGTATAAAGGGCGCCTACTGGCTTGTTTCCCCATGTTGCTTCGCCGATATCACGCGTTTCGAATTCAGGCAGATTTCGGCGCTGCGAAAGGTGTCGCTGGTCGCCTGCCTGTCGAATTTTCTCAGTCGCCTCATCAAGTAAGCGTATCGAAGGAGGTACTGCACCCCAGGAATCAACTTTCTCGGGATCCACGCCATCTTCCAGGGTTGTTTGACCGGCGACGCTCTCCGGGTAGAGCGTCTCAACGAACGCTACAGACGCCACGACAAGGTTCGACGGCTCGACGCGAGTACTGGCTGTCCCGAGACCGTAGGACGTACTCGCCTTCCATGCTTGCATCCTTTCAAGCCGTGCGCGGAACTCCTCCATTGATGAATCTCCGTCCTTTTCTCTCAGTGCGGCAGCGGTACCCTCGCGGGCGCCGCAATTCACACCGAGGGCAAGACGACCCGGAGGTGTATTGAGGGGCTACCCGAAGAGGGTGCGTGCTTCCTCGTAGCGGGAGTCGGGCACTGTCTTAAGGGTGCCGAGCGCCTCGGCAAAGTCGACGTGGTAGATGTCGGTGCCGCGCAGTGCGACCATTCGGCCCCAGTGTTCGGCGACGACGGAGTCGATTGCTGCCATGCCCAGCCGGGTCGCGAGAACGCGGTCGAAGGCGGTGGGGGTGCCTCCGCGCTGGATGTGGCCGAGGGTGGTGGCGCGGGTCTCGATGCCCGTGCGCTCCTCGATGAGCGGTGCGAGCAGCTCGCCGATCCCGCCCAGGCGCGGACGGCCGAAGGCATCGAGGCCGCGCTCGGAGTGAGCGTCGTCCATTGTGTCGAGCGAGAAGCCCTCGGCGACTACGACGAGCGGCGCGCGACCCCGGTCCTGGGCGCTCTGCACCCACTCCACGATCTGATCGATCGACGTGCGCTTCTCGGGGATGAGGATGACGTGCGCGCCGGCGGCCATTCCGGAGTGCAGGGCGATCCAGCCGACGTGGCGACCCATGACTTCGGCGACCATGCAGCGGCCGTGCGAGTCGCCGGTGGTGCGGAGGCGGTCCATCGCGTCGGTCGCGATGCCGACGGCGGTGTCGAAGCCGAAGGTGTAGTCGGTGGCGCCGAGGTCGTTGTCGATGGTCTTGGGGACGCCGACGATCTTCAATCCCGCATCCGTGAGGCGCTTCGCCGCCGCGAGGGTGCCCTCGCCGCCGATCGCGATGATCGAGTCGACGCCGTTGCGGTCCATCATCTCGGCGATCTTCTCGGGGCCGCCGTTCTCGCCGTCGAAAGGGTTCGTCCGGCTGGTGCCGATGATGGTGCCGCCCTGCTTGGCGATCCCCTGGATCTCGGAGCGCCCGAGGGGGACGAGGTCGCCATCGACCACTCCGCGCCAACCGTTGCGGAAGCCGACGAACTCCTGGTCGTAGACCTTGATGCCCTTGTAGACGGCACCGCGGATGACGGCGTTCAGCCCTGGGCAGTCGCCGCCGGAGGTGAGGATCCCGATCTTCATCCGCTCAGAGTAGAGGACTCAGTGAACAGACGTGCACGCAGACGACAACGGGCCCCTCCTCGCCGCCTCGAGGAAGGGCCCGTTGTCGTACGCCGTGCTAGTTGGCCTGGCTGGTGTTCAGGTCGCCGTTGACGCCGCGGGGGAAGAACCCGCCGGTGCGGGAAGCCTTCGGGTTCAGGTACACGATGTTCAGGACCTGGCCGGGGGTCCGGCTGAAGGCGATCGAGCTGGCATCGGCCGGGACGATGTTCGCCTGTCCGTTCACCTTCGGGCCCTGGTCGAGGTCGCTCGTGCCGTCGAGACTGTCGCGAGCATCCGAGAGCTTGTTCGCCGAGTCCGACAGGTCGGCGGCGTAGATGGCCGAGCGGATGGCCCCGGCGTGGTACGCCTCCACCGCGAGGATGCCGGCAGCCGCGTCGACGTACGTCTTCGACTGGATGAGCGGAGCGGCACCTTTGTATGCAGTCACTCCGACATCCTCGAAGACGAAAGCGCCAAGGAGAAAGTTGGCCTCGCTCGCGAACGGGTCGAAGGTGTCCCCGGCCTTGATCAGCCCCGCCGCCGCCGCGGCGGCATTAAAGCTGGCCTTGAGGTCGATGGCCGGACGTGCAACTGCCGCGGTACCGAGGGCACCGCGGAGGAACTTGACGTGCGCCTTCTCGTCGTTCGCGACCTCGGTGGCAAAGCTCTTGAGCCACGGGGTCTTAAAGTCGACGGGCCGGCCGCCGATGACGCCGCCGGGCGTGCCCTTGCCGGTTACGTCGGAGCCGCCGAGGCCCGAACCGTAGACGGCGCGGAGGTAGAACTCGGCCTCGAGGTATTCGAGGTTGAGCGCGAAGTTGAGGATCGAAGCGTCGCTGGGGCCGCTGGCTGCGACCTCGTCGGCGGAGGCGGTCGGAGCGGCGAGGGCCGCGGCACCGATGCCGAGGCCGGTGACGCCGGTGGCCTCGAAGAAACGGCGTCGATCGAGAGCTGTCTCGGAGCTCCGGACGATCGCCGTGCGGATGAAGGTCGTGTCGAACATGTGCACATCTCCAGTGATAGGCGGTGTCGGACGGCTGGAGCGCCGAGGCGACAGGCGAGAAACTACGCCCGAGATAAAGGCCCTGACCAGTGGAAATACGGGATCGGAATTGCGCATGTGTTCTCGTCGGCTGGACCAATCCGCCGGGCGTGTCGCTCCGAACACGTGGTGAAAGGGAGCCCTGCGGAGGCGGCTCTGCCCTCGCGCCGCTCCGCGCCGGTACTACTGGCCACGGGCACGATCTTGGTTGCGCTCATTCTCGTCCTGGGGGCCAACACCGCTCTTCGAAGCGACTCGGTCCGCTACACGATCTTCTTCATTCCCGTGTTCGCAGCGGTCACAGGATGGATCCTCACCCGCTTCACGATCACGGCCTGGATTGCCCTGCTACTCCTGCCCACGATGACCGCGACCTTCCTTTACGCCCGGACGAACCAGCTCGAGCTAGGCACCTCAGCACGCTGGAACGCCGACGCGGATGCCGTGCACGAGCTGCTGACCCATCGCGGCGTCGAGCATGCCTACGGCAACTACTGGCTCTCCTACCAGCTCACCGCAGCAACCGAAGAAGACATCACCGTCGCCGCCCTCTCAGGCACTCGCCGGTACCCGTTCTATGAGCAAGAAGCTGCCGCCGAACCGACGCCGACGATCATCGTCGACGCCGGGGGTGCGAACGATGTGACGCTGAGCGCAGGCAATGGGCTTCCCACCTCCCAAAGAGTCATCGTCGGAGGAATCGCGGTGTACTTCTTCACGCAACCATTCGACGTCTACGCTCAACCGTGGGCCCTCGTCTAAACCGCTGCCTGCACGTAGGTGCACACGGTCGCCACAGTTAGCATCACTGAGTGTCGATTGCCGCCCCCGTTCCCGTCCCCTGCTGGGTCACGGTCTACGCGCCGGCGGTGCCGGTGAGTCTCGCGCTCACGCTGCGAACGCTCCTGCGCGGAGCGGGCGATCCGACGATGCTGATCGACGCTTCCGGCTTCTGGCGTGCGTTCCGCACCCCGCTCGGACCGGGAACCCTCCATGTGCGGCAGGCGGTCGACGGTGCAGTACACGCGCGCGCCTGGGGCGAGGGCGCCGAGTGGCTGATCAGTCGGGTGCCCGAGCTACTTGGCCACGGCGACGACTGGAGCGGCCTCGATCTCACCGCGCACGCACCGCTTTCAGAGGTGCTCCGTCGATCCCTGGGCTTGCGCCTGACCCGCGCCAACCTCGTGTTTGAGATGCTGGCGCCGTCGATCCTCGAGCAGAAAGTCACCAGCACGGAGGCGTGGCGCGCGTACCGCATGCTCGTCCGACTGCACGGCGAGTCGGCTCCGGGGCCCGTCGCCCTGCACGTGGCCCCGAGCGCGGAGCAGTGGCGTCGCGTTCCCTCGTGGGACTGGCACCGCGCGGGCGTCGACCCGCGGCGCTCCCGCACGGTCCTGACCGCGGCGCTCGTCGCATCGGGCCTGGAGCGCACTCTGGCGCTTGGTCGGGGTGGGGCGGAGGTGGAGCGCCGGCTTCGGTCGGTGCCGGGGATCGGACCGTGGACCGCCTCCGAGGTGATGATGCGGGCACACGGCGATCCGGACGCGGTGAGCGTCGGCGACTACCACCTGGCGGCGGCCGTGGGCTTCGCGTTGACGGGGCGACTCGGGGTCGATGACGACGGGATGCTCGAGCTGCTCGAGCCGTGGCGCGGACACCGGCAGCGGGTCATTCGGCTGATCGGTTGCAGCGGGGTGCGCACGCCGCGACGTGGCCCCCGGATGACGATCCAGGACCACCGCCGGCACTGAGTCGCTCCTCCACAGGCTCGGATCGGCGCGGAGTCCGTCGGAGCACCGCGTCACGCCAGGCCTGGCCGACCAGTCGGACATACCCTCGGAGGATGGAGCAGTCGACGACCTCAGGTGTGCCCGGCAGCGACCCGGAACGCGAGCCGGATGACGCGGCGGTGACCGCGGTTGTGGGCGCATCGGTCGGGCCGGACGGGGATGTCGAGCCGGATGGGGATGTTCGGCCTGTCGAGGACGTTGAGCTGTCCGGGGACGTTGAGTTGTCCGGGGACGCTGAGCTGTCCGGGGACGTCGAGCCGGACGAAGACGTGGAGCTGCCCGAGAGCGTCGAGCCGGACGATCCCGACCGGCCGATGCCCGAGCGCGTCGAGGCGCTGGTGCGCCGCTGGCTCGCGCGCAGCGGCGAGTTCCCCGTCGAGCCGACCGCGCAGAGGTTGGCCGGCGTCCTCGAGGATCCGAACGGGCTCGACTTCACCGTCGGCTTCATCGACGGCGTCGCCAGGCCGGAGGATGTCACGGTCGCCGCCGAAAACCTCGCCGCGCTCACCACGAAGACGCCCACGTTCCTCCCTTCCTACCTGCGTGCCGCGATCAGCGCGGGAGGTGCTGTCGGTCCCGTGCTGCCCTGGGTCGTCGTGCCGACTGCGCGCCGGGTTCTGCGGCGCCTCGTCGGCCACCTCGTGGTCGACGCGTCCGAGACGCGGCTCCCCGCGGCAATCGCGGCGCTGCGGGAGGGCGGCGACCGCCTCAACCTCAACCTGCTGGGCGAGGCCGTGCTCGGCGAGCGCGAGGCGCGCCGTCGTCTTGAGGGCACCCGGCGTCTGCTTGAGCGGCCCGACGTCGACTACGTGAGCATCAAGGTCTCGAGCGTCGTCAGTCAGCTCTCGATGTGGGCGTTCGACGAGGAGGTTGACCGCGTCGTCGAGCGGCTGACTCCGCTGTACGAGGCGGCATCGGGCCCGGAGCCCACCTTCATCAACCTCGACATGGAGGAGTACCGCGATCTCGATCTCACCGTCGCGGCGTTCCGCCGCATCCTGGAGCAGCCGGGGATGCTCGAGCTTGAGGCGGGCATCGTCCTGCAGGCCTACCTGCCCGACTCCCTCCGCGTGCTGCAGGAACTCACGGAGTGGGCGACCGAGCGGCGCGCCCGCGGGGGAGCGCCCATCAAGGTGCGCGTGGTCAAGGGTGCCAACCTCGCGATGGAGCGGGTCGACGCAGCCCTGCACGATTGGCCACTCGCGACGGTAGGCAGCAAGGTGGAGGCCGACACGAACTACAAACGGCTGTTGGACTGGGCTCTGCGACCCGAGCGCACGGACGCCGTGCGGATCGGAGTCGCCGGGCACAACCTCTTCGACCTCGCCTGGGCCTGGTTGAGTGCGAACGATCGCGGTGTGGCCGATGCCGTTGACATCGAGATGCTGCTCGGGATGGCGACGGGGCAGGCCCGCGCCGTCCGCGAGGACGTGGGCCGCCTCCTGCTCTACACGCCTGTCGTACACCCCCACGAGTTCGACGTCGCGATCTCATATCTCATCCGCCGCTTGGAGGAGAACTCCAGCCCCGAGAACTTCCTCTCTGCCGCGTTCCGGCTCGACGACGAGGAGGTGTTGCAGCGCGAGTTCGGCCGGTTCCGCGCCTCCCTCGAGGCCCTGGACGACTCGATCCCCGCGCCCAACCGCACGCAGGACCGACTGCGGGAGTGGGCCTCCGGCTCGGGCCGGCGGCTGGTGCAGGAGCACGCCCGGGCCGGAGAGCGCATCCAGGATCCCGCCGCCGACGGCCTCACCCAGGCGGTCCTCGGCCTCAGCCGCGGCTCAGGCGGCTCCGCCTCCACGACGAACTTTCACAACGAGCCGGACACCGATCCCGCACTGCCCGGCAACCGCCGCTGGGCACGCCTGATCACCGAGCACATCGCCGGCTCGACGATCGGCACGGACACGGTCGACGCGGCGCGAGTGGACTCAGAGGCTGAGCTACAGGAGGTGCTGCGCACCGTGTCGCGCAGAGCGGAGCGCTGGGGGGAGCGGCTGGGCTACGACCGGGCCGCGGTGCTCGATCGTGCCGGACTCGCCCTCGCCGCCAACCGCGACCGCCTCATCGAGGTGATGGCCTCCGAGACCGGCAAGACGATCGCGGAGGCGGACCCCGAGGTCTCCGAGGCCATCGACTTCGCCCACTACTACGCCACGCGCGCCCGCGAACTCGACGCAGTCGGCGGAGCGACGTTCGTCCCCGAGCGCGTCACCGTCGTCGCTCCGCCGTGGAACTTCCCCGTTGCGATCCCCGCCGGCTCCATTCTCGCGGCGCTCGCCGCAGGGTCCGGGGTCGTGGTGAAGCCGGCCCCGCAGGCCCGCCGCTCGGCCGCGGTGCTGGTCGAGGCGCTCTGGGACGCGGGCATTCCGCAGGAGCTCCTTGCTCTGGTCGACCTCGACGAGGAGGCGCTCGGGCGCGCGCTCATCAGCGACCCCCTCGTTGACCGCGTGCTGCTCACCGGCTCGTACGAGACCGCGACGCTGTTCCGCTCCTGGCGGCCCGACCTCGCCCTCCAGGCCGAGACGAGCGGCAAGAACGCGATCATCGTCACTCCGCATGCCGACTACGACCTCGCCGTGGCCGACATCGTCCGCAGCGCCTTCGGCCACGCAGGCCAAAAGTGCTCGGCCGCGTCTCTGGTGATCCTCGTCGGCTCGGTCGCACGCTCCAAGCGGTTCCGGGCACAGCTGGTCGATGCGGTCACCTCCCTGCGGGTCGGCTACCCCGCCGATCCGGCGAACGCGATGGGTCCGCTGATTGAGGAGCCGACCGGCAAGCTCCTGCACGCGCTCACCACCCTGGGCGGAGGCGAGTCGTGGCTGGTCGAGCCGCGGCGCCTCGATGAGAGCGGCCGGCTTTGGTCGCCCGGCGTTCGCGAGGGGGTCGCCGAGGGGAGTTACTTCCACGTCACCGAGTTCTTCGGACCGGTTCTCGGGATCATGCACGCGGCGACCCTCGAGGACGCGATCCGCATGCAGAACGGCACCGACTACGGACTCACCGCCGGCCTGCACTCGCTGCACGCCGACGAGCTCGCGCTGTGGATCGACTCCGTTGAGGCGGGGAACCTGTACGTCAACCGCGGTATCACCGGAGCAATCGTGCGCCGTCAGCCCTTCGGAGGGTGGAAGCGCTCTTCCGTCGGCTCCGGCGCGAAAGCCGGCGGGCCGAACCACCTCATCGGGCTCGGCTCCTGGAAGCCCTCGCCTGCGCGAAGCTCGTCCACGCTGCACCTGCGCGGGCTCGACGATCGCGTCCGCCAGTTCATCGAGGCAGCGCAGTCCTCACTGCGCTTCGAGCAGTTCGACCTGCTGCGTCGCTCCGCTCTCTCGGACCAGCTCGCCTGGGCGACCGAGTTCGGGGTGGTCACCGACATCTCGAAGGTCGGTGTTGAGCGCAACCTGTTCCGCTACCTTCGGGTGCCGATCGCTCTGCGCCTGGCCGACGGCGGCGACCTCGGCGAGCTGCTCCGCGTCATTACGGCGGGCCTGCTCACCCGCTCGCGGATGGACATCTCGACCTCGATCCCGCTACCCCCGCGGGTGCAGGAGGTGCTGAGCGGCGATGAACTCGCCGAAATGGCCGGCCTTGTGCCGATCATCGTCGTGGAGTCGGACGCCCAGTGGCTCGAACGCGCGGCGGCCGGACGGATCACGGCCTCGCGCATCCGGATCATCGGCGATATCGTCTCCGACCGCGTCGATGGCTTCGGTGCACCAGAGGCCGCAGCGGACGTGCCCGGGCAGCAGAGCGTCGTGCGGCGCTCGTCCGACTCGACCGGCTCCTTCACCGACGTGGTCGCGGGCATGACACGTGGCAGTACAGGAGCGCCCGTACCGCTGACACGTCCGGACGGCTCCCGGGTCGCCCTCGCGACAGCGCTCGCCGAAGCGCTCGGCGGCGCCCTCGACACCGCCATCTACGCCGACACGGTGACTCCGGCCGGGCGGGTGGAGTTGCTGCCGTTCCTCCGCGAACAGGCCATCTCGATCACCAATCATCGCTTCGGCGCCCCGATCAACCTGAGTGACGACGTGCTGTGAGGCCGCTCGGGGAACCCTGCACCGTTGAGGGAGCCGGGTGGCACGGGTCCCCTCGACGGGTCGGGGTTCCCTCGGGCAGGAGGTTGTGCAGGGCTTACTTGTCGCGGCAACCTCTCGGTAAGGTTGGGGGATGAGCGCGACCGAGAACCGTTGGCTGACGCCCGACCAGCTCGACGCGTGGCTGCGCTTCATCGCGGTCGTCGAACTGCTGCCGGGCGCCCTCGACACGCAGTTGCAGCGGGATGCCGGGCTCACCCACTTCGAGTACCTGACGCTGGCGATGCTCTCGGAGGCGCCGGATCGCGCCCTGCGGATGACGACGCTCGCCGCACGCACCAACGCGACTCTTCCGCGCCTGTCGCACGTGGTCACCCGCCTCGTCGGGCGCGGCTACCTGGAGCGGCGCCCGTGCGCCTCCGACGGCCGCGCCACGAACGCGGTGCTCACCGACGCGGGGCTGCAGAAGATCGTCGAGACCGCGCCCGGCCACGTGGCGACCGTGCTCGCCGACGTCATCGATCCGCTCGACGCCGAGCACATCCCGCAACTGGCCGACATCATGGCCAGGATGCTCACGCGCCTGGATCCCGAGGGCAGGATGACAGTCGATGCCGTGCGCTCCTCGCTCGGTGAGCCCGACGTCCGCGCCTGCTGAGCGCTCAGGAGGCGGGCGGGCCGGCCTCGGCCACGGCCGGATCCATGTGCAGGAACTCCCAGATGTGCCCGTCCGGGTCCTCCAGGTCGCGGGAGTACATGAAGCCGAGGTCCTGCACCGGCACGGGTTCCGCGCCGCCCGCCGCAAGGCCTTTCGCGAGCAGCTCGTCCACTTCCTCGCGGCTTCCGACGCTCAGTGCGAGGAGGGCCTGCACCTGTTCCTTCGCGTCGATGATCGTCTTGGAGGTGAAGGTTGAGAAGAACGGGTGCAGGAGGAGCATTGCGTACACGTGTTCGGACGCGACTATGCACGCGGCGTCCTCGTTGCTGAAGAGCGGATTCACGCTCCAGCCGAGCGCGGTGTAAAACGCCTTTGAGCGCTCCAGATCGGTGACGGGGAGGTTCACGAAGATCGAGTCGACGGCCATGGGCGTCAGTATGGCGACGGCCCGCGCGACATGCCAGAGTCCGTGCGATCATCGCCCTGTGCAGTTCGTGACGACGCTCTTCCAGACCGGTAACAACACCGGGATCGAGGTTCCTCCTGAGGTCCTCGAGGCCCTCGGTGGGGGCAAGCGGCCCGCAGTCGCCGTGACCGTGAATGGCTACCACTTCACCAGCACGGTCGGAGCGAGGGGAGGCCGCGCCCTGGTCCCCTTTTCGGCCGAGAAGCGCCGAGAGACGGGCCTTGGGGGCGGGGACCCGATCGAGGTCGAGATCGAGCTCGACACTGCGCCGCGGGAAGTGACCGTGCCCGCCGATCTCGCGGCGGCTCTCGCCGAGGCGGGTGTCGCGGAGCGGTTCGCCGCGCTGTCGCCGACCGCGCGGAAGGCGCACGTCACCGCAGTCGAGGGCACGAAGGCGGCCGAGACGCGGTCGCGCCGCATCGCCGCGGTGGTCGCGGCTCTCGCCGGCTGACGCACGCGATGCCGCTACGAAGCCAGGCGGAGCGTTCGAGCGGTCGCCCGGCCAGTCTCTTCCTCTCGGCGTACACCGCCGACGACGGCACCGGTCAGGTGGATACGACTGCCCTGCAGGCGGCCTGGGAGAGCACCCTTGAGCGCTACTCCATCGACTCTGCGAGCCGGTCGACCTACGGTGGTGCCCGCGTGCAATTCCCCGACGGAGTCGTCGACGTCGGGGTCCAGGCCGTCGATCAGCCGTACGCCGAGATCCGTGAACGGTCGCCCTCGTGAAGGACAACGGGATGAGCGATATCCCGTCGTTCCCGGTGGAGGCGGCACTGCTCGGGCTGGGATCCGCGAGGCTGGTCGGCGCGCTGGCGGGACTCGTCCCGGCGATCGTCGCCGTCCGCGTGAAGGTGATCGACGCGATCCGGTACTGACGCTCAGCCGAGAGTGAGGACGAGTTCGTCGCCCTCGACCGCGGTGTGCGCGTCGGAGTAGTGCCTGATGCGTGGGAGGCCGTGCGTGCTCGGGCTCTCGTGGCCCCCGACAACCACGACGCGCATGCCCGCGTCGAGGCCCGCGCGGATGCCGGCCTCGGCGTCCTCGAACACGATCGCATCGGCCGGGGCGACGCCGAGGCGCGCCGCCGCGGCCAGATAGCAGTCCGGGGCCGGCTTCCCGTTCTCGACGTCGTGTGCCGTGACGACGGTATCGGGGGAGGGGACCCCCGCCGCGGCGAGGCGACCGGCCGCCAGCGCGGGGCTCGCGGAGGTGACCAGGGCGACGCGTTCGCGGGGCAGGGAGGCGAGGAAGGCGGTCGCACCGGGGATTTCGATGGTCCCTTCTGTGTGCTCGAGCTCGTAGGCGTCGAGCTCAGCGACGATTGCCGCGACATCGCTGCCCGCCGGCGCGAAGCGACGCACGCTGTCGGCAGCCCGGACGCCGTGGACCGCACCGAGGACCGTCGCGCGGTCGAGGCCGAAGCGCTCGGCGAAGGCGCTCCAGATCACCTCGACGACGGCCGTCGAGTCGACGAGGGTTCCATCCATGTCGAAGAGAGCTGCGCGGGCGCGGAGGGAGTGGGACATGCGTCCATCCTGACGGACGAGGTCCACGGTGAGGGTGCGACCGCGTTCCGTGGACTGCGTGCGGTCAGCGACCCTTCATGCTTCACCCTGGGAGGCGGCACTACGGTGGGTCCTAAATGCGGGCAGAACGCCCGAGGGGAACGGAGGACGCGATGACGGACCACAACGGAACCGACTCGGATCAGGGCGCGAGCACGGACGGCGAGGCCGCCGGACCCCGCGCGGGCTGGTACCCGGACCCGGCGGGCTCATCCCGCCAGCGCTGGTGGGACGGATCCGGCTGGACTGAATCGCTGCGCGACGCCCCAGCGGCCACTCCGATGACTCCTCCGGTCGCTCCCGCGGCGGCGACCCCGGCACTGCCCCTCGCGTCCGTCCCGCCCGTGGCTCCGGTGCCGCCCGTCGCCCCCGCCTATGGCGAGACCTCCAGCGGAACGGCCACCGGCTACGGGCAGGCGGCGTCGGGTCAGTATCCGCAGCAGGCGACGCCTCCGCAGCCGAGCCCCGGGCAGCAGGCGTACGGGCAGCAGAGTCAGCAGCCCTCTGCCCAGCAGCCGCAGTACCAACAGCCGCCGTACCAGCAGCCGTATGGCGGCGCACCCGCCGCGCCCGTCCAGCAGCGCGACCCCGGGATCGTCACCGCCACCCCGTGGATCTGGGTCGTCGTGCTCCTGCCGCTGCTCTCGGCGCTGTCGATGTTCCTGCTGCCGCCGAGCGTCATCATCGACTGGTCGATGGTGTCCACGTATGGTCCCCGCGCATCGACGGGCGGGTCGACCGCCTACCTCGTCGGCATGGGCGCCATCCAGCTCATCGGTGTCCTGATCTACGCTGCCGAGGTCGTCTTCGCGTTCCTCGACTGGCGCCAGCTCAAGCGGGCCGGGATCCAGCGTCCGTTCCACTGGGCGTGGGCGTTCCTGGCTGTTCCCTATGTCTACGTGATCGGCCGGAGTGTCGTCGTCAAGCGAGTGACCGGCGGCGGACTCTTGCCGCTGTGGATCTTCATCGGCGTGGCGGTCGTCTCGTTCATTATCGTGATCAGCTGGCTCGTGGCATTGGGCGCGGCGATGTCGGCAGCTTTCCCCCGGTCGGGCTACTGACGCAGTCGCGCTTCTGACGCCGGAGGGTGTGGCCGCACCCGTATACGAGGCGGGCGTGTCCCGGATGCAGAGGACGCGGCCACACGATGAGGAGCCGTCCGCGCTCGGCAGGCAGTCCGTCCGTCACGCCTCGCTGCGCTGGATGAGGCGGGAGAGCACGATCGCTGAGCGGGTGTGGTCGACGTTCGGCGCGATCCGCACCCGTTCAAGGGCGAGCTCGAGGCTCGGAATGTCTCGCGAGCGGATATGGACGATCGCGTCTGCCGAGCCGGTCACCGTCCCGGCGTCGACGACCTCGGGGACCGCGGAAAGGATCCGGCGCAGCTCATCCGGGGCGACGGTGCCGCGGCAGAACAGCTCGACGTAGGCCTCTGTCGCCATGCCGTCGACGGCGGGGTCGACCTTGATCGTGAAGCCCTGGATCACTCCGTCGGCCACGAGACGGTCGACGCGGCGCTTCACGGCGGAGGCGGACAGCCCGACAATGCCGCCGATCTCGCCGTACCCAGCGCGGGCGTTCTGGCGCAGCAGATCGAGGACCTTCCGATCGATGTTGTCCATCTTCTGAGGATAGGCGCGGGTGCGAGCGCGCTCGGACGGACGCCGCCCGAGCGCTGGCTATTCATCACGCTCGGCTATATAGTTGCTTTCGGTCAATAGTTGACCATCGTCAACTAGGGCCGCAGTCGTGCCGAAGAGGAGCCCATGTCCCACCCCGAACACCGCGCCGCACCGCGCGGAACCGCCGCGCAACCCGCCCCCGCCGGGCCGGACGGCGCCATGTCGCACCGCCAGGTGCTCGAATCGCTCAGCGGCCTGCTGCTGGGCATGTTCGTCTCGATCCTCGCCGGAACGGTCGTGTCGACCTCTCTCCCGCGCATCATCTCGGATCTCAACGGCGACCAGAACGCCTACACCTGGGTCGTCACCGCGACTCTGCTCGCGACGACGGTTTCGACTCCGCTGTGGGGAAAATTCGCCGACCTGTTCAACCGCAAGCTGCTCATCCAGCTCGCGCTGGGCCTCTTCGTCCTCGGGTCGGCGCTGGCTGGATTCTCGCAGGACACGAACATGCTGATCGTCTTCCGCGTGTTCCAGGGCCTCGGCGCGGGCGGGCTCGCCGCGCTGAGCCAGATCATCATGGCCGACATCATCAGCCCCCGTGAGCGCGGCAAGTACGCCGGCCTCTTCGGCGGAGTGATGGCCATCGGCACCGTCGGCGGCCCGCTCCTGGGCGGCGTTGTGACCGATGCGTTCGGCTGGCGCTGGAACTTCTTCATCGCGATGCCCGTCGCGATCGTCGCGATCATCCTGCTCCAGATGACGCTCCGCCTGCCCGCGCACCCCAAGCGCACGGTCCGGATCGACTACCTCGGCGCGGTCCTGATCGCCGGCGGCATCTCGCTCCTGCTGATCTGGGTCTCGCTCGCCGGAAAGAACTTTGACTGGGCCTCGTGGGAGACCGCGGTGATGGTCGGCGGAGCGGTTGTCCTGCTGGTCGCGGCCGTGATCACCGAGCTGACCGTCGCCGAGCCGATCATCCCAATGGGCATGTTTAAGAACCGGACCTTCAGCCTCGCGGTCGTCGCAAGCATCTCGGTGGGCGTCTCGATGTTCGGCGTCGCGGTCTTCCTCGCGCAGTACATGCAGCTCGCCCGCGGAGCCACCCCGACCCAGTCGGGCCTGCTCACCATCCCGATGATGGCCGGCCTCCTGATCGCCTCGACGATCTTCGGCGGGATCATCTCGCGCACCGGCAAGTGGAAGGCGATCATGATCAGCGGCGGCGTGCTCGCCGTCATCGGGACCTTCCTCCTGAGCACGCTGCGCTACGACACGGACCTCGTGCTGGTCGGCGTCTACATGGCTGTACTTGGCGCGGGCCTCGGCATGCTGATGCAGAACCTCGTTCTCGTGGTGCAGAACTCGATCGAGGTGAAAAACCTCGGTGTCGCGACCAGCGCGGTGACGTTCTTCCGCAGTCTCGGCGGCACCATCGGCGTCTCCGTGCTCGGCTCGATGCTCGGCACCGTCATCGCCGACCGCATCAGGACCGGCATTGCCGGTCTTGCTCCCGCTGACCAGGCCCTCGCGGCGCAGGCGCTCGGCAGCGGCACCATCCCGCAGCCGGCGACCCTGCCCGACGCTGTCCGCGTCGTGGTCGAGAGCGCTTATGGAATCGGCGTTGGCGACGTGTTCCTTTACAGCATTCCGCTGGCGATCATCACGCTGATCGCGGTGATCCTGCTGCCCAACGTCGACCTCGGCTCGAAGAACGCCGTGCAGTTGAAGGCCGCGCATCCGCTCGAAGACGCGGAGGACGCGCTCATCGCCACTTCCGACGGCCAGGCCGGGCTGCGCCCCGTCGGCCAGTCCCGCCCCACCGGCGCGATAGACGTGCTCGAGCGGCGCTGATGCCCAGCGTCACCTCCTCGGCCGAGGCGCTGCGCGAGGTGGAGGAGCGGATCACCGCGCTCGCCGTGCAGGTGCGTCTTGCGGTCCGGGATGCGGCGGCGTCGATTGATCCGGCGCTGCCGCCCTTCGGTCTGCGGCTGTTGCAGATGCTCGAGCGCTGCGGACCGGTCCACTCCGGTGCCGCGGCCGAGCGACTGGGCGTTGACCGCAGCGCGATCAGCAGGCAGGCCCGGCAGCTCGCGGAACTCGGCTTCGTCGAGATGACCGCCGATCCTGCGGACGGTCGCGCCCGGTTCCTCTCGCTCAGTGGCGTCGGTAGGGAGCGGATGCGGGACCTCGGTGGGCAGCAGCGTCAGCGGATGCGGGAGGCGTTGAGCGCGTGGCCTGAGGCGGATTTGCTCGCGTTTGCGGGGTATCTGGAGCGGCTGATTTCAGTGGGCTAAGGCGGTGTGTGATCTCGCGCCAGCGCGGCTTCTGTCTGCTGGCGTCTGACTAGTCTCCTGGAGCGAAGCTCACGTGGGAGGTGGTCATGGAGACGTTTCGGTTTGATGACGAGGTGGCGGAACGGTTTGCGCGGAAGCTGGTGAAGGTGGCGGACGCGTTGAGGTCGCAGGTGGTGTTGCGTCGGGCGGCCGCTGAGCAGGCGATGCAGGATTTCAAGGGGCCTTATGCGCAGGTGTTTTGGTTCGCTCATCTGACGGAGACGACGAATCGGTCGCGGCTGGAAGCTGTGCTCTTCGATCTGTCGGAGGTGGTGCTCACCGCGATTTTGACGGCGCGGAAGGAGCGGGAGCGGCTGGAGGAGATGGCTGCGTGGGAGGCGCGTCAGGCTGAGCGGGAGCAGCGGCGGCGCATGGATCCGACGGCCGGTATGGGTTTTGATCCCGACGAGATTTTTGATCGGCGTCCGTCGGAGGATCGGATTGTTCCGCCGACGCTGTCGGTGTCGTATTCGCCGAATGAGCCGCCCCGTACGACGGCCGCTGTCGGGATGACTCCGGCGGCCGGTTTTGGACAGACGTCTGCTGATCCTGATCGTTTGGATGTGTTCGTGTCGGATGCGCGGCAGGCGAATACGGCGTTGCGGGCGGAGCGGGAGGAGTTGCTGACAGCGTTTGCGACGTTCCAGGATGCGTGTGCGTGGGTGCCGTGGGAGTCGACGACGGCGTTGGGCGGGTTTGAGCGGTTGCTGACGATTAACCAGTCGCATGCGGACTGGGTCGAGCGGGTTTCTCTCGCGTTTACTGCGGCGGGCGGGGGGCTGTTGTCGACTCCGACTCTGGAGGTGGTGGCTACTGCGGGGCCGCCGAGGACTGATCAGAGCGTGCTGGATCTGCTGTCGACGGTGCCTGCGGATGAACTTGCGGTGCTGTTTAAGACCAGGCCGGAATTGGCTGCGCAACTGAAACGGATCCCGCCGACGGAGGTGAACGCGTGGTGGACGCGGCTCGGGCCGGCGGAGGATGGGGCCCGGTTCTCTGCGCGGCAGGAGGCGTTGATTGGTGGGCTGCCCGAGGTGATTGGGAATCTTGAGGGGGTGCCGTATGGGGCGCGGGCGGAGGCGAACGAGAGTGTGTTGACGGCACGGATTAAGGCGTTGAAGCAGCGGCAGCACGAGATGCTTTACGGTGTTCCGGACCTTGGTTCGGACGACTTCGTGGAGATGGCGAAGCAACTTAAGGCGCTGGAGAACATCGCTGACTCTCTAAAGGTGCGCCCTGGTTTCGATGATCGGTTCCTTATCTCGTTGACGAACGATCATCCGCCCCTGGCGGCTGTGTCGATCGGTGATCTTGATACTGCGACGAATGTGACGTACGCGGTTCCGGGGATGGGGCAGACGACGGCGACCATGACGTCGTGGGCGAAGGCGTCGCAGAATGTGCAGTCGCTGTTGCCGCCGGGAAGTGCTGTGGTGGCGTGGATCGGTTATGAGACGCCTCCTTCGGCGGTCGAGAATCTCGACCCTTCGGTCTTAAGTATTGATGACGCTGTTGCGGGTGGTGCGGCTCTTGCCGTGTCTGTGCAGGGGCTTTCCGCTGTTCGAGGGGATTCGATTCCGAAGCCGGATGTCGTTGGGCATTCGTATGGGACGACGGTGATCGCTGTTGCTGCTTCGCGTTCTGATGTTGAATTTGGGACGTTTGTTGCTCTCGGGTCGGCGGGGTTGCCGGATAGCGTTGATTCCGTGAGTGATCTGCATGTCGAGGGGATGTATGCGGTGCAGGCGCGGGACAGGTTTTCGACCGAGGAGGAGAGTGGCGATGAGGCGGCCTGGATCGGGCGTGAAAACAGCTTCGACCATCACGTGAATCCTGTTGATCTCGGCTTCGGTGCGCACGCGTTCGGTGTGGAGACCGGCGGGGATGCGGGGCGTGTCGTCACGAACCATGATGCTCTGAGGAGTGATGACGGTGATTCGGCGGGATACTTCGACATCAATACGGAAGCGCTCTTAAATACTGGACGTGCTCTTCGAGGTGAGACGGATCTCATTACGGAAAATAAGCCGCTCGGCCCTACCAAGTTTATGAAGTTTAGAAGGCGGTGATCGGCGGTGCGAAAGACGTTTGGCCGTAGGCGTCGAGTCGGCCTGCACGTCGGCGCTTTGGTGATGATGGTGATGATGACAGGTTTGATGTCCGCGTGTGCGGAGAAAGGAGCGAATCCCGTGAATACGATGAGTCCGCGGGAGGGACGCGACAAGGTGGTCGAATTGGTGGTGGGCACGACGAAGCAGCTTGATATTCAAGGCTGGTGGCCACGGACGGGTGCGGCAGTACCCGATGTGTGTTCTCTTGCCGGTGGTGCGGAGGGGGCGAGTTACAGTTACGCGCACGAGGCGCCGGAGGGGACAGATTTCTCTGGGGATGCGCGGAGGGTTGCGGCGTATTGGGAGTCGTTGGGGATGTCGGTTCGGGTTGCGGATTCGACTCGGCGACCGACTGTCTACGGTGAGGGTGGTCCCGTGTTGCGCGCCAGTTTCGATACGGGTGCGGCTGCCGGCACGTATCGGGTGGGCGCGGTCGCGCGGTGCGCTCCCGGGGATGCCGCCGGGCTCCTTGATGAGGATAACGATCAGCGCGCAGCTGGCGTCGTTCTTCCTGGGGACGAGGGAATCGTCACGAAGTCGGATCGAGGGAAGAAGTCAGTGACACTTCCTGCGGAGCCGTCGGAGTGATCACTTGTTTGACCGACGACTTCCTCAGACCGACGAATTCCTCAATAGGGGTTACTCCGGGGCAGACGTCTGCTGATCCTGGGTGATCTTGATACTGCGACGAATGTAACGTACGCGGTTCCGGGGATGGGGCAGACGGCGGCCACCATGGACTCGTGGACGAAGGCCTCACAGAATCTACAGTCGCTGTTGCCGCCGGGAAGTGCTGTGGTGGCGTGGATCGGTTATGAGACGTCTCCTCCGGCGGTCGAGAATGTCGACCCGTCGGTCTTCAACGTTGATGACGCTGTCGCGGGTGGCGCGGCTCTTGCCGTGTCCGTGCATGGGCTTTCCGCTGTTCGGGGGGATTCGATACCGAAGCCGAATGCGATCGGTCATTCGTATGGGACGACTACTATCGCTGTTGCTGCTTCCCGTTCTGATGTTGAATTCGGGACGTTCGTGGCTCTCGGATCGGCGGGCCTGCCGGACAGCGCTGATTCCGTCAATGATCTTCATGTCGAGAGCATGTATGCCGGGCAAGCGCGGAGCAAGTTTCCGTTCGAGGAGGAGAGTGGCGATGAGGCGGCCTGGATCGGGCGCGAATACAGCGATGACCACCACGTGAATCCTGTGGATCCTGGCTTCGGTGCTCGGGCATTCGGTGTGGAGACCGGCGGGGATGCGGGTCGTGTCGTCACGAATCATGACGCTTTGGAAAGTGATGACGGAGACCTCGTGGGGTACTTCGATGTCGGGTCTGAGGCGCTCCTGAATGCGGCAAACGCCCTCTCGGGAAAAACAGATTTACTGACGGAATACAAGCCTCTAGGATTGACGGAGTTTCAGAATAACTCAATAAGGCGGCTGACGGGGGTGAATGTTGACTCTTGGTAGGCACAGAGGCGGCTTGGGTGTTTGTGGGCTGGTTGTGATGGTGGTGGGAATGATGTCCGGATGTGCGGAGAAAGGAGCGAATCCGGTGAACGCGATGAGTCCGCGGGAGGAACGAGATAAGGTCGTGCAGTTGGTGGTTGAGACGACCAAGCAGCTGGACGTTCAAGGGTGGTGGCCGCGGAACGGTGCGGCGCGGCCGGATGTTTGTTCTCTTGCTGGTGGGGATACGGGTGCGAGTTACAGTTACTCGCACTGGGCGCCGGAAGGGACAGATTTTGCGGGGGATGCGAAGAAGGTGGCGGCGTATTGGGAGTCGCTGGGGATGGTGGTGCGGGTAGAGGATTCGATTCCGCGGCCGATGGTGTTCGGCTCAGGTGGGCCGGTGCTGAGGGCCGTGTTCGTGACCGGAGGGGTAGAGGACTCTTATCACGTCGATGCCGTGGCTCGTTGTGCCCCTGGGTACGCGGCGGGCATTCTCCGTGAGGACAATGCACAGCGGGAAGCGGGCGTAGTGCTTCCAGGAGATGAGGGCGTCGTGGAGAAGCCGAGTTCGCGGAAAAAGCCCGCGACACCCGCTCCGACTCCGGCGGAGTGATCGCCGTTCTCGGTCGTCGCCGTTGCTGCTTCGCGTTCTGATGTTGAATTTGGGACGTTTGTTGCTCTCGGGTCGGCGGGGTTGCCGGATAGCGTTGATTCTGTGAGTGATCTGCATGTCGAGGGGATGTATGCGGGGCAGGCGCGGGACAGGTTTCCGGCCGAGGAGGAGAGTGGCGATGAGGCGGCCTGGATCGGGCGTGAAAACAGCTTCGATCATCACATGAATCCTGTTGATCCCGGCTTCGGTGCGCAGGCGTTCGGTGTGGAGACCGGCGGGGATGCAGGGCGTGTCGTCACGAACCATGACGCTCTGAGGAGTGATGACGGTGATTCGGCGGGATACTTTGACATCGGCACGGAGTCGCTTGCGAATATTGGTCAAGCTCTTCGAGGCGAGGATAATGCCGTGACAGAAAATAAGCCGCTCGGCCCTACCGAGGGTATGAAGTTGAAGAAGGCGGTGATCGGTGGTGCGAAAGGCGTTTGGCCGTAGGCGTCGAGCTGGCTTGCGCGTCGGCGCGCTGGTGATGGTGATGATGATGATGACAGGTTTGATGTCCGCGTGTGCGGAGAAAGGAGCGAATCCCGTGAATACGATGAGCCCGCGGGAGGGACGCGACAAGGTGGTCGAGTTGGTGGTCGAGACAACGAAGCAGCTCGATATTCAAGGCTGGTGGCCGCGGGCCGGTGCTGCGAGTCCCGATGTGTGTTCTCTCGCTGATGGGGCGGAGGGTGCGAGTTATAGCTACTCGCGTGAGGCGCCGGAGGGCACGGATTTCTTGGAAGATGCGCGAACGGTTGCGAAGTATTGGGAGTCGTTGGGGATGTCGGCGCGGGTCGTGGACTCGACTCCGCGACCGGCGGTCTACGGGGAGGGTGGTCCCGTGTTGCGCGCCAGTTTCGATACGGGTGCGGCTGCCGGTACGTATCGGGTTGACGCGGT
The DNA here is from genome assembly GCF_013249015.1 of Rathayibacter agropyri. GTDB lineage: Bacteria > Actinomycetota > Actinomycetes > Actinomycetales > Microbacteriaceae > Rathayibacter > Rathayibacter agropyri. The sequence continues at coordinate 111,697 of NZ_JABRPL010000005.1, forward strand.
CGCGAGGTGCGCTCCCGGGTATGCGGCGGGAATCCTTCGTGAGGACAACGCCCAGCGGGAAGCTGGTGCGGTGCTCCCGGGCGATGAGGGCGTCGTGCGGAAGCCGAGTTCGCGGCAAAAGTTCGCGACGCCTTCTCCGAGTCCGTCGGAGTGATCGCAGCGGATCTGCTGACCGAGAAGACGTACGCGGTTCCGGGGATGGGGCAGACGACGGCGCCCCATGACCTCGTGGGCGAAGGCGTCGAAGAATGTGCAGTTACTGTCGGGGCGCGCAAGGCGGGAGCGGCGGGCCGGGCCGGCGACTCGATTGGCACGCTGGTCTGCTCGGAGTTCGAGTGCTCGGTGAACGTGCGTCAGCGCCCGCCGGTCGCGTACATCGGCTTCGATGTCGACGCGGCGCGGGCGGAGCGGATCGCGACGCTGTGGGAGCGCACGATCGGCTTCGTGCGCGAGGTGCTGGGCGTGGCGTGAGGAGCGTCAGCGGCGGGTGGAAGCACGCACGTGCATCCGCTCGCCCTGCCTGCCGAAAAGGCTGAGGAATTCGACCGGCTGCTCATCGGCGCGGCCGAACCAGTGCGGGACGCGAGTGTCGAACTCGGCGGCCTCGCCCGCGGGCAGGACGAGGTCGTGCTCACCCAGGAGCAGACGCAATCGGCCACTGAGGATGTAGAGCCACTCGAAGCCCTCGTGGGTGCGTTGCTGGTCCGGCTCGGGCACCGGGCCGCCCGGGAAGGTGTGCTTGAAAGCTTGCAGTGCGCCCGCGTCGCGGCTGAGCGGCTGGATGATCATCCCGTCCCGCCGTATCGGGCGCCCGTGCACACGCGGGTCCTCGGGGGCGGCGCCGACGAGTTCATCGAGCGGCACTTTCAGGGCGCGAGCGATCGGGAGCAGCAGCTCGAGCGTCGCCCGTCGCCCGCCGCTCTCGAGCCGGGAGAGGGTGCTCGCGGAGATACCGGTCTCGGTGGAGAGGGAGGCGAGAGTGCGGTCGCGGCGGGCGCGGAGTCGGCGCAATCGGGGCCCGACGGCGGCCAGCACCTCGTCGTCGGCGGGGGCGGGAGTGTCATCGTGCATGCGGGAAGCCTGGCACGGGCGGTCCGCGATCGTGCTGGAACGGCACGAGTCCTGGCGGCCACCGGAGCATCGGCGCACGATCGTCAGCATGACCTCCACCGCAACCCACGTCCCCGCCGATGTCCTCATCCTTGGCGCCTCCTTCGCCGGCCTCGCCGCCGCCACCGCGCTCGGCCGCAGCCTCCGCGACGTGCTCGTGGTCGACGGCGGCCCGCCCCGCAACGTGTCCTCGCCCGGGGCGCACAACGTCCTCACCCGCGACGGAACGCCGCCGACCGAGCTGCTGCGCCTCGCACGGACGGAGGCGGAGGGCTACGGTGCGCGGGTGGTCGCAGGCGAGGCGGTGTCCGCCTCCGCGACCGCCGACGGTGTCAGTGCGACGCTCGCCGACGGCACAGTGCTGCGGGCCCGCCGCCTCTTGCTCGCCACCGGCGTCCGCGACCTGCTGCCGTCCATCCCCGGTCTCGCCGAGCGCTGGGGCCGGGACGCGCTGCACTGCCCGTACTGCCACGGCTACGAAGTGCGCGGACAGCGGATTGGCGTGCTCGGCAGCTCGTTCGCCCCGCACCAGGCGCAGATGTTCCGGCAGCTCAGCGAGCGGACCTCGATCCTCCTGAACGGGATAGCGGAGCCGACCGGGGACGAGGCGGTGGCCCTCGCCGCCCGCGGAATTGCGCTCGTGCCGGGTTTGGTCGAGGGGCTTCTCGTCGAGGACGACCGCGTGGTGGGCGTCACGATTGACGGCAGGCCGCATCCGCTCGACGCGGTGGTCGTCGGTCCGCGCATCGAGGGGCGGCTGCCGGCGGGGCTCGGGCTTGAGCTGGTCGAGCACGCGTCAGGAGTCGCACACCACCTCGCCGTGGATCCGATGGGGCGCGCCGGAGTGGCCGGGGTCTACGCCGCGGGCTCGCTGGTCGACCCGATGGCGCAGGTGCTGGCATCCGCCGCCGATGGGGTCCGCGTGGGAGCAGCGATCAATGCCGACCTGATCCAGGAGGAGATCGCGCGGGCTGTGGCCTCCTCCTGACGCTGGGTAGCGCCGCGCAGACCGTGCGCTCCACGAAAGTCCGACGGTCGTTTGGCGCTCAGCGGCGGCGGTACTCCAGCTCGGGGCGACCGGGGGAGCCGTAGCGGGGCGCCCGGTCGGCGACTCCGGAGTCAGCGAGATGCTCGAGGTAGCGCCGCGCCGTCACGCGTGAGATGTCCAGGCGAGTCGCGAGTTCGGCGGCCGAGACTCCGACCGGGCCGAGCAGGGCGGTCACGGCGTCGAGAGTCTCGGCCGAGAGCCCCTTCGCCAGGCCGGGGGCGTTCGAGGTGCGCAGAGCGGCAAACGCGCCGTCCACTTCGTGCTGGCTAGCGACGACGGCTCCGTGCATCCGCTCGCGGAACGCCCGATAGCTGGCGAGCTTGTCGGCGAAGACGCTGAAGACGAATGGCTTGATGAGGTACTGCACGATCCCGGCGGCGACGGAAGCGCGCACAACGGCGGCATCGCGCACCGCGGTGATTGCGATCACGTCGATCTCGAGACCGGCCGCGCGCACGGCCCGGCAAAGGTCGAGCCCGTCCATGTCCGGCAGGTTCATGTCGAGCAGGATGAGCGCGATGCCCGGGTCTGCACGCAGAGCCCGGAATGCCTCCGCTCCGCTGCCGGCGACCGCGGCGACCTCGAAGCCCTCGACGCGACGCACGTAGTCGGCGTGCGCGCTCGCGGTCAACGGCTCGTCCTCGACGACGAGGACGCGGATCACGACGCCACCGGCGCCGGAAGCGGCAGCTGCACGGTGAACACCGCCCCGACGTGGCGCGAGATGTCGACCGTGCCCCCGAGTCGTTCCGCCACCTGCTGCACGAGCGCCAGGCCGATGCCCCGACCGAATGCGTCCGACTCCTTCGTTGAATAGCCGCGGGCGAACACGTCTGCCGCCTCCTCCACTCCGGGGCCACTGTCGGAGACCTGGACCACCAGCTCACCGTCGGCCAGCCCGAGATAGACCTCAACCCACGGCTCCCTTTCGGGGGCGGAGGAGGCGGCCGCGTCGAGAGCGTTGTCGATGAGGTTGCCGAGGACGGTCACCACGTCGCCCGGCTCGAGTCCCTGCGTGCCCGGCTCGAGGTGCGTCTCGAAATGCAACTGCACGCCGCGCTCCCTGGCCTGCGCGGCCTTGCCCAGCAGGAGCGCGGCGATCACCGGCTCCTGCACCGAGCCGAGCACGCGGTCGGCGAGCCGTTGGCTGAGGTTGAGCTCGCCTGCCGCGAAGGTGAGAGCCTCGTCTGGGCGGCCGAGCTCGATCAGTGACGCGATCGTGTGCAGGCGGTTCGAGAACTCGTGGGTTTGCGAGCGCAGGGCGTCCGACAGGGTACGCATCGACTCCAGCTCGCCGCTCACCCGTTGCAGCTCGGTGCGGTCGCGCAGCGTCGTCACCGTGCCCAGCGGGCGGGCGCCGGGGGAGGCGGCGGGCCGCTCGTTCACCACGAGGATCCGCTCGCGCGCCACGACCAGGCGATCGGCGACCGGCCCGTCAGCCTGCAGCAGCTCACGCAGAGCGGGCGGAATGTCGAGTTCGGCGACGGGCACGGGCGTTTGCAGGCCCTCGAGCCCGAGCAGTTCGAGCGCGTGGTCATTGGCCAGCACCAGCCTGCCCCGCTCATCAACGAGCAGCAGGCCCTCGCGGACCGAGTGCAGAACCGACTCGTAGTACGCGAACACTTGGCCCATCTGCTCCGGCCCGCGCCCACCCGTGACCCGGCGGAGGTACCGGGCGAGGAGCCACGAACCGAGCGCGCCGAGGGCCACGGCCGCCGCGGCACCCCAGGCCACGGCCCGCACGCGGGCGGCGAACGAGGCGTCGACCGCCGAGAGCGTGACTCCGGCCGACACCAGCGCGACGACCGAGCCGTCGGCGCTCTGGATCGGAGCGACCGCGCGCACCGAGGGGCCGAGAGTGCCCGTGTAGGTCTCGGTGAACGTCCGGCCGTTCAGCGCGGGCGCGATGGTGCCGCGGAACGGCAGGCCGATCTGGTCACGGTCGCGGTGTGTGTAGCGGGTGCGGTCGGGGGCCATGATCGTGAGGAAGTCGACGCCAGTGTCGGCCATGACCTCCTCGGCGTAGGGCTGGAGGGATGCCGACGGGTCCGCTCCGGTCGCGGCCTCGAGCACGAACGGGTTGTCCGCGACGGTCCGCGTGACGACGAGGCTGCGCTGGGCCGCCTCCTCACTCGCCCGACCGCGAGCATCGATCGTGAGGGCAGCAACAGCCGTGGCGCCGAGCAGCAGGATGCAGAGCAGCTGCACGACGAACAGGCGGGCGGCGATGCTGCCGCGCGGGCCGCGAGCGGTCGGGGTCCTTCGCATCGGCACTCCCTCGGGGACGAGCGCTGGCGGGCGCCTGGCCGTGAACAGTATGTACGCAACGGCGTCGAGCGACGGCGGCGGGGTCACCATCGTTCTACCCCCTCACCTCGACGAAGAGAAGGACACGCTTATGCCCACGACACCCGGTAGACCGGCCGACCGGATGATCCCCGCGGTTACGCCTCCCAAGACCCGCAGGCGGATTGACCGCAACCACTGGCTCTACATCGCCGTGATTATCGCCGTGGTCGCAGGAGTGATCGTCGGCCTCATCGCCCCCGGGTTCGCGGCGACTCTGGAGCCGGTCGGCAAGGCCTTCGTCGGACTGATCAAGATGATGATCGCGCCGATCATCTTCTGCACCATCGTGATCGGCATCGGCTCGATCGCGAAGGCGGCCACGGTCGGTAAGGTCGGCGGCCTGGCCCTCGGCTACTTCATCGTGATGTCGACCTTTGCCCTGGCGATCGGCCTCGTCGTCGGCAACATCCTGCACCCGGGCGAGGGGCTGGACATCTCCAGCGCCACCTACGACACGACCGATCTCAAGGCCGAGAGCACCTCCGACTTCATCCTCGGCATCATCCCCGTCTCGCTGTTCTCGTCATTGGTGGACGGCAGCATCCTGCAGACGCTCTTCGTCGCCCTGCTGGTCGGCTTCGCTCTGCAAAAGATGGGGGCCAAGGGCCAGCCGATCCTCGGCGCGATCAAGCAGCTTCAGGTGCTGATCTTCCGCATCCTCTCGATGGTGCTCTGGGTCGCTCCGATCGGTGCGTTCGGCGCGATCGCGGCGGTCGTCGGCAAGACCGGTTGGGGCGCGGTCGTCGCACTCGCCACTCTGATGGTCGGTTTCTACCTGACCTGCGCGATCTTCGTGGTGGTGATCCTGGGCCTGCTGCTGCGTCTGGTGACCGGCGTGAGCATCTTCTCGCTGATGAAGTACCTGGCGCGCGAATACCTGCTGATCATTGGCACGTCGTCTTCGGAGGCGGCGCTGCCCCGCCTGATCGCGAAGATGGAGCACCTGGGTGTGTCCCAGCCCGTCGTCGGCATTACGGTGCCGACCGGCTACTCCTTCAACCTCGACGGCACCGCGATCTACCTCACGATGGCCTCGCTGTTCATCGCCTCCGCGACCGGTGCGCCCATGTCGGTCCCGGAGCAGATTGGCCTGCTGGTGTTCATGATGATCGCCTCGAAGGGGGCGGCGGGCGTCACCGGTGCGGGCCTAGCCACCCTGGCCGGCGGTTTGCAGTCGTTCCGCCCCGATCTGGTCAACGGCGTCGGCGTGATCGTCGGCATCGACCGGTTCATGTCCGAGGCGCGCGCCGTCACGAACTTCACCGGCAACGCGGTCGCGACGCTGCTGGTCGGCACATGGACGAAGCAGGTTGACGTCGTGCAGCTGCGGGAGGTGCTCGCTGGGCGTCTGCCGTTCGATGAGAGCACCCTCGGCGCGGACGAACACGAGGCGCCGACCGCGGGGACCGCGATCACCGAGCCGGTCACCCCGGACGAGCGTGTGGACCTCCCCAGCCGCCGGTAAAGCGCGCTAGCTGGGGATTCCATCGAGTCGTCGCGAATGGCTGCATTGCCAGAAGAAGGGCAGCCATTCGCGACGAGTCGGACCTCGTTTATGAGACAGGGCTCGGGGCTCAGGGCTCAGGAGCGACGGACTCCGAGCAGGGGGAGCGTGATCGAGCAGAGGGGGCCGATCAGCACTGCGAAGAGGAGGGTGCCGAGGCCCACGTCGCCGCCGAGCAGCCAGCCCAGGATGAGCACGGTCAGCTCGACGCCGGATCGGCCGACCCAGATCGGGAGGCCGGTGCGAGTGTGCAGGCCCAGCATCAGCCCGTCGCGCGGGCCAGGACCGAGGTGCGCGCCGATGTAAATGCCGCTCGCCACCGCGAGCAGCAGCAGCCCGCCGGCGAACAGGAGGCCGCGCGCCCACCACTCCTCAGGTGTCGCGAGCACGTGCAGGCCGACGTCGATCATCGTCCCCACGACCAGCACGTTCAGCACCGTGCCGAGCCCGGGACGCTGCCGGAGCGGGATCCACAGCAGCAGCACGAGCAGGCCGATCGCGTTGGTGAGCAGGCCGATCCCGAGTCCGGTCTGGTGAGCGAGCCCCTGCGCGAAGACCGTCCAGGGGTCCACTCCGATGGCCGCTCGGATCATCATCGCGTCCGCGAATCCATAGAGGACCAGTCCGATCAGTAGCCTCGGCACGGGTCGGAGGCGCCACTGGCTCGCCGGAGGGGCGGCAGCAGCACCAGGAGCGGTGATCGTCATGAGAGACATCCCACCGTGCCAGTGGCCTTCTTCGCGCGGTCCAATCCAGCTACCTTGGACGCATGGCTGATGTCCACTTCGGCGCTCGCGCCCTGCACACCCTCCTCGGCGACTGGCGTGAGCAGCGCGGCACCCGCCCCGCCTACCTCGCGTTAGCCGACCGGATCCGACTCCTGGGCATCGACGGCCGCATCCCCGCGGGTAGCCGCCTTCCCGCCGAGCGCGAGCTCTCGGCCCGCCTCGGGCTCAGCCGCACGACCGTCGCCGCCGCGTACCGCGAGCTGCGCGACAGCGGCTACCTCGTGAGCGTCCGCGGCTCCGGGAGCGTGACCCGTCTCCCCGGAGCGGCCGTGCACGCCGTGCCCACGCTCGCGCCGGACTTCCTCGACTTCACCAGGGCGGCGCTGCCCGCCGTGCCCGAGCTGGCTGAGGCGTACGCCCGTGCGGCCCACCTTGCTCCCGAGCACTTCGACTCGGGCTCCTACGACACGGTCGGCCTGCCCGAACTGCGGCGAGCGATCGCCGAGCGCTACACGGGTCGGGGACTGCGCACCGAACCGGGGCAGATCATGGTGACGATCGGCGCCCAGCACGCGATCGCCCTCGTCGCGCGGACCCTCCTCGCGCGCGGCGACCGTGCGCTGATCGAGGCGCCGACCTACCCGCACGCCTATGAGGCGCTGCGCCTAGCAGGCGCCCGGCTCGTGCCGGTCAACGTCGACGGCGCCGACGGCTGGGACGACGAGGGCCTGATCGCCGCGCTGCGGGGGACCAGCCCGAGCCTCGCCTACCTGATGCCCGACTTCCACAATCCGACCGGCCGCTCGATGGCGCCGGAGTTGCGCGAGCGTGCGATCGCGACGGCGGCCCGGCAGGGCACGCTGATCATCGCCGACGAGACGACGGCCGAGCTCGACATCGACCGGCGGATGACTCCGCTGCCTTTCGCCGCGTATGGGCCGGAAGGGACGGTGCTCTCGATCGGCTCGGTCGGTAAGACGCTGTGGGGAGGCATCCGGATCGGCTGGATCCGCGCCGAGCGGGCGGTGATCCGCAAGCTCGCGCTGGCCCGCTCGGCGACCGATCTCGGCACCCCGATCCTGGAGCAGCTGCTCGTCGCCGACATGCTCCGGCGGATGGACGAGGTGCTCGAGCTGCGCCGTCTCCAGTTGCGGGCTGGCCGTGACCACCTCGAGGCGGCGCTGGCGCGTGCGATCCCGGAGTGGAGTGTGCCGCGGGTCTCGGGCGGCTTGTCGACGTGGGTCGGGCTAGGGCGGCCGGCGAGCTCGCAAGTGGCCCTCGCCGCGCGGACAGCGGGTTTGCTGATCACCGCGGGTCCCCGTTTCGGGATCGATGGCGCCTTCGAGCGCTTCCTCCGCATCCCGATCGGCTACACGCCGGAGGCGACCAACCGGGCTGTGGAGGCGCTGGCATCGGCCTGGGCGCAGGTCGCTCGGCACCCGGCGGCCGACCCTGGGTACCTTGCCGACGTGGTCTGATTCTCGCGGGTCGTCGGGGCCGGGCTCACTTGGCGCAGAATGTCTGCCAGGCGGTCTCGACTGCGGATCGATGCAGAGCGTCGAGGCCCGCCTCATCGCGCTCGCGCTCGGCGGCGACGGTGCTCGGGCAATCGGGGCTCGCGGCGACGCTCTCGGCGTGTTGGAGGGCGGCCACGAGGGAGCCGCCAATGTCATCGAGTTCGGATCGGACGGCACCGAGGTCAGGGGCCGACGTGGGTGCGGCGTCGGGATGCTGCTTCCACTCGTCGAGCAGGCCGCGCTGCACCGTCTTACTCGCCTCGATCTGCGCGCGGAAGACGCGGTGGACGAGCGCAGTGTCGGCGCCCTGCTCCTCGGCACGGCGAACGGCGTCGTCGATCACGACTTCCTCGCGGTGCGGATCGTCAACGGGCGTGCCGCTGAGCCACTTCGAGCGGGCCACCGGATCGGCCAGGGCGATCCGTCGAACGATCAGCGCCCCCGTGTCGCTGAGCCCGCCCCCGTCGTCGGGCGCTCCCGTGGCGTTGGCGGACTGGGAGAGAGCGAAGCCTGCGCCCACCGAGGCTGCGATCAGGAGGGCGGCGACGGCGATGATGAGCCGGCGGTGGCGGGGGATGGCAGTATCGCTCACGGCGATCACTCCTCTCGAATGGCGACAAACCATCATTGCCAGACGGCCGCCCCGCGTCGAGTGCGCGCCATCGCCGCACCGCGACTCGCGCCCCCGCAGCTCTGGCCGCCTCGCTCACGAGGTGTGCCCCCCGCGCCAAGGCGTGAGAGGGTTTTCTCCCGCGGCGCCGCGATCGGGCGGCGCGTACCGCCCCCTCCGGAAGGCCGCCGCCATGACTCCCGACTCCCGCTTCGACTCCCGCCTGACCGACGCCGACGTCACCGTCCTCGCGCTCGACGGCAGCCCGCGTGCCGACGTCGAGGTGACAATAGCCCAGCGCCGCCACGCCTTCGCCTTCGGCTGCACGCCGCCCAGCATCGACCCCGCTCGGGCCGAGGAGCGCACGCTCTGGCTCGACCTCTTCGACACGGCGACCGTCCCCGTCTACTGGGGCCGCTTCGAGCCCGAGCGTGGGCACACCGAGAAGGAAGCGGTGCTCGCCGAGGCGCGCGCCCTCGCCGCCGAGGGCGTCCGACTCAAGGGCCACCCGCTGGTCTGGCACTTCGTGAAACCCGAGTGGCTCGACGCGTTGCCTCTGGAGGAGGCGGAGCGGCTTCTCCGCGCCCGCATCCGCCGCGAGGTCGGTGATTTCGCCGGGTTGATCGACACCTGGGACGCGATCAACGAGGTCGTGATCATGCCGCGCTTCGCGAACGAGCCGGACGGCGTGACCAACGCTGTGACGCGCCTCGCCCAGGAGAAGGGGCGCGTGGGGATGATCGAGCTCGCCCTGTCGGAGGCGCGCAGCCTCGGCACCGCGCCGCTGCTCGTGCTCAACGACTTCGATCTCGGGCCTGAGTACGAGCGGCTGATCGAGGACGTGCTGGAGGCCGGCATCCGCCCGGACGCCATTGGCCTGCAGTCCCACATGCACCAGGGGTTCCGCGGGGAAGAGCAGATCGCCGCGATCTGCGACCGGTTCGCGCGCTTCGGCCTGCCGCTGCACTGGACCGAGACAACTCTCGTCTCGGGCGAGCTGATGCCGCCCGACATCGAGGACCTCAACGACCACGTTGTCGAGGACTGGCCGAGCACCGCCGAGGGTGAGGCGCGGCAGGCGGACGAGATGGTGCGGCACTACGAGACGCTGGTCGCTCATCCGGCCGTCGAAGCGATCACCTACTGGGGGTTTGACGACGCGGGAGCCTGGCTCGGCGCGCCAGGCGGGTTCCTCCGTCGCGACGGTAGCCAGAAGCCCGCCTATGCGGCCCTGCGTTCGCGGATCCGTGGTGACTGGTGGCTCGAGCCGACCGCGCTGCGCACCGACGAGCAGGGGCGGATCGCAGTCCGGGCCTTCGCCGGCGACTTCACGCTGACGACCGGCGGAGCGAGCGCCGACGTGACGCTCCCGGCGGGACCGTCGACCGCAACTGTGCGCCTGGCCTGAGACGCGGTGCCCCGTCCAACACTCAGTCGGCTGATGGAAGACTCCTAGGGTGCATCTCCTCGCGGTCCTCAGCATGAAGAACCGGGCCCTCATCGCGCTCGTCACCGTCGTCATCGCCGTGTTCGGAGGCGTCGCCCTGACCGGGCTCAAGCAGGAGCTCGCTCCGTCGATCTCCTTTCCGCAGCTCGCCGTCGTCACCTCGTATCCGGGAGCCGCTCCGGAGGTGGTCAACGACGACGTCTCGACGCCGATCGAGACCGCGATTCAGGGCGTGCCGGGACTCGAGACCACGAGCGCGACCTCGTCAACGAACTCGTCGCTGATCTCGGCCTCGTTCACCTACGGCACTGACCTGGCGACCGCCGAGCAAAAGATCCTGCAGGCGATCAACCGAATCAGGACTGCGCTCCCGGACGGTGTGGATCCGCAGGTGGTTACCGGCTCCTTCGATGACCTGCCGGTGCTCCAGCTTGCCGTCTCGAGTGACGGGGACGCGGATGCGCTCGCCGAGCGGCTGCGCACGAGCGTCATCCCCGATCTCGAGAAGGTCGACGGAGTGCGCGAGGTGGCCCTCGTCGGCGAGAGCGCCCAGCGCGTGACGATCACCCCCGATGACGCGGCTCTCGCGGCGGCCGGAGTGTCGGTGAGCGACATCCGCACCGCTCTGCAACAGAACGGCGTGCTCGTCGCCGGCGGGCAGATCACGCAGGACGGCTCGACCTTCTCGGTGCAATCGGGTGTGAAGCTCGACTCGACCGACGCGATCGCGGCGCTGCCGCTGCTGCGCTCGGGCGGAGGATCGGCGTCGGCCGGTGCCGCCGCCGTCGTCCCCACCCTGACCACGCTCGGCTCGGTCGCGAGCGTCGCCGTCACGGACGCCCCGGTCACCTCGATCTCGCGCGTGAACGGCCAGCTGGCGCTCACCCTCTCGATCACCAAGCTTCCCGCCGCCAATACGGTTGACGTCTCCACCGGCGTGAGGGCGCTGCTGCCCGACCTCGAGGCCTCGATCGGCGACAACGCGACCTTCACCTCGGTCTTCGACCAGGCGCCCTACATTCAGGAGTCGATCGCCTCCCTCGCGCAAGAGGGCGCCCTGGGCCTCGTCTTCGCCGTGCTGGTGATCCTCCTGTTCCTGCTGTCGGTGCGCTCGACGCTGGTCACCGCGATCTCGATCCCCACCTCGGTGCTCATCACGTTCATTGGCTTGCAGACTGCTGGCTACACGCTCAACATCCTCACCCTCGGCGCGCTGACCATTGCGATCGGCCGCGTCGTGGACGACTCCATCGTCGTGATCGAGAACATCAAGCGGCACCTCGACGCGGGAGAGGAGCGGGCCGCCACCATCGTGACCGCCGTGCGCGAGGTCGCCGGAGCGATCACCGCCTCCACGATCACGACGGTCGCGGTGTTCCTGCCGATCTCATTCGTCGGCGGCACCACGGGCGAGCTGTTCCGGCCGTTCGCGCTGACCGTGTCGATCGCGCTCCTCGCCTCGCTGGTTGTGGCGCTGACGATCGTGCCTGTGCTCGCCTACTGGTTCCTGCGCCCCTCGAAGCGGCCGGCGGTTCGCCAGGCTGCGCAGGCGGCGCTCGCCGAGGAGCGTTCGGCCGCGGGCGAGAGTGTCGCCCCGGTCGCCGAGGCCCCGCACCACGGCGCCCACGCCGGACCGCGCCGGGCCCGCGGGCTCCAGTCCGTGTACGGACCGATCATCCACTGGACGCTGAAGCACTCGGTCGTGACCGTCCTGCTCGCGCTTCTCGTGCTCGTTGGGACCGGCGCGCTCTACCCGCTGATGAAGACCAACTTTCTCGGCTCCAGCGGCCAGAACACCTTCACCGTGACCCAGACCGTCCCGGTCGGCCAGAGCCTCGATGCGCAGGACGCGACCGCCCAGCAGGCCAGTTCAGCGATTCTCGATGTGAGCGGAGTCGAGACGGTGCAGCTCACCATCGGCTCCGCCGGCGGGTTGCAGAGCGCGTTCGGTGGCGGCGGGGGAGGCGCGACCTCGATCCGCTACTCCGTCACCACCGACGAGTCGGCGGACCAGGAGGCGGTTCAGGCCGACGTGCGCGAGGCCCTTGAGGGCGTCGCCTCGGCCGACGACATCAGTGTCGCCGCCTCCTCCGGCTTCGGCGCCTCCTCCAACATCGAGGTCGACCTCACCACGGCGTCACAGAGTGACTTGCAGAGCGGGAACGACCAGCTCCTCGCCGCGCTGCGCGGGACCGACGGGATCAGCCAGGCCGAAAGCAACCTCTCCTCCTCCCTGCCCTACATCGCGGTGCGCGTCGACCGCGACGCGGCCGCCCGCGCCGGGCTCAGCGAGGTCGCCCTCGGCACCCTGGTAAGCCAGGCTCTCCAGCCGACCGAGGTCGGCAGCGTCGTGATCGACGATCGGACGCTCTCGATTTACCTCGCCGACGCGCAGCCGCCCGCGACCGTCGACGAGCTTCGGGGCCTTGAGGTGCCGACCCTGGCCGGAACCGTGGCGCTCTCGAGTCTTGCCACCGTCGAGCAGACCGACGGGCCCGCGAGCATCACCACCGAGCGCGGCCAGCGTACGGCCACGATCACCGTCACTCCGGAGGGCGATGACCTGGCCTCGGCGAACGCAGCGGTGCAGAACGCGATCGACGCGACGTCGCTGCCGGCCGGCGTCGACGCCTCCCTCGGTGGAGTCACGGCGGACCAGGCCGACGCGTTCTCGCAGCTCGGCATCGCCCTGCTGGTGGCGATCCTGATTGTCTACGTCGTGATGGTCGCGACCTTCCGCTCGCTGCTGCAGCCGCTGCTCCTGCTCGTCTCGGTGCCGTTCGCGGCGACCGGGGCCATCCTTCTGCAGGTTGTTACCGGTGTGCCGCTGGGCGTGCCCTCGCTGATCGGCGTGCTGATGCTGATCGGCATTGTGGTGACGAATGCGATCGTGCTTGTCGACCTGGTGAACCAGTACCGCGACCGGGGGATGCCGGTGCGGGAGGCGTTGCTGCATGGCACCGAACGGCGGCTTCGCCCCATCCTGATGACCGCCCTCGCGACGATCTTCGCGCTGCTGCCGATGGCACTCGGGATCACCGGCCACGGCGGCTTCATCTCGCAGCCGCTGGCCATCGTCGTGATCGGCGGCCTGGTGTCCTCGACGGTGCTGACGCTGGTCGTCCTGCCCGTCGTCTACAACCTGGTTGAGGGGTATCGTGAGCGGCGGCGTGCCGTCCGCGCCGGGAAGGCGTCGGCATGACGGACATCAGGGACTCGGTCGAGACGGTCGGCTCGCGCTGGCACAGCGGACCGGAGCGCGCCGCCGCGGTGCTCGCCGAGGTCGGCCCGGAGCGCTTCGTCGCCCGGGATCACCGGCCGGGGACGCTCCGGCACATCGTCCTGATCCGCTTCCGCCCGACCGCGCTGGTGGCTGAGGCCGACGAGGTCGTCCGACGCTTCCTCGCGCTCGCCCACGAGTGTGTGCGCGACGGCCATCCCTACATCGTGTCGATCGAGACCGGTCCGCAGCTGAGCACCGAGGGCGCTGGCGAGGGCTTCGACCGCGCATTCCTGCTGACCTTCACGTCAGAGGGCGACCTGAACTACTACCTCGGGCGACCTGCCGTCGAGGCTCCCGAGCTCTACGATCCCGCGCACGACGCGTTCAAGGAGTTCGTCGGACCGTTCGTCGACACCGCGGGCATCGTGGCGTTCGACTTCCGGCCAGAACCGCACTGATGGCGACGCCCGACTTCATCCTGCGTCTGCGCGAGCTGATCGGGACCGAGATGCTCTGGCTCACCGGCGTGACTGCCGTGATCGTCCGTGAGGTGCCGTCGCGACAGGTCCTGCTCGTGCGGCGCGCAGACACCGGTGCCTGGACCGCGGTGACGGGGATCATCGATCCGGGGGAGACGGTCGCGGGCACCGCTCGCCGCGAGGCGCAGGAGGAGGCAGGTGTCGAGATCGAGGTCGAGCGGCTCGTGCAGGTGCACACTCTCCCGACGATGCAGTACCCGAACGGCGACCGCTGCCAGTTCCTCGACCATGTGGTCCTCTGTCGGTGGGTGTCGGGCGACGCTCACGTGGCCGACGACGAGTCGACCGAGGTTGGCTGGTTCACTCCGGGCGCGCTGCCGCCGATGTCGGACGATCATCGGGCGCCGATCGAGCTGGCCCTCTCGGACGAGCCGGGCTGCTCGCTCGACTAAGCACCGCGATCAGGGGGTGCGGGGCGCCTTCTGCAGCCGCACCAGGACCACGCCGGCGAGGATCAGCACACCGCCCGCGAACTGGATCGGCGCGGGCAGCTCTCCGAGGAGCAGCCACGCCGCGCACATCGAGAACAGCACCTCGGTCAGGCCGACGAAGGAGGCGATCCGGGTGCCCAGCCGAGTGCCGCCCGCGACTCCGAGCAAATAGGCCAGCACCGTCGACATGCCGAGGATGACCGCGGCGGGCAGCAGCCAGGGCACGTTGTTCCCCAGGAAGACGACCTGGTCGAACGTCGCGCGGAGCGGAGTGACTCCGACCGCGCCCAGGAGGGACAGGATCACGGCACCGACCGTCATCGCGCCCGCCGTCAACGCAATCGACGGCAACTCCGGATCGACGCGGCCCGCGACGACGTAGTAGACGCAGAGGCCGAGCGACGCGGTCAGCGCCCAGGCGATCCCGATGAGCTCGGGCGTCGACTCGCCGGCGAGATCCAGCACGAGCACCAGGCCGGCGAGTGCGAGCGCAGAGCCGGCGAGCGTGAAGCGGCCGGGGTGCCTCCGGGTACGCGCCCAGGAAAAGAGGACCAGGAAGACCGGCGCGAGATACTCGATCAGCAGCGCGATGCCCACAGACATGTGCTCGATCGCGCTGTAGAAGCAGAGCTGCACGGCAATCACGGCAAAGACTCCGTAGAGCCCGATCGTGCCGAGGTTGCGTCGCAGCACGTGCCAGCGTCCGCGGAGGGAGACGATGGCCGGGATCGCGAGGATGACGGCGGCCCCGCCCGTCCGCCAGAGCACCGCGGCCGCAGGAGTCCAGCCCGCCTCCAGCAGCGGCTTGACGAAGGGCCCGCCGAGGCCGAACGCGGCGGCGGCGGCCAGCGCGAGCAGCACGCCGGAGCCGAGTCGACGCGAGGGCTCGGGCGTGGTGGAAGGTAGCGTGACGGTGGCGGTGCTCTCGACGGTCATGACGGCTCCTTCAGGAGTCAAAACGATTACACTCGTGACGGCGAGCTGTTCGCACACTACCGAGCCGCACTGTCAGGAGTCAATATGGTGTTCGCCTATGACGTCGAGGCGTCGCTGACCTCGACCGCCATCCTCGTCAACACTCTGCCCGAGCTCTCCCCGTCCCGCGAGGACGAGATGGCCACCCTCGAACACCTCGACGATTTCCTGCTCGACAACCGCTACACCGGGAGCCGCGACGGGTCGCCCGCCGAACTGGAGGCGGTGCGGATGATTCGCTCCCCCCTCCGCGCCCTGTGGCTCACCCGGGCCGAGGAGGATCTGGTGCCGGTGGTCAACGGGATGCTGGAGACGGGTCGAGCGCTGCCGCAGCTTGTGCGACACGGCCCCTACGGCTGGCACCTGCATGCGACGCGCGACGAGAGCCCACTCGCGACGCGCATTCTGGTGGAGGCGGCGATGGCATTCGTCGACGTGATCCGTGGGGACGAACGCGAGCGGATCCGGATCTGTGCGGCGGACGACTGCGAGGCAGTCCTCGTCGACTTCTCTCGCAACCGGTCCAAGCGGTACTGCGACACGGGCAACTGCGGCAACAGGGCGAACGTCGCGGCGTATCGGGCGCGGCGGGCTTCGGCCTGACGCTGCCGCGGCCGGGAGCCGCGGCCCTAGCTATGGCCGATCGCCGCATGTAGACTCGCGCGGTCGGCTCTTGACACCGCACGTTCTCGTGTGGATGGGTTTGTTAGTCAAGTGGGCCGAGTCTCCGACAGTCGTCGTGAGACGAATCACATGTGTGAATCGGCCCCGGTCAATGACTCGCCCGGGTTCTCCCCCCTGCTGCCTCCGCAGCAGTACAGCGTTCGGACCCCTCACCACGGGGCTTCTCGGATGTCGCCTTCCTCGCGCACGACCTGAACCCAGGAAGAACTGCCATGCCCAAGAACAAGAAGCCCGCCGGCGGACGTCCGGCGAAGAACTTCGAGCCCAACCGCTTCGGCGCCTCAAGCGGCAAGTCCCAGCTCGGCGGCCGCTCACGCGTCCCCGCCGCTAAGCCCGGCTCTCGTAGCGAAAGCCACCGCGGCTTCCGCCCCGTCGACGAGAACGCGCCCAAGAAGGCGCGCTGGAACGCCGACGAGCGCGCCGCCCGTGCCGGTGAACGCAGCGAGCGCCCGGCCGGCGCATATGACCGGAACGAGCGGCCCTCCCGTGGGTACGACGGCAACGCACGTCCGGCACGGGGCTATGACCGGGATGCGCGGCCGGGTCGTTCGTACGATCGGGATGCGCGGCCTGCTCGCGGAGACGACCGAGACGCGCGTGCGGCCCGTTCCAGTGACCGCAACGACCGGCCTGCACGCTCGTACGATCGGAGCGAGCGCCCGGCCGATCGGCCGATGCGCTCCTACGACCGCAACGACCGGCCTGCGCGATCGTTCGATCGCAGCGACCGACCCGCCCGCACGTACGACCGCGGTGAGCGTCCTGCCCGCGGCTACGACCGTGACGCGCGTCCTGCTCGACAGGACGATCGCGGCGAGCGTCCCGCCCGTTCCTACGACCGTGACGCGCGTCCGGCTCGCTCTTCTGACCGCACCGTGCAGCCTGCTCGCTCGTACGACCGTGACTCCCGTCCCGCCCGCAGCCATGACCGCGGCGAGCGCCCCGCTCGCTCCTTCGATCGCGACTCGCGGCCCTCACGTCGCGACTCCGGTTCCGACTTCTTCCCGAGCCGCAACGCTCGCGCGCAGCACCAGGCCGACGACGTCGTGCTCGAGCGCCTGGAGGCGACGGCCACCCTCGCGGTCGACGTCGAGGGCGTCACCTTCGGCGATCTCGGACTGGGTGGAAACATCGTCCGCCAGCTGGCCGAGCTCGGAGCGGCGGCGCCCTTCCCGATCCAGGCCGCGACCATCCCCGAGGTGCTCGCAGGCAAGGATGTCCTCGGCCGCGGCAAGACCGGCTCCGGCAAGACGATCGCCTTCGGCGCTCCCGTTGTCGAGCGCCTGATGGAGAACAACGGAGCCAAGGGCCGCAAGCCCGGACGTGCACCGCGTGCGCTCATCCTGGCTCCGACGCGCGAGCTCGCCATGCAGATCGACCGGACGATCCAGCCGATCGCCCGCTCTGTGGGTCTGTTCACGACGACCATTTACGGCGGCGTTCCCCAGTACAAGCAGGTGGGTGCGCTCCAGCGTGGCGTCGACATCGTGATCGCCACGCCGGGCCGCCTCGAGGACCTCGTCGAGCAGGGCCGCCTCGATCTCTCGAACATCACCATCACGGTGCTGGATGAAGCCGACCACATGTGCGACCTGGGTTTCCTCGAGCCGGTGCAGCGGATCCTCCGCCAAACCGCCGACGGTGGCCAGCGCCTGCTGTTCTCGGCCACGCTCGATAAGGGCGTCGCGACGCTCGTCGACGAGTTCCTGGTCGACCCGAGCGTGCATGAGGTCGCTGGCGAAGACCAGGCGTCCTCGACCATCGACCACCGCGTGCTCCTGATTGAGCACCGCGACAAGGCCGAGATCATCGAGCAGCTGGCTTCGCGTCGGGGCAAGACGCTGATCTTCGCCCGCACCCGCGCCTTCGCGGAGCAGCTCGCCGAGCAACTCGACCACGCGGACATCCCCGCGACGAGCCTGCACGGCGACCTCAACCAGTCGCGCCGTACGCGGAACCTCGCTCTGCTGACCAGCGGACGGGTCGACGTGCTGGTGGCGACCGATGTCGCCGCGCGCGGCATCCATGTTGACGACATCGACCTGGTGATCCAGGCCGACGCGCCCGACGAATACAAGACGTACCTGCACCGCTCCGGCCGCACCGGTCGCGCCGGTAAGAAGGGCACGGTCGTCACGCTCATCACCCGCAACCGCCGCCGCCGGATGGAGGAGCTGCTCGACCGGGCCGAGATCGAGGCTGACATGGTCGAGGCGCGACCGGGCGACCGACTCCTGGATGACATCAGCGCTCCGGCCGAGTAGCCGACTCCCACACGACGAGAGGCGCGAATCCCTTCCTGGGGTTCGCGCCTCTCGTCGGCCCCGGCGTCGCCCGCAGAGAAACGCCACAGGGCGGACACCTCACGGTGCCCGCCCTGTGGCGAGATCAGCAGCCGGTTTTAGCTGGCCGGGGGAGTCAGAACGGTGTCGATGAGGTACACGGTTGCGTTGGCGGTCTGAACGCCGCCACAGATGACGGACGCATCGTTGACCTTGAGGTCGTTGCCGGAACCGGTGACGGTCAGGTTGCCGCCCTGGACTGTGGCGTGGTCGCCAGCGATCGCGTCAGGGGCGATCTGGCCGGGTACGACGTGGTAGGTCAGGATCGTGGACAGCGTGGCCGCGCCCTCGGGCGTCTTCAGAGTCGCGACGGTTGCCGGGTCCAGCTTGGCGAATGCTTCGTCGACCGGCGCGAAGACCGTGAACTCGCCGCTGTTCAGAGTGTCGACAAGGTTGACGTCAGGGTTGAGGCCACCGGAGACGGCAGCGGTCAGGGTCTTGAGCAGTGGGTTGTTCGAGGCGGCCGTGGCAACCGGGTCGAGGGCCATGCCGGCGACTGATCCGGAGCCCTCAGGAACCTGCTGGGCGTAGGTGGCGCAGCCGGGGCCCACGAGGTTCGCGGCGGGGTCCATGGTCGACATGGGGGTCGAGGAGGCGGAAGACGACGAGGTGGCCATCGGCGTCGACATGCCAGTCGCTGCATCGCTAGGGGCAGTGGTCGAGCCACTGCCGCTAGAACAAGCAGTAAGGCCGAGGGCGGCGGTGCCCAGCAGGGCGAATGCGGCGAGAGCGGAGCGCTTGGTGGATCGCATGGGATATCTCCTTCATGAGACGGCCCCCACGTGACGCGGAGGACCTGTTCTGTGTGGACCGTTTCGCGGCCGTTGGTATGTGTTCGGAGCCCTCCCTGAGAAGGTTTGGAAAACGTTCGGCAATCTCGGTAACAGCTTTGTAACGGGGAGGAGCGGGGAGCTCTCGCCGCGCGGGGGCAGCTCGGCTGCGTCGATTACCCTGGGACGAGTCGCGCGCGCGAAGGCGAGCCAGACGCCCACAGGACGCCGAGTCGCCCGGATGCGTGATCAGGACGAGAGGATGAGCGAGTGCAGACGCGAGGCGCACGGGTGGCACGCGGAAGCGTCGCTGCACTTGCCGCGACGGCCACTGCCGCCGCCTCGCACACCCTCGCCGGCGCCGATGTGCCCGCACCCGCGATCCTCGCCCTGGCTGCGGCTTTCGCCGTCGTCGTCTGTGTCTTCCTCTCAGGGCGTCGACTGGCGTTGCCGCGCCTGACCGCATCCGTACTGCTCAGCCAGCTGGCCTACCACGCTCTCTTTCTGGTCGCGGGCAGCGGAGGAGGGGTGAGCGTCGTCGACACGTCCGGCGGCGGAGCGCACGTCCACGATGACTCTCCGGTCGGCTTGATGACGATGGGAGGCGCGCATGCCGCGCATGGACCAGCCATGCTCGTCGCTCACCTCGCCGCAGCGGTACTCACGATCGCGATGCTCCGACACGGCGAACAGGTTTTCTGGACGCTCGGCGCGACGCTCGAGCGGGTCGTGGTGCAGATCGTCGCAGGGGACTCGTCGCTGATCACGCCGAGGAGCCCAAGCGTCGCCGTCGTCGGAGCCCCGGCGCCCCGCACGCCGCGCACTCTCGACACTGTCCTCTCGGTCCTCCGGCACCGCGGGCCACCCGCACGCGCCACCCGCGCCCTCTGACGTCGCTCCCGTGCGGGAACGGCGTTCGGCGCTCTCGCACGCACCGCAATCCCGCGCTGCGTTCTCATCATCGGCGCTCTGCCGACATCTCTGAGGACTCCATTCTCATGACCACCTCCGCTTCTCCTTCCTCCTCGCGCCGCAGACTCGCCGGGAGCGGTGCCCTCGTTGCCGCTGCGTCCATCGCCCTGGCACTCGCCGCCCCGTCCCCCGCAAGCGCCCACGTGACCGCAGCCGCGAGCAGTACAGCAGCCGGTTCCTACACTGTGGTGACTTTCTCTCTGGCACACGGCTGCAAGGGATCACCGACGACCGGACTCACCATCACGATCCCGGAGGGCATCAACTCCGTCAGCCCGACCATCAATCCGAACTGGGAAGTCATGAAAAACGAGGTTGCGATCTCCGCGCCGGTGACTGATGCGCACGGGAACACGGCGACCAAGCGCGTCTCAGACGTCGTCTACACCGCCAAGACGCCGCTCGCCGATGGCTACCGCGACACCGTCGCACTACAGCTCCAGCTCCCGGAGGACGCGGCGGGCTCGACTCTCGCCTTCCCTGTGCTGCAGACGTGTGAAGTCGGCTCGACGTCGTGGGACCAGCCGACCGTCGAAGGGCAGGACGAGCCGGAACTCCCCGCTCCGACCGTCGCGGTGACCGCGGCGGAAGAGGGAAAGGGCCACCACGGCGGACACGACGACAGCGACGGAGCGGTGACAACCGCTGCCTCAGCCGGCACTCCCGCTGCGGGCGACGACGACGTCTTGGCGCGCGTGCTCGGCGTCGGCGGGCTCGTCGTCGGAGCAGTGGGAGTGGCCATCGGGCTCGCATCCCGTCGGCGCGCGCCCCGGGCGTCCGCGTGACTCGTCGCAGTCTCCTGATGGCCGCCGCCGCGGTCGGCCTGCTCGGCTCAGCCGCGGTGGCGACGCCCGCTAGCGCACACAACTACCTTGTGTCGACGTCTCCCGCCGCTGACTCGACGGTGTCGGAGCAGCCCGGGACGCTCGTGCTGACCACGAACGACGACCTCCTGGTACTCGGGAACGACGGAGCCGCTGCGGCTCTGCGTGTCGTAGGACCCGACGGGCTCTACTACGGGGACGGCTGCGTGAGCGTCGTCGGTCCGGAGGCGACCATGCCGCTCGAACTGGGCCCGGCAGGCGCCTACGAAGTGACGTGGCAAGTGGTTTCGACGGACGGCCACCCAGTATCAGGGCAGTACGCGTTCGACTGGGCGCCGGCCGAGGGCGTGGCTCTCGCGAAAGGCTCGACCTCGAGACCGGATTGCAATGGGACCGTCGCTGTGTCGGATGCTCCGGGTGAGACCGCAGCGAGCGTCGAGAGCGAATCGGGAGCCGATTCCGCTCTGCTCGGCGATGTCATCTGGATCGGCGGGGCTCTCGCCGCAGTTGCTGCCGCGATAGGGGTAACGCTCGTCGTGTTGCGGAGGCGGCCGACAAGCTGACGCTCGTTGGCCTCCTGAGCTCAGCGTGGCTCAGCTCAGGAGGCCCGCCAGCGGACCCTCGTGGAGACTCGTGAGGACGGCGGCGGCGTCCTCGTACACGGCTACTGCACCCGCCTCCAGGAGTTCGTGCTCGGAGGTGCCGCCCGAAAGTACTCCCACGGTCGCGAGCCCAGCTCGCTTGGCGGCCAGGACGTCCCAGGTCGCATCCCCCACCATGATCGCGTAATCAGCCGAGGTACCCGCGCGCTCCAGGGCGATGGAGATCAGATCAGGGGCAGGCTTCGCCGTTGAGACGTCCGCGCCGCTCGTCACTGCGTGGACTGAACCGCCGAAGTCGAGCACGTTGAGCAGGATGTCGAGTTCGTTCTGGGGCGCCGATGTCGCCAGCACGACACGAACTCCGTGACCTACGAGAGTCGCAACCAATTCGTTAGCTCCGGGAAGGGACGTAATGCGAGCGGTGGTCTCGGCGTAGTTCTTGGAGTGCAGCGTCTTCACTTGCGTTCGCAACCCGTCCGACGCCTCATTCTCAAGAAGCAAATCGAGCAATTCAGATGAGTCTGCTCCAATGGCGCGCTGAATCCGCCATGCCGGGACGTCGAGGTCGCACTGCCAGAATGCGCGCGACCACGCCTCGACGTGGAGAAAGTTCGTATCGGCGAGCGTCCCGTCAATGTCGAAGAGGACCGCCGTTGTTTCCCCCGTCGCCTTAGGCCGGTTCTTCCCTGCCGCCATCCCGCCGCTCCTCCTGCTCGTTCCGTGCCCGCCCGCGTGACCCTTCCACGCTACGCGGGCGCGTTGAAGCGGACGCGCCCCTTGACGTCAGCCACTTCCGCAGAACCCGTCCGGTCACCTGTCACGGCTCGGCGTCAGCGTCTTGCCTGTCGTCCCGTTCTGTGCGCGCCGCGAGCTCTGGCGCCGCCGGAGTCGTCGTGTGCCGTCGTCCCGTGGGGCTGATCCAGTGCAGCGTCCCGTCTGCGTCTTGTCGGCTCGTCCAGCTAGTTGTGTGGCGGAGGCGGTGGTGGTGGCGGCAGAGGTGCGCGAGGTTGTCCGCTGAGGTGGTGCCTCCGTGCTGCCAGTCGGTCGTGTGGTCGAGGTCCGCGTGCCGAGTGCTGCGCGTGCAGCCGGGGAAACGGCAGGTTGCGTCTCGGTGCTGCAGGTGGCGTTTCAGGTCTGAGGGCACTCGATAGGAGTCGCGGCCGACGGACAGGACGGCGCCGTTCTCGGGGTGAGTCAGCAACCGGGTGAAGGACGGCGCTTCTGCCGCGAGTCGTCGCGCAGTCTCGGGGTCGAGCGGCCCGTAGCCGTCAAGTACTGCTGGCTGGTCTGAGCGTCCGAGGAGTGTCAGCGCCGGGACCGTGACGGCGATCTCTGGTCGGAGTCCGGCGGATACCTTCGTCGTGCCTTTGTGGTCGGTCGTCTCGCCGTCGAGCAGTAGTGCGGCTGCGACGTCGGCGCGCAGCTGTCCGAGGGTCCGTTCCTCCTCGGGAAGATCGGCGAGTGATCGCGCCGCCCGGTCGATCCGGTCGAGGGCGCCGACTACGTCGGGCGCAGCGGCGTAGAGGTGGAGGATCGCCATGCCGTCGTCGAGTCCTTCTATCCACAGGGAGCGGCGGCGGGCGCAGTCCCGGTGCCGCTCCGTCAGTGTTTGCGGGTGGAGCTGTTCGCGCAGCGAGCGCAGCTGTCGGCGCAGTTGAGGAGGTGTGCAGGCGGCGGCCATGGTCGCCGCGTCCTCGTCGAACCGTTTGCGAACTTCGGGTGGCACGTCTAGCACTGCTCGCACGATTATTCGCGTGTGCTCGGGAGAGAGCTGCCCGTCCGCTAGCGCCCGCAGAGTTGTGGGTAGCTCGTTGACCAGGAGGCGTGCTTCGTCGACGAGCGCGGTCGCGTGCGTCTCAGATACCCGCAGTCCGGTGGCGAGTTCGGCGATCAGCGCTCGGTGCGCCGCCTGCGCCCGATTCGCGTGCATCTGCGTGTGGGCGCCGACGAGTGCTTCCGGCGTCGCGATCGCCGAGCGGCGTGCTTCCTCGATGCTCACGTACCGGGCTGCTTCCACCCGTGATCGTTCGGCGTGCAGCGTGCATACCCTGGTCACCGCCGCCGCAAGCGTGTCGTTGGATCCGCCGGGCCAGGTTGGCATCGTCGTTGTAGTCATAGACACAGCGAACCGCTGCTTGACCCCGGCTGCGCACGTTTCGTTCATGCCCGTCAGACAACTCCAGAATGTCAACCCTGTGGAGGAGTCTTTCCCGTCGCCTGGGCGTCAGGCGTACGCGCGTACGGTCTCCCTGATGGTCTCGGCGTACGTGTAGATCTCGTCGAGCGCTGAAAGGGGGTGGCGCGTCTCGTTCTTCTCCGCGTCGAAGGTTCCGAGGTACTTCTGCTTCCGATTGAAGTGCAAGCGCGCGACGGGCTTTCGGTTGTTGTCGTCCAGAATCACGGCGAAATACGACTTGGCGTCCCGCTGTGCGATTCTGTTCACTTTCACTTCGCTGCAGGCGATCGCCTTGATAATTTGGTAGCCCTCCAGCTCTTCGAGCGTCGTTTCGAGATCGCTCTGCTCCTCAAGTTCTTCCTCGACCACTGCCTGGCTAGTCAGGGTCTGCTCGGCTGCGAGAGCTTCCGTTCGCGGGAAGTTCGGCGCTCCGAGAGCGGTCTTCAAGCGTTCGTTCACCTGTTCGTTGAGGAACTGCTTGGACGCCTTTGAGACCAGTGCCGAAAACTGCTCGCGCACCTTCTGTGTGTAGGCCCCTTCGTACACGCGGGTGGTGAAGAACTTGATCCACTCGTCGCTTGGGCTGGCGAATTGGGCGCCGAGTTCGCGTTTCAGCTGCCCAATGTACTTCAGTTCACCGGCAGCATTGATAATCGAGTCGAGGTCGAATATCTCTTTCGTCAGCTTCATCAGCTCGGGGATCAGCGTCTCATCAATGTCCGTCACGTCCAAGACGAGGAATGGCTTCGCATCCATGCGATTTGGGGCGTCGAGGTCAGTGTAGAAGTGGTACTGCTCGCCGTTGGTGAGGATCGCTATGCGCGCATTCGTGACTGCAAAGTACCGGAAGAGTTGCGAAGCGTGTTCGATCCGGAGGGGCTCTGAGGATTTCTTGCATTCGATCAGCATCTGTACGTCGCCGTGGTGGACGATCGCGTAGTCGATCTTCTCGCCCTTCTTCACGCCGACATCAGCGACGAATTCCGGAACCACCTCGAGCGGATTAAAGACGTCGTACCCGAGGATCGTCGAGATGAAGGGCATCACGAAGGCGTTCTTCGTCGCCTCCTCGGTCTGGATGATCTCGCGCTGCTGGTGGACCTTGGTCGCAAGAGCGATCAGCCGTTCAGTGAATTCCACGGTTCTCCCCGATGATGCTGCGGTGTATACGAATCATCGAATAGTCTCCGATGCCCGTCGGACAGCGCCACCCCCCACCCGGGTCGCGCTCACACTCTTCGCGGCACCGTGAACACCGTTTCGACTCCCGGCGAGTACAGCACCGAGTCCGGAGCCCGCCCGGTCAGGCCAGGGAACCCCGCCAGGGTGAGGAGCCCGTCGTCCAGCGCCAACAGTTCCGCGCTCTGCAGTGGCCAGGGCCGATGCAGATTGCGCCCATACCAGGTGGATCCGAGGTGTCGCTGGTGATACGCCCACCGCGATGTCAGGAACGAGGCGAGCGGATCGTCGACTGCCCCGGGTGTCGGCCGCACCACGATCCGCGAATGTGCCGCTGCGTCGACGTGCCGGGCGGTCTCGTAGATCACCGCACCGTGGCGCTGCTCGATACTCATCTGGCCCCAGCGGTAGGGAAGGCCGAACACTAACCGCGCCGTCAGCACCGCAACGAGGTGCGAGGCCTCGAGCGAGACGAAGACGACTCCGCGGCACCCCTGCCGGTCGACCGAGTAGAGCCGCACGTTGACCTCGGGGAAGGTACCGAGCCAGGGCACTCGCGGGCCCCCGAGGAACGCTGTGCGCGAGAGTCTGAAGGGGATAAGGCCCACCCAGGACGACCCGTCATGCTCGTCGGGCCTGACTCCCGGCGGCAGGTGCGGCGCGACCAGAGCAGGGTCAACGCGCCAGTGCAAGAAGGTCGCCTCGGTCCAGCGCTGCTGAAGGATGCGCGGGCCGCCCAGCGGCGGCGCGGTACGGGTGACGGGTTCGACAGGGCTCACCCGTCCATCGTGCTCCCGTGCGCTGCGAGCTCGCCCGCTCGGGCCTACCTCGCGTGTCGGCGGCGCGTCGCGAGCGCCCGCAGCGGCCCGAGCATCAGCCGCGGAACCTGGTGCTGAACGGTCCGCGACCGCCACGATGGCCTGATGACCAGTACCACCGCCTCCGCCCCACCCCGCAGGAAGGACGTCCTCCTGCTGTGGGGGGCCGTCGCGGTAACGGTCCTCCTGTGGGCCTCCGCGTTCGTCGGCATCCGCGCGACGACCGAGGATTTCGGCCCCGGCGCCCTGACGCTTGGCCGCATCGTCGTCGGTTCGCTGGCGCTCACGGTCGTCCGTCTCGTCCTCTCCGCACGGAGGCGCCGCTCGGCTGCCGCTTCGGACCCGCGCACCGCGGTCCCACGCGGCCGGCTCCTCTTCCTTGTCCTCGGTTGGGGTGTGGCGTGGTTCGGCGTCTATAACCTGGCGCTCAATGCGGCCGAGCGGCATGTCGACGCCGGCACCGCCGCCCTGCTCGTCAACATCGCGCCGATGATCACGGCGGTTCTGGCCGGGCTTTTGCTTGGTGAGGGTTTCCCGCGGCGGCTGATCGCCGGCATGCTCGTCGCTCTGACGGGTGTTGCGGTGATCGCGTTCTCGACGTCCACGGGGCAGTTCGACGTCATCGGAGTCGTGCTCGGCCTGGTCGCGGCCGTCGTCTACGGCAGCGCGGCGACTCTGCAGAAGCGCCTTCTCGGGCGGATCGACGCGCCAACGATGACCTGGCTCGGCTGCCTCGCTGGCACCGTCGCCTGCCTGCCGTTCGCGCCCGAGCTGGTGGGATCGCTCCAGACCGCGCCTGCCTCCTCGGTGCTCGCCGTCGTGTACCTTGGCGTGTTCCCGACGGCGGTGGCGTTCACTACCTGGGGGTACGTCCTGGCCCGCTCCAGCGCAGGCCGCACCGCCGCCTCCACCTATGCGGTCCCCGCGGTCGTGGTCCTGTTGTCGTGGCTCGTGCTCGGTGAGACGCCTCCGCTAGCCGCTCTGCTCGGAGGAGCTCTCGCGCTCGCCGGAGTGGCCGTGGCGACGCTGCGGAGGAGCCCCCGCGCGGCCTGAGGGGCGCAGGCTCCTCCACAGGGGCGCAATCCTGGCGAACTGTCCGTGTGCTCTCCTCCCAGGGCCTGCGCGGAAGGCCCCGGGATATGCTGGGCGGACGTTCATCCCAGTCGGCGCCGCGCGCCAGGAACGGTAAGGATCCCGATGACCGAGGCCCTCCAGCAGCCCGTCCAGAACGCTCTCTCGCTGACGCCGCCGGAGCCGGTGGCAGCAGTGCCGACGACCTCGGCGCCGTCGATCGCGCCGAAGGTGCCGGAGCAGGCGCTGCCCGGACTCGAGGCGAAGGTTGACGACTACCTCGAGACGCTCCTGGCCGCCGAGGCGCGCAGTCCCGAGTTCGCGACGAAGGCCAACGACATCCGCACGATGGGCGACGCCGACATCCGCTCGGCTGCCGACTCGTCGAACCGGTTGCTGAGCACGCCGGTACGGGCACTGAAGGAGGGTGGCCTCTCCGAAGGCTCGACGATCGGCAAGACGCTGCTCGAGCTGCGCCGCACAGTGGAGGACCTCGATCCCTCCGAGGACAACGTCCAGAAGAAGATCCTCGGATTCATCCCCTTCGGCAACAAAATCACCGACTACTTCCGCAGGTACGAGAGTGCGCAGTCGCATCTCAATGCGATCATCCAGGCGCTCTACGACGGCCAGGACGAGCTACGGAAGGACAACGCGGCGCTGAACCTCGAGAAGCAGAACCTCTGGGGGACGATGACGCGTCTCAACGAGTACATCTACGTCGCCGAACGGCTCGATGTGAAGCTTTCGGCGAAGATTGCCGAACTCGACAGCACCGATCCCGAACGGGCGCGGGCCCTCCGTGAAGACGTCCTCTTTTATGCGCGGCAGAAGCACCAGGACCTCCTGACCCAGCTCGCCGTCTCCATCCAGGGCTACCTGGCGATCGACGTTGTGATCAAGAACAACGTCGAGTTGATCAAGGGCGTTGACCGTGCAACGACCACGACGGTCTCCGCGCTGCGGACGGCGGTTATCGTCGCGCAGGCCCTCGCCAATCAGCGGCTCGTGCTCGATCAGATCACAGCGCTGAACACCACGACGTCGAACATGATCGAGTCCACCTCGCGGATGCTCGCCGAGCAGTCCGCATCGATCCAGTCGCAGGCCGCCTCCGCCACGGTGGGGCTGCCGCAGCTGCAAGCCGCGTTCGCGAACATCTACCAGACGATGGATTCAATCTCGGACTTCAAGATCAAGGCGCTCGACAGCATGGCCCAGACCGTCGGCGTCCTCCAGTCCGAGACCGCCAAGGCTGGCGAATACGTGGAGCGCGCCCGCCGCAGCAACGCCGACATCGACGCGACCTCTTCGTTGGATCTCGGCCGCTAGATGGGCTGGTTCTCCCGCCTGTTCGGCGGCGCCCCGGCAGCGCCGGAGGAGACTGCGCCAGCACTGCCGCGTGTGCCGACGAGCGACGACATCCTCACCGCGCTCGATCGGGTGGCGAATTCCACGAAGGGGCGCGTCGACCGCAATGTGGCGTCTCGTATCCAGCGGATCGACGAGACCGTCCGGGAGATGGTGCCCCGGCTCGATCGTCTCGGCGGGATGAGTCGGCAGGGACACACTGTCGTCGCCACCGCGACCAGTTACCTGCCCGAGGCGGTCGAGGGGTACCTCCGCCTGCCCCGCGACTTCGCTGATCGTCGCGCTGTCTATAAGGGGAAGACCTCGCTGATGATCCTCTGCGACCAGCTCGACCTGCTCGGGGGCACGCTCGACCGGATCTCCGACGCCGTCTCGCGGCAGGACGCCACAGCGCTCGTCGCGCACGGGCAGTTCCTGGCCGAGAAGTTCACCGAGTCCTCGCTCTCGCCGAGCGGACTCGACGCTCCGCCTGCGCCGGGCGCCACCGGCACTGCCCCGGGCTCGCTGACCCCGCCGAGTGCCTCGTGACGTCCCTTGCCCCGGCGCTCGACGCTCTCGTGCTCACGGGCACCGCCGCCGGACTCGACGCCGTCGCAGTCCGAGACGAGGGCGCGCGCCTGGCGGCTGCCGTCGCGGAGTCGATCAGAGGAGCGGGCGCCGAGTGGCTCGCCGCCACTGGCGCTTCCGGCGGGCTCGAGACCTTCTTCACCGCCGCCGCGAGCGGTCGCCGCTGGCGCTCCGGGCCCACCGATCAGCTCGCGGCGCTCGCCTCGGCCTCGTCGCCGCACGCCTGCGCCTACGCCCGCGGCCTCACCGAGGTCATCTCGGCGGCGAGTGCGCTCGGCGACCCGGGCATCGGAGGCATCGCCTCTGCCTCCGCGGCCGCTGCGGCCCAGCTCGCCGCGGTCCCCGGAGCGAGGGGAGCGGCGCCGTCTCCCGACCCCGGTTCGAGTGCCGCTCGCTCGGCCGGCCTACCGGAGGGCGTTCCCGGCGTCGATGAGATCCTCGCGCGCCTGCGCCGCACGGAGCACGCGGGTCCGCAGGACGAGACGCAGCCGGCAGCGCCGATCGAGGCCGCCGCCGAGCAGGAGCCCCCTGAGCCGCCGGAGTCGATCGACGACCTGCTCGCCGAGCTCGATGCGCTCATCGGGCTCGAGCGGGTGAAGAGCGAGATCAAGCGACAAACCCAACTGCTCCGGATCGACACCCTCCGCCAGGCTGCCGGTCTCAGCACCCCCACCCTCACCCGGCACCTGGTCTTCACGGGCAATCCGGGCACGGGGAAGACGACGGTCGCCCGCCTCGTCTCCCGCATCTACCGCTCGCTCGGCATCCTCTCGAAGGGCGTGCTCGTCGAGGTCGACCGGTCGGAGCTGGTAGCCGGCTACCTGGGCCAGACGGCGACGAAGACCGCCGAGGTGATCGCGTCGGCCCGCGGCGGAGTCCTCTTCATCGATGAGGCTTACGCGCTCGCGCTCGATCAGTACGGGGCGGAGGCGGTGACCACTCTGGTCAAGGACATGGAGGACCACCGCGGCGACCTCGTGGTGATCGTCGCCGGTTACTCCGGTCCGATGCAGGGCTTCCTCGACACGAACCCCGGCCTCGCCAGCCGCTTCTCGACCACGATCGACTTCGCCGACTACAGCGACGACGAACTCTCGGCGATCTTCGGACGCCTCGCCGCTTCCGCCGATTTCGAGCCGACGGACGGGGCGCTCGCCGCGTTCGCAGAACTCGCCTCGGCGCAGCAGCGCACGGAGGCGTTCGGTAACGGCCGCTGGGTCCGCAACGTCCTCGATGCGGCGATCGCGCGCCATGCGTGGCGCTTGCGCGACGTGGAGGAGCCGACTCTGGATGAGCTGCGCATCCTTGTGCCCGAGGACATCACGGAGAGCGAGGACATCACGGAGAGCGCCGACGGCGAGCAGAGCGCGGAGGACACCGCGGAGGACACCGCCGATGACGACGCAGGTCGGTTCGAGGAGGAGGCCCGATGAGCACCGCGCCCGCACCGCCCGCACAGACGGCCCCCGCCCCGCCGCAGGTCGAGATCGCCAACCGGCCCGCTGCCCGCACGCCCTCGCTGCTTGCGCGGGCGACCGCGACCACTCCGGGTACGCTGCGGCTCCTGCTCGCCCTCACGGCCCTGGCCGCCGTGCTGTTCGGCGTCTTCGCGCAGCAGGCCGGCGCACTCCAGGCCCGAGCAGCGACGATGGCGCGGGAACAGTCGGCCCAGCTCCTCGGCGTACAGAATGTGCGCACTCTGCTCGTCGATGCCAATGCGATCGCGGCGAACACTTTCCTGGTCGGTGGGCTCGAGCCAGCCGAACTGCGCGCCTCCTACGTCACGAGCCTCAGCGCCGCCGCGTCGGGAATCGCCGAACTCTCGGCATCCGACTCCGTCGACACCGGGGCTCTTGCCTCGGTGGCCAGCAGGATCACGACCTACAGCGGCCTGATCGAGCAGGCCCGTGCCAACAACCGGCAGGGCTTTCCCGTCGCCTCCGCCTACCTCGACCAGGCGTCCGCCGTCCTCTCTGGCAGCGACGGCATCCTCCGCGAACTCGACGGGCTGGTCACATCCGGAGCGGATCGGGTGGCCGCCGCCTACGACGCCGTGCGCTGGAGCATCCTGCTGCTGATCGGCTCGCTGGTGATGCTGCTGGTCCTGCTCGCGGCCCAGCTCTGGCTGGCTCGGCGCACCCACCGCTACCTCAACCGCCCGCTCGCGACGGGTACCGCGCTGCTGCTCGTGCTCGGCGTCGGCGGCGCGCTCGCCTACGGGTCCACTGCCGCGAATGCGGGGACGGCGCGAGTCGACTCCTATCGGGAGGCCCTCACTGTCTCGAACGCCCTGATCGCGGCCAATGACGCTAAGTCCCTCGAGAGCTTCACGCTGATCAAGCGCGGATCGGGTGCGGCACTGGAGGAGCGCTACCAGGAGGCGGTGGCCTCGGCCAGGCAGAAGCTCACCGACGAACTGCAGGACGCCCGCGCTCGGGATCGTCTCGTCACTGAGTTCGAGCAGTGGCACACGTTCCACCAGCAGATCCGTGATGAGGACAACGCGGGAAACTGGAACAAGGCGGTGAGCACCGCGACGGCGACAGGCGCAGACACGCCGAACGACTTCTTCACCACCTTCTCGGACGATGCTCGCAGTGTGGTGCAGGAGAAGGCCGACGGGGCCTCCTCGACCCTCGACTCCGGAGCGCAGTTTTCCTCCGTCGTCTCGTGGGTACTGCTCGTCGCGGGCCTCGCCGCGGCCGTGCTCGCCTGGCGCGGCGTCTCGCAGCGACTGGAGGAGTATCGATGAATCGTCTGCGCACGGCCGCACTCGCCCTGGTCACCGCGGCGGCGCTCGCTGTTGCGGGCTGCACGACCGGCGCCGACGACCTCGGTGCGCCCCTGGCCGCCGCGACACCGACCGCGAGTACGGCGCCGGGAGCGAGTGCGGCGCCTCCCGCCACGGACTGCTCGCCCGCTGCCGTCGCCTCCTACGCACCGACCGGCGTGACGGACAGCACCCGCCTGAAGACGATCCGCGACCGCGGGAACCTCCGCGTCGGCGTCTCAGCCGACACCCTGCTGATGAGCGCACGCAATCCGATCACCGGCACGATCGAGGGCTTCGACGTTGACATCGCCCGCGAGATCGCGCGCGCGATCCTGGGCAGCCCGGACGCAATCGACTACGTCGTCATCACCTCGGCGCAGCGCCTCCCCGCACTTACCGGTGGTGACGGTGCACCGCAGGTCGACATGGTCGCGCGCACTCTCACCATGACCTGCGACCGCTGGAACACGATCGCGTTCTCGTCTGAGTACTACGACGCCGGTCTGAAAGTCCTCGTCTCAGACGACCCGAACGCCGTGCCGATCGCGAGCATCAACGACCTCGATGGCAAGCGGGTGTGCGCGCCGAGCGGCACCACCACGCTCAGTCGCCTGCAAAACGACTTCCCGGAGGTGACGGCGGTCGAGGCCGACACCCACTCTCAGTGCCTCGCGCGGTTCCAGGCGGGCGACGTCGACGCGATCGCGGGAGACGACACGATCCTCGCCGGCTTCGTCGCTCAGGACCCCTACGCAAAGGTCATCGGTGACGCGCTGAGTTCGGAGCCCTATGGCCTGGGCCTGCCCGCGGACGACCCCGACTTCGTGCGCTTCGTGAATGCGGCGCTCGAGGCGATGCGCAGCGACGGCCGCTGGCAGAGCATCCACGGGCGCTGGCTTGGGGTCCTCGGCGAAGCCTCGCCGCCGGCTCCGGTGTACGGACGATGAGCACCGGTCTCGCGGAGGGGACGCCCGTCGCGCCGGGCCGGCTGGGCGAGGCGGCCCCGCAGCGTGAACTCTTCGACTACTTGGCGGCGCTGACTCGGTGGCTCGACCGGACGACACGCGAGCTCTCCCGACTCGACGCCGCCGCGCTGGCCTCGCCCCAGTCCGAGACCTACACCGCCGACGTGGTGCTCGCCCAGTCGCTACGCGAGTCCGTCACCCGCCGCCTGGCCGAACTCGAGACCGTGTGGGACTCCGGTCGGGTCGACGTCGTCGCGCGCGAGCGGATGTCGCAGCTGATCTGGGGGCGCCTGGACGCCTCCGGGAGCGGTGCGGTCTCGCTCGTCGAGGCCGTGCGGCTCTGCGACGCGGTCGTCGGGCAGCTCCGGTCGCGGCTCGAGCTCGATCCCAGCGGCACCGATGTTGCGGGGCGAATCGTCGGCGTGCGCGCCGAGATCGAGCGCTGCCGTGATCTCACCCGCGACGGCGGCAGCACGGTCGACCGCGAGCGGGCCGAGCGCGTCGCCGTGCTGCGCTCGCGCCTTGACGCCCTGGCCGAGAAGGCGGGCCGAGGAGCCGACGTGTCGGGGCCGCTCGGGCAGCTCGAAAGCGACTCCGCCCGGCTGGAGCGGGACCTCATCATCGCCGCCTCGGAGCGCCGCGGCCTGGAGCGCGATCGCCGACGCGCGCGCGAGCTCGCCGAGACCGCGGAGCGTCGGGAGGCGCCGCTGCGCGAACTGGTGGCCCGCTGCCGTCGCGAGATCGC
Organism: Rathayibacter agropyri; assembly: GCF_013249015.1. Classification (GTDB taxonomy): domain Bacteria; phylum Actinomycetota; class Actinomycetes; order Actinomycetales; family Microbacteriaceae; genus Rathayibacter; species Rathayibacter agropyri. The sequence goes on from NZ_JABRPL010000005.1 coordinate 145,037, forward strand.
CGACCCGCCGCGACTCGCCGTGCCCGACGTGTCGCGCCTGGGCGAGCCTCCGCTCGAGCGGGGAGCGCTCGACACGCACCTCGCCCGCCTCACCGCTGTGAGCCGCGCCTTCGACGCGGTCGAGGCCGCCTACACCTCGCCTCTGCGTGAGCGCGCGGCGCTCGGCTTCCGGCTTCGTGCCCTGCGCGAGCGCGCCGAGGCGAATGGTCGGGCCGCTACTGCGGTCGGCACCGCCGCCGACGAGGAGGTACGCGCCGCGCTCGACGCGGTGCCCTGCTCGGTCACGCTGGCACGGCACCTGGTCGAGCAGTACGACGTCGTCACTCGGGATCTCCCGTCCCCTGACCCTCAGCACCACCGGAAGGCCACTCGATGAACGGCGACCCCTGCACCTCGACTCCGGGCTGCACCGGGACGATCGAGGACGGCTACTGCAACGTCTGCGGTCTCCCGCCTGCCGAGGGCGCAGCGGCATCGACGCCGACCGCGCGCCGCCCAGCGCCCGCTTCCGCCGCGCCGGCCACCGCCTCCGCCGCCTTCGGCACCGGCTTCGTCGAGGGCGCGCCCCGTGCTCCCGCCTCCGCGAGCGCCGAGGAGGCCGCGACCGCGCGCAGCGGCCGAACGTCCTCTGCACGCCTGGCCACCGCCGCCCTCGGCTCGGCGCGCACGGCGCAGACCGGCTCGAAGGTCACCCGACGCGTCGGAACCACGTCGACCCGCCTGCGCGGTCCACGCCTGGGCGCCGGGCTCACCACGGTGCCCTCGCGTCCCGCCGCCGATCCGCTGGCCGCACTGATGACGGAGGCTGTGCTCCCCGAGCGCAAGCGCTACTGCTCGCACTGCGGCACCGCGGTCGGCCGCGGCCGCGATGGGCGTCCCGGCCGCACCGAGGGCTTCTGCCCCAACTGCCGCACGCCCTTCTCCTTCACGCCGCAGCTCACGCAGGGCGACGTCGTCGGCGGGCAGTACGAGGTGGTCGGCTGTCTCGCCTACGGTGGCCTCGGCTGGATCTACCTCGCTCGCGACCGCAACGTCTCGGGCCGCTGGGTGGTGCTCAAGGGCCTGCTCAACTCGGGGGATCCCGACGCGTACGCCGCCGCGGTCACCGAGCGCCGGTTCCTCGCCGAGGTCGAGCATCCGCTCATCGTCGAGATCTACAACTTCGTCCTCCATGACGGCGCCGGTTACATTGTGATGGAGTACGTCGGCGGGCCGAGCCTGAAGCAGATCCTCAAGGAGCGATTGGATGCCAACGGCGGCTCGGCCGATCCGTTGCCCGTTGACCAGGCCCTAGCCTTCGTACTCGAGGTCATGCCCGCGTTCGCCTACCTGCACGACCACGGCCTGCTGTACTGCGACTTCAAGCCAGACAACATGATTCAGGTGGGCGACCAGGTCAAGCTGATCGATCTCGGTGGGGTGCGCCGGATCGACGACGAGGACTCGGCGATCTACGGCACGGTCGGGTACCAGGCGCCGGAGGTCCCCGAGGTGGGCCCCTCGATCGCCTCGGACGTCTACACCATCGGCCGCACCCTCGCTTCGCTGGTCCTCGACTTCCGCGGTAACCAGACCACCTACGTCGCCTCCCTGCCGCCCGTGTCCGAGACGCCGCTATTCCAGCGTTACGACTCCTTCTACCGACTGGTCGCAAAGGCCTGCGCCCCCGACCCGCAGGACCGCTTCGCGACCGTCGACGAGATGCGCGGCCAGTTGCTGGGTGTCCTCCGCGAAGTGGTCGCGACGGATCGCGGTCCCGGTCATCCGGCGTTGCACTCGACCGAGTCGGCCCTGTTCGAGGCGCCCGTCGCCGATGTGGTCGACCGCGTGCCGCCGTGGGACGCGCTCCCGACGCTTCGACGAGACGACTCCGACCCCGCAAAGGCCTGGCTCGCCGGGGTCAACGTCGCGGACCCGATCGTACGGCTGCGCGCGCTCGCGCTCGCTCCGACGCTGACCGTCGAGGTCCGGCTGGCCCGTGCCCGGGCGGCCATCGAAGCCCAGCGCTGGGAGGAGGTGTCCCGCGCGACCGGCGAGATCCTCACCGAGGACCCGTGGGAGTGGCGGGCGGTGTGGATGAGCGGCCTCGCGCAGCTCGCGCGCGGCGATGCCAGCGGTGCCCGTGCCTCGTTCAACACCGTCTACGGGCAGGTCCCCGGCGAGCTCGCCCCGAAGCTGGCGCTCGCCGCCGCCTGCGAGGCCAGCGGGGAGCCCGAGGTCGCGGAATCGCTCTACGTGATCTGCGCTCGAGCCGACGCGAATTACACGGCACCCGCCGCGTTCGGCCTCGCCCGCGTGCGCCAGCTGCGCTCCGACCTCGACGGCGCCCTCGACGCGCTCGACATCGTGACCCCCACCCGCTCCTCCTACGTCGATGCCCGCCGCCGACGGGCCGAACTGCTCGCGGAGTCGGGGCGCGGCCTGCCCTCGCTCTCGGCCGCGCTCGCGAGCGTCGACTCCGTCGCGATCGACCAGCGCACCCGGCTGGAGTTGACGACGCAGGTGCTCACGTCGGCCCTGGAGCTGGTGCGCCGCGACGGTCCGGCCGAGGGTGCGTCGCTCGGTGGAGTCGAGGCCAACGAGGCCGCGATCCGCGACGGCCTCGAGGCGTCCTACCGGGCTCTCGCAGCGTCCACCCGGGAGCGCGACCAGCGGCTGCACCTCGTCGACCGGGCCAACGAGGTCCGACGCTGGACGCTGACGTGAGCGCCGAGCTCTCGACGCCGTGCCCGGTCTGCGGCGAGCCGGTGACCACGGGCGACGCGTTCTGCGAGGCCTGCGGCACTCCGCTGATCGTGGCGGCGGCTGCCTCCGCTCCGCCCGTCGCCGTCGAGGGGGCTGGCTCCTGCGTCTACTGCGGAGGCATCGTCGCCGACGACGGCTACTGCGAGCAGTGCGGCCGGCCCGCGCCGACCGAGCGCGAGCACTGGGCGGAGGCACCGCATCCGCTCGTCGGCGGAGTCTGCGATCGCGGACTCCGGCACGCCGCCAATGAGGACGCGATGGCAATCGGGGCGAGCGCCTGCGAGGACGGCTCGCTGCGCGCGGCGCTCCTCGTGGTCTGCGACGGCGTCTCGTCGACTCCCGACTCCGATAAAGCGTCGCTCGCCGCCGCCCGCGCCGCGCTCAGCGCCCTGCAGGCCGATGTGGGCGACGAGGCCCTCGGAGCGGACCGCTGGGGCGCCCTGCTGCAGATGGCCACCGCGCGCGCCTCCGGAGCGATCGACGCCGCGGTGCCCGAGAAGCGTTCGAACCCGCCCTCGTGCACGTTCACGGCCGCAGTACTCGACGGCGCGCTGCTAGTCACCGGCAACGTGGGTGACAGCCGCAGCTACTGGATGCCGGACGCCGGGACACCGCGGCAGTTGACGGTCGACGACTCGTGGGCGCACGAGCAGATCGCGGCGGGAGTCCCGCGGCAGACGGCCGAAACGGCGCCCGACGCGCATGCCATCACGCGCTGGCTGGGCGCTGACGCGTACGACGAGGAGCCGCGGGTGACCTCCGAGATTCTCGAGGAACCGGGCTGGGTGCTCGTGTGCTCGGACGGGCTTTGGAACTACGCATCGGCTGCCGAGGACCTTGCAACGGTGCTGCACGAGGCGCAGGAGCGGGTCGGGTCCGATCCCGTCACGCTGGCAGAGGCGCTGGTCGCCTGGGCGACCGAGCGCGGCGGCCACGACAACATCACGGCGGCGCTCGTCCGCTTCGAGCCGTAGAAGCCACGGGCGCGCGACAACCTCACCGATTCGTCCACCCGTCCACCTCCACGCTGGACGGATCCGCGGGCCGCCCTGCGACGACGCCCCTTACAGTCGTCGCTATGAGCATCGCCGAGCCCGCCACCTCCCTGTCCGTCGTCGGCCACTGGATCGACGGCGCGCCCTCTGCCTCCGCCTCCGGACGCACCGCCCCGGTCTACGACCCGGCGCTCGGGATCGTGAGTAAAGAGGTCGCGCTCGCCGACACCGCTGAGGTCGACGCGGCCGTCGCCTCCGCCAAGGCCGCTTTCCCGGCCTGGCGCGACACGTCGCTGGCGAAGCGGCAGCAGATCGTCTTCCGCTTCCGCGAGCTGCTCGAAGCGAAGAAGCAGGAGTTGGCCGAACTCATCACCTCCGAGCACGGCAAGGTCGTCTCCGACGCCCTCGGCGAGATTACGCGCGGCCAGGAGGTCGTGGAGTTTGCGACCGGCCTCGCGCACCACCTCAAAGGCGAGTATTCGGAGCAGGTCTCGACCGGCGTCGACGTCTATTCAACCAAGCAGCCGCTCGGCGTCGTCGGGATTATCAGCCCGTTCAATTTCCCGGCGATGGTGCCGATGTGGTTCTTCCCGATCGCCATTGCCGCAGGAAACACCGTGGTCGTGAAGCCGTCCGAGAAGGACCCGTCGCCCGCGATCTGGCTCGGCGCCCTGTGGAAGGAGGCCGGCCTCCCCGACGGCGTCTACACCGTGCTGAACGGCGACAAGGTCGCGGTCGACGGCTTGCTCGAGCACCCTGACGTTCGCTCCATCTCGTTCGTGGGCTCCACGCCGATCGCGCAGTACGTCTACGAGACCGGCACCCGCAACGGTAAGCGTGTGCAAGCGCTCGGCGGAGCGAAGAATCACATGCTCGTGCTGCCCGACGCCGACCTTGACCTCGTCGCCGACTCGGCCATCAACGCCGGCTTCGGCTCGGCGGGGGAGCGCTGCATGGCGATCAGCGTCGTCGTCGCCGTCGAGCCGGTCGCTGACGAGTTGATCTCCCGAATTCAGGATCGCGCGGCGAGGCTCCGCACGGGCGACGGCCGCCGCGGCTGCGACATGGGCCCGCTGATCACGAGGCAGCACCGCGATAAGGTCGCGTCCTACATCGAAATCGCCGAGCAGGATGGCGCGAGTGTCGTCGTCGACGGGCGTGACGTCGAGGCCGACGGCGCTCCCGAGGGCTTCTGGCTCGGTCCGACCCTGCTCGACCGCGTGCCGACGACCTCGCGCGCCTACACCGACGAAATCTTCGGCCCGGTCCTCTCGATCGTCCGCGTCGCCTCCTACGAGGAGGGCGTCGCGCTGATCAACGCCGGCGCCTTCGGCAACGGCACGGCGATCTTCACCAACGACGGAGGCGCGGCCCGCCGCTTCCAGAACGAGGTCGAGGTCGGGATGATCGGCATCAACGTGCCCATTCCGGTCCCTGTCGCAACGTTCTCGTTCGGCGGCTGGAAGGCGTCCCTCTTCGGCGATACGAAGGCGCACGGCGCCGAGGGCGTCCGCTTCTTCACCCAGCAGAAAGCGATCACCAGCCGCTGGCTCGACCCCTCCCACGGCGGCATCAACCTCGGCTTCCCACTCCACTCCTAGCGTCGGGCGCCTGGGCTCCTCTCGCGGAAGGGCGGAGGGGCGGGAGGCGTCAAGGGTTCACCGGCGAGCATCCAGAGGCCGAAGTTCGACTTGGCCAGCAGATCGTGGACGGTCGCGGGTATGCGGCTCCTTTCAACGGTCCGTCGATCGTAGGGCCACCGGGTCCGTGGGCCGGATCAGCCGGGAGGCGCGAGCACGTAGCCGGGCTGCTCCTCGAAGAGGCGGGAGATCGGGACGTACGTCATCAGATCTGGTCTCGTGCTGGTCGTCCGTGCGCCGTCGCTGATGATCCCGTACAGCCGTCCGCCCCGGCTCGCCACCGGTCCGCCCGAGTCGCCGCGGGTGGTGGACGCCAGCCAGGTCGTCGCGCCTAACAGGTAGGGCGGGGCGTCTGGCGGAAGCGAGGCGATGCCCCAGGCGCAGTTCACCCCGGACACCGCTCCGCTGGTGCAGAAAACCTCGTTCTCGCCCGGGACTCCGGTGCCGTCGATGGGCATGCTCACGATCCGGCCCGTGTGGTCAGGGAGGAAAATGCTGCCGTGCGCCCGGGGCGTGTAGCTGGTGAATGGGGTGCAGTGGCGGATCATCGAGCCTGTTCCGCAGTTAAAGTTGGCCCGGGCGAGCGGGTCGATCCTGGCGATCTCGAGATCGGAGAGCCCCGATTTCCAGATCACTCTGCCGACGATGCCGCGGTCGGCCACGCTCACGGATTCGCCCTCGTCGCCGCAGTGCCCCGCCAGCACGGCATACCGGGTGGCGCTCATCTGGGGTGATAGCGGGGCGTACCAGCTGGTCGAGCTGAGGACGGCGCCGACCGTGCAGTAGCCGTGCGGTAGCTCCACCCGAGTTCCGGCCCGGATGGGGGTCTGCTGGCGGAACTCCGAGATGGGGTAAGCGGGCGCTGCGCCGGTGAGGAGCAGCGCGACGCAGGCGGAGAGCGCCGCAAGTGCGCCGAGGATCCGCCTGCTAACTCCGGGCGCTCGGCGTTCGGGCCGGGTGTGATGGGGGAAATCTGCGGTCATGCGTGTGTCCTTTCTGAGGAGTGGGCAGGTAATGAGAGTATGTCAGGTCATCGGCATGTCGTGTACTCCGGAGGCATCTCGCCCCGTCCCCGCAGACGCACACCCGCGCACGAAAGGTCAGAGCGTCACCGGCGATCCGCGTGCGAGCGGATCGCCGTGCGCGGACGTTAGACGCTCTCTGAAACGCGCCCATCCCTGTGTGCCAACCGCGGCCGATCGACGACGAAGGAGGAGAGAGGCGAACAAGCACCGCCTCACAGCAGCCGCAGTGCCGTCCACAGCTCCGTTCGGGCGTCCACGTCCTCGAGGTCGATGTCGAGCGCGCGTTCGACGGCCGTGATCCTGTTGCGCAGGGTGTGTCGGTGCACGCCGAGCTCTCGCGCTGCCGGTTCCCAGGCGCCGTTGCGGCGCAGCCACACCCGGGTGCTCTCCAGCAGTACCGCGCCCTCGGGTGTCAGGAGCGGCGCCAGGATCCGCCGCGCGAGCGGCCCTGCGCCCGAGGCGGCCAGAGCCCCGAGCAGCCCTTCGGCGGCGACATCCTCAAAGCGAGGCAGCGGGTGGGCGGCGCTCGCCCGGTCACCCGCCCGCCGCGCCTCCTGCACGCCGCGCTCCAGTTCACCCCAGCCGAGCGGAGCGGATACTCCGGCCCGCAGGCTGTGCCTCGTGAGCACTGCGGCGAGCGGATTCACGCCGTCGGCCTCGGTGATCATGACCAGCACTGAGTCCCGTTCGGCGAAGAACAGTCGCGCGTCGTCCTCCTCCGCCACGACTTCGAGCTCGTCGAGCAGGGAGTCGCCCCGCACCGGCTCGCTCAGCACGATCACCCGTACGGGCTCGGGCGGAAGGGGACTGCCGAGGCGCCGCGCGGTGCTCTCGGCGACGTCGAAGGCTCCTGCGGCGAGCAGTTCAAGCAGCCCTGAGCGCAACTGACGGCGCGAGGCGTCGAGCGCGCGCCGCTGCTCGAGCGCGATGCTCGCCAGCGCGATGACGCTCGCGACGAGGTCGCTGCCCGCCGGGTCCAGCGGAGTGCCCGTCCCGACCGCGAGCACTCCACGCAGGTGGTCTCGCCGCCCGATCGTCTGCAGCGTCACGCCGCCGTCCAAGCGCAGCCCTGCGCGACGACCGCGAGAGAGGGCCTGCCGCACGGCCGCAGAGACGGACGTCTCCGCCGGCACATCGAGCCGGGTGGGCAGGTGCACGCGCTGCCCGGCCGCGTCGAAGAGCGCGACCCAGCAGTTCAGCTGCCGCTCCAGTTCGATGAGGATCGCCGCGAGCCCGTCCGGGCGCAGCGCCGCCCGCGCGACCCGCCGCTGCGCCTCCAGCGACCACTCCAGCCGCTCGCGCTGCTCCCGCGAGATGACATCGGCGACGAAGCGGATGATCCCCATGAACGGGGTGCGATCGGCCACCTCCAGCAGCGGAAGCCCCTGCCGCTCACAGGCGGCGACGAGCGCCTCCGGAACCCTGTCGTGCACGATCCGGGTCGCGAAGCCGAGCGCGCGGATGCCGCGATCGCGGAGCCTGGCCACGTACTCCTCGGAGAACTCGGCGCTGTCGCGTCCTGTGAAGTGCACGCCGTCGGTCAGCAGCAGTTGCCCCGGTTCAAGCCAGGGCGTCGGATCGACGAGATCGGACGAGTGTGCCCACACCAGTGGAGCATCCAGGGCCGCCTCGTCGTGCACCCCGGCGAGCACTCGGAGGCGGAAGGCCGGCTCGGCGAGCAGATCGCGGACGGTCGCGGGCATCTTCGGCTCCCTTCGACGTATGGTCCATCGTAGAGTCGGCGGTTGGACGGATCCGCCCTCGGGGCGGCGCTGTGGGCCGGGTCGCCCCGGAGATTCAGCCGGGAGGCGCGAGCTGGTAGCCCGGCTGCTCCTCGAAGAGGCGGGCGATAGGGACGAAGCTCATGAAGTCAGGAATATTGCCCCACGCGTCTCCGCCCTGGCTAATGGTTCCGTACAGTTGTCCGCTGCGGCTCACGACGGGGCCGCCTGAATCCCCTGGTGAACCGACGTTTCGCCAGGTCGTCGCTCCCAGGATGAAGGGCGGAGCGCCATGCGGGAGCGCCTGGAGGCCCCAGGAGCAGTTCACGCCGGATATCGCGCCGCTCGTGCAGAAAATTTCATTGACTCCGGGAGTTCCCGAGCCTGTGACGGGCACGCTCGCGTAGCGGCCCGCCTGATCGAAGAGGAAGACGTTGCCGACGGCACGTGGTGTGTAGGTCGTGATCGGCATGCAACGGTGTAGCGACGTGCTGCCATCGCAGCCCCAGTTAGTCCTGGCGAGCGGATCGATCCTCGCGATCATGATGTCCGCGGCCCTGGCTTTCCAAATCACCTTGCCGACGTTGGCCTGAGAGCCCACGCTGATGGAATCTCCGACCTCGCCGCAATGTCCTGCCAGGACGATATACCGGACCGCCTTCAATCGGGCCGACAGTTGGAGATACCAACTCCTGGAACTCAGAACGGCGCCCGTCGTACATCCCCACTCGCCCAGTCGGACAAAGGTCCCTGCATTGATGGGAAGCTGAAGCCGGAAACCTGAGACGGCACTCGCGGGCGGTGCACTCGCGCTGAGCATTCCGAGCGAGACGGCTAGTGCAGTGAGGGACAGAGCCACTCGTCTACGACGAGCGGCTTTCCGTCGGTCGCGCTTGTGCTGCTTCGCCACATCTGCTTGCATCTCTGGTCTTCTTTCAGTGGAGATCGGGTAAGAGGTAACACGGCTGCGCTAGTTGCTACTGTGCGAAAAGGAGGATGCTCTCCATTCGACTTCGGCGATCGCGGCCTGTCCGGCGATGTTCGGATGGAAGTGGTCGACGGTACTGATGAGGTCCGGGGTGAAGTCGAGCCGGGTGAGTGCGCCGCCGTCCCAGTGGCAGAGCGGACCTGCCGCCGAGCACGTCCGTTCCAGCGCGGCGTTGAAGTCCTGAACCCGCTTTTTCGCGGCGGCGACGGAGGCGGTTGCGGCCGATGGACTGAGGGGTGCCCCGCTCGTGCTGACGCCGCGGGTGGCGCGGCAGAGGCCGCCCGAACTCCACAGGCGAGCGCCGGCGAAGCGTTCCGACCTCCACTGCGAAGCATTGTCTGGCACCGATGAGAGTTCGATCTGTGCCGAGGGCCACGTGCTCCGGATTGTGCTGATCGCCGCCTCTACGCCGGAGCGGAAAGTGCTCACCGGAGTCATGGTGTAACCATCGCTTGCCACCACATTCCTCGGGCTGCAAAGGTCGTTTCCGCCGATGAGAAGGGTGATGACATCAGGATGCACGCCCGCGGCGACGGCGGCCCGAATGCGCGCCGGGACCTGAGCGACGGTGTTGCCACTCTGCGCGAAGTTGTCGGTGGTGACCGTTGTGCCGGGCCGCGACTTCTGCAAACGCTGGGCGAAGGAGTTCACGGCGGGTGCGCCGCCGGTTGACCAACTGAAGTCAGGGCAGTCGGTGAACGAGCCGCACGCGGCGAAAGCTCGGGTGGTCGAGTCGCCGAGGCTGAGAAGGGAGAGGTGCGAGGGAGTTGCCGCCGAGGCGATTCCGGCAGGCGCGAGCGCGCTGACCGCGGCGAGGGCGACTCCGATCGCGAGGGTGCGGGCGCGGGTGAGGGGAGACAGAGTCATAACATTCCGATCCTCGAAGGGGGTGTGGCGGAGTGAGAGTCGCAGCGGTTGCCGTGAGCGCGGCGACGTCCTGATGAGGAAGCTCCCACTCGGGTGCCCGCCGAGGAGGGTGCACGGCGCAGGGCGCGGTGGTGTCCCGCTTCGACGTTCCGTCCCTCCGAGACGCGACGGTTCGACAGATCCGCCCGCGCGAGTCGCTCGCGGGCGGGGCACGATGGACGCCACGACGTCCTCGGCTGCTCCCACTGCCCGCGACAACGCCTCGGTCACCGCCGCCGACCGCTCCCAGGTTTTTCACTCCTGGTCGGCCCAGGGTGCGCTCACCGCGCCCGCCGTGCAGTACCCACGGTCAGTCGGAGGCGAGTACCGGCGGGTTGAAAGCCGACTCGGCGAGCAGATGTGCGGACCGTCGACTCAGCCGGGAGGCGCGAGTTCGTAGCCGCGCTGCTCTTCGAAAAGACGGGAGATGGGGACGAAGGTCATGAAGCCGATGAGCTGGCTGCCCGGCTTGCCGCCCTTACTGATGAATCCGTAAAGCTGTCCGCCTTGACTCAGGACAGGCCCACCCGAATCGCCGTCCAGGATCCCCTTGCGCTTCGTACTCGCACCGAGGACGAGGGGCTGGTAAAACGGTACATCCGGATCCAGGAACCACGTACAGTTCACGCCGCTCACGGCGCCGCTCGTGCAGAACTTCTCGTTGGGTTCGGGCGCTCCGGAGCCGGCGACGGGCACGCTCGCGTATTCTCCAGTGTGATCGTAGAGAAAGACGTTGCCAATTGCTCGCGGTGTGAAAGTCGTTATCGGCGAGCAGTTGTGTAGCCTCGAGTCGCCGGTGCAGTGGTAGGTGGTTCTGGGGTGCGGATCGATCCTCGCGATCATAAGGTCCGCGACCCGGGCTTTCCAAATTACCTTGCCGACGGTGCCGACCTGCCTCACGGAGATGTCGTCTCCGACGCTTCCGCAGTGTCCTGCGGTGGCGACGTATCGGGTCGCCTTTAGGCGGGCCGATAATTGCATATACCAACTCTTCGAAGACAAGACCGCGCCCACCGTACAGTTCCCACGGGGTGTTTCGATGCGAGTGCCGGCGTTGATGGGAACCTCCATGCGGAACTCGGACACGGCATTGGCGGGAACCGCGCCCGAACTGATAACACCGCCGGCGACGCTGACGGCAGCGATGGCGAGAAAGAGTCGCCTGAAGCGTCCGCGTCTGTTTCGGCCGTGCGTGCGCCTCCGCAGGGAATCTGTGTTCATCGAAGGTCTTCTCTGACGAGAGAGTGGTCGCTGAAGAGTGGGGTGCTGCGCAGACAACGCGTTACTTCCAGCCCGCGGCGAAGGACGAAGCGTTCCACTCGACTTCGGCAATCTTCGCCTGGCCGGCGGCACTGGGGTGGAAGTGGTCGACTGAACTGATCAGGTCCGGAGTGAACCGCATGCGGGTCAGCGCGCCACCGTCCCAATTGCACAGTGGGCCATCCGCCGAGCAGGCCTGCTCGAGCACGGCGTTGAAGTCGACGACCCGCTTCGCCGCCGCTGCGACGGAAGCAGACGCGGCTGCCGGGCTCAGCGGCACCTCGGTCATGCTGACGCCGCGGGTAGCACGGCAGAAGCCGGCCGAACTCCAGCGGAACTGGCCTTCTGGTCCGCGTGACGCCTCCCACTGGGTGGCGTTGTCCGGCACTGACGAGAGCTCGAGCTTCGCGGACGGCCAGGCGCTTCTGATCATTCTGATCGCCGTCTCCACGCCGGTGCGGAAGGTGCTCACCGGAGTCATGTTGTAGCCGTCGCTCGCCACTGGGATGCCTGGGCCGCACAGGTCATTGCCGCCGATGAGCAGGGTGATGACGTCGGGTTTTTCCCCCGCGTCGACCGCGTCCTGGACGCGCGCCGGAACCCCGTCGACGGTGCTGCCGCTCTTGGAGAAGTTCGCGGTGCTGACCCTCGTATCGGGCAGCAACTTCTGCAGACGCTGGGCGATGGAGTTGACGACCGGAGCGCTCCCGGTCGACCAGCTGAAGTCGGGGCAGTCCGTCCAGGTGTCGCAGGCGGAGTTTGCCTGGGTGGTCGAGTCGCCGAGGCTGAGAAGCGAGAGGTGCGAGGGAGTATTCGCGGAGGGGGTCGCCACGGAAGGGGTCGCCACGGAGGGGGTCGCGGTAGAGGAGGTCGCCGCTGAGGCGATCCCGGCGGGCGCGAGTGCGCTCACGGTGGCGAGGACGGCTCCGATTGTGAGGGTCCGGGCGATGAAGTGTGCCCGGGTCGAGGGGTGTGCTGGGGTGTGGGTAAAGGGTTTCATGACATTCCGATCATCGATAATTCGCGGATGATTGGCGGGTGCCTGACAGTTGCAGCTGACTCCGAGAGGGCGGCGCTGCCCTCATGAGCAAACTCGAATTGTGGCGAGAAACTCGCGACTGCGTGGCGCGCGGTCGCCCTCGAGTGCGCGCCGCACTCGACGTTCCGTCCCGCCCAGACGCGACGGCTCGACGGATCCGCGCGCGCTCATCCCCCCGGACGGAGGATCCTGGATCTCATGACGTCCTCGACCGCCTCCACTGTCCGCGACAACGCCTCTGTCACCGCCGCCGACCGCTCTCGGGTGTTCCACTCCTGGTCGGCTCAGGGTGCGCTCACTCCCTTGCCGATCGCCGGCGGCCTCGGCGCAGAGGTCTGGGATGTCGACGGCACCCGCTACCTCGACTTCTCGAGCCAGCTTGTCAACGTCACCATCGGCTACCAGCATCCGAAGGTCGTCGCCGCGATCCAGAAGCAGGCCGGCATCCTCGCCACCATCGGCCCGGCCGCCGCGAACGAGACGCGGGCGGAGGCGGCGCGCCTGATCACCGACCGGGCGCCGGAGGGCTTCGAGAAGGTCTTCTTCACCAACGGCGGAGCGGATGCGAACGAGAACGCGATCCGGATGGCGCGCCTGTTCACCGGCCGCGACAAGGTCGTCTCGCTCTACCGCTCGTACCACGGCAACACCGGCGCGGCCATCGTCTCCACCGGTGACTGGCGCCGCATCCCCAACGAGTACGCCCGCGGCCACGTGCACGCCTTCGGCCCGTACCTCTACCGCAGTGAGTTCTGGGCCGAGACGCTCGAGCAGGAGTGCGAGCGCGCGCTGCACCACCTCGAGCGCGTCGTCCAGGCGGAGGGGCCGGAGTCGATCGCCGCGTTCCTCCTCGAGACCATCCCTGGAACCGCCGGCGTCCTCACTCCACCGCCCGGCTATCTCGCCGGCGTGCGCGAGATCGCCGACCGCTACGGGATCCAACTGATCCTCGACGAGGTTATGGCCGGCTTCGGCCGCACGGGGGAGTGGTTCGCCTTCGACGCGTTCAACGTGCGTCCCGATCTGATCACCTTCGCGAAGGGCGTCAACTCGGGCTACGTGCCGATCGGTGGCGTCGTCATCTCGGATCCGATCGCGCATCACTTCGACGAGCGTGTCTTCCCTGGCGGTCTGACCTACTCCGGGCACCCCCTCGCCGCGGCCAGTGTCGTGGCGGCACTCGAGGCGATGGCGGAGGAGGGCATCGTCGAGAACGCGCGGACCATCGGCTCCGAGCACCTCGCTCCGGGCCTCGCGGCTCTCGAGGCCAAGCACGAGCTGATCGGTGAGGTCCGCGGCTCCGGCGTGTTCTGGGCGCTCGAACTCGTCTCGGACCGTGCGGCGCGTACCCCGCTGCCGGCCGCCTCCGTCGCCCGGCTCAAGGCCGACCTGCTCGCCCGGGGCCTCCTGCCCTTCACCGCCGACAACCGGATCCACGTGGTCCCGCCCGCCGTGATCACCCCCGCCGAGGTCGCCCGCGGCCTCGCCATCCTCGACGCCGCCCTCACCGCTTGTGGCGGCTGACCTCGCCACGCCCGTTCCAGGAGGGGACACGTGCGATTTGCAGGGGATTCGCGCGGGAGAGCGCTCTCCCGCGCGTCCCCGGTCCGCGAATCGGCGGATCCCCTGCAAATCGAACTAGCCGCCGACCACAGGACGCACTGCACCGCAGGGAGCGGCGTCCTAGGAAACGGAGTGCAGCGCGAAGGCGGTGACGAAGCCCAGCACCGCATACAGTCCCGTCAGCACGTTGTCGCGGTCGAACGCTTCAGGGATCATCGTGTTCGAGATCATCGCGAGGATCGCGCCCGCCGCGACGGTCGTCACGAAGGCGACCAGCGCTCCCGGGGCGGACGCGAATACCAGGAAGCCGACGAGTGCGGCGATCGCCGAGATTCCCGCGATTGCGCCCCAGACGGTGAACACGTAGCGGGCCGTGCGTCCGTCGGCCTTCATTCCCACGGTCGAGGACAGCCCTTCTGGCAAATTCGAGATCGCCACGGCCGCGACAATGGGCACGCTGATCGCGGCTCCCGCGCCGCCCTGGGCAACCGACAGGCCGAGCACGATCGACTCCGGGATGCCGTCGATGAGCGCGCCGGCCGCGATGACCGCGCCTCCGCCTCCGCCCGAGCCTTTCGCGCTCTTGCGGTTGCCTGCTCCGGCGCGGGTGAGGAGGGCGTCGGCGCCGACGAAGACGACGGCGCCCGCGAGCGTCCCGAGCACGGTCGGCACGAGTCCGCCGTCGTCGGCCGCCTCCTGCACCAGCTCATAGGCGAGCGCCGAGATCAGCACACCCGCGCCAAACGCCGAGATCGCGGCGGTCAACTTCGCGGGCACGTGCAGGAACCAGGCGAGCGCTGCGCCGATCAGGAGGGTTGCGCCGCCGATGGCGCCGCTGACGAGGGCGAGGGTCCAGGAGGGCACGGCGTCCAGCCTGTCAGCCCGGGGCGCTGTTCGCGGCGGGCTTGACGAGAGGCGACCCGTCGGGTGTTCGCGGTGGGTACACAAGGGTCACCAGCACCACCGACACGATCATCAGGAGGAGCCACGAGACGAGCTTCGAGACGGAGACAAGGTGCCAGCCGTGGAGCTGATCGGGGTATAGCCAGGCGCCGGCCGATGTCGCAATGTTCTCGGCCAGCCAGATGAAGAACGCAACGAGCGCGAACGCCACCGGTACGGGCATCCGATGGACACCGCGGTGCACGCGGTAGGCCATCGTGCTTCGCAGCCAGAGGGCGGCGACCGCGGCGACGAGCAGCCAGCGCGCGTCGGGCAGGTAGTGGTGGCTGAAGAAGTTGATGTAGATCAGCACGGCGACCACGGCGGTCGCCCAGCGCGGCGGCCACCGTTCGAAGCGCACGTCGAAGAGGCGGTGGATCCGCACCATGTAGGAGCCGACGGAGGCGTAGAGGAACCCGCTGAACAGCGGCACCGCGCCGATCCGCAGGATGCCGTCGGCCGCGTAGCTCCAGGAGCCGACGTCGGTCTTGAACAGCTCCATCCCCGTGCCGACGACGTGGAACAGCACGACCACCCACAGTTCGCGCCCGGTCTCGAGGCGCGAGGTGATCATCACGACCTGGAGGGTGACGGCGGCGAGTGTCAGGAGGTCGTTCCGAGCGAGGACCGCCTCGTCCGGGTACCAGAGCCGGGCGGCGACGATCAGTGCGAGCAGCGCGGCGCCGAAAACGCACGCCCACGCCTGCTTGGCCCCGAAGACCAGGAACTCGATCACTGCCCGCGCACTCCGGAGGAGGGACCGCGGGCGAGCAGCCGGTGCGCCGCGTCGTCGATCCGCTGCTCGACCGGGGTGAAGGATCGCATCCGTGCCCCTTCTACTGCAGCGGTCGATGCTACCGGGTCGGCGCTCCCCATAAACTGGCGCAATGGCGGAGTTCAGCGCGAGTGTTTTCCAGAACGAGTTCCTCTCGGATGGCGCCACCGACGTGCATGCGATCGTCACCGTCACCGCGTCGGGCACCGGAGCCGCCGGCTCTGACGGCGCCGCGGCCGAAATTATCATTGTCGACTGCTCCGGATCGATGACCGGCGAGAACATGACCGCCGCCAAGCGCGCCGCCGCCGTCGCCGTCGACCAGATCCTCGACGGCACGTTTTTTGCCGTGGTGGCGGGCTCGGAGCGCGCCGACCGCGCCTTCCCCTACCCCAACGCCTCCGTCTCGATGGTGCGCATGGAGCCGGGAGCGCGTACCGCGGCGAAGGAGGCGATCGGGTTCCTCCAGGCCGACGGCGGCACGGCGATGGGCAGCTGGCTGACCCTCGCGCGGCAGCTCTTCGCGACCGTCCCCGAGGCGACGCAGCGGCACGCGATCCTCCTCACCGACGGGAAGAACGAGCACGAGTCGCGGATGCAGCTCGACGCCGCCATCCGGGCGGCGGGCGGCGTGTTCCAGTGCGACGTGCGCGGCGTCGGCTCCCGCTGGATCGTTGAGGAGGCACGCACCATCGCGAGTGCGCTGCTGGGCACCGTCGGCCTCATCGCGAAGCCGGCCGACCTGGCCGCCGACTTCGAGTCGCTGATGCAGGCGTCGATGGGGCGTGGAGTCGCCAACGGCGACCTGCGCGTGTGGACGCCGCAGGGGGCCCAGCTGCTCTTCGTGCGCCAGGTCGCGCCGACGCTCGAGGACCTCAGCTCGCGGCGCACCACCGTGAATTCGCTCACCGGCTCATACCCCACCGGTGCCTGGGGGGACGAGTCCCGCGAGTACCACGTGGCAGTGCGGGTCGCGTCGAAGCCGGTGGGCTCGGAGCAGCTCGCCGCGCGGGTCCAACTCAGCGTGCGCGACGAGGTGGTCGCCTCCGCCCTGGTGAAGGCCCGCTGGACCGACGACTCCGCCCTGACCGCTCGCATTGACCCCGCCGTCGCGCACTACACGGGGCAGACCGAGTTGGCGTCGGCGATCCAGGATGGTCTGGCAGCGAAGGCCGTCGGCGACGATGCGACTGCCACCGTCAAGCTCGGCCGGGCGGTACAACTCGCCGCCGTCACCGGCAACGATGAGGCGACGGCGAAGCTGCGCAA
Source organism: Rathayibacter agropyri (assembly GCF_013249015.1). GTDB lineage: Bacteria > Actinomycetota > Actinomycetes > Actinomycetales > Microbacteriaceae > Rathayibacter > Rathayibacter agropyri. The sequence goes on from NZ_JABRPL010000005.1 coordinate 161,905, forward strand.
GGTTGTCGAGATCGACGATCCTGACGAGGGGACGGTCCGACTCAAGCGCGGCGTCGACCGCCTCGATGAGATGGCTCTCGACACCGCCTCGACCAAGACCACGCGGGTGCGCAAGTGAGCTTCCGCTGCCCCGAGGGGCATACGTCAGCGTCCGGCGACTACTGCGACGTCTGCGGAACTCCGATCGCGGCGGCCCCGGCGCCCGCGCCGTCCGCTGCCGCGCCGACCACGGCGATCCCCACCGGGCCGTCGGTCTGCCCGCACTGCTCGTTCCCGAACGAGGCCGCTGCGCTGTTCTGCGAGAACTGCGGCTACGACTTCACCACCGGCTCGCTGCCCGAGGCTGACCCCTTCACGGAGTCGGGCGCCGTGCGCGCTCCGGCGGAGGTTGGCGGCTCGGCCTCGCCCGCGGGAGACCCGGCCGCGCACCTCGGCGAGGCGCCGGACCCGAGGGCCGATCCCGCCGCTCCGACCGCGTTCGTGCCAGAGCAGGAGGCGGGCTTCGACGCGCCCGTCGCCACAGCGCCCCCGACGGAGGTGATCCCGGTGGCGCCGGTTGCGTCCTCTGGTGCTGCGTCCTCTGGTGCCGTGTCATCGCTCGCCGCTGAGCCCGACTCCGACCGCCCGTGGATCGCCGAGCTCTGGGTCGACCCCGAGTGGTATGCCGAGCAGCGGGCGGACGATCCGATGCCGTCGCCTGGTCCGCCCGCGACCGTCGTGCTGCGCGAGCGCTCGCTGCTTGTCGGACGCCCTTCCGTCTCGCGCGGCATCTCGCCGCAGATCGACTGCGGCTCCGACTCCGGAGTCTCGCGCCGCCACTGCGAGCTGAGCACCGATGGTTACCGCTGGTGGGTCGAGGATCTTCAGTCGGCGAACGGCACCTACGTCGCGCCGGCGGGTGCTCCGCTCCCGCAGAAGCCGATCGCCGGGGGACAGCGCCGAGAGATCGAGGAGGGTGACCGGATTTATGTGGGCGCCTGGACGCGTCTGGTGCTGCGTCCGGCTTTGCCGGGGGAGGCGTAGAGTTCGGGTCCCTTTGGGGTCGGGCCGTACGATCTGCAGGCGATTCCGACACGCGACGACGCGTCAAGCGTGGGGTGACCCAGGGATTCCGGACGGTCCTCCTGAACTGATTGGATGACGTATGCAACAACGCAGTCATCGGGGTGT
>NZ_JABRPL010000006.1 GCF_013249015.1 Rathayibacter agropyri
GTTGAGTTCTCAAGAATCGGACACACCCCGCCTCCACACCACAAAGGCACTTCACAACGAGAGTGATCGAAAAATATTATTGTCAAACAAATTCATCGAAGACCAAAGCCTGTCGATTTGTCGACTTTGCCGAGACCGGTTAGGCTTGTCAGAACCGAAGTCCTGACCGCCTCCGTGGCAACTCGACTAACCTAGCACACCCGCAGGCCGTGTCAAATCCGGCTTCTTCGTGGTGTTCGCGGTCGGATCGAGATCGTCCCGCTGCACCGCAGCGCTGCTGTCACGCATCGCTTCGAGGCCGGGACCGTGTCCCGCGGAGGCTTTACATCTTACGCTCGCTACCCCGCGGTCTTCAAGAGACGAATCTCGGAAAAACCAGGGGCGAGGAGATGGTCCCCGCTTGAGGTGGGCCAGCTGGTCTCGACGCTCTGCGCCGGACTCTCGCTTGCCGCTCCTTTGGGGTGACGAAGAGTTACATTACGTCGGCGCGCGACCGCCCGGCAAATCCCTTCCGCCCCGGGCGTGTCGTGATCATCGAGTCCGCCGGCCGCTCGCTGACCGACCCGGCTCAGCGCACGAAGGCCCCGGCGAAACTCTTCTTGCCGCGTCGCAGGACGGCGATGCCGTCGATCAGCGGAAGCTCGCCAAGGACCGCAGCGTCTCCGGGAACCGGGACGTTGTTCACCGAAAGCCCGCCCTGAGCGAGTGCCCGCCGCGCCTCCCCCATGCTCGCGACGAGGCCGGTCTCGAGGAACGCCTGCAGCACAGGGGTTTCGGCGGTCGCCTCCGTCGAGGGGACAGCGTCCAGCGCGCCGCGGAGGATCGTGGGATCGATCCCCACCAGGGAGCCCCGCCCGAAGAGCGCGGTCGACGCGTCGATCACTGCCCGCGTCACCTCCTCGCCATGCACCAAAGAGGTGACCTCCCACGCCAGGGCTCGCTGGGCCTCGCGGCGGAACGGCTCGTCCGTGCTGGCCCGCTCGAGCCGGTCGATCTCGGCGCGCGGCAGGAAGGTGAAGGTCTTGAGCCGATCAACGGCATCTCGGTCGTCGGTGTTAACCCAGAACTGGTAGAACGCGTACGGGCTAGTCAGTTCGGGGTCGAGCCACACGGCGTTCCCCTCGCTCTTGCCAAACTTGGTGCCGTCCGAGTTCATCACCAGGGGCGTGCCTATCGCGTGGACTGACACTCCCTCCGTGCGGTGGATCAGATCGGTCCCGCTCGTGAGATTGCCCCACTGATCGCTGCCACCGGTTTGCAGTACGCAGCCGTACTGGCGGTAGAGCTCCAGGTAGTCCAGGCCCTGCAGGATCTGGTAGCTGAACTCGGTGTAGCTGATGCCCGCGTCGGAATTCAGACGCGCGCTGACTGCATCTTTCTTGAGCATCGTGCCGACCCGGAAGTGCTTGCCGATCTCGCGGAGGAAGTCGATCGCCGAGAGCGGAGCGGTCCAGTCCAGATTGTTGACGAGTCGCATTCCATTGTCGCCATCCACCGGGAGGAACCGGGACACCTGAGTCTGCAGGCGCTCCACCCACTCGACGACGGTCTCACGGGAGTTGAGCGACCGCTCCGCTGTCGGCCGCGGATCCCCGATTAGTCCGGTCGATCCTCCCACTAGGCCGAGCGGGCGGTGGCCGGCGAGCTGGAGTCGCCGCATCACGATGAGCTGCACGAGATTGCCGAGGTGCAGGCTCGGCGCGGTCGGGTCGAAGCCGCAGTAGTAGGTGATCGGGTCGCCCGAGAGGAGGTCCCGGAGTGCCTCGCGATCGGTCGAGACATGGACAGATCCGCGCCAGATGAGTTCCTCCCACACGGAGTCGAACGAGCTGTCGAGCTGGGGGCTCGTCGCGGATCCCCGGACGTCCTGGTCGGTCACTCCTCCAGGCTAGCGCGCGAGTGAGCGAGTCGACTCGACAGCATCAAGTTTGTGGACTTGATGTGCGGGAATCAAGTGTGCATACTTGATCGGGGAGGCACAAGTGTTCGTCATTACCGCGGATCAGCGCGACAGCCGTCACGACGACGACCGGGTGGAACACGCCATTGCGAACCTTCTCGAGAGCGCAGGCACCACCTTCGTCTTGCCGCCCGAACGTACCGCGGGGGACGAATTCCAGTTCGTACTGGACCGGGCAGACGCGGTGGTTTCGCTCGTGCTCGCCCTACACCGGGCCGAGCACTGGAGCATCGGTCTGGGTATCGGAGCGGTGGAGCATCCGCTTCCCGCGACGACCCGTGCTGCTCGGGGTGAGGCCTACTTCGCCGCACGGAGGGCGGTCGAGTCGGCGAAGACACGCCCCACCCGGTTCTCGCTCGATCCCGACGCACCCGGCGACGCCGCGCCGACCACGGCGGACGTGCAGGCGCTGATCGATCCGCTGCTGCTGCTCCGCGACTCGCGCACTGCCGCCGGCTGGCAGATCGTCGACCTGCTCGAGAGCGGGATCTCGCAGAAGGAGGCGGCTACACGCCTCGCCGTCACTCCGCAAGCCGTCAGTCTGCGGGTGCGCGCGGCCGGCGCCCGGGTCGATGGACCCGCCCGCGATGCGATCGCACGCCTGCTGACGGTGGTCGACCGTACTCTCGATCCCACCGACGAGAGGAACCCCTGATGACGGATGCCCCCGGCTCCCCCGCACTGCTCCTCGCCTCCCCCGCACTGCTCCTCGACTCCGCTGTGCAGACCGCCTCGTGGACCGGCGTGGTGCTGGTGCTACTGGCAGGTCTCGTCGGCGCCCTGCTCGCGATGCGCCTGCGTCGCCCACAGCTCGCCTGGATCGCGATCGGTGCGGGAGTGGCGGCGTTCCTGCTCACAGCGATCGCCGGCGCCGCGGCTCCCCCGGTCCACGCGGTGCTCGTCACGGTGCTCGCGTTTGCGCTCGCCGTCCTCGGCGGCGGGCCGGTCGTGCTGCTCACACTCGACCTCGCGACCGCCGACTCCCGCAGTGGCAGCCACGGCGGCATCATGGTCGCCGCCTCGCAGCGGACGACCGGAGGCCTCCCCACCGCCATCGGGCAACCGATCGAGGTACTGCGCGGAGGCACGACCATCGGCATTCTGGAGCGAATCGCGACCGCGGGTGCCCTCCTGAGTGGGGTGCCCGAAGGCGTAGCGGTCGTGGTGGCGATCAAGGGCGTCGGCCGGTTCAGCGAACTCGCGTCGGCGGAGGCGCGCGAACGATTCATCATCGGCACGCTCGCGAGCCTCGCGTGGTCGGCGGCGCTGGGGATCCTCGCCCGGCTCTTCCTCACGGGCTGAGCTCAGCCCGTGGCCGACGGCGCTGAACGGCCGGGCGGTAGGGAGACACCGTCGGATCGCCCGCACTGCTGAAACGCCAGGGGAACTCGACACCGCCGCCGGCGCCCGAGACTCCGGTCCGAGGGCCGGACACGACCGCGACCGGCTCGTCGGCCGGCCGCAGCTCGAAGGCCGCCGAGAGCGGGGCGCCGGACTCGGACAGCAGCACGCCGAGAGCCTTCGCCAGGCGCGCAGGGCCCCGCGCCAGATCCCGCGGACGCACCGCTCCCCTCCGCTGCAGCGCCAGCTCGCGCCCGACGACGACCTCGCCTGCCCGCAGCAGGACAGCGGAGGCCGTCCCCACCGGTGAGCAGACGATGTTGACGCAGGTGTGCATCCCGTAGGTGAAGTACGCGTAGATCGACCCGGGCGGGCCGAACATCGGCGCGGTCCGTGGGGTAGGGCCGCGGTGCGCGTGTGAGCCCGGGTCCTCGCCGGTGCCAAGGTAGGCCTCCACCTCGGTCAGGCGAACGCCGACCACGCCCTCCTCGGTCCGGTGCAGGAGGACGCAGCCCAGCAGTTCCGGGGCGACCTCGAGGGCCGATCGGGACAGGTCCACGACCGTCACGTCTAGAAGAAGCTCTGGCCCGAAACCAGGGTGATCACGATCACCGCGACGATCACCACGGTCGCGACGATCACCAACGTGCGCTGTTGCCAGGGCGGCAGCGGTGGACGCCCGTCATCCCCGGGCGCCCCGCCGAGAGTCACGAGCGATCCCCGCGGAGGGAGCCGCGCACCACACGCACACGCGCGGTCAGCTGCGCGAGCTGCTCCGCAACCCGGGCGGGAGCAGTGCCGCCCACTCCGTCGCGACTCGCGACGGAGCCCTCGATGCTGAGCACCGAGCGGACATCGGGAGTCAGCAGCGGGGACACCGAGGCGAGCGCGTCGTCGTCGAGGCCGTCGAGGCCACAACCGCGCGACTCCGCCAGCTTGACCAGTTCGCCAGTGATCTCGTGGGCGTCGCGGAACGGCACGTGCTTCGTGACGAGCCACTCGGCGACGTCAGTCGCGAGCGAGAAGCCCTGCGGCGCCAGCTCGGCCATCCGCTCCGTGTGGAACGTGAGGGTGGCGATCATTCCACTGAAAGCGGGAAGCAGCACCTCGAGAGTGGTCACCGAGTCGAAGACCGGCTCCTTGTCCTCCTGGAGGTCGCGGTTGTACGCGAGAGGGAGGGCCTTGAGAGTCGCCAGCAGCCCGGTGAGGTTGCCGAGAAGCCGACCCGACTTGCCGCGGGCCAGCTCGGCGATGTCGGGGTTCTTCTTCTGCGGCATGATCGAGGATCCGGTCGAGTAGCCGTCATCGAGGGTGACGAACGCGAACTCGCGCGTATTCCAGAGGATGATCTCCTCCGCGATCCGCGAGACGTCGATCCCGATCATCGCCGCGACGAAGGCAAACTCGGCGACCAGGTCCCGGCTCGCCGTTCCGTCGATCGAGTTCGGGACGCTCGCCGCGAAGCCGAGGTCGCGCGCGACCGCCTCGGCGTCGAGACCGAGCGTCGAGCCGGCGAGCGCCCCGGAACCGTAGGGCGACACGTCCGCGCGAACCGCCCAGTCGCGGAGGCGCTCGAGGTCGCGCAACAACGCCCACGCGTGCGCGAGCAGGTGGTGGGCGAGCAAGACGGGCTGCGCATGCTGGAGGTGAGTGCGTCCGGGCATGATCGCGGACGGGTGGGCGGACGCCTGCGCTGCGAGCGCATCGATGAGCTGCACGACGAGTTCGGCGACGATCGCGGCATGGTCGCGGAGGTACATCCGCACGAAGGTCGCGATCTGGTCGTTGCGTGAGCGCCCGGCACGGAGCTTGCCGCCCAGCTCGGGGCCGGCCTCGAGCATCAGACCTCGCTCGAGGGCACCGTGGACGTCCTCGTCGGACTCGTCCGCGGTGAAGCTCTCGTCGGCGACCGCGGCGCTGAGCCGGTCGAGCGCGTCGAGCATTCCCGTCAGCTCTGACTCGTCGAGGTACCCGGCCGCGGCGAGCGCACGAGCGTGCGCTCGGGAGCCGGCCAGGTCGTAGGGCGCGAGCTGCCAATCGAAGTGGGTCGACTTCGAGAGCGCTGCGAGTTCTGGCGAGGGGCCGCCGGCGAAGCGTCCGCCCCACAGGGCTCCGGCCTCGCCCGCGCGGGCGGAGGGTCGTTCCGTCATGGTTCTCCTCGGTGTCGGCTGTCGAGTCTAGCGAGCGGTTCCGGCGCGCTCGAGGAGCCAGACCAGCAGCGCCTTTTGCGCGTGGAGGCGGTTCTCGGCCTCGTCCCAGATCACGCTCTGCGGACCGTCGATCACCTCGGCGGTCACCTCGTAGCCGCGGTCGGCGGGGAGGCAGTGCAGGAACAGGGCGTTGGGCGCCGCGGCGGCCATCGTTGTGGCATCGACGCGGTAGGCGCCGAAGGTCGCGACGCGTGCGGCCTTCTCGCCCTCCTTGCCCATCGAGACCCAGGTGTCCGTGATCACGATGTCCGAGCCGGCCGCGCCCTCGGCCGGGTCGGTCGTGGTCAGGGCGGATCCGCCGGTCGTCGCGGCGATCCGCTGCGCGTCGGCCAGCACGGCAGGATCCGGGGCGTACGACTCCGGGGAGACGATGCGCACGTGCATCCCCGCCGTTGTGCCCGCCAGGAGATAGGAATGTGCCATGTTGCTGGCTCCGTCACCGAAGAAGGTCAGCGTCAGGCCGGCGAGATGCCCACGGTGCTCACGGATCGTCAGCAGGTCGGCGAGCAGCTGGCAGGGGTGGAACTCGTCGGAGAGCGCGTTCACGACCGGGACGCGGGTGCCGCGCGCCATCTCCTCCAGACCCGACTGTGCGTAGGTGCGCCAGACAATCGCCGCGACCTGGCGCTCCAGCACCCGGGCGGTGTCCGACGCAGTCTCCTTCCCGCCGAGCTGGCTGCTCGCGGTCGAAATGATCAGCGGGCTCCCGCCCAGGTCGGCGATGCCGACGGCGAACGACACGCGGGTGCGAGTGGAGGACTTGTCGAAGATGACGGCGACGGTCTGTGGCCCGGCGAGCGGCTTGCGCGCACAGCGGTCACGCTTGAGTTCGAGCGCGAGATCGAGGATCTCGGCCTGCTCGGCGGGGGTGATGTCGTCGTCGCGGAGGAAGTGGCGCGTCACGGTGCTGGTCGCTTTCGGTGAGAGGTGCGGGGTGAGAGATGCGGGGGTCAAAGGCTCTGGAGGGCGCGGCCGAGCCGGGCGGCGAACTCCGCGACCTCGGCGGCAGTGACGATCAGCGGCGGCGCGAGGCGAATGCTCGACTCGTTGGCCGCGTTCACGATCAGCCCGGCTTGGAGGGCGGCAGCGGCGAGCTCGGCGGCGACGGGCTGCGTGAGCGCGAGGCCCAGGAGCAGGCCCGTGCCGCGCACGCCTGCGATCAGTGGGGAATCGAGCGCCGTCACGGCCGCGACAATCTGGGCGCCGCGCTCGCGGGCGTTGCCCAGGAGGTCGGCGCGCTCGATCTCGGCGAGGACGGCTCCGGCGACCGCGGTCGCCAACGGATTGCCGCCGAAGGTACTGCCGTGGTGGCCCTTCTGCAGCAGAGCGGACGCCTCGCCAAAGGTCACCAGCGCGCCGACGGGGAACCCGCCGCCGAGGCCCTTGGCGAGCGTGACCGCGTCCGGCAGGATGCCCGCCTCCTGGTACGCGAACCAGCGGCCGGTCCGGCCGATGCCGGTCTGGATCTCGTCGATGATCAGCAGCGCGCCGTGCCCGCGGGTGAGTTCCCGAGCCCGCTCGAGGAAACCGGCGGGCAGCGGGAGGACGCCCGCCTCCCCCTGGATCGGCTCGACGATCACTGCCGCAATCGACTCGTCAAGGGCAGCCTCGAGCGCCTCAATGCTCGCCTCGATGTGTTCGACTCCGCCGGGCATCGGCTCGAAGGGCGCGCGCATCGCAGCTTTGCCGGTCAGCGCGAGCGAGCCCATCGTTCGTCCGTGGAACGCGTTCTGCAGCGCGAGTATGCGGTGCCGTCCACCGGTCGAATTCAGCCGAGCCAGCTTGAACGCGGCTTCGTTCGCCTCGGTTCCGGAGTTCGCGAAGTAGACGCGCCCGGCGTCTCCCGCGCCGGTCAGTCGGCGCAGGGTCTCGGCGAGCTCGATTTGTGGGGCGGTGGCGAAGTAGTTCGAGACGTGCGCAAGCGTGCCCGCCTGACGGGCCACGGCGTCCACGAAGACCGGATGCGCGTGTCCGAGCGAATTGACGGCGATCCCGCCGAGAAAGTCGAGGTACTCGCGGCCATCGACGTCCCACACCCGGCAGCCCTTGCCGCGCTCGAGCACGGCGAGCGGCGGAGCAAAGGTCTGCATCAGTGCGGCGGAGTAGCGCTCACGGGCCGAAGCGGTGCGGGAAGCGGTCGGGGCACTGGGCATGGTCATGGCGGCCTTTCGATCGAAGCGGTCCGGCCGCGAGGGCCGTCGGTGCGCGCACCCGGAACGGGGCGGACGCTCGGAGCCGGGGCCGCTGAGGATCAGCGGCCCGACATTCGCTCCCGGTCGCGAGGATCGGCTGACGCCACGACCTCGGTTCCGATCCCCTCCGAGGTGAAGACTTCGAGCAGGATCGAGTGCGCACTGCGGCCGTCGATGATTGCAGCCTTCGGCACCCCCCCGCGCACGGCATCGAGGCAGGCGGTCATCTTCGGGATCATCCCCGACTCCAGCGACGGCAGCAGGGCCGCGAGTTCGTCCGAGCGGATGTGCGGGATGAGCGACTCGCGGTCGGGCCAGTCGGAGTAGAGGCCGGGCACGTCGGTGAGGATGACCAGCTTCTCGGCGCCAAGGGCCACGGCGAGGGCGGCGGCTGCCGCATCCGCGTTCACGTTGAGAGACTGCGTCGGGTCATCGGAGTCGGGCGCGATCGACGAGACGACGGGGATGCGCCCGGCCTCAAGCTGAGCGAGGACCGCGGCGGGGTCGACGGCGATGACGTCGCCAACCAGGCCGAGGTCATACTCCTCACCGTCGATCACGACGCCACGACGGCGCCCGACGAAAAGCCCCGCGTCCTCACCGGAGATGCCGGCAGCCAGCGGCCCGTGCTCGTTGATCCGGCGCACGATGTCGCGGCTGATGCTGCCGGTCAGCACCATGCGCACGACCTCCATCGCCTCCGGACTCGTCACCCGGTAGCCGCCGCGGAACTCGCTCTCGATGCCGAGTCGGTCGAGCATCCGTGAGATCTGCGGTCCGCCGCCGTGCACGACCACCGGGCGGATGCCGGCGTAGCGCAGATAGACGATGTCCTGCGCGAAGGCGCGCTGCAACTCCTCCGAGACCATCGCATTGCCGCCGAACTTGATCACCATCGTCCGGCCGTGGAAGCGCTGCAGCCACGGCAGCGCCTCGATCAACGTCGCGGCCTTGCCCGGCGCAGCGTCGCGCAGGGCGTGGTTCTCCGCCTGTGCCGGGGTCTCGTCGGTCATCGTCGGCTCAGCTCGAGTAGGCGGAGTTTTCGTGCACGTAGTCGTGCGTGAGGTCGTTGGTCCAGATCGTCGCGGTCGCCGCTCCCGCGTGCAGGTCGATGTCGACCGTGACGCCGCGTGGGGTGAGGTTGACGAGGTCGCGGCTGTCGTGCGGCTCGCCCGCCCGGCAGACCTGGACACCATTCAGTGCGACGTCGATGCCGTAGGGATCGAACTGCGCATCAGTCGTGCCGACGGCGGCGAGCACCCGACCCCAGTTGGGGTCCTTGCCGAAAATCGCGGCCTTGAAGAGGTTGCTCCGCGAGACCGCGCGGGCGACGACGACGGCCTCGTCCTCGGTCGCGGCGTTGAGCACGCGGATCGCGATGTCGTGGGCAGCGCCCTCGGCGTCGGCCTGCAACTGCAGGGTGAGGTCGCGGCAAACCTCGGTGAGCGCGGCCGTGAACTCGGCGACGGCCGGCGCCGCTCCGCTCGCTCCGCTCGCGAGCAGTGCGACGGTGTCGTTGGTCGACATGCAGCCGTCTGAGTCGAGCCGGTCGAAGGTCACGCGAGTCGCCGCGCGAAGCGCGCGGTCAAGGTCGGCGGACTCCAGGACGGCGTCGGTGGTGAGCACCACGAGCATGGTCGCCAGTCCGGGCGCGAGCATCCCGGCACCCTTGGCCATGCCGCCGATGCACCAGCCCTGTTCCGAGCGCACCGTCGCCTGCTTGGGGACGGTGTCGGTCGTCATGATCGCGCGGGCCGCAGCCTCTCCTGCCTCGTCGCCCACGGCGAGTTCGGCGGACGCGCCGGTCACTCCTACGGTGAGCGCCGCGAGGTCGAGTTGGTCGCCGATCAGGCCGGTGGAGCAGACGAGCACGTCGCCCGCCGAGACGTCGAGCCGCTCACCGACGAGCTCGGCGGTGCGGTGGGTGACCTGGAAGCCCTGGGCGCCGGTGTAGCAGTTGGCGCCTCCGGAGTTGAGCACGATCGCCGAGACGACGCCGTCGACGATGACCTGCTCGCTCCAGAGCACGGGATTCGCCTTGCAGCGGTTGCTCGTGAAGACCGCGGCAGCGTTCTGCAGCGGACCGAGGTTGTGCACGAGGGCGACGTCGCGCCCTCCCGACGACTTCAGGCCCGCGACGACGCCCGCCGCCCGAAATCCTGCGGCAGCAGTGACGCTCACGGCGCGACTCCGTTCACGCTGAGACCGAGGGACTCGGGGAGCCCCAGGGCGATGTTGGCGGACTGGATAGCCGCGCCGGCGGTGCCCTTGACCAGGTTGTCGATCGCGGTGACCACGACCACACGGCGAGCGCGCTCATCGACGGCGAGTCCGATGAGCGCCGTGTTGGCACCGACCACATCCGCGGTTCGCGGGAAGGAGCCGTCGGGGAGCAGCTGGACGAAGAGTTCGTCACCGTACGCGGTCTCCCAGGCGGCGCGGACGTCCTGGGTCGAGACGCCGGGAGTGAGCCGAGCGGTCGAGGTCGCGAGGATGCCGCGTGACATTGGCACCAGCACAGGCGTGAACGAGATCGACACAGGACCGGCACCGGCCAGGAGGAGATTCTGCCGGATTTCGGGGTTGTGGCGGTGCGCGCCAGCCAGACCGTAGGCGTGCGCCGAGCCGAGCAACTCGCTCGCCAGCAAATCGGTGCGCAGACTCTTGCCTGCCCCGGACGGGCCGACGGCCAGCACCGAGACGAGGTCGACGGGCTCGACCACGCCGGCATGCAGGCCAGGGGCGAGGCCGAGGGTGATCGCGGTGACGTTGCAGCCGGGAACGGCGATCCGCCGCACTCCCGCGAGCTGCGCACGCTGCCTACGTCCGCCGCCTCCGATCAGCAGCTCCGGCAGACCGTAGGGCCAGGCACCCGCGAAGTCGCCCCCGTAGTAGTCGGCCCAGTCCTGCGGGTCGGTCAGCCGGTGGTCGGCCCCACAGTCCACGACCAGCACGTCCTGGGGAAGGGTCGCCGTGATCTCGCCCGACTTCCCGTGGGGAAGAGCGAGGAACACCACGTCGTGGCCGGCGAGGTTGTCGGTCGTGGTGTCGACGAGGACACGTTCGCGCAGCGACCGGAGATGCGGATGCACGGCCACCAGGGGCTGACCCGCGTTGGCGTGCGCCGTTACCGTACGCACCTCGAACTCGGGGTGACTCGCGAGGAGGCGCAGGAGTTCGCCGCCTGCGTAGCCGCTCGCACCGGCTACCGCCACGGAGAAAGTCATGCCCGAAAGCCTAGCCGGTACGGGTCCGAGCCTTGCCCGGTGACGCCGGACCGCCGCCGTCACTCCCGCAGACGAGCACCCCAGCGCTCCGCTGCGACCCGCACGCCGCCCTCCTTCGCGGCCGTCGCCTCGGCCGCCGTGAGCGTCCGGTCCGGAGCACGGAAGCGCAGAGCGAACGTGAGCGACTTGGTACCCGCTGCGAGGCCGGTACCGCGGTAGTCATCAACGAGTCGGATCGCCTCCAGCAGCTCCCCCGCGCCGTCGGCAACGGCGGCGCGCACGTCGCCGGCAGCCGTCGCGACGGGGACGACGAGCGAGAGATCCTGCGTCGCGGCCGGCAGTGCCCCGACGGGGCGGGCCACCACGACCCTCCCGGCCTGAGAGAGCAGAGGATCGAGATCAAGCTCAACGACGGCGACGCGGCGCGGCAGGTCGAGTTCCTCGGCGAGCGCAGGCAGCAGCTCACCGGCGTGACCGATGACGGCGCCGTCGAGAACGACCTCGGCGGTGCGCCCCGGGTGCAGCGCGGCATGCGCGCCCTGGCGCAGGATCAGTTCGGCGCCGCTCGCGGCGGCGACCTCGCGGACGACGTCCAGTGCATCGCGCCAGTCAACCTCGCGGCCCGCGACGCCTGGTTGGCGCGGGACGGCGGCACCAGTGAGCAACGCGCCCAGGTGCAGCGGCTGGAGCGGAATCCCCGCGTTGAGCACGGCCTCGACCTCGGCGGAGGGACGCGCACCACCGATGGGGAGCGCGCCGGAGCCGAACGGGCGACCCCGCTCGGGCAGGAAGACCGAACCGAGCTCGTAGACCGCGAGGTCAACCAACCCGCGCGAGCGGTTGCGCGCCGCCACCTGCACCAGACCGGGCAGGAGCGAGGTCCGCAGCTGGGCGGCAGTCGCGTCGAGTGGATTGGCGAGGGTGATCTGCTCCTGCGGCTCGCCCGAGACGGAACCGAGCCGGTCGTTCATCGAGCGCGAGTGGAACGGGTACGACAGCACCTCCGTCAGCCCGGACGCGGCGAGCGCCTGGGCGACGGTCCGGCGCAGGCGCTGGCCAGCGGTGAGCCCACGTCCGGGTGGGGCGACGGGGAGAATGGCGGGGATCCGGTCGTAGCCGGTGATGCGAGCGACCTCCTCCGCGAGCGCCGCTCGGTCCGTCAGGTTGGGACGCCAGCTCGGCGGTGTGACCAGCAGGCCCCTTCCCCCGACCTCGACGGAGGCGCCGACCTCGAGAAGAGCCCCGCGGATGTCCTCCGGCGTGTACGCGACTCCGATCAACCCGGCGATGTAGCCGTCGGGCAGCTCGATCGGCTCGACAACGCGAGAATCGGTAAGCACCGACCCCAACTCGTCCGCCGTGCCGCCGGCTAGCTCGACGAGCAGCTGCACCGCGCGAGCGGCGGCGACGGGCGCGACCAGAGGATCGACGCCGCGCTCGAAGCGCCGCGAGGCCTCGCTGGGCAGCTTGTGCCGTCGGGCCGTGCGCGCGACCGACACCGGGTCGAAGTTCGCGGCCTCGATGAGCACGTCGGAGGTGCCGCCCGAGATCTCAGTGCGCGCCCCTCCCATCACGCCGGCCAGACCGATCGCTCCGCCGTCATCCGTGATGACGAGGTCCTCCGCGTGCAGACGACGGGTCTGCCCGTCAAGAGTCTCGAGCGTCTCGCCTGCGATAGCTCGGCGCACAACGATGCCGCCCTGCAGCGTCGCCAGGTCGTACGCGTGCAGGGGCTGCCCGAGCTCGAACATGACGTAATTCGTGATGTCGACAACGAGCGAGATCGAGCGGACGCCCGCGAGCCGGAGCCGCGCGAGCATCCACGGCGGAGTCGGACGCGACGTGTCGATTCCGCGGACGACGCGCGTCACGAAGACCGAGGCGCCACTCCTACCGCGAATCGGGGCCTCGTCGGCGACCCGCACGGGGAAGACGGGAGCCGACTCCGCTCGCTCGTGTGCGGGCAGGGCCTGCGCCGGGTCGCGGAAGACCGCACCGGTGGCGTGAGCGTACTCGCGGGCGATACCGCGAATGGAGAAGGCGTAGCCACGGTCGGGGGTCACATTGACCTCGACCGCCGCGTCGTCCAGTCCGAGGAGCGCGATCGCGTCGGTCCCAGGCTCCGGGTCGACGCCGAGGGTCGCCAAGCGGAGGATGCCGTCGTGATCCTCGCCGAGGCCAAGCTCGCGGCTAGACGCGATCATCCCGTCGGACACGTGGCCGTAGGTCTTCCGCGCCGAGATCGGGAACGGCCCGGGGAGCACCGCGCCGGGGAGTGAGACCACGACCTTGTCGCCGACACCGAAGTTGTGTGCGCCGCAGACGATCCCGCGGACGTCCGCGCCGCCGTCGGCCGCGCGCTCGCCCTCCGGAGCCACCCGTACGTGGCACCAATTGATCGTCTTGCCGTTCTTCTGCGGCTCGGGTGCGAGGTCGAGGACCTCACCGACGACAACGGGGCCGGTCACCTCGAAGCGGTGCACGTCCTCCTCCTCGAGCCCGACCGACACCAGGGCCGCATGCACCGACTCCGTCGTGACGTCCCGAGCAAGATCGACGTACTCGCCCAGCCAACTCAGCGGGATGCGCATCAGATCACCATTCCGTACTGCTCGCTGAAGCGGACGTCGCCCTCGACCATGTCGCGCATGTCCTTCACGTCATTGCGGAACATCAGGGTCCGCTCGATTCCCATCCCGAAGGCGAAGCCGGAGTACTCGTCCGGGTCGATGCCCGCTGAGCGCAGAACCCTGGGATTGACCATGCCGCAGCCGCCCCATTCGATCCAGCGCGCACCACCGACGAAGGTGGGATGCCAGATGTCGAGTTCGGCGCTCGGCTCGGTGAAGGGGAAGTAGTTGGGCCGCAGGCGGATTCGCGCGTCGTCGCCGAAGAGAATGCGGGCGACGTGCTCGAGGGTTCCGCGCAAGTGCGCCATCGTCAGCCCGCGGTCCACAGCCAGGCCCTCGAACTGCGTGAAGACGGGCGTGTGTGTGGCGTCGAGCTCGTCCGTGCGGTAGACCCGGCCCGGAGCAATGACATAGAGCGGCAGCGGGCGCTCCAGCATCGAGCGGATCTGCACGGGCGAGGTGTGCGTGCGCAGCACCAGGTGGGAGTCGACCGGATCGACGAAGAAGGTGTCCTGCATCGCGCGCGCCGGGTGGTCCTCATCAAAGTTGAGGGCGTCGAAGTTGAACCACTCGTTCTCGAGCTCCGGCCCTTCCGCGATCTCCCACCCCATCCCGACGAACACGTCGGCGATCGACTCCTGGAGCAGCGAGAGCGGATGGCGGGAGCCGCGCCGCACGAAGCTCGCGCCAGCTGTGACATCCACACGCTCGGCCTCGAGCGCGGCAGCCTCCTCGGCCTCGACCAGTTCGGCCTCGCGGGCGGCGTACGCGTCACTCACCTGCTTGCGGGCGCCTCCGACGAGCTTGCCTGAGGCGGCCTTGTGCTCGGGCGGGACGGAGCGCATCTGCGCGTTCAGCCTTGCCAGAGCGGAGCCCTCGCCGAGGTGGGCGGCTCGGGCGGCCTTCAGAGCGGCGGAGTCGCCTGCCGCGCCGATGGCGGCCAGGGCGTCGGCGACCGCTGCGGAGACGGCCTCGTCGGTGATCGGGTTGCTGTCGGACACGATCCCCCAGTGTAGGCGAGGCCCTCCGCCCGCCGACGCGCCGCGGATGCCTCCCCGTCCGCTCTCTCGCTCCGCCGCCGGGACTGACGAATCGCGGCTGGTCTCCTAGCGTGCTTCACGAGCACGTGCGGCAGCGAAATGACGCGACATCTCCTCAGCGAGGGCGGCGTTCTGATAGGCGCCATCTGAGCGGAGATGCGCGATCACGCTGTCGATAACCTCCGACGGCTTGTTCTGACTGTATTTCGTCCGCGCGTCGGACCGGGTCACCCTGAGGCGGAATCCCACGGTGCCCACGGCAGCGCGTCGAGCGAGGTCCAGATCGATGTCGATACTCCGCGGGTCGGGGACGTGCTGCTCAAAAGTGTCCACGAGCAGACCGAGAGTTCGAAGGTTCTCGTCCTCGCTGAGGAGTTCCGGGGTGCCCCAGAGATGGGCCGTGGCGTGGTTCCAGGTCGGGACGAACGCGCCCGGTGCATACCAACTCGGCGAGATGTATCCGTGTGGCCCTTGAATGATCACGAGGAGCTCCCGGTCGCCGAGTTCCAGGGCCACCTCGTCCGGCCGGCCGACATGGCTCAGGAGGACGATCTCATCCTCATTGCGCTCATCGAGCAGCACGGGGTAGTGGCTCGCCACGAGTCCGGCAGCGGTGTGGGACACGATCGTCGCCCAAGGATGGCGGCGAATCAGACGCCGGATCTCCTCGTCAGAGTCGAGGACGAAGTGAGGTGTGTTCCGCATGAATCACATTTCTACTGGATCCGGCTGGCAACGTGAACGTTGCTGGTTGGTTCCGCAAGCAGAGTGCCGGGCGGCAGGTATTCTCCGAACCCGACGAAGCCCGGCCGTCGAGCGAGAGCGCCAAGACCATCGATGGGGATCTCTTCAATCCTGCACAGCGATCAGTTGCGTGTCGGTCGTCGCACGGGCTGCAGGATGTCCGCCGAGCGCCCGCCCGCCGCGGCCGCCGCGCTGCGTACGAATCTCGATCCATTTCGCGAGTCCGGACAGCAGCAGGCAGATACTGATGTAGATGGCTCCGATCACGATGGCCGCCGGGATGATCGGACTATCCAGGCTCGGTTGGTTGCCCAGGTACTTCGCGTAGTAGAGCAGCTCGTTGTAGGTGATGATCGAGCCGAGCGCCGTGTCCTTGAGGGCGACGACGAGCTGGGCGATGATCACCGGCAGCATCGAGCGGATGGCCTGTGGGAAGAGGATGAGCCGCATGACCCCGGCCTTGCGCAGGCCGATCGCGTAGCCTGCCTCCTTTTGCCCTCGTGGGAGGGCTTCGATGCCGGCGCGGAAGATCTCGGAAAAGACCGAGCCGTTGTAGAGCGTGAGGGCGATGACAACGGCAAGGTAGGGGCTGAGCTTGAGCCCCGCGAACGGCAGGCCGTAATACATCAGCATCATCAGAATGAGGACGGGGATCGCGCGGAACAGTTCGATGAAGAGCGTCACCGGGACGTTCACCCAGCGGTGGTCCGAGAGGCGGCCGATTGCCAGCACGAGGCCGAGGACAATGCTGGCGACTCCGGCCGTGGCGAATGCGGCGAGAGTCTGTCCGAGCGCGGCCCCGATGCTCCGCCAGACCAGCGGATAGCCGAAGGCGCGCCACTTCGAGGCGCTGAACTGCCCGGATTCGGCGAAGCGCCAGATGATGAACGCGATCAGCGCGGCGACCAGCAGGACGACGACAACGCCGATGATGCGGTTGCGGGCAATGGCGCGCGGGCCCGGGTTGTCGAAGAGGACGGAACTCATCGGGCGACCCTCCACTTCTTCTCGAGCTGACGTTGGACGAGCGAGAGCAGGGTGACCAGGATCACGAAGATTACGGCGACCCAGAGGACCACGATGAGGCTGTTCTCGCCGCGCTCGTTCAGGACGCGGACGATAGTGCCCGCCTCGGCAACCGAGAAGCCCGCGGCGACGGTCGTGTTCTTCAGCAGGGCGATCAGAATGCTCATCAGCGGCGGGATCACCGAGCGGAAAGCCTGCGGCAGGACGACCTGGGTCATCGTGAGACCGAAGTCGAGGCCGATCGCGCGGGCCGCCTCGGCTTGACCGATAGGCACCGTATTAATGCCGGAGCGGAGGACCTCCGCGACGTAGGTCGCGGTGTACAGGCTGAGTGCACAGATCGCGAGGTTCGTGTAGTCGACATCGGGCAGGTCAAGCTTCGGATAGCCGAACGCGAAGAAGAACATCAAGAGCGTGAGCGGCGTGTTCCGGACAGTGTTCACGTACACCGTCCCGAGCGCTCGCGCGATCGGGATGGGCGAGACGCGCATCGCGCCCACGATCGTCCCGAGGATCAGGGCGAAGACGAGGGAGACGGCGAACAGCACCAGCGTGTTCCCGAACGCCGGGACGAACACGTCGAGATTGTCCAGCAGCACAGTCATGCGGCGGGCCCTTCTCTGGGGATGGGGCGGGGAGGGGAAGTTTCAGGGAGTGCGGGGACCCCCGGACGGCGCGGACGCCGCCCGGGGCGCCTCCTAGTAGTCGTTGACCGCCGGCTGAGTGACGGTCGTACCCGACTGCCCGAGCGTCTTGTCGTAGATGGCGCTCCAGGTGTCGCCACCGTCGGTCAGCATCCCGTTGATGAAGTGGCGCAGCGCATCGTCGCCCTTCGCCAGGCCGATCCCATAGAGCTCGGTGCTGAAGGGCTCACCGACGACCTTGAGCTTGTCGGGATTCTGGGCGGCATAGCCGATCAGAATCGCGCCGTCGGTCGTGACGGCGTCGACCTGCCCGTCGGCCAGCGCGTCGACGCACTGCGAGTAGGTGTCAAACTCCTCTGTCTTCACCTCGGGGTAGTTGGTGCGGATGTTCTGAATCGGGGTCGAGCCGGTCGCCGAACACACGGTGGTGTCAGCCGAGAGGTCGTTGGGGCCGGTGATGGTGCTGTTATCCGCCGCGACGAGCAGCTGCTGACCGGTCTCGAAATAGGGACCAGCGAAGCCGACCTGCTCCTTGCGCTTGTCGGTGATCGAGTAGGTGCCGACGTAGTAGTCGATGTCGCCGTTGACGATCGATGCCTCACGGTTCGCCGACGGAATCGAGGTATACGTGATCTTGTCCGCGGAGAAGCCGAGCGACGCTGCGACCCACTTCGCGATCTCGATGTCAAAGCCGGTGCGCTCACCGGTCGCCGCATCGAGATAGCCGAGCCCGGGCTGGTCCTCCTTGACCCCGATGGTGATGGAGCCGGCGGCCTTCATTGCCTCGAATGTCGGGCTGCCCTCGACCGTGACGTTGGAGGCGACCTCGTAGGCGGCGGCGCTCCCCTCGGAGCCGCCACCGGCCGAACCGGAGTCGCCGGCACAGCCGGTGAGAGCAAGGGTCGCTGCCGCGAATCCCGCGGTCATGAACATGAGCTTGGTGCGCATGATCGTCCTTCCTAGAGTGTGGCCCGCTGGAGCGGGCGATGGTCGGGCGGCCTCCGGAATTCCGGGTCAGACCTATTGGATACTGCTGGTCGAGGGGCGGAGCTAGTGAGTGATGAGCTTCGAGAGGAAGTCCTTCGCTCGATCCGTGCGCGGTGCGGTAAAGAAAGACTCCGGGTCCGTGTCCTCAAGGATCTGGCCGTCGGCCATGAACACGACGCGGTCCGCGGCCTTGCGGGCAAAGCCCATCTCGTGGGTGACGACGATCATCGTCATTCCCTCCTTGGCGAGCCCAACCATCACGTCGAGGACCTCGTTAATCATCTCGGGATCGAGCGCCGAGGTCGGCTCGTCGAAGAGCATCACCTTGGGCTTCATCGCCAGGGCGCGCGCGATGGCGACGCGCTGTTGCTGCCCGCCAGAGAGCTGGGCGGGAGTCTTGGAGGCCTGGTGGCCGACTCCGACACGGTCGAGCAGCGCCTGCGCCTGGGCCTGCGCCTCTTTGCGAGCGAGGCCTCGCACCTTGATCGGCCCGAGCGTCACGTTCTCGAGGATCGTCTTGTGCGCGAACAGATTGAACGACTGGAACACCATGCCGACGTCGGCCCGGAGGGCTGCGAGACCCTTACCCTCCTCCGGGAGCCGCTGCCCATCGATCGAGATCGTGCCGCCTGAGATCGTCTCGAGACGATTAACGGTGCGGCAAAGCGTCGATTTGCCTGATCCGGAGGGGCCGAGCACGACGACCACCTCACCTCGGTGAACCGTCAGGTTGATGTCCTTCAGCGCCTGGAAATCGCCGTAGTGCTTCTGCACTCCGTCGAGCACGACGAGGGGTTCTCCTGCGGGAGCGACGGAGCGCTCGTCCTGGGGTGCGGTGACCATGCGGTCAGGCAATCACACGAGGATGGTCGGGTCAAATCATGAGCGGATTCTTAATCGAAGGGTAACAACCAGACCATTACCCCAGCCTGGGGCCGCCCGCCCTACGATTCCACTCAGGAACGAAGGGCGAAGGCGCTTTCGTAGAGACAGACTGAGGCGGCAGTGGCCAGATTCAGCGACTCAGCGGCTCCGTAGATCGGCACCGCGACGACGCCATCGACGAGGTCGAGCGACTCGTCCTCGAGACCGCGCGCCTCGTTGCCGAAGACCCAGACGGTGGGCTTGGTGAGATCCCCCCGTGCGCGCACCGCCAGCAGATCCTCACCCTTCACATCCGCGGCGACCGAGCGCAGGCCCACCGAACGCAGGCGCTGCAGAACATCGGAGAGGTCGGCTCCCACCGCGACGGGAAGGTGGAAGAGTGAACCGGTCGTCGAGCGGACCACCTTCGGGTTGTAGAGGTCGACGGAGCGGCCAGACAGCACGACCGCGTCGGCGCCGGCGGCGTCGGCCGCGCGGATGATCGTGCCGAGATTGCCGGGGTCGCGGACCTCCTCGAGCACCACGACCAGCCGGGGCTCGGAGGCGGCGACATCTTTCAGCGAGGTGGGGAACTGGCGGCAGACCGAGACGAAGCCCTGAGGTGTGACCGTATCGGCCATCGTGTCGAGCACATCCTCGGTCACGTACTCGATTTCGACCTCCGCCTCCTCGGCCGCCGCCACGATCTCGGGGTAGCGCTCGAGCGCGGTCGGAGTCGCGAACGATTCGACCAGCAGCTCCGGCCGGTACTGCAGCGCCTCGGCCACGGCCTGCGGGCCCTCGAGGAGGAACAGTCCCGTCTCCTGCCTGGCCGGCCTGCGGGTGAGCTTCGCCACAGAGCGGACGCGGGGGGAACGGGGGTTGTCGAGCATGCGGCGAGCCTAGCGGCGCGGTCCACACGGCTCCGGCAGACACGTCGCGGGCCACCGATGCCGCGCGGAAACGACGAAAGGGGGCCGCGACCCTTCGGTCGGGCCCCCCTCCGGGAAGCGGTGCGGACTACGCGGCCTTCGGGGCCGACGTGTCGGCGGGCAGCGCGTTCTTCGCGGTCGCAACGAGCGAGGCGAAGGTCGCGGGCTCGGTGATCGCGAGGTCCGCGAGGATGCGGCGGTCGACCTGGACGCCGGCCAGGGCGAGACCCTGGATGAAGCGGTTGTAGGTCAGGCCGTTCGCGCGGGACGCGGCGTTGATCCGCTGAATCCAGAGGCGACGGAACTCGCCCTTCCTGGCGCGGCGGTCACGGTACGAGTAGACGAGGGAGTGGGTGACCTGCTCCTTCGCCTTGCGGTAAAGGCGCGAACGCTGCCCGCGGTAGCCTGAGGCGCGCTCGAGGATGACCCGACGCTTCTTGTGGGCGTTGACGGCCCTCTTCACTCTTGCCATTGCTGTTTTTTCCTATCGATCCTGGTCGGCGAAGTAGCGGACTACGCGGCGCAGCGGACTGCGCCGGCAGTGAGCTACAGACCGAGAAGCTTCTTGGCGACCTTCGCGTCCTGCGGAGCGAGGACCTGGTCCTGGTTGAGGCGGCGGGTGCGGACGCTGGACTTCGACTCCAGGTTGTGACGCATACCGGCCTGCTGCTTCATGATCTTGCCGGAGCCGGTCACCTTGAAGCGCTTCTTGGCACCCGAGTGGGTCTTCATCTTGGGCATGTTCTCTCCTTGTGAACGTCACACCGCGCGCGGCGGGGCGAAACCGGTGCCCCGCGAGCGGGGCGTCCACCGGCCCCGAGGCCGGGGCGGCGAAGTATTAGACGGACTCGGCCTCGGCCGTGTCCTCGGGGGTGTTGGCCTCGCGACGAGCGGCGCGGACCGCGTTGGCCTCCGCCTTCGCCTCTGACTTGTTCTTCAGCGGGCCGATGACCATCACCATGTTGCGACCGTCGATGGTCGGGGTGGACTCGACCTGGCCGAACTCGGCGACGTCCTCCGCGAAACGCTGAAGGAGTCGGACGCCCATCTCGGGGCGGGACTGCTCGCGACCGCGGAAAAGGATCATCGCTTTCACCTTGTCGCCAGCCTTGAGGAAGCCCTCGGCACGCTTGCGCTTGGTCTCGTAGTCGTGCTTGTCGATCTTCAGGCGGAAACGGACCTCCTTGAGGATCGTGTTCGCCTGATTACGACGGGCTTCCTTGAGCTTCTGCGCCTGCTCGTACTTGAACTTGCCGTAGTCCATGATCTTGGCGACCGGCGGCTTCGAGTTCGGGGCGACCTCGACCAGATCCAGGTCTGCGTCCTGCGCGAGTCGCAGGGCGGCTTCGATTTTGACGACGCCGACCTGTTCTCCTGCGGGACCCACGAGGCGGACCTCGGGGACGCGGATACGGTCGTTGGTACGGGGATCGCTGATTGCGTTTCTCCTCTGATCTCGGTGAGTGCAGCTCTGCGTCCGGAGTCTTCTCCAGCGCACCCGAGAGAGGTGATCGTCCCGTCCGCGCCGTGCATCGGCACAGCGCTCGCACCCTCTGATGCGACTCCCGAGGCGGACCTCGGGAACCGCAGCCCTGCCTCCGTTGCCGGAGGCGGAGTGCTTCTAACCCGGTAACCTTATGAAGCGGTCAAGCGCGGGTGGGAGAATCTCCACTTTCGAACCGAGGACATGCCTCGGAGCCCGGTCAACCATAGCAGACCCGCGGCCCGCGCGACAGCGCCGAATCAGGCACTCCGACTCACCGAACGAAGGACCCATGGCTCAGCACGACGACGATTACGCCCGACGCTTCGGTGACGGCGAGGACGCCTCCGACTTGGAGGCCGCCCGCGACATCGCGGAGGTGCCCGCGGTCGAGATCATCACCACAGCGGCCGTGCACCTCATGAGCGCTGCCGCCGTGAAGTGCGGGCTCGCCGACGAGCCCGGCGCGCAGGTCGACCTCGACGAGGCGCGCAAGCTCATCACTGCCCTCGCCGGGCTGGTCACCGCCGGGGCTCCCGATATCAGCGACATGCACGCGCGCAGCCTGCGCGACGGACTGCGCACCCTCCAGCTCGCATTCCGCGAGGCCTCCCCGATCGCCGACCCGATCGGCAAGGGACCCGGCGAGAAGTGGACCGGCCCGGTCACCTGATCCGGAGTCAGGGGGCGGCGGTGAGCTGCAGCGTCATCGAATCCACGCGCGCGGCGACGATCTCGTCGGCCGCCCACCGCGCACCGAGCCGACCGGCCAGGGCGCCGAGCGCCTCCTGATTCAGGCCGGGACGCAGCCCGAGCACGATGACGATCTCGGGGCCGACGAGCCTCTGCGCGGCGTCTCCTTCGCGAACATCGAGCGACACCACCGCAGGCTCCCCCGCCGTGCAGGCCCGCAGAGCTGCCATGACCTCGGGATCGTGTACGGCCGGGTGCCAGGGTGCCCCCTCGGCGATCGCCCAGAGCGCCGGGCGCCGGATGGCGAATTCCCCCGCGGAGCCTGGATCCAGCACCACCACCTCGGTGCCCTCTGTCACGGCGGCCAGCGCAGCACGGCGTCCGTCCACCGGAACCGGCCGGGCGGAGGCGTCCCAGACGCGCATCGCCTCGACGCTACTGAAGACGGGAAGCACCGTGCGGCCGTCCGGTCCCGCCACTGTCACGATCGCAAGCTCCTGCGTTGTGTCGGCGCGCAGGCCCTCGACTCCCTCGCCCTCCTCGCCGAGACGAGCGACCAGGGGGATCAGCAGACGCGAGGAGCGCAGAGCGTCGATGACTCCCTCCGGCCCCCGCGAGCCGCCGGCGAACGCCTCGACGGCCGCAACCAGCGCCTCCGGGGCGCGGCCGTCGTCCTCGGGGGCCGTGCTCGGCTCAAAGTGCCGACCCGCCCACGGAGTCCCCGCGGAGTCGGTCAGGTGAGCGGGTAGCGGACGGTGCTCATTCGGCTGCGACATCCAGGGCCTCCGCGAGCGTGAAAGCGCCGGCATACAGCGCCTTGCCCACGATGGCGCCCTCGAGCCCCTGCGGGACGAGGTCACGCAGGGCGGCGATGTCGTCGAGGTTCGAGATGCCGCCGGAGGCGATCACCGGACGGCGGGTGCGCGCCATGACCTGCTGCAAGAGCTCAAGGTTCGGGCCCTTGAGGGTGCCGTCCTTGGTCACGTCCGTGACGACGTAGCGGGTGCAGCCGGCCTCCTCCAGGCGGTCGAGGACCTGCCAGAGATCGCCGCCCTCCCTGGTCCACCCACGCGCCGCGAGCGTCGTCCCGCGGACGTCGAGGCCGACCGCGATCTGGTCACCGTACTGGGCGATCACGCTCGCTGCCCACTCGGGGTTCTCGAGCGCGGCCGTGCCGAGATTAATGCGCTTGGCGCCCGCGCTCAGCGCGGACTCAAGACTGCGGTCATCGCGGATACCGCCAGAGAGCTCGACGTTGACGCCCTTCACCTGGCGGATGACCTTCTTCATGATGCCGTGGTTGTCACCCCGGCCAAAGGCCGCATCGAGGTCGACGAGGTGGATCCACGCGGCACCCTGGTCGGCCCAGTCCCCGGCGGCATCGATCGGATCGCCGTAGTTGGTCTCGCTCCCGGCCTCACCCTGCGTAAGGCGTACGGCCTTGCCGCCCGCCACATCGATCGCGGGCAGGAGGACCAGACCCGGGGCCTTGGTGAACTCGCTCATCGTCATCCTCAGTCTCGGAACCCGTGCCGGCCGCGACAGGCGCCGACCACCGGCCGATCCTAGTTCGTGCGGAGGGTGCCCAGCCAATTTGAGAGCAGTCGCAGGCCCGCCGCTCCGGATTTTTCGGGGTGGAACTGCGTCGCCGAGAGCGGACCGTTCTCGACCGCCGCGATGAACGGACCGCCGTGGTCGGCCCACGTAACCGCGGGCCGCGGGAAAGGCGGCATCACGTCGAGTGACCACTCCCTCGCCCCGTAGGAGTGGACGAAATAGAAACGCTCGTCGGTGACCCCGTCGAACAGGACGGACCCCTCGGGTGCCGAGACCGTGTTCCAGCCCATGTGCGGGACGACAGCGGCGGGGAGCAGGTCGACCGTGCCAGGCCACTCCCCCAGGCCCTCACTCTCGACGCCGCGCTCGACGCCACGCTCGAACAGGACCTGCATGCCGACGCAGATTCCAAGCACGGGGCGGCCTCCGGCAAGCCGCTTCTCGATGATGTCGCCACCGCGCGCCCGAGTGAGGGCCGCCATCACGGCATCGAACGCTCCGACGCCGGGGACCAGGAGGCCATCGGCCTCGAGGGCGCGACGACGGTCCCCGGTCAGCTCGACGTCGGCTCCGGCCAGCTCGAGCGCCTTGACGGCGGAGTGAACGTTGCCCGAGCCGTAGTCGTAAACAACCACGGAGGGGCGGACCGAGCTCACAGTGCGCCCTTTGTCGACGGGATCCCCGCGACCAGCGGATCGAACGCCTTCGCGTGCCGGAACGCGCGCGCGAACGCCTTGAACTCGGCCTCGGCGATGTGGTGCGGGTCGCGCCCGCCCAGTACTGTCACGTGCACGGTGAGCCCCGCGTTGAAGGCGATCGCCTCAAAGACGTGGCGAACCATCGATCCGGTGAAGTGCCCGCCGATCAGGTGCAGCGCGAAGCCCTCCGGCTCGCCCGCGTGCACGAGGTAGGGGCGACCAGAGATATCGACCACGGCCTGCACGAGTGCCTCGTCGAGTGGGACGAGCGCGTCGCCAAAGCGGGAGATGCCGGCCTTGTCGCCGAGTGCCTCGCGGATCGCGGTGCCGAGCACGATGCCGATGTCCTCCGCCGTGTGGTGGATGTCGATCTCGATATCGCCGCGAGCACGGACGCGGAGATCAGTGAGGGAGTGCTTCGCGAACGCCGTCAGCAGATGGTCAAAGAACGGCACCCCTGTCTCGAGGTCGGCGACGCCGGTGCCGTCGAGGTCAAGGGAGAGCTCGATGCTCGACTCGCTGGTTGCACGGCTGAGGGAGGCGGTGCGCCCGGGTGCGGCGCTCGGAGAGGTCATGCTCGCCAGTCTATTCGCGGGGGAACGCCGCTTCCCGGCCGGCGGTCACTCCCGCGAGAGGGCGACGGCGGGGTCGTCGGAGGGGGTGGGTAGGGAGGCCAGCGCGTCGAGGAATGCGGTGGTCTCCTCCTCAGTTCCGGCGCTGACGCGGAGGTGTCCGAGAATCCCGACGTCGCGGATGAGCACGCCGCGCGCGAGCAGACCCTCGAACACCGCGGCCGGGTCAGCGATGCCGCCGAAGAGCACAAAATTGCTGCCCGTCGCGTACGGGTGGTAGCCGAGCGCGCGGAGTCCGTCGATCATCCGGTCGCGCTGCACAATGATCTCGCCGACCATCGCGAGCATTTCGTCGGCGTGCGCGAGGGCGGCGGTGGCCGCTGCCTGGGTGAGAGCAGACAGGTGGTAAGGGAGGCGGACGAGACGTAGGGCGTCGATGACGGCCGGGTCGGCGGCGAGATAGCCGAGGCGGACACCTGCGAATGCGAAGGCCTTGCTCATCGTGCGCGAGACCAGGAGACGGGGCCGTCCGGGCAGCAGACTCAGCGCGCTCGGTGCGTCTCGGCCGGCGAATTCCGCGTAGGCCTCATCGACGACCACGATCCCCTCGGTCGCGTCGTAGACCGACTCGATCACGGCGAGGTCAAGCGGCGTACCGGTGGGATTGTTGGGAGCGCAGAGGAAGACGATGTCGGGCTGTGCGCGGCGGACCTGCTCGGCGGCGTACTCGGCTCCGACCTCGAACCCGGCCTGTCGGTCGACCGGGACCCACGCGGTTCCGCTTCCCGAGGCGAGGATCGAGTACATCGAGTAGGTCGGTGCGAAGCCGAGGAGTGAGCGGCCGGGGCCACCGAAGGCCTGGATGACGTGCTGCAGGACCTCGTTCGATCCGTTCGCGGCCCAGACGCCCTCCGCGGTGAGCCCGTGACCGAGGTAGCCCGCGAGAGCCTCCCGCAACTCGCGGAACTCGCGGTCCGGGTAGCGGTTGACCGTGTGCAGGGCCGCGGAGACGCGCGCGATGATGTCGGCGATCACGTCGTCGGGAACCGGATGGGTGTTCTCGTTGACGTTGAGGGCCACGGGCACGACGGCCTGCGGAGCACCGTACGGGTGCTTGCCTCGGAGATCGTCGCGGAGGGGGAGGTCGTCGAGAGTCGTCACCAGGGAATGGTAGCTGGGCGCCTGACGCCGGCCGGAGCGCGGCCGGCGCTCAGTGCGCCGACGCGTACTTGGCCGGGACGGCCAGACGCTGGCCAGGCTCGAGGCCGACGCTCGGCAACTGGTTGAGGGCGAGGATGTCGTCGACCACGTCACGGGGGTCGGCCTCCGGCGCGAGCTCCTCGGCGAGCGACCAGAGCGACTCCCCCGCGTGCACCGTGACGTACTGGAACTCGATCGACGCGGGGCCGCTCGACGCGACCGCTCCACCACCGTTGAGTCCAAAGACAAAGGCTCCAGCCACGATCGGCAGCGCACCAAGAGCGGCGACGACGACGCGACCGCGGCGGGTGAGCCGCAGGTGCGTACGGACGACCCGCGACTCGGCCTCCTGCTGGGGGCGTGCGTCGTGCGACGCATCGGCGGGCGGTACCGAGCGGGAGGTGAGCTGTGCGGTCATGGGATCGCTCCTTTCGACAGGAATTCGGGGGGCCTCGGCCGGGAGGGCAAACCCGAATGCCTGTACCGAACATATCTTCGACTGCCGCACCGGTCAAGCGACCGGCCCGGTGTATCCGCGGCCGAACACCAGCGCGACACACTCGAACGAATGTTCCGCACCAAGACCCCCGGCGGATACAGTTTCGAGAGCCTGGTTGCAGTAGAGCGGCGACCACCGACATTCCACGTCGAGTCGTGACCGGGTGGGCGCGTGCGCGGCGTGCGCGCCGGGAAAGAGGGAGCATCGTGGGCGACGCGAACACAGCCGGATCATCGGCCAAGACGAAGGCGGCAGCGGGCCGGCGCCGAAAGAACTTGAGCGCGAAGCAGCTCGCGATCCTCGACGCAATCCAACGCTCGGTCTCGAGCCGAGGCTACCCGCCGAGCATGCGCGAGATCGGCGACGCGGTCGGGCTCGCCTCACTCTCGAGCGTCACCCACCAGCTCAACCAGCTCGAGCTCAGCGGATACCTGCGCCGCGATCCGAACCGGCCCCGTGCGCTCGAGATCCTGATCGACGTGCCGAGTTCCACCGAGGACGACGGCTCCTTCGAGTCGACAGCGACGGTCGGCGACGCGGCGATGGTGCCGCTCGTGGGGCGCATCGCCGCGGGCGTCCCGATCATGGCGGATCAGCAGATCGACGAGGTCTTCCCGCTCCCCCGCCAGCTCGTCGGCAAGGGCGAGCTCTTCATGCTCAAGGTGGTGGGCGAGTCGATGATCGATGCGGCGATCTGCGATGGCGACTGGGTCGTCGTCCGCTCACAGCGCACCGCAGAGAACGGCGAGATCGTCGCGGCGATGCTGGACGGCGAGGCAACCGTCAAGGTGCTCCGCCAGCGCGACGGTCACACGTGGCTCCTCCCCCGCAACTCCAACTTCGAGCCGATCCTCGGCGACGAGGCCGAGGTGCTCGGCAAGATCGTCGCAGTGCTGCGCTCGATCTGAGTCCCGCCACATGAAAGGGGCCCGTCGGCTGCACGCCAACCGGGCCCCGTCGCCGCTCCTCGGGCTCAGACCACCGCGAGCGAAGCGCGGGCGGCCGTCGCCGCCGCGACCATCGCACGGAGCGATGCGACCGTCTCGTCATAGCCGCGCGTCTTGAGGCCGCAGTCTGGATTGATCCAGAGTTGCCGCACCGGAATCGAGCCCAGCGCTATCCGGACAAGCTCCGCGAGCTCGTCGCCACTGGGCACCCGCGGCGAGTGGATGTCGTAGACGCCCGGACCGATGCCGCGCGCGAAGCCCGAACGCTCGATGTCGCCGATGACGTCCATCCGCGAGCGCGCAGCCTCGATGCTCGTCACATCAGCGTTGAGCCGATCGATTGCGTCGATGACGACCCCGAACTCCGAGTAGCAGAGGTGGGTGTGAATCTGCGTCGTGGTCGCCGCTCCGCCCGTCGCCAATCGGAACGCGCCGACAGACCATTCCAGGTAGTCCGGCTGAACCGCCACCTCAAGAGGCAGGAGTTCGCGCAGCGCCGGCTCGTCCACCTGCACGATGCGGATGCCTGCCCGCTCAAGGTCGGCGATCTCGTCGCGCAGGGCGAGCGCGACCTGATCGGCCGTCTCAGCGAGGGGCTGGTCGTCTCGGACGAACGACCACGCGAGGATCGTCACCGGCCCAGTGAGCATCCCCTTCACCGGTCTGTCGGTGAGCGACTGGGTGAAGCTCGACCACTCCACGGTGATCGGCGCCGGACGCGCCACGTCACCCCACAGTAGGGAGGGCCGCGTACAGCGGCTCCCGTAGGACTGCACCCAGCCGTTCCGCGTCACCGCGAAGCCGTCGAGGTGCTCGGCAAAGTACTGCACCATGTCGTTGCGCTCGGGCTCGCCGTGCACAAGCACGTCGAGGCCGATCTCTTCCTGGAGTCGCACAACGCGCTCGATCTCCTCGCGCATCCGCTCGGTGTACTGCTCGGCGGTGAGGTCACCGCGGCCGACCGCGGCGCGGGCCGTGCGGATCTCGCGGGTCTGCGGGAACGAGCCGATCGTCGTCGTGGGCAGCAGCGGAAGACCGAGCGCCTCCTCCTGAGCCGCACGGCGCTCGTCAGCAGGAGCGCGATCCCGATCCGCGGGGCGGAGTACCGCTGAGCGCTCCCGCACCGAGCCGTCCCACACGCCGGGCGCCGCGCGACGGTCCTCCAGCGCGGCGGTTGCGGCGTCGAGCTCCTGCTCGATTGCTCCGCGGCCCTCCCGGAGACCGCGGGCGAGCACGGCAATCTGCTCGACCTTCTGGTCGGCAAAGGCGAGCCAGGAGGCCAGCCGCGGGTCGAGGTCCGGCTCGTCCGTCACATCGTGCGGCACATGGAAGAGAGAAGTGGAGCTTGCCACGGCAACGCCCGCCGCGAGCGGGCGCAGCGCCTCCGCCCGCTCCAGTGCGGCCGCGAGGTCGCCGCGCCAGACGTTGTGGCCGTCGACCACGCCCGCCACAAGCACGGTGCGTTCGAGTCCCGGCACCGCCACCGGCGACGCGCCCTTCACGAGGTCGACCCCGACGGCCTCGACACCCGCGGCGACCAGCACCGGCAGCGCGTCACCCAGCGTGCCGTAGGGTGCAGCGACGAACAGTGCGGGCCGCTCCTGGGCCTGGGCGAGGAGCCCGTAGGCCGCGTCGACGGCCGCGAGAACCTGGTCCCGCGAGACACCCAACGACTCCGACACCAGCGCCGGCTCGTCGAGCTGCACCCACTCGGCGCCGGCTTCCCGCAGCCGGGCCAGCAACTCGACGTAGACCGGCACCAGGTCGGCAAGGCGCGAGAGCGGCTCAAACCCGTCGGGCGCCGAGTCGTCAGGCTTCGCGAGCAGGAGGTAGGTGACCGGCCCCACGAGGACGGGGCGCGTCGTAAAGCCCGCCTCGCGCGCCTCCTGAACCTCGCGCACCCGCCGTGTGTCGGCCAACGAAAAGACCGTCTGCGGGCCGATCTCGGGCACGAGGTAGTGGTAGTTGGAGTCAAACCACTTCGTCATCTCGAGCGGCGCGCGCTCACCGTCTCCCCGCGCCAGCGTGAAGGAGCCTGCCAGGTCGACCGTGCCATCCACCACGAGGTCCGCGAACCGCTCGGGGATCGCACCGACCGCGAGCGTGGTGTCGAGCACCTGGTCGTAGAAGGAGTGCGCCTCCGGGATCGACGAGTCGTCGCGACCGAGACCGAGGGCGTGCAGACGCTCCCGTGTCGCGGTGCGCAGCGCGGCAGCGGAGGACTCAAGCTCATCGGCAGTCGTGACGCCGGACCAGAAGGACTCGACGGCCTTCTTCAACTCGCGGCGACGCCCGATGCGCGGGTAGCCGAGGATGGTGCCGGTGGGGAAGGCGGGGGTCGTACTCATGCGGTTGGCTCCTAGAGGGACGGGGTGGACGGGCGGGCGGCGGTCAGGAGGGGCGGCGTCCAGTCGGGCAGCAGCCCGCTCTCGGCCAGCACCGCCAGCACCGCCTCGTGGCGGTTGAAGGCGTAGAGATGCACGGCGGGCGCACCACCGGCGACGAGAGTGCGAATGAGGCGCGCGGCATGCTCCACCCCGATTCGTGCGCGCGCCGCGTCGTCTGGCTCGACGTCCAGGGCAATCGCGAGTTCGGCAGGCAGATCCTCACCGCTGAGCTCGAGCATCCGGCGCAGGCGTCCGGGGCTCGTCACGGGCATCACACCAGGGATGATCGGCATCCGCAGTCCGGCAGCCCGCGCGCGGTCCACGAAACGCAAGTAGTCGTCCGCGTGGAAGAAGAGTTGAGTCAGAGCGAACGACGCTCCCGCCGCCTCCTTTGCCAGCAGCACATCAATGTCCTGAGTGCGCGAGCGCGAGCGCGGATGCCCGTTGGGAAATGCGGCGACGGCGACCTCTGCGCGCGGGCGGGCACCCACCTCTACCCGCTGCGCGTTCGGCAACCCGGGCACCGCGACCGCTCCGTAGGGCTCGCGCTCGGCCTGGACCCGGTGGATCAGCTGCACCAGTTCGGCGGCGCTACCCAGCTCGCCGAGGAACGTATCGCCCTCCGGCGTCCCGGCGGGCGGATCTCCGCGCAGGGCGAGGAATCGAGTGACTCCCGCCGCGAGGAACTCACGCACAAGGCTGCTCGCCTCTGCGTGCGTGGAGCCGACACAGGTGAGGTGCGCGAGCGCGGGTGTCGCGGTGTGCTCGCGGAGGTGCTTGAGAATATCGAGCGACGCGCTCCGTGACGATCCGCCCGCCCCGTAGGTCACCGAGACGAAGGCGGGCCGGACCGCAGCCAGCCGGTCCACGGTCCGGGTCAGCGCGAGCGCCCCGGCAGGAGTGCGGGGCGGATAGATCTCGAACGAGAAGGGGACGTGCGAACAGGCGGGGTCCGCAGATGATCGCTGCTCCGACACGGCTGTGCCCTCCGTTCCTCGTGCCGAACCCCGGGAGGAGTCGGCTGGGTTCGGGCGGGTGCCGGGCTCGGCTGTCGCTCCACGCGCCGATCGGCGCCTCGCGGACCACAGTAGGAAGCCCTGGTCGTTGAGTCGAGCGGGATGACGTCGTGTGAAGCGATATGACGCCGCGTGTCGTGGCCGGATGCACCGGGCGCCCGCCTCCTCGAGTAAAGAGACGGGCGCTGCGTCGGCGAAGTCAGGCCTCGACGGCCGGCTGCCCAGCGGCGAACTCGGTGAGCGAGCCCGCGAGGTCGGCGTGCACCAGAGCGGTCACGTGCGTGCCGCCCTCGACGTACTGCGTCGACAGGATCCGCCCGCTGCGGTGCAGGTGGGAGATCACGTCCCCGCGGTCGTACGGCACGAGCAGCTCGATCTCGATGTCGGGCTCGGGCAGGATTGCGGCGATCCGCGCTTCGAGCTCGTCGATACCCTCGCCGCTGCGCGCCGACACGAAGACGGCATTCGGAGCGAGGCCGCGGAGCACGAGGCGCGTGCCCTCGTCAACCAGGTCGGCCTTATTGAAGGCGATGATCTCCGGGATGCCGCGCGCCCCGACCTCGCCGATCACGTCGTGCACCGTCGCGATCTGCCCGGCGGGGTCCGGGTGCGAAGCGTCAACGACGTGCACGATGACGTCGGAATCGGCCACCTCCTCGAGCGTCGAGCGGAACGCCTCAACCAGCTGGTGCGGCAGCGCCCGCACGAAGCCGACCGTGTCGGCGAGCGTGTAGAGGCGGCCATCACTCGTCTGGGCCTTGCGAACGGTGGAGTCGAGCGTTGCGAACAGCGCGTTCTCGACCAGCACTCCCGCCTGCGTCATGCGGTTGAGCAGGCTCGACTTGCCGGCGTTGGTGTAGCCGGCAATCGCGACGGACGGGACCGCGTTGCGCTTACGGTTCGCGCGCTTCGCCTCCCGGGCGGGCTTCATAGCGGTGATCTGCTTGCGCAGCCGCGCCATGCGCGTGTGGATGCGGCGACGATCGAGCTCGATTTTCGTCTCACCCGGACCGCGCGAACCCATGCCAGCACCCGCCCCCACCTGGCCGCCGGCCTGGCGGGACATCGACTCACCCCAGCCGCGGAGCCTGGGCAGCAGGTACTCGAGCTGCGCGAGCTCGACCTGAGCCTTGCCCTCGCGGCTCGTGGCGTGCTGGCTGAAAATGTCGAGGATCACCGCCGTGCGGTCGATCACCTTCACCTTCACCACGTCCTCTAGTGCGCGGCGTTGGCTCGGCGCAAGTTCGGTGTCGGCCACAACCGTGTCGGCGCCCAGAGCGGCGACGAGGCCGGCGAGTTCCTGAGCCTTGCCCTTGCCCAGGTAGGTGCTGGGGTCGGGATGTGGCCGCCTCTGGAGCAGACCGTCGAGGACGGTCGCTCCGGCGGTCTCCGCAAGCGCGGCGAGCTCGTGCAGCGAGTTCTCGGCGTCCTCGAGGGAGTTCTGCGAGTACACGCCGATAAGCACGACGTTCTCGAGTCGCAGCTGGCGGTACTCGACCTCCGTGACATCCTCGAGCTCGGTCGACAGGCCGGCGACGCGACGCAGCGCCTGCCGGTCGTCGCGGTCGAATTGCTCGCCGTCGCTGCCGCTGTTCTCGCCCTCGTGGCCGGCGCTCTGCAGCGCCTGGGCTCCACCCGCGACGAATCGCGAGTACCCTGCCGAGCGCGACTGCGCGTTCGCCAGGACCCTCGAGACAACGTCCACGGCCTCGGTCGTGTCGGTCTCGTTCAGGTCTTCCGTCATCCGGATAACACTAACTCCTCAGGTGTTGATAGGTTCACTTCTCATGGCCGCGGAGCACTACTTCTCGAGTACGCCCGACGGCGACCTCCGGCCCCGCAGGATTCCCATCCACCTTGCCGGACGCGACCTCGAAGTCACGACCGCCGGAGGGGTGTTCAGCCCCGGTCACGTCGACCTTGGCACGCGTGTCCTGCTCGACGCGGTTCCGAGCGCCCCCGCTGACGGGGACGTGCTCGACCTTGGCTGCGGCTGGGGTCCGATTACCCTCGCGCTCGCCCTCGCCTCCCCCGACGCCCGGGTGTGGGCGGTCGACGTCAACCAGCGCGCGCTCGAGTTGGTCCGTCGCAATTGCGAGGAACTCGGCATCCTTAATGTCAACGCCGTCCTGCCCGAAGATGTTCCCTCGGCGATCCGCTTCCGCGCCATCTGGTCCAACCCGCCAATCCGCATCGGCAAGGAGGAGCTGCACCTGCTCCTGCAGCGCTGGCTTCCGCGCCTGGAGGAGGGCGCCGACGCCTGGCTCGTCGTGCAGCGCAACCTCGGCTCGGACTCCCTACAGACGTGGTTGAGCGCGGCGTTCGCCGGCCGCCTCGACGTAGAGCGCGTTTCCTCCGCGAAGGGCTTCCGGGTCCTCCGTACGACCCGGATCGGCTGAGACCGCCGCTTAATCGATGCGGATGGTGCCGGTGAAGACGAGATCCGCCGGACCGGAAAGGCCGACGTGCTCGCCCTCCTCCGTGGCGAACATGGTGACGCCCAGGGTCCCTCCCGGCACCTCGACGCGCCAGGACTGCGGAGCGCGAGGTCCGGCCCAGTAGCGCACGGCCAGCGCCGCCGCCGCCGCGCCCGTGCCGCAGCTCAGCGTCTCACCGCTGCCGCGCTCGTGCACGCGCATCCGGATGCGCCCGATGCCGTCGTGCACCAGAGGCTCACCGGGCACGACGAACTCGATGTTGGCGCCGTCTTCCGGCTCGGGGTCGAGCTGAGGGATGTAGGTGAGGTCGGCCGACGCCAGTTCCTCGTCGTTGCTGAGGGCCACGACGACGTGGGGGTTACCGAGATCGATGCCAAGGCCGGGACGCGGAACAGTGAGTTCCTTGGCTCGGACAAGCGGTTCACCGCCTGCGAGTTCCCACCGCCCGAGATCGACCTGGAACCCTGAGCCGCTGCGCGTGACGTCACGGACGCCAGCGCGAGTGCCAATCGGCAGGGTGTCGCCCGGCTCGAGGGTGGCGAGGCCACCGGCGAGGAGGAAAGCGGCGTAGACGCGGATGCCGTTGCCGCACATCTCGGCGATCGACCCGTCGGCGTTGTGGTAGTCCATGAACCACTCGGCCTCGCTCTCCTGCGCGAGGGCGGCGGCACCCTCCGGCACTGAACGGGACCGCACGGCACGGATCACGCCGTCTGCGCCCACGCCGAAGTGGCGGTCGCAGATCGTCGCGATCTGCGCGGGCGAGAGGTCCATCTCACCGTCCGGGTCGCTGTAGAGCACGAAGTCGTTGCCCGTGCCCTGGCCCTTGGTGAAGTGCAGCTCGATCGTCATGCCGCACAGCCTAGCGATGCAGCGCAGCGGCGGCCTGAGCGGCGACCCGCGCTCGCGCCGCCAGGTCAGGTGCGTCGGAGGGCAGGCGGTGCGCGGCGGCGTACCGGCGAAACCAGCTGTTCTGCCTGCGGGCGTACCGCCGCGTGAGCGCCTGCGTTGCCGCAATCGCTTCGTCCTCCCGGAGGGTTCCCGCCCGCTGAGCCAGCGCCTGCGCGTAACCGATCGCCCGGCCCGCCGTCACCCCGCGTTCGATGCCCAGCGAGACCAGACGCTCGACCTCGTCGAGCATGCCGGTGGCCCACATCCGCACGACCCTGGCGTCGAGCCGCTGCACAAGCTCGTCGCGCGGCGCGTCAAGGAGGAGGATCGCGGCCGTCCGCCACGGCACGGGCTCGTCCGACATCAGCGCGCTGTGGGTGCTCCCGCCCGTGAGTTCGGCGATCTCGAGGGCCCGGATGATCCGCCGCGCGTTATGCGGTCCGATCCGCTCAGCGATTCCGCGGTCGATCGCGCGCAGGCGCTCGACGAGGACCCCCAGGCCCTCGCGCTCCGCCGTCTCCTCGAGTCGGCGCCGGACCTCCGGGTCCGTGCCCGCGAAGGTGAACTCGAAGACGACGCTCGACACGTACAGACCCGAGCCGCCGACGAGGATCGGGGTCGCGCCACGTGCCAGGACATCCTCGATCGCGCCCCGTGCCTGAACCTGATAGCGCGCCACGGACGCCTCCTCGGTCACGTCGAGCACATCGAGCACGTGGTGCGGAATCCCTCGGCGCTCCTCGACCGGCAGCTTCGCCGTTCCGATGTCCATGCCGCGGTACAACTGCATGGCGTCGGCGTTCACGATTTCGGCGGTCCCGCCCTCCGCGCCGATCGACTCGGCCAGATCGAGCGCCAGCGCCGACTTGCCTGTGCCGGTCGCTCCCACCACGGCGATCAACTCGGGAGCGTGCGCAGGCGGCTCAGCGCTCGCCATCTGCGGCGTCATAGACGGGCACCGTCAGGCTGTCGCTGCTGGTATTGATGCGCGCGCGCAGCGAGGGGAGGCCGAGCGAGACGCGGGGCGCACCGGAGGCGCCGGGCGCGGCCGGCACGCCGCAGGACTCGGTCTGCGCGCGGTCCCAGGCCTCGCCCGCACGGGTGCGGCGGATCCGCAGCGGAGCGCCGTCGGGAGAGTCGGCCAGGAGGTAGAACGGCGCGGCGCGCGTGATCTCGACCGAAACGATGTCGCCGGGTCGGGGCTCTTCTGAGCCGGTCGGCACGTCGAAGTGCACCAGTCGGCTGTCCTCCGCTCGTCCGCTCAGCCGGTGGGTCTCGGCGTCTCGGCGCCCCTCGCCGGTCGCGACCAGCACCTCGACCTCGCGGCCGACGATCATCCGGTTCTCCTGCTCGCTGATCGCATCTTGCAGCGCTGCGAGGCGCTCGTAGCGCTCCTGCACGACCGCCTTCGGGATCTGATCGGGGAGGGTCGCCGCGGGAGTGCCCGGTCGGATTGAGTACTGGAAGGTGAAGGCAGAGGCGAAGCGCGCCTCCTCGACGACGCGAAGGGTCTGCTCGAAGTCCTCCTCCGTCTCGCCGGGGAACCCGACGATGATGTCGGTGCTGATCGCCGCGTGGGGGATGCGGGTGCGTACCCGGTCGAGGATGCCGAGGAAGCGGTCGGATCGATACGAGCGGCGCATCGCGCGGAGAATGCGGTCGGAGCCGGACTGCAGCGGCATGTGCAACTGCGGCATCACGGTTGGCGTCTCGGCCATCGCGTCGATCACGTCGTCCGTGAAGGCAGCCGGGTGGGGACTGGTGAAGCGGATGCGCTCGAGACCGTCAATCGTTCCCGCGGCGCGCAGCAGCTTTGAAAACGCCTGACGGTCGCCGAACTCGACGCCGTAGGAATTGACGTTCTGGCCGAGCAACGTGATCTCGATCGCACCGTCATCGACCAGGGCCTGGATCTCGGCCAGGACGTCTCCGGGTCGGCGGTCTTTCTCCTTACCGCGGAGTGAGGGAACGATGCAAAACGTGCAGGTGTTGTTGCAGCCGACCGAGATCGAGACCCAGCCGCTGTAGGTGGAGTCGCGTTTGGTCGGGAGCGTCGAGGGGAAGACGTCGAGCGACTCCAGAATCTCGAGCTGCGCCTCGTCGTTGTGGCGTGCTCGCTCGAGAAGGCTGGGCAGCGCACCCATGTTGTGGGTGCCGAAGACGACGTCGACCCACGGCGCGCGGTCGAGGACGACGCTCTTGTCCTTTTGGGCGAGGCAGCCACCGACCGCGATCTGCATTCCCTCGTGTCGGCGCTTGACTGAGGCGAGGTGTCCGAGAGTGCCGTAGAGCTTGTTGTCGGCGTTTTCGCGCACAGCGCAGGTATTGATGACGACAACGTCAGCCTCGGCTCCGTCCGCCCGTACGTAACCCGCGGCCTCTAGCGATCCGCTCAGGCGTTCGGAGTCATGCACGTTCATCTGGCACCCGAACGTACGAACCTCGTAGGTCCTCGGCCTGGTCTCGGTGACGAACGACGGGGCGGTACCTAGCATGCTCATGGTGTGCGATTCTACGCGCCGGGTTGGACGCCTCCTGCCCGTCTGTTCAACGGAAACGAATGCTCGGTCCGGATCTACGGACGGTCTCGCGGACGACGCGCTGGACGAGTCCCCCGGAGTAGCCGCGGCGGGCGAGGAATCCGGTCAGGCGCCGTTCGGCGACCTCATCCGAGAGTGAGCGCAGGCTCGGCAGACGCTTGCGTGCCAGCTCAAGTGCAGTGCGGTACTCGTCGTCGCCGTCGAGTTCGTCGAGAGCCGTCGCGATCGCGTCCGGGTCGAGTTTGCGGGCCCGCAACTCCTGCTGAATGGAGGACCGGCCGAGCTTCTTGCGCTCTCGAAGCGACGCGACCAGCTGCTCCGCCATCCGGAGGTCGTCGAGGTAACCGAAGCGAGAGAACCGCTCGATAATCTCGAGGGCGTCCTTCTCGGCGACGCCTTCGGTGTAAAGCTGCGCTTCGACCTCGGCCACCGACAGACTCTTGCGTGAGAGCCCGCGAACGATGCGATCCGCGATGCGCTCCGGATCGATTTCTTCTGGAGCCTCGACCGCCTCGTCCTCAGGGGAGTCATGCGGGTCACCCGGCTCGGAAGTCCCCAACTGCCCGGTGATGTGCGCCGACAACTCGGCGATCCGCTCCGACGCGGCGACATCGAGGGCAGCAGGGCCGGGCGCGACGTACCCCACAGTCGCGGGCTCGGGGACGGCGACCGCCCAACCCTCGTCGTCCGTCCCAGTGGGACGGGCGCTCCCCGCCTCGCTCACCTTGTCCTTATCGACCCAGGGCAGGAAGGCCACGGGACGACTCCCGGCTCCCCCCGCGGCCTTCTCCGCCACGGGCTAGGCGCCCTTGCGAACGGGCTGCTTGGTCTCGATCGCGACCGGTGCGACCTCCGCGACCGCGTTCGGGTCGGCGATAACGCCCAGCTTCACCAGGATCCGCTTCTCGATTTCGGCGGCGATGTCTGAATTGTCGATGAGGAACTGACGTGCCTTCTCCTTGCCCTGGCCGAGCTGGTCACCGTCGTAGGTGTACCAGGCGCCCGACTTGCGGACGATCTCGTGCTCGACGCCGAAGTCGATCAGGCTGCCCTCGCGGGAAATGCCGATGCCATACAGGATGTCGAACTCGGCCTGCTTGAAGGGCGGCGCCATCTTGTTCTTGACGACCTTGACTCGGGTTCGGTTACCGACCGCGTCGGTGCCGTCCTTGAGCGTCTCGATACGGCGGATGTCGAGGCGGACGGAGGCGTAGAACTTGAGTGCCTTGCCACCCGCGGTGGTCTCGGGGCTACCAAAGAAGACGCCGATCTTCTCGCGCAGCTGGTTGATGAAGATCATGGTGGTGTTGGTGGTGTTGAGACCGCCGGTGAGCTTACGGAGCGCCTGCGACATGAGCCGGGCCTGGAGGCCGACGTGGGAGTCGCCCATCTCGCCCTCGATCTCCGCACGCGGTACCAGGGCCGCGACCGAGTCGATGACGACGAGGTCGATCGAGCCGGAACGCACAAGCATATCGGCGATTTCGAGCGCCTGCTCCCCCGTGTCAGGCTGCGAGACGAGGAGGGAGTCGATGTCGACACCGAGCTTCTTGGCGTACTCGGGGTCGAGCGCATGCTCTGCGTCGATGAAGGCGGCGATGCCCCCGTTGCGCTGGGCGTTGGCGATAGCGTGGAGCGTGAGGGTCGTCTTACCCGAGGACTCGGGCCCGTAGATCTCGACGATGCGGCCACGAGGGAGACCGCCAATGCCGAGGGCGACGTCGAGCGCGATCGACCCGGTCTGGATCACCTCGACGGGGGCGCGTTCGTCGCTGCCGAGACGCATGACGGCGCCCTTGCCAAACTGGCGGTCGATTTGGGCGAGTGCGGTCTCGAGGGACTTCTCGCGGTCGGAGGAACTGGGCATGGCCGTCTCGCTCTCGTGTTCGTGGTGGTGTCGCCTACAGG
The DNA here is from genome assembly GCF_013249015.1 of Rathayibacter agropyri. Classification (GTDB taxonomy): domain Bacteria; phylum Actinomycetota; class Actinomycetes; order Actinomycetales; family Microbacteriaceae; genus Rathayibacter; species Rathayibacter agropyri. Next base: position 38,627 of record NZ_JABRPL010000006.1, read on the forward strand.
CTGTCGCGACATGCCGGCGGCTGTCGGAGTGACAGTGCCGACCGGCTGCAACAAGGCGGTGAAGCAGATCCGTTCAGGTGTCTCTGACGGTACGCCCGACCACCGACACCGGGGCCGAGCGACAGCGACTCCGTGGAGACGGAGCCGATTCTGCTTCTGTGGAGGAGCCTAAACCCGATCGAACACTGATTCGAGCAGGCGCCTTCCGGCGTGTCGAACATCGCTTCGGGTCCACACGTGTTCGGCAGCCTCAGCGAGAGCGCTTCTTCGGCTCTCTGCCGTACCACCGAGCCTCGGGAACGTCGTTCGCGCGGCAGAGGGCGAGCCACACCTCACGGGGCTCCGCTCCGTCGCTCAGCGCCTGCTCCGCCGTACGGCCACCGAGTTCGGTGAGCACAAGGTCCGACACCAGGACACGGGCGTAGGGACCCCCGAACTCGTCGTCAACCAGCTGCCGGAATTCGCTCAACCGCATCCATCCACGCTAGCCGCTCCCCGGCAGACCTCCCGGCCAACGCCGAAGGGCGCCCGGCCGAAGCCTGGGCGCCCTTGGGGTGGAACGAGGTGCGGTGAGTGGAGGGGGAAGCCGATTACTGCGTCACGAGGTCGGCATCGAAGCCGGCGACCATGTCGGCCGGGATGGTATCGGGGATGGTGTCAATGCCCTCGATAACGGCGAGACGATCGCCGACCTCGCGCATGATCACCGAGATGGGAGTGCCGAGGGCGTCAGCGACAGACGCGAGGATCTCCGAGGAGGCCTCCTTCTGACCGCGTTCGACCTCGCTCAGGTAGCCGAGCGCGACGCTCGCCTTACTCGCCACCTGACGGAGTGTACGACCTTTTTGCAGGCGAAAGTCCCTGAGGACATCGCCGATCTCCTGACGAACTAGAACCACTGGACCCTCCTTCTCCACGTCAACCGCATGTCGCGCACCTTCCCCGGGGCACGGGCGCCGGACTTCTCCGAGGCTGGTGGTCGAGGGGCTGGGACGAGAGAACCGGATAGCTGTTCACTACCCGGTTCGTATTGTGTCGACTCTAATACCGGATGACTGGACTTTGCGTGTGAGCGACATCAGATGTAACCGGGTCGCAATGCGCGGCATTCCGATCGCCGCGTGCGCATGGCTGGGTATTCGCCTCATGCCGTTCGAACGAGCAGTTCGCGCCCCAGAGCCAGAGCCGCATCGACCGAGGCAGATCGGATCGCGGCTCGATCGCCGTTGAAGCGGTGCTCACTAACGAGCTCCTGTTTTCCGAGGACAGCGGCGACGAAGACCGTCCCGACGGCGGCGGAACCCTGCGGATCGGGTCCGGCGACTCCTGTCGTCGAAAGCCCGAGGGTGAGCTGGCCGTCGGCGCGCAGGCGAGCGGCCGCGCCCCGCGCCATTTGCAGAGCGACCTCCGGGTGCACCGGACCCTCTGTGGCCAGCAGGCCGGCATCGACGCCGAGTAGGCGGTGCTTCAGTTCCGTCGCGTAGCTCACCACTCCCCCGCGATACACCGCCGAGGCACCGGGCACCTCCACGAGGGCCGAACTAAGTGCGCCACCGGTCAATGATTCCGCGACCGCGAGGCCGAGGCCGCGACGACGGAGCTCCCCGATCAGCTCAGCGGCCGTCATGAGCGCTTGCGTGCGGCCCGGCTCTGGCGGGACGCATCGGCGAGGTAGTCGATACCGGTGACGACGGTGAGCACGAGGGCGGCGGTCATTGCAATGCCGTTCAGCCAGTGCACCCACTCACCGAGGACGGCCCACAGGGGAAGCAGGGCGAGCGAGAGGGCGACCGACTGCACGATCGTCTTGAGCTTGCCGCCGCGGGAGGCGGGGATCACCCGGTCCGAGAGCACGGCCATCCGGAACACTGTGATGCCGATCTCGCGCACGAGAATCACGATGGTGACCCACCACGGCAGCTCAGCGAGGATCGACAAGCCCACCAGGGCCGCGCCCGTCAGCACCTTGTCGGCGATCGGGTCGAGCAGCTTGCCGAGGTCGGTGACCAGACCGCGGCTGCGCGCAATGTGTCCGTCGATACCGTCTGTCGCGATGGCCACGATGAACAGCAGCGCCGCGGCGATGCGCAGTCCGCCATCCGCACCGTCGTCGGCAAGAAGCAGCCAGAAGAAGAGCGGTGCGAGCAGGATCCGCACCACCGTGATCGCGTTGGGCAGGTTCCAGTTGCCCGATCGCGCCGAGCTCGGCGCCGTGGGAGTGCTCATCGTTCTTCGCCGTTCGTCGTCGTAGAAGGAATGGCCGCGGCGGTCACTCGCGGCCGGTCAGCGCCCAGGCGTCCTCGCTGGAGCCCTCATCGTCATCGTGGTAGTCGATTGCACCCGGGCCGGTCGGCTCGGCCAGCGGGTCGGAGTAGGGATCGGGCGCGACGGCCGACGGCGCCGCGGCGAGCTCTGCCGGCTCCTCCCCACGCATCTGTGCGAGCACACCCGGTAGCTGCTCGGCCGTAACCAATACGTCACGTGCCTTCGACCCCTCCGAGGGACCGACGACCTCGCGAGACTCGAGCAGGTCCATCAGGCGACCGGCTTTGGCAAAGCCCACCCGGAGCTTGCGCTGGAGCATTGAGGTCGAGCCGAACTGGGTGCTGACCACGAGCTCGGCTGCGGCCATGAGCAGTTCGAGGTCGTCCCCGATATCGGAGTCGATCTCCTTCCGCTGCGCCTGGACCGTGATGTCCTGGCGGTACTCGGGCTGCGCCTGCCGGGTGACGTGCTCGACGACCTTCGCGATCTCGTCCTCGCGGACCCAGGCGCCCTGCACGCGCATCGGCTTGTTGGTGCCCATCGGGAGGAACAGCCCGTCGCCCTGGCCGATCAGCTTGTCGGCGCCGGGCTGGTCGAGGATGACCCGGGAGTCGGTGACGCTCGTCACGGCGAAGGCGAGGCGGCTGGGGACGTTCGCCTTGATCAGACCGGTCACGACGTCGACGCTCGGGCGCTGCGTCGCGAGCACGAGGTGGATTCCGGAGGCCCGCGCCAGCTGAGTGATGCGGACGATCGAGTCTTCGACGTCCCGCGGGGCGACCATCATCAGATCGGCGAGCTCATCAACGACCACAAGCAGGTACGGGTAGGGCTTGAGCACGCGGTTGCTGCCCGCCGAAAGCTTGATCTCGTCGCCGCGGACTGCAGCGTTGAAGTCATCGATGTGGCGGAAACCGAACGACGCGAGGTCGTCGTAGCGCATGTCCATCTCCTTCACGACCCACTGCAGCGCCTCGGCGGCCTTCTTGGGATTCGTGATGATCGGAGTGATCAGGTGCGGTACTCCGCCGTAGATGGTGAGCTCGACGCGCTTGGGGTCGATGAGAACCATCCGCACGTCCTGCGGACGCGCACGCATCAACAGGCTCGTGATCATCGAGTTGATGAAGCTCGACTTGCCGGAGCCGGTGGAGCCCGCGACGAGAAGGTGCGGCATCTTGGCGAGGTTGGCCACGACGTAGCCACCCTCGACGTCCTTGCCGACACCGATGGTCATCGGGTGCGTCGACGTCGTCGAGGCCGGTGAGCGCAGGACGTCGCCGAGCGAGACGATCTCGCGGTCGGTGTTCGGGATCTCCACGCCGATGGCGCTCTTGCCGGGAATCGGCGAGAGGATGCGCACCTCGTTGCTTGCGACCGCGTAGGACAGGTTCTTGCTCAGCGCGGTGACGCGCTCGACCTTGACGCCCGGACCGAGTTCGATCTCGTAGCGCGTGACGGTCGGGCCACGGGAGAAGCCGGTGACGGTCGCGTCGACGTTGAACTGCTGAAGGACCTCGGTGATCGCCCGGACCATGTCATCGTTGGCGGCCGAGCGCGCCTTCGACGGAGTGCCGGTCGAGAGGGCAGTGGCTGACGGGAGGCGGTAGGGCGCATCGTCCCGAAAGGACGAGTCGAATCCTTCGGTCGAGTCCTCGTCGGCAAGGGGCGCGATCGGGCCGGTCTCGCCAGCCGGCGGGACCGGCACGGCGGGTGCGACGTCGAGGCGATCGAGGCGGATGACCTCGGTGGCGTCGTCATCGACCACGCCGGTCGCTCCGCGGGGCGTGCCGCTCTGCTCGAACCGGGCGAGAGCCGCTTCGGCGGTCTCAGCAGAAGCGAGCACCTCCGTCGCGTAAGAGCGGGTAGGCGGATCGGCCGGCTCCTGGAGGGCAGTGTCGAAGCCGGTCGCGCGGCCCGCCGCCGGAGCCGTCCCCTCGATGACCTCTGTGAACGAGCCGAGCGGCAGCTCGGTCTGGACCGTCGGCTCGTCCTCACGGCCGGACTCGGTGCGCCGCCACCAGGGCAGCTCGCCTCCGTCCTGCTGCGTGTCCTCCTCGTGCTCCGCCTCTGCCTTGGCGGCGGCCTTAGCGGCGGCCCGCTCGGACTTCAGCCGGGCGCGCTCCTCGTCGTCGAGCACGGGAGCGCCGAAGAGGTAGCCGTACAGCTCGCGCGAACGCGCTCCCACGCGATTCGGTGGAGTCTTGGTGATGATGAAGAGGGAGAGCAGGATCACGAGGGACAGCAGCACGGTCGCACCGGGAACCGTCGCGAGTGCCGCGAGCGGAGCGCCGACGAGCCAGCCCAGAACACCTCCGGCCGCCGCCATCGTTTCGATGCCCTGGCCGGGCTGCGGCAGGCCGAGGTGCGCGTGGCAGAGACCCGCCGAGGCGACGAGGAGAGTCGTCACGCCGACGCCGATCCGGCCGTTGTCATCGACTGAGCGCGGATGGCGGAACAGCCAGAGGGAGAAGAGGAGGAGAACGACCGGCAGGACGTAGGCGACGCGGCCGAACAGGCCCCCAAAGCTCCAGGCGTCGAGCACGCGCGCGACCGGGTCGGTCACGAGGAACCACTCGACCACGGCACCAGCCAGCGCAAGCAAGAGCAGCAGGAAGGGAACGCCGTCGCGGCGCTCCTCCTTCGCGAGGCGCTCAGGACCGAGGGCGCGCGCGGCTCCCCCGGCGAGATGGGCGAGCGCCATCCAGATGCGGACGATGATGCCGGTGCGTGGAGCGGAGTCGAAGGCCACCGTCTTCGTCTCGGCGGCCGCCTTGGCCGAGCCCCGGCCGGATCGCGGCGCGCCGGAGCGCGGAGCCGCGGTACCGCGCCCGCGGGAAGTCGTCTTGGTGCTGGTCGCCATGAGGCCACCGTACCCGCCGCCTCCGCTCGGACCAGTGACCCGCGCCGCGAGCGACGCACCCGGACTCCGCCCGCAGCCTGTGGAGGAGCCTTAAGCCTCGATGACCAGCGGAACGATCATCGGACGGCGGCGGTAACTGGTGTTCACCCAGCGGCCGACGACGCGGCGGACCGCCTGCGAGAGCGCGTGCTGATCGCTCACTCCGTTCTGCACCGCCTCCTCGAGGGCCTTCGCGATGCGCGGCTTGACCTCGTCGAACACGCGGTCGTCCTCGGCAAAGCCCTTGGCATGGATCTCGGGGCCGACCACGACCCGCCCCGTCCCGGCCTCCACCACCACGATGATCGAGATGAAGCCCTCCTCGCCGAGGATCCGCCTGTCCTTGAGGTCGGCGTCGGTGATCTCACCGACGGAGGATCCATCGACGTAGACGAAGCCGAGGTCAAGCTGTCCGACCACGGTGGCCGTGCCGTCGAGCAGGTCGATGACGGTGCCGTCCTCGGCGATGATCGTGTTTTCCTCCGCGACACCCGTGTCACGGGCCAGCTTCGCGTTCGCGACGAGGTGCCGATACTCACCGTGCACAGGTATCACGTTCCGCGGTTTGAGGATGTTGTAGCAATAGATCAGCTCGCCAGCGGCAGCGTGGCCCGAGACGTGCACCTTCGCGTTGCCCTTGTGCACCACGGTTGCACCCAACTTGGTGAGTCCATTAATGACCCGGTAGACCGCGTTCTCGTTACCCGGGATGAGACTGGAGGCGAGGATCACTGTGTCACCCTCCCCCGGCTCGATCTGGTGATCGAGATTGGCCATCCGGCTCAGCACCGCCATCGGCTCACCCTGCGACCCGGTGGACATGTAGACGATCTCGTCCTCGGGGATATCGCCCGCCTTCTTCATATCGATCAGTACCCCCTGCGGGACAGTGAGGTAGCCGAGGTCGGCGGCGATGCCCATGTTGCGAACCATCGAGCGGCCCAGGAGCGCCACCCGGCGCCCGGTGGCGTGCGCCGCGTCGAGCACCTGCTGCACCCGGTGTACGTGGCTGGAAAAGCTCGCGACGATGACCCGGCGGGTCGCCTTCGCCATCACGCTCTCGATAACCGGCCCGATGTCGCGCTCGTTCGGCGTGAATCCGGGGACGTCCGCGTTGGTCGAATCGACCAGGAACAGGTCGATGCCCTCCTCGCCGAGGCGGGCGAACGCGCGGAGGTCGGTGATCCGGTTGTCGAGCGGCAGCTGGTCCATTTTGAAGTCGCCGGTATGCAGTACCGAGCCGGCATCGGTGATGATCGCGACGGCCAGTGCGTCCGGAATCGAGTGGTTCACGGCGACGAACTCGAGCTCGAACGGGCCGAGATTCTCGACATCGCCCTCCTTCACGGCCAGCGTGTAGGGCTTGATGCGGTGCTCCTTCAGCTTCGCCTCGACGAGGGCGAGCGTGAGGGTGGAGCCGATCAGCGGGATGTCACGCTTCAGGCGCAGGAGGTAGGGAACGGCTCCTATGTGGTCCTCGTGCCCGTGCGTCAGCACCACTGCGACGATGTCGTCCAGACGGTCCTTGATCGGGCTGAAGTCCGGCAGGATCAGGTCCACGCCCGGCTGGTTCTCCTCCGGGAAGAGGACGCCACAGTCGACCACCAGGATCTTGCCGTCAATCTCGAAGATCGTCATGTTGCGGCCGATCTCGCCGAGACCCCCGAGAGGGATGATCCGCAGTGTGCCCGGCTGGAGCGGAACGGGAGTGATCACGGGACTGGGCATGCGCCCTCCTCTTCTCTGAAGATGCCGCTCCTGCGGCTCAGCGGGTGGTGCCGGCGATCTTCGGCAGGGCGCCACCGGCCGCGGCGTTGCGGTCGGGCCGGAAGTTGTGGAAGTCGACTCCCGGAATGTCGCGGACGAGGCCGAGCTCGTCCTCGATCAGCGCGGCCTCCGACTCCTCAGGGCCGACCAGCGGCAGCCGGACGCGCGGAGAGGAAATGCGGCCGAGCCCGTGCAGGATGTACTTCGCGGCGACGGTGCCCGGGACGTGCGTCATGACGGCGCGCACGAGTGGCTCAAGCTGCTGGTGGGCGCGAGTCGCGGCGTGCAGATCGCCCGAGTTCACGGCGTCAACGATGATGCGGTAGGGCGAGGCGGCGATGTTGGCGGTCACCCCGATCAATCCGGTGGCGCCGATGGCGAGCTCGGGCAGCACGTTCGCGTCGTCGCCACAGAAGTACATCAGGTCGGTCTGGTTGAGCACGCGGCTGACCTCGGAGAGATCGCCCTTCGCATCCTTCACCGCCAGGATGTTCGGGTGCTTCGCCGCGCGCAAGATCGTCTCGTAGCGGATCGGGACACCCGTGCGACCGGGAATGTCGTAGAGGATGACCGGCAGATCGGTCGCGTCGGCGATCATCCGAAAATGCGTGAGGATACCGGCCTGCGTGGGCTTGTTGTAGTACGGAGTCACGATCATGTTGCCGTCGGCGCCGGCCTTCTCACTTTGGCGGGCGAGTTGCATGGCGTGCGCGGTCTCGTTGGAGCCGCCCCCGGTGATAATTTTCGCCCGGCCCGCGGCGACCGAGCGGCCGACCTCGACGAGGCGGATCTTCTCGGGGTCGGTCAGGGTGCTGGTCTCGCCCGTGGTTCCGGTGACCACAATGCCGTCCGCGCCGGCCGCGATGCAGTCGTCGATGTGCTTCTCGACACCGGGCCAGTCGACCTCGCCGTCGGCGGTGAACGGGGTGACCAGGGCAACCAGGACCTGGCCGAAAGGATTCTCCGGATTTGACACGCTGACAGGGTAACGGTTCGGCGCGGCGGGTCCGCTGGCGGCGTTGAGCGGCGTGCGCGGGGGTGCGGTGTGCAGGATCGGGTGCGATCTGCAGGACGGGTGCGATCTGCAGGAGATGATCCGCGCGACCGGCGGCGTTTCTCCGCTCGATTGACGTCCGGCGATAGAAATCCCCTGCAGATCGGACGGTTGCGGATCGACTCGCCGGCGCCCGGGCGTCAGCCGCGGAGGTGATCGCCGCGGGAGAGTGCCGCGAGGATGTCCGCCTCGGCGGCATCCCAGTGCGTCTGCACCATCGTGGTCCGAAAGTGGTGGATGCGGTACCCGAGCCGGCCGAGCTCGATGTCGCGACGGTTGTCGTGATCCGCCTCGTGGAACGCTGCTCCGTCTACCTCGAGCACGAGAACCTCGCCGAGGAGGAAGTCGACGCGGCGAGCGCCGATCCGGACCTGCTGCCGGAACCGGATGCCCAGCCGCCGCAGCCGGAATGCCACCATCGACTCGAGCCCGCTCTCGGACTCACGGCCGGCCCAGCGCAGCAACGATCTCGTCCGCGGTGGGACTCGCTCTAGCAGCCGCCGCTTGTCGGCATCGCCGAGCAGCCGGAGTCGCAGAGCGGACTCGAGCAGGACGAAGGCGAACTCGGCACCGTGGCACCTGGCAGCGGTGACGATGCAGTCCTCGATGCTCTGCACGAGGGTGCAGGGCCGCGGGGCGGACTCGGACCAGTGCACGACGACATCCGGCGCATCGGCGAGGCGCCGGTGGTACTGCTCGCGATCACGGAGACGGGAGGCCTGATCGGACACCCCAACGTGGAGGCCGCTGAAATGCGGGACCCAGAGCCCGTGGACGGCGGCCGCATTCGCGCACGCGAGAACTCCTCCGACCCGGAAGGCCTGCTCGACACTCGGAGTGAGGCCAGGGAGTGCGTACCATCCCTTTCGCACCCGGAGGAGGGACCCCGCGATGACGGCTCGGCTCAGTTCCCGCTGTGTCGTCCCCTCGCGCAGGAACTGCTCCGTCTTGACGACACCGCCTGAGCGGAGAAGGGCTGTGCTGGAGCGACGCATGCACTGAGCGTGACGCGAGCCGCGAGTTCGCTGGCGAGGAGCTGCCCTGTCGGTGGAGAGTTCGACGAAACGGAGGCTGTGGAGGACGATCGACGGTCCGATGTGCAGGGGATGGAGGGCTCGCTGGTCGCGGCATGCGATGGAGAGCGCTCTCCGGCGAGGATCCCCTGCAAATCGCACAGGCGCCTGCAAATCGCACAGGGGCCTGCAAATCGGACGGCGGGGCTAGGGGGCGACGCGGCCGTTCGCGGTGAAGGCGGCGGCCGTGAGGGGCATGAGCTCCTCGAAGTGCGACTCCATCTGCTCGGCGGCCATCTCGATCTCGCGCTGCGGGAAGGAGGGGAACGTCGAGTCTGCACGCTTGGTGCGCAACGAGAGGAAGTTCATCAGCGAGCGGGCGTTCAGCGTGACGTACATCGAGGAGTAAATATTCAGTGGAAGGACGATGCGCGCGACCTCGCGCGCAACACCCGCGCCGAGCATCCGCTGGTACGACTCGTACGCCTGGGTGCTAACCCGGCGGGTTTCCTCCATGACGAGCTCGGTCTGCTCGGGGGTGCCGGGCACATAGTCGTAGGCGCCGGGCTTACCGATCTGGACGAGGTTGCGCTGAGGGCCGGGCACGTAGAAGACAGGGCGCAGCTCGCGATAGCGGCCTGACTCCTCGTTGTAGGAGGCAATCCGGTGCCGCATGAATTCGCGGAAGACGAAGATCGGCGCCTGGACGTAGAAGGTCATCGAGTTGTGTTCGAAGGGCGAACCGTGACGGTCGCGCATCAGGTAGTTGATCCGACCCCGGTCGCGCTTGCGCTGCTGCTCAGTGTCTGGTCCCTCGTCGTCGAGCGCGTCGGCGAGCGTCTTCTCGCCCTGCGTGGACACTCGGGCGGCGAAGAGGACGTCGGAGTCGTGGGCACTCGACCGGACCAGCTCGACGACGATGTCGGAGCGAAAAGTGGCGCTGGAGTCGGGGCTGCTGTCGGTCTGCTCAGTCACGGCTTCGAACTTAGACCATGCCCTGACCGCTCCCGCTGACTCCGGGCGTCATGGGCGTGATGGAATGCGCCTCGCGCCGTACGCTCACCGCATGGACCCTCTGACGATCGCCGCCGCACTCGCGGGGCTGGTCGCCCTCGGCACAGTCCTCGGCGCCCTGCACCGGCGCAGCGCGGGGCGGAGGGCCGCACGGCCGGCCCGGACCGACGCGGCGATCGATCCGGCCGACCTGGTCCCCGGCGCGGTCCTCGGATCCCGCGCCACGCTCGTGCAGTTCTCCACTGATTTCTGCACCCGGTGCCCCGCGGTCCGGCGGATGCTCACGGCACTCGCGGAGGAACGGCCGGGTGTTGCGCACCTTGACGTCGACCTGACCTACCGGGCCGACCTCGCCGCGCGGTTCGGCGTCCGACAGACCCCGACCCTGCTCCTGCTTGACGCGGCGGGCGTTCCGCGCAGCCGTATCGGCGGTGCGCCCGCCCGCGCTGTCGTGACCGCAGAACTCGACCGACTCCAGGAGACACGATGAGCACCCCTCCCCCGCCCGGAAGCATCGACCCGCGGGGCCCGCGCGTCGCCGCCGCCATCACCGCCGCGCCGCTCCTCGTGAGCGTCGGCCTCGGCCTCGCGGAGCCGACGGAGGCGGACCTTGGTGCGCGGATCACGCAGCCCGGCTTCCTCCTCCTGCTCCTGCTGACGCTCCTGTTCGCCTGGTCAGCGGCACGGGGAGTCGGCTCCGGCCCCTGGGCGCTGGTGTTCCGCCGCGCGATCCAGCCGCACCTGGCTCCCCCGCAGGACTGGGAGGACGCCCGTCCGCCGCGGTTCGCCCAACTGATCGGACTGATCGTCTCGGGAGCCGGCGTCCTCCTTCATCTCGCCGGCGTTCCCGGGGCGGTCCCGGTCGCCGCGGCAGTCGCCTTCCTCGCCGCCTTCCTCAACGCCACCGTCGGCCTCTGCCTCGGCTGCGAGCTCTACCTTGTCCTGGCACGGATCGGCCTCCTCGGGCGTTCGAGCGGCTCCCGGGCGTGAGGCTCTAGGCTGGATTTGCTTCGCGGGCGGCCCGCGACGGGCCTGGGGAGGCACCATGAGCGACTCATCCGCACCGCAGTCAGACCAGGAGCCGACGGAGGCGGAGGGCTCGCCCCGGCGGGCTGCGCGCCCCGCCGGGGAGCACGTGTCCGAGCCTGCGCTGTCGGAGCAGGAGACGCGGGCACCGAGGCTGCGGGTCCTGATCTCGGGCGCGAGCGGCATGATCGGCTCCGAACTCTCGAGGCAGCTGCGCGCGGAGGGGCACGAGATCCTCCGCCTGGTGCGGCACACGCCGACCGGTCCGAATGAGTTCCACTGGGCGCCCACCTCCCACATGCTCGACTTCAGCGTGCTCAACCGGGTGGACGCGGTGATCAATCTCTCGGGTGCCTCCATCAGTCGGCTCCCGTGGACGTCCTCCTACAAGCGGGAAATCCTCGATTCGCGGATGCAGGCGACCCGGACGATCACGGACGCGATGCGGATGTCGTCCGCTCCCCCGGCGGTCCTCCTCAACGCCTCCGCCGTCGGCTTCTACGGGGACCGGCCGGACGAGGACCTCACCGAGGAGTCTGCGCGTGGAGAAGGGTTCCTTGCGGACGTCGTGGACCGCTGGGAGCAGGCGGCGAGCCTCGCTCCCGAGTCGACCCGTGTGGTGACCCTGCGCACCGGCCTGGTACTCGGCGACGGAGGCGCGCTGAAGCCGCTGCTCCCTCTCACGCGCCTGGGGCTCAGCGGTCCGCTCGGCGGGGGTCACCAGTTCTGGCCGTGGATCAGCCTCTACGACGAAGCCGCGGCGATCCGCCACCTGCTGACGTCGTCCCTCTCCGGCCCGGTGAACCTGGCTGGGCCCGAGCCTGCGACGGCGAATGACGTCATGCGCACACTCGCCGGGCTGCTGCACCGCCCGTTCGCGCTGCCGGTGCCCGAGAAGGTCATCGAACTCGCACTGCGGGACGCCGGCCACGAGCTGCTTCTCTCGAGCCAGAGGCTCGTGCCGCAGCGGCTGGTCGAGGACGGTTTCAACTTCCGACACCGCACCGCCGCGCAGGCGCTGCAGTGGGTGCTCGCCTGACCTCTCAGGCCGGAGCGTCCTGCTCGAGCGCGATGGCCCGGCGGATGGCTCCGCGAGCCCGCTTGCGGTCGCCGCTCGCATCGTAGGCGAGGCCGAGACGGTACCAGGCGCGCCAGTTCTCCGGTTGCGCGTCCACCTCCTCGGCATAGCGCGGGAACAGCTCATCCGCCTCCTCCCGGAGCGGACGGCCGCTGGCGCGTGAGTCGAGGACCTCCTTCGGGAGGCCGTCCTCGCCCTCGAGACGGCGAGCAAGGCGCTCGGCACGGACGCCGAACATCAGCTCGCGGATGAGCCCCCAGACGCCAACGGCACCCAGGATGAGCAGGCCGACGCCCAAGACGATCCCGGGCGCGGTCCCCGCCGCGAAAGCGACGACGGAGTATTGCAGGCAGACGAACAGGTAGAGGGCGAGCAGGACCGCCATCAGGACGACGCCGACGCGGGTCCTCACGGAAGGCTAGTGGCGGTGGCGGCCTGACCGGAGGGCACCTGATCGGCGACGGGCTGTTCAGCGGACGGGCGCTCGGCGAGGGGTACCGCGTCGAAGGCCGCCCGCAGGTCGATCAACGCGTCGAGGCCGACGACCACGCCGGTCGTCGTGCGGACAGCGTCGAGCGCGCGCAGGACACCCTGCTCGTAGGAGGACTGGGAGAACGTGTCGTGGCGGATGGTCACGGTCTCGCCCGTGCCGCCAAAGACGACCTCCTGCCGCGCCTCCACTCCGGGCAGGCGAATGCTGTGCACCGGGACGCTCGCAACCTGCTGGCCTCGCGCCCGCTGATCGGTACGCGGCGCCTGCACAGGTCCGAGCTCGGCGCGAGCACGGAGCAGGAGCTCGGCTGTGCGCACCGCGGTGCCCGAGGGCGAATCGACCTTCCGGGCGCCGTGCGCCTCGATGATCTCCGCCGCGTCGAAGAAGCGGGCAGCGACGGTCGACAGCGCGGTGGCGACGACCGATCCCAGCGAGAAGTTGGGGATGATGACCACCCCCGCCTCCGGCTGCTCCTCGACGGTGCGCCGGAGCGCAGCAATGCGGTCGCCCGTCCAGCCGGAGGTGCCGACCAGCACCTTCTTCCCGTTGACCACGGCGAAATCGACGATTTGCTGGCTGATCGACGGCACGGTCATGTCGACGACGATCTCGGCGGCGAGCATCTCGTCCAGATCGCTCCGCGAGCCGAGCCGCGCCACAAGCGTGAACTCGTCGGACGTCTCAATGAGTGAGCAGGTGAAGGAACCGAGTCGGCCGGACGCGCCGACCACGGCGACAGAAGTAGTCACCGGTTTAGCGTAACAACGCGGCGCCGCTCAGCGTGGCGGGAGCGCGAGCCAGGACGCCCCGGGCGGATCCGCAGGGAAGCCGCTTCCCGGCGGCAGAAGGAGCGCGACGCCCTCAAGCCGCCCCTCGCACTCCGCCGCCACGAGCTCGGACGGCTCCGCAGTCAGCGTCCGCAACTCACTCCCCGCCGCCGCTCAGTACGGCTGTGCCTCTGGCAGACCGGTGCGCAGCTCGACGGGCAGATGCGACAGGTCGTTGTGCACCACGAGCACGGGCGGCTTGCGCGAGCGCACGCGGATGATCGTCAGGCCGCAGTTGGCCTGGTTCACGCCCAACCAGCGCCAGTCCGGCGCGTCGAAGACGTGGCGCACGAACCAGCCGATGACGAAGTTGTGGGTAATCAGGAGGTCGTGGCGGTCCTCGCGTGAGGGCGCGAGGAACTCCGCAACAGCATCCTGCATCTGTGCATGACCGGCCTCGATCTCGGCCGGCGTCACGCTGCCGAAGAAGGGCTCGAATGCCTTGGGCATGTCGAGAGTCGGACCGGACGGGATGCAGTCGAACAGCAGCGAGGACGGCCGCAGCGGCAGACTCGGGAGGAGCGTCTGGAAGCGCGCGGCCGTCTCCTCCGCCCGCCGCAACGGCGAATGCCACGCGCCGGTGAAGGGAACGCCGCCAAGCCGCTCCGCGATCAGCCGGGCCTGGCGTTCACCCCGCGCCGACAGCGGACCGTCGGGCAGCCCGTGCTCGGCGTCCTGCTGCTCGCCGTGACGGACGAGGTAGATGTAGTGAGACACGGAAGTCCTCCCTGCTGCGGCGCGACGGTGCGCGGTCGACGGGCGTTGACGATCCGGCCGGAGTGAATCCGATCAGACCACAGAGGAACGTGCGATCTCGGCGAACCCGGCGAAGGTCGACTCCTCGACCGCACCGACGACCGAGATCGACGACGGCCCCCTGGCCAAGTCTGCCGCCAACGCCTGGACGTCGTCCGCGCTGACGAGGGCGAGTCGCCGCAGGCTCTCGTCGAGATCGGCGAACTCACCGAAGGTCAACTCGGCACGGCCGAGGCGAGACATGCGGGTGTCCGAGTCCTCGAGCGCGAGAGCGGCGGCGCCCGAGAGCTGCCCGCGGGCACGCGTGAGTTCGTCGACGGTGACGCCGCCCTCGGCGAGTCGGCGGAACTCGCTCAGGAGCAGCTCGGCGACGGTGCCCGCCTTGGCCGGCGTGCAGGCCGCGTACAGGCCGAAGAGACCCGCGTCGGAGTACGACGGTGCGAAGGAGTAGACGGAGTAGGCGAGCCCGCGCTTCTCGCGCACCTCCTGAAACAGCCGCGACGACATGCCGCCGCCGAGGATAGAGTTCAGCACCCCCATGGTCATCCGGCGCTCGTCACCCGCCGCGAGCCCGGGGAAGCCGAGGAGCAGGTTCGCCTGCTCGGTGGGGCGCTGCACGACCGAGAGCGCGCTGCCCCGGCTGTACGAGGCGGTGCCGCCGACGCGGCGCTCGACCGGCGCCGCGGGGGTGTCGAGATCCCAGCCGTCGGAGGCGAGTACGCGCTCGAGCAGTGTGACAAGCGCCTCGTGGTCGACGGCACCGGCGACGGTGACGACGAGATCGCGCGGGCGGTAGGCGGAGCGGTAGTGCGCCCAGACCGCCTCACGCGTCGCCTCACCGATCGTCGCGGCCGTGCCGCCGATCGGGCGGCCGAGTGCGTGGTCGCCGAAGACGGCCTCGAACAGCCGCTCCCCCGCCACATCGGCCGGGTCGTCGTCGGCCATCGCAAGCTCCTCGAGGATGACCCCGCGCTCCGTCTCGAACTCGACGGGGTCGAGGAGGCTCGACGTCACCATGTCGGCGATGACCTCGACCGCCATCGGCAGGTCACGGTCCCGGATCTTGGCGTAGTAGCAGGTGTACTCCTTGGCGGTCAGAGCGTTGTGCTCGCCGCCCACCGAGTCAAAGGCGATCGCGATGTCGAGCGCCGATCGCGTCCGGGTGCCCTTGAAGAGGAGGTGCTCGAGGAAATGCGTCGAGCCGACGTTGGAGGGCACAGCTGCCTCGGTTGCGGTGGCGGGGCGACCGGCCCGCTCGTCGCGCGAGCCCGCAGCGACCCAGAAGCCGATCGTCGAACTCCGGGCACCGGGCACCGCCTCGCTGAGGATCCGAACCCCGCTCGGGAGTATGGAGCGGCGGACCAACGATCCGCCTGCGGCCCGGATAGTCGTCTCCGGCTGGTCGAGTGGGAGTGCGACACCGTGATTCATCGTGATCACCCTAGGCCAACGGCGCCCGACTGCCACGTGGTGGCGCAACCGGCTGAGCGGAGCGTCGCTGCGGCGTCCGTCCCCGGTCGTCAGCGCCGCGCGCGATCGAGCGCGGCGACGTGCCCGGCGTCGAGAGTGAGTGACACTGCGCGCATGAACGCGTCCACGTCGGCCGGCGAGCGCGGGGCCACGGTCGCCGCAGCCAGGTGCGGCCGAGCGAGTAGCCAGGCGAGCGCGACAGCGGCCGGCGCCGCCGAAAGCTCGGAGCCAATCGCGTCGAGGGCGGCGAGCATCCGCCGTCCGTGACGGCCGACATACGCCGCCGCGAGATCCCCCTCCGGCAGGCGAGCCAGTTCACGCCTCGTCCTCTCGATACCCCGGAGGAAGCCGTGCGCGAGTGGGACACTCGAGAGGAGTGAGAGGCCCTGGCCAGCGGCGACGAGGCCGAGGTCTCCCTCCGCCTCCTGCCGCTCGAGCAGGTTGTAGCGGAGTTCCACGGCGCAGAAGCGAGGCAGCCCGTGCGCGGCGAGTACTCGCGCCTCGAAGAGCTGTTCGGCCGCAAAGTCCGAGGCGACGACCGTGCGGACCAGGCCGCGGGCGAGCAGCACCTCTGCGGCGCTCAGCAGCTCGTCGAGTCGGCCCGCGCCGTCGGGTCGCACGGCGAGCACCTCCAACCGGTCCGTACGGAGGCGGCGCAGGACATCCTCAATCCGGGTCACCAGCAACTGCGGTGTGGCCGCGGCGAGCGCGGGGGCGCCGAAGCGGCCGATGAAGAGGAAACGGTCTCGGTCTCGGTGGCCAGCGAGCCAATCGCCGGCCACCGTCTCACCCGCAGCGGAGGAGGCCGAATCGGTGACGACCACACCGTTACCGCCCCAGGCGGCGAAGCGCTCGAGCAGGGCGGCGCCGTCCTCGCGGCCGACCGCGGCGACGTCGAGAATCAGGGGGAACAGGGCGTGCTCGGACTCGCCGAGCGGGCGGCGGTGCGTGTGCGCAACGACGGCGGTCTCGACCGGCCCTGTGGCGGACAGCAGGGCACCGTGGCGCAGTGCCTTCACGGCTGCACCAGACTTCACCCTCGGCACGCCACCACTCTCCCTGCGGCGGGTCGGATGCCCGCCGCGTCAGACGTTATCCGAGCGTGGGAGCCGCACCCACGACTGGTCCGAAACGGTTCATCAGATCGTTACACGAGCGCCGCATCGAGCCACAGAACGCGCCGCGAACCGGTGCGGTGGCCCCCTCCGTGTCGCACCTCCCGGCTAGATTCGGGCTCATGAAACACGTCGCCCCGACCCCGTCCGCTCCCTGGTGGACCAGCGCCGTCGTCTACCAGATCTATCCCCGCTCGTTCGCCGACTCGAATGGCGACGGCATCGGCGACCTCGGCGGCATCCGCTCGAAGCTCGACCATCTGGCCGACCTCGGTGTGGACGTGATCTGGCTCTCACCGATCTACCCGTCGCCCCAGCACGACAACGGCTACGACATCTCTGATTACCAAGACATCGACCCGCGGTTCGGCACCCTCGCCGAGTTCGACCTGCTGCTGGCAGAGGCGCATGAGCGCGGCATCCGTATCCTGATGGACCTGGTCGTCAACCACACCAGCGATGAGCACGCCTGGTTCGTCGAGTCACGCTCGTCGCGGGATGATCCAAAGCGCGACTGGTACTGGTGGCGTCGGGGGCGCGCCTCGGCCGAGCCCGGCCGGGAACTCGAGGCGGCGGCCTCCGCCGGTCTCGATGTCGCCGAGCCCAATGGCTGGCGCTCCTACTTCTCGGGTCCCGCATGGACTCTCGACCCCGCCACCGATGAGTACTTCCTCCACCTCTTCGCGGTGCAGCAGCCCGACCTCAACTGGGAGAACCCCGAGGTCAGGCACGCGGTGCACGAGATGATGACCTGGTGGCTCGACCGCGGGGTCGACGGGTTCCGGATGGACGTGATTAACCTGGTCTCGAAGGACGTCGAGGCGATTGACAGCGAGGCGGGTGGCGCGGGCATCCTCGACGGGGTGGGCCCTCGGTTGCACGAGTTCCTCCGCGAGATGAACGAAGCCGTGTTCGCCGGTCGTGAGGGCGCCTTCCTCACCGTGGGCGAGATGCCCGGTGTCACACTGGAGGAGGCGATGCTGGTCACCGATCCCGAGCGGCGCGAACTCGACATGGTCTTCCAGTTCGAGCACGTCGGGATCGACCACGGCGTCGATAAGTTCCATCCTGTGCCGCTCGATCTCATCGCTCTGAAGGCGAATCTTGCGCGCTGGCAAGACGGCCTCGCCGAGCGCGGCTGGAACAGCCTGTACCTCGGCAACCACGACCAGCCTCGGCTCGTCTCGCGCTTCGGCGACGACGGCGCCTACCGCTACGAATCCGCAACGCTGTGGGCGACGCTCCTGCACCTGCAGCGTGGCACGCCCTACATCTACCAGGGCGACGAGATCGGGATGACGAACGTCCCCTTCGCCGGGATCGACGACTTCCGAGACGTGGAGTCGCTCAACTACTGGGCGGAGGCGGTCGGCGAGCGCGGAGAGGACGCCGCCACGGTGCTCGCCGGGCTGCGTGCGCAGAGCCGCGACAACGCGAGGACCCCCGTCCAGTGGGACGACTCCGCGCACGCGGGCTTCACCACCGGTGAGCCGTGGATCGCGGTGAACCCGAACGCGGCCGAAGTGAACGTCGCCGCTGATCGCGCCGCCGAGCGGTCGGTGTTCGAGTACTACCGGGCCCTCATCACGCTCCGCCACGAGGACGAGACCGTGCAGTTGGGCCGCTTTACCCTGCTCGAACCCAAGCATCCGACGCTGTTCGCCTTCACCCGCAGCGGAGCGGATGAGTTGCTGGTCGTCGGCAACGTCTCTGGTGATCCGCTCGAGGTGCCGCTACTCGACGAGTGGGCCGGAGCCGAAACGGTGCTGGGCAACCTGCCCGGCGGCTCCGGGGCCATCCTGGCGCCGTGGGAGGCGCGCATCCTGCGCCGCTGAAAGCGCCCGCCGAGGGGGCCGGCACCGTCGGGTCCGGCGCTCTCGGCGGGCGGATCTTCCGTCGAACGACGTTAGGCCGAGACGCGGTCGAGCTGGGCTATTTCACTGCGAGTGAGTGGCAACGCGGCGGCTGTGAACAGCGGCTCCAACTCGGCCGCACTCCGCGCTCGGACGATCGCGGCCGATACCTCCTGATGCGAGAGCACCCAGGCGAGTGCTACGGTCGCCGGCTCGGCACCGTGCGTCTCGGCAATCTCATCGAGGGCGGCGAGCACACGGGAGCCGTGCCGTCCGATGTAGTTCAGACCCGCCTCGAACATGGCCGACTCCGGCTCATCCGTGCGGCTGCGCAGCATGCCCGTCAGGTATCCACTCGCAAGCGGGAGGCGAGCGAGCGTCCCCAGCTCGAGACGCACCACCTCGGGAGCAACGTCGGCCTCGTAGTCTCTGCGCTCCATCAGGCTGTACTCGGCGACCACCGCGGACAGCGGCGGCAGCGCGAAAGCGGTCGCCGCATCCTGTGCAGCAGCGAGGGCGGCGCCGCTGAAGTGCGCCGCTCCGAGCGCGCCCACGCTGCCGTCGGCGAGGAACGGCACGACGGCCGCGAGGCTCTCGGCGATTGGTACCTCCGGGTCCTCGCTGTCGAAGGACAGCAGGTCGATTCGAGTGCCGAGCCGCTCCAGACTCGCCTCGATCGCGATCCGCACATCCTCCGGGTCGAGCCCCGGCGCATCCGGGTGGCGACCGACCTTCGTGGCCACCAGCATCCGCTCGCGCAGCCCGCTCGACTCGAGCCAGCGGCCGATCATATATTCGCTTCGTCCCGTGGCATAGTGGTCGGCCGTCGAGATCAGCGTGCCGCCGAGGCGGCCGAAAGCGTCGAGCACCTCCGCGGTGTCGTCGATGCCGGTGGCCCAGCCGAAGACCGAGCCGTCGAGGGCGAGCGGATGCACGGAGAGACCGGTCCGGCCGAGTGTGCGCGAGAGAGGGAGCGTCTCCGGCTCGGTGGCCAGGGGCGTCGGGTCGGTCACGGAGTCCTCCGGTCAGGGCGGTGCGGCGGCACGGTCTCGCTACCGTATCCCATGCCCGCCGAAACAACGCGACGCCCGCCCCACCGGAGTGGGACGGGCGTCACAGTCGTGCGGAAGGGATCAGCCTTCGACAGGGACCTCGACGGGAGTCTCGTCGGCGACGACGGGCGCAAGGGACAGCTTGCCACGATCATCGATCTTGGTGATCTGAACGAGCAGCTTCTGGCCGACTCCGAGGACGTCCTCGACGTTCTCAACGCGCTTGCCGCCGGCGAGCTTGCGAACCTCGCTGATGTGCAGCAGTCCGTCCTTGCCCGGGAGCAGCGAGACGAACGCGCCGAAGGTCGCGATCTTGACGACGGTTCCGAGGAACTGCTCGCCGATCTCGGGGTTGGTCGGGTTCGCGATGGCGTTGACCTGTGCGCGAGCGGCCTCCGCCGACGGACCATCGACGGCACCGATGTAGACGGTGCCATCCTCCTCAATGGAGATGTCGGCGCCGGTCTCGTCCTGAATCGCGTTGATCGTCTTGCCCTTGGGGCCGATCAGCTCACCGATCTTGTCGACGGGGATCTGCACCGAGATCACGCGCGGCGCGGTCGGGGCCATCTCGTCGGGCTGGTCGATGGCCGCCGTGAGCACCGCGAGGATCGTGGTGCGGGCATCCTTCGCCTGCTTGAGCGCGGCGTCGAGGACCGACGACGGGATGCCGTCGAGCTTCGTGTCGAGCTGGATGGCCGTGACGAACTCGGACGTACCGGCGACCTTGAAGTCCATATCGCCGAGCGCATCCTCGGCGCCCAGGATGTCGGTCAGCGCCGCGTAGCGGGTCTGACCGTCGACGACATCGGACACCAGGCCCATTGCGATGCCCGCGACAGGGGCGCGCAGCGGCACACCCGCGTTGAGCAGCGACAGGGTCGAGGCGCAGACGGAGCCCATCGAGGTCGAGCCGTTGGAGCTGAGAGCCTCGGAGACCTGGCGGATTGCGTAGGGGAACTCCTCGCGGGTCGGCAGCACCGGCACGAGGGCGCGCTCGGCGAGGAAGCCGTGCCCGATCTCGCGACGCTTCGGCGACCCGACGCGGCCGGTTTCACCGGTCGAGTAGGGCGGGAAGTTGTAGTGGTGCAGGTAGCGCTTCTTGGTGACGGGCGACAGCGAGTCGATCTGCTGCTCCATCTTGAGCATGTTCAGCGTGGTGACGCCCAGGATCTGGGTCTCGCCGCGCTGGAAAATCGCCGAGCCGTGGACGCGCGGGATGACCTGCACCTCGGCGTCGAGCGGACGGATGTCCGCGAGGCCGCGACCGTCAATGCGCACACCATCGCGGAGGATGCGGCCGCGAACGACCACCTTCGTGACGGACTTGTACGCCGCGCCGACCTGGTTGTAGGCCTCGGCGGACAGCTGACCGGACGCAATGCGCTCGGCGATCTGCTCTTTAACGCGCGCCTTGAGGGCGTCGTCCGCATCCTGCCGCTCGACCTTGTCGGCGATCTGGTAGACCCGGACGAGTTCGTCGTAGCTGAACTCGGCGACGCTGTCGTAGGTCTCCTGCGCGTAGGGCAGGAACACGGGGTAGTCCTTGACCGGCTTCGCGGTGTCGGCCGCAAGCTTCGCCTGCGCCTCGACGAGCAAGCGGAGGAAGGGCTTGGCGGCCTCGAGGCCCTCGGCGACGACGTCCTCGCTGGGCTTGGTCGCACCCGCCTTGATGAGGTTCCAGGAGGACTCGGTGGCCTCGGCCTCGACCATCATGATCGCAACGTCGGAGGAGCCGTCCTCGTTGGTGACGACGCGGCCCGCGACGGTGAGATCGAAGACGGCGTTCTCGAGCTGCGAGGCCTTGGGGAAGGCGACCCACTGGTCGTTGCCGGAGCCGTCGGACATCAGCGCGAGGCGAACGCCGGCGACGGGGCCGGAGAAGGGCAGACCCGAAATCTGGGTCGAGGCGCTCGCGGCGTTGATTGCGAGGGCGTCGTAGAACTCGTCGGGCGCGATGCTGAGGACCGTGATGACGATCTGAACCTCGTTGCGCAGGCCCTCGACGAACGACGGGCGCAAAGGCCGGTCGATCAGACGGCAGACCAGGATCGCCTCGGTGGAGGGGCGGCCCTCGCGGCGGAAGAACGAACCGGGGATCTTGCCGGCGGCGTAGGAGCGCTCCTCGACGTCGACGGTCAGCGGGAAGAAGTCGAAGTTGTCCTTCGGGTTCTTTGACGCCGACGTCGCCGAGAGGAGCATGGTGTCCTCGTCGAGGTACGCGGCGACCGCTCCCTGAGCCTGCTGCGCGAGGCGGCCGGTCTCGAAGCGGACCGTGCGGGTGCCGTATGAGCCGTTATCGAGAACGGCTTCGGCGAATGTGATTTCAGGACCTTCCAAGAGGTCTGTCTCCTTCAACGTCTGCGGCGACGCCCCTTCTGGGCGCCGGCGTTCGTCGGAGCAGAGGTCTGGTCAGGAATCGACACGATCCGACGGCAAGGCTTCTCGCCGTGCCGTCGTGTGGAGGGCGTTCGTGCTGGCCACCAGTAGAAAAGCTCCGGGCTGTCATGTGTCGCTGACCGGGACTCCACCACCGAGGACCAGCTTCCTGCCAGCCTGCTCCGTGGTTCGAATCCGGTGTCGACCGGCGGTCGCTTTCGGATTCGGAACCGTCTGATGCTATCAGCAGCGGCGCGGTTCCTCCAGGAATCCGCGCGGTACGGCGATCCGCACCGGGTCAGCCGCGGGTCTCGTGCATCAGGAGGTGGACGCGGAGTCCGCCCCTGGCCTTCACGATCCGGGCGGGGATGCGCGGCGACGCTCCCGCCTCCGACAGCCGGGCCAGCGCTGCGTCGACGACGTTCTCGAGGCCGCGCGGCACGAACCCGACCAGGGCCGACGGACGCTGTGCGGCGAACAGGCGCACCGGCATCGGTGCGTCGACCCGGTCCTCCTCCGGGGTGCGGCGCGGAATCACCGCACTGACGTCCCCGTCGCCGAGGGCGAGGACCCGAGTGAGTTCGTCCTGGTGCGGGCGGGAGTCGGCAAGGCCGAGCAGAGTCTCGCCGCGTCGCTTCGGGCGCAGCTCGTAGTCGTAGTCGTCCAGCGTGCCTGAGCCGCGATCGTCGGAAGGCAAGGGGTTCGCGTCGCGGCGGCCAAACGGGAAAAGCTTCATTTCTCCATTGTGGGGCGCCTGCACAGGAGTACCGAGCGAGGCGCCTGCGCCGGAGTACCGACGCCCTGCAAGCGGAGATGACAGCTCATCCAGCGTCGTGGTCCGCGACCCTCTCCGCCCAGGACGCGTCGCCGGAGTGCTCGAGCGGGTCTAGCCTCCGAGCAGGAGGTAGCGCGGTGGGCGGTCGAGGCGTGACGCTTCTCCTGGCGGCAGGCGTGCTGATCGCCGCGGCAGCGATGGCCGTCCACGGCGCACTGCTCCCCGCGGCTGTCCCCACCGACGCGCCCGCCCAGTGCGTCGACGCCCGCGAGCTGCTCGCCTCGTCCTCTGCTTTCGAGGGTGGAGCGGGAGTGCCGGCCGGCCACCTCGTCGCGTGCGTGGACGAGGACCACCGCCGGCTGACACTGCACAACCGCACGCCCGTTGTCTGGAGCCTTGGCGACGCGTCGGTGCGCGGAGTGGCGAGCGGGACAGACGGAGTGACGGGGCTGCTCAGTCTGCACGCGTCGCAGTCGTCGTCTGGCCTGCTTCTTGCTCCCGGATCGTCCGCGTCAGTCTCGGCCGGTGACGGGCGGATCACGCCGCGTCCAGACGAGGCGTCGACCCGCATCCAGCTCGCCCTCACCGCGGTCGTGGCGGCGCAGGACCAGGTGATCGGCTCCTCCGCAGGGCCGGACAGCGTCATCCGGGGTGCCGCCCTGACCTGCGCAGTCGCCGTCGCGGAGTCGGGGACGGGCTGGGAGGTGACCTCACCCTCCGCTCTTGGTGCCGCCGCGGCCGATCCGGTGTGCAGCCGCGACTGGGCCCGCGCGCAGCGCAGCGCCGCCGCGTGGCGGATCGCCCTACCCGGATTGGTCGACGCCCTGACGGCGCCGGGCCGTCAGGAGGCGGACGCCGCGCGGGAACGTGCTGCAGCCGACTGGTTCGCGGCCTCGACGGGATTCTCGTGGGGCGGCGTCCAACGGCCGGCGCCGCTGCCGTGACGACCCCGCGAACACAGAACGGGCCGCCCTCCCGAGGGAGGACGGCCCGTCCGGCAAGAAGTTCGCGGTGTCATCGAGACCCCGCGCTCGCTCCGTGAGGAACTAGCGGCGGAGACCGAGACGCTCGATCAGCGAGCGGTAGCGGTTGATGTCCACATCCGACAGGTAGCCGAGGAGTCGACGACGCTGACCCACGAGCAGCAGCAGCCCACGACGCGAGTGATGGTCGTGCTTGTGCTCCTTGAGGTGCTCGGTGAGGTCCTTGATCCGCTTGGTCAGGACGGCCACCTGCACTTCGGGGGATCCAGTGTCACCCGGGTGGGTCGCGTACTCTTCGATGATCGCCTTCTTGACATCTGCTTCGAGTGCCATAGGTGGGATCCCCTCTCTCTCGTTGCGCGGTGCCCGGCGCCTGATGCGTGGGCTCTCTTCATCCGCGGCCGTCAAACGGCAACTGGACGAGCCTACCAGAGCAGCGCCAGGAGCCGGTGTTGCCAGGAGTTGGTGTTGTCAGGAGTTGGTGTTGTCAGGAGCCGATGGCCCGGTTCCAGAGCACGACCAGCCACGGGGAGACGAGCAGTTCC
Organism: Rathayibacter agropyri; assembly: GCF_013249015.1. Taxonomy (GTDB): domain Bacteria; phylum Actinomycetota; class Actinomycetes; order Actinomycetales; family Microbacteriaceae; genus Rathayibacter; species Rathayibacter agropyri. The sequence goes on from NZ_JABRPL010000006.1 coordinate 62,994, forward strand.
CAGTAGATGAGCACGACCGCGTTGAGCACGACACCGATCCAGCCTGCGATAGGCGGGCGCCCCTCGCGGCGGCGCGCCTGGATCGAGGAGATGGCGAGCAGGATCCCAGCGAGCAGGATCGCGTGCACGAACGCGGTGTATAGGACACCCACGATGAGATCGCTGACGGCCTTATTGCCGGGGTAAGCCCCCAGGGAAATAAGGGCGTACCAGACGAAGAACGAGAGCGGGACGGCGAACAGCGCGAGCGCGATTGACAGGACGGCCGGTCCGTATCGTCGCCAACCGCCGTGCTCGCTCGCGGCGGGGTTGCGGGAGGAGCGCCGACCACCGGGGACGACCGCGGCACGGCGTGCGCCTGCCCGAGCGGCGGCGCGCATCGTGCGTCGCAAAGGGGCGGCCCCGGCTACTGACGGGGCAGGAGGCTCCTCACGCACGGGCGCTTCGTCGGATGACGTGCTCATGCTCCCCACCCTAGGGGATGCCTCCTGGGGTGCCGATCGGCTCCCTCCCGCCTGGCGCGCGGCACTCAGGAGAATGGGCAGAGTGAGCCAGACCCCGCGCGCCCCGAAGCGCAGCCACGTCCTCGACGTTTCTCCCCTCCGCGAATCCCCCGCCTTTGCTCGGCTCCGGGCGGGCAACGTGATCTCGGGGATCGGCGGCCAGATGACGATCGTCGCCGTCGGCCCTGCATGTCTATGAGCTCACCGGATCGACCCTCACGGTGGCGATGGTCGGCGTGGGTCGCCCTCGTGCCGACGGTGCTCGCCGGACTGTACGGCGGGATGCTCGCCGACGCCGTCGACCGACGGTTGGTGCTGTTGCTCGCTGCCGTTGTCGCCTGGGCTCGACCGCGGGCATCGCCTCGCTCGCCTGGCTCGGCACCGAGACTCCGCTCTCGCTCTCCCTGTTGACCGCGACGAACGCGGTGGAACCCGGGACTGATCGCCCTCGCGGCTGTGACTCTGGCGGGAGCCGGAGCGGCCGATAACGTGAGTTCGATCTTCCGGCAGACGATGCTCCAGACCAGACGATGCTCCAGACCGCTGTGCCCGACAACATGCGCGGACGGCTCCAGGGCGTCTTCATCGTCGTGGTGACCGGCGGGCCGCGGATCGGCGACCTCTACACCGGCCTCCTCGCGTCGCTCGCGCTACTCTGGCTGCCACCGCTGGCGGGCGGGCTGGCGATCATCGCCGCGGTACTGCGGCTGCGACCGGGCTTCCGCGCCTACGACGCGCCGCATCCGACGGCCTGACCGAGCCGCTGTTCAGTGGATCGTCGGCCTGGCGACGCAGATCAGTCGCCCGAGGCCGCGTCCGCTCCACCGCCGTCGGTGAGTTGCTCGTCCGAGATGGCTCCGCTGTCGTCGTCGCGGCCCTTCACCCGCACCGGACGGTAGACGTGGAACCCGTCGTCGTCGGGCTCACGCTCCCAGACGACCTCGACCTCCTCGCCGTCGATATCGGCCACCCGGGTGAAGGAGCGCTGCGGGGAGCCATCGATGAGCTCGAGGCGAATGCTTTCCTGCTCCGCTCCGCTGTCCAGGATGGCAGTGTAGGTCGAATTCGTGTCCATCCCTCGACGCTAGACAGGGGCCTAGAGGCGTCGCCACCCCTTGCGGCCCGCCGCGGTCCGCGTAGCGTCGAGGACATGACTGAGACCGAGATCGCTCCCGCCGACTCCAACGACCGCGCGCAGATCACCGAACTCGTGAAGAGCGCGAAGATCGGGCTGCTCACCACCGTCAACGCGACAGGCCAGCTCGTCAGCCGTCCGCTCGCCGCCCAAAACATCGATTTCGACGGCGAGCTCTGGTTCTTCACGCAGGACCCCTCTCCCAAAGTCGACGACATCCGCGCGACCCCGAGCGTGAACGTGGCGTTCGAGTCGAAGAAGGGCTACCTCTCAGTCGCGGGATCGGCAACAGTCGTGCACGATCGCGCAAAAGTGAACGAGCTGTGGTCGCCAGCCGTCGCGGGCTGGTTCCCCGACGGCAAGGACGACCCGAGCGTCGCGCTGATCCGCGTCGACGCCGAAACCGTCGAGCTGTGGGCGACGAACGAGCCACGCCCGGTCGTGCTCTTCAAGGTCCTCAAGGCGGCGGTCACCGGCGGACAGCCCACCATAGGCGAGAACCGCACCGTCTCCTTCGACTGACCCGCCCCCTCCCCCTCCGCGAGACGCCTCTTGAGTGCGCCCGGGGTGTCGCGTACTCAAGTGGCATCTCGCGGGGAGCGAAGGGTGTGGGCCTAGGGGCAGAATGTCTGCGGCGTGTGGCCCGCTACTGTTGCGACGGCGCAGCCGGCGGCGGCTTCAGGTGCATCCGTGCTGCCGAAATTGACGGTGACCGTGAGCGACGCAGGCGCGTCCTCGTCGCCGAACGAGGTGCGCTGCACGTCAGGCGAGATGCGTTCGAATGACGTCAGTGGATCTGTGCCGGCAGCGTCCTGCAGAACAGTGAAGAACGCTTGCATTGCCGCGATCTGCTGACCGTGCTCGTCGAGGAGGCGGTGATCCAGCGAGAGCATTGCCGGTGTGTTGTTGAGTAGGTTGACGAGGGTGCGCTCCTTCTCGAGTCCCTCAAACTTATAAAGGCCCATCTCCCATCGGTCAGTGGAGACGACAGAGTCATGCAGAACCGTTTCGTAGAGCGGTACGCGGAAGCGAGGATCGACCATCTCCTTGGCGAGGGCATCGGAGAGTTTCACAGGCTTGAAGAAAAAGGTCGGACGTTCGTCGGGCCAGTAGGCACCCCACTGCTTCTTGTCCTTCTGCAGCATCCAGATACCGGTCGAGAGCGCCGTGCTCGATCCGTGGGAGTAGCTGAGCGCGTGGTTCGCCCACCACTCGGCCTTCTCGGAACCGACAACGAGCGGCTTTCCGTCGGAGAATTGCCCGGCAGCGAGTTTCCCGAGACGATCAATACGATTCTGACGGTCTTCCGCCCGTGTCTGCGGGTGACTCGGCGTGAAGTCGTGAGCGAGGTCACCCGTGGAGTCGACGTCGAGGAAGTAGGAGGTCACGCCGTTTGCCGAGAGTTGCCGAACGCGGTCGGTGATCACGCCTTTCTCAGCTTCCGCGGTGGCCATTGCCGAACTGCTCAGCGTGCATCCTCGGCCTTGGAAACCTTTGAGGGAGACGCCGTTCGCATCCGTGACGCAGCCGTTCGGCCAGATGTCGCCGGGCCACACGCTCGTCAAACTGTCGGACGAAGCCGGGTCCTGGGCGTTTTCCCACGTGTCGTAGGGGGCCGCGAGATAGCCGGCATCGTTCGCTGCCTTCACGGTCGCCGGGCTCATTGATGTGGTGCCGGTATTGTATCCGAGCCACGCGTTCCGAATACCGAGGTCCTGCAGCCGACCGATTATGGTCGGGTCGTCACCGTCCCCCCAGAGATAGCCGTGAAATGCTCCGATGAGTTTACGGTTCTCCGGATTCGCGGCGATTTTCTCATCGAGCGTCGTGATACCTCCCCGTGAAAGCAGAAGGCGACGGTAGTCCTGGGCTGCTGCGACGGGATTGCCGTCTGTGGCGGCCATAGTGACCCGGAACTTCGACGTCTGGAGGGTGCTATCGAAGGTGTGCTCGGCCGACGCAGTTAGACGGTCATTCTTCGGAGCGAAGGTGACCTGTGTGCCGATGTCTGTGTCGGCGTCCACGATGTAGCTCACGCCGGAATCGGCGAGGGTCGTCCCCCAGAACGGCATGGTGAAGTTATCGGTCATGTTCCACGGATTTTGAGTGAGCTGCGCGTCCTCGGACCACCAGAACTGGTCATCGACCGGAATCGACTGGCCCTCACCGTTCGGGAATTCAATCGACCGTGTCGTTGATTCCGTCGCCGTGACGGGCCAGGTGATGGCGCGGTTCGTCGGGGAATCGAGTTCAATGCCCAGGCGGCCGTCCTGTTCTGAGACCTGGACACGGAGGTCCGAGTTCGCGTAGCCCCAGGAAAGAGTCCCCTCGCCTCCGACGGCCAACGACGTGGGCTGTCCGAGGTCGCTCGGCGTCGGGGCGGACCAGACGACCGGAGGACCCGAGGTCGGGAGGAAAGTGACGGCAAGAGTCCCGGGATCGATCGCGGCGGCGCCTCCGTCGATTGGGATCGTGAGAGGGGCGGAGACGTCGGCCGCGGCCGGAGACTCACCCATCCCGGAGGCCAGGTGGATCCCACCGGCGACCAGAGCGAGCGAGAGTGTTGCTCCGAGGCGCGCCGACCATCGATGCGTACGTGTTGGTGGAGTGATCATGCGGGCATGCTGCTCGGCAATGGTGAAACGAACGTGAAGCCAGGGTCGTCCCCGGTTGCCCAGGCCGCTGTAGCACTCTCCCGGTCTGCAGAGGCAGACGACATTCCTCGCCCGCAGAGCGGCCTTCTCGATGGTGGGACTGGCGCGACCTCCCCGACGACCCGAGGGACCCATCGTGGACGCTGACGACGGGGAAGGAGCGGGCCTCAGGCGCCGCCGAAGCGCTCCGTGCGGATACGCGCGGGGGCGTGGCCCTGCTCAACCAGGGCGGTGGCGACCGCCTCGACGAACGAGGTCGGGCCGCACACGTAGACGGTGGGCTCGAGCGCGACCGGCAGCGCGGCCGCGGCGAGCAGTTCCGGAGTGACGCGGCCGGCCGAGCGCGCGGCTCCCGGTGGCGCCACCCGGGTGAAGACATGGTCGACCGCGACCCCACCCGAGCCGGCGGGCTGCTCGGCGAGCGCCGCCAACTCCTCGCGGTAGTAGGCGAACACGGGCGAGCGGACTGAGTAGAGCAGCTGCATCCGCGCCGCGCTCCCGGCTCGCGCGTGCTCGCGCGCCATCGCCATCAGCGGCACCACGCCGCTCCCGCCCGCGATCAGCTGCACCGGCTCGGTCTGCTCGGGTCGCCACACGAACCAGCCGCCGACCGGCCCACGGACCTCGAGCCGGTCACCCGGCTCCAGAACGTCGACCAGGTACGGCGAGACCTCGCCGTCCTCGAGCCGCTCGATCGCCAGCTCGACCCTCTCGCCCTCGGCGGGCGCGCCGATCGAGTACGAGCGGCTCGCCTGGTAGCCGTCGGGAGCGGTCAGTCGCACGTCGAGGTGCTGCCCGGCCAGGTGACCCGGCCAGCCGGGAACGCGGAGTGAGAGCAGGCGCGCAGTGGGCGTGAGCGGGGTGACCGAGTCGGCCACCGCCTCCGTCCACCTCACCAGTAGCGCTCCTCGGTCCACGGATCCCCGTGCATGTGATAGCCGTTCTGCTCCCAGAAGCCGGGCTCGTCCCCCGGCATCAGGCGCAGCGTCCTGACCCACTTCGCGCTCTTCCAGAAGTAGAGGTGCGGCACCAGCAGCCGGGCCGGGCCGCCGTGCTCGGCGGCGAGCGGCTTCCCGTCGAACTCAGTGGCGACCCACGCCTTCCCGCCGCGGATCTCGGCGAGTGGGAGGTTGGTGGTGTAGCCGCCGAAGCTCTGCGCCATCACGAAGCCGGCGTCGCTCTGGATGCCCTCGAGCAGGGTGTCGACCGAGACGCCCCGCCAGCTGGTGCCGAGCTTCGACCAGCGCGTCACGCAGTGGATGTCGGTGTGCACGTCCTCGTGCGGAAGCTGGGCAAACTGCTCCCAGGTCCAGCGGCGAACGCCGGCCGGTCCGCCGTCGATCGAGAAGGCCCACTCGTGGATGTTCGGAGTCGGGCCGATCGAGAGCACGGGGAAGCCACTCTCGAGGTACTGGCCAGGCGGGAGGTCGGGATTCGTCTCCCGCTTACCCAAGAAGCCCCGCGTAATGATGCCCATGTCCGCCCTCGTGTCTTCGGGGCAGGACCCCGCTTCGCTGGAAACCGCTCGTTTCGCCCACGCTACCGCTCGCCCGGCTTTACAGCATCAGGGGCCATCAGGACGACCCCGCGACCGTGTCGGAGGTCGATGCGAGGATCACCCCATGAGACACACTGTCGTGCCGCCGTATCTCCTCGTCCGCATCGCCCGTCTCGACGACCCCGCGTTCGAGAGGGCCGCACGGGCGGCGAGCCGCTCCCTAAAGCAGGACGTGCCCTTCCGCCGCGTTCGCCCGGGCGAGCCCGCCCCCGGTCACGGCGGACCGACCGCCACAGCCATGCCCTCGCCGCGTAATCGGGTGCAGTCGCTACAGCGCACTATCGGCGATGCACGGACCACTCAGACCCTTCCGGGCGCCGTTGTTCGCCGCGAGGGCGAGCCGGCCACGGGGGACGCAGCGGCCGACGAGGCCTACGACGGCCTCGGCGCGATGTCGACGTTCCTGCGGGAGGCGTACGGCCGCGACTCCATCGACGACGCCTGGCTGCCGTTGGATGCGACGGTGCACTACGGGGACGAGTACGACAACGCCTTCTGGGACGGCTCGCGGATGGTCTTCGGCGACGGCGACGGCCAGGTCTTCCGGCGCTTCACCGTCTCGCAGAGCGTGATCGGCCATGAACTCGCGCACGGCATCACCGCATATACGGCCAACCTCGTCTACCGCGGCCAGTCGGGCGCACTCAACGAGTCAATCTCGGACGTGTTCGGCGCCCTGCTCGAACAGTTCGGCTCCGGCCACAGCGCGGAGGACGCGAGCTGGCTGATTGGCGAGGGCCTGTTCACCGACGAAGTGCAGGGCACGGCGCTGCGCTCGATGATCGCCCCGGGCACCGCGTACGACGACGACGTACTCGGCTCCGATCCCCAGCCCGGCTCGATGGCCGACTACGTCGACACGGAGGACGACAACGGCGGCGTGCACATCAACTCCGGCATCCCCAACCGCGCCTTCGCCGTGGCGGCGACCACCCTCCGGGGGCACGCGTGGGAGCGGGCGGGGCAGGTCTGGTACGACGTGCTGACCGGGGGCGTACTCACGGCAACGGCCGACTTCGAGGACTTCGCGGCGCTCACCGTCGCTGCGGCGGCACAGCGCTACGGGCCCGACTCCGAGGTCGACGCCGCGGTGCGCACGGGCTGGACGACGGTGGGGGTCGTACTAGCGGAGTGAGGCACCGACCGCTTCCCGGCGGGTAGCATCGCGCGCATGGACGTCATCGTGTCGCGCAGTGGCGGCTTCGCCGGGCTCCGCCGCGTGTGGCGGGTCGACGTCGAGCAGCAGCCCGACGAACGCGCTTGGCTCGACCTCCTCCGCTCGCTGCCGTGGGACGACTCCGACGCCGACTCCCCTGGCCGAGCCGACCGCTTCGTCTACGAGATCCGCGTGCAGACGCATCGCGTGCGCCTCGGCGAGACCGAACTCGACGGCGCCTGGCGCGAGCTGGTCGACCGCGTGAAGAAGGCGCAGCCCCGCTAGGAGCTGCGCCTTCGTCGTGGGCTCGGGGCTACTTGGTACCGAGCAGGTCGATCATGAAGATCAGGGTCTTGCCCGAGAGGGGGTGCCCGCCGCCGGCCGGGCCGTAGGCCAGCGCGGGCGGGCAGACCAGCTTGCGACGGCCGCCGACCTTCATGCCGGGGATGCCCTGCTGCCAACCGCGGATCAGGTTGTTCAGAGGGAAGTTGATCGACTGGTTACGACTCCACGAGGAGTCGAATTCTTCGCCAGTGTCGTACTCGACGCCGAGGTAGTGCACCTCGACGGTCGAACCGGGCTGCGCCTCTGCGCCGTCGCCGATCACGATGTCCTCGACGACGAGGGAGTCGGGGGCCGGTCCCTCGGGGGCGTCGACCTCGGGCTTGGTCAGGTTTTCACTGCTCATGCTCCAATCCTAGGGCGGAGCCGTGCACGACGAAGGAGAGGGAAGTGGCGCGGGACGAGCGCCCGACGCCGACGCCGTCAGAAACACCACGGACCTCAACATCCGCAGAGCCGTACCGGCTCCGCCGAGCAGGAACGCGTGATCGCCACGCACGGCCGGCCAGGAGTCAGCGTAGTTTTCGCGCCACGCTCACGGCACTGCAGGCGCCATCACTACGCTCTCCTCGGCCGGGACCACTCCCGGCGACTTCGGAGGATGACATTGCTCGACGCCCTGCTCTCTCTTCAACTTCTCTCGGGGAAGGTGCCCAAACTGGCGTTCGGCGCAGCCGGCCTGGCACTCATCGTCATCCTCGCCCGCCGCTACGACTCCAAGCGGCTGCGCGGTTTCGCCATCGGACTATTCAGCGGTGCCGCCGCAGGAGTTCTGCTGCTTGTGGTTGTCGAGGGCCTGCTCCACTCCTTCGGGACGCCCTTGAGCGCGGGAACACACCTGTGGGTCGTTATCTTCACCGCCGGCACCGGTCTCGCGATCGCGAGCATGCTGCGCACCGCACTCTGGCGGCGCCTCGTCGCGATCGTCGCTGTCTTCTCCTTCCTGATCGCGGCGGGAATCGGAATCAATCTCGACTACGGACTCACCTCGACCCCAGCCGAGATCCTCGGAACATCCACGGTCGGCCCGATCGCACTGCCTCCGCTGCGCCAGCCGGGTGCGCCGGAGCAGGGGCAGGCGCCGAAGGACCGCCCCTCGCACGGTGCGATTGGCACCGCCACCATTCCTGCCGAGGTCTCGGGGTTCCCCGCACGCAGCGCCGGGATCTACCTCCCTCCCGCGGCGTTGCAGGCCGACCCGCCCGACCTGCCGGTCGTCGTCATGATGATGGGGCAGCCAGGGTCAACGGATCCCAAGAGAGTCGGGAAGGCCATGGACACCATCGCAAGCGCACACGACGGGTGGTCTCCGATCGTCGTGATCGCCGATCAGATCGGGCGTCCGGTGGATGATCCGCTGTGCTCGGATGTGACGTCGTTCGGCGCAGCACAGACCTACATCTCGGTGGATGTCGTCAACTGGATCCGCCGCTCGCTCAACGTCCTCCCGGACCCGAGCGCGTGGACCGTGGCGGGCTACTCCAATGGAGGCACCTGCGCTGCCCTGCTCGGCGCTAAGTTCCCGGACGTGTTCAAGAACGCCATCAGCATCGCCGGCGAGGCCTTCCCCGGCCAGGATCAGGAGCACGAGACGCTCGAGAATGCACTGAATGGCGACACGGCTCTCTACGATTCCTTGAAGCCCGCAAGTGTACTCGGCGGCTCCGGCGCCGACTATTCCCAGAGCTGGCAATATTTCACCGTCGGACAGACGGATGGCAATTTCGCGCAGTGGACCCGCGAGCTTGCCGACTCCGCCGAAGCGGCAGGCGTCACGACCGAATTTGAACTGCTTCAGAATGAGGGGCACGGTGGCCCCGCCCTCGATGAGGCACTGTCGAACGCATTCACCGCGCTGATCCAGCGCCTCGATCGGACCGGTCTCCCCGTACCCGTCGCGGACGCCGCCTCCCACTGAGTCGGCTGCGGGCGCTCACTCCACCAGGGTGAGGCGCTGCGTCGGCCGGGTCATCGCCACGTAGAGAGAAGCGGCGCCGCGCTCGCCGGTCTGCGCGATCAGGCGGGGTCGGGCGATGACGACGGAGTCGAACTCAAGTCCCTTGGCGTCATTGGTCGAGAGGACCGCGATCGGGCGGTCGAGCCCCGTCGCTCCGCGGCCGACCTCCCGGCCGTACTCAGCCGCGAGGCGCGAGGCGATCGCGGCGAGTTCGTCGTCGGGCGCGATGACGGCGAGGGTTCCCTCCGCCTCGATCGCGCGGTCCTCTGCCACCGCCGCGAGCACGCGCTCGGCGAGTGGACGCTCGCCGCGGTCGCGGATGGTCCGGACCGGCCACTCCGTCGAGCGGACCGCCTGACCGGGCGTGATCTCGAGCCCGTTCTCGCGCGCCGCCCGCTCAGCGAATGCCACGATCTGGGCGGGCGTGCGGTAGTTGACCGTCAGCTCCTCGAGGCGCCACGGCGCTGCCTCCACCCCGCGGCCCTGACGGCCGAAGGTGTCGCGCAGGGCGGCGTCCCAACTGGTGGCTGAGGAGGCGCCGGACGCCTGGGCGACGTCGCCGACAATCGTGAACGAGCGCATCGGGCATCGGCGCAGCAGTACCCGCCACTGCATCGGCGAGAGCTCCTGAGCCTCATCGACCACGACGTGTCCGTACGTCCAGGAGCGGTCGGCGGCCGCGCGCTCGGCGGCGGTGCCGACGAAGGTTCGCTCGGCGAAGCCCGATGCGAGGTCCTTCGCGTTCACGAGGCCCTCGACGCCCATATTGCGGATGGCCGCCTCCGCGTTCTCGATGTCGCGGCGACGCTGCTCCTTCTCGGCCTTTTTCGACGCGTCGGCGTGGTCGTCGTAGGCACCGAGCAGCTCGGCGGCCTCGTCCAGCAGCGGCACGTCCGAGACCGTGAAGGAGCTGTCGCGATCTCGGCGGAGGAGCGCCCGCTGAGCGGGCGTCCAGCGCGGCGTGAGAGATGCAAACCAGTTCGGCCGCGCATAAAGGTCCTGGAGCAGCTTCTCGGGCGTGAGCGGCAACCATGCCGTGTTGAGGGCGACGCGCACGTCGTACGCGGTCCGCACGTCCTCACGCAGCACCGCCTCGTCGGCCTCATCGACTGTGTTGCCGTGGCTGCGCAATTGATCGGCGAGCTGGCGGGTGAGTTGCGTGACCATCGCCTTGACGAACGTGACGCGTGCCTCGTTGTGCGGCTTGCGGGAGTCGCGGGCGCGGGTGATCGCGCGCTCCACGTCCTGCGGCTCCAGCCGGAGCTTCTCGCCGTTCACGTCGAGCACCTGCGTCTCGGCGGGGACGACCTGGCGCGAGCGGACCGCGCGCTTGAGCAACTCCGCCATCCGCGCTGAGCCCTTGACCCGCGCGACCGCCGGGACGTCCTCGTCGATGAGATCGAGGCCGGGGTAGAGCTGACCGAGGGTGGCGAGCACGACGCCCGTCTCGCCGAGCGAGGGCAAGACCGCCTCGATGTAGCGCAGGAAGGAGCGCGAAGGGCCGACGACAAGCACGCCGGAGGAGGCGATGCGGTCGCGGTAGGAGTAGAGGAGGTAGGCGGCGCGGTGCAGTGCCACGGCCGTCTTGCCTGTGCCAGGGCCGCCCTGCACAACCAGCACGCCGCGCAGCTCCGAGCGGATGATGCGGTCCTGCTCGCTCTGGATGGTCGCCACGATGTCGTGCATCCGCCCGGTGCGCTGGGCCCCGAGCGCGGCCATCAGTGCGCCCTCGCCCTGGAGCACAGTGCCCTCGCGCAGCAACTCCTCGTCGAAGACCTCGTCCTCGAAGCGGAGGACGTCGCGACCCCGCGTGGTCAGATGCCGGCGCGCGCGGGTGCCCATCGGCCGGGCGGCGGTCGCCTGGTAGAAGGCGGCGGCCTGCGGGGCGCGCCAGTCGAGCAGCAGGGTGTCCTGCTCCTCGTCGCGCAAGCCGATGCGGCCGATGTAGCGGTGCTCGGAGTCGCCCTCGGCGAGGGTCAGGCGGCCGAACGCAAGCCGGTCGTCGGCGCCGGTGAGCGAGCGGATGCGGTCCTCGTAGAGCCGCGCGTAAGCGTCGCGCTCGGAGCGGCTCTGGTGGTTGCCGCCGACGCTCTCGATCCGGACCGTGTCCAGCGCCTTGCGGGCCTGGGCGATCAGCTCGTCCAGGCGGGCGTAGAGCGCCGCCACGTACTCGCGCTCCCGCGAGAGTTCGGTGTGCTGGACTCTCGTACCGTCCGTCATCGTGCGCCTTCCATGCATCCGCCTCCGCGGACCGTGTGGCGCGGGATGCGCTGCGGGGGTCGCGGGAAAACAGGCGGTCCAGTCTACCGAGCGTTCCGATCGGAGCCGCAGGGGACCGGCGATCACCGGGCCCCTTGCGCTCGAGGCCGCGCAGGAGCATCCTCGATGTCACAAAGAGTTCGACACCCCGTCCGAGTAGCCGGCCGCGCCGCTGCCGCAGGGTGTCGGGCTCTTTCTCCGTGCCGGGCCCGAACGCCGTCCACCTCGCAGGGAAGATCGCAGGAAAGATCGCAGGGAAGAGCAGGGAAGAGAACCGGTCGCGCCCGCGTTGCACGCCGCATGGCCACACCGAGCAGCAGCGTCACCGCCCCCTCCCGAGCGTCGATCGACCTGACCGAATCGGCGCGTGCCGGATGGGAGGGCTGGCTCGCCCGCCGCGCTGAGCGCGTCACCGGCCCCCGCGGCGACCTCGCCCTCGTCGAAACGCGCTGGCTCGAAGCCGGCCAGAGCGTGAGCGACGAGCAGGCGCTTGCGGACTACGGCCCAACCGCCTCGCTCACCCGCCTGCGGCGCGAGAACCTCGACACGGGCGAGCCCGAGTACGGCTATCGCGTCTGGGACGCAGCCTCCGCGGGGATCCGCTCGTTCGACGCCATCGAAACGTTCGCCTTCGACGCCGCCTGGGTGCTCGAGGCCTGGTTCGAGCCGGTGGGCGGGGACCGCACGATTCCGTTCGAGCACCTGCGCGACAACGGAGCTACCCGGGACCTCGTCGTGCCCGGCGACATCACCTTCTCCCTCATCGACGACGGTCGAGCCCGCGAGTACACAGTGGCGGCCTTCGACGACGGCGGCACTCTGCTCGTCCCCTTCGGCGACCCGACGAACCGCAGCGACGATCCGGAACTGCGCAGTTATCCCGTCGGCCGCTTCCTCGTGGTCCAGCGGATCGGCGCCGCGGCCGATGCGGGCACGCCCGGCCCGGTGTTGCTCGACTTCAACCGGGCCTACATCCCGCCGTGCGGCTTCTCGCCGCACTACAACTGCCCGCTGCCTCCGGCGCAGAACCGCCTCGACGTACCGGTGACGGCGGGCGAGCGGCGCGTGCGCAGCGCCTGAGTCGTCGGCGTGCGGGTCGTCGGCGTGCGAGTCGTCATCAGCGGATGAGCGCAGCGCGGCGGGCGACCAGCTCATCCAGCAGAATGCGCTCTTCGACGGCGGCCGATGGCCCACCCCGGCCGAGCAGTTGGTGCTGACGCAGGTGCGCGAGTCGCGTCGCGGTACCGAGGAACGCCCGCATCGCCCGCGGTCGATCACCCCCGGCCAGGGTGGCCCAGCGCACAGCGGTGCGCCGCCCCTCCACGGTGCCGATCATGCGCACCTCCATCAGCGAGAACCATCCCGCCGCTGCATAGTCCCCGAGCCGCTCGAGTGTCACCCTGCGCTCCTGGCGGCGCAGCAGCACCACCGCGACCACGGCGACGGCGAACAGCGGCACCTGCACGACTCCGTAGAAACCGAACCAGTCGGACACCAGGAACGACGAGCCGTTCCACAGGGCGTGCAGGAACGCGGCCAGCGCCAGACCGAGCAGAACGATCGGGATGCGTACCACTCTCGGACGGTGCGATGCGATGCCGAGCGCCGCGCCCGTGCAGGAGGTGAACAGCACATGCGCAAACGGCGAGAGGACCCCGCGGAGGAAGAACGTGACGGCGAGCGATTCGACGCCGCCCTCCACAAGCGCGGTGCCGAAGTAGAGGACGTTCTCGACGAAGGCGAACCCGGAGGCGACGACGGCCGCGTAGACGATGCCGTTGACCGGCCCGTCGACGGTGCGACGCCAGATCAGCAGTACCAGCAGGACGCCGATCCCCTTCGCCACCTCCTCGACCACGGGCGCCTGAATCACTGCGCCGACGAAGTCGGATCCGCTCGGCCGCCGACCCGACGTGTAGACCGCGATCTGCACCCCGAGATCGACCAGGAGCGCGATCGCCACCGACCCCGCCGCTCCCCACAGAAACGCGAACCACAGACCGAGCGCAGGCTCCGGCTCCCAGCGGTCGACCCAGCGAACACCGAGCAGCACCACGGTGAGCGGCCCCAGGGCAACGACTGCGCAGACGGCAGCGGCGCTGACACCAAGCCCGCGCACGACGTAAGCCAACACGAGCAGAAGGAGGATCCCCAGCAGCGCAACGCCAATCGAGCCGAGCACGGTGGGGACGACGGACGGGCGAGCAGGCGTCGGGGCGGGCGGCGGGTAGACGCTCATGGCGCTGAGAGTAGGGCAGGCGCGCGCCCGCTGACCGCGGCCGACGCAGGACGGAGCCGCAGAACCAAGGCCGAGAACGCGGCTCCAGCCGATCCGGGCCGGGACCGTCGGCTCAACCGTCGTTGTCCAGGCGACCAGACGGTCCGTGCGGCCGCGATGCTGCGCACCGAGGCCCTCATGACTCCGGAGCGGGGGCGATGATCGGGAGTACTGAGGTCATGGCCTCGATGCCCGAGAGACGGGCGGGCGAGATCAGCCGTAGCACGTCCTCGCGCGACATCAGGCCGGCCTCGACCACCAGATCGGCGACGTTGCGACCGGTGGCGAGCGCCGCTTTCGCGAGGGCGGCGGAGGCGGTATAGCCGATGCTCGGCGTCAGCGCCGTGACGACTCCGACGGAAGAGGCGACCATCGCCTCGAGCCGGTCGACGTTGGCGGTGATGCCGTCGATGCAGTTCTCGCGGAGGGTCTTGCAGGCCTGCGTCATCCAGGTAATGCTCTGCAGCAGTGAGTGCGCGATCACGGGCTCGAAAGCGTTGAGCTGGAGCTGCCCCGCCTCGGCCGCCATCGTCACCGTGACATCAGCGCCGGCCACCGAGTAGGCGACCTGGTTGACCACCTCGGGGATGACCGGATTCACCTTGCCGGGCATGATGCTCGAGCCGGCCTGACGCGGCGGCAGGTTGATCTCGCCGAAGCCGGCCTGCGGGCCCGAGGAGAGCAGCCGCAGGTCGTTGCAGATCTTGGACAGCTTGATCGCCGAGCGCTTGAGCGCGCTGGAGAACGACATGAAGACGCCCGCGTCACTGGTCGCCTCGACCAGGTCCTGCGCCATTTCGAGCTGGAGGTCGGTGATCTCGTTGAGATGGCGGACGGCGGCGGCGCCGTAGCGCGGATCGGCAGTGATGCCGGTGCCGATCGCCGTGGCTCCGATATTGACCTCGGCGAGCAGCCAGATGGTCTCGGACAGCCGGGCGTGGTCCTCGCCGAGCGTGGTGGCGAAGCCGTGGAACTCCTGGCCGAGAGTCATCGGCACCGCATCCTGGAGTTGCGTGCGGCCGACCTTGAGCACACTGCCGAACTCGACGGCCTTGCGCGAGAACGACTCGCGGAGCAGCGCCAGTTCGTCAAGGAGGCGGCGCAGCGACCAGGTCATCGCGATCTTGATCGCGGTCGGGTAGACATCGTTCGTCGACTGGCTGCGGTTGACGTCATCGAGCGGGTGCACGTGCGCGTACTCACCCTTGCCGTACCCGCCGATCTCGAGGGCGACGTTGGCCACGACCTCGTTGGCGTTCATGTTGGTGGAGGTGCCGGCTCCGCCCTGGATCACGCCGACAACGAACTGGTCATGGAACTCACCGTCGATAATCCGGCGGCAGGCGGTCTCGATGAGCTCGCCCTTGGCCGGTGCGAGGCTACCCAGCTCAGTGTTCGCGCGCGCGGCGGCGAGTTTCACGGTCGCGAGCGAACGGACGAGATCGGGGTAGATGGAGATCGGGCGCTTCGAGATCGGGAAGTTGTCGAGTGCGCGCGCGGTGTGAATGCCCCAGTAGGCATCGAACGGGATGTCCTTGGCGCCGAGGGAGTCGGTCTCGGTGCGAAAGGCGGGGGTTTCGGGGGTGTTCAGGGCTCGGCCTTCCGGGTCGGGATCGGGGAGAGTGCGCGGTGCGAGGGTCACGTCCAGCTCCATTGCTGTCGTCGTGCGGCCCCGAGGGGCAGGGGGTCCGCGAACTGCCCGGCCAGCCTAACGCCGAGCTCGTGAACGAACTGGGCGCAGGCGCCGGATCACAGGTGGCCGCAGAAACACGACGACCCGCGCCTCCCTCCGCTGGTGCGGGAGGGGAGGTGCGGGTCCTCGAGAATCTGCGGCGCAACTACCTCAACATCGACAGGAACGGCGCAAGCAGGAGCAGAGCAACGAAGGCAACGGCGAACAGCAGGACGATCCCGAGCATGACCCCGTTGAGGACGATGCCCCAGATCGCGAGGGTGCGCCCCGTGGGCTCGCGACGCAGTCCGAGGATGCCGAAGACGAGGCCCGCAGCAGGCGCCACCACGGTGAGGCCGAAGAAAATGGACGTGACGCCGAGGATGAGGCTGGTCAGCGAGAAGGGCGTCGAGGGGGCGGGAGCGAGGGCCGCCGGCGGGACGGGCGGGGCTCCGTAGTCGGGGCGCGGGGGAAGGTACGCGGTGGCGGGCTCTGCGTGGGGTCGGGCATCGGTCAGCACGGCCGTCGTGCCCACGTCCTCGGTGGGGTGCTCGTCGGCAGCGGTCGAGAGGCGGGCGGTGCGGTCGTCGGTGGACACGGGTGTGCTCCTTCGGGAGGGATGCCGGTGACCCGGCGGGATGAGGTGCTGCCGGGTCCGATCCGGCGATCGGGTGGGATCCGGCGATGCCTCCACGCTACGGACGGCCCGGCCCCCGGCCCATCGGGTGAACCCCCGGAACCGGGGGCGATCCCCCTCACGGAAGCGGGGGCGGATGCGAGACTGGAGGGCGACCCGAGGAGGCGGCGGCCGATGGATGACGATGAGCTGCGGCACCGCACCCGCGACCGACTGGGCGCCCGGGCCATCTGGTTCGCCGGGCTCTCGGCGCTGGCGGGCTTCGTCGTGCTCTCCCCCGTGATCTCGCTCACCGCGACCGTCATGGTCTGGGGCGCGCGACGCCGCACCGGCACCCTGAGCGACCGGAACGGCATCGTCGCCGTGAACTGGCAGCTCACCTACCTCGCGCTCCAGCTGATGCTGGTGCCGCTGCACCTGGCGCTCGTGTCAGTGCGCGACTCCCTCGACGCCGACTGGCCGCTCGCGACGATCAGCGCGATCCTCCTGCTCTCGGTCCTGAATGTGGTGCTGTGCGTGGTGCTCGGGATCCGGTCCGGCCGAGGCCGCCCCGTCCGCCTCTGGATCGCCGTCCCCTTCGCCCGCTCCGCCCGGCCGCCGCGCTGACGCCTCCGCGGCGCGCCCCGCCCTCCCGCTCCTTCCCGCGAGATGCCTTGGGTACACCTCCGTCGGCGTGTCGCGTACCGAAGAGGCCTCTCGCGGGTGGGGGCGAGGGCAGGGTGGGAGGGTGATCGCGTTTCCGCCGCCCGTGTACGTCGTGGCCGACGACGGGATACGACTCGCTACGTACTCCGTGGGAGATGAGGACGCACCCACCGTGCTCGCGGTGCACGGGTTCGCGTCGAACGCCGTGCTCAACTGGGAGACGGCGGGATGGCTCCGCACGCTCCATAAGACCGGCTACCGGGTCGTCGCCCTCGACCAACGTGGTCACGGGGCGAGCGAGAAGCCGCGATACTCCGGCTCCTACAGCGTTGCGGTGATGGTGGCCGACCTCGTGCGGGTGCTCGATTCCTACGATCTGATGGCGCCGCACCTGCTCGGCTACTCCCTCGGCGCGCGGATGGGCTGGGTGCTGGGGCTCCAGCATCCGGAGCGGCTTGCGTCGCTGAGCCTCGGCGGTTTGACGGTCGGTGAGCCGCTACGGCACTTCGACGCGGAGGCTGCCCGGGCGCGGCTGGCCGACGGCGGCGAGATCGACGACAGTTTCACCCGCGCCTTCATGGGGATGGCGGAGGGAGTGCGCGGAAACGACCTGGCGGCGCTGGTCGCGGTGGCCGACGGCATACGCGGCGGCGAGCATCCTGAACACGGGCGGTACCCAGACCTGCCGATGCTTCTGGTGACGGGTGGGGCAGATCCCATCGCTCCCGGAGGCGAGCGGTTGGCCGCCGAGGCGGGTGCCCGGTTCGTGAGCGTTTCCGGCCGGGATCACACGAGCACCGTGCCGGCGCGCGCGTTCAAGGAGGCGGTGCTGGGCTTCCTCGCGGCGCAGGGGTGAGGCGCTGACGCGGGGTGCGATGTGCAGGGGATGGTGCGATGGGCAGGGGATGGCGGCGAGAGATCGATCTCTTTAGGATTCAGCACCGCGAGGACGTTCGATCTCCTGCAGATCGCACGGACTCCTGCAAATCGGACGGACGCTTCAGGCCGCGTAGCATCGCCCCATGCAGGCGATCCGCGTCGAGAACCCCGGCCCCGACTCCGAACTCGTGCTCGAGGAGGTGCCGACCCCGGTACCCGGCCCGGGTGAGGTCCTCATCAGCATTGCGGCGGCCGGAGTCAACCGTGCCGATCTCGGTCAGCGCGGTGGCGTGTACCCGCCGCCGCCCGGCGCCTCCGAGATCCTCGGGATGGAGGTGTCGGGATCGGTGGTCGCGCTCGGAGCGGGCACGACGCAGTTCCACGAGGGCGACGAGGTCTGCGCTCTGCTCTCGGGTGGCGGCTACGCCGAGTACGTCGCGGTGGATGCGGGCCTGGTGCTCGCAGTGCCGGAGGGTGTCGGGCTCGTGTCGGCCGCGGCGCTGCCCGAGACGACGGCAACGGTCTGGTCGAACCTGGTGATGGTCGCCGGGCTCGGCGCAGGCGACACGGTCCTGATCCACGGCGGCGGGAGCGGCATCGGCACCACCGGCATCCAGATCGCCGTCGCGCTTGGCGCCCGCGTCGCGGTCACGGCCGGCAGCCCACGCAAGCTAGACGCCTGCCGGGCGCTGGGCGCCGACATCCTGATCGACTACCGCGAGGAGGACTTCGTTGACCGGATCCGCGAGGAGACCGGCGGCCTCGGGGTCGACGTGATTCTGGATCCGGTCGGCGGGGACTACCTCGCTCGCGATCTCGAGGCGCTCGCGACCGGCGGCCGCGTCGTCTTCATCGGCAACCAGTCCGGCGCGCTCGGTTCGCTCGACCTGGGCGTACTGATGCGCAAGCGCGGTGCGGTACACGCAACGACCCTCCGGGCCCGGCCGCTGGAGGAGCGGCGACTGATCATCGAGCAGGTGCGCTCACGGGTCTGGCCACTCGTCGCCAACGGGACCGTGCGGCCAGTGGTCGACGAGGTGATTCCGCTCGCAGAAGCGGAGCGCGCCCACGAGCGGATGCGCACCTCCCGCCACATCGGCAAGCTGCTGCTCACCCCGTAGCGACGCGACGTCTCAGCTGGCGTCGCGTC
Source organism: Rathayibacter agropyri (assembly GCF_013249015.1). GTDB lineage: Bacteria > Actinomycetota > Actinomycetes > Actinomycetales > Microbacteriaceae > Rathayibacter > Rathayibacter agropyri. The sequence goes on from NZ_JABRPL010000006.1 coordinate 81,819, forward strand.
AGAGACCGGAGCGCAGCAGGCCGAGCGAACGGTTGATGCCCTCGATATCGACCGCGGTCGGGTCGAAGGAGGCACCGGGCTCGAGCCCGAGCGCCTCGAGCGCCTCCGCATGGTCCGGCGACGACGGATCGGACGCCGCGCGGACGGTGTCCGTCCACGCCGCAGGGCCGCCGGACGCATCGAGCGGAGCCGCGCCCTGCGCCCCAGTGCAGCGCGGGAGGGCGACCGAGAGCGGCGCCATCGACTCGAGGCGGATGACGTGGCGCCACTCGTCCTCCAGGTCGTAGACGTAGAACAACTCGTCCTGCTCCTCCTCGAGCACGTCGGCCAGCGCCACGTGCGATTCGTCGATCAGGTCGGCGCCGAGTTCCTCCACGTCCGACGGCGAGCCGATCGGAGCCTGCTCCTCGTCGGGCACGCCGACGCTGAAGTAGTGCGGCTGCGCGTCTGTCCAGCCGAGCGAGAGCTGCAGGGCGAGGTGCAGGTCGCGCAGTGAGGACTCGGAGGAGAGTTCGAGCCGGCGCCAGACGACGGGCTTGGTGCCGAGCAGAGCGACATGCAGGGCGTAGGCGGTGGCGGTCTCCTGGGTCGCCTCGTCGAGGATCTCGAGCCGAGTCGCCTCGCGCCCGCTCAGCAGGACGATGCTCGCGCGGACGACGGCCGCGAGCGCGGGCGCCAATCCCTCGGGAACCACATAGCCGAATTCGGGCGAGTGCAGCAGCAGGCCGAGCTCGGCAGCGTCGTCGAGCATCCGCTCGGCCGAGCCGACCATCCGCTCGCGCTCATCGAGGGCCTCCTCAAGCGAGACTCCGGAGTCAGCCGCCAGCTCGTCGACGAGCTCACCGACGACCAGCCCCGGATGCATCTGCGCCTGGCAGGCGACGGCGATGCGCACGAGTACGGCGTCGGTGGTGGCGACCGCACGCTCTGCGGGCGCGAAAGCGCCGTCCTCGGTGTCGGCGGCGGCGAGCGCCTCCTGAGCGCTGAGGAGCCACAGCTCAACAAAGCGCGCGACGTAGGCGATGCGTTCGGCGGCAGCTTCGGGAGCGTCGGAGCTGCGCCAGAGCACGGCCGCCTCGCCGAGGCCCGCGGAGGCGCCGTCCGATTCGAGCACGGTCGAGCCAACCAGGGCGTCCCACCAGGCGGAGACGGGGATGCGGACGGGGTCGTCGCTGGGCGTCGATCCCGCGGAGGAGATACCCGCCTCGGCCACGATCTCGCGGGCGGAGTGCTCGGTGAGGGTCGCCTCCTCGGTGCCCGCGAGGTGCTCGACCACGACGTCGGCGGCGTGCACGAGGGCGGTAGCTCGGATGGCGGAGAGCATCGCGTCAGCGGGGACCTCCTCGACCTCGCCGAGGTCGTCGAGGACCGCATCAACGAACGATCCTTCGAGGTCGAGGACTTCATCGAGGACGGCCTGGCACTCATCCAGCTCCTCGTCGGTCCCGGTCCAGAGATCTTCATCGGTCAGGAAGTCGAGGAAGTGCTCCACGACCTCGGCGACGGTGAAGAGCGTGTCGTCGAGGTCGGCCTCGCTCTCCTCCCCCGAGAGATCGGACTCGATCTGGTCGAAGACGGCTTCGAGCAGTTCGGCGTCGGGCTGCGCGAAGGAGCCGCGCGGGCGCAGGTCGCGGGTCATCGCGAAGAGATCGGTGAGGACTTCGACGGCCTCGTCGACCTCGAGGTGCTCGTGCAGGGCGCCTACCTCGGCCAGGTGCGAGCGGTACCAGCTGCGGAACCGCACCATCATCGCCGTCTCGGCCGTGCGTCCGCCGCCCTGGCCCCCGGAACCGCCCTGGCCCCCCGAGCCGCCCTGTCGCCCGCCTCCGGATCGACCCTGATTGCGCTTCTTGCCCATGATTCCTCCGCGACCGCTCCACTCCCGACGACGAAGCGCTCCAGCCTATCGACTGGGGCGGCGCGGACGAGCCTGGCGACGCCGGATGAAGGCCCGTTCGGCCAGAGTCCGCATGAGAATTTTCGTAGCGGTCTCGCGGCGGGGCTCGCGCTCCTGCGCCGGTCTCGCTCGACTTGCCGGATGAACGGACACGACGAACGCGGAACGCTCCGCCCCCGAGAAGGCGACACTCAAGCGGATGATCACCGGGCCGCTGCTGTTCGCCTTCATCGTGGGCGACACCCTCGGCGCAGGCATTTACACCCTGGTCGGCACAATATCTCTCGTTCCTGATCGGCTTCCTGATGATGGCTCCGGGCATGACGACCGCGGCCTCGCTCGCCAATGCGTTCGCGGGCGACTACCTCGGGGCGCTGCTCGACGTGCCGCCAGTCCCGACGGCGATCGTGTTCATCGCGGTGCTCACGCTCGTGAATCTGCGCGGGATGAAGGAGTCGTTGACCGCGAACCTGGTCGCCTCGGTGATCGAGGTGAGCGGCCTGGTCATTGTGATCGTGTGCGCCGCGGTGTTCTTCGGCAGCGGCAACGGGGATGCGGGTCGTGTCCTCGAATTCAACCCCGACGTCGCTCCGCTGCAGGGCGCGTTCGCCGCGTCCATCGTCGCCTTCTTTTCCTTCCTCTTCGAGCGTGGTTCCGATGCTCGCCATCGTGACGAGCGTGGTGCTGCTGACGCAGCAGACGGGGGTGGTGTGGCTGGCGACGGCGGGGTACGCGGTCGTGGGGACGCTGCTGTTCCTGGCGACGCGGCTCGGGAAGCGGAAGCACGCCGAGCGCGACGCCGACTGACGCGCGGGCATCGCCGGATGCCACAGTGGAGGGATGACCGTCACGCTCGCGCCGATGTCACCATCCGCTCTCGCCTCGTGGATGCGGATGCAGCGCTCGGCGTACATCGCCGACCGGATGCGAGCGGGCGACGATGAGGCGGCCGCAACCCGCAACGCCGACGCCTCCTACGAGAAGTACTTTTCGAACGGCTTCGCCGCCCTAGGGCACGACGTGCTCGAGGTCCTGGAGGAGGGGCGCACTGTCGGGTCGTTGTGGCTCGGCCCGCACCCGAACGATCTCGAGGGCGTCTGGTACGTGTGGGACGTGCAGATCAACGCCGCCGAGCGTGGCCGGGGATTCGGCCGGGCGGCGATGCTGCTGGCGGAGTCGCACGTCCTGTCTCGCGGAGGCTCGGCCCTCGCGCTGAACGTCTTCGGCTTCAACACGCCGGCTCGGGCGCTGTACGAGTCGCTCGGCTATGAGACGACGGCGGTGCAGATGCGGAAGGCGCTCGGCTGAGCGCCGCGGAGAATGCTCAGCGAGGGCGCGGGACCCCGGTCCGCGCCCAGTCGCGAGGTGCCGGAAGCGTGGGTACGCGCTGCTTGGAGCCCGCATTCGCCGTGAGCGCGGAGCGGCAGGCCTCGAAGGGCGGGATCGGTGCCTGTCAGTTCGGCGCGCAAAGGTGCAAACCCAACGAGTGCCGGACGAACGGCAACCGATCCGGCGACGAAGGAAGAGCACGAAAGCGTGGATCGCTAGTGGGTGGCCCGCGCGCCGCGCCGCCGCTCGGCCCGGGCGAACACAATAGCCACGACCACCATCGGCGAACCGGGCAGACGGTCGCGCGGACAGAAACCGAATCATCATGCACCTCCCTGTTGGAAGCCTGAGGTCTCGGGTCGATGAGCGTGTGGACATGACCCACGTAGGCCCTCGCCAGAGACCTCGCGGCGCTCCTTCGCGCAATGCCTTGCAGACTCCAGTCGGCGAGCCGCCCCAATCGCGCGATCGGCAGAGCCTCGGAGAAGCCGACTACCACCACAGGAGCCGCCACTGCCGCTCTCCCTTCGACGTGCAGCTCGCCGGCGGCGAGCAATGTCACCACGAAGAACCCGATTACGACGAATACCAGTGTGATCCAGCCCGTTATTCGATCCGATCTTCCGGTCGCAGACAGGATGCCAGTCGCCAGGACTGTCACGACTGTCGCGAGTCGGCTTCTGTGAGCGCAACCGCAGGGTGCGCAGGCGTTGGCGAACGACGTGCCTCGACGACTCCGCTGCGGCCATCAACAGTGCGGGCTCGAAGACGATGTAACGACCGAGGACCAGCGCCAGGAAGAGGACGATGCCGACTTGAGGAATGATGACGACCAAAGACCCGCACTGCCTGGGATCTGAGATGCACGCAGCCGCGACAAGTATCAGCGCTGGAAGAAGAAAACTCGCCATCCCTAGGGGGAGGAAAAAAACGCGATGAGTAGTGGCGCGCGCTGAGGATCCGGACGATCGACGATCAATTGCGCCGGTGGCCGCCCTCCGGCGGCGTCGATCTGGACTGTGCTCCGCGCCTGCGCTCAGAGAAGCAGGTCGACCATGCCGAGGCGGGCTTTCATGGCGTGGATCACCAGCTCATTGCCGCTGTCGAAGGTCAGGACGACGAGTTCGAGCAGTCGGCCTCGGGTGTCGAAGCCGAGGCGCAGCTGACGCGCCGGGGAGTCGTCGTCGAGATTCCCGACCCATACTGGAGCGGTTGCCGCCCTGACCGCGTCCTCCTCTCGGACCCCGTGCTTGAACGCGGAGGGATGGACCTTCATGCGGCCGATGTGGCCAGGGCATTGCGGATGATGTCGGACCGGGACCGGTGCTCGCGTGCGGCCCGCGCGTCGAGGGCGGCGAGCTCCTCCTCCGTCAGCCGTACCGTCACGACCTGCGAGGCTGCGGTTCCGCGACCCGGTCGCCCACGGCCCCGCCGCTTCAGAGCAGCCACGTCGTACCCGGCTTCGGCTTCCGCAGCCCACGCGGCGATCTGCGCCTCGGTCACGGGAACGCCGTCGATGGTCTCTTCTGCTGTCATGCGAATATCGTAAGACGAAAGAACCGCCGCTGAAAGGGTTGCTGGGATCCTGCTTGCAGAGTGGCACGTCCGCTCCCGGGGCGGCACGGCCCCTGGAGCGGACGTGTTCAGCTTCAACGCGCCGACGCGGGCAACGGACGACCGTTCGGCTACGACACGACCTCCTTGCAGCCGCACGAGGCGCTCGTCTGAGAGCCCCTTTCTCGGCATTCACTCGCGACTGGACGCGTCGAGTGGGCGCAGGGCGGGGTCCGCGGAGGGGTCGGGCCCCGGCCAGCGGCCGTTTGTGTCTCGAACACTCTGCGAGTGGGCATGCAACGGGAGACTCGCGAAGGCACGGAACCGGGGTTGCGTCGCCGTGGGCGGTCAGGCCGGCGCGAGAGCGGACGCCAGCACGGTGCCGCCGACGACGACGGCGACGGCGGTGGCGTAGTAGCCGAGGATCAGCGCGAAGACGGTCAGGCCCCAGCCGGCCTCGCCGGTGCGGCGGATCTGCGCGCGGGCGAGGTGGCCGCAGACGACTCCGGCGAGACCGACGACAAACGAGAGCACGAACGCCGTGATGGCTAGCGGATTCACGTTCGGGTCGGCGACGAGGCCGGCCTCGCGGCGGGCGCGGCCCTGCACGAGGGCGACCGGGAGGCCGACCGCCAGCAGGATGACGGGCGAGAGGATGACGAGGATGATGAGCAGGTGCCAGCCCTGCAGCCCGGCGAACATCGTTCGAGGGTAGCGCGACGCGGGGGTCAGGCGGTCTGTTCAATCAGGTTCGCCTCGTCGGTGGCAAGCTAGCGGGCCTTGACCTCGCAGGCCGCGTTGATTCGGGCGACATTGGCTTCGCGACGGACACGCTCGATCTCCTGCGCGCCGAGGGCCTCGATGTAGCCGTTGCGGTCGGTGACGCCCTGGATCGCGAACGCTGGTCGGCCGTGGAGTCGATCTTCACGAGTGCGACGACGGCGAGGTGGATCGTCACGCCGTTCTTGGTCTACGCGACCGGCTCCATCTTGATCTGGCGGGAGCGCAGCGAGATGCGGTCGGAGCGCTGGGTGAGCTTGTTGACGAACGCGCCGCCGCCGGTGATGACGGTCATGTTCGAGGTCAGGCCGTTCTCACCTTTCTGCTTCTTGCCGACGATCACGATCGCCTCGTCGGCCTGAGGCACTTGGTACCAGGCGCGGAAGACGAAGAAGCCGATGGGGGCGATCAGTTGGGGGCGCCGACGGGGATGCCGGCGATGACGATTCAGAGGAGATCGGGTTGCATGGACGGGCGACCTTTCAGCAGCCGAGGAACAGCCCAAAAGTGGCGAGGCCCCAACCGGCCTCGCCGCTCCTCCGGATCTGCGCGCGAGGCATGTGACCGCAGACGAGGCCCGCAACATCGACGAAGGAGGAGAACACGAAGGTGGTGACGGCCAGCGGATTGACGCGCGGGTCGGTCACGAGCCCGGCCTCGCGGCGCGCGCGACCCTGCGTCACAGCGATCGGGATGCCGATCGCCGCAATGATCACGGGAGAGAGGATGATCAGAATGATGAGCAGGTGCAAGCCCTGCAGTCCCGCGAACACGCCGCCAACCTAGCGGGTGGGCCCAGGAGCAACGCCTGTAGGTTGGCAGGCATGCCCAGCGATGACGTCCTCGATGCCCTGCGAGACTTCGTCCGGGCCCGTGAGTGGGCGCAGTTCCACACGCCCGAGAACCTCGCGAAGAGCGTCAGCATCGAGGCAGGCGAACTGCTCGAGTGCTTCCAGTGGGGCGACAGCGACCTGCCCTCGGCGGTGGAGGAACTCGCAGACGTTCTGACCTATTGCCTCCTGCTCGCTGATCGACTCGGTGTCGTCCCGGATGCGATCGTCCTCGACAAGCTCGAGAAGACCCGCGAGAAGTACCCCGTCGACAAGGCTCGTGGTCGGAGCGAGAAGTATGACCGACTTTAGCCTCGAGCATTTCCCCTTCGACTCCGACCAGGTCCGGGCCTGGGGATCGGCCGATCCGCGGCACCGGAACTGGCCAGTCGTGTACGTCCTCGACAGCGCGGCGGAGGTCTACGTGGGCGAGTCCCTGAACGCCGAGGGTCGCCTCCGCCAGCACCTGGACTCAGCCGAGAAGAGCCGGCTCGAGCGGGTGCGGGTCGTCCTCGACGAGACGTTCAACAAGTCCGCGTGCCTCGACCTCGAGTCGTTCCTCCTTCGCATGTTTTCAGGCGAGGGACGGCTGAAGGTGCTCAACCACAATGCCGGGATCACCGACGCGGACTACTTCGATCGCGACTCCTACCGGAGGACGTTCGACGAGGTATTCGAGGTGCTGCGCACTCAGGAGCATCTCTTCCAGAGGACGCTCCCCGAGATTATCAACAGCGACCTCTTCAAGCTCTCGCCCTTCAAAGCTCTCAATCACGACCAGGCGATCGCCGTCGAGGACATCCTCGAGGGGCTCTTCTCGGACCTCGAGTCGGGAGACCGCAGCACGGTCGTCGTGCAGGGAGATCCCGGGACAGGGAAGACGGTCGTCGCGATCTACCTCCTGAAGCTGCTGCAGGACATCCGTGAGCACGATCCGGAGGAGTCGCTCGACAGCGATTCGCTGTTCAACGACTTCTTCACCCCCGGTCACGCTGAGCTGCTGTCCACCCTGCGAGTCGGACTCGTGGTGCCGCAGCAGTCGCTCCGAGGCTCGATCTCGCGGGTCTTCGCACTCACGCCTGGTCTGCACAAGAGCCAAGTGCTGACCCCGTTCGAGGTCGGAGGCAGTGAGCAGCGATTCGACATCCTCATCGTCGATGAAGCGCACCGCCTGAGTCAGCGGGCGAATCAGCCCTCGGGCCCACTGAACAAGAGGTTCGCCGACATCAACCGGAGACTGTTCGGCGACGACTCGCTCGAGTACACGCAGCTCGACTGGATCCGAGCGCAGAGCACTCACACGATCCTGATGCTCGACACCGGGCAGACCGTTCGGCCAGCAGACCTGCCCGCGGCGGTGACACGCGGTCTTCTCTCGGAGGCGGCGGCGGACGGCCGCGTCTATCCCCTCCGCTCGCAGATGCGTATCACCGCCGACAAGGACTACGTCGGCTACGTCCGATCGGTGCTGAGCGACGCTCCACCGGCACAGCGGGAAGACTTCGGAGGCTACGACCTGCGGTTCTTCGACGACCTCAGCGAGATGCGCCGTGAACTGCGTTTCCGCGACGAGGAGCACGGGCTGTCGCGCCTTGTGGCCGGGTACGCGTGGGAGTGGGTGAGCAAAAAAGACAAGAACGCCGTCGACATCCGCATCGGCCGCGAAGCGCTCCGGTGGAACGGCACCCAGCGCGACTGGATTAACTCCCCCGGCGCGATCGACGAGGTCGGATCGATCCACACTGTCCAGGGGTACGACCTCAACTACGCGGGAGTCATCATCGGGCCGGACCTGCGGTACGACCGTGCTGAACAGCGAATCGTCTTCGATCGCGCGAACTACCACGACAAGAAGGGGCGCGAGAACAATCCGAAGCTCGGGCTCCGCTACAGCGACGAGGACCTGCTCGCGTATGTCCGCAACATCTACACGGTGCTGCTGACGCGCGGGATCAGAGGGACGTACGTGTACGTGTGCGATGCCGCGCTACGCGACCATCTCGCGCCTTACTTCTGACGAACGAATCCGCCCGTCTTGCGTCGTGATGATGCTCAACAAATGGAAACACCGCGACCTGCGTGGGAAATACCACACACGCCGCGGTGCTTCGCCGCATCCACGCTCCATCAGGGTGAGACACGAAGATGAAGCGACAGGACTAGCGCGTTCGTCGGTGCGTGACTAACGCATCTTCTCGAAGGCCGACTTGATGTGCGTGTACTCCGCCTGAGTCACCCGCACTGCTTCGAACGAGTAATCGGCCTTGCGCTGGGCCAGGATCCTGTTCATCGAGCTCTGGAAGACGTCCCAGTACCCCCGATTGTTGGGAGCGATCTCCTGATAGAGGAGACCGCCACCGAAGATCGCGATCCACTTGTCACTCGCAGCGCCAGCCTCTTCGCATACCACAGCCATTGCCATATCGTCATCCTCCATAGTGATCGTTTCAATGGGCGGAACAGGAACGTTCCCCACTGCGTTCGTGATGAATTTCGTCATGTCCACGCGACGACCCTGCGCGTCGAGGCCATGAACATGCAGATGCGTGTCTCCGCCATAGTCGGCGCCGTCAGCAGAAGCGCCGGACTTGCCGATGTACTCGCCGACCTCTTTGTGCCCCGCCGAACCAAACTGGGCCTGGTGTTGAACAACGATGGCGACCATCGGCCCTGCCGCTTCAGGCGGCACCGACTCAGCCGCGTGGACACGATTGATCGGAGTGTCGAGGGTCAGAATGGAGCGCCGACCGGCACTTCCCACCCATCCCGCGGCGAATTCGCCGGAGCCTCCGGAAGTCCTGAGCGTCCCCGCAGCCGGAGCGACCAGATCGGTGCCGTAAGCCAGAGGGTAGTCTATTCCGCCCTGACTGTAACTCGCATGCTCTCTCCACGTGCCGGTGATGCGATAATCGGCCCACGGATTATACGGCTGCACCGCCGCATTCGCTCGCGGCGCATCACCGACGATGGAGACGCCGACGGCAGTTGCAGCCGCTCCGACTCCAAGGCCTAGAAACATTCTTCGCCGAACGGAGACCATGATCTGGTCGACGCTGGCAGACTCGCCAATGGATTCATCCAATTGCACCCCCCTTTCTCTCGAAATTTACATTCCGCGACAAGAATCTCGTCGGCCGGCAGCCCGACCGCAAATGCTTTGTCACGTCGTCATCGAACATATCTCCTCTTCAAGGCTCGACACAGTCCTCATTAGGGGGGACCCTTCGGGGGACAAACGGATGGGACCTGGAGCGGAAATCGAGCTACGGATAAATCGAGTTACGGATCCAGACGCCCTATAGCACTTACCTTCATGCACCGCTCGGACTCGGCGCGAATACGCGCCATAAGTCGACCATCTCGATATTAGGTTCGCTCGCTCTTCTTCTGACCATGCGAACGGCAACTCCCCCCGAACGGAGTAGCCTCATGCACCTCCGCCCTTTTTCGGCGGACTATCCGGCTCCGACGTCGCTCCCACCAACCAGCGATTGATCAGCGTCTACCATCGCGCGGTTCAGAGTCGAGAAGCGCGCCGCGCCCATTCTCTGCACGCAGGGTCGCGGACACGCCCACGGCGTGCGTTTCGGATCTTATGATCCGATGAGACGGGCGACCGGAACGAGGCGAAGGCGCCGCCAGCCATCGCATGGTGGGGCGTTTGACACGGCACCGAAACCGAGAAGCCCCGGCAATCCTGCCGGGGCTTACGAGGTGCACGAACTTCGGTCAACGCGATCCATCGCTTTTGCGAAGCCGCGCATGGCTGGGGTACCTGGACTCGAACCAAGAACAACTGAACCAGAATCAGCCGTGTTGCCAATTACACCATACCCCAATGGTCATGCGGAGATGAGCCGGAGACCAGGTGACGAGCGGACCAGGATCCGGGCGCCGAGGTAAGACAGTACCCTACGGAGCCATGCCGCTCAAATCGAGCCGCGCACGACGGAGCCCTCCGACTCGGGAGCGGCCTCGCCGAGACGGGCGCGCACGAGGTCGCGGTTGAGAGCGGACGCGACCTGGGCGCCTGATCCGGCGGCCACGATCAGCTGCTGGGGTCCGGGAGCGGTGACCTCCCCCGCGGCGTAGAGGCCGGGCACAGTGGTGCGACCACCCGCATCGACGCGGAGGAAGCCGTCGGCGTCGCGCTCGGGGCCGGCGGCGTCGAGGTAGTCGAGGACGGGTGTCCAGACGGGACGCACGAAGGCGCCGGTGCACGGGACGACATCACCGTCGGCGAGCAGTACGCCGGTCATCACCGCGCGCTCCCCCGCGAGGTCGGCGACCGGGCGGCGATCGACGCGGATGCCGACGGACGCGAGCACGGACTCGTCGGCGTCGCTGACGACTCCGACTCCGTTGGTGAACACGACGAGGTTGGTCGACCACTGCGAGAGCAGCATCGCGCGCTCGGCCAGGTCGTCAGTCTCGCCGATCAGCGCGAGCGCCTCGCCCGCCTTCTCGTAGCCGTCGCACTCCATGCAGCTGTGCACGGCGGTGCCGTAGTACGCGCGCAGGTTCGGCAGGGTGGGCAGCCGCTCCAGAAGCCCCGCGGCGACAACGACGGCGGTCGCGAGGACCGATCGATCGGCGCTGCCGCGGACGCCCCGCGCGCCGACAACGAATTCGCCGCCGGAGCGCTCGACGGAGGTAACCAGGGCGTGGTGCACCTCGGCAGCCTCGTAGCGCTCGAACTCTTCGCGGCCGAGGCGGCGCAACTCGAGCGGGGAGATGCCGTCGCGGGTGAGGAAGCCGTGCGAGTGCAGGGTGGCCGCATTGCGCGGACGGTTGCTGTCGAGCAGCAAGACGCTGCGGCGGGCGCGGACGAGGTTGAGGGCGGCCGAGAGCCCGGCCGGGCCGCCGCCGATGACGACGACGTCGTACCGGCCTCCGATCGCCTCCGCCATGCTCAGGCCGGCCGGGCGGCGGTGAGGTGCGCCGAGAGGCGGTCCAGGCGGGCGATCGACTCCGCCTTGCCGAGAATCTCCATCGACTCGAACAGCGGAGGCGAGACGCGGCGCCCGGAGATCGCGGTGCGCAGCGGCCCGTAGGCAATCCTCGGCTTGAGGCCGAGGCCCTCGATCAGGGCGGAGGCGAGCGCCTCCTGGATCGCGGCGGTCAGCCACTCGCCCTCGGGGATCAGCTCGAGCGTGCCCACCGCGGCGGCGAGCACCTCTCCCGCGTGTGCGGGGAGGCCCTTTCGGGCGTCCTCGTCGTAGGTCAGCGCCTCGGCCGTGGTGAAGAGGAAGCCGAGCATCCCGGGAGCCTCGCCGAGCAGGCCGATCCGCTCCTGCACGAGCGGGGCGGCGGCGTCGAGCACGGCGCGCTGCTCTGGCGTGGGCTGGCCCGTGAGCACGCCCGCGGAGACGAGGTACGGGATAGTCCGCTCGGTGAAGTCATCGACGGCGAGGAGGCGAATGTGGTCGCCGTTGATCGACTCGGCCTTTTTGAGGTCGAAGCGGGCGGGGTTGGGATTCACGTCGACCACGTCGAAGGCGGCGACCATCTCCTCGATGGAGAAGACATCGCGGTCGTGCGTCAGCGACCAGCCCAGGAGGGCCAGGTAGTTGATCAGGCCCTCGGGAATGAAGCCGCGGTCGCGATGGTGGAAGAGGTTCGCTGAGGGGTCGCGCTTGGAGAGCTTCTTGTTTCCCTCGCCCATCACGTAGGGGAGGTGGCCGAAGCGCGGCACGAAGGTCGTGACTCCGATGTCGATCAGCGCGTGGTAGAGCGCGATCTGTCGGGCGGTGGAGGGCAGGATGTCCTCGCCGCGGAGCACATGGGTGATCTGCATGATCGCGTCATCGACGGGGTTCACGAGCGTGTAGAGCGGCTGACCGTTGGGGCGCACGACGACGAAGTCACTGAATGACCCCGCGGGGAAAGTGATCGGGCCGCGGACGAGGTCGTCAAAGGAGAGATCGGCGTCGGGGACGCGAAGGCGGAGCGCGGGCGCTCGGCCCTCGGCGCGGAAGGCGGCGCGCTGCTGCTCGGTGAGGTCGCGGTCGTGATTGTCGTAGCCGTGCTGCTTGGCGCGGCCGGCCGCCTCATTGCGCGCGTCGATCTCCTCCGCGGTGGAGTAGCTCTCGTAGAGGTGCCCCGAGGCGAGCAAGCGCTGGACCACGTCGAGGTAAACATCGGTGCGCTCCGACTGGCGGTACGGGCCGTGCGGGCCGCCGACTCCGACCCCCTCGTCCCAGTCGAGCTTCAACCAGCGCAGCGCGTCCACGATCTGCTCGTAGCTGTCCTCGCTGTCGCGGGCGGCGTCGGTGTCCTCGATGCGGAAGACGAACGTGCCTCCTGTGTGCCGCGCGTAGGCCCAGTTGAACAGGGCGGTGCGGATGAGGCCGACGTGCGGGGTCCCGGTGGGAGACGGGCAGAAGCGGACACGGACGTCGCTCCCGGTCGCGGTCGTAAACGGGTGCGCGTCCGGCGCGCGATCCAGGGGCGGAGTGAGCTCAGACATACGCCGCCGATCTTATCCGGCGGGGGCTGCGGTCGCCCGGGAGGCGAGCACTCCTACCGCGAAGCGTGCTTCTCGTCAACGGACTGACGCGGAGCACGGAGCAGTGGTGCTCTATGCCGAGGGCTTCCCGCCGAGTCCGTCCGAGCACGGCTCCGCATGCCGCGCCCGAGGTCCGCGGGAGCCTGCCCGGAAGGAGCACGGATGAGCATGATCGACCTGGATGTCGGTAGGGACCGCATAGTCCTCACCGAGTCGGCCCGCGCGGAGAAGGATGCGCGCACCCTCTCGCTCTTCCAGGCGGCGGCCGGGGCCGAAGACGCCGAAGGAAAAAGGATCCGCGAGCGCATAGTGCTCGACCACCTCGGGCTCGCCGAGGCGATGGCCCGCCGAGTGTCGCGCGGAGGAGGCGACTGGGCGGATTTGCGCCAGGTCGCCTACGTGGGCCTGGTCAAGGCCGCCCGGCGCTTCACCCCCGAACGCGGTGAGAGCTTTGCGGCGTTCGCCGTCCCCACCATCACCGGCGAACTCAAGCGCCATCTGCGCGACCTGGGCTGGATGATCCGCCCGCCGCGCGGAGTGCAGGAGCTGCACCGGCGCTCGGCCGTCGTGGCCGACGAGCTCGCTCAGGAACTCGGACGCCATCCCTCCGACCAGGAGATCGCCCGCCGACTGGGGGTCGACGTAGCCGAGGTCGCAGACGCGCGCTCCGCCGGTCATCCGCTCTCGCTGGACGAAAGTGTCGGCGAGGGTGGGGTCGGGCTGGCCGAGACGATCGGCGGCGAGGACGCGCGGCTACTCGAGATCGATCGGCGGCACGGCCTGGCCGAAGCGCTCGCCGAGCTCGACGACGGGCAGCGCGAACTCCTCCGAATGCGATTTGTCGAGGAGCGGACGCAGCAGCAGATCGCAGACACGCTGGGGACGACGCAGATGCAGGTTTCGCGCCTGCAGCGCAGGATACTGGCGCAGCTCGCTGACCGTCTGGGCGCCCCTTCGCGCAGCCATCAGCCCCGCGTCGCGCGCGCTCGCGTCACCTCCGTCACAGCCGTCCGGCCTGCCGCGCGACTGAAGACCGCCTGAGGTGGGCCTCGGCACTCGAGGGGAGCGAGGCGAGGGCCGCGAGGACGTCCTCGACCTGGACGGCGAGCAGCGCCGGATCGGGTTCGGCCGAGAAGACGTCGCCGCGGCGCAGGGATGCGTCGGTCACTACCACGTGCGGGCCGGAGACGGGCGGGCCCCAGGCCTCGGGCGGCGCGGGTCCGAAGAGGACGACGGAGGGGATGCCGTAAGCCGACGCGAGGTGGGCGGCTCCGGTGTCGACGGTGACGACGACTTCCGCTGCCGCGATGACCGCCGCGAAGTCGCTCAGGGAGAGAACGCCCGCGAGGGCCTCGCCCGTACCGGCCAGTTCGGCGACACGGCGGGCGCGGTCGGCCTCGTTCGCGCCTCCGGTGTAGATGACGCGGTGCCCCTCGGCGGTCAGCGCACGGGCGACCGCGGCGAAGCGCTCCTCTGGCCACTCCCGGGAGCCGTAGAACGCGCCGATGTGCACGACGGCTGCCCCGGCGATCGGCGCGGGCGCGGCGGGGACGGTGAGGGCGACGTCTTCGGGGTCGGCGTCGAGGCCGATGGAGTTAACGAGGCGGGCCCAGCGGGCGCGCTCGAGTTCTCCGTCGATCCAGAGCGGACGCGGATCGTGGGGGCCGGCGCCGGGATCGAGCCGAGGGACGCGGAACTCCAGCGTTCGCCGCGGGGCGATCTCGCGCAGCCGCAGTCGCGACTCCGGACCGTTGCCGTGCAGGTTGACCCCGAGTTCGACACGCCCGGGGGCCATCGGGAGTGGGTCGTCGAGGCCGTGCAGCGTGGGCACCAGGGCATCCAGGCCCTCGATCAGATCAACGATCGGCTCGAGCCAGGGCGTGGTGGCCAGGATCAGCCGGTGCTCGGGGAAGCCGCGGCGCAGCGCCTTCAGCGCGGGAACCGCCACGAGGAGGTCGCCGAGCTTGAGGGCGCGCAGGGCGAGGATCTCCGGAGTCCCGTCCGGGTCGGTGAGAGCGCGCACGGCGCCTCCTTCCTGTCGGGTCCCCCGTACCCCGTTGCGCGGGACTCAGACGCGCGGTCGGCTGATCCGTTCTGCGACGCGCCCGAGCAGGACGACTTCTCTCGGTGGGGGTTTACATCCTCGGTCTCGGGGTACGAGGAAGGAGTGAACGACTCCTCCCTGCGGAGCGCCGACGGCGCCGACGAGCGCGTGCGGACCCTGCGCGGGATCCTCTTCGATCGCGACGCGACGCTTGTGGTGGACGTGCCCTACAACGGTGACCCATCACGGGTCTCGCCGATGCCGACCGCGCTGGATGCGGTGGAGCGGGCGCGGGAGGCGGGACTTGCGCTGGGAGTCGTCACGAACCAGTCGGGCATCGCGCGCGGCCTTCTCGACCGCGCGCAGGCCGAAGCCGTGAACCGCCGTGTCGATGAGCTGTTCGGCGGTTTCGACGTCTGGATGCTCTGCCCGCACGGCCCCGATGACGGCTGCGCGTGCCGCAAGCCCGCGCCCGGGATGGTGCTGGACGCCGCCGAGGCGCTGGGACTGCCCGTCGACTCCCTGGCCGTGATCGGCGACATCGGCGCCGACATGGGCGCCGCCGCGGCTGCGGGAGCCCGCGGAGTGCTGGTGCCGACTCCGGTCACGCGCTCGGAGGAGGTGGCCGCCGCTCCGCTGCACGCGGCGACGCTCCTCGAGGCCGTCGAGCTGCTGCTCGCGATGCAACCCGACGGGGACTCCGAGTGAGGCGCCGTGTCCTCGTCGCCCGGCTCGACAGCGCCGGCGACGTGCTGCTCTGCGGTCCCGCGATCCGGGCGATCGCGGCGGAGGCGGAGGTGCTGCTGCTGAGCGGACCCCAGGGCGCAGCCGCGGCGGCGCTGCTCCCCGGGCCGGTGGCGGTGCGCACGTGGTGGTGCCCGTGGATCGGCGACGCCTCTCGGCCCGTCGACGTTGAGCTGGTCGATGAGCTGCGCGCGATCGTGGCAGAGTTCAGCCCCGACGAGGCCGTGATCCTCACGTCCTTCCACCAGTCGCCGCTGCCGCTCGCGCTGCTCTTGCGCCTCTGCGGAGTCGCCCGGATCTCCGGCGCCTCCGTCGACTTCGCCGGAGCTCTGCTCGATGTGCGCCTCGTTCCGGGCGAGACGCTGGCGGAGGACCAGCCGGAGCCGGAGCGCGCGCTGGCCATCGCGGCGGCGGCCGGATTCACGCTGCCCGCGGGCGACGACGGCCGCCTGCTGGTGCGCCGCGAGGGCATCCTCCCCGCTGCACTCGTGGACGTCGGCCGCTACGCCGTCGTGCATCCCGGAGCCGCGGTGCCGGCCAGAGCCTGGCCCGCGGCCAACGCGGCGCGCGCGGTCGAGCTGCTCGCCGACGCGGGCCTCGCCGTTGTTGTCACCGGGGGGCCGGGCGAGCGGGCGCTGACAGCCGAGGTCGCCGGCAGCCGCGGGATCGATCTGGGTGGGGCGACGGACTTCGCGGGGGCATCGGAGGTCCTGGCCCGCGCCGAGGTGGTGATCAGCGGCAACACCGGCCCCGCGCACCTCGCCGCGGCGGTCGGCACCCCCGTTGTCAGCCTGTTCGCTCCGGTCGTCCCCGCCGTTCGCTGGGCGCCCTACGGAGTCCCGGTCGCGCTGCTCGGGGACCAGGAGGCGGCCTGCGCCGGTTCGCGGGCGCGCGTCTGCCCTGTTCCCGGCCACCCCTGCCTCGCGGGGGTGAGCGCCGAGGAGGCGGTCGCCGCCGCGCTCCGGCTCAGCGCCACCCTCCCGGCTCCCACCCCCACGAGAGAGGCGATCGCATGAGGATCCTGCTCTGGCATGTGCACGGCGGCTGGACGGACGCGTTCGTCCGCGGGTCGCACACCTTCGTGCTGCCCCGCACTGCGGCCCGCGACGGCTGGGGCCTGGGTACCGGCGGACGCGACTGGCCGAACGCCGTCGACATCGCCCCGGAGCAGTTGCACGACACCGACATCGACGCTGTCCTCCTCCAGCGCCCCGACGAGTTCGCCGAGGCGGAGCGCCTGCTCGGCCGCCGACTCGGCCGCGACGTCCCCGCGGTCTATGTCGAGCACAACACTCCGCGCGGAGACGTGCCTACCACTCGGCATCCGCTCGCCGACCGCGACGACCTGCTGATCGTGCACGTCACCCACTTCAACGCGCTGATGTGGGACACCGGCTCGACCAGGACGACCGTCATCGAGCACGGGATCCACGACCCGGGGCCCCTCTACACCGGCGAGCTTGCTCACTTCGGCGTCGTCGTCAACGAGCCGGTCCGCCGCGGACGCGTCGCCGGTACCGACCTGCTCCCCCGCTTCGGGGCCGTCGCTCCGCTCGATGTGTTCGGGATGAAGACCGACCGGCTCGCGGAGCTACCAGGGCTCGAGGAGGTGACCGTGCTCGGTGACCTGCGCACGCAGGCGATGCACGCCGCGCTCGCCCGCCGTCGGGTCTACCTGCACCCGTTCCGCTGGACGTCGCTCGGCCTTGCACTGCTCGAGGCGATGCACCTGGGCATGCCCGTCGTCGCGCTCGACGTCACCGAGGCGGGACGGGCCGTGCCGCACGAGGCTGGAGCGATCACGAACGACCTCGACGCCCTCGTCGCCGCGGCCCGCACCCTGATCGAGAACCCGGATCGCGCCGCCCGCGCCGGGGCCGTGGCCCGCGAAGCCGCCCTCGCCCGCTACAGCCTCGCCCGATTCCACCGCGACTGGGATGAGCTCCTAGCCGATCTTCCGCGTCGCCGCACGGCGCCGCCCGCCCTGGAAGGGAGCACACGATGAAGCACCAGCTTTTGGCGGCGCGTCCGCTCACGATCGCGATGGTCTCGGAGCACGCGAGCCCGCTCGCGACGCTCGGCGGGGTCGACGCCGGCGGCCAGAACGTGCACGTCGCGGCGCTTGCCGACGCGCTCGCCCGCCGCGGCCACCGCGTCGTGGTCTACACGCGCCGCGACGACCCCTCCCTCCCCCGCCGGGTGCCCTTCACCTCGGGTGTCGAGGTCGTGCACATCGACGCCGGACCGCCGCGCCGGGTGCCGAAGGACGACCTGCTTCCCTTCATGGGTGACTTCGCGGTCGACCTCGCCGAGGAGTGGCTCGAGGAGCGACCGGACCTCGTCCACAGCCACTTCTGGATGTCCGGGGTTGCGGCGCTCGACGCCTCCGACCGGGTGGAGCGCGTCACCGGGCGCCGCGTGCCGGTACTGCACACCTTCCACGCCCTCGGCGTTGTCAAGCGCCGTCAACAGGGCGCGCTGGACACGAGCCCCGAAGAGCGCGCCTGGCTCGAGCCGGGCGTCGGCCAGCGGGCAGACGGCATCGTCGCCACCTGCTCCGATGAGGCGTTCGAGCTGAAGGGTCTGGGCGTGCCGACCTCGCGCATCTCGGTCGTGCCCTGCGGAGTCGACATCGACCGATTCACCGTCGACGGCCCGGTCGCGCCGCGCGGCGAGCGACCGCGGCTGATGACCATCGGACGCCTCGTGCCCCGCAAAGGCATGGGCATCGCGATCGAGGCACTCTCCCTCCTGGTCGCGGCCGGCCACGACGCCGAGCTCGTCGTCGTCGGCGGCTCCGGCTCGGGCGACGCGCTCACGGCCGATCCCGAGTATCAGCGGCTGCACGGGGTCGCCGAGAAGCTCGGAGTCGCCGACCGCGTCGACTTTGTCGGCCAGCTCTCGCAGACGGCGATGCCCGCGATGCTCCGCTCGGCCGACGTGATGGTCTGCGCGCCCTGGTACGAGCCGTTCGGCATCACTCCGCTCGAGGCGATGGCGTGCGGAGTGCCGGTCGTCGCCTCCTCGGTCGGCGGACTGATCGACACCGTGGTCGAGGACGTCACCGGAGTGCATGTGCCCCCGCGCGACCCCATCGCCCTCGCTGCCGCGCTCACCTCGCTTCTCGCAGACCCCACACGAGCCCGCGCCTACGGGGTCGCGGGCCGCGAGCGCGTCGAGGCCCGCTACTCCTGGGACCGCGTCGCCACGGACACCGAGCGCGCCTACCTCACGACCCTCGCGGGGATCGGCGACGAGTCGGTCCTCACCGGCGCCACAAGCGCACCCTCATCCCCCACCACCCGGAAGGCGGCTCCGCGACGATGACTATCGACACCGTTCTGGACACCCCGACGGACGCCGTTCGGCGCCTCGTCGACGACCATGTGGCGCGCTCGCTCGACGTGGTCGCGCAGCTCGAGCGCCACTCCGAGCGGATCGCCGCGTGGGGCACAGAACTCGCCGACCGACTGCACTCCGGGGCCCGTCTGCTCGCCGCGGGCAACGGCGGCTCGGCGGCGGAGGCGCAGCACCTCACCGCGGAGCTGGTCGGCCGTTTCGACGGCGACCGCATCCCGTTCTCGGCACTCTCGCTGCACGCCGAGACTTCGAGCTTGACCGCGATCGGCAATGACTACGGCTTCGACCACGTGTTCGCTCGCCAGGTCACGGCCCACGCCCGTACCGGAGACGTGGTCGTACTGCTCTCGACCAGCGGACGCAGCGCCAACCTGCTGCACGCCGCCGAGGCAGCCCGCGCGGCCGGGGCCCGCTCGTGGGCACTGACCGGCGACGGACCGAACCCGCTGACCGACCTCTGTGACGAGTCGATTGCCCTCGACGGCCACGGCGCGAACGTGCAGGAGGCGCAGCTCGTCCTGGTGCACGCGCTCTGCCGGGCCTTCGAGCACCGGATCCGCGCGCGAATGGCGGCGGCCTCATGAGCCGGCTGCGCCTCGTCGTCGTCGGTGACGTGATGCTCGACGTCGACCTCTCCGGGCCCGCGGAGCGACTGAGCCCGGACGCCCCGGTGCCCGTGGTCGATGTGTCGGTCCGCAGCGCCCGCGCGGGCGGCGCCGGGCTCGTGGCGCGGATGCTGGTGCGCGACGGCCACGACGTGACGCTCGTGACGGCGCTCGCCGACGACTCCGACCCGGACGTGGCCGAGTTGCGCGCCGAGTTGCACGGCGTCCGCGTCGTCGCCGGTCCCTCTGGTGCGCCGACACCCGTGAAAACGCGGGTCGCCGCCTCGGGCCACGCCGTCGTGCGGATCGACCGCGGCTGCGAGCGGCCCCCGGTCCCCGCCGTCACGGACGACATGCTTGCCGCCCTCGGCGACGCAGACGGGGTCGTCGTCGCCGACTATGGCCGCCGACTCACCGAGAACCCGTCGCTGCGCGCGGCGCTCGACGCGCTCTCGGTGCCGCTGGTCTGGGATCCGCATCCGCGCGGCTCGAAGCCGGTCGCCACGACCACGCTCGCGACGCCGAACCTCGCCGAGGCGACCGCGTTCTCGGGCGCAACCGGCCGCGGAGTGACGCTCGCCGAGTCGGCCGCAACCACGCTGCTGGAGCGATGGGGCTGCGGCGCCGTCGCGGTGACGATGGGCTCCTCCGGCGCTCTGCTGCGCTCGCGCGGCGCGGGAGTGCCGGTCGTCGTGCCCGCCGCGGCCGTACCGCCGACCGACCCCTGCGGAGCGGGCGACCGGTTCGCCGCCTCCGTTGCCGTCGCGCTCGCTCAGGGCGTGAGCCCCTCGGAGGCGGTTCAGGCGGCGGTCACCGACGCCGGGTCCTACCTGCTGGCGGGCGGAGTCGCCTCCCTCGCCGCTCCCGCCGACGCCGCTCCCCTGCACGGCGGCGGAGTCGACGCCCTGCGGGTCGCCGAATCGGTGCGCGCCTCGGGCGGCACCGTGGTCGCGACCGGCGGCTGCTTCGACCTGCTGCACGCCGGTCACGCCCGCACCCTCTCGGCCGCTCGCGCGCTCGGCGACTGCCTGATCGTGTGCCTCAACTCGGACGACTCGGTGCGCCGGCTCAAGGGTGCCGCGCGGCCGATCATCCCCGAGGACGACCGCGTCGACCTGCTGCTCGCCCTGGAGTGCGTGGACGCCGTGCTGGTCTTCGGCGAGGACACGCCGGACGAGGCGCTTCGCCGCATCCGCCCCGACGTCTGGGTGAAGGGCGGCGACTACTCCGCCGAGTCCCTGCCCGAAACGGCGACGGTGGCGGAGTGGGGCGGCCGAGTCCTGACCGTGCCCTATCACCCCGGCCGCTCGACCACCCATCTCGCTGCCGCGCTCGCGCGCGTCGGTTGACCCGCGGCCCACGAGGCCCCCCAGACCGCCCCCGCAGGAAACGATGAGCACAGAAGGAAACCATGAGCACCACTCCCACCCCC
Source organism: Rathayibacter agropyri (assembly GCF_013249015.1). GTDB lineage: Bacteria > Actinomycetota > Actinomycetes > Actinomycetales > Microbacteriaceae > Rathayibacter > Rathayibacter agropyri. The sequence goes on from NZ_JABRPL010000006.1 coordinate 102,902, forward strand.
CTTGGCCGCGTCCTGATTACCGGAGGAGCATCCGGGCTCGGTGCGGCGGTCGCCGCCGCCGTCACTGCGGCGGGCGGTACCCCGATCGTGCTCGACCGCGACGTCTCGGCCGTGCAGGAGGGCGTCGCCGCCTACCAGGTCGACGTCGCGAAGACCCGCGAGGCCGAGAAGACGGTCGCCGAGATCGCGCGGGAGCACGGCGGGCTCGATGCCGTCGTCACCGCTGCCGGAATCGACCGCTGCGGCCGCCTGGTCGATGTGGAGCCGGAGGAGTGGGAGCGGGTCATCTCGGTCAACCTGCTCGGCACTGCGGCTGTCGTCCGTGCGGCGCTGCCCTTCCTCACCGAGACCCACGGCCGGGTCGTGACCGTCGCCTCCTCGCTGGCCATTAAGGCCGTGTCGGATGCGACCGCCTACTGCGCGTCGAAGTTCGGCGTGCTCGGCTTCACCCGGGCGCTCGCTGCCGAGACCAAGGGCGAGATCGGCGTCACGACGCTGATCCCCTCCGGCATGAAGACGCGCTTTTTCGACGACCGCGACGAGCAGTACAAGCCCGGCCCCGACGCGCTGCTGAACGACCCGGAGAACGTCGCAAACGCAGTCATGTTCATCCTCGGCCAGCCCCGCGGCTGCGAAGTCCGCGAGCTCGTCATCACGCACGAGGAGGAGCCGTCCTGGCCGTGACCCCCGTCCCGGCTCCCGCGATCTCGCGCGGGGGCTCAGCGGGTGGCGGCGAGGACGGCTCGGACGTCGTCGAGCACGGGCTCAACGCGGACGTCCGCGACGAAGGTGATGTCGTGCTCGCACCGTGGAGCGGTCCAGCCGACCTGCGTCGCGTCGCGCCCGCAGACCGGGCAGCGCGTGGTCCAGCTCAACTGAACGCGGTGGCGCTGCCTGCCCAGTGGAGCGGCGTTGATCGCGTTGCCGACCCAGAAGATCCCGACGGTCGGTGCCCCGACTGCTGCGGCCAGGTGCCGGGGCCCTGAATCGTTGCCGAGCACCAGGTCGGCGAGCGAGAGCAGCGGAGCGAGGTCCGGCAACTCGACCGCGCCAGCCCACGAGACGGTGCCGGGCGCGCCAGCCACGATCTCGTCGGCCGCGGGCACGTCGGAGGCGTCCCCCACGACGAGGACGCGCGCCCCGTCGGCGAGCAGCGCCCGCGCCACCCCCGCGAAATTCGCGCTCGGCCAGCGGCGGCGGGGGTCGGTCGCTCCCGGGTGAATCACCACGAGCGAACCACCCGCCGGCAGCGCGGCGGCGAGGCGGTCACGCCGCTCGGGATCGACGTGCAGGATCGGCTCGAGCCGGGTCGCAGGGGCACCGGCGAGCCCGACGATCTCGAGCCCCCGCAGCATCTCGTGCTGGTAGTAGACGTAGGGGATCGTGCGCTCGAGTTGCACGGCATCCGGGGTGCGCGACCCGATCGTGTGCCGCGCGCCGAGCCGCTGCAGGAAGGGGTTGGAGTAGCGCCCGCCCCCGTGCAGCTGCACGGCGAGGTCGAACTGGTGCGCGCGCATCCGCTCGGTGAAGTCCTCGACGGCCTGCGGATCCTCGCCCTCGCCGTCCCGGACGCCCTGCGCAACCGGCAGGATCTCGACGTGTGCCACCGGCGACTCCACACCCTCGAGCAGCACCCGGTGCGCGGGCGTGCCGAGCAGCGTGATCTCCGCCCCCCGGTACGCCGCCGCGAGCGCCTCGACGGCGGGCAGCGCGAAGAGTAGGTCGCCGAGTCCGCCGCCGCGCAGCACAGCGATCCTCTCGACTCCGGCGAAGGGCTCTCGGAGGGGGGCGATGGCGACCACGGCGGGTTCCTCTCAGGTGCGGAGTCGCGGTGCGGCTCCGGGGGCGTGCACTCCTCCACTTCCCCGCGAGACCCGATCCGAAACCGGATGGGCGCCGCACAACGTCGGCTGAGAGCCCCTCTCATCGACGATGGTGGATGAGATCGCGTCTCAGCTGACGTTGTGCGCGGGTCAGGAGGCAGCGGCCCGCTCAAGCTGCTGAACCCGGGTCCGAGAGACCCCGAACGCGGCCGCGGTTGCCTCAAGGGAGTACCTATCCGCGCGAGCGATGGCCACCGCTCGACGCCGCGCCGCCGCAGAGCGCTCCTGGGCCGCTCGAGATTCGCGCTCCGCCTCCTCCGCCTCGCGCCACAGCTCCTCCGCCTCGGGCGTGACCCGCACGGTGACCTCCACGGTGACCTCGTCCACCGCGACCCCGACCGCGAGCGCCGCTATCTCGTGGGCGACCGCGTCCGCCTCGCCCAGTCCGCGCGCCTGCCCCACGATGTCCAGTTCGCGGATCGTCACGAGCCACCAGCGGCCGTCGCGCTCAACGGTCGCTGCGTACCTGTACTCAGTCATCGGAATCCTCACTATCGCCATTCCTGCGGGACCGCAGGAAGCTTCCGCATCAGCCGAAGTACAAGCCCCCTGGTGAGAGAAGGGCTAGGGGGACTGGCAACTTGGCGCTTCCCACCGCGGGAACGGCGCGGCAGGAGCAATCCCCGCGCCGGCGTGTGACGCCGAAAGCGGCCACCTCCCTAGCCTCGGTGTATGTACTCTCACTTTCCCGCCGCGGCCGTCGCGGCTGCCGCCTCCGTCGCCATCCCCGCGATCGTCCTGTTTGTCATTCGGCGGCGCGATCGCAAGCGTCCCGACGAGCGGATCTCCGCCGCACCGGACGACGCCGTCGTCCTCTCGTTCCGACGCTCGCAGATCGTCGTGAACCGGGTCGTCGGCATCATCGTCGCCGTGCTCGGCGCCCTGATGACCGTCATCGCAGCGACCAGACCCAACGAGACGGAGATGCTCATCGCCAGCATCGTCATGGTCGTCCTCGGCGCTCTGATGATCCTGCTGGCGAGCGCGCTCGCGCGATTCCGGGTCACCCTCCTCGCCGATCGGATCAACAGCGTCCCGATGATAGGGCGCCGGCGGTCTATCCCCGTCCACGACATCGCCAGAATCATTCCGGCAGCAGGCTGGTACGGCGGACTTCAGGTCTACGACGTTCGGCGCAAGCGCCTCTTCTCCGTCACGACCATCAGCCTCGGGTTTGCGCATCTCGTGCCGTTCCTTCAGTGGAACGCCCCCGTAGCGTGGGAGGAGTTCGTGCGGAAGTACGAGCGGAACCTCCCCCAGATCCTCGGGCCCGCAGCACCCCGCGCGCAGGAGCGCTAAATTCCGGCAGGCCCGATGTCTAGGCCACCACCCCGCGGGTACCGGACGGTTGCGCCTGCCACCCCGCGGGCGCCTCCGACCGAGAGGTGACCGTGACCATCGACACCAGTGCCACCGCCGTCGACGCCGTCCGCCGCGCGCGGACCGCATTCCCCACTTGGGCCACCACAGCGCCCGCCGAGCGCGGCGCCCTCCTGCGCGCCGCCGCCCACCGCGTGGCCGCGCGCGAGCAGGAACTCGCCGCCCTCACGACCGAGGAGACGGGTAAGCCCGCGGGCGACGCCCTCGGCGGCGTCCGAGCGGGAGTCGACACGCTGCTCCAGTACGCCGAGCTCGGTCCTCTGCATCGCGGCACGAGTCTTCGCGGAGGAGCCCTGAACGTCGACCTCGCCCTGCCGCACCCGCGCGGCGTGGTCCTCGCACTTACTCCGTGGAACGACCCGGTCGCCGTCGCGGCTGGTCTGCTGGGCGCTGCGATCGTCTCCGGCGACGTGGTCGTGCACAAGCCCAGCGAGCGCAGCCCCGCGACCGGTGCCCTGTTCACGAGCATCCTCGCCGACGCTCTGCCCCACGGCGTGCTCACCCTGGTCGAGGGCGACGGAGCGATCGGCGACGAGCTCGCCCGCACCGAGGGCGTTGACGTCCTCGCCCACGTCGGATCGACGGCCACCGGCCGCGCGCTGGCACGGATCGCCGCGGTCACCGGCGCACACGTGATCCTCGAGAACGGCGGCAATGACGCGCTCGTCGTGGACCGCGACGTCGATCCGGTCTGGGCCGCGGAGCAGGCCGCGCTCGGCGCCTTCGCCAACGCGGGTCAGATCTGCACCTCCGTCGAGCGGATCTACGTGCACCGCGACATCGCCGATGCCTTCACCGCCGCGCTGGTGGCCGAGGCCGAGCGCTGGAGTACCGGCCCCCTCCCCCGGCTGGTCGACGCCCGCATGCGCGACGCCGTGCACGAGCACGTCACCGAGGCGCTCGGCAGCGGCGCCCGTGCCCTCACCGGCGGCACCCCCGGCGAGGGCACCTTCTACCCGGCCACCGTCCTCGCCGACTGCACCGAGTCGATGCTTGTGATGACCGAGGAGACCTTCGGCCCCGTCGCCCCGATCGCCGTCGTCGGCTCCTTCGACGAGGGCCTCGCCCGCGCCGCCGCGAGCCCCTACGGCCTGGCCGCGTCGGTCCTCACCGCCGACATGGAGCACGCGCATCGCGCCGCGGCGACCCTTCCCGTGGGCACCGTGAAGGTCAACGGTGTCTTCGGAGGCGCCCCCGGCGGCAGCGCGCAGCCCCGCGGCACCTCCGGGTCCGGCTTTGGCTACGGCCCCGAGCTGCTGGATGAGATGACCACCACCACGGTCGTGCACTTCGGCCTCCCCGTCCTCCCGGGCGGTGCCCGATGAGTCTCGAGGGCTCGGCGCTCCAGCGGGCGAGCGCCCTCCTGGCGCACGTGCACGAGCGCCCACCGGTGGTCGCCGTCATCGGCGACCTGATCCTCGATTCCTGGTGGCTCGGCGAGACCGAGCGTGTCACACGGGAGGCGCCCGCGCCGGTCCTGCGGCTCGAGGACGTGGTGGATGTCGCGGGCGGTGCAGCCAACACCGCCGCCAATCTGCATGCGCTCGGCGCCGTCGTCCGCACCGTCGGAGTCGCCGGCCGCGACCCCGAGGGCGACCGGCTCCTGCGCGCCCTCGAGCGGGCGGGCCTGGACACCGCCGCGATCGTCCGCACCGGCGCCGCCACCACCATCAAGACCCGCGTCGTCGGCGGCGACAGCGTGATGCTGCGCGTCGACTCCGGGCCGCACCGTCCCGCCGACGACGAGTTGGAGCTGCTGGCCGAGGCCGCCGTGCGGGCCGCGGAGAGCGCCGACGCTGTGCTGGTCTGCGATTACGGCTCCGGGATCCTGCGCACCGCCGTCGAGCGCATGCTGACCGCCGGGCGTCCGGGGCTCCTGGTGATCGACGCGCACGAATTGGCCGAGTGGGCCTTCGCGCGTCCCGATGTCGTCACGCCCAACGCGAAGGAGGCGGAGCGCTTGCTCGGCGCCTCCCTCGGCCGCGGCACCGAGCGGGCCGCCGCCGTGCGCGCCGCCGCCGCCGAGTTGCACGCGCGCTCGGGCGCTCGCCACGTGGTCGTCACCCTCGACCGCGACGGCTCGACCGCGCTCGACGCCGACGGCTCGGTCAGCCGCACCTTCGCCCAGCCCGCGGAGGAGAAGCAGGCGTCGGGAGCCGGCGATACCTTCGCCGCCACGGTCACCCTCGCCCTCGCCGCCGGCCGTTCCCTCGCCACCGCCGTCGACCTCGCGCAGGCCGCCGCCGACGTGGTCGTGCAGCGCCCAGGCACCTCGGTCTGCTCCGCCGACGACCTGCTGGCCTCCCTCGCGGCCCCCGGCGCCGTCGTCCTCGGCGAGGACGCCCTCGTCGAGGTGCTCGGTGAGCACTCGCGGCGCGGCCGGCGAATCGTCTTCACCAACGGCTGCTTCGACGTGCTGCACCGCGGCCACACCGCCTACCTCCGGCAGGCCCGCGAGTTAGGTGACGTTCTGGTGGTGGCGGTCAATGACGACGACTCCGTCCGCCGGCTCAAGGGAGAAGGCCGCCCCATCAACCCCGAGGGTGACCGCGCCGGAGTGATCGCGGAGCTGGGCTGCGTCGACTTCGTCACCCTCTTCAGCGGCGACACTCCCATCCCGCTCCTGGAGCGCGTGCGTCCGGACGTCTACGTCAAGGGCGGCGACTACAACCCAGACATGCTCGCGGAGGCGGGGGTTGTCCGCTCCTACGGCGGCACCGTCACGACGGTCGGCTACGTGTCCGAGCACTCCACGACCGAGATGGTGCACCGCATCCGATCGGCCGCGCCGTGACCAGCCGCCGCTGGTCCGGGCGGTGGGGAGTCGCCGAGGTTCCTGAGCCGCCGCTCATCGACGTGCTCGTGCCGACGGTCGGTCGCCGCGCCGAACTCTCCGCCACGCTCGCCGGGCTCGCCGCTCAGGACGATCCGCCGTTCCGGGTGATCGTCAGCGACCAGTCCGACGACGGAGTTGCCGAGAGCGATCCGACGGTCCTGGCGATGCTGCGCGTGCTGGAGGCGCAGGGCCGCGCGCCGCTCGTGCGTCGGCACCTCCCTCGTCGCGGGCTGGCGGAGCAGCGCCACTACCTGCTCTCGCTCTCCAGTGCCCCCGCGGTCCTCTTCCTCGATGACGACGTCTGGCTCGAGCCGGGGACGCTCGCGCGCCTGCATGAGGCGCTGGAGCGGCTCGACTGCGGCTTCGTCGGCTCCGCAGTGCAGGGTCTGTCCTACCTCGAGGACGTCCGGCCGCACGAGACGGAGGCGTTCGAGACCTGGGAGGAGCGCGTGCAGCCCGAGCGGGTCCGCCGCGGCACCCCCGAGTTCGAGCGCTGGCCGCTGCACAACGCGGCGAACCTCACCCACGTCGCCGCCGACCTGGATGTTCCGGAGGGCGCCTGGCGCGCGTACCGGGTCGCCTGGCTGGGCGCGTGCGTCCTCTACCGCCGCGACGCCCTCTTGGCCGTCGGCGGCTTCGACTTCTGGGAGCAACTGCCCCCGGAGCACAGCGGCGAAGACGTCGCCGCGCAGTGGCGCGTCATGGAGCGCTTCGGCGGCGCGGGCCTCGTGCCCAGCGGCGCCGTGCACCTCGAGACACCCACGACGGTCATCGACCGGCGCGTCGACGCCTTCGACCGGCTCTTCGCCGAAGAGCACTCGTAACCCTCCGACGAAAGGACAGCACAATGGATGCGCCCAACCCGATCCAGATCCAGAAGTACCTCGCGGGCATCGACTACCCGGCTTCGAAGGACACGATCGTCAAGACCGCCGAGAAGGAGGGAGCCGACAGCGCCATCCTCGACGCGCTCCGCGCCATCCCCGACGGCACCTACGACAGTCCCACCGCCGTCAGCTCCGCCGTCTCCAAGGTCTGACCCCCTCGCCCCACCCCGCGAGATGCCTCTTCGGTACGCGACACGCCGTGCGAGACGTACCGAAGAGAGCATCTCGCGGGAGGCGCCGGACGGGGTCAGGCCGAGGCATGCTCGCGGAGGACGCCCGACTCGAGGGCTTGGAATGACAGCACTTTGTAACCCTCGGATTCGAAGAAGATCGTCGCCCGGTCCGCCTCGACGCTCATCACGGTGCCTGCGCCCCACTCACGGTGCTCCACCGCCTCGTCCACGCTGAGCGGAGCATCGACGGGCGCCTCGCTCACCTCGCCGCTCGCCTCGCCACTCGCCTCGTGATGCTCGCAGGCGTCGCAGTTGCCGCACCACTCCTCCGACTCGACGCCGAAGTAGTCGAGCAGTACCCGACGCCGGCACTGCTGCGTCTCGGCGTACGCACGCATCATCGACAACCGCGACTCCGCGATCCGCTCGCGAGAGGCGAGGGCGGCCGTCACCGCGTCCACCGCCTCATCCCCCGTCGCCTCGCAGGTCGCGCGCAGCCCCGTGCCGGTCTCGACGAGGCCGGCGTCTGCGAGGTCGTTCACTAGTCGGGCGATCGTGCGCGCGGGCTTGTCCAGCTCCTTTGCCAGCGCAGCGGAGTCGACGCCCGGCCGCTCCGACACGGCCGCCCAGACCACCCGCAGCGCCGCCCTGTCGACCGACCGCTTGGCGAAGAAGCGACGCAGCCCCAGATCCTCCGCGCGATAGTGCAGCGCACCGGTCGCGGGCTCACCATCGCGGCCCGCCCGGCCAATCTCCTGGTAGTACGCGTCAAGCGACTCCGTGGTCGTCGCGTGCACAACGAAGCGGACGTCCGCGCGATCGATGCCCATCCCGAACGCCGACGTCGCGACGACAACATCGAGCTCGCCCGCGCGCCACTGCTCGTGTACGACGGTGCGCTCCGACACCTTAAGCCCCGCATGGTACGCGGCAACCCGGCGCCCCTCGCCCGCGATGTCGGCCGCATAAGTCTCCGTCTCCTTGCGGGTCGCCACGTAGACCAGCCCCGGAGCCGTCCAACTGCGCGCCTCCTCGACCACAGCCGCGCGCTTCTCGTTCTCGCTCTCGTGTCGGCGCACGACCAGGCGGATCTCAGGCCGGTCGACCCCGTGCACCTGCACCTCCGGATCCTTCATCCGCAGCCGCTCGATGATCTCGTCACGCACGGGTCCGGAGGCGGTAGCCGTCATCGCGAGCACGGGAGGGTCGCCCAACTCCTCGCGAACGTCGGCCAGGCGCAGGTAGTCGGGGCGGAAGTCGTGCCCCCAGGACGAGACACAGTGCGCCTCGTCAACGACCAGGAGTGACACCCCCGCGGCCGCCAGTCGCGTGACGTTCTCGGCCTTGGCCAGCTGCTCCGGCGCCAGCAGGACGTAGAGCGGGCCGCCCTCGTCGATCCGCTCCCAGGCGCGGGCGACGGCTGCCGCGCCGAGGGAGGAGTTGATCGCCACGGCACGCGGAGCAACGGGCGCCGACTCGATTGCGGCAAGCTGGTCGGCCTGCAGCGCGACGAGCGGTGACACGACGAGGACAATTCCGCCGCGCTCCGCCCCGGCGATTTGATACACCGCGGACTTGCCGCCGCCGGTCGCGAGGACCAGGAGCGTGTCGCGCCCCGAGGCCGCCGACTCGATCGCCTCGCGCTGTCCGGGCAGCAGTGATGACCAGCCGAAGTCCTCCCGGGCAATGCGACTGACGGGATCGGTGCGGGGAGCGTTCATGGCTCGACGCTACGTCTCGGAGCCGGAGGAGAGCGTCCGCTTGACAGCGCAGCGAGGCTCGGTGAAGTGCTCCCAGCCCTCCAAGCCAGCCCTCGCCGCCTTACCGCCGCGTCAGCACCGGGTTGAACAGCGTCCCGATCCCCTCGACGTCGATCGCGACCGTGTCCCCGTTCGCGATCGGCCCGACTCCCGCAGGCGTCCCGGTGAGAATCACGTCCCCCGGGAGCAGCGTGAAGATCCGCGACACGTATGCCACGATCTCGGGCACCCCGTGGATCATGTCGCCGGTGCTCCCCGCCTGCTGCACTCGCCCATTGACGCGGGTCTCGATGGCGCTCTCGTTCCAGAGGAACTCGGTCTCGATCACCGGCCCCAGCGGGCAGAAGGTGTCGTACCCCTTCGCACGGGCCCACTGCCCGTCCGAGCGCTGGAGGTCGCGTGCGGTGACGTCGTTCGCGATCGTGTAGCCGAAGACCACGTCCTCGTAGTCCTCCGCGCGCACATTGCGGGCCACGGCGCCGATCACGATCGCCAGCTCTCCCTCGAACTCCACCTGCTGGCTGTCCTCGGGGAGGACGATTGCCTCGTCCGGCCCGATGACCGACGTGTTCGGCTTGAGGAAGACGAGGGGCTCCGACGGAGTCTCACCGCCCATCTCGGCCGCGTGGTCGGCATAGTTCCTGCCAATGCCGACCACCTTCGAGCGCGGGATCACCGGGGCGAGGAGCTTCGCCTCCGCGAAGGGGATGCGCTCGCCTGTCGTGTCGAATCCGGCGAACATCGGGTCCCCGGCGAGCACGACCAGATCGTCCTCGTCAACGATCCCGAAGTGAATCGCTCCCCCGTTGTCCCCGTCGCGCTGCGTGGCGAATCGTGCGATCTTCATGCGTCCAACCTCATCATCCATCCGTGCCTGTCCTCGCGGCGCCCGTACTGGATGCCGGTCAGCTCCTCGCGGAGCGACATCGTGAGTTCGCCCGCGGGCGCGCCCTCCTGTCCCACCGAGAAGCCCTCGCCCTTCAGTTCGGCAATCGGAGTGATCACCGCGGCGGTCCCGCACGCGAACACCTCGACCACATCGCCCGAGGCGACTCCCTCCCGCCACTCATCGATGCTGACTCGGCGACGCTCGACCCGGTGCCCACGGTCCTCGGCGAGCTGAAGCACGCTGTCGCGCGTGATGCCCTCGAGGATCGAGTCCGACTCCGGGGTGATGAGCGTGCCGTCCTTCGTGACCAGCACCACGTTCATGCCGCCGAGCTCCTCGATCCACCGCGACTCCTGCGAGTCGAGGAAGAGCACCTGCGCGCAGCCGTGGCCGTATGCCTCCTGCTGGGGCAGAAGGGAGGAGGCGTAGTTGCCGCCAGTCTTCGCCGCGCCGGTGCCACCCTTACCGGCCCGCGCGTACGAGGTCGAGAGCCAGATCGACACGGGCGCGACTCCACCCGAGAAGTAGGCGCCGGCGGGGCTCGCGATCACGTAGTAGCCCACGTCCTCGGCCGCCCGCACGCCGAGGAATGCCTCACGCGCGAACATGAATGGCCGCAGGTACAGGCTGGTCTCCGGCTCCGACGGCACCCAGTCGCCATCCGCAACGATCAGCCGGCGCAGCGACTCGACAAAGAGGTCGGTGGGCAGCTCGGGCAGGGCCAGGCGGCGGGCGGAGCGCTGGAGACGGCGGGCGTTCGCCTCGGGGCGGAAGGTCCAGATGGAGCCGTCCTCGTGACGGTACGCCTTCATCCCCTCGAAGATCTCCTGCGCGTAGTGCAGAACCGCCGCGGCGGGGTCGAGCGCTAGCGGCCCGTAGGGCAGGACGCGGGCGCTGTGCCAGCCGTCGGCGCGGGTCCAGCCGAGCTCGATCATGTGGTCGGTGAAGTGCACGCCGAAGCCGGGGTCGGCGAGGATGCGGGCGCGCTCGTCGGTGGAGCGCGGCGATGGGGCGGCGGTCACCTCGAAGGCGAGGTCTGCGCGGGCGGATTCTGTCGTCATCGTGGTGGTGTCCTTTTGCGGGAGGTCAGCGGAGGCGGGCGACGACCGAGTCGCCGATCGCGGCCGTGGAGCGCGGAGTACGGTCGCGAGACTCGATGTCCTCGGTCACCGCGGCGGTGACGCGAGCGGCCTCGTCGCGGCGGCCAAGGTGATCGAGCAGCATCGCCGCCGAGAGGATCGCGGCGGTCGGATCGGCGAGCTGGCGTCCGGCGATGTCGGGCGCGGATCCGTGCACCGGCTCGAACATGCTGGGGAACGCGCCACTGGGGTTGATGTTGCCCGAGGCTGCGAGTCCGATGCCGCCGCTGATCGCGCCGGCCAGATCGGTCAGGATGTCGCCGAAGAGGTTGTCGGTGACGATGACGTCGAACCTAGCAGGAGCGGTCACGAGGAAGATCGTCGCCGCATCGACGTGGAGGTAGTCGACGGCCACGTCCTCGAAGGCGGCCCCAACCTCATCGACGATCCGCTTCCAGAGCGAGCCGGCGAAGACGAGCACGTTCGTCTTGTGCACGAGGGTGAGCCGGGAGCGCCGCGCGCGGGCAAGCTCGAACGCGTGCCGCACGACCCGCTCGACCCCGTAGGCGGTGTTCACCGAGACCTCGTTCGCGACCTCCTGCGGCGTGCCCTGCCGGATCGCGCCGCCGTTGCCGACGTAGGGTCCCTCCGTGCCCTCCCGCACGACGACGAAGTCGACAGCACCCGGCTCGGCGAGCGGCGAGGGCACCCCCGCGTACAGGCGAGTCGGCCGGAGGTTCACGTAGTGATCGAGCGCGAACCGCAGGCGCAGCAGCAGCCCGCGCTCGATGTTCGCGTCCCTCAGACGCGGGTCACCTGGCGCACCACCAACCGCGCCCAGGAGGATCGCATCGTGCTGCGAAATCGCAGCGAGATCGTCGTCCGTGAGGACGTCACCAGTCTCGAGATACCGTGCCGCGCCCAGCGAAAAGGTCGTCTTTTCCAGCACGACATCGGAACCGACGGTCACGGCATCGAGGACCTTCACCGCTTCAGCGGTCACCTCCGGCCCAATCCCGTCTCCAGGAATGACGGCGAGCTTCACGGTGCGGGGCATGGCGGATCCTCAGGCGTGCGGGGTCAGAGTCCCCCCAGGGTACTCGCGGACCGGCCCCGGGGACGCCGGGGCCGGGGCGCTACTGAGAGACGTCCGTCGTCACCGCCACACCGGAGTGCTCTCCCGCTCGCGGGTCACACGACTGTCTCAACGCCGAGTGACACTGCAAGAGCCGCACTGCCGCACACCGAAGCGACAAGCCAGACGATTTCGACGCGTCGTCGACCCCCCTCCCATCCCTCCCACCCCCGCGAGATGCCTCTTGAGTACGCGACCCGTCGACGGAAGCAAACCCAAGAGGCATCTCGCGGAAGGGAAGGTGGGCGCTCAGCTGCGGCGGAGGCGCCACGCGCCGACCGCAGCGGCAGCCAGGACCAGCCCCGCCCCGAGCCACGCCGACCAGCCGACGCCCGAGTCGAACGCCGCGCTCGCCGAGGCGAGCAGACTGGCGGCCGAGTCGGCCGGCAGTTCCCCCGCCACGGATACGGCCCCGCCGAGGGTCTCTCCCGCGCGCTGCGCCTGCCCGGCGTCGAGGCCCACAGGCAGCACCACTCCCCCGCGATACACCGCGGTCAGCACCGTCCCCAGGGTCGCAGTGCCGAGCACGGCGCCGAGCTCGTAGGCGGTCTCTGACACGGCGGAGGCTGCTCCGGCCTTGTCGGCGGGGGCGTTCGCGAGGATCAGCTCATTCGACACGGTCTCGGCCGCGCCGATCCCGAAGCCCAGGAACGCGAAGGCAACGGCCACGGTGAGCGCCGAGGCGCCTCCGGGAGTCCCGCTGCCCACGGCGAGCAGCACGTAGCCGACCACCGAGATCAGCAGACCGGCCGGCACCACGAACCGCGGAGCAACCCGCCGCGCAATCGGAACCACGCCCAGCCCTGAAACAATCATCACCGCGAGCCCCGGCACCAGCACGAGCCCCGCCTCCAGCGGCGACAGCCCGGCCACCAGCTGGAGGTGCTGCGAGACGAAGAACAACCCGCCCACCAGCGCGGTCACACTGAGCAGGTTCACCACGATCGCAGCGCTGAACGATCCGCGGCGAAAGAGCGAGAGGTCGAGCATCGGCGACGCGCGGCGCTGTTGACGACGAACGAACAGCACGCCCGAGAGGACACCTGCGACGAGCGCCGCCGCGCCGACCACGTCGACTCCGTGCTCCGCGAACGACTTCACCGCGTAGACGATTGGCGCCATGGTCGCCAGCGAGAGGAGAATGCTCGGCACATCGACCGGTCCGGGCTGCGGATCGCGCGACTCCGGCACCAAAATCGGTACAAGCACCACCAGCGGAAGCAGCACCGGCACCGCCAGCAGGAACACCGATCCCCAGACGAAGTGTTCGAGCAGCACCCCGCCGACCAGCGGGCCAATGGCCGAGCCGACAGCGAAGCCCGTCGCCCAGATGGCGATGGCGAGGCGGCGCTGGTCACGGTGCGGGAAGAGGCTGCGCAGGAGGGAGAGCGTCGAGGGCATGAGCATCGCGCCGAAGAAGCCGAGCGCCGCGCGGGCGCCGATCAGCGCGCCGGCGGTGGGAGCACAGGCGGCCACGACCGAGACGACGGCGAAGCCGATCGCGCCGACCAGGAGGAGGCGCCGTCGGCCGATGCGGTCGCCCAGACTTCCCATTGCGACCAGCAGTCCGGCCAAGACCAGCGGATACGCATCGACAATCCAGAGCAGCTCGGTACCCGTCGGGCCGAGACTCTCGGCGATCGAGGGCAGCGCAAAGTTGAGCACCGTGTTATCCACCGACACCAGCAGCACGGGCAGCATCAGCACCGCGAGCGCGACCCAGGCGCGTCGTCCGACCCGGTCGGCAGCGCCGGTGGGATCGACGAGGGAGACGGGAGCGGTGCGCGCGGACACAGAAACGACCTTTCGGGATGGGAGACGTCGTGAGTATACCGTCCAGCCGGTACAGTCGCCAGTGATCCGCCGTAGGATGAACGCCGTGCCTCCTGCTGCCCCCGCCCGCGACCGCGTCCTCGACGCGTTCGAGCAGCTGTTGATCGAGCAGGGCGAGCGCGCCGCCACCCTCGAGGCCGTCGCACGCAAGGCCGGCGTCTCAAAGGGCGGGCTGCTCTACCACTTCCCCTCCAAGGACGCACTCGTCGACGGACTGCTCCAGCGCCTCGATGATCGCCGCGAGGAGGACGTCGCACAGAGCCTCGCCGCTCCGGAGGGAGTGGTCGCCTACCTCCTGCGCACCTCGTTCGCCGCCGACTCCGCCTTCGACCGCACTGTTCTCGCCGTTTCCCGCGTCGCGCAGGGTCACGACGAGCGCGCGAGCACCGCTCTCGCCCGAATCCACGACAGCTGGAACGAGGTCGTCGCCGAGGCCGTCGGCGACCCGCTCCTCGCCCGAGCCATCGTGCTGATGAGCGACGGCCTCTACTACAACTCCGCCCTGCTCCCGACGGGCCAGGAGTCGCGCGGCGAGGCCGAGGACGTTCTCGCCGTCGTTCAGCGCCTCCTGACCGCCTGACCCCGGCTTAAAGCCGCGTTACATGGCGCTCCCGGTCGAAGCGCCGGACCACAGCGAAAAACAGAACCACGTCGACCACGACGAGCACGACCGCACCGGCGCCCGCGACCGCGACGGTGAACAGCGAGAGCCCTGCCGTCTGGGCCACAACGAGGCCCACCAGCGGAAGCACCAGGAACGCCGCCGTCCCCTGCGCACCCTGCACCGTCGTCGCCCGCTGCGACACCGCCACGATCAGGCAAATCGCGAGGAAAGCGATGAGTGGGGCGAGCACGAGCGCCGAGACCAGCCAGGTCGCGGTCGGGAAGACCAGTCCGCCGAACAGCGGATAGCCGACCAGGTTCACGATGAGGCTATAGAGGAGAAAGGCCGCCCAGGTGATAAGCACCGCGGGGATCAGGGAGACGAGAATCTTCGCGAGCACCAGCTCACTGTTGGTCAGCGGCGTATAAAGGAGCCCCTCGATCGTGCGCTTCTCCTTCTCACCCACGAAGCTCGCGCTCGCGGTGACACTCGCCACCATCACGGGGATGAGGAGGAAGACGGGGGCGAAGAAGTAGACCACCATCGCGTAGGCGGTGGATTGCGCGAGGTCGTAGTCGGCGGGGACGACGCCCTCGGGCAGGTTCGCAAGGAACTGCTGCATCCCGGTGATCGACGCCATCAGCGTCTCGTTGCGGCCAAGGAGAAGCACCAGGACGGGAAGCACCGTGACAAAGAGGATGGGCACGACGATGATCGGCGCGAGAGCCTGCTTGTTGCGCAGGATCTCGCGGAAGTCCTTCGTGACGAGGGCGATGACGCGACGGCGGTTCATCGTTCTTCTCCGATGGTTGTGAAGTAGTACTCCTCGATGGTGTGGCGCCGAGGGACGATCGAGGCGATCCGAACACCTCCGGCGACGAGCGCCTCCACGAGATCGGGGACCTCGGCCTCCCTCGTGACCCGCAGGGTCAGCACGCCATCCTCCGAGGTGGTGGGCGCGGAGGCGAGACGGGCGACGATCGCGACCGCCGCCGTCGGATCACCCTCAACGGTGAGCTCCACGGTGGTGTCCGGCCAGCGCTGCTCGAGCAGGTCCGCGACGGGGCCGGACGCGACGAGACGGCCACCGTCGAGAATTCCGATGCTGTCGCACAGCGTTTCCAGACCCTGTAACTGGTGGGTGCAGATGACGACGGCGACGTCGCTCGAGGAGGTCAGCGATGAGAGGTAGCCGATCAGCTCCGCCGCCGCCTCAGGATCCAGGCCCGATGACGGCTCGTCCAGGAAGAGAACGTCCGGCTCGTGCAGCATCGCCCGCGCAATCGCGACCTTCTGGCGCATGCCCTTGCTGAACGAGCCGAGCACGTCGTCTGCCCGGTCCGACAGACCGAAGAGGTCGAGCACCTCGCCGATCCGCGCGTCGCGTCGGTCCGCGGACATCCCGAAAAGCTCGCCCCAGGCGATCAAGTTGTCGCGAACCGTGAGCAGATCGTAGAGATTCCCGTCGGTCTGCACGCCGATGCGCTGGCGGAGCCGGTCGGCCGACGCCGGGGTGAGCGGCTCCCCGAAGAGGTGCACGGCTCCCGCGGTCGGTGTGAGGAGCCCGGTCAGCAGGCGCACCGTCGTCGTCTTGCCGGCGCCGTTGGGCCCGAGCAGCCCGAATGCGGATCCGCGTCGAAGCGAAAAGGACACGTCGTCGACGACGGTCCGCCCGCCGAGGGTCTTGGTGAGGCCGTTGACGCCGATCAGCTCCTCGGAACGGTGCGGTCTCGGCGTCTGGATCGCTGCGTCGATCATGTGCTTCTGTGTCCGTTCGATCGGATGCGGATGACGAGGACACTCGCGATGGCAGCACTCAAGACCACGAGGGAGACCAGCCCGGCGCCCCACTGGTTGGTCCCGTCGCCGGCGATCAGGCCGGACGGCGAGAGCAGAGCGGTCGGGGACCACTTCCGAAAGCCCTCTGCGCCGGTGAAGAGGCCACCGAGAAAGACGACGGCAGCGATCACGATCGCGGAGAGAAAGGGAGCGTTAGTCCAACAGGCCAGCACCCCCGCCAGGAGGATGAACACCACCAGTGCGCCCGCCTGGAGCGCGAGCCCGCCGACGAGGAGTCCCCACTCGAGATCGGGGTGCAGGACCACGGTCTCGTAGCCGGCCATGGCCGCACCGGCCAGCGCGCCAATCGAGGCGACGATCGCCGAGACGGCCAGTCGCGGACCGAAGATCTGCCACGGCCCCGTTGCACGCGAGCGGTAAAAGAGGCGCAGACGCTCGTCCGGTCCGAGCGCGCACGCCCAGCCGACGAGATAGCCGGCGAGCAGGAGGGCGAGCTGCGATGAGTTCTTGAAGTAGGAGTCGACCAGGTTCTGCCAGGTGGGGGCCGAGACGGTGATCGTCACGGTCTCGGAGGCGCCCAGTGCACCGAAGATGTCGGCGCTGTACTCGGCGATGAGCGGTGAGGTGATGCCCGAGAAGAGGAACAGGAACGCGACCACGAGAAGCCTTCTCGTCCGGTTCCATCGCTTGAATTCGACGGAGAGGCTCATGACCGCACCTGCGCTCCGGCGTCTGCTGGTGCACCGATCCGATTCATGAACGCCTGCTGGAGGGAGTTCTCACCGAAGCTGACCGAGCGGATGTCGCCACTGCTCCGTGCAATGACAGCCAAGAGCGGTTCGACCGCCGCCATGGGCACGAGCAACTCGCGGACCGAGCCGAGCGCGGGCTCCGCCGGGACTCCCGCTGCGGAGAGGCGGGCGCGGAGGCCAGATGCGTCCTCGAATGACGACACGACGATGCTGGAGCGCACGGAGGCCGACTCGATGAAGGCGCCCTTGTCTCCCGCGAACACCAGACGACCGTGGTCGAGTACGACCAGCCGGTCGGCCACCGAGTCGACGTCGGTGAGAATGTGGCTCGAGATCACCACGCACATCTCGCGCCCGAGGCTGCGCACGATCTCGAGGATCGCCTCACGGCCGACCGGATCGAGGGCGCTCGTCGGCTCATCGAGGATCAGAAGGGAGGGCCGGCGGACGAGCGCCGCCGCGATCCCGAGTCGCTGCTTCATGCCCCGCGAGAACCCGCCCACCCGGCGCCGCGTGGCGTCGTGGAGTCCGACCCGCGCGAGCAGATCGCTGATCGCTCGCCGCGTCACCACGCCCTCCGTGGGCATCCCCAGCCGTGCCGACTGCGCAATGACCTCCAGCGGGGTGAGGAACGGCTCAAAGCTCGGGGTGTCGGGGCAGTAGGCGATCTCGTTGGAGCCGCGCTCGATCCGCCCCGATGTCACCGAGATGAGCCCGAGCAGCGCATGAATGAGCGTAGTCTTCCCGGCGCCGTTCACCCCGATCAGCCCATGCACACCGGTCCCCGAGAACGCGCACGTGATGCCGTCAAGGGCGGTGAAGGAGCCGAACCGCACGGTGACGCCGTCAGCCCGGACAAGCGCTCCGCTACTCGGTTGCACGCTGCTCGGTCCGGCCGAAGATCAGGTAGAGGATCCCGCCGAGGGGAATGGAGATCGCGCAGATGATCGCCCACGCCCACTTTGGCAGGTGCCGCGTGCCCGCGCTGCGAATCAGGTCGACGTAGCAGTAGACGAGGAACGCCAGACCGAGGATGAGGAATGGAAGCAGGATTTCGATCTTCATAACATCACTTTCTGTCTGAGGGCTTCACTGATCTGCCGGAGGTCGTCTAGGGCGGCTTCGTCGCCGTGGACCATCGCTACCGCGGTCGGGTTGATGACCACCTCGTCGATCCCGTGCTCGCCGATGTCCCGGATCTGCTCCGCGACCTCCTGCACCTCCCCGACGACGAATACGTTCCTGCGCACGAGTTCACGGGCGCCGGACGCGACATCGGAGGGGTGCGCGTCGATCCCCGCGCGGCGGAGCATGTCGGAGTAGTGGAAACGCGCAAGGTGGCTCGAGCATCCGGCCTGCGCGAGGAGGTTCGGCGATCGTCCCGGCCCTGTCAGGGCCACGTGCACATTAGTGACCACCCGCGCGCGCGTTCCGTCGGCCCGGGTCAGGCGCGGGAGGAGCACGTCGCGCACGTAGGTCCGCGGCGTCATCCAGGTGACGACGAAGTCCGCCACGTCGCGCGACCTGGAGGCCATGCCCGGTCGCAGCACACCGGTCCCGATCTTAACCGGGCCCGTCTCGAAGGCGGGCAAACGAGCGTGGCGAGCCTCCAGGCCGGGCACGGTGCTCGTGACCGGTCGTCCCGCCAGCAAGTCACGGACCATGCCTGCGTAGGCGGCGGTATAGCTGGCGGGGCGCTCCAGCGGCGCTCCCCGGGTCGCAGTCACGAAATCCGGATCGGAGGCTCCGTACGCGACCGCGACGTCGCGGCCGAGGACGGCCGCCAGCGACCGCGCCTGCAACGCGGCATCGTAGGGGGTGCGCAGCACAGCGAGGGCGGTCCCGATTCCGACGGGGACGGCGTCCTCGGTTCCACCGAGGCCGGCCAGCGCCATGTGGCTCTCAATCTGGAACGACTGCCCAGTCCAGAGGCGCGCGTAGCCACCCTCGCGGACGGCCCGCGCGTAGCGGCGGACGACTCCCTGATCGCTCGGTTGGTGCGGGCAGAGCAGCGATACCTCGCTCACGCGGCACCCTCCCCGCTCGCGCTCGGTGCGAGGTTGCGGGCGACATCATCGGGGTTGATCCCCGCCTCGGCCAACGCGTCGCGGATCCGGTCGACAAGCGCCCCACCGGACGTCACAGTCACGGCGATCGCCCCGGCCAGCGCAGCACACCGGCTCTCGCCAAAGCTCTGCTCCCGGCCGGAGCGGGTGGGCTCAGCCGCCATTCGCAGACCGGGAACGACCTCCGCGCACAGCGGAGACCCGCCTGTACTCGCCCCCGAGGACGGGACGAGTCGGCTCAGGACCTCGCCGACGCCTCCCGCATCGACCGAGGAGTAGTACACGATCGAGTCGTTGCGGGGGAACGCGTCTGGACGGGACAGGATCTTCGTCCGGAACGAGAGGTCACGGTCGACGAACTCGTGAACGCTGGCCGCCCAGAAGCGGAGGGCCTGATCGGGGTCATCAAAGCGCAGGTAGTGGCGCAGCATCGTGCCGGGCACCGCTGGCCGATCCGCGCGCTCGTGCACGAACATGAAGAACCCCGGCGTCAGATTTGGGCGCAGGCACGAGAGGCGCCCATGCCGCACACCCTCCGCCTCCGCAAGGTCGTTGGCCTCGAATCGCACCCGAACGCGATGCAGTTCCACGACCCCTGCGTCGCGGTCGCCGGACACCGGTGCCTCGACGGGGACAATCACCCCGGGGTCCGGCAGAGCGGCGCGGATGTCCTCCTCGAATGCCTCGTCCGGGAGCAGAGATGTCGTTGCGAAGACGTCCGGATTTCCTGCATGCAGATTCGCGTACAACCAGGTAGCGAGGCCGCGACGCGGGTCCATCGCGTCAAGCTCGAGCCGGGCGTCCGCCAGCGTCAGGACGCTGCGGTCAACATCGACCGTGAGGAGACGGGCGAGATCCGCCGCCGAAAAGCCTCCAGCGCTCACGTGATCACCGCCTCGAGGAGCACGGCCGCGCTGTCCGGCTCGAGCATCGCCTGCCGCCCAATACCTGCCAGAGCACGATCAGCCGCCGGCAACGAGTACGACATCATCGACCGCGCGATGACGCGTTCAATGACGTACCAGCCGATGCCTCGCGCCAGCTCATCCCGATCCAGTTGTTCGGTGCAGCGGCTGTGGTAACCCTCGAGGACCGCGGCGGCGACCGGCCGGGCCCGCGAGAGCATGGTCTCACCCCGATCCAGCAGCAGATTGTGGAAGTCCAGAACCGAACTCTCCGGCGAGTTGATACCCGTGAACGCCCGCACGACCGCGTCGAAGAGCACGGCGCCCAGCAGCCCTGCGACATCGCGGTGCGCCGGTGCAATCGTGAACTCCTCCCAGTCGATCAAGACCGGCTCACCGTCGGCCCCAACGAGGAACTGGTCCGGTCGGAGATCGCCGTGCGAGGGAACCATTGCGAACCGGCGCTGACCCGTCGTCCACGCGCGGACGACCTCGATGAACTCTGCGTCGTGCTGGAAGAGCCGCCAGCAGTCGAGTTCGCCGCCGCTCGCTCGCGCGTAAGCGGCCGGAGTAAGCCAGTCGAAGCCATGCAGCGGCTCCTCAGCGGAGCCGTCGGCGTTCATGGTCGGCCGCAGTCCGACGATGGAGTGCAGTTCGCCGAGGATCGCGCCGGCCCGGGCGAACAGGCGTTCGACCTCGTCCGTCTCCTGGGCGCTGTCGAGGACCTGCTGCAAGGAACGAGCCTCGAGCAAATAGGGAAACACCACCGTCCGCGCCTGCGCGTCGCTCGAGAGTATGACGGGCGAGAACGTCAGCGCGCGCGTGCGGCGAACATCCTCCCACTCGAGGGTGTTGCGGAAGCGCCGGTCGGCATCTGCCGGCTCACCTGAGAACACCTTGCGGAAGACCAGGCCCTCCGCAGACGAGACGACCGTCGAGCGGTTCCGCCCGACCAGCCTGTCTGTGATCGCCTCAGTGAGCATCAGATCCCCGCCGTTTCGTCATCATGCGACGCTTCCCCCGTCGCGAGCACTGCGTCGCCCGTGAGCACTGCCTCCTTGCTGAGCAGCGCCTCAGCGCAGGAGAATGCGTAAACTTCCTCGATTGCGCCGAGCGGCCGATCCCCATTCAAACAGAATGTCAGTCCCCTCGCCGAATCTGGACCGACGAACAGCCACGAACCAGCTAGGACGCCGGGCGCCGAGCCGCCTTTAAACTGCATGATCGGCTCACCCTCCGGATGGTTCTCCATATGCCACGGAGTCCATGAACGTTCGGACAGACGGCGCATGACGCTGTCAATAGATTCAGGTGTAATAAAGTAGTCCAGCCCGTCCGTGTATCGGATGAAATTGAGCGCGCTGGCTCGGAGATGAGAGTCGATCACGGAATGTTCGGCCGCAGATTCCAGTCCCCGTCCCCAGGCGCGAAGAAGATAGTCCCGCGTCGAGAGCAAAGGAGTATTAAGAAAGCGTGGAACGCCGTGGAACTCGGCAGTGGCGAGAATCTTCTCGGGCCCAAGGATACGAAGAAGAAGATCGGCCGCGGTGTTGTCGGAGCGCAGTGTCATCAGTGAGCAGAGATCACCGACAGAGATCGATGTGCCGATATGCGCTGTCGTCAGGCCGCTACTGAGGTATGAAATGTCGGACTTTAGGATGACGCACTCCGTCGCGAGAGAGAAGGCGCGCGACTCGACGGCGGCCAGCGTTGCATCAAGGATGAAGAGCTTCATCAGGGAGGACCCGGCGACCACGTCTGGGCCAGACTGGGCAACGACACCCCCGTCTCTCGTCAACACGGAAACCGTGTCGGCCACAGCGCACAGTGCCCTTCTGAGTTCCTCAGCATCGCGAATGCGCGGAACCGGTGTCGTCAATCGCATCCCCTCGAGCCTCCCATCGGCTGTCTCTTGGACGTAGACGACTCCCGCGATTCCGGCTTCCGACTCGACCTGGACCGCCGTGAGGCAGGCGGATTCCCGTGTCGAGTGTACGAATCGAGGGCGGCTGAGCTGAATTGCCTGGACCGTCTGAAGGACAGCCGACTCTGGTCCGATGCGGTACGCGGGGCGCAGGCGTCGATCAATCTCGTCCTTCGACACCTGCTCGCCTGAGAGGAGCAACTCGACAGCCGCGGCCGTCGTCCGGCTGGTCGTCATTTTGCACTTCCTGTCGTGTTCTGGAGTGGCCGGGAGAGGACGCGTACCACGGCGAATCCCATATTTCGCACCTGTCGGACCTGCCTTCTCGCGACTGGAGATATAAGACGGATGCGGGTGCTGGCATCGCCGCAGAGAAGCCAATCCGCTAGATTCGCTCAGCGGATGAAGATCAGCGCCGGGACGCCCCGGGAACGACCCGACGCCGATCACATACCCGTCGTCAGACGGATCAGGTCCAGGACCAGGACCAGGAGAACGACAGCGAATAGCTCACGCTGATACTGACAGACGTTCCAACGTCTCCCAGTTGTGCGTCGTTGAGAACGATGCTTTGAATCTCCGTCGGTGACGCATAAGCGGTGTAACCGCTCAGCAGGCTCCGTTCCATGACTTTCCCTTTCTTCGTTCGCGATTGGCAATGCGATCCCGAAGCGACGTTCTCACCTCCACCCCAGGCGCGCTCATGAACCATAGCAGCAAGTAAGATGATGACGTCACAACAGAAAGGGACTATTACTTATGCCTCCCATAACAAACACTTCTCTCTTGAGAGGATTCTGCGCCGAGACCGTACGCGCACTCTGCGCGCGAGGCAGTGCCGCTAAGTGCTCCACGTACTCGAGGATCATCGTCTTCGCCGATCAAGCCCTCCTTGGTACACCGCCCGCGGAGGGGGCCCTCGAGGCACTTCGTGAGGGGATACGCGAACCGCTTGTACGTCCGACGAGCGGTCCGCCTGAACTCGATGCGGTTCTCGCCGATGCGGCTTTGCTTCGAAACTGTTCAGCCGCAGTGGCGCTTGGCGGAGGATCGGTCATTGATCACGCGAAACTGGTCCGAGCAGCAGCAGCCGGGGCCGACCTGCGTTCACCGACGAAGTTGGCTGCGGGCCACGTGCGCCTCGTCACTGCGCCATCCCACGTGCCGCTGATCGCGCTTCCGACAACGCTCGGTACTGGATCCGAGCGCAACACTAATGCCGTCCTCGCCGCCGGTGGCCGCCGATTTCTTGTCTCGGGTGACGTCCTGCGTCCGGACGTGGCCGTCCTCGACGCCGACTTCACTCGCTCGCTCAGCACCAACGCGATTCTCTCCGGTATTTTCGAAGCCCTCGCACGCACCATCGAACCCCATGCAAGCCCGACGGCTCAGCTCGGCGCTGACCAACTCGCGCTCGCCACGGCGGCCCGGCTGGCCGTCCTCGGCGACGAAATTTCAGTGCACAGGGGCGAGCCGGTTGCCGACGACGTCCTTTTCGAGGTCGCCCGCCTCAGTGGATTGAGCCACGCACCCGCGATGCACGCGGGACGTTCCGCGTTCGCCTTCCCCGGCTGGTTCCTTGCACACGAACTCGCCACGGTCACCGGCACGTCCAAAGTTAGCTGCCTTCGCGCGCTGCTACCCGTGATCGATCGGCGGGCACACCTCGGGGTTCGGGCCTGGGGATCAGCGCGCCGGCGAACGGCGGCCTCGAGTGCCGTCCTGACCGCCGTCGGCTTGCCTTCAGAGACGGAATCGGCCCTGAGCGTCCTGGCGACGCGCTGGTCGCTCGCCGTCCCATCTACCGAGTTCGACGTGGATGCGCTGAGCGCGAGAATTTTAGCGGCGTGGGGACCTCCTTCGCCCCACCTGACACGCATCGGACACGACGAGCTAGTCGCTGTGCTGAGCGAGGTGAAAGACTCCGGTTCCGCCTAGCAGAGACCACGACGGGGCCCTCCGCAGTGCCTTTGTCGCCGGATCTCGCCGACTGGAGACGTTGGTGAGGCAACTCTTGCCTGCGCCAACTGAGAAAATTATACCCGGGGCGACGGCCGACCTAGTCGCGCTCTCTGCCTGCGCACCGTTGTTCTGGCACCACCGATCGGCTTCGACGATGCCGGGTTCCAGCACGACTCCGTCGGGCGCGAGGCGCTGCTTCATGGTGAGCAGCCCGAGTTCATCAAATTGGCAAGAGGTCGAGACATCAGCGTCGCTCAAGATAGCTTGAGGCGTATCAACGTCTTTTGGATGAGCAACGTGACCCTCCACCGTAGGTAGACCCTGACCTTAGGGAAATTCACGCTGCTTGTTCGAGGAAGTATACACAGAAATCAGCTAAGCTTCAAGCTATTCCCAGTAAGAGGAGACCCTGATCACGCATGAAAAGTTTTGCTGGATAAATTTCTGGCTTCAGTCGTCTTCTATCGACATTCAGTCACCGTTGTCCAATTCTCGATGGCTTTCCGCCCGGATCCGGAGAATAGTCTTTCGAAACTCGACCGCCGACGGTTTATTGGTAGCTTTGGCTTGCCAGAGCAGGTAAAGCGGGATGCAACCAAAGTGACGCTCACTGAGCGGAACCTCGATCAGGTCGCGCGAATCGGGGTGAAGTAGACCTTGTGGAAGAATTGCGAGACCCAGGCCCTCGGCGACAAGATCGTGGAGCAGGGCGGGACTCTGGGACTGATAGTCGACACTGAATCCAGCATGATTAAGGACCTGGTCGATCTTCATCCTTGCAGGAGATCCGATTTGGAGACTGAGGAGCAAATTCCCAGAAAGACAAGTTAGGTCGGTTAGCGGTGGGTGAAGACCTTCTACGCTGTCGCGACGATAGACTATACACAATGGCACAGCACCCAAACTTGCTTTAGCTAAAGTTTTATCATCAGTTATTGGGCCTCCTACGACGACAAGGTCTAGCTCGTCTCTACGAAGGGACGCGATTAGATCACCACTCGGCCGTTCGTACACTTCGACTGTCGCAAGCGGATTCTTAGAGGAAAATTCAGAGATCGCACTTGGGATAGGTACAAGCTGTGCCCTCACCGAGGGCACGATCCCGAGCATCACCACCCCATGGATTGTTGCGGCGTGGTGCATCGCCTCTAACCGCAACTCGGCGGCTTCGTTCAGAAGCTTCTCCGCCCTAGGGAGTAGCCAGGCGCCCAACTCAGTCAGTCTGACACCTCCCGATACGCGACGAAAAAGGTATCCACCAAGGAAAGACTCGAGCAGGCGTACTTGAGCGCTCACGCCTGGCTGAGTGACGTGCAGCTTCTCGGATGCTCGAGTAAAACTTTGCTCCCTAGCGACAGCGACAAAGTATCGCAAGCGCTGAATTTCCATGACATGAGGGTAACTCGCGAGGATCGCAACGGTGCTAATGGCGCGTTTTGTTCCCCTTTAGGCGCATATTCCGCTAATACCCACACGAGGAGCAACGCCGCGCTACCCACGCAGCACATCGACGAACATGCCCTCACGCGAAACCATCCCTTTGTTGTCCTCTCCGCACAACTTGCGCGCAGAGGACCAAGGCGAAGCTCGCCTCAAGCCTCAGGAAATAATGGCTGGGATGTCAAGACTTCTTTGAGACAACTCCTTACTATTATATTTACCGAACATGAGGCGCTAGGAAGAATTAGTGCGAGGGTGTGCTGTACGCCATTCTTGCCACTATGAATCAATGAGGCTTATGCAAATACTTTTACATGCGCAAAGAAAGTGCTTCCGATCAGGGCTTTTTATGGATCCCTCCTGAATTTTGCATAAGCCTCTATAATACTTTTTTAGGAGTCAATCCAAAGGATTAACGGCAATATTGATCGTTTCATTCACAAGCGCGAAAGCGGACCCGCGCTGGAATGAATAAGACACGTCACTTGAGGATCGCCCGCCCGCCGATGATGTTAATGAGATCACGCACGGTGATTGAGAACGAGGGCGTTCCTCCAGCAGGCCGTCATCGCCAGGACCGATGTGGATCGAGGCGGTAACTAACCGAGGCTGAGCCACCGAGTCCAACCCGTTCAGGCCGCTACCCGCGCGCTCAACCTCGGTTGCGAACAGGGCACCGGTGTACTGCACCAGCCCGCACCCTTACTGCTGCGTGATGTCGATCTCCTGCATCAGGTCGGCGTCGATCGCGACGCGGACCTTCTCGAGCAGGCCGTCGGGCGCAGGCGAGTCGATGGTAATGACCGAGAGCGCCTTGCCTCCCGCCTCGGTGCGTGCGATCTGCATGCCGGCGATGTTGACCGCAGCCTCGCCGAACTCGCGCCCGTACACCGCGACAATGCCGGGACGGTCGACATAGCTCATAACCACGAGGTGCTTCGCGATCGGCACCTCGACGTCATACCCGTTGATCGCCACAATCTTCTCGACCTGCTTGGTGCCCGTCAGCGTGCCGGAGACCGAGATTTGCGAGCCGTCCGAGAGCGCCCCCCGCAGCGTGATCACGTTGCGGTACTCGTCCGAGACCGCATCCGTGATGAGGCGCACCTCAATGCCGCGCTGCTCCGCGAGCACCGGCGCGTTGACGTACGAAACCGTCTCGGACACGACGTTGGTGAACACGCCCTTGAGTGCCGCGAGCTTGAGTACCTTGACGTCATAGTCGGCGAGTTCGCCACGCACCTCGACATCGATAGAGGTGACGGGCGAGTCGGCGAGGCCCGAGAAAACCTGGCCGAGCTTCTCGATCAGCGGGATACCCGGGCGCACATACTCGTCGATCACGCCGCCGGCGACGTTCACCGCGTCGGGCACGAGTTCGCCCGAGAGCGCGAGCCGGACCGAGCGGGCGACCGAGACTCCCGCCTTTTCCTGCGCCTCATCGGTCGAGGCCCCCAGGTGTGGAGTGACGACCACGTTCTCGAGGGCGAGCAGCGGCGAGTCAGTCGGCGGCTCCTTCACGAACACGTCGAGCCCAGCGCCGGCAATGGTCTTGGCGACCAGGGCACGGTGCAGCGCATCCTCGTCGATCAGTCCGCCGCGTGCGACGTTGACGAGGAACGCCGTCGGCTTCATCAGCGCGAGCTGCTCGTCCGAGATCATCCCGGTCGTCTCGGCCGTCTTCGGCATGTGGATGGTGATGAAGTCGCTCGCAGCAAGCAACTCCTCCAGCGGGAGGAGCGTGACGCCGAGCTGCTGGGCACGCGCACTCGTGACGTACGGGTCGTAGGCGACGACGTCCACTCCGAACGCTTGCAGGCGTGCGGTGATGAGCGCACCGATGCGGCCGAGCCCGATGATGCCGACCGTCTTCTCGTAGAGCTCGACACCGGTGTACTTCGACCGCTTCCACAGGCCCTGTGCGAGGGCGTTGTGTGCCGCCGGGATATGGCGCGCGAGGCTCAGGATGTGGCCGACGGTCAGCTCCGCGGCCGAGATGATGTTGGAGGTCGGCGCGTTCACGACCATCACTCCCGCAGCCGTCGCCGCCGTGATGTCGACGTTGTCGAGGCCGACTCCCGCGCGCGCGATCACCTGGAGCGAGGGAGCGGCGGCGATCGCCTCCGCGTCGACCTGGGTCGCCGACCGCACCAGGATCGCGTGCGCCGAGCCGAGAGCCTCAAGCAGCGCCGGGCGGTCGGTGCCATCCACGGACCGGACGTCGAAGTCGGGACCGAGCGCGTCCACGGTGGCGGGCGAGAGTTCTTCGGCGATCAGGACGACCGGCTTTGTCACGAGAAGCGCTTCCTTCGGAGAGGGGACGGAGCGGGCACCGACAGCGGGGTCGACAGCCCCCCGTCACTGTAGCGGAGGGGCGCCCGCCCCCCGGGCCGCGTGACGCGGAGCGTCAGGTCAGCGCGATAAGCCTCTCGACGCCGACAACCAGCTGCACGTCGAGTGAGAGCGCGGCCGAGAGGCAAAGGGCCGCGGTGAGGATCCCGACCCGCGCGAGGAGCCCGCGGCGGCGTCCGAGGACGAGTGCGATCGCGAAGCACACCACCGGCAGCACCAGGCCGACCAGCAGCACCGTCCATCCCGTGGGGGTGAGGTCGGTGCCCAGCAGCGCCGCGTAGCTGCGCAGCCCGACCAGGTTGCCGACCGCCTCCCACACGTCCCAGGCGAAGAACAGTGCGAAGAGGACGGCGAGCAGCACGGAGGAGAGCAGGAGCCGACGAGGCCGGTCGCGCCGTCCGGTCCCGCCGAGGGTGGCCCGGGTGGAGTCGGTCATCACGCGCCCTTCAGGAAGGGCAGCGGAGCGAGCAGGACGAGCCCGGCGACGAGCCAGAGCACGCGAGTGCGCACCCGGGAGTCGCGGCTCGCGAGCAGCACGACGGCGAACCAGACGGGTGGCGCGGCGACCGCGAGCCAGAGGCCGAGCGAGTACAGTCCTCGGCCCAGACCGTCTGCCGACTCGAATCGACCGGCGACGGTCGGACCCTGCCGCGTCGCGGTGATGCCCCAGGCGATGGCGTACAGGAGGTAGAGACCGGCCGCGATGCCCGAGGCGATCAGCAGGGCGGAGGAGACAGCGTCCGCGGAGTCGTCCTCGTCCGTGGAACCGGAGTCCTCGGAGACGTCGTCGCCGGCCGTCACCCGCGGCGCGCGGCGCGCGCGCGCCTCACCCGCGGCGAGCGTCGGGTCCGAGCCCTCGCCCGCCCACTCCAGGGCCTCCTCTGCCGCGTCCTCCTCTGGGTCGGAGCGCAGCGCGTCGCCCCGCAGTGCAGCGCTCACCGCGTCGTCGTCCTCCGGGGAGCGGCCCGGTCTGCCATCGATCACCGCAACACCCTAGCCGCGCGCTCCTCGCAGCACGCTCGGAGCCCGCCGCCGCCTCCCCGTCACCCGTCGGACACCCGGCGTCCTCCCCGGCGTGGGAGGCTCTGCGAATGGAGGACCGCCGCCGCTTCGTCGCCCTCGGCGACTCATTCACGGAGGGAGTCGGCGACCCGCACCAGCGCCTGCCGAACGGCGTTCGTGGCTGGGCCGACCGTGTCGCCGATCGCCTGGCGAAGGCCGAGCCCGGCTGGGGGTACGCGAACCTCGCCATCCGCTCGAAGCGCCTCGGCCAGATCGTCGACGAGCAGCTCGCTCCCGCCCTGGCACTGCGGCCGACCTTGATCACGCTCTACGCGGGCGGCAACGACATCCTGGATCTCGGCACCGATATGACCGACCTGATCGCGCGCTATGAGGCACTGGTCGACGCGCTCGCGACGACGGGCGCCTCCCTCGTGCTCTTCACCGGCTTCGACATCCCGGGCCTGCCTGCCCCGCGGATGTTCGTGCGCCGCAACCGCCTCTACAACAGCGCTGTGCGGAGGATCGCCCGCGAGCGCGGCGGAATCCTGGTCGACTACTGGCGGATGCAGGAGTTCGGCTCCCCCGTGCTCTGGGCGAGCGACCGGATGCACCTCTCCACACGCGGCCACCGCGTCCTCGCGGGCCGCGTACTCGACACGCTCGGCGTCCCGCACAGCATCTCGACCGGCCCCTGGGAGGCACCCGAGCCGCTCAGCCTGCGCGAGCGGCTGCGCGACCAGCAGCGTTGGGCGGCCGACTGGGTGCTCCCGCTCGTCGGACGCAAGCTCCGCCGCGTCACCCTCGGCGACCACCTCTCCCCCCGCTGGCCCGAGCCCGTCCTCGTCCCGCCCCAGGGCGGCCTCCGCCGCCTCGTCCGCACCACCCCTCAACGCGAGGGAACCCCGACCCGTGGAGGGAGCCCGCGCTCACGGGCTCCCACCACGAACCGGGGTTCCCTCGGTCCGCGAAGCGACTAGCGCGCGACGCTGCCGTCGGTGTAGTCCTCGTCGGTCTGCTTCCAGGCGAAGAGCTTGCGCAGCTCGCGGCCAGTCTCCTCGATGGGGTGCTTCTCGCCGCGAGCGCGCAGCTCCTGGAACTCGGGCGCGCCCGCGTCCTGGTCGGCGATGAAGCGCTTGGCAAAGGCCCCGCTCTGGATATCGCCGAGGACCTCCTTCATGTTCTCCTTGACGCGCGGGTCGATGACGCGCGGGCCCGAGACATAGTCGCCGTACTCGGCGGTATCGGAGACGCTCCAGCGCTGCTTGGCGATGCCGCCCTCCCACATCAGGTCCACGATGAGCTTGAGCTCGTGCAACACCTCGAAGTAGGCGATCTCAGGCTGGTAACCGGCCTCGACCAGAGTCTCGAAGCCGTACTGGACGAGCTGCGAGGTGCCGCCGCAGAGCACGGCCTGCTCGCCGAACAGGTCGGTCTCGGTCTCCTCCGTGAAGGTGGTCGTGATGACTCCGGCGCGGGTACCGCCAATGGCCTTCGCATACGACTTCGCGGTGTCCCACGCGGTGCCGGAGGCGTCGTTCTCGACGGCGATGATGTCCGGGATGCCGCGGCCGGCGACGAACTCGCGGCGCACGGTGTGGCCGGGTGCCTTCGGCGCAACCAGGATCACATCGACGCCCGCGGGCGCTTCGATGTAGCCGAAGCGGATGTTGAAGCCGTGCGCAAAGGCGAGGGTCTTGCCCTCGGTCAGCTTGTCCGCGATCTGCTCGCTGAAGATCGAGCGCTGGTGCTGGTCCGGCGCGAGGATCATGATCAGGTCGGCCCACGCGGCGGCGTCGGCGACGCTCTTGACCTCAAAGCCGTCGTCCTCGGCCTTTTCGGTCGACGTGGACCCCTCCTTCAGGGCGACGACAACCTGGACGCCCGAGTCACGGAGGTTCTGCGCGTGCGCGTGGCCCTGGGAGCCGTAGCCGACGATCGCAACCTTCTTGGACTGGATGATGGAGAGATCGGCGTCGGCGTCATAGATGAGCTCGGTCACGTGGTGAATCCTTTTCTGTAGTGGGGCAACGGTCAGTTCTTGAAGACGCGCTCGGTGATCGACTTGGAGCCGCGCCCGATGGCGAGCAGACCCGACTGGGCGATCTCCTTGATACCGTAGGGCTCGATCACGCGCAGGAACGCATTGGTCTTGCCGGTGTCGCCCGTGACCTCGATCACCAGGGCGTCGGTCGCCACATCGACCACGCGGGCGCGGAAGAGCGTGACGGCCTCGAGCACCTGCGAGCGCGTGACGTTATCGACGCGGACCTTGACGAGCAGGTGCTCGCGCTGGACAGACTGGTCGGTGTCGAGCTCGACGATCTTGATCACGTTGACCAGCTTGTTGAGCTGCTTGGTGACCTGCTCGAGCGGCAAGTCCTCGACGTCCACGGCGACCGTAATCCGAGAGAGGCCCGCGATCTCGGTCGGGCCAACCGCCAGCGACTCGATGTTGAAGCCGCGGCGGGCGAACAGCCCGGCGACACGCGTCAGCAGTCCCGGCTTGTCCTCGACGAGCAGGGAGAGAACGTGGTGCGTCATGCGGGTCTACTCCTCGTCGTCCCAGGTCGGGCTGTGGTCTCTGGCGTACTGGACGTAACTGTTCGAGACGCCCTGCGGGACCATCGGCCAGACCATGGAGTCGCGGCTGACGACGAAGTCGATCACCACGGGCCGGTCGTTGGTGGCGATGGCGAGGCGGATGGCGTCGTCGATCTCCTCCGGCTTGGTGACGCGGATGCCGAGCGCGCCGTACGCCTCGGCGAGCTTCACGAAGTCGGGCACCCGGATGGTGTCATGACCCGTGTTGAGGTCGGTGTTGGAGTAGCGGCCCTCGTAGAACAGCGTCTGCCACTGGCGCACCATGCCGAGCGAGGAGTTGTTGATCACCGCGACCTTAATCGGGATGTCGTTGATCGTGCAGGTGGCGAGCTCCTGATTCGTCATCTGGAAGCAGCCGTCGCCGTCGATCGCCCACACGGTTCGGTCGGGCTCGCCGACCTTCGCCCCCATTGCCGCGGGCACGGAGTAGCCCATCGTGCCGGCTCCGCCT
Organism: Rathayibacter agropyri; assembly: GCF_013249015.1. Classification (GTDB taxonomy): domain Bacteria; phylum Actinomycetota; class Actinomycetes; order Actinomycetales; family Microbacteriaceae; genus Rathayibacter; species Rathayibacter agropyri. The sequence continues at coordinate 134,619 of NZ_JABRPL010000006.1, forward strand.
GAGTTCAGCCATGAATTCGGGCGCTCGTACTGGATGAACTGCGCCGCCCACATCTGGTGCTGGCCGACTCCGGATGCGAACACGCCCTCGGGCCCGGTGATCTCACCGATCCGCTTGATCACGTACTGCGGCGAGAGCAGGCCGTCGTCGGGCTCGGAGTAGCCGAGCGGGAACTCCGTCTGCAGCCCCTTGAGGTAGCTCCACCACTCGGTGGTCTCAGCGCGGCCGGCCGCGCTCGCCCTGGCGAACGCATTCGTGAGATCGGGCAAAACGTCCTTGAGGTCGCCCACGATCGGCACGTCGGCCGTGCGGATCTTGGAGATCTCGGCGGGGTCGATGTCCACATGCACGACCTTGGCGTGCGGAGCGAACAGCGCCGCCTTGCCGGTCACGCGGTCATCGAACCGGGAGCCGAGCGCAAGAATCAGGTCGGCCTCCTGGAGCGCGAGCACCGCGGGGACGGTGCCGTGCATGCCCGGCATGCCCAGGTGCTGCTCGTGCGAGTCCGGGAATGCGCCGCGCGCCATCAGCGTGGTGACGACGGGAGCGCCGCACGCCTCGGCGAACGCCTTCAGCTCGGCCGCCGCCCGGGCGCGAATGATGCCGCCGCCCACGTACAGCACTGGCTTCTTCGACTCGGTCAGCAGCTGCGCCGCGGCCTGAATCTGCTTGCCGTGCGCCTTGGTGACAGGGCGGTAGCCGGGCAGGTCGATCTTCGGCGGCCAGAGGAACGGCGCTTGGTCCTGCTGCGCGTCCTTCGTGATGTCGACCAGCACGGGGCCGGGGCGCCCCGTCGTAGCAATCAGCGCGGCGGAGGCGAGGGCCGAGGGGACGTCCTCCGGTCTCGTCACCAGGATGGAGTGCTTGGTAATCGGCATGGTGATGCCGACGATGTCTGCCTCCTGGAACGCGTCGGTCCCCATCAGCGTCGAGAACACCTGACCGGTGATCGCGAGCATCGGCACCGAATCCATGTATGCGTCCGCGATGGCCGTGACGAGGTTCGTCGCGCCGGGGCCCGAGGTCGCGATGCAGACACCGAGCTTGCCGGTCGCCGACGCGTAGCCCTCGGCGGCGTGTCCGGCGCCCTGCTCGTGGCGGACCAGGATGTGCCGGATCTTCGACGAGTCCATCAGCGGGTCGTAGACCGGGAGGATCGCGCCGCCGGGCAGACCAAAGACGTCCTCAATCCCGAGCATCTCGAGCGAGCGGACGACCGCCTGCGCTCCGGTGAGGACCTCGGCCGCGGGGGCGGCCCCAGAGGCGGCGGCGGGACGGGGTGGTTGGGGCGTCGGTGCGGGCTGCACGGCGGACGGGTCCGGGGTCATGCGGGTGTCGATTCCTTCGGGAGGTGGTGCGGCGGCGGGCACCGACCCCAGGGCGAAAAACTCAAGGGGAGGTACCGGGGAGACGCGAGTGCGCGGCGGCCGGAGCTGGCCGGGTCACCCGGTGACAGCGCCCTCGGCTGCCGAGCGGACGAGCTTGGCGTATTTGGCGAGAACACCGCGGGTGTAGCGCGGGGGAAAGGGTGCCCAGCCTTCTCGGCGGGCGGCGAGCTCGGATTCGTCGACGAGTAGGTCGATCGAGCGAGCGGCGATATCGACCCGAATCGGGTCTCCGTCGCGAACGAATGCGATGGGACCTGCGTCCACCGATTCGGGAGCGATGTGGCCGATGCACAGGCCGGTTGTGCCGCCCGAGAATCGTCCGTCGGTCAACAGTAGTACATCTTTCCCGAGCCCTGCCCCCTTGATGGCAGCGGTGATGGCGAGCATCTCGCGCATGCCAGGGCCGCCCTTCGGGCCCTCGTAGCGGATGACCACCACGTCGCCCTTCTCGATCCGCCCCTCGGTCAGCGCGTCCATCGCAGCCCGTTCTCGTTCAAAGACGCGCGCGGGACCCTCGAAGACCGAGGCGTCGAAACCGGCCGTTTTGACGACTGCCCCCTCCGGAGCGAGCGAACCCTTGAGCACGGTGAGGCCGCCGGTCGCGTGGATCGGGTTGTCGAGGGTGCGAATGACCTCGCCGTCCAGCGGCGCGATATCCATCTCGGCAAGATTCTCGGCGACCGTCTTCCCGGTGACGGTGAGGCAGTCCCCGTGCAGCAGGCCCGCGTCTAGCAGCGCCTTCATCACGGCGGGGACGCCGCCGTGGCGATCGACGTCGTTCATCACGTACTTGCCGAACGGCTTGAGATCGCCGATGTGCGGGATCGTGTCGCCGATGCGGTTGAAGTCGTCGATCGTGAGGTCGACCTCGGCCTCGTTGGCGATCGCGAGCAGGTGCAGGATGACGTTGGTCGAGCCGCCGAACGCCATGGCGACCGCGATCGCGTTCTCGAACGCCTCCTTGGTCAGGATGTCGCGCGCCGTTGTGCCGGTGCGCAACAACTCCACGACCGCCTCCCCCGACTTGCGGGCGAAGTAGTCACGGCGCCGGTCGGCGGCGGCGGGCGAGGCCGAGCCGGGGAGGCTCATGCCGAGCGCCTCGGCGACGCTCGCCATCGTGTTGGCGGTGTACATGCCTCCGCACGAACCCTCACCCGGCGCAAACGCGCACTCGATGCGCTTCGCGTCCTCCTCGGACATGATGCCGGCCTTCACGCCGCCGACGGCCTCGAAGGAGTCGATGATCGTGATGTCCTTCTCGGTGCCGTCCGAGAGCTTGACCCAGCCCGGGGCGATCGAGCCGGCGTAGACGAAGACGGCGGCGAGGTCCAGGCGCGCCGCGGCCATCAGCATGCCGGGGAGCGACTTGTCGCAGCCTGCGAGCATGACGGTGCCGTCAAGGCGCTCGGCCATCATCACGGTCTCGACGGAGTCGGCGATGACCTCCCGCGAGACGAGCGAGAAGTGCATACCCTCGTGGCCCATCGAGATGCCGTCGGACACGGAGATCGTGCCGAACTGCAACGGGTAGCCGCCGCCGGAGTGGACGCCCTCCTTCGCGGAGCGTGCGAGGCGCTCGAGCGACAAGTTGCAGGGAGTGATCTCGTTCCAGGACGACGCAATGCCGATCTGGGGCTTCTCCCAGTCGTCATCGCCCATTCCGACGGCCCGCAGCATCCCGCGCGACGTCGTGGCCTCGATGCCGTCCGTGACGGTACGCGAACGAGGCTTCCAATCGATTTCCGGCATGCGTCGAGGCTACCGCCTCACGCACGGCGCACCCGCTCTCCTGGCGGGCATCGATCCGTCACGAGCGGCCCGTCCGATCCGCCGCGATCGGGCCGTTCGCGACGGATCGATCGTCAGCGCCCGACGGATCCGCCGCCGCTAGATGCAGGGCTTTCGCGCGTCGCGGGACGCGACTTTCCGCGACCCTGCTCAGCGAATACTCGCTCCATCGCCTCAAGCTCAATCGACAGGGTTCGTCTGTGCAGCCCGACAGCGGCAGCATAAGCCTGCCTGGCCGCTCCTGGTGGAGTCCACCACTGCGCTTTGTCCCTCTGCCGCGAGGCGATCGGGAACAGCAGGAGCAATGACAAGGCGGACACGGCCACGACGGCGGTATTGCCGAGCAGCGATGCCGCGTCGTTCCTCGGCCATACGAGAAATCCCGCAATAAGAGTCGGCCCGCATACCGCCCAGAATCGTGAATGACCCCGTATGGATGAGCTCATTTCCTTGCCTGCGGCGCGGCAACGATCTCGGACGACAATCAATGCAAGCGGAATAATCGTCGGCAGCGAACCGGCCGTCATCATGATCACTACCGGACACAGCGAATGCCAGAAGAGCGACCGTCGCGATGGCATAAAAGAGATTGACGACATCTCTATCGATGGAATTGATCACGCGAGCGAGAAGATCTAATGACTGCAAAGAGCGTTATTCATAAGGTCTGATTCGGGTGTGTCGCTCAGAGGCATCGGCTTCCCGTTCGAGAGAATAGAAGTTCCAAAGCTCGCTATTTTCAGAACGGGAAGCCGATGCGGTACGACTCTACTACAGGCCTGGAT
>NZ_JABRPL010000007.1:0-17436 GCF_013249015.1 Rathayibacter agropyri
GGGTACGGAACCTTCCTCAACACCGCCGGGGACCTGTACCACAACGAAACCAAGCAGGCTTCCAACGTCACCTCCGCCGTCGGCGAAAACGGCACCAGCAACAAGGCCGGCACTGACACGGTAACCTACGTCCAGAAGCCAGTCTGCAAGTAAGTAGAATACGCTCGCTACTCGCAATGGCGGGACACCGACTATCCGCTTTTAAACCGGAACGGCGCGTGTTCGTTCAAATGAGTGCACAAGCCGCATGAATGAAGCCCAACGACATCCGGTCGTTTGGGCTTCATTCATCGCTCTTCACGCCGCGATGTGAACCGTCCATGATCACCCCGACTTCCTTTCCCCCTCGCCTTGTCGGCACCATAAAACACAGCTACAAATTGCGGTACTCGTCCGTGATAAAAATCTGACGCCGGCAGCCGCGCGAATCCGCCATCAGCCAACATCACGCGCACCAGGGCCACACTCCTCCTCAACCTTCTCGAGTGCTCGCCGCAGAGCCCGCACGTTCCGGAATCCGGAGAGCCGCGCTATCTCGGCGGGGGTGAATCGCTGGCCATACTCGCGCGGGGCAGCATGGTTCCGAGCCCGGCGCACCCGCTCCGCCCTGAGCGCCGCCTTCGCAGAGGACCCCGCCTGAGCGAAAACGTGGCGCAGATTGCGGGATGACGTGCCGATCGCGTCGGCGAGTGACTCAACGGTGAAAGCCGGATCCGTCGCCCGCATCGAGATTACCCGGAGGGCCGCGCGGTGCACACGCTCCGCATCCTCCGGAAGTTCGGGAGCAGTGGCGTCGAGAGCGTGCAGAAGAAGCGCCGTCGTCAGATGCCTGAGCCCTATCCCGAAGTCGATGAAACCCGCCTCCTCGCTCCCCATCGAGGAACTGAGCCGCCACACCGCGCCGCATCAGCGCTCGCCCTCGGTCTTCACAAGGGCGCGGCGGAGGGCGCGAGCGTCCCGGAAGCCGGAGAGTCGAGCGACTTCGCCCATGGTGAATCGTTCGCCGTCCTTTCCCGCGGCGGCATGGGCGCGGGCTCGTCGCACACGCTCCCCGGTGAGCGCGGCCTTAGCCGAGCAGCCGGCCTGTGCAAAGACCTCCCGCAGGGTGCGGGAAGACGTTCCGATAGCGCGTGCGAGCGATTCCACCGTAAAGTCGGGATCGGTCGCCCGCATGGAGATGAGCCGCAGCGCGGCGCGATGCAGACTCTCCGCGTCTTCGGGGAGATCCGGAGCCGTCGCCTCGAGAGCATGCAGGAGGAGAGCGGTCGTGAGAGAGCGGAGCCCGATGCCGAAGTCGGCAAAGCCCGCCTCCCCCTTCGTCATTGAGGAGTTAAGGGCGATGTTCGCGGTCGCCGCGACGGCATCGCGGTACTCCTTGGCCGGACGGGAGAACACGGTCCCGGGCTCCAGTTCGACCCGCGCCTGCGCCGGGAGACCGGCCAGATCGAAGTCGATCTGGCACCTCGCGATGGGGCATTCCGCAGAGAGCTGACCAGCGTTTTCTGGACCACGTGGACGCTGCTGCTGACCGACGTGGTCAGGGTTTGTACCGGCCGTCGGCGGGCACCCCACCGCGGACGCCGAGGTCGTGCGTGACCTCCAGATGCTCCGCGCTCACGCCGTCTACGACGCCCAGACCTGCGCCCCGGTCGGCGACGTATTCCCCTCTGCGCCCCGCGGCTAGTGTGGTCTGCTTATTGTAGTACGCATTATTCGTGGAGTTGAGTGGCCGCGGAGCGCAGACAAGCACGGGATTCCGCGTCAGGATGCTCTCTATGCGATGACCCACGCAGAAGCCGCGGCGCAAGTCGAAGGGCGTTCAGGGGAGGTGACGACGGTCTACGTCGGACACCCGCACCCGCAGATAGACAGGTACATCGAAGTGATCGCCGCGATGCGACCGCCGCGGACCCTGACGATCTTCCACGTCACGGAACTCAGCGACCTGTACCGGCAGCTACCGAACTGTCGGCACCTACTGAACTAAGGAGACGACGTGCACGACTACGACGACCTCGCCGCACGCGCAGAGCGCAGCGAACTCGCACCCCTCCCCGGCACCCAGCTCCGCGGCGAGGAAGCCGCCGAGCACGCCCGCGCGGCGCTGCTCGCAGCGACCGGCGCCGACACTCTGGACGATGCCGTGATCATTGCCCGCGGCCGACCCCGGCTCGACACCGAGGAGTCGGTAGGACCCATGTGGAAGGTCCGTTCGACCAAGCCGCTCGATCAGAAAATCAGCCAGCTCGCCAAACGCCGCGGCGTCAGCAAGTCGCAGATCCTCCGCGAAGCCGCCGCCGCCTACGTCGAGGCCTCCTGATGAGGATCCCGCGGCCGGCTTTCGACCCTGTGCTACTCAACCTCGCAGACAACTCGGATGTCGTCGCTGAGCCGCTGAGCCGCTGAAGGAAAAAGCCCTGCGATTCAGCCGCCCGATCGACCGAGACGCTTGCCGTGCGAGCAGTGCAACGGACGAGAAAGCTGAAAGCAACAGGTGAATTACCGGATAGATGGGGCATAGGGCACGCCACATGCGTGCGGCGTGCCTCATGCCCCTTAAGTCGGTCCTCGAATGAGAAGACGAGTTCTACGCCAGTGGGCGTCGTCTTCGCAGTCGCTTCGTCCGTTAATGCCTCATCGCTCGTCCAGGCACCGCTCGCCTCCGTTGTCTGAGCGGATCGACTGTTGCCGCAGGCGGTGGGGATCCACGGGGAGTACATGATGGTGGATGTGTAGGCCGGCGACACCCCGGGCGGAGACGTAAATGAATACGAAACCCGCGTCCGAAAAGTGGCAGGTCCTTCCGAGCAAGGTGCGTTCGCGAAGCTGCTGTAGGTCTTGTTTGCCGGTGTGCCAAGTCAGGCTTCTGTGTTGCCTGCCCAGCCCGCACCGTTCGATTTTTCTAAATATGCACGAATGTACTTATGGATTGGTGCGCAGAATTACGTCTTCTTGAGCGCCCGCCTCGTCGGCGGGGCGCCCTTTCAAGCGGTAGAAATCCAGCGAACCAGCCCGCACGAGCAGCTCGAATGGATTCCCATGTGACTTCTCTTCCGCCCACTCAAGAGCTTCGTCGAGATTACAATCATCAAGTTCCCAGTCGTCCACCATCCACGAATACCCCTCGATTGGTGGTGGCGACCATAGGCGCACGCGAAAAATTGGACCGTCTTGAATCGTGACCGGTTCAACAAATCTCGCGTCCACACGCCCCCCAGTGCAAGTTACCTCGACATGCGCGCACGCATTCGTTGCCCCAACTGGTGGGCTCTGCGGAACCCACCGATTGATGACCATAAAACCCCCTGAGCGGCCGAAACAACAGCTTGTAGACCGCCGAATAGTGCGCTAAAAGGGGCCGTTTGCTCGAGTGACGGGACTTCGTGACCATCGCCATACGTGTTGTGTGGGTGCCTTCGCGTCCGGCGGGAAGTTGTCCGCGACACCCCTCTCCTCGGCGCCATCACCACCACGGAGGTGTTTCTCGTGAAGCACACGCTCGTCCAGCAACTCCGCACCGCGAGCGGGCGTGTACCGGGCGACTCACGCGATGCGGATGAGCTTCTTGTTCACGAACTCCTCCAGCGCCGCACGACCCATCTCGCGCCCCGTGCCCGAACGCTTCACCCCGCCGAAGGGCAGTTCGGCCGCGTCGCCGAGAACGAGATTCACCCACACCATGCCCGCGTCGATCCGGTCGGCCAGGCGCAGCGCCTGCTCGGAGTCGGTCGTATAGAGGTAGGAGCCGAGGCCGTACGGGGTGTCATTCGCGAGGGCGATCGCCTCGTCCTCGTCGTGTACGCGATAGAGCGCGGCGACGGGGCCGAAAAACTCCTCTCGGTAGGCATCCATCTCGGGAGTCACGTCTTCGAGCACGGCCGGAGGGAAGAAGTTACCGGCGACCGCGCCGCTCGCGCGCACGGTCGCGCCCTGCTCGCGCGCGGCGGCCAACTGCGCTTCGAGGCGCGCGGTGGCAGCGGAGGAGGAGAGCGGGCCGAGAACGGTGCCCGAGGCGAAGGGATCGGCGGGCTGCGCTCGGGTGAACGCCTCCGTGAACTTCTCGGCGAACGCCTCATAGAGCCCGTCAATCACGATGAAGCGCTTGGCCGCGTTGCAGGACTGGCCGTTGTTGTCCAGGCGCGCGGCGACTGCATCCTGCACCGCCGCATCGAGGTCGTCGGTCGACAGCAGCACGAACGGATCGGAGCCGCCGAGCTCGAGCACGACCTTCTTGAGGTGGCGCCCGGCCAGCTCGGCCACCGCCGCGCCCGCGCGCTCGGAGCCGGTGACGGAGACGCCCTGCACGCGCGGATCGGCGATCACGGTCGCCGCCTGCTCGTTCGTGGCGTAGAGGTTGACGTAGATGCCCGCCGGGGCGCCCAGCTCCTTTGCCGCGGTGCGGAAGATGTCGGCGATGGCGGCAGCCGACTCCGGGCACTGCGGTGCGTGCTTGAGCAGGATCGTGTTGCCGGCGACCACGTTCGGGCCGACGAAGCGGGCTACCTGGTAGTAGGGAAAGTTCCAGGGCATGATGCCCAGCAGCACGCCCAGCCCAGCGCGGCGGATCAGCGCGGTGCCGGTGCCCTCGGCCAGTTCGATCGGCTCGTCGGCGAGGAACGCCTCGCCGTTCTCGGCGTAGTAGCGGTAGATGTCGGCCGCGAATCCCACCTCGCCCTGCGCCTGGTTGAGCGGCTTGCCCATCTCGCGGACGATGATGGCGGCTAGCTCGTCGGCGCGCTCGACGTGCAGGTCGGCGACGCGGGCGATCAGGGCGGCACGAGTAGCCACGGGCACGGTGCGCGACCAGGAGGAGTAGGCCGCGTGTGCGGATCCGATCGCGTCGCTGAGGGCCTCGTCGCCGATCGTCGGGTACTCGCGGAGGGTCTCGCCCGAGGCCGGGTCGATCACGGCGTACTGGGTGCTCATGCGGGCTGTGCTCCTTCGCTGTGCGGGGGTCGGTGTCGCTGTGCGGGATAAGTGCCGTCCGCGTCGATAAGAGAAGATATGACTTCTCTTATCGTCGGTGCTGGCGGGAGCGGACGCGTGATCGCGAACTATTTTGGCATACCGAGGGGGGATAACGGCAGTCTGCGCGGAGCGCAAGGGGATCTCCCCACGCTGCCCGATCAGCACGGCCGGGCCGCCCCGCGCCACGAGCGCGGCGGCAATACATAGGACTGCTATATTCTCCGACGTGTCTTCCTCCCACTCCCCCGCGCAGAATTCGATCCTGAAGCAGCCGCTCGCCGTCTGGGCCGTCGCCTTCGCCGCCGTCATCGCCTTCATGGGCATCGGCCTGGTCGATCCGATCCTCCCGGCCATCGCCGAAAGCCTGAAGGCGACTCCGACCGAGACGTCGCTGCTGTTCACGAGCTACCTCGTCATCACCGGCGTGGTGATGTTCTTCACCAGCTGGCTATCAAGCCGCATCGGCGCCAAGAAGACGCTGATGATCGGGCTGGTCCTGATCGTCGTGTTCGCTGCCCTCGCCGGGACCGCGGGCAGCGTCGAGGGCGTCATCGGCTTCCGTGCTGGCTGGGGCTTCGGCAACGCGCTCTTCATCTCGACCGCGCTCTCGACGATCGTCGGCGCGGCGAGCGGAGGCTCCTCCGCCGCGATCGTGCTCTACGAGGCCGCGCTCGGCATCGGCATCGCCATCGGCCCACTGCTCGGCGGCCTGCTCGGCAGCGTCTCGTGGCGCGGGCCCTTCTTCGGCACCGCCGTGCTGATGGCGATCGGCGTCATCGCCATCGCGACTCTGCTGCGCGAGGACGGTCCCCGGCCCACGCCCACTCCGCTCTCGGCACCGTTCGCTGCACTCAAAGTCCCGGCGATCCGCACGCTCGCGGGCGCCGCTCTCTTCTACAACATCGGCTTCTTCGTGCTGCTGGCCTACACGCCCTATCCGCTGGGGTTGAACGAGATGGGGCTCGGCTTCACCTTCTTCGGCTGGGGTGTGGCTGTCGCACTCACCTCGGTGTTCGTCGCGCCACTCCTTACTGCGCGCCTGCCCCGCACCGTGGTGCTGCACTCGGTCCTGGTGCTGCTCGCCCTCGACCTGGTCGCCGGTGGACTGGCGATTTCGTCGCGGGTCGGCCTGATCGTCTGCATCATCGTCGGCGGACTGCTGCTCGGCGTCGTGAACACTGTGCTGACCGAGTGCGTCATGGAGGCGACCGACCTGCCGCGCTCCGTCGCCTCGTCCGCCTACTCGGGCGTCCGCTTCCTCGGCGGAGCGATCGCCCCGCCCGCCGCCTCCGCGCTGGCTGCTGCACTCTCACCAGCCTTCCCGATGTACGCGGCGGCTGGCGCGGTCGCCGTCGCCGCCGCGATCGTGCTCCTCGGCCGGAGCACCCTGGCCCGCGCCGATGCCCACGGAGCCGAGCCCGAGCTCGTCGAGGCGCAGGCGATCACGCTCGGCGCGTGATCCGCCGACGCAACGTCAGCTGAGACGCGTCGCCATCCACCATCGTGGATGAGGAGGTGTCTCAGCTGACGTTGGGGCAGCCCCGCGCCGCTTTGAGCAGGCGCGCGAGCCCGTCCTCGGTGAGCCCGCTGCCCGGGAAGACCGCGAGGCGCCCGAGCGGCATCGAGCCGAGCATCGCCGCCATTCCGGGATCGGTCGCGGCGGAGGCGAACGTGTCACCGCCCGAGACAAGCACGTCGCGCAGCAGGGCCCCGGCACGCGGATGTTCGAGGCACTCCGCCACGGTCGACGCCGCGGTCAGCGGCAGCTCGAGCACGTCGCCCGCCACCGCAACGGACGTCTCTGCTCTCAGGTCGCGGCTGGAGGAGCCGACCGCCACCGTGTACTCGCCGCCCTCGACCACCCAGCGCCCCGCGCCCGGGTGGAAGTACGCGAGCTCGTCGCGCAGGATATCGAGCACGACTTCAGCCGACCCGCCCGCCGCGACCTCGACGACCGCGAAGGCCGCGAGCGAGCGCACCGCCCGAGGAATCACGGACAGGGCAAGCGACGTGTAGACCTGGACCACCTCGCGACCATCGCGTTCGCCCGTGTTCGCGATCTCGACCCGCACCCGGAGTCCGCCATCGCGGGCCTCGACCGCGAGGCCGCGGTACTCGAACCGCGTGTACGAGAGCCCGTGTCCGAACGGGAAAGCGACATCGACGCCGCGCGCGTCGTAGCCGCGGTAGCCGACGAACACGTCCTCGCCATAGCGCACGTGCCCGAACGCTCCGGGGAAATTCAGGTACGCGGGGCTGTCCTCTAGGCGCAGCGGGATAGTCTCGGCGAGGCGGCCGGACGGATTCACCGCGCCGGTGAGGACGTCGGCAATCGCACCTCCGCCCGCCTGCCCGAGCAGCCAGCCCTCGACGATCGCGGGTACCCGGTCGTGCCAGCCGGAGGTGCGCACGACCCCGCCATTGGAGAGCACGACCACCGCGCGGGGGTTCCGAGCGAGGACGGCGTCGAGGAGGCGCGTCTGCTCGACCGGCAGTTCCAGGTGCTCGCGGTCAAAGCCCTCCGACTCCTCCTGCGGTGGCAAGCCGAGAAACAGCACGACCGTGTCGGCACCGTCGGCTGTGGCGACCGCCTCGGCCTGTAACGCCTGCGTATCGCCGGAGTCGTCGGTGCTGTAGCCGGGAGCGAAGAGCAGCCGATCACCGAGCGCAGTGCGCAGTGCGTCGAGCGCCGAGTCGAGGCGGGTCGGCACGATCTGCGAGCTGCCGGCGCCCTGATAGCGGGGTGTGCGCGCGAACTCGCCGATGACGGCAACGCTCCCCTCCCCAGCGAGGGGCAGCAGGTCATCATCGTTCTTGAGCAGCACCGCCGCTCGCGAGGCGACCTCGCGGGCGAGCGCATGGTGAGCATCATGATCGACCGCCGCAGTGGAGTCGGCGCCCGCAGTGACCCGGTCGAGCAGTTCGAGGGCGCGGCGCGCCGCGGTGGTGACGTGCGCCTCGTCCAGCTCGCCGGAGCGGACGGCCGCGACCAGCCGTGCGACCGTGCTCCCTCCGCTCGAGGGCATCTCGAGGTCGAGGCCGGCGGCGACTCCCGCGACCCGGTCATCGACGGCACCCCAGTCCGAGACGACGAGGCCCTCGAAGCCCCACTCCTCGCGCAGGACAGTCGTCAGCAGCCACGGGTTCTCGGAGGCGAGTACACCGTTGACCCGGTTGTACGAGCACATCACCGTCCACGGCTGCTGCTCGGTGACCACGCGCTGGAACGCGCGGAGATAGATCTCGCGCAGGGGACGCTCATCGACGTCGGCGCTGACGCTGAGGCGGTCGGTCTCTTGGTTGTTGGCGGCGAAGTGCTTGAGGGAGGCGCCGACTCCGCGACTCTGCACGCCGCCGACGAGCGCGGAGCCGAGCACGCCGCTGACGAGCGGATCCTCGGAGAGGTACTCGAAGTTGCGCCCGCACAGCGGCGAGCGCTTGATGTTGATGCCCGGGCCCAGGAGCACTCCGACGCCCAGTGCCCGCGCCTCGTCGCCAAGGGCGACTCCGACTCTGCGGGCGAGATCCGCGTCCCACGTAGAACCGAGTGCGACAGCGGGTGGGAAGCAGGTCGCGGGCACGCTGTCGGCCAGGCCGAGGTGGTCGGCTCCCGCGGGTTGGCGGCGGACGCCGTGTGGGCCATCGGTGAGGAGTATCGAGGGGATGCCGAGGCGCTCGACGGCGGCGGTCGTCCAGAAGCCGGATCCGCTTGTGAGGGACGCCCGCTCCTCGAGGGTCAGAGCGTTGAGGTGGTCGGCATAGGTCATGGTGGCTCCGATCGCCCGGGCGTCAGCGCCGCGGTGACGAAAACCGTACAGTGAGCGGCTTCTCCGGTGTCAAGAGTGGCGCGTCCGCTGGCCTAGCATCAGAGACATGCCTCAGCGCGGACCGTACGCCAGGGGGATCGCGCGACGTGAGGAAATCCTGAGGATCGCGCTCGAGGTGTTCTCGCGGCAGGGCTACCGCGGCACCTCACTGCGGGAGATCGCCCGCCTGAACGGGATGAGCCTGCCCGGGCTCATGCACTACTTCGACTCGAAGGAACATCTGCTCACCGCGATCCTCGAAAAGCGCGACGAGGTCGACAGCAACGCGCTCGACTCCGATGCGGACGCGGTCGACGGGCTGGTCGCCGTCATGCGGCACAACCGCGACGTGCCGGGGCTGGTGCAGTTGCACCTCACGCTCGCGGCCGCCGCGGAGGATCCCGAGCATCCCGCGCACGGGCACTTCATCGCGCGCCTGGCGATTCTCCGCCCGCAGCTCGTGGAGGCGATCCGAGCGCGGATCGACGAGGGCTCGGCACGGGCCGACCTCGATCCGGAGCGGGCCGCGCGGCTGCTGATCGCCGCCGCCGACGGCATCCAGATCCAGTGGGCGCTCGACCGCTCAATCGACATGGCGGCCGATGTCGAAGAACTGTGGCGCCTCCTCGCCGGCTGACCGTCTCTCACGCCGCGTTCCTGAGTGCTTCATGCCAGTCGCCACTGCGTATTGCCCTGCCGAGTCACCACCCGTCAGGCTTTCCCGCACGGTGAACGGTTTTTGCGAACTGCTCAGTGACTCAACGGGGAGGACAATCATGACGACAGCGAGTGGATCCGCGGCGGGCGCGCCCTCGGGCATGACCACGGCGACGGCAACCGCGAGATTCTCCGGCCTGCCCGAGCCGACCGAGCCGGCCACCAAGAGCTACGCCGCCATGCTGGTGATCGCGCAACTCGTCTTCTTCATCGCGCTGCTCGGGCCTGTAGTGGTGGGCATCGGGATCAAGATCCAGTCATTCGTGCAGGCGGGGGTAATTCCCCAGGACGGCGCGACCGGTGCGGCAGCGGTGCTGGGCGGCTTCGGCGCCCTCTCAGCGACCATCGCGAACGTCGTGTTCGGGCGACTCTCCGACCGCACCACGAGCCGGCTCGGCCGGCGCCGGACGTGGATCGTCAGCGGCACGGTGATCATGACCGGCGCGTTCGCGATCATGGCCCTCGCCGTCGATCTGCCGACCGCGACCGTGGGCTGGTCGCTCGCGCAGCTCGGGGCCAACATGACCCTCGCGCCGTTCATCGCCACGATCGCCGACCAGGTCCCCTCGTTCCAGCGCGGCTCGATAACGGCCGCACTCGGCATCGCTCAGAACGTCGGGATCCTCGGCGGCACCTACGTCGCGCAGGCTTTCGCCGGGCAACTGCTGCTGATGTTCGTCGGCCCGTCGCTGCTCGCCATCGTCGCGATGCTCGTCTTCGCGATCGTCCTTCCCGACCGGCGGCTGCCCAGGAAGCCGCCGCGGGCGACCGTCGCCGACTGGCTGCGGACCTTCTGGGTCAGCCCCGTCGCCCACCCCGACTACGCGCTGGCCTGGTGGTCGCGCTTCCTGATCACGTTCGCGGGCTACGGCTTCACCACCTTCCGGTTCTTCTACCTGCTCACACACGTCGGCGTCGCGGAGGAGGAAATCCCCGGCGTGATCGCGAGCAGCACCCTGATCTACACGGTCGGCCTCGTCGGCGCGAGCTTCATGGCCGGACGTCTGTCGGACCGGCTCGGGCGCCGCAAGGTCTTCGTCTGCGGATCGACGGTGCTCTTCGCCCTCGGGACGCTGGCGCTGATCGGCGTGCACGACGTCGAATCCTTCCTCGTGGTCGAGCTGGTGCTCGGCATCGCCTTCGGCATCTACGTCGGCGTCGACCTCGCGCTGGTGGTCGACGTGCTGCCCAATCCGGAGGACTCGGGCAAGGACCTCGGCGTCTTCAACATCGCCAACGCGCTGCCGCAGACGTTCGCGCCCCTCATCGGCGGGGCTCTGGTCTACGTCGGCGACCCCACCGGCAACGCCTACGGACTCTGGTTTTCGGTCTGCGCGGTCGCCGCGCTGATCGGCGCCATCGCGATCCTGCCCATCCGCTCGGTGCGCTGACGGGCCGGCACCGCTCGGTCGTGCAGAAGACGCGCGCGCCGCACGCCCGGCGCACCCGCGCACGCTGCCTTCCCAATTCCAGCGTGCGTGCGGGCAGCGGCGTCAGCGGAGTGCGTGCTTGATGTTGGTGCGGGCGAGCGCGACCGCCTCGCCGGCTCCTCCGTTCATCACCATCTTCGACAGGGCCAGGGTGAAGCCCTTCACCTGCGCACCCGTGATCGTCGGCGGCAGCGAAAGGGCGAGCGGATCCGTCACCACGTCGACCAGCACCGGCCCGCCCTCTGCAAGCGCGGCGCGCAGAGCCCCTTCCACCTCGCGCGGGTCCTCGACGCGAAGGCCGCGGATGCCCACCGCCTCCGCCACCTTCGCGTAGTCGACCATCGGCACATCCACTGCGAAGTCCGGGAATCCGTCGACCAGCATCTCGACCTTCACCAGCCCGAGCGTGGAGTTGTTGAACACGACGATCGTCACCGGCAGCCGGTAGGCGGCGACGGTCACCAACTCGCCCATCAGCATCGAGAGACCCCCGTCCCCGCTGAGCGACACGACCTGTCGACCGGGGTAGGCGAGTTGCGCACCGACCGCCTGCGGAAGGGCATTGGCCATCGAGCCGTGCGAGTAGGAGCCGATCAGGCGACGGCGGCCGTTCGGCGTGATGTAGCGCGCCTGCCAGACGTTGCCCATGCCAGTGTCGGCCGTGACGATCGCGTCGTCCGAGAGCAGGCCGTCGAGGGTGGAAGCGACCAGCTCGGGGTGGATCGGGCTCCGAGTGCCGACCTCGGTGTACTTCCCCACGACTCCGGTCACCAGCTTCTCGTGCTTCTTCAGCGTCTTGTCGAGGAATCGGTGGTCTTTGCGCCTCACCAGCGGAGTGAGGGCGGTGAGGGTCGCGGCCACGTCGCCGTGCACGGGGTGTGCGACGCTGATGCGGCGGCCAAGCTTGGCGGCGTCGGTGTCGACCTGTGCGATGACGACCTCCGACGCGTCCGGCAGGAACTGCTCGTAGGGGAAATCTGTGCCGAGCAGGATCAGCAGGTCGGCGTCGTGGATCCCGGCGTGCGCGGCTCCGTAGCCGAGCAGGCCCGTCATGCCGACGTCGTAGGGGTTGTCGTACTGGATCCACTCCTTGCCGCGCAGGCTATGGCCGATCGGAGCCCCGACGAGTTCGGCGAACGCGACGACCTCGTCATGGGCGTTCTGCACTCCGGCGCCGGCGAAGATCGCGACGGTCTTCGCCTCGTTGATGGCGGCGGCGAGCGCCACCACGTCGGACGCAGCAGGGACCAGGACGGGCGGAGCGGGCAGAACGAACGCGGGGAAGCCGTCCTCCACCGCCTCCAGCTCGGCGATGTCACCGGGCAGGGTGATCACGGCGACCCCGCGCAGGGCCACCGCACTGCGCATCGCGGCGTTGACGACCCGCGGCGCCTGGGCCGCGGTCGAGATCAGTTCGCGGTAGTTCGAGCACTCCACGAAGAGTCGATCCGGGTGGGTCTCCTGGAAGTAGGAGGAGCCGATCTCGACGCTCGGGATGTGGCTGGCGATGGCGAGCACGGGAGCGGACGATCGGTGCGCATCGTAGAGCCCGTTAATGAGGTGCAGGTTGCCAGGTCCGCAGCTGCCCGCGCAGACGGCGAGCCTCCCGGTGAGCTGCGCCTCCGCGCCCGCGGCGAAGGCTGCCGCCTCCTCGTTGCGCACGTGGATCCAGTCGATGCCTCCCTTCGCGGAGCCGCCGCTGCGACGCACTGCGTCAACGACCGGATTCAGAGAGTCCCCGACGATCCCATAGATCCGGGAGACGCCGGCGTCGATGAGCTGGGCGATGAGCTGGTCCGCGACCGTCTTTTGAGCCATACAGTCCATTCGAACGGATCGTTTCGACGTCCGCCACTCCCTTGCGTTGTGCGCAACCGCCGCAAGGAGAGGCTCCCCACGCAGGAGAGCTGGCGCAGCGGCGACCGCACGATCACCGATCCGGACGGGCCGAGCACGGGGAGTCTGGCGGGCGCCGCGACCTGAGCCGACGGCGCCGCGTTCGTAACCAAGGTTGAGAGGCGCCGAAACCCCGCGGGGAGCCCATTCGGGCGCTCTCAACCTCGATTGCGCAGGGGGAACAGGCGCAGCAACAGCCCCGACCCGATCCACACGACCGCAATCCCCGCGAGGAGCCATGAAGCGCCGAACCCCGAGGCCGCGCCGGCGATCACGGCGCCGATGGCCGCTGCCGCCGAGCGCAGGCCCGCGCCGATCGTGAAGACCTGCGAGCGCACGGTCGCCGGGCTTTCCTGATCGCGCAGGAGGAACATCGCCGCGTTCGCGGGGGCCGTGAAGACTCCGGCGACGGCGAAAGCGGCGATCGCGACGACGAGGCCAAGGTCTGGCGCGGCGACGAGCAGCGCGACGCCGGTCGCGACGTAGGCCGCGCCCATCGTCCAGGCGGGCCCCCGACGAGTCCAGCGCCGGGCTGCGACCGCAGCCGCCCCGACCAGTCCGCCGACCGCGTAGGCGGTGAGGATCCACGCGGCTGCGGCGGCGGTACCGAGGCGTTCCACCGACAGGCTGATCGCGGCGACGCCGGCCGCGCCCCCTGCAACCTGGCTGAGCGTGCCCGCGGAGGTGACGATCGCGATCGGTCGGTGCCGGAGCAGGTGGCTGACACCCGCCACGACCGTCCGTAGCACGCCGACCGTGGGCGCCGGGCGCGCCTCCATCGCGAGGCCGAACGAGCCGACAACCCCGATCAGCGCGAGCACCGCCATCGCGAGCATTGCACTGCGCGCCCCGCCGAGACCGACCGCGACACCCACGATCGACGGTCCGCTGATCGAGGCGACCGTGTACGAGAGCGAGTCCTGCGCGTAGGCGCGGCGCGCATCCGGGATGGCACTGGTGACGAAGCTCGACATGCCGCCCATGTACACCGGTGTGGCGAGGCCGGCGATCAGTAGGAGCACCACGATCAGCGGAGTCGGCACGTCGCCGAGATATGCGGCGACCCCGAAGGCCAGTGCCGTCGTGACGGCGGACGCGATCAGCAGGCGGCGCGGGTGGCGCATCCGGTCGAGCACCGTGCCGACCAACGGCGCCGCGATCACGCTGGGAAACAGGGCCGCCCCGGTCAGCGCGCCACCGAGCGCGACGTCATCAAGCCGCTCGACGGCGAGGACGGGGAGGGCGACGATCATTCCCGCGCCGGCGAGGCGGAGGGGGATCGACGCGGTCTGGTAGCTGACCGCGCTCATGCGGCAGAGAAGAAGGACATCACCCCCGATCGTGCCACGCGAAGAGGTGGTAGCCGACCGCGCCTCGGGCAGGAGCTCAGTGTCAGGACCGGAGCCGACGCGTCAGGACCGGGATCGACGCCCTCGCAGCACGAGCTGCACCGCCGCCAGCAAGAGCAGCGCCGCGAAGAGAATCCCGGACACCCGCGCGGGCAGGAGGAACGAGAGGGCGACTCCGGCGAACGAGAACGCCGTCGCGGTCAGACCGACGACCAGGCCGCCGCGCACGTCGAGCAGTCCCCGCCGCGCGTTCGCGATCGAGCCGGTCATCGCCGTCGGGATCATCGCGGCGAGCGAGGTGCCCTTGGCCAGCAGGTCGGCGAGGCCGAACGCTCCCACCAGCACCGGGACGGCTATCGCTCCGCCGCCGATGCCGAACAGACCGGAGGCGACGCCCATCACGACGCCGAGGCCCGCGAATCCGGGCCAGACGCCCCAGCCCTCCGCGACATCGCCCGACTCATTCGAGCCGAACACGGCCATCCTGACCGCCGCGGCGAGCAGGAGCGCAACGAACAGCCAGCGCAGCACGCCCAGCGGCAGCCGCGCGAGCAGCCACGAACCCGCGACGGCGCCGAGCATCGCGGCGGCGGCGATGACGGCGGCGGGAATCCACGCGACCTGCCCGGCGAGCGCATAGCCGAAGGCCCCCGCGACAGAAGTGGGCGCGATGGCGAGCAGCGACGTGGCGGAGGCGCGGCGCTGGTCCATCCCGGCCCACGCGATCAGCATCGGCACCATCACAATCCCGCCGCCGACGCCGAAGGCACCCGAGAGGGTCCCCCCGACAGCGCCGACGAGGGCCAGGATCACGAGGGTCCGCGCGCGGACGCGCGTGTCGTCGCCGGGGGCCGGGGTGGTCGTCTCGTTCGTCACGGCTCCATGGCATCACAGCGGGAGGGGGAGGGCGAATCGCCCGACTCGCTGGCAGTTGTCTGAGCAGCGCGGATTCGACCGTGACGATCGGGGGCAACCGAGCGTCTCACCGGCACACCCCCCGGTCCATCGACCGGGTACTGAGCGAAATGAGGAGACCATGGCCCCGAGCGCCTCGACCACCCCCGCCCCCACGATCGCCGGCCGCACCGTGATCGACGACGGCGTCATTGCCAAGATCTCCGGTCTCGCGGCGCGCGAGGTCGCTGGAGTACACGCCCTCGGCGGAGGCGCGGCCCGCGCGATCGGCGCCATCCGCACCGCCATCGGCAACGACGATCGCAGCCAGGGCGTCAAGGTCGAGGTCGGCGAGCGCCAGGTCGCGGCCGACGTGACCATCGTCGCCGAGTATCCCGCTCCGCTCCAGGACGTCGCGGAGAACGTGCGCAGTGCCGTCGCGGGCGCGATCCAGCAGATTATAGGCATGGAGGTCGCCGAGATCAACGTGACCGTGCAAGATGTGCACATCCCCGATGACGACAACCGCGAGTCGGAGCCGCGCGTCTCCTGACCTTTCCCTCACCGATGCCCCGGGCCCCACGGCGCCGGGGCATCGGCATGTATGGCGTCCGCAGCCGTTCCGCCAGCGGCGCCCTCGGCCATGACAGCCGCGAACGTGGGCAGGCCACCCAATCCGCGACGGCCACCCAATCCGCGACACATCCCGAATTCACGGCAGAACCCGAACAGGAGAAGCGACATGGAGACGTCCTGCAACCGTCCTCTCGATCTCGATGACGCCGTCGCCCTCATCGGCGTCCTCGCCGCTCTGCAGGCGCTCGTCGAGCGCGGCGAAGTCTCCCAGGAGGGGATTAACGCCCTACGCCACAGTCTCGAGCAGGGCTGTGCCCTCCTCGCCGGCAGTAATCAGAACGAGATTGCGACCGCTCTGGGAAGCCTGAACACGCGGCTGCGCACGACGCTCGAGTGAGGGATATGAGTCCCTAGCGTGCCGATCTCGTTC
The DNA here is from genome assembly GCF_013249015.1 of Rathayibacter agropyri. GTDB lineage: Bacteria > Actinomycetota > Actinomycetes > Actinomycetales > Microbacteriaceae > Rathayibacter > Rathayibacter agropyri. The sequence continues at coordinate 16,067 of NZ_JABRPL010000007.1, forward strand.
TGTCGACCTCCCCGACAGGCCCTGATCTTGTCCGGTAATGTCCGATCTGGTCCCTGACTGCGTATCGGGATCGATCACCCCGGCAGCACGAGGAGGCCCGACCGTGAACGGTGACCACTTCGTGCTCATGACCGCGACACCCTGGGACGATCGGACCGAGATCATCGGCGTGTACCCGTCCGAGTCCTGGGCACGCGAAGCCGCCTCCACCTGGCTGAGCGGTGACGATCGCGGGGCGTTCCCGCGCTGCGTCATTGAGGGCTGGAGCGGCGGGCACCGGCTCGACCGCGAGATGATCGAGGGGATCGTGCTCGATGGCGAGGCGAGTCTCGACGGACCCCGTCGGATCTGAGCATCGCCACCGTAGTTCGGGGGGCTTTCGGGATGCCGGTCGGGCACGCGAAGGCCAGCGCCACGCAGCACAGAGCGGCGTAATCGGCAAGTTCCATCCGGGCGTGACGTCGCTCCGACGCTCAGGAGCAGAGCGGGTCAGTGAGCAGAGCGGGTCAGTAGGAGGCGGAGTCGACACGAGCGGCGGACGAATCGCCCGCCAGCCGCGCGGAGAGGTCACCGAGGATCGTCGCGGAGCCGCTCGTTCCGAAGCGGGTGACGCCCAGCTCGCGGTAGGCGAGGAGCGTGTCGAGGTCGCGGACGCCGCCCGAGGCTTTGACCTGCACGGCCTCGGAGACGGCGCCGCGCATCAGGCGCAGGTCGTGCTCGTTGGCGCCGCCGCCGGCGAATCCGGTGGCCGTCTTGACGAAGTCGGCGCCCGCTCGCTCCGCGGCGCGACTGCCCTCGATGATCTGCTCATCATCCAAGAAACTCGTCTCGAGGATGACCTTCACGATGTGCCCGGTGGCCGCCTCAACGACCGCGCGGATGTCGTCCTCGACGTCCTGCAGGAGGCCGGAGCGCAGGCGACCGATGTTGACGACCATGTCGAGTTCGACGGCGCCGTCGGCGAGCGCCTGGCGCACCTCCGCGACCTTTGCCGCGGTGGAGGTCGTGCCGTGGGGGAAGCCGATGACTGTGCCCACGACGACACTCGAGCCCTCGAGTCGGGCGACGGAGTGCGCGATGTCGGAGGGGCGGACGCACACGCTGAAGACGCCGGATGCGCGCGCCTCGTCGAGCTGGGCGTCCACCTCGGCGCGGATCAGTTCGGGCTTAAGGATCGCGTGGTCGATAAGCGCAGCGATCTCGGCGACGCTCGGCAGTCTCAGGTCGGTCATCCCCGTATTTTATCGCCCACCTCCCCCGACGGATCGACGCCCAACCGCGCAATATTCCTTGAGCGCACCGCTCTCACGAGCGCACCGGGGAATCGCGTGCCAAGCGATTCCCCGCAGCGAACGCAACACGCCCTCCAC
>NZ_JABRPL010000007.1:17536-65117 GCF_013249015.1 Rathayibacter agropyri
AACCCACCCACCCCACCAAGCCAACCGCGAGAGAGCGCGGCAAGGACGCGCTCTCCAAACAACACAGCGCACCGGGGAATCGCGTGCCAAGCGATTCCCCGCAGCGAACGCAACACGCCCTCCACAACCCACCCACCCCACCAAGCCAACCGCGAGAGAGCGCGGCAAGGACGCGCTCTCCAAACAACACAGCGCACCGGGGCGTGAATGGCTGAGGGCCCGTGATCCATTGGATCACGGGCCCTCAGCCATTCACGCAGCTTCTACCAACTCGACTTGGTGATGCCGGGCAGCTCGCCCCTGTGGGCCATGTCGCGGAAGCGGACACGCGAGATGCCGAACTTCGTGAGGTTGCCGCGGGGGCGGCCGTCGACGGCGTCGCGCGAGCGGACGCGGACGGGCGAGGCGTTGCGGGGAAGCTTCTGCAGGCCGACGCGGGCGGCCTCGCGGGACTCGTCGGTCCCGGCCGGGTCGACAAGGGCCTTCTTCAGCTCGAGTCGCTTGGCTGCGTAGCGGTCGACGACCACCTTGCGCTGTTCATTGCGGGCGATCTTGCTTTTCTTAGCCATATTTAGCGCTCCTCGCGGAAGTCGACGTGCTTGCGCACTACGGGGTCGTACTTCTTGAGCACGAGACGGTCGGGGTCGTTGCGGCGGTTCTTCTTGGTCACGTAGGTGTAACCGGTTCCGGCCGTCGAACGGAGCTTGATGATGGGACGGACGTCCTGCTGCTTTGCCATTAGATCTTCACCCCACGAGCGAGAATGTCTTTGACGACGGACTCGATGCCACGGGCGTCGATGACCTTGATGCCCTTCGCCGAGAGAGTCAGGGTGACGTTACGGCGAAGCGACGGAACGTAGTACGTCTTCTTCTGCACGTTCGGGTCGAAGCGGCGCTTGGTGCGCCGGTGCGAGTGCGAGATGGCGTGCCCGAAGCCGGGGACGGCTCCAGTCACCTGGCAGACTGCTGCCATGGTTTCCTCCATGTGTGGTTACCGTGGACCACGCGCGACACGAGGCCTCGCCCGACCCACCCAAGGTCACTTGTCGGCGTACCGCCCGCCGTTCGGCGTGAGCCATAGCTCCCGCCCCCGAGGGCAGCACGCAAGCGCATGCAGATGCACGCAACTTCGCTAGCTTAGGCGAGCGCCGCCACCCCCGCAACATCCCTTCCCCTCCGCGAGATGCCTCTGAGGCATCTCGCGGGCGCTGGTCTCAGGCGCTGGTTTTGGGGGCGGGCGGGTTTTACGGTCGGAGCGTGTACTCGATGCTCGCCGGCTTCGGCTTCGGTCTCTCGCTCATCATCGCGATCGGCGCGCAGAACGCGTTCGTCCTTCGCCAGGGCCTGCGTCGCGAGCACGTGGGAGCTGTCGTGGCGATCTGCGCGCTCGCCGACGCCGCGCTGATCGTCGTCGGCATCGCGGGGATCGGTGCCGTGCTGGAGTCGGCGCCCTGGCTGCTCGTGGTGATCCGCTGGGGCGGCATCGTCTTCCTCCTGGCCTACGCCGCTCTGGCTGCCCGGCGGGCGCTGCGACCGGGGACGCTCGACGGCGATCCCGCCGGCGCCTCCACCTCGCTCCGCACCGCGATCGGCACCTGCCTCGCGCTGACCCTGCTCAACCCGCACGTGTACCTCGACACCGTGGTGCTGCTGGGCTCGGTCGCGAACGCGCACGGGGGCGAGCGCTGGTGGTTCGGAGCGGGCGCGGTGCTCGGGAGCGTGCTGTGGTTCACCGTGCTCGGCTTCGGTGCCCGCGCGCTCCGGCCGCTGTTCCGGAGTCGGTCGGCCTGGCGCGTTCTCGACGCGGGAGTCGCGGTCGTGATGGTGGTGCTGGCGGTGTCGCTGGCGCTGTGGTGACGTGGCGGATCGGCGCCGAGAGCGGCGTCTGGCCGGGCGGCTTGCATGACTCCAGCGCCGGCGCAAGGGTCGGAGCGGGCGGGCGCGGTGTGATCGGATGAGGACAGCCGCCGCTCCCCTCCCGTGCCCCATCGCCGCGGCGCGGCCGATTCGACAGGACGCCCGTGTCCACGAGCCCCCTCCCCACCGTCTTCGCCCTGCCCGGACTCGGGCTCGACGGCCGCGCCTTCGACGCTCTCGGCCGGGAACTGGCCGACATCGCCGACGTCGTGGCACTCGATATGCCCGGCGGCTCCGAAACCTCGCTCGAGGCAATGACCACGTCGGTCATCCGCCGGATCCGCGCACACGGCGCCTCCCGCTGGCTGCTTCTCGGTCACAGCATGGGCGGCAAGATCGCCTCGCTCGTCGCCTCCCGCACGGTCGCCGGGCGTTCTGGCCTGTTCGGGCTCGAGGGCGTCGTGCTACTGGCCGGGTCGCCGCTCTCGCCGGAACCGATGGAGGAGGAGCGCCGCTCCGCCATGCTGGGCTGGGTCACGGACGGCCCGCTCGACGTGGCGCAGGCGCGGGAATTCGTCGAGCAGAATGTCGGCGCACCGCTGCCTCCCGAGGTCGACGCCGAGGTCATGGCCGAGCTGCGCCGCTACTCCCCCACCACCTGGAGAGACTGGCTTGAGCACGGTAGCCGTGAGGACCGCACGGCCGAGGCCGCGCTCGGTTCCGTGCCGGCCCTCCTGATCGCGGGCGGCGAGGACGGCGACCTCGGCGCCGACGCACAGCGCCGCCTCAACGGCTCCCTCTACTCCCGAGGACGCCTGCTCACCCTCGCCGGAGCCGGCCACCTGCTGCCGTTCGAGCGTCCGGCCGAGGTCGCCACCGCGATTCGCACGTTCTGGCAAGAGGAGGCAGGGACCACGCCGGTCGTGCCGGCCGATGTCACCACGAGATACGACGTGTGACGCAACCCCTCGGCGTCGTTCATCAGAGGCATCTCGCGGGGGACCGTGTCAGGCGTGGCTGGCCGCCACTTCGGCCAGGCACTCGCGGAAGACGCGGACGGCGGGCGAGGCCCGGCCGGCCTCGCGCTGCGCGGTGAAGATCGTGCGGCGCGGAGTGCCCGGCAGGTCGAGGAGGCGGCAGTCGGGCTCGGCGCCCGCCCACACCAGGTCAGGCATCAGCGCGACCGCGTGGCCCGAGGCGACGAGGCGGATCTGCGCCTGGAGGTCGGCGGTCTCGAAGCGGACGTCGGGCTCGAAGCCCGCGACGCGGCAGGTCTGCTCGGCGAAGTGCCGGCTAGCCGTGCCGCGCGGCTCCATCACCCAGGCGCAGTCACGGGCCGAGGCGAGGTCGAGCACAGCGGAGTCGCGGCTCACCGCGAGACGGATCGCGTCGGTCGTGAGGTCGCTGCGCACCAGACCCGGGAGCCACGACGTGGAGTGCCCGGGGTACTGCTCGGCGACGACCAGGTCGAACGCCCGCGCCCACGACGTCTCGTGCAGCGCCCCGTCCGGCTCGCGCTGCACCATCTCGACGCGGACGTCGGGAAAGCGCTGGCCGACCGCGCGCAGCGCCCCCGGCATCAGCGCGAGGGCCGCCGATTGAAACACCGCCACGCGCACCCTGCCCGTTACCGACTCGCCCGACGCGGCGAGCGCCGCCTCCGCTCGCTCGAGCAGGGCCAGCACCTCGCCCGCTGCCTCGACCAGGATCTCGGCCTGCGGCGTCAGCTGCACCCGCCGCCCGGACTTGCGCAGTAGCTCGACGCCGGTCTCGCGTTCGAGCACCGCGAGCTGCTGCGAGACGGCGGAGGGACTGTAGGCGAGCGCCTCGGCGGCGGCGGCCAGGGTCCCGCGGATGGCGACCTCGCGCAGGAGGACCAGGCGGCGGACATCGAGCACGGCGGACCTCCGATTGTTCAGCTGAGCTGACCGGTATCGGTAAGGAACGGTCGCTTCTGCTCAACGGTACTCGGTCGAATACTGAGGGGAACGACCCTCAGAGCAGAAGGACCGCACATGACGGATCTCGCCAGCCCCGCTCTCGCCACCGGCGGCCCCTCTCCCGACTCCGTCGACCCGCGCCTGGTCGAGGAGAGTGTGGCGCTCGTGCGCCGCTGGCTACATGAGGCGTCGGCGATCCCCATTGACGCCTCCGGGGCGCAGTTGGCCGGCGTGCTGAAGGACCCGGCGGGCCTGGACTTCACCGTCGGGTTTGTGGACGGCGTCGTCCGCCCCGAGGACACCCGCGTGGCCGCCGCCGCGCTGCGCTCGATCGCGGGCGGCGTGCCGACGTTCCTTCCCGGGCCGATGCGCGGTGCGGTCGCTCTCGGCGGGGTGATGGCGCCCCTCCTCCCGAACATCGTGGTGCCGATCGCGCGTCGAGTGCTGCGGCGAATGGTCGGCCACCTCATCATCGACGCGACGGACTCGCGCCTGGGGCCGGCGATCGCCGCGATCCGCCGCGACGGGGTCCGACTCAACATGAACCTGCTCGGGGAGGCGGTGCTTGGCCGCGCGGAGGCGCAGCGCCGGCTCGAGGGGACGCACCGCCTCCTCGCCCGCGACGACGTGGAGTACGTCTCGATCAAGGTCTCCTCCAGCGTCGCCCCGCACAACCCGTGGGCGTTCGACGCCGCGGTCGACGACATCGTCGAGGAGTTGGCGCCGCTGTTCGCACGCGCCGCCGCCTCCTCGCCGCAGAAGTTCATCAATCTCGATATGGAGGAGTACAAAGACCTCGACCTCACCATCGCGGTCTTCACCCGGATCCTCGACCGGCCGGAGTTCGCCGACCTCGAGGCCGGCATCGTCCTCCAGGCCTACCTGCCAGACGCTCTCTCGGCGATGATCCGCCTCCAAGAGTGGAGCGCGGCCCGTCGCGCTCGCGGCGGGGCGGGCATCAAGGTCCGGCTGGTCAAGGGCGCGAACCTGCCGATGGAGCAGGTCGAAGCCTCCGTGCATGGCTGGCCACTGGCCACCTGGAGCACGAAGCAGGACTCGGACACCAACTACAAGCGCGTCATCGACTACGCGCTGCACCCCGAGCGGATCCGGAACGTGCGGGTCGGCGTCGCGGGGCACAACCTTTTCGACGTCGCCTACTCGTGGCTGCTCGCGGGTGCGCGCGGGGTCCGTGACGGGATGGAGTACGAGATGCTGCTCGGCATGGCGCAGGGCCAGGCGGAGGCGGTGCGCCGCACGGTCGGCTCGCTCCTGCTCTACACGCCTGTCGTCGCGCCGGCCGAGTTCGATGTGGCAATCGCCTATCTGATCCGCCGGCTGGAGGAGGGCGCGTCGAGCCAGAACTTCATGTCGGCCGTCTTCGAGCTCGAGGCCAATCCGGCGCTGTTCGCCCGCGAGGAGGAGCGGTTCCGCGCCTCCGTCACCGCCCTCGACGGCGCCGTGCCTCCGGCCCACCGCGTGCCTGACCGCTTTGCCGCCTCCGGTCGCCCCGGCTTCGGCGAGTTCCGCAGCACCCCGGACACCGACCCGTCGGTGGCCGCGAACCGCGAGTGGGCGCAGGCGATCCTCGCGCGCGTTCCGGGGTCGCGAGCGGGCGTCGACTCGATCGAGGCGGCCACGATCGGCACCCGCGACGAGCTGGAGCAGGCCCTCGCGATCACCCGTGCCAGCGGCTGGAACGACGTCCCGGCCGACGAGCGCGCGCGCATCCTGCACCGCGCGGGTGACGAGTTGGAAGCCCGCCGCGCCGAGCTCCTCGAGGTGATGGCGGCCGAGGGCGGCAAGACCCTCGACCAGAGCGACCCCGAGGTCTCGGAGGCGATCGACTTCGCGCACTACTACGCCGAGCGGGCCCGAGAGCTCGACACGATCGACGGCGCGCGCTTCCACCCGGCCGCGCTGACCCTGGTCACTCCGCCGTGGAACTTCCCGGTGGCGATCCCGGCCGGCGGCGTCCTCGCGGCACTGGCCGCCGGCTCCGCGGTGGTCCTCAAACCCGCAGGTCCGACCGCGCGCTGCGGAGCCGTCGTGGCCGAGGCGCTGTGGGCGGCGGGTGTGCCCCGTGAGTCGCTGCGGCTGCTCCGCCTGCCCGAGGAGGAGCTGGGCCGCGACCTGATCGCGTCCTCCGCGGTCGACCGCGTCATTCTCACGGGGGCCTATGAGACGGCGGAACTGTTCCGCTCGTTCCGCCACGACCTGCCGCTACTCGCCGAGACGAGTGGCAAGAACGCGATCATCGTGACCCCTTCGGCCGACCTCGACCTCGCGGTGAAGGACGTGGTCGCGAGCGCCTTTGGGCACGCCGGCCAGAAGTGCTCGGCCGCCTCGCTCGTGGTGCTGGTCGGCTCCGTCGCCCGCTCGAAGCGGTTCCGCGCGCAACTGCTCGACGCGGTCGCCTCGCTGACGGTCGGCTACCCGAGCGACCCCGCGTCGCGGATGGGACCCGTGATCGAGCCCGCCGGCGGGAAGTTGCTGCGCGGGCTGACGGTACTCGGCGCCGGCGAGACGTGGCTGCTGGAGCCGCGTCGGCTCGACGACTCCGGCCGGCTGTGGAGTCCGGGTGTCCGCGACGGCGTGCGGCGCGGCTCCGATTTCCACCGCACCGAGTACTTCGGGCCGATCCTCGGGATCATGACCGCGCCGACCCTTGGCGAGGCGATCGCTGTGGTCAATGAGGTCGACTACGGCCTCACGTCGGGACTGCACGCACTCGATCCTGCCGAGATCGGTACGTGGCTAGAGGGGATCCAGGCCGGCAATCTCTATGTGAACCGAGGGATCACCGGCGCGATCGTGCAGCGGCAGCCGTTCGGCGGCTGGAAGAAGTCGGCCGTGGGCCCGGGTACCAAGGCGGGCGGGCCCGACTACCTGCTCGGGCTCGGCTCGTGGAGCCCGGTTCCGGCTATGGCGACCGCACCGGTCGCGCCGGCGGCCTCGCGGCTGGTCGCAGCGGCACTGGCCGAGCTGTCGGCCCAGGAGTCGGCCGGTGTTGAGCGCACCGCGCGCAGTTGCGCGGCCGCGTGGGCCGAGCACATCGGCGGCGCCCGCGACGTCACGGGGCTGGAGGCGGAGCGCAACGTGTTCCGGCACCGGCCCTACGACTCCGCAGTGCTGGTGCGCCTCGCCGCCGGGGAGCCGTGGGGTTCGCTCGTGCGCGTGGCCATCGCGGCGGCGACCGCGCAGGCGCGCGTGGTGCTCTCGAGTGCGTCGGCGCTACCTCCGCAACTCGCCGGGGCGCTCGGCGCGACGGCGACGACGGTCGTCGTGGAGGACGACACCGCCTGGGAGGCCCGGGTGCGCGCCCACGGGGCCGGCCGGATTCGGCTGCTGGGCGCCGAGGCCGCCTCCGTCACTGCCGCGACCGGCGGACGCCCCGACCTCGCGGTCTACGCCGGCGAGGCGACCGAAGCGGGCCGCCTGGAGCTGCTGCCGTTCGTGCGCGAGCAGGCCGTTTCGATCACGGCCCACCGCTTCGGCACGCCCGGCCACCTCACGGACGCCCTGCTCTGAGCCCCGCGAGAGGGGAGTGGGGAGGGGCCGGCACGGGGTGTCGTCCGTGTATGGGAAAAGGGCGACGCTGTGATAACACGGCGTGTTCTTCACTGGAGGCATGTTCGACACGATTCACGCCGCGCCTCTCGTCGCCTTCTTCGGCTGCGATCCTGAGGAAGCGCGCGCGGTCACGGAGGCGGCACGGCGGCGGTCCCTGCGCTGCCTGGTCGAGCAGGTCGCGCTCAGCCCTGAGAGCGCCGCGCTCGCTGTCGGGATTCCCCGCGTCAGCGTCAACCACCTGACGCCGGTCACCGGAGAGACGCTGCACGCCCTCGCCGCGAACGGAGTGCGCACCGTCCTGACCCGGAGCATCGGCCTCGATCACGTCGATCTCGACGTCGCCGCAGAACTTGGCATCTCGGTCGCGAACATCGACTACGAACCCGACGGCGTCGCCGATCACACCGTGATGCTGATCCTCCTGGCCCTGCGAAACGCCGGAGCCACTCTCGCCGCGGTCGCCCGGCACGACTTCCGCGCCCCGGCAGCGCGCGGACGCGAGCTACGCAGCGTGACCGTGGGCGTGCTCGGCGGCGGACGCATCGGCCGAGCGGTCGCGGAGCGCCTACGCGCCTTCGGCTGCCGGATCCTGATGGTCAGCGGCTCCGGTGCCGATCTCCAGGGCGTCGAGCGGGTCCCACTCGCGCAGGCCCTGGCCGAGAGCGACGTCATCACTCTGCACCTCCCTCTGACCGACGGCACCCGCCACTGCATCTCGGCCGAGGGGATCGCCCGCATGCGCCCCGGCGCGCTCCTGGTCAACACCGGGCGCGGCGGGCTGGTCGACACCGATGCGCTGGTTGACGCCCTCGAAGACGGTCGACTCGGCGGCGCCGCCCTGGATGTCCTCGAGGGCGAGGAGGGCTGCTTCTCCGTCGACCTGTCCGCTGGGCCGATCCCCCATCGCTCACTGGAGCGCCTGGTCGCGATGCCGAACGTCATCATCACCCCGCACCTCGCCTACTTCACCACCCGCACCCTCCACCAGATCATCGAGGCGACGCTCTCGCGCTGCGTGGACCTCGAGAGGACGACCACCCATGTCTAAAACGACCATTGCCATCCTGTTCGGCGGCTGCTCAGAGGAGCACGACGTCTCTATCAAGTCCGCGCTCGAGATCGCCGCGGCCCTCGATCCTGAGGCGTACGACGCGCTGTGGATCGGGATCACGCGCTCCGGCGAGTGGCGGCTCTGCGAGCGTCCGAGCCTCGACTGGGAGTCGTTGCCCGGCCGGGCCGCCGTGATCTCGCCGGATCGCTCGACGCACGGCCTCCTGGTCGAGGACGCCGGCACGTTCCGGCGCGTCCCGGTCGACGTCGTCCTGCCCGTCCTGCACGGCACGGGAGGCGAGGACGGCTCCATCCAGGGTCTCCTCGAACTCTCCGGTCTCCCCTACGTCGGCTGCGACATCCAGGGCTCGGTCGTGTGCATGGACAAGTCGCTCGCCTACACCGTCGCTGCGCAGGCCGGGATCTCCGTGCCGGCATTCACCGTCGTGCATCCGGGCGACACGGTCGACGCGAGCCTTCTGGCGTACCCCGTCTTCGTGAAGCCGGCGCGCTCGGGCTCCTCGTTCGGAGTCACGAAGGTCGAGTCCCCCGACGGACTCGAGGACGCGATCGCCCTCGCCAACCGCTACGACCAGAAGGTGCTGATCGAGGAGCAGGTACTCGGCTCGGAGGTCGGCTGCGCGGTCCTCGGCGACGGAGCGGACCTCGTCGTCGGCGAGGTCGACCGGATCCGCCTGCAGCACGGGCTCTTCCGCATCCACCAGGAGGCGGAGCCGGAGAAGGGCTCGACCAACTCCTCGATCACCGTCCCGGCCGATCTCCCCGAGGCGCAGCGGGCGTCGATCCAGGAGCGGGCGAAGGCCCTTTACCGGGCGCTCGGCTGCCGGGGACTGGCCCGCGTCGACATGTTCCTGCTCGACGACGGCCGGATCGTGCTCAACGAGGTCAACACCCTGCCCGGGTTCACCTCCTACAGCCGGTACCCGCGGATGATGGCCGCCGCCGGTCTCAGCGTCGCCGACCTGGTCGACCGCAGTGTCCAGCTGGCGGTGAGCCGATGAGCCCGGGCTTCGTCTACCTCGATGAGGCTGCCGAGGACATCCACTGGGACGCGAAGTATGCGACTTCGGACAACTTCACCGGCGGCCCCGTCGACGGGTACGCGGCCAACCGGATCGTGACGGCCGCAGCCGTGGCAGCCGCACTGCGCGTCGCACAGGCCCGGGCCTCCGAGCGCGGGCTGGGGCTCCTCGTCTGGGACGCCTACCGCCCGCAGCGTGCCGTCGACCACTTCGTCCGCTGGGCGCGGGAACCGGAGTGCCCGCGCGTGAAGAGCATCTTCCATCCGAGGATCAGCCGGGCGGCGATGTTCGAGCAGGGCTACATCGCCTGCTCCTCCGGGCACACCCGCGGCGGCTCTCTCGACCTGACGCTCGTTGACTCGGCGAGCAGACGCCTGCTCGACATGGGTGGTCGGCACGACCTGATGGACGTCACCTCGCATCACGGGGCGGAGGGAGTCGCTCCCTCCGCGGCCGCGAACAGGCGGATCCTGTGCGACATCATGATCGACAGCGGTTTCCGTCCGTATCCGCAGGAGTGGTGGCACTACACGCTCGAGCGGGAGCCGTTCCCCGATCGCTACTTCGACTTCCCGATCGAGTGATGACCTGTGTGTGGTGCTGACCTGCTCGGGGCGGACCTCGGCGCCGACATGCTTGGTGCCAACCCGCTCGGTGCACCCAGGACGCGACAGCCCAGGCACGGGGTGCGCCCCAGCTGCCCGGGCGACGCGTAGGCGGAATACAGTTCACGGATGCGGGTCCTGATCGTCGAAGACGAGCCGTACCTCTCCCGCTCCATCGGCGACGGGCTCCGGCTGGAGGCGATCGCCTCCGACATCGCCGCGGACGGCCACCAGGCGCTCGCCCTGCTCGAAGTCACCGCGTACGACGTCGCGATCCTCGACCGTGACGTCCCCGGCCCGACCGGGGACGATGTCGCCCGTGCCATCGTCGCCTCCGGCTCAGGGACCCCGATCATCATGCTGACCGCGGCCGACCGCCTCCTCGACAAGGAGAGCGGCTTCGAGATCGGCGCCGACGACTACCTGACGAAGCCCTTCGACCTCCGCGAACTCGTCCTCCGAGTGCGCGCCCTCGCCAGGCGCCGCACGCAGGCCCGCCCCCCGGTGTACGACAGGGACGGCCTGCGGATCGACCCGTTCCGTCGCGAGGTCTTCCTCGACGGGCGCTTCGTCGCTCTCACCCGCAAGCAGTTCGCCGTACTCCACGTCCTCGCCGAAGCCGACGGCGGAGTGGTCAGCGCGGAGGAACTGCTTGAGCGCGCCTGGGACGAGAACGCCGATCCGTTCACCAACGCGATCAGGATCACGATCTCCGGTCTACGCAAGCGGCTCCCGGACGCCACGCTGATCGCGACGGTGCCCGGTTCGGGATACCGCATCGCCCCGCGCGCACCCTCCGCCGCCGGCCAGGCCTGACGGGATGACCACCGATTCCCCCCGGCTCGCGCGCTGGGTCAGCATCCAAACCCGCCTCACACTCAGCTACGTGCTGCTGGTCGGGCTGGCGGTCACCGGGCTCCTGGGCGCCATGTCGCTCTTTCTCCTGCGATACATCACGGACGAGTACTTCGTCGCGTACTCGCAGAAGACTGACGAGCAGATCTTCGTCCCCAACCGCACGGAACTGCTGAGGGCCTTCGTGCCGGTCGCCGTGGGAGTGATCGTGGTCCTCCTGCTCGCCGGGACGGTCGGAGGGTGGCTCCTAGCCAAGCGGATACTCGCTCCGCTGGACGAACTCACCCGGGTGACCCGACTGGTCGCCTCCGACGGCTACTCCCACCGGGTTGTCAGCCGAGATTCGCGGGACGAATTCCAGGAACTCTCGGACGCGTTCAACGCCATGCTCGAGAAGATCGAGGCGCACGTCGGCGAGCAGGAGCGGTTCGCCGCGAACGCCTCGCACGAACTGCGGACACCGCTGGCGATCTCGAAGACGATCCTCGACGTCGCCCGGCAGGACAGCGATCCGGACATCGATGAGGTGCTCGCGAACCTCTCCGCCGTCACGACCCGCGCGATCGACCTCGTCGAGGCGCTCCTCCTGCTGAGCCGCGCCGAGCGGCCCGCGATCGAGAAGGCGCGCGTCGACCTGTCGCTCCTCGCCGAGGAGGCCCGCGACACCGTTCTGACGCTCGCCGAGCGCGGCGGAATCACTCTCCAGCTCCACGCCGAATCGTGCTTCGCGGTCGGATCGACGTCGCTGCTGCTCCAGCTGCTGACGAACCTGCTCCACAACGCGATCGTGCACAACGTCCCGTCCGGCTTCGTCCTGCTGACGACGCAGAGGAGTCCGGAGGGCGCGGTCATCACGATCGAGAACAGCGGCGCGGTGCTGGAGACGTCGATCCTGCCGAGCTTGCTCGAGCCGTTCGAGCGGGGCGGGAACCGGGCGCGCCGGACGGACGGCGGACACGTCGGAGCGGGCCTCGGCCTGACGATTGTGGCCCGCATCGTCGCCGCGCATCGCGGCCGCCTCGCGCTGGCAGCCCGCGACGGGGGCGGCCTCCTCGTGACGGTCACCCTCCCCCAGCGCCCCTCCCTCAGGTAGCCCCGCCCTCTCTCCCCTTCGCGAGATCCAGTTGGGTACACGTTCATCGGCGTGTCGCGTACTCGACCGGCCTCTCGCGGCGGGGAGGTGGGGGGTGGGTGGGGTTAGAAGAGGCCGCGGGGGGTGGCGACGGAGGCGAGGACGCCGGGGGCCGCGGTCACGGTGAGGTGGGCGACCTCGGCCGGGGTCAGCTCGGGCAGGCGCTGCGCGAGGTCGAGGAAGCGCTCGATCTCGGAATCCTCGAGGACGTCGGCCGCGAGGGTGCGGAACTTCGCGACGTACTGCTCGCGGGTGAACGGGTGCGCGCCGAGCGGATGCGCATCCGCCACCGCGATCTCGTCGATGATCGTCGTGCCGTCGGTCAGCACAATCTCGACGCGGGCGCCGAACGCCTTGTCGGCCGGGTCCGTCGAGTGGTAGCGGCGCGTCCACTCCGCGTCCTCGAGCGTGCTCACCCGGTGCCACAGCGCGATGGTGTCGGCTCGGGCGGCGCGCTCGGGGGCATAGCTGCGAACGTGATGCCAGGCGCCGTCCTGCAGCGCGACCGTGAAGATGTAGGGCACGGAGTGGTCGAGCGTCTCGCGGGAGGCGGTCGGGTCGTACTTCTGCGGATCGTTCGCGCCCGAGCCGATCACCGTGTGCGTGTGGTGCGAGGTGTGCAGGACGATCCGGTCGACGCGCTCCGGGTCGGTGGCCTCAGGATGCGCGTGGTGGAGGCGGCGGGCGAGGTCGATCAGCGCCTGCGCCTGATACTCGGCCGAGTGCTCCTTCGTGTAGGTGTCGAGGATGGCGCGCTTGGCCTCGCCGCGATCGGGCAGCGGAACATTGTAGTTCGCGTCGCTCCCGTCGAGCAGCCAGGCGATGACGCCGTCCTCCCCCTCGTAGATCGGCGACGGGCTGGTCTCGCCGCGCATCGCCCGGTCGACCGCCTCGATTGCCATCTTGCCGGCGAACGCGGGGGCGTAGGCCTTCCAGCTTGAGATCTCGCCCTTGCGCGACTGCCGCGTGGCGGTCGTCGTGTGCAGCGCCTGCGCGATCGCCTGCTCCGTCGTTGCCACGTCGAGGCCGAGCAGCGTCCCGATGCCGGCGGCCACAGAGGGGCCGAGGTGCGCGACATGGTCGATCTTGTGCCGGTGCAGGCTGATCGCGCGCACGAGGTCGACCTGCACCTCGTAGCCGGTGACGATTCCCCGCACCAGCTGGGCACCCGAAACTCCGGTGTGTTGGGCGACGGCGATCAGGGGTGGGATATTGTCCCCCGGATGCGAGTATTCCGCCGCGAGAAACGTGTCGTGGTAGTCGAGCTCGCGCACGGCGACTCCGTTGGCCCACGCGGCCCACTCAGGTGAAACACGACGTGCAGCGTCGACGCCGAGCACGGCTGAGCCCTGCCCGCCGATGGAAGCGGGGTGGGCGAGCGCTTGCGAGCGGGCGGCGACGACGGGGCGGCGGAGCAGGGAGGCGGTGGCCACCGCGGCGTTGTCTATCACCCGATTGACCACCATCTCGGTGACCTCGCCGTCGATCTCCACCGGATCGGCGGCGACCTCGGCAAGCGCATGGGCGAGCTGGCCGTGGCGCGGGAGTTCCTCCTCGCTGCGGTGGACGCGGACGTGGTGTTCGTGCACGGGTGGCTCCTTCGGCTCTCCTCCCAGGCTATCCCCGGCCTTCGCCGCGAAATGTCGCGAGAGGTGGCCGTCCGGACGAGATGCACCGCCGGGGCATGCGATCTCGTCCGGATCAGGGCATCTCGCGAAGGGCGCGCGGGCAGAATGGCGGGATGGCCTCTCCCACGCGCGTCGCGGCGTTCGACTGCGGCACCAATTCCCTCCGTCTGCTGATCGCCGATGTGGCGGACGGGAGGGTGGTCGACGTGCTGCGGCGCACCGAGCTCGTGCGCCTGGGCCGCGGCGTCGACCGCACCGGCCGCTTCGATCCGGTCGCGCTCCAGCGAACCCTCGCCGTCACTCGCGACTACGCGGCCGCCGCACGCGAGGCGGGCGCCGAGCGCCTCCGCTTCGTCGCGACCTCGGCCACCCGCGACGCCGCAGACCGCGATGACTTTCTCGCTGCCGTCCAGCGGATCCTCGGGGTCGCACCCGAGACGATCACGGGTGACGAGGAAGCGCGCCTGTCGTTCCGCGGCGCCGTCTCGGCCGTCGATCCCGAGCGCCCCGTCCTGGTCGTCGACCTCGGCGGGGGCTCGACTGAACTGGTCCTCGGCGGCGCGGAACCGGAACAGGCGCACTCCATGAACGTCGGCAGCGTCCGCCTCACCGAGCGCCATCGCCGAGCCGCCGCCCCCACCGATGACGAGCGCGCCGCAATCCGGGCCGACATCTGCGAGGCGCTGGACGCCTCCCCCGTCGACCTGTCCCGCGCGCGGAGCGTCGTCGGCGTCGCCGCCACGGTGCTGACGATCACCGCGCACGTTCTGCGCAGCACCGACCGCACGGCGCTCGAGGCGACCCTCCCGCTCGCCGACGTCGTCGCCGCCTGCGACGAGCTCGCCGCCCTCGCGCCGGCCGAGATCGCTGCGCTGCCGTGGGTCCGCGCCGGACGCGAGGATGTGCTGGCGGCCGGCGCCCTCATCTGGGGCGAGGTCCTCCGCGCGGTGCAGGAGGCGTCCCCCGCCGTCACCGAGGTCGGCTCGACCGTGCACGACCTCCTCGACGGCCTGGCCCTGGCGTGACCCCGTCGTCCCCGCCCGCCCCTCCCCTCTCCGCGAGATGCCTCGTGAGTACGGCTCTCCCGGAGTGTCGCGTTTCCAAGAGACGTCTCGCGGATGGGGAGACGGGAGGGCGGGTGGGGCGGCGGGTAGCGTTGAGGGATGGCAGGTGCAGGGGAGATCAGGACTGTTCAGCTTCGGCGTTATGAGTTGGAGGACGGGGTGATGGACGACTTCCTCGCGTGGTTCTCGGCGCGGATCGTGCCTGCCCGTGAGGCGCACGGATTTCGGGTCGAGTTCGCCTACGCCGACCGCGAGGTGAACGAATTCATCTGGGCCGTCAGTACGCCTGGCGATGCGGAGTCGTTCGCTGCGGTCGAGCAGGTGTACCTCGCGTCACCGGAACGCGACGCCGCGTTCTCGGGCGAGCCGAAACGCGTCGCGGTGCAGCACGTCCGACTGATCGACCGGATCGTCTGACCAAGGCCTCGACCCGCGGCGTTAGCTCCGCGCGCGATGCCCCGCCGTCAGCAGGGCGCGCACGGCGAGACAAACCGCGGCGATCGAGCCGACGGTACCGAGCAGGCGTGGCCAGACGTGCTTCGGAGTGTCGAGCCCCGCACGGTCCTGTGCGGAAGGGACCGCGGCCGGCGCCAACGTACGTCCGGCGGCCCCTGCCTCGGCCATGTGCGCGAGTCGTCGCAGGGTTTCGATGTTGCGCAGCCAGAGAACGGCATGCAGTAGCGGCTTAGGGACGAGGGTGCCTGGCCCCTTCACCGCGGCCTCGTGGATCCGCACCCTCGCGCCTCGCGGGTGCGGCTCGACCTCAAGACGCACCCGCGCCTCGCCCATCGGCCAGCCTGCCGCCTGGATGATCATGCGCCGCGGCGGATCCCACTCGAGCACCGTAGTGCGGTCGTCGATCACCAGCGGCCAGAGCCCGAACGAATGGTGCAGTTGCGCACCCACGTGCGGGAAGTCGGCATCGACCCGGCGCATCCGCGAGGCACCGACGACCCAGCCCGGAAACAGCCATCCGGAGGCGAGCACCGCGAAGACGGACTCAGGCGGGCAGTGGAAGACGCGAGTGTTGCGGGACATCGCAGGCTCTTTCAGGTCGAGTGGCGGCAGGTGACGGCGGCGACGCCTCCACACTGCCAGAAGGCGAGGGTGATGGAGTGGCTCACACCGGGGGCGTATCCGGTGACAGATCGGGCGCGTCGCGCACCCCGAATTCGTGCCGGAGGGCGCTGCGGGCGGCGTGCCAGCCGGCCATCCCGTGCACGCCAGGGCCCGGCGGAGTGGACGACGAACAGAGGTAGAGGCCCTTCGCGGGAGTCCGCCACGGATCCCTCGTGGGCACGGGTCGCGCGAGAAGCTGCACCACGCTGGCCGCGCCGGCCGCGATATCGCCGCCGAGATAATTGGGGTTGTAGGCCTGCATATCCCGCGCTGTCATCGAGGAGGCAGCGAGAATGCGGTCGCGGAAGCCGGGCGCAAAGCGCTCGATCTGGCGGGTGATCGCCTCGCGCTGGTCGGCGGGAGAATGCCGTGGAACGTGCGTATAGGCCCAGAGGACGTGCTTGCCCTCTGGCGCGCGTCCCGGGTCGGCGATCGACGGCTGCGCGACGAGGACGTACGGACTGCGGCTGTGCCGGCCCCGGACCACGTCGCGTTCGGCCGCGGCGATCTCGGCCCGCGTTCCTCCGACATGCAGGGTCCCGGCGTGGGCCAACTCGGGATTCGTCCACGGCACCGGCCCGTCGAGCGCGAAGTCGACTTTCGCCACGGCATTGCCGTAGCGGAACCGCTGAAGCGCAGCCACGTAAGCGGTGGGGAGACGCTCGCCGGCCAGCGCGAGGAGCGCGGTAGGCGTGCCGTCGATGAGCACCGCACGGGCGGGAGGAAGCTCTGCGAGCGAGGTGACCTCGACGCCCGTCTCGATACGGCCGCCGTGCGCGCGCAGATCGTCGGCGAGCGCGTCGACGATGGCCTGGCTCCCTCCGATCGGCACCGGCCAGCCACGGGCGTGCGCGTAGGCACCGAGCGCGAGTGCCGCCGCGGCGGTCGACGGGCTGGGCATCGGCCGGATCGAGTGCGCTGCCAGTCCGGAGAACATCGCGGGGGCCACGTCACCGGCGAAGCGGAGGTTCCACACCGGGGTGCCCTGTTCGAGCACGCGCAGGCCGAACCGCACCAGCACGCCGGGATCGGTGGGGATCCGTAGCAGCGCATCGTTCGTGAAGCCGGCCACACGGTCGGCCCGCTCGGCCAGCGGACCCATCAGTGCCCGCCACGCGGGACCGTCGCGGCCGAGCCGCTCGACGGTCCGCTCGAGGTCCCGGTAGGCGATCCCCGCCCGGCCGGCATCGAGCGGATGCGCGTATGAGATCTCGGGGACGACCAGCTCGATGCGCCGATCCAGCGCGAACGCGCGGAAGAACCCGGAGGCCAGCGCCATCGGGTGCACGGCCGAGCAGACGTCGTGGTGGAAGCCGGGCAGCGTCAACTCGGCCGTGCGCGCACCGCCGCCGATCGTCTCGTTTCGCTCGAGGACCACGACCGAGAGTCCAGCCCGCGCGAGCGTGACGGCGGCCGCGAGCCCGTTGGGGCCCGCGCCGATGACGACCGCGTCGACCATGCTCACCTCCTCCGCAGGGCGGAGACCACGCCGACGGCACCGGCCGCGACGGCGGCGGCCCCCGCGTAGCTGAGGGCACGGTGGCGGATCATCCAGATCTGGGGAGTCATCGTGCGCGCGCGGTCGCTGAAGAGCCCGCGGGCCCCGTGGTCGCCGGGCACCGGCTCGTACACGTTGTTCGGGAGCATCGGCTCCTTCTTGTCGGGAGCCTGCTGACCGTCGAAGGCGCTACGGGCGAGGTACCAGTCCATGAAGGCCCCGGCGAAGCGGTCGCCCAGGATGGTGCCCGCGGTCGGCTCGCCGACCCAGGTGCGTCGGCGCGGCTTGTCGGCGACGTCGGCAATCGCGATCGCCCCCACCTCAGGCTCGTAGATCGGAGGGACGGGCTGCGGATGGTGTGGCAGCTGCGACTTCACCCAGTTGAACTGGATCGTGTTGAGCGCGGGCATGTCGACCTCTGACAGCCTGACCTTGCTTCTCCCGTGGATCAGCTCGGCGGTGACTGCCTCGGTGAAGCCGTGCGCGCCGAACTTGGAGGCGCAGTACGCCGCCTGGAGGGGGATGCCCCGGTGCGCGAGCGCGGAGCCCACCTGGATCACATGGCCCCGGTCGCGCGGAGTCATCCGCGAGAGCGCGGCCCTGGTGCCGTTGACGAAGCCAAAGAAGTTGACCGCGACCGCGCGTTCGAAATCGGCCGGTTCGGTAGAGAGGAACTCGCCGAACACGCCGACCATCGCGTCGTTGACCCACAGCTCGATCGGACCGAGCTCGGCCTCGACGCGATCGGCGGCCGACTCGACCGCCTCGCGATCGGCGACATCGGTGGGGATACCCAGCCCGCGCCGGCCTGCCTGCTCGATCTCGACGACGGTGGCGGCCAGGCCGTCCTCGCCACGCGCCAATACAGCGATATCCCAGCCGCGGGACGCCAGCTCGCGGACGGTGGCTCGACCAAGCCCGGCCGTACCGCCCGTGACGACGGCAACGCCGCGGCTCATGCGCGAGCCCCGCGGAGAGCGGTGGCGGTGCGATGGTTCTGCGTCATGGGGCGGGCTCCTTTGTGAGGGCGCGGGATGCGTCGAGAATTCCACGGTAGGCGGCAGCGCAGCGCAGCGCGCGGGGTTGCGCGATGTGTGGAGAGGTCGCCGGATCCGCGCCTGGGGAGGAGCATCGCACGGAGCGCCTCCAGGCTTCCTCCAGAGATACGCGCCAGAATGACGCCAGCCCGACGATCTCCAAACCGGGACGACCTCCGACCGGATCGAAGCATGACTTTCCTCCTCGACCTGAGCGTCGTCTCCGGACCCGCCGTCGTCGCTGTCTACCTTCTCACCGCCGTCGCCCTCGTCCTCCTGCTCACAGCCTTCGCCCGTACACGCCCCACCGACCGCGTGCGTCGGCTGGCCGTCGCCGTTGTGGTCCTGCTCCTCGGCCTGATGGGCGGAGTCGGCCTGGCCGCCTTCGTCGACGGACCCGACGGTCCGTTCGGCATCGACTTCACCCCGGTCACCCGCGCCTGGATCGGCCTGGGCTTCGGCGGTGTCGCCGTCGCGCTACTCGTCCTCGTGCACGCGCTCGGGCATCAGCGCCTTCGCCGGGCGCTCGCCTCCCTCGGTGTCACCGTGCTCGTCGTCACGACCGCCGCGATGAGCATCAACATGGACTTCGGGCAGTACCCGACCGTGCGCAGCGTGCTGGGCATCAGCGCCTACTCTGACGGGCCGCCTCCGGTGACCGCCGCGAGCGGCCCGCACGCGGATCTCGCGACCTGGACCGCACCGCCCGGGATGCCTAGCGCCGGGACCGTGTCGCCCGTGACGATCCCGGCGACCGCCTCCGGATTCCCTGCCCGCGAGGCCGTGGTCTACCTCCCTCCCGCCGCCCTTACCCCCACGCCGCCGCTTCTCCCCGTGATGGTGATGCTGTCGGGCCAGCCGGGCTCCCCCTCCGACCCGCTCTCGACCGAGAGGTTGGAGGAGGCCCTCGACGCCTACGCGGCCGAGCACGCCGGGCTCGCACCGATCGTCGTCTCGCCGGACCAGCTCGGCGACCCGACGATCAACCCCATGTGCATCAACTCGCCGCTTGGCAACTCCGCCACATACCTCACGGTCGACGTGCCGAACTGGATCCGCGCCAATCTTCCCGTCCTCGGCGACGCGCAGCACTGGGCGATCGGCGGGCTCTCGCAAGGGGGCACCTGTGCGATCCAGCTCGGCGCCGGCTACCCGTCACTCTTCGGCAACATCGTGGACGCCTCGGGTGAGATCGCACCGAATCGCGGCTCTGAGGCCGCGACCATCGCCGATGGCTTCGGCGGCAACGCGGCTGCATACGAGGCCGCGAAACCGCTCAACCTCCTGGCGAAGCACGCGCCCTACACCGGCACCTTCGCGCTCTTCGGAGTCGGCGCCAACGACGCCGCTTTCCGCCCCGGGATGAGAACCCTGTACACCGCGGCACTCGCCGCGGGGATGGACGCCACCTACCTTGAGGTGCCGGGCGCGGCCCACGATGTCACCGCCTGGTCGGCCACCTTCCACCGCGGACTCGAGCTACTCGCCGCACGCTGGAAGCTCGTACCCGCCTCCTGATGGGCGCTCGGTACGCCGACATCCTCGCCGCCACCTCGCCCTCCGCATCAGGAGGGGCGCGGCGCCGGATCGAGGAGCTGCTCGCACCGCGGCTCACCGAGGCCGCGCCGCACAACGTCGGCTGAGAGCGCTCCTCATCCACGATCGTGGATGAGGAGGCATCTCAGCTGACGATGCGTCGTGCCGCCGTCACATCAGCCGCGCGGCCGACGCGTCGACCAGAGCGCCCACGCCACCAGCACCGGCTGAAACGCCAGGCGGACGGCGCGCTTGCGGTCGGTGTCGAGGCCGAAGGCGCTTGTGCGCGTCCGCCACTGCGAGATGTTGCCGGGGAAGATCGCGGTGAAGAAGGCGGCGGCTGCGGCTCCGACCAGCGGTGCCCTGCGGCGCGCCAGAATCAGCGAGGTGCCGAGGCTGATTTCGACCACTCCCGAGGCGAGCACGACCGCGTCGGTGTCCAGCGGCACCCAGTCCGGAACCTGCGCCTGGAACTCCTCCCGCTTTCGGGTGAGGTGGCTCACCCCCGCAACAACGAGAACGGAGCCGAGAAGCACCTTGGCGCCGGCGCGGAGGAGGGAGAGGGAGGAGGTTCGCATGCGCTCCATCGTTCCCGATCACGCGCACTCGGGACGCCTCCTTGCGCCACAGCGCGCGAACGTGCTCGGGGGGTGTTGGAGGCGGCACCTAGTCTGGTCGGGTGACTGACCGCATCCTCGTCCTCACCACCGGCGGCACCGTCGACAAGCAGTACTCGCTCGCGGGCGAACTCGAGATCGGCGCCCCGATGGTGCCGCGCCTGCTCGCTCCGGTGCTCACCACCCTCGAGTTCCGCATCGAGTCGATTCTCACGAAGGACAGCCTCGACCTCGACGACGACGACCGCGCGCTCATCCGCGAGCGGGTGCTCTCGGCCGAGGAGGACCGCATCGTCCTGACCCACGGAACGGACACGATGACCGCGACGGCCGAGGCCCTCGGCGTGGTCCACGACCGCGTGGTCGTGCTGACCGGTGCCATGCAGCCCGCGCGGATGCTCGAGAGCGACGCCGCGTTCAATCTGGGCACCGCGGTGTCTGCCGTGCAGCTCCTGCCCCCGGGCGTGTACCTCGCGATGAGCGGACGCGTGCTGCCGGCGGGCACCGTGGTGAAGGACCGGTCGATCGGCGTATTCCTGCCCGCGTGAGCGCCGCGCACGCGGACCGCACGTCGGATCGGCGCATCGAGCGTGCCCGCGGGCAACGGCCGTGCGCGTTAGCCCTCGGCCAGCTCCACTGTGCAGGCCGCGCACCGTCCGAACACGTCCACCACGTGGTGCGCATCCGTGAATCCGTTCTGCGCCGCGACCGAGTGCGCCCAGGTCTCGACCGCGTCGGCCGCGATCTCGACGGTCAGCCCGCAGCGCCGACAGATCAGGTGGTGGTGGTGGGTACCGGGCGTGCAGGCACGGTAGAGGCTCTCGCCCTCGGGTGACTGGAGCGAGTCGGCCTCGCCCTCGACCGCGAGGTCGGACAGGGCGCGGTACACCGTCGCGAGCCCGATCGGCGATCCGGAGGCGTGCAGCGCGCTGTGCAGGCCCTGCGCGCTCACGAAGTCCTCGCGGCGGGTCAGCGCCTCCCGCACCGCCTCCCGCTGCCACGTGTTCCGCTTGACCACAGACCCACCTCCACTCCGCACGACCCGGGCCACGCTACCGCCCCCCGCCGACGGCGACCCGGGAGCGCCGGACACCGCCCCGTCCGATGACCCGGGAGACCGCATAGATCGCGAACGAGATCGTCGTGACGTAGGGGCTGATCGGGATGGACCCGCCGAGCGCGAGCAGGATGCCGCCGACCAGCGCGCCGACCGCGAAGAGCACGCTCAGCACCGGCACCACAATCGGGGAGGCGGACAGGCGCAACGCAGCCGCCGCCGGCGTCACCAGAATGGCTAGCACCAGGAGCGAGCCGACGATCTGCACCGAGACGGCGACGGCCAAGCCGAGCAGAAGCATGAACGCGATCGAGAGCGCCCGGGTCGGGATGCCGCGCGCAGCCGCCACGTCGGCGTCGACGCTCGCGAAGGTGAGCGGCCGCCAGATCAGCGCGAGCCCGATCACCACGACCACCGAGATGGCGATCAGCCAGCCGAGCTGCGGGTCATCGACGGCCACAATCTGCCCGGTGAGCAGTCCGAACTTGTTCGCGCTGCGCCCCGGATACAGCGCCAGGCAGAGGATGCCGAGACCGAGGCCAAA
This sequence comes from Rathayibacter agropyri, assembly GCF_013249015.1. Taxonomy (GTDB): domain Bacteria; phylum Actinomycetota; class Actinomycetes; order Actinomycetales; family Microbacteriaceae; genus Rathayibacter; species Rathayibacter agropyri. The sequence goes on from NZ_JABRPL010000007.1 coordinate 39,694, forward strand.
GGGCATGAGGACGGCGATGATCGAGTTGCGGTCGCGGGCGCGCGAGCCGAGCAGACCGATCAGGACGGCCGCGATCAGTGAGCCGACGATCGATCCCTCCACAACGCCCACCCCGAGCAGCAGGCCCGCCGAGGCCCCCGCGAACGAGAGCTCGCTGATCCCGTGCACCGCGAACGCCATGTCGCGCGACATCACGAAAACGCCGATCAGCCCGCCGACCACTCCCAGCACCGCGCCTGCGATGACCGAATTGATTAGCAGGGCGAGCAACTCCCCGTACTCCGAGAAGTTGAAGATCTGCGACCAGACGTCGGTCACGAGTGTGCCTCCTCATGCACGTGCGAGTGGTCGGGGGCGCCGACCACGATGACGCGCCCCCGCGCGCGAATCACGTCGACCGGCGCAGCGTAAAGCTCGCTCAGCACCTCCGAGCGCAGCACCTCATCGGGCGTGCCGATCCGGAACCGGCCGCCGGCGAGATAGAGCACCCGGTCGACCATCCCGAGCACCGGATTCACGTCGTGGGTAACGAAGAGGACGCCGAGGTTCCGCTCGCGACGGTGCCGGTCGATCAGCTCGCTCACGGCCCGCTGGTGCGCGAGGTCGAGCGCGATCAGCGGCTCGTCGCAGAGCAGGAGCGCCGGATCGCCGGCGAGGGCCTGGCCGACGCGGACTCGCTGCTGCTCGCCTCCGGAGAGGCTGCCGATGGGAGCGTCGGCGAAGGAGGTGGCGCCGACCGCCTCGAGCAGAGCGTCGATGGCCGCGCGACGCGAGCGCGAGGGCAGCGGCAGGCCGAAGCGGTGGCCGTCGATCCCGAGCCCGAGCAGGTCCCGGGCGCGCAGCGGAGTCCCCTCGTCGGCCAGCTTCTGCTGCGGGATGTAGCCGATGCGCCGGTTGCCGCGGTGCACCGGGGCGCCAAGCACGTGCAGCTCCCCCGCACTGAGCGGCTGCTGGCCGAGCACCGCGCGCAGGAGGCTGGTCTTGCCGGAGCCGTTCGCGCCCAGCACCGCGACGAACTCCCCCGCCTGCACGTCGAGGTCGACGCCGCTCCACAGCTCGCGGTCGCCGAAGCGCAGGCCGGCGCCGCGCAGACACAACACCGAAGGGCCCGCCTCCGAGGAGACGGGCCGGATCGTGGAATCGATGGTTACGACGAGAGGGCTCCCTCGATCGCGTTCAGGTTGGCGGTCATCCAGCCCGTGTAGTCGTTACCGTCCGGCAGCGTCTCAGTGACTCCGACCGTCGGGATGCCGGCCGCCTTCGCGGACTCGAGCACGGCATCCGTTTGGGCGCCCTCCGTCTGCTCGTTGTAGATCAGTGCGCCGACCGTCTTGCCGCTGAAGAGGGCGAGCGTCTCCTGCAGCGTCGTGGCGGGGACGTCGGTGCCCTCCTCGACCGCCTCGCTGAACGCCTCAGGAGTCGCGTTCGTCAGGCCGAGCGCGTCGGTCAGGTAGAGCGGGACGGGCTCAGTGATGGCGATCGAGCGGCCCGCGAGCGTGCCCTTCACCTCGCCCTCCCGGGTGACCAGCGCGGCGAGCTCGCCGTCGAGAGTGGCGACGTTAGCGGAGTAGGTAGACGCGTTGCCGGGGTCGACAGTGGAGAGCTCGTCGCCGATTCGCGCGACGACCTGGCGGACGGCCGAGAGGTCGTACCAGACGTGCTCGTTGAATTCGGCGTGCTCGTGGCCGTCGTCGCCGGCGGTGTGCTCATCGTGATCGTGGCCGTCCTCGAGCCCGGCGACGACGGTCGCCGTGACGACAGGGGCCGTGGAGGAGGCCGCATCGAGCATCCTGTCGATGAAAGCGTCGTAGCCGCCGCCGTTCTCGACGATCAGCGCCGCGCCCGACACCGCCAACTGATCGCGCGCCGTGGCCTCGTACTCGTGAGGGTCCTTGTCCGGGCTGTCAATGATGCTCGTGACGTCGACCAGGTCGCCGCCGACGCTGCGGACTAGGTCACCGTAGACATTGGTCGAGGCGACAACCTTCACCGTTCCGCCGGCAGACGCCGCGCCCGAGGCGCCCTCCGACCCGGAGCAGCCGCTCATCATGAGCGCGGTCCCCCCGAGGAGGGCGAGGAGAGCGGGTAAGCGGTTCTTCACAGTGAGTCCATCTGAGTCAGGTTCCGGGTAACCCCCGTACCGTACCCACTATTGATAACGATTGTCAAACTCTCCCTCGACCCCTCTGCCTCTCCGCGAAATGTCGCGAGATTCCCCCGGGCGGACGAGATCGCCTGCCGCGGCGGCCCATCTCGACCGCGCCGTCGCATCTCGACCGCGGGCGCACATCTCGCGACATTTCGCGGCAGGACGTCGGCGAACCATCGGGGTAGCGTGAGGGCCGAGCGGAGGAGGATCGTGGCCGTCACGCTGCACGACGTCGCCCGGGCTGCCGACGTCTCGATCAAGACCGTCTCGAACGTCATCCACGACTACCCGTACGTACGGCCCGAGACGCGGGCGCGCGTCCAGGCGGCCATCGCGCAGCTCGGCTACCGCCCAAATTTGACGGCGCGGAGCCTGCGCCGAGGCCGCACTGCTGTAATCGGCCTCGCCCTGCCCGAGCTGAGCCTCCCCTACTTCGCCGAACTGGCCGACAGCGTGATGCGCGCCGCCGATGACCGCGGTCTCACCGTCCTCATCGAGCAGACCGGCGGCGACCCCGAGCGCGAGCGCAACGTCCTCGACAGCGAGCGCCGCCAACTCACCGACGGCCTGCTGTTCAGCCCGCTCGGCCTGGCCGACGAGACGGCCCTCGCGGTCGATTTCCCTCTGGTCCTGCTCGGCGAACGGATCTTCACGGGGCTGGTCGACCACGTCACGATGCAGAACGCGGCGGCAGCGCGGGCAGCGACCGTTCATCTGCTCTCCCTGGGGCGTCGCCGCATCGTCGCGCTCGGCACGCACCCCGACGCCGCGGTCAGTTCGGCGTCACTCCGCCTCGAGGGCTACCGTGCGGCGCTCTCGGAGGCGGGGATCCCCTTCGACGAGCGGCTGATCGGAGTCTCGGGGCCGTGGCGGCGCTCCGCTGGCGCCGAGGCGATGCGGCGGATGCTCGCCTCCGGGCTCGACTTCGACGCCGTCTTCGCCCTCAACGACACTCTCGCGCTCGGCGCGGTCCGGGCGCTGCAGGAGGCCGGCGTGCGGGTGCCGGAAGACGTCGCGGTGATCGGGTTCGACGACATCGACGAGGCACGCTATTCCTCGCCGAGCCTCTCCAGCGTCGACTCCGGCCGCGACGAGATCGCCCGGACGGCGGTCGAACTTCTGCAGGCCCGGATCGAGGGCTCACGCACCGGACCCGGCACACTCAAGGAGGCCGCATTCACGGTGGTGCCGCGGGAGTCGACCGGCGCGGCCTAGCCGCAGATCTCGCAGCGGATCCACGCGCCCGCCTCGGCGACGGAGAGTTCGCCTCGGCGCAGGAGCCGACTCCACTCGATCGCCCGCGTTGTCAGGCGGTCATCGGCCGAGCCGGGCTCGTCGCCGCCGAGCGTTCGGAGGAAAACGTGCGCGACCGGGCCACCGAGGAGGAGCGTGGCGCCCGCAACTCCGGCGAAGTGGCGGGCCTGGCCGCGGGTGCCGTCGTCGTACCGACGGCGGAAGCCCCGTCCGCGGACGCGGTTAGCACCACCGCGGGCGAGGTCGAGCACTCCGACCGGGGCACTGCGGATGCCCGCGGCCTCCTGCGCGAGGGCGGCGATCAGCGCCCGGGGTGCCGGAGCGGAGGCGGCGAGGGCGTCGGCGCGCTCGGCGAGCTCGGCGCAGGCATCGGAGGAGGGCATCCGCCCAGTCGAGCACAGGACCGTAGAGCAGGAGAGAAGAGGAGCACGCCCTTGACAGCGACGGAGAAAGGAGCGGAGCATCTCGGTACAACGCATCGCTGTACAACGTTAGGCATCTCTGTACAACGTTAGAAAGACCCGCTCACCGACGAGCACCCTCCCTCCGCGGAAGCCGACGCCCCGAAAGGCCCCCATGACCGACGCCACCGCGCGCATCATCCTCGACCCGTCTGCGGTCGTCGCCCCCGTGACTCCGCGGCTCTTCGGCTCGTTTGTCGAGCACCTGGGCCGTTGCGTCTACAACGGAATCTACGAACCCGGCCACCCCACCGCCAACGCGGACGGCTTCCGACTCGACGTGGTCGAGCTGGTCAAGGAGTTGGGCGCCACCACGATCCGCTACCCGGGCGGCAACTTCGTCTCGGGCTACCGCTGGGAGGATGGCGTCGGCCCGCGCTCCGAGCGCCCCCGCCGGCGCGACCTGGCCTGGCACTCGCTCGAAACCAACGAGGTCGGCCTCGACGACTTTGCGAAGTGGGCAAAACTGACCGGCAGCGAGATCATGTACGCCGTGAACCTCGGTACCCGCGGCGTGCTCGAGGCGCTCGATGTGCTGGAGTACGCCAACGGCTCAGCCGGAACCACCCTGGCCGATCAGCGCATCGCCAACGGCTCGCCCGAACCGCACAACATCCGGATGTGGTGCCTCGGCAACGAGATGGACGGCCCCTGGCAGGTCGGCCACATGGCTGCGGAGGACTACGGGAAGCTCGCCTCCCGCACCGCGAAGGCGCTCAAGATCGCCGACCCGTCGCTCGAACTCGTCGTCTGCGGCTCATCGGGCTCGTCCATGCCCACCTTCGGCGAGTGGGAGCGCGTGGTCCTCGAGCACACCTACGACGACGTCGAGTACATCTCCTGCCATGCCTACTACCAGGAGTACGACGGCGACCTCGGCTCCTTCCTCGCCTCCTCCCTCGACATGGAGTACTTCATCGCGACGGTCGCCGCGACCGTCGACCACGTGAAGTTCAAGCTCAAGAAGACAAAAGACATCACGCTCTCGTTCGACGAGTGGAACGTCTGGTACCTCGCCGAGTGGACCGCGAAGGAGAAGGCCGACGCGGAGGGAGACCAGAGCACCCGCGAATGGTCCTACGCCCCGCGCCTGCTGGAGGACGTCTACTCCGTCGCCGACGCTGTCGTGCTCGGCAACCTGATGATCACGCTGCTGAAGAACTCCGACCGGGTCACCTCAGCCTCCCTCGCGCAGCTCGTCAACGTGATCGCACCGATTATGACCGAGCCGGGCGGAGCGGCGTGGCGCCAGACCACCTTCTTCCCGTTCTCGACAACCGCGCGCCTGGCCTCCGGCTCGGTGCTGCGGCCGCGGATGGACGTGGGCACTTACTCGACGGCCCGCCACGGCGACGCTCCGCTGGTCGACTCCGTTGCCACGTTCGATGACGGGCGCGCGGCCGTGTTCCTGGTGAACCGCTCGCAGACGGAGGCGATGGAGGTGACGGTCGACGTGAGCGGTCTCGGCGTCTCGACGGTCGAGGAGGCGGTGGCCCTGTTTGACGAGGACCCGTACGCGACAAACACCCACGAGGATCAGAATCGCGTGCGGCTGCGGGAAGCGCCGGCAACGCTGGCCGGCGGGGTGCTGATGCTCACGCTGCCGCCCGTGTCGTGGACGGCGGTCGCGCTCACGGCGTAGCGGGGCGATGGGATGACCTCGCGGCGCCGCGCGCCGCTGCGGCGTGGACGACGACCCGAGCCGATGGATGCGGTCGGTCAGCGTCCCCGCACTTCGAGCGTCTCGGGCGATGTCCACGTCATGAACCGCGCCCGCCGCAACGTCAGCTGAGACGCCCCCTCATCCACCATGACGTCTGAACCCTCGTCTCAGCTGACGCCGCGTCGCGTCCTGTCTTCGCTCCTGCGCCCCACTAAAGGAAGTTGGAGCCCGGTGGCACGTCCGTTGGAACGCTCCACAACACTCCGCCGGATCCGCCGCGGGATGATCCGCCGCTCCAGTGGACCGTCCTCGTCCCGGTGGGACCAGCCTCGGCGTCCGTACTCGTCGCGGACAATCGTGCGCCGGAGCGGACGACTACGGTAGGAACGTCCCGCGGAGTAGAGAACCACCGAGTTCTCCTCCGCGGGCACATTCCGGCATCCTTTCAAACCCACACGCCGCCGCTCGCGCGACCGCTGCACCGTCCGGGTCATTTATCGACGAGGATGGTCAGTACACGCTTGACTGTCCCCGGTCTGCGATATCTCCTTGCCGCGCCCGACAATCGGATGAGTTCTGCCTCCTTCCAGAGAAGATTCAGAAGACCGTCGCGTACATCTTCATAAATTTTAGCGACGACCTTCGTTGCTCGCGCATTCAGCGCTTGGACCCCATCTGCATTCTCTTGGAAATCATCGTTGACATACTTGTCGGTAATCCACTGGTGGTGACGCAGCTCATCTTCAATACGTTTCTGGAAATTTTCCGGGTCGAGGAGCCAATATTGCTCCCAAAGAGCACACCGTCCTCCCGACCAGTATCCGACTTCAAAGAGGGTGCTCCGTGTAAACAACGGAGTTATCTTACTTACCTCCCAGAAATGCCCCTCTTTTCGCACCTCGTGGAAGATTTTATCCAGGCTATCGAGAGCTTGACGAAGGTTCGCAAGATAGCTTGGATACTCCAATGAAATCTTCCACTGACTTTCTTGACGCAGCATCATGGGCAGGGCGTAATACCTCGACGGTTTAACCAGGTGAACACAGTTCTCCTCGCTATTCCATCGGCCTTCACCTGCCGTGATCGTCTTGGCGAGATAGGGCAACGTTTTCCGACGAAGATAGTCGTCGAGTTCGTCGACGGCTCCGGTGAGCGGGGTATACGCACGACCGGCCATGAGAGCGATCCTGTCCAGGTGACCGTGAGCAGAACCCAGTCGCGAGGCACGCCAGGCTGCTTGCGCTCGAATCCCCGGGGTCGCGACATACGCGAGCACCAAAACCAGGACAGCGAGAACCGTGGTGAACTGTTGGTCGTTGAGGTAGCCGTACGTGACTTCGATCATGCCTGGGATAGGCGCCCAGAATGTGTCGAGTGGCCGAAATGCCACCCACGCGGCTGCGGCCAGCATCAATAGAACGAACCAGGAGCGCACCAACGAGAGCACGACACGAACGAGAGAAAAAGGTACGGTGGGAAGGCGTAAGAGCAAGCGTCCAAGCTGCTGCCGTCGCGCCGCGCGCCTACCACGAATTCCTGCGTCGAATTTCCCGGACCGCTTGTCCACCGAGTAGCCTGAGCGCGAAAACCACCAGGAGACTTGCTCCAAAAACTTACAAGTGAAAAAGACCGGGCAACCACCTTTCGTGCCGCATCGACACGCGCCGACCTGATCACCGCGGGAACGATCCATATTTCCAGGAGCCGTGCGATCCAACGCAGAAAACCGCCGACGGTGAAAGCGGCTACGGCCCAGAAGACACCAATCTCTAGTGTCGCATTGAGAAAGACCGAAAGCGGGTCTCGTTCGACTCGGCCTAAAAGCGAAGCGATCCAGAACATGGCCGTCGCTGGGAATGCGAAGACATCAAGGACAGCGGCTATGACGTTTGCGGCCCAACCTAAGACCTCTGCCAACGTCACGATGGGTACCTCCTGAGGGGGTGTCGTGGGCAAGCGCTTCACTGACTTTGCTGATTGAGAGAATCATTGGACCATTCTGACACACACCACCGACACGAACCCTCTGTGGCCTATTCAGAATAGCAAGAAACCTACGCCAGTAACACGCGCGGGCTAACTAAAAATGACGGTTTTTCTGGGTAAATTGATTTACCAGAATCGACTACCCGAGAGAACCATTACCGATGTTACGTGCAACTATCCGCCTTCGATGAAGGCGATTCAAAACGCTTGACCGATTAAATGCTTGCGGCACCGCGTTGGACGATGGCTCGGGCCGGTGGATGCGGTCGGTCAGCGTCCCCGCACTTCGAGCGTCTCGGGCGATGTCCGCGTCATGAACCGCGCCCGCCGCAACGTCAGCTGAGACGCCCCCTCATCCACCATGACGTCTGAACCCTCGTCTCAGCTGACGCCGCGTCGCGTCCTGTCTTCGCTCCTGCGCCCCACTGAAGGAAGTTGGAGCCCGGTGGCACGTCCGTTGGAACGCTCCACAACACTCCGCCGGATCCGCCGCGGGATGATCCGCCGCTCCAGTGGACCGTCCTCGTCCCGGTGGGACCAGCCTCGGCGTCCGTACTCGTCGCGGACAATCGTGCGCCGGAGCTGGTGCACGATCCATCCCGCGGCCAGCTCGGCGAGGGTGCCAGGGTGCGCGCTGCTACCGCGAACGGTCAGCTCTCGAACGGGATCGTGTCCGTACCAGTCGGTCACCGGGCCGCGATCTCCCCAGGACCCTTCGAGCACAGGACTTCCGTCGATGTCCTTCCAGCACTTCACCCAGAGGACTGTCCTCGGACCGGAGAGTCCCGGAATGGCCACCCCGACCAGGACAGGATCGGCGGTCTCCTCGTGCCAGGTGTCAACCGGTCGGACGTCGGTGTCCCATTTCTCGGCACACTTCCGCAGGCGCGCGACGAACACCTCCCCGAACGGTGTGAGGGTCAGGTCGTCCCCGGCGAAGAACTGCGGTTGCGCGAGGTGCTGCTGGGAGGAGGGCGCGGCGCCGGGTTCCGACGCCCGGAGGAACTCCTGAGCCATCTGGCGGGCGCGGGCCTCTACGTCGCGACAGACCACGGACCGGTCGTATTCCATCCTGTCGAGGTCGTAGTCGAGTTTGACGAGCGGCAACGCGAACGCCGGACCCGAGTACCCGACGTGCACGTCCGCGACGCGGGCGAGCGAGTGGATGTCGAGCGCACCGATGAGGAACAGTCGTGCGACCGCACGGAGCGCGTTGACGGCGATCTCGTCGGGATCCTTTGGCAGCTGTCCGATCTCGTCGAGGGCCGCGTCGATCGCGGTCTCGATCTCCGTCCTTCTGGCGTCGGCGTACAGGGAGGCGAGGCCGACCATGCCCGGGCCGTCCTGCCCGTCGGCGACGCACCGGCTCGCCGCTGCGAGGACGTGCCGGCCGCCGATCAGCCCATGAATATAGGCGGCGCCGACTTCTCGGAGCTGCACTCCGGCGCGCTCGATATCCTCCGCCATCTGCACGCCACCCATTCTGACCCCGCCCGCACCGTCCTGCCGACCGCCGGCGCACCGACTGCCCCTTGACGCCCCTCCCGAGACCCGCTCGCCCGCAGGGCCGAGCCCCCCTCCCTAGACATGCTCGCCCGAAGGGCCGAGCTCACCGCCGAATCGCGTTCCAGCGATTCGCCGTAGCGATACGCACCCCGCTCTGCGAAACGCCACCACCTCCCTCAGCCAACCGCGGAGCGGACGACGACGAAGGAGGAGTCCGCTCAATCCACCACAGCCACGCTCAATCCAATAACAGCGCCGGTTCCTCCAGCACGCTGGCGACGTCCGCGACAAAGCGGCTGACGACGTCGCCGTCGACAACGCGGTGATCGAACGATCCGCCGACCGTGGTGACGAAGCGGGGGCGGACCTCGCCGTCAACGACCCACGGCTTCTGTTTGATCGTGCCGAGGGCGATGATCGCCACCTCGCCGGGGTTGAGGATCGGGGTGCCGGTGTCCATCCCGAAGACGCCGATGTTGGTGATGGTGATGGTGCCGTTCTGCATGTCGGCGCTGGTGGTCTTGCCGTCGCGGGCGTCGAGGGTGAGCTTTTCGAGGGCCTGGGCGAGCTCGAGGAGGCTCATTGATTGGGCGTCCTTGACGTTGGGCACGAGTAGGCCGCGCGGAGTGGCCGCGGCGATACCGAGATTGACGTAGTGGCGCACGATGATCTCAGTGTCGGTCCAGGCGGAGTTGACCGTCGGGTTGCGACGGACGGCCCAGATGATCGCCTTGGCCATGATGAGCAGTGGCGAGACCTTGACCCCGGCGAAGTCGGGCGAGTTCTTGAGGCGCTTCACGAACTCCATCGTGCGGGTCGCGTCGACATCAACGAAGACGCTGACGTGCGGCGCGGTGAAGGCGCTGGTCGACATCGCGGCCGCGATCGCCTTGCGGACGCCGCGGACCGGAATCCGCTCCTCGCGGTCGTCACCCCAGGCGGGGGTCTGAATGTTGCGGAAGACGCTGGCCTGGGAGGCGTGGCGGATGACATCGTCGCGGGTGACCTCGCCGGCGAGGCCGGTGGCCTGCACCTCGAGGAGGTTCACGTCGAGGTCCTTCGCGAGCTTGCGGATCGGCGGCTTCGCGATGACGGGGAGCGCTGCGGCGGCGGGGACTGACGTGGGACGCACCGGCGCTTCCGGCCGGGTCGGTGCCGGCGACGCGGCTCCTGGACGGCGGCGGCGCGTCGCCACGTGACCGCCTGCGGCGCCGTAGCCCACGAGCGCTGCTCCAGAGCCCTCGCCCGGCTCGGTGGTGGACGGGGCGGGCGGGGTGGCCGCCTGAGCGGGGTGCGCAGGGATGGCTGGCACCTCGGAGCCGACGACTCCGGCTCCGGACCGGACGGAGATGATCGCGGTGCCGACGTCGACCGTCTGACCCTCGTCGACGAGCACGTCGACCACTGTGCCGCTGAACGGCGACGGCAATTCGACCAACGACTTCGCGGTCTCGATCTCGACGAGGACCTGGTTGACGGCGACCTCGTCGCCGACCTTGACTTTCCACGCCACGATCTCGGCCTCGGTGAGGCCCTCGCCCACGTCGGGAAGGAGGAACTGTTCGGTCATCGGGGAGTCTCCTGTGGGCTCGTGCAGGGAAGGTCGCGCGCGTCAGTACGCGAGCGAGCGGTCGACGGCCTCAAGCACGCGGTCGACATCGGGGAGGAAAAGCTTCTCGACCTTGGCGGGCGGGAAGGGAGTGTCGAAGCCGGCCACGCGCAGGACGGGGGCCTCCAGGGAGTAGAAGGCGCGCTCCGTGACAGTCGCGGCGATCTCGGAGCCGAGGCTCACATTCGCGGACGCCTCCTGAGCGACGACGAGTCGGCCCGTCTTGCGGACGGAGGCGAGCAACGGCTCCCAGTCGATGGGCGAGAGGGAGCGCAGGTCGACGACCTCGACGCTCGTCCCCTCCTCGCCCGCGAGTTCGGCGGCCTGGAGCAGCACGGCGACCATCGGACCCCAGCCGACCAGCGTGACCTCTGTGCCCTGGCGGACGACGCGGCTCGCGTGCAGCGGCGCGGCAGGGCCGCTCAGGTCGACGTCGCCCTTGGGCCAGTAGCGGCTCTTGGGCTCGAAGAACATCACCGGGTCGTCCGATGCGATGGCCTCCTGAATCATCCAGTAGGCGTCGTTGGGGGTGGACGGACTGACCACACGGAGGCCGGCGGTGTGCGCGAAGTACGCCTCGTTGCTCTCCTGGTGGTGCTCGACGGCTCCGATGTGCCCGCCGTAGGGGACGCGGATCACGACGGGCATCGTGAGCGAGCCCTCGTGCCGGTTCGTGATCTTGGCGAGCTGCGAGGTGATCTGGTCGAACGCCGGGTAGATGAAACCGTCGAACTGGATCTCGCACACCGGCCGGAACCCGCGCATCGCGAGCCCGATCGCGGTACCGACGATGCCCGACTCCGCGAGCGGGGTGTCGAGCACGCGGGTCGCGCCGAACTCGGCGTGCAGGCCCTCGGTGATGCGGAAGACGCCGCCGAGCGGACCGATGTCCTCGCCCATCAGCAGGACACGGTCGTCCTGCGTCATCGCGCGGCGGAGGCCGGCATTGAGCGCCTTGGCCATGGACATCGACTCGAGTTGCGTCCCGGTGCGGGGCGGCTGCAGGGCCGTGGTGGTGTCGATCGTCATTGCTCGCCTCCGAACGATTCTTCGTAGCGCTGGAGCCACGCCTTCTGCTCCTCTACGAGCGCGTGCGGCTCGGAGTAGACATTGTCGAACATGACCCCGGTCGGTGGCGCCTCGAGGGCGAGCAGGCGGCGGCGGATGTCGGCGGCGAAATCCCTCGCCTCCTCGTCGACCTCGTCGAAGAAGGATTGCGGTGCGCCGTTGCCGCGCAGGAAGGCGGCGAAGCGGGTGATCGGATCCTTCGCGACCCACGAGGCGAGCTCGTCGTCGGTGCGGTACTTCGTGGGATCGTCGCTCGAGGTGTGTGCGCCGATGCGGTAGGTCAGCGCCTCGATGAACTGGGGGCCACCGCCGGAGCGCGCGTCCTGGAGGTGCTTGGCGGTGACGGCGTAGCTCGCGAGCACGTCATTGCCATCAACCTGAACACCGGGAATGCCGAAGCCAGACGAGCGGAGATAGAGCGGGCTGCGCGACTGCGTAGCGACCGGGACCGAGATCGCGTAGTGGTTGTTCTGGAGAAAGAAGACCGTGGGTGCCTGATAGCTCGCGGCGAAGACCATCGCCTCACTGACGTCGCCCTGGCTGGAGGCGCCATCGCCAAAGTAGGCGATGACCGCTGCATCCTTCTCGGCGTCCCCCGTGCCGGTGGCTCCGTCGAGGGTGAGGCCCATCGCGTAGCCGGTGGCGTGCAGCGCCTGCGAGCCGAGCACCAGCGTGTAGAGGTGGAAGTTGCCGTTCGTCGGGTCGCTCGGGTCCCAGCCCCCGTGCGTGGTGCCGCGCAGCAGGGCGAGGACGCCGAGCAGGTCGATGCCACGGATCTTGCCCACGACATGCTCGCGGTAGGAGGGGAAGACGTGGTCTTGTGGGCGCATCGCGAACGCGGAGCCGACCTGTGCCGCCTCCTGCCCGTGGCTCGGGACCCACAGGCCGAGCTGACCCTGCCGCTGAAGGTTGGCGGCCTCGATGTCGAACTGGCGGACCACCGCCATCTCGCGGTAGAAGGAGCGGTGCTGGGCCTCACCGACCCCGTCGAGAAAGGCGGTGTACTGCTCGGCGGCAGGAGTGGGCGAGAACCGACCGTCCGCGGAGAGGAACTGGACCGTCGGCGACTCCGTAGTGGTGGTTACCATCCGACTAACTTATCCGTCTCGCGGGGTGCCCCTCGGGGAGGGATCGCACAATCTCGTCCGCCGCACTGAGGAGCTTGTCGACAGAGCTCGCATCGCCGATGGAGACCCGGATGCCCTCCGGAGGGAACGCGCGAACGACCACGCCGGCACGCTCGAAGACCTCGGTCGCCCGCGCGGTGTCGTCGCGGGTATCGAACCAGAGAAAGTTCGCCTGCGACTCCGGGATCGTCCAGCCCTGGTCGAGTAACGCCCGCCAGAGATCGTCGCGCAGGCGCACGATGCGGTTCACGCGCTCGAGCAGCTCCTCGCTGTGCTCGAGGGAGGCGACGGCGGCGGTCTCGGCGAAGCGGGTCACCGAGAGCGGGATCGCGGTCGAGCGGGCGGCGTCGAGGATGCGCCGGTGGCCGATTGCGTACCCGACGCGTAAGCCGGCAAGGCCGTAAGCCTTCGAGAAGGTGCGCGCCAGCACGAGGTTCGGGTGCTCGGCCAGGAGGCGAGTGCCGTCGACCGCGCGTTCGTCGCCGACGAACTCGGCGTACGCCTCATCAAGGAGAACGAGGACGTCGCGCGGCACCTGCCTCAGAAAGGACTCGACATCGTCGGCCGTGGCGACGGTGCCCGTGGGGTTGTTCGGACTACAGACGATGACGATCCGAGTGCGCTCGGTGACGGCCTGGGCCATCGCGTCGAGGTCGTGGGTGTCGTCGGGGCGCAGCGGCACGCGAACGCTGGTCGCGCCGGCGGTGGTGACGAGTGACGGGTACGCCTCGAACGAGCGCCAGGCGTAGACGACCTCGTCGCCCGGACCGGCGGCGGCGCTGATCAGCTGGGCGATGACCGCGACGGATCCGGCTCCGACGATCACCTCGTCAATGCCCACCCCGTATCGGGCGGCGAGCGCGGAGCGGAGGGCAGTCGCGGCGGCGTCCGGGTATCGGTTGAAGTCGTCGACCTCACGGACCTTCGCGAGCACGGAGGGCAGCGGGTCGAACGGGTTCTCGTTGGAGGAGAGCTTGAAGGCGTCGGCCGGCGCCGCGCGGCCCTGCTTGTACGCGGGGAGCGCCAGGATCTCGGGTCGGAGGCGGACGGGAGGCTCCTGCGGGTCGGTCACCCGCCCCATGCTAGGGGGAGGGGCCGACGCCGCCCGTGCACCGCCGCTCGGCTCACATCGCACGGAGGCCTGAGCGTGCCGCCTCAAGGGTCGACCGCAGATACGTCCCCCGATTAGGGTGCAGAGATGCGGAGTCGAGGGCGGTCCGAGCGGCGCGGGTGTGCGTGGTCGCTCGTCCGCGGCATCTCGGCGGCGCTCGGGCGGGATCGACAGGAGCCGCCACCCGTCGTGGTCGCGCGCGGCGCCGGACGCAACGACCCGGCCGGACGCGACGACACGGCCTGAGGACCGACTCGCGATGCTCGGCGGCGCCGGGGATAGTGGAAGCATGCGCAGACTCCTCCTCGGCCTCCTCACTAACGCCGTCGCGATCTGGCTCACGACCCTCGTTGTGGCGGGGGTGCGCGTCGACCCGTTTGACGACGGGGCGGCCGCGGCGATCCTCACGTATCTCCTCGTGGCGGTGATCTTCGGAGTCGTCAACGCTGTGGTCGGCGGGGTCGTGAGGGTGATCGCGTTCCCCCTGTATCTGATCACGCTGGGGCTGATCTCGTTCGTCGTCAACGGGCTCCTCCTGCTGCTTACCGCGTGGATCAGCGGTCTCTTCGGGTTCGGCCTCGTCGTAGATGGCTTCTGGTGGGGCGTGCTGGGCGCCCTCGTCCTCGCGCTCGTGAACTGGTTCATCGGTCTCCTCCTGCGCCCCTTCCTCCGCCGCCATCAGGACTGAGGCGGTGCCTGTGGGACCAGTCTGCGCGGGTCCTCTCGCGCCCACTGCGGCGTTCCCGGGAACTGTGGAGAGCGTCCGAGATCGACCTGCTGTGGAGGAGCCTTCGTGCGCCATGATGGGCGGGTGACCCCTGACTCCCCCGCGCCCTCGGCCTTCGCCGTGTGCTTCGTCTGCACCGGCAACATCTGCCGATCGCCGATGGCCGAGGTGGTGCTGCGGTCCCTGGCGGAGCAGGCGGGGCTCGGCTCCGCGATCCAGATCAGCTCGGCCGGTACCGGCGAGTGGCACCTCGGCGAGCACGCCGACCGCCGTGCCCTCGACGCGCTCCAGCGGCGCGGACTCGACGGCGGGCGCCACCGCGCGCAGTTGTTCGACCCGTCCCGATTCGCCGAATTCGACCTCGTCGTCGCCCTCGACCACGGGCACGAGCGGGCACTTCGCTCCTGGGCGCGCACCGAGGTCGACCGGCAGAAGATCCGCCGCCTGCTCGCCTTCGAGCCGGCCCTCTCCCCGCAGGGCGACGTCCCCGACCCCTACTATTCCGATGCAGCGGCGTTCGACTCGGTGCTCGCGCTCATCGAGCGTGCCTGCCGAGCGCTCTTCGCCCAGATCGAACCCGGACTGCGCGGCAACCGCTCGGTCCAAGCCGACCCCGCCGAGGCACGCGCCGTCCTCGCGCAGGACACCTGAGAACCGGAAGGCACCACCGCATGACGCTCCCCACCCAGCCGCTGAGTCCTCTCGACGGCCGCTACAGCGGCGCCGTCTCGTCTCTCGGCGAATACCTCTCGGAGGCGGGGCTGAACCGCGCGCGCGTGCACGTCGAGGTTGAGTGGCTGCTGGCCCTGACCGACCGCCGCATCTTCGGCTCCGAACCCATCGACGCCGTGACCGCCGAGGAGCTGCGCCGCCGCGCCCGCGACTTCGGCCAGCCCGAGATCGACACGCTGGCGGCCCTCGAGGCGCGCACCCGCCACGACGTGAAGGCCGTCGAGTACCTCGTGCGCCACTGGCTCGAGGAGTTGGGCCTGGAGCGGATCGCCGAGCTCACCCACTTCGCCGCGACCAGCGAAGACATCAATAATCTCTCCTACGCGATCGTCGTCCGCCAGGCGGTGGGCGAGATCTGGCTGCCGAAACTGCGCTCCGTCGTCGACTCCCTGCGCGGGCTCGCGGTCCGCTACCGCGACGAAGCGATGCTGAGCCGCACCCACGGCCAGCCCGCGACTCCGACCACAATGGGCAAGGAGTTCGCGGTCTACGCGTACCGGCTCGGGCGCGTCATCACGCACATTGAGGCCACGGAGTACCTGGGCAAGTTCAGCGGAGCGACGGGCACCTTCGCCGCGCACCTCGCCGCCGACCCCGGCACCGACTGGCCGGCCCTCGCCGAACAGTTCGTCACCTCCCTCGGCCTCGCCTTCACTCCGCTGACCACTCAGATCGAGTCGCACGACTGGCAGGCCGAGCTCTACGGACGCGCCGCACACGCGAACCGGATCCTGCACAACGTCTGCACCGACATCTGGACCTATATCTCGCTCGGCTACTTCCGGCAGATCCCGCAGGCCGGGGCGACCGGGTCCTCCACGATGCCGCACAAGATCAACCCGATCCGCTTCGAGAACGCCGAGGCGAACCTCGAACTCTCCAGCGCTCTGCTCGACTCGCTCGCGCAGACGCTGGTGACCTCGCGTCTACAGCGCGACCTCACCGACTCCACCACGCAGCGCAACATCGGAGTCGCCTTCGGGCACTCGCTGCTCGCCCTCGACAACATCGCGCGGGGCCTGCTCGAGATCGACCTCGACCCGGCTGCGCTCGCGGCCGACCTTGACGGCAACTGGGAGGTGCTGGCGGAGGCGATCCAGACCGTGATCCGCGCGGAGGTGGCGGCGGGGCGCTCGGCGATCACCGATCCGTACGCGCTGCTCAAGGACCTCACCCGCGGCAAGCGGCTCAGTGCCGAGGACCTCGCGGTCTTCGTGCAGGGCCTGGACATCGGCGACGCGGCACGGGAGCGCCTGCTGGCGCTGACCCCGGCCGGGTACACGGGGCTCGCCTCCGCGCTGGTCGACCGCTTGCGCTGACGCGGGGCGCCCTGCGGCGAGTGCGGCGCTGCACTGCGTGGCCGGCGCCCCGAGTGTCCAAAAGTTGTCGCACTCGCGTTCGAGTGCGACAACTTCTGGACACTCGCGCGGCCGGGCCGCGGTCCAGCGCCGCGAGAAGCTAAAAGTTGTCGCACTCGGCGTCGAGTGCGACAACTTTTGGACAGTGGGAGCACCGCGGCAGGCGGCGGCACCTTTTGGACAGTGGGGGGGCACCGCGGCGGGCGGCGGCGCGGACGGCTCCCGCCAGGCAACGCGCTCGCAGGCAACGGCCTCGCAGGCAACGCCCTCGTCAGCGAACTCAGTGCGCCGCGTCCTGCTCGTCGATGTCGGCTATCTCGGCCTCGTCGGGCTTGAAGGTGAGCGAGAACATCGCGATGGCTACGACCACGATGATGAACGTGACGCCAAAGGAGAGGAGGGCGACGACCAGTTCGCGAGTCGAGAGCAGCACGACGACGCCGACGAAAGCCGCCATCGCGGCGGAGAAGCCAATGAGCTCCAGCGGCCGGAGGCGGTCCTTGCGGGTGGGCTGGAAGGTCCGAGGAGCAAAGTCTGCAGGCTGGGAGGCGCGCTCGGACCCACCCTGAGACCCGCTCAGAGACCCGCCCTCGGCCCCGGGCTCGGGGTTCTGGCCTTCGACGGTCATCGGTCTCCTCCGGAGGTGGGTGTCGTGGGAGCGACGGGATCGTGTCCGGTGGCGGCGCCGGCGGCCCATTTGAGCGAGAACGCCGCGATGGCGAGGAACACGGCGACCATCACGGCGTACGCGCCGAGGAGACCGACCGTGACGACCGGGTGGGGCGGGAGCAGTCCGAAAGCGGCTCCGAGCAGCATCGTTCCGGCTCCCACGATCGCGGCGTCGCGGGCGGCGAGGCCGTGCCCACGGCGTCCGCTCGAGAACTCGAGGAAGCCGGAAAGGAGCGCCCACCCGGCGACCAGCGCGACGAAGGAGAGCAGGTGCGCGACGGGCAGCGCGATCAGCGCGGCGAGTCCGGCGACGAGGGTAAGCACTGCGGAGCCGAGCGCGAGCGGACGCGAGCGCCCGGTCCACACGGGCAGGCCGAGGACGAGCGAGACTGCTCCGGTCGCCAGAGCGAAGCCGCCGAAGACGGCGAGTCCGAAGGCAGGGCCGTGATCCGGTGAGAAGGTGATCACGCAGCCGGCGACCGCCGCGATCACGGCGCGCGCGAGGGGGAGGAACCACAGGCGGCGGTCGGAATCGGCGGCGTTGGCCACGGTCGAGCCTCTCTGATGTGTGTCGGGGCGGGCTGTCGACACGGGCGGTCGACGCTGGGGTCCGGTCGACGCCGGGGTGTGGTGGACGCTCACGCTCGGGACGGTCGGCGGGCGAAGTCGTGCGACGGCACAGCGACGCGGACTCCAGCGATTTTACGCTCCCCGAGCGCCCCCCCCTGCGCCCGCCGATCGCCTACCAGGGGCGCACGCCCCGATCGCGGGCGATGCGGCAGTCCGCTGAGACAAGCCAACCCCTCGGTCGGTCGCGCCCAGCCGAACCCCCTCAGCCCAGCCACACCTCTTCGACGCGCGGGAAGACTGCGTCGGCGGAGTAGCGCTCGCGGAAGCGCGCGCCCGCGTTCGCGACCACGGCGGCGCGGGCCTCGGGGTCGGCGATGAGTTCGGTCATCGCGGCGGCGAGCGCATCGACGTCGCCGGGCGAGACGATCCGTCCGCAGCCGTCGCCGAGCACCTCCGGGATGCCGCCGACCGCGGTCGAGACGACGGCTGCGTCGCGGGCGAGGGCCTCGAGGATGAAGATCGGCATCGCCTCGTCGCGCGAGGGCAGGACCGCGATCGCGGCTTCGTCCAACAGCTCCAGGAGCCGCGCGTTCTCGAGCGAGCCGAGGAACTCGATCCCCGGGACGCTCCGGTCGACGACCTCGGGCTCGCGGATCGGCCCGGCGATCAGCAGCCGCCAGCCCTCGGCTCCCTCGACCTTCGCCCACGCCTTCTGCAGCACGTCGACACCCTTGCGATGGCTGACGACGCCGCCGAAGACGACGGTGCGGGTCTTCTCGCGCGGCGTGCCCTGCTCGAGTGCGTTGGGGACCAGGTGCACGCGGGCAGCCGGGACGTAGCGGCGGCAGATCGCCGACGTCTCCTCCGAGAGCGTGATGATCTCGTCGGCACTGCGCAGCACGTCCCGCACGAGGCGCGGGTGCGCGACGGTGAAGGCCGCGAACTCGCTGCCGTGCAGGTGGGCGACAGTTCGCAGCCCGAGGCGGTGAGCGAGGCGGAGCAGCGAGCCCTCGCGGAGGAACGAGCCGCGCTCCGAGAGATGCACGACGACGACGCTCCCGGGCTCGCGCCGCGAGAGCGCGACGATGCGAGCGGCGGCTCCGGCAGCCAGGCGGGCGCCGGCCACGTGCTCGCCGGGGGCAGTGCGGGAGGAGATCACCCGGACGTCCGAGCGCTCGAACGGCCAGCGCAGGTACCCGTTGACGACCTGGGTCATCCCTCCGGGGACCTCGCCGGCACGGCCGACGTGGTAGACGCGGGTCGTCTGGCCGACCGAAGCGGCCGGACGCGAGCGCGGCGGCACGGCGAGCAGCGCCTGGATATCGTCGCGGACACCGCGCAGGCGTCCGCGCGCCACGAGGAGCTTCTCGAGCAGTTCGCTCCGTCGCGCAGCGACGGCGCTGATGGTCTCGAGACCGCGCTCCGGAGTCGTGCGCGACATGTCAACGGTGACGTCGTGGATCCCAATCGTCTCGAAGTGGCGGGAGGCCTTGGTGGACGCGTCCATTTGCAGGCTCACCGGGGCCGCGCCCTCGGTGAACGCCATGATGATCACGTGCAGGCGGTCGCTCATCGCGATGCGCGCCGTGCGGTACAGCTCGCGCAGCAGGATCTCGTGCTGATCGTGGGTGTGCGAGGGGTCCCAGTCGAGGATGTCGGCGTCGAGGTCGGCGGCGAGGCGGCGCGAGCGCTCTGCGTCGACCGCGACCTGCGTGACGACGACGATGTCGAGGTCCTCGCGCTGGGCGAAGCCCTTGATCGCGGCCAGCCAGTCCGCGCCTGGGTAAGGGCGGGCGTCCACCTCGTGGTCCTCGCGGAGGGAGAGGACGAGGACGCGCCGCTCGGCGTCGGGCTGCGCGGCGAACGCCCGCAGCTCCTCGTCGCTTGCGCCCTCCCCGTAGCCGAGGTCGGGCATGGCGGTGCCGACCCGCATGTAGTCAGCGGTCTTGTCGTCGCGCCAGCGGGTGTAGCTCGAGAGCGCCATCGACGGCCACATGATCGCACGGGGCAGTGGAGCGAAGTTGCGCGTGCCGACTCCTGCGCGGATGACCTGGCCGCCGCCGAGGCGGACGAGCGCGATGCCGGGGAGCATCACCAGGTGCTCCTTCATCCCGATCAGCGTGAGCTGGATCTCACCGGGCTTGAACACCGAGTTCGCTCGTCCGGCCAGCGCCTCGCGGGCGAGCGCCGCGTACCAGCGCAGGAGCGAGCGGTAGACGCGGTCGTCCGGAGCCAGACGCAGGCCGTCGTCGTAGCCCCAGGGCGAGTTACCCACGTACACATGCAGCGGGCCCGACTCGCGCAGCCAATCGAGCAGCTGGCGGCGGAGGATGATGTCACCGATGTTCTCGTACTGGCCGCGGCCGACGGCGAAGATCGATCGGGCAGGAGTCACGGGCGGGCCTTTCGGAGGGGTTCGCGGAGGGCGACACGAAATGCGCGGAAAGTGGCGCGGTTCCTCGGCAGACTAGCGCAGGCGAGGAAGGTGCCCCGCGTCCGTGCTGAGTCGGTGGGTCAGCAGGAGTTGGTCACGAAGAAGGCCTTCAGGAATCCGCCGGTCTGGTAGAAGTACTGGCCAATCAAGTAGTCGAGTCCCATCGGCTCGCCCGAGGGCACCATCGAGATCTCGCCGGAGTAGCACCGCTCGAGGATCATCCGCGAGCGGGCGATGTGCGGTGCGTTCGTCAGCACGATGACGTGGTCCCAGCCGTTTTCCGCGGCCATGTCGCGCAGCTGCCGCGCCTCTCCCTGGGTGGTGAGGGGGTCGGCGGCGTAGCAGAGCACGTCGCCGCCCGGCTCGTTGCACTTTTTGTATTTCTTATCCTCCAGGGACGCGTTCATCTCCTCGGGGCCCACGGAGAGGACCATCGTGTCGGTCGCGCCGGAGGTGATGATCCGACGGGCGAACTCGACGCGCGCACGGGTCGACGGGCCGAGGACGAACACGGCGTCGGCCTGCTTCGGGATCGGATCGATCGGCGGCGTGACGTAGAGGGGAATGCCAGCGCCGAAGAGCGCGAGGACGACGAGGGGGATCAACAGCAGGCCGGCGAGGAGGTTTCGGAGGAGACGCCGAGGCCGCGGACGTTCGCCGCGGGACTGTGCGGTCCGGCGATCGCTGGTCGTCACCGTGTCCATCGCGTCCCCTTTGCCGTTCGGATTCCCGATCTTTCGCCGCGGCCTATCTAGAGCGTGATTGCCCAGGGAAAGCCCAACATCGCAGTGTTTCGGCACGACGACGGGGCTATGAACGGGCGATCAATTCTCGTCTGGCTGCGCCGACCCGACGACGATACCCCCTGCGCGGGGGGTACAGTCGCCGTTTGCCCGATCGTGAAGAACCGAGTCGTCTGACCCGCGGATCGATCCGTCTCCCCCACGTCCTCCCGGAGTACTGGAATGCCTGCTCACCCCCTGGATTCGCAGCGTGCCATCACGAGCAGGCGACGCCCCGCTCTCCTCTCCGATGACCGGCCGTTGACCCTCGCCGACGAATGGCACGTGGAGCGCACTGCCGCGTCAGTGGCGCGGCGGATGGATTCTCGCCGCCCGAATGGGGTACTAGGACGCGAATCACCCTCATTCAGGGGGTTGGGACGAG
This sequence comes from Rathayibacter agropyri, assembly GCF_013249015.1. Lineage (GTDB taxonomy): Bacteria > Actinomycetota > Actinomycetes > Actinomycetales > Microbacteriaceae > Rathayibacter > Rathayibacter agropyri. Next base: position 61,285 of record NZ_JABRPL010000007.1, read on the forward strand.
GCGTCTCTATAGCGTCGGTCAGACCTGCACGACCCCCCTAAATACCCCTGAACTCTCCCTCCAGCACCACCCGACGCATCTTGAAGACCCGGAGCCGATCGTGACTACTCGAACGACGACACACCCGACCCACCGACCTAGACGCTTCTCTCTCGCCACCGCCCTGATCGCCGCTCTCGGCATCCTCGTCGCCCCGCTCACCGCTCCGGCCGCCTCGGCCGCCACCCTCGACCCCGGCGCCGGCCAGAGTGTCCGCATCGAGGAGACCAACTCTTCTCTCACCTACAGCGGCTCGTGGCGGACCATGACCGGCGGCGATAGCGGCGGCGGGATCAGGTTCCTCAACAGCACCGGCTCCGTCTCGTTCAGCTTCAGGGGCACCGGCTTCAGCTGGATCAGCCGCACCACCGCCTCCGCCGGCATCGCCACCGTGACCGTCGATGGAGCCAGCACCTCGGTCGACCGCTACACGAACGTGACCGCTTACCAGGTCCCCGTCTTCTCGAAGAAGGGCCTTACCGACTCCGTCCACACGGTCACGATCGCGTGGTCCGGGCGGGCCAACAGCGCCGCCAGCGACAAGAACCTCGTCATCGACGCCATCGACGTCACCCGCTCCACCGGCGACCAGGACCAAGTAGTCGGCGGCTCCACCGCACCCGTGCTCGATCCCTCTGGCGCAAGCAGCCTCACCGTCCAGGAGACCGATCCCGCGCTGACCTACACCGGCTCGTGGAAATCGATGTCTGGCGGAGACAGCGGCGGTTCGATTAAGTACCTGACGTCGGCTGGATCGGTGTCCTTCACTTTCGTCGGCACCTCGTGGCGCTGGATCAGCCGGAAGACCTCCTCCTCGGGTATTGCCGCGGTCTCGGTCGACGGCGGACCTGTCACGAAGGTCGACCGCTACAGCTCGACCGCCCAGTACCAGATGCCGGTCTACGAGACGACGGACCTCGCTGAGGGCCGACACACCGTGACGATCTCCTACACGGGAACGAAGAACTCCCAGTCGTCGGACAGAAACTTGATCATCGACGCGTTCGTCCTCGCCGACGACGGCCTCGCGGTCGACACGATCCAGCTCTCACCCCTGACCGACGGCTACACCGTGGCCTGGAACGCACCGTTCAGCTCGCGAGTCGTCTCGTACGACGTCCACCGCTCGGCGCAGGACGGCTCAGGCGCGGTCGTGCTCGGCACTGTCTCCGACCCCGTACGCCAGTACCGCGATGAGACCGCCGCGGCCGGCAGTATCTTCACCTACTGGATCTCGGCGACGGATGACGCGGGCCACCACTCGCGCCTCAAGCAGACGGGGAGTATCTCCTCCGATCTGCTTGGCGCCCGCGCCTCCCTGGCCGCGGCCTTCGCCTGCCCCACCCCGACCACAACAGTGACGAACTCGACCGAGCTGGCTGCCGCCCTCGCAGCACCCCGCGCGGGAGACGTCATCCGCCTGGCCGACGGCTGGTACACCGGCAAGTTCACTCTGCGAGGCACCGCCGCCCTGACGGGCTCGATGTGGATCTGCGGCTCGCCCAACGCGGTGCTCTCCTCCGGCTCGATCTCGAGCGGCACCGCTCTGCTGATCAACAACGCAAAGAACCTGCACCTTGTCGGATTCTCGGTCCGCAGCTCCTTCCAGGGAATCCAGGTGCTCTCAAGCACCGGCGTGCAGATGGCCGGACTCACCGTTACCGACATCGGCTATGAGGCGGTCCACTTCCGCAATCAGACGACCGATTCGTTGATCGTGGGCAGCACCATCCGCCGCACAGGACTTGTCACGACCAAGTTCGGCGAGGGCGTCTACATCGGCACCTCTGACCGCAACTGGTGCGAGTACAACGGCTGCAACCCTGACCGGACGGCCAGGATCGCGGTGGTCGACAACATGATCAGCGACACAGGTGCCGAACCGATCGAGGCTAAAGAGGGGACTCTCGACGGGAAGATCCTCGGCAACACGGTCCTCGGAGGCTCGCGGCTGTCGAGCGAGGTCACATCGATGATCCTCGTGTCGGGCAACGGCTGGCTAGCCGCGGGGAACTCCGCCTCGGGGACGACGACCTACGGCTACCAGGTCATCACCCGCGCCGACGGCTCGGGCAACAACAACACCGTCAGCGGCAACCTCGGACAGAAGACGACGGACGAGACGGTGTACCTGCACCAGCCGTCGGGCTGGTCGACCAGCGGCAACACACTGCGCTGCTCCAACTCGGGGAAGGACGCGATCGGGAACGTGGCCTGCACCCCCTGAGCCGCTCTGCGAGCATTCGCTCGAAGAAGCGCCGCCGTCCTTTCGACGGTGGCGCTTCTGCGTTCGCCCCTGGGGTGACGCGTCTGGGCCTCTGTGCGATGTGCAGGAGTTCTGTACGGGATCCCTGGGTCACTCCAGATCCGGACAATAGGCTTTCGTGGGCGGTTCAGTGTCTCCCAGATGCGGACTCAACCGCTCGCAAGAGCGCCGGCGGCTCCCTCACCACGCCTCGACTCCGTGGGAACGACCTGCAGTTGACACCGGAGTCGCCCTCAGACTAAGTTGTGAAAGTCGTATTCCTGATCTATTCTCAGGAACGAAAAGGTGTTCGATATTGCTCAGTTGTCTGGAGGCTTACCTTGGGCCCAAACCGAAAAGCGCGCAAACCGCGGTCACGTAAGCGTCGAGCGGGTGTCGCGTTAACCGTCGCTGCCGCTGTGGCATCGATAGGCGTCAGCGGCCTAGGTGTGGCATTCGCATCGAACGCGCAGTCACCGTCTTTGCTCAGTCCACCGCCATCACTTCCAGAGACAGCGATTCCACCTGAACTTGCCCCTCCTGCCACCCCGCCGCTGCCACCAGGGACCAGCGTATTGCTGCCTCGCGACGACGGATCAGGTACTCCCGTCTACGACCGACTCAGCGATCCCACCAGTATTGTCTATCCAGCCACTTTCTCCAACGACGAAGTCGCCAATGCGAAAACATGGGTGCAACAGAACATCATCATCGGACAGTGTATGGCTGATAAAGGCTTCGACTACACATTCAAACTGTGGTGGCAGCTTACTGACGCAATAAGGAAAGCCCCGGCGCCTTATCCGGTCGATTCACCAGGCGGTATAGCGCTCTGGGGTGACCCGCAAACCAGCGGATACGACTGGAAGATGGCCGGTTGTTCTGGATATGCAACGCATGTGACAGGCATGGACAACTCGAACTAAAGCAGTGGCTTATAAACTTTCATCTTGAGTCGCGGTAAGTGCGCGCCTCATCTACCATAGCGCTTTCCGCGAGAGAGGTACCATCACCTTTTCACGACGCCAATTCTTTGTATCAACATCCGGCTTAACCCTCGGTGGTGTCGGCGCAACTACTTCCGCCTCGGCAGAGACGACGCATCCAGGCGATTCACAACGCGCCAAATTTGATCAGTTTGGAACGCGGATACTCACCGTCACCTCCGACGCGGAGTCGGTCACGTTTCCCTCGTCTTTTACTCCAGCGGAGCTAAAAAACGCACGCGAGTGGGTTCAACAAAATTTCATGATTGCAGCCTACATGGCGAGTGAAGGCCAAAGACATGAATTCAAACTTTGGTGGGAGCGAAGCGAAGCGGATCATAAGACGATCGTTCCAGCGTTCTCCAGCGCACAGAACAAGACGATGCTTATCGGCGACTCGCTTCAAGAGTCCCGCGAATATGAGTGGAGGTCGGCAGGCATAATTGGTCGCGTTATCCACGAAACAGGCAAAGACGAAGCACACTGAGAGCGTTATTCATAAGGTCTGATTCGGGTGTGTCGCTCAGAGGCATCGGCTTCCCGTTTGAGAGAATAGAAGTTCC
>NZ_JABRPL010000008.1 GCF_013249015.1 Rathayibacter agropyri
GCATCGGCAGGTAACTGATCACCACCGCCTCCACGATTTCCAGCATCGAAGTCTGAACCTCCACTACGCGACGTCACGGTCGACCCGTCAACCCCGTCTGCGGGCCGTATTGACGGCGTGAATTCGTCGCTGACTGTCACTCCTCCCGCGCCGGAATGGGTTTTGAGCCAGTCCAGTGCGCTGGTGGCATCACTCGCGGCAGCGATCGTGACGTGTTTCCCGAAGTCGAGGTCATCGGCCTTCGTGACCAGACGCCCGAGGTCGTCGGTTTTGTTGAGCAGGTTCTCGAGCTTGTTCACCTTCGCCGCAGCACCGAAAGGGGTAAGATTCCCGACGATCTCGCCGATCACGAACGTGTTCCCCGAGGCGACCTGCCCGACCGTCGTGGTCAGCTGGTTCCACAACTTCGAGCGCGCCTCGTCACTGGTCGCGAGGGTGTGTAGATACCGGTCGCCATGTCCTGCACGTTCAACTGCAGCGCTCCGCTGACCGTGTCACCCCACCCGGAACCGAGCCAGGCGAGGAACCCTCGACAGCAACTCGATCAGCCGCGGGCGCGCGAAGCCGACTGATTCTGATTCGACGGACACGTCAAGAGCAGGGGAAGATGACAGAGCAGGCGTGGTGTCTCTCGCGGATGGTGCGCTGGAACAACTTCCATCCTCAGCACGAACACCACGCTTGCTCCGCCACCTCAACACTGGCGTGTCACACGCCACAACTCCCAGTCAAGCCACCCAACGACGGCTTTGACGGGACCCTGACACGAGCCTGGCCGGCGCAATCTCGACATTAGTCGGTCATGCCTCAAAATCGGCTACGCCCCTAACCGAAGCTTCCTCCGCTTGCTGACCTCCAGAATGTACTCAAACGCCTCGTCCAAGGATCCCTTGAAGTCGCCACCGTCATCCGTCATTGCGGGGAAGTAGCCAGCCCTATCGCTGGGCTTGAGGATCTCGTATTGATCGTCGTCGACGGGAACTATGTTGAACTCACGCCCCGTGAGGTCTCGTGGATTGGAAGCAATCCAGACCGTGTCAAGTGCAGCTTCGCGGCTATAGCCGAGCAAACTCATCCGCTGAGCAAAGTCCTCAGTTGTCACTTGATCTCCTCAAGATATCCAAGCTCGACGAGCCGTTCCAGGCCGCCTGGGAAATGATACTGCGTGCCGCCGCCTCGTTGCTCGAAACCCGGAGCGATCTCTCCCATCTGCACACCATCCGGGAGGGGGCGTAGGACTCGATAGTTCAGCTTGATGGTGCTGCCGCTCAGCCGGTCGGGCGGGAGCGATAGCTGGTCGAAAGGGGTGCCGGGCGGAGCAGCGAAGTTTCCATCCAGGGGCAGTCCATCCTTGTTCAGGAAGGTTATGCGCTCTATGACATCGCCTGAAACCAGATCCGCGGGCTGAGACAATCCGTCAGTAAACCCGTTGGTATGTGGTGGATCGGCTGGCCAACGCCAGCGTGGCCGACCCGATGCGTCAAATCCATCGAGGTAGCGATCAAGGAACTTATACCATCCTAACCCACCAGTCGAAGCGCGCGCAGCAGGCGATTGTCGACACTGACGATCCGACGTATGAGCAGATCCGGACGAGGGTCGCGGGCGTCGTCCCCGAGCCGGAGGCGACCAGCGTCGCGGCTCTGCTGGAGGGGCTGAGCGCGATCCTGGAGGCGCAGCCGGACGTGAGGGGCTAACTCCTCAGCCCTGCAGGGTGACGCTCGGCGCCTCGCCGAAGCGCGCGGTGTAGGCCGCGCTGAACCGGCCGGGGTTGCCGAAGCCCCACTGCCGAGCGATCGCGGCGACTGTGGTGTCTCGCGGGGAGCTGGCGGTCAGTTCGAGCCGGGCGCGGTCGAGCCGGACCAGGCGGAGGTAGGCGATCGGCCGCAGTCCGAGCACGCGCTGGAACGCAGATTGCAGCCCGCGCACCGTCAGGCCGGCGGCCTCCGCCATCTCGGCCGGACCGATCGGCTCAGCGCTGTGGGCATGCACGTATTCGACCGCCGTGCGCACCCGCACGTTGCGGGGTGCGAGCAGCTCGGGCGGGATCGGTGCCGTCTGCGGAGGGTAGAGCTCGAGGAGGGCGGACACGGTGGCCCGGGTGAGCTCGTCCCAGAGCAGCGGCTCGACGCGCTCGCTGCGCAGGGCACGGGCGGACGCGGCCACGGCGCTGCGCCACCGCCGCAGCGCCGGCTCCTGGGCCCGGTGCTCGGAGTCGAAGACCAGCGGGCCGAGGAGGCCGTGCTCGGCAGCGACGCGGTCGACCACTCCGCGGTCGAGGTGTACGAGGCGCTGGTCGAAGTCGAGGTAGTCGAACGAGAACGGCCGGTCGACCGGGAAGAGCACCGGACGGTGCGGCTCCATCGTGATCATCGCGGCGCCCAGGTCAACGCGGGCGCTACCGCCGACGATCCACTGCACCACGACGTCGCCCGAGTCGCCGACACCGCCGGCGAGCCGTCCGGACATCCGTGAGGTGCGCAGCGTCATGCCGGTGTCGCCGATCGCGGCGTAGCGATAGGTGAATGCAGAGCCGGTGGTCGCGGCGCGCCATTCATCGCCGTTGTAGAGCCTCGCGAGGCGGTGGCGCGCCTCGTCGGGATCCCCGCCGCCGGCCTGGAGCCGAACGTGGGGGTGGTCGTCGTCCACGGATCCGTGTCTCAGCGCGTCAAGCGTTTGAGGAGTTCGCGGTAGCGCGCGGCGGTGTGCTCGACGATCTCGGAGGGGAGGGTTGGTGCAACGCCCTGGCCGTCCCAGTTGTCCGAGAGCCAGTCGCGCACGATTTGCTTGTCGAACGACTGCCCGCGGATGCCGGCGTCGTAGGCGTCAGCGTCCCAGTAGCGGGAGGAGTCGCTGGTGAGCACCTCGTCGCCGAGCGTGACTACTCCGCTCGTGCGATCGACGCCGAACTCGAACTTGGTATCAGCGAGCAGCACGCCGCGAGCCAGTGCGAGAGCGGACGCCTCCGCGTAGACCCGCAGCGAGAGGGTGCGCAGCGCCTCCGCCGCCTCCTCGCCGACAATCTCGACGGTGCGCTCGAAGGTGATGTTCTCGTCGTGCTCGCCCTGCGGGGCCTTCCACGCCGGGGTGTAGATCGGTTCGGGGAGCTCGTCTCCGTCGTTCAAGCCCTCGGGGAGCGGGACGCCGCAGACGGAGCCGGTCGCCCGGTACTCCTTCCAGCCACTGCCCGAGAGGTAGCCGCGGACGACGCACTCGATCGGGAACATGTCCAGGGTCTTCACGAGCATCGCCCGGCCACGCACCTGCTCCGGGATCTCCCCCGGGACGAGGTGGTTCGGAACGTCGGCGAGCTGCGCGAACCACCACAGCGAGAGGGCGGTCAGCAGCTCGCCCTTGCCGGGGATGCCCGGCTCGAGGACGCTGTCATAAGCGCTGACGCGATCGCTGGCGACGACGAGCATGCGGTCGGCACCGAGCACGGGGTCGGCGTCATCGGGAGTGTAGAGGTCGCGGACCTTGCCGGAGTAGGCGTGCTGCCAGCCGGGCAGCGGGGCCGTGGTGTCGAAGGACAGGGAGTCGTCACGGGTCACTCGACCATTCTCGCCGATCCGCGCCCCTCCTGACTCCTCGCTGTGGTCTGCGGCACCGGGGCTGTCAAGCACGCGAGATCAACGCAGGCACGCGCCTAGCGTCGAGGACATGACTTCGCAGAATGACCAGGCTTTCCAGAAGGACCAAACTTCCCAGAAGGACCAGTACACGTTCCAAGACCCCGCCGCGATGTTCGCCGACATCGACACTGAAGCCCAGTACCAGGAGGGCTCCGGCCTGGACTCGAAGATGGACGACCCGGCGGACCGTGGCGAGTCGACCTACCGCGGTTCCGGTCGTCTCTCCGGCCGCAAGGCGCTCGTTACAGGCGGCGACTCGGGCATCGGCGCGGCCGTTGCCATCGCCTACGCCCGGGAAGGCGCCGACGTCGCGATCGTCTACCTGCCCGAGGAGGAGTCCGACGCGAAGAAGGTCGTCGCGGTGATCGAGGAGGCCGGCCGCATCGCCGTCGCCATCCCCGGTGACCTCACCGACCACGACTTCGCCGTCGGTGCAGTCGCTAAGGCCGTCGAGGGCCTGGGTGGGCTCGACATCCTCGTGAACAATGCGGGCAAGCAGCAGCACGTCGAGGACTTCCTCGAACTTTCAGACGAGCAATTCGACGAGACCTTCAAGACCAACGTCTACGCGATGTTCTGGATGACGAAGGCGGCCGTGCCGCACCTCGCTCCCGGCTCCGCGATCATCAGCACCTCATCGATCCAGGCCTACCAGCCCTCGCCGATGCTGGTCGATTACGCCAGTACCAAGGCCACGATCAACACGTTCTCGAAGGCGCTCGCGCAGCAGCTCGCGCCCAAGGGAATCCGCGTGAACGTCGTTGCCCCTGGCCCGATCTGGACTCCGCTGCAAACCGCGGGTGGCCAGCCGTCCGACAAGCTGCCCGAGGTCGGCTCGCAGACGCCGCTCGGCCGCTGGGGTCAGCCGGCCGAACTCGCTCCCGCCTACGTGTTCCTCGCCTCCCCGGAGTCGAGCTACGTCGTCGGTGAGACGCTGCACGTCAACGGCGGCATGCCCACGCCGTAACATCCGGCGCTTCTGGCGGGTCTCGTCGGTGCGGAGAGGGGCTTTCCTCCGCGGATTGGCGAGGCTCGTCGTTGTGGTTGTCGTAACAATCAACCGGGATGCCGTCGTCTGCGTCACGCTTGATACATGACCACTTCGCTCCCGATCCTCGACCTGTCCCGCCTCGACCAGGGGGAGGCAGAAGCAGCAGCCTTCCGCCGCGACCTCCGCGAGACCACGCACGACGTAGGCTTCTTTTACCTCGTTGGTCACGGAGTGCCACAGGATCTCCTTGACGATGTCGTTGCCGTCTCCCGCCGCTTTTTCGCGCTGCCGGAGGACGAGAAGCTCGCGATCGAGAACACGCTGAGCCCGCAGTTCCGCGGCTACACCCGTTTCGGCACCGAGCTGACCAACGGCGACGTGGACTACCGCGAGCAGGTCGACATCGGGATCGACCGGCCGGCGGTCGAGAGCGGCCCCGGCGTCCCCGACTATGAGCGCCTCGAGGGGCCGAACCTGTGGCCGGAGACGCTGCCGGAGTTCCGCGAGGTCTTCGAACGCTGGCACGAGGCGCTCGCCGCGGTCGCCATCCGATTGCTCCGCACCTGGGCGCTCGCCCTCGACGCGCCGGAGGATGTGTTCGATGAGGCGTTCGCCGAGCGGCCGTTCTCGCTGGTGAAGGTCGTTCGCTACCCGGGCACTTCCGATCCCGAGCCAAAGCAGGGCGTTGGGGCGCACCGCGACGGGGGAGTGTTGACGCTGCTGCTGGTCGAGCCGGGCAAGGGCGGCTTGCAGGTCGAGCACGACGGGTCCTGGATCGAGGCGCCGGCGCTGCCCGGGTCTTTCGTGGTCAACATCGGCGAGATGTTGGAGCTGGCGACGGGCGGTTACCTCAAGGCGACGCTGCACCGGGTGATCTCGCCGCTGATCGGGACGGACCGGATCTCGATCCCGTTCTTCTTCAATCCCGCGCTCTCGGCGTCGATGCCCTCGCTCCCGCTGCCCGAAGAACTGAAGTCCGGTCTCTCGGTCGACCCGACAAACGCGCCCATCCTCGAAACGTACGGCGAGAACGCGCTGCGCTACCGCCTCCGCGCTCACCCCAACGTGGCCGCCGCCCACCACGCAGACTTGCTCGCCCCCACCCGCTGACCCCCCGCCTCCTGCCCCCTCCCGCGAGATGCCTCTTGAGTACGCTCTCGTCGGCGTGTCGCGTACTCAAGAGGCATCTCGCGGCGGGGGATTAGCGGGTTAGCAGCGGGTGGCGGCTACCGGGGGTGTGGCGGTGAAGGTGGGTTGGGTGGGCGCGGATCCGGTGATTGTTACCGTGGTGGCCGGGGTGGCGGCCAGGCGGGTGGTGAAGGCGGCGGAGGCCGACGAGCCGGGAGCCACCGCGGTGAACGACTTCGAGCCGTAGGCCGAGTCGATCGTGACGTCCGCCGCCGCGGTGTCCGCGTTCTTCACGGCCACCGTGAGCACGACCTTCCCGGCGACGCAGCGCGTCGAGACGGTGGGAGCGAGCTCGAGGGTGTCGAGGGAGACCGCGGCCGAGGCCGAGGTGCGCACGAGATTGTCGGCGTAGCCCGTGTAGGAGGCGGCGACGCTCGTCACTCCGGCCGGGACGGTGACGCTCGCCGAGCCGGCGGTCAGCGGCACAGTCGAACTCCACGAGCCGCCGGTGAAGGTGACCGATCCGGCGACGTCGCCCTTGTCGGCCGCCGCGACTGACGCCGTGACGGTGCGGCCGTCGGCGGTGAGGGTCGTGGTGGAGTCGACAGCGGTGACGCCTGTCCAGTTCTTCATGGCCGTGAGGACCGTCTGCGGAACGCTGACGAACGCGCCGTGACGGGGGCTGGCCGGGAGGCCGCTCCGACTCTTGGGCGAGACGTTCCAGTCGGCCGACTGCGAGAGGCGGTTCGACTGCGAGCTGCCGGCGATAGCCGCTCCTGAGGTGATAAAGGCTTTATAACCGCCGTCGCCGTAGTTATCGACGAGGAACGCGTAGCCGTCGCCGGTGCCCGTGGTGTCGTTCGGGTCGCCTGCGTTCAGCTTGATGATCTCGGGACCCTCACCGGCCTGGCCGGTCTCGAGCGAGGTCATCCGGGTGTCGGTGAGCTGCCACGTGGTGGTCGGGTCGGCGCTCCAGTTCGACGAGGTCGTCGGAGCGGTCAACACCGTCGACTTCTCGAGGAAGATGTCCTTTCCGGCCTCCAGAGTGCCGGCGGCGCCGCCCTCCTCATTCTTGGTGAAGCGGTAGTAGTAGTCGCCGATCTTGGTGATCGTCGAGTCGATCCGCGCGTAGCCCGTGTCCTGCCAGGTGGTCGGAGGCTTCGTGAAAGTGCGGAAGTCGCGGGTCATTACCGAGAAGACGCGGGAGTAGAGCTTGTCGCTATTTGTCTTCGTTGCGTCGGAGTAGAGGCGCGAGGAGAAGAAGACGACATACGACTGCAGAGCGTCGTCCCAGTACGCCTCCGGGGCCCAGGTCATGCCGGCGGCCGGCTGGTTGACCGTGATGCCGGTGTCGGCGCCGTTCGTGCGGGTCCACGTGACGAGGTCGGTCGACTCCCAGACCTCGATCTTCAGGCTGCCTTTGGATTGGGCGTCGCCCCAGCCGGTTCCGCACGAGATGCACAGGTCGGTGGCGACCATGTAGTACTTGTCGCCGTTGTGCGAGCGGAGGATGAACGGGTCGCGCAGGCCCCTGGTGTCGGACGTCGAGGTGATGACGGCCTGGCCGTTGTTGACTGGCGAGAAGGTGAAGAAGTCATTGCCGGACGTCGCCGCCTGGTAGATCTTCTCGTCGCCGTCCGATTTAAAGTACGCCGAGGCGTAGCCCGCGTCAGGGGCGGTGCGGCCGAGCTCGGCGACCGTCAGGGTGAACTCGCGCGTCTCGGTGACTCCGTTAAGTGTGGCCTTCGCAGTCAGCGTGACCGGCTTGTCGCCGGAGCCGTAGGCCGGGCGGGTGACGATGCCCCCGCCACGGTACGGGTCCGCTGCTCCGACCGCCGGGGCGGTGTACGCGGTGTTCGTCGGGGTGACGAGCGCCGGGTCGGAGGAGGTCCAGGTGATGGCGGTGCCGTTCGTGGCACCCGCTACCACGAGCGGGAGATTCTCGGTGGTCCGGGTGGCCAGCTTCAGCGCGTCGAGGTCGTCGTTGATGCTCGGGGCGAGCACCACGACATCGAAGGTGATGCTCGCGCCCTGCGCGGTGGTCGCGGTGAGGGTGACCGGGGTGTTCTGCGAGATCGAGCGCGAGACGACTCCGGTGTTCGAGACGACCGCCGTGTTCGAGGACGACCAGGTAAGCGGGACGCCGCTGCTCGCGGCGGGGAGGGTCAGATTGGATGAGACCGCGGTCAGCGAGGGGTTTTCGGCGAGGAGGACGGGCTGGATGTCCGAGCGCAGCAGCGCCGAGGTCGCGGACGACTTTGCGGCGGCGGTCGGCATGCTCGCCGCGACCTGCTCGGCCGTGAGCGAGGTGTCCCAGAACTTCACGTCGGTGACGTCGGCGGTGAGGAGGGCGTCGCCGGTATAGAGGGAGCGGCCGAGGTAACCAAGCGTCTGACCGGTCGGGACGATGCTCGACAGGGACTTGGCCGCCGTGACGGTCGAGATCTGCGTGCCGTCGCGGTAGAGGGTGAGCGTGGTGCTCGAGCCGGTGCCCGATCCCACGAGAGTGAGTGTGGTGAATCCGGGATTGAGACCGCCACCGAAGGGCATGCGGGTCTCACCGTTACCGCTGTCCTTGACGCGAATGCCGGCGAGCACCTGACCGCTGGGTGTTCCGTCGGGGCTACGCGGATTCACAAACACATGGTTGCCGAGCTGCGTGGTGTTCCATGCGCCTGTGCCGTCGCCGATGACCCAGCCGAATTGGTTGGCAGCGGTCTGCGTCTTCACGGTGTACTCGACGGCGAACGCGTTGTCGGTGCCGGTGACGAGGCCCTGGGGGAGGCGTGCGGAACCGTCGGCCCGGAAGCGAGCGACCTGATCGCCGCCGGCATCGGTAAAGGATGCGTCGGTGAGGCCGCTCAGGGTCGCAGTGCGTCCGTTGCCCGAGATGTCGAGCAGGGCGGAGCCTGCGTGCGACATGTCGTAGTGCGCGTTGGGCGCCGGGACGTCGACGGCCTGGGCCGGCACGGGGACGAGTGCGCCGCTGAGGGCGACGCTCGTGCAGACGAGAGCCGAGAGGAAGAGGGATCGTGCGCGACGCCGAGGCGCGGCAGGGGGCTCCGGGGAGCGTCGTCTCATCGTCGAGACCTTTCCGATCAGGGGGTGCCGATCCGGGAGGAGCGGCGCTGTTGTTCACGGTAACAGGCCCGCTGTTCCGCGGCTATGGCCCCGACGCACTCGTCCGATCGGCCACGTACCGCTTCGTGATCAGGAGCCGGGCGTCAGCGGGCATCCGAGGCTCGCAGAACTGCCTGGTAGCACTGCGAGTCGCGGCCGTGAACCCCTCAGCACTGCCAGAAAGCCGGACGTACCGTAGTGAGAGCGGACGTCGGGGGCACGATCGCCGACGATCCGTTTCGTCGCAGGCACGGTTGATGACCGGCCGGAGAGGACGGGCACGATGACCTGCGATCATCCGCGCTGGGTGTGCCTCGCACGCAAGGAACCGCAGTGCGCGACTCTCCGCGGCCGGGTCTTTGAGATCGGCGCACCCGACGAAGGCGCTGGCGCTTATCTCCTCACCGTGTGGGAAAAGGGGCAGCCGGTCGGTCACGTCCTGCATACCGATCCGCCGAGCTACCGGCCGTGCGGCGGGGCAGCGCCGCAGCGGGTCGACGGCGTGGACGAACTGCTCGAACTGCTGGTGTCCCGGCTCTCCTGAGCATCGAGGAGCGTGCCCAGGGGACTGAGTCGCCCGAGAAGGCACGATCTCAGGGCGGAGACGAGCCTTCCCGGGCAACTCAACGAGCGCAGAGGCCGCGCCCGTCCTCCTCTGCGGCAGACGATAGAACCGCAGGGGAGTGCTTTGTGCGGGAGACGCGCCGCCGACAGCGACCGGCACGGCAGCGGGGTGCACCTCGTGCCGGCCACGCGGCGACGCGCCTCCCGAAGCGCAGTGCGATCAGAACGACCTGCGCCACGACGAGTGTACCATACGAATATGGTGATGGGAAGAAGGGTGTGGCTCAGGCGACCTCCACCTCGTGCACGAGGATGGGGGAGGGCGCGCCGGGCGCCCGCAGAGAGGAGCGCGCGTGCGTGATCGTCTCGCGACGCCGGCGCTGCTGACGCACGCCGTGCTCATTCAGGCCGTCGCGTTCCTCCTGCGGCCCGCCGCGGTCTACCAGGCCATCCAGCTCGAGGTGCCGGGATGGGCGCTCGGCGCGCTGGGCGCCTCCTTCGCGCTCGTGCCGCTGCTGATCGCGCTGCCGGTCGGCGGGCTCGTCGACCGAGTCGGGGCGCGCCTCGTGATGGCGGTCGGCGCGCTGGTCGCCGTCGGGGCGGCGACGGTGCTGCTGCTGGCCGGCGGGAGTGTGGCGGGGCTGCTCGTCGGCATAGCGATGTTGGGAGCGGGTCACCTGGGCTGCGTTGTGGGGCAGCAGACCGTCGTGGCAGGCGGGACCGGAGGCACCCGCCTCGACAGCCGCTTCGGCTACTACACCTTCGCCGCCTCACTCGGGCAAGCCATCGGCCCGGCCTTCATCCCGGTGTTCGCCGGCGGCTCGGTGCGGCCGGATCCCGCACCGCTGTTCCTCGTGGGCGGGGTGCTCGCCGTGCTGCTCCTCGCGGTGACGGCGGGAATTGGCAGCCCTGCCCGGCGCGAGAAGGTGTCGGAGCAGGCGCCCTCTTCCGGGTCGACACTTGGCCTCCTGCGCGTGCCCGGCCTCGCCCGTGCCCTGCTGACCAGCGCGACGGTCGTCGCCGCCGTCGACCTGACCGTCGTCTACCTCCCCGCCCTCGGCACCGAACGCGGACTGCCGGCGGGGCTCGTCGGCGCGCTGCTGACCGTCCGCGCTCTCGCGTCGATGGCGTCGCGCCTCCTGCTCGGTGCTGCGACTGCGCGGCTCGGCCGCACCCGGGTGATGGTGGGCGGCATCCTCGTCTCGGCGCTGTGCCTGGTGTTGGTCGCTCTGCCCGCGCCGACCGTGCTGCTGTTCGCCGCTGTCGCGCTGCTCGGCCTCGGTCTGGGAATCGGGCAGCCCATCACCATGTCGTGGCTGATCGAGCGGACCCCCGCCGACCGCCACGGCCGCGCCCTGGCGCTGCGCCTCGCGGGCAACCGGCTCGGGCTGATCGCGCTGCCGAGCCTTCTCGGCGCCCTGGCCGCCGCAGCCGGAGCGGGTGGTGTCCTCATCGGCACCGGCGCGGCGGTCGGCGCGACCCTGCTCCTCCTGCGCGGCGTTCGCCTCGACTGAGGCGCGGGCCGCCGCCGCATGCTTGACGTGCCTGAGAAGGCTGCGTCTCGCAACGAATCGCGACGCTCTCGGGCACCTCAGCGCCCGGGCTCCTCGATGCGGACCTCCGTCGCAGACTTGTCGGCGCGCCAGCCGCGCCAGACGGGCTGCCGCAGGGTGCCGGAGGAGGTGCGCTCGCGGTAGCGGACCTCGCCCACCAGCACCGGCGACACCCAGTGCACGCCGCGCGACTCGAGCGGCGGCACCGAGACAGCGGGCTCGTCGGTCGCGTGCTCGCCGAGGCGGGCGACGAGGCCGCGGCGCTCGCGGTCACTGAAGCCGGTGCCGACGCGACCGGAGTAGACCAGCGCGTCGCCGTCGGGAATCGCCGTGAGCAGCGCGCCGACCGAGCCCTGCAGGCCGCCCTCCCCCTCACGCCAGCCGACGATCACCACCTCCTGCAGCCGGTGGTGGGTCAGCTTGATCCAGTCGCGCGACCGGCTGCCCTCGTGATATCGCGAGTCGCGGCGCTTGACGACGACGCCCTCCAGGCCGAGGGTCAGGCTGGTCGCCATTGCTTCCTCCACATCGCCGTCGAAGACTGAAGGCACGTGTACGCGCTCGTTCTCGGTGACGAGTTCGACGAGCTCGGCGCGGCGGGAGTCGTAGTCGCGGTCGGTCAGGTCCTCGCCTCCGCGCTCGAGCAGATCGAAGACCATCAGGTGCACCGGAGTCGTGCGCACCGCCGCCTCGATCTCGTGCGGCTTCGTCACCCCGCCGCGGGCCTGCAGGGCTCCGAAGTCGGGACGGCCGCGGGCGTCGAGCGCGACGATCTCGCCGTCGAGCACGGCGTCGGCGCACGCCTCCGCCAGCGGCCCGAGCAGATCCGGGAAGGCGGGGGTCAGGTCGTTGCCGTTGCGGCTGGTCAGCGTGACCCTGCCGCTCTGCACCCGCACGAGGGCGCGGTAGCCGTCCCACTTCATCTCGATCGCGGCCTTGGGGTGCACGTCGTGGCGACGTCCGGGTGTCGCGAGCATGGGGCGGCGTGCGGCGGCGTCCGAACGCGGGGTGGGAGGTGCGGGCTGGGATGCGGCGGACGCCGCGGGCGCTCCCGTCGAGCCCCGTCGCTGCGTCCCGCGGCCCTTGCCGTGACCGGGAGCCATCAGGTGCAGCAGCCAGTTCTTCTCGGCGCCCGCTGTCGACCCGGTGTGCAGCAGCGCATAGCGGCGGGGCTCGCCGCCGAGGCCGCCGTCGGGGCGTCCGGTCAGCACGGCGATCACCTCCGCGCCCTCGCGCCACTTCTCCAGCGCATAGGTGCCCTCATCCCAGATGCGGACCTCCCCGCCGCCGTACTCGCCAGCGGGGATCGTGCCCTCGAAGGTCGCGTACTCGAGCGGGTGGTCCTCGGTCTGCACGGCCAGGCGGTTCGGATCACCGTCCAGCGGCGGACCCTTGGGTACGGCCCAGCTCACCAGCACGCCGTCGTGCTCGAGCCGGAAGTCGTAGTGCAGGCGCCGCGCGTGGTGCTCCTGGATCACGAAGGTGTCGCCCGAGGAGGAGCCTGCGGATCCGGCCTCGGGCACGGGCTCCGGCGTCTTCGACGCATCGCGCATGCTGCGGTAGGTGGCGAGGCGGTCGGCGGAGGCGTCGGTCGCGGCGAAACCTGCCATCCGCTGGGGCGTCGGCTCGAGCCCGGCGCCGCGAGCGGCGAGCAGCGGCCGGAGCAGGTCGCCGTCGCTGCGCAGGCGCTCCACCACCTCGTCAGGTGCGAGATGACGCAGGCCCTCGGCGCCCAGCTCCTCCCAGGTGCGGGGCGCGGCGGCGGCCGGGCGGAGGCGTCCCCGCAGCGAGTACGGTGCGATCGTGGTCTTTGCGGCGCTGTTCTGACTCCAGTCGACGAGGACTTTGCCCTCGCGCAAAGTCTTCTTCATGTCCGAGACGACAAGATCGCGGTGGTCTGATTCGAGCACTTTTGCAAGCTCGTGCGCGACGGCCGAGATCTGGTCGCTGGTTGCCGAGGCGTCGAGCGGGCAGTAGAGGTGGATGCCCGTGCTCCCGCTGGTCACGGGCAACGGGGCGAGGCCCATTCCCTCCAGCAGGTCGCGCGCGAGAAATGCGACTTCGGCGCACTCGGCCAGGCCCGCCCCCTCGCCCGGGTCGAGGTCGAGCACAAGGCGGTCGGGCGGGCGGCGCTCGCCATCGGAGCCCACGCGCCACTGGGGCACGTGCAGTTCGAGCGCGGCTTGCTGCGCCAGCCAGGTGAGCCCGGCGACGTCGTCGATCAGCGGGTACTCGACGTCGCGCGACGAGTGGGCGAGCCGGGTGCGGCTCAGCCAGTAGGGGGCGGAGGAGGGCAGGTTTTTCTCGAAGAAGACCTCGCCGGGCCGCTCGGCCGTGCCCACTCCGTCGACCCACCGCTTGCGGGTGACCGGGCGCCGCGCCAGGTGCAGCAGCATCGCGGAGGCGACGGAGGCGTAGTACGCGAGCACGCTCGCCTTGGTGAATCCCGCCTCCGGGTACACCACCTTGTCGAGATTCGTCAGCCGGAGCGTCCGTCCGCCCACCGAGACGAGCTGCTGCGACCGGGCCATCCCCCATAGTGGGCCCCGCGCGCCTCCGCGGGGAACCCCGCTGCCGGGGAACCCCGAACCGTCCAGGGAACCTCCGACAACCGTCACCCATGTCCTGAGACTTCACACCGGGCGCCCTGGACGGTTGGGGGTTCCCTGGGCGAGGGGGTGCAGCGGGGTAGCCTCGAGGCACCAGACAGAAGGAGCCGCCGTGACGATCGCCGACATCCCGCTCACCACGATCGACGGCACTGTGTCGACCCTCGCCGACTATCCGCCTGTGCGGCTGATCGTGAACGTGGCCTCGCGGTGCGGCCTCGCTCCGCAATACGAGAAGCTCGAGGCCCTGCACAAGACCTACGGCGACCGCGGATTCACGGTGCTGGGCTTCCCGAGCAACCAGTTCCTACAGGAGCTGAGCGACGAGGACAAGATCAAGGAGTACTGCTCCACCACGTGGGGAGTCACGTTCCCGATGTTCGAGAAGGTGCGCGTGAACGGCCGTGCCGCGCATCCGCTCTACGCGGAGTTGACGAAGGCCGAGGACGAGAACGGCAAGGCCGGCCGGGTGAAGTGGAACTTCGAGAAGTTCCTCATCGCTGCCGACGGCACGGTCCACCGGTTCCGACCGACGGTCGAGCCCGACGACCCGCGGATCGTCGGACTGATCGAGGAGTCGCTTCCCCACTGACCGCGGTGTCCCGGCCCCGGCCACGGCTCGCTCAGCGCCGTGCGCGCCGCCGCATCGCAACGACCGTGACTGTCGCGAGGACGACCACCACGATCAGCACCACCGCATCCGGAACCGCGCCGGCCACATCGAGCGTCCAGCCCTCTAGCCGCACGGCTGCGGAGGAGCCGAGCCCGCCGCCGAGCGACGTGGTGCCGTGCGTCACCAGGAGAAGCACGCCGAGCGCCACCGTGATCGCACCGCCGACCAGGGCCGAGAGCGTCGTGCGCCAGCGGCCGAGCCGCACCTCGCGCGGCCGCACGAGCCGACGCACCACGGGGATCCGAGCCCAGAGCAGGCTGAGGACGAGGAGGGGAAACGCCATCCCCGCCGCGAAGACGAGCAGCGCGACTCCGCCCGCGAGCGGATCACCACCCATCGCGGCGAAGGTCAGCACTGTTCCGAGCACCGGACCCGCGCACACCCCGGCGAGGCCGTAGACCGTCCCCAGCGTGTAGACGCTGGCCGTCGTGGTGCCGCCGGCGACGTGGTGCGAGAAGAAGGGCAGGGGCAGCCCGCTGAGCATCAGGAGTCCGAGTGCGATGACCAGCACCGCCGCGACGGTGATGACGGTCTCCCGGTGCTCGGCGACAAACGCACCGACCGTCCCCGCGAGGATCCCGAGCGGCACCAGGGTCGTCACGAGTCCGAGGTAGAACACGGCCGTCTTGGTCAGCACCTCCGAGGGAGTCGCGAAGGCGTAGGAGAAGAAGGCAGGCAGCACCATGACCGAGCACGGGCTGAGCAGTGTGAGCAGGCCGCCCGCGAACGCGCCGAGGAGTCCGAGCTCCACCGCTCAGGCGCCAGCGAGGGCGGAGTCGAGGAAGGAGCGGAAGTGGTCGGCCGGCTGAGCGCCCGAGATGGCGGTACCACCGGCGACGAAGAAGGGGACGCTGGTGACGCCGAGCCGTTGGGCGGCCGCTGTCTCCTGCTGCACGGCCTGGAGCAGGGAGGGGTCATCGAGGTCGGCCTCGAAGCGGGTGAGATCAGGGACCTGCGCGGTGCGGGCGAAGTCGATCAGCTTCTCGCGGGGAAGGTCGGGGTGCCCCGACTCGGGCGCGGCGCGGAAGACGGTGTCGAGGTAGGCGGCGAACAGTCCCTGGCGCCCGGCGGCGTGGGCGGCGACGGACGCCTGCTCCGACTGCTCCCCGAAGAAGGCGACATCGCGGAACTCGACCCGCACCTTCCCGGCGTCGACGTAGTCCTGCACGATCGCCGGGAAGGTTTCGCGGCCGAATTGCGCGCAGAACGGGCAGCGCAGGTCGGTCCACTCCGTGAGGACGACCGGCGCATCGACGGAGCCGATCGCGGCCGGATCGCCCGGGTCGCGGCGCTCGATCTGCGGCTTCTGCTTCTCCTCGGCGGTGGCGGCGGGGGAGGCGAGCGGCGCGTTCCCGGATTCGCCGCGCGCGAGCGCCACGACTCCGAGGAACAGCCCCGCCGCCACCAGGATCACGACGACGAAACGGGTGCGGCGAAGCTTCGCCTGGAGGGCAGCGGCAGTCGGCTGAGGTCTACTCATATAGAGAGGGTAACCAATCGCGCCGCTGACGCGCCTGACAGAATCGGTTGCACGCCAGCCCTGGCGGCGGGAGTGCCCCCCTGACGGGGTGGGTGCAGTCGGGCGGGCCGGGCGACAGCTATCGGGCGTGCAAACCCAGCGCCGCGCGCGCCTCAGCCGGCTCCACGCCCTCCGGGCAGACCAGATCGACGACCTCGAACGGGGTCGAGCGCAAGAACGGGATCATCTCGATCCCGTCGACATGACGCAGCAGAACAAGCCCGCCGTCGCCCTCGCGCAGGCTTCGGCGCACCTGCCGGAGGAAGATGCTGGCCATGTCGAGTTCGACGACGAACGAGTGGCCGCTGACGTTGATCCTGCAGCCGATGACCGGCTGGGAGTCGACGGAGACCGAGTCGGGCACTCCGCGCGACTCGATCGGGTGCTCCTTGCGAAGCGTTCGTGCCGGGGTGAGGGTGGGGAGTCCGGTTGTTCGCGTGATCTTCGTCATGGTCGTCTCCGTCCGTCGACGCCCCGCGATACATCTGAAGCTCATGACTCTGAAGCGTCATCTCGACGGTACGTCTCGACCCGCGCACGGGGGAGCGGGTTGACGGATGCCGGAGCGCGAGGCAGCCCTCATGCCCCCTGGCGTTGCTCCTCGGGCTCCGGAAGCACGGAGAGTTCGCCGTGCATGCTCGCCACGCTGAGCATCTGCTCGATCCAGATGCGGTTGAGCTTGGGCTGGTGGGTTTCGGCGAAGCGGAAGTGCAGCGGAACGGACGGATGCAGCCACACGGAGCTGCGACCGTGACCGGTGTCGGCGTCCTCGATCCAAGAGAGGGAGAAGGCCTCGTTGCGGCGAAGCTTCGACAGGACGGCGACCTTGAGGTGCGCAAGGACGCGCTCCTCGAACTCGATCTCGAGGTTCTGCGGTCCGTAGATGAGCGTGGCCACGGGCACCTTTCGTTCATCGGGCCGCCCGGGACAGTGCCACGGAGGGGACAAAGCGGCGGCGAGCGCCACGATAGCCGACGTATGTCCGCGGAGTCGATTCCTCTGCGGCGGTCGTGGAGCTTGGGGGCCTCCTCGGGCCTCGCTGGCTTTCTCTTGTCTCCCCCTTTCGCGAGGCTTACTGTCGTGGGTCCTCAGGAGTACACCCGGGAGAGAACTCGGCCGGAGAGAAAAGAACATCTTGGTGCCGGATTCATCTCGGTGCCGGATTCATCGCGCGGACATCACCACGAGAAAGGGAGACGACGATGACTCAGGGAAGTACAGCGATGCTCCTGCTCATCGGAGGACTGCTTGTGACGGGAGCCAGCCTCTCCGTGCTGACGGGCGGCGGAGCGCTCGGGCCAGCGGTGCTCGGTGTGGTCAGTGGAAGCCTGATGCTGGTGACGGCACTCTGGGAGTACCGGAAGGGCCGACGAGCTGTGCATTCCGGGCACGGGAGTGACGGGCCTCAGCCCTGAGGACAGCCGTCGTCTCTCGCGGGCCTTTGCGGTGTGGGAGGTCCGCCCGAGGCGTCCGATTCCGCAGTGCAGCACTAGAATTGATTCGTCCTGTGCAGGTCGATGGAAGCGGTGGAACGGTGAAGACGAGGGTCATCTTCTACCTTCTCGGCGGTGTGTTCGTGCTCGGCGCGGGCATCAACTCCATTGCGGGAACCGGCTTCTCCGTGCCCAACCTGCTGACGGTGCTGTGCGGCCTCCTCATCCTGGCTATTGCTGGCTGGCAGGCGGCCCGGTCCTGGCGTGCCGACTCGTCCGACCGCGACGTCGAGCCGCCACGCTGACGGAACCACGCTGACGGAACCACCCTGACGGAACCACGACCGACGCGGTAGAGCAGGCACTACCGCGGATGTCCACCGTGCTGCACTGACGAGAGCGCTGCGCTCTGGTGCGATGAAGCTATGACTTCTCACGCGCTTGTGCCAGCACGGCTCCCGACTCCCGGCTCGGCGGTCCGCGAGCCCGCGGCCCTCGGACGTCCGGTCCGCGAGCCCGCCGCTCCGAGGCGGCTTGCGCCCCTCGGCTCACCCCGATCGATCGCGGCTCCCCGCGGTCACCGCACCGAGATCGCGGCGCTGCGGGTGCTCGCGATCGTGAGCGTCGTCGTCTACCACTACTGGCCCGCCGCACTGCCGGGCGGCTTCGTCGGGGTGGACGTGTTCTTCGTGATCTCGGGCTTCCTGATTACGTCGCACCTCGTCCGCGAGCTCGACGAGACGGGCCGCATCCGGCTCCGTCGCTTCTGGCTGCGCCGGGCCGCGCGGCTCCTCCCGGCCGCGCTGACGGTCATCGCTACGGTCGCGCTGCTCGCCCCGATCGTCCTGCCCGTGATCGACCGCGACGGGACCGCCGTCCAGCAATTGTCGTCGATCTTCCTCGTCCAGAACTGGGCCCTGGTCTTCCAGGCGGTGGACTACCTCTCGGCAGGAGCCGCGCCGACGGCGCTCGAGCACTTCTGGTCGCTCTCGACCGAGGAGCAGTTCTACGCGCTCTGGCCAGCGGCGCTCGTCGGAGTGGCCGCCGCCGCTCGCGTGCTGCGGATCGACCGCCGCCGGGTCAGGGCCGCAATCCTCGTGCTGGCCGCCGGCTCCTTCATCCTGTCGATCTGGCTGACGGCCACTGCTCCGGGAGCCGCGTACTTCAACACGGGCGTGCGTGCCTGGGAGTTCCTCGGCGGGGCGGTTCTCTGCCTCCTCCCGCAGCCGCCGGCGCGCGCGCGACTCCCTCTGGCGCTGGTCGGCGCCGCGCTGCTCGGTGCTGCCCTGGTCGTTGTGACTCCCGCTCTGGCCTTCCCCGGCTGGATCGCGGCCATCCCCGTCGCAGGAGCGATGCTCGTCATTGCAGCGGGGACTCCCGCCGCGGGCTCCCGGCTTGCTCGCGCCTGCGGGCATCCGATCATCGACTACGTCGCGACCCGGTCGTACGCGATTTACCTGTGGCACTGGCCGGTCCTCATCTTCGCGCCGGCGATCGTTGCGGGCGCCGGGCAGTCCCGTCCGCTCTCCGCGGCGTCTCTGCTCGTCGTCCTGGCCATCGCCGTGATGCTTGCAGAGCTGACGCATCGGCTGGTCGAGAACCGGTTCCGGGCGGGTGCACGATGAATCGCTTCCCGCCCCGCGGCCCGCTGGGTAAGCTCCGCTCGCCGATCGACCGGTCGCTCCGGATGGTCGCCGTCCTCGCCCTCGTCGGTGTCCTGGCGAGCGCCGTGCAGTTGGCGCGCTCGCAGGCCGAGCTCGACTCCCTCCGCACTGACGTCTCCGCGCGGCTCGCCGCCGACGACCCCTGCGCGGGAGCGCGTGCGATGAGTGCGCAGTCGTGCTCCGACCGCTTCGAGCTTCCGCGCGACCTGGAACCGGCCGTGTCGGCGGCCGACGTCGGCGTGGTCGAGGGCACTCCTCCTTTTCTCGAGGGATGCGCGCACCACCTCATTGGGACCGACGTCCTGAACAAGCACTGCGTCTGGAGGACCCCGGGGGCGACGAGAACGATCGCGCTCGTCGGCGACTCCCACGCGGCCATGTGGGCTGACGGTCTGCGCGAGGTTGCGGACGCACGCCACTGGAACGTCGAGGTGTACTTCCACGGCGGATGCCTGCTGTCGGATGTCAGCGGTCGCGCGTCCCAGGCCGTCGTCTCGTCGGCGTGTAGTGCGTGGTCGGCCTGGGTCGGGGACCAGTTGCGGCATCGCGACGACCTCGACACGGTGATCTACGGCTCCCACGCCGCCGCCTACGTGCAGGAGCGGACCGGCGTCCCGGACGCGTCGGAGGACGTCGTTGACTCGGCCGTCGCGTCGATCTCGTCCTGGAAAGACGCCGCCCGCCGGGTGCTGATTCTCCGCGACGTGCCGAATCCGGGGTCGGATGTCCCGCGCTGCCTAGCGTCGACCGTCTCCGTCGGCGCGCGGAGCGACCCCTGCTCCGTATCCCGCTGGCAGGACGCACCCCTCGACGACCACGAGTCCCAGCGGATCGCCGCGAGACTCGGTCTCCCGCTGATCGACACGACGGATCTCTTCTGCGACGACGCGACCTGCCACTCCGTGATCGGCGGGGTCGTCGTCTACCGCGACGACGATCACCTCACGGAGAGCTTCGCTCGCACCGCGGGCGCCGCGCTGGCCGATCGGATCGACCGCGCTGCGGGGCTCTCATGACCGCTGCACAGGGGGACGCCGTCAGGCTTGTCGCCGTGGGTGACAGCATCACGCGCGGGAGATCCAGTTCGCCGTGGTTGCCGCGGGTCGGTGCGACGCTGCCTCCCGGTTCCGTGATCACCAATGCGGGTGTGGATGGCGACCGGGTCAGCTCCGCGTTCCCACGTCTGCCGCGCCTGGCACTCGGGGAGGCGACCCACGTCGTCGTCCTCCTCGGCACGAACGACACCCTGCGGCGACTCTCGAGCGCGCGCGGACGTGACCGCCTCGACCGGGCTGGCTCCGAGCAGATTTTTCGGGAGGACCTCACCGAGCTGGTCCGCCGACTGCGCCACGAGTCGACCGCCGCGATTGCGGTGTGCTCGCTCCCTCCCGTGGGGGAGCACGGCCGAGACGAGGCTGCCCGGGCGATCAGCGCCGCGAATACGGTGATCCGGGCGGTCTGCGGCGACGCGGGCGTGACCGTTCTCCCCCTCCACGAGCGCCTGGTGGCTCTGCGCCAGCGGCACGCGAGCGCCGCGGGGCCGTCGTTCGGCGGGTCTCGGATGGTGCTCCGCGCCGCTGTCCGGCGCCGGGTCCTCGGGTGGAGTTTCGCGCAGTGCGCCGCCGCGGAGGGATTCGTCGCACTCAGCGACGGGATTCACCTCTCCGACAGCGGCGCTGAGGAGTTGGCCGCGCTCGTCTCCGGCTGGGTGAACGATCCTGACCGCGCAGGCGGAGCGACCGCCTAGGTGCTGGGTGGCCGTCGCGGGCGTGATCGCGGATGTCGGTGGCGCACCGCGCTCACGCGGCTGACGTCGTCAGCCGCGACCCGCTCCGCTCAGATCTCGCCCCGGGTGAGCAGCAGCCGGTAGGGTGCCGCGCGCTCCACCCGCCAGCCCTCGGGCGCGACCGCGCGCAGTTCCGCCGCGGTGAAGCTGCGCCGCACAGAGAGCGAGCCGTCGTAGTGAATAAACGAACCGGCGGCGATCGGGCGCGTCGCGAGGAGGTATGCCGTGTACGCCAGCCGCGAGCGCTCGATGTCGTTGTGCAGCGCGCGCGGAGCGAGGCTCTCACTGTCGCGGAGAAGCGCGTCGAGGTCCTGGGGGCTCAGATGATGCAGGACGTGGTTGGAGGTGACGAGGTCGAACCGCGCGCCTTCAGCGACGAGGTCGGCGCTGCTCGCTCGGCGGAACTCGACTCCGGCCGGGGTGGGTGTCGAGGTGGCGAAGGCCGAGGCGCGCTCGTCCGGATCGACGGCGGTGATGCTCAGGCGCAGGCCGTCCTCGCGCGCCCAGCCCGCGAGCGAGCGGGCGACATCGCCGCCTCCCGACCCGATGTCGAGCAGGCGGAACGGCGCGTCACTGCCCAGCAGTGGCCGCACGCGCGAGCGGTACAGGCCCCGCCAGCCCGACACGAGCCGGTTCACGGTGCCGAAGCGCGCATAGGTCGCATCGAGCAGGGCTCGGTCGCAGTCCGGATCGTCCATCAGCTCCTGGGCCGAGACCTCGCGGTGGCGCAGGTCGGGGGCCAGGGGAGCGCGCGGCATCACTGTCCGCCCCGCTTGGTCAGCAGAGCGAGCTCGACGGTGAGGCCCGGACCGAACGCCATCGCGCCGATCCGCTCGCCGTCGACCGCCTCGCCATGCAGGAGCCGCTGCAGGATGAAGAGGACCGTCGCGCTCGACATGTTGCCGCGCGTCCTCAGCACCTCGCGCGAGGGACGCATCTGCTCGTCGCTGAGGCTGAGCGAGGTCTGCACTTTGTCGAGGATGCTCCGGCCGCCGGGATGGATCGCCCAGCGCGCCACGTCGTCCATCCCGACAGCGGCGCTCGCGAGGAGCGGAGCGACTGCTGCCTCGATGTTCGCGCCGATGATCGCCGGCACGTACGTGCTCAGTCGCATTGAGAAGCCGTGGTCGCCGATGGTCCATGCCATTTCGGTCTCGCCCTCGTCGGTGAGCGTCGTCGCCAGGGCGTCGAGTTCGAGCACGGGGGTGCCGGGAGCGGGCTCGCGCGCGGTGACGACCGCCGCGGCGCCCCCGTCGGCGAAGACGGAGGTGGCGACGATCTGCTCGGGATCATTTGAGCTGGTCACGTGGATGGTGCACAGCTCGACCGCGACGACGAGGACCACCGCCTCCGGATCCGCCTCGCAGAACTGCCGAGCCGCCCGCAGCCCCGGGAACGCGCCGTAGCAGCCCATGAAGCCGAGGTGGAAACGCTGCGTCGAGGGGGCGAGGCCGAGGCGACGCACGAGCTGGTAGTCGGGTCCGGGTGCGTAGAAGCCGGTGCACGACACGGTGACGACGTGGGTGACGTCCTCCGCGCTCAGCGACGCAGCCCCCAGTGCGCGCTCCGCCGCCTGGGTGAAGAGTTCGGGAGCGCGCTCCGTATAGAGCGCGTTGCGCGCCGCGGTGCCCGGATCGAGGACCCGGCCCTGGGCCGCGTCGTAGAAGACGCTGTCGCCCTCCCGCTTGACACGGTCGAGCTCGTCGACCACGGTGCCCCGGGTGTCGATTCCGGACGCGTCAAATGCCGCTCCGATCAGGCGGGAGCCGAGCCGGCTGATCCCGGGTTGTGCTTGGAAGAGGTCGCGGGCCTCTGTCTGGCGCAGGACGGTAGCCGGCACCGCCGTCTCGATACTGCGGATCTGCACGCTCATCCGGGCGAACCTATCGCAGGAACGCGCGGGTGAGCGACGTCCTGAAGCGGGATCAGAGGATCGGCTTTCCGCCGGTGACCGCGATCGTCGCCCCGCTCATATAGCTCGCCTCATCGGAGGCGAGGAGGACGTACGCGGGTGCGACCTCGGCCGGCTGACCTGGCCGACCGAGCGGGACCTGCTCGCCGAACTCGGCCACCGCCTCCTCGGGCATGGTGGAGGGGATAAGCGGCGTCCAGATCGGCCCGGGGGCGACGGAGTTGGCCCGAATCCCTTTCTCGCCGAGGGCTTGGGCAAGGGACGCGGTCATGCTGAGCATCGCCGATTTCGTCGCCGCGTAGGGCAGCAACTGGTAGGACGGCTGGTCCGACTGCACCGAACTCGTCGCGATGATCGACGCGCCCGTCGTGAGGTGCGGCAGAGCCGCCTTCACGAGATGGAAATAGGCGCTCACGTTCGTCGCGATCGTGCGGTCCCACTCCTCGTCGGGGATGTCGGTGATGCTCTCGCGGCTCATCTGGAACGCGGCATTGCTGACGAGCACCTCGAGGTGACCGAAGTGCTCCACGGTCTCGGTGACGACGGAGCGGCAGTGCGCCGGATCCTGGAGGTCGCCGGGGAGGAGCAGTGCCTCTCGGCCCGCCTCGCGGACCCACTTCGCCGTGTCCTGGGCGTCCTCGTGCTCGTTGAGGTACGAGATCGCCACATCGGCGCCCTCCCGGGCGAATGCGATCGCGACCGCCTTGCCGATCCCACTGTCGGCTCCCGTGATCAGGGCGACCTTGCCGCTGAGGCGACCGGTGCCGGTGTAGCTCGTCTCCCCGTGGTCGGCCTTCGGGGTCAGCTCGGCCTCGGTGCCGGGCGGCGTCTGCTCGGGTGATTCCGGAGTCATGGTTCTCCCTCGTGTGATGGCTCCATGCAAGCGGGTGTGCGGGGGAGCGCGTAGGGGGTTGACGGCGGGTGGGCGATGATCGACGTTCGTCACTCGGACGGCCTGGGCGGTGCCACGATGGTCCGATGAACGCAAGACATCAACCCGTCGTCGTCCTCGCCGGGGCGAGCGGTTTCCTCGGAACCGATCTCGCCCGGCGTTTCACCGCCGACGGCTGGAACGTGAAGCGGATCGGCCGCTCCGGCCCCGACGGGAAGTGGGGTGACACGGCCGGAATTACGCGCGTGCTCGACGGCGCGCGCCTGCTCGTCAACCTCGCGGGCAAGAGCGTCGACTGCCGGTACACACGGGCGAACCGGGCCGAAATCCTCCGCTCCCGGGTGCAGACGACCGCCGAGCTGCACCGTGCAGTCGCCGCCGCCGCGACGCCTCCGCCCGTGTGGATGAACGCCAGCACCGCCACGATCTATCGGCACGAGGAGGAACGTGCGAACACCGAGGACGAGGGCGTGCTCGGCGAGGGCTTCTCGGTCGAGGTCGCACGGGCGTGGGAGGCGGAATTTTTCTCCGGGGAGACGCCCGGGGTGCGGCGTCTCGCGCTGCGGATGACGATCGTGCTCGGTGATGGTCCCGCGACGGCGATCCTGCTGCGGCTGGCGCGGTTCGGGCTCGGCGGGCCGCAGTTCGACGGGCCGTGGCCCTCGACGCGCGATCGGCGCGAGGCGGGGGTGCACCACGACTACCGGCGCACGCGCGGGCGGCAGCACTTCAGTTGGATCCACGTCGAGGACGTCTACCGCTCGATCCTGTTCCTGGAGGGGTCACGGCTGGCGGGACCGGTGAACCTCGCGTCGCCGAACCCCAGCGACAACATCGAACTCTCCCGGCTGCTGCGCGCCGCGGTCGGTCGCAGGATCGGCCTGCCCGCGCCGCGCTTCGTCCTCGAGCCCGCGACGTTCCTGCTCCGGACCGAGCCCGAACTCCTGCTCAAGAGCCGCTGGGTCGTTCCCGCCCGCTTGGAGGAGTCGGGCTTCTCCTTCGCTCACCCTCACCTCGCCGAAGCCCTCCGCGCCGTCGTCGCCTCCCGCTGACCCTTCCTGCGCCGTGCCGCCCAGGGAGCGCAGCGTGGACGACTAGCGCAGTGCGACGCGCAGAGCGATGTCGCGGCGATACGTCCCGCCGTCGAGGTGGATGAGGTCCAGCGCCCGGTAGGCCCGCTCGCGCGCCTCGGCGAAGTCGGCTCCCCGGGCCACGACGTTCAGCACTCGGCCGCCAGTGGCGACGAAGCGACCATCAACGATCTGGGTCGCGGCGTGGGCAAGAGTGACTCCGGGGACCGCGGCCGCCGCGTCCAGTCCGGTGATCGTGCGGCCCGTGACGGCGTTCTCGGGGTAGCCCTCGCTGGCCAGCACGACGGTAACGGCCACCTCGTCGGAGAACGCGGGCCACGGCACAGAGGCAAGCGAGCCAGTGGCGGCCGCGTGCAGTAGTGCGGACAGCGGCGAGGAGAGCCGGGGGAGGACGACCTGCGTCTCGGGGTCGCCGAAGCGGGCGTTGAACTCGATCACGCGCAGCCCCGCATCCGTGACGATGAGGCCGCAGTAGAGGAGGCCGACGAAGGGGGTGCGCTCGCGTTCCAACTGCCGGATCGTCGGAATGGCGACCGTGTCGATGACCTCGTCGATGAAGGCGCGTTCACTGCTCCACCGGTCCGCGAGCCACGGGAGCGGCGAGTAGGCGCCCATGCCGCCGGTGTTCGGACCCTCGTCGCCGTCGCCGAGGCGTTTGAAGTCCTGCGCGGGGGAGAAGGGGACGACGTCGTGCCCGTCGGAGAGGAGGAACAGTGAGACCTCCTGGCCGGCGAGGAACTCTTCGATCAGGACATCGCCCGACTGGAGCCAGAACTCGGCGTGCGCGATCGCGGCGCTGCGTGACTCGGTCACCAAAACGCCCTTCCCCGCGGCGAGCCCGTCGGCTTTGACGACCGACGGGAGTCCGTACTCGTCGATCGCGCGGGTCGCGTCCACGAGGGTCGAGACGCGGGTGGCGCGGCCGGTGGGGACGCGGGCCATGTCCATCACGCGTTTGGCGAAGGTCTTCGAGCCTTCGAGGGCGGCTGCGCCGCGGTCGGGTCCGAAGGTGGGGATGCGGCGTCGGCGGAGCACGTCGGCGACGCCGGCGACCAGCGGCGCCTCCGGGCCAATGACGACCAGCTCGACACCCTGCTCCACGGCGAAGTCGCTGACCAGGCGCGGGCTGTTCGTATCGAACTGGATGACCTCGACGTCGCGCGCGATGCCCGCATTGCCCGGGGCGGCGATGATCTCGTGCTGCTCCGGCTCGGCGAGCAGAGCGGTGATGATGGCGTGCTCGCGGGCACCGGAACCGAGAACAAGGATCTTCACCCTGACAGGATAGGCCCGCCTTGCCGAGCCCTCGCCCGCGCCGTCCGCCGCTCCGCGAGACGGGGGTGGACGGGCGGAGGGGGACAGGCGGGGAGGATAGGGGGGTGGCTAAGGGCAGGATTGATGAGGCGGGCGGACAGGCGGCGGTGCGGGCGGCGCTCGCCGGTGGAGCGGACCGGAACACGACGGCGGTTGCCGTGCGGTTCCTGTTGCAGATCATCGAGACGACCGTTCCGGGGCGTAGCGTCGAGGTGCGCGTGCCCCCGTTCGGGGCCGCGCAGTGCGTCGAAGGACCAGGCCACACCCGCGGCACGCCGCCGAACGTGATCGAGATGGACGCGGCGACCTGGCTCCCGCTCGCCACCGGCGCTCTCCCGTGGAGCGAGGGCCTCGCGAGCGGGCGGATCCACGCGTCGGGGGTCCGCGCCGACCTCTCGCCGTTCCTGCCGATCCTCCGAACCACGGGGTTGGCGCCGAGTTAACTTCTCGTAAACGCCGTGACGATCTGACGCCGCACAGTTTGACCTGGGGTGCGCCGTCGGGTTGTCTGGGAATATCCCCCTCACGCGGCACGAATCGCCTTCGGATCGTGCGCTCGATGCTTGGAGTACTCCACCAGATGCGAAGCTCTGCCTCCGGCCGCCCCGGCCACTCCCGTTCTCTCTCCGCCGCGATTGTCGGCGTCGTCGCGGCTGCGGCCTTGCTCGGAGCAGCCCCCGCCTCGGCGGCCGACGAGCGCGTCATCGACGTGTACACGATGAACGACTTCCACGGTCGCCTCGAGGCGTCGGCCGGCTCGAGCATCGACGGCAGCGTGCCCGGCGCCGCGTCACTCGCCTCCGCGTACGCCACCCTCTCGGCCGGGAACCCCACCGGTTCGATGCTCCTGTCCGCGGGCGACAATGTCGGTGCCTCGACCTTCACCTCGCTGGTGCAGAACGATGACCCGAGCATCGACGCGCTGAACTTGATGGGCGTCTCGGCCTCGGCCGTGGGTAACCACGAGTTCGACAAGACCCGCACAGACCTCGACGACCGGATCATCCCGCGCGCCGACTTCGACTACTTCTCCTCGAACCTCCTCGAGAAGGGCACCGGTGAGCACGCCTACGCCCCCTCGTTCGTCCAGGACTTCGACGGCGTGACCGTCGGTTTCGTCGGTGCGACCACTGCGAGCCTGCCCGACCTCGTCAGCCCGGACGGCATCGCGACCCTCGACGTCGCCCCGGTCGTTGACTCGGTGAACGCCGAGGCTGCGCGCCTGCGCGACGGCATCGACGACTCCGCCGACTCCTCCGTGCCGGCGGCGCAGAAGAACCTGGAGGCCGACGTCGTGGTTGCCGTCGTGCACGAGGGCGCCGAGACCGCGGACGCTGACTTCACCGACGCCGGTAGCACGTTCGGTGCGATCGTCGACGGGATCGGCGACCAGGTCGCCGGAATCGTGTCGGGCCACACCCACCAGGCCTACAGCCAGGTCGTGACCCTCCCCAGCGGCAAGACGCTCCCGGTCGTGCAGGCCGGACAGTACGGCAACCACCTCGGGCACCTCGCCATCACCGTCGACCCGTCCGGTGGTGATCTCGTCTCCGTGACCTCGGAACTCATCGACACGCTGACCCCGGTTCAGGTGACCGACCCGAAGACCGGTGTCGTCTCGACCGTGTACCAGCCCCGCTACGCCGCCGACTCGACTCCGGTCGGGCGCGACGTCGCTGCGCTGGTTGCCGACGCGGTCGCGGTGGCGGAGGTGAAGGGCGCGGTCTCGATCGGCTCCGTCACCGCCGATCTGCGCCGCGGCGTGCAGTCCGACGGCTCCGAGAACCGCGGAGCCGAGTCGACGATCGGCAACCTGGTCGCCGACGCCCAGCTCTGGGCCACGCAGGCCGACCTCGGCACGCAGATTGCCTTCATGAATCCGGGCGGCATGCGCCAGGACATCCTCTTCGCCTCGAGCGGTGCGAATGACGCCGACGGCAACGTCACCTACAAGGAGGCGGCGGTCGTCCAGCCCTTCGCCAACACCCTCGTCACCCAGACGCTGACTGGCGCCCAGATCAGGACGGTGCTGGAGCAGCAGTGGCAGCCGGGCAAGACGCGACCGGAGTTGCACCTCGGCATCTCGGCCGGCCTGTCGTACACCTACGACCCGGCCGCCGCGGTCGGATCGCACATCACCGGCGTCTTCTTCCAGGGCGAGCGGATCACCGACGACCAGACCTTCAAGGTCGTTGCTAACTCGTTCCTCGCGGCCGGCGGCGACAGCTTCACCGAACTGGCGAACGGCGCCGACAAGGCCGACTCCGGCCGCGTCGACCTGAACGCATTCACCGAGTACATGGCTGCGTTTTCGCCGGTCTCGCCCGACCCCGCCACGCGCTCGATCGGTGTGACCGAGACCAGCGCCGAGGGCGACGACACGCTCTCGTACAGCCTGTCCTCGCTCGATGTGAACAACTCCGCCGTCCATGACGACGAGGTGCAGGTGCTGATCGACGGAACGCAGGTCGCCAGTGCCGCGATCGACCACAGTGTCGTGTCGACGACGGACGAGCAGGGCCTGGCTGCCGTGAGCTTCTCGACGGTCGGACTCACCGCCGGCGAGCACGAGCTGCGGTTCTCGCTGCCGACGACCGGCGTCTCGGTTCGCTCCACTCTCACGGTCGCCGAGGGTGCCGCGGCTGCGCCCGCCCCGGATCCGGTCGAGACCGCGGTACCGACGAACCCCGTGACCACCGTCCCGGCCGTGCCGGTGGCGTCTGGCGGATCGACGCACCACCTCGCCGAGACCGGGGTCGACGCGACGCCCGCGTTCGCCGCCGGGATCGCGGCCCTCCTGCTCGGGCTAGGCATGACGGTGGCGCGACTGCGTCGCCGGACCGCTTCGAAGTAGCACGTGCACGACGAAGGGCCCTCGACTCCGGTCGGGGGCCCTTCGTGCACCGACCACCGGAAACGCGAGAACGCCGCCTCCCCAGGGAGACGGCGTCGGAACGCGATGAGGTGCTGTCGCCGAGCGCGGGGCTCAGTGCTGCGCGGGGACCTGACGGTAGCCGTCGCGGCGGGCGACGAGCACCGTTGACACCGTGCCCCATGCGGCGAGGCCACTGAGGACGACGAGGATTGCGATGCTCATGAGTGTTCTGCCTTTCGTTGCGGCGGCGATCAGACCATCCGCCGGGATGCTGGGTACAACGTCTACTATCAGCCCGCGCGTTCCTTAGGACAACCGAACTGTTCTTGAGTTGACGTGTAGCGTTCCTACATGGACGTGCGTCGATTGGAACTGCTCAGAGAACTCTCGATGCGCCGCTCGATCACCGCGGTCGCGGAGGCGACCCACCGCACCCCCTCCGCGGTCTCGCAGCAGCTCAAGGTGCTCGAGCGCGAGGCGGGCGTGCCGCTGATCGAGCGGTCGGGACGGGGGGTCGTGCTCACCGCGGCGGGACGGGAGCTGGCCCGCAGCGCCACCGAGATCGCCATTGCGCTCGAACGGGCGGACGCGGTCTGGCAGACGTTCAAGAACAACCCGATCGGCGAAGTGACGATCGCGACGTTCCCGACCGCCGGGCAGATGCTCCTCCCGAACGCCCTCGTCGCGCTGCGCAGCGTGGAGGGACTCGTCGTGCAGTGCGAGGACGCCGATCCCGGCACCGACGAGTTCGCCGATCTCACTGCCGACTTCGACATCGTCCTCGCCCACTCACCCACGGGCCGGAGCGCCTGGGCTGGCCGCGGGCTGGCGATGGCCGAGCTGATGGTCGAGCCGCTCGACATCGGGCTGCCGGTCGGTCACCGCCTCGCCGACCGCGCGACCGTGTCGGCGGCTGACCTGGTCGGCGAGACCTGGATCGGTGTCCCGGACGGCTTCCCCTTCGAGCGTGTCATGCAGGACATCGAGACCGCGTCGGGTGAGGCGGTCAGGGTGGAGCAGCGCTTCGCCTCCACGCGCGTCACGGAGGCGTTCGTCGCGGCCGGCCTGGGAATCGCAGTGCTGCCGCGGTATACGGCGGGAGGCGTGGGCGTCGTCGTGAAGCCGCTGCGCGGGGTGAACTCGGTGCGGCACATCGTCGCGCTGATGCGGCCGGACCGGGCGGAGCGGCTCTCGGTCCGCACCGTCGTCCGCGAGCTGCGCGCGCAGGCGGCTCGGCTCGTCCACGCGCTGTGAGCCTTTCGCGGGCCGGCTCAGGGAATTCGTTGCCCGTGCCCGAGCGGGAGAGAATGGACGAATGACCGATCCGCTCGACTCCTCGCCGCGCCCTGAGGTCTCCCGTGAGGAGGTGGACGTTCGGCGCTCCCCGCGCGTGTGGCGCATCCTGGCGCTCGGTGCCGGGCTCGGCGCGATCGTCGCCTTCGTGTTGACCTTCGCGCTCCCCGAGACCGAGGGGTTCTCGCGAGGTCAGGTCTTCGGCTTCAGCCTGCTGCTCTTCGTCACGCTGTTCGGCGCACTCGCGGGTCTCGTCGTGGTGCTGCTCGACCGTGTCGTCGGTCGGCGAGTGGTGCGCACGACAGCGGAGCGAATCGTCGAGCGTGAGGAGCCGGCGGAGCGGGTGGAGTCGGCGGCTCCGATCACCGACGAGGGCGACGCGGCGACTCCGTCCGAGCGCGACTAAACCTCCCGGACCGCCGCCTCGAGCCTCAGCGGCCCCGGCGCGACGCGCGACGGCGGGTGCTCGCGCCGGAGCGTCCGCCCGCTACCCGCTTCGCCTTCTGCGTCTTCGAGACGCGGCGTGCGATATACGTGAGCAGGAACGGCAGAATGCGGTAGAACACGGGAACTCCTCGTCTGGATGCGCGCCGATCGCGCACGCTCCGATCATGGAGCGGACCGCCGATCCCCGGCAGCGGTTGCGTGCCGCCTGTGTCTGTGTGCAGCCCTCGCTCGCTCAGCGATCAGCTCAGCTGCGTGCGCTCCACCCAGTCGAGGTATTTGGGGGTGACGCTGCCGGTGATGATCGCCGCCTTGAGTGGATGCGCCGCGGGGTCGGCGCCTATCTCGATCACAGAGGACTCGGATCGAGATCGTCACTCTTCATCGTTCCCGAGGAGACGGTCACGCTGCAGAACTTATCCAGAGGGAAGCTCAGGCCGTTGATACCCCGGGCAAAACGAAGCGGACGCTCTCCGCCCGGAGCATCGTGAAGGGGTCGATGCACGGGACACCCATAGCGGCACAGGCGTCCGGGATCTTGATCTTCCGAGTTGCTTTCGGTTCCGCCTTTTCGTGGGTTACAACGGTGTGGTCATGCGCGTGGGCGTACGCCACGAGCTGGAAGTC
Organism: Rathayibacter agropyri; assembly: GCF_013249015.1. Classification (GTDB taxonomy): domain Bacteria; phylum Actinomycetota; class Actinomycetes; order Actinomycetales; family Microbacteriaceae; genus Rathayibacter; species Rathayibacter agropyri. Next base: position 31,121 of record NZ_JABRPL010000008.1, read on the forward strand.
CCCGACACTGAGGAACTGGCTTATGGCGGCCGGAGTGAAATTCGAGCTGTTCGCCCAGACTGAGACTGCCGCAAGGCTCGGTAGTGACGCCTGGTCCATCTGAAGGAACATCGGGCCACGACCGCCCGCCCACGTCGACAGTTCGTCCGCCATCGCCTTCAGTTCGTCCGCAATCTTGTCGATGCTGCAGAGGAGCCCTGCAGAGTGTCCGTGGTCCAGCCAGTCCCAGAACGCCGGCACAGTACCTGGCTTCTTCTGAGGCGCGTCACAGCCACTAAGCCATCTCCCTACTTGAATCCATACTGCAACTCCTATCCGTTTGAGCGTCGAGAGCGCAGCACAAGATACGTAGCCAGAAGAGCCAGCCCCGCAGGAATCGACGGCCCAGACCATAGGCAGATCACGACCGGCCACGGGGCTCCAGAAAGCCACTGACCATACGGACCATTCAACAGCGTGACCTGCGCGATATTCAACCCGGCCCCGGCGACGGCCAGCACCGGGAACGACCAGTAGGTGCGGGTTACGCCATGCCTTCGCAGCGTTGCAGCTGTCCAGAAAAACCCACCCAAGGCTACGCCAAATAGACCCAATGCGGCGAGAATGCCAGGCACACCTAGTTCGCTTGTGCCCGCGGGCAGGGTGATGCGGAGCGCGAGGATTGCATAAAAGAGCACCAGGACAGCCCCGCAGAACACCGCCCCGGCTGCAGATAGGCCGCCCGCCCGCACAGCATTAACTTGACTTCGCACTGGAGCGACCATCAACGGAAGCTCTGGTGCCAGCGCTGAATTAGGTAGTACAAGTACATCTGACCTGGGGTTTTGTGACGCTCAGGCAAGTTTTGCATGCGCGTCAATGTACGGCAAAGTTGCGACCCCTCCTGCATCGCACGCCCGGCGCCGCACGCCCATAGTGGCAGGAACCGCAGACAATGAGCTCCTCTCTGACGCGCCCTGCGACGCTCCCGAGCAGGTGCTGACCCGCCCGGCCCAGATCACGTCGCGCCTCCGGGGGCGATCAGCTCAGCTGCGTGCGCTCCACCCAGTCGAGGTATTCGGGGGTGACGCTGCCGGTGATGTACTCGCCGGTGAAGCAGCTCGTCTCGAGGTCGGTCACCGTCGAACCCTCGAGGATCGCCGCCTTCATATCGGCGACCTCCTGGTAAATCAGGTGGTCGGCGCCGATCGCCTCCGCGATCTCGGGGATCGGGCGGTTGTGGGCCACCAGCTCCTGGCGTGAGGGCATGTTGATCCCGTAGACGTGCGGGTAGCGTACGGGCGGCGCCGCGGAGGCGAAGGTCACCGTGTTCGCGCCGGCCGCGCGCGCCATCTCGACGATCTCCTTCGAGGTCGTGCCGCGCACGATCGAGTCGTCGACGATCAAGACGTTCTTTCCCGCGAACTCGCTCGACATTGCGTTCAGCTTTTGCCGCACCGACTTCTTGCGGACCGCCTGCCCCGGCATGATGAACGTCCGCCCGACGTAGCGGTTCTTGTAGAAGCCCTCGCGGTACTCGATCCCGAGCTTCTGCGCCACCTGCATCGCGGCGGGGCGGGAGGAGTCGGGGATCGGCATGACGACGTCGATCGCTCCGCTCGGGGTGTACTGGGCGACGGTGCCGGCGAGGCGGTCGCCTAGGCGCAGGCGCGCCTCATAGACCGAGATTCCGGACATGACGGAGTCGGGACGCGCGAGATAGACGTACTCGAACGAGCACGGGATGAGCCGCGGGTCCTTCGCGCACTGGCGGCTCGCCATCTGCCCGTCGGACGTGAGGAAGACGGCCTCGCCCGGGGCGACATCGCGCACGATCTCGAAGCCCTGCGCCTCGAGCACGAGCGACTCGGAGGCGACCACCCAGTCGTCCGGCGCGCCGGTGTTGCTGCGGCGGCCGACGATGAGCGGACGGATGCCGAAGGGGTCGCGAAAGGCGAGCAGCCCGACTCCGGCGATCAGCGCGATGGTGGCGTAAGAGCCCTCGACGCGCTCGTGCACGCGGGCGACGGCGTCGAACACCTCGTCGGCGTCCAGGTCGCGGCCCGACATCGAGGCCTGGAGCTCGTTCGCGAGCACGTTCACCAGTAGCTCGGTGTCGGAGGTGGTGTTGAGGTGGCGACGGTCGACGCGGAAGAGTTCCTCGGTGAGCTCGCGGGTGTTCGTGAGGTTGCCGTTGTGCACGAGGATGATGCCGTATGGCGCGTTCACGTAGAACGGCTGCGCCTCCTCCTCGCGCTCGGCGTTGCCCTTCGTCGCGTAGCGGACGTGACCGAGGCCCATCGTGCCGAGCAGCGAGCGCATGTCGCGGGTGCGGAACGCTTCGCGGACCTGCCCCGCAGCCTTCTTGATGTGGAGCGTGTTGCCGTCGGCCGTCGCGATGCCGGTCGAGTCCTGGCCGCGGTGCTGCAGGAGCGAGAGGCTGTCGTAGATGGACTGGTTGACCGGCCCGGAGGAGACGATTCCAACGATTCCGCACATGCCGGAGGAGCTCCCAAGGGGATAGCAGGGGGGTTGACGGTCCATCCTGACATGAGGGGAGCGCATCCCCTAATGGCTCGCGCTCGGCGGATCCGCCCGGGCGCGTGGGAACCCGGGTGAGGTGCGCCGGCCACGCCGCCGGTCCCTGGTTCGACCGGGAGGAGCGTCACTGCGACTCCATCGCCCAGCCGGTCCTCGCGCCAGGGATGAGCGGGAGCGACCAGGCAATCTCGCGGGCCAGCTGCCCGGTCTCCGCGAAGAGGCGGACCTGGTGAGTGTCGGCGAGCGCGGCGGCGAGCGTGTCGCGGTCGGCGGGTGCGAAGCCGAGCGACTGCCAGAAGGGGCCGGAGCGGCGGGAGAAGAGCCAGGCGCGGCGCACACCGCTCGCGGCGGCGTCGCCGAGGGCGTGCCGGGCGAGGCGGCTCCCCGCTCCAGTGCCGCGGTGTGCGACGGCGACGCTCCGGATCAGCGCGTGGCGGCCGTCGGTGCTCGACTCCCAGCCTGTGCTGCCGACGACGCGGCCGTCGTCGTCGCGCTCAAGCCAGAGACGCACGGTGGGGGAGTCGAGCCCCGCGAGTGTCAGGTCGGCCGCGCGGAGGAACGCGCGCACCTCGTCCACGTCTGCCGGTCCCACGCGCTCGACTGTCATGCACTCGATGCTGCCGCATCGGGGCGCGGGGCTCGCGAGATGGCGGGGAACGGACGAGATGCCGTGCCGCGGCGGGCGATCTCGTCCGGGCGGAGGTATCTCGCGACATTTCGCGGGGAGGGGGAGGGGGAGGGGGAGGGGGAGGCGGGCAGTCGGTAGGGTCGTCGGGTGAGTGATGAGACGAGCAGTTATGCGCGCGCAGGAGTCGACACGGCGGCGGGGGATCTCGCGGTCGAGTTGATGAAGACGGCGGTGTCCGCGACGCATGACGGTCGGGTCCTGGGCGGTGTCGGCGGTTTTGCCGGCCTCTATGACGTCTCCTTCCTCCGCGATTTCCGCGCACCGCTGCTCGCGACCTCGACCGACGGCGTCGGTACCAAGGTGGCGCTCGCGCAGGCGATCGACAAGCACGACACGATTGGGCAGGACCTCGTGGGGATGGTCGTCGATGACATCGTGGTGGTCGGCGCACGTCCTCTCTTCATGACCGACTACATCGCCTGCGGGAAAGTCGTCCCGTCGCGCATCGCCGACATCGTCGCCGGCGTCGCGCGCGCGTGCTCCGCCACGGGCACGGCCCTCGTCGGCGGCGAGACGGCCGAGCATCCTGGCCTGCTTGGGCCCGACGACTACGACGTGGCGGGAGCCGCAGTGGGCGCGGTCGAGGCGGATCAGGTGCGCGGCGCCGACCGTGTGCGGGACGGCGATCTCGTGGTGGCGATGGCCTCCTCCGGACTGCACTCGAACGGGTTCTCGCTGGTGCGCCACATCCTCGCCGAGCGCGGGATCGGCTTCACCGACCACTCCGACGAGCTGGGCGGTGTCGTCGGCGAGGTGCTGCTCGAGCCGACCAGGCTCTACACCCGGCCGCTGCTCGACGTCCTCGATGATGCGGAACTTGGCTCGGCCGTGCACGCGATCAGCCATGTCACGGGAGGCGGGATCGCGGCGAACGTCGCCCGCGTGCTGCCCCGCGGCTCCTGGGTTGAGGTGGAGCGCTCGAGCTGGAGCCCGTCCGACGTGTTCCGCGCGCTCGCTGGTATGTCGGGCGCGACACTGGAGAGCACGGAGGGCACCTGGAACCTCGGCATCGGCATGGTCGCCGTGGTCGCTGCCACTTCCGCAGCGGATGTCGTCGCGAGGCTCGAGCGCTCAGGCGTGCCGGCGTGGGTCGCAGGCCGGGTCTCGACCGTGATGCGGGCACTCGACGGGTTCGAGCAGGGCGCGAAGGGTGTCGATGGCGGCGCGGTCCGCCTCATCGGCTCCTACGCGGGCTGACCGGGCGGCGACCGGAGCCGGCGCGGGACTTGGGGGTGGGGCTCACGGTCGGCGGATCAGCGGCGCAGCGTCTCGCTCGGGAGTTCGCCGAACCGGGCCGCGTAGTGCTGGGCGAAGCGGCCGCCGCTGACGAAGCCCCAGCGGGCGGCGACATCGCCGATGACGAGTCCGCCTGGCGCTCCGGCGAGCAGTTCGTCACGCGCGCGCTCGAGGCGCACCCCGCGCAAGTAGTGACGCGGCGTCTCGGAGAACGCACGTTGGAACGCCAGCTGCACGCCGCGGACGGTGAGCCCCGCCGCCTCCGCGATGTCGGCAACTCCCAGGGGGAGATCGGCGTTGGCCTGGACGAACTCGACCGCGCGGCGCAGGCGTCGAGCACTGACCGAGGGAGGCGCGGCGGGCAGCGGAGCGATGCGGTGAGCGAAGCAGTGCAGCACGGCCAGGGAGGCGACGCGGGCGGCGGAGTCGCGCTGGAGCGTCGACGGTGCCCGGGTCGCGGCGAGGGTGTCGCGGAGGACGCGGATCGCGTTCCACCAGGTGGCCGCATCCTGGGCGAGGGCCGCGAAGCTCAGCGGCCCCGGCTCGGTGCCGTGAAGCTCCGCCGCGACGTGCTCGAGATGCGCGGCCTCGAAGTGCACGAGTGCGTCCCGGTACTCGAGCGCCTCGAAGCCGAAGGGCCGGCCGGAGGGAAACATCGCGGGCCGACCTGCCACGAGACGACGCTCGTTCCGGCCGAGGTCGACCGCGGCGCGGCCCTCGTTGAGCCAGAGGGCGACGTAGACGCCGCCCGGATCGACGGTGCCGCGCACAGCACCGAGGAACGACGCGGAGTGCAGGCTCACCGGGCCCGGACCTGTGGACGTGTAGCGGTAGCCGAAGGGCACCGCGGTGCGCTCGGCGCGGAACCCCGTCCCGTTGTACGAGCCGGCGAAGAACTCGCGAGCCTCGTCGAGGTCGCTCCCGCGACGCTCCGACTGCCAGACCGGTAGCCGGGAGAGCGTGGGAGAACTCATTCAGCCAGTCTTGCAGGCGCCACCGACATCTTGCAGGCGCCACCGACATTCTGCGTGCCGGTGTGAATCTCGCGAGGACGTGCCTCACCGGTCGGACCGCGCTCCAGCCAGAACAGCGCCAGTGCGGCGACGGCTGCGGTCTCGGCGATGGCGCCGGAGCGGATCATCGCCGCGACGTCGCGGTCGGCGAACCACTGCTGCCGCATGTCCTGCTCCGTGTCCTCGCGCTCGTGCTCGCCGTGCTCGAGTTCCTCCGCGAGGAAGACGTCGACCCACTGAGAGACGAAGCCGTAAGCCTCGGCGAGTCGCCCAAGGTGCGTCAGCCGCCCGGCGCGCAGTCCCGTCTCTTCTCGTAACTCCGCCCGGGCGAGAGCCTCAGGATCGCCGCCCGGAGAACCGTGCGGCCAGCCTCCGGCCGGGAACTCCCACGCGCGGCGTCCGACCGTGTAGCGGAACTGCTCGACAAGCCAAAAGCCGTCGCGTTCGCGGGGGAGGACGAGGGAGTAGTCGTCGCGCTCGACAACGGCGTAGACGCCGCGGCTGCCGCTCGGCCAGCGCACGTCGTCCTCACGAACGCGAATCCACGGCGTCTCGTAGGCGATCCGCGACGAGAGCTGTTCGACCACGCCGTCACGCAGATCGGGGCCGCTCTGTCCGAGCGACCCAGACGACGGATCAGGCACGCTTCTGGTGCGGCTCCTCGACGAGGTCGGCGTCGTCGCCCTCGTCGTCAGCGTCGATCCACTTCGAGTAGTCCGGCTCGTCCGGGTGGCTGAGCTCGCGCTCGAGCGCACTGTAATCGACCGCTGGGCTGAACGATTTCAGCTCACGGGCGATTTTGGTGTTCTTCGCCTTTTGACGGCCGCGCCCCATGGGTGACCCCCTCACGATGACAGGCCAGACGGATGGTGAGCCGGCTGGGGAAAAGAGCAGACAGGGAAAGTTCAAATCTACGCGGTAGTTTAGCAGACGGGGAACACGCCACCCCGGGCCACGGCCTGCCGGGCGGCCGTTCGTCCGTCCCCGACCGCGTCAGGAGCAGTGTGGACAGAGCACTCGAGGCGCGGCCCGTCGTGGTGATCGGTGCTGGCCAGGCGGGACTCTCGGTCGCCTACTACCTGCAGCGGCTGGGTCTTGTTCCGGGGCGTGACCTGGTGATCCTCGATCGTGGGCCGGAGCCGGGCGGCGCCTGGCAATTCCGCTGGGAAGCGCTCAGGCTCGGCTCGGCTCACCGCGTGCACGACCTCCCCGGCATGGAGCGCATCGGCCTGTCGTTCGCCTCCGCGGATCGTCGGCGTCCGGCGCGGGATGTCGTCCGTGAGTACTACGGACGCTACGAGGAGGAGTTCGGCCTCGAGGTCCAGCGACCGGAGGCAGTCCGGCGTGTCACGAGTGCGTCATTCGGCGACACTGGCTCTCCGCTTGTCATCGAGACCGACCGCGCGACCGAGCGGGCGCGAGTGCTCGTGAATGCGACGGGCACGTGGGGATCGCCATTCGTGCCGTACTACTCCGGGCGCGACCGGTTCCGCGGGGTCCAGATCGACACCACCGAGTACGTGCGCGCGGCGGATTTTGCGGGACAGCAGGTGCTGGTCGTCGGCGGCGGCACCTCGGCGATCGGGTTCCTGCTCGAGCTCGAGCGGGTGGCGCGTTCGCTCACGTGGGCGACGCGTCGCCCGGTGATCTACCGCGACGGAGAGCAGCTCGCGTTCGAGTCCGCGGTGGAGGCGGTCGCGGAGCAGGACCGCGCCGCTCGCGCGGGGATGCCCCTCCCGAGCATTGTCGGCGGCACGGGTGTGCAGCGTACCCGCCGCGTCGTCGCCGGGATCGAGCGCGGAGTGCTGCGCGAGCGCGGCATGTTCTCAGCGATCGAGGAGGACGGAGTGCGCTGGCCGGACGGCTCCTTCACCCGGGCTGACGCGATCATTTGGGCGACCGGCTTCCGGCCCGAACTGCGGCACCTCGCCCCGCTCGGCCTGCGAGAGCGCGAGGGCGGGATCGCGGTCGTGGACGGTGCCTCCCTCACCGACCCCCGAGTATTCTTCGCCGGCTATGGACCGACGGCGTCGACGATCGGAGCCAACCGCTCAGGTCGGCGGATCGCCCGAGCGGTTATCACGCGACTGTCCTGAGTGTTCGTCACCGAGGTCAGGATGCGCCAGCACGTGCGAAATAGGCCCCTCGGGCGCATCTGACCTCGATGTCGAACGCGCGACGGGACCCACCATCGAAGCGGAGCGCCCCGTCGCGAGTGCCTACTTCGCGAGGAACTCCAGGACGACGCGGTTCCACTCCTCGGCGTGGCTGACGTTCACGCCGTGGGGGGCTCCGCTGACGACGTACAACTCGGAGGACGGAACAGCGGCGTGGGTGCGTGCGCCCGAGCCCTCGAAGGGGACGGTAGCGTCGCCGTCGCCGTGGATGACGAGCGACGGGACCGAGACGCGAGTCAGATCGTCGCGGAAATCGGTGCTGGCGAACGCCGTCATGCACGCGAGTGCGGCGACCTTGGACGACTGCTTGGCGAGAGTGAGCGCCTCCTGGCGCTGCGCTTCAGTGACCTTCAGCTCGCCATTGACCGAGAAGAACTCGGTGGTGAACTGGTCGTAGAAGTCGTCCTGGCTCTTGGTGAGCCCGGCCGTCATTCCGGCCGCCTGCGACTTCTCGAGCGGACCGTCCGGGTTGTCGCTGGTCTTCATCAGATAGGGAGGGACGGCGGAGGCGAAAACAACGCTGTGCAGGCGCTCGGCCCCGTACTTCGAGAAGTAGCGCGCCACTTCTCCGCCGCCCATCGAGAAGCCAACGAGAGTGACGTTCTGCAGGTCGAGCTCGGTGAGCAGGGCGTGCAGGTCCTCCGTGAGCGTGTCGTAGGTGTACCCGGTGAGCGGCTTGTCACTGCGCCCGAAGCCGCGGCGGTCGTAGGTGATGACGCGGTAGCCGGCCTGGGCACACGCCGGAACCTGCTCCTTCCAGGATTCGCCGGAGAGCGGCCAGCCGTGGATGAGGACGACCGGGCGACCCGAGCCGCCGGTGTCGTCGACATGCAGCTTCGTGTCCTTGAAGAGGCCGTGGTGGGCGGTGATCTCGGTCATGGGTCCGTGCTCCTTCCGGCGCCGTCGCTCGGCGTCACTCGATGCTCGAGGACGACGACCGACCGGATGGGTCAGGCGAGGAGGGTTGACACGGTCGCCGTGATCTCGGTACTCACTCGGCGAGAACGGCGGTGGCCAGCCCCTGCAGAGCCGTCCGCAGACCGGGAACAGCCGGGTCGGACGGGACGGGCGGTGCTTCGAGGATCGCGTTCGCCGCCGCCGTCAGGACACCGAGGGCCGACGAGGAGGACACGACCAGGCCGCTGGGTGGCACTGACGGCCGGACCAGGAGGGAGAGCCGCGCCGTCGACCCACCGGTGCTGATTGACGCGGCGGAACCGGTGGGCAGGGCGGCGAAGGATCCGCGGCCAACGATTGCTCGTTCCCCTCCGAGTGCGACGGTCATCGCGCCCTCGAGCGGGAGCAGGAGTAGCACGGCGGCGGGATCGCCCCACGCATCGGGTTCGAGTCGGACACAGCCCGACGTGTGCCAGATCCGCCACAGTCGGATGTCCGCGGCGACGGCCTCGTGGCCGATCAGGGTGAATGCGGGGTCGTGGTCGAAGTCGCCGCCGCGCTGGCGGAGCCATTCTCGGGCTGCGGCGGCGCGCAGGAGTGACGGGCGGGTGAGGGGATCGGGCAAGGCAGTGGCTCCAGGGGGCAGCGGCGGTGGATGATCCACAACGACGTGAGGAAGCATCAGCCTATGTGCCGGAGGATGGATGGCCACCGAGTGGCGCGTCCCCAGACGCGGATGCCGCCCCTGCCCTGCAGAGCGCAGGGCAGGGGCGGCATCCGACATGCGGGCGCTACTGGAATCCGCCGCCGCGATCCTCCGGGTCCTCGATCGGGTCGGAGTCGCTGGAGTCGATCGTGTAGGTCACGTGCACCGACTCGCCGACCTCCTTCGCGGCGACGGCAGTGTAGACGAGGTGCGTCTCTTGGCCGTCGACGGCGGCGTAGACGTCGACCTCCTTCTCGTACCCCCCGTCGGTGCTGACGCGGGTCTCGGTCTGGCCATCGAAGGGCCCGCCCTGGAAAAGGGCGAGATACGTCTCGCCCTCGGGGAGTTCGCGGATGTCGTTGCTCATGTCCCAGTCCTACCACTCGCCGTGCGCCACCCGCGCGGCCTTGCCTTCCGTGCCGAAGCAGGGCACGAGGGCGGCGGATGGCTCCCCTCCTTGAGGGGCAAGACCGTAGGATGGCCCGGATGACGATCGGACGCCGCCTCTTCCTCTCGGGAGCCGTCTCGGGAGCCGGTCTCGTTGTGCTTGCCGGGTGCACGCCGTCGCGTCCGGCGCCGTCGCGCTCGGTGACCAAGGCGCCCGTGCCCACGGTGAGTACCTCCGCGGTTCCGCCGGCTGCCGCCTTCGTCCGCACCAGTTGGGGCACTGATCCCTACGCGCTCGGCTCCGTTTCCTTCCTCCCCGTCGGCGCGACTCCCGAGCACCGCAGCGACCTCGGCGCGGCCGTGCTCGACCGCCTCTTCTTCGCGGGGGAGGCGACCGATACCGTATCCCCCGGCACGCTCCAGGGGGCGTGGAATTCTGGAGTGCGGGCGGCGATCGAGATCACCGCCGTTGCCGACCCAGGCGAGCGGATCGCGATCGTCGGCGCTGGGCTCGCCGGAGCCGTCGCCGCCCGGCGCCTGCTCGACGCGGGCTTCGACGTGACCGTCGTGGAGGCGCGCGATCGTACCGGTGGCCGAATCGCCACGTCGAGACCCGACGGCTGGCCGATCGCGGTCGAGGGCGGAGCCTGGGCACTCACCGGCGCCGGCGCGGCCCTGCGCGAGAGCGTCGCCGACGCGGGAGTCGTCATGACAGCGCTCGACCTGTCGAGTCATCGCGCGACCGACACGGACGGCGACGTCCTCGACACCGGATCCACCGCGGCCGACGCCCTCGCCCGCGCGCTGAGGTGGGGAGCGGAGCAGCCAGAGGACCTGTCCCTCGCCGAGTCGTTCGCCGGCTCCGGTGCCCCCAACCCGGCCGAAGCCGACTCAGGCGACGCTGCGCGGGTCGCCGCCTTCCTCGCGGGTGGTGCCGCCCTGCGCACCGGTGCCGCGGCCGAAGAGCTCTCGTCCTGGTATGGCCTGGGCGATGCCTCCGCCGACGCCGTCGTGACCGAGGACGCGGACGATGCCTCCACCGCACTGCTCACCGACGGGCTCGCGCGGCTGATCGACACGCTGCTGACAGACGTCGCGGTCTCGCTGCGCGTCGCGGTCAGCGGGATCGGCTACACGGAGACCGGAACAAGCATCCGACTGGGCACGGGGGAGTCCTTCGCGGCGGACCGTGTCCTGGTGACCGTGCCGATCGGCGTGCTGAAGACGGACGCGGTCGCGTTCGATCCGCCGCTGCCCTTTGCGCACCGCGCGGCGATCGCCGCACTCGGCTCGGGAGTTGTCGACACGCTCTGGCTGCGCTTCGACGCGCCCTTCTGGGACACCGCGGCTCCCGCCCGCTGGTCGCTCGTGGGCTCCGAGGCGGGAATTACCGAATGGCTGAACCTTGAGCCGTCCACGGGCGCGGCGGTTCTCGTCGGGTTGGTCGGCGCGGACCAGGCGCTATCGATACAGGAGCTGAGCGACGACGAGCTGCTTACCCTCGCGCGGGCGGCGCTGGAGCCGTTCGCCGTCGTCCCCGGCTGACCACTTCGCGCAGGCTCGCCAGCGGGCCGTGCCAGTCCGGCGAGGGCTCGGCGCGGAGCGGTCGCACGCGCCCGAGCGCGAGGACGAACGCCGCCATGCCCGAGATCAGAGTCAGCACGATCACGTCGTACAGCACGAACATCGCCGGACCGTCGACCTGCGCCGGGTCGAGGAAGAAATACGGGTACCAGCCGATGAGGGCGCCCCGCGCCAGGGTGATGACGCCCCAGACAATCGGGAAGCCCAACACGGTGAGGGCTGCACGCCAGGAGACGGGACGCCGACCCGGCCCGAGGATCCAATCGAGGATCGCGGCGCTCGGGATGATGAAGTGCAGCAGTGCGCTCGACCAGGGCACATCCACGCGGATACCGCGGGCGTTCGACTCGACCGCGATGAGCGCGAAGACGATTCCCGAGACGACCATGTAGGTGATGACCAGTGCCCGCGCGGTGCTGAGCCAGCGCGGCTCCCGCTCGCGCGCCAGGGTGAGCAACCCCGAGAGGCCGAGCACGATGACCCCGGCCATGTTCGACTGGGTCGTGAAGTAGGCGAAGAAGTTGTCGATCTGGAACGCCCGGAAGCCGAGCGTGTAGAAGAAGTCGCCGACGAGTCCGACCGCGCCGAGGCCGGCGAGGGTCAGGCGGAGGACCGCGAACGCCTTCCGCACACCCGCTCCGTTCCGTCATCGCCGGGCCCGGAGGGCCGAACTTCCGTGCGATTCTACGGTCGCCACGCTCTAAGTCCCCCGAGTAGGGCTCCCCCTGGCGGGGGAGACGGCGCGGGTGGCTCTGGATAACGAGGGAAGCGGCGCGGTCGGCTCCCTCTGGTGGGGGAAGCGGCGCGGGGGATGCTCGCCCTAGCGTCGAGGCATGACGAGGGCGCGGGACGGGGAGGGAGCGGGCCGGACTTCCGACGAGGAAGCGGCGCGCGGGCGTAGTGGGGCCAGGGGAAGGCTCCACCTCGTCGCCGGGATGCTCGTTGGTGGGAACTGGGCCTGGTTCTTCGTGCCAGGGATCGTGCTCCTCCTGACGGCGGATACCACCGGCGCGACAGCCGAGGGGGAGGGGGCCGGGCGATTGCTGCTGGTGAGGGGCGACCGACGCTCTGTGCCCGGGCGACGGGTGAGGACACGGTTTAGCTAGCGTGCCTGTCGTGCCCTTCACACCGAGCCATGCCGTCGTCGCGCTCGCGTTCTCGAACGGGCGGATCCCTGCTGCCGCTGTCGCCATCGGCGCGATGGTGCCGGACGTCGGGCTCTATCTCCCCCTGGGAGCCGCAAACGTGTCGACGCACTCGCTCCTTGACGTCGTCACCGGTGATCTCCTGCTGGGCCTGCTCGTCCTCATTCTCTGGAGTTCACTCGTCGCTCCGGCGTGGCGCGACCTCGCGCCCGCCCGCGTCCGCTCCCGGTTCCGCCCGCGGTGCCCTCCACCGAGCGGCATGCGCGCCCGGATGCGGCTGGCCGTCCTCGCCGCCGTGGGCATTGTGATCGGGGCGGCGAGTCACGTGCTGGGGGACGGATTCACCCGTCGGGGCGGCCTCTTCGTCTCGGCCGTGCCGATGCTGCGGCAGCAGCTCGGGCCGTTCGTTGGCTACGAGTGGGCTGAGTGCGGCGGCGACATGCTCGGGCTGCTCGGCCTCGGGATCGGCGCGACGGCCTGGTACGTCGGCCGCCGACCTCAGCCGCTCGAGCCGGATGGACGCCAGCCGGCGCGGGTCGTTGCCGGGGCGGTGGTGCTCGCTGCCGCGGTCGTCCCCGCAGGGATCATGCTCGCCGGGGCCGACGTCGATCCGTTCGGGAGTGCGTGCCGCTCGCTCGCGGTGCGAGCCGCGGTCCTCGTCCTGTCGGGTGCGGGAGGCGCGGTCGTCGCTGTCGCCGCGCTGTGGCGGCTGACGGTCCGTCAGCCCTCGGCCTGAGTCGCGAGCGGCATTAGCATCCCCGCTCGGTGGAGGACAAGCATCCGTCGCGAGGTGGATGTGTCGATGCGCAGTCCCCCGATAACGTCGGACACGGCCCGTTGGGGCGGGCCGCCTTCGGGGGAAGGCACAAGGGGAAACCGGGGGCTCGCGGCACATGCCGCGGGCCCTCTACCCGTTCCGGGGGCCGCGCACCTCCGGCCCCGCACTGCTGCGCACTGCCGTCGAGTAGCCAAAAGTTGTCGCACTCGGCGCCGAGTGCGACAACTTTTGGCTATTCGCGGGAGCGTGCGGACGACGGCGTCTTGCGAGTGTTCACAAGTTGTCGCACTCGAACTCGAGTGCGACAACTTGTGGAGTGTCGCGCGCGGGGCGTTAGCGGCGCTTCGAGCGGGCGCGGGCAGCGGACGACGGCCGCTGCACGCCGATGCGCGGGGCGCCCTCGCCGGCCGCACCCTGCGGGAGGGACGACGCGGGCGGGATCGGCCGACGCGTCACCGGTCGTACCGGCTCGCCGCGGCGGGTCTGCCCCGGGATCGGGCGCGAGCGACGTCCGTAGATCAGCTCGGAGGAGTCGAGCAGCCACGGCACTAGCGCCACGGTCACGCCGTGCAGCAACAGCAACTTCTGGCGAATCCGGCGGGACTTGTGGTTGTGCAGGAACGCCTCCCACCAGTGCCCGACGATGTACTGCGGCATGTACACCGTGGTGATCTCCGAGCCGTGTTCGAGCCGGTGCGCCTTGATGTACTTGATCAGCGGGTACGAGATGTCGCGGTACGGCGAGGCGACGCAGCGCAGCGGGACCTGGATGTCCATCCGTTCCCAGTCGGCCTTGAGTTGCGCGGTCTGGGCGTCATCGATGGAGGAGTGCACCGCCTCCAGAGTCTCGTGCCGCGCGGCGATGGCGTAATCGAGCGCCTTCAGAGTCGGCTTGTTCATCCGGCCTACGAGCACGATCGCGTGGTCGCCGTTGGCGCCGAAGGTCGTGGTCGGGTCGACCTCGATCTCTTTCTCGACGTCGCGGTAGTAGCGGTACACGCCGGCCATCAGGAAGCCCAGGATCGGCATGACGAGGTAGACGAGCCAGGCGCCGTGGGTGAACTTGGTGATCGTGACGACGACGAGGACCGCGAAGGTCAGTGTTGCTCCGAACAGGTTGATCGCAAGGCTCGTCGAGACGGTCCGCGACCCCTCGCCGGAGCGAATCATCCGCACCCAGTGCTTCACCATGCCCGACTGCCCGAGGGTGAACGACACGAAGACGCCGATGATGTACAGCTGCACAAGGCTCGTCAGCGAGGCCTGGTAGACGAGCAAGATGAGTGCGGCGACGAGCGCCAGGATGATCACTCCGTTGGAGTAGATCAGGCGGTCGCCGCGGGTGTTCAGCGACTTGGGTGCGTAGCCGTCGCGGGCGAGCACTGAGCCCAGCAGTGGGAAGCCATTGAAGGCGGTGTTCGCCGCCAGGAGTAGGACGGCGGCGGTCGCGGCCTGGATGATGAAGAACAGGACTGTGTTGTTGCCGAAGGTCGCCGCGGCGACCTGGGCGATGACGGAGCGCTGCGGTGTGGTGGCGCAGTCGGTGAATCCGACGAGGTGGCAGGCGTTCTCGGCGTAGTGCACGTTCGAGAGCAGAGCGAGCGCGGTGAGTCCGATGAAGAGGGTGATCGCGATCACGCCCATCGCGACGAGGGTGCGCTGTGCGTTCTTGACCTTGGGTGCGCGGAAGGCGGGGACGCCGTTGGAGATGGCCTCGACTCCGGTGAGCGCCGCGCAGCCGCTGGCGAAGGAGCGCAGCAGGAGGAGCACGACGGCCGCCTGGGTGAGCTGCTCGCCCTGCACGGTGAAGCCCGCCGACTCCGCGACCGGCGTGTCGCCGACAGCGGTCCGGACCAGGCCGACGACAACCATGACGGCAACGCTCGCGACGAAGAGGTAGGTCGGCACGGCGAACGCGCGACTCGACTCCGAGACACCGCGGAGGTTGACCGCCGCGAGGAGCACGACGAAGAAGATGGCCAGCTCGACGCGCAGCGGAGCCAGCTCGGGCACGGCCGAAATGATGTTGTCGACGCCCGACGCCACCGAGACCGCGACTGTCAGAACGTAATCGACGAGCAGCGCGGACGCGACCGTGAGGCCGGCCGTCTCGCCGATGTTGGTGCGCGCGACCTCGTAGTCGCCGCCTCCCGAGGGGTAGGCCCGGATCAACTGCCGGTAGCTGAGCACCACGACGACGAGCAGGACGACGACGCAGGCCGCGACCCAGGGCGCGAACGTGAGGAAGGAGAGCCCGCCCAGCAGCAGGATCATCAGCAGTTCCTGGGGCGCATAGGCCACAGAGGAGAGCGGGTCGCTCGCGAAGATGGGGAGCGCCAACCGCTTCTGAAGGAGTTGACCCTCGAGCTTGTCGCTCGGCAGCGGCTCCCCGATGAAGAAGTGCTTCGCGGTGCGCAGCTCGGTCGCGTCGGTCGGCGATCCGTCCGCGCCGGTCGGGGGACCCTCGTGTGTCACGTGCGACGACACTACTCCGTGCAGGAGGGCAGTCAAGAAGGCCGAGAGTGCGCCGAGCGGGGGCTGATCCCGCGCTGTGACCGGGAGTTTTCCCGGCGGGTCCGTGGTGCCGGCTCTGAGGCTTAGACCGCGGGTTCGGTGGGCGGCTGCATGGCGGCTCCGACGAGGCGCGTGAGGCTGTCGCGCAGTGCCGTCACCTCGTCGAGGGGGAGATCGAGGCGCTCGAGGATCTGTGGAGGGACCTGCAACGCCTGCTCACGCAGTGCGGCTCCGGAGGCGGTGAGGGCGACATCGAGGCGGCGTTCGTCGCCGGAGCTCCGGGCGCGGGTCACGTGGCCGCCCGCCTCCAAACGTTTGACCAGGGGACTGAGGGTCGCTGGCTCGAGGCGCAGGGCGATGCTGAGGTCGGCCAGCGAGCGCGGACTGTGCTCCCAGAGCGCCAGCATCACGAGGTACTGCGGATGCGTGAGGCCGAGCGGCTCGAGCACCGGGCGGTAGAGGCCGATGACGGTGCGCGCTGCGACCGCGAGCGAGAAGCAAACCTGGTTCTGCAGGGCGAGCGGGTCGGCGTCGGCGGGTGTGGCGGCAGTGGGCGCGGCGGGATCCACAGCGGCTTCCTCTCCTCGTGGGCTGATGCTTAGTACACTAAGGATATGACGCGGAAGAAGACCGGCTCCCTCTATCAGCGCTTCAACGCGCGGCTTTTCCCCTGGATCGGCCCGCCGCCGCTGGGCCCTTACGATCAGCCCGAGCAGGAGGCGCCCGCCGGTCAGGCCTGCCCGCTCTGTGGACAGCCAATGTCCGAGCACGTCATCGACCGCTCCGGTCCGCGCACCCAGCTGTACTGCCCGAGCGACGCCTCCTGAGTTGCACGACCCCATTTGGGGGTCAGGACTTTCGGCGTCGCGGGACGATGATGAAGCATGTCCCGCCTCAGCCAGACCTCCAGCCGCGTTGTCCAGTACTCCCGTTTCGGTGGTGCCGAGGTCCTCGACATCGCCGACGTCGAGCGCCCCAGCCCGGGCCGCGGGGAGGTCCTCGTCGAGGTCCTTTCCGCCGGGGTGAACCACATGGAGGCGTTCATCCGGCAGGGGGAGTTCGATTCCGACCACTCCGCGGCGTTCCCGATGCGCCAGGGCACCGACTTCTCGGGCGTCGTCATCGGCCTGGGTGAGGGGGTCAGCGACCTCAAGCTACGCACCGATGTGGTTGGCCACGCGCTCGTCGGCTCGCACGCCATGCACGTCGTCGTGCCACGGGAAAATCTGGTCACCAAGCCCGCTGCGGTGAGCTGGGAGGTCGGCGGGGCGTTGTTCCTCGCCGGAGTCACGGCCTGGCGCGCGCTCGAGGCTACGCGTGTGCGGGCCGGCGACACCGTCGTCGTCTCGGCGGCGGCGGGTGGAGTGGGCAGCCTCGAGATCCAGCTCGCCAAGCTCCGCGGCGCGACCGTCATCGGCACGTGCGGTGAGCGCAACTTCGACTACCTGCGCCAGATCGGCGTGAAGCCGATCATCTACGGCGACGGGATCGCGGAGCGCATTCTCGCGGCGGCCCCCGACGGAGTCAGCGTGTTCCTCGACAACTTCGGCGGCACGAATCCCGAGCTGGCCGACGAACTCGGCATTATCGACGGGCGCTTCCACTCCAGCGACGACCGCAAGGAGATCGAGCTGCGGGCCGTCTGGCCCGACGCCGAGACCGCCCGGCGCGACACCGAGATCCTCGGCGAACTGGTGGGACTCGTCCGCGATCAAAAGCTGCGCGTGCTGGTCTCGGGCTTCTACCCGTTCGATCAGGTGCAGGACGCGTTCGAGGACCTGGAGAAGCGTCACTCGCGCGGCAAGATCGTGCTCGGCATGAACCCGGTCGACCCCGCGCGCGTCACGAAGGCGCGCGACATCCACGAGGCCGGCCGCTAGGGCCACGGCTGTCCGCTGCTGAGGGAACCCCGAACCGTCGAGGCGGCCCGTGAACGCTGGCTCCCTCGACGGTTCGGAATTCCCTGGCGGGCGGGGTTAGGTCAGGGTGGAGCGGACCGCCGCGCGAGCCTGGGTGAGCGCCGTGTGGAGGGCGGTGGCGGTCGCGGGGGTGACGGATCCCGTGGCGGCGGCGGTGCGCAACTCGGCCCGCAGTTCGTCGCGGAACTCGGTGAGCAGCACTTCGGCGTCACGAAGGGCCAGGCGCGACGCGGTGCGCGCGTCTGTCGTGGGGTGCTCCTGCGCGTCCGGCTTGTCCTGCGCCGGGGATGCGGGTGTACCGGCGTGCTCCTCGGCGGTGTGCTCGGGGCGTCGCCCGCCGGACGCGCGGGCGGCGCTCGCGAGATCGGCGCGGAGACTCTTCATCGCCTCCGCAACTCCGAGGCGTACCTCGTCGGCCAGGCGGCGAACGGAGTCAGTGAGCTCCTCCTCGATGTCGCCCAGGTCGGTCGCTCGGTTCGCCAGCTCCGCGCGGCCCGCCTCTGTGATGGAGTAGACGGTCTTGCGGCCGTCGGCTTCCTTCGTGACGAGGCCCTCCTCCTCGAGCTTCGCCAGGCGCGGATACACGGTCCCCGCACTGGGGGCGTAGGTTCCGCCGAAGCGTTCGCTCAGAGCCTGAATCAGCTCGTAGCCGTGACGCGGCTCCTCGGCCAGGAGGCTGAGCAGGTAGAGGCGGAGGCGGCCGTGACCGAAGACGGGACTCACAGCACACCTCCGTCGGACGGGCGCTGCTCATCGGAGGGAGCGGAGCCGGGCGAGCCCCAGCCGCCTTCCTCGCCGACGGAGGCCGTGGCGGAGGCGGCTGCGCGGCGGACGACGGTGACGTCGCCCGAGACGGAGTTGGCGGCGACGTCGACCCACGTCGAGTCGAGGGAGCCGGTGGTCGAGGTGAAGCCGCGCCCAAAGGTGCCCTTCACGATCGAGCCGTCGAGCTGCAGGGTCCCCGAGACCGTGTTGATCCGGTAGCGGGCGCCGAGGCCCTCATCGATGCGGACCGTCAGGTCGCCGCTGACGGTGTTGGACTGGATGTGGTCGGGAGTGCCATCGGCATCGACGAAGACGCTCCCCGAGACACCGTCGACCGAGACACGGGTCAGTGCGCCGGCGGCGGTCACGTCGCCCGAGATGGTGCGCGCGCTCACGCGGCCGGTGTGATGGCGGACCGAGAGCTCGCCGTGCACGGTGTTCACCTCGATGTCGCCGTGCAGGCCGTCAATGACGATGTCGCCGCCGACCGTCGAGACGCGGGCGTCGCTGTGCAGGCCGGAGAGGAGGCCGTCGGCCGAGACGGTGTCGAACTTCAGGGCGATGCCGCGGGGGACGAGGAGGCTGATGGCGGCGCGGTCGCCGCGGCGGCCAAGACCCTTCACGACATCGACGATGGTGTCCCAGCGCAGCTGAATGTGGTCGATCTCGAGACGGTCGCCGTCCATCGAGACCTTCAGAGCGCGACCGCTCACCTCGGCCACCTCAACGTGAGCCGTGGGCTCGTCGTGGGCGATGACGTCAATCTGACCGCCGACCAGGGCGATCGAGACCGAGCGGACGACATCGAGGTCGATGACCTTCGATTCGCCCGCCTGCACGAGCCATTTCTCGAGCGACATGAGCTCCTCCTCCTGCGCCTGATGAGGCGCGTGATCGTGACGCGATATAACGCGAGTTGGTGGAAGACACGCTATAGCTCGATTGCGGAGGTGTGCAATGTCCGGCGGGCGGTTCTCAGCGCCCGTGGAGGAGGAACGACGAGTGTCTGGATGCACGCCGTCCACCGATGGCCCGGCCGCGGTACAGGGCATCCCTGGCTTCGGCAGTACCCCCTTGACAGCCGGGCCTATCGCGGTGGGAGTTCAGACGCAAGTGGCGAAATCCCAGCCGGCTCCGCGGCATGCTCGATAGGGGGGGCCGCTGCTCCCTGACGCTCCCGGAAGCCGCGCGCCTCCCACGATCCACTCCGACAGACCAGGTGAACCATGGCCACGCAGACCGTTCTCGACGCCGTCCGCGCCGCACCCACCCTGCTTGAGGCAATCAGAGCGGCGGATGAGCTCACCGTCGCGGCGGTCAGCGATGGCGGGGGCCGCGCTGTGCGCCTACTCACCCGGGCGGCATTGGACCCCTCCGATCAGCTGACCGCCATCGCCGCCGTGCACTCGCTCGCGCAGGTGTTCGACGAGGAGGCCGATCTCTCGCTGCTGCTGCTGCTCGAGCACCAGCGCCCCTTCCTCCGCGAGCACGCTGCCTGGGCGTTCGGCGGACGGCTGCCGCGCCCGGCCGCGGTGGGTCCGCTGCTGCGTATGGTCCGCGACGGCGACTTCGCGGGCATGCTCGCGCAGCGCACGCTCGTTCTCTGGGCCTCCTCGACCCCCGACTTGCTCGCCGTGGCGCTCGAGAGCGCCCTCATCGGCGAGAGCGACGCTGAGGCGCGCGGCCGCTACGTGGAGACCCTGGGACTGGTTCCCGGCGCGATCGCCGAGCGGACCCTCCTGCACCTCGCCGCCGATCGCCGCGAGAGCCTGAACGCGCGGACCGCAGCGACCGAGGCCCTGGGCGAGCGCCGCTCCGATGACGCCGAACTGTTGCTGACCCGGCTGGCGGAGGAGGCCGCCCCGATCGGGCCGCTCGCCCGGCTGGCGCTCGCGGACCTGGCCCCCGCTCCTGCCCCGACGGCCGGAGCGACGATCGCGCAGCTCTTCGTGCACGCTGATATCGACGGCACGCTCACCCGCGTGGGCGCGGGCGACAATGGCGGTATCGCGACGCTGCTCGTGCGTCTCGGCGATGCGCTCGTGGAGCAGGACGGGATCGAGCGCGTGCTCACCCTTTCGCGCGGGACCCCGGCCGAAGCCGAGCGCGCCCTCGGCGAACTCTCCTCCTCCGGGCACGCCTTCGCTCCCGTACCGTTCGCCGGCCCGGCCGTGGCGATGCCCCAGGCCTGGAGCCGCCGAATCGCCGCCGAACGCGGCATCCGTCGCATCCTGCGAGCGGCGGGGCGCGTCGACGTGCTGCACCTGCGGATGGCGGACGTCGGATCGCTGGCAGCCGCCGCGGTCGCGCGCGAGCTCGACATCCCCGTGGTGTTCACCCTCGCTCCGGACCCGCACGCGCTGATTGCCGGGCTGGACGCCTCCGGAGCGCTGACCCGCGCCGACTTCGGCGAGCGCGACGCGAGCGAGCACTTCTGGTTCCGGGTGCGTCTGGTGCAGCGTCTTGCCGCCGACGCCGCCCACACCGTGCTCCTCCCCCGCGGGAGCCTCGCCGAGACGATGCAGGATCTGCTCGGCATCGACATCACGGCGCATCCCGAGCGGCACTCGATCGTCCCCGAGGGGATCGACGTACGCCTGGTCGAGCGTGGCGAGGAGGCCGCGCGCGCGTCGGCAGCGGGCGAGTCGGTCGCCCCCGACGAGGGTGACGACCTCGCGCTGCTGGATCGGCTGCTCGCCGCGCTCCCGGAAGCGAGGCGTGACCTGCCGCTGTTACTCAGCGTCGGCCGGTTGCACCGGGTAAAGGGGATGGCGACTCTGGCGGAGGCATGGGCGGCGGATCCCGCGCTCCGTGCCCGGGCGAACCTCCTCCTTGTCGGCGGAGACGTGACCGAGCCGAGTCCGGACGAGCGCGAGCAGCTTGATCGCATCGCTGCCGTCGCGGGCGAGGGTCTCCTTGTGGCCGGGCACCGCCCGAACGGCACGGTCGCGCGCTGGCTGGGAGCCGTTCGGCATGGTCGGCCCGGGCTGGCCGCGTCCGGCGGGGCGTACGTCTGCGCGAGCATGAAGGAGGAGTTCGGCATCGCTCTGCTGGAAGCGCTTGCCGCAGGTCTGGTCGTGGTCGCGCCCGCGACCGGCGGACCGGCGACGTATGTCGAGGAGGGAGAGACCGGGTTCCTCATCGACACCTCGGACTCCGCGGCGCTCGCGGGAGCGGCCGGTGCCGCGCTCGACCTGGCGGCTGGCCCGCTCAGCGAACGCGCCGCGGCCCGCGGCCGGGCGATGGTCGCCGACCGCTACACGGTGCGGGCAATGGCGCGCGCCCTGGCGGAGGTCTACACGCGTGCGACAGCGGACCAGGAGCATCCCCTCCGCTCGGGCTCCGTCCTGAGGGCCTCGTGACCCTGCTCATCGTCAGTCCCGACTACGCCTCTCACCTGCTCCCGCTCGCGACGCTCGGGACGGCCTGGCAGCGGGCGGAGGAGCGGGTGGTCGTCGCGACGGGCGACGCTACCCGCTCGATCGTGGACAGCTTCGGCTTCGAGCACGTCCCGCTACGCCTCGGACGCGGGTCGAACCCGGGCACGATCCGCACTCAGGACCAGGCGCCGGACGAGGGCGCCTCGCTCCGCGGCTTCTTCGACGCCACGCGACGCGGCATGGTTCCGACGCTCACCTATCAGGCGCGCGAGCGGCTGACCGACCTGCTCTGGGATCCGGCAGGCGTGTCCGCTCGACTGCGCGAGATCCTCGACGAGGTGCGGCCGGACGCGATCGTCGTCGACCACCTGGCCTTCACGGCGCGCGTCGTGCTGCGGGCGCTCCGGGTGCCCTACGGCGATGTTGTACTCGGGCATCCGAGTGCGCTGACCGTGCCCGGCGAGGTCTACGGCTTCCCGCCGGTCTGGCCCGACGCCTTCGCGCCGGAACCGGACGACCTCGATGCGTTGCGCACTCTCTGCGAAGAGGTGCGCGACTCCTTTACCGCCGAGTGGAACGCCGCGCTCGCCGCGCTCGACCCCTCCGCGCCCCGCAGCACGGATGCTTTCGCGGAAACCGGCGACGTACTGCTGCTGAATTACCCGGGCGAGCTGCACGACCCCGCCCGCACCGCGCAGCTGCCTCCGCATGCGTTCCTCGGCTCGGCGGTCCGAGAGGAGCCCGCCGATGCCGAGGTGCAGGCGTGGCTCGATGCGTCGAGCGACCCGCTCGTCTACGTGAGCTTTGGCAGCTTTCTTGCGGTGCGCGACGACGTGCTCGCGCGCGTGGCCGCCGCGCTCGCCGAGGTGGAGGTCGACGGACGACCGGTCCGGGTGGCCCTCGCCGTCGGCGCGACCGGCCCGTCAGTGCTCGGCCGGATCCCCGACGGCTGGCTCGTGCGCGGCTTCCTGCCCCAGATCACCCTGCTGCGTCGTGCCGACCTCGCGGTGAGCCACGGCGGTAATAACAGCGTCACGGAGGCGATGACGGCGGGCGTTCCGCTCGTCGTCCTGCCATTCTCGACCGACCAGTTCGCGGGTGCCGCCGCCCTGGAGGACGCCGGCGTCGCGGCAGTGCTCGACCCCAACTCCGCGACTCCCGATCGGCTCGCCGGAGCGGCGCGACGGATGCTCGCCCTGAACGGCGAAGCTCGGGACCGGCTGGCGGCGCTCGCCGAGGGGCTCCTCCGCGAGCCCGGGCCGCAGCGTGCACACGCGGCCCTGACCGGGTCCGTGCGCCGCTAGCCTGACTCGACTTCGGGCGGATGGTCGGTGCGATGTGCAGGGGATTCGGCGGTTCGCGGGCCGGTCCACATTGGGGTGACCCAGGGATTCCGGACCACGTCCTCGGTTTGAATCTATTCCACGGGCTGTAGTTTTTTGAGTATCTCGC
>NZ_JABRPL010000009.1 GCF_013249015.1 Rathayibacter agropyri
CTTCTATTCTCTCAAACGGGAAGCCGATGCCTCTGAGCGACACACCCGAATCAGACCTTATGAATAACGCTCTAAGGTGAGGCGGATCCCAGCACTTACGCGGGAATCTCAGCCCTCGGCGGTGTGCACCGGTCTGGCTCGGTGCGGCTCGGTTACCCCTCGACGGCCGTCTTTTAATCCGCGGGTCGTCGGTTCGAGCCCGACGGGGCCCACCAGCGTAAGAGCCGGTCAGACGGGATTTCGTCCGAACCGGCTCGACCGCTTGGCGGCGGACATAGCGCGGCGCAGTCACCCGCGATCGGCGTCAAGCAGGGCCACCGACAACGCTCCCATCTCGGCCGCGAGAGCCGACACCTTCGGCACGGTCGGGCAGCGCCGATAGGCCATCCTTGCTTGTTTCGGCCAGCGGGCACATCGGCGCAACTTCGCACGACTCACATGTGGGCAGAGCCGACATCACTCCCGAGCTTCGCCGCGGGGTCGACCCCGGTCGGAAGCGCCGGATTGTTCGGGTTATCGGGTGCGATTCGCCCGATATGTAACGGCCGTATATTCAACATCTTGAACTATGTTAGTTTCACCTCCGTGAAATAACAGATAGGGCTAGACGCCGTCCGAATTGTGGGGTTCGTGGCTATCGTCGCGGGACACGTCTGGACGACGGAGGAATCCCGGTGGCTCGTCTACCCCTGGCACGTGCCGCTTTACTTCATGCTCTCCGGGCGTCTCTGGACGCGGAAGCGCGAGTTCGGGCCGGACGTGCGCACCCGCCTTCGCACGCTGCTGCTCCCCTACGTCTCGTGGCTCCTCATCATCGGCGCCCTGCTCGCCGCCTCGCTGGTCGCCCGAGGGTGGCCGTTCACTGCTGACGGCGTGTACCGGTTCCTGCTCGGCGGGTCGTACCTCGGCCGCCCGTTCTCCGCGTTCTGGTTCGTGACGTGCCTGTTCACGGCGGGCGTCGTGCTGCGGCTACTGCAGCGGTTCCCCCTGTGGGTCCCGACGGCGATCGCTGTCGTCGGACTCGTCGTCGCGTACATCTCGCCCGAGGTCGTGGCCGCGGTGCCGTGGGCGGCGGGGACGGCGATCCCGGCGCTGATCTTTGTACTCGCCGGTTACGGGCTGAAGGTATGGAGCCCGCGGCGGCCTGTGCTCGTCGGTGTCACCGCGCTCATGGTCGGCATCATCCTGGTGGCCACTCGGCTCGCGGAGCCCGTGAATATTAAGTCCTCCGAGTTCGGCACCCCGGTGCTCAGCGTCGTCGCCGCGATCTGCATTTCCGGCGGGCTCATCCTGCTCGGCGAGAAGGCGTTCGAGCGGGCCGGCGAGCGCGTGTCGAAGGCGGTCACGATGCTCGCCGCGGCTGGCCTGGTCGTCATCCTCACGCATGCTGCAGTGCTCAGCGCCCTCCGTATCGACCCGATCATCGTGTTCGCCGCGGCACTCGTCCTGCCGTGGCTGCTCGGGCTGGTCCTGCTGCGGATCCCGGGGACGCGGTTCCTCACCGGTGCCCGCGCCTGAATGACGACAGACGCCCCACCTCCCGCCGAAGCGAACGGGGGGGGCGTCTCCGTGCCGGCGGGTCAGGCAGGCGTGGCGATCAGGACGGAGGGCGACGCGTTGACGGCGCCCGTGAAATAACTAGCGTCAAGGGACCCGGAGATGGTGCACGCCTGGCGGCCGATGTAGATAGCCACCTCTGCGATGACGATCGCAGCGACCTCGTCATCCTCGGACTCTGCCTTGCGCCGGGCGGTGGCTCGAGGCCGCTCAGTAGCTAGTCGACCTTGCTGCCCCTCACAGCAGGAACGACAAGCGCGATCGAACTGACGACCGCCGGGACAAAGCCGAACTGCGACTCCGCTGGGAACCCGTTGACGAGGAGGGAGACGCCAGCGGCAAGACCGCCGATCGAGAGGACCTGCGCACCGCTGCTCCCACCGATGACCGCTGCGGACTCGGCCCGCGCGAGTCGTGTCAACGCCCCAGCACGGGCCTGTTCAGTGGCGATGTGCGCATCAACAATCGTCTCGGCGCTGCCGGGCACGAGACGCTCGTCGCCCTCGATCATCACGACCGGAGCCAGAGGACCTCGGAACGATTGGCTCCGAGCGATCCCCTCTACTGCTCGCGCTGTCAGTGTCATGTGCCGAACCTCGTGCACTGATACGCCGAGCGCTCTGACCGGCATAAGAGGCGCCTGCGCCCCCTGCCAGCAGCACTGGACAGTGCCGTGGTCAAGCGATGCGTCGGCGAATAATGACGTAATGACGACGCTGCGTTCCCCTCCGTGCTCCTCAAGCGGCGGGACCCGTCGAACCCACTCAAGGACTGGCGCGAGCACCGCGACCGACTCGATGCGCCGGTGACCCCGTTCCACTCATTGCGGAAGCACGTTGCAACGGCCCTCGACGACTCCGCTCGCACGATCGCCGACTACCCCAGGCACAGCACCCCCGATGACACAGGACGTCGGCACGGGCTCGCAACGGAGGGCGACCCGGAGCACTGTCCCGGTATGAGTTCGGCCCGTGGTTCCGGGGTCGAGCGCCTCCAAAGTTGTTGCGAAATCTCGCTCCGACCACTCCGTGGGTCGTCGGTTCGAGCCCGGAGGTCCCACCCCTTGACGGCGTGGAAGCCCAGGCCGCGGGTCGCAACTGTCCCGCCTCGAAGCTCGGCTACTCAGCGAGCTGTGCGGCTCGCTCGAAGGCGCGGAGGAGATGGTCGCGCTTCCCCGGCTGGTTCATTGAACGCTGACTCGGGTGCCACGAATTGATGACCGTCAGACCGCCCACGAAGAAGGGCGCAACGTACTTCACCCACCCCTCGGTCGGCTGAGTGCCGGAAGTAATCACGACGCGAAGCTCAGGCAACAGCGGCAGCAATCGACGGAGCTCCAGCGCACCCTGCTGGGTCTCTGACGCATTCGGTGCCCGAACCGAGCCCAGGTACCAGGGGACGATATTCCACAGCACCGTATGGTCATGAAGACCCGCCTCATTGCGGAGCCTCCAGGCCGTTGCAGCGGTTGCATCCCTGTTATCGACCGAGACGAAACCCGAACCGGCTTCCTCGTCCGCTCTGGGTCCCGGGGATTCCAATAGCACGAGAACGCGAGCATGAACGCCCGCCTCAGCGGGATCAAAATGGGGCACCGCGACGTCCGGATTCTTCGGAGAACGCCGTGCGAGCAGCCCCTCCCGCCAAGCGCTGAGCGGAGCAACTGAGGGCTCGCGGTCAAGCATCAACCTTCGCTCGGCGCGGGCGTCATTACCAGCGAGGCCGCGGGGCGCACTCATGAACACGGTCAGATGCTACTCATAAGCCCTGGAATCTCATAAGCCCTGGATTCTCATAAGCCCTGGATTCATAGCCACCGCGCGCCCAGCCTCGACAGATCGTCCCCTTGACTCCCACGCTGCACAACGGTCTAGCGAAAGGGATGGAGAACTCAGCAGATCGGCACAAGAGCGCGAGCGGCGCCGCCCGCCGTCACTCGTGGCAGAGCGCCCACACCGCGTCGGGGTAGTCGCGGGGTCTCTCGCCGACGAGAAGGCGCCAGCGGCCACCGTGGTGATCAACGAGGCGGCCGGTGACCACCTCGGAGAGCCAGTCGGAGTCGACCCGGTACCAGCGGACGAGGCGGACGGTGGAGGCGGTGTGCGGGGGGCGACTCGACATCGGGGGTTCCTTCACGACGGCGGGAGGGAGCGCGGGGGCAAGGGCAGCATTCGCCAGGCGAATGGGCGCCGGACCCGAGCCGGCAGGACACCGGTTGTCGGCGGGCCTGGAATGGGCGGCATCCGGAGGACCGGATGCTGGAACTCTAGACGGCGAGGCCGCCGCTGTCTGTCCCAGGAACGGACACGCGACTGAGGCGACACTCAGGTACGCGCCTCTGGCGCCTGCTCCCATGTGCCCCGACAGAGGGACGTGACTATTGCTAATTAAGTCACAAACACGTGGCCCAATAACGGCGACTGAGAAGGTGAACAAGGAGCACCGTGGGGCTCTTTGAATCAACCGAGACGGCCTGAGATTCCATTGAGAATGGTCCGAATCTCCCGTGAGTGTGGAAGATTAACCATTGCTACTCAACCTAAGGTTTCGACACAGACTGAAAATCAGCACAGATGTGGGAGTCATTATGGGAATCAGCGTGAAAGTGCGTATAGTCGGAGGGGTTCTGGGCTGCTGCCTCTTGTCGGCGGAGTTCCTTCCCGTGCCTTCAGCCAGGGCCGACGATTCTTCCTGCGACTATTCGATGACGACGCTCGAGTACTCATGCTCGGGCAGCGAAGCGGTGAGACAGCCGACAGATGTCATCGGAGCGAGAATCTACAGCCAGAAGGGGTTCCAGGGCCGCGAATTGACCGTCTGGGTACCGACCTTCTGCCCGAAGAACAACCGCGTGGACTGGCTCCTGGCCCTCGGCAACGAATTGCGCGCGCAGGTCAGCTCCGTCCAAGCCTGGTCGGGCTGCTGGGTGTGGCTCTACCGAAATGATGGGTCGCGGGAGGGGCCGTACACCTCCGACGTCCCCGATATAGGGAGTTTTATGGATGATCAGGCCGTTGTGGTGGGGCTGAGTTGATGATGAAGCGACTTCTCCGTGCCACCCTCGCTGTCGTCCTCGCTGTGCCAGTGATCGTCACAGGCGCCGCACCCGCGAGCGCCAACGATCAACCGACCGTCACTCAGCTCCTTGAACTCTGTAACAGGGGATCCCCTGATTCCTGCGTCTTCCATCCGCGCCGTACGGAGATATTCCAAAGCGCCCCACAGCTGGCAGGTTCGAGCACCAACTGCTCCTCTTTCAACTCCACGCGGGTAATACGCTACGACGCACTCAGCGGGACGACGAACACCTGGGGCGTCGAAGTAAATGCGAGAACGAAGCTCGGCGAAGCATTCGAAGCCGGCGTCTCGAATACTGTCCAGCACCAGTGGCTCTGGACTGACGCCAGGGGTGACGAGATCCGGCAGGACGTCGGGGCTCACTCCGCCGTCAACGTTTGGGTCTCCAAGCAGTCGACTCGAGTGACGGGCACCTGGGAGATCCACTTCGACTCCCGCTATTACGGGCACTACATCTGGTACGTCGATGGCTCCGTGTCCGGGCAAGTCGTCGGACAGGGCTGGACATTTCGAAGCGAGCAGGTTCCGGCCAGTTGCTGAGACCGGACCGCACGGTCCCGAGGAGACACGGGCTCAGGGCCGCTGGCGAATCGTGGTGCGCGAGCGTCCCAAGACTTGTCTCTTCGGCGCACGGACGGTGAACCCTGAACGCAACCTCCGCGAGCGGCGCCGCCACAGGCGCTCACTCGGGCCGAAGGCACCGGCTTCGAGGAGATGACGGAGCGAGAGGGTGACCTGCCGAGCCAGATGGGGGTCGATCCGACCGGGGACACGGAGCGCATCAATGAGGTCGAGTGCGGTGTGCGCGGTACGGGAAATCGCCATGATCGAACGCTAAACACGAATTGCGCACCTCTGCGCGCCCCAGACGGGGGCGCGGCACTGGACTGATGCTCAGCCCTGCCGCGCCCCGCCACGACAGAGTTCAGTCGTGGCCGTTACTGCCGTTGCCACGCCCGGTCGAGGACTGCAAGCGGTCGATGTGCTCAGAGGCCTGCGCCTTGGTGAGGTCGGCCGGGAGCGTCTCGCCCGCCTCGCGGGCAAGGGTATCGAGGTAGCTGCGCTGCGGGCCGGTCATCGGCTCGTCTCCGGTCACCCAATCAGAGGGGTCCTTGCTGGCACTGGTGTCGCTGCCGTCATCGGCACGGGCGCCGAGGACATCGCCCTCGGTCTTGACATCGGGATCGGTGGTGTTGTCATCGCTCATGCTGCGACGCTACGCCCGACGACCGACACCGACGAGGGCTTGCGGAGTCGGCTCCCGCAGCCCGCTCGTCACCCGCCTCAGGGGCCGAGCAGCGCGTGTGCGACGGTGAAGATCACCAGGCCGGCCAGTGAGCCGACGACGGTGCCGTTGATCCGAATGAACTGGAGATCTTTACCGACCTGCAACTCGAGCTTCTCGGACGTCTCTCGCGGGTCCCAGCGGTGGATGGTGTCGCCGATGATGCTGGCGATGTCGGTGCGATACCGATCGACGAGGTTGGCCGCGACCGATCCGATCCAGGAGTCGACGGTCGCCGCGAGGCCCGCATCGGTCGAGAGGCGGCGGCCGAGGTCGACCACGATCGACTCAATGCTGCCGCGCAGCGGGCTCTCCGGGTCGTCCATCGCGCCCAAGAGGGAGGCCTTCGTCGCCTCCCAGGCGTCGCCCGCGAGTTCGCGCACGCGCGGGCTGTCGAAGGCGCGGTTTTTAATCTCCTCGACGCGCGCGATCAGGTCGGGATCGGTGCCGAGATCCTGCGCGAGGGTGGCGAGGTAGCCGTCAATCGCGATCCGAAACGGGTGCCCCTGGTCGTCGCGGACGGACGCGACGAAGACGAGCGCCTCGTGATAGAGCCGCTCGTCGACCGCGCGGCTCACCGCGGAGGGCAGCCAGCTTGGCAGCCGTCCGCTGACCATCCGGGTGAAGCTCTGCGGGTTCGCAACGAGCCACCCCTCCGCCTGCTCGACCAGCGTGTCGACCAGGCGGCGGTGGTGCCCAGCGTCGACCACGCTGCCCACCAGCGAACCCAGCGGCGGACCCCACTGCGGATCGAGGAGGTGGCGCCGCGCGAGTGCCTCGATCACGCGCTGCACATCCGAATCGTCGAGCAGAGCAATCGCCGAGCGGACGGCGGCCGCGCTCTCGCCGCCCACACGGTGCGCATTCTCGGGCTCGGCCAACCAGAGGCCGGCACGACGGGCGATCCCGAACGAATCGAGCTTCTCGCGGACGATGGCGCCGCGAAGGAAGTTCTCTTCGACGAACAGGGCGAGACTCGCGCCGATCTCGTCCTTTTTCGTCGGGATGATCGCCGTGTGCGGGATCGGCAGGCCCAGCGGCCGCCGGAACAGCGCCGTCACCGCGAACCAGTCGGCGAGCGCGCCGACCATGCCGCCCTCGCTCGCAGCGCGCACCCACTGGAACCACGGGTAGCGCTCCTGCAGCGCGAAGGAGATCGCGAACACGATCGCCATCACGACGAGCAATCCCGTCGCGAGCCGTTTCATCCGGACGAGGGCAACGCGCTTCGCCTCATCGTCTCGCCCGACCGCCTCCAGGGTCGTCATGATGCGGCGGGGAACCCCTCGTGGCGGATGCCCCAGGCGACCGTCCAGTGCTCGCCCGGCTCCAGCCAGCGCAGGCCCTGCCCACTGGTGAGAGCCCCGGCCGGGGCGGTCATCGGCTCGACCGCGATCGCGGTCTTCACGTCGTCGCCGTCGGGGAAGATCCGGGTGATGAAGACCTGGATGAAGTTGTGCGACGCGTCGGCCCAGAGGAGCACGCGGCGGCCGTCGGCGGCGCTGAGTCCGTGCACGCTCTCGCCGTCGACCATCCGCACGTCGGCCCAGGCATCGTCGAGTTCGAGGTCGCCGATGCGGCGGCCTCCGCGCAGGTCCCACTCGGTGCCCTCGACCGGGCTCTGACCGGTGGGGTTGAGGCGCTCGTCGACCTCGATGTGCACGGCAGCGTCCACGGTGATCTCGAGTTCGTCGGTGGGGACGTCACCGATGGCGAGGAAGGGGTGCGTGCCGATCGCGACCGGGGCCTCGTCCGCTCCGACATTCACGACGTGGTGCACGACCCTCAGACCATCGGCCTGTAGCTCGTAACGGACCGAGGTCTCGAGGTGGAACGGGTAGCCCGACTGGGGCACGACCGCCGCCGCGAGCTCGACGAAGGAGGTGCCCTGATCGATGAGGCGGTAGGGGGTGCTGACCAGCAATCCGTGGATGGCGTTGTGGTATTTCGGCTCGGTGATGGCGAGTTGGAGCGTCTCACCGCGGTGATGCCAGCGGCCGTCCTTGACCCGGTTGGGCCAGGGGACGAGCACGATTCCCGAGCCGAACGGCGGGACGATGCTCTCGGGATAGGACGCGGTGATCTCGACTCCGTCAACGGAGAGGTGACGCAGCCCCGCTGCCACCTCCGTCACGACGGCGTGGAGGCTGCGTCCCTCTGCGCTGAGGTCGAGCGAGAACTGGCGCCCGGTGGCGGGGGCGGGAGTGAAGTCGGCCATCTCTGAATCCTACGGACTGGCGCGCTCGCTCACGGTGCCGCAGCGAGTGACGGCGAGGCCCGACTCCTCCAGCCGGGACACGAACTCGTCGTCGGCGCCGGCGCCGGTGAGGAGCCGGTCGAACTCATCGGCGGCAGCGACCCGGCCGAGATCGACAACGCCGAGCTTGCGCGAGTCGGCGACGACCACTCGGCGCGTCGCCGCGTGCAGCATCCGGCGCTTCAAGGTCGCCTCGGGGAGGTTCACATTCGTCACGCCCGCCTCGGGATGCACGCCGGTGCAGCCGATGAAGGCGACGTCGGCGTGCAGGCGCTCGAACATCTCTGAGGCGAGCGGCTCGACAAGCGAGTGCTGCAGCGGGCGGAGAGTGCCGCCGGTGACGACCACGGTGAAGCGCGGAATCGCCGGCTCGAGGGCCAGGGCCGTCGACAGGCCGTTGGTGATGACGGTGACGCCGGTCAGGTCTTCCCTCTCGACGAGGGCGTGCGCGATGGCGAGCGGAGTCGTACCGACGTCGAGGATGACGCTCTGACCGGAGGAAACGGACGCGGCGGCCTCCCGCCCGATCGCGGCTTTCTCGTCGGAGGCCGCGCTCAGGCCCTCCTCGAGCGAGCGCTCGCCGGGGCGCTGCACGACGGGAATCGCGCCGCCTCGCACGCGCTGCACGGCTCCTTCACCGGCGAGGACGGCAAGGTCCGAGCGGACCGTCACCACGGAGACGCCGAGCCGGTCGGCGAGCGCCGTCACGGCGACGAAGCCCGAGCGCTCGGTGAGCAGGCGGATGCGCAGTCGCCGCTCGGACGCCGAACCCGCGTTCTGGTCGCCGCCCGTTTTCATCCAGCCATGGTGGTCTGCCGAGCATGACTTGTCAAAGAGAAAATTGGGTTTCGTTTTTGAAGGTGCAGCCCTAGTCTTGCTCCTGCCATGAACGAAGCGATTCCCCTCTCCGCCGGCGTCATCAAGCGCCCGCACACGCTGGCCGACGGCCGCGAGCTCGTCTACTACGACGACGCCGACACGACGCTCCCCGCCGAGCGCTCAGCCGACGCCCGTGACCTCGATCCCCGCCCCGCCACCGCCCGAATGCGCCAGGACGTTCTCAGCGGGGAGTGGGTGTCGATCGCCGCCTCCCGGCAGAATCGCGCGTTCCTGCCGCCCGCTAAACTCGACCCGCTAGCTCCGGCCTCACCGGACAACCCGTCCGAAGTGCCCAGCCGCTACGACGTCGCCGTCTTCGAGAACCGCTCCCCCTCTTTCGGGCCGCTGCTCGAAGACGCGGAGGCGCCCGCCTCCCTCGACGACCTGCGGACCCTCGGCTTGGGTCGCACGCTGACCAGCGTCGGCCGCTGCGAGGTCGTCTGCTTCAGCCCGGAATACGAGGGATCCATCGCCACGCTGAGCGCCTCTCGCGCACGGACGGTGGTCGAGGCCTGGGCCGACCGGGTCGGCGCCCTCTCGGCGCTGCCGGGCGTTCAGCAGGTCTTCCCGTTTGAGAACCGCGGTGAGGCGATCGGAGTCACGCTGCACCACCCGCACGGGCAGATCTACTCCTACCCCTACATCACGCCCCGCACCACACGGCTCCTCGCGTCGCTCGATTCCTACGGGCCTTCGATGTTCGCCGACGTACTCGCCTTTGAGCAGGCCGGCGAGCGCGTCCTCCTCCGAGGCGAGCACTTCACCGCCTTCGTACCCTTCGCCGCGCGCTGGCCCATCGAGGTGCACCTGCTGCCGCACCGCCAGGTACCTGACCTCGCGGCGACCACACCACAGGAGCGCGACGAGCTCGCCCGTCTGTACCAGCGGCTGCTGCGCGGTATCGACGCTCTGTACGACACCCCGACGCCCTACATCGCTGCCTGGCACCAGGCCCCCGTGCACGAGCGCCGCGACGAGGTGCGCCTGATGCTCCAGATCACCTCCCCGCGCCGAGCCGAAGCAAAGCTGAAGTTCCTCGCGGGCAGCGAGGCGGCGATGGGAGCGTGGATCGGCGACATTCCCCCCGAGGCGAGTGCCGCGGCCCTGCGCGCCGCGATCGAGCGGGCCGACGCCGCGCTCCTCGGGACCGAGATCGCCCGCCGGCCCGATGCGGAGCTGCCTTTCGCCGCACACAGCGACCCCGCGCTGTCCGACGGCGCCACCACGCCCGCCACGCCCACCGCCGGCATTGCCGAGGACAACCGATGACCGTCGCCTCCGCCTCCCTCATCGCCGTCGCTCGCCGCGCCGGCGACCACTTCCAGCGCGCGTACGGTCGCCCCTCGGCCGGAGTATGGGCCGGTCCCGGCCGGGTGAACCTGATCGGCGAGCACACCGATTACAACGACGGCTTCGTCTTCCCGTTCGCGATCGACCGCGCCACGGCTATGGCGGTTGCCCGCCGCGAGGACCGGACGATCCGGATCGGGAGCGCCTTCTCCCCCGACGTCATCGAGGTCTCCCTCGACGAACTTCGCCCGGACGCGTTATCTGGCTGGTCGGCGTATCCGCTCGGCGTCGTCTGGGCGCTCACCGAGTACGGTGTCGCCCTCTCCGAGCACACCGGCTTTGACGCGTTCGTTGACTCGGACGTGCCCGTGGGCGCCGGGCTCTCGAGTTCGGCCGCGCTGATGTGCGCGATGGCGGTCGCCTTGAACGAGCTCTGGGGCCTCGACCTCGACCGCGCAACGCTGGCCCGGGTAGGTCGACGGGCCGAGAACGTCGCCGTCGGCGCTCCGACCGGGATCATGGACGAGTCCGCGTCCCTGTTCGGCAAGCGCGACGCCGCGGTCTTCCTCGACTGCCGCAGCCTCGACACCGAGGTGATCCCGCTGGGGTTCGAGGAGGCGGGACTCGTCCTGCTGGTCATCGACACCCGGGTTGAGCACGCGCACGCTACGGGCGGTTACGCCGAGCGTCGTGCGTCCTGCGAACTCGGCGCCTCGACGCTGGGAGTCGACTCCCTGCGGGAACTCTCGGTCGACGATCTGCCGCGCGCGCAGGAACATCTCGATGACGTCACCTACCGACGGGTGAAGCACGTCGTGACCGAGGACGCCCGCGTCCTCACCACCGTGCGCACTCTCCGCGAGCACGGCCCGCGCGCGATCGGCACGTTGCTCGACGCCGGGCACGTGTCGCTCCGCGACGACTTCGAAATCTCGATACCCGAGCTCGACACCGCGGTCGAGGCCTCACGCGGCGCGGGCGCACTCGGCGCACGGATGACCGGGGGTGGCTTCGGCGGCTCCGCGATCGCCCTGACGCCGGTCGATAAGGAGGAGGACGTCCGGGCGGCGGTCCTGGCCGCCTTCGCGGAGAAGGGCTTCGCGACTCCCGAGCTGTTCCTGGTGACCGCGGCCGACGGCGCGGGGCGCGTGCTCTGACTCACCCGCCCTGACGATCACTTCTGCCGCAGAGGCTAGCGCCAGGGACCGCTCAGCGCTCGAAGGTCGAGGCGTCGATCACGAAGCGGTAGCGCACATCCGAGGCGAGCACGCGCTCGTACGCCTCGGTGATCTGCGAGGCCGACACGACCTCGACCTCGCTCGCGATGCCCTTCTCGGCGCAGAAGTCGAGCATCTCCTGGGTCTCGCGGATGCCTCCGATGCCTGAGCCCGCGAACGAACGACGAGCGCCGAACAGCGTGAAGACGTGCAGCGGCAGCGGCTCGGCCGGGGCACCAACGTTGACCATTGTTCCGTTGCGGCGGAGAAGACCGAGGTAGGCGTCGAGGTCGAGTGGAGCGCTCACCGTGTTGATGATGAGATCGAAAGTGTTCGCCAGCTCGGTGAACGTCGCCTCGTCCTTCGTCGCGAAGTAGTGGTCGGCACCGAGGCGGAGGCCGTCCTCCTTCTTGCTCAGCGTCTGCGAGAGGACGGTGACCTCAGCCCCCATCGCGTGCGCGAACTTCACGGCCATGTGACCGAGCCCGCCGAGGCCGACGACCGCAACCTGCTTACCGGGGCCCGCCTCCCAGTGCGACAGCGGCGAGTAGGTGGTGATGCCCGCGCAGAGCAAGGGCGCGGCGGCCTCGTAGGGGATCGATTCGGGGACGCGCAGCACGAAGTCCTCGACGACGACGATGTGGGTGGAGTACCCGCCCTGCGTGATGCTGCCGTCGCGATCGACCGAGGCGTAGGTGCCGGTGTTGCCCTGCAGGCAGTACTGCTCCTCACCGGCGAGGCAGTTCTCGCACTCGCGACAGGAGTTGACCATGCAGCCGACGCCGACGCGGTCGCCGATGGAGTGCTTGGTCACCTCGGTGCCGACCTCGGTGACGATGCCGACGATCTCGTGCCCAACAGTGAGCGGGTACTGCACCGGTCCCCACTCGCCGCGCACCGTGTGGATATCGGAGTGGCAGATGCCGGCATACGCGATCTCGATCAGGATGTCCTGCGGTCCGACGTCCCGACGCTCGATCGTGGTGGGGATGAGCGGCTCGGTTGCGGAGGGGGCGGCGTAGGCGGTGACGGTGCGCATGGATTCTCCTCGTGGGTCGCGCTCCTTGGACGCGTCCCACGTTGGGGGGATGCGAGAGCGCTGGACAACGCTACCGGGGATCCGACGAGATGGTGCCCGAACGCATGCGAACGAGAGCGAGAGTCAGCGCAGAGCGCGCTCAGCCGCAGTGACGACGTTGTGGATCAGCATTGCGCGGGTCATGGGGCCAACACCACCGGGGACCGGCGACAACCAGCCCGCGACCTCGGCCACTCCTGGAGCGACGTCGCCGGTGAGCTTCGCGCGCCCGGTGTCGGGGTTGTCCACCCGGGTGATCCCCACGTCGAGGACTGCCGCACCAGGCTTCACCCAGTCGGCGGCGATCAGTCCAGGCACGCCGACCGCCGCGACGACGATGTCCGCGCGGCGCACCTCCGTAGCGAGGTCGGCGGTACGCGAGTGCGTGAGCGTGACGGTGGCGTCGAGGCCCTTTCGGGTGAGCAGCAGGCCGAGCGGGCGACCGACCGTGAGACCGCGACCGACGACGACCACGTGCTTTCCCGCCGTCGGGATGCCGTGGCGCCGAAGCATCTCGACGATGCCGTTCGGCGTGCACGGCAGCGGGCTGTCGAGCTCGCCCTCGACGCCGAGAACAAGGCGACCGAGATTCGTCGGGTGCAAGCCATCGGCGTCCTTATCGGGGTCCATCAGCTCCAGCATCGCGTTCTCGTCGATGCCCGTGGGCAGCGGCAGCTGAATGATGTAGCCCGTCACCGACTCCGACTGGTTCAACCCGAGGATGGCCGTGCGGATATCGTCCGCCGACGCCGTTGCGGGCAGGTCGACGCGGATCGACTCGATCCCGACCTCGGCACAGTCACGGTGCTTGCCCGCGACGTACGAGCGCGAGGCTGGATCGTCGCCGACGAGCAGGGTGCCGAGTCCGGGCACGACGCCCCGCTCGCGCAGTGCGGCGACGCGCTCGGCGATCTCCGCCTTCACTGCTGCCGCAGTGGCGACTCCGTCGAGTACCTGTGCCGTCATGTCGGGCTCCTTGGTCTAGGCGCGGCGGAGGGAGGGGCGTGCCCCGCCTCCGCCGCGCGGGTGGTGCAGCGGATCGACTACAGCCCGGGGTACAGCGGGAAGTTGTCGGTGAGGCGAGCAACGCGAGTGCGTAGCGCCTCGAGATCGGCCGAGGGCTTGAGCGCCTCGGCAATGACGTCGGCGACCTCGGTGAACTCGGCGTCGCCGAAGCCGCGGGTCGCGAGCGCGGGCGTCCCGATCCGCAGGCCCGACGTGACCATCGGCGGGCGGGGGTCGAACGGCACCGCGTTGCGGTTCACCGTGATACCGACCTCGTGGAGGCGGTCCTCGGCCTGCTGGCCGTCGAGCGGCGAGTTCCGCAGGTCGGCCAGCACCAAGTGCACGTCGGTGCCGCCGGTGAGCACGTCGATGCCCTCGGCCTTCGTATCGGCCGCGGTCAGGCGCTCCGCGAGGATCTGCGCGCCCCGGATGGTCCGCGCCTGGCGGTCCGCGAATTCGGCCCCGCCGGCGAGCTTGAACGCGGTCGCCTTCGCGGCGATCACGTGCATCAGTGGTCCGCCTTGTTGCCCGGGGAACACGGCCGAGTTGAGCTTCTTCGCGTACTCCTGCTTGGCCAGGATGAGGCCCGAGCGCGGACCGGCGAGGGTCTTGTGCACTGTCGAGGTGACGACGTCGGCATGCGGCACCGGTGATGGGTGCAGCCCGGCGGCGACGAGGCCGGCGAAGTGCGCCATATCGACCCAGAGCTTGGCGCCCACCTCATCTGCGATAGCGCGGAACGCCTCGAAGTCGAGGTGGCGCGGGTAGGCAGACCAGCCGGCGATGAGTACCTGCGGGCGGACCTCGAGGGCCTTCTCGCGGACGGCGTCCATGTCGATCCGGAAGGTCTGCGGGTCGACGCCGTAGGA
Source organism: Rathayibacter agropyri (assembly GCF_013249015.1). Classification (GTDB taxonomy): domain Bacteria; phylum Actinomycetota; class Actinomycetes; order Actinomycetales; family Microbacteriaceae; genus Rathayibacter; species Rathayibacter agropyri. The sequence goes on from NZ_JABRPL010000009.1 coordinate 14,516, forward strand.
GGTGGCGTTGTAGAGCTTGCCCGAAAAGTTCAGCTTCATGCCGTGCGTGAGGTGCCCGCCGTGCGCCAGCTCGAGGCCCAGAATGGTGTCGCCGGGCTGGATCAGCGCGGCGAGCGCCGCCGCGTTGGCGGTCGCGCCCGAGTGCGGCTGGACGTTGGCGAACTCGGCGCCGAAGAGCGCCTTCGCTCGGTCGATCGCGAGCTGCTCGGCGACATCAACGAATTCGCAGCCGCCGTAGTAGCGGCGGCCCGGGTAACCCTCGGCGTACTTGTTGGTGAGGACAGAGCCCTGCGACTCGAGGACGGCACGTGGCACGAAGTTCTCGCTCGCGATCATCTCAAGGTAGCCGCGCTGGCGGTCGAGTTCCTGCTGGAGGACGGCAGCGATCTCGGGGTCAACGACCGAGACGGGCTCATTGAACGACGCGGCGAGATCGGTGCTCGGGGCAGAGGAAGGGGACACGGACGCTCCTTGACTGGGAAACGGAAGGGGCCCGGGAGGTCGCAGCGAAGCGACTCGGCTCGTGCGGGCGACCCGAACTACGGTATCCGTTCCAGCCCAGGCGTGCGGCGGGAAAAGTGTCCGGAGGAGTGCTCCGGAGGAAGGTGCCGCTCCCTGATGGTCACCCATCCGAACGCCAGTCGCAGCGCGATTACTCTAGCAACGAGGGGCGCGTGGCGCGGGAAGTCGATCGCGCTGACGCAGGAGAAGGTCTGTGCAACGATCGCTCGCAACCGTCTCCTCGCGGGACACAGGAGGGAGCGCCATGGCCGGGACGATCGGCAATCACCGCCCCGCCTCGGTGCACTCTGCGGGCGATTCCGAGCTGCTGTCGTTGGTCCGCCAGGGCCGCTCGAATGCGACAGCCGAACTCTGGCGCCGTCACGCACCGGCCGGGCGCACGGTCGCACGCGCCTTCACCAGCGGCGCCGATCCCGATGACCTCGTTTCGGAGGCGTTCCTCCGCGTGCTCGGCGCCGTGGAGCGCGGAGGCGGACCCGAGGGAGCCTTCCGCCCCTACTTCTTCACGGCGATCCGCAACGTCGCCTCCTCCTGGGCGCACCTCCGCCGCCGCGAGCAGCCCCTCGATGAGGGCGACGGTGAGTTGGTGGCCGACGGTCCCGACCCCGAGGAGCAAGCCCTCGCCGCGCTCGAGCGCGACCTCGGCGCGCGAGCGTTCCGGGCGCTGCCTGCGCGGTGGCAGGAGGTCCTCTGGTACACGGAGGTGGAAAGTCTCTCCCCCACCGAGGCCGCGCCGCTGCTGGGGCTGCGAGCCAACGCGGTTGCCGCCCTGAGCGTGCGCGCCCGCGAGGGATTACGCGTCGCCTGGATCCGGGAGCATGTGAGGGATGCGGCGGCGAGTGGCGAGTGCCGATGGGTGCTCGAGCAAGCCGGCGCGCATGCCCGGGGCAGACTGTCCGCCCGCGATCGGCTGCGCGTGCGCACGCACCTCGCCGAGTGCGCGTCGTGCGCCGCGGCGCTGGACGAGGCGGAAAGCGCGGGACGCAGGCTCGCCACCGTGCTGCTTCCGCTGGTCGCGGGCGTTGCCGGTGCTGCGGCGTGGGCAGGTCGGAGCGCGGAGCCCGCGTCGACCGCCGTCGCGTCCGCGGGGCGCAGTGGAGCGCGCACACTGCGTGGGCACGCGCTCGCAGGTGCGGGACCGGTCACGGTCGGGGCGGTAGCGGCGGGCTTCGTACTCGTCAGCGTGATCGGCGTCGCGGCACTCCTGCCCGCCGCTCCTTGGGCGACGATTGCCGTCTCCGAAGAGGCGCCTGCGACGGATGCTGAGACGCCGCTGCCACCATCAGCGGATGCTGGCGAGCCGCAGCCGTCCGCGGCGGACAGCACGGGTGCGACTCCGGCGACGACGGACAGCGCCGCGCCTGCCACGGACGCGCCTACTACGGACACGGGAGCGGCGACCGCGGGGGCCACGGCCTCCGCGGTGAGCGGTTCCGCGGAAGGCGGCTCCGGAAACGGCGACAGCGCCGAAGGCGGCCGAGGAACGACTCCCTCAGCGGGATCAGGCGTTGCACCGCGGCCACCGGAGCAGCAGGACTCAGGAGAAGGAGCCGCAGCGGCGCCTGTCGCTTCCGCCCCGGAATCGCAGCCGGAATCGATGCCGCCCACCGTCCTGGGGACGACGCCCGCCCGGACCCCTCGAGCTGACCCGGCTGCACCGGTCTCCTCGACGTCCACGCCGCCCGCGGCGGCCACTACTCCGGGGTCACCCCCTCGCGGACCAGCGCCAAGGTCGCACCCGACGCCGCGCCCGGGGACTCCGCCCGCTGGGGGCCCATCCGCGGCTCCGGTTCCGGCGCCAGCTCCGGCACCCGCGCCAGCACCAGCACCAGCACCAGCTCCCGCACCAGCACCAGCACCAGCACCAGCACCAGCACCAGCACCAACTCCAGTTGCGGCACCAGCCCCGGCGCCGGCCGACACCCCCGGACCATCTTCCAGCCCGAACCAATTGGCACCGCCTGAGTCCGACCCGCCCGAGTTAAGCCCGCCGGCTGGCGACGCTCCGCCGACCTCCGCGCCAATTCCCGCCCCGCCGTTCCTTCTCCCCACCGTCGAGCTTCCCGATATCGGGGGCATGTCCGACCCCGGCCTCCCCTTCCTCGTCCTGCGCAATCCCCTCCCCAACGGCGAGAGCGGTCCCGCCCTCGCGATCCCGATCGCGCTCGACTGACCGGTGAGCGCCGCCTCCCGCCACCGTTATCCTGAGCGGATGCAGCCCGAGACCGCCGTGTCCGCCTCCGACCGGCCCGCGCACGCGGGTGACGACGCCGCCCGGGTCGGCGAGCGGGAGAACAGCAATCACTGGACGCTGACCTTCGCCTGCCGCGATCTGCCCGGGATCGTGCACGCGGTCTCCGGCGCGGTCGTCCAGGCCCGCGGCAACATCACCGAAAGCCAGCAGTTCTCGAGCGCGGACACCGGGCGCTTCTTCATGCGCCTGCAGGTCGAGTCGCCCATCACGCGCGAGGAGTTCGCCGCCGCACTGCTGCCGATCACCGAGCACTACGGGATGACCTGGCGTCTCGATGTCGTCGACCGGCCGCTCCGGACTCTGGTTCTCGCCTCCACCGCCGCGCACTGCGTGAACGACCTGCTGTTCCGCCAGCGCGCGGGTCAACTCGCGGTGGATGTGCCGCTGATCCTCTCGAACCACGGGAGCCTGCGCGAGCTCGCCGAGTTCTATGGCGTCCCCTTCGAGTCGCACCCCGTCGTCTCGCCCGAGTCGAAGCGGGCATTCGAGGAGCGCATAGGCGAGGTCGTCGAGAAGCACGACATCGAGCTCGTGGTCCTCGCCCGCTACATGCAAATACTCTCGCCCGAGCTCTGCGCACGGCTCGCAGGCCGAGCAATCAACATCCACCATTCCTTCTTGCCGGGATTCAAGGGCGCCAACCCTTACAAGCAGGCGCATGCGCGCGGCGTCAAGCTCATCGGCGCGACGGCCCACTTCGTGACCAGCGATCTCGACGAAGGCCCGATCATCGAGCAGAACGTCGTCCGCGTCGACCACTCGCACTCGGTTGCGCAGCTCGTCGCGATCGGACAGGACGAGGAGAGCCGCACCCTCACCCAGGCGGTGAAATGGTTCACCGAGGATAGGGTTCTGCTGGACGGCGCCCGCACCATCATTTTCCGCTGATCGCGCCGGATAGCATGGTCGGCGTGAATCGAGCACGAGCGGATGCGGCGGCCGACAGCGGAGTCGGACCCAACGCGATCCTGCACTTCCTTCTGGAGCTTGCAGCCCTCGTGACGTTCGCCGTCTGGGGCTTCGCCGCCTGGGACGTCCCGTGGAGCATCGCCGCCGGCATCGGCGCTCCGGTACTGGCTGCCCTGATCTGGGCGCTCTTCCTCTCGCCTCGCGCGGTCCTCGCGATCGACGTCTATGGCCGCGCATTGATCGAGCTGCTCCTGATGGGAGCCGCCGCGCTCGCCTGGTTCGATCTGGGGCAGCCGATCGTCGCAGTGGTCTTCGGCGTCCTCGCCGTCGTCTCGGGCGTCGTCCAGGGGCGCCGCTCGCTCTGATCCGAGTGCGAGCGCGGTGCCACCGAAAGGCGAGTCGCCGACGCGCATCCCTGCCCGGGAATGGCGGACGGCCGCCCCGCTGCTCCCCAAGGAGCGAGCAGGACGGCCGTCGGAGGCGGTCGTGGAGGGCTACTCCGCAGCGCCCTCCTCGCGCTGAGCCAGGGTGCGGCGTCGGAGGCCGATGATCACGGCACCCGAGCCGAGCAGGGCCAGGGCGAGGGCTCCCAGGAGGCCGCCGTCAAACCCCGTGAAGGGCAGCCCGCCCGAGCCCGAACCGGGCGAACCCGGTCCCGGTGGCGGCGACACGGTGGGCGCGCCCGGGCCTGCGGGCGGGCCAGCAGTGGGAGTCGCGGTGGGCTCAGGGCTGCCGGTCGGCTCGGGCGTCGCAGTCGGTTCCGGAGTCCCAGTCGGCGCCGGCGTGACCGCCTCGGTGACATCGACACTCACCAGAGTCGCGAGACCCGAATCCGTGTAGGCGATGCGGCCGAGGTACCGCGCCGGACCGGCGAGGTTCGACCACGAGACCGTGTAGTCGGTCGGCACGCCCTGAACCGCGGCGATCGCCGACGGAGTGGTGCTCAGCGAACCGAGTTTCTCCTCCGGGTCGATCACGAAGCTGCGCAGGTCGAAGGTCGACGTCGCGGAGCCCTCGGGTACCGAGTAGACGTCGGCAGTCACCGTGTAGGTCCCGGCCTTGGGGTCGGCAATATCGACACGCTCGTCGGCTGCTCCGGTCGCCGACGTGAAGGTCGTGGTGCTGCCCTTCAGTGCGACCGTGAGGTCGAGGTCGGCCGCGTCGTCCAGCGAATCGAGGTCAAAGCGCGCAAACGTCGCACCCTCGGGGACATCAACCGTGGCCACGAGAGACTCGCCAACCGGCAGAACAGCCGAATGACCATCCTGCGCCGTGTCGCCCTCGGCGAGGACTCCCTCGGTGAGACCGCTCGCGGAGAGCGGCAGCGAACCGTCAATGCCGGGAATGACCGTGACGGCGGTGGTTCCGGTCGAGCCCGACCCGGAGACCTCGTACGGAGCATCCAGGAGGACCGGACGCACCGCGATCGGGCTGCGAACGTCGTGCTGGGCGCTCGCCCAGGTCAGGTACCCTGCGGCGAACTTGTTGAGCGGAGCATCCCCCGTGGTGAAGGAGACCGTGTACTTGGCGGTCTGCCCCGCTTCCGTGAAGGTGAGGGTGGATGGCGACACGACGGTGTCGATCCCAGCCATCCCGTCGACCGACGCGGTGTAGGTGCCCGGGCCGGTCGACGTCACCGTGCGCGTCACCGTCTGCGTTCCGGCGAGCGCACCGATGGCGACGGACGCCTGGTTGAGGTCGGACGGATCGATCGCGGTGATCGGGTCGATCGACGGACTTGATGGGAAGACGTATCCCGCACCCTTCAGGAACGCGATCCAGTCGCTCGTGCCGCTCTCGTACACCAGCCCAGGGTCGAGGAAGGCAGCCGGATCGACGTGCCCGGCGCCCTGTGCAAAGACGTCCTCGGAGGCAGCCCCCGACTGGTCAACGCTGTCGTAGGCGGAGGTCATCATGGCCGACTTCACCACCGCCGGCGAAGTCTTGGGAGCAGCGCCGAGAATCAGGGCGGCGAGTCCCGCGACGTGCGGCGACGACATCGACGTACCCGACTCGAAGGCGAAGGCGGGGTCGTCGCCCTCGGCATTGAAGCTGTCCGCCAGGATCGCAACGCCGGGCGCCGTGAGGTCGGGCTTGAGCACATCGGCGCCGTCCGCCTCCGCGGGACCGCGGGACGAGAAGCCGGCGACCTGGGGAACGGGAATCACGGTGCCGGTCGAGTTGCCCTTGGAGAGCGTAACTGTGGCGCCGGAGGTCCCGGCGTAGCTGGTGATCGCGTCGTACGCCTGCGAGTCGATCTGGACGCTGGGCACCGAGTGGTCATCAACGTGCAGAGCATTCGGAGTCGGGTTGAGGAGCAGCATCCCGATGCCGCCCGCCCGCTCGACCTCGGCCGACTTCGAGACGCGGGCCGTGACGCCCGCGGTACAGGCGACGATCGTGCCCTTCACCTTGTCGGGGTCGAGGGTGCCGGTCTGGCAGATCGCCGGGTTCTCGGCTCCCGAGCGAACCACATCGGCGCTGTTCACGAGCCGACCCGTGACGTCGTCGTGGACGGAGATCGAGCCGCCGACGAAAGCCTGGCCGTCGCCGAGAGTGGCGGTCGCCGTGTAGGTCGGGATGGAGGACGCTGCGACGGTGGTGTACCACGGCGACGCGTGGTCGAGCGTGGAGGCGCCGGCACCGGAATTGCCCGCGGAGGCAGCGACGAAGACGCCCGCGGAGGCGGCATTGAGGAACGCCTCGTCGATGGCCGTCAGGGTCGAGGTGGCCGAGCCGCCGCCGATCGAGAAGTTGATCACGTCGACTCCGTCCGAGACCGCCGCGTCGATAGCGGCGAGAATTCCCGCTCCGGAACAGAAGTCGTCGTCATCGGTGCCGGGCTCGTCCCCGTTCCAACAGACCTTGTACGCGGCGACTTTGGCGGCCGGCGCGATACCCGAGATCGTGCCGTAGTCGTAGCCGTCGACGCTCGCCTCGACGCCGGCGTTACCGGCCGCCGTGCTCGCGGTGTGCGAGCCGTGTCCGTCCGCGTCGCGGGGCGAGCGGTACTCCGGGTTATCCGTCGAACCGACCTTCTCGCCGCCGAGGAACCAGCGCGCACCGATTAGCTTCTGGTTGCACTCATCGCCGTCCCACTGCTCGGAGGAGGGCAGGCCGGGCGAGCAAGAACCCACGAAGGAGGTGCCGTCCGACTTACGGAAGGTGACGTCCGCGCCGTCGGTGTACGGCACCGCTCCAGGCGATGTCGCCAGCGGAGCGCCCTCGAAAGAGGGGTTCTCGGGAGCGATGCCGGAGTCGATCACGCCGACGACGATGCCCGACCCCGCGCTATCGATGCCGCCCAGTTTCTGCCAGACGCCGTTCTCGCCCTCAAGGCCGAGGAAGTCGGTCGAGCGCTGCTGCCCGGTGTAGGGGACGGGGATGCCCGCCACTGGGGCGAGCGGGGACGCCTCCGCCACCCGATCGACCTTCAGATTTTCGACCTTCCGGACCTGCGCGACATCCTTCCGGCTCGCGAGCTCGCCGGCCTGGTCGCCGGAGAGCGCGGCCGAAAAGCCGTTGAGAGCAACGGTGTAGTGGTAGTCGACCGCCGCATCGACCGTGGCTGCGACGTCCTCCTGACGCTGCTCCAGGTGTGAGGCGTAGTCGTCGACCGCAGCGGAATCGGCCTCCAGTTGCCCGCCAGGCGTCGGAGCGGTGCGGGCGAACCGGGCGTCGCCGCCCTGGTAGGTGGCCGCGGAGGGTTCAACGAGGGTGACGACGTAATCACCGTCGTCGAAGCTTTCGGGGCTGGTGAGTCCCCCGACGATGGACGCTCCGGCTGTAAGAGGAGCGGCGGTCGCTCCGGACGTGGCGAAAGCGGCCGTGGCGGCGACTCCGAGGATGGTCAAGCCTACGAGGATGCGCTTCTCAGCGCGGCGGACGAGTGGACGGTGGGACAGGTGAATCGGCAATCGATGTCCTTACTCACGTTCTCTGGGAACCGGATCGGTTCACGCACAGAGTCGACCCTACGAACTCGATTGCCAAGCTTTGTTACGACCGAGTAACGAAGTTACCGGATCGAGGGCATTATCCGTTGGCACTCCTTCCGGTCGAGTGCTAATCTTGACGTAGTTGAGCCGTCTCGGCTCAACCCAAGGAACTCTTCGTTGCACGACTGAATGGAGTGATCTCAATGGCCATCACCTACGACCCCATCCGTGAACTCGACCGTGTCGCCTCCGCTTTGCTGGGAGCGGGCCAGGGCCCACGCCGCATGCCGATCGACCTCTACCGCGACGGCGACCACTACGTCCTCACCGCCGACCTGCCCGGGATCGACCCGGGCTCGGTCGATGTCGATGTCGACGGGCAGCTGCTGACCATCCGGGCCCAGCGCACCGTCGCGGGCGGAGATGACGTCACCTGGATCACGCGCGAGCGGCAGTCGGCGACCTTCGTTCGCCAGCTCAGCCTCGGACAGGGCGTCGACACCGAGCGCATTTCCGCCTCCTACGACAACGGCGTGCTCTCGGTGACGATCCCCGTCAGCGAGAGAGCGCGCCCGCGGAGGATCGAGGTCGTCTCGAGCGGCCGCCCCGAGCAGGTGCAGCTGAGCGAGTCGTCCGCCGACTAACCCTGGCGGGGGTCTCGAGGCTCTGATCGGCCTCGAGACCCCCGCCAGCGTCACGTTCTACGCTGGTCGGATGCTCGCCTCCACCACGGATGCCGCTGTCGGCGTCCTGCTCCCCCGCGACCTGCCCGCCTCCGAGGTGCTGCCCTACGCCCGCCTTGCCGAGCAGCTCGGCTTCGATGAGTTGTGGCTCGTCGAAGACCTCGGTTTCCGCGGCGGCATCGCCCAAGCCGCAGCCGTCCTCGCCGCCACCGAGCGGATCGTCGTCGGGATCGGCATCCTCCCCGCCGCCGCGAGGACGCCGGCTTTCACGGCAATGGAACTCGGCACCCTCGCCGAACTCTTCCCCACTCGTGTCCACGCCGGGATCGGCCACGGCATGCCGCACTGGATGCGCCGCCTCGGCATCTGGCCGCAGAGCCCGCTGACCCTGCTCGAAGAGCAGTTCGACGCAATCCGCTCGCTGCTCCTGGGCGAGCGGATCAGCCGCTCTGGCCGCTACGTGCACATCGACAATCTTGCGCTTGAATCGCCGCCCCGCGTCGTCCCGCCGCTGCTCGCCGGCGTCCGCGGCCCGAAGTCGCTCGAACTGGCGGGCCGGGTCGCCGACGGCGCGGTCCTCGCCGAGCCGGTGACTCCGGAGTACCTGACCCAGGCCCGAGAGCGAATGGGCACGCCCGGCAGGGTGGTCGCCTACAACGTCGCGGCGGTCGGCGACGATCCGTCCCGCGCGAGGGACGCCGTCCGCCCCGCACTCGAAGGGATCGGCGACCCGGACTGGGTGCCGCACATCGCGCCCCTGCCCTTCGCGGACGACCTCGCTCGGCTCCGCGCCGCGAGCGCCGACCGTGCGGCGTTCGCTCGCGATCTCCCTGACGAGTGGGTCGACCGGCTCGCGGTCGTCGGCACTCCAGACTCTGCCCGCGCGCGCATCGCCGGCTTGCATTCCGCCGGTGCCGCGAGCGCCGTGCTGATGCCGGTCGGACCGGATCCGCTCACGGCAATGAAGCAGCTCGCCCGCGTGCTCTGACCGCCGACCCGGACTCGATTTACGGATCCAGCAACGGCTTCGGCCCGCAGAGTCCGAAGAGTCCTGCGGGCCGAAGCGCGTCGTGCCAGATGTCAGGCCGACATGCGGGCCTGGAGGTTGTCGTCAAGGGTCGCGAGGAACTCCTCCGTCGTCTGCCAGCCCTGGTCGGGGCCAACGAGCAGGGCGAGATCCTTCGTCATCTTGCCGGACTCGACCGTCTTGATGACCACGTCCTCCAGCGTCAGCGAGAAGTCGATGAGCGCCTGGTTGCCGTCGAGCTTGCCACGGTGCGCGAGGCCGCGCGTCCAGGCGTAAATCGAGGCGATCGGGTTCGTTGACGTGGGCTTGCCCGCCTGGTGCTGGCGGTAGTGGCGCGTGACCGTGCCGTGCGCCGCCTCCGCTTCGACAACACTGCCGTCGGGCGTAGAGAGCACGGAGGTCATCAGGCCGAGCGAGCCAAAGCCCTGTGCAACGGTGTCCGACTGCACATCTCCGTCGTAGTTCTTGCAGGCCCAGACGTAGCCGCCTTCCCACTTCATGGCGGAGGCGACCATGTCGTCAATCAGGCGGTGCTCGTAGGTAAGGCCCGCGGCGTCGAAGCGCTCCTTGAACTCGGTCTCGAAGATCTCCTCGAAGATGTCCTTAAAGCGGCCGTCGTAAGCCTTGAGAATCGTGTTCTTGGTCGAGAGGTACACGGGGTAATTGCGCGAGAGTCCGTAGTTGAGGGACGAGCGCGCGAAGTCGCGGATCGACGCGTCCTGGTTGTACTGCACCTGCGCGATGCCGTCGTCGGGCGCCTTATAGACCTCGAACTTCATCGGCTCGGAGCCGTCGTCTGGCGTGAACTCGACTGTCAGCGTGCCCTTGCCCTTGAACACGAAGTCGGTGGCACGGTACTGGTCGCCGAAGGCGTGACGGCCAATGATGATCGGCTTGTTCCAGCCGGGAACAAGCCGCGGGATGTTTGAGATGATGATCGGCTCGCGGAAGATCACGCCACCGAGGATGTTGCGGATCGTGCCGTTGGGCGACTTCCACATCTTCTTGAGGCCGAACTCTTCGACCCGCGCCTCGTCCGGCGTGATCGTCGCGCACTTGACGCCGACTCCATGCTTGTGGATGGCATGTGCGGCATCGATCGTAACCTGATCGTCTGTCTGGTCGCGATATTCGATGCCGAGGTCGTAGTACTCGAGGTTGACGTCGAGATAGGGGTGGATGAGGGTGTCCTTGATCTTCTGCCAGATGATGCGCGTCATCTCGTCGCCGTCGAGTTCGACGACTGTTCCCTCAACCTTGATCTTGGACATTGCTCTCCCATGGTGTCGATGACCCCGCACCTGCGCGGGACGGACGGCTGTGCACCGCTCCGGATGGCCTGCGGCCAGCCTACCCGAGCACCGAAGTGTCTCGATGTCGAGAGAGTTCGCCCTCCCCTCCCAGGAGCGGACCTCCATCGCCCGCCAGGAGGATGCCACCCGAGCACCAGGCCGGTAGATTGACGCCATGAGTGACCTCCGCCTGGAAGAGCTATCCGCGTCGAACATCTCGGCCGTCAACGGACTCAGCCTCAAACCGGGTCAGGAGCAGTTCATCGCGCCGGTCTCGTACTCCGCGGCAGCAGCAGTCATCGACCCTGGAGCCTCCTGGCAGCGCGCCGTCATGGACGGCGACGAGCTGGTCGGTTTCATCCACGCGCACTTCGATCCCGAGGCGGCGGAGGAGTTCCGCAGCTGCATCTGGCGCATCAACATCGACGCGGCGAAGCAGGGTCGCGGAGTCGGCACGTTCGCCGTGCGCGCCACGGCCGAGGAAGCTCGCGCCCGCGGCTATGCCACCCTCACCGTGATTTGGGAGTCGGGCGAGGACGGCCCTGAGCAGTTCTTCCGCTGGATCGGCTTCGAGGTCATCGGAGAGACGCAGTACGGCGAGAACATCGGGGCGCTGACGCTCTGAACGCGGTCCACGGCAAGGCGGACCCGCCCGACTTCGTCACCGCAGTCCTCGACGTGGTCGACGCGATTCCTCCGGGGCGCGTCATGGCATACGGCGACATCGCAGCGGTGCTCGGCACGCGGGCCGCGCGCGCGGTGGGGACCGTGCTGGCGCGCTACGGCTCTGACGTCGCCTGGTGGCGTGTCGTGCGTTCTAGCGGCGCGCCTGCACTCGGGCAGGAGTCGCGCGCCCGGGTGGAATACGAGCGCGAAGGCACGCCGCTGGTCGTCGCTCCGGCCAGCTACCGCGTCGACGTGCGCGCCGCCCGCTGGCGCCCGTGACCTGCGCCTCTGTGTCCGATGTGCAGGAGCTTGTCCGATCTGCAGGACTGCGTGCGATTCGCAGGTCTGCGTGCGATTCGCAGGACTGCGTGCGATCTGCAGGACTGCGTGCGATCTGCAGGGCATCCGGGCCACAACCGCGTCATAGCGCGGAGAAACCGCCTCCGTCGAGGATTCCCCTGCGAATCGCACGACCTCCTGCGAATCGCACGACCTCCTGCACATCGCACGCGCTCCTGCACATCGCGCCCTCCGGCAGCGGCGTCAGACGAGGGAGTCGCGCCACGCGGCGTGCAGAGCGGCGAAGCGGCCCTCGCCGACGATGAGCGCCTCCGGAGTGCCGTCCTCGACGATGCGGCCGTGCTCCATCACCAGCACGCGGTCCGCGATGGCGACCGTGGAGAGGCGATGCGCGATAATCACCGCGGTGCGGTCGGCCAGCAACGTCTGCAGTCCCTGCTGCACCAGCCGCTCGCTCGGGATGTCGAGCGACGAGGTCGCCTCGTCAAGAATGAGCACCGCCGGATCGGCGAGGAAGGCGCGCGCGAACGAGATGAGCTGCCGCTGGCCCGCCGAGACGCGCCCGCCGCGCTTGTTCACGTCGGTGTCGTAGCCGTCCGGCAGCGCCTGGATGAACTGGTGCGCACCGACGGCATGCGCCGCGCGCACGATCTCGTCATAGGAGGCGGTCGGCCGACCGATCGCAATGTTGTCGGCGACGGACCCGGAGAAGAGGTACGCCTCCTGCGTGACCATCACAATCGCGCGCCGCAGGTCCTTCGGATGCAGCCTCCGCAGGTCGACCCCGTCGAGGGTCACCACTCCGTCGCTCGGGTCGTAGAAACGCGAGATGAGCTTGGCGAGGGTGGTCTTACCCGCGCCCGTTGAGCCGACGAGAGCGATGGTCTGTCCGGCAGGGATGTCGAGGTCGAAGCGCGGGAGCACCTCCCGATCGCTCGTGTAGGCGAAGCGGACGCTCTCACAGCGCAACCGACCGCGAGCCTGGCGGAGGTCGATCGGGCGGGTCGGGTCGGGAACGCTCGGCTCCTCAGCCAGCACGCCCGAGATCTTCTCGAGCGCGGCGGCGGCCGACTGGTAGGAGTTGTAAAACATCGCCATCTCCTGCACCGGATCGAAGAAGCGCCGGGTGTACAGCAGGACCGCCAGCAGCGCGCCGATCTCGAGGCCGCCGTCGAGCACCCGCACGCCGCCGATGAAGAGCACCACTGCGACTGTCACGTTTCCGATCAGCACCAGGCCGGGATCGAAGGTGCCGAACACGCCGAACACGCGCTTGTAGGCGAGACGGTACTGCTCGACCACGGCGCCGAACACTGCCTCGTTGCGCTTCTGCGTGCGGAACGTCTGCACCGCGCGGATGCCGGTCATCGACTCCACGAAATGCACGATCAGTCTGGACGAGGCGACGCGCGTGCCGCGGAACAGCGCCTGCGAGCGCTTCTGGAACCAGCGGGTGAGCAGCGCGAGCGGCACCAGGGCACAGGCGAGCACAAGGCCGCTCACGCCGTCGAGCGACACGAGCGCGATCGCGACGAAACCCATGTAGAGCGCGCCCTGAACGAGCTGGTTGATCCCGGAGTCGAGGAGTTCCCTGATGGAATCGAGGTCGCTGGTCTGGCGCGAGATGATCCGGCCGGACGTGTAGTTCTCGTGGAACTCCAGGCTCAGCTTTTGCGTGTGCAGGAAGACGCGCTTGCGCAGGTCGATCAGGATCGATTGGCTCACCCGCGCCGAGAGCACGGTGTACCAGGCCACCAGCACCGCGCCGACCACACCGGTGAGCACGTAGGCGGCCACGATGACAGCGAGCGGAGCGGCGTCGCCGTCAAGGACCGCAGGGAGGCCGTTGTCGATCCCGGCCGCGATGAGGGCGGGACCGGCGACCTGTGCCGCCGTCGAGACGATGACCACGATCGCGGTGAGCACGAGGCGCAGTCGCAGGGGCCGCAGCAGCGAGCCCAAGAGCCGCAGCGAGCGCCGCCGAAGCTCGGACGACTCCGCACGGCTGAGGTCGTCGCGCTCCTCGGTCGAACCGAGCATGCTCATGATCTCGTCTCCTGGTGGGTCGTGGTCGCGAGACGCGAGCCGACGCGCTCGCTCCCGACAGGACGGGTCAGCTCGTCCTCCTCGAGGCTCGAGATGACGAAGCGGTAGTGCTGGCTACTGGCCAGCAGCTCGCTGTGGGTGCCCACCGCAGTGACGCGCCCCTCCTCGAGCAGCGCGACGCGATCGGCGAGCGCCACCGTCGAGGGGCGGTGGGCGACGATGATCGCGGTCGTGTCGCCGAGGACGCGACGCAACCCCGCCTCGACCCGCGCCTCTGTATCGACATCGAGCGCCGAGAGCGGATCATCGAGCACCAGCACCATCGGCCGTGCGGCTACGGCGCGAGCGAGCGCGAGCCGCTGTCGCTGTCCACCGGAGAGGCTCATCCCCTCCTCCCCCACCTTCGTGTCAAGCCCGTGGGGGAGCCCCTGCACGAAGTCGGCCTGCGCGATGTCGAGAGCCTCGAGCAGCTCCTCCTCGCTCGCATCCGGGTTGCCCAGGAGGACGTTCTCGCGGACCGAGGTCGAGAACAGCGTCGCGTCCTCGAAGGCCATGCCGATGTGCGTGCGCACTTCGTCGCGGCGGAGGTGGCGCACGTCTACTCCGTCGAGCTCGATCGCCCCGCCCGTCACGTCGTACAGGCGTGGGAGCAGCGCGGTGAGCGTCGTCTTGCCCGAGCCGGTGATGCCGACGAGTGCCATCGTCTCGCCCGGCTCGACCTCGAGGTCGACGCCGTCGAGCAAGTCTGGGTCACGCTCGGGAGCGTCCTGGTAGCGGAAGTGGACGTCGCGGAAGCGGACCCGTCCGCGCGGCTCGGTGATCGTCGCAGGCTTTTCCGGATCGGTGATGGTGTTCCGGCTGTCCATCACCTCGAAGTAGCGATCCACTGCAGTCCGCGTGTCAAAGGTCATCGAGAGGAGGAACCCGATCGACTCCACGGGCCAGCGCAGGACCGTCGCGGTGGCGAAGAAGGCGAACAGCTCCCCCACGCTCAGCTGCCCGTCGGCGGCGAGCCAGACTCCACCCAGAAGGCAGAGCGCGAACGCAATGTCGGGCACCAGGAGCAACACGAGCCAGATTCCCGCAATGGCCTTCGCCTTGTCGAGCTCGGTGCCGCGTAGCTTTTCGGCCTGACCGGCAAAGTTCTCGAGCGCGTGCTGGTGGCGGCCGAACGCCTTCAACACGCGGATGCCGTGCACCGACTGCTCGACGGTGGTCGCGAGGTCGCCCGCCTGGTCCTGGCTCCGGCGGGCGATGCTCGAGTAGCGCTTCTCAAACGCGAAGCCATAAATCCAGACGGGGACCGAGCAGACGACGAAGAGGACGCCGAGGATCGGGTTCCAGTAAACCAGGACGCCAAAGCCGACCACGATCGTTAGGGCGTTCACGACCAGCAGCACGAAACCGAAGGCGATCCAGCGCCGGATCAGGCTGAGATCGCTCATTGCCCGCGAGAGCAGCTGTCCGCTCTGCCAGCGATCGTGGAAGGACACGGGGAGATCCTGCAGCTGGCGGTACAGCGCCGAGCGCATGCGGGCCTCAACCCGGGTGCTGGGGGTGAGGACCATTCGCCGCCGCAGTGCGATGGCGCCGGCCTCGAGGATCCCGAGCCCCAGGATAAGAGCGACCGGGCCGATCAGCGGCCCAAGATCACCCGCGCCGGCAGCCGTCGCTCCGTCGCCGAGCGGCCCGTCGACAAGCTGCTGCAGGACGAGCGGAATCGCGAGCGAGACCAGGCTCGCCACGAGAGCGACCCCGATGCCGCCGATCAGGCGTGGTCGGGCATCGCCGACGAATGGAACCAGGCGCAGGAGGGTCCGCAGCGTGCTCGGGCGAGATGGCGTGGGAGCGCCGGAGGACGCGGGGGCGGGTGAAGACACGGTGCTGTGCTTTCGCGACGAGGTGGGGGATCCGCCGGAGCGGGAGAGGGGGATGCCGCTCAAGTCGGGAGCTTGGGCAGCCTCACAGGCTATACCCGGGCACCGGCCTCGTCCACCAGACAACGCGATGGCCACTCACGGCGCCGGCGTCAGCGCACGCGCACCGAGAGGCCCGTGGCCCGCCCCTCCAGAACGCAAAAGTTGTCGCACTCGGCGTCGAATGCGACAACTTTTGGACATTCGCAGAAGTGAAGTTACGAGCGCCCGGCTCCCCGAACTCGGGAGGTGCCGCGAGGGCGACAGACAACTCAGTGGAAGAAGTGCCGCTGCCCCGTCGTGTACATGGTGATGCCCGCGCGGGTCGCCGCGTCGACGACCTCCGCGTCGCGCACCGAGCCACCGGGCTGCACGACGGCTTTCACTCCGGCGGCCAGAAGCACTTCGAGGCCGTCCGCGAAGGGGAAGAACGCGTCGGAGGCAGCGACGGAGCCGGTCGCGCGGTCACCGGCCCGGGTAACAGCGAGGTGGCAGGAGTCGACGCGGTTGACCTGACCCATGCCGACGCCAACCGAGGCACCGCCCTTCGCGAGCAGGATTGCGTTCGACTTGACCGCGCGGCACGCTTTCCACGCGAACTCAAGGTCGAGCATCGTGTCGGCGTCGGCCGGCTCGCCCGCGACGAGCTGCCACCCGGCACTGACCTCACCGGGCCCGCCGACGAAACGGTCCGGTTCCTGCAGCAGAATACCGCCCGAGATCTGCTTGAACTCGCGCTCGACCGGGGCGTAGAAGTCGGGCAGCTGCAGCAAGCGCAGGTTCTTCTTGGCCTTCAACACCTCGAGCGCCTCAGGCTCAAAGCCCGGCGCAACCAGCACCTCGGTGAAGATCTCCTTGACCGTCTCGGCCATCGCGAGGGTGACGGGCCGGTTCGCGGCGATGACTCCTCCGAACGCCGACACCGGGTCGCACTCGTGCGCGCGGCGGTGGGCGGAGGCGATGGGATCAAGGGCCTTGGCGCTCGCGATTGCGATGCCGCAGGGGTTCGCGTGCTTGATGATCGCGACCGCGGGGAGAACGAAATCGTAGGCCGCGCGGACGGCCGCGTCGGCGTCGACGTAATTGTTGTACGACATTTCCTTGCCGTGCAGCTGCGTCGCCTGGGCGATGCCTGCGCCATCGGGCGAGACGTAGAGCGCCGCCTTCTGGTGCGAGTTCTCTCCGTAGCGCAGGACCTGCTGGAGAGTGCCGCGGATATCGACGGACCCCTCGACTCCCTCGGTCGCCTCCTGCCCGGCGAACCACGAGGCGACGGCGGAGTCGTAGGAGGCGGTGTGCGCAAAGGCGCGCGCCGCGAGCGTGCGCCGAGCGGCGAGGGTCGTGCCGCCGGCGGAGAGGGCGGCGACGATGCCGGAGTAGTCGGCCGGGTCGACCACGATCGCCACATTCGCGTGGTTCTTCGCCGAGGCACGGACGAGGGCCGGGCCGCCGATGTCGATGTTCTCGACCACGGTGGCCGCGTCGGCGCCGCCGGCAACGGTCTCGCGGAACGGGTACAGGTTCACGACGACCAGCTCGAACGCTCCGATGTCGAGCTGCTCGAGCTGCTCGCGGTGCGAGGCGAGGCGCAGGTCGGCGAGAATGCCCGCGTGCACGGCCGGGTGCAGCGTCTTCACCCGCCCGTCAAGCGACTCCGGGAAACCGGTGACGGCCGAGACGTCGGTCACCTCGTGACCGGCGCCGCGGAGGGTCGCGGCGGTCGAGCCGGTCGAGACGAGTTCGACTCCGGCTGCGGCGAGCGCCGCTCCGAACTCGAGCAACCCGGTCTTGTCGCTGACCGAGATCAACGCCCGACGGACGGGGACCACGTCGCGGTCGTCATAGCTGCTGGGGTCGTGTGCGGTGATGCTCATGCGCGGGCGAGTTCCTCGAGGTCGACGGTTCCGTGGGCGATGTCGAGCACCGTCTGCACCAGCAGGCGACGCTCGATGGTCTTGATGCGTTCGTGCAGCGCCGCCTCGCTCTCGCCGGGGAAGACGGCAAGGCTCTCCTGGGCGATGATCGGGCCGGTGTCGACTCCGGTGTCGATGACGTGCACGGTGACGCCCGTCTCGACGGCGCCGGCCGCGAGCGCATCGCGGACGGCGTGCGCGCCGGGGAACAGCGGCAGGAGCGCGGGGTGCGTGTTGATCATCCGCGGGCTGAGCGCGTCGACCACGACGGGCGGCAGGATTCGCATGAAGCCAGCGCACACCACCAGGTCGGGCTGCCACTCGCGGACACGGTCGAGTAACGCCGCTCCCCACTCGTCCCGCGAGGCGAAGGCGCGCGGCGCGACGGTGAAGGCGGGGACGCCACGCTCGTGGGCGTGGCGGAACCCCTCTGCGTCGGTGTCACTGCCGACAGCGACGACCCGCGCGGGAAAGCCTTCGTCGCCGGTGGCCTCCAGCAGGGCGCGGAGGTTCGATCCGCCGCCGGAGAGGAGCACGACCAACTTGAGCACTGCGCAAGTCTAGGTGTACTGGCCGGGGAGGTTGGTTGAGGTGTGGCGACTCGCGGTAGCCGGTAGAGCGGAGAGGAGGACTTCCCGGTTGAGAGTCGAGCCGATACCGCTTCGACTCTGACCAGAGGTCGCCCCACGCTCACGCTGCTCTCGCGCCTCGGCATCGCTCATGCACCGGCTGGCTCGTCCTCGATGACAGATGGGCGGCCTCGGCCACGGCAGCGTCCTTTGTAGTGGGCGGGTCCATGCCGCCCGAGTCCTCCGAAACGAGTTTGGCCCATAACGCCACCGGAAAACACTCACCCATCGCATCTCACCAATATCCCTGGACAGCACAACTAGTGGTTGCTAAAGTAAGAGCCAGCGGAATCCTCCGCGATAAAGCATAATAGGAGGCACGAGAATGACACAGGGCTACGCCATCGCCTGGGACGCGCTTGCGGAAACTATCGGAGCGGCCCGAGGTAATTCGTCCGGAAGCATCAACGAGCTGGACCACCTCAACATTGATCAGCGACTGAAGGTCGTCCAGATTGCGGCACTGCTGGCAGTATGCGAGGAAGTCTCCGCACTGAATCCGAACAACACGATAACCCGTGGTGCAGATGGAACAGTGCGAAACGGATGGGGATTACCGATCCCCGAATAAGCGACTACCCGGTCGCGACGGAGGGCAAACCCTCGTGGCTTGCCCCTCACGCGTTGCAGAATTGGCTTCGGATGTAACCGCCGCCCCTCGTTTGGGCCAATCCCTTCGTTGTGCCGTTCGACCGACCTTAGCGCCACCATCCAATGACGGGATGCAGCCCTCTCGTGACTGTTGACGCCGGAATCCTTCTCGTTCCTCCATGTCCACCTCGACCCTTTGCGCGGGGCACAGAGCGTGACATATGTTCACATATACCTCCCAGAGGTGAAGCTAAACATCTAGCCGAGTTCGTGTGCAAAGTCTGTGGTCGCCCCCGTAGTGAGCACTCGAGAGCCGAAGTAGTTGGCAGCATTTATGCTTACCCATTCTTGCGGCTGGACACAGCCACGCCAGCAACGAGTACGAGGCAGGTGACGCCCGCTTCAACCACCAAAAACCAAGGAAAAGAAAGGTTGAAAAGCGCAGCAAGCACGCCCCCCAGAACTACCCCGAATCCGATGACGGCCGCGAAAACCCAGGGGCGAAGGCCCCACAGCAGAGGCGCCCCTGCCGGTACATTTTTGATTTTTTTGTTCATAACACACCCTTCAGCAAGAGAAAGCGCCCTGTATAATTCCTCCAAGCAACCCGCCGGTGGCGCCGATGACGGTCCCCGCCGGGCCGACGAGGGTGCCTCCGAACCCTCCGATCACAGCTCCGCCGACACCGTTACCGGACACGCAATGGCCCCATTCCTGCGAGCCCCAGTCAGAAAGAACGTGCGCATCCGAGCGAGTTATTGCTACATTGCTCGGTTGAGTAGGATCGCTTGGCCCCAGTGAGAACGTCAGACTCCCATCAGCATCTATCGTCCAGTCTCCGTCGACCGACGCACCATTCGCAACATCGATGTGTCGGGGAAGTGAATCGGTAATGCTGACACCATCGCTAAATGCTACGGAACCATCCCCCAATCGAACCAGTGAGGTACCAGCAGCAGTTCGGGCGTGAAGTTTCACAGCGGAGGTGGACACCTCTTTCACTTGCAGCTCCACCATTCCTGGAGCCAGGGGTTCATCCGAAGAAGCCGAGTCTTTCGCCAGAGTCATTACTCGTCCGCTCGGTCCCAGCTCAGAGGAATTTTCCGCCCATGCGGGCGCAGCGAAGGAACACGCCCCTGTGGTCACAATCACCGCTGCACCAATGAGGGCAAATGCGCGCATATTTCCCGTCCTTAAGATAGCCCAATCGCAGATAGAAAGGGGTAACATATTTTTTCCTCACCCTGTTCGGCGAGTCGCGTCAAAAACACCACCGCAGAGCCAATAGCAACCACTATTACGCACCCGTCGGCGCAGTAAGCTTTCAAGTTCCTTCGAGTTGACTCATAAGGGGAGGAGCCTCGCTGTTCCCACGAGCAGCAGCGCGTGAAGGCGTTCGTGTCGGCGGTGTGGCCACTCAGTCGCCCGCGTCCGCGAATCCCTCGGCACTTTCGTGGCATTCATCTGCCTTGCACTAATGGCGCCCGGCGATTAATTACTGTCACCTTACTCGTCGCGCGAGGCGAAGTCGCGCGGCGCCACGGTGAAGAAGGGGATGCCGCGCTCGTCGGCATGACGGAAGCCCGCGGCGTCGGTGGCGCTTCCGACCGCGACAATGCAGGCCGGGAAGGTTGGTTGAGGTGTGGCGACTCTGGGGTGACCCAGGGATTCCGGACCACGTCCTCGGTTTGAATCTATTCCACGGGCTGTAGTTTTTTGAGTATCTCG